>CAWIND010000001.1:0-977446 GCA_963837475.1 uncultured Pseudomonadota bacterium
GGATCGGGCCGGATGCGCCGGCCCTGCGCTTGGGCAGCAGCCGTCACCAGGTCGTCCATCTCCGACTTGCCGAAGCCCGTGACCGTAAGATCGCGCGCCGGCCCATAAATGCTGAGCCCATCCATGTTGATGTTGGCAACGATATTGCCCGGCGTGAACGTCGGGTGATCGGCGTAATAGCTTGAACCAAGCAGACCTTTTTCTTCGCCGGTGACGGCGATGAACGCCACGGAACGGCGCGCAGCGCCGCTCTCAGCGAAATGACGCGCCAGTTCGATGAGGCCTGAAACCCCGGTCGCGTTGTCGAGCGCGCCGTTGCAAATGTTGTCGCCATTGACGGGATTGCAGCGGCCAAGGTGATCCCAGTGGGCGGTATAGATCACCGCTTCGTTCGCCGCCTGCGCGCCGGGCAGTACGCCGACAACGTTGTAGGAATGGGTGTGCTGGATCTGCGTGTGCAGAGCGACCGAGCCGCGTAGCGAGCCCAGCGCAACAGGGGCAAAGCCTTGCGTCTGGGCCCGGCGCTTCAGCGCGTCGTAATCCTGGCCCGCGCGGCGCAGGATTTCGCGCCCGACATCGTTGGTGACCCAGCCCTCGACCTGCACGCGGCCCATGCCGTTGTCTTCGTGCACGACGTCGAATTGCTGCGTTGTGTTCGACGATTGCACCACCGACCACGGGATATGCCGCTGGCGCTGTTTCATGGATGATGATGGCGCCGGCCGCACCCTGACGGGCGGCTTCTTCGTACTTGTAGGTCCAGCGGCCATAATAGGTCATGGCGCGGCCGCCGAAGCCGCGATCGTCGCCGGTTTCGAAATCCGGATCGTTGATCAGGATGACGGCGATTTTGCCGTGCATATCGACGCCGGCATAATCATTCCAATTGTGCTCGGGCGCGACGATGCCATAGCCCACGAACACAAGCGGCGCGTTGGCGATCGATGTGTTCTCCTCAACGCGCTTGGTCCAGCCGACGAATTGATTGCCGAATGTGTAAGCATGCGCGCCGTCAGAGCCCGCAACCGTAAAGCTCGGCGCATTGTCGACGAGCGCGCCGGTCAGCGGCACTTCCTGCAGGAATGTGCGTGAGCCATCGGCATTGGTGACGCCGGGTTCAAGCCCGATGGCGGTGTAGGCGCGCTGGATATAAGCGAGCGTCAATTCTTCGCCATGCGTGCCGGGCGCGCGGCCCTCGAACGCATCCGATGCAAGCACATTGACGTGCCCGAGCAGCGAATCCGCCGAAAGCGACGGGTGCGAAAACGCCGCCACGGCGGCGGTGTCGATGTGGGAGGACGGCGCCGAGGCGGTCGTCGTGCAAGCCGCAAGCGCGGCAGCCGCCGCAAAGAGCCATAACCGCATCGTCCCCTCCAGAAATGATAGCGCTCAGTTTCACCGCTGTTGCGCCCAAGTCAAAGGCCCTCAAGTGAAAGTTCCTCTTGGCCGCAGGGCGTGTCAGAGATCACAGCGACGGCGCCGCGCGGACCGGGCTTGTCAAGGCGGCCCGATATCTCCGGCTGGCGAGAACAGTGCGTCCGTCGTCCAGCGTGACCTCTAAATCTCCTGAGCCGCTCGGTTTCATCGTGCGGATACGCGCGCAATTGATCAAACGCGATCGATGCGCGCGCGCAAAGCCGCGTCCGGCGAGTTTCGCCTCCCACGAAGCAAGCGTGCCCCGCACGAGGTGGGTGCGGCCGCCGGCGTGAAACTCGACATAGTTGCCGGCGGCCTCCACGAACAGAACCTCGGCCGGGTCGAGGAACACCGCAGCGCCGCCATCGCGGATCTCAATGCGGGTTGGCAGTGCGGCTTTTTCCATTGCCCGGGCACGCCAGCTCCAGAGCCAAAAGATGAGCGCCACCAACGCATAGGTGACGAAGTCCTTCCGCCATTCGTAGATGAAGGTGATGAGAGGTTGCCCGCCCGTGAAATCGTACCCCCGGCCGACCGTGAGGAACGCCAGCTTGCGCAAAACGACCATGCCGACGACGTGAACCAGGGAATAGGGCAGCGTCAGCCCCGCATGGATGACAAACCCGCGCAGGTTTTCGCGCCGGAAGGGCCAGCGCGCCACGGCTCGTCCCACGAATGGCGCTAGCATTAGCGTGATGAAAAGGCTCGTGCCTTCCAGTAAGAAGGGCTCCCAGACGTCGAGCGGGCGGCCATTTCTTCGCGCTTCCATCAGAATGGTTGTCGAATTCACGAGCACGAGCAGCACGGCTGCGGGGATGAGGACCGCCATCGCACCCAGAGGGCGCTTGCCGTTCGTCCCGTTCTTCCAGCCGCTGATCACACCCTGACCTCCGCTCATCCCTTCCGCTTGCCGAGCGCGGCGCCATGCTAGCGTCACCCCGCCGAAGCGGAAACAAGGCGGGCCAAGCAGAGAGGATCATGATGCGCCGACGAGAATTGCTGGGCGGATTTGCCGCTTCGTCGCTCCTGGCGGGCCTGCCGTTTGCCGACGCCGCTGAGATCACACCGTTACGTCGCGCGCGGCCGGGCGATGCGACGTGGCCGACGAACGCACAATGGCGTCAACTCAACAGCCTCGTCGGCGGCCGTCTGATCCAGCCGACTTCGCTCTACGGCACGTGCGGCGCGGATGCCGCGAGCGCCGGCTGCACGAGCGTCCTGCCCTATCTGCGCAATCCGTTTTACATAGGCGATTCCGCCGGCGGCACCCAGGTGTCGGGTTGGCTTGATGCGTGGCAACCGGCGGTGAGCCCCTACGCGGTTGCGGCCCAAAACACATCCGATGTCGTGGCCGCGATCAACTTTGCGCGCCGGCACAATCTGCGCGTCGCCGTGAAGGGCGGTGGGCATTCTTATCAAGGCACATCCAACGCACCGGATTCGCTGTTGATCTGGACCCACCCGATGCGGGGCGTGCGCATGCACGAGCATTTCACGCCCGCAGGCGGGGGCTATCGTGGACCGGCGGTGACCATCGAAGCCGGCGCACGCTGGATCGAAGCCTACGACGTCGTGACCACACAAGGCGGTCGCTACGTGCAAGGGGGCGGGTGCACGACTGTTGGCGTTGCGGGCCATATCCAAAGCGGCGGCTTTGGGTCGCTCTCCAAGCGCTTCGGCACAGCCGCAGGCAATCTGCTCCAAGCAGAGATCGTGTGCGCCGACGGCGGCGTGCGCCTCTGTAGCGAACGGCGCCATCCCGATCTCTTCTGGGCGATCAAGGGCGGCGGCGGCGGCACGTTTGGGGTCGTCACGCGCGTGACCGTGAAAACCCACGATTTACCGGAGAATTTCGGCTGGACGTTCGGGACGATCAAAGCGAACTCGGACACCGCATTTCAGCGTCTGATCGGACAATTCATCGATTTCTATCGCGACAACATGTTCAACCCGCATTGGGGCGAACAGGCGCGCGTGCACGGCGACAATTCGCTCGAGCTCTCGTTCGTCAGCCAGGGCCTGACGGCTGAGCAGTCGCGTCAGGTTTGGGCGCCATTCTTGGCATGGGTCGCCGCGTCTCCACAGGACTATTCCATCACGGAGGAAATCGATATCGGCGCCGGCCCTGCGCGGCGTTGGTGGGACACCGAGTTTCACCGCGCGCACACCCACGCGATGCGCTTCGATCCGCGCCCGGGCATGCCGTCGCACAATGCCTGGTGGGGCGGCGATGAAGATCAAGTCAGCATGTTCCTGCACGCCTACGATTCGATCTGGTTGTCGCAATCATTGCTGAACGGGGCAGGTCGCGATCAGCTGGTGCAGGCGCTCTTCAATGCGAGCCGTTCGATGAGCGCCAGCATTCACTTCAACAAGGGCCTTGCTGGCGCCCCGTCCGATGTGCTCGCGACCGATCGCAACACCGCGATGAATCCAGACGCGCTCGACGCGTTCGGCCTTGTCATCATCGCCACAGGCGGGCCGCCGCCCTATTTGCGCATTCCGGGCTTCCCCTATGACGATCGCCGCGCACGCGCCAACGCCGCATCGGTTGCGCAAGCCGCAGCCGCAATCCGGACCGTTGCGCCGAACGGCGGCTCCTACGTTTCAGAAAGCGACTATTTCAATCGCACCTGGCAGCAGGCCTTCTGGGGTTCCAACTATCCACGCCTTGCGCGCGCGAAACGGAAATACGACCCGAATGGTCTTTTCATCGTTCACCATGGCGTCGGCAGCGAAGGCTGGAGCGGCGATGGCTTCTCGCGTTCCCTAGTGAGATAGCAAGTGAGATAGCAAGTACGATAGCACCGCTCGCCGTACCGGCTCGCCTCTCTGTCGCATTTTGGGCGCCTGCGACGCGTAGTCCGCCTCCAATGCTATACAATAGCGCCGACCACCCATAGCATGGCGCCGTTTTGACGGGTCAGAAGCCCCTCGCCTTGGCGAAACCACGCCGCACGCCTTTGATCAGCGTGTGGCTGGCCGTGCTGGCGCTGGCGGTCCAGTGCCTCGTCATCCAGCCGCACGTCGACGCCGCCTACGCGCCGGTCTCGGCTGAAGCTTCGCATTTCGCCGCCCAAGTCAGTCAGTCAAACCACGACACGCAGGGCGTCTGCGTCATCTGCCAAGCCATGGCGACGGCGGGGGCCTTTGCGCTTTCCGCCACGCCGGCGATTGTGCTCATCGAGAGCAATTTCATCGCGGCAGCGCCGGTCCTTCGCGTTGAGCCTGCCCAACGCGCGCGTTCGCACAACTGGCAAAGCCGCGCCCCACCCCAAGCCATCTGACAAAAACAAGCGCGCCTTGAAGCACGCCTGAGCTGCGCGCTTCGCGACGCGATCGGCGCATGCGCGCGCCAATCGCTTTTGTTCAGATGGAGGAAGACGTGCATTTTTCACGTTATGCGGCGGGGGCCTTCGCGGCCGCCACGCTGCTTGGAGCACCCAATGCGCACGCGCAAGCAGCGCCTGCGCAGAACACGGAAGACATGACGGCCCTGCGCCACGACATGGATGCGCTGCGCCAGGAATACGAAGCGCGCATCGCCGACCTCGAGGCACGGCTGGCGCGCGCCGAAGCGGCTGAAGGCGTTCAAGCGAGCGCGCCAGCTGATCAGATGGGAGCCGCGCCGAGCGATCAAACAGCGCCCTCCGATCAAACAGCCGCGGCCCCAATCGATCAATCCGCGCCAACCATGGCGGCCAATGACGCCTATAGCGCGCCACCGGCGGCTGCGGGGCCGACGTCGCAGAACTTGTACAATCCCGGCATCGCCGTTGCGCTCAACGGCATGTTCACCGCTGCGCGCCGCAACACCGGCGATAATGAGCGCATCTCCGGCTTCTCCGCCGGCGACGACATCGCCCATCCCGAGCGCGGCTTTTCGCTGGGCGAATCAGAAGTGTCGTTCACGGCCAACATCGATCCCTTCCTCGCCGGCTTCATGGACTTCTCCGTCGACAACCAAAATCAGATCGATCTCGAAGAAGCCTATATCCGCACGACCGCGTTGCCCGGCGGCTTCACCATCAAGGCCGGCCGTTTCCTTTCAGGCATTGGCTATCTCAACGAGCGCCATGCTCACGATTGGAGTTTCTCGGATGCGCCGCTCCCCTATCGCGCATTCTTGAACAACCAATTCGGCGACGATGGCGCGCAAGTGCGCTGGATCGCGCCAACCGATCAATTCTTGGAATTCGGCGCGGAAGCCTTCCGCGGCGACGCCTATCCCGCCTCGGGCGGCGCCAATAATGGCGTTGGGGCCTACTCAGCGTTCGTGCACACCGGCGCCGACATAAACGCGAGCAGCTCCTACCTCGCCGGCCTCTCCTATTTCCACGCCGATGCAATCGATCGCACCGATGCCGACGGCAACATCTTCAACGGCGATAGCGATCTTTCCATCCTGACGCTCGTCTATAAATGGGCGCCGGGCGGCAACCCGCTGGTGAACAATCTCACGCTCGCTGGCGAATATTTCTACGGGCGCGACAGCGGCGCGTTTAATGCGATCGATTTCGATCAGACGCATTCGGGCTGGTACGTGCAGGGCGTCTATCAATTCATGCCGCAATGGAGCATCGGCCTGCGCGCGTCGGGCTTGCAGTCCGGCGATGCGGGCACGCTGCTTGCGGGCTCCGAGCTCGACGATCTCGGTCACGATCCGCTCGATCTGACAGCGCTGCTCGAATACGACACCAGCGAATTCGGGCGCCTCCGGCTGCAATACAGCCACGACGAAGCATCGTCCGATTCAAACGACATCCTCACTCTTCAATACACCGTCATTTACGGGCCGCACGGCGCGCACCGTTACTAAGGAATTCTCCCATGAAACTTTTATTCATTGCAGCCGCCGCGCTCTTTGGAGCGGCCGCCTTCGCAACGCCAGCCAGTGCGAACTTGAACGTGTTCGCGTGCGAACCGGAATGGGGCGCGCTGTCGAGCGAAATCGGCGGCGACAAGGTCAACGTCTATACCGCAACCGTCGGCGGCCAGGACCCCCACCAAGTGCAAGCGCGCCCGAGCCTCATCGCACGCGCGCGCACCGCAAACATCGCTGTGTGCACCGGCGCTGAGCTGGAAGTCGGCTGGTTGCCGCTCATCATCCAGCAAAGCGGCAATAACCGGATAGCGCCTGGCCAACCGGGCTCCTTTGACGCGACAAGTGCGGTGCGTTTGCTGGAAGTGCCCGCCAGCGTCGATCGCAGCCAAGGCGACATTCACGCCGGCGGCAACCCCCACATCCAGACCGATCCGCGCAACATGATCCCGGTGTCGCGCGCGCTTGCCGCCCGCTTCGCACAACTCGATCCAGGCAACGCTGCGACCTACACATCGCGTCAGCAGGATTTTGAGCGCCGCATGACGGCGGCGATCGCGCGCTGGGCCCAGCGGGCGGCGCCGTTACGCGGCATCTCCATCGCTGTGCAACACCATTCGTGGGTCTATCTCGAAAACTGGCTCGGCATGCGTGAAATCGTTCCGCTTGAGCCGCGCCCGGGCGTGCCGCCGTCCAGCGGCTATCTGGCCCAAGTGCTCGGGCGTTTGCAGCAAACGCCGGCGCGGTTCGTGATCCGCGCAGCGTACGAAGACAGCCGACCGTCTGAGTTCATCTCTCAGCGCGCGCACATCCCAGCGGTCATGCTCCCCTTCACCGTGGGCGGCACGCCGCAGGCGACCAACCTCTTCACGCTCTACGACGACACCATCACCAAGCTTCTTTCAGGGATAGGACAATGAACAACCTTGAAATCGGCATCCTCATCCCCGCCTTTTTGGCGGGGATGTTGGTGCTCGCCACCCACGTGCCCCTGGGCCAGCAAGTGTTGAACCGCGGCATCGTCTTCATTGATTTGGCGATCGCTCAGGTCGCAGGCCTCGGCGTCACCGCGGCAAGCGCGTTGGGCTTCGGTCCAAGCGAATCCTTGAGCGCTGCGCCTACCAGTTCAAATCTCTTTGACTCCATCATCGCGGGCCTGCAGCAGAACTGGCACGTGCAAGTGGCGGCCGTCGTCGCAGCTTTGCTTGGCGCGCTCGTGCTGACGTGGACAGAGAAAGTTTGGCCCGAAGTGCAAGAGGCGCTGATCGGCGTCCTGTTCGCGGTCGCCGCCTGCGCAGAGCTCATTCTGTTGGCGAACAATCCGCACGGCAGCGAAAACCTCAAGGACCTCTTGGTTGGGCAAATCCTTTTCGTTTCGCTTCCCAATCTGATCCCGATCGCGCTTCTCTACGCCTTGACGCTCGCGGTTTGGTTCACCGCGCGAAAGGCGATCGGGCAGATCGGGTTCTATGTTCTGTTTGCGCTCGTCGTGACGCAATCGGTGCAGCTGGTCGGCATCTATCTGGTGTTCGCCAGCCTCATCATTCCTGCGCTGGCGGCGCGACGTTTCGCTGAACCATTGCGATTGGCCGTGGGATACGGCGTTGGCTTGTTGGGCTACGTCGCCGGTATCGTCGCGTCGATGCTGTTCGATCTTCCGACCGGCCCGGTCATCGTCGTCGCACTGCTTGCGCTGATGATCGTGGCGGCTCTGTTTGCGCTTGCTGTGCCCAAGGGTGCACGCGCCGCGCCGGCCGGAGCAATGGCCCACGCCGCGGAATGATGTGTACGCCGGCGCCCCACCTCCCCGGGGCGCTGGCGGTGCATCTCACAAGGCGCTGTGCACGATGCGGCCGCCGACCATCGTCAGCACCGCGTGCGCCGTCGGGATATCCGCGAACGGCGCTGCCATGAGATCGGCCGAGAACACGCTGATGTCGGCAAGCTTTCCGGCTTCGATCACACCGCGATCATTTTCAGCGAAAGCCGAATAGGCCGAGCCCCAGGTGATGTCGCGCAGCGCCTGCTCGCGCGTCACTGCTTCTTCGAGATGCCAATCCGGTCCGGCATGGCCTTCGAGATCGTGACGGTACGCAGCTGCGTAGAATTCAATGAGCGGATCGCCCTTCTCGACCGGCGCGTCCGTGCCGGATGCGATCACCGCGCCGGAGCGCAACAGAGAATTCCAGGCATAAGCGCCGGCAAGCCTATCCTGCCCCAGCCGCGCCGGTGCGAAATAGAGATCGCTGATCGCATGCGAGGCCTGCATCGAAGCGATAACGCCAAGCTGGGCAAAGCGCGGCAGGTCCTGCGGCGAGAGAACCTGCGCATGCTCAATGCGCCAACGCGCCGTACGCAATGCCGCCAGATTGTCCCCAAACGTCGCCTGATAGTCGTCAAGCGCGATACGGTTTCCGCGATCGCCAATGGCGTGGGTTGCGACTTGTGCGTTGACTGCACGCGAGCGGGCCATGAAATCGCGCAGCACATTGTCTGGCGTCACCAATAAGCCCGTGCTGCCGGGCAGATCGCTGTAGGGCGCCAGCAGTGCTGCACCGCGCGAGCCAAGCGCGCCATCCATGTAGAGCTTGACGCCACGCACGCGCACCAGGCCGCTTCGATCCTGGTATGGCCCGCGCTGCAGCACGGGCTCGGCGTCCTCAGGCGTAAGGTAGATGTCGGCGCGGATCGGCAGGTCGTTTTGCGCGGCAAGTTCGGCGAACAACGCCGCCTCTTCGCCGCTCGTGCTCATATTGCAGCCGCCGGTCCAACCGCGCGATGCGTAAAGACGCGTGGCCTGAGCGAGCCCTTCGCGCCGCATCGCCCGCGTCGGCGGCGGCAGGCGGCTTTCGATCAGCGCCTTGGCATTGTCGATCAGCATGCCGGTGGCCGCACCCGATGCGTCGCGTTCGATACGGCCGCCTTGCGGATCGGGCGTTGCGTTGGTGATGTTTGCAAGCGCAAGGCCTGCGCTATTGGTCACGCCCGCATGGCCATCGGCGCGCACAAGGTAGACAGGGCGATCGGACACCACGCCATCAAGATCGCTGTGATTGGGAAAGCGTGCTTCCGGCCAATGCGTCTCGATCCAACCGCGTCCGATGATCGGCCCTTGGCTGTGCACGCGCGCATAATCGGCCAAACTCTGCCGCAGCGCCGCGATCGAGCGGGCGCCAACCAGATTGAGCATCATGGCTTGCAGACCAACGCCGCCCAGATGCACGTGCGCGTCGACAAATCCCGGAAACGCCGCGGCCCCGCGCAGATCAATCATGCGTGCGCCTGCCCCATTGCTGCGCGCTTCGTTCAGCGGACCGGCAAAGACGATGCGATCGCCGCGCATGCGCACCGCCTCCACGCGCGGTTGCGCCGCGATGCCGGTATAGATCGGGCCGCCGTGCAGGATGATTTCACTGTCCTGCGCGCTCCCACTCACGCATCCAGCGACGAGTGCGCCAAGCGATGCCTGCGTTAGTTGCCGGCGGTCAAAGTCCATTTGCGTCCCCTCCTGCTGACGCAGGCGTAATGCAGCACGCTTGACGATCAAGCACTGGCCGATCAAGCACTGGCCGATCAAGCACTGGCCGATCAAGCACTGGCCGATCAAGCACTGGCTGATCAAGCGCCGGCCGATCAAGCGCCGCTTCGCCGCGCCTTGCTTCCGCCCCGGAACAAGGCGACAAGCCGAGCCAATGTCGGCTACCGCCCACCACGCCCCCGATGATGTATGGGAGCCCAGGCGTATTTCGTCGCTCAAGGCGGCGCGCCGCCGCTCGCGGCTGATCTCAGGTTTGCGCCGTCTCTTCGTGGCGGGCGCAGGCGCTTCCCTTGCATCGGTCTTCGTGTTCATGGCGCTTTACGCTGTCGAGGGCGGCTTCCAGGCCGGCCAATACGCCGCCAGTGAGCCGCTTAGAATGCTCAATCCGCGCTTCATCGGCCGCAGCACGCAGGGCGGGCCCTACCAGCTCTCAGCCGAGGTCGCTGAACGGCCCCCAGGCGACAACCAGCCCATCCTGCTGAACGCCCCGGTCTACCGGACCGAAGCCGGCACCATCATGCTGGCCCCGCGCGGGGTCTATTACGAGCAGGCAAAGCGCGTGGTTTTCCAGGGCGAGGTGCTGTTCTCGGACCGCGGCGGCAACCGCTTTTCCACCCCAAACATGCTGGTCGACCTCGAACACGGCACTCTTTCCGGTCAGGGCGGCGTCACAGGCGCGGGGCCACTTGGCGTGCTCCAGGCCGATAGTTATGAATTGAGGCAGAGCGACCGTGCGCTGGTTCTTCACGGGGAGGTCCGGGGACAGATCCCGGATCGCCGGCAACAGAATGGGGAGCCGCACTGATGAAGACCGTGGCCTTTGCGTTCGCTGCCGCGGCCTTCATGGCCGCCGCCGCGCCCGCTCATGCGCAGATCAGCGAGAACGGCGGCCCCGTCTCTTATTCGGCCGACAATCTCCAATATTTCGACGGCGACCGCCGCCTGGTGCTGACCGGCAACGTCGACATCGTCCAGAACGATGCGCGCCTTCGCGCCAACCAGATCACGCTTTACTTCACGCGCTCCACAGCCCCCGCAAGCGCCGGCGGGCAAAGTCAAAATGGCGGCCTGGGATCGGGCGACATTCAGCGCATGATCGCGGAAGGCGATGTCTATTATGTGCGCCCACAACAATCAGCGCGCGGCGATCGCGCCGTCTACGAAACAGCGAGCGACAGCGTCACTTTCACCGGCAATGTCGTGGTGGCGTCCGAGGAGAATGTGATCCGGGGAGAAACCCTGGTGCTGCAGATCGGCACCCGGCAAACCACGATCCGGCCGCAGAACGGCCAGCGGGTGCGCGGGGTGTTCGTGCCCAGGCACGGCCCCCCCCAAGGTACGCCGGCAGCGCCGCAAGGCAATTCTGGCGCCAATTAGAACTTGCTTCACGAATTCTTAGCCGCGGCAGTGAGATATGAGCCCTGAGGGCGCTGCAAGCCGTTCGTCCCAATCCCAGGCCGCCCAAAACGGGCTGGGGGCGGTCAGAATAGCCAAAAGCTATCGCGGCCGCCGCGTGGTGAAGGATGTCTCACTTTTCCTGAACCGCGGTGAAGTCGTCGGTCTGTTGGGCCCCAACGGAGCAGGCAAAACCACCTGCTTCTATATGATCACGGGGCTCATTCGCGTGGACCAAGGGCAAATCTTGTTGGACGGCCAAGACGTCACAACGCTGCCCATGTATCAGCGCGCTCGGCTCGGCGTCGGGTATCTGCCGCAAGAGGCGTCGATCTTCCGTGGTCTGACCGTTGAACAGAACGTGATGGCGATCGTCGAGCTTTCGGAGCCCAAAGCTTCGAAACGTCGCGACATCGTCGACGGGCTCTTGGCTGAACTGCACGTGGATCATCTCAAGGATGCGCCGGCTGCTGCCCTTTCGGGCGGTGAGCGTCGTCGCGTCGAGATTGCGCGCGCTTTGGCGACAAGGCCCTCGTTCATGCTGCTCGACGAGCCTTTCGCCGGTATCGATCCACTCGCCATCAACGACATCCGTGAGCTCATTCTCTTTTTGAAGAGCAAGGGCCTCGGCATTTTGATCACCGACCACAATGTGCGCGAAACGCTGCAGATCGTGGATCGTGCTTCGATCATGTTTGACGGCGAAGTGCTGTTCGAGGGGACGCCAGACGCGATCCGCTCCGATCCTACCGTCCGCGAAAGGTATCTGGGCGACACGTTTAATTAGCCGGGGTCCGCAATGGCGATGATCCCCCGCTTAGAGCTGCGTCAGGGCCAGTCCCTGGTGATGACGCCGCAACTCCAGCAGGCCATCAAGCTGCTGCAGCTTTCCAATGTCGAACTCACAGAATTTGTCGAGGCCGAGCTCGAGCGCAATCCGCTCTTGGAGCGCGAGGAAGGCCAAGCCGAAGCGCCGAAACAAACCGATGGCGGCGACGCGCAGGCTTTGGATTTCGAAAGTGGCGCCGCACCCGCGGAAGCATCGCTCGACGTCAGCATCGCCGACATGGCGCCGGATTTAAGCCAGGGCGATCTCGCTGAAGCAGGTGCGGCGCCCCTCACCGATTGGTCGCGCGCCTCGTCCGGCAAGAGCTTCGATGATCTGCCCGGGCTTGAAGAAACGCTGGCTCAGGATGTGACGTTGGCTGAGCATCTCGACGCGCAGCTCACCGAAGCTGGCCTTACCCCCGTCGAGCGCATGATTGGCGCGGTGCTGATCGATCTGATCGACGATTGGGGTTACATGCGCGGCGATCTGCGCGAGATCGCAGCGCGCATTGGCGCCACTGAGCGCCAAGTGGCGCATGTGCTCAGCGTCATGCAGGGCTTTGAGCCCACCGGGGTGATGGCGCGCGACATTCCCGAATGTCTGGCGCTGCAGCTGAAAGAGCGCGGGCGCTTTGATCCGGCGATGGAAAAACTGCTTGCCCATCTCGACATGCTGGCGAAGGGCCATATCGATCGCCTACAAACCATTTGCGGCGTCGATCGTGAAGACTTGGCCGACATGATCGCCGAGATCCGCGCCTTGACGCCCAAGCCCGGCGCTGGTTTCGGCGGCGGGACCGCGCAGACGGTGGCGCCAGACGTCTACGTGAAGGCCGCACCAGACGGCACTTGGCTCGTCGAACTCAACACCGACACCATGCCGCGCGTGCTGATGAACCAGCGTTATTACGCGACGGTTTCGAAGACGGCCAAGCGCGAAGAAGACAAGCAATTCCTCACCGAATGCGCGGCCAATGCGTCGTGGCTGGTCAAAAGCCTCGACCAGCGCGCCAAGACCATCCTCAAGGTCGCACGCGAGATCGTGCGCCAGCAGGACGGCTTCTTCGTCCAGGGCGTGGCGCACTTGCGGCCGCTCAATCTGAAAACCGTCGCCGCCGCGATCGAAATGCATGAATCGACCGTCAGCCGCGTCACCTCGAACAAATACCTTTCCTGCGCGCGCGGCGTCTTCGAGCTGAAATACTTCTTCACCGCCTCGATCAACGCCGCCGACGGCGGCGAGGCGCACTCAGCCGAAGCCGTGCGCCACCAGATCAGGGGCCTGATCGACCACGAAACCCAGGAAGACATCCTCAGCGACGACCGCATCGTCGAAATCCTCATGGAGCGCGGCATCGATATCGCCCGCCGCACGGTCGCGAAATACCGCGAAAGCTTGCGCATCCCGTCGAGCGTCGAGCGCAAGCGCAAACGCGCCAACGGGCTTTAATCACCGCCCCGTGAACCAAGGTGAACCAGAAGTCGCTCCCCAAATCACGCGAAGTAACTTGAAGTCACTTGAAGCCACTTGAAGTCACTTGAGTTCACTTGAAGTCACTTCCGCGCGACCTCGCGCGGCTTTGAACGGCGCCGGTGTTGCCCACGACCGTGCAAACGCCTCAAGCTCCCCTCTCCACCAACCAAGAGGGAGCTTGAAATCATCATGATCATGTCTCGAAAAATCGCATTGCGCGCCGGCGCCTTTGCTATCGTGGCTTTGGGCGCAGCCGGCGCCTCGGCGCAAACGCCAGACACGCGCATCACTGTGATCGGCGCTGTCAACGATCCCGCCCACGTCGAGCCGGTCACTGACAATCGTGACGCCGCTGTTCCTGAAATGGCGGTCGTCTACGAAAGCCAGACGCCAACCACGGCCGTGCAAGCGCAACCGGCGCCCGCGCCTGCCAATAGCGCAGATCAAGCGCCGGCGCCCTCAACCGGCGGGACGAACCTCAGCCAGAGCGTCAAATCGCAATAAGCTCGCGAGTTGACTGGCGGCGGCGATCGAACGGGCGTCGCCGTTGCCAATGGTCACCGCGATATGGGTGGCGTCGAAATTCTCCAGCGCCAGATCGAAGCTCCGCCACCGCCCATCCACATAAGCCAAAGTCCAAGAATGCGGCATGAACGCGTTGCTGACGCCGAAATAGGCTTGCCGCGTATAGGCAAGCCCGCTTGCAACGCGCGTGGGAATGCCGGCTGCGCGGCCAAGAGCTGCCAAAAGCACTGCCGCCTCCGTGCAATCTCCGGCGCGTCGCTGGATGGTGTCGAGCGCCGAATAATGCCCGGCATAATCGGGCCGCGCGATGTATGGCTTGGCGCGCTGCAGCAAGAGGCGCATCTTCTGCGCTTGCGAGATCGCCAGTGCAGCAACAGGCGCCGCAATCGCGCGCACGCGCGCATCGTCGCTCTGCATCCAAAGCGTTGGCCGCAACGCATCGGCCAGCGTTTCGCGATCCGTGCCCAAACCCGGCCCGCAATCTTCACAGATGTCGACGATGAGGCCGCCAGGGCGCGCGTTCACGCGCTGCTCGCCGGTCTGCGGCAACACAAACGCGATGCCGTCCCGCAACCCGAACTGATAGCGGATGTGTCCCCGCGCCGCGCCGGGCGAAATGCGCACCGGTGATCGCACCGCGGCATTGGGGACGAGCGAATATGGCCGATGCGGCGCCATGGCAGTGTGTTGATCGGTCATCCGCAGATGAAGCGTCGAGCCGAACATTGGCTGGGCGCTCCCGATCAGCCGTCCGGCGCGATCGATGGTCAGCTGGGTGAGCCCGACAAGGCCGCCGTCATGATACTCGAACCGCAGCGCGGAAATGGGCCCGGCCGGATCGTTTTGCGGCTGCGCCTCGATCACGATGTGATCGACGCCCATGGCGTCGACATTGAAATTGTCGAACTCAAGCCGCGGCGCCGCTGCCGGCGACCAGGCGCCGAGCAAGCCCTCGCCGCCATCGAACCGCACTGACGGGCCGAGCGCGGCCGTCCCGCTCCAGCGTCCTGACGGCGTCTCGTTGATAATGTGAGCTGCATCCGCGCTGATGCGCACATTGGTGCGCGACACAAAGCGGCCGGTCTGCGTGGTGGCGTTGATGGCCAAGGTCCGGCCGGCGCCATCTTGCATATAGATCGTGCGCCCGACGATGTTCGTCGCCGGTTCGCCCTCTTCCTGCAGGAAAAGCGCCTGCGTCTCAATCACGTCGCGGCCGTCGCGGCGCTCCACAAATGCAGTGGACGCATAGCCAAGCTGCGCGCCAGTCCCTGACGTGATCGCATACCAGATGGTTGGATCAGGCGATGAGGGCTGCGCTGCAGCCAATGTCGCTGCACCGAGCCCAAGCGCCAGCCAAGGCGCAAGCCAAAGCGAAACACGAACCCGCATGCAAGCAACGCTGCGTCGCGCGCGCCGCAGCGGGCAAAACACAAGCGCGTGCGCTTAGGCCTTCTTTCGCGTTTGTGATCGCGCGTTTTGCTTGAGCTTCGTGGGCTTCTTGGGCTTCTGGGGCCTCTGGGGCTTCTGGGGCTGCATGGCCGCGCTGTCCTTGAACGCCACCCACACAGGCGCGTGATCGCTCGCCTTCTCCCAGCCGCGCACGTCGCGGTCGACGCCGGCCGCGACCAGGCGCTTTGCCAAGGGCGGGTTGATGAGAACGTGATCGATGCGCAGGCCCGCGTTACGGGCATAAGCATTCCGGAAATAATCCCAGAACGTATAGATGCGCTCGTTCGGATGCAGGGTCCGCAGCGTATCCATCCAGCCTTGCGCGATCAGCGCCGCATAGGCGGCGCGGACTTCCGGCCGGAACAGCGCATCGTCGACCCAGCGCTCGGGCTTGTAGACGTCGATGTTGCCCGGCATCACGTTATAGTCCCCCGCGAGCACGACCGGTTCGGTTAAGTTGAGCAGTTTTTTCGCGTGCGCATTGAAGCGCTTGAACCAGCCGAGCTTGTAATCGAACTTCGGTCCGGGCGCGGGGTTGCCATTCGGCAGGTAGAGACAGCCTACGACAATGCCGCCAACGTCCGCTTCGATATAGCGGCTGTGCAGATCTTCCAGATCGCCTGGCAACGCGCGCCTGCGTTCAATCGGGGCAGCGCCACGCGAGAGAATGGCAACGCCGTTCCAGCTCTTCTGCCCGTGCCAGATGGCGCTATAGCCGGCCGCGCCGATCGCGCTTTCAGGGAATTTCTCTTGCGGCGCTTTGAGCTCCTGCAAGCAGACGATGTCTGGCTTTGCCTGCTTCAGCCAGCGCAGCAGCACCGGCAGCCGTCCGTTCACGCCATTCACATTGTAGGTCGCGATCCGCATCGGGCGCATGCTTAAAGTCATTCACCAGTTAAGCAATGCACTGGGCTTTCGACCCAAAACAAAACAACGCCGCTCTCGCGCCAGCAGGTATTGCGTGCCGCTTCAATCACATAAGGGCGGTGCGGGCCGTGCATGTCGCGCTCTCAAAATAACTATGAGGAGAGAAGACGTGCGCTTGGGACAAATGAAATTGGCCGCTGCGGCTGCTGCCTTGGCGGTCGCTGCGTTCGCGACGCCGGCGCTGGCCGGCGGCGAACATGGCGGCGGCTGCGGCTATAATTGCGGCGGCGGCCACAGCAATGGCGGCAACACCAACATCGACATCCGCGGCACCTTCAACAACGATATCGATAACCGCAACACCAACACCAACACCGCGACTGGCGGCAACGCCACCAATACCAACAACAACATCGCGAACGGCGGCAACGCCACCAACACCAACACCAACAACGCCAACAACACCAATACCGCCACCGGCGGCACGGGCGGCAACGCAACGGCCACTGGCGGCAACGCCACGGGTGGCAACGCAACGGGCGGCAACGCGACCAACGCGAACACGAACAACGCCGAGAACAATAACTCGAACGCGCAAGGCCAAGACCAAAGCCAACACCAAGGCCAGGTTCAGGGCCAAAACCAAAGCAACGCCAACGACAATTCCAGCTCGAACAATTCGAGCCAGAACGTGAACGTCAACACCTACAACCAGCGCGCGCCGGTCAACACGGCTTACGCTGCACCGCTCGCGGTGGGTGAAGACACCTGCATGGGTTCTAGCTCTGTCGGCGCTCAGGCGGTGACCTTCGGCCTCTCGCTCGGCACCACCTGGCAAGACCACAATTGCCGGCGCTTGAAGAATGCGCGTCAGCTGATGTCGATGGGCTATCTCAACGCCGCAACGGCGCTGATGTGCCAAGACCGCGATGTGCGTCGGGCGATGGAAGAAACGGGCACGCCGTGTGTCCCGCCCCCGCCAGCGCCGCCGCCGCCGCCACCGCCGCCGCCGCCTCCGGTGGTTGAGCAGGCGCCGCCGCCGCCGCCGCCGCCGGTTCATCGCCGTCACCGCGTTCATCGCGACGGCCAAAGCTAAGACCGAGGCGATGGTTAAAAAGAGAGTGGCTCCGAGCAATCGGAGCCACTTTTCTTTTCCGCTTTCACATCCACGCTCGCATCGACGCCCACACGCACTCGTGAATCATCTCGCGTCCTCGTGACTTGAGACGCGTGTGCGTCGGCCTTTAGCTTGACGTCAGGCGCGTACGAAGACGGCGCTCAAGGAGGCTCGTCAGCGACGCTCACTTAAGAGAGGCTCGTTAGGGAGGTTCGTTCATGGCGCAAACTCTCGCGATGCGCGCGACATCGCTTGCCGCTTCAACAGCGTTGCTTGCTTTCGCAGCCATTGCTGCGCTCACCGTCAGTTGGAGCGTGGCGCGTCTTGCGCCGCAAGCGGAAGGCCTCATTATTGTTTCCGAGCGAGAGCCGGCGCCACAACAGCCCGCCGCGCCCATCATTCCGCGCACGCGTCCGCTCGACACCAGCCAAGCGAGCGACCAGGCAGCGGCGCCCGCCGCCAATGTGGCGATTTCCAATCAGCCCGGCGCAAGCGCCCCGGCCTTCGATCCTGGGCCGCCCACAATTTCCAATCCGCACTGGCTGCAAACGCCCCGTGACCTTGCGCGCTATTATCCGAGGATGGCGCTGCGGCGTGACATTGAGGGCGAAGTCCAACTCGATTGCCTGGTCACCACGACCGGCGCGCTCCAATGCGCAATCGCTTCGGAAACGCCGGCGAGCTGGGGTTTTGGCGCCGCCGCCATCCGCATCGCGCAAGACTATCGCATGGCGCCGGCGATGCGCGACGGCGCGCCAGTCGAAGCGCGCTATCGCATGCGCGTGCCGTTTCGGCTGAGCCGCTAAACTCGCCGCCATCGCGGCTCGTCGCAAAGCTTTTGCACGGGGAGAGGCGCGCGGCGATCAAGATGGCATGAAACCCATTTTGGTCGCCGCCATCGCGCTCGCCGCCTGTGCTCTCACGCCCGTCGCGCGCGCAGCGTGCCCGCCGGCGGGCTATGACCGCGCCAGGCTCGAAGCGCTCAACGCCAACAATTGGTCAATTCCAAACGCACGCGCGCGCAACGCGCTCGCGCTGGCGCTTACCGATTGTCTGGCCGATCCCAACCCCGTCTTCCGAGACGATCTCGCCTATAAGGGCTTTTACGCCCTCTTGCGCAATCGCCAATTGAGCGAGGCGACCATGCTCGCTCTCGCGGACAATCTTCAAGCCCGCCTCGGCGGCGCCGAAGGCGACGGCTTCGAACGCCCGTTTGCGGCCCTTATCCTCTCGGAAGTGGCGCGCGCCGATCGTGTGCAGCCCTTCCTGGCAAGCCAGCGCCGCGCACAATTACTCGACGCGTCGCTCACTTGGTTTGCCAATGTGCGCGATTATCGCGGCTTCGACGACCAAGTTGGCTGGCGCCACAGCATTGCGCACGGCGCCGACCTCATGCTTCAGCTCTCGCTCAATCCCGCATTCGGCAAAGGCGAGCTCACCCGCATCCGCGACGCGATCGCCACGCAGATATCGCCAGCCAACCATTTCTACATCTATGGCGAAGGCCAACGCCTCGCCAATCCCATCATCTACATCGCCACGCGCGGCGTCTTCACCGAAGCGGAATGGACGGCATGGCTGAGCCAAGTCGCGTCGCCGGCGCCGCTTGCATCTTGGAATGACGCTTTCGCGCACAATTCAGATCTCGCGCGCGTGCACGACGTCAGCCAATTCATGCAGGCGCTCTATCTGGTCGCCAAGTTCGACCAGAATGGCGCCGATGACGCGCTCTTGCCCGGCGCCGAGGCAGCGATCCGCTCGTTGCCTTAGGCGCGCCGCGTCCGCAGAAAGAGCACTTGGCCGGTCAGCGCCAGGACCACGCCGCCAAGCGCCATGAAGCCCCAGCTCTTGGCCTCGAACAAGCTCGACATCGCCATCGCCAGCATCGGTGCGAGCGCCGACACATAGGAGGCCGCGGCGTAGCCGCGCCGCCGCGCCAGCCCGTAATACATGAGGAACGCCACGACCGAACCGTTGACCGACAGGTGCAGGAACGAGAGCACATAGCCCCAGGTCGGCTGAATGCTCCAAACCTTGCCCGTGGCCAGCGCAAAGAGCGCAAGCGCGAGCGCGCCATAGGCCATCGCCCATGCGGTCGAGGAAGCAACGCCTGCGCCTGCAACTTCACCGCGGCGCGCGAAAATATTGCCGACCACAGCAGCGGCCACACCGGTTAGGGTCAAGAGAATGCCGCTCACCGCGCGGGCGCCGAACTGTGCCGATGCGATTTCTTCCCAGGATAGGAGTGCAACGCCCGCGACCCCCAAACTCGCCGCGGCCCATGCGATGAGCGAGGGACGTTGGCCGAAGGCGATGCGAAACCCAATCAGGTTGGCAAACGCCATTGTCGCAAATACGACAGCGACGACCGCCGACGTGACGCGCTCCTCGGCCCAATAGACGAGCGTGTAATTGATGGTGAATGTCGAGAAGCCGACGCCGAAGGCGGCGAGATGCTGTGCGCGCGTGAGAGCGATTTTCTCACCACGCAAGGCGCACCACGCAAACAACAAAGCCGCGGCGAACGCAAATCGATACACAACCGACACGACTGGATCGACCACGCCCAGCTGAAGTGTGATCGCAAACCATGTCGTGCCCCAGCAAAGCGTGCACACGACAATCGCTGTCAGATCGAGCCATTGCGATGGCGCGGCCTCACTTACCAGTGGTGTTGGCCGTGGTGTTGGCCGTGTTGACGCTTTGCTGCGTGCTCATGCAAATCCCCGGCGATAGATAGGCGCCTGGCGGCGGCGCCGCGAGATGCGAAGCCTCCATTTCGTCGCAAAGCGTGTTCGCGGCCCTGGTGAACGTGACGCCAACCACATGCTTTGGCGTGCGCGCTGCGTTGACCCCAGCCCCCCACGGGCTTACGTCTTGATGAGAGAGATCGGGAGCGCTCCAGGGGGCGGAGTCCGGTCCCGAGCGCTCTTGTGTTTGGTCGAGGACCAGGAGGCTCTTGATGCGCGTACAAGTCGCCGGGCGGCAGATGGATGTCGGCGAAGCGCTGAGAACTCGAATTGAAAGCGAATTGACAAGCGGTGTGGGCAAATACTTCAACCGCGCCACCGATGCGGTCGTAACTGTCGCCAAGAATGGCGGCGGAATAGGCATCGAAGTCGATTGCACAGTGCATTTGTCATCTGGAATTTCCCTACAGGCTGCGGGGCATGCGGGCGACGCCCACAGCGCTTTTGACGACGCCTTGGGAAAACTCGAAAAACGGGTGCGCCGCTATAAGCGCCGGCTGCGGAATCACCATGCCGACCACAAATCCCCCCTTCCCGCCGAGGACGCGACAGATTATGTGCTCGCCCCGTTGCAGGCGGACACAGAAGACGAGGCCGTACCCAATGGAACGGCGGATGGACCTTTGGTGATCGCCGAGACAACAGTTCCCGTACGAACGATGGCGGTAGCGATGGCGGTGTTGCAGCTCGACCTGAAGGATGCGCCCGTGCTCATGTTCCGCAACGCTGCGAGCGGGAGTTTGAACGTGGTCTACCGGCGCTCCGATGGGAATGTCGGCTGGATCGATCCCGAGCGCGCTGACGCGCGCAAAGGCAACTGACGATGGCGCCGCCCGACGCGAGCGGCCGCGGAGATTTCATGGGCGGGCTTACCGACATCATAGCGCCGGCGGCGATCCTGCCGCGCTTGCTGGTGACATCGCGCCGGCAAGCGCTTCATGGGATGGCCGATACGATAGCCCGCGCAAACGGCCTTGATGCGCGTGCGGTGTTCGACGCCGTCTTAATCCGCGAGCGCTTGGCCGGCACCGGCATGGGCGACGGCGTCGCTATTCCGCACGCGCCGGTGAAAGGCGTCATTGTGCCGATCGGCGCCTTTGCGCGGCTCGAACCGGCGCAAGATTTCGAAGCCTTGGACAAGCGTCCCGCGGATCTCGTCTTTCTGCTTCTATCGCCGCCGGATCGCGGCGCAGACCACTTGAAGGCGCTCGCGCGCGTGTCGCGTTTCCTCAAGCACGCCGAGGTGCGAGAGAAATTGCGCGCCGCGCGCGGCGGCGATGAACTCTACGCGCTCTTTTCCAGCGCCGTTCAGAGCGATGCTGCATGAGCCGCTGGAACCGGCTGTTCTCGTACTTTCCGCTGCTGATGACCGTCGCGACTTTCGCGGCGCTGGGCGTGTTCGCGCGCGACCCATCGATCTGGACAACGCTGCTGGTGGCGGCCGTGATCTACATCGTGCCGCCCTTGGTGATGCGCATCATGTTCCGCTGGGCGCCGCTGAAGCTCGGCGTCTCGACCATCGGCGATCGCTTGTTTTCACCGTGGCTGGCCGCCCACCACATTCAGGCCTTCTACGATGCGCTACCCTATCTGGAATCGCTGCTGCGCGTCATTCCAGGCTTTTATTCGATGTGGCTGCGGCTCTGGGGCTCACGCGTCGGCTACGGCGTTGAGTGGCCGGTGCGGATGGATGTGCTCGACCGCAATCTCATGGACATCGGCAACGGCGTCACCTTCTCGCACGAAGTCGAGCTTTCCGCCCATTGCCGCAACAAGGTGGAAACCGCCGCTTCGCGCATTCTCGTGCGCGAAGTGCATATTGGATCGCATGCCTTCATCGGCACTGGCGCGCGGCTCGACGCAGGTGCGGCCATTCCAAGCAATGCATCGGTCCCCGAACACGCAGTCATCGGCGTGAACATGACATTCGGCGGCTCGGTGCATCATCCCGCGCCCGAGGACGCCGAGTTCGCCACGGCTTAGGCCTTATCGAGTTTCGCCAGCAACACGCCTTCATTGACCTGATCGCCCGGCTTGGCTTTTAGCTCAACCACTTTGCCGTCGAACGGCGCTGTCAGCGTATGCTCCATCTTCATCGCTTCGAGCACGACGAGCGCATCGCCCTTCTTCACGCCCGCGCCATGCTTGACGGCAACTGAAACGATCTTGCCCGGCATCGGCGAAAAGATTGCGCCATCGCCCGCAATCGCTTCACCTTGCGCGCGCTCGCCAGTATCAAGCGTGAATTCGTAAACGTCGCCATGATCGAACACGATCATCGCGTCCCCAACATGGTGCGCCCAAGCTTCACGCAGCGCAGCCGCTTCCACCTCGAATGTCTCGCTGCCGCGGCGCAAGACGAGCTTCGAAGAAGCCTGCGCGTTGAGACGGAATGCGTTGAGCCCAGACCACGGCGAACCGCGCGTTGAAGGCGCGCCAAGACTGGGCGACGCGGCGTGGCGCATGAACCCGCCGGCAGCGTTGGCAAGCACGGCTTCGCTTGGCGCAGGGAGTGCTGCAAGCGTCTCGCCGCGCGCGGCGATGAGTCCGGTGTCGATCGACCCCGCTTCAAATGCAGTATCGCCCAGGCAGCGATAGATGAAGCCGGCATTGGTCTTCACCGGCCACACCGCGACGTCGCGCCATTCCTTCATCATCCGCGCGATGGCCTCGTGGCGGGTCGGGGCATGCATGATGATTTTCGCAATCATCGGATCGTAGAACGGGGTGACTTCGTTTCCCTGCTCAACGGCGGAATCCACACGCGCATGATCGCCACGAAGCGTCGGCAGCTTCAGGATCTTTAGCGCCCCCGTGCTGGGCAAGAAACCGGCGGCGGGATTTTCTGCATAGAGCCGCGCTTCAATGGCGTGGCCGTTAATGCGCAACTCTTCCTGCTTCAGCGGCAATTTCGCGCCGCTCGCCACGCGCAACTGCCATTCAACCAGATCCTGCCCCGTAATCTCTTCGGTCACAGGGTGCTCGACCTGGAGGCGCGTATTCATCTCCATGAACCAGATGCGATCGCCGCGCAGGCCCTCGCTTGCATCGGCGATAAACTCGATCGTACCGGCGCCAACATAGTTCACCGCGCGCGCCGCCAGCACCGCCGCCTCGGTGACGACTTTGCGCGTCGCCTCATCCATGCCCGGGGCCGGCGCTTCTTCGATCACCTTCTGGTGGCGGCGCTGCAGCGAGCAATCGCGCTCGAACAGGTGCACGACATTGCCGTGGGTATCGCCGAACACCTGCACTTCGATATGGCGCGGCCGCTGCACATACATTTCCAACAGCACGCGATCATCGCCGAACGCCGCTGCCGCCTCGCGCCTGGCCGAGGCAAGCGCATCCTGGAAGGCGCTCGCCCTCTCGACCTTGCGCATACCCTTGCCGCCGCCGCCGGCGACGGCCTTGATCAGGACGGGATAGCCTATCGTCTCGGCCTCCTCGGCCAGTCGCGCTTCGCTTTGATCATCGCCCAGATAGCCGGGCGTCGTCGGCACCCCCGCATCCGCCATCAGTTTCTTGGCCGCATCCTTCAGGCCCATGGCGCGGATCGCCTCCGCGCGCGGTCCAATCCAGATGAGGCCGGCTTTCGTCACCGCCTCGGCAAACTCTGCGTTCTCGGAAAGAAAGCCGTAGCCAGGATGGATCGCCTCGGCGTCGTGCTTCTTCGCGGCCGCGATAATCTTGTCGCCGCGCAGATAGCTGTCCTTCGCCGGCGGGGGACCAATGAGCTCGGCGGCGTCCGCCTCACGCACGTGCAACGCGTTGGCGTCGGCTTGTGAGTACACCGCCACCGTGCGCACGCCGAGCCGCTTGCAGGTGCGGATCACGCGCCGCGCGATCTCGCCGCGATTGGCAATCAGAACCGATTTCAGCATCAAGGCCGTTTCATCGCGTACATGACGTGCGGACGCAACGGGTGGTCATGCGGCAATGAAGGATGGTCGAAATCGCGCGACGGATCGTGGCTAAACCCAAGCCGCTGCATCACCGCTTGCGATTTGAGGTTCGTGCGCCCGGTAAAGGTCAGGATTTCGTCGAGATCGGCAATGTTGGCGAAGGCCCACGGCAGCACCGCCTTCATCGCGGTGGTCACGCGGCCCTTGCCCTGCGCATGAAACGCCAGCCGCCACGCCGCTTCGATGCCGGGATAGGGCGGCAGGCCTTCGCGGATCGGCTGCAAGCCTGCCGCGCCAACGATGAATTCCTGTTCGTCGATGATCGCCCAGATGCCCCAGCCATTCTCATCGAGAAACCGCCGCGTGCGATCGAATGCGGCGCGCATCTGCTCGGCGTCCATCTGCGTGCCGCCCAGCCATTCGACCACGTGCGGATCGGAGTGCAAGAGCACGTAGGCGGGAAAGTCGGACGCGACCCAGGGGCGCAGCGTGGGGTGGGGAGAGATCATTCGGACTGTCTTGGCGCTTGCGCGCGCGCCTCTGCAACCAATCTTTCAGCGCGCCGCTCGTCACCGCTTTTGCGCGACTTAAGCCATTTGCGCAGCGTCACGACAATAGCGCCAAGCACCAGCAGGATCGCATCGTTGATCGCAATAACAAGCGCATAGACCGGCAAATCCTGCGCCGTTATCTGCCACACCGTGAACGCGACGGCGAGCACGGTGTTAGCGACGACATAGAACAGCAAGAACATATATTCTGGACGAATCCAGAGCAGGATCAGGAAAATGACGAGTGGCGCGTAACCAAGCATGGCTCACATCCTAAACACGCCGAAGCGCGTTTCCGGGATTGGCGCGTTGAGGGAAGCGGAAATCGCCAACCCCAGCACATCGCGGGTTTGCACCGGATCAATGATGCCATCGTCCCAGAGCCGCGCGGTGGCGTGATAGGGATCCCCCTCTGTTTCGTAGCGCTCGCGGATTGGCGCCTTGAACTTCTCTTCCTCGCCAGCCGACCACTTCTCGCCTTTCGCCTCCAGCCCGTCGCGCTTGACTTGCGCCAACACGGAAGCGGCTTGTTCGCCGCCCATGACGGATATGCGCGCATTGGGCCAGGTGAACAGGAAACGCGGCGAGTAGGCGCGCCCGCACATGCCGTAATTGCCGGCGCCAAACGAGCCGCCGATCAGCACGGTGAATTTCGGCACGGCGGCGCAGGCGACCGCCGTCACCATCTTGGCGCCGTCCTTGGCGATGCCGCCGGCTTCGTATTTGCCCCCGACCATAAAGCCGGAAATGTTCTGCAGGAAAACCAGCGGAATGCCGCGCTTGCAGGCAAGCTCGATGAAATGCGCCGCCTTCTGCGCGCTCTCGCTGAACAGAATGCCGTTATTGGCCAGTACCGCTACCGGATAGCCCCAGATGCGCGCAAAGCCGGTCACCAGGGTTGGCCCGTAGAGCGGCTTGAATTCGTCAAACGCCGAGCCATCGACGATGCGCGCGATGACTTCGTGCACATCATAAGGCGCACGCACGTCTGTCGGCAGCACGCCGTAAAGTTCGCTGGGATCATAAGCTGGCGCGGCAGGTTCGCGCAGATCGAGGCCGATATGTTTGGTCGTGTTCAGGTTTGCCACGGCGCGGCGAACCAGGTGGAGCGCATGGGCGTCGTCCTGGGCAACATGATCGACGACGCCGGATTTGCGTGCGTGCACTTCAGCGCCGCCAAGGTCTTCCGCTGAAATCACCTCGCCTGTCGCTGCCTTCACCAGCGGGGGGCCGCCCAGAAAAATCGTGCCTTGGTTGCGCACGATGATGGTTTCATCGCTCATGGCCGGGACGTAAGCGCCGCCGGCTGTGCACGAGCCCATGACGCAAGCGATCTGGGCGATGCCTTCGCTGCTCATCCGCGCCTGATTGAAGAAGATGCGGCCGAAATGCTCGCGGTCTGGAAAGACTTCGGCCTGATGCGGGAGGTTGGCCCCGCCGCTATCGACGAGATAGATGCACGCCAGCTTGTTCTGCTGGGCGATCTCTTGGGCCCGCAGATGCTTCTTCACCGTCATCGGAAAATAGACGCCGCCCTTTACCGTGGCGTCATTGGCCACGATCATCACTTCGCGGCCCGAGACGCGCCCAACGCCGGTGATGATGCCGGCGCCTGGCGCTTCGCCATTATAGAGATCGTAAGCGGCCAGCGCGCCCACTTCGAGAAACGGCGCGCCGGGATCTAAGAGCCGCTCCACCCGCTCACGCGGCAAGAGCTTGTTGCGCTTGGTGTGGCGCTTGCGGCTCTCCTCCGGCCCGCCCTTGGCGAGCTCTGCGGTGCGTTGGCGCAATTGCTCGGCCAGGGCGCGATGATGCGCGGCGTTCTTTTTGAAAGCGTCGGAATTGGCGTCGATTTGCGAGTTGAACTTCATTCGCCGCCAATGACCTCGCGCCCAATCAAGAACCGCCGCACTTCGCTTGTGCCCGCGCCGATGTCGTAAAGCTTGGCGTCACGCAGGAAGCGCTCGACCGGCATGTCTTTCGAATATCCCGCCGCACCTAATGCCTGGATCGCCTGTTCCGAGACACGCACGGCGCTCTCCGATGAATAGAGGATCGCGCCCGCCGCATCGTGGCGCGTCGTCTTGCCGGCATCGCACGCCTTGGCCACCGCATAGACATAGGCGCGCGCCGAATTGAGCGCGACCACCATGTCTGCGATCTTGGCCTGCATCAGCTGGAACGAGCCGATGGCTTTGCCGAATTGCTTGCGCTCGCGCACATAAGGCAACACGACATCGAGACACGCCTGCATGATCCCAAGCGGGCCTGCCGCGAGCACAGCGCGCTCATAATCCAAGCCGCTCATCAGCACGGCGACACCGCCATTGAGCGGCCCCATGATGTTTTCTTCGCCCACTTGGCAGTCCTCGAAGAAGAGCTCGCCTGTGTCTGAGCCGCGCATCCCCATCTTGTTGAATTTCGGTCCGGTCGAAAACCCCTTCATGCCGCGCTCGATGAAGAAGGCCGTGATGCCGCCTGAGCCAGAGGCTGCATCAGTCTTTGCGTAAACCACAAAGGTCTCCGCCACCGGCGCATTGGTGATCCAGCTCTTCGAGCCATTGAGCAGATAGCCATTGGCAGTGCGTTCAGCGCGCAGTTTCATGCCCACGACGTCGGAGCCGGCGCCCGGCTCGGTCATCGCCAGCGATCCAAATTTCTTGCCCGAGATCAGGTCGGGCAAATAACGCTGCTTCTGATCGGCGCTGGCCCAGCGGCGGATCTGGTTGATGCAGAGATTGGAATGCGCCCCGTAGGAAAGGCCAACCGAGGCCGAGGCCCGTGAAATCTCCTCCATCGCCACGACGTGCTCGAGATAACCAAGCCCCAAGCCCCCATCCCCCTCCGGCACGGTTATGCCGTGCAGGCCGAGCGCGCCCATCTCGGCCCAGAGCGTTTTTGGGAACGTGTTGTCGGCGTCGATTTGAGCGGCGATCGGCTTGATGCGGTCGTCGGCGAAGCGCGCTGTGGTCTCGCGGATGGCCTCAGCGGTTTCGCCCAGCGCGAAATCCAGCATTTGGGATGGGGTCGTCATGGCTCCCTATACGTTGACGGACTCAGGGTCCGCTCTTGTTGGGCGTAGCCATAACGCAAACGTGTGCTGAAGGGAAAACCTCGCCATTAACCGTGCGCCTTGTGGGTCATGGAACTCAACGTTACGATGGCGGAACGTCGGGTCTCTCAAGGGCGTTGAAAATTCATGGCTCCTCCAGCTCGTCCCGTTTGGACTGGGCAAATCCGGCTCGCCTTGGTGGCGCTGCCGGTGAAGCTCTATTCGGCCTTGGATTCCAAGGAGAAGATTTCCTTCAACCAGATCCACGAGCCGTCCAAGCAGCGGATCCGGTATGAGAAGGTGGCGCCCGGCGTCGGCCCCGTGCCCAACGACGAGATCGTGAAGGGCTACGAGTACCAGAAGGGCCGCTACGTGCTCTTCAGCGACGAGGAATTCGACGCCCTCAAGGTCAATTCCAAGAAGACGCTGGACATGATCCAGTTCGCGCCGGCCGACACCATCGACCCGATCTATTTCGACAAACCCTATTACGCGCTGCCCGACGGCAAGCTCGCCGACGAGCCCTATCGCATCGTCCGCGAGGCGTTGCGCAAGACCAAGACCGTGGGCTTGGGTCAGATCACCATGCGCGGGCGCTCCTACATTGCCGCGGTCAAACCTTATGAGGACGGGCTCACGGTCGAGACCGTGCACTACGCCCAGGAGCTGCGCGCGGCGAAATCGTTCTTCGATGAGCTGCCGAACGGAAAACTCGATTCCGACCTGATCGACCTGGCTGAAGAACTCATCACCCGCAAGAAGGCGAAGTTCGACCCCAACAAGTTCGAAGACGAGTACGCCATCGCCATCGAACGCCTGGTGAAGAAGAAAATCGAGCGCCACGGCGAGCTTGTGCTCGAAGACCAGGAAGAACCCTCGAAGGATTATGGCGACAATGTCGTCAGCCTCGTCGATGCGCTGAAGAAGTCGCTGGCGAAGAAAGCGGAGATCGTCGAGCCGAAGGCGAGAGGCAAGGCTGCCCCCCCTGCGCGGCAGAAGGCGGCCGCCGCCGAGAAGGTGCGCGCTGCGCCGCGCGCGAAAGCGCCGGCTAAACGCGCGAAGAAATGAGCCGCGCCCCCGCCAAAGGCGGGGCCAAACGCGGCGACGCGGTCGGCGATCTGGCCGAGTATGCCGCCAAGCGCGATTTCAAGAAGACCAGCGAACCCGCCGGCGGCGCAATCAAGGACGCTGGCGGCATGTTCGTGGTGCAAAAACATGCGGCCACGCGCCTGCATTACGATTTCCGGCTCGAGCATGACGGCGTGCTGATGAGCTGGGCGGTGCCGCAAGGCCCCTCGCTTGATCCCGCCGTCAAGCGTCTCGCCATGCGCACGGAAAACCACCCGATCGAATACGGCTCGTTCGAAGGCGTGATCCCGAAAGGCGAGTACGGCGCCGGCGCTGTGATCATCTGGGACACCGGCAAAGTGCATTGGCTGCTCGATCCCGACGAGGGCATGGCCAAGGGCGAACTGAAATTCGTGCTCGCTGGCGAGCGGCTCAGCGGCGAATTTCACATGGTCAAGATCAAGCCGCGCGAAGGCGAGCGCGGCAATCCCTGGCTCTTGTTCAAATCGAAGGACGCTTTCGCCGGCAAGGAGGACGCGATCGCGCGCAGTGTCACCAGCATTGTCTCTGGGCGCACCATCGAAGACGTGCGCTCGAAAAGCGCGCGTGTGTGGAGCCGCGGCGGCGAAAAGGCGCCACGCGCCGCAAAGGCGCCGAAATGGGCGTTCGTCGAGCCCGCTCTCGCCACCCGCATCGAGAAGCCGCCGGCGGGCGAGGCGTGGATCCATGAAATCAAATATGACGGCTATCGGCTCATTGCTTCGGTCAGCGGCGAAAGCGTGCGCCTCTACACCCGCAACGGCCTCGACTGGACCGGCAAATTCCAAACCATCGCCGATGCGCTGGCTGCGCTGAACTTGAAAGACGTGCTGATCGACGGCGAAGTCGCTGTCGCCCAGGCCAACGGGCGCACCGATTTTGCCTCGCTGCAGAAATCGCTCGAGAACGGCGTCGCCAAGGGGGTGACTTATTTCGTCTTTGATCTGCTGGCGGTTGGCGGCAAGGATTTGCGCAAGCTGCCGCTCAATGCGCGCAAGGCGCGCCTGGAGACCCTGCTCGCCAAAGCCAAGGCGCCAATCCGGCTAAGCCCCTATTTCGAGGGCGGCGGAGGCGACGTGCTCGCCGCGTTCCGCGAGAAAGGCCTCGAAGGCATGGTCTCCAAGAAGGCCAGCTCTACCTATCAGAGCGGGCGCAGCAATGCCTGGCTCAAGGTGAAGCTCGTGAACGAACAGGAATTCGTCGTCATTGGCTACCAGCCCTCCGCCAAGGGCCGCGCTTTTGCCTCGCTCATGCTGGCCGATCGCGAGAACGGAAAGCTCGTCTATCGCGGCAATGTCGGCACCGGTTTCAACGACAAGACGCTTGCTTCTTTGTCGGAGAAACTGAGCAAGATCGGGCGCGCCAAGCCTGCGCTCACCGTACCGCGCATGGCAGCGAAAGGCGCAAAATGGGTCGAGCCCAAGCTCGTGGCGCAAGTGAAGTATGCTGAACTGACGAGCGAGGGCGCGGTCCGCCACGGCGTCTTCCTCGGGCTGCGCGGCGACAAATCGGCAAAAGAAGTGCACTCGGAAAGTGCAGCACCGGCGATGAAAACCCGGGTCCGGCTGACGCACCCCGATAAGGTGCTCTTCCCGGAAGCGGGCGTGACCAAAGCCGAGCTCGCCGCTTATCTCGACATGGCCGCCGAACGCATGGGTCCCTTCCTCTATGGCCGGCCCGTCAGCCTCGTGCGCGCCCCTGACGGCGTTGGCAAACAGACCTTCTTCCAAAAGCACGCCATGGCCGGCATGCCGGATGCGCTGAAGACCATCGCGATCAAAGAAAAAACCAAGACTGAAGACTATCTCACGCTGCCAAACGCCACCGCCCTTGTCTCCGCAGCGCAAATCAGCGCGCTTGAATTCCATCTCTGGGGTTCGCGCAACGACGATCTCGAACACCCTGACCGCATGGTCTTCGATCTCGATCCCGACGAGGATCTGGATTTCCAAGTGGTCAAGCGCGCGGCGTTCGACATCAAAGCGCTGCTCGATTCCGCCGATCTGCCATCCTTTGCCATGATCACCGGCGGCAAAGGCGTTCACATCGTGCTCAACTTGAAACGCAAGCACACATGGGACGAGGTGAAGGAATTTTCCGGCGCAGTGGCTGGGCAGATCGAAGCGCTCGATCCCAAACGCTTCGTCTCCAACATGGCCAAGGCGCGCCGCAAAGGCCGCATCTTTGTCGATTATCTCCGCAATGGGCGTGGCGCGACCGCGATCGCGCCTTATTCGCCGCGCGCGCGCGGCACAGCGCCCATCGCTGTGCCCGTGCGCTGGAGCGAACTCAAAACCATCCCCTCGCCGAACGTGTTCAAGCTGAAGGACATGAGCGCGCGTCTCGCCGAGCCCGATCCTTGGGCCGATTATGCAAAATCGGCGGTCGCCATCACAAAAACGACGCGCTCGAAGCTCGGACTCTGACCGCAAACTTGGCCCGCATGCGCGCGCGATGCTAGGTTGACGCCGGAGTTCCGCATGCGCCGCTTCTACGTTCCCGCTTTCCTCGCCGTCTTCACGCTCGCCGGCATCACGCTCGCCGCTTGCGGCAATCCAACCGGCTCTGCGCCCGCACCATCCGCGCAGGCGCCGACGCCGGGCGCAACGCGCCCCGTCGCCAACCCATCGCAGATCTGGTTTTTCTGTGACGGCATCGATGCGCCAGTCATCTACCTCTTCGCCGATACTCCCGATGACGGTCAGGTGCGCTTCATAGAATACGATAAACGCAACGGCGCGACCGTGCGCTCACTCGATCTCGGCATCGGCGAAGGCGATGGCGCTGCCGGCAGCATCTACACGCCGCTCACCAAGAGCGGCCAGGATTTTGGCCATGTGCGCCAGGTCAATGCAGCCAATTTCGAAGCGCCGGCCGCCGCTTACACAACACCCTACACCAGTGTGCAAATCGAGAGCCGCGACGTGGAATGCCGCTGGCTGCCGCGCACGCGCGTCGCTGCGTTTACGGGCCGGCGCAGTTTCGTCATCCACGAGGACGCCGACGGCGATCTCATCTACACGACCTTCGATTTCACCAATGCCGCCACGCAGCCGATCGATCAAAGCGACAATGGCCGCTCCACGCGCTTTTCAGTCGAAGTGCGCGGCGGCCAGGAGAGTGTCCGACCCGACGGTTCCGACTACACCTTCCCCGGGCGCGATGGCTTTAGCTACCACATTTCCCTGAAAATAGACGGTTCGGGCCAGCTGCAGGTGTTGCGCAATGGCGCCCAGGTTCAATCCGAACCGCTGACAGCCTATCTCGTCGGTCAGGCGAGCCCTTGATGCGTTGAGCCCAAGCGCGTGATAGCCTAAGCCGCGCTTTCGCGAGGAGCATCCGGAACACATGAGTTTCGCCACCTATGAAAAGAGCGGCCGTATCGCGGTCGTGACCATGAACCGGCCGGAAGCGCGCAACGCCATCGGCACGCTGGAGGACTGCCAGGAACTCGCCAATGCCTTCATGCGCGCCCATGACGATCCGGAAGTAAACGCATTGATCCTCACCGGCGCAGGCAAAGCCTTCTGCTCCGGCGGCGATCTCAAAGCCATCCGCGAACGCACCGGCATCGGCCCGCAAGCGAAACCGGATGGCACGCGCGCCAATTATCGCCGCGGCGTGCAGCAGATCATCCGCACGCTGGCGGATATCGAAGTCGCCACTATCGCGGCCATCAATGGCCCGGCCATCGGCCTTGGAATGGACATCGGCATTCTCTGCGACATGCGCGTCGCCGGCGCGTCCGCGAAACTCGCCTCGAGCTTTGTCAAGGTCGGCATCATTCCCGGCGACGGGGGCGCGTGGATTCTAACGCAAGCAATCGGCCCAACACGCGCGGCCGAAATGATCCTCACCGGCGATGCGATCGACGCCGAAGAAGCCGCCCGCATCGGGCTGGTGAACAAGACCGTCCCAGACGATCAATTGATGGCCGAAGCGCGTAAGCTCGCCGAGCGCGTCGCTGTCAATCCGCCGCGCACCGTGCGTCTCGCCAAGCGCTTGCTGCGTAAATCGCAGCACGGGCGCCTCGGCGACATCATGGAGCTTTCCGCCGCCTTCCAGGCGCTCGCGCACGAAACCGCCGATCACAAGGAAGCGGTGGACGCGTTCAGCGAAAAGCGGGCGCCGAAATTCACCGGCGGCTGATGCTCGACACGCCCGCCGCCCCCGCCACCGATGCCTCGACCCGGCCGCCGCTTGCGGTCGATCTCGACGGCACCTTGATCCGCTGCGACCTCTTCATCGAAGCCATGATCCGGTTGGGCTTCGAACGCCCATGGCTTATGCCAGCGCTTTCCAGCTGGCTCATGCGCGGACGCGCCCATGCAAAGGCGCGCGTGCTGGCAATGTTTCCCCCACACCCGGAAGCGCTGCCTTACGATGAACGGCTCGTTGCGTGGCTGCGCCAAGAGCGCGCTGCGGGACGCACAGTGGTGCTCGCAACCGCGTGCGATCGCCATGCGGCCGAGGCAGTAGCCCAGCACCTCGGTTGTTTTGACCGTGTTTTCGCCTCCGACGGCGAAACCAATCTCAAATCGCAGCGCAAGGCCGACGCCCTCGCTGCGGCCTACCCGCAAGGCTTCGTCTATGCCGGCAACGAAGGCGCCGACATCAAGGTCTGGCGCGCGGCGGCGCACGCCGTTGTCGTCAATGCCTCCGAGGGGCTGACGCGTCGGGCGCAATCAGATTTCTCAGTCGAGCGCACGTTCGCGTCAGAGCACAGCGTCGCCGGCGGCTTGCTCAAAGCCATGCGCCCGCAGCAATGGTCGAAGAATCTTCTCGTCTTCTTGCCGATGCTCGTAGGCCAGGGCTGGTTCGACGCCCATGCGTGGCGCCATGCACTGCTCGCTTTCGTGGCCTTGAGCTTTGTTGCGTCCAGCATCTATCTGGTCAACGACCTCGCCGACATCAGCGCCGACCGCCGCCATCCGCGCAAGCGCAACCGGCCCTTTGCGGCGGGTTCGGCATCGCCCGTTCTTGGCATTCTCGCCGCCATCGCTCTGTTTGCGGGGGGCGCAGCGCTCGGCGTCGCCAGCGGCGCCATGGCGCCGCTGCTCGTCTACGCAGCCATATCGGCGTCCTATACTTTTGTGCTCAAGCGCATCACCCTCGTCGACGTCTTCACCCTTGCCGGCCTCTACACGTTGCGCATCGTCTTGGGCGGCGTCGCCACCGGCTTTCCGGCAAGCGACTGGCTGCTTGCCTTCTCGGGCTTCTTCTTCTTCAGCCTGGCGCTGGCCAAACGGGCCGCGGAAGTGGACATCATGCGCAGCGATCTCATCGGGCGCGGCTATCGCGCCCATGACGGCCCAACCTTGAAGCGCATTGGCGTCGGCGCCGGCATGATCAGCGCGCTGGTGCTCGCACTTTACCTGCGCGATCCCACCAAAGCCGCGAATTACGCAACGCCGGCGTTTTTGTGGGCGCTGCCGGCGGCGGTCGTGTTTTGGCTCAGCCGGGTTTGGATCAAGCTCGATCGCGGCGAAATGCACGACGACCCGCTGGCGTTCGCGTTGAAAGACCCTACCTCTTGGGCGGTCAGCGCACTTGCCGCCGCAGCCTTTGCCGCAGCCGTGCTGATCTAAAGGATAAGCCCCATGATCCGCGTCGGCATTGGCGGCTGGAATTACGAGCCCTGGAACGAGACGTTCTATCCGGCGAAGCTCGCGGCGGCCAAGCAGCTCGAATATGCATCGAGCAAAGTGACGGCCATCGAGATCAACGCCACCTTCTATCGCACGCAGAGCGCGGCCTCATTCAAGAAATGGGCGGACGCGACGCCCGACGACTTCATGTTTTCGGTGAAGGCGCCCCGCGCAGCCGTCCAGCGCAAGGATCTGCGCGAGGCGAAAGAATCCATCGAATGGTTCTTCAATAGCGGCGTCAGCGAGCTCGGCTCAAAGCTCGGGCCGATCTTCTGGCAGATGGCGCCATACAAAAAATTCGATTTAGCCGAGATGATTGCCTATTTCGACATGCTGCCGGAAAAAGTCAAAAAACTCTCGCTGCGTCACGCGCTTGAAGTGCGCCACGCCAGCTTCCAGGACGATGCATTCCTGAAGCTCGCCCGCGAACGCAACATCGCCGTCGTCACCGTCGAATCCGAAAAGCATCCGTTGATTGCCGAGCCAACTGCGAACTTCGCCTATGCTCGCCTCGAACTTACCCAGGCCGATGAGCCGACGGGATACGCCAAGCCCGCGCTCAAGAAATGGGCCAAGACCGCGCGCGATTGGCAAAAAAGCGGCGACGTCTTCTTCTACTTCATCAGCGGCGCAAAGGAGCGCAATCCTGCCGCTGCCATGGCGATGCTGGAAATCCTGAAGAACTAATGCGCGCTCGCTTGCGCTGAAGCGATGTAGGCGGCGATCTGCTGGCGCAGCACCGGCAGCGTCACCCCGCCATTGGCCAGCACCGCATCGTGGAAGGCGCGGATATCGAAGCGCTGTCCTAGCGCCTCTTCAGCGTGATGGCGCAGCGCCAGGATTTCCATCTCGCCGGTCTTGTAGGCGAGCGCCTGTCCGGGCCAGCCGATATAGCGATCCACTTCGGTTTGGATTTCGTGCGACGAAAGCGCTGTATTGGCGGCGAGATAATCGAGCGCCTGTTGGCGCGTCCAACCCATTGAATGCATGCCGGTGTCGACGACCAGGCGGCAGGCGCGCCACATTTCGTATGAGAGCTGGCCGAAATGTTCGTACGGGGTGTGATAGATCCCCATCTCGCCAGCGAGCCGCTCCGAATAAAGGCCCCAACCCTCGCCGAACGCGTTTGGATAAAAGTTGAGCCGGAAATCCGGCAAGCCGGTCAGCTCGCGCGCGATCGCGCCCTGCAAATGATGCCCGGGTGCGGCTTCGTGGGCCGTGAGCGCTGGCAGCGCATAGAGCGGGCGGGTGTTGAGCGCGTAGGTGTTGACCCAATACGTCCCCGCCGATCCCATTGGCCCTGGATTGTAACGGCCAGCCGTGTAATTCGGCGCGAACGCTTCCGGCACCGGCTTCACTGTGTAGGGCGTGCGCGGCAGATGGCCGAAATATTGCGGCAAGCGTCCGTCGATCTCACGGGTGATCAAAGCCGCGCGCCCCAATAGATCCTGCGCCGAGGTCGGATAGAATTGCGGATCGCTGCGCAGGAAGGTGAGGAATTGCGCGAACGTGCCGTTAAAGTGCGTTTGCGCCATGACGTCATTCATTTCACCGCGGATACGCGCGACCTCCGCCAAGCCGGTGCGATGGATCGCTTGCGGGGTTGCATCGGGTAGTGTCGTAAAATAGCGCACCAGATCGGCGTAATAGGCCCGCCCGTTGGGCAGCGCTGTCGCCGCAATTGTGCGGCGCATATGCGCTCGGTACTCGTTGTCGAAGAAGCCGCGGAATTGGTCGAACGCGGGAATGACGGCGTTTGTGATCGCCGCCCGTCCCGCTTGCGTCAGCCGAGCGCGATCGGGTTCTGGCACGCTGGCCGGAAAATTCGCGAACGGCGCCCAGAGTTCCATATCCTCCGGGCGCGCCCAATGCATGCCGTCGATCACGCGCGCCACACCTTCGCCGATCTCCGCCGGCAGCGTGAAGCCGTCATGGGCGCCTTGGCGCAGATTGGCGATCTGTTCTTGGAAATAGCGCGGGTAGTCGTTCATCCGTGCGATATAGTTTTCGTAATCGTGGGTCGTGCGCAGCGGCTGTGACTGATTGAGGATGATAAGATCGGAATAAAAGCCGCTGTCGCTGTTGAACGGAAGCCGCCACTCATTGTACGGCGCGAACCGCACACGCTCGCCGACCATGAAATCGAAGAGATCGTAGCTCACTTGTTCTTGGGCATTGAGCGCATTGCGGTCGATGGCGTGCAGACGCTGAACGAAGCCGCGGTCCGCGGCCAGTTGCGCTGCCTGCGCTTGCGGCGTCACCGACGCCAAGCGATCATCATAATCATGAACGCCGGCATAGGTCGCCGTCATCGGATCGGCGCGATACACTTCGGCCCGCTCATCGGCAAACAGCCGCGTCAGGCTTTCGCTTGCACTTTGCGCGTGAACCTCAGGCGCAATCGCCATGGCTGCCGCCAATCCCAATGCGGCGAAAACAAGCTTCATGGATTAAGTCCCCTCACGTCGGCGTTGGCGCAGCCGCCGCCGCTGGGTTCTTCTCGCCAAAGAACGCGCTGCGCAGCAGCAACGCCGACGCGTAAAGCACCACCACCACCACCAGCCAGCGCACATAGACCAAATCGAGCGACTTCACGACAAACGCCGCTAGCAACACCGCCGGAATGCCCCCGATGGCCATGCCGATGACGATACGCAAGTCAATCCGCTCGGAACGCACAAATCTGACGCTCGAAATCGGCATCAGGAATGCGCAAGAACCCATCATGATCGGAAACGCCGCCGTCGGATTAAGTCCAAGCAGGCTGAGCACGATCAGCGACGGCGCATAAAGCCCGATACCGAACATCATCAGCACGCCCATGATGAAGTGGGCGCCCACTGCAACGACAAACAGGGTTGGCGGCAAGGTCAGTTCCGCCCCGCCCGGCGGCAGGAGATTGAGGTTTTTCAACGCAAACAATGTAGCGCCTATCAGGAGCGCTGCACCAACAACGCCCTGCACCAGGCGCACCGGCGAGCGCTGCACGATCGGGGCGCCAACGAAGGCGCCGAGGCAGGACGCGACAATGCACGCAAGCAGCAGCATCGGATCGACCGCCACGGTCGCGATAAAGCAGAGCGCCTGGGTCACGGTTGGCAGCGCGTGACCCGAATTCAGAATGGCTGGGAAGTAGCTATCCGGCGCCATGCGGCGGAGCTTCATCCACGCGGTGGAGGGCGCAAACGAACCAATGCCCAAAGTGTCGAAGAAATTCGTCACCGCCCCTAAGCCGATCGCTTCCGGCTTGGGCGCCAGTTCGCCGCGCTTGCGCGCCGCGCCAATCAGCGCTGAGGTGAAATAGATAGCGATCACAGAGAGCGCCGCCAGCAAGCCGCCGACGATCGTCGTCAGCCAGCGCAGTGCTGCGCCCATCACTCCCGCATTCATGCGCTTCTCCCCAAGCGTGTTTTGCGCAATTGAGCACGGCGCCGGCGCCGTTACAACAAGGGAGCAAAGAGCCTCACACGACCTGGAAGCCGTGCGCGAAGACGTCCTCGTCGTCGATCCAGATTTCGTTGCGGCCCGTTGCAATGGCCGAGCCTTCGATCGACGGAATGATCCCCTTCCTCCCGCCAATCTCCGCTGCCGCTTCGACGCGGCCGATAAAGCGGCTGCCGATATAGCTCTCGTGCACGAAGTGCTCGCCTATTCTGAGCTTGCCCTTCGCGTAGAGCTGCGCCACCCGCGCCGACGTGCCGGTGCCACAGGGGCTGCGGTCAATCGCCTTGTCGCCATAGAACACGGCGTTGCGGCCATCGGCGCCGGGCTGGCTCGGCTTGTCGGTCCACATCACGTGGCTGACGCCGCGAATGGTTGGATCAAGCGGATGCACTGGCTCGCACTTTGCCCGCACAGCATCGCGAACGATGGGCGAGAGCATCAGGATTTGCATGGCCCCCATCTGATCGAGGCCGCCATAGCGGCCTTGCGGTTCGATGATGGCGTAGAAATTGCCGCCATAGGCGATGTCGAGCGTGAGCGGCCCCAAGCCCGGGACGTCGATCTCGATGCCTTCTTCGGCCAGATAACTCGCGACATTGCGGATGCGCACGCTGCGCACGCGCTCGCCGTCTTGCATATAGTTCAGCTCGATCTTTCCTGCCGGCACATCTGCCATGAACCGTCCAGGCGTGCGCGGCTTGATCAAGCCATGCTCGATCCCGAAGGTCACGATGCCGATCGTGCCGTGGCCGCACATCGGCAAGCAGCCGCTGGTCTCAATGAAAAGAATGCCAGTGTCTGCGTCGGGGCTCGTCGGCGGATAGAGAAAGCCCCCGCTCATCATGTCGTGGCCGCGCGGTTCGAAACAGAGGCCGGTGCGGATCCAATCGTAGCGCGCCAGGAAATCCTGGCGGCGTTCGCTCATATTTGCGCCGTTGAGCTCTGGCGCGCCCTCGACAACAAGACGCACCGGATTGCCGGCCGTGTGCCCGTCAATGCAGCGAAAGACGCTTCGACTCACGCGGGCGCCTTCAAACGCGGCCGCGAGGTTGCCGCCTTCTCCACCATGGCGATCACCTCCGCGCGGCGCGCGCCGGAGAGCGGGTAACGCGGCGGGCGTACACGCTCGCTGCCGCGGCCCATGATTTGCTCGGCAAGCTTGATCGATTGGACGAGATCGTGCTCGGCATCGAGATGCAAGAGCGGCATGAACCAGCGATAGATCGCCCGCGCCGTCTCAAGATCGTTGCCCATCACCGCATCATAGAGCGCAATGGACTCTTTCGGGAACGCATTGGTGAGCCCCGACACCCAGCCCTTGGCGCCGAGAATCAAACCTTCCAGCGCCACGTCATCAAGCCCGGCAAACAGAATGAAGCGATCGCCAAGGGCGTTGTACAAATCGGTGAACCGGCGCGTATCGGGCGCGCTTTCCTTCAGGCAGACGATGTTGGGGCGATCCGCCAGCTGCTTCATCGCCTCAATGCTCACGCTCACGCGATAGGCCGGGGGATTGTTGTAGAGCATGATCGGCAGATCGGTCGCTTCCGAGACGGCGCGGAAATGCTCCACCAATTCTTCTTCTGTCGGCACGTAGACCATGGCCGGCAGCACCATGAGGCCGTCGGCGCCGATCCGCTCGGCATCGCGCGCGAACGCGCATGCGCGCTTGGTGTCGAATTCCGACACGCCCGCGATCACAGGAACGCGCTTGTCCACTGCATCCGCGGCCGCCTTCAGCACCGTGCGCTTTTCTTCCGGCTGCAGCGAATTATTCTCGCCGACCGTACCCATGATGATGAGCCCGTGCACGCCATCACGCACGAGCGCGTCTTGCACCTTCTGCGTCGCATCGAGATCGATTGCCATGTCCGGCGTGAATTGCGTGGTCGCCGCGGGAAATACGCCGGCCCAGGAAACTTGCATTGCGCCCTCACTTGCCAACGCCGCCAACCTATACGATCCAGGGCTGGGATGAAATCCAAGTCCTTACGCCTTGGTTCCAAGGGCTAAGGACGGTTAGGCCAACTGACACCACCCACACGAAAGCCGCCAATGCCCGCACCTCGCATCCTCGGCCTATCGATGGTCAAGAACGAACAGGACGTGATCGAACCCTTTGTCCGCCATAATATGCAATTTCTCGATCATTTTGTGGTCATGGACAACGCTTCGGGCGACCAGACGCGGTCGATCCTGCGTCAGTTGAGTGGAGAGTTCGACACCCTCACCTGCATCGACGATCCGACTTTTGGCTACACGCAGTCGCAACGCATCACCGCTTTGCTCCATGAAACACAAGCCCGCCACCGGGCAGACTTCGTCGTCTTTCTTGACGCCGATGAGTTCATCTTGGCCGGCAATCGCGATGCATTCGTATCGAGACTGGCCGACACCATTCCAAGTGGCGGCACGGGCGCCTTGCCTTGGCGAACATATGTGCTGACGCCACAGACGGCTCAAGAAGCCGCCGCCGACGCGCCGCGCTCTATGCAATGGCGCCGGACAGCAGAGTATTCGCAAGTGTACAAATCCGTCCTCCGCCTGGATGGCGCTGTGCAAACCGACCTTGTGGTTGGCCCTGGCGCACATCGCATCTGGCGCAATGCGAAGCCGATCGAGCGGCCCATCCTGCCAGGCACTTATTTGGCGCATTTTCCGATCCGCAGCCCTGATCAATTCACCGCGAAGGTCATCGTGGCCTGGGCTGCGTGCCTTAGAGCCAATCCAAACGCGGCCGCCACCGGCATGTCCTTTCAGTGGCGCGATAATTTTGAAGCGCTTGCGCGGGGGGAAGTTATCGATTGCAACGCCCTTGCTGAGGCCTCGTTTCGTTACGCCACGACAGATACCGCGGCCATTGACTGGGCAAGCCGCGTTGTTTTCGACCCTGTCGGCTTTTCCTATGAGAGGAAATACTCCACTGGCGCGTTTGGAGATCCGATCGCGATCATCGCGCGCGCGTGGCAGCATCAACTGACAAATCCAAACTAGATCATGCAATTGAGCGCGCCATGAAGTCGATACTCGTGATCGGCGCCGGTCTCGTCGGCGCTGCGTCAGCGTTGCGCCTGCAAGCTGCGGGCATCGCCACAATTCTGATCGACCCAGGCGACAAGCGCCGCGCTGCCTCGTTCGGCAATGCCGGCCATATCGGAACCGAACAGGTGATGCCGTGGTCGACTTGGCCGAACCTGTTGAGCGCGCCTTTGCATTTGTTTGGCGTCGGCGGACCACTCGATTTCCGTTTGCGCGATGTGGGCTTGTGGGCGCCCTGGTCGCTGCGCTTCATGGCGGCAAGCGATCCCAAGCGCGTCGCTGCAAGCCATGCTGCGCTGACAGCGCTTCTGGGCGATGCGATGGGCGCGTGGCGGCGCCTCGAGACGCTTGCCGATATGCCCGGCATGGTGCGCCCCCATGGCCAAGCCAACGTCTACATGAGCGCCGACGCCGGCGATAAAGCGCGCGAACTGTGGGCGCGCACGCCGATCGGGACTTGCAGCTATCGCGACATGAGCGCCGACGAATTGGCGCGCTATGATGGGGTGCTGCGGCAACGCCCCGCCAGCGGCCTCCATTTCGACGGCACCGGCCAAGTCAGCGACCCGCAGGGCGCGCGCGATGGCGTGCTGGCGAAATTTGTAGCGCTTGGCGGCGCCATCGTCGCCGACAGCGTTGAGACATTGAACGCCAGCGCCGGCGTTCGCCTTGGCTCCGGCAAGACGCTGAGCGCTTCTGGACTGCTCATCGCGTGCGGCGCATGGTCGGCGCCGCTTATGCGTCAGTTCGGCGCGACCGCACCCCTTATCGGCGAGCGCGGCTATTCGATGCAAAGCATCGAACACAATTGGCCCAACGATTTGGCGACAACAATTTTCGAAGAGCGCTCCGTCGTCCTCTCTGGCTTCACCAGCGGCCTGCGTACGACAAGTTTTTTGGAATTCGGTCATCCCAGCGCGCCGCCCGATCCGCGCAAATGGGCGCGCCTGCACAAGCATCTCGACGAACTCGGCGTGAAATTCTCGAACACGCCCGATCGCTGGGTTGGTCCGCGGCCAACGCTGCCGGACTACGTTCCAGCGATTGGCCGCCTTAAGCGTGCGCCAAACGTGCTCTACGCCTTTGGCCACGCCCATCTGGGACTAACCGAATGCGCCATCACCGCCGAGGCGATCGAAGCGCTGGCGACCGATAAGCCGGCGCCCTTCGACCTCGCCCCGTTTCAGATCGAACGCTTCCGCTAGCGCACCGCTGCGATCAGGCCGTTCAGCTCAGCCGACATCAGCATCAGCTTGGCGAACGTCCATGGACCTTGCGCGTTGAGCTCCACATAGGCCGAGCGCGCGCGTTGCGCCGGCTGACCGAGCGACTCGATCCAATCGCGCACGGCCGGCGTCATTGCCGCCATGTCGGACTTTGCGGGCGCCGCGCCAAACGAGCGTGCGGCGACTTCCGCGAGCTTAATCTGCATGTCGCCGAAATCCTGCGCGGCACGCCGTACAACCAGGCGGTCCCAGTGCTGGTCGAGCTTCATCGTGGAGGCGGAATCACGCAGCGCATCGAGCCCGAACTCAGCGCCGATAATGCAGTGCAAAGACGAAGCCGGATTGATCGGCCACTCGGTCATGCGCGCCAGGTCGGCGACATCAAGCGAGAGCGTCAGCGGCGACAGCAGGGCTGTCTCTTGCGCCAGGTCGTCCGGCGCGCCCAGATCGACCAGCTCCTTGTGGCGGATGCCGACACGCTCGCGTTCGATCGCGCTCAAATCATCCATGATCGTTGCGCGTTGTGCTTCCACCGGCTCGCGGTACAGCTTCACGACATCGAGGATCGATGGCGGGTTTTCACGATCGAAGCCCGCATTGCGCGACAGATAGAGTGTCGCGCGCCGCAGGGCGCCGCCGACACGCTGGTGCAGCGCCGTTTGCGCCGCCGCCGGGATCTCGTTGTCGAGCGCATTGATGCGTTCGACCAAAGCTTCCAGATCGAAGATCCGCCGCGCCGCCTCAAACGAGCACGCGACCGTCACTGGCCCCACGCGCGTGATCTCATGGATACGATCGAAGAAAGACGGACCGCAGCGATTGATCAGATCGTTTGCCCATTGCGTGCCGATGATTTCGCGGCGCAGCCGGTGGGTTTGCATCTGCGCTTCGAACTTCCACACTTCGCGCGGGAAATAGCGCTTCAGCGGCTCAGCGAAGGCCGGATCGTCCGGCCCTTTCGAGGCCACCAACGCATCGAACAGGTCGATCTTCGCATAGGCCACCAGTTTCGCGAGCTCCGGCCGCGTTAGGCCCAGCTTGGCGGCGCGCAGCGCCGCGAATTCGGTGGTCGGCGGCAAGCCTTCGACCCGCCGCGATAATTTGCCGGCCGCTTCGAGGCGCTGGATGAAGCGCTCGTGGCTGTCGAGATCGGACACCGCACTCGCTTGCGCGATCGAGAGTGCGCCGGTCTGGTCGTAATTGTCTTCCAGCACCAGGTCGCCTACTTCATCGGTCATCGATTGCAGCAGCTTTTCGCGTTTCTCGGCCTTGAGCGCGCCAGCATTGATAGCGTCCGACAATAGGATCTTGATGTTGACCTCGTGGTCGGAGGTGTCGACGCCGGCAGAATTGTCGATCGCGTCGGTATTGATGCGCCCGCCCGCGCGGGCAAACGCGATGCGGCCCTTCTGGGTGACGCCGAGATTGGCGCCCTCGCCGATCACCTGCGCGCGCAGATCTTCCGCGTCGACACGGAGCGCATCGTTGGTTTTGTCGCCGACGTCGGCGTTGGTCTCGGCGCGCGCCTTTACGTAAGCGCCGATGCCGCCGAACCACAGAAGTTCGCATTGCGCCCTCAGCAGTGCATTCATCAGCTCCGTTGGCGTTACGTGCGGCCGATCGAGCCCGGTGAGTGCTGCGATTTCCTTGCTGACCTCGATGCTCTTCTGCAGGCGTGAGAACACGCCGCCGCCCTTGGAAATCAGCTTCTTGTCGTAATCCTGCCAGCTCGAGCGCGGCAGATCGAACATGCGCTTGCGCTCGATCCAATTGGCCTCGGCGTCCTTGGGATTGGGATCGATGAAGATGTCGCGGTGATCGAACGCCGCCAGGAGCCGGATCTTGCGCGACAGCAGCATGCCGTTACCGAACACATCGCCCGACATGTCGCCGACGCCGATGACGGTGAATTCCTGCTCCTGGATATTCTTGCCGATCTCGCGGAAGTGGCGTTTAACCGCTTCCCACGCGCCCTTGGCGGTGATGCCCATGGCCTTGTGGTCGTAGCCGACCGAGCCGCCCGATGCGAACGCATCGCCCAGCCAGTGTCCGTAATCGGCGCTGATGCCATTGGCGATGTCGGAGAATGTGGCCGTGCCTTTGTCGGCGGCGACGACGAGATAGGGATCGTCATCGTCCCAGCGGATGACATGCCCCGGCGGTTTCACCGAATCGCCGACAATATTGTCGGTGATGTCGAGCAAGCCGCGCAGGAAGGTCTTGTAGGCTTCGATGCCAACCTCTTGGAAATTCGGCGCGCCGCGCGGCGGGAAGCGTTTTCGGGAAGAAACCGCCCTTGGCGCCAACCGGCACGATGATCGCGTTCTTGACCTGCTGGGCTTTCACCAGATCGAGCACTTCAGTGCGGAAGTCGTCTCGCCGGTCGCTCCACCGCAGACCCCCGCGCGCGACAGGTCCGAAACGAAGATGCACGCCTTCGACCTGCGGGCTTGCGACCCAGATTTCGCGATAGGGCTTGGGCGCCGGCAATTCGGCGACTGCGTGCGAGTCGATCTTGAACGACATGTACGGCTTTGCTTCGCCGTCAGCGGCCGGCTGGAAATAATTGGTGCGCCGGATCGCCGTCGCCAATTGGGCGATGCGCCGAAGCGCGCGGTCGTCGTCCAAGCTGACGACTTCGTTCAGCGCCGTATCCAACATGATCTCGAGGCGCTGCGAGCGGATGCGGCGCGTGTCCATGCTTTCCGGCAAGTTCGGATCGAAGCGCGCACGGAAGATCGCCAGGATCAAAGCGGCGATCTTCGGATTGGCCGCGAGCGCCTGCTCCTGGATGGTTTGTGACGGATCGAGGCCGGTCTGCTGACGATAGCGCGCCAGCGCCCGGATAAGCGCTGCTTCGCGCCACGTGCACGGCAGCGTCAGGATCAAGCGATTGAAGCCGTCGCTCTCGGCCCGCGCCGTCCAGATGGCGGCAAACGCGTCCTCGAACTTTTGCCCCGCCGTGGTGAGATCGATGGGTTTGCCGTCAGCGGTGCGGGTTTCGATGTCGTGGATGAAGACCCGTTCGGCCGGGTGCAAGGGCGCGGCCTTCAACTGCAGTTCGAAGTTCACCTCGGAATCGACGAACAGGCCCATCTTCTCCAGGATCGGCACCGTCGCCGACAGCGCCAGAATATCGCCCCGCGCATAGAACTTGCAGCGCATCGCGTTGGCCGGATCGTTTTCACGGCGATAGGCGCGCACGCGGATGACGTCGGTATCGCTGCTCGCCAGGATTTCCGAGGCGTCGATCAACGCTTCGGTGACCGGATAGAGATCGCGGTACGCAGCCGTGAACGCATCGTCGAAGCGCATCGCGGCGTATTCGCGCGCGGCCGCATCGAACAGGTTGGAATCGAGCAGTGCGCTGGTGAAGTCGTCTTCCCAGGTGCGCGCAAAGCGGCTGATTTCGCCGTCAAGCGCATGCAGATCCGGATCGGGCCGCTTCTTGTCGATCTCGCCGATCACGAACAGCACCCGCGCCAGCTGGTTTTCGCCAAGCTGCGGCGCGAAGCTCTCCACCTTGCCGCCATAGGCGCGTGCGATCGCCTCGCCCACCCGCTCGCGCAGGTCCGTGTTGAAGCGATCCTTCGGGATATAAGCGAGCGCCGTTACGAAGCGGTTGAAGCGGTCGCGCCGCAGAAACACCCGTGCGCGGGGGCGATCGAACAGGTGCAGCACGCCAAGCGCAATGCGCAGCAATTCCTCGCGCGACATCTGCCAGAGTTCTTCGCGCGGATAATATTCGATGATCTTGCGCAGCGTCTTGGCGCTGTGTCCGCCCTTGGCGAAATTGGCCTGCTCCATCACCCAATCGGCTTTGCGGCGCAGCATCGGGATGTTGCGCGTCGCTTCAGTAAACGACTTGCTGGTGAATAGGCCGACGAAGCGGGTCTCGCCGATTGCTTCGCCCTTGTCATTATAGCGCTTCACCGAAACATAGTCGGCCATGGCGCGGCGATGGACGCGCGCACGGATCGTCGACTTGGCGATGATCAACGGCTGCTGCTCGGCCATCAGGCGCTTCAGCTCAGGGGTGAGCGTCATCGGCTCGTCGGACGTACGCAGCACGAAGAGGGCGACATCGCGCAACACGCCAAGGCAGGTGTCGCAGAGAATTTCCGGCTCTTCGGCCGTATACCCCCCGCCCGCGTCGCGGTGGTAGGCATAGTCGCGCGCACCCAGGAAAGTGAACTTGTCGGCCGCCAACCAGCGCAACAATTCGACCGCCTCGGCCAGATCCTCGCGCGTCGCGTTTGACTTTGCGCTTTGCAGTTCCTCGGCCACGTCGAACATGCGCTGACGCATGGCGTGGAAGTCGGCCACGGCCGCGCGCACGTCCTTCAGACTGGAGCGTACGTTATCCACAAGCGTCTTGGCGCGCTGCGCCGATAGCCGCTGGAAGTGGATCTGGATGAGCGAATCCTTGCTCCGTCCATCGGTCGACGGCGCGACCGGGTGAAACAGCGCAAGCGTGGTAATGCCTTCGTCGGCCAATTCGCCCATGACCGAGTCAACCAGGAACGGCATGTCGGGGCCGACGACCTCCAGAATGTCGCGATCAAGCTGGCGGCCGCCAGCGCCGACGCCGCGGCGCAGGCGCACCAATTGCTCGTCTGGCTTGCGCTCCGAGCGCCAGCGCCAGAAATCGTGCCCGAGCGCTGTCAGGTCATCGAGGGAGAGATCGGCCAGCTCGTCTGGAGAGGCGTCAGCATAGAGGCCGCGCAGGAAAGCTTCCGCCGCCGGGTCCACCGCTCCGTTCTTTTTGAAGCCCGGCCAAGGGCCAGAGACAGCGGTGGAGACGAATTGGTCGGCGGAAGGATTGAGGTCCGCGCGCGCGGCGACGTCCATGACGAGGCGGTTCCTTATTGTTTGGACGGGCCGGACCCTAGCCTTCTCGGCGTCGGGCGCAACCGCCGTAAGCGCCGGCGCCGTCCCAAGTTTGCAGGCAGAGATGTGCACCGCTGGATGGCGCGCCCACACGAACGCGTGAGGCGACGTTTTGCGGCTAATCCTCTAAACGAAGCGGCGCCGCCGAACGGGGACAAGCTGTCCGGCGGCGCCTGCAGGCCTCGCAGCAGGCTGGGTGGGGGACGCACGCGGAGGCCTGGTCCGTTGAGGACGGCCGGTCCGTGCGAATGAAGCCCCCCAATGAGCCCACGAGTACGGATCGACGCGTCAAAGCTGACGGTGCGAGCGCGCGCCGAGAAATAGGTACGGAGTTCGGTTGCGTTGCCGGAAAACGCCCCTAGCCCCAGCGACGTTCGTCATCAAAGCGATACATGTTCGCAGTCGATTCGCAACATCAAACTGATCCGTGCTCGGACTTACTCAGATGAGTTGACTCAGGCGTTGGTCTTCCATCCGCGGAGAGCAGAATCGCGATCCAACGCGTCCCCTGAAATTGCGCCAATACTATCATCAACATGACGGTGAGAGGTGCGGCGAGAAACGCTCCGGCTAATCCCCAGATCGCGCCCCAGATCGACAGCGCAAGCAACATGACGACCGCGGATAGGTTTAGAGAATCGCTGGTCATGCGCGGCTGCACGAAATTTCCAACCAGAAACTGCCAAACGCTGACGCCGGCAAACACGGCGAACGCTTGCGCGGGCGATGGAAATTGCACAAGCGCAACCAATGTCGTGAGGACGACGGCAACAACCGAGCCAATCGTCGGGATGTAATTGAGAAAGAATATCAGGAACGCCCAGAACAACGCGTTTTCGAGCCCCAGCGCGAGCAGCGTCACGTAGGTGAGCGCCGTAATGATGAGGCTCACCACGGTTTGGACCCACAAATAGCGCTCCATCGAGACGCGGATGCGGTGGATAACTTCGCGCGCCGCGGCGCGGGCCTCGCCGCGGCCGAAGATGAAATTGAACTTCCTCGGCATCATCGCGCTCGCGGGGATCAGGAAGGCGATATAGATGAGGATGAAGGCGGCGGTTGAGGCAACGTCGCGCAGACCGCCCGCGAAATCGCCGGCCATGCGCGCGGTATCGACGCGCGCGAACAGATTGGCGAGCGTGGGCGGCGTGCCTGGAACGTGCAGTGCCGCGTAGGTCTGCGCGATCAGCTGATCGAGGCGCGTCTGATAGGCGGGAATGTTGTCGGCCATGGCGCCGAGATTGGCGACAACCACCCAGCTGATCAGCGCCACCAAGCCGAGCACAAGCACCAGCGCAATCGGCAGCGCCAACCAGCGCGGCGTATACGGGATGCGCTTATCCAATTGCGCGGCCAGACCGTCGATCGCCAGCCACAAGATCAGCGCCAGCGCAAATGGCGTCAGAGCGTCGCGCAGCAGATACAGCGCCGCTGCGATGACGCCGATGGCGATCAGCCAGATCGCGGCCCGCACCGACCAATCCATGCGTTTCCTCCGCCTCATCGTGTGCGAGGCCCAAGCCCGCGGGGCAAGGCCAGACTTGCCTCGCGCGATGGGGCTGGCCAAGTTGCCTCGCCAGAGGCTGGAGAATCCCATGGCGACAAGCATCGACATCGGCGTTGCGCCCGAAGGCCCCCAGACGCTGGCGCTGAAGCGCGCCAACCGTCACGGCCTCATCGCCGGCGCCACGGGAACCGGCAAGACGGTGACGCTGCAGGTGCTGGCCGAGGAATTCGCCAAGAATGGCGTCAACGTCTTCGCCGCCGACATCAAGGGCGATCTTTCTGGGGTCGCTGCGCCCATGCCGAACCCGCCGCCTGGCTGGGCGCAGGCGCGCGCCCAAGACATCGGCGTGACGCTGACGGCGGAAGCGCAGCCCGTCGTGTTCTGGGATGTGTATGGCGAACTGGGGCATCCGGTGCGCACCACCGTCACCGAAATGGGCCCGGTGCTGATGGCGAGCGTCTTGGACGCGACCGAGGCGCAGGAAGGGGCGCTGACGGTTGCATTCAAAATCGCTGACGATTGGCTGACCAAGGGCGCGACCGAGGAAGACCGCAATCGCGGCCTCCTCCTCAATCTCGCCGATCTCCGCGCCATCCTCACCTACATCTCCGACAATTCCGACGATGTCGGCAAGAACTACGGCTTAGTGACGCCGACCACGATCGCGGCGTTGCAGCGAAAATTGCTGCAGCTCGAAATGGACGGCGCCCAGCGCTTCTTTGGCGAGAAAGTGCTTGAGCTCAGCGATCTCATGCGCCCGCGCCCGGATGGACGCGGCACGATCAACCTGCTCGCCTCCGAGCGTCTGGTGCAGAGCCCCAAGCTCTATTCGGCCTTTCTGCTTTGGCTGATGAGCGAGTTGTGGGAGGAGCTGCCCGAGATTGGCGATCCCGATAAGCCGAAACTGGTTTTCTTCTTCGATGAAGCGCACCTGCTCTTCCGCGACGCGACCAAAGAGCTCATCCAGAAAGTCGAGCAAGTTGTGCGGCTTATCCGCTCCAAGGGCGTCGGCATCTATTTCGTCACGCAATCGCCGAGCGACATTCCCGACATCGTGCTCTCCCAGCTCGGCAACCGCATCCAGCATGCGCTGCGCGCCTATACGCCGGCGGATCAGAAAGCGGTGAAGGCGGCCGCGGCGTCGTTCCGCGCCAATCCAGGTCTCGACGTTGTCAAGACCATCCAAGAGCTCGGCGTCGGCGAAGCACTCGTCTCCACGCTCGACGAAACCGGAGCGCCGACGCCGGTGGCGCGCACCAAAGTGCGCCCGCCCAACAGCCAGGTTGGCACGCTTCTGCTTGCGACGCGCCAGCAAATGATCGCCGCCTGCGATCTCGGCCCCGCCTACACCAAGGAGATCGACCGCGAGAGCGCGTTCGAAATCCTGAGCGGGCGCGCGCAGGCCGCCGCCAAGGCGGCAGCAGCGGAGGCACAACAACAAGCGCAGGCGAAAGCCGCCGAGAAAGCCGCACGTGCGCCGCGCGCTTCGTCGCCTTCTGCGCCGCGCGCGCGCGCGCGTCCACGCGCGCAACCGGTGACGCCCATCGAACGCGCCGGCACGCGCGTCGCCACCGGCGTCGTCAACACGCTGGCGCGTGAACTGATGCGTGGAATCCTGGGCACGCCAAGGCGGCGGCGCTGACATCCGTTTGTGGACCATTGCAGTCGCCTGCAATGCGAGCTGAACGAAAACATCAATTTAGGAGCATTCGGAGAATAGAACCAGCCGTGGACGGTCCCATTTGAGCGGTTGAGGCGTTGTAGAAACATCGGCCGCACCCGAATAGGCGCTCGGTCGGCTGAGAGACATCGGGCTCCCGCCTCGGCGCTGGAGCAATAGGGTGTCCCACCCAAATCAATTGAGCACGAAAAATAGGATTCTTGCCGCTTTGCCCGAGCTGGAGTTCGCGCGGCTTGCCAAGAGTCTGGTGCGCGTGGAGCTGGCATTCGGCGAGCCTCTACAACGCAGCGGCGACAAAATCGAAAATGTCTATTTCGTCGAGAGCGGATTCATCTCGGCAATGGCGATCCTTTCAGACGGCGCGCCACTGGAAATCGGCCTGGTTGGATCGGAGGGCGTCGCAGGCGCCTCGGTGGTGCTTGGCGCGACGACCGCATTTAGCGAAACCATGTGCCAAACCGGCGGCGGCGCCTATCGCACGTCGGCTGTTGCGTTGAAAGACGCCAGCGAGCATGCGCCCGTTCTCCGAGATCTCTTACTCCGTTACATGCACGTCTTTCACGTGCAGGTCGCGCAGACCGCCGCCTGTAATGCTCACCACGAGCTCGGACAACGTCTTGCACGTTGGCTGCTCGGTGCACACGACCGCAGCGGAGTTCGCGCAATTGTCGCTCACCCAGGATTTGATCGCCATCATGCTGGGCGTGCGCCGTTCCACCGTGAGTGTCGCTGCCGCCACGCTGCAGAAAGCAGGCGTGATCAGCTATCAGCACGGGCGGATCACCATTCTTGATCGCGCTGGACTGGAGAGCGCAGCTTGCGAATGTTATGAGGCCGTCAAGAATGAGGATCGCCGATTATTTGGCGACTATCCGACAAGCCAAGCCGCCATCAGACCGGTCGGCTGAAGATATCCGCAACGCCTCGCAAGCTTTCCCCGGCGGCGATGGAGCGCTAACCCGACCGACTGGCGCAAATTCGCTATTTGAGGTATTGCATGCTTACTCGACCTTTCGCTGGGCGCCAGGTCGAGGGGGAGAGCAATTGCGGCGCACCGCCATGGGGAGATCGATGTCTCATCCATTGCAGGCAAGTGTTCACAACCGAATTCTCGCGGCGCTGCCTGCGGCCGAATTTGCGCTGCTTGCCGAAAACCTCACGCAGATCGCACTTGCGCCGGGCGAAGTCCTGCACCGCGCCGGTGACGCCATTGCGTACGTCTACTTCATCGAGAGCGGCTTTATCTCCGCACTGACGACGCTCTCGGACGGGCAACCGCTGGAAGTTGGCCTGATCGGCTTTGAAGGCGTCGTCGGTGTTTCGATCGTGCTTGGCGCAACGCATGTTCATAGCGAGATGATGTGTCAGGCAGGCGGGAGCGCGTATCGAATGCCCGCAGTGACTCTGAGGGACGCAGCCGCGCCGCGCCTGCGTGATCTGCTGCTGCGCTACGCGCACGTCTTCCACGTGCAGGTGGCCCAAACAGCCGCTTGCAACGCCCACCACGAACTTGGGCAGCGCCTCGCCCGATGGCTTCTTGGCGCGCACGATCGTAGCGGCGTGGCTGAATTGCCGATTACCCAAGATTGGATGGCCATTATGCTTGGTGTGCGCCGCTCTACCGTCAGCATCGCCGCAAGCATGCTGCAGAGGGCGGGCTTGATCCGCTACCAGCACGGGCACATCACAATCCTTGATCGACACGGCCTCGAGAACGCGGCTTGCGAATGTTATGAAGCGGTCGCGACGCAGTATCGCACGTTGTTCGGGCAATACCCGCTTGCGCACCGGCCGTGAGCGCCTCTTCAGATCGAAAACAAAGTGGAAGCCGGCAACGAAGAACTGAATGTGTGGTTGATGGTTTTGCCGCCGAGCGAGCGCTACGCACACTAAAGGATCGGCCAAACTCGGCGCTACGTCGCGAGTTGGGCCCATTGCCGGAAACACATTGCCGGAACGAACGGCTGCACGAACTCGTTGATTGTTGCCGCGGCGAATAGTCGACGCGACTGTTATGTGCGGAATCAATTCCAAAATGACCTCAGAAACCCTGCTCATTTGGCTGCTCGTCGGCGCCATAGCCGGCTGGCTTGCCGGCGCCATCATGCGCGGCTCCGGATTCGGTCTCGTCGGAAATATCGTCATTGAAATCATCGGCTCCTTTGTCGGCGGCTGGCTCTTCCGCACTTTTCATATCGCAACCGGCAGCGGACTGTTCGGCGAGATCGTTGGCGCCACCGTCGGCGCCATCGCGCTGCTCCTCCTTATTCGAGTTACGCGGCGCGTGGCTTGAGCAATCCGGTGGAACTGCTGATTGCGAAAAGCCAAAGTTGGGTCGCTCTGGATCAGCCGTCCGGCGCGGACCGGCCGGACACTCGTTATGACCACGGTCAGACGCATTGATTTTGGTGAGAATAGGACGTCCGCTCGCGTCGCTCATGGCACATCACAGAATTGGTGCTGAGCATATCGAGCGCGGCTGCGATTGTTGTTGTCAGTTGGAGCCGCGCTTGGACGTCTGGGTTAGCCGAATAGCAAGACCGCCTTCGCGAGCACGATCGTCTTGAATTGGAACCGCGAGTTCTCGCTACGGCGGACCGTTGAATGCCCGACGACTGCGGACGTGCCGCGATGCACTCGGTCTGAGCGACTTTGAGCCCTTAGGCAGCGGTTGTGAAGGCGCAGCCCGTCGGGTTAGTTTTGCGAGACGGCAGACCATCGAGCATGTCGCTACGCACGTCAGTGCGCGACGATCGCATGGCCGCAGTGAAACGGCTCTCAAGAAGTTGCACGTTCACAGCGCAGCCGCGGGCACGCCAGTAATCTTCTATGCGCTGTTTCAAGCGCCCTGCACCGAAGGCGTTGCAGAAATCGTTCAATTCGTAATCCATTCAGGTGATCTCATCTGATGCGCTCCGCAGCCTTTACTCAACGCCGCGGCGCCGACACGGGGTCCGCTTTTGGCGGCGCGACTAAGACCCAGGGAAAAAGCGCCATAGCTGTGCGCTTGAACAAGTTGGAACTGCCGGGGGACTTAGCCCGTTGAGGTATTGACGCTCTTAACGAGCTTGCGAGCGCCCAAACAGGTCTAGGTCATGGAAACGAACACAGCGATTATCCTGAGCGTCATGGTGATGGTGGCTTTGCTGGCGGTTGTGACAGTATTTCTGAGAAAGCGCAGCGCCGACAGGGTTCGATTGCGCTTCGGGCCCGAATATGAGCGCACCGTCGAAGCAGCCGGCGGGAGAGGTAAGGCGCAAGCTGAGCTCCATCAGCGCCAAAAGCGTGTCCGGAGCTTCGCGATCAAATCGCTGACGTCGGAGGAGCGCGAACATTACATGCCGCTGTGGGCGGAAGTTCAAACGCAATTCGTTGACGATCCCAAGGTGGCCATGATCGGCGCAGACCAATTGCTCGCAAAAGTCATGACGCATCGAGGCTACCCCGCGGGAGATTTTGAACAACGCTCTGCGGATCTCTCTGTCGACCATCCGGTCGCGGTGCAACACTATCGCACGGCCCACGACATTGCGATCCGAGACTTGCAAGGTGAGGCCGGCACAGAAGATTTGCGCCAAGCAATGTTATGCTACCGCACTCTGTTTAGAGAACTCATCGACCAACCTGTAGTCGACGCGCCGATCATCGAGGATCCCATCGAAGATGAAATCCCACCGGCAGATGGATCTACGATCGATGAGCCAGTACCGACCAAAGCCACGCCTGCCGCTGAAGCTATAATCGATGAACCTGAATCGGCGGTCCAGCCGGTCCTCGGCGAGAAGCGTGCGAACGTAACTGAGCCGATCGGTACTTAGTCACACTTCGCCGGAGCAACGCGTATGGGATCCGAGAACCAGATCGATGAACAACGGCGGCAACTGACGTTGGCTGATTACCAGGCCGCCGGCGTGGATGCGCCTAACTGGAGCGACAATCCTATGCCGTCGCTCGAGACTTGGAGAGGTTGGCGAGCCGCTGAAAACCGGGCGTTGGAGCACAAATTAGCGATGGCGAGCAAGGCGGGGACGTAAGTTGCGCAAGCCGTGGCGGCGCCACCACTGAGCCGGCGTCGGCGCGCCTCTTCCTACAAACGCGGGACCAGTTGTTACGCGGCAACCTCCTATGACGCGTCACGATGATCGACCTTGCGTTGCCCGCTGGAGCTGGCGGCAGATGGCGAAACGGCCCTCCAGCTCGAAGGCTGGAAGGCCGCTCGCGGGTGGCCGGGAGATACGCGGGGGGCGGACCCCGGCCGGGGGTTCAAGCAGCACGCGCAACCATGATGAGCGGACGGCGCCATTGTCTGCGGCGAGGCAGCAACGGAGCGTGCTCAGTTTGGTTGTGATGAGCGGCTTCGACCTCAATGTTGGCGTCGAAAATCTCGCCGCATCCGTTGCAAATTTTGAAGAATTCTTGGTGTGCGATGGTCATAGCGAGCTCCCTCAGGCGGGAGTGCAAAGCGTCTCTCAGTCGTCAGCGCCCAAACTTGTTAGCCAGCGATGAAGGAACCATAATCCAAGGGTCAACGGGGAACGGTGCGGTACCGGACAGAGTGGAGTTACAAATCGCGTAAGGCGCAAAGGCAGTGCGCTAAGGATGCGAGTGATCTCCCGCTTCGCTTCTGGGCAACGGGCGATGCTCCTGAATGTTCGTATTCGGCGAAACCAGCGCATCCGCCCAACATGCCGGAGCGCCCGGCTTGAACCAAATTGCCCGATCGCCTCAACCAGTCGGGACCTAACTCGCTTTCAGGTGCGTTGGCCTGAGAGCAGGGGCGTCGTTGTTGAATTCACAAACAGGTGTGCGAATCGTGCTGTTGGCGCTAATTCCGTGGACCGCGCTCGTCGTTCTTGCCGTTGTTGGGCACGTAATTATGAACCGCATCAACGCACGCAAAGACCGACAATTCTACGCGGAGATGCTCAAGGTCCGCGCCGACCTGTGAGGAGCGGCGATAAGGCTCAAAGTGGACGACCCAATCACGAGAAATGTTTGCTTCTGGTGTGGTTGCTTTCGGTGAAATCCTACCGCTCACCGTGTGAGAGCGAAACAGAATGGCGTAATATCGACTCATCGCTTCGCGGCGTTGAAAGTGGCTATACAAGCGTGCCCGGAAGCGGATTTCCCCAATCATTCACGCTCGGCGGCGCACGGGTCACCGTGACGGGAAAAGTTGATAGGACGGTCACCGTCGATCCGGATTCCACTCCGACGGAGGTCATCGCTTTTGACGCCTCAATGACGCGCCGCTACTAGGCGCGATTTGAGCGCCCGATTGTTGCCCTGACGTATCCTACATTCGCCCACCCGCGCGAGCGCCAAAGTGCATAGAGGAGTTGGCGACTAACTGCCGCTCACCGCAATTTCGCGATACTCAGCCCATCGGCTTTGGCGCGGATTTTGATCGATTCCTCGCTGCGCGTGAGCGCTTTAGAGAGCGCTTTCAGCGACATGCCCTTCTTGGCCAGCATGTGCAGCTTTTGAATTTCGTCGCTCCTCCAGGGCTGGCGGTGGCGCTCAAAGCGTTCGGTCATGGCAGCGCTTTCTCTAAACGGTTCGCGGTTTGGCGCGAAGCCGCAACCGCTCCAGGGGCGATGCCAGCACGCCGAGCGCAATTGTCAACGCAATTGCTGCGATCCAAATCGCAAACACGTTCCAATGATTGGGGCGCCCAATCAGCGAAGCGATTGTGTAGCCCACGCCCTGCCACAGATAGATCGAGTAGCCGGATTTAATGAACGGCTTCAGCCATGGCGCTTGGGCAAGGTCCTCGATCCATTTTGCCTCAACGAGGCGCGCGGCGATCATGAACACCGCCACCCACGCGCAGCTGAATAGGAAAAACATTGCGTTCGGCGGAAATTTGTTTGTCTGCATGATGGCGGTGGTGTGTGCGGGATAGAGCGTGAGCGCGAGCGCCATCGCGCCCAGCGCACCGGCCAGCACGATGGCGTAATCGCGCGTCGCGAAGCGCGCAGCACCCGCGCCCAGCCCAAAGCCGAACAGCGCCCACAGCAAGTAGGTCAAGCTCTCGCGGTCCAGCTCCGTCGCGCGCAGCCAGAACGTATCCACTGCCAGTACGATCAGCGCCCCACTCGCCGCCCACACCCAAAGCGGCGCCATACGCCACACCGGCAGGCGCGCCAGCCACGGCAGCAGCGCCGTCACCACCAAGAACGGCGTCACGAACCACAAATGCCAGCTCAGCATCATGTAGGCGTGGCCCGCGGCGCGTCGGAACGGATCGAGCCAGGCCGCGAATGTCTCCAGCACCGGCATGTGCCGGGCATAGATCACGATCAGTGCGCACACGGCCGTATAGGCCCAGTACGGCGCCAGAATGCGCACGCCACGGCTCAGCAGATAAAATCCATAGGCACGCAAGGTCGTGGGCTGCGGCGCGTGGGCGAAGGCCGCACCACTGACGATGAAAATAAGCGGCATCTCGAACAAGAGGATTGAATTGGCCGGCGCGGGAATAATTCCAAGCCAAAACGAGCCGTGAATGACGATGACGACATAGGCCATCAACAGGCCGCGCGCGACGTCGAGCCCGACAACGCGACTTGCGCCGCGCGCCTTTATCGTTGGCTGGTCAACCCGCGCTTCCATCTAGCCCTCACTCCACCGCGATTCGACGCGCGCGCAACCAAAGTTCCCTCTCGCTTGGCTTACGCGAATTCACCCTTTCGCTTAACGCGACGTTTCTCGTCATTTCATACGATGTAACGGGCGGTACAAGAAAGGAGCTTGTCATGGCGCAAGCCCTATTGAATACGGCCCGATATGACGCGCCGCTGCACGTGCTCGTGGCGGACGATTCCGAGGTGAGCCGCGCGCTGATGCGGCGTTTGCTGACGCGCAATGGCTATATCGCCCACGAAGCAGAAGACGGCCAAAGCGCGCTGCGCACCGCCGAGCAGTTTCCGCCGGATCTCTTGCTGCTCGATCTCAGGCTTCCCGACATCGATGGCTCCACGGTGCTCGGCTATCTGAGGGCGAAGTTCGATCCGATCCAGCTGCCGATCATCATGGTGAGCGCCGAAGACGATGGCGAAGTCATCGCCGGGTGCCTTTCCATCGGCGCCAATGATTACGTCACCAAGCCCATCCATTGGCCGACTTTGAAGGCGCGGATGCAGACCCATCTCGGCGTTCATATCGGCCACGCCATGCTGGCGTCGCGGCACAGCTTCGGCCCGGACGCCCGGCACTAAAGCGGCGGATTTGAAAAGCGACGATTGTCTGGCCCGAGCCCGGATCTGGTATGAAGTCCGGTGCATTAGCCCATCGCGCCGCTGCGCCATTCGGCGTCGCGGCGCGGCTGGGCGAGATAGGCTTGGCTGCGCATTTCCATCAATCGCGAAGCTGTGCGCTCGAATTCAAAGCTTTGATCGCCGGCTGGATAGAGTTCGCCTGGTTGCGCATCGGCTGAGGCCACCAATTTCACTTTTGCTTCGTAGAGCGCATCGATCAGCGTGCGGAAACGCGCCGCCTCCTCGCGCATGGCGGGCGTGAGCTTGGGGATATGCTCGAGCAGCACGGTATGGAAATATTCCGCGATCTCGATGTAGTCGCCAGCGCCTAGCGGGCGCGCGCAGAGCTCGTCGAACGTGAAGCGCGCGACGCCGGCGGCTTCGCGCTCGACTTTGAGTGCGCGGCCGCTCACATCAAGCATCGTTGTCTGCGGTAGAGCGCCGTGCGTGAGGCGCGCCCAGGCGCGGCTCATGGCTTCGTCCGCCGCGAGCCCCAGCGGGGCGTAATAGACGGGCGCCGCCATCAGGTGCTCGAGCCGGAAATCGCGGGGACCTGCGAGTTGGACGAGATCGAGCTTGGCTTCGATGAGCGCGATGAAGGGTTCGAACAGCTGGCGATTGATGCCATTCCTGTAAAGCTCATCGGGCGGACGGTTCGAGGTGGCGACAATTACCACCTCATCGGCAAACAATCTTTCAAACAGCCGGCCGAGGATCATGGCGTCGGCAATGTCGGTCACTTGCAGTTCGTCAAAGCACAACAGGCGCGCGTCGTTGGACACTTCCTTTGCCGCTTGGGCGATGAGCTGATCATGACCTTGCCCGTTCTCGCGCGCGCGTTTGAGGAATGCGTGCCGCGCCAGCATGAATTCGTGGAAGTGCACACGGCGCTTCTTTTTTACTGGCGCATTTTCGAAAAACACATCCATCAGCATGGATTTGCCGCGCCCGACAGGGCCGTAGAGGTAGAGCCCGCGTGGGCTGGCGCCCTTGGCCAGCCAAGCGTCCGGGCGCCAAAGCGCCAAATCCTGTGCGAGCTTATCCAGCCGCTCGGCGGCGCGGGCCTGATCGGGGTCGGGCTGCAAATCGCCCGATGCGATGCGGGCGCGGTATGCAGCCAGCGGCGAACTCATGGACGCTTCCCATGGAGTTGTCGGCCTGCGATTGCAAGCGCTTGACCTCTTTGCCGCGCCCGCGCGCCGTGCTTGTTTGTTCCGCAACGACCTGGCAGCCAGATGGGGATCATGGACGACGTCGCAGCGCCGCCCGTGCAAGCAAAGCACATCGTCGATATCCTGATCGAGGAGCGCGCGCCGCATCTCTCGAGCGGGCCGCTATGGCCAATGCTGCGGCCGATTCTTTATGCGGTCCTGAACTACGACAAGGCCCGCTATATGGCCGATAAAATCGCGCCGATGAGCGGCCATGATGCACTGGAATTCGTGGCGCAGCTGCTCAGCGTGAAGCTCGAAATCAACGGGCTCTATCGCTTGCCGGCCTCCGGCTCATTCTTCGTGCTCGCCAATCACCCGACCGGCATCACCGACGGCGTTGCGCTCTATGACGCCGTCAAGCAAGTGCGCCCGGAGGTGAAGTTCTACGCCAATTCCGACGCCCATCGCGCCTGCCCCGGCTTCAACGATAATCTCATTCCGGTCGAATGGGTCCCGGGCAAGCGCACGCGCGAGCGCACGCGGCTGACGCTCAAAATGACCGAGCAAGCGGTCGCGGCCGGCGCGCCCATTGGCATCTTTCCAGCGGGACGTTTGGCGCGGCGGCGCAATGGCGTGCTCGTCGACCCCGAATGGATGGCCACGGCGGTCAGCCTCGCACGCAAGTACGAGCTGCCGATCGTGCCGTGCCATGTCGCCGGACCGTACGCGTTTTGGTTTCACACCTTCGCGGCGTTCTCGAGCGAATTGCGCGATATCACGCTCTTTCAGGAGCTGCTCAACAAGCACGGCAAGACTTATCGCTTGAATTTCGCCAGCGCCATCGCGCCCGATCAGCTGGCTGGCGACGCCAATATCGTGACGCGGCGCATCAAGCATTATGTCGAACGCGTCCTCGGCGATGGGCCGGATGCTGCGTTCGATCCGGATGGACCCGAATGCCCGTGGCGCGATCCGCCGGCGGTGGTGAAGGCAGCGCCTAAGCCGGCGCCGAAACCGGCGCAAGCGCCGCGCTGAGCGCGGACTTGAGCTGTCGCGGGGCGAACGGCATCCCGGGAACCCACGCTCTGCGCAATGTTCCAGTCGCGGGTGTGTTAGACCTTCCGCTCCACCATAGCCTTCTTGATCTCGGCGATCGCCTTGGCGGGGTTGAGGCCCTTAGGACAGACCTGGGCGCAATTCATGATCGTGTGGCAGCGATAGAGCTTGAAGGGATCTTCGAGCGCGTCGAGCCGTTCGCCCTGATGTTCGTCGCGGCTGTCGGCGATCCAGCGATAGGCTTGCAGCAAGGCCGCTGGGCCCATGAAGCGCTCGGCGTTCCACCAATAGGACGGGCACGCCGTCGAGCAGCAGGCGCAGAGGATGCATTCATAGAGTCCGTCGAGCTTGGCGCGCTCTTCCGGGCTCTGGCGCCATTCGCCGTCCGGCTCCGGCGTTTCGGTCTGCAGGTAGGGCTGGATCGAGGCGTACTGCGCCGTAAAATTCGACAGATCCGGCACCAGATCCTTCATCACCGGCTGATGCGGCAGCGGCGAGATGGTGATCTCGCCTGCTGGCAATTCGTCCATGCCCTTGGTGCAGGCGAGCGTGTTGCGCCCGGAAATGTTCATGGCGCACGAGCCACACACGCCTTCGCGGCATGAGCGGCGGAAGGTCAACGTCGCATCGACCGTGTTTTTGATCTCGATCAGCGCGTCGAGCACCATCGGCCCGCATTTGTCGAGATCGAGTTCGTAAGTATCCCAGCGTGGATTTTCGCCGCTCTCCGGATCGTAGCGGTAGACTTTGAACGATCTGACGCGCTTTGCGCCTTGCGGCGCCTTGTGGCGCTTGCCGTTGCGGACCTTGGAATTCTTTGGGAGAGAAAGCTCGACCATGAATTGGTGATGGCGCTCGCCGTCTGACCCGTCAAGACGACGAATTGACCTCCATCAATTCGAGCCGGTTGCCGAACGGATCGTCGAGGTAACAGCGATCATAGCCATCGAGGGGTTCGTCATCACGGATGGTGGCGCCCGCGGCGACAAGCCTTGCTTTGAGCGCCGGCAGATTCTCGACGATGAAGGCGGGATGGGCCTTCTGCGCCGGCCGGAACGCTTTTTCGACGCCGAGATGCACTTTGAGCGCGCCGCGTTCGAACCAGCAGCCGCCCCGCTTGGCCAGATGCGGCGGTTTTGGCGTCTCGGGTATGCCAAGCAGGCCAGTGTAGAACGACCGCGCGGCCTCTTCGCCGCCTTCCGGCATGGCGAGCTGCACGTGATCGATCGAAACGATGCGCATCTAATCGGCGCTCGTGGGTTGCTGGCTACGCCCGTACCAATCGATGCGGCGCGTCGCGATCATGGTCGCCGCGATCACCGCGAAAGCCACAATAGAGCCCGCGAGCAATGCGAAATCTTCGAGCGTCATCAGCACATACATGGCGCCGTAGAGCACGGTGAGCGCGAAGAAGGCGCGCACGCCCACCGCCTGCGATTTGAACGAGGCGCCGGCATAATAGGCAAGCAGGCCAACGGTCGCGGCCGCCGCGATGCTGAACGCGATCGTGAAACCCATGAGCTCGGTCAGCGACAGCAGCAACAAATAGAATACGCACTGGGCAAGGCCCACGAGGATGTATTGCGCCGGGTGTGCCTTCTTGCCGCTGACCGCTTCGAAAATCAGCGTCGCCAGGAACACAATGCCGATGAACATGATGCCGTAGGCAACCGCGCGTGCGACGCCGCGATAGATGTCGTCGGGATCGACGAAGCTGACGGCCATGTCGCGCCCGGCCGTGGCGCCGAGACTGAAGTTTTTCAGATCGGCCGCCTTCTCCAGCCCGCGGGCGACGAACGGCACGCGCCATTCGAGCGAAAAGCCCTGATCGGTGACCTGCAGCGGCTGGTTGGATTGGAAATAGCCTTCGACGTGCGCATCGCGGCGATTGCCGTGAATGCGCGCGGTCGTGTCCTGTGCGAAGGCAGCGATAGCGAAGCGCTGGGCGCCGGAGAGGTCGAGCCGCGTCTGCACGTCGAACGGCGCCTGGCTCGTCATTTGCAGCGGCGCCGCGAAGGCTTGCAGGCCGCTCGCCGGCGCCGCGATAGGACGGCTGTCGAGTGAGGAACGCGCATAATCGGGCGCCGGCGCGTTCATGCTCAGATCCGAGACCGGTTCAAACGTTGCCGTTGCGCCGTTGGCGAAGCGCAGCTGCGCGGCGTTGCGGATGGCGCGGCTATCGCTGACGAACATCACAATCCGCGCGCGGCTCCAGTCGAAACGATAGGTCGGATCAAGCCCGCGCAGCGCCGCTTCGGGCGCGAAGTGCGCGCTGAATTGCATGGCGGCGTTATAGACCGCGGCGCGATAAATGCCGCGCCGGCGCTGTTCGACTGTGAGGGTAGAATCGGCAGCGCCGGTTTCGGCGAACACGACGTAATTGCCTTGCTCATTGCGATGCTGCACCCGCCCGGCATCGTCGGTCGTGTCATAGCTGTGCTGATATGGCGCCAACAGCATCGGCCCGCCGACAATCTGCTGACCGCCGGACCATTGCCCAATCTCGGTGGTGACTTGCGCTGCGCGCGACTGGCGCTCGCCGACAAGTGCGCCGACGAATAAGAGCGGCACGCCCATGACGAGCACAAGCAGACAGACGAGCAATAACTTGAGGCCAAGCGATCCGCGCGGAATCAAGCCAGCGAAAGGATTTTGAGCCACACTCCCCTCCTTGAGCCCGCTCACGCGCCTTATCGGGTTTAAGCGCACTTCATGGCGATATGTCGACATCCACCGCTTCGCGCGGCGGCTGCCATTCCTGTTGCGGCGCGACGTGCGGCTGCGCTGTCCACGCCAGCACGAAGGCAGCGACCCCCAATAGAGCGCAGCCAAACGACCAGAGCAGTACGATCCAATCGGTGCGTGTGCTGGTTTTGGCTTCGTCGGCATTGGCCTTGAGTTGCGCTTGGCGGCGCGCATCGATGGCGAAAAATCCGATCACAAACACGAGAGGCAGCGCCAAGCCCCAGGGTGCGGTGCGGATCATGCCTTCGCGGATGTAAAGGCCAAGCGAGCCCAGCAATAGCCCGCCCAGCACGAGGAATTCGACCAGCGCCTGGCCGCGATCGCCGAAGGCTGAGCGCAGGCGGCGCCGGCGCGCCCCCATTTCGGCAAACATTGAGGCGAAGAATCCGTTCATCGCCATGCAGATAACGCAGCCGCGGCGGCGCGCCTAGGCCATTGCCGCACGTCTCGATTTTGTGAGCGCGAGGCCTTAAGTTCGCCCCCGGAGTGGGTTGCATATGAAGCTGAAAACAATCGGCCTCGTTCTGGGCGGGCTTGTGGGCGTGCTCGTGCTCACGGTCGTACTCTTCTTTGTATTCTTTCCCAAGCAGCTTGCCGCGCGCGAGGCGGAGCGGCGCATCGAAGCCGCGACCCATCGGCAATTGAGCTTGGGCGACGATCTCAATGTGACCTTCTTCCCGGCTTTGGGTTTTTCGGCCAATGCGGTGTCGCTATCCAATCCGCAGGGCTTTGCGGGCAATGAGCCATTCCTGACGGCCGATCGGGTAGTGTTTGCGGTGGCGGTGCTGCCGCTGCTGCGCGGCGACATCCAGGTGCGCGAACTCACCTTTGAGGGCGCACGCGTGAACCTGCGCGCCAAGGCCAATGGCGAGTCTAACTGGACTTTCCCGACCGAAAACAATTCGCGCGACGAAACCACGCTCGAGGATTTGCGGCTCGACGATGTGCGGCTGATCCGCAGCGCGATTTCGTTCCAGGGCGCCGATGGGCAGCCGCCGCTGCAACTTGCCAATGTTGACGCGCGGCTGACGCTGGAATCTCTCGATCAGCCGGCCCGTATGAACACCGAGTTCGATTATCGCGGTCAACGGCTCAACATCGACGGCACGGTGAGCAAACCGCGCGCCGTGATCGAGCATGGCGTGACGCCGATCAATGTCAGCGTGCGCTCGCCATTGCTGAATGCGAGCGTCAACGGCAATTTCAATTCCCAGACCGGCGCGCTCGAGGGTCAAGTCAGCGCGAGCGGCGCGAGTTTACGTCGGATGCTAAGCTGGCTTGGCACGCCGATGGAATCTGGCCCAGGCTTCGGCGCATTCAACGTGAGCGCAGCGATGGCGCATCACGACCAGGAGACGGCGCTGACGCGTGCCTCGCTCCGGCTCGATACTGTGCAGGCCAACGGCAATCTGACGCTGACGCAGCCGCCGAACGGCCGCTTGCGTATCACTGGCGCACTCTCCGTGCCGATCCTGGACATGAACACTTATCTGCCGGCGCCGGCGCAAGGCGCCCAGGCGGGCGGGGTTGCGGTGAGTTCGGCTTGGAGTTCAACGCCGTTGGACTTAAGCGGCCTGCGCGCGCTTGACGCCAATCTCGACCTTGCTGTTGCAGCGCTCAAGTTTCAGCGGCTGAATTTCTCCAATGTTGCGCTTAATCTGCGTGTGGCCAATGGCGCCGCGGATGCGCGGCTGACACGGCTGGCGCTTTATGGCGGCGGCGGCGTCGGACGCTTCATCGCCGATGGATCGGGGGCCACACCGCGCGTAGCCTTCGAACTCAACGCGCAGAATATCCAGGCCGAGCCCCTGCTGCGCGATGCGATCGCATTCGACAAGATCACCGGCCACGGGCGCTTGACGGCCTCGCTTGTCGGCCAAGGAAGATCGCAGGCAGCTTTGATGCAGAGCTTGCGCGGCAATGCGTCGTTCTCGTTCAATGACGGGCAGATCAAGGGCGTCAATCTCGCAGCGATCGCGCGCTCCATTCAATCTGTTCTGAGCGGGCAAGCGGCCGGACCGGGTGCGGCGACCGATTTCGCGGAATTGGCGGCGACGTTCCAAGTCGCCAATGGCGTGGCGGCGACGCAGGATCTGCGCATGCTCAATCCTTATGTGCGCATGGATGGGCAGGGGCTGATCAATATCGGCCAGCAATCGCTCGATATGCGCCTGGCGCCGCGGGTGGTGAATTCAGCCCAGGGGCAAGGCGGTGCGGCAGGCCTCGGCGGGCTTGGCATTCCGTTCCGCATTCATGGGCCTTGGAGCCATGTGCGTTTTGAGCCGGCTCTGGGCGATGTCCTGCAGAACCAATTGCGCGACCAGGCGCGCGGGATTTTTGGGCAGAGCCAGTCGGGCGGTTCGCTCTCATCGTTGGGTGATGCGCTCTTTGGCCGCCAACCGGCGCAGACCCAAACGCAGCCACCGGCCCAGTCAGGTGAGCCGTCACCTCAACAGGGGCCGCAACAACAACAGCAGCAAGAGCCGGACAATCCGCTGGCGGATCTCTTTCGCCGCGCGACGCGGCCGCGCAGCGACACGACGACGACAACGACGAGCACGGCAACGCCGTCGCCATAACGGGAACGCGTTTCATCGCATTCAGCGAAGTTGCAGCTTTATTGCTTCTTCTGCCGGGCGCTGAAGAAGACCGCGATCTTGTTGCCGTCGAGGTCGCGGAAATAGGCGAACTCGCCGAACTGGCCGCGGGGGCCGGGCTTGCCTTCGCAACTGGCGCCGAGTGAGAGCGCTTTATCGTATATGCGCGCTACGTCCTCTTCGGCGTCGACATTGATGGCGAGCATCTGTCCGTTGCCCTTGGCGGCGGGCTCGTTGTTATACGGGCGCGTCACCATGATCATTGGCCCAGCGCCGAGGCGATACATCACGCCTTGCGGGGTCGGAAACAGCTTCTTGCCGCCGAGTTCAGGCGCGAGGCCGTCCCAGAACGCACAAGCGCGGTCAAAGTCATTGGTGCCGAGACAGACATAACCGATTTGAGGCATGGGCGTTTGGCTCCGTTGGCGCATCGCGAGTGATCGGCTTAGAGCCCGCGGGCGTCAAGGCGTGACGTGGCGTCCTATTGTTGACGCACGACGGCTTCGGCAATGCCGAAATTGTGCTTGGCGAGCGGGGTGAGCAGATCGAGCAACGGCATGATCTCGCGTGCGGAATTCGATGGAGAAATCGAAGGCGGTTTTGCGGACTTCCTTGCACGTGGCGATCTGGGCCTCGATCTCGGCGCGGGCCGGATCGTTGGGCGGAAAGGTGCGCAGGTTCTGTTCGGCGGCGATGACTTCGCCATGGGCGTCGAGGACGCCATCGAACGAAAACGAGAGCCGCGCGATGAGGACGCTGATGCGAGCGCGGATGTTGGGGTCGCGCAGGTCGAGCAGGGTTTCGCGGTTGCGGTCATAAATGTCGGCTTCACGCTTGGCGCCGCGAATGAAGCGCAGCGTGATTGGGCCATAAGGATCGCCGCGGCCGCGCGCCTCGTCGGCGAGCCTCAAGATCAGGCGCATGGCGTTTAGGAGTTCGCCGAACATGAGCGCTGCGCTACGCTCCTTCTCGCGGCGTTGGATAAGACGCTCGAACTGGCGCTCGCTGAAACCGCCCACCGTGGCCAGCGCTGCGCCAAGAATGACTGCGAGCAGTGTTTCAGAGTCTGGCTGGACGATCATGGCGGCCCCCTGCCCGGTTCATACCATATTCAGTCGGTTTTTGCTCGATAGCGTGTCTGCCGTGGGGTGGCGAGAGGCGCCCAAGCGGTTCAGAATTGCTCAACGGGTGGTGCGATGAAAACTCAAAAGCGGATTTTCCTGGTGGGCGCTTTCGCGGCTGTGCTGGGCTTAGGCGCGTGCGTGACGAACGCACCGGCGCCCACGAGCGTGCGGCAAGTGGTGTCGACGACATCGTTTGGGATGTGCGTTGGCTATTGTTCGACGCGGCTGGAGCTTTCGCAAGCAGGCGCGGTGCTGGTGCGCTCGGCGCGCGGCGGACGCGGCGGCGGCGCCAACTTGCCCGATCAGCGCTTCACGACGCCGCTATCGGCAAGCGAATGGGAAGAAATCGCGCGCTTGGCCGCCAACACATCGCTTACCGGCTTGCCGGATACGATCGGCTGCCCGGATTGCGCCGATGGCGGCGCGGAATCGCTGACGATCGCGGGCGCAAGCGAGCGGACGATCACCTTCGAGCACGGCGCGACGATCGCGCAGGCCCAGCCGTTGCTCGAGCGGTGCGGGCTCTGCGGACGCGGCTGACCCCGGCAAGCTAGATTTCGCGTGTGGCGACACGCGTTGGATTTGGCCTCCGTTTCGCGCTGATCTTCGCTGGCCGCCTTAGTACACCCGCTTCTTTGGCGGGATCGGCTCCACTTCATTGGTCATGGTGTTGGAATGGACCGGGCGATAGTCGATGCGCGATTTCCCGGTCTTCATGTCGAGCCAAGCGAGCGTGTGCTTCATCCAGTTGACGTCGTCGCGCTCGGGGAAGTCTTCGCGGGCGTGGGCGCCGCGTGAACTCGGTGCGGTTCAAGGCGCCTTCGACCGTGACGACGGCCTGTGAAAGCAGATTGTCGAATTCGAGCGTCTCGACCAGATCGGTGTTCCAGATAAGCGAGCGGTCGCTGACGCGGATGTCTGGCGCATCGGCCCAGACCTTCGCCATCTGGGCCACGCCCTCCTCCAACGAAGCCCCAGTACGATAGACCGCACAGGTGTTTTGCATGTCGCGCTGCATGCGGTCGCGCAGCACCGCGGTCGGCGCCTTGCCATTGGCGTTGCGGAATTTGTCGAAGCGCGCGAGGTGATCTTCGCCCGCATCCTTCGCCAACGATCGCTGCGAGGCGTTGGGTGTGAGCTTCTCGTCGCAGCGAAGCCCGACGGCGCGGCCGAAGACGACGAGGTCGATCAGCGAATTGGAGCCCAAACGATTGGCCCCGTGCACCGAGACGCACGCGGCTTCGCCAACCGCCATCAGGCCAGGCACGATGGAATCCGGATCGTCGCCGACCTTGGTCAGCACTTCGCCATGATAGTTGGTGGGAATGCCGCCCATATTGTAGTGCACAGTCGGCAGCACTGGAATCGGCTGACGCGTGACGTCGACACCGGCGAAAATGCGCGCGCTTTCGGAAATGCCGGGCAGCCGCTCGTGCAGCACTTTCGGATCGAGGTGATCGAGGTGCAGATAGATGTGATCCTTGCGCTCGCCGACCCCGCGCCCTTCGCGGATCTCGAGCGTCATGGCGCGGCTGACCATGTCGCGCGGGGCGAGATCCTTCACGGTGGGCGCATAGCGCTCCATGAAGCGCTCGCCGTTTGAATTGGTGAGATAGCCGCCCTCGCCGCGCGCGCCTTCGGTGATGAGACACCCTGCGCCATAAATGCCGGTGGGATGGAATTGCACGAATTCCATGTCTTGCAGCGGCAGGCCCGCGCGCAGCACCATGGCATTGCCGTCGCCAGTCTGGGTGTGCGCGCCGGTGCAGGTGAAATAGGCGCGTCCGTAGCCGCCCGTGGCGATGACCACGGTTTGGGCGCGGAAGCGATGCAAGCTGCCATCATCGAGACGCCACGCCGTGAGGCCCCGGCAGACGCCGTTCTCCATGATGAGATCGAGCGCGAAATACTCAATGAAGAAATCGACGTCGTGTCGAAGCGACTGGCCATACATCGTATGCAGCATGGCGTGCCCGGTGCGGTCAGCGGCAGCACAGGTGCGCTGGATGGGCGCTTCGCCGTAATTTTTGGTCATGCCGCCGAAGGCACGCTGATAGATCTTGCCCTCTTCGGTGCGCGAGAACGGCACGCCCCAATGTTCGAGTTCATAGACAGCGGCGGGCGCGTTCTTGGTCAGGTACTCGATGGCGTCTTGATCACCCAGCCAGTCCGACCCCTTCACGGTGTCGAACATGTGCCACTGCCACTTGTCCTCGCCCATATTGCCGAGTGCTGCGGAGATGCCGCCTTGCGCGGCCACTGTGTGCGAGCGGGTGGGAAAGACTTTGGTGATGCAGGCAGTCTTCAGTCCCGCCTGCGCGCACCCGAGCGCGGCGCGAAGCCCTGATCCCCCGGCGCCGAGGACAACGACGTCGAAAGTATGATCGATCCAGCTATAGGCGGCCAAAGATCAGGCTCCGAAGTTCACGATCAACACGGCGAAAATGGCGCCAGCGCCGAGCGCGATAAGAACAAGCGTGTTGAAAAGCAGCAGCACGGCTTTCGTCAGCGGTTTGTGGATGTAGTCCTCAACGATCTCCTGCATGCCGATCCGCATATGATAGAAAGCGGCAACCAGAAGCAGGACGACGCCGACCGCGTTGAGCGGCGCCGAAAGGAAATCGATCGCCGACACATAGCCCGGCGAACGCATCTCCAAGACGACAGCGACCAAGAACCAAAGCCCAAGTGCAAGAAGCGCAATGGCTGAAACACGTTGGCCGATAAAATGGCCGGTGCCTTGGCCGCTCGCGCCGTGCGCGCGGACACGGCCCAAGGCCGTGCGCATGCTGCGTCCGCTCACCGGTGCAGCCCTCCGAAATTGAGCAACGCCCACAAGCCGATGGGCGCAGCGATCGCAAAAAGGATGGCAAACCAGGCCGAGAGTTCGGCGTCGGCGGGCTTCAGGCCAGCACCAACATCAAATACGAAATGGCGAATGCCGTTGGCGAGGTGAAAGGCAAGCGAGGCGACCAACAGATAAAGCCCGATCTGCCCGAAGGGTGAAGCAAGCAGCATCCCAACCGGGGCGTATGCTTCAGGTCCCGCCGCAATGACCATAAGCCAAACCGCAAACACAAGAGCCCCGCCATAAAGCCCCACGCCCGTGACCCGATGCAGGATCGAGGCCGCCATTGTGATGTGCCAGCGCCAAACCGTGAGAAACGGCGATACGGGTCTGTCTTCCGGACGGGTCGCGCCGGCCATCGAGCGCCCTCTTCTGCTTGGGATATAGGTCTGGAATCTCGCGCCGCGAAGATAGGCAGGCTGGTCATCAAGTCAATCAAACAGCTTGTCGCTCTTTGGCTTTCTGGAGGGCGCGGCGAAGTGGTAAGGCTAGAGGTTCGAGGGGAACGCTCATGATCCGTCAGATTGTCGCTTGCGCTGCACTTTTCGTCGTGGCTGCGTCCGGGCCGGTGCTAGCCCAGCAGCAGCAGCAATCGGGCGACGCACGGCTTGCCTCTGTGATCGCGGCTTACGAACAATTGCAGCGCCGCGTCGATCCGCTGACGGCGGGCGGCGAAGGCGACCGCGCAGCATTGCGGCGATTACCGGATGTGTCGCCGCAAGCAATAGCGGCAGCGAAGGGCGATCTGGTGAACCTGCGCAACCAGCTCAACCAGGTCCCCGATCACGGGCTCAACGACACAGATACGATCAACCGCGCGTTCCTGATGCGGGTGCTGAGCGAAAGCATCGAGGGCATCGATTTCGACGAAGCGCGGGCGCCAATCAGCAATGGCGACGGCTTCTTCACTTTGATGTCTGGACTGGCCTACAACACGCCCATCCAATCGGCCGACGACGCGGAAGCCTGGATTGCGCGCCTTGAGGCAGCGCCGCTTTGGTACCAGCAGAACATCGCCAATGCGCGGCGCGGGATCTCAACGCGCTGGGTGCAGCCGCGCATCGTCTCCGAACGCGCGCTGGCGACGGCGCGCGCGCAGGTCGATACCATGACCGACACGCTCTTGCTGCCGTTCGCGCAGATGCCGGCGACGATCCCGGCGGCGGATCAGCAAAGATATCGTGACCGTGCGCGCGGAATTATCCACGACCAGATTCTGCCCCAGCAGCAGGCAACGGTTAGGTTCCTGCAGAACGAATACCTGCCGCATTCGCGGGCGACGATCGGCTTGAACGCGCTGCCGAATGGGCGGGCCTATTATAGCTACCTTGCCCGCGCCTACACGACCACGAACATGACGCCGGAGCAGATCCATGCACTCGGCGTTTCCGAGGTCGCCCGCATCCGTGCAGCGATGGAGCGCGAAATCCAGGCGAGCGGCTTCCATGGCGACTTCGCCGCGTTCGTGACCTTCCTGCACACCGATCCGCAATTTTACGCGCGCACGCCCGAAGAGCTGACGATGCGCTACACGGAAGTGGCCAAGCGCGCGGACGCGCAATTGCCGCGCCTCTTCGGCACGCTGCCGCGGCTCACCTACGGCATCCGCCCCATTCCGGCGGAGACCGCGGAAGGCTCGACCACCGCCTATTACACCCAAGGCTCGCCGGCGCTTGGGCAGAGCGGCACCTACTGGATCAATCTCACGCACCTCGACCAGCGACCGCTCTATGAAATGCCGGCGCTGACGCTGCACGAATCCGTGCCTGGCCATCATCTGCAAATCGCGCTCGCCCAGGAGCAAGGCGCGCTCCCTTATTATCGGCGCAACGCCAATGTGACCGCCTTCATCGAAGGCTGGGGGCTCTACGCGGAATCGCTTGGCGCCGACATGGGCATGTATCGCACGCCCTACGAACGCTTCGGACGCTTGAGCTACGAGATGTGGCGCGCGTGCCGGCTGGTGGCGGACACTGGCATTCACTGGATGGGCTGGGACATCGAACAGGCCCGCCAATGCTTCGCGCAGAACACCGCGCTCTCGGCGCACAATATCCAGACCGAGCTGGAACGTTATGTGGCCACACCCGGCCAAGCGCTGGCATACAAGATCGGCGAGCTGAACTTCCAGTCGCTACGGGCCGATGCGACGCAGGCGCTGGGTTCGCGCTTCGACATCCGCGCTTTCCACGATGAGCTGCTCGGCGCCGGAGCGCTGCCGATCGATCTGCTCAATACGCGCGTGCACGCATGGATCGCAGCACAGGCGGCAGGACACTAAACAGGGTCCCCAGCCGCAGGTGGCGCACCCTTGTTGGTTCGTACTAGGATGGCGCACGCGCGGCCGCAGACGAGCCGCGGCCTGATGCAGGTGGCTCATGAAGTTGCTGCGAAGCGTGCGCCTCGGCCCGACGGGAGCGAGCCGGCTTGAGCTTCTGATCGGCGACCTTTCGGCCATTCCCGACCAACACGCCGTGGACATCCTCGTCGTCTCGGCATTTCCCGACCAGTTTCACGTGAGCGAAACGTCGCTGGTGGGTGCGCTCTACACCAAGGGCCTGGTCATGCGCGGGCTCGCCTACGACAAGGCTGTCGACCTTCGCCAACACTTTGCCTGCTGGCTCTCAAAGCCGCTTGGGCCAGAATTCGACGATATGAACTTCAAGCGCATCTTGTGCTTCGAACCGCACGTGCGCGGACCCGCGCCGGAAGTCGTGGGCGAAGTCTTCCAAGCGCTGGCGCCATTCTGTTTTGGCGATCCGCATGTGCGCTCGGTCGCCATGCCAATCCTGTCGACTGGCGATGAGGGGTACTCGGTATCGGCAATGCTTCCCCCGCTCCTGGACGCCGCGATCCATTGGCTTTCGATTGGATTTCCGCTCGACGTGATCAAGATCGTCACGCACGACGATCAACGCGTCGAGGCCGAGACCATCTTTGACGCGGCCACGCAGACGCCGGGCCAGGCGCCGATGGCGCCGATCGGCAAGACCAGCGGCGCCTACGACGTCTTCGTCAGTCACGCGGAAGAAGATTTGGCTTGCGCGCAGCATTTTTCAGAGGCGTTGCGCGGCGCCGGCGCGCGCGTGTTCAGCTATCGATCCGAGATCAGCATCGGCGCGGCTTGGCAGCAGAAGATTTTCGATGTGCTCGACGAATGTCAGATCGTGGCGGCATTGTACTCGCCGGACTTCGTTGCGTCCAAAGTATGCAAGGAAGAATACAACATCGCGTGGGCGCGCCAGCGCCAGGTTGGCAAGGAGATCCTCTTTCCAATGATTGTACGCGACGTGATGCTGCCAACCTACATGAAGATGCTGAACTATCTCGACTGTCGAACCAACGATCAGTTAAAGCTTGGCGACGCGGCGCGCGCCCTTCATTCTCGGCTGGTGGCCTAGTTCATGATCAACTTCAATCTTATTGCGCGCATCGGCAAACTCGTTGCGCTGCTGGCGTTCTTTCTGCCGTGGATCCTGGTGTCGTGTTCGGGCAACGAGATCGCGCACGGCAGCGGCTGGGACATGATGGTGGGGCATCTGCAGCCGAGCGATCAGCTCAATGGCCTGCAAGCGCAGTTCGGCAATGAGCACAGCCAGCGCGAGATGGACCGCCCGGCGCCGGAGATTTTCGCCATTGCCGCGTTCGCGATGATTGCGCTGGGGCTGCTGGTGAGTTTGGCGCTGAAGAACCGCGCCGCGGCGGGCGCGATGCTGGCGACGTCGCTTCTCGCCATTGCACTCTCGTTCGGCGCGTTCGAGCACGTAAAGAGCGAAATGAACAATCAGGTCGAGCACGCCGCGCGTAAACAGCACAATCAACTAGGCATTGATCTGAGCGGCTCGGTCGAGAGTGCGGTCAGGATCGAGAAGCAGGAAGGCTTCTGGGTGACGATCATCGCCCTTGTCGTGGCGGCGACCATGTCGGGTGCGGCGCTGACGATGCGCCGCCAGGTCACGTCCGATATTAACGACGCTTCGCAATAGCGGCCCAATAGTCGAAATCGAGGACGACAGCGGGATCGTATTCGCCGGCGTCGATTTTGTATGGGAAATCGCCGCAGGGTTTGTTTTTGGCAGCCACCAGGCGCAAGCGCAGCGCCCCGGCGTTGCCGAGATCGGCGACATCGAGCACTTCGGACCAGGCGTAGAGTGTGTCGCCGGCGAACAGCGGATTGACATGCCGTCCGGCGTTGATCGCAAGCATGAGCGCGGCATTGCCTAGACCGTTGAAGGCGAGCGCGCGGGCCAGCGAGATGGCGACGCCGCCATAGACGAGCCTTTTGCCGAAACGTGAACCTTGTTGAGCGAGCGCGTCGAAATGCACTTTCGCGCTGTTCTGATAGAGCCGCGTGGCGAGTTGATGCTCGGCCTCCTCCACGGTCACGCCATCGACGTGATCGATCTTTTCGCCCTTGGCGTAATCCTCGAATGCGTGTGGCGAGCCGGCGAGCGTCCAATCATAGTTCGAGAAATCGAGATCGCTGGGCAAAATAAGATCGCCGGCGCCGAGCGTGGGTTTGAGACTGGGCGTCGAGCCGGCGTCGGCGGGCGCGCTTTCGGCTTTCTTGTTCACCATTACCCAGCGCACATAAGAAAGCACGGGCTCGCCGAGCTGGTTTGCCGCCGTCGTGCGCACGGTGACGATGCCGGTTTTGCCGTTGGAGGTCTCCTTCAGGCCGATCACTTCGGAGGCGGCGGTGAGCGTGTCGCCAGGATAGACGACCGCGAGGAAGCGGCCCTCGGAATAGCCCAGATTGGCGACCGCGTTCAGCGAAATGTCGGGCACGCTCTTGCCGAAGACGATGTGGAAGACGAGCAGCGAATCAATTGGCGCCGAGCCCAGACCGCAGCTTTGCGCAAAGGTGTCGGCGCAGAAGAGCGCGTAACGCGATCCCGTGAGCGCGATGTTGAGGGCGCCATCGGCTTCGGTGAGCGTGCGCGGCGTTGCGTGCGCGATGGTCTGGCCGAGCGCGAAGTCCTCGAAGAAGCGGCCGGGATTGGATTTGGTCATCAGCGCTTTCTCTTCGCGGTTTTCCCGCCAGGCTTCTTCATCGGCGTCGCTTTGCCAATATTGTCCAACGCCAGCGCGATGGCGGCTGGGTCATCCGTGACGCTGGCTTCGCCGGAGGCGAAGAGATTGCGCCTGACGTCCCAGGCTTCGAGCGCGGCTTGCTGGCTCGAAGTGGCGACAACCCAATCGGTAAAGCCGATCCTCGTGCGGAAGACTTTGATGCGCGGGGGAAGTTTGGGCTTCGCTTTTGCCATGTCAGGCGCCAATCGCTTCGCTTACCGCAACCACGCGCTTGGCTTCTTCCAGATGCAGCAGCTCGGTCATGCGGCCGTCGACCTTGATGACCCCCTTCCCCGCATTCTCGGGAAGCGCGAACGCGGCGATAATGGCGCCGGCGCGGGCGACCTCTTCGGCTGACGGGGCAAAGACGGCGTTTGCGGTTTCGATCTGGCTCGGATGGATGAGGGTTTTGCCGTCATAGCCGAATTCGAGCGCTTGTCGGCATTCGGCTTCGAAGCCGGCGATGTCGGCGATGTCGTTGAAGACGCCGTCAATGGCCGTGAGCTTTTCGGCACGCGCCGCCATCACGGCAAGCGAAAGCGCGGCTTGGAAAGCGGCGCGGCCAGGCTTGTGCTGGGCGCGGGTCTCTTTCGAGAGATCGTTCAGGCCCATGACGAAGCAGGCCAGCCGCGTTGAACGCGCGGCGGCGGCGATGTCGGCGAGGTTCAAAATTCCGCGCGGGGTTTCGATGTTCGCCCAGAGCGCGGCTTGGCGCGAAAGGCCAGCGGCGGTGAGAGCCGCATCGAGCTCGGCGACTTGGGCGGCGCTTTCGATCTTGGGCGCAAGGATGCCGTCAGGCCCGCACGCGCAAGCGGCCGCTATGTCGTCCTTGCCCCATGGCGTCGCCAAGCCATTCACGCGCACGATGATTTCGCGCTTGCCATAGCCGGCGCTCTTGACGGCGGCGGCGACTTGCGCGCGCGCTTCTTGCTTGGCCTCGGGTGCGACGGAATCTTCGAGATCGAAGATGAGCACGTCGGCGGCAAGCACCCTGGCTTTCTCCAGCGCCTTGGCGTTGGCGCCGGGCATGTAGAGGCAGGAGCGGCGCGGACGCGCGGAATTCATCTCTTGCTCGCCATCGAAACTGAGGCGACCATCGCCTCGCATGCTCGAACCTAGCCGGACGAAGACGATTTTGTCGATGCAAAGCCAAGTTGTTGGCGCGCGCGTCGGCAATTCGGTCGCGGCGTTTGCGATGGAGCGGCTGGGCGTGCGGGTGTTTCAGCTGCCAACGACGCTCCTCGGCCGGCGGCCCGATCATGGACCGCCCGGCGGCGGGCCGATCCCGGCTGAAACTCTAAGCGCGTTGCTCGAAGGCTTGGCAGATGACGGCGTGCTCGGCGAAATCGACGCGGTGATCAGCGGCTATATCGGCGACGCCGAACAAATTGCGGTGATCCTCGATGCGGTGGAGCAGATCAAGGCGGCCAATCCAAACGCCATTTATGTTTGCGATCCGGTCTTAGGTGATGAGGGCCGTGTCTATGTGGACGGCGAGATTGTGGATGCGGTGCTCAATGGGCTCGTCCCACATGCCGACTGGCTGACGCCCAATGCCTATGAACTGGGTATGCTGGCGGGGCGTGAGATCGATGGCCTGCAGGCGGCGCGCGATGCCGCGCGCCGGATCGGCAAGCCGGTCGTGGTGTCCTCGGTGCGCACCGCGATCGGCATCGGCAACCTCTATTCGGCCTCGAAAATCGAATGGTTTTGCGAAACCGCACGGCTGCCGCGGGCGCCGAAAGGCACGGGCGACCTTTTGTCGGCCCTCTTTGTTGCAAGGCGCCTGCGCGGAGAAGCCCCAGCTGTGGCCCTCGAAGCGGCGACCGGCGCCGTCTATGACGTCATCGTCCGATCGCTGGCGGCGGAGAGTGAAGACCTCGCCCTCCCCGCCGCGCAGGACGTGCTGGACGAGCCAGTGACCTGGCCGCTGGCGCGGCCCCTCGCAGGCTGACTTAAGAGATGGCTGACTTGGAGACGTAAATGATGGGGGGCTTTGTCGCGCCCGGATTTGAACCGGTGCGCGACGCATTCGAGGCCGGCTTGAGCGAGGAATTGGGCGCCGGCTTTGCCGCCGTGCGCGGCGGCGAGATCGTGGTCAATCTCTGGGGCGGCTGGTCCGATCGCGCCCGAACGCGGCCATGGGCGCATGACACCATCGTGCCGGTCTATTCGACAACCAAGGGCGCCGCGGCGATCGTGATGGCCTGGCTCGCCGACCGCGGGCTCCTAAACTATGACGCTGCGAGCGCGAGCCTGTGGCCAGCGTTCGGCGCGCATGGGAAAGACAAAGTCACCATTGCGCAGACTTTGGCCCATCAAGCCGGCGTGCCGGGGTTTCTCGAGCCCATCGACCCGGATCTGTGGCTTGATCCGCCCGCGTGCGCGGCAGCGATTGCAGCGCTTGCGCCTTTGTGGCCGCCGGGAAGTGCGAGCGGCTATCACCCGATGACTTGGGGCTACATTGCCGGCGCGCTGACCCAGCGCGCGTCGGGGCGCTCGCTCGGGACGATTTTGCGTGACGAGATTTGCGCCCCGCTTGGCATCGATTTTTCCATCGGTACGCCGGAAAGCCAGCATGCGCGCGCCGCCGAGATCAAGAAACCGACGCAGGCCGGCGCCTTCGGCGAGATCACGCCGCCACGCAAGGCGGCGTTCTTCACCAAATGGGCGGCGCCCGTGCGCGGCTCGACGCAATGGCGCAGAATTGAAATTCCTTCCGCCAATGGACATGGCACGGCCCTGGCCGTGGCGCAGCTTTATGAGATCTACGCGACCGGCGGCTCGATTGGCGCCGCCGAAGTGCTTTCGCCGGATGCGTTTGCGCAGCTGACGGCGCGCCGCTGGCGCGGCGAGGATTTGGTGCTGCCGTTCAATATGGATTGGCGGACCGGCGTGATCGGCAATTCGAACCGCTTTTATGGACCAAACGAGCAGGCGTTCGGACATTCCGGCAGCGGCGGCTCGGTGGGCTTTGGCGATCCGGTTGCCGAGATTTCGGTCGGCTATGTGATGAACAAGCAATCCCATCACATCATGGGCGATCCGCGATCTCTGAAACTCATCGACGCACTGTATTCATGCGTATGACGCGCAAGCTTTTTGAAATCTCCGCCGTGGTGATCGCCATTGGGCTGCTTTTAGTGTTCGGCTATCGAACGCTGGGCCTTCGCGGCTATCTGCTGTCCACCGGTCAACCCTTGTTCGGTGATTTCATCGCCTTTTGGAGCGCGGGCAAAGCGACCCTCGAAGGACACGTCGCGCAGCTGCATGAGCGGGCGTTTCTCACCCAGGTTCAGCACGCCGCCATTCCCGGCATGCGTGTGATGGCGCCGTGGAATTCGCCGCCGCCGTTCCTGTTCTTCGTCATTCCGTTTGCGCTGCTGCCGTATGGACCAGCGGCGGTATTGTGGCTGGCCCTGACAGGCGCGCTCTATCTCATCGCCGCGAGCAAGATCTTGCCCGACAAGCGCGCGCTGATCTTTGCCGTGACGCTGCCCGCCGCACTCTATCATCTGGGGACGGAGCAAGTTGGCCTGCTGATCGCGGGGTTGAGCGGCCTGGCCTTGTATTGGCTCGATAAGCGGCCGCGCGCGTCGGGAGCGCTGGTGAGCCTGCTTATCATTAAGCCGCATTTGGCGGTGGTTTGGCCGTTCTTCCTGGCGCTGACCCGGCGATGGAATGCGTTCTTCGCAGCGGCGGTCTGTACGGCGTTTCTGCTCGTGGCCGCTGGGCTCGTGTTCGGGTTTCAGTCTTACGTTCGCTTCTTCGACAATCTGAAAGCATCGCAGGACCTGATTGCGCACATGGGCGTGGGCAAGCAGACGTTCGCCAGCCTGTTCGGCAATCTCTTGGCGCTGCGCGTGCCGATGCCCTACGCGATCGCCGGCCACGCTTTGAGTGCGGTGCTGGCGTTTGGCGGCGCACTTTGGGTGTTCACGCGCAAGCTGGATTGGCGCGTGCAGGGCGCAGCTTTGTGCGCGGCGACGCTGCTGCTCTCCAGCTACCTCTTCTTCTACGACTTTGTGCTGCTTGGCCTGGCCGCCGCCTTGCTGGCGCCGCCGCGCAACAAGTTCGAGACGGCGGCGATGATCTTTGCCTGGCTCTCTGGTATGTCAGTGGCGTTCAGCTACGCTATTGCGCTGCCGCTCTGCCCGTTCGCCGCGTGGCTGGTGCTGATCGCCTCTATTTTGCGTGCAAGAAGCGAGGCGGCGCGTCCGGCGCTAGAACCGCAGCCGTAAGGGGTCCCCCGAAACAGGCGCCGGTATCGATATTGATGCGGCGTAGCTCGACTTCGGGTTCAAAGTCTTCGGTCGGCGTGTGGCCGTGGACGACGAGGATGTCCTTCAATTCGTCGCGCTCGGGCCAGCGGGCGGATCGAAAAAACTTCTCCGCGCGCGTCCACATGCGGACCTCCTCGCTTTCGTTCGGGAAAATTTTGGGGTCGATGCCGCCGTGAACGAAGACGAGCCTGCGCTCCTCATCGCGATGCATTGTCGGCAGCGTGCGCAGCCATTTGACGTGGTCGGGATCGACGGCCTTACGCCAATCATCCTTAGGCCCGTTCACCCGCTGATAGGAGTCAATGGTTTCGTCGCCGCCATTGGTGGCCCACCAATAAATGCCAACGCTTTCATTGTGGTCGACGGCGTGCAGCATCAGCTCTTCGTGATTGCCGCGGATGACGATGGCGCCCTCTTCAGCTTGCAAGCGCATCGCTGTTTCGATGACGGCGCGGCTCTCATTGCCGCGATCGATCAGATCGCCGATGAAAACGATCCTATGCGGTTGGCCATGGCGCGCGGCGTCATCGCGAATATGCCCGAGGAGCGCATCGAGCTTCGCCTTTTCGCCGTGTACGTCGCCGATCGCGTAATAGACTGTCATGCCATCCGTGCGCGCCGGATTGTATCCCAGCTGAAGAAGGCTAGGCCAATCCAGATCAGCGCGAAACTGGCGGCGCGCAGTGGCGTGAACGGTTCGCCAAAGGCAAGACCGGTGGCGAATTGCAAGGTCGGGGCAAGGAACTGCAGCAGACCGAGCGTCATGAAGCTGACGCGCCTTGCGCCGAAGGCAAAGGCTGTAAGGGGGATCGCGGTTGCGGGGCCGGCGAGCAGAAGCAGCAGCGAATGCGATGCGCTCGAGCCGAAGGCGAGCGGCGCCGATTGGCTGGCCCACCAAAGGAAGCCCGCCGCGATGGGCGCAAGCACGATGGTCTCAACCAGCAACCCAACAGCGGCCGGCACCGGCGCTTGCTTGCGGATGACGATATACATCGACCAAGTGCCGCAGAGCGCGAGCGCCATCCAGGGCGGTGCGCCCAGCGCAAAGGCCTGCACGACGATGCCGATGCCGGCGAGGACCAAGGCTGCGATCTGTGGACTGGTGATGCGCTCCTTATAGAGGAGCACGCCGACCGCGACGGCGACGAGCGGCGTGAGGAAATAAGCAAGCGCCGATTCGATCACGCGCTGCGTCATGACGAGCCAAACGTAGAGGCCCCAATTGACGAAGATAAAACAGGCCGAGGCGGCAAGCGTGGCCAGCATGCGCGGCCGCAGCGCTTTGCCGATTTCACTCCACCCTATGCGCCAGCCGAGCATGGAGAAGACGGCGATGACAGCGGCGGGCACACACCAGAGCACACGCTGGCCCAGCACTTCGCGCACATCGGCGAAGGTGAGCAGGTGCAGATAGAGCGGCAGGAAGCCCCAGAAGGTGTAAGCGAACGTCGTCGCCATGAAGCCGAGGCGGCGTTCGCTTTCGTCGGGCGCAAGAGGCAGCGTCGCTTCGGTCATACTGTCTTCTTGCCGTAGGGCGCCGGATCGCGGATCTCCATGTAGCGCTCGGGCGCTGCGAGCGGCTTGAACCCGAACGGCGCATAGACCCCGTGCGCATCGCGGGTGCCGAGCAGCCAGCGGCGCAGGCCTTGCAGTTCGGGATGATCTCGAAACACGCGCACGAGCTTGCGGCCAACGCCCAGCCCTTGCTTGCCAGGAAGCACGATGACGTCGCAGAGCCACGCGAACGTGGCTTTATCGGTGACGAGGCGGGCAAACCCGATCAGCATGCCCTTCTCGTCGCGCGCGATCGCGCACATTGAGTTGGCGCACGCACGCTCCACGACGGCGCGCGAAATGCCCGGGGACCAATAAGTATCCCGGAGCACGGAGTGAATAATCTCCACATCAGCCTCGTTGGGCTGCTCGATTTTGATCGTCGCCATGAAGACGTCCCCTTAACGCGCTAGATAGGCATCGCGCGCGGCAAAGCCACCCGGGCCGCGACGAATGCGCATACACTTTTTCTAACAACGGATGTCAGCTTTGCTCACATCCAGAGGCGATTACGCCGCCAGGCGGCGAAACAAGCCGCGATTGAGCATCAGTTCTGCGATCTGCACGGCATTGAGGGCTGCCCCTTTGCGCAGATTATCGCTGACAACCCAAAGCGAGAGGCCGTTTTCGATCGTATGATCTTCACGGATGCGCGAGACGAAGGTCGCAAATTCGCCGACGCAGTCGAGCGGCGTGGCGTAGCCGCCATCTTCGTGCTTGTCGATCACCATCAGGCCGGGCGCTTCGCGCAGGATGTCGCGCGCTTCTTCTGCAGTGATCGCATTTTCGAATTCGACGTTCACGGCTTCGGAATGGCCGACGAACACCGGCACGCGCACGCAAGTTGCCGTGACCTTGATCGCCTTGTCGAGGATCTTCTTGGTCTCGACTTCGATCTTCCATTCTTCGGTGGTGTAGCCGTCATCCATGAACTCACCGCCGTGCGGAATGACGTTGAAGGCAATCTGCTTGGGGAATTTCTCTTTGACGATTTCGTCGTTGACGAAGAGCGCTCGGGTTTGCGTCCAGAGTTCGTCCATCGCTTCTTTGCCCGCGCCGGAGACGGATTGGTACGTCGCCAGCACGACGCGCTTGATCTTGGCCTTGTCATGCAGCGGCTTCAGCGCGACGACGAGCTGCGCCGTCGAACAATTTGGATTGGCGATGATGTTGAGCTTGTCATAACCGTCGATCGCATCTGGGTTCACTTCCGGCACGACCAGCGGCACGCGCGGATCCATGCGCCAAGCGCTCGAATTGTCGATGACGACGGCGCCAGCAGCGCCGATTTTCGGCGACCATTCCTTCGAGACTTTGCCGCCCGCGCTCATCAGCACGAGATCGACGCCTGAGAAATCGTAGGTCTCGAGATCCTTCACCTTGAGTGTCTTTTCGCCATAGCTCACTTCGGCGCCGACAGAACGGCGCGAGGCGATGGCGACGACTTCGTCCGCCGGGAAAAGCCGCTCTGACAGAATTTCCAGCATTTCGCGGCCCACGCTTCCGGTGGCGCCGACGACAGCTACACGCAAACCCATTGTAAAGATGTCTCCTGCCTCGCTTAGCTAGGCAAATTCGGCGGTTTTTCCAAGGCGACGCGCTTGATTAGCGCTTAATAATGAGCCGCATCAGCGGCCGATTTTGCTTGCGGCGGGCGACTTCACGAAACTTTGCGCGCTCAAACAGCACCGCGCGGCCGACATAAGCCGCCCCGGCGCTGGCGTCACCTTCAATGGGGCAGGCCTCGATGGCGCGCGCGCCCTTCTTTTTGGCGAAAGCGATGCCGGCTTTGAGCAACGCTTCGCTGACGCCCCGTCCGCGCGCGGAGGATTTCACGTAAAAGCACGTCGTCGCCCAAATGCGCGGATCCTCGGCGTCGCCTTCTTTCAGCGGCGCGGAGACGCGGCGGGCGCCGTTCCATTGCGGCGCGTCGGCGCGGGGCCCGATCTGCAACCACCCGACTGCCTCGTCGCCGATGAAAGCGACGACGCCGGGCGGGCCTTCGTTGACACGCTGCTTGAACAGACGCTTGGCGCCGGCGCCACGTGCGGCGTCCCACTGCTTGCGCGGCAGCTGCCAGTACATGCACCAGCAGCCCATGCAGGCGCCCTGCTTGCCGAACAGCTTTTCCAGCGCCAGCCAGTGTTCTGGCGTGAGCGGCACAACGCGGTCGACCATGCCCGCTGCTTAATGAGCGCGCGCGGCCTCGGCAACGCTTGCGCTTCGGTCCCGCGGCGCAAGGCGCATGCGCAGGCAATCGACGCTCTCGCCACGGCCCATGGAGAACATGCGCTTGGTCTCGCCGGTATAGGCAAAGCCCACTTTTTCCAGAAGACGACCCGAAGCTGGGTTGTCGACGAAATGGCCCGCATTGAGCACGCCCAGGCTTGCGGCCTCCGCCACGAACGCGCCGACGGCTTCGCTGCCATAGCCCGCGCCCCAATAGGGGCGCCCGAACCAATAGCCGATCTCGACATTCTCGCCTTCGCCGCCGCGATGGGCGCCGACGGCGCCGATCAACCCCTCGCCGACAAGCTCGACCGCGAACACGAAATCACGCGCGAGCGGCGCGCGTGCATTCAGCGTCATGATCCAGCCCTCGGCCGCGGCCTCGAGATAGGGCAGCGGCGTCTGCGCCAGCATGCGGCCCACGTCCGGATCGTTGCAGAAGCGCGCAATACGCGGCGCATCGTTCATCACGATGGGCCGCAGCTTCAGGCGTTTGGTTTCGATCTCGATCACGTCGCGCATGGGAGCCTCCTCATTGGCTCTGTTCGCGCGGGGCAAAGAAAATGGGGCGCCTTGATCCGGGCGCCCCACGCTAACTCGGGAACCGGATCGCCCTAACGGTGGCGATCCGGAGAAACTCTCTCGAACCGCCTATTCCGCCGCAACCATCGTTGCCGGGGAAATGGAGACGTACGTGCGGCCGTCTCGCTTGGTCGCGAACTGCACCTGGCCTTCACAAAGCGCGAAGAGCGTGTGGTCGCGGCCAAGGCCGACATTGTGTCCCGGATGGAACTTGGTGCCGCGCTGACGGACGAGGATTTCCCCGCCGCTGACGGCTTGACCGCCGAAGCGCTTCACGCCGAGACGCCGGCCCGCCGAGTCACGGCCGTTGCGGGACGAGCCGCCTGCTTTCTTGTGAGCCATGACGCCCTCTTATTCCTTCGACTTGCTCGCGCCGATCGCCGTGATCTGCACGTGGCTCTCTTCTTGGCGGTGCCCGCGGCGGCGGCGATAGGTGTTGCGGCGGCGCTTCTTGAACACCACCACCTTGTCGCCCTTCTCCGTCTTCACGAGCTTGCCCGTGACGGTGACGCCGGCGAGGTCCTTGCCGAGCTTGACGGCCTTGGCGTCGCCCGACATCACCACGTCCTTGAAGGTGACGGCGCCGCCGACTTTACCTTCGAGCTTTTCGACGACGATGATGTCGTCCTTGGCCACCCGGTATTGCTTGCCGCCCGTCCTGATCACCGCGAACATGGGAAACGCCTGCCGTAAAACATAAGCGCGCCCGCGCGGAGCTCGCGCGGGCGGGGAGCGGGATATAAGGGAAACGGGGGCTGGGCGTCAACCGGACGGGCCCGGCGGTTTTGGCCCTTTTCAGGTCCCTATCACGGTGTTGGCAGGGTGTTGGCAGGTTGTTGGCCCCAGAAAAAAGGGGTCCGAGCCGCCCCGCGCCGCCCCGCGCGCAGACATTGAGTCCGTACCCGCTTTGCACTAAGGCTCCCGCCTTCCTGGAAACGGGAAAAATCGGGCGCCAGCCGCCGCCCGGCTCAGCCGCTTTGGCCGAGCGCCGATTTCTGAGCTCCGGAGAGGTGCTGGAGTGGCTGAACAGGCCGGTCTCGAAAACCGGAATACGTGCAAGCGTATCGAGGGTTCGAATCCCTCCCTCTCCGCCAGCCGGCGCGAGCGCTAGAGCGTCATGCCGGCGTCGGCGATGAGATTGGCGCCGGTGATCTGGGCGGCCTCGTCACTCATCAGGAAGGCGATCAGGCCAGCGGTTTCTTCGGCACTGGCGTAGCGGCCGAGCGGCGTGCGGGCGGCGAGCGCATCGAAGGCGGCGCGCGGGCTGCCGGTTTGGGCGACAAGACCTTTGAAGAAATCGGCGCCGTGGAAGAGCGGCGTCTCGACGCCGCCCGGCGCGATGGCGTTGACGCGGATGTTTTTGGGCGCGGCTTCGAGTGCGGCGATTTTGGCGAGATGGATGAGCGCGGCCTTGGAGGCGCCGTAGCCGGCGGTGTTGGCGGATGGCTTGACCCCCATGGAAGACGCGACGAGCACGATGGCGCCGTTCTCGTTCATCAATCGAAGCGCGGTGCGCAAAGTGAGAAAGGCGCCAGTCAGATTGACGTTGATGACACGCGACCAGATTTCGGGATCGAGTGCCGCGATTGGGGCCATGGGATGGCCGATGCCGGCATTGGCAAGCGCAAGATCGATGCGCCCGAAGCGTTCGACGATGCGCGCTTCGAAAGCGGCCCAGACGCTTGCGTCACCCACATCGCCTGTAAAGAGCACACTGGGGCAAGTGAGCTCGCCCACAAAAGCTGCCAGTCCTGCTTCGTTGCGGTCAAGCAGCGCCAAGCCCTCCGCGCCTTCGTGCGCCGCGCGCCGCGCGAACGCCGCGCCGATGCCGGAAGCGGCGCCGGTGACGAGCGCGATCTTGCCTGCGAAGCGCCCCTTCATGGGAAGCGTCCGTTCATGGGAAGCGCCCCTTCATGGGAAGCGTCCGTTCATGCCAAGCCCCCGTTCATGCGACACGCACGAGCAACTTGCCGACATTGGCGCCGTCGAACAGCATGTTGAGCGCTTGCGGCGCACTCGTGAGGCCCTCGACGATGGTCTCGTGCGCCCTGATCTTGCCGTCGCGCACCCAGCCCGCGAGAGCGCGCGCGGCGCGCGGCCAAAGTTCGGCGCAATCGATCAAGTTGAAGGCCTGCACTTTGAGGCGCTTTGCCATGATCGGCGCCCAGTCGTAGCGCGTGGCGCCTTGGCCATTATAGATCGAGATCATGCCGCAGAGCGCAATGCGGGCGCGCGGATTGAGCCGTGCGATCGCCGCTTCCATGATCTCGCCGCCGACGTTTTCGAACAATACGTCGGCGCCGTCGGGCGTGGCTGCTTTCAGCTGGGCGCGAAAATCCGGCGCGCGATAATCGACGCCCGCGTCGAAACCATAATCTTCAACAAGCTTGCGCGCCTTCTCTGCCCCGCCCGCGACGCCGACAACGCGCGCGCCCTTGATCTTGGCGATCTGGCCTGCAGCCGAGCCGACCGATCCAGCGGCGGCGGTGACGATGGCGGTGTCGCCGGGACCGATCTGGGCGACCTCGATCATGCCGGCATAGGCGGTAACGCCATTGGGGCCGCAGACGCCGAGAAATTTTTCCGGCGCGAGCCCGAGCCCGCTTGGGATTTTCGCCAAGCCGAGCGCACCGCCCGGCTTTAGTACGGAATAATCCTGCCAACCGGTCATGCCGAAGACGAGATCGCCCGGTGCGTAACCGTCGAGATTGGACTGCACGACTTCAGCCAAGCCGCCGGAGCGCATCACCTCGCCGATCTGCACCGGAGGCATATATTGCGGCACGTCCTTCATCCAGACGCGGTTGGTTGGATCGACGGAGAGGAAGAGCGTGCGCGCCAGCACCGCACCATCGGGCGGATTTGGCAGCGCCGATGCTTCGACCGCGAAGTCCTCGAGCGATACGCGCCCTTCGGGCCGGCGCGCGAGTTTGAGTTGGCGATTGACGGGCATCATGGCCCTCCAAGGTTTCAGACGACCGCGTAAAGCCGGTAGCGCAGCCAGCGCTCGTGCTGGTTGGAAATGCCCTTGCCAATGCACTGGATGGCGTTGAGCCAGGCATAGCGCGGATCGCCGGTTTCGAAGCGCGGGCTGGTGAAGACTTTATTGATGCCATCGGCGCCGAAGCGCACGCGGCCGCGATACTCGGTGTAGATGATGGCGCCATCATCGGTGCGTAAGGTCGCGCGCACATCGAGCGCACCGGTCTTGTTGTCGGGCGCAGCAATCACCCAATCGGCGGCGGCCGTGCCGAGCAGCGATGCATTGAAGCGCTCGCCTTCTATCCGCGCGTCCAAAACATCGACATTGAGCCGCGCCCCGTATGGCGCCTTGAGCAAAGCGTGCGTTGGTCCAAGCGTCACTTCGACATGCGCGAGCAATTCGAGGTCGGCCGTTTCGATGCCAGCGAAGCGATTCTGCGAGATCGCTTGCATCAGAAACGCCGCGATACTTGCACGCCGTAGGTGCGCGGCGCGTTGAAGGTGCGGTTGCCGGCGCCGAGGCCTGAATTGAGGCCCTGCTCGACATAGCGCTCGTCCGAGAGGTTTTGGCCCCAGATCGCCAGCTCCCAATTGCCGCTGTCGGAGCCGATGGCCGCGCGTGCGTCGAAGGTCCAGTGATCGTCGGAGGCGATTACCGGATCGTTGAGCGCATCCTTGAACACGCCCTGGGCGTATTGCGCGCCGGCTTGCAGGCGCCCCGTCAGACCTGAGCCCAGCGACCATTCGTAAATGGCGCGGCCATTGAAACTGACGCCCGGCGCGTTCGGCAGATCATTGCCTGCGGGCACAGGGCCGGCCGTCGTGTCGAAGGCGCCGAGTTCGGTCCACAATAGCCCAAGGCCCGCTTCCAATGTGAAGCCGGGCAATGCCTCCCAATCCAGCGACGCATCGATGCCCTCGACATGGGCTTCGGGCACGTTGCCCAGCGCCTGCACGGAGATCGGACCAAGATCGACGCGGATGAAGGTCTGCAGGTCGACATAGTCGTAATAGAAAGCGGCCGCCTCGGCGCGCAATTGCCGCGACGGGCGCCATTTCACGCCGACTTCATAAGCGGTGAGTTGTTCTGGCCGATAGGGCGCGAGCTGGGCATTGGCGAGCGTGATGCCGGAGAAGAAGCCGCCGCTCTTTTGGCCGCGCGAGATGCTGCCATAGACGAGTGTGTGATCGTCCAGACGCCAATTGAGCCCGACGCGCCAGGACCAGAATTGGTCGCTGATGCTGGTGTCGACAAAGGACAGCTGACACGGCAATGCCGCGCCCGGGCAAAACGGATTGATGAGCAGGCTGGCGCCGAACGGGTTTTGATCGAGCGTGCCGCCGGCATAATCCTTGGTTTCGTCGGTGTAGCGCACGCCCGCGACGAGGCTGAGACTGGGCGTCAGCGCCCATTCGCCATTGGCGAACGCCGCCCATGACGTTGTCTCTTGATCGGCGGTGATGAGCGCTTCGGTTAAAAAGAGATCGTCCAGATAACTGGGCGTACGCAGGTTGACTTCGTCGTGCGAATAGAAGCCCCCGAGGATCCAATTCAGACGATCGGTTTGGCCGGCAAGGCGCAATTCCTGCGAGAATTGCTGGATGTCGTCCATCTGGTTGAACTCGAATTCGCGCAACGGCGTTGCATCCAAGTCGATGTAGAAGTCGCGGCTGAAATCGATGTAGCCGGTAACGGAAGTGAGCCGGGCAAAGCCAAGATCGCCTTCGACGCGCGCTGTCGCGCCCCATTGATCGATATTGTATTGCGGGTGGGGATGCTCCCAATCGCCGGTGAACGGATTGCCGTCAGTGTCTGAATAGCCATAGACATCGAAGCACTGCGTCTGGTCGATGTGCCCCGCAAGGATGGGATCGCAGGTGAAGTTGGGCGGCGAACCGGTCGCGAAATTGGTGGTCCCGAAGAACTCGCCCTGGCCCATTTCCGAACGCGAGCGTTCGCCTTCGAGCTTCAAATTGACCTGCCAATGCGGCGCGGGCTGGAACGCCAGCTGCGCGCGGCCTTCCCAGATGTCCACCGTGCCAAAATTTCCAACAAGGCGGCTATCCCAATAGCCTTCGCCTTGCTGCACGGTATGGGCCGCAAAGCGAAGCGCGGCATTGCCGGCAAGCGGGAGGTTCACCATGCCGTCGCCTTCGAAGCGGTCGTAATTGCCGTAGCCGCCAGTGAGGCTGGCTTCGAAATGATCGACGGGCTGGGCGGTCAGAATATTGATGGCGCCGGCCGTCGTGTTGCGCCCATAGAGCGTCCCTTGCGGGCCGCGCAGCACCTCGACGCGCTGCAAGTCGTAGAAATCTGCACTCATCAGCGCCAACGACGAGAGAAAGACTTCATCGATATAGATGCCGGCAGCCGGATTGTTGGTGGAGCTGAAATCGTCGAGGCCGACGCCGCGAATGCTGATGACAGGAATGGCGCCGGGGATTTGATTCTTGACGGCGACGTTGGGCAGCGCCGCATCAAGATCGCTGAGTTCCTGAATGCGCTGCTCGTTCAGATCGTTTTGCGACAGCGCCGAAACGGAAATGCCGACGTCGAGCACGTTCTGCTCGCGTTTTTGTGCGGTGACGATGATTTCGTCATCGTTGCTGGATGGCGCTGATTGTGCTGTCTGCTGGGCCGACGCCGGCGCGCAGGCCGACCACGCCAATGCGAATATTGTCGCCGCCGTCCCTAAGAGCAGATTGCCCCGTCCGCTGCGCGCCATGTCATTCCTCCCTGCGCCCCACATTGCGTGCCCTTCACTCTTTGGCGAATTTGACACTTGGGTATGTTTGCATAACTGCACGACGGTTTGCGCTTGTCAACATATTTGACACTGGAGTATGCTTACGTCCTGTAACGTGGATTTCTGAACGATGGCCCGCTCCGGCAAACCCAAGTCCGGCAAACCCAAGTCCGGCAAACCCAAGTCCGGCAAACCAGTGCGTCCCGCGGCGAGCGCGCCCGGCGCCAAACGGGCCTCCAAGCGCGAACGCGCGCTTGATTACGCTGCCCGGCTCTTCAATGAGCGTGGCATCGCCGCGACCAACATCGCTGACGTCGCCGCCGCCATGGAGGTGACGCGCGCAGCGCTCTATTATTACTTTGACGAGCGCGACGACCTGGTTTTTCAGACCTATGAGCGGGCTTGCGAAATCGCCGCCGCCGATCTTGAAGCCGCGGACGAAGACGGCGCCGACGGTCTTGCAAAAACCCTCGCCTTCGCACGTCGCGCGCTCGATCCAGAGCGGGCGCCGATCGCTGTGCTAAGCGAAGTCGAGCACCTAAAGCCGGCGCAGCGTCAAATCATTGCGCGCGCCGGAGCGCGCAACCTTCGTGCGCTGAAGAAGTTCATCGAGCACGGCATCGATGACGGCTCCATCCGCCACTGCGACACGCAAACCGCGGCGCAGACCTTGATCGGGCTCGTTTCATGGGTGCAGCTGACGCCGAGCTGGCTCAACGCCGATGAAGGCGAAGAGCGCACACGCGACGCCAAATATGTGATGCGCCTGCTGCGCCGCGGCGCCGGAGCGGCGAACGTGCAGGCGCCGGCAATCTCGCTTGACGTCAACGTGCTGCGGCAGCGGCCTGAAAACCCATTCGACCGCGACGCCGCCGCGGCGGTGAAAACAGAAACATTGCTTGCGGCCGCCTCGCGCCTCTTCAACCAACGCGGCATCGATGGCGTTTCTCTCGACGACGTCACCGCCGAACTCGGCGCCACCAAAGGCGCGCTCTATCATTATTTCGACGACAAGGCCGATCTTGTGCGGCGTTGCTATGAGCGCGCGTTCGACCTTTACGAGGCGGTCGCCGACCTCGCGGTGAAGCACGGGGCGACGGGCTTGGAACAGAGCGCGATCGGCATTCACCTCAACACCCAAGCGCTTGCCAGCGATCTTGCCCCTCTTGCCCCACTCGCTGGCCTGCGCGGCTTGCCCGAGGACTTGCAACACGACCTCAACCAGCGCGCGGGCGCCATTTCGCGCCGCTATGAAGCGATGGGTCGCCGCGGCGTCAAAGACAGGACGCTTTCGCTCGGCGACGACATTCAGGCCGCGGCCCGCTCAGGCGCGGGCTTGTTTGCTTGGATTCCAAAATGGCGGCGCGAACCGGACCCGGTCGGCGCACACGCCTTGGGCGACGAAGTCGTACGCTTTTACGTGCGCGGCCTTGCGGCTGCGTGAAGGGAGAACATGGTGGCGCTCAGCATCGAAGGCGAAGTCGCTCCTGGTTTCGAAGCGGTGCGCGATCAGTTCATCGCAAACTTCGAACGCCCTGAACCGCTGCGCGAAGTCGGCGCCGGCATCAGCGTCTATCATCGCGGCCGCAACGTCGTCGATCTGTGGGGCGGGGCGCGCGACGCCGCGCGCACGCGTCCCTGGACACGCAATACGCTGGTGAACGTCTATTCAACGACCAAGGGCGTTACCGCAATCGCCCTTGCAATGGCGGTTGAGCGCGGACTGATCGATTATGATGCGCCGGTGGCCCGCTATTGGCCCGAATATGGCGCGGCCGGCAAGGAACGGACGACTGTCGCGCAAGCGCTTTCGCATCAGGCTGGGCTTCCCGGTTTTGCCGAGCCCACAGCTGCGGAAGATATTTACGACTGGGCGGGATGTTGCACGAAACTTGCGCGCCAGGCGCCGAGCTGGGTTCCGGGCGAGGCCACCTCCTATCACGCCGGCACGTTCAGCTATCTCGCCGGCGAGATTTTCCGGCGCGCCGTTGGCAAGACCCTGGGCGCCTTCATCGCCAGCGACCTCGCCTATCCGCTTGGCGCCGACATTCATCTCGGTCTGCCCGTCTTCGAAGATGCGCGCGTTGCCGCGCTGATCGCGCCGGCGGTTCAGCCTGACATCGCCGCGCTCAATTTGGCGCCTGTTGCATTGATGGCGCTGACCAATCCGGACCTTGCGCCCGAACAAGCCAACACGCGCGCCTGGCGGGCGGCGGAATTGCCGGCGATGAATTTGCACGCGACGGCGGACGGCATCGCCCGCGTGTTCGGCGCACTCGCCAATGGCGGCGCCCTCGATGGCGTTGCGCTCATGAAGGCGCAAACCATAGCGCGCATGGTCGAAGTCCGCAGCCGCCGCAAGGACCAGCTGCTTGGCTTTGAGGTGCATTGGGCCCATGGGGTCGCGCGCAACACTACCGGCGTTTTCGGCCCCAATCCCGACGCCTTCGGACATACTGGCTGGGGCGGTTCGTTCGGCTACGCCGACCCCGACAACGGCATTGGCGCGGCCTACGTCATGAACCGCATGGGCCCCGACCTCATCGGCGACGCGCGCGCGGTCGCGCTTGCGCACGCGATCGCGCGTTGCGTTTCGTGATGCTGCGTTGTGATGCTGGGTTTCGTGATCAGGAGGCGGCGTCGGCCTCAACACTGAGCCATTCGAAGAAGGTGACCAGACAGGCGCGCTGGGCGGGCGGCATATATTCGAAATTGCGGCCGCGGTCGATGATTTCCCAGAATTCCTTGCTCTCAACGGCGCCGAGCTGGTGCTGGATTTTCAGCAGCCGCTCGCGCGGTTCGTCCTTCATGTCGTCGGCGATTGCGCGCGCGCGCGCGGCCTGGTCGCTGACCAGATAATAAGCGGCGAGTTTGACTTGCGCCTTGCGCACGCCGAGCAGCGCTTTTTCCTTGCCGCGCACGAATGGCGGGCGATCGAGTTCGAGGAATTCGGCGAGAATGCCCTGCTCAGCGGGCGAGCCGAGTTCATTGGCGAATTGAGCGAGCGCCGACATATCGTAGGCGACGGTCTCGGTGACGAAGCTCAGATCCATGTCGAAGCTGACGAGACCGTAGTATTTCATGTGCTTGACGCCATCGAGCGCGCCTTTGTGATTGCCATGCTGAAGCATGAATTCGATCAGTTTCCGGTATTGGTTGAGCACATTGTAGGCGGTGCGGATGTCTTTCGCGTTCAACGTCGCCCGAATGTAGGAGTTCATAAATCGGTAAACGAGATCGATGAGCTCTGTGTCACCGGCTCTTGCGGCGGCTTCGCCAATGTATCGTGTGTCGATGGCGATCAGGTAATTGATGTCGCGCATCGAGCCGATGGCTTCGTTGTAGATGCTCAGGTACTGACGCATCACTTTCCACTCGACCCATGTGCGCCGGGTTTCGAGGTCGGCCAGCAATTCTGGGTCCATGGCGACGAAATCGGGATTGAGCCGGATTTGCGGGCCGATGGAAAACCATGTCTCGCTGGCGCTCGGCTTCACCTTCAAGTATTCGAGCGCGAGGTCTTTCAGCGCGTCGACGGCTTCGCTGGCGATGATCTTGTCGCGGCCTGACACCGAATTGTTGGTGATGTCGGTGAGCTCTTCGAGCGCGAACAAGGTTTGCGCCTGGGACGCAAAGCAATTCTCCTTGTCCTGCTTCAAGGCGCCGCTGATGGCGCGGGCGACGGCGTCTTCGCGGATGCGCGCAATGATGTGACGCGGTTCTAGAAACCAGAACACGTAGCCGAAATACGGGGCCATGATGACGAGGCCGCCCGTGGTGATGGAGAGCACCGCGGTCACCGTGGCGTGCGGCACGAATTGCGGCTGCACCGAGGCTGAAAGCCAGACGCTGACGACGCAAGCGACAACGTAATAGGCCGGCACCAGAATATTGATGCGGTCGCGCAGGAACATGCGCGCCACGCCCGTATAGCGGTCGGCAGTCAATTGGACGATGATGCTGACGACGGTCAAAACAATGCCGAAGACAGCGGCGTTGACGTCGGCGAGCGACGCGATCGCATTGGAGAGGCTGTCCGGATCGTAATTGAAGTAGCGCTGGAGCGGATTGCCCTGCGCGTGGCTGGTCATCGACTGGGCGACGTGGTCGAGGGTGTAGAAACCCCAGAAGATGACGACCGCCGCGATGGCGAGAATGGCGGTCTGGCGGGCCCAGACGCGCGACATGCGCCGCGGGCTCGCCTCCACGTGGGAGACGTCTTCGACCGGCTCAACGTTGGTCCCGTTCGACACTTATGCCCCGTCAAGGGCCGCCTTATGCGGACGGCCCAGCGAACTCGCAGCCTATCGCCGCGCGTGGGCGAGCAACAGGCTCTGCGTTGTGCGGCGCGTCAGGTCTTCTGGCCCATCCGCGAGGAAATCACCCCCGCCAGGATCGCCGCCGCATAGCTCGCATACATGAAGCTCGCAAACGTCGCATAAAGCGAGGGATCGAGGTTCGGGAAGACGATGTGAAAGCTATTGATCGTGTAGATGCCGACCAAGAGCCCAGGCAAGGCGAAAATCGAGGCCACTTCGCCGCGGTCCGCCGGATCCACTTTCAAGAGGCGCAAGAGAACGAAGGTGACGATGAACATGGCCACCGGCGCAGCGAAGAGAAGCAGAGGAATGCCGGCCACGCCCTGGGTGAAGACGTCTTGCTCAATGAACCGGAACGACAGCGTCACCGCCGCCCAAAGCACAAAACCAATGATCATCCACCGAGCAATCATATCGCTATCCCCTTTGCCGGGCCGCCGCGCCCCCGCGATCGGCGCTCAAGCCACATCAGGCCGAAAGCCATCCCATGCGCGCGCGCCGCGTTCAAGATGGCGCCGGCCTTGCCGGGCAGTCCTGCAACCATGAGGGGTTTGACCTAAGGCGCTTTGCCCTTGTCCGCGGCGCCCTTTGCGGTCCGTTTGCGCGGTCCGTTTGCGCGGTCCCTTTGCGCGGTGCAGCAAGGACAGCAGACGCACAGCAAGACGCACAGGGGTTGGAGGTTGGAAAATCGCCCCGACCAACAAGAGACCGGGGTCACATCTCATCGCGCCAAGCGCTCCTATAAGAGACCTCGCGCGCCCCGCAGTGCGCATTTTGAAAGGGAGTCCGGCCGCCGAGCGCGGCCCAAGCCGCTCTTTCAAAATCACTATTCTGTGGCCAGCCCTTCATAACGGAGTAAGCTGGCGTGGCAGGGAGCGGATGGAGCTGGCGGCCAATGGCCGGCCAGGCTTGGAGGGTATGAACAATGGCTGCGAAGCTATCGAATAACGCGAAAATGGGTATTGCCGCGACCTGCCTGGCGGTCGTGGCTGTCGGCGCCTACAGCGTCGGCAGAGTATTTCCGCCAACGGGCGAATCCGCCGGCACCATTGCCCCGGCTGAGCGCTATCAGTCCGCCCAAGTCGGCGCCGGCGACATCACGCTCGGCGACAATTCCATCCCGCTCCTCATGCAAACTGACGCTTTTGAAGTGATGATCCACGACGCCTCGTTCCGCGCTCTGGCGCGCGACCCGGGCTTTGCGGCGCTCGCTCAGAACCCGCAAGCGCTGGTGGCGATGGCGCGCGATCCGCAAGCCTTCACGGCGCTGGCCCGCAATCCGCAGGCCTTCCAAGCGCTGGCCAGCGGCGTGCAAGCCGCCTCGGCGCAATCGGCGGCGGCGCAAGGGGTGAACGCGCAAGCGTTCGCGGCCATGGCCCGCTATCCGCAAGCGTTTGCGGCGTTCTCACGCTATCCGCAGGCGTTCCAGGCGATGGCGCGCAACCCGCAAGCCTTCGCGGCTTATGCGGCAAACCCGCAAGCTTTCGCGGCTGACGCGCGCGCGGCCCAAAGCCATGCGGCGATGGCGCGCGACGCCCAGGCGTTCCAAGCTTTGGCAGGCGACGCCCAAGCGATGAGCGCGTTGGCGGCGAATGCACAAGCGTTCCAAGCGCTGGCGGCCAATGCGCGGGCCTTCCAAGCCCTGGCGCAAAACCCGCAAGCGTTTCAAGCGCTGGCGGCGAACGTCAACGCGGCGACCGCGCAAGCGGGTGTCGCCCAAGGCCTGAACGCTCAGGGCCTAAACGCTCAGGGCATGAACGCTCAAGGCATGAACGCCCAGGCGTTCCAAGCGCTGGCGGCCAATGCGCAGGCCTTCCAAGCGATGGCGGCCCAACCGCAGGCCTTCCAGGCGATGGCCCAGCATCCGCAAGCGTTTGCGGCGTTGGCCCAGCACCCGCAGGCGTTCGCGGCGATGGCGCGCAACCCGCAAGCTTTCGCGGCCTATGGCGCAAACATCGCGGCCTTCCAAGCAGCGGCGCGCAATCCTTCCGCCAACATCGCCATGGCGCGTGACGCCCAAGCGTTCCAAGCTTTGGCCAACAATGCCCAAGCGATGAGCGCGCTTTCGCACGACGCGGCCGCCTTCACCGCACTCGCCTCGAACGCACAAGCGTTCCAAGCGCTAGCGGCGAATGCGCAGGCGTTCCAAGCTTTGGCGAACAATGCGCAAGCGTTCCAAGCGCTCGGCGCCAATGCGCAAGCCTTCCAAGCTCTGGCGCGCAACCCGCAAGCCTTCCAAGCGCTCGCCGGCCAAGCCCAAGCCTTCCAAGTGCAAGCAGGTGCCGCGCAAGGCTTGAACGCCCAAGCGATGCAAGCTCTGGCGCAAAACCCGCAAGCGTTCGCGGCGATGGCGCAAGCGCCGCAAGCGTTCGCGGCGTTGGCGCGCAACCCGCAGGCGTTCCAAGCCCTGGCGCGTAACGCCCAAGCGTTCACCGCCCTGGCGCGGCAGCCGGCGTTTGCAGCGCTAGCGAGCCAACCGGCATTCGCGGCAATGGCTCAAAGCGCGAGCTTCTCCGCCGCTCTGCAGGCGAATTAGTTCGCACGAATCGGTGAGACGGCGGACCTTCCGCCGTCTCACATTCACGGGCCAGGCGGACGCCGGGGGGCGTTTCATGCGGAAATTTGCGTTCGGCGCGGCGTTTCTCGGCCTTGCCTTTGCCGGATCAGCTTGGGCCCAGACCGCTCCTCCTGACGCCTCAGCCGCCCAACCCGGCGACGCCAACACCCCCGCTCAGCCAAGCGCACCGACGCCGCCGACCACCCAAGTCGAAACGCCGGCGCCGGGCGCGCCATTGCCAAGCCAGGCGCCAGACGCGGTCCCCGTCATCGATCTCAGTCAGATCCAGACCAACGACCTTCGGCTCCTCTATTTCGATCCTTCGGAAACCTATCTCACCCCTTATGTCGGGCGCGCCGCGGAGAATTCGCTCGCCTTCCAACGGCGCATGTTCGGCTGGCGTCCGTGGGAGCGCACGACGCTGCTGCTCAAGGATTTCTCGGACTATGGCAACGCCGCGGCGCGCGCTTCGCCGAACAACGCGCTGCTAATCGACATCGCCCCGCTCAGCCAGACCTATGAAACGTTCAGCGCAGGCGAGCGCTTCTTCACGCTGATGAACCACGAGCTCGCGCACGTGGCGACGATGGACGTGTGGAACGACACCGACGCCTTCTGGCGCCATATCTTCTTCGGCAAGCCGATGGCGCTGCAGGAGCATCCGGAGTCGATGCTCTACAATTTCCTGGCGACGCCGCGTGTGAACGTGCCGCGCTGGTATCTCGAAGGCAGCGCGGTGTTCATGGAAACATGGATGGCCGGCGGCTTCGGCCGCGCGCAGGGCGGCTACGACGAAATGGTGTTCCGCGCCATGGTGCGCGACAACGCCTATTTCTACTCGCCGGTGGGCTGGAGTTCGGCGGGAATCAATTCCGACTTCCAGATCGGCGTGAACGACTATCTCTACGGCACGCGCTTCTTCTCGTATCTGGCGCTGACCTACGGGCCGGAGAAAGTGGTTGCGTGGCTGCGGCGCGATGCCGGCAGCGCAGGCTATTATTCGATGCAGTTCCGGCGGGTGTTCGGAAAATCGCTGAACCAAGCTTGGCAGGACTGGATCGCGTGGGAGCACACGTTCCAGCAGCAGAATTTGCAGTCCGTGCGCGCTTATCCGGAAACCACAGCGACGCCGCTGGCGCCGCGCGCGCTCGGTTCGGTGTCGCGCACATTCTTCGATCCCCGCACCGGCGATCTGATCGGCGCGTTCCGCTATCCGGGCGTGATCGCGCATGTCGGCGTGCTGTCGCCGGGCTCAGGCCATGTGCGGCGGCTGACCGACATCAAGGGCGCAATGCTCTATCAGGTGACGTCGCTCGCCTACGACCCGCAGAGCAATACCGCTTGGTACACAACCGACAACTACGCCTATCGCGACATCATGCAGGTCGATATCGCGACCGGCCATCAGCGCGAAGTGCTGCACGACGCGCGCATCGGCGGCATTGTCTTCAATCCGGCCGACCATTCGCTGTGGGGCATGCGGCACCTCAACGGTTATGTGACTCTGGTGCGGATTCCGCCGCCCTACACAAGCTGGAGCCAGCTCCACACCTTCGATTTCGGCGTCACACCGTTCGATCTCGATATCTCGCCCGACGGGACGATGCTTTCCATGTCCGTCGGCGAACCGAACGGCCATCAGACGGTGCAAGTGTTTCACACCGCCGATCTGAGCGGCGATCTGAGCGGCGATCTGGGCGCCGGTCAGGGCGCCAATCAGGGCGAAGGCCCGCTGCAGCCGATCGCCAGCTTCGCGCTCGGTCAATCGACGCCGGAAGGCTTCGTGTTCTCGCCGGACGGCCGCTATCTCTATGGCAGCGCCTATTATACCGGCGTTTCAAACATCTATCGCTTCGACATCGCCACCCAGCAGAGCGCGCTGGTGAGCAACGCATCGACCGGATTTTTCCGCCCAATCCCGCGCGCGGACGGATCACTGGTTGTCTACGAATACACAGGCCAGGGCTTCCGACCCGGGGTGATCCAGCCGGCGCCGCTGCAAGACGCAGGCGCGATCCGTTTCCTCGGCGCCGAGATCGCCCAGCAGCATCCGGTCGTCACCACCTGGGGCGTCGGGCCCCCGAGCCAAGTGCCGTTCGACAGCATGGTGATCGACCGCAGCCACTACGTCCCCCAGCGCGAGATGCGCTTGGGCGCGGCCTATCCCGTGATTGAAGGTTATCGCGGGCTGGTGACCGGCGGCTATCACGTCATCTTCGAAGATCCGCTGCAATTCCATCAACTGACGGCGACGCTCTCCTATGATCCGAGTTCGCGCTACGAAGACCAAAACTGGCACTTCGATCTCGCCTATCACACGCTAAGCTGGCGCTTGCGCTATTGGCACAACGACGCCGACTTCTACGACATTTTTGGGCCGACCTATCGTTCTCGCGCGGGCGACGCAGGCGCAATCGGCTATCATCACGCCTTCATCTATGACGTGCCGCGGCAATTGGATTTCGAGACCAACCTCAATTATTATAGCGGTCTCGACACGCTGCCGGGCGCCCAAGACGTCAGCAGCCAGTTCGACAATCTCGTTACGCTCGATGCGGGACTTCATTACACGAACGAGACGCGTTCGCTTGGCGCCGTCGATCACGAAAAGGGCTGGAGCTGGAACCTGAACGGCGAAGTCGACTATGCCAACCAGGAATATTTCCCAAGCCTGCGTGGCGGGCTCGACTTCGGCGTGCCCCTGCCATGGAATAATACCTCGGTGTGGCTCTACACCGCCGCCGGCGCGGTCGGCGGCGCCCGCACCAATCCGCTAAGCAGCTTCTACATGGGCGGGTTCGGCAACAATTATGTCGATGACCGCGAAGTGAAGCGCTACCGTCAGTTCGACAGTTTCCCCGGCTTCGACATCGACGAGATCAGCGCGCGGCGCTTTGTGCGGGTAATGGGTGAAGTAAACCTGCCGCCCATCCGCTTCCGCGACCTCGGCGTGGCCAGCCTTTATCTGAGCAATGCGCGTACAGCATTGTTCGCGGGCGCGCTCTTCGCCGAGCCCAGCATCGGCGAGGACCACACATACGAGACTGCCGGTCTACAGGTCGATTTGAATTTCACGGCTGCGTTGCGGCTGCCGATGGTGTTATCAATTGGCTACGCCGAGGGCTTCGTTGACGGCGAAGACCATGGCGGAGAGGCGCTCATCTCGCTGAAGATCATGTGATGGATCTTGATCTCTTGGAAAAAGGGGCCACCGCGATGGCCCCGGTCCTTGTTCTACTGCTGGTGTTCGACCGGCTGGACATCTTCAATCTCATCACCATGCGCACGATCGCACTCATGGTGCTGATCGGGGGCGCGCTCGCCGGCCTGAGCTTCTTCGCCAATTGGCGGGTGATGGACGGTTTTCCGATCGGCTTTAGCGCTTATAGCCGCTACCTCGCGCCCGCCGTCGAAGAGCCGATGAAGGCGCTGCCCATTATCGCGATGTTCGCGATGAACAGGCTTGGGTTCAAACTCGACGCAGCCATTGCAGGCTTTGCCGTCGGGGCCGGTTTCTCGATGGTCGAAAATGCCTGGTATCTCTATGAATTGCCCGGCGCCAATTATAGCGCTTGGCTGGTGCGCGGCTTCGGCACGGCGATCATGCACGGCGGCGCCACTGCCCTCTTCGCCGCCGCTGCCCATGAGATGAGCGAGACGCAAGTGCAGGCAGATGCGGCGCGCTATCGCTTCAATCCGTTGGTGTTCTTCCCGGGCTTGATCGGCGCATACATTCTGCACTCGGTGTTCAATCATTTCCCTGATCAGCCGCTGCTGGCGATGGTGCTGACGCTGCTTTTGGTTCCGGCCTCGCTTTTCTTCATCCTCTCGCGCAGCGAGCGCGCCACACACGCCTGGATCAAGTCCGACCACGACGCCCACAAGAGAATGCTCGAAGACATTCGCAGCGGCCGCTTCGCGCAAAGCGAGATGGGACAAACGCTAAGAAGGCTGTCGGACCGCTTCAAGCCGGGCATCGCCGCCGACGTGCACGCCTATCTTGATCTCAAAACCGAGCTGGTGCTGCGTGGCGAGGAAATCATGCTTGCCATGCAGGAAGGCGAAGACGTCGCGGTGGGCCCAGACGAGCGCGAGAAGGTCTTGCGGCTCGAGCAGCTGGAGCACAAAATCGGCCGCACTATCCTTGCCGCGATCGGGCCAAAACTTGGCTTCAGCCGCAACGATCTATGGGAGCTGGAGCATTTGAAGAAGCGCGCCAAGAAGCTCGACGCGCCGCGCAAATGAAAGGGGCGCGCTTTGGGAGCCCCTCATCCACCACATTTTACTGCAAAACAGTGACAGCAACATTGCCGGGCGCCGGTTGAAGAGTTGCGTCTTCCTAGGCGCCGGTCAAAAATACGGGCGGGGGATATGCAAGCGCAGCCGCAAGCCCAGGAGGTCGCCGCACCGGCGGGAGACCAGTTCGCAGCCGCTCACGCAGCGATGCTGCGCGATAGCCAGCTGCAATTCCATTTCAGCGAATACACGCGCCCGGAGGCGCCTGACTGGTTGCGGCCGGTTGGAGAATTCCTGCGCGCGATCGCGCCATTTCTAAGCTACGTATTCTATGGCGGCGTTGCGATCATCGTTGTGGTCATCGCCTACGCCCTCTTCTCCGAGATCAGACGGCGCATGCCGGCGCGGGCAGACAAGCCGAAAGCCGCGCCGGCGCCGAGCCCGGATTACCGGCCCACGGCCGTGCGCGCTCATGCTCTCCTTGAAGAAGCGGACCGCCTCGCCGGCGAAGGCCGCTACGGCGAAGCGGCTCGGGTTCTGCTTCATCGCAGTATCGAAGATTTCGAGAGCGTGCTGAAGATCGCCATAGGTCCGGCGCTCACCAGCCGCGAGATCTCACGCCTCGATCGGCTGTCGCCGCAGGGGCAAACGACATTCTCCGGGATTGCGAGCGCGGTGGAGCGCAGCCTGTTCGGCGGCCAAGCGCTGACGGCGTCCCAGTACACGGCGTGCCGCCAAGCCTACGCGGAATTTGCCTTGCAAGGTGCGCGGCGATGAACGGCGCAAGGGAGAGCAAAGCCGGCGCGTTTTCGCCTGCGGTGATGGCGGGCCTTGTGCTGGTTGGCGTGTTCTCGTTCGCGGCATTCATATTGCTCTCGGCCTTCGAGCCTGAGCTTGCCAGCGGCTCGAACGGCGGCGCCCACGCCCTGTCGCAATCGGCTGTCGGCTATGCCGGCGCCGTGCGTTTGCTCAACGCTAACGGCGAGCGTGTCCGCGTCGGGCGCATTACTGGCGACCTCACGCGGCGCCAGAGCTTCGTCATTGTGACGCCGCAGCAGCCACTGACCTGGGCGGACCTCGCCAATGCCAGTGGCGAGACGACGCTGGTGATCTTGCCGAAATGGGAGACGGTCCCGGACGCAACGCACCGCGGCTGGGTATCGCGGGTGCAAGCGGCGCCGGTGGAAATGATCGCGCTCCTATTGTCGGATGTGGCGCCGAACGCACGGATTGCGCGCAGCAATGGCGTTGGGGCGCCAGTGCTCACCAACACCGAGAAAACAACGCTTCACGCCGGTTCGATCGATCAGCTGCAAACCATCTCCGGCGATGCGCTCACCCCGCTCGTCACTGATAGCGCTGGCGCTACGGTGCTGGCGCGCGTCATCCGCAATCGCGCGGAGACAAATGTCTACGTGCTGGCCGATCCGGACTTCTTCAACACGCAAGGCATTGCCGACGTCGACAACGCCCGGGCCGCGATGAGCTTTCTGGCGCTCCTGCGCAAGGACAATGCGCCCATCGTGTTCGACGTCACACTGAACGGATTGGGCTCGGCGCGCAGTGCATTGCGCTTGGCGTTCCAACCGCCTTTCCTTGGCTTTACGCTGGGCTTTGCCATCGCCGGCGCATTGCTGGCTTGGCGTGCGGCGCTCCGTTTTGGGCCGAACGCGCCCGTGCAGCGTGCGATCGCTTTGGGCAAGACGGCGTTGGCGGAGAATTCCGCGGCGCTCATCCGCCTTGCACGGCGCGAGCAGCGGCTTGGCCCCAGCTATGCTCGGATGACGGCAGCGCTTGCCGGCGAGAAGCTTGGCCTTGGGCGCCAGGACGAGGAACATATGACGGCGGCTCTCGATCGCATCGCGACGACGCAAGGCGCTGATACATCTTATTCGCACCTTGCGGCCGCGGCAGGCGCCGCGAAGTCCCCGCAACAAATGCTCGATGCAGCTCGCAAGCTGTACGCGTGGAAAAAGGAGATTGCCCGTGCAGCTGGCTGAAGTTCGGCAGATTGCCGACGGCATTCGCGCCGAAATCGAAAAGGCCGTCATCGGCCAGGCGGACAGCGTCAATCTGATGCTGACCGCGCTGCTCGCCGGGGGCCATGTGCTGCTCGAAGGCGCGCCGGGCACGGCCAAGACGCTGCTGGCGCAATGCTTTGCCTACACCCTCGATCTGCAATTCGGGCGCATCCAGTTCACGCCGGATTTGATGCCGGGCGATATTCTGGGCTCGAACCTGTTCAACTTTCAAACCAACAGCTTCACGCTGACGAAAGGGCCGATCTTCTGCGACGTGCTGCTGGCCGATGAGATTAACCGCACGCCGCCGAAGACGCAGGCAGCGCTTCTGGAAGCGATGCAGGAGCGCGGCGTCACGCTCGACGGCAAGCGTCACACGTTGAGTCCGCGCTTCACTGTCATCGCCACGCAAAACCCGATCGAACAGCAAGGCGCCTATCCGCTTCCGGAGGCGCAATTGGATCGGTTTCTTTTCAAGCACGTCATCGCCTATCCCTCGATCGAGGAAGAGCTGCGGATTGTGCGCGAGCACGGATCGCGCCTGGCGGTGCAAGATCCCGCAGCGTTGGGTTTGCGGAAAGTGGTGAGCGGTGAAGTCTTGTCGGCGGCGGTGACGGCGACCGGCGCTGTTCGTCTAACCGACGAAGTTGTGAATTATATCGTACGCATCGTGCGGGCCACGCGCGAAGGCGCGACGTTCGAACTCGGCGCTTCCCCGCGAAGCGCGGCGATGCTGGCTTCAGCCACGCGCGCATGGGCCGCACTCGATGGCCGTGACTATGTCATTCCAGATGACGTAAAGGCGCTCGCCTTGCCGGCGCTGCGCCATCGCGTGCTGCTCTCCCCTGGCGCCGAGATCGAGGGCCGCACCACCGACACTGCGATCCGCGCGATCCTGGATCAAGTTGAAGCGCCGCGATGATCTCGCCCACCAGCCGCGCCATCGTGCTTGCTTGCCTCGCCGCGCCTTTATCGCTGTTGCTGGCAACGATGGCGGCCGGGAATTTGTGGGCTATCGGGGCGGCGTGGGCGCTCGGCGTTTGCGCACTTGTGGTGATCGACGGCGTGTTGGCGCCAGCGCCTGGGCGCATGCGCGTGCATGTCGCTATTCCTTCGATGGCGCCGATTGGCGCGGGGCCGATCGAAGCGGATCTGAAGTTCGATTATCCAGGCAGGGGACCTGGCCATGCCGAAGCGGCGATCGAGACCAACCACGTGCTGCAGCAGCCGGCCACAGCGCAGCGCGTGAAATTCGAGAACGGGCGCGGCGAAGCGCACGTCTCCGTCACGCTGCTGCGGCGCGGCGAGGGCAGCGTAGAAAACCTCCATTGCCGGTGGATGGGTCCGCTGGGCCTCGCTTGGCGCCAGCTCATCGCGCCGACGGCCAAGCGCGTGGCTGTCACCCCCGATCTCGACGCGGTCGAGCGCGAAGCGAAGCTCCTGTTCTCGCGGACCATGACGCACGGGATCAAACCGCTGCGCGATCGCGGCGATGGCTCGGAGTTCGATGCGCTGACCGAGTTTCAGCCTGGCATGGATCACCGGCTGGTGGAGTGGAAGCAGTCGGCGCGCCACGTGCGTCTGCTGGCGAAGGAAGTTCGGGCCGAACGCAACCACCAGCTGGTCTTTGCCATCGATACCGGGCGCGCCATGTGCGAACCGATTGCGGGCGTGGCGCGCCTCGATTGGAGCATCAATGCGTCCTTGATGCTGGCCTATGTCGCGCTGAAGCTCGGCGATCGCGTGAGTTTCTTCGGCTTTGACTCGCGCCCTCACCTAACGACCGGCTTCGCCAGCGGCACGCGCTCCTTCACATTGTTGCAGGCGCAGACCGCGAAGCTCGATTATTCCACCGATGAGAGCAATTACACGCTCAGCCTGACGGCGCTGGCCGAGCGGCTGCAGCGGCGTTCGATGGTCATCGTCTTCACCGACTTCACCGACACAGTGAATGCGGAGCTGATGGTTGAAAACATCATGCGGCTGGCGCGGCGCCACCTCATCGTGTTCGTGACGTTTGCCGATGAAGAGCTGGAGACGCTGCGCGATGCGGAGCCGCGCTCGGCCGACGATGTGGCCCGCGCTGTAATTGCGCAACGGCTCCTGCAAGAGCGTGGAATTGTGCTAGCCCGGCTCCGGCGTCTGGGCGTGCACATCGTCGACGCGCCGGTGCGTCAACTCGGGCAGGCACTGGTGCGCGCCTACGACACGCTGCGCCGCCAGGAGCGCGTGTGATGGACCAATCGCTGCGCAGCCTGCGGTTTCGCTTGGAGCGCGAAGCGACCTGGGCGCAGCTGGAAAAGCTGCTCGCGCAAGTCGAACGGCGTTCGCCGCAAAGCCTGTCAGACGAAGACATGCTGGCGATCCCGGCGCTTTACCGTGCGACATTGTCGTCATTGTCAGTGGCGCGGGCGACGTCGCTGGATTCCGCACTGGTCGATTATCTCGAGGCGCTTTCGGCGAGGGCCTATTTTTTCGTCTACGGCGCGCGCGCAACGCTGGGCGAGCGCATTCTCGATTTCTTTGCAATTGCCTGGCCGCGGACAGTGCGCGCGATGTGGCGCGAGACATTGGCGGCAGCGTTGGTGACGCTGGCTGGCCTCGCAGCGGCGTACTTTCTGGTTCGCGCCGACCCCTCCTTCTTCTTTTCGTTCGTGCCGGAAAGCCTATCCGGCGGGCGCGACCCGACAGCGACGACAGAGCAATTGCGCGCGACCCTCTACGGTGCGCCCAACGATCGGAGCGCACCGCTCAGCGTCTTTGCCACGTTCCTGTTCACGCACAACGCGCAGATCTCGCTGTTCGCCTTTGCCCTGGGCATCGCCTTTTGCCTGCCGAGCATCTTGCTAATCGCCTATAATGGCTGCTCGCTCGGTGCGATGTTTGCGGTCTTCGATGCGCACGGGCTGGCAGTACCGTTCGGCGGCTGGATTTTGGTGCACGGCGTGACGGAATTGTTCGCCATCATCCTGGCGGGCGCAGCCGGCATCCGCATTGGCTGGGCGGTGGCCTTTCCGGGCTCGCTGTCGCGCCTGCAGGCAGCGGAACGGGCTGGACGCGAAGGCGGGATCGCCATGCTGGGCGTGGTGATCATGCTGTTCATTGCGGGCTTGCTTGAGGGTTTTGCCCGCCAGCTCGTTGTCCAGGACTGGGGGCGCTACGCGATTGCGGCCACAAGCGCGGCGATCTGGTTCAGCTATTTCTACATACCGCGCGGGCGGCGCGCATGACCATGACGGCCATCGATCCGCGGGTGCGATCGCTAGTGACCCCGGAAGGCGTCGACCTGCGCGTAAAGCTTGCATCCGCGAGCGAACGCGCGGGGGCCCTGCTCATCGACCTTGCCATTCTCGTCGCTGCCCTGATCGCGCTGACGCTTCTGGTCGTCGCTGCGTTCGCCGCCGGCCGCTTTCAAGGCGGCGGCGAAGTAATCGCCATCATTTGGCTCTTGGGCGCGTTCCTGTTGCGCAACTTCTATTTCACGCTCTTCGAGAGTTCTGCGCGTGGCGCGACACCCGGTAAACGGGTAATGGGCATCCGCGTCGCGGCGCGCAATGGCGGCGTTCTCACCGCCGACCGCATCATCGCCCGCAACGCCATGCGTGAGCTCGAGCTTTATCTGCCGATCGGTTTCCTGTTCGCCGGCGCCCAGGATGTCGGCGCCCTCATCGTATTGTGCGGCATCCTCTGGTGCGCTGTGTTCGTCTTCTTTCCACTGTTCAACCGCGACCGCTTGCGGCTCGGCGACATCGTCGCCGGCACCTGGGTGTTGAAAGCGCCGAAGCGCACGCTTTTGCCGGACATGGCCGAGCACTCAGACAGCGCCGGGGCGTTCAAGTTCACCGAGGCGCAACTCGACAAGTACGGCGTCAAGGAATTGCAGGTGCTCGAAGTCGTGCTGCGCGATCATGAGCCAGAGGCGATGCGCCTGGTCGCTGAGCGGATCCGTCACAAAATTGACTGGCGCAGACCGCCACGCGAACAGGATCCCGACTTCCTGCGCGCCTATTACGCCGCGTTGCGCCGGCGGCTGGAACAAAAACTGCTGTTCGGCGTGCGCAAGCGCGACAAGCACGACAACGTTTAGGTCTAGTCGAAAACCTTGGCGATTTCGTCGATGCCGACGCCGTCCTTCACGCGCCGCAGCTCGAAATAGAGCGAGGCCATGCCGACCGTCCGGACAAGCGACAAGAGCGCGCCAACCGCTGCGCTTACGGCTGCAAAAACATAGCCGCCAGCGTCCGGCAATATGCCGCTCGCGCCCGAGAGCGCCAGCCGATAGCCAAAAGTCAGTGAATAAACGAAAACCAGATAGAGCAATAAGAGGCCGAAAATGGCCCAGCGATGATCCTCAGTGAGCTCAGCGCTGCGACCCAAGGCATGGGTTGGTCCGTCTTGCTCAATCACAATGGCGGGGCCCGCCACAACCCAACGCACCATCAGGATCAATCCAGGGATGACCAGAAATATCAGTCCAATGAAAACGCCGAGCGTGGCCAGAAGACCTACCGCGAACAGCGGCAGAAGGTAGCGAAGTCCATCGCCAAGAGCCGCGCTGAGGTTCACGCCCTTGTGCGAGAGATCATCGACGGAGGCGCGCGTAAGCGCGCCTTGCAGGATGTAGCTCATCACCATGCTAAAGATGGTCGTCGCCAGCGGCGCCCATGCAAGCAGATCGGGGCGCTGCGCCAAAATGAAATTCTGAAGGTAGAGAATACCGAAGCCCGGAAGCCCAACCAGCAGCAGGGCAAGGATGACGAAGGCAAAGAAATTGCGGCCGATAAGGCCAAATGTCTGTCCGACGACGCGGCCGAAGTCGAAGCGTGCGTCGCCTACCGCAATCTCCGCCATATCCCCTCCCGTTGCCGACTGTAGCGCGCCCCAGTCCTCCCGCAATGGTTGAGGGAAGGGAAACCATGAGGCCTTTCTGGGGAAACTTTCCGCGCTGACATTGAGTGGGAACCGCGCTTGCTTCCGCGCGTTGGGAACTTCGCGGGGGGTATGGGCGGACTCTAATCAAACCCCCGCCGAAGACGCGTGCGCGCGCTTAGCGCTTCTCGTCGCCTTTGCACTTTTACTCCGCACGCTTGGGAGCGCGGGCATGGACACGAAGACCGAAGTCGGCCGGACACGGCGCGGACAGGGCGACACCAACGGCAACGGTCACACCAAGACAGGGCGTTCCGCCGACAGTTTGAGCCTCAGTGTCTCGACCGACGACGTGCGCGAATTGCTGCAAGCCATGCAGGCCATGAAGGCGGGTGATTTCTCCGTTCGCCTGCCCGGCGACGCGGTCGGCCTCTATGGCAAAATCTCGGATTCCTTCAACGATATCGTGGCCGCCAATCAGCGCATGGCGCAGGAATTGGAGCGCGTTGGCTACGCCGTCGGGCGCGAGGGCCGCACCCGGCAACGGATCAAGTTCACCAATCGCGCCGGCGCCTGGGGCGAGATGGAAGGTTCGGTCAACACGCTGATCGACGACCTGCTCTGGCCGACGAACGAAGTCACCTACGCCATCGCCGCGGTCGCGCAGGGCGACCTGCTGCAGAGCGTGCGCCTGGAAGTCGATGGCCGGCCGCTGAAGGGCGAATTCCTCCGGTCAGCCAAGATCGTCAACACCATGATCCGGCAGCTGCGCGAATTCACCTCGGAGGTGACGCGCGTGGCGCGCGAAGTCGGCACCGAAGGCAAGCTCGGCGGTCAAGCACAAGTGCGCGAAGTGACCGGCGTGTGGAAGGACTTGACCGAGTCGGTGAACTCGATGGCGGACAATTTGACCGCTCAGGTCCGCAACATCGCCGATGTCACCATTGCGGTGGCCAATGGCGACTTGTCCAAGAAGATCACCGTCGACGTGCGTGGCGAAATTCTGCAACTCAAGGAAGCCATCAATACGATGGTCGATCAGTTGCGCTCATTTGCGTCGGAAGTGACGCGCGTGGCGCGCGAAGTTGGCACCGACGGCAAGCTCGGCGGCCAAGCCATCGTGCCGGGCGTCGCCGGCACGTGGAAGGACTTGACCGATTCGGTCAACGCCATGTGCGGCAACCTGACCGACCAGGTGCGCAACATCGCGCAGGTGACGACGGCGGTCGCGCGCGGCGACTTGAGCCGCAAAATCACGGTCGACGTGCGCGGCGAAATCCTCGAACTCAAGGACACCATGAACACCATGGTGGACCAGTTGAACGGCTTTGCTTCGGAAGTGACGCGCGTCGCGCGCGAAGTCGGCACCGAAGGCAAGCTCGGCGGTCAAGCCGCGGTGCCGGGCGTTGCCGGCACCTGGAAGGACTTGACCGACAACGTGAACTTCATGGCCTCGAACTTGACGGGCCAGGTGCGCAACATCGCCGAAGTCGCAACCGCCATTGCCGGCGGCGACTTGTCAAAGAAGATCACCGTCAATGTCTCGGGTGAAATTCTTGAACTGAAAGAGACGCTCAACACCATGGTCGACCAGCTTAACCGCTTTGCCGGCGAAGTGACGCGGGTTGCGCGCGAAGTCGGCACCGAAGGCAAGCTTGGCGGACAGGCGCAAGTGCCAGGCGTCGGCGGCACGTGGAAGGACTTGACCGACAACGTCAACTCGATGGCTGGCAACCTGACGTCTCAGGTGCGCAACATCGCCGAGGTGACGACCGCGGTGGCCAAAGGCGACTTGAGCCGCAAAGTCACCGTCGACGTCAAGGGCGAAATTCTCGAACTGAAGAACACCGTCAACACCATGGTGGATCAGCTCAATTCGTTCGCCTCAGAAGTCACCCGCGTCGCGCGCGAAGTGGGTTCGGAGGGAAAGCTCGGCGGACAGGCGCAAGTGCCAGGCGTTGCCGGCACCTGGAAGGATCTCACCGACAATGTGAACTTCATGGCCTCGAACCTGACCGGCCAAGTGCGCAACATCGCCGAAGTCGCCACCGCCATCGCCAGCGGCGATCTTTCCAAGAAGATCACTGTCGATGTGCGCGGCGAGATCCTTCTTTTGAAGGAAACCCTCAACACCATGGTCGACCAGTTGAACGCCTTTGCCGGCGAAGTGACGCGCGTGGCGCGTGAAGTCGGCACCGATGGACGCCTCGGCGGTCAGGCCGTTGTGCCCGGCGTTGGCGGCACCTGGAAAGATTTGACCGACAACGTCAACCTCCTCGCGGCCAACCTCACCACCCAGGTACGCAACATCGCCGAAGTCACCACCGCCGTGGCGCGCGGCGATTTGAGCCGCAAGATCACCGTCGACGTGAAAGGCGAAATTCTCGAGCTGAAGAACACCATCAACACGATGGTGGACCAATTGAACGCGTTTGCCTCGGAGGTGACGCGCGTCGCGCGCGAAGTCGGCACCGAAGGCCGTCTCGGCGGCCAAGCGCAGGTGCCGGGCGTCGCCGGCACTTGGAAGGACTTGACCGATACGGTCAACGTCATGGCCGCGAACCTCACCGAACAGGTGCGCGGCATCGTCAAAGTCGTGACCGCGGTCGCCGATGGCGATCTGCAACAGAACCTCACCGTGAAGTCGAAGGGCGAAGTCGCCGCCCTTGCCGACACCATCAACAACATGACGCGCACGCTGGCGACATTCGCCGACCAGGTGACGTCGGTTGCGCGCGAGGTGGGCGTTGAAGGCCGTCTCGGCGGTCAGGCCAACGTGCCGGGCGCTGCCGGCACCTGGAAGGACCTGACCGGCAACGTGAACCTGCTCGCCGCCAACCTCACCACCCAGGTGCGCGCCATCGCGGAAGTGGCTACCGCGGTGACCAAGGGCGACCTGACGCGCGCCATCGAGGTCGATGCGCGCGGCGAAGTCGCCGAGCTCAAAGACAACATCAACACAATGATCGAAAACCTGCGGCAGACCACCGACCGCAACACCGAACAAGATTGGCTGAAGACCAACCTGGCCAAGTTCACCTCGATGCTGCAAGGCCAGCGCGATCTCAATGCCGTCGGCCGCCTCCTCCTCTCCGAGCTCGCGCCGCTCGTCGATGCGCACCAAGGCGTCATCTACCAAATGGTCAGTGGAGACGGGCAATCACTCAAACTGTTGTCGGCTTATGCAGATGACTTCGACGACGAGGCCGCTCACCCGGCGCGCCTGAAGATTGGCCACGGGCTGGTCGGGCAATGCGCCGCCGACAAGCGACGCCTGCTGATCAGTGAGATTCCGGACAACGTCGTGCCGATTCGCTCGGCGCTGATGGCAGCGCCGCCGCGCAACATCGTTGTGCTGCCGGTACTGTTCGAGGGCCAGGTCAAGGCGGTCATCGAACTCGCGGCCCTGAACGGCTTTTCGACCATGCAGATTACCTTCCTCGAACAGCTCACCGCCTCGATCGGCATCGTGCTCAACTCGATCGAAGCGACAATGCAGACGGAAGGCCTGCTGGTTCAGTCGCAGCAACTCGCCGGCGAGTTGCAAGCACAGCAACGCGAGTTGCAGCAAACCAACGAGCAGCTCGAGCAGAAGGCCCAGCAGGTCGCCGAACGCAACGTCGAAGTCGAGCGCAAGAACCAAGAATTGGAACAAGCGCGCCGCGCGCTGGAGGAAAAGGCGGCCGAACTTGCGCTCACCTCGAAGTACAAGTCGGAATTCTTGGCCAATATGAGTCACGAGCTGCGCACGCCGCTCAACTCGATCCTGATCCTTGGTCAGCAGCTCACCGACAACCCCGACGGCAACCTCACCGGCAAGCAAGTCGAGTTCGCGCGCACGATCCACAGCGCCGGCACCGACCTCTTGAACCTCATCTCGGATATTCTCGATCTCTCGAAGATCGAATCCGGCACGGTGTCGGTCGACGCAGAGGAGATCTACTTCCAGAATGTTGTCGATCGGATTGCACTGCCGTTCCGGCATGAGGCCGATAACCGCAATCTCTCCTTCGACGTGCACATCGACCCCTTGCTGGGCAGGAGCATCACGACGAACTCCAAGCGTCTGCAGCAAGTGTTGAAGAACTTGCTGTCGAACGCCTTCAAGTTCACCGAGAAAGGCGGCGTGCGTTTCGACGTGCACGCCGCGGCGGACGGCTGGAACCCCGACCACCCGGTGCTTTCACAGGCGCCGATGGTGGCGGCTTTCACCGTCACCGACACCGGCATTGGCATTCCGCTCGAAAAGCAACGCATCATCTTCGAGGCGTTCCAGCAGGCCGATGCTTCGACCTCGCGGCGCTACGGGGGCACCGGGCTTGGTCTTGCCATCAGCCGCGAGCTGGCCTCGCTCCTCGGCGGCGAAATCCAGTTGCGCTCGATCCCGCGTGAGGGCTCGACCTTTACGCTCTATTTGCCGCTCACCTACGCCGGCTCGGCGCTGCCGCAACGGCCCACGCCGGGGCAGGCCAATCCGGCGCATCTGCCGCAACGCACGCCGCCAACCGAACGCGTTCCTGACGATCGCAACAGCATTTCGGAAGGCGATCGCGTCTTGCTGATTGTCGAGGATGATCCCCATTATGCGAGCATCGTCGCCAACCTCGCGCGCGAAGGCGAACTCAAAGTGCTTGTCGCACACACCGGCGCTGAGGCGCTTGAGCTTGCCAAGCAGTTCAAGCCAACGGCTGTTTCACTGGATGTCTTCCTGCCCGACATGCTGGGCTGGACCGTGCTCTCGCGCCTGAAGCAGGACGCAGCGCTGCGGCACATCCCTGTGCAAATGCTCACCCTTGACGAGGATCGCCAGCACGGGCTTGCCCGCGGCGCCTTCGACTTCATCTCCAAACCGGTTGACGCCAACGCGCTCATCGGCGCGCTCGACCGCGTCGTCGCGTTCAGCAAACCGCGCAAGCGGCGCTTACTCGTCGTCGAAGACGATCCGGTCGAGCAAATGTCGATCCGCGAACTGATTGCCCACGACGACATCGAGATCCACACTGCGGAAACCGGCGCTCAAGCGCTCGAGTCGCTGCGTTCGGACGAATGGGATTGCGTGGTGCTCGACCTCAAACTTCCCGACATGTCGGGCTTTGAGGTTCTCGAGCAATTGCGCGAGGACGACGCACGCGACGTGCCTGTCATTGTGTTCACCGGCAAGGAACTCTCGGCGGAAGAAGATGCGCGCCTCCACACCATGGCGCGGTCGATCGTGGTCAAGGGCGTAGAATCGCCTGAGCGTCTGCTCGACGAAACCGCAATCTTCCTGCATCGCGTTGTTTCCGACCTGCCGGTCGAGAAACAGCGGATGCTGGAAAAGCTGCACTCTTCCGACGAAGACCTGATCGGACGCACCGTGTTGCTCGTCGACGATGATGCACGCAACATCTTCGCGCTTTCCAGTCTGCTCGAACGTCGCGGCATGCATGTGCTCACCGCAACCACCGGCAGCGAAGCCATTGACCTGGTGAAGTCCTCGCCCGAGATCGCCCTTGTGCTCATGGACATCATGATGCCGGGGATGGACGGCTATGAGACAATGGGCGTTATCCGGCAAAACCCGGAACATCGCCGGCTGCCCATCGTAGCGCTGACCGCGAAGGCGATGAAAGGCGACCGCGAGAAGTGCCTCGAGGCCGGCGCATCGGACTATCTGGCCAAACCGGTCAACACCGAGCAGCTTCTCTCGGCGCTGCGGATGTGGTTGCACCGCTAATGCCCCTCGCCCGCTCTCCCGAAGATCGCGTCAATATCCTCCTGGTCGACGACCAGCCGGCCAAGCTGATGAGCTATGAAGTCATCTTGAAGGAGCTCGACGAGAATCTGCTGAAGGCGTCATCGGCGACGGAGGCCTTCCAGCTGCTGCTGAAGAACGACGTTGCTGTCATTCTTGTCGACGTCTGCATGCCGGAGCTCGATGGTTTTGAGCTTGCACGGATGATCCGCGAGCATCCGCGCTTCCAGGAAACGGCGATGATTTTCATCTCCGCCATCCATCTCTCGGAACTCGATAGCCTGAAAGGCTATGAGATGGGCGCCGTCGACTACGTACCGGTGCCGGTTGTTCCCGGCGTGCTGCGGGCAAAGGTGCGCGTGTTTGTCGACCTCTATCGCAAGACCCGGCTGCTCGCGCGTTTGAACGACGATTTAGAGCAACGCGTCGCGCTGCGCACCGCTGAACTGGAAACCGCCATCGCGCACCAGGAATTGCTGGCGCGCGAAGTGGACCATCGCGCGCGAAACGCGTTGGCGGTCATCCAAGCCATCGTGTCGATGACCGCGGCTTCACCCAGCGCCAACTTCGCGCGCGATATCGAGGGCCGCATTCAAGCGATGGCGCGCGCGCACACATTGCTTTCTCAAACGCGCTGGCAGGGCGCCGATCTCATGACGCTGGTCAATGACGAGCTTGCCCCCTACCGCGACGATGAGCGTCTCACCATTGAGGGACCGAGCCTGATCATCAAGCCGGCCGTCGCCCAGAACCTCGCCCTCATCCTGCACGAAATGGCCACCAACGCGGCCAAGTACGGCGCCTTGTCTGGCGCGCGCGGCAAACTCACGCTTTCGTGGGCGTTCACCGGCGACACGCTAAACATCTATTGGATCGAACGCAGCGACGGATTGATCGAAGCGCCGAAGCGGACAGGGTTCGGCGGCAAGGTAATCAAGACCAGCACCAAGTCGCTCGAGGGCGAACTGGAGTATGATTGGCGAAGCACCGGCCTTCATTTCACACTGCGCCTGCCTGCACGCCATTTCGAAGCGACGCCCGGCGCTGTTGCGCCCAGCCTGACGCTCGCCCACGACAACACAATCGACACAGCTGTAACTCCGTTACACGGCTGGAACATCCTCATCGTTGAGGACGAACCGCTGGTCGCGATGATGCTGCAGAAGCTTCTGAGCGATCTCGGCGCTCAAATCGTCGGGCCCTACGGGACGCTGGATGACGCCTTCGCCGCGCTCCCACGGCCATTCGATGCAGCCCTGCTCGACGTCAATCTGGCCGGGACTGCGATCTATCCGTTGGCCGAGGAAATCAAGCGCGCGGGCGTGCCGATCGTCTTCCTGACAGGCTATCAAGCCGAAAGCATCGAGCCGCGCTTTCGCGAAGCAGCGGTGCTGACGAAGCCCATCGATGCCGGCGATCTCGTCGCAACCCTACAGCGGCTCCACACGGCGACGACGCAAGCCCTCTCCGGCTAAGACCGGCGCCTTGGCGATGCGCTAATCGTCATACCCCAGCCGGCGCGCCCATTTGTGCAAAACCGGCAGCACCGGCGCCAATTCGGTCGCGTAGCGCCGCCACCGGCCCACGGAGCGATTGTAGATCGGATCGATCACCTGACGCGCGCTTGCGCTCGCAATGGTGCGTGTCCGCGCGGTTTCATCGTAGCGCAGCATCGCCGGTTCAAACGGCAAGCCCAGGAACGCCGCCAGCTGCCGGGCCTCACCTTCGAGATTGGCGACCACATCGCGATAGTCAACTTGATGGAGGTTGAGTTTCAGCTTGCTGCGGCACGCAATCATCATCGCCATCACCGCGTCGTAATAATCGGCAGCGCGCTCCAATTCCAGGAATTGCGCTGTCGCAACATTGATGCCGAAGCATTGCTGATAGCATGAAAGCACGACATCGCGCGGATCGCGCTGCGTAAAAACAATCTTGGCGTCCGGAAAGAACTTGTTGATGAGCGGGAGCAGCACGATGTGCAGTGGGTGCTTATCAACGATGAGGCGGCCATCGGCCTCCGGGTGCGCCGCCAGCACAATGCGCTGATAGGCGTCACGCACGGTTTCGATCTGAGCCACGCTGAGCGCACCGACTGAATCGAGCAAATCGCCATCCTTCATGACGACGGACATCGCCTCGAAGAGATGGTCTGTCTCGCCCAGGCAGGCGATCTTCGGGTGCGATGAGAGAACTTGCTCAACCAATGTTGTGCCCGATCTCGGGAAGCCGATCAGGAAAGCGGGGGCCGGCGTCGCAAATGCGGCCGGGGCCTGCCAGGTCGCCGCCGGCGCGCGCGAGACGAATTGGGTCAGCACGCGGACATTGGCGGGATGGGCAGGATGCGACATCTCCTGCATCTCCCGATAACGCTGGCGCATCAACAGGTTTGCCTGCGTGAAGGCCTTAAAAGCCTCCGGCGCATCGCCAAGGCGATCGCGCGCCTCGCCGACAATCGTCCAGGCCAAGGCACGGCCATCGACTGTCGCGCGCTGCGCCTTGGTGGCGGCGAGCGCGGCGCGCTCCGCGTTCACGAACGCTCCATCGCGCATGAGAATGCGCGCGAGCGCTACGCCGGCGACCACATCGAGGGGATCCACGCGAAGCGCGCTTTGTGCGTGCGCCTTTGCCCCGGCCAAATCGTGGCGGCTCTCAAGCAGCTCCGCCAATTGTGCGTGCGCAATCAGATCGTCCGGCGCATTCTCAAGGGCCTTTCTGTAGGCCGCGATGCTGGCGTCCTTGTCTGCGCGCAGTTTTTCAAGCTCACCCAGATTGCGCCAGGCCGCCCCAAGAGCGCGTTGACCCGCGTGCAACGCATCATCGGCGCGCTCTGGTTGAGAGCCTGGAAGACCTGGCAAGCCCACAGGATCGGAATTCCGCGACGCTGTTACGGCGTCCGCCAGGTGCTTGCGTGCGGCTTGCAGCAAACCTTGTTTCACGGCGAGCACATCGCCAGTCAGCGACGCGTCCGCGGCAAACTTCGTCGCAACATGTGATAAGGCTTCGGACGCGTCTTGTATTTGATCGCGCAAGCTAGGTTGCGATGGGAGTGGGGTTGCGGCCACCATTTCTTGAGAAGCCTTCTGCGCTCCGAGGTCAAGCGTTCAACGATAAGACCACTTTTGTGACGTTCAATTTGCCTTGATCGAATTGCAAATGCATACGTCGAGCATCCCTGTGCGATGGTCTCATAAGTGGGAGCGGGCTTGCCTTGCGTCCCTCTTGACAAGTTTTGGCAAAGATTCCGCTGCGCCGAACCGACCAATCGCGCAGTCGAGGGTCGGGCTTCAAAGATCTGTGGGTCCGCGCGCCGCGCGCACATCCAATTCGACATCTTTGGCTTGGGCAGGCGCGGCCGGGTTGGCGCCCCAGCACGATGCGCACGCGCCCATGCGGGCGCGTGAAGGCCTTGTCGGCCTCCACAACTTTGACGTGTAATCTCGAAGCGCGCGTTGGGAACGCTGACGCTCAAACGGACGGCGTTCAGCAAAACAACGCGCGTAACCGCGCTTACTGAATTGCAGCGAACGCACTGGCGGGCGCTGACTAGGCCAAACGACCTATATGCACTGATCAGCGTCGCAATACAGTCGGCCCATGGAGCGGCGCGGGCCACGCGGGCAAGACGTCGAAATTGCAAAGTTGCTCGCCCGGCACGCAGAGGTGCAGGCGCGACGCACACCATGCGCCCTGCTTTCAGAATGGCGATGGAGTCGATCGGGTTGGAGCACGAAGCCGCCCGAGCTCAGCGTTGAGCCTCGCGCACAAGATGCAGACGCGCCAAATGAAACGGCAGACGACGGCGACACGAAGACCTGAGTTCGCGCCGGGTTAGCAAACACCTCAGAGCCGTTCGGCCGCGCGCACGCATTCTTGAATGTATCAATGGCGCCATCTCTTCGCCCCACTGAAACGCACAACGCGCCAACGCGGCTGAAGCCGCGCAAGCCATTGGTCCCCTGCGCGGTGTTGGCATTGAGTAGTTGCTGCATCCGCGCTCGGCCGACGAGACGTCCCCTGAATACTTTTGCGGCAAAGCATACTTCTGCGGCCAAGGTCTTGGACCGGCGGCTGCACTTCGTTGCGGTTTGTTGTTGAGGGGCGGGGCGCGAAAACAATCACCATTCGCTAACCGTTTCGGGTGGCGAAGAAGTTCCATCTTGCCCTTCAAACTCAACCCTTAGTTTACGTTATTGCGCGGGGATGCAAGTCTCGTCCTTTGGGGAATGCAAGCGCATGATTCGGTGGTGCGGAGCCTGCCTTCTCGTGACGACAGGCTTGGCGTTCGCAGCGCCTGTCGCTTATGCCGATGACGACGTCGACCCCTACGCGCTGACCCCAGAGCAACTCTTTCACGCAACCGTCATCTCAGCGTCTCGGGCCCCGGAAGACGTTTGGGAAGCGCCTACCGCCATCTATGTCATCACCGCATCGGACATCGAACGCGCCGGCGCAACATCGATTCCGGAAGCGTTACGACTTGCGCCGGGCGTCGATGTTGCGCGGATCAACAGTTCCGGTTGGGCCATCAGCATTCGAGGGTTCAATTCGGCGCTGGCCAACAAGCTGTTGGTCCTGATCGATGGCCGCGAAAGCTACGATCCGCTCTTTTCCGGGGTCTATTGGGACGTCCAGGACACCGCAATTGAAGACATCGAGCGCATCGAAGTGATCCGTGGTCCGGGCGCAAGCCTCTGGGGCGCCAACGCCGTCAATGGCGTCATCAACATCATCACCAAGCGCGCCGCCGACACGCAAGGACCATTGCTCAGCGCCACTGCCGGCAGCGACGAGGTAGGCCTCACCGGCCGTTATGGCGGGGCTATCGGGACCGCTTCTCACTGGCGCATCTATGGCCGCGCGTTCGAGCATGATAGCGGCGAGACATTGTCCGGCGGCGACGACAACAGCGAGTGGCAGGCGCTACGCGGCGGCTTTCGTGCTGACCTGTCGCTGGACAGCCGCAATGCGCTGACGCTGCAAGGCGATGTCTATCATTCCGAAACCGGGCAATTGCGCGTGGCGCCGTCGTTCTCGCCGCCATTTTCTTCTTTCGAGCGGGAAACCATTGTTGCTCAAGGCGGCAACATCTTGGCGCGCTTGACCCATGAGATGGGTGGCGATTCGCGCATCATCGCGCAGGCCTATGTCGATCTCACGCAGCGCGAGCAGGCCTTCCTTGAAGATCAGCGCACGACCTTCGACCTCGACGTTCAGTACGATATGCCGACACTGGGGGCGCACGAACTCATTGCCGGGGTTCGCTATCGCTACACCAGCGACGACGTCACCCAAGGCGAAGTGATCAGATCAGACACCGACACGCATAGCTCGCAATTGCTGAGTGCGTTCGTGCAAGATCAAATAACACTGGGCCCGGCGTGGCGGCTCACTGTCGGCTCAAAATTCGACGACAACGACTATACGGGCTTGGAGGTGCAGCCGAGCGTCCGTCTGCAATGGATGGGTGAAACGCAAATGGCATGGGCCGCCGTTTCGCGCGCCGTCCGCTCACCAAGCGAATTGGAGCGCGAGTTCAATATCTTGTTTGCGGCCGGGCCGCCACTTTTTCCGATGACGGACGCCACCACGATCGAGCTGTTGCCGAGCCCGCAATTCGATAGTGAGGAATTGGTCGCCTACGAATTCGGCTATCGGCGCCAATGGACGCCAGAATTGGCGATGGACGTTGCGCTCTTTCACAATGAGTATAGCAATCTCTCCACGCTGACGCCGCTCACGGCCACGTTCGCCCTCGACCCGCCGCGTTTCGTCCTGATTCCCATCGCCATCACCAATCAGACTTCGGCGCGCACCGATGGCGTCGAGCTGCTGCTCGATTGGCGTGTTCGCGACAACCTCAACATCACCGCCAGCTACAGCTTTCTCGATATCGACATGGACGGACCGCCGGCGCCGCTGGCGATCGATTTTGAAATCGCCGAAGGGCAGTCGCCGCAAAACCAGGCAAGTGTGCGCGTGCGCTGGGACGCCGCCGAGCGATTGTCCGTGGATGGAACCCTCTATTACGTGGATAGTCTGCCGGCCTTTCAGATCGACTCCTACGTTCGGCTCGATCTGCGTTTGGCGTGGCGGCTGAACGATCGCGTGCAGTTTGAAATGGTCGGCCAGAACTTGTTGGACGATACTCATCGGGAGTTTGGGGCGCCGACTGACGCCAATGCGGCCGTGATCGAGCGCAGTGTATTTGGCAGGCTGACTTGGCGTCATTGAGGCAATACGCGCTTGCACTCATCGTGCTCCTCGTGGCGTCGGCGACGCCTGCGCCTTTCGCGCGCGCGCAAGACAGCCTCCATCTTGTTGAGCAGGACATCAAAGCTGGCCTGCTTTATAATTTTCTGCGCTACACGCAGTGGCCGCAACAGGGTCAAGCGACGGATGTCGTCGTTTGCGTCTATGGGCATGACCCGTTCAACGGGCGACTAACGCCGATGGCGGGGCGCACTGTCAATCAGCGCACCATCGAGGTGCGCATGGTTCATGACAATGCTGAAGTCGGCGCGTGCTCCCTGCTCTTTGTGAATTCGGATGAACGGTCGCGATGGTCGGCGCTGCGCGCCTACCTCGCTGGACGAAACATTCTGACCGTCAGCGACTATGATGGCTTTGCGCGCGCGGGGGGAATGATTGAGTTCACCCGCGTCAATAGCCGCATCGGCGTGCGCATAAACGTCGAAGCGGTGCAAGGCGCAAACCTGGCGGTCGAAGATCGCTTATTGCGCCTCGCCAGTACGGTGCGGACGGGCGCGCCATGAAGTTCGCTCTTCCCAAGCTGGCGGCCATCAAGGCGCCCGACCTCTCGATTCGCAATGTGCTCTTGCTCATCGCCGCTGCCCTGACGCTGATGATCGCACTGCTGTCTGCCCGCGATCTCTATGCAAACGCCCAGCGCTTGCACGACGCCTCCGACCTGCGCGACGCCAGCGCCATGAGCGAACAATTGTTCGACGCCACTGAAAAAGTCTCGATCGAGCGTGATGTCGCCCTCTCCCTTCTTCAAGCAAACGACGCCGACACCATTGCCTCGCTTGAGCCGCAGCTCCTAGAGAGCCGGCGGCTGGCGGACGCATCGGTCACCAGAACGCTTGCGGCGTTAGATCGTTTTCATGCGCCGGAACTCACCTTCCTGCGCCAGAACCTAAGCGACCGCTATGCGCAAATACGCGTGCTGCGCCCCCAAATCGATCACGCGGTGACTTTGCCGCTCAGACAACGCGGCGTCCGCCTGCGTGCGAACTGGGAACAGCTGACAAGCCAGCTGATGGCCGATTCCGACAATCTATGGACGAGCTTTATCCGCCCCTATACGCACATCGATGCGGTTGTGACCCAGCAGATGCTCTATCGTCACTTCCTGCAGGTGATCACCGACTACACTGGGCGCGAACGCTCCATCATCGGACAGATCCTTTCGGAAAACGCTGATCCAAGCCTCGACCAGACCACAAGATTGCTGCGTGGGCAGGGCGTACTCGAATTGAGCTGGCAGTCGAGCCGCCGGCTCGCCCAGCAGAGCGGCCTCTATCCGGCGGTGGCGGCATATTTCACGGACGCGGAAAGCCATTTCGCGACAGTCCACGACATGTCGCGCGAAATGTTCTACGTCCCTGGCGCCCATCACGGCGGGGTTTATCCGATGGGCGCTGACCTCTGGTTTGAACTCGCCGGTCAAGCGTCGGACTCGCTTGCAAGCTTGCGTAACGCATCGCGGACAGCCATCCGCGCGCACTTGGACCAAATCATTGCCGGCATTGAGAGCAGTATCGCCACCCAGATCGCGATCTCGCTCGTTGCGTTGGCTTTGTGCGCCTTAAGCTTCTGGGTCATCATAGCGCGCGCGATCCGACCGATCGACCGCATCGTCGACGCCTTGATGCGCGCAACGCGCGGCGAAATCGTGGATTTCGCGCCGCGGGGGCGCCATGACGACGAGATCGGCAAACTCACCGACGTTCTGCAAGCCTTTCAGCGCAATGTTGAGGCTATTCGCAGCGGCGCCGCAGAACTCGACCAATCAGCCCAGGCGCTGGCGATCGAAGTCGGTGTCCGGCGGGCAGCCGAGGAAAAGACCCAAGCTCAACTTGAGCGGCTGGCGTTACTTCACCGGATCAGCCGCGCCATCGGCGAACGCCAGGATCTGCGCAGCATCTTCTCCGTTGCCGTAGGCAACGTGGAGGATCGTTTGCCGGCGGACTTTGCCTGCCTTTGCTTGTACGATCCCGCCGAACGAACGCTGGAGGTGGCCCAAGTCGGCGCCAAGAGCGCAGCACTGGCTGAAACCCTTGACATGAATGTGCACGCTCGCATCGAACTCGATGAAAATGGACTTTCCAAGTGCATCAGCGGGACGCTCGTCTATGAACCGGATTTGAACGGCACAGGGTTCCCGTTCCCGCAGCGTTTGGCGCGCGCCGGCCTCCATTCGTTTGTCGCCTCCCCTCTCCAAGTCGAGAGCATCGTTTTCGGCGCTTTGATCGTGGCGCGAACAGCGCCGCAAGCTTTCAGTAGCGGCGAATGTGAATTTCTGCGCCAACTGAGCGAGCACGTCGCCCTCGCCTCGCATCAGTCGCAACTTCATACCGCACTACAGCAAGCCTATGACGACCTGCGTCAGACCCAAGAAGCAGTCATCCAGCAAGAGCGTTTGCGTTCGCTCGGACAAATGGCGAGCGGCATCGCCCACGACATCAACAACGCTCTAACGCCCGTGGCGCTCTACACAGAATTGCTCCTGCACACCGAACCGAACCTTAGTCCGGCGGGCCGCGGCAAGCTGGAGATCGTCCAGCGGGCCATAGACGATGCGGCGCAAACCATCGCCCGCATGAGCGAATTCTATCGCAAACGCGACACGCAACTCAATCTGACGGCGATCGATGCAAACGTTGTGGTGCGACAAGTGCTCGATCTGACGCAAGCCCGCTGGCGCGACATGCCCCAACAGCGCGGCGATGTCTTCGAGATGCGGACCGAGTTGGCCGAAGGCTTGCCCGCAATTCTCGGCGTGGAAAGTGAACTTCGCGAAGCGCTCACCAATCTCGTCTTCAACGCGGTTGATGCGATGCCGAGCGGCGGTATCATCACGCTTCGCACCAGGGCCGGAATTTCCGGAGTTTCTGAGGCCGTCGACATTGAAGTCGCTGACAATGGCGTCGGCATGGACGAAGCCACCCAACAGCGTTGTCTTGAACCATTTTTCACCACCAAAGGCGAGCGCGGCACCGGATTGGGCCTGGCCATGGTCTATGGCGCAGTCCAACGCCATGGCGCCGACATGAAGATCGAAAGCGCGCCGGGCCAAGGCACGCTTGTCAGGCTGACATTCACCGCGACCGCGCCTGCCGTGGACGCCGGCGATCAACGCCGCCAGGCGCCACGTGCACGCTTACGTATCCTCGTTGTCGATGATGATCCTGTTCTCCTGCGGTCCCTGCGCGAAGTGCTGGAGGCAGACGGTCATCAAGTCACGGCCGCGCCCGGCGGGCAGGCCGGCGTCACCGCCTTCGAAACCGCGCCAGAGGAACGGCCTTTCGATGCTGTGATTACGGACCTTGGCATGCCCGGCCTCGATGGCGCGCGCGTCGCCAGCGCCATTAAGAGCGCATCACCAATGATGCCGGTGATCTTGCTCACGGGCTGGGGCGAGCGCTTGAAAGCGGAAGAAGATATTCCCGCCCATGTCGATTGCGTTTTGAGCAAACCGCCGAAGCTGCGCGAACTGCGCGCGGCGCTGGAGCAGTGTTGCAGCGCCGGCAATGAACTCAAGCGCGCATAGTTGAGGACGCTCATGACGGACAAGAAATTCTGCATTTGCCTCATCGATGACGACATCTACGTTCGCGACGCCCTGGCGCTTGGCCTCAAGGACGCAGGCTATCAGGTCAATACCGCACCAGGCGCTGTCGCCGGCCTCGATCTCATCCGGCGCGGCGCGGTCGACGCCATCATCACCGACATGAACATGCCAGGCACTGGCGGGGCAGCGCTCATTTCCCAGGCGCGGGCTGCCTGGCCAAACATGCCGATCATCGCCATTACCGGGGTCCGGGAAGTCGAGGGCCGTGATGTGGTCGAAATCGCCTATGAGCGCGGCGCAAGCGCTGTCCTCGCCAAACCATTTCGCATCTTGGAAATGGTGGCGCTGCTGGGGCGGCTGTTGAACGCCAGCATTGTTTGAGCAAATCGATCGTGGGTTAGCCTTCGCCTCATCGGCGCCGGTGCGCTCGCTCTCTTGTTTGCCTGCTTCCTCGTGCTAATTCCCCCTAGCGAGGTCGACATGGCAGACGCTCCCTATTTTGTATTCGATCTCGACGGCACCCTCGTCGACAACGTCTACGAACATGTGCTTGCTTGGAAAGCCGCACTCGAGGAAGAGGCAATCGTCATTCCCGAATGGCGCATCCATCGGCGCATCGGCATGAGCGGGAGCTTGTTGGTTCGCGAGTTGGCCCAGGAACTCGACGCCAGCGTCGCGAACGAGTGCGTGGAGCGCGTGCGCAAGCGTCATGGCGAGATCTTCAAGTCACTTGCGCCCAAGAGCCATCCATTGCCGGGGGCCCAGGAATTGCTTCGCTATCTTACTGAAAACGGCATCGGCTGGGCCATCGCTACAAGCGGGCATGCCGAGAACGCGAGCACTGCCCTCTCCGCCCTCGAGGTCGACGGCGGCAACGCCGTCATTGTCACACGCGATCAAGTGCAAGCGGCCAAGCCCGAACCCGATCTTTTTCTAGAGGCGGCGCGGCGTTTGAAGAGGCCAATCAAAGACGCGCTTATTGTTGGCGACAGTATCTGGGACATGATGGCGGCAAGGCGCGCGCGCGCAACAGGGATTGGCCTTCTCAGCGGCGGCACGTCCAACGCAGAACTCACTGAGGCTGGCGCTGCACGCATCTGCGACGATCCGGCAGACCTCATGCTTCATGTGAGAGAACTATCAGATCCAGCGTGAGCTTGCGAACGTCCGCCGACGGCCGGACGCTCAGCTCTCAGGCAATGATGTAAGCGGGGTCGTATCGCCTCACGGCGACAATTCGAGCGAGAACCGGATCTGGCTATCGGCCTCGGCGCCGGCGCCGAAACTCGCGAGATAGCCGGCGGAGAGCGTGGCCGGGCCGAACGTGATGCCCGCGCGCGGACCCCAGGCATGCGCATCTTTATCGAATTCGCCAAAGCCCTCGACCCCGACCTGGAAGCGACGGTTCAGCGTCCAGAGCGCCCGGCCAGCATAGCCATATCCCCATTCCTCCGCGGCGCGCCCGACATCGCGACCGGCAATAAGATTGAAGCGTGCGTTGAAGTTCTCGGCGCGACGTTCGGCAAGCAGCTTGAATTCGACGCTGTCACTGGCGCCGTTCACGCCCCAGCGATACTCGACCTGGCCGCCAAGCCGGATCGGCCAATCGCGCGTCGCAACAAAATCAACGGCGTTCTCCCAACCGATGCTGCGGAGTTCGGCCTCCCCACCATCAGGCTGGACGCCGCGAAAATTCACCTGCGTGCGCCACCAATCGGTGACGCCGTAGCTTGCCTGCGCGCGATACGCCCAACTATTGTCGACAGCGCCGCCGTCGAATACTGCAGTGCGCGTTTCGAGTTTGAGCGCGCCTTGCGAAACCGCGACGCCTGAAGCACCTGACGTGCCGCCGGGCTCGGCGTGCGCACTGCTCGCGAACGCGCAGGCGAGCGCGACTATGCTGGCCGCGGGCTTCATAAGCCCGGCATAGAGGCTGCGGACATCGCGCTCAACCGAACTGAAGCCTTCGCCGCGCAGCGCGCGCAACCGCGTGACCATTTTTCAACGATTTGCCGGCCGACGCCGGGTTAGGCTTCGCGCGCCGCGGCGTCATCAAGCATCGCCTCTGCGGCGAGCAATTGCGACTGAAGCGCGCCGCTCAAATCCTCGCCCGGCGCCGCCGCAGCCAGTCTATCGGCGAGCCGCATGAGTGCGTCGCCGACGGCTGCGCGCCCTTGCGCATCGGCCAAGATCGCGGTTGCGATCAAGCGCTCTTGCAGGGCGCGGCCGCCGTCTGCACTCTTGAGTTCAAGCACCCGCACACGCAGCTGGCGCAACGCCGCACGAAGCGGCGGCGCCAGGCCTGTCGTTTCATGATGACGACGTTCGCGGAAGAAATGGCTGAACGCGCCCGAACGGCGGTCGGGTCCAAAGTAGCTGATGACGTCAACCCACTTGAAACCGCGCGAAAACAAATCGCGCAAAGCGCTCTGCACTGAGGCGCGCGTGCCGGTGTCTTCCCCGTCCTTTCGCCGTTCAAAAAAGCGCACGTGGAAACGCCCGGCGCGACGGTCGGGACCGACATAGGTGCGGTGATAGAGCCAGCCCATCGGAGTTCAATGGGCGAAGCCTAGGAGTCAAAGGTTGCCGTCGCGCTAACTTAATGACTGCCCGCGACGCACAATTCCTTCGCGTGACGCAAGCTCAAGCGCCCATAGCTGCATAGAATACCGCTCGCTCTCGATGAAGACCGCACGTTTGCCGGTGATTGCGCAACTTCGAACTATTGGGCGAGATAGGCGCGCGTCTGACGCGGTCCCACGCCATCGGGCACCGGGACATCAGTGCCATCGTAGTCAGTGTTGAGGTAGAGATCGGGCCCTGCCGTAACATTGATCCGGCGCGCCACCACCACCGTGTAGGCGGATCGATCCGCGATGGGCCGGTCTGCATCGACATCGAGCTGACCGTCGCGGAGATAGATCGTACCCAGCAGGTTGCGGGCATTGTTGCTGCTTATGCGGAAGTGCCGCAGATTGAGCGAACCGGTGAGCAGCACGCGGTTCGCGAAGAACAAGAAGCCTGCCATATCGCCATCGCGTGGCGCGCTCAGATCAATCCTGCTATTGGCCGAGAAATTCATTACCGATAAGTCGCCGACGAAATAGAACCCGACGTACTGACCAACCAGCGCGCCGTTGCCCAGCACCGTCAGAGGGCCACTCTTGATGACGTAGACGCCGGGCGCGAGATTGGCTGTCGCACCTGGAAGCACGATGATGCCGCCGCAATAGACGCCGGGCCGTAGGTTTACGCTGCCAAGCACTTGAACCACAGCCAGATGATTGCAGCCGCCGGAACTGGGTTCAGGGCGTCCCGCGAGCGGATCGGGAATGGCTGGGCAATCCGTGACTGCATCCGGCTCGTAGCCGGAGCTTCCGCCTGCTGCGCCCCCAGCCGAGCAAATCGTCGTTGCGCGAATCTGAGCGCTATTGGTGACGCTCATGCCGGCCGGGTTGGTGGAGTTGGAAACCACTGCGCAATTGGGCGCGATGACATGCGCCTGCCGGTCCAGCACCACAGCATTTGGTTGCGCGCTTTCCAGAGCAAGAGCGCAAAGCGGTGCTCCGCCTGCGAGACGCGCTATTGACGTCACGCGGGGTGTGTATCCATCGGCGTGAAAGAGTGAGCCGAAGATTAAATCGACATGAGCGGCCATGACCACGCGCACGCCCTGCCGGTCCTCGAGGATAGAACTCGTGAGCTCCGTGATCTCAGTGCCGGGCGCGACGTTCTGGCGGGCGTAGGTGTCGGCGACGGTATGGATCGTCGATTGCGTGGTCGAACGCAGAGGTAGTTCGCGCGCCGCCGCGAGTGCTGCGCCGTCGGCGGCTTGCTGAAGACTTGATCTGGTGGTGACCCCACCCACCGTGTCGATGGCGAGCGCACTGACGCCCAGCAACACAGGCACGGCGAGGGCAACGATCATAGCAATGTTACCCGCGCGCGCGCGCGTAAACGCGGTGAAAAAACTATCTAGAGGCGATCGGAGCATTTCTTGCCCTTAGCCTTCGTGCGCTTAGCCGTTTGAAAGTAGTTTTCTAATACTCTTGTAGCGAAAGTTACTTAAGAAACCGGGAAGCAGCGTGATTAACGCGCCGGCCGCCGGTGTGCTTGCGGGATAATTTGGCTGAATGCGCGCGAAGGGCAAACAATCGCTTAACCGAAAACTGACGCTGAACGTCGTCGCATCGGTGATGACGGCTGTGGTGGTGATCGCCGTTGGTCTATTGTCGCAGGAGGCGCGCCGCCACACCGAAGGCAAACTCGAATATCTCAACGCCACGGCGGCGGTGTTCGCCTCAGCTACTTCGCGCGCCGTCGCGGATGGCGACGCGATAAGCGCCATGCACGCGTTACGCGGCGTCGCGCGCGCGCCGCATCTCTTATATGCTCGTGTCGAGCGGGCGGACGGGACGCGCCTTGCTGAAATAGGCTCCGGCGTTTCGCTCGATACAGACGCGAAATATGGCGCCGGCCACAGCTCCACTTTGACCGAAGCTCTGTTCAGCCGCACGATCAGAATTGCGCAACCCATCGTTCAAGGCGGCGCCGTTGTGGGTCAGATCACGTTGGTGGCGGACAATTCTGACTTGATCGCCAGGTTGCTCTGGGCGCTGCTGCAGACGTTGCTTGGCGCGGCGGTGGCGCTCTGCACCGCGGTAGTGGTCGCCGCGCGCCTGCAGCGTTGGGTGGTGGAGCCGCTTTTGCGGCTCACTGACGCCGTGCGCGAGATTTCGCGCTCACACGACTATAACACCCGTGTGGAAATCGACACCGACGATGAAGTCGGCGACCTCTGCGGCGGCTTCAACGAGATGCTGAGCGAGATCAAGGATCGCGAGCGGCGGATCACCGACCTTGCCCTGCACGACATCGAGACGGATTTGCCGAACCGCGTCGCTTTCGAGCGTGCGATCAGGGATCGGCTCGCCGATCCAAAACATTCCAAGCTGATGGTCGGCGTACTCGGCGTTGAGCGCTTCCAGTATGTACGCAGTGTGATCGGCTACCATCTCGCCAACGATCTTTTGACCGAGCTCGGCACAAAAGCCCTGGAGATGCGCGCCGTGGCCGCCGCGCGCATCTCGACTGACGCCATCGGCTTCCTCCTGGAGGCGCGGGACGCCAACGCGCTCAGCGCTGCGGCGGAAGAGATCCTGGCGGACGCCGGCCGGCCAACACTGCTCGGTGAGAATACAATCGAAGTCGGCATAAGCCTTGGCGCCGCGATTTTCGGCGTTCACGCCGAAACCCCGCTCAGCCTGATCGAACGCGCCAACGTCGCCATGGATCAAGCGCGCGCAACGCGCAGCAAAAGCGCGTTGTTCGACGAAGAGGCCTATCTGCGGACCGCCGGAAATCTCTCGCTGATGGCCGAAATGCTCCGCGGCCTGGGTAACGGCGAACTTAGCCTGGTGCTGCAGCCGAAATATGATCTCCGCAGCGGTCAGATTCGCAGCGCCGAAATGTTGGCGCGCTGGCGTCACCCCACGCGGGGCTTCGTGGCGCCCGACGTGTTCGTACGTATGGCCGAAGAGACCGGCGGCATCACCGAGCTCACCGAATGGGCGCTGCGTGAAACACTGGCCTCTCAGGGCCGCCTTCTTGAGGCCGGCGTGGACGTTGCGCTTGCGGTCAACATTTCCGGGCGATTGCTGGGTGAGCCCGATTTCATAGAACGCGCTGCGCGTTTGGTGAGCCAGGCGCCAGGAAAGATCTATCTCGAGATAACCGAGACCGCCACCATTGACAGCCAGGATCAGGCGCTTCGATGCATTGAGACGCTGATCGAGGCGGGCGCCTTCATATCCATTGACGATTACGGCGCGGGCCTTTCCTCGCTCTCTTACCTGCGCCGCATTCCCGCGCACGAATTGAAGATCGACAAAGCGTTCGTGCAGCTGCTCAGCGAACACCAGCGCGACGCTCTTTTGGTGAAGTCCACTATCGACCTGGCGCACTCGCTCGGCATGCAAGTAACCGCCGAAGGCGTAGAAACCGACGCCACCTTGGCCGCGCTTGCGGCCATGGGGTGCGACAATGCTCAGGGCTATCTTATCGCCAAGCCGATGACGGAGCCCGAGTTCGTGCAATTCTTCCGCGTCCATAGCGGCCTGGACACTTTAGGCGCCGACGCCGCGGCGGCGCTCTGAGCATCGCCGCAAGTGCCGAGTTCCGCCAATAAGGGATCGCTGGTGGCCCGCGCCGCCCAGCAGGTCGGCTTGCGCCCACGCGTTAAGGCGTGATCATCTGGCTGTCAGTCGCAAACGCGGTGCTTGCCGATGACGCAACCTCAAAGCCGCTACGACGATGGCGCTGTATACGAACGTATGATGGGCGCCTGGAGCCGATCGCTGACTTCGACGACTTTTGGACGACCAGCACGATGTCCCCAAGCGTCAGCGAAACAATCGCCGCCATGGCGCCGAGTGATGGTGAAGCGCTGAAAACCCGAATGCGGGCACGGCTGCCCGCCGATGCCGCTGGGCGCATTACGCAGAGCGCCCGCGCCAATGCGATAAAGGGGCGTGCGCCAAGGCAGCACTCCATGCGAGCAGACTAGAGCGTGTAACTCTCTAGCTCGCCTTCGTTCGTGATCCGCACGCGCCAGTTCAAGGCCAATTTATCAAGCCCCTCATTCAGCCATTCCAAAGGCGGCGGTTCGCTGCCGTCGATGACGTCTTGAGATACGTCGCGATGCATCAGCACATAGACCTGTGTGAGTTGGTTGATGATGGCGTTGCGGTTTTCCGCGTCTCGCTCGGCGATGGCTTGCATAAGAACGTGCGGCGGCCGATTGGCGATCACGCCGGTCAATTCCGCCAGTCGCTTTATGCTCGCAACGCTCTCAGTGGCGAGGCTGCGCGCATCAGCAGCGACGCGCGCTTGGCGCGCGGCCAAGAACCAAACCAGCAAGGGCGCGAGCGCCGCGACTGCAAATAGCCACGCCGGCGCGCCAGGTTGCAAGGCCGCGTAACCGCTCAATACCCCCGTGAGCAAGAAGCTGACCAAAGCTGAGGGCGAGAGCCAATGCGATATGTTCGGCATTTGCCGGCAGCTTAGTCGAACCGGCGCGCCTGTGAGCAATTGATTAGCCGGATTAACGAAAGAATGTCCCCCAGCGGGTGAACGATCGAGGTCGGCCGCTCAAGCGAACGTTGGCGCCTCAATTTCCATTCCTGGGCTCGCTCCTTCCCTGATGTTCGAAGAACGACCAGATCAAAGCTGGCCCGTTCGGCGCCCGAGGCGAAGGACCTAAGAGACGCGGGCCGCGCCAATAAGGCTGCGGGATGCCGTGGCCGAGCCCGTGGACGGCGATCAATTCCACTTCGATGGGCGCGCCGTTGCGCCAGCTTACATCTTCAACGCGCACGCCGTCGCCCACTTGCCTTTCGTTCGATACTGGCGGCCCGATAATGTGGTTGAGATCGGCAAAATACTGACCGGATGCGCGAGAAGAGCGGACGTGGCCCCGTCGGTAAAAGCCGTAAAACTGAACCTCGCCGCCATTGAAGGGGTTTAGCGGATCCTCGACGCCATTCATGATCATGATTGAGGGCGTGCCCTCGCCCGAGGGCCTGCACTTGAAGTTTTCAGGGGTCGGCACGTTCGCGGCGACTGCTGCGACCGCGCGAAAGCGCTGCGGCGCCTCAAGCGCGAGACGATAAGCCATCTGGCCGCCGCGTGAAACGCCCATTGCAAACACGCGCCTGCGATCGATGCCTGCCTCGGACGCAAGAGCATCGACAAGCGCGGTCAAAAATCCAACATCGTCGATCTCGAGGCGGTTTGCAGCATAATCGCCTTCGACGTTGCACGCGTTCCAATTGCCGTCGAAGGCGTTGGGATAAGCAAGGGCAAAACCGTATCGATCCGCCAAGCGCTCAAATCCGTAGCCGGTTGCGATGCGCAGACGCGCCCCGCTTCCATCCGATCCATGCAGCGCGATGACGAGCGGAGCGTCGGGCGCGAGGTTGCTGGGCCGGTAGAAGGAATAGGTGCGCTCAAGACCAGCGACTTGGACAACGCCTCGGCTGAGCGTGCCCGACAGATGCGGCGCGGGCGCAGCGGGCGCCCAGAGCAAGTAGAAGACAAGCCCACCCGCCAACACCACGATCGCTGCAAGTCCGGCCACGGACCAGAGGAGCAGATGCACAATCCTTTTCACCAGGACATTAGTTGGCGAAAGCTTCGGCGCCAGGACATGACGGCGGGCGCCAAAGACATGATCGTTGGCGACAAGCGATGGATGGCTGGGGATGGATGGCTGGGGATGGATGGATGGATGGAGATGGATGGATGGCGGACAGAGAGGGATTCGAACCCTCGGTAGGCTTTCACCTACACACGCGTTCCAGGCGTGCGCCTTCAACCACTCGGCCACCTGTCCGGAGGCGGGGTTTATGGCCGCGCCGGGGCGCGCCGTAAAGAGCCGCGAGGCTGGGTATTCAGCGCCGCACTTCGGCGCCAAAAGAGCAGCCATGAACAGCGTCTATGCCGGCCTCAAACCCACAATTTTCGAGACCATGTCTGGCCTTGCCGCCGAAACCGGCGCGATCAATTTGGGCCAAGCGTTTCCAGAAGGCGATGGTCCGCTCGACGTGCGTGAGCGCGCCGCCCAAGCACTGATCGAGGGACCCAACCAATATCCGCCGATGCGCGGACTGCCGGCGCTGCGCGAGGCGGTGGCGGAGCATTATCGCGCCCATCAAGGCATTGCGCTCGACTGGAAAACGGAAGTCACCATCACATCGGGCGCGACTGAAGCGCTGGCCGCCGCCCTGCTCGCAGTGGTCGAACCGGGCGACGAAGTCGTGCTGTTCGAACCCATGTACGATTCTTATCTGCCGATGGTGCGCCGCGGCGGCGGTGTCGCGCGTTTCGTGCGGCTGGCGCCTCCCGATTGGCGCATCGACGAGGCAAGGCTTGCGGCGGCGATCACGCCGAAAACACGGGCGATCGTCATCTGCACCCCAGGCAATCCGTCGTCGAATGTTTTCACGCCGGGCGATCTTGCGCTCATTGCACGTTACGCTGAGAAGGCCAACGCCATCGTCATCAGCGATGAAGTGTGGGAGCACGTTCTATTTGATGGCGCCAAGCACGCTTCGATGCTGCATAAGCTGCGCGACCGTACGATCAAAATCGGCTCCGCCGGCAAAATGTTTTCGATGACGGGTTGGAAGGTTGGCTTTGCGTGCGCAGCAGCGCCCCTGACAGAGCTCTTCGCCAAGGCGCACCAGTTTCTGACATTCACGACGCCGCCGAACCTGCAGAAGGCCGTCGCCTATGGCCTGGGCAAATCGGTCGAACATTTCGCCGAAGTCCGCGCCGGGTTCGAACGCGGGCGCGATCGGCTTGCTCACGGCCTTGCGCAGGCCGGTTACAAGGTGCTGCCAGCGTCGGGCGCTTATTTCCTGAGCGTGGATCTGGCTGCTTCCGGCATCGCCGCTTCGGATCAGGATTTCGCGCTGCGTGCGGTCAAGCAAGCGGGCGTCGCCGTTATCCCCTATTCGGCCTTCTATGCCGAGCCGAAGGCGCCGGCGATCGTCCGGCTCTGTTTCGCCAAGAGCGACGTCACCTTGGATCGCGGTATTGAGCGGCTGGCGGCGGCGCGCAAACTCTTTGTTTGAACCGCCGTCCTGATTAGGCCATGGCGGCGAGGGAACACGTTACCGCTCGGCAAAGCGCACAAAAATTGTGCTTGTTTCTGCGCCGATCGCGAAAACTACTTAGCGTCATCTTTACCAGCGCCGTGTGCCTTCAAGCGGGCGCCGTAAGGCGCGTGGGAACTTTGCGGCCAACAAAAACAGGCACATTTTTTTACAATCTATGGTACTGTGCTTCGCACGGATGTCCTCATGCGCCACATCTGTCTGATCGACGACGATATTTATGTTCGCGACGCGATCGCCCTCGGGCTCGGCGACGCGGGATTTCGCGTATCGACAGCGCCCGGCGCTGCAGCGGGCCTCGATATCGTCAAGCGCGAAGGCGCCGACGCCATTGTCACCGACATGAGCATGCCCGGCACCGACGGCGCGCAATTGATCTTGCAAGTGCGCGAGATGTTTCCCAGCATTCCGGTGATCGCCATCTCTGGATCGAGCATCATCGACGGTCGCGACGCGCTGGAGGTCGCCCATGAGCGCGGCGCGGACGCGGTGATGACAAAGCCCTTCCGCGCAAACGCGCTGGTTTTGGTGTTGAACCAATTGCTCAACGCGCGCGAAAGCGCCTAGGCCGCGCCGATCAGCGGATCGCTGAGAACTCGGCGCGCCCGTTTCGATGTGACCGGCAAAGCGGCGCAAGAAGTGCGCGGCGGCGGTCGTCACTTCCACATCATACCAATTGGCGCTCGCTTGCGTGGGCCAACTCGTCTGCACGCTTTGGCCGGCCGGGACCGTGACGTCTTCGCGGCGATTGCCGTAGGCGCGCATGCGAACGGTTGCACTGATCGGGGTTGAACCCGTGTTGCGCAGCGTCACGACAAGCGCCTGGCGTGCAGTATCTGCGATTGCCGTTGCCTGCAGCGGATCGCCGACCAAGCCGCGAAAGGTCTGCAAGTACCCGTTAGGGCCAAAGACGGAAAGATCGTAGGCCTCGCCATTCGAGAGCACGTCGTGGCGAAGTTGCTTTTGAGCTTCCACAGTGAAGAACCACGGGCCGGCCGCGCCGCCAGCCGCGTATACATTGAACGCCGCGCCCGCCGCGCCATTGTTGGCGAACGTCAGCGTCACGCTCTTTCGCGACGCATCGGTCTCACACTGCACTTGTAAATCGTAGGGCAGCGCACGCGCCGGCCGCTGGCCCTGCTCTTGTGCAGCCACCCCCGGGGCTGCCGGCACAACCGCGCGCGGCAATGCGCGCGACGCGTCGGCGGCCGCGACATAGCCAGTGGTGTCGGGAAGACCGCCGAGCGCAGCGTCCGGCGCACGGAAATCGAAAGCCGAGGTGAGATCGCCGCAAACCGCGCGGCGCCATGGGCTGATGTTCGGTTCTTGCACACCGAAGCGCTCCTCGAGGAAGCGGATGACGGAGGTGTGGTCGAACACTTGCGAATTGACGTACCCGCCCTTGCTCCATGGCGAAATAACCAGCATCGGCACACGCGGGCCGAGGCCGACCGGCTCGCCGCCGTAATTTTCGCCGTCGACGCTCACAGTGGAGGCGCCGAGCGCAGGCCCGAGCGCCGGCAAGTAAGGCGCCATGTGATCGAAGAGGCCATCGTTTTCGTCGTAGTTCAGTAAGAACACGGTTTTCGACCAGATTTCCGGCTTTTCAACAATCGCCGCGAGCAAACGCGCCGTGAGCGACTGGCCGTAGCCCGGCCCAGCGGACGGATGCTCGCACATAATGTACGGCGCCACGATCCACGACACTTGCGGCAGCGTGCCTTCACGCACGTCCTTCGCCAGCGCCGCCACCAAATGCTCGCCGCGCGAGTCGCCCACATTGTCCTTGGTCGAGCCCGCAGCCCATGCGCGTCCGCGTTGCATCAATGCGCGATCAGCATGAGCGCCACGGAAAGCGGCAAAATATGCAAGCGCGTTGTCGCCGTAATTGTCGTATTCCTGATAAACTTTCCAACTCACGCCCGCCGCTTGCAAGCGCTCCGCATAGGTGCGCCAATTGAGCGGCGAAAACATCGCATGATCGTTGTTGGGATCGGCGCTGAAGTTCAGCTCCAAGAGCGCGTTGCGCACGACGAGCGGGCCGTCATAGCCGGCGCTCAAGCCGCTGGTGCCGGTGAAAAGGAAGTTTCGGTTCGGCGAGGTCGGGCCGAAAATCGAGCAATGATAGGCGTCGCAGATCGTGAAGGCGTCGGCGAGCGCGTAATAAAAGGGCAGATCGTCGCGTTTGAAATAGCCCATCGTCATCGGCGACTTCGCCCGGATCCACGCGTCGTAATTCTTCCAGCGCTCGTGCGAACCCTTCCAGTTGTGATCCAGACTTGCGTTATGGTCGGCGCGGGTTGTGCGGGTATCGAGATGGAACGGCCCAACCGGGGCGCCGTTTGGCGAGGGTTGGCGAAACACGCTTTCGCCGTTCGGCAGCGTCAGCGGCCGCGGATCGCCGAAACCGCGCACCCCGCGCAGTGAACCGAAATAATGATCGAACGACCGGTTCTCCTGCATCAGGATGACGACGTGTTCGACATCGCGGATGGTGCCAGAGCGCCCATTCGCCGGCTGCGCCAACGCCTTGGCGATGGTGGCGCCAAATGCTTCCGCGGCGAGCGCTGCCGCACCCATCTGCAGCACCGAGCGGCGTGAGTTTTTCATGCAGGACCCCTAGCGCGCAGCAACGCGCGCACAGGTTAGACCAGCTTTGCGCGATCGCTAGCGCGAAGTGAGCCCTGACGTTAGGTTGGCCAGCGCAGACCGACGCGGCGACGCTGCTGCAGCGTTTGCTCGGCGCGTTGCAGCGCGCGCAGCGCCACTTCCGCCTGCTGCAGCGAATCCGTCGAGCGCAACACGTCCATGGCCAAGCGCAAGCGCGAGGCGCCCTCTTCCAGCTTGTCGCGCGCGCCTTCGCGCTCGCCGAGCGCCGTCAGGGCGCGCCCGATTTCCTGTTGCGCCGAGCCCCAAGCGATCGGATCGGTGGTTCGATCGACGCGGTCGAGATAGTTCTGCCGCGCATCGAGCGATTTCTGCAGCCATTTGATGTGGCCGCCGCGTTCCCCGAGGCTCAAAGCGCCGGACGCAAAATCAGAGAGAATGTCGAGCTGCAGCGTGTCGCTCACGAACTCGGGACGAGCGTCCACCATCTTGTCGAGCGCTTCCACAATCGGCTGCAGACGTTCCGGCTTGTAATCTTGCGGCCGATGCAGAACCGGGCGCGCCTTGCGCGCGAGCGCAAACGCCAGCGCGCGCTGCACGACTTCGTCCGGGCGGCCCGTCCGCCACTGCAATTGCATATCCTGCACTTCGTGCACGCGCCCATAGCCCGGCAGCGTCATGATGCGCAGATCGAGTTTGCCAAGCCAATCGCGCTTGCCCCACACGATAACATCAGCGGCCGAACGCTCCAGCGCTTCGGCGGCTTCCACGGCCACGCGCCGGCGGCTTTCGGGATGAGCGGTGGCCGCAAGCGTCTTCAGCCGCACCGGGAAGACATCGACCTGCACGTTCGGCTCGAACGAGAAGAGGCCGAAATTGTCTTCGACCGCCTCTTTCATTTCCTGGCGCAAGAGCCCGCCGCCGCCTTCGATCTCGCCGATCAGAACCAACGCGCGGTGATCCTTCGTCCGCCGCAGTGCTTGCGCGCGCAGCGCAATGCGCGCCGCGCTGGAGGCGCGGAACATCCCGGCGAGCACCCAGAAGATGGCGATGACGACAGCCGCGAGCGCCATCGACATGAAGAACATGAACACGTTCGGCGCCTGGACGAACATGGTCTGCAACTCGCGCGGAAGCAGGCGCATAAGCTTAGACGCCAGATCCGGCGCCAGCGCGGTTGCTTCTGCAAAATTAACCATTTAGCCGTCGTCGTCCTTGGCCCGAGTTCCTGACCCTTAGCCCGCCGTTTGGCGGCGCACAACGGGCCGAGGCGCCGCTGCCGAAAAGCAATGCAGAGGCCTCCCCCGGGGCGGGAATGTGGCGTGTGGATTAAGTCACGTTTTAGGGCGTCCCGTGGGCAGCTGCGGCCGCTCGGGCGCGGGCGATCGCGTCGGCGACCGACGCCTGCGAAGGCACGCGCGTGTTGGTCGCCTGAACACCCGGCGGCAACTGAAACAGGCTCGCATCTTGGGGTCCGCGCTGCAAACTTTGGGTATCAAACACCAGGCTGCCGTTGACCTTCATCTGGATCATGATGGCGTCGCTGGTGACGCACATGGTCCGGGCGCCCGATGTCGCGACGCCTTCCGGGGGGTCTATCGACCATTCGCTGCCGCTTTCGCCAGCCGCCGCACAAGAGCCAACGCGATGCGCGCGCGACTGCATTTGGGCGCGAAGCGCATCGACGTCGACGGGCGCATGAGCGCCGGTTTGCACCTGCGAGAGATCAGTGCGTGTCGCCATCGTCCGGCCGGCGACGTGCATGATGTTGAAGGCTTCGTGGGTGTCGCTATTGATAATGCTGATGATCTGCCCCGTCGGACCGTTCATCTCGGTCCGGATCTTGGCGCCATCATGATAGATCACTTCAGCCATCGTACCGCCGTCTGGACGAATCATCGTCGCTTCTTGGCGGAACGACACGTTCGAGGCCTGTGGAAAACCTCCGCCGCCCGCGGACGGCGCCGATGAGCCGCCGCTTCCTGCGTTGCTGCCGGAGGGAGCGCTGGGGCTGCAGGCTGCCATCACCAGGACTGAAACAAGCGCCAAAGCCGCGATCCGCATGAACCATCTCCCATAAGACAGCCTTGGACTAGCAGCCGCATTGCGGGACTGAAACCCTGTCGTCGATTGCAAGGCCCCGATTTCCCGGCCGCCGCCGGTCGCAAAATCGGGTCAGGCCCTCGCACGGCTGCTGCCCTGGCTTTGCGTCGCCGCCTTCGGCCCCGTATGGAGGCGGTCGCCGCAGTCTTCGGGGGAAGTCCATGAAGTCGTATCTGCTCGTCACCTGCCTTATTGGGGTGCTCGCTTTGTCCAGCTGCGAAACCGCAAGCACCGGCGCGGCCGGCCCAGCCAGCGCAGCCGCCAGCGCCGCTCAGGCGGGCGCTTACCAGGCCGCGCAGGCGGACGTGACGCGGCTGATGGCGCAGGCCAATGGCAACGATCTGCTGAAGCCTTGGAGCGGGCCCCATGGCGGCGCGCCGCCGTTCGATCACGCTGCCGCAGCAGCCTTCCCTGCCGCCTTCCAACTCGGCATCGATCTGCAAGCGGCGGAAATCAACGCCATCGCCGCCAACCCGGCGCAACCGACCTTCGACAACACCATGGCCGCCCTCGAGGAAGCAGGTCGTCACCTGGGCCGCGCGCAAACCGTGTTCTCGGTCATCTCAAGCAACATGAGCACCCCGGCAGTGCAGGCAGTCGACGCCGAATGGTCGCCGCGCATCACGGCGGCTTTCAACGCCATCAGCTTCAATCGCGCGCTCTACCATCGCGTCGATGATCTCTATCAGCGCCGCGCCGCGCTCGGGCTCACGCCTGAACAATTGCGCGTGCTTGAGCGCAGCCACGACCAGTTCGTGCGCGCAGGCGCTGCGGCGACGCCCGAACAGCAGCAGCGTCTTGGCGCGATCAATGAAGAATTGTCGACGAAGTTCACCGAGTTCAGCCGCCGCCTGCTGGCCGATGAGAACACTGCGATCTTCATCACCAACCGCCGCGATCTCGCCGGCCTGCCGCAGCCGATCGTGGATTCCCTGGCGCAAGCCAGCGCCGATCGCGAACACCCCGGACAATGGGCGGTGGTGAACACACGCTCTAGCGTCGATCCGTTTCTGACCTTCTCGGCCAATCGCGCCTTGCGCGAACGGGTGTGGACTACATTCAAGAACCGCGGCGACAACGGCGACGCCAACGACACCAACCAGATCATCCGCGATATCGTGCGCCTGCGTGCTGAGCGCGCTCACATTCTCGGCTTTCCGAACCACGCCGCTTATCGAATGGACGACACCATGGCGCACGATCCCCAGCGCGCCATGGATCTAATGATGCGCGTCTGGCGCCCGGCGGTTGAGCGTGTGCACGAGGAGGTGCGCGACATGCAGGCTATCGCCGATCGCCAGCACGCCCATATCACCATCGAGCCGTGGGACTATCTCTACTACGCCGAACAAGTGCGTCGCGCGCGCTACAATCTCGATCAAAACGAGCTCAGGCCATATTTCGAGCTCAACAACATGATCGCCGGCTCCATGTACATGGCCGAGCAGCTCTACGGCCTGCACTTCCGCGAAGTCACCGGCTCCGTGCCTGTCTTCAATCCGGACGTGCGCGTTTGGGAAGTGACCGATCGAGACGGTTCTTACCTTGGCCTGTTTTACGGCGATTATTTCGCGCGGCCCGGCAAGAATTCAGGCGCGTGGAATTCAACCTATCAAGGCCATGAGACTTTCCATGGCTTGGTCAATACCATCACCTCCAACAACAACAATTTCGTCCATGGGGCGCCGGGCCAGCCCGTCCTCATTTCGTTGGACGACGCGACCACGCTCTTCCACGAATTCGGCCACGCCATCCATGCGCTGGTGAGCCAGGCAAACTATCCGAGCCTCGGCTACACGCCCCGCGATTACGTCGAATTCCCGAGCCAAGTGCACGAGCACTGGGTGCTGACGCGCCCGATCCTCGACCGCTTCGCGCGCCATTACCGCACGCATCAGCCGATGCCGCAGGCGCTGGTCGAGCGCGTGCACAATGCGGCGACCTTCAACCAAGGCTATGAGACGGTCGAGTACCTCTCCGCCGCACTCGTCGACATGAAGCTGCACATGATCGCAGACGGCAATGTCGATCCGGATGCGTTCGAGCGCCAGACGCTGCAGGAGATCGGCATGCCGCACGAGATCGCTATGCGTCACCGGCTGCCGCAGTTCGGGCACCTCTTCCAAAGCGACGGCTATTCGGCGGGCTATTATTCCTACCTTTGGTCCGACGTCATGGCCGCGGATACCTGGGAAATGTTCACGCAATCCGGCAATGTTTTCGATCCGACGATCGCAGCCGGCATGCGCAACGTCATTCTCGGCGAGGCCAACAATACCGATCGCACGGAAGCCTATCGCCGCTTCCGCGGCCGCGATCCGGACGTGAACGCGCTGCTGCGCGATCGCGGCATGCCGACAACCGACGGCGCCACCAGCTCAAGCGGCGCGCACTAAGCGCGCCGCCAAGGGGCACGCGCCGCCAAGGACGGTCAAAGTTCGAGGAAGCTTTCGAAGCCGCCGAATATCATGCGCTTGGCGTCGAACGGCGGGTTGGTCATGGTGTCCTTCAAGCGCGGATCGTCCATGACCTTCTTCATCACCGCATCGCGGCTTTGGCGATCCTTGTACGTCGCCCAGGAGAAGAGGACGATTTCATCGTCTGTCGCCTGCACCGCACGCGGAAAAGAGGTCAAGTTGCCGTAGGGAACGTCATCGGCCTCGCATTCGACATAGCTCAACGCGCCATGCTCCTTCCAGACCTTTCCCGACAGGCGCGACAGCTTTTTGTATTCGTCGAGCTTCGCCTTCGGAACCGCCATCACGAAACCATCGACATAGGTCATCGCTCTTCCTCCTTGACTGAAGCTCTCGACATAGGCGCGCCACAAGCCGGGGAAAGCGCGTAGCTGCCTTTACGGCGTCACGATGGGGAAGTTCGCCGCCAGCGGCTCAATCAGGCCGACGAACGCCGCATAGAGCTTGGCGTCGCCCTTGATGACGATGTCGCCGCTTTCGACCCGCGGCTGGAAAGGCATGCGCACGAACAGCGTCATCAGCAGATCTGGGCGCTTCATGCGCACGGTGGCGCCTGCCTTTTGGTCGCTGACGCCCTCCTCGTGGATGAGCACGCCGTTGGCGACGGTAATGAGATGGGTCTCATTGCGATCGCTGAGTTCGAGATTGAGCTTAAACGGCTCGGCCGCTTTCTCCGGATTGACCCGCACGGCCGCAAAATCGAGCAGCATGGATGTCGTTGTTGCGGCCAACACATCGGGGCTGAAGCCGCCGGGCGGCAATTGCACAGGGCCGGTGCGCAATTCCTGCGCGCCGGTGAGATAGATGTTTCGCCAAGTGCCGGCTTCGGTCTCGAAGCCAAGCTGGGTGTAGATGCCGGCAAGCTGGTTACGTGCGGCTTGGTTTTTCTCGTCGGCAAAGACGACGTGATTAAGCAGCGTCGCAGCCCAGCGTAGATCGCCGCTTGTCTGTGCTTGTGATGCAAGCCTCATCACCGCCTCGGCGCCGCCCATCGCGGCGACATATTTCTTCGCGGCAGGTTCTGGCGGCAGCGGATTGAGGTTGGCGGGATTGGCGTCGTACCAACCAAGATAGCGCTGATAGATCGCCTTCGCGTTGTGGCTCATGGTGCCGTAATAGCCGCGATTGAACCATTGCTTGGCGAGCACATCCGGCAGCTTCAGTTCTTCGGCGATCTCAGGGGCGGTCAAGCCATTGTTCATCAGCCGCACCGCCTGATCGTGCAGGAATTTGTAGGCGTCGCGGTGTTGGGTGAGGAATGAGACGATCTCGCTCTGCCCAAAGCGCGGAATGCCGTGGGCGGCGAACATCACATCGCTCTTGTCGCCGAACAAACGAATGGATTGCGTCAGATAGTCCGCCCACGCTTTCGCATCGCGCACCAGCGCACCGCGCGCGGGCAGGAGATTGTGCATGGTGAGGTTTGCGTTCTCGGCCATGAACACGGCGCGGAACTGCGGCAGATAGAAATTCATTTCCGCCGGCGCTTCCGTCCCGGGCGTGAGCTGAAACACCATCGTCACGTCGCCAATGGTGATTTCCTGACCTGTCTTGGTGATCACGTCTGTTGGCGCGATGAGCGAGAGCGAACCGAGCGATGGTCGGGGGCCCAAGCCCGATGTCATCTCCCCTTCGGCGCAGCACGGCAGGGTGATGCCAAATTGGAAGCGCGCGCGGCGAAGCATGGCCGGGCCCGCGATGATGTTTTCCGACACCGCGTGTTCGAGGAAGCCTTCCGGTGCGATGATCCTTACTTTGCTGGCGGCTGCGTCCGCCGCGCTGGTGACGCCGCCGACGCCGCCATAATGATCGACATGGCTGTGCGAGTAGATGACCGCCAGCACTGGCTTTTGCGCCACGTGCTGGCTCACCAGCTCAAACGCTGCGCGCGCGACTTCAATAGTGGTCAGCGGATCGACGACGATCCAGCCCTCGCCGGCATCGATGAACGAGACGGTCGACACATCGAAACCGCGCACCTGATAGATGCGGTCCGCGACTTTGAAGAGCCCGTGCTTGGTGAGGATCTGGGCTTGGCGCCACAGGCTCGGATTGGCGCTCGCCGGCGCTTCGCCTGCCAGGAATTCGTAGGCTGATAGATCGAACGCGGCGCGCGCGCCGCTCTCGTGCTTGATCACCGGATCGGTGCGCGTGGCGATGAAGCCGCGGCTAGCGAATTCGAAATCCTTGCGGTCGTCCTCGGCCGTCAACCGCCGCGCTTCCTCCAACGAGTTCATCTCGGGCCTCAGGTCAGCGGGATCTTATCCTTGTACTTCTCGCACCACTGCTGGAAGTTCATCAGGTCGGGATTGAACTGGCGTGTCGTCTCCACGTCGCGCGCACCGCGGAAGTCCTTCTCGAAATCGTGCTTGAACTGGAACATGTTGCCAAGATCGTCGGCGCCAGGAAACCCGAGAGCGCGGAATTCGGCCGGCGAAATGTTGTTGTGGTAGCAATCAATGCCCAGCACCTGCGAGAGCGTGGCCGCCATCTCCGCGCCGCTTAGATGTTCGCCGGCAATGCCAATCGTCTTGTCGACGATGCCCTGCTTGTAGATGCCGTATGCGCACTTGCCGATATCTTCGCCGGCGATGCCCGGCATTTTTGCATCCCCCGTCGGCAGCGTGAACGCATAGCGGCCTTGACCGTCCGGTTTCGGGTTCATGCCGAAATAGATGAGATTGTCCCAATAGAAGGAGGTCAGCAGAAACGTTGTCGGCACGCGATTGTAGAAGAAGCGATTGGCCTCGCCCTTGGTGTCGAAGTGCGGGACTTTGTAGTGATCGTGGATCGTTGGCATCTGGTCACTATCGAGCGGCACCCATTTGCGGGTGTCTTCCAACGTCGACCAGATCACATGCTTTACATCGGCGGCCTTCACCGCATCCGCGAGCGTGTGCGCTTCGGCGATCTCGCGCTCGGGGTCCATGTGCGCCCAGTAGAAGGTCACGCAATAAGCGCCGTCGGCGCCCTTGAAGGCGTTCACGATAGAGCCGCCGTCATTGACATCGGCCTCCACCACTTCCGCGCCCAGCGCGGCAAGCGCCTGGGCGGCCTCCGAATTCGCGTTGCGGGTGATTGCGCGGGCGGTGAAGGGGCTATCCGGGTCGGCATGGATGGCGCGGACCAAGCCGCCGCCCTGGGCGCCGGTGGCGCCCATCACTGCGATGATCTTCTTGTCGCTCATTTTCATGTCCCCCCACTCTTGGAGGCCTGCTACATAGGGCTTCCCCTTGCGGGGAGCCATCAGTCTGCCGCAAGATTCAGCCAGGATTCAGCTTGTCGGCGCGAGTGTCCCGACGGGAGCGTTTGAAATGATGCGCAAATTCACGGCGATGGTTTCCGCTGCGGCGCTGGCCGCAATGGCGTTCGCGCCAAACGCCGAAGCCCGCGACTGGCGTGGCTATCATGGCGGCTACGGTCACTCCGGACGGTACTACCACTACGGCCACGGCAACGCGGCTGCCGCCGGCGCGGTTGGACTGATCTTCGGTTTGGCGTTGGGCGCGGCCCTCAGCCAACCGCGCACGGACCGCTGTTACGACAGTTGCGGCCGCGGCGATTATTATGGACCGCCTCCTGGTGAATACGGCCGTCCACCGCCGCGCGCGGATGACGATCCAGGCTCTGCATACGAGGAAGATTACGGCCAAGCGCCGTACAAATCGCAGTGCACGCGCCAGCAGCGGCAATGGGATCGCTATGCGAACCGCTACGTCACCGTGGACGTGCCCTGCTGACAACAGGGTGCGGCTGGCGTGCAGCAAAGCGCAGCTGTCTCCATAATTTGTTCCGAACTGGCGCGTATAGTGCCGATTGATGCGGTACGTATGCGACGCGCCAGGCGGCAAGACTTGGTTTAGATTTGAGACCGAAGCGGAGGCGGAAGCCGAAGCCGCTTTGATGCGCCACGCGGTCGATAAGCATTTCCGCCGCCATATCGTCGGCGCACGCGAGAGCTACCGCGCCCCTGCCGGCGCGCCGACCTTCGAGCAGGCGATCGGCCTCAAGGACCACATCGCGCGGGCGATGCCTCTCTTTCTCACGCTGCGCTCGAGCGACGGCGACGGGCTGGCCTCGGCGATGCTGCCGCCGGAAGGGCGCAACCAGGTCAATTTTCGTACAGTCATCGTTGGGCCGGAGAACGCCGATCCGTACCTGACTGAGGCCGAGGCGATAGCGGCGCTGGGCGCGCACTACCACCTCGACCTCAAGCGGGAAGACTGCTTCCCTTACGCCTAGCCAACTGGGCGCCTAGCCAACTGGGCGCCTAGCCAACTGGGCGCCTAGCCAACTGGGCGCCTAGGCCAACTGGGCGCTAAGCCAGCTTGGCCGCCTAAACCTACTTGCCGCCGCCGCTGGCAGGCTGCGTAAGCAGCCGCATGCCGGTGTAACACGGGGCAGTCGTGCACGTGCGCAGGATGATCCGCGCCAGATAATCGCCATTGGCTGTCGGCGTGTAGTTCACCACCGGATAGTCGTCCGGCAGCAGATCCGAGGCGACGACGCCGCCCGTGCGCATGTCGATGAGTTCGATATCGACATTGTTGCAGTCGTTGTCGCAAGCGCCGAGGAGAGCGTATTGCGTGTTTGCCTGCAGGCTCACGCGCCAGCGGTGATCGGTGCCTGGGCTCATGGCTTTGACTTCGTCGGGCACGTTGGTGACGTGCTGCATGCCCTGCGCATATTGTTGGGTGTAGCCGTCGAGGTAGGTCACCATTTGCTGCTCAAGCCCTTGGCGCACCTGTGGGGTAACGTTGGCTTGCTGCACGCTGGGCGCCGGCGGCAATTGCGTCGGCGCTTGGGCGCCGGCTTGCACTGGCGGCAACGGCGGCTCGCCGCCCATGCCCATTTGACCGCAGGCGCCTAACAACGCCAGCGACGCGGCGGCCATCATCCAATTCTTCATGCAGTCCTCCTCCATCCTCAAAGACCCATGAGCACTGCCCTGCGTTCACACGCAAGACTGTGCCCGACGTCACTTCGCCGGTACGATGGTTTGTTCCGGCGACCAGCGTCTCAGCGGACCGACGCGGCGCTCCTGATGCGCTTTGCTCGGATGCTTGACTTTCGATTTGCGGCCCGCGCGCGCCATGCGGGCATGGAGATGGGACCAATCGGCATCCGGCTCCCCTTCCCAATGCGCGACCAGGGCTTCGTCACACCAATCGAGCAGCTTCGGCATCGCATCGCGGTGGACGTCGGAATCGCGGAAGGCCTTCATCGCCGCTTCGCTTTCCCAGGACGTGCGGGTCCAAAACACCATCCAGCCTTCGGCCAAAACCGCGCCGCACAGGAAGCCTTCCGATACGGCTGCTTGCGCGGAGATGGCGCGCGAGGCGCGCGCGAAGGCCGGCAGCGAAAACACCGAGCGTAGACGCAATCGCGTGATCGAATTGAACGCCATCGGTTCCCCTTTACCGTCGGCTCGCGTTTTTGGACATCCCTGGAACAATCACGACGCCAGCGCCTTGTCTGTGCCACCGGACACATTTTGCGGCCCGTAGAGCTCTATGGCCGCCAAATGGCGTTCCCATTGCCGTGCGTTTGCATCGCGCGCGCGAAACGACCCGGCGGCGGCTTTAAGACAGCCGAGCCTCTAATCCTCGTCCATCTTCAGCGCGGCAATGAACGCTTCCTGCGGGATGTCGACCTTGCCGAACTGGCGCATCTTTTTCTTCCCCTCTTTTTGCTTGTCGAGGAGCTTGCGTTTGCGGGTGGCGTCGCCGCCATAGCATTTCGCCGTCACGTCCTTGCGTAAGGCCGAGATGGTTTCGCGCGCAATGATGCGCCCGCCGATCGCGGCTTGGATGGGGATCTTGAAGAGATGCTGTGGAATGAGTTCCTTGAGCTTCTCGCACATGGCCCGGCCGCGGCTTTCGGCGCGCGCGGCGTGCACCAGCATGGAAAGCGCATCGACCGGCTCGTCGTTCACCAGGATCGACATCTTCACCAGATTGCCCACGCGGTGATCGATGATCTGATAATCGAAGCTCGCATAGCCGCGGCTGACGCTCTTCAAGCGATCGTAGAAATCGAACACCACTTCGTTCAGCGGCAGTTCATAGACGAGCATGGCGCGGTTGCCGACGTAGGATAGGTCTTTCTGGACGCCGCGTCGGTCCTGACAGAGTTTCAGGATCGAACCCAGATATTCGTCGGGTGTGAGGATCGTGGCCTTAATCCAGGGCTCCTCGATTTCCTTTATCTGCGTGGGATCGGGCATGTCGGCGGGATTGTGCAATTCGAGCACGGAGCCGCCGTTCAAGTGTATGCGATAGATGACGCTGGGCGCGGTGGCGATGAGATCGAGATTGAACTCCCGCGTCAGCCGCTCTTGGATGATTTCGAGGTGCAAGAGCCCGAGAAAGCCGCAGCGGAAGCCGAAGCCGAGCGCCGCCGAGGTCTCCATTTCGTAGCTGAAGCTGGCGTCGTTCAAGCGCAACTTGCCCATCGCGGCGCGCAGATCTTCGAAATTGGCGGCGTCGACCGGGAAGAGCCCGCAGAACACAACAGGTTGCGCAGGCTTGAAGCCCGGTAGCGCGTGATGGGTTTCGCGGCGATGTTCGGTGATGGTGTCGCCGACGCGGGCGTCGCCGACTTCCTTGATGGAGGCGGTGAGCACGCCGATTTCGCCGGGACCGAGTTCGTCGACATCGACGCGGCGCGGCGTCAGTACGCCGAGCGTGTCGATGCCGTAATCGGCGCCCGTCTGCATCAGCTTGATGCGCATGCCTTTCCTCACCACGCCGTCGATGACGCGGAAGAGAACGACGACGCCGAGATAGGCATCATACCAGGCGTCGACGAGCAAAGCTTTCAGCGACGCGTCGGCGTCGCCGGATGTGGGCGCCGGCAAGCGCGTGACGATGGCTTCGAGCAGTTCGTCGATCCCCTCGCCCGATTTGCCGGAGGCAAGGATCGCCTGCGATGCGTCGAGGCCGATGACATCCTCGATTTGCTGGCGCACGCGTTCGGGCTCGGCGGCAGGGAGATCGATCTTATTCAACACCGGCACGATCTCGAGGTCGTTGTCGAGCGCCTGATAGACGTTGGCGAGCGTTTGCGCTTCGACGCCTTGCGACGCATCGACAACGAGGAGCGCGCCTTCGCACGCAGCGAGCGAACGGCTGACTTCGTAGGCGAAATCGACGTGGCCCGGCGTGTCCATCAGATTGAGGATGTAGTCTTTGCCGTCCTTGGCCTTGTAATTGAGGCGCACGGTCTGCGCCTTGATGGTGATGCCGCGCTCCTTCTCGATGTCCATGCTGTCGAGCACTTGTTCAGTCATCTCGCGCGCGGTGAGCCCGCCGGTCGTTTGGATCAAACGATCGGAGAGCGTGGATTTCCCATGGTCGATATGCGCCACGATGGAAAAATTGCGGATGCGGTCACGGGGGATCATTGTTTCGCGGCGGTGTTATAGGCGCCCGCCCCTGCCGCCAAGCGCCAGCGCCGTCATTTTCCGCATATCAGCCCGGCGGGCGGGCCAAAACGCCTATGGGGAGAGCCGCGGCAGGTCGAGTTTCAGCCCGAAATGCGCGCGCTCGCCTTCGCGCGTTTCGAAGCCGCCGACAATCTTGGCTTGGCAGCGGACGCTGAGCGTCGCGTCGCCGGCAGCAGTGAGATCGGCGCGAAAGCGGCGCGCGTCCGCGCGGCTGAGATAGCCAGCCCGTTCGCCGTCAATGGTGACCGCGACAGCCTGGTCGTCGTGGGGATTGTCATCTTCGCGCACGAGCACCGCCTCGATGTGCGCGCCCTTTTCAGCGGCGGCTTCCAACAAGCGCTGATATTGCGATACGCCAACGACGTTGACCGCAAAGGCGCCCGGGCCCTCGATCGCAACTTCCATCTGACGAATTTAGCGCGGCCTTGACGGCGCCGCGAGGCCAGACCAGCAGGCCCGATTGACGGCTCGCGCCGCCTCCCCTACATCCGCCCGCTCAGCCCAGATGGCGGAATTGGTAGACGCACTAGTTTCAGGTACTAGCGAGTAACATCGTGGAGGTTCGAGTCCTCTTCTGGGCACCATTCGTTCACCATTCGTTCTTTTGGCAGCTCTCGCGAAAATTCCGTGCATTTAGTCGCCAAGCGGCCTCTCGCGCCCGCCCTCTGTGCTTGGCTGGTTCTCGCCGAGAGCCGCCGTTCGCGCATGCGATCGCTTCAGCGCAGACCTAGCTTGTTCAACGCTTCCAGCACGCCTTCATAGCGCGGCTTGATGTCGTCAGCGATGTGAGCGTGGGTGGGGATATAAAAGAGACCGAGATCCATACCAGTGAGTGCAATCTCGGCGCACCTTTCAGGCATGATGAGCCCGATAGACGCCGGCGCCAACGACGGGTCGGGCAGATTGCGCGCGATGAGCGGGGTATAGACCGCCCCAGGCATCAGCACATGCAGGTCGAGATTGGCGCACTCATCGCGCAGCCATTCCGCTGTGATCAATACAGCGTGCTTGGTTGCGCCATAAAGGCCCAGACCTCTGCCCTTCACCGCCGAAGGCGCGGATAGAGAATTCTCCGAGCCGGTTATCATTAGTCGTCCTCGCGCCCCGCTCGGCGTGAGCGCCTGCAAATAGGCCTGCGCAATCCGCACCGCCGCGAAATAGTTGACCGCGAACAAGCGATCAGCCTCCGGCCCAAGTGGTTCGTTCTTGACCTTTTTGTTATGACCGATGCCTGCGTTGGAGCACACCAGGTCCATGCGATCCCGCCAGGCGAAGGCGTTGTTTATCAGCGCGTTGGCGGCGCCCGGTTCGGCCAAATCGCACACAAATCCGCGGACCTTGTCGCCGAGCTCCAGGGCTGCGGCGTCGACCGTCGCCTGTTCAAGATCGGCGATTGCGACGTAGGCGCCGCGCGCGACCAGGGCCATCGCTAGGGCTTTGCCGATTCCCGACGCTCCCCCGGTCACAAGCGCTGTCGTGTTTTCATAGGCGATCATGCTTCGACACCTTACTCATTCGAGCGGTCTAGAGGCCGTGGGGCATCCTGTTTCAGGCCTGCAATCCAATCGCTCAGCATGACGGAAGCAGCCGCGGTCAGCGACGCGCCACTGGCTCGATGACTGCATCGCAATTTGACGACGTCTACGCCTGCATGTGCGAGTTCGACGCTATGCCCAACCAGCCAACGTTCAAAACCGCGATCGCCGGCTTCGGCATGAAACTGAAGCGCCAGAGCCGTGGCGCCGATGGAAAAGGCCTGCTCGGCGCAGGCCGGCGTCGAGGCAAGGTGTGTCGCGCCTTCGGGGTGATCGAATGTGTCCGCGTGCCAATGGAGCACATGGGCGCTGGCGAGAGCGCCAAGACACGACTGCGCCCCGTCCACCGTGAGTGAAATCGGCGCAAACCCAATTTCTGGATGGCCCCGATAGACCCTTGCTCCGAGTGCGCGCGCCATGAGCTGCGCGCCCAAACAGAATTCCCAATGTCGGCAAATTCAAGCGCAATCGCCGTTCAAGAAGTCCAATCTCGTCGCGCAAGAATGGGTAGACATCGTCCTCGTAGGCGCCGATCGGCCCACCAAGTACAATCAGCAGGTCGGCCTCCGCCACTTTGGCGGCCCCGACGTCGTCGACGCCAGCGTCGACGTAAGAGACTTCATAGCCCAGCTCTGCAAGGACTGGCGCAAACGAGCCCAGATCTTCAAAGGCCACGTGACGCACGGCGACAGCGCGCGCTGTGCCTTCGCTTGATCGTCCAACGATAGCCAAGCCCCGCGTCTCCGGTTTCGCCCAATCCTTGAGCTAAAGACGGAATCGTCGCAACCCGCGCGCCGGCCACGACCGGTTCTTCGCCAAAATTGGCCTTCGAACTCACGAAACGGAAGCGTGAACACCCTACTCTCCATAGAGGGGAGCACGTAGGATGCCTTTTGCTTAGCCGGGGGCTTCATGTCTGAGCAGCGTAAGCTGGCGACGATCATGGCGGTCGACGTCGCCGGATATTCGGCGGCGGCGGAAGTAGACGATCGCGCCGCGGCGGAGGCGATAGCGCGCGTGCGCGGGGCGATCGAACAGGCGATTGCGCCGAACAACGGCCGCGTCTTCAACACCGCCGGCGACGGCTTCATGATCGAGCTGCCAGCGGCGTCCTCTGGCGTCGCCGCTGCGCAAGCGTTGCTCGCTCTCGTGCGCGAGCGCGCGTTGCCGCGCCTGCGCATCGGCGTGCACTTGGGCGACGTGATGGCCACGCCCAACGGCGACCTGCTTGGGCACGGCGTCAACGTCGCTGCTCGCCTCATGCAAATGGCTGAGCCCAACACTGCCGTCGTCAGCCATGCTGTGCAAACTCAATTGCGCCAAGCCGCCGCAGTGCAACTGCGTCGGCTAGGCCGCGTACAGCTCGACAAGATGAGCGAGCGCGTCGAGATATTTGCGATCGCGGATCAAGCCACGCGATTTTCCCGCGTTGCCTGGCGGCGCAATCGCGCGCCGCTTTTGGCGCTTGTAGGCGCTGTCGTTATCGGCGTCGTTGGAACCTTTACCTGGCGCGCGCTACAGCCGCCTCAAACACCGCGTCTTGCTATTCTGCGCTTCGAGAATCTCGGCGACACGGAGCCGTACTTCTCGGAGGGAGTCGCCGACGAACTCATTTCTGAAGCGTCGCGCATTCAAGGCATGGAAGTGAGCGGACGCGCCTCCAGCTTCTCGCTCAGCGGCGACAACGCCACGCCCGCGAACGCCGCACGTCAGCTCGGCGCAACGCTTGTGCTCACTGGCTCGGTGCGCCGATTGCCTGACAAGGTTCGCGTCAATGCCGCATTGGTTGAGGCGCCGGGCGGGCGAAGCCTTTGGGGTCAAACGTTCGAGCGGCCCAGTAGCGAAGTGTTCCTGCTCGAGCGCGACATTGCCGTCCGCGTCGCGCGAGCGGCCGATGCGCGCGTCACAGCGCCGCCGCCCCACCGCGTCGATCCGGAAGCCTATCGTCTTTATCTGCAGGCGCGCGAGGCGCAGCTCGGGGTTACCAGCACGGGCTGGAATGCTGTGCGTGACCTCTATCGCCAGGCCGTCGATCATGATCCACACTTCGCCGAAGCTTGGTCAGCACTCGGGCGCGCGGAAGCGAATGCCGAGGCCGAGCGTGTCGACAACACGGAAGGCGCGATGCTCACGGACGTGAGCGTCGCGCCCGCGCTCGCTGATGCCGACCGCGCCATCGCACTGGACAATAGTCTTGCCGATCCTTTCCTTGTGCGCGCGCTTGTGCAGACGTGGCTCGGCCATTGGCTCCTCGCCGCCGACGCGGTTGCACAAGCGGAACGCCGCGGCGGCTCGGCCGGCAATTTCTATCGCGCGGTGGGTGCGATGCAGAAAGCAGAGGAGGCGCGCCGGCATAGCACCAGTCTCGATCCACTCTCCGCAGCCGAACTGAACAATTTGGCCTACACGTGCGAGTACAACGCAGATATCGATTGCGAGCTCGACGCTGCTCAGCGCGCGCATGATCTGGCGCCCACCGACAATTCTGCGACGCGCGGCTTAGTGCGCGCGCTAATCGCCAACAATCGCAAAGACGACGCATACCGTTTGCTCCAAAGCAGCCACTGGTTGGAAAATCCTAGCGTCGGTACACGCGATCTCGTCGGCCTGACGGGCCGCGGCCCACCCCCAAGCACCCAAGAAATGCTCAACGCGCTAAATCACCGGCAAGGATACGTCGACACAACGGTCGGCTATCTTGCGGACGCCGGACGTTGGGACGCGGCCTCAGCGTTGATTGACCGCTGGGGACCTTCCGAGCGGGGCACCATTTTCACGCTCTTTCGCGTGCAATGGGCGCCCCTGCGGCGGACGCGGCAATTCTGGGCGCTCATGCAGCGCGAAGGGCTCGTGCAATATTGGCGCGACAGCGGGCACTGGCCAGATTTCTGCGCGCACGAGCCCGTGTGCAACCCTTACAGAGGGCGTTGACGCCTTTACGCAAACGCAAAATGCGAATGTCAGCACTGGGCCAGCGCCGACGAGCATGACGATTTTCGACAGCAAGCAAATCTCACTCAAAGCGAACGCCCGCGCCCTTCGCCTATCGATGGCCTGCCTCTCCGATGCCGGTCGCTAAGCGTTCATTGGCTTTGGCCCTATTTTTGCCCTCCCCAAGATGCATCACGCGGCATCTGTGGTGGGGCAATATGAACCGGCGCGTCTTCGCTTTATCACTGGGGACCGCGATTATGGGGACCGCGATTATCGGCGCGGCGTCTTCGCAGCTTGCGCTCGGGCAGTCCAATCAACGAGCTGTCGACGCAAATCGCGTATTTGCGCACCTCTTGGACTTCTACGGACTTCCGGCTGGAGCGCGCTCTCATTTCCAGCCCGTCTACAGATTGAGCGCCGTAACCGGAGCGACACCTCCAATCTCGATAGCAACGGCAAGCGCTCGGCGTGCGCTGACGCTCGGCGGCGCAGGCCAGGTTCTTGATCCGCCCACCGCCGCGGAACTTCGGAGCAACGCACAGGTGATCGTTGGTGGACCCACCCGTATGTCGGCTGCGATGTCACTTGAACCGGTGCTGGTGCTCAGCACCAACATTAGGGCGGCTGACGCTGTGACAGCGCTCGCCCAAGCCAATGCGGCGATCGGACGCTTTGCCGGTCCAATGGCTCTCCTTGCGCCGCACCTCACCGGGATCGGCTTTGTGGCGCCGCCTGCGGCCGCCGGCACGATCTTGCTTGCAAACGCTCAGCGCGCTCCGATGCCCTACGTTGCTTCGCGTTTTGAATTCAGGCCGTCCGCGATCGCGAATGCAAGCACATTGAGCTTTGTGGTCGCGCCAACAGGCGCGAATTTCCTGCAATAGCGCCTCTCGCCGGAGGTTGCCAGGTTGGTCATCCGGGGTCGGTGTTTCTTAAGCTATGGCCGCTTTGAGCGCGGGCGCTTTTTAGACTTGGGCGCTGCGAGCGCGTGGGCAGCCTTAAGCGCAGACAGGAGCGTGGCTTCGTCCACCTTCTTGAGATCGCAGCGTGTTGCGCCCATCCGGCCCCAGCCGCCGGGGACGGGCGAAAAGGCTTGCGGGGCCTGCTCGCAATAGAAGTCGCGCAACTCAGGATCAAACATCATGTTGATGTCGGCGCCATCGGCCGCAAGCGTGGCGAAGGTCTTGCGCGGCGTTCTGAGCGCTAGTCGGTCGAAGTGGGGCCGCTCCGAGGCGCCTTGCAGACTGAGTGCAAGCCTTTTGGCGCGAGAGGGCGTGACAGGCATGAGCGCAACACTAGCACAGGATGGCGGGCGAAGCCGCAGCAATGGGTTACGTGGATCATCTCGATCACGCGCCGAAACTGGACAATGCATAGCGCCGGCCTTCCGGCGACGTCGCAATCGGGGACGTGAAGTGCTAATGAACGCCTGGGAGGGCTGCATTCGGCTGAGTGAAAGGTGCGTCATGCAATCACACACAGTGGAAGGCGGCGGCGGTCTCAAACTGCACGTGCGCGAGTGGGGAAAACCCACCGCTCCGCCAATCCTGTTCATCCACGGGTGGTCACAGCATCACCTGTGTTGGCAAGCTCAAATCGACAGCGCACTCGCCAACGATTTCCGCCTTGTCGCCATGGATCTGCGGGGGCATGGGCAATCTGAAGCGCCGCTCGATGCTCAGAACTACACGCGCGGAGAACTCTGGGCGGAAGACGTGCACAATGTTCAAGAAGCGTTGAGCCTGAGGGGCGCTATATTGGTTGGCTGGTCCTACGCCGGCTTCGTTATCGGCGACTACCTGAGACATCACGGTGACGCCGATATCGCGGGGATCAACTTTGTCTGCGCCGCGATCGGCATCGGCGAACGCTGGTTTGGCGAGTATATCGGGCCGGGATTCCTCGATCACGTCCCCGGCGCTTGCTCAGAGGATCAGGCGCTCGCTCTGCAAACGCTGCGCAACTTCCTTCACGTCGCGATCAAGAAGCCGGCGCCGCCGGAGGCCTTCGAGTTCGCCATGGGCTGGAGCATGATCGTTGATCACCGCGTACGCGCGCACCTAGTCAGCCGCAATGAGGACTTCACACCAGAGATGAAGAGGCTGAGAAAGCCCGTGCTCGTCAGTTATGGCGCCGACGACACCGTAGTCACGCCCGCAATGGCAAAGATGATTGGAGCGTCCGCATCAGATGCCCGTATGTCCGAGTACGCTGGCGTGGGCCATGCGCCGTTCCTCGAGGACGCCGACAAATTCAACGCCGAATTAGCCGCGTTCGCCGGCGGAGCACGCCGTTGATTTGGTGAATGCCGCTTGGGTCCCGCTCGCGCCTAGACATTGTTTTTGCGTCCGCGCACGGCCGCCGGCCGGTCGTTTGCACCTGCGCGCCGTCCGTGGCGAGATTTTGCCGACGACGGTCGTTATCCCGGCGCCGCCGTTCGGGCTTTGCACCGCTTTCGCCTCGCCCTACAATACGCGCGCCGTCCTGGGAGGGAGACATGCGCTTCAGTCCGATCGCCACACTCTGTGCCGTCTTCGCCGCCCTATTGACGGGTTCTGCGGGAGCAGCACCCGCCTCCAGCGCCCGCATAGCGCAGACGATAAGGACAGACGTCGCAGAAATAGTCGCCGGCATTAATGCGCATGACGCCAATCGGGCCGCGCAATTTGATGCACCAGGCATCATCAGCATGGAAAGCGGCCGCACGCCTTCGACCGGCGCTGACGCCGATCGCCAGGGCATGAGCATGGCGATGCAATACTCGCCTAGTTGGCATCTCACCATGTTGGACGAGACTGTCGACGTTGCGCGTGCCGGCGACATGGCGATCTATCGCGGCGCCTATAACGAAGACAGCGTCAACGATGGCGTGCCCATGACGCATGTCGTGAATTTCATAGCCGATTTTAAAAAGCAGCGGGATGGGTCGTGGAAGATCGAATGGTCTGTGGTCTGTGCGCAGAGCCGCTCGCATCCCGTCAGCTCCGCACCGGCATCCGCGCCGGCGCCCTCGCACTGACACTCGTCTCAATTCAGCCGCCAAGCGGTCGTTGGCGCTAGCGGGGCGTGGCCTTGTTCTCGCCGGAGTGAGACATTGGGCAAGGACGGTTGATCAAAGTGCAAAGCGTAGACCGCGCCTGTGTCACCGCGGTTCCATTTTCCTGGCAGGCCTAGGTGATCCGCCATCCCAAGGTACGACCCGACTTGTTGAATGCCAATGTCGGCTTTGATGGGGTGGACGCCCCCCAACGGCATCTATGTGCCAAAGTGGAGATGTTACCGCACCACTTGAGGGAGGCGTCCGTGGAGAAAGTTAGCAATCGGCCTGGATATCGCCAAGTCTGTTTTTCAAGCGCACGGAGCCGACGCTTCCGGCGCTGTCGTGTTCCGCAAAAAGATCTCTCGCAGATGGGCCAGCGTCGCGCTGATCGCCGAATCTCGCCAGTGGCCAAGTCCGCCCTCATCGGCCATTCGCAATGTTGCGATCGCGAAGGCACGCTATCGCCGAAAACGGTCGCTGGCACCGGGGGCCGATCACTCGCCGCCTAGGAGTGTGGCCTGCGCTGCTCGCCGCAGAGGACGGTGATCAAAACCGCCGCGAGGACAGCAAAGCCTGCTCCTCCGAGAAACGTCGCTGCCGGTCCAATACCTTCCCAGAGAAGGCCTGCTATCGCGCTCGCGCCGAGCATCGCCGCGCCGGTGGCGAGATTGAATAGCCCAAAAGCCGATCCCCGCAAATCAGGCGGCGCGTTCTGCGCCACAAGCTTCGCCAGCAAGCCTTGTGTCAGCGCCAGATGCGCGCCCCACAATGCGATGCCAACAAATGCTCCGAATACTCCCCGTCCCAGAGCAAGCGCCAAGTCGGCGACGACCAATGCAACCAAACCCCAAAGCAACAACGTCGTAGACGATGTGCGATCCGACCACGCTCCTGCGGGATAGGCGCCCAGCGAATAGACGACGTTCATGACAACCAGAACAAGGGGAGCCAACGCGAGAGGCAACCCTTCACCGTTGGCCTTCAAGACCAAGAACGCCTCGCTGAAACGCGCCAGCGTGAAAACAATGCCAATCGCAACGACACCCCAGAAAGCGCCGTTGAACCGGCGCAGTTCATCGAAACGAATTGGCGAGCGAGCGCGCTTCTCTTGCGGACTTGCGGTGCGATCTTCCACGCCAAACAGCACGCACAAAACCGCGAACGCAGCCGGAATGACGGCGAAACAGAACACCGTTCTCATGTCGTCGGCAAAGAGAGCCATGAGGGCAATCGCCACCAACGGCCCGATGAAGGCGCCCGCCGTATCGAGCGCCTGGCGCACTCCATAAGCGCGTCCCCGTATCAACTCCGGCGTTACGTCGGCCACCAAAGCGTCGCGTGGCGCACCACGAAGCCCTTTTCCGACGCGATCCGCGAAGCGCGCAGCGAACACAATGAGCGGCGCGCCAGCGAGCGCAAAGAACGGCTTTGAAAACGCGCCGAGGGCGTAGCCGACTAAGATTAGTGGTTTTCGCCTGCCGATGCGGTCGGATAGGTAGCCGGAGAACACCTTTGCAATCGACGCAGTCGCCTCAGCGACGCCTTCGATCAACCCCACCACGACAACGCTTGCGCCCAGGCTTACCGTTAGGAACAAAGGCAACAGCGCATGGATCATCTCTGATGAGATATCCATAAACAGGCTCACGAAGCCGAGCGCCCAAACCGTTCGCGGAATCGTGGGGCGTGGCACGGATGTCGAGGTCATGGGTGATCTGCGCCGCGATGGCCCTTTCGATCAAGATGCGGGCACAACAACGACGCCGTCCTGGGCCAACCTTACCTCGCGCCAATTTCGCAAGGGTCCGAGTTCAGCGGCCAAGCGACCCTTCGCGTTTGCCCGCCTAGGACGGCGCTTCATGATGCCGTGATCGGCAGCATTGTGCTATGGGCGGGTTGATGCTTGAGCAGGTGGCGATTCTTGAACTCGTTGCGCGTGGTGGGGCGGCCGGGGCTTTTCTCGGGCTTGCAATCGCAATTGGACGCGGCGGCGCTTCGCCGGCACGGATCAGCGGTTATCGGATTGCGCGTCAGCGCTTCAAGGTGCGTGCGACATCAGCGCGCCGAGTCGCCCGCGGCTTGCGGCCTTGGCGGTCGGACCACGGTCACTCTAAATCGCGTTCAGCGGCAGCTTCAAATAGCTTACACCATTATCTTCGGGCGGCGGCAATTCGCCCGCCTGGATATTCACCTGGACCGACGGCAGGATCAGGGCCGGCATTTCCAGCGTCTTGTCGCGCGCTTCGCGCATCGCGACGAATGCGTCTTCAGTGACACCGTTCGCCAAATGCACATTCATCGCGCGCTCCTCCTTGATTGTGGTCTGCCACCTGTACTCATTGCGTCCCGGCGCTTTATAGTCGTGGCATAGAAAGACGCGCGTCTCAGGCGCCAGCGCCAAGATCTTTTGGATCGAGCGATAAAGTATGCGTGCGTCACCGCCGGGAAAATCCGCGCGCGCCGTGCCGTAGTCGGGCATGAACACTGTATCGCCAACGAAGACCGCGTCCCCGATGCGATAGCTGACGCAGGCTGGCGTATGGCCAGGCGTATGCATCACTTCGATCGCTAGCTCGCCGAGCGCCAACCGGTCGCCGTCCTTCAAGAGGAGGTCGAACTCGCGCCCTTCGCCACTCACCCCGGAGAGATTGAAAACCTTTTTGAACACGCCCTGCACTGTTTTGATGTGCTCGCCGATCGCGACGGGCGCCTTTGTCTTGCTCTTGAGGAAAGGTGCGGCCGACAGGTGATCGGCGTGCGCATGGGTCTCAAGGATGTAGTCGATGACCACGCCTTCCCTGTGAGCGGCGTCAAGAATGGCCTGCGCCGAACGTTCCGCAGTGCGTCCAGATTTCGGGTCGAAATCGAGCACACTATCGATGACCGCGCCGTATCGCGTCGCCGGATCCCACACGAGATAACTGACGGTGAAGGTCGCCTCGTCAAAAAAAGCGCGGACCTGCGGATTGGCCATACTCGTTCTCCTTGGCATGTATATTAGCACTTGCTAAATTAGTGTCCATTGATATATTGACGCAGCAATGAGCGATCTTCCCCTTGAACAATTCGCGGCCAAGGCTGGCGAAGCGGCCCGCCTCCTCAAGGCTTTAAGCCACGAGGCGCGGCTGATGGTGCTGTGCCAGCTGGTTGACGGCGAACATTCGGCCGGCGCGCTGCAGGAAATGTCCGGGCTTTCGCAGTCGGCGCTATCGCAGCACTTGGCGCGACTGCGTGAAGAAGGCTTGGTCGAAACCCGGCGCAAGGCGCAAACGATCTACTACCGCCTCGCCGATCCGAATGCCGCGCGGCTCCTAGAAACGCTCGCTGCAATTTATTGCCCTCCTAGAAAGAAAGTCCGCAAATGAGCGACCTCCGCGCCGTTGACGCAGCAACGCTGAAACAGAAGCTCGATCGCGGCGAAGCCGTATTGATCGACATCAGGGAAACCGATGAACAGGCCCGCGAGCATATTCTTGGCGCGCGCCTCGCGCCGCTTTCGGCGATCGATACGCATGACTTCGACCGCGATCACGGCAAGGCGGCCGTATTTCATTGCAAGTCCGGCATGCGCACCCAATCCAATGCAGCCAAGCTTCTGAGCAAGGGCTTCGCCGAGGCGTATTATCTGCAGGGCGGCATCGAAGCCTGGAAGGCCGCGGGCTTTCCGGTGCATGCGAACCGCAAGGCGCCGCTCGAAATCATGCGCCAAGTGCAGATCACGGCAGGCTCGCTGGTCCTCATCGGCGTAGCGCTGGGCTGGTTCGTGAATCCCGCCTTCTTCGCGCTCTCCGCCATTGTTGGCGCTGGGCTGACGTTTGCCGGCGCGACCGGCTGGTGCGGCATGGCGGTGCTGCTGAGGGCGATGCCGTGGAATCGGACTGGCGCGCTGGCGTGAGCCTGCCTGATATCCTCGCGGTCCTGAGCGGCGGCGCCGTGGGCTTGGTGCTGGCGCTGATCGGCGGCGGCGGATCAATCCTAGCCACGCCGGCCTTGCTCTACGTCGTCGGCGTCGCCAGTCCCCACGTTGCGATCGGAACCAGCGCAATGGCGGTGTCAGTAAACGCGTTCGCCAACCTCATCAGCCACGCCCGACGCGGCAACGTGAAGTGGCCGTGCGCCGTCGCCTTCGCTGCCGCTGGCGTGATTGGCGCCGCCTTAGGTGCGGCAATCGGCAAACTCATGGATGCTGCGGTCCTACTGCCTCTGTTCGCGCTCGTGATGGTCGCGGTCGGCGTCAGCATGCTGAGGCGGCGCACCGATGAAGGCGACGCCGAAGTGAGGCTTTCTCTGCAGAATGCGCCCAAGATCTTGGCTGCGGGCTTGGTCGTTGGCGCCCTTTCCGGCTTCTTTGGCATCGGCGGCGGCTTCTTGATCGTGCCAGGCCTTATCGCCTCGAGCGGCATGACCATGCTTCACGCGGTCGGTTCCTCACTGTTCTCTGTCGGCGCATTTGGCGCCACGACAGCAGCTAGCTATGCCGTGGACGGCCTGATCGATTGGCGTATCGCCGCGCTTTTCGTCGCCGGCGGCGTCGCAGGCGGACTTCTCGGCGCAGCGCTCTCCTCAAGGCTCGCTCGCTACCGGGGCGCACTGACGCGGGTGTTTGCGGGCGTGACCTTCGCCGTGGCCACCTACATGCTCTGGAGGAGTTTTCGTGGCGCATGAGCCGGAAACGTTCCGGGGCTCGGCGATCGGAGCGTCTGCAAAGGGCCATCGGCGCGCCTAGTCTTATATTTCGCGACTGGCATAACCACTCCATTCCAGACGCTGATCATGTTGCATTGGGGAAGGCTCGCTATCGCCGAAACCAGACACCCTCTACACACCGGATCGATCAGCCCGCCCGGGGAACTGAGTGATATCAAATGGTCTATTCCGCTGCAGGCTTGCCCAGCACAACAACAGCGACCGCCAAAAGCGCTGCGAGCAGGAACAACGACGCCTCGCCGAACCGACGGGCTTTGAGCGAAGTCAGAAGAGCTTGGACAGATTGGAGCGCATAATAGCCCACGAACGCTTTCGACGCGTACATGATAATCTCATAAATACTTCCGCTCCAAGTCACGCCGATTGCGACAAGTGCCGTCGCTAGGTTGCCTGCGTTCACCGACAAGCGGCTCCTGGTCGACTCGACAAGTAGCCCACTAGCGCCGTTCATGTCGGCCACAGCCGCTGACGATTGAGAAGCGAGAGCCGCCGTAATGAGAAGCGGCGTGCTCGCCGCCCCGATTGGAGCGATCATATCGATAATCGCGGTCTCGCCACCTTGCACGCGCACCCCGTCCCGAAAGAGGTGCGTCACCAAGAAGACAAAACCGATGTAGATGGCCGTCGATATCCATTGCGCAAACCGCATTGAGCGAATGCGCGTCATCGCATCGTGCTCGGCGCCCAGGTAACGTGACGTCTCGAAGCCTTGCACGAGAATAACGAGGCCAAGCAAAATCTGGATGGACGCCAAGCTCCATTGAGTCTGCACATGCAAAATGGGCCGATGCGAGTTCAACGAATAAAGGATAAGCGCCGCCAGCAGGCCGGAAATTACCGAAAGCTTTAGACCGACAGCGCCAACCTCAAGCCGCTCAAGGGCGCGCAAACCGCCCTTCAGGCCGATGATCCCCACTACAGCGATTGCTGCGGAGGCGACGATTTGAACGGCGACCCTATCCTCGATGTTTACTATGCGCAGGCCAAACGCCGCAAACAGGTTCAAATAGTATGCAACCGAGACAAAATAAGAGAGCGATAATGCAAAGTCAGATGCCCGCTCTATGAGGGCTTGTACGTTCGGCAGTTCTCCCAGATTCGGCTCGATGTAACGAATGTTGTGACGTATTACCGCGCCATAGATGTACCCCAATGCACACAGCGCAATCATGGCGATCCAGGCCGCGTTGCCAAACGAGTCCGCCAGGATCGGACCGACAACTAGGAAACCCGAACCAATGATGGAGGCTAGCGGCGTCACTGTCGCTCGCCAGAACGACGAGCCAAGCACTCTCGGGTAGAACAAAACGAAGGCGGTCAGAAGCGTGACCAGGACCAACCCAATGTTGCTTATCACCTGCTTTGCCCCGGCGTGACTCGCTGCGAGAGTTGCTATCTCACTTCCTCTGCCCCGGTAGGTCTAGTTGACCTGGGTCGGAACGACTGCAAAGGGCCAGCGTCGCGCCTATTCTCATTTTTCGCGACGGGCGTATTCGTTCCATTCCAGACACTAGTCATGTTGTATCGGCGAAGGGGGCGATGTCGCCCGCGAGCGCGCCACTATCGCGCCGTTCGTCATTTGCGGTCGGCCCAGTCCAAATCTCGCCGTGGGCGGACACTCAGAGGCAAAGCCACGCTCCTTTCCGGAACCAAAGGGAAAAAAATGGCTTCCCTTTGCGAGGAGCACTCGCATGGCGGCCGAAGATCAAATCAAACCCGAACCCGACTCGCCTTCTGTTGCCAAGGGCGATGGCCAGGTAGCGCCAAAAACGGATGACATTGATCAGATCGCGCCACTCTCGGGGGTCGACCGAAGCGGTCTCGGCGACAAAGGCTGGGCCGAGGTGCCCGCCGACCTGATCGGCGGGCACCCAGAATTGGACTCAGCGCCAAGATCAGGCCCCGAAGGCGGCATCAATGGCCCGCAGCCGGACATCGACCCAAGGACCGGCGCGCCACGCCAGTCCAATTAGCATCGCAAATTTGTCATCGCAAACAGCACGCGGCTGAGCTTCGCCGACCCCGGTCATCGGCCCGGCGCGGCCTCCGACGCCGATCAGGGCCCGCGCAGGCGCCGTGTTGCTCGAGAAATTCACGAGACGCCATCAAGTAACGAAGCTGGCGGCGCGTAACTCTCAGCACGTCGGCGGGGCAGCATAGGTATGTCGTCACGCTTTGAGTATCCCAGACCAAGCCGTGGTCGCCACTTCACGCGGGTTTCGATCGATTAGATCGCCATGTGAAAGCACAATCCGCTGAAAGTCCCACTCCAGGATGCGCCGAAGCGACATCGCGGCTGCCTTATGGTTGCTCCAGCCCATCCGGTATTCTGGGGCGGGACCCGGATTGTCCCACATGCGAAACACATACTTGAGCCAGAACCTCAATGCGCCGCCGGTATTCGGCGTCGTGTCGGTGAAGTTCTCGATGAGGTCAACAAGGATCAACGTACGGCTGGCACGGTGAAACATCGCGACCTCGCGCATGATACGCGTCCCTTGCACAAGCACCTGGTCGATTTCACCTGCCCAGTCCGGCGGGGCCACGTCACCGAGGTGGCCATCAAATCTCAGACTGGGGTTCCTTCTCTCGACGCCCGGGCATACCCATAACTTCGCCCTTGGAAACGCATCTTGTGCCGTTGCTGCGTACAGGTGGTGGAAATTCCCCGGAGCGATGATATGCGCGACGGGACCTAGCGCAGAAATCTCTTCTGCGATCACCGCAGTGATGTTGCATGGCGAGTGCAGCATGAGTTGGCCAGAGGCGAGTCGGATCACCGTCATTCGCGCCTCAAACCGCGTACCCGCCAATTGCACGGGATACGGACAAAGCCATATCTGACCTGCCATGTATGGAATGAGCGCCATCGCAGTCCTTCAACGGCCACGCGCTGCTACGGCGCAAATTTTCCAACGACCGAGTTCAGCCCGGCAGGCGGACGTTCGAGCCCGCAAACTGTGCGCGGCCGGCTCTCGCCGAAACGAGACATCATCACCCATTTCCGGCGGTCTTTGACTTTAGGTGGTCAGCCCACAAACCGAGCGCGATAAGCCCGGCGAAAGCTGTAAGGGGCGCCCAAATTGCGAAGGAAGCGAACCATGGGCTCACGAAGTGGAGCGTGCCCTTATAGTGCATCACCGTTGTTGCTCCAGATGAAGGATCTGGCTGAATCGGCGCTCGCCGTGCCGCCCAATCAATACCGAAGATGATGCAAAACCACGCCACGAGCGTCGCGTTGAAGGCAATACCAAGGACCTGACGCAAATGGCCAGCCATGACTGATCTTATTCTACCGGAAGCACGCCTGGAATGGTCCCTTGGGACGAGGGGCTGCCATGCACCAATCCCGCCCTTGATCACATTTTGGCCGCTTGCGTCGTGATCTCGCCGAAGGCGGACCTCAGCTATCGACGACGTTGACGAGATTGCCGGCCGGATCGCGGAAGAAGAAGCGACGAAGTCCCCAAGGCTCTTTGGTGGGCCCGTAAACGACCTCGGCGCCTGCCGCGCGAACGGCGCGTTCGGTTGCGTCCAAGTCTTCTACGCCGATCGAAATCACGGGCAGCTCATTTCCGGAGCCGCCTTCGGACGCCGTATGGAGTTCGATCTTCTGGGTCGCGTCTTTGCTTAGAAACGCAATCCATCCCATGTCGTGGGGTAAGTCCAGCTCGAAGACGTCTTTATAAAATTTCGCCAGCACCATTGGGTCTAGCGCCCGGAGATTGGCAACGATCCTGGTGACGCCCATCGTGAACTGCTCCCGAAATCCGGACGCGATATGACGCCCAACGAGCAAGGTCGGCAACGGGCCAGATTGCGCCCATCATCGGATTTCGCGAGCGGTTTAATCGCTTTAATCCGGGCACTCGTCTGCATGGACGGCCACGCTGTGCGAGGCGCGATTTATCGCGTTATGTCGCCAGCTAGGCGAAAGTAAATTGGCATCTCGATATGAACCCGCGTGTCGCCATCGACGTGAAACTCTCTGGGCATGCGCTCAAGCGGACGCTCGCGCATATGACATGCGGAGAAAAGCGCGGCTGGTCCGAAACGCTCACCTTCTGGCTTCTCGGAAAGCAGCCAGCATGTTTCAAGGCGATTCCCGGAATTTAGAGCGCATTCGAGCATTGCATATCCTTCAATATGCTGGTCGCGTGCGTGATCCGGATAGAAGTTGGCTTCTGAACTAACATGCGCGCAAAGCCGCGCCATATCCACACCCGGGCCCGTCGGCATTTGATGCGCCGGAGGCGCATCGGCCGGTGTCGCCGCTTGCTCTTGCGCGCGGGCGAGAGAGACGCCAACAGCCAACGCCAATGTCGCCAGGAGTAGAGCAAACTTCATCTACATTTCCATGTACACCCAAAATGACTAGGGCCGAATGGCACCTTCGGGCCAGCCTGAGCCATAGCGCGCACAAAATTCCTGCCGGCTTGGTGCTGCAATTCGCGTCACTCGGGGCCGCCGCCGAAAAGGTCCTCAAGCGATCCGACGTCCACTGGCTGCTGCGAGCTAGCGAGATAAGCCTGGAATTCCGGCGAGTAAGCGCGCCGTCGTCGAGGCCACCAACCCCTCTGCACACCGCCAGCGTGATAGAAGGCGCGCAGCATCGTCTCCCATCCGGTCCATTGCGTCCCTTCCAGCACGCCCTTCTGATGCTGGTACCAAGCGTTCTCGCCCAGCTTGAAATACGAAAACAGGAAAAAATGCGCGAGCACGCGCTGCTCGCGGCTGGCGCTATTCCAATCCCGTGTCGCCTTGGCGAGCGCTTCGCCGAGCGCCGGCGATTGCATGGCCGGCACGTTGATTGCGGCGATTGCACCAGCGAGCGTGCTCACGGCTACCACTTTTTGCGATTCCGTATTCTGACGGATCTGAAGCCCGATGAAGACGAGCGACGCGAGAACCGCCAACGCCCCGATAATCTGACTTAGGTAAGACGCCTGCTCTAACGACATTGCTCCCGCCCCGACATCCACGCTCCAATGGTCGATGATAGACAGGTTGCCGCACGGCGAAAGGGCGCCAATGGCCGGTTGGGCCAGCGGCGCGCGCCGATCGCCAAATTTTCCGAATGTCTCAGTCCGCCCTCTTCTGTCCCTCGTAAGGCTGCGCCGGGGAAGACCCACGATCGCCGAAAACCAGACGCTAGGAGACTGTTGCGATTGGCGCGCCTAGGCCACTTTCTTCGGATCATTCTTTGCTCAGGGCGTCCGATGAAAGCCTACCTCGTGTTGGATTTTTCTATTCACGACCTTGAGGGCTTCAGGCCCTATGTTGCCAACGTCCCTGCCCACATCGAAAGACATGGCGGCCGATACATCGTTCGAGGGGCAGAACCCAAAGCGATAGAAGGAGATTGGTCGCCTGAACGCATGGTGATCATTGAGTTTCCCGCGCGGGAGAATGCCGAGCAGTTCCTCAACGACCCGGGATTTCAGGAGTTGGCCAAGATTCGTCACAAGACGACAACCAGCAAGCTCGTGCTCGTCGACGGCTCCGAATAAACCCCAACACGCCCGTGGGGTGTCGATGTCCTAGTGACGCTCACGCTTGCACACAGCAAGCGGCAGGTTCTCGCCGAGAAACGACATTCAGCTCTGGCGGCGGACTGTGGTGCTCACTCTGAGCGCCCGAAATACCTAAGCCTTGGTCGGCGCCACGCGCCCCTCAGCGCGCGTGAGCATGGCCTGATAGCGCGAGTGAGCACGGATGGGGTCGATATCCGGATCGTTTGCGTACCAGTTGAGCCTTTCCCTAACGGCTGATTCAAAAACCGTTTCGAGTAGATCCAATGCCGCTTCGTGCTCGCCCAGATCGACGAGCGTGCAGGCGCAGTTGTAGCGCATATTGATATTGTCCGGGTCCAACAGCATGGCTCGGTCGATCCATTCCTTGACGCGCTCGACCTCTCCCATCGCCCCCAGCCCGCCGATGATGAAGCTCATGGCGGATCCGTTGTCTGGTTCGGACTCAACAATCTTCTGCGCGCGCTCCACTGCACGCTGACCCGCGCCACGGGCGCCGGCCCTGTCACCGAGCGCAAGGTAAGCGGAGATCGCCATGCCCGGTGACCTAAAATCGGTCTCCATGAGCGCGGCTGCCTTTTCATAGTATGAGATCGCGATCGACAGCCGACGCATTAAGAGGTTCCAATTGCCAGCCGCGACGTTCGCTTCGTAGCACTCGGAGTCCAAGCGAAGCGCCTTCTCGATCGCCCGCTCAGCCTCCTCATAACGGGCGGCCTGCGTGAGCACCTTGGCTTTCACGGCGTGCGCCTCGGCGAGCGTACCATCAAGGGCGAGAGCCCGCTCGGCTGCGGCCATGCCGTCGGCATCCATTCGTCCATGATGAAACCGAAGGGTGACTTGCGCGCCCGCAATCATTGCCCATGCGCGTGCGTAGTGTGGGTCGAGCTCTGTAGCGCGGCGGCACAAACGGATGATCGCCTCACTGCGCCGCGCGCTGCCCACATTGCCGGCGACTTCATACTGCCGGGCCATCAGATAGAGCTTGTAGGCCTCGGGATCGTTAGTGCCACGCCGCTCAATAGCCTTCTTTTCTTCTGGCCATAGTCTCAATTTCAACGCGGCGACGATCGCTTGGGAGATTTCATCTTGAAGGGCAAAAATGTCGTTGAGGTCGCGATCGTATCTCTCGGCCCAAGTGTGGCCCCCGGTCACGGCGTCGATGAGCTGAGCGGTGATGCGCACGCGCCCGCCTGATTTCCGCACGCTGCCTTCAAGAACGTGACTGACTCTTAGCTGGCGTGCTACCTGCGCCACGTCGACATTCTTGCCCTTGAAGGTGAAGGCCGTATTGCGGGCAGTTACTAAGAGCGCCGAAACCTTGCTCAAGTCGGTTATGATGTCTTCGCTGATGCCGTCCGAAAAGTACTCCTGCTCGGCATCGCCACTCATGTTCGCGAACGGCAGAACGCAAATCGACAACCCGAGCGATCGGGCCACTCCTTGGGCTCCAGCGTCGCTGCCCCCAGCAGGACGCGCGGAGAATATATGCACCGGCATTTCATTTCTCTTGATCGTGTGTTCGCCCAGGTCGTCGAACTCATAGGGTACCCGCCCTCTCACATGATCGCGCACGGTCTTCGAAAAAGTCACGCCCCCTATAGGTGCAAAGGCCTGAAGCCGCGCGGCTACGTTGACACCCTCGCCGTAAATGTCGCCGCCTTCGACAATGACGTCGCCCAGATTGACGCCGATGCGGTAGCGCAGGCGCTCTTTGTTTGAGAGGTCCGGTTCGGCTGCGGCCATCGCCGTTTGAATTTCGAGGGCGCAAGCGACAGCCGCTACCGCACTTGAGAATTCGACCAGCACGCCGTCGCCCATGAGCTTGAAGATGCGCCCACCGTGCGCAGCGACGTGCGGGTCGAATATCTGGGCTCGCGCGGCTTTCAGACAATTCAGCGTGCCGGTTTCGTCAGCCTCCATAAGGCTGCCGTAGCCGGCAACATCGGCGGCGAGGATAGCAGTCAATCTACGTTGCACGAGACACCTAGCGTGCCGGACAATCCACTCAACATAACGCCCTTTCGCCGGGCGGGCCAACGCCGCTAATGCGCCTTGGCCAACGCACGACCAGGCCCGACTTTTGCAAACGGCTCGGTTCAGTCCAGGAACGGTCAGTCGCGCCCCCGCACGGCGTGGGCGGGATTTCGCCGTGACCAGTCATTCGCGCGCGCGCCTCCAAGTCGTGGCTTCATCGTAGGGCGCAGCGCCTTGTGACGTAACATGGTGTATCGTGTGCTCTGTGTTGTCGTCCACCAATTCAATGTCCCCGACGCGTCGGACAACCCCGTTCTCGCGCAGCCAAAATCTCATGTGTCGCGGGGAAATATTGGTGACCTCGCAACTCATACCAACCGACACGCCAATGTACGTGCAGCCGTGATCGGTCGACATGGCATCTGTGAATAGCCCCCCGCTCGGAAAAGTAATTGCGAATGCGAGGCCGTGCTCAGTCCAGTTCACCTGTCCGCTCGTGGGCGGTTCCTGACCGCCGAAGGTGCTGTGTGCGACGTCAAGCTCCCACACGCCATACATCTTAGGATCGAGTGACGTTTGCTGTGTTGAAATCTGAGCGGCGCAGCTGGTCACTGCAAAGGCCGCAAATCCTACTAACCAGGCCCTTTGCATGTCATCCTCCCTCCACGTTCAAGCGGAACCTACCCTCGCGAAGCGATTGCGACCAGCGAACCAAGGGCGTTTCGACAATTTTGGCCGGCGTCGCGCCGATCAACACTGCTTACGACCGGCCTACTCGCCCCATTCCAGACACTAGTCATGTAGCATCGCGGAAGGCTCGCTATCGCCGATATTGGACGCGTCTCGACTTTTACTGATCGGGCAAAAGAGGCATTCCGACGTCAGTGCGTTGACCCCTCAGAAGTCGGACTTCGTAGCAGAAAGGGCCAGCCCTCGGCCTTGCCTGGTAGAATTCCGCATAGGGTTGGGGATCGCCAAGGCATATGCCATTGCATCCACGCGCGGCGGATGGACGACGAAAATTGCCGCAGATGCGGACCTGGGTAGCTGAACGATGTTCATAGCTCACATTACCCGGCGCCGCTGGATTGTTGCCCGCCTGCACAGGAATCTGCTGAGGCGTTGTTCCTAGATCGCAGGTTTGCGGTGTCGTCTCGGCTGCGAGCCAGCCACGGACGCGTCGCGCCTCGCTCATTGACGAAGGCGCCGTCCGGTTCCGTTGAATGCGCATTGGGTGATGTTGAGCACATCATTGATGCGGCCCAGGGTTAGCTCATCCAGTTGCCTGTCGCGGGCATCGTCAGCTCCCGAACAAGCGATGAGGATCAGGGCCAACGGAAGAATGGAGCGGGCAAACATGCGGCTATTTTGGCAGGATGGAATAGCGGCGCCACATAGTCCAAATCTTCCCAGTGTCCGCAATGCGCCTGCAAACAGACTGTCGCTCATACACACCGGCAGCAGCTCAAACTCGCCAAAGGCGCTCACAACCTTCATGGCCGCTCCTACAACGCCAGTAAGACGTTCTCTCCGCGCGGGGCCTTAGGAGTGGGGAGGCCTCCGCAACACCAGAACAGCCCACACTCCTGCAAGCACAAGCCCCAACGCATTGATCAGGAGCGGTGACCAGCTGAACGTGGCCTTGCCGCTCCACATGAGAAGGACTTCGCCTACGGCCCAGTAGAGCGCCAGAGCTAACGGCAGGAGCGCTGTCACAACCTTCATAGCGCTGAGCATGGGTCGCGCCGTGGGCCGGTTCAAGGAAGCCGCCCCCAAATCTCAAGCTAGGAGTGGCAGGTTAGGGCCAGCGGCGCGCTGAGCGGCAAATTTGTTGAATGTCTGGCGCGCTCCAAACCAGCCACTAGCACCCGGCCCATCAATTCGGCGCGCTATCGCCGATTGCCGCCCTAACGACTAGACAAGCTCGAGCTTGAGGCTGCACCCCACCGCATGCGCAGCGCGAGCAAGGGTTTCCAAGCTGACGGCGTGGTTTTCCGGATCGAGCAAGCGGTCGAGTTGGCTACGGCTAGTGTGCATGCGCCGCGCCATTTCCGCCTTCGTAACGTCACCCTTCTTCATGGCCTGCTCGATTTGCCAGGCAAGCACGCGCTTGATCGCCACCGCTTGAGTGTCCTCGTAGCGACCCTCGCTCAAGTTGGTCCGCATGCAAGTGCTTCACTTCGTCTCCGCACTCGAAAGTCGGATGGGCTGTCGGCAACTCGGGTGTGTCAGCTTCGCCGCGCGCGGGACAGAATGATCAGCGTCGACGCAGCGAACCGGTCCAGAAGATCGATGGGCCGGCGATGACACCGATGAAAAATCCGACGTCGTAAATGACGCCGGCTCCTTCCTGGTAGAAATGAGGCGACCACGGTAGAGTTCCGCGGGTCGCGAATTCATTTATGACCTCCACGACCAGGGTCACCGGCGCGATCAGGCCATGCCAAAATCCGAGCACAAACGTCGCGATGCCACCTGAATGGGCAGCGTGCTGCGCATCCGTCGAGCCAGCCGCACAGGCGCACAACGTCACTACCATCAGGGCGGATACAGTGACCTTGCACACCCCAGTCAAATCCTGGAGGCGGAGATTTGTAATATTGGACATGAATGCTCCTAGGGGCGGTTCACGAACGCAACCACATTGCTGAATGGGCTTATGTGCGTCGTTCGTCATCGGCTGCATCGCCTACGCGCATCTGGAGACCGGGTCTGTGCGGCAGCGTACAGGCGGGCTCATCCGCCCGAGCCGTCGCCGACACCGATTGTGCGGCGCAGCGTTCTGGCGTTGATTAGAAGTGCAATGACGGCGGCGGTCATGCTGATCACGGTCAACATCAAGAATTCGGTTCGATTGAAAATCGCAAATGCCGGAACGGCAAACGCGCCGAGCGCGAGCAACAGGACTTGGAAGCCTGCAAAGGCTGCCATTACGATCGCCTCCATCGTATTGTCCAGGCCGGGATGAGAAACCTTCATCTGTTCGCTCATGCCGATCATGGCGGCGATAATCAAAAGCACTTCCACCCACGAAAGGTCATACGCCCCCCAGTGAATGAGGCTCAGCCTCGGATCGGCGAAGGCGAAGACACCGACCAAATAGAGCACCAGGACAAAGAAGAAGCTGGGCACATACTTGAAGGGGCTTGATGCGGTATGCGTGCCTCTTATTTCCAATTCTGGCGCGTGGGTTTGTTGAGCGGTTACCATAATACTGTCCTTGTTGGCCGACCGTGGTCTCGCGGGTGATGCGATGGCGGCCGAGCCCGAGCACCCGATTGCCAAGAGATATCGCCCCCGGAAAACATTCGGGGAGCGACCTCAGAGAGTCGCTTCCCGAACATTTCGTGACGCCTACGAGCGCGTTTGGAAGCGCACGCGTTCGCTTAGGCTATCCAGCTGTGACTGGATGAAAGCAGTCTCCCGCTGGCTGAGCCGCCCGTTAAAATCGCGCATGCGCGCCTCTCTCTGCCGAATGGACGAGAGCCTATTCAACGAACGCCGCGCTTCGGTACGGCTCATCGAGCCGTCGCTGCGGGCGTTGACGATGCGTTGTTGCAGCCAGGCTTCGCGCTGACGAATGTCACGGGGCGCGTCGCCCCAACGCCCGCGATTGTCCGCGTTCTGGCCGTTGCCGCTGGTGTAAGATGTCGCGATCCAGCGGCCGTGAGCATCGTAGTAGCCGTTCGCGGGGCCCTGCATCCATCGCCCCTCGGAATTGTAGTATCCGGGCTGTGCATCGGCGATCCAAACATTGTTGGCGTCGCGATGACCGCTTGGCGCACCGCTCACCCAACGCCCGCTTGTATCGTATTGGCCGCGCGTCTCGCCCGCGACCCAGCGATGGTTTGAGTCATAGTAGCCACTCGCCGCGCCGCCGACCCATTGTCCATCAGAGTCTATAGTAGCCGTTGACCGAGGCCGGAACGTATTGACCCTTGGAATTGTAATAGCCGTTGGCATCGTCGTTCGAATTCGCGGCGACCCAGCGGTTGTTTGAATCGTAGTAGCCGTTAGGGGCGCCTTCGACCCATTGACCGTCGCGATCGTAATAGCCGGAGGCCGCGGAGCGTTGGACCGCATTGGTGTGCCATGCGCCGCCATTGTCGTAATAGCCGTAGGCATGCGAACAATCCGCGCTGCCGCGCGCCAGTTGATTGCCGACCAGGCCACCGCCGACTGCGCCGATGACGGCGCCTGCTGTTCTGTTGTCACGGCCAGCGACGGCGCTGCCGACGACCGCGCCGATCCCTGCGCCCGCAACCGTTCCAACCACTCTGTTGGTGTGCTGTTGTTCGCAGCTTGTTTGGGCCAGGGCCATGGACGGAAAGAGGCAAGCCGCGGCGACGCCGGCGGCTAAGATACGTATGCGCATTATGAGGGGTGCTCCCGGAATCGGCATATCGAGGTCCGTTGCGGGCTCAACGTTTGCGTCTGACGCAACGTTCCTCTGTGCGGTGTCGCACCAAGAAGTGCGTGTGGGTCGAGGCCAGCGAAACGGCCTTCCAACGAACGGAGTTGGAGAAACGCCTAAAATGAGGCCCTCGCTCAAGGTTGGGAAAACCGTCCTCAGGTTATTTAAAGCCTCCTCAACGTGTGACTAGTAGCGACCGCTCCCGCGGGTCTGCACGGCCTCGCGCATTGCCTCGATTGGTTTGTGGAGTTCTGGGCGAGCGTGCACGCAAACCGGCAGGGATGTGTGCGCTGTCGCACAGAGTGCGAGGTCTAAAGAACCCAAAATGCCGTGAATTGACGATTTTGAGCTCCTGACTGTGCGTTGCCGCACAATTTCATGGCCCCATATTGCCGTTTCGTGCATTGTGTTCCCATCGGTCGTCCCTCTTGGCGTATGGCTGACTGAGAGATGTTTGTGCTCCCGCCCATGGAGCACCTCATGCCTCTTCCCGTTCAATCCACCGTCAAAAACCGAATACTTGCGGCGCTGCCGCCGCTCGAATTTGCGCTGCTTGCGAAGCACCTGAATCACGTCGACCTAGCGCTCGGCGAATCTCTGCATCGGGCGGGCGATCTCATTTCCAATGTCTTCTTCGTCGAGAGCGGCTTCATCTCCGCACTCACCATGCTGTCGGATGGTCAACCTCTGGAAATCGGTTTGATCGGCGCCGAGGGCGTAGTGGGCGTCTCGGTGATCTTGGGCGCCACCCGCTCCTACAGCGAGACAATGTGCCAGACCGGCGGCGGCGCCTATCGCATCACCACCGGTGAGCTGAAGGAAGCGGCTGCACACGCACCACACCTGCGCGACCTGCTGCTGCGTTACACGCACGTCTTTCACGTCCAAGTCGCCCAGACCGCCGCCTGCAACGCCCACCACGAGCTCGGCCAGCGCTTGGCCCGCTGGCTGCTCGCCGCGCATGATCGCAGCGGCGTCGCCGAATTATCGCTCACCCAGGATCTGATCGCCGTCATGCTCGGCGTTCGCCGCTCGACAGTCAGTATCGCCGCCAGCACGCTGCAACGCGCCGGCGTCATCCGCTATCAGCATGGGCGCATCACCATCATCGACCGTGTCGGGCTCGAGAATGCCGCCTGCGAATGCTATGAGGCGGTCGCGACGGAATATCGCGCACTGTTCGGCGAATACCCGCTCAACCTGGCGCCCGCCGTCAATCCTGCGGCTTAGGCGGTGCGGCCTAGTTCGCGAAAAATACCGTCAAAGTTGGTAATGAGTTGCTTGCCGCACCGACTCTAGCCCCAGGTGGCCCCATTGTTCCCGCTGAAGGGAGCATCGCCATGATCAATGCCTGCCGCGAACTAAACTCACGCGACGCCCCTGCCTCGCGTTCGAGTTGGAATTTGCCGCGCGAGAACGCTCAGCTCCGCCGCCTGTGCGCGCAGAGCAAGGAGCTCGTCGGGCGCCATGAACTGGCTCTGCGCGAAGGCGATCACCGCATCAAGAACAGCCTGCAAATCGTCGCCAGCCTGATGAGCGCGCAGGAACGCCGCGAGACCAATCCTGCCGCCAAGCACGCGCTGCGCGCCGCCACGGCGCGCATTCTGGCGGTCGCCAGCATTCACGATGCGCTTCAACTCACGGGGGGCGGCGATGACCTAAACGTCGGCGCGCTCGTCGAAACCATGTGCGGCTCGCTGCAATCGATGGCGGGAGATCCCGAAGCCGTGCAGGTCCTCGTCGACGCGGAATTCATCCATGCGCCGATCGCTTTGGCGCAGCCCATGGTGCTGGCGGTCAACGAACTTGTCGTCAATGCGCTGCGCCACGCCTTTCCGAACGGGCGTTGCGGCGCCGTATCCGTAAACATCGCACGCTATGGTGGCGAATTGCGCGTTGTCGTGGCCGATGACGGCGTCGGTCTGCCGGCGGGCTATCAGGACAGTCTCGGCTTCGGCATGAAGCTGGTGCGCATGATGGTCGCGAAGGTTGGCGGCGTTTTGCTCGTTGAAAGCCAAACCGGGGCGCGCTTTACACTGACCGCGCCGCTGCCCACACTGTTCTAATAGGAATGGCCGACGATCCCTTCTTCGCCCTCCGCAGTCGCGCGTACGCGCTCGCCGACACGGGACGCTTCAAGCGTTGGGACCAGATTGCGTGCGCCTTGCGGGCGGAAGGTTTTGTCAAATCGCAGATCGCACGACTGCAGTATGACAAGCTCGCCGTCATGATGATACGCCGTTGCTGCGACCAGGCGCGCGCCAGGGCCTAATGTTTCGCGTGCAACGGTCGACGAAATCACGGGACGCACTCAATGAAACGGTGAAGAGCGACCTTCATCGGTTCACATCTGAAGCGCGCGCGGCCTCCCATCTCGCGACCGAACTCGCTCAGGAGTTTGACACAAGAGCACGTAAGCGTTGATACGTTGCGAGACGAAGTTCGCGATCGCCCGTCAAGAAGCGTTGCTTTCGGGTTCACGGTGGGAGCGCTGGTCAACTTGTTGCTCACTTGGCAGAGCGCTCAAGCGAACACTGAGTGGTGAACGGCTGTGCTCGAAACTCAAAACATCGACTGCACACCTGCGAAACGGCGACGCGCGACTGCCGATGGAACATTCGGCGATGCAAATGGTTGTGTTCTCACTGTCGTCATCATGCGGCATAACCCCCGGTAAATCATGCCAGCCTATTCAACGATCGAGCGCGCCTTCCAATTGGCGCGATCTGGTGATTGCCAATCAATCGAGATCTTGCGCGCAATGCTCTCGCGCGAGGGTTACTCCAATGCGGTGGCGCAAACGAGTTTTCCGCTGGTGCGCAAGCAGCTGCTGGATCTGATGCTGGGTCGCGCCGTCACAACGCCGCGCAAAATGCAACGACCGCGCAAACGCAAGCTCTTAAATATGCATTTCGAGGGCGTTTGATCGCGGTGATGCCGCAGCGCAGACAACAAACCGAGTTCGGATGCGAAGAGCTTAACCGCAGATGCTTCCCGCAACCGACCAGGCGGTTGCCACACCTGAGTATCATGGCGGCGACTGACTGCGTTTACTCGCTCCAAACAACAACACCCCGCCAATCAGGATGGCGCCTAAGCCCGCCCATACCGGCACATCGATTGTCCGGTTGTCCTGCATCGAAATTGCGATCGGACCCACACGGGCCTCATGGGTAGCTCTGGTGTAGGTGAAACCGCCATAGATCAGGGCAAGAACGCCAGCCGCGATTAGCGCAAATGCCGCCAACTTCAGTCCGTTCATTTTCTGCTTCTCACACCAATGTTCGTTCCAAGAGAAATGGCCTAGTCCGCGCCGGTCGCTAAAAGCACGATCTCTGCGGTGGGAGCGGCGGCAGGCACCGACAGCGTGAACCTTGCGCCCCCTTCGCCGTCCACACGCAAGACGCCGCCGACCTGATCGACCATCATCCTCACGAGTTTCATCCCGTAGCCGCGCCCCTCGGTGAAGCCGCTTGGCAAACCATCGCCGTTGTCGGCAACGACGATTCGCAACTCGGCGGCGATCTCAGTGACGTTGACATGAATTGTGCCTGGACGGCCGTCTGGGAATGCATGGCGGAGCGCGTTGACGACCAGTTCGTTGACCGCAAGCACAATCGGTTGCGCTATCGCGACGGGCGCGCGAATTGTCTCGACATCCACTAGCACCGTTACTGAGCGCGGGTCACCGGCCATTGCGTGCAAAGCTTCGCACATGGTTTTGAGGATTGCGCCGATTTCCACCGTGTCCTGTCCATGGCTGATCTGAAGCGCATTGTGAATGCGAGCGATCGATTGAATTCGCGCGGCGGCGACCCGCAATGCGTCCCGCGCAGAGATGCTCTCTTCGCGTCGAGCCTGTGCTTGCACAAGCCCGGCCACGATCTGAAGACTATTCTTGATGCGATGATCGGCCTCGCGCAGCATGATCGCGTGACGTGATGCGATCTCGTCAGATCGCGCGCACCGCTCGCGCAACCGCGCGATTTCCACAAGCAAATAGCCGTGCGTCGATTCCTCACCGACCGCATCACTTCCGCTATCGAGCATCATCCTGGTCGATCCAGCTCTCGCCATCCGACGTCCCAAGTCTGGCTCAGTTAGGCGAAAAGCAGTCCAAAGTCTGTTCGGTACCGCGCTGTTCGGCGCTCTTACAGCATCGTTAATACTTACCGGTCGGCTTCCGTGTGAGCGGTTGCGCGGAACGGTCCCGACAACGGTGCGTTGGGAGGACCAAGGGCACATCCTATTGCAATGAAAAAGGGCCGAAAATGAGAGAGATGCAGCTCGCCCGAAATGACGCGAGCGCCACTGTGCTCGGCGCGCTATCGCCGAAAGCAGCCAGATATTGACTATTTCTATCTATGGCATATTCTGCCATTCGGAGCTCTTGTTGTGTCAACTCGCAACGTTGTCCTGACAGAGCGTCAGGACGAACTCATCGACACTCTGGTCGAAACCGGGCGCTACCAAAACGCAAGCGAAGTGTTGCGCGAAGGGCTGCGTCTTATCGAACAGCGCGAAGCTGAAGACGCCGCGAAACTCGGCGCGCTTCGCGAAGCGGCGCGCATCGGCATGGCGGATTTTGACGCCGGCCGGTTTAGCGCCTTCTCGGACGCCGGCGAAATGCGCAAGCACCTGCGCTCGCGCGCGGCCAAGGTTATCGCTAAGACTAAGCGCAGCTAATGCGCGGGAAGCGACGCGTCTGCTTAGCGGCGGCCGCCCAAACCGATCTCGACAATATCGCGGCCTGGACCACGGAAAATTTCGGCCCTACTCATGCTGAGACCTATATTGAGGCCATTCTAGACACAATTGATGAACTCACGGCGCCTACGTCGCCGCCAAGAAGCATTGAACGCGACGAGATCGCAACAGGCCTGCAAACCCTTCACATGCGCAAGCGCGGCCGTCGTGGTCGGCACTTCCTACTGTATTCCGAGACCGCAGACGAGGTCAGAATTCAACGAGTCCTCCATGACAGTATGGAGATTTCGCGTCACCTGGCGGGCAACGATGGTTGAGCGCCCGCTCAGTTCAGGCCTTGGCCACGTTCATCACCAAACGGCCCCAGCCCACACAGTCGAAAGACTCCGATCTGGCCCGCCGCGCCCAAAGCAGCCGCTGCGCGCATCCCTGACCGACGGCGGAAGGTCGCCGATCTCGGACGCTCGCAATCTTCCCTGGCTTGCGTCCCTGGCTATCGTACTACTGCCCCCGAGGCAGCGCGCGCTCCTCTTCTACACCGCAATCATAAGGCAAGCCCGGTTCACCGCAGAAATCGGGCTGCGTGTGGGTCGCGCGCCAATACTCGATGAGGCCAAGACGCGCCGCTACGTGCATGAAGCGGACGTCCCGGCGGAGTGGCGCAAGCCCGGGTGTGAACAAATAATAGGTCAGCGAGTTGCGGTTGAGTTGCGAATTGCTCATGCGCTCGATGACGGCAAAGGCGTCATCAGTATATCCCAAGGAACTCAGTGCTCTGATGGCAAAGCCTGAACGGCCGCCAACGGGCAACCCGATGAGGGCGCGCCGCTCGGCCTCAAGCGCTTGGCGATTTCTCGACTTCGCCGCGAGGAAGAAGGCCCGATAAGCGGTGACGTCGGCAGGCGAAAACCATTGCGGAATTTGCGTGCGATCGCTGAGCAGGGCAAGCCCCTGGTCCCATCGGCGCTCCGTAATGGCAATCGTCATTCGAATGCGCCAGGTGTCCAAATCGTCGTCGGACCAGAGCCGTACAATGTCGGCGACAGCGCGGTCTGCCAGATCTGTGCGTCCGATATTGTCGAGCGCTATGGCGCTCTCCCCGCTCCAACTCAGGCCCCCGCTCAGCGGATTAGCTGCAGCCGCGCGCTGAAAATGAAGCGACGCCTCCCGCACACGCCCGACTTCGGTGAGGAGGTTGCCGAGAAAGCCGTTGGCGTGCGGCCAGTCCGGATTGAGCGCGAGTCCTTGGCGCAAGAGCCTCTCACCTTCGAGCCATCGTCCGGATGGGAAGAGCAGGTAACGCGCGACATAGGCGTCGGCGTTGTGCGGGTCGAGTTCAAGCGCCCGGCGCGCTTCCGCTTCGACGTCGCGGCGAATAGCGGCGATCTGATCGCTGGGGAACTGGTCGATGAAATACGCCTCGTATTTGGCGATGTCGGAATGCGCCGCCGAAAAGCGGGGTGCGATCGACGTCACCTGCCGCAGCGAAGCAAGCAGTTCATAGGTGACTTCACTGTCGTCGCTGTGAACAAGAAAGAGGTCGCACGCCCTCAAGTAGGCGGAAATCGCTGCTGGATCGGAAAGGCCATCGGCGCGGCGGAAAGCCCGTTCGCCGCAATACATCTCGGCCACGATCCTCGTTGCGACCCGTGCTTCCAGATCGGCGGCGTGTGCAGCGTCGCCCTGCAACGCGGCTGACCAAATGACGCTGCCGCTGCGCGAGTCCTCAAGATGCGTGTCTACGCCTAGTGCGCCGGCTCTTCGCTGCACGGCGCCGTCAAGTACGAGATCGATTCCTAGATCTGCACCCCGGCGATTGGCTTCGGCGCTGCGGAGCGTCGCGGCGTCGTCTGGCGCGACGGTGACGATTCGACGTGAACTTAGTGCGCTGACAACGCGGTCAGAAAGACCGTCGGCGAAGCTTTGAATGGATGGGTCATCGCCAATTGTCCTGAACGGCAACACTGCGACGCGTGCTTGCGGCGCTTCTGGGGGACGGTTCATTGTAAGCGCAAGCCCAGCGACAAAAACGGCCGCAATCGCAGCGCCTGCGGGTAATCGCCAGTCGATGCGCCGAATTCGCCGGCTTTGGCTTGCCACTGCCTTCAATTCGAAGACCGGCAACGTCTCTTCCATCTTGTCGAGCCTGACACTGCCGCGCGCGATGAGCCGTGCGCCTAGATCGCCCCGCACCGAGCGCTTGACGTCAGCGGAGACCAAGACAGCGCCAGGCGTCGCCATTTGCTGGATGCGCGCGGCGATGTTGACGCCGTGGCCCAACATGTCGCCGTCTTCGGTGAGGAACACTTCGCCGACGTGGACGCCCACGCGCACCACGGGCCCTTCAGCCGAGGCGATTTCCTCCGCCGCGCTTAGAGCCCCCGTTGCTGTCGGAAATTCCAGCATGAAGCCGTCGCCAGCGCTGCTGAACAAGCGGCCATCGTGGGAAGCGATCGCGCTGATTATGCGATTGCGTACAGCGTCGACAGCCGCCAGAGCGATGGCTTCATCGGTCTCGGCAAGCCGCGAGTAGCCAGAAATGTCGATGGACACAATGCTCGCGAGTTTGCGGCCTTGGCTCGGTGCGGTGAGGTCGGCGTCCATGTCGGCCTTTGCTCGTTAGAGCGTAGCCGCACGCACCGTATTCAGGCAAACGTCGTGGGCTCGATGCGATCGTAGCATCCCGCGGCCGGTGTCAGCTTAGGGCCAGCGTGCGCCATAGCGCCAAACCGTGCGACCGGCTGCATTGCTCATTAGCGGTCATTCCGGCGGAGCCGTAGCCTCCTTCCCCCGCCCGTATGGTGCGGGCGGGTGAGCAGAAGGCTCACGCCATGACAATGGAGATCACAACTGAAACGCCGTTCCGAACCGCCAAGCGCCAACGTCGCATTACGGGCGGAAGGCTGACCGGACAAAAGCCGGCGCTGAAGATGAAAGAAGTCTGGTCGATCCGCGCCCGCTTGGAGCTCAAGAAGCGGGTGCGAGATCTGGCCCTCTTCAATCTCGCCGTCGATAGCAAGCTCAGGGCCTGCGATCTGACCGCGCTTAAGGTCGAAGACGTCGCCGCGGGCGGCGAGGTGAAGACCCGCGGCGGCGTCGTTCAGAAGAAAACCGGCCGACCGGTCCAATTCGAGATCACGGAGCAGACCCGGATCGCCATCGGTAAACTGATCAACCGCCACTATTTGCGGTCCAGCGATTTTCTCTTCCCGAGCAGGTTGGCGGCGTCGTCTCATCTCTCGACACGACAATACGCACGCATCGTCCAGGGCTGGGTCCGCTCGATCGGGCTCAACCCCGCCACCTACGGCACCCATTCGCTGCGCCGCACGAAGGCGGCGCTGATCTATCGCAAGACCGGCAATCTCCGCGCCGTCCAGCTCCTGCTCGGGCACTCCAAGCTTGAGAGCACCGTTCGCTATCTCGGCGTTGAGGTCGATGACGCCATCGCCATTTCAGAGGGCGTCGATCTCTGAGACCTCGGGACGGCTGGCGCTCGTCGCTCCGGCCGTCCTTCCCTCCTTTGCAGTCCAATGCGCTGCCGTGAGGCTCTTGACATTTGTAGCTAATAGGCTACATTGCTTCATGCCGACGATCCTCAAGTCCGACGCGTTCGCAGAATGGATCGACACTCTGCGCGACCGCGCCGGCGCCGCCCAGGTGCTCCGCGTCTCGCGCGGTTAGAGCGCGGCAATCCTGGCAGCGTCGCACCCGTTGGCGAGGGTGTGAGCGAACTGAAGATCGATTTCGGACCTGGCTACCGCGTTTATTATGGGCAGCGCGGCGAGGAATTGGTGGTCATTCTCGGCGGCGGCGACAAATCCAGTCAGGACCGGGACATCAAGGCGGCCAAGAAATTGTGGGGCGAATGGAAGGAGCAAAACCGATGACCAAAGCGAAGTTCACGCCCTTCGATGTGGCCGATCACATCGAGACCCCCGATGATGCGGCGCATTATCTCGACGCCGTGCTGGCCGACGGCGACGCCAGCGAAATCGCCGAAGCGCTCGGCGTGGTGGCGCGCTCTCAAGGCATGGCCGCGATCGCAGAAGAAAGCGGGCTCTCGCGCGAGACGCTTTATCGAACCCTGAGCGACGCGGGTAATCCAAGGCTCGAGACACTAATCGGCGTGCTACGCGCCATGGGGCTGCGCCTCTCCGTCGCCGCTGCGTAAGTGGCGCTTCGAGTTTGAGCAGACACGGCAGTTGCGCTCCAGTCCGGCCGCTCGCGCCCGCCCGTCAACTCGGCTCACGTTCGCCGAAAGCGGTCGTAGGCACTCAGCACTCGAAGAACGAAACTCTGCTTGTCGTCCGAGCCGCTCCCGTGGTTACTTGCCAGTGGTGATGCAGTCTCGGCACAGTAGGGAATTCGCGTTGGCACGAAGGATCGCCCTCTCTCTCGTCGGTCCCCTGCTGACCTCCTTCCTTCTTCTCGCGCCAACTGTCGCCCACGGCCAAACCACAAACTCGACAGAAGCAGGACTGGATTGGCGCGAGCATGAAGGTCGATTTGGATTGAACTATCGCGCCGCCGGGTGGACCGCCGTGCAAAACGGCCCCGACTTCTTGCTCTTTCTGGTTAGGAATGACGGTGCTCGCGATGTGCGCCCGCGGATGTGCAGCGTGAAGACGCGTTTGACCCCGGGGGCCGGTGGTTGGACACAAGGACAGACAAACCAGCAGATCCGCGGGACTCTGGAAACATTGAAATCGTAATGCTGACGCCCGCGTGGTTGCCGCCTCTGTGGCTATGAATGGCGATGTCGCGGTGCTCGAGGTGTCCGCGCGAAATGAGGGTTTTGACGTGATTACCCGAGAGTTCGCTCTTCCAGAGCAGAGCGGGTTCTCAGTTGTATTCGTGAGTTGCACCGCGCCTTCACCGCTGGCGGACGCTGAGCGCGCTCGCATGGAGGCAGTGTTGGATTCGCTAACAATTCTCCCTCGAGATATCCAGCCGGCGCAGCGCGATGATCCCGCTGGCAATTGGACAGACCCCACAGGAAAATTCACTCTGCGCCTTTCCGGTTGGACGCCGTTTCAAACCTCGACGCCGGCGCCCGGGCAAGTGCTAAGTGCGGAACTTCACCGGCAACAAGTCAGTGGAACCCCATCATTAGAATGTCGGGTGACCGAGCGCGCGGCGACACGCTGGAATGGCTCGCAAATCGCAGCGAACGCTCGTGTCGAACACTTAGGCGACGCTGATATCTTGCGCATGTTTCCGGGCGCGCTGAACATCAACCATGATCGGTTGGGCAACATGCCCGTTGTCTCGTTTACGCAGAGCGTTGAGGGACTTCTGGTGAGTTCGCGCATATTCGTACTTGTCACCGACACAAGCGCACTCATTGTTATTCTGGCATGCGGCGGAGAACCGCCGTTGAATGATGACGAGCGTGAGAGCATGGCCGGCTTTTTGGGATCGCTGGAATTTATCTCTCAATCCCAGCACTGAGCAGGCCGCCTTGAGCGTTCGTCCACCTCTTGCCCCGGTTGATGTGTCCCTTTGGGCCATCCACGCAAGCGTCGATAATAGCGAAGCGTCCGCCCAACCCCAATTTGGGCCGTTTATCATGTTCTGCCCGTGACGGCTCGATGTCGCCGATTGCGGTCTCCAGCTGACCGCACTTAAGCGCCGAACCCGGCGAGGGGATGTCAAGCATGGCCGAGGAAGGTGAAATCGAAGATTCCAATTAGGCAAGGAGCAAGAATAACGATACGGCGAACAATACGCCGATCGCAGCTGGGGCCAGCCAAGTGAGCGCGAATGTCCAAGCAAGACGCACGCGCTCGCGCCACGGGGGCGCAATGTGGAGCGGCCCCTTCATCGACCAACGCCATTTGAGCGCGCTTGTGGGCCATTCGCGCCGTGTCGTCACGCAAGCCTCCGGAGCTTAACTCAACGAGTGTATCCGGGATCGAACAACCGTCCGTTAAGGTCCTCGCCGAACACGGACTGCCGTTTGCCCTTAGCGACCGCAAAAAACCCTAAGGATACGGGTGATCGGTCTGACCCGTCTGCCCGCGATTATCGGACAGATCAACAAGGAATATCCCACGACTACTAGAGAGTGACGCCGTCGATCCATTTTGGCCGTTCCAGACGCTCAGCCAAGCGGGTCGCAAATTCGCCGATTGCCGCCCTAACGACTAGACAAGCTCGAGCTCGCGATCTGGTAAAAGCAATCCACGCACTCATTGCAGATGAACCCCTTGGGTCCACCGAACAGCTTCTCAATTTCCGGCCGCGCCTTGCCGCAGAACGAGCAGTGAAGCTCCACGCCACTTCTTCCAGCGCTTCTGAGCGGCTCTCTTGGCGATCTCCGCGCGCCGTTCAGGGGACAGCTTCTCTATGCGTGGATCTTTAGGCATCGCGTTGCTCCCGCTCAGCCGCCTCGACCTCGCGCTGAAGCCGCTCGAAATCCGCGGGGCTCAGGCGAGCCAATTCCTCACGTAGGCGGCGGCTACCCTCAGCTTCTTCGGGCGTTAAAAAACCCAGAAAAACACGGATGCGGCGCCAGATATCCATGGCGCTAAGCATGGCCCGCGCCGGGCCTAAATTCTAGGCCCCCGTCAACAGCACCGGATTTCAAACTGAGGCAGTACCGAGGATGTTACTCCAACGAATGGCGGGTGTCCGCTTAGGGCCAGCCTCGCGCCGATCGCAATTTTTTGCGACTGGCGTAGTACCTCCATTGCAGACGTTGGCGATGTTGCGATCGCCAAGGCGTGCTATCGCCGAATACGGTCATAAACCGGCACGTCCTTTGTGTTGTACTTTGCACCGCACTCGCATCCCCTTACAGTGCGCGCGTATTTTTTTTGGGAGAAACGCATGCGCTATGGTCAGGTTGCCAGCCTCTGTGCCGCTTTTGCCGCTCTGTTGGCAGGCTCGGCGCTAGCTACTCCCGCGTCCAGCGCCCGAGTCGCGCAGGTGATTAGAACCGACGTTGCAGAAATTGTCGCCGGCATTAACGCCCATGATGTCAATCGGGCCACGCAATTTGATGCACCAGGCATCGTCTCAATGGAAAGCGGCCGCGCGCCATCGACCGGGCTTGAGGCGGAACGCCAAGGCCTGGGGATGACAATGCAGCATGCGCCCAGTTGGCATATCACCATGATCGACGAAACTGTCGATGTCGCGAGCGCCGGCGACATGGCGATTTACCGTGGCACATACAACCAGGACAGCACCGACAACGGCGTGCCGATGACGCAAGTGGTCAATTTCATTGCTGACTTCAAGAGACAGCGCGACGGTTTGTGGAAGGTCGAATGGTCCGTCGTATGCGCGCAGAGCCGCCCGCATCCGGTTGGTCCCGCTCCGGCGCCTTCGCACTGATAAAGGACGAGAGCGCTCTCCTGTCGTCCGTCCAGAAAGGGCCAAAGCCCTACCCGGTCGCCATTATTTGCGAGTGGCTGGCGCGCTCAATAGCTGCCGTCAAGCAAGCTTGCTGCGCTGCGGCGTGCCATCGCCGAAAGCAGACTCCCGAGGCCACTAACCTATCAAGTCATCGGTGGTGCTGACGTTTTCATGTTCGAGCGCCGATGGTGAAGGAAAACGTAGACTGACCCGGCGAGTGCAAGCGCGCCGCCCACAAACAGTGTTGGCCGCAAGCCGTAGACGAGTGCGAGCGGCACGTGGCTGGCTTCATGCCATGCAAGTCCACGCCCAGCGGCGGCGAATTGCTGCATCTGCTGCGACAGGCCAGCGTAAGCTGAGGAGCGTCGCTCCCGTTCCCAATAGGGTGACAGCCTCAAAGCCAAGAAAGGCGATGAGGCAAATGGTGGCCGTGAAGCGGCTCAAACGATGCGCGGCCAAATAAGACATCACTAGAAATCCGGAGAGGACAGTGATGAAGATCGCGAGGCTTTGTTGAACGGAGTTGAAGAGCTCCGCGTGTAGAGAGGCCATCTCGTATTCAGACATACTCCCTCCAAATATTCGGCCGACCGCGCCCTCGCCTGCCGAGCGTGTCAAGCGCGACGTCGGCTTAGTCCTGGTATAGGACAAGCGCATTGGGGTTGGCATGCCCGAGACCCGCAAACTAGCTACGATCCTGTCGCTCGACGTCGTCGGCTATTCCCGCGCCGCCGAGCGCGATGACGGCGCCGCTGCCGAGGGCGTCCGCAGTGTGCGGGCCATGATCAGCGAGGTCGCCGCGCCGTTCGGGGGCGCCTCTTTAGCTCGGCCGGCGACGGTTTCATGCTCGAATTTCCATCGGCGACCGCTGGCCTGCAGGCCGCGCTTGCGCTGCTCAAGGAGAACAAGTCCGAGCGTCGCTTGCTCCCGCAGATCCGTATTGGCCTGCATCTCGGCGAAGTGATGGTCGAAGAGAACGGCGACTTGCTCGGGCACGGGATCAACGTCGCAGCACGGCTGCAGGCATTGGCTGATCCGGGCTCAGCTCTGGTGAGTGAAACCGTGCACGCCCAAGTGCGCACAGCAACGCCATTCCCGTTCGTGTCGCAAGGCCGCGTTCAGCTCGACAAGATGAGCGAGCGCATTGGCGTTTTTTCTCTGAGCCCGGACGGCGCGGCGGCTTTCGGCAAAATTTCCCGACGCCGCGTCGCCCGCGGTTTGTTTGTCGCCGGCGCGATCGCCGCGCCGCTCGCGGCCTTCGCGGCTTGGCGGCTCGCAACACCGGGTGTGGCGCCTGCCGCGCCAGGCGTAGCCGTGCTACCCTTCGCCAACTTGACTGGTCGCGCCGAGGACGTCGCCTTTGCCGCCGAACTCCACGACGATTTGCTGACGCGCCTGGGCGGCATCACCGCCATTCGGGTGATCGCGCGCTCCTCGGTGCTGGGTTATGCCGGCACCACCAAGAGGGCGTCCCAGATTGCACGTGAGCTCGGCGTCAACGCCGTCCTCGAAGGCTCAGTGCAACGCGATCGTGATCGCGTGCGTGTCAGTGTGCAACTCGTTGATGGCGCCACGGATTCGCAGACGTGGAGCGAAACCTATGACCGGGCGCTGACTGTAGACAATATTTTCGACATTCAGCGCGAGATGACCGAGGCGATTGCGCGGGCATTGAGCACAGTGCTGACAGCTAGGGAAATGGCTGCGGCCTTCACCGGCGGCACGCACAATCTTGCGGCCTACGAGGCTTACGCCCGCGGAAATCTTTTGGTGCGCAGAGCCGACGTGGCCTTCGAGGACGCCTACGTTGGCGCAATCGCCGCCTTCGATCAGGCCATTGCGCTCGATCCGAATTTCGCCAGCGCCTACGCCAGAAAGGTCTATGCGTTAAGCCGGTCGTTTGTTTCATTTGTGCCCGGACAGAGCGCCGATCGGCCGCTGCGGAGCGCTGCGATCGCCGCTCTTGATCGCGCCGCGTCGTTGGCCCCGAACGCGGTCGAAACCCACCTTGCATTCGCGGCTTACTTCTACTGGGGCTTCCTCGACTACGCGCAGGCGCTTAGCCACCTCAACCTTGCTTTGGCAGCGGCGCAAAACAACGCTGAACTCTGGCACGTCAAGGCGCTGATCACCCGTCGCGCCGGGCGGTTTGGGGAGTCAGTCGAAGCTTTCGATCGCACCCTTGTTCTCGATCCGTTGAACGTTGAAGCCATGACCAATCTCGCTGTGCTGTTGTCGCGCACCGGCGAATTCTCTCGTGCCGAGGCCGCCGTCGCACGCGCCCGCGCGATCAACCCGAGCATGGTTCAGGTGCGTATTACTGCGATGCAAGTTAAGTTGATGCAGGGTGATGTGGCCGGCGCTTGGACGGAAATCAGGGATCTGCGGTCGCCCGCCGCTGCGGACGCCCGCGTCTTCGTGGCGATCTGCACACGCAATCCTATCAATATCGATCTTGCGCTACGGGATTGGCCGACTGACGCGCGTCGGCCGGCGTCCTTCCCCGAACTCTACGAAATCTGGCGCGCATTGGCTCTGCGAGCGCTCGGCCGCTTTGATGAAGCGCGCCACATCCTAATGCAAGTTAGAACACGCCTTGACGCCTCCGCTCAGCCCTATCCGGACGGCTGGTATTCCGCTGTCACCCCTGATGAAGTGCCAGGATTGCTCGGCGATCTCGATGGCGTTCGGGCCGCCGAGCGCGATTTCCTCGCTCACGCCCCGCACGACCAGCTTCTTCGAAGCAATCTCTACGGTCAGTTCGCGTTCTCTTTCCTCAATGTTGGCGATGCTAACCGCGCCGCCTACTACCTTGGAGAAGCGGCCAAGATCGACGGGCCCTCATTCTACCTGCGAATTTCAGTCAACCCCATCTACGACGCGCTGCGTAACCACCCTGGTTATCTGGCGCTCAAGCGTCGCTATGAAGCCTGGGCCCGAACGCACGGGTGAACTTGCGACGAACCGCGACCAGTGCAGAAATATCATCGTCGCGCGAGTGTCCGGATCGGGCCACCGCCCGCCTTCGCGTGCAAAATCACGACCGGCAACCGCGCTCAATTCCAGCCGTTGGTCAAGTTGCGGGAGTTAAGGCCCGGATTCGCCGAAGGGCGTCACTGGTGCTTTGGCCACACGGCTCAAATCCGCAGCCGGCTGTTCATCACACCGTCTCCTTCTCTTTCGGAGCGGAGACACGACGTGTCTTGGTCTCGAACTTGGGCTTGGGCAGGAGCCGGAAGCGAGTTCTGGCACCATGCGAAATCAACACCGACGTCGAGCAAAGCGTCGGAACGGCCACATGGACACGCAAACTCCATGACCGCAGCGACTGTGTAGGTCTCGCCGGCGATGAGCGGCACTGGCTCTCCGGTGACATGGTTTGGGGCAGCGTTGACGCAAAGAACCAGATCGCCGGGGCCGACGGCATAGCTCATGACTTCCATCCATTACGGTGACGGACAAAATAAGCTCGGCGACGGGCTTAGTCGATCCAATCCAGCCGGTTCGCTCACGCCTCACCGACCGCCGCGCTCTCGCCGATTCCGGTCGCTTGGGCCGCGGGTTAGGAGTTAGCTGCGTCGCGACGCTCCATCAGAGCGCGCGGGTCAGGTGGGCCGGCTCGTCAACAGCCCGATCGTCGAACATGCTACGCCCGTGAGCCAAAGCGATGGCCCAATTAACGCTTCTGGCCCGCTCATGTGTCCGGGCAGCACGATAAAGAGCACAAAGGGAATGTCGGCGGCGGAAACAGTCAGCAGGTTGATCCAGTATCCGATCCGGCCGTTTCTCCAGTTAAACCCGAGTGCGACGACGACCGCGACAATTGCAAACGCCGCGACATAAAATGACCCTTGGAAAAGTCGGCCCTGAACCAGTCCCGCCTCCATGTTGGCGGCGAACATGTACGACTTACCGGCGGCCAGTAGGTGAAGGCCACCCCATGCGAAGTAGGCAATAGCGCCCAGAATAGCGAACACTCGGCTCATGTTTCCCTCATCGCGTCTTCCGTCGATTATGGCGCAACGTCTGCCCTGCTCCAATCCCGGCTTTCCCCAGGCCGCAAATGCCAAGGCCGGAGTTCGCCGATGGCGGTCATCTCCTTCGTGAGGGCGCGCGCCCGATCCTTCAGCCGCGAGGCTCGTTACTAACTTGCGCTGTCTGGCATCGGGGTCCCACAATCTTCGAGGTGAAATCTAGATCGGGCGCATATCTGCCAAAAATAGCCCCCTGTCGCGCGTTCAGGCAGCCCTCAGTGCCGCGCCGGTATGGCCGTTACCGCGTTTCGATGTACAAGATCATTCGCCGAGGTCGACTATGAGCGATGTGGCGGCAGAACAATTCCTGCATGCGATGATGGCGCCACCGCGCCGGCGCAAGGTTCCGCGCATCGCCGAGCCGCTACGTCACGTCGAAATGCAAGAGGTCAAAGGCCCGCAAGGCAAGATCGCGGCATGGCGCGTCGGCAACGGACCCGCGGTGTTACTTGTGCATGGCTTTGAGGACGACAACGCGCTTTGGACACCATTGCTCGACGCACTGGCCAGTCGCGACCGCGCCGCGGTCGTCTTTGACCTTCCCGGCCACGGCCTATCGGAAGGCGACAATGGTTTTGCGCCGGCTGGGGCTGAGGCAATTGCGGCGGCGGCCAAAGCACTCGGTCCTGTCGATGCAGTCGCCGGGCATTCAATCGGTTGTTGGGCCACGGCGCTAGCGATCTGTGAGGGGCTCAGTGTGGATCGCGCTGTCTTGATGGCGGCGCCCTTCGGTTCGACAAGCGAGAGATGGCGCCGCGCAGCACTGAGATTAGATTTCCCCGCCGAGGTTGGCGCTCGCGCCCTGACGCTTTATCAAGAGCGTCTCGGCCCTGCGCGTAGTCGCGAGCTACACGAACTGCTGGCGTCGCTGAGGAACCCGATGCTGCTCATCCATTCCCGCGATGACGAACGATCGCCTTTCGAAGCTGCGCAAAAGGCCTGCGCCAACTGCACCGACGTGCGCCTGCTTGCGCTTGATGGCGTCGGTCACCGAGAAACGGCGCAGCAACGCGATGCAATCGCAGGCGCCGTGATGTTCTTGGACCAGAGGTAACGGCCATTAGCGCCAGTAGCGAACCGCTAAGATAGCGCCAAACACCGTTGCTACTGCGAGCAGGATTAACATGCCAAGGCGCCGCCCCATAACATGAAAAAGGTTGGCGCGTGGGCAGTCCAGACACCCGCTTCCCAGAAGACAGCAAATCCGCACGAGCCGCCATCTCGAGCTGGACGAAAACAGCTGGCGCCAGGCCCATGACGAAAAGAACGCCCGCGTTAAGGGCGCACCAGTTGGTAAGTTGCACCCGAGTTCCCCCAAAAGGCGTCCGCCGCTTCGATCTTATGTAAGCCAGCGGCGCTTGGCGAATGTCTGGTTCGCTCAATTCTTGTCGTCGGCGCTGCTGCGTTAGCTAAGGCCTCCCCTCGCCGAAAGGCGGCACCCGCGCCGACTTTTGCTCGCGATCCGCGACCGTCTAGCTAGAATATCGTCCCGATGAGTGGATCGCCAAAACGCCTAGCCACGATCCTGGCGCTCGATGTTGTTGGATACTCGAGAGCATCCGAGCGTGATGATGACGCCGCCGCGCAGGCTGTGCACGACCTTAGCGCAAAAATCGAGGAGATCGCGGCGCCGTTTGGGGGTCGGGTGTTTAGCACCGCGGGCGATGGCTTTATGCTTGAGTTTCCTTCTGCGGCCGCTGGTGTCAGCGCAGCAATGGCGCTTCTGAAGGCCGGATCGACGGAGTCGCTGCCCAAGATTCGCGTCGGCTTGCATCTCGGCGATGTCATTCCGCAAGCCAATGGCGATCTGCTCGGCCATGGAGTGAATGTCGCTGCGCGCCTGCAAGCCTTGGCCGAGCCTGGCACGGGGATGGTCAGCGAAACGGTGCGCGCACAGGTGCGCGCTTCGGCCGGAATTACGCTCGTGCCGCAGGGACGTGTTCGCCTGGACAAGATGGACGAGCGCATCGTCGTCTATTCGATATCACCGAACGATCCTGCCCACTTCGGGAAGATCGCTCGCCGAAAAACGTTCGCAATTGTGGTCTCGGCGCTTGTCGCTGTGGCGGTCGGCTATATTGGCTGGACCAGTTGGAGAACACTGCACACGAACTCGCGTTCGGAGCCACAATTGGCGGTGTTGCGGTTCGATAACCTCGGCGACACCGATCCGTATTTTGCCGACGGCATGGCCGATGAGCTCATAGCCGAAATTGCTCACGTCCAGGGGTTGAATGTTACGGCGCGCGCGTCGAGCTTTGCACTTTCTGGTGCACGGGCCACGCCCGCCAACGCCGCTCGAGAGCTTGGCGCCACGATGGTGCTATCCGGATCGGTCAGGCGCGTGCAAGGGCGGATTCGCGTGCAAGCGCAGCTCGCTGAGGCGCCCAGCGGCCGCGAACTATGGACTGACGTTTTCGATAGGCCTGACGCCCAGGCATTTGACCTTCAGCGAGACATTGCTGTTCGTGTTGCGCAAGCGGCCAATGCGCGCGTCGATGTCTCGCCTCACCGGCACGTCGACCCCCGGGCCTATGAATTGTACCTGCAGGGTCGCGAATATGAGCAGCAGGGCGAAGGAGACAGGCTGGGCATAACTGCGCGCGACTTCTATCGCGAGGCAGTCGAGCGAGATCCCCAATTCGCGGAGGCGTGGGCTGGGCTTGCGAGTACGGAGTGGTATGCAGCCTTCGATGCCTACATCGTGGCCCTGCCTAACGCGCGATTGACGGATGCCACCTACGCGACCGCTCTCGAGGCGGCCGACCGCGCGATCACGCTCGATCCGACACTGGCGCTCCCCTACGAAACAAAGGAGGTTATCTTCGCCGACCTGGGACATTGGTCACAGGCGGTCGCCATGAGCGCCGAAACCAGGCGACGCGATCCCGATGCCGTCGACTCGGCTGGGTTCGCGCTTGGGTACGATGAAGACGCCTACGTTGCAGCCTTACGGCGCTCCTTGCGCGACGATCCCCTCAACGCTCAAGCTTGGGAGGGTCTCGCCTTCGATTGCGAGTTGATTGGCGACCAGACTTGCCGGCTCGAGGCTGCGCGTCGCGCCTTTGAGCTGGCGCCCACTGTTCCGCTCTATCTCGGGCGTTATTTCTTGGCCCTCGCAGCGAACGGCCAGCGGTCAGCAGCGCGCGAGTTGCTTACGCAGCATGCTGACTTGCTGCCGGGCCTTTACGAATGGTGGAAACCGATCAACAGGCGTTTTCTCGATTGGGTCATCGGCGACGGACCACAACCGGCCGCGACCGAGATTACTTCCGCCGTCGCGCAGGGCCGCGGCAAGCCATATGCAGCGGTGTTCATGCTCGCACAGCTGCATGAATGGGATGCGGCCGCGAGCTTGATCGATCAAATGGGGACTGACTCCGCGAATTTGACGCGACTGTTCATTAGGGACTGGGCGCCTCTACGCCGAACGCCCCAGTTCTGGACCTTCATGCAACGGCATCAGTTGCTGCAATACTGGCGCTCGACCAGACACTGGCCGGATTTCTGTGCGCGCGAGCACGTCTGTCCCTCTTGATATCCGGAATGGGCCAGCACCACGCCATCGGCGCACTTGTCGAATGACCGTCGCGCTTCAATCCAGCCGGTGACGCCCTGCCCGTCAATTCGGCCTACTCTCGCGGGAAACGGAGCTAAGCGGTCGCCGAAACGAGCCAGCAGGCAGCCGGCAACATGATGCCGAGTTCGCCGGCGTGCGGCGCAAGCTTTTCCATTAACAGCGTTCTTGCTTCGATGACGTCCAGTTGTTGGTCGGCGACCGCGCGCGAACAGGGACCGATCTTGAGCAGGAAATCGGCGGCCTCGCTGAGTGTGCGCGCATCCCCGACTGAGAGAGCGCCATCCCAACGCGAAAGCGCGACATCGCCCCAGCCCGCTTCTCCGAGGATCGATCGTACCCTTCCTGCGTCCGATAGCGCGTAAGGCCCCGGTGCGTTGGGATCGGGCGTCACCAAAGGCGCCTTCAACATGGGTTGAATTGCATCGAGCGGCAGCGTGGCGAACGTGTTTTCCGCGATTGACCGCCAGCACACGAGCACCAGGCGGCCGTTCTCTCGCACCAAGGTTCGAATATGCGAAAACGCCACAACAGGTGCGTCGAAGAACATCACGCCAAAGCGTGAGAACGCGGTATCGAAGCGTGGCTCCAGTTGCGCCGACGTTAGGTCGGCTTCGACGAAATCGACGGTCAAGTCCGCTTCGCGGGCGCGTTGGCGCGCAACCGCCAACATTTGCGGCGAGAGGTCGGCGCCGACGACTGAGCCTGATCGGCCAACACGCCGGGCAATCTCGATGCTGGTTTCCCCCGAGCCGCAACCGATATCGAGCACACGCTCGCCCGGTCTGAACGCGGCGAAACTGAAAAGGGCCTCCATGAGTGGCGCAAACATGGCGTCGATGCGACCGGCGTTGACTGCCCACGTGTCGCCAACCTTGCCGCTCCAATACTCGCGTTGTGACGTGTCCTGCATGCCGCCGACGATGCACTAAGGACTGGCCTGCGCCAACGTCTGCTTCGGGCTAGCGGTGCGCTGAGCGGCAAATTTGTTGAATGTCTGGCGCGCTCCAAGCGAGCCATTAGCACCCGGCTCATCAATTCGGCGCGCTATCGCCGAAAGCTGCCAGTCGGCATGCGGGCAAGGTCCGTTGGCGTTGTCTTGCCGTCGCCGCGGTGGCGGCTGACCGCAAGACCTCAAGAAGAAGCCGTATTTTCGTTTAGCCCCGCTATGATGCTTTTCGTCGTAGGCGTCGGAGGTAGTGCATCTCAGCGACGGTTCCTAAAACTTCTGAGCGACATCAAATCATCCGGCAAAACGGTGGCGGCGCGTTGTCGCTACACGCATCCGGCCTGCTGCCTGTGGTTCGCCAGTATTGAAAAAGACCGAGCCTTTCAGCCAATGCGGGGAAGCCCGGGTCAGCAAGTATTTCGCGCATGTTTCGGTCCCAGAGAAGCGACGGCCCTGGATTGGTTGTGGTCGTCGCGATGCGCGCGGCGATCTGGAATGCCTCGTGAGGAGCGCCTAGTGCAGCGAGCAGCGACGCAACGGCGTCATCCTGGCGCCCTTGCTCAAGCGCCAAGAGCGCTCGAACAGCCTGCGCGCGATCTCCCGATCTCCGCGACGCCAGGGCGCGATAGCCTTCCAGCAAGGCGGCGCGGCGATCATCTGGCACCGGCAAAGCCGTGTCGCTCAGCAGGCTGATGTCGGGCGTTCGCGTCGCCATGCGCATCGTGAGCCATTGCGAGAATTCGGTATCGGGAGCAAGGTCGATCGCTGCATTGAAGTAAGTTTGTGCTTCCTCGGGCCTTCCAGCGATGACGAGCGCCTCCGCCAGAGTTTCGGGCGTGTAGACATAAAGCGCCAACATATCATTTGCTCTACGCAATTGTTCCAGCGCTTCGCCAGTTCTACCAACATTTAGCAGCATCCATCCGTATTGATGATACTCGCATCCGCAATCCAACCGTCGGGCTCTCACGGCTTGTCGCAACAGCGTGTCGCGACCGATCCAGTCGTGCGGCGCGAGCAGCATCGCCTTGATGTAGAGGGCTTCGCTGTTCCTCGGGTCTAGTGCAATGGCGCGGTCAGCCGCCTGCCGTCCGTTCGCGCGCGCCTCCTCGGCGATCGACTCATTCTCCGCGTTCAGGGCGACCTTCCAATAGCCGCCGGCGACTGCCGCCCAGCCCCAAGAGAAATCCGGCAAGGCGGCGACGACCCGTTGCGCGGGAACAAGCGATCTGCCTCCCTCTTCAGTATTCGGGTCCCAGTGTCCCTGACAAAATTGCAAGTAGTCCCTGAAGACTGCGTCCGGCAGCGGCCTGTTATACGTTGACGCGCCGAAAAGCCCGCAACGGATGACGTTGCCGGCATCCACAGCAATGTGGCGCGGCACTCTCGCGATGTTATTCTGGTTATAATTGAAGGTGGCCGACCAAAGGGTCGCGCCGGAGCGCTCGTTCACTAGATGAGTGATGACCCTAATTGTTCTTCCGTTCCGTTGGATCGACCCGGTGAGGGCGTAGGCGGGCGATGCGCCCGGCGCGGCAGCCGGCATACTCGACACGCCGACCACGCCATCGACGTTAAACGCTGCGGTGATTTCAGCCGCCACGGTATCCTGAAGGTTCGCGGGCAAATCCGCGGACAGGAGCTCGAATTTGGCCAAGCGAACCATCATGGCGTGGGTCGCGGCGTGGGGCCGCAACGCCCACCAGACTGCGGCCGTGACCAGAACAAGGCCTGCGGCGAGGGCGGCGACTCGGAACAGACGGCGACGCCCGATTTTTCCGAGGCCTTTCTTGCCGCACGGGTCGAGCGAGAAGACTTCGAGTCGTTCAGCCATCTTATCCAGTTGCACCCGGCCTCGTGGCGCAAAAGGCAGGTCAGCGGATGGGCGCACCTGAGACCTGACAGTCTCACTGACCAATGCCGTGCCGGGGTCGGCCAGCGCCTGAAGCCGCGCGGCGACATTGACCCCGTGGCCCAGCAAGTCCCCATTCAACTCCGCGATGACATCGCCAAGATGCATCCCGATACGCAACGTTGGAAGCTGTCTCGCGCCGACCGTTGCTTCCGCAAGGAGCGCCATGGCGGCGTGCACGCCAGAGGCCGCGGACGGGAACTCCAACATGAACCCATCGCCTGCGGAGTTAAATATGCGGCCGCCAAACGGAGCTATGATGTCGACGATTGCGGATCGAAGCTGGCGCACGGTCATCGCCGCCGTTTCATCGTCCTTCTCAGCTGCACGAGAGTAGCCAACCACGTCTAGCGCCAGGATCGTCGAAAGCCGTCGGTTGTCCGCCAAACTTGCCGAACTCATCCGTTTCGACTCCCCGATCGCACCGCGACATGCGGGCGACCGGATGCACTTTTGCCATCAATGCCGATTTCTTCGCAATGACTTGGTGGCCATGGAGGGCAGCAGACGTTGCAATAGGAGCGGTCGCAGGCGTTACCTTTTGGCGTATCGCGCGTCCCACGAATAGCGCAACGCCGGTGTCAGTTTAGGGCCAGCGGTGCGCCTAATGCCATACTTCACGACTGGCGCAGTCGCTCAATTCTAGACGCTGGTCATGTTGCATTAGCGAAGGCGCGCCATCGCCGACATGCGACGATCATTTATCGATGCCGCTTACAGCACCGCCCGGATGGCCTATACTCGCCGCGTGGGACTCTTGACCTTCAGCATCAATGTCACCCTGGACGGCTGCGTCGACCACCAGGAGGGAATAGCCGACGACGAGACGCACGCCTTCTTCACCCGTCTCATGGACGAGAGCGGAGCGATGCTATGGGGGCGCATCACCTACGAAATGATGGAGAGCTACTGGCCGGCCGTCGCCCGCGGCGACGAGAGGGCGCCACCAGCGATCCGCGATTGGGCGGTCAAGCTGGAGACCAAGCCGAAGTACGTGGTGTCGTCGACACGAAAGGACTTCCCGTGGACCAACAGTCACTACATCGCCGGCGACCTGCACGCGGGCGTACAGAAGCTCAAGGATGCGACCACGGCCGGCGTGCTCCTCGGCAGCGGCAAGCTCGCGACCGAGCTCGACCGGCTCGATCTGATCGACGAGTACAGGTTCCTCGTCCATCCTAGAATCGCCGGCCACGGCCCAACCCTCTATCAGGGCGGGCTGCCGAGTACGCGACGGCTTGAGCTGGTCTCGGCGAAGCCGCTCCGCAACGGCGCCGTCGCGATGCACTACCGGTGCGCGCGCTGACTAAACTGCCGATGGCGAGATCGAAGCGTCCAGCGTGTGCTGGACGACTAGAATAGGGCCAAACTCGCGACTCGCGCCCGCATTCCATAGAGGCTGAACGTGCGCCATCCATCGGACGTTCGCGTCTGCGCTCGGGTGGCGGCTCGATCTCGCCGTTAGCGGTCAGTCCCTAGTGCCGTTCCATATCGTTCAAAATTCCAAGCAACCAAAAGCCCAGCGGGATCGACGCGATAGCGGCGACGGCCACAACGGCGTAAATCATCATTTGGCCGAAATCGGGCTCTTCGCGGCCTTCTGGTATTTCAGGTGCAGTGCTAGTCGGCCTTCTGCCAATCCGTATCCACATCAAGCAATTAAATACCAACGTCCCCAACCCAATCGAGTAAAACGTGATGTTGCGGTCGGTGTCTGTTGGGCACGTCGCCGTCGCGCTGGGAAAGCAGTCCGGAAACATCACCCCGAACATGAGAAGCATGGCGAAGATAACTGTGACGACCGTTAGAAAACACCCGCTGCCGGGTCGTCGCACGAGCAGAGCCGCGAACCCCAAGAAGGCCCAAGCGATGAGCGGGGGCCACGTCAAATAGGTCAATACGTAACCCGACACGCTTCGCGTCCTCCGTCGCGCAGTGTCGTTTCAGTGCAATGTAACAGCAAGTGTCCGAATGAATTGCTGAATGTCGCCTATGGGCCAGCGGCGAGCCTAGTGTCGATTTCGGTGACTGCCTCATTCGCCCGAAAGCAGCCTTTCGCATATGCGGTCAGACGACGGCCTATTCTCGCCGAAAAGCGACGTTTGCGAACTTTGGAGATGATCGGCAGAGGCAAGGTGCGAGCTGCCTTTCTCTCGCACGATGCCCAAGTCCCTGGGCGCGGTCAGCATTACCCTCTGGAACCTCTTGCGAGGTTGGCCTTCCCTTCTGCCTAAGACTGAGAATATTTCGTCGAGCGCGACAAGCCAACTCTCGCCGAAGGAAGACCTTCGCGACGCTAAGGGACGAGCGGGAGCGGCGCGCGAAGCAGACACTCGACACCGCCTTGCTCAAACCGCAGATCGACGGGTCCTGAAAAAGCAGTCGAAAGGTTGAGCTTGATTAGCGATGACCCAAAACCCTTTCGCGTCGGTGCTAGGACCACTGGTCCACCGCGCTCGCGCCATAGGAAGTTCAATTCGTTCTTCTCATTGGTCCAACCGATTTCGACGGAGCCGTCGTCGACAGATAGCGCGCCGTACTTCGCCGCATTGGTGGCAAGTTCATGCAACGCCAAGGTCAATGCGTGCGCTTGACGCCCGCTCAGCGCCACATCTGGACCAGAGATCGCCACTCGCTCAGCGCTTGATATGTGCGCAGCCAACGCGAGTTTCGCGACATCCAGGAGCATCGCCGGTTCTGTCTCAGCGTCTATCAACACCGTTTGCGCGGCCGCGAGAGCGCTCAACCTTGCATTGAAATCCACGACGCACGCCGCGTCGGCATCACGAAAGGTCTTGCGCGCAATCGCCTGCACGACGGCAATAAGGTTTCCGATGCGATGCTTGAGCTCTTGCGAAACCAGCTCGCGCCGAATGCTTGTACCCTCGGCCAATGCCAGCGCTGCTCGGAGCCCGGCGTTCTCGGCTACCAAGTCGATCAACTGTTCTGGTTCAAGCTGTGCTAGCTTGAGCGGCTCGGCGGCAGGAAATTTCAAGACGGTCAAAACGCGCCTGGTCGGATCGGTCCAGGGACAAGAGCGAGCGCCCCACAATGCCGACGCCACCTCATACCACGCTGCATAGCCCGCCGCTAATGGCCACGCCCTCTTTTGACAATTGTCCGAGTTAAACAGGCAAACGGCCCTTGCGTCTGCACACGATCAGCGACTTGGTCTCGCCGAACTCGGTCAGTCGTCAATCTCCTCGGCGTTGAGCCATTGTGAGGCGCTCGCTCGCAAAGCCGAGAGCTGACGCCAGTATAGCTTCACCGCAGAACGACCAGTAGCGCTCAAGCTGACACTCGTTCGCGGCGTCTTTCCAGCATAGCCCTTGTCAATTTTGACCAACCCCGCCGACTCAAGCGTCACGAGATGGCTGGATAGATTGCCCTTGGTCAGTCCCGTGAGGCGTTGCAAGAACAGAAAGTCCGCCTCGCGAAGGGTTTCGAGGGCGGTCATAATAGCCAGACGAGCAGGTTCATGGATTGTGCGGTCGAGCCCGGCCAATGCTTGAAATGGCTTAGTCATGCGCTGCTTGCATCGTCGCGAACTGTTTGCGCATTTCCAAATGGTCCAGAACCCCGCCAATGACGTAGATCACGCCCAACATCGCCATTAACAGCGTAATGCCGTCTATGCCCGCGGGTAAAAAGCCCAAGCCAGTCGCCAAGCTCATCGCCGTCAGCGCCAAGGCCGCCACCCAATAATGAGTTCGCCCGCCACCGGTGGAACGCACATAAGCGACGATCGCGACGGCTAAAGCAAAGCCCGACACCAAGACTGGTGGTCGCGCGAGCCCGTCCACAAGCAATGCGCTAATGATAAGTGGATAGACCAGGAACCATTTTAATCGGCCGCGACGGGCAAACAACTTCGGCAACGTTTCAGTGCGGCCATAGACGCGATTGTAGTAGGCGCCTATCCAGCCCGTGATCACGAGTGCGCCAATCATGGCCAAGAATGGTGCAAAGTCGCGCACGACTTCCGGAAACGGCCACCAACCCGATAACGCCGCCGCCCAGAGAATGAGCGCCAGCCCGAATGGGACCCAACGTAGCCCCTGCCAGAAGAAGAAGTTGGCGCTGAAATCGCGCATGCGTTGCGCATCGTCGATTGTACGCAACTCCATCCCATAATCTCCATCGCCGACTAGTTTGCCGCACAAACCTATTAGCGATTTCCGGTCTGGTCAACCCCCGATGGCGGCAGGCGTCGCCTCCAAACCAAGAAGCACGAGGGCGATAAGCAATACGTTCCCTGGCTACAACTCGGAGGCCTCGTTCAACCGCGCCTTCAAGCGAGAGTTCGGACATCCGCCCGCACGCTACCGAAAGGATCGAGCCGCCCCGCGGTGACAATCGCTCGTCAGCAAAATCACCGAGGCGTCCGCTGGCGAAGGCGGGGATTCTTCACGGGAAAGGCTAGAATGGGCCTGTTGGCTGAGTTGATCTCCCGCCACCCGGCACGATCTCTAAAGGGAGGGTATGAAGGAAATGGGAGAGATCAATGATAGAAGTTCTGAGAGATTTTCCCGCCAATGTCATTGCGTTTCAATGCAGCGGGCACGTGACGCGGCGCGACTATGACGTCGTCTTGGTCCCCGCCGTGGAAACCGCGCTCAAGGCTCATAACAAGATCCGATTGTTCTACAAAGTTGCTCCCGACTTCGTCGGCATAGAGCCTGGCGCGGCTTGGGAAGACTTCAGCGTCGGCATGACCCATTTGCTGGCGTGGGAGCGAGTTGCAGTTGTCACCGATGTCGCCTGGATCGGCCACACCATCAGAGCCTTCGGTTTCCTGATGCCTGGAGCGGTGAAGGTATTCCCGCTAAGTGAGGAAAACGCGGCGCGCGCTTGGATAGCGGCGGCGGCGTAGGCGACGCCGGCGGCGCCGATACAAGGCGTCCATTCGCAGCTGCCGGCGTTGAACGGTCGGCGAGATTGAGGTTCATAAGCGCGTGTGGCGCCTTGGTGAAGGCGCGCATGGATTGGCGAATTCGCTGTTGGCCCGTGGAGTTACAACGCGCGTCGGAGAGCCAACAGTCCCAACAATGCCACGGCCTTGATCGAAGCACTCAAACGCGGATTTCGGATGTCTTTTCGCCTGATCGAATCGAACCAAAGAACAGGCATTGAAGCACCCTGGCGCCGCTCAAGAATATCCAAGTCAGTTCGTATTCTGGAAGCTGGGAGAATTCGCTCTCAGGTATCTCAACGGGAAGAATTAGGGCGCCATTGGGAACTCGCGCCAGCATCGCTCGCGCAAGTTCATCGGCGGGAGGCTGCATGTTTGAATTCACAAATCGATACCTGTGTAGAGGCCCGGTTTGGGCCCAATCCGGATCCATGAATACCGCGTCTACGCCGTGACATTGAGCGAGACTTTCGGGTGCCATACAATTTCCGAGAACAAATGTGACTTTCTCTTCTAGACATTTTCGTTTGACGTTCGCCATCGCCTGCGCCTGGTGCATCGGATTCAGTTCGATTGTGAAGACGTGATCCGCTGTTTCTGCGAGAGAGATAGTTGTGAATCCCCCACCGGTGCACGTCTCAAGCACAGTTCGGCCCGCGAACCTCGCTGCGATCGCTCTTGTTATGCGGACGTCAATGCCCAAGCGGAATGTCCGCTCGGTCGCAGCAAGGACGTCGCCGAACTTTGCCTTGATGCTCAATTCGTCCATTGAGGAGGTTCCGTGATTTGATGGCCAATCAGTGCAACGTTAGGTCCGGCGCTTGCCAGTTGCCGACCGTGGCGCTCTCTCGCGAATGGCCGGCTCGCTCAGCATGCCGGCTGAAGTCGTACGGCAGCGTCGCAGCCTCGGCCTGCCAATTGTAAGCTTCACCCAATAGTTAGGCGACGGCTCCGGGGTTTCTTTTCCCGTGGAATTCGCCCCAAGAGCCGCGCCTCCCACCATGGGACACGAAGTGCAGGGGGAGCGAAGCCTTCGTGCACACCCCCTCTGCGACGCTCGAATCTTGAGGTCAAATTAAACCGGATTTGGCGGCGGCGATTCCTTGAATGGCCAGGAACAAAAGCTCGGCGACTGATCTTTGCCTTCTCAGATTTCCCTCCCAGGTCTCCCAACTCCGAAAGCAGTCATCCCAGTCTGGCGTTCGCTCGCCCGTATTCCTGCCAAGAGCGCCTAACCCGAAGGACGTAAGCCTGGTCGGCACCACTGCGGGTCAAATGACGCATCACCTCGCCCCAGGACGCGGCGGTCAATACTTCGGCAGGACACGTCTTCAAACGGCCGGCGGCGTCCGCATCGCACACTTGGCGGCGTTCCAAATACTTTCCGAATGATAGTCTCATGGACCAGGCAGCCTAACATGGGATCGCAATTAGTCGCCGAAAAGCGACGTTTGCGAACTCTGGAGATGATCGGCAGAGGCAAGGTGCGAGCTGCCTTTCTCTCGCACGAAAGCGACGCTCGTCCGCCGCCTAGTAATCGCGGCAGTGCGCACCCATCCCCGAAGGCGCATGAGACCTATTTTTGGGGCGTTCTCAGCAGCCAGCTTGTGAACCGACTCCGACGCGACTGCATGGAGTCGCCCGGCGCGATGGTCACGGGCTTGCGCTTAATTGTTGCAAGCACTTCGCGGAGCTTCGCCTGCTCACCTGGATCAGCCAAGAGATTAGGCGCCGATAATTGGTTTTCGATGTGTCTCGCGAGCACCTCGTAATCGGAGGCCTCCACGGTCGCGAGCCGCGCCCGCTTCGTTTGCTCTGGGTCTTCATAGGTGGGAATATCGGCCAGGATAACGGCGGCCTCGCGCAAGTAGTAGATAGTCCAAGACCCTGCGATGCCCAGTGCCGCCATGGCACGACTGGCGTGCAGCAGGTCGGCAGAGAGCGTGATGCTTGGCAACGTCTGAATTTCAGAAAGCTCAAAAAGATAGTTGAGTATCCGAATGACCGCGTTTCGCTGCGCGTCGATTTCGCTCATGAGTGCAATACAAGTCTTAATGCGTTCGCGCGGCGCCCTTCTTGACAGAAGATTGACCAAGAAAAACTCCATGTGCGACCCAGCGCCCTGGGCGACTGAGAATTCTGTCGCGAGGCCTTCTAGCGTGCCCGTGAGTGCAGCTGTATGCGATCGCGTCCTCGCAAGAATGGAGAGAACTTGCTGAAGCGCGTTCCGGAAGGTGTTTGTTGAGAAATCCGCAAGCGGTGTGATCTGCCGCGCGATTTCGCGGTTCCGATTCATCACCTTGCCAGTTGCTAGGGCTTCCGTGAGCGAATCGAGCGCTGCGGAGAAATCTTGAAGGCTCCCTTCAAAGATGCACGGAACGGAGAAGGCGGGCCGCAGAAACGATTGGTAGTATTCTCGCATGCGCACCGCATCTTGCCTGACAAGTTGCGCCGGCTCACCAACGCGGGGGTCCATCGCCGTCTTGCGCTGAGCCCAAAGTCGGGCGGCCTTCTTGAGCTCTTTGACGATGAGCTTGAAGGCGTCGGCGCGCCTCTTCCAAGACGCGACGGCCACGGCGTCGCGCGGAAGCCCCTGCAGTTTGGCGAATGGCGCATTGGAAAAGACAGCGTCGCGTGCGAAGATGGGCACAACAAGTGACGTACCCCGATTGTGGCGATCTAGTGCCGCTGCCATCTCAATGTGGAAGCAATACTCAGATGCCATGAAATCCGGACTGATGAGCAGCAGCACCAAGTCGGACGTTGCGAGGCTGCTCTCGATAACATCCGCCCAATCCTCTCCGGCGAGGATGTGGCGGTCATGCCAAACCTTAAGCAGTCCATCGCGTTCGAGGGGGCGAAGCCACTTTCCGAACTCCATGCGGAAGGCTTCGTCCTCGTGAGCATAGGAGATGAAGACGTTCAAAGATGCAGCCCGCACCAACGCGCTCCCACACCCGCGACCGTCTCGCGTGCTCAATTCATAGACCTCGGGTCGTACCGGGCCAACGACTGTTTTGGGCCGGCCTCGCGCCGATCGCAATTTTTTGCGACTGGCGTAGTACCTCCATTGCAGACGTTGGCCATGTTGCGATCGCCAAGGCGCGCTATCGCCGATTTCCGCCTTCGCTATGGCCGGACTTCAAACCCGGCATCTGGCGAGACCCAGCTGATGGGCGCGTCTTGCACTGGGCTATGACGCCCACCCATAGTGACCTGGGCCCAGACGCCGTAAGGGAATTGTGAGAAACGAACGCAGTGTTCGCCTTCGGCTGCAATGAGCGGCAATCGCTGCGCGAACTGATCGCGGAATTCTGCGGTCTGTGTCGCGTTCGCTTCCTGACCGTCGATCCACAACGTTGCTGCGCGACCATCGTTTTCGTCCGGTCCACCACAAACGGCGTTGTCACGGATGCGCGCGCGATAAGACACCACCATCGCCGTGTGGCGCGCAGGGTCTTGAGCAACCGTCGCATGCACAACGAGGGTGTCGGCGGATTGGAATTCATAACGTTCAATCGTCCGACATCTCTTCGTTTCTGGAATCCCCCAATAGCAGGCCACTTGACCATTTCGTGGAGGCACAAGTGAATTGCTCTCCGCTGGTGGTGGAACTGTAGCTGTCGTGATTGAAGCCGGCGCGTCATGGCGCCCCGAGAAAATTGCAATCGCGAAGCTTACCGCTGTTTCTCCTCGCGGCGCCTCTTCGGCCGGGACAGCAGTTCCCCATTGATGGGGGTCGGTGCAGATGGCGTGGTTGATGCGCGTTCCTATTGCGCTCGGCGTGTTCGGTGAGTTGCTCGAATTGGCTCCTCCCGGCGATGGCAATGGAGAGCCGTCTTCGGCGAAGTTGCTCATGGTTATGAGATTCTGACTATTGCGCGCGCAATCTTCTTCGACGATGGCGACCGTTGATCGCGCCCCACCCGGAGATGACTCATAAACAAGAGTGATTGTTGCACGCCGAACGGACGGACTGCGCTGCGTGATACCATCTGGTGATGCCAAAACCGCTACGCGGCCGGGCGGCGTCCAAGGCTGGCTCGCCGCAATGAGCCAGATTGAGGTGCGCGTCGCTTGCGGCTGCGCTTCACACGAGGAAACGACGAACGCAAGGAGCGCCAATCCCGCAGTAGCTGTTTGGAGGATCGATCCCGGCACTGGAATTCCTCGCCCACGCATCGCCAACCTGACTAAGTCGCAAGCTGGGTTTAGCGATCATCTCGGCCGACCGGAATGGGCCAGCACCACGCCATCGGCGCATTTTGTCGAATGACCGTCGCGCTTCAATCCAGCCGGTGACGCCCTGCCCGTGAATGGCCTACTCTCGCCGATTGTTGCCGCCAAGACCCATCCAACGAATGTCTAGTTTCGGATTCCTTCTAGGCTAAGCGTACTAGCTCTCCGATCTGCTCAACATCCAAATTTCGTTTGGTCGCGAGCAGCCCAACACAAAACCGGCTCTAGCCGCCGAGCTGTTTCGATTGAAAAACCACCCCGCCTTACCCACAAGGGGCCCATGGATCACGCCGCTCCATCTCCGTTCGACATCGCCGCCATTCTCATCACGCTCGCGGCTATCCTGAGCTGGATCAATCATCGTGTCTTGAAGCTGCCGTCCAGTGTCGGTCTGGCGTTGATGGGCGCGATCGCATCCCTAATCGTGCTGCTGATCGATGCGGCCTTCCCGAGCGCGCGCCTCGGCGAAGCGGCGCGCGAATTCCTGGCGAGCATCGATTTCCGGCTGACGCTGATGGACGGCATGCTGTCCTTCCTGCTTTTCGCTGGGGCGCTGCACGTCGACCTTGGCGACCTGCGGCGCCATACTTGGCAAGTCGGCGTGCTCAGCACCGTCGGCGTCGTCACCTCGACGCTGCTGGTTGGATTGGGCTTGAAGGCGATCACCAGCCTAGGCGGCGTTGATGTCCCCTTGCTGTGGTGCTTTTTGTTCGGCGCCTTGATCAGCCCCACCGATCCCGTCGCTGTAATGGGAGCAATGAAGGGCGGCGGCACGCCACGAGGCCTCCAAGCCACGATCTCCGGCGAAAGCTTGTTCAATGACGGCGTCGGCGTTGTGGTGTTCAGCATCATCGCCGCCGCCGCTATGTCCGGCGCCGACTTCTCTCTCGCACATGGCGCCGAGCTTTTTCTCAAGGAAGCGCTGGGCGGCTCGGCGTTGGGTCTTGCGGTTGGGTGGATCGCCTATCGCGCCATGCGCGCCATCGACGATTATCCGGTGGAATTGCTGATCACCCTCGCGACGGTGATGGGCGGCTACGCGCTGGCGCAGCAAATCCACGTCAGCGGCCCCGTGGCCATGGCAGTCGCCGGCTTGCTCATCGGCAATCAAGGTGTTGCGTTCGCCATGAGCGACACCACGCGCGACTACGTGATCAAGTTCTGGGCCTTGGTCGACGAAGTGCTCAATGCGGTGTTGTTTTTGTTGATCGGGTTGGAAGGCGTCGCCCTAATTGGCGAGCCGGGCCTGCTGGTGTTTGGGCTCGCCGCGATTCCGCTCGTTCTTGCCGCGCGCGCGCTCTCGGTTGGCGCGCCGCTTTTGCTCTGGACCAAGTCACTGCCGTTCCGCGCGACGTTCCCAGTTATGGTGTGGGGAGGATTGCGCGGTGGCATTTCGATCGCGCTGGCGCTTTCGCTTCCACTTGGCGAGCACAAAGACCTTCTCATCACCGCGACTTACATCGTCGTGTTGTTTTCTGTGCTTGTGCAAGGCGCGACAATCGGTCGAGTCATCAAGCGCACGTAGCGCTTCAAGAAACACCCCGTTCTAAGCGATCGCGTTTAGAACCCGCATTAGAGGGACAACTTGCCGACAACGACGCCTCGGCGGCGACACTTCAACCGGAGCCACCTAAAGACCGGCCGCGTTCATCTGTGTGACTGAGAACAATTCTGGGCTTCCGCATGAAAATCACAAATAAGCCTCAGAAGATAAAACCCAAGGGCAAGCGGGCGCCCAAGAAGATTCCAGCGAAGTTCACCAAGCCCAAAACCGGGCGGCGCTAACGACGGCGCCCATCACGGCCTCTTCGGGTCACAACCGAGAACTACCGCTCCAACTCCACACCTCCCTGACGGACGCTACGGGCTTGATTTGTATCAACGCCGTCGGCGCTGCCTTGCCCCAACCTGCTAAGCTCCAAGCGCATCCGCGCTCATCCGCAATCCGGAACACGTGGGCGGCCGGTTGCATTGTAATGTCACCAAAGAGGAACGTGCATGGCCCGAAAGCCTCCTGCCAATCACGGCGCGGAATGGACACAGACGGAGCTAAGCCGGCTGCGCCAGTTTGCGTGCGCAAACACGCCCACTCGGGTCATGGGTCTGAAACTGGGGCGGACAGAAGCTTCTGTGCGAAGCAAGGCATTCCAAGAACAGATCTCGCTGAAGCCGACAAACCAGAGCCCCTACAATCGTAGGAAATAACAACGGAGACGAACGACAAATGGCCGAGCTGCTCTGCGATATGGACTACATCAAAGCCGAGTATGAACGCGCCGCATTGAGAGGTTCATCATCGGGGCCCTTCTTTCGCATCTCATTGCGCGTTGGCGCCAAAGAGACCTGCACGTTCGAGATCGACGTGAGCAACGGCGCCCACTTCGTCGCCGAGTTAGAGGTTCTGGCGGCGCTCATCCGCGCCAGAACATTGAAGGCTCAACTGAGCGGCGAATGAGGCGCGAGGTCCGGGACGCGGGCCTGCTGAGCACTGCCGTTCGCTGTAGGCGCCGCAGCGCAGCAGCGCGATTGGGCAACGCTGTTCCACGCCGTTCGAACGTTCGCGATCGGATTGATCATCGCTATCGCGGCCGCCGCGATCACAAGCGCTCTGTTTGCGCCTGCGTACCGATCGGAGATCACGAGCAGACTAAACTCAGCGCCGCTGGATTATCTGTGTGTCGCATTCTTCTCCGGCCTGGCGGGGCATACGCTTATTTCTCTCCGAAACTACACGAAGCGGTCGTCGGCATCGCCGTATCGGTAGCGCTCATTCCCCCGATCGTCATGTGCTAGCCATTGGCGTATCGCGTCTCGACAACCAGATCATGGGATCAGGTGTTCTCATAGCTGGCCTCAACGTCTTAGGCATCGTCGCCGGTTCCATGTCGATGAGCGCCGCACTGCACGTCATCGCACCAAAGGATCCACGCTAGCCCAAGCTGAAAACCCATTTGCCAACGCCCAAACACGAACGGAAAAGCGACATGCATATCGAGCTAAGCACCGACCACAATATCGAAGGCAAAGAGCGCCTCGGCAAACACGTGAAGGACGTTCTGGAGCGCGCTCTTAACCACTTCAAGGAGCGGATAACCCGCGTCGAAGTTCATCTCAGTGACGAGACCAGCAAGAAGGCAGAGAGCCACGGCGACAAACGGTGCATGATGGAAGCGCGCCTTGAGGGGCGAAAGCCGATCGCGGTGAGCGATCACGCCTCGACCCTGGATCAAGCAATCAAAGGCGCGGCCAAAAAATTAGCGACCTCAGTTGAAACCATCCTCGGACGTCGGCACAACGCCCATTAGCCGAACGCGGCGCCTCATGTCGCAGCACTATCTTTTGCAGCGCCGACAATTTGCGCCAAAGCGTTGCGGAGACCATGCAGCTGATCGACGAGATTCAGCACAATGCCCACACCTTCCGTGTTGACACCAAGGTCCTCGATCAGGTCCCGGATCAGTTGAACCCTCGCCAGATCCGCCTCGTAGAAGGCGTGCTCGATCTCGGTTCCGCCGGGAATGAGCCAGCCTTCCTCGATCCAAACGTCGAGCGTGTGGCGGTCGAGTTGCGCATGAAGCAGGAACTCTGCCGTGGCAAAGGTCATAATCCCATATCCTTGCGTGGATCGTAGTCGGGCCCCGGCGCCCAACTCGAAACGAATGCCTCCAAGTCGGCGTTCGGCGCCGCCGGCAACACGACCTTTAGTTTGACCAACTCATCGCCGCTGCCGCCCGCGCGTGGCGCGCCTTTGCCTTTCAAGCGCAGCACAGCGCCGGTGTTTGATCCCTTGGGCACCGTCAGCATGACCAGCCCTGAGGGTGTCGGCGCCTTGATGCGCGCGCCGAGCACTGCCTCTGAAAGACTGATGGGAAGTTCGACATAAATATCGTCTCCGCGACGCTCGAAGAGCGGGTGCGGATTGACCGTGAGTTCAATCAGCGTATCGCCCGGCGGGCCTTCGCCTGGGGATGGCGCGCCTTTGCCTCTCAAGCGAAGAATATGCCCATCTTGACTGCCGGGAGGGATCGCAACATCGAGCGCGGCGCCGTTCGGCATCGTCAGCCGCCGTGTTGCGCCGTTGATAGCGTCGAGGAAATCGATGGCGAGCCGATAGTGCATATCTTCGCCGCGGATACGCCTCGCGCTGTCAGCCTGCCTGCGAAGAAGTTCAGCGAAGATGTCGTTGGTGTCGGCAAAATCGGCAAAGCCGGTGCGGCTTCGATAGCGATTATCGCCATCGGCGCCGGAGGCAAAGTCCTTGTAATATCGCTGCGTCGGCCGCTCGGCCCCTGATGCGTCGATCTCGCCGTTATCGAAGCGCTGACGCTTGGGTGCGTCCGATAGGAGGTCGTAGGCGCCGGCGACCTCCTTGAAGCGCGCCTCGGCAGCCTTGTCTCCAGGATTGAGATCAGGATGAAGCGTCTTCGCAAGCCGACGATATGCTTTGCGAATGTCCTCAGTGGTTGCGGCGCGCGCGACGCCCAAAATCTCGTAAGGGTCTCTCACGCGCTATGTGTCCTTTGTCCCCGGACGACGCCGACGATGGCGGAGACCTGGCGCAGGGCGTTACGCCTTCGCATCGGCGTTGAGCGCGTCGAGCAATCGGCTTTGGTCGCCGTTGACGTAGTTGCCATGTACCTCCCGCATGACCTTTTCCGCCAGCGCGCGCGGCGCAACAGTGCGAAACGCGCCGAGTGCGCGCGGGCCCGCAGCCACGATCAACTCGTCAAAAGCGCCCTCAGCCAATCTTCCCGCTAAATGCTCCGCCAACGACGCCACGAAAGCGTCTTCCAAACCCTGCTCGGCGTCGCTATGCGGCTCGACGCTGCTTCTTCCGTGGCCCACGCTTGAATAGACCCTGCCGGCGCCATCGTCGAAATGCGGCTTGTGCGGTCCATTGCGCCGCTCGCCAACGATTTCCTCCAGGCGACGAGACCCGCCCTCAAACCTAAAGGTCCGGGACGAGGCGCCGTCGAAGGTCGTCACCCAGATGTTCTTCCGCCTCATGCGCGGCACCTTATTCTGTCGGGCAGAGACCACCGATAATGACCCGCAAATCCAACGGCTCATCCAACTACTTTGTTCCCTTCGCGTTATTGACACAGCTCAAACCGGTTATCGTGAGCGAACCACAAACTGTCACGTCGATTGCCCGCCTCGCGATACGTGCAGCCGCGCACCGATGCTTGGCGAACCGGCTGATTAGGGCCAGCTCGCGCCCCAACACCGATTTTCTAAGCGTCCGGGGTTAGTCGCCAATCCGTCTTTCGCGCTTGCACACCAGCACCGGCAGAAACTCGCCGAAAGCGACCTCTCGCCTCAGCACCTTCAAACTGCCAATTGCGCTCTCGGAACTCCAGGCGCTTTAATGGTGACGCCTGACCGGACTGTGAGAGGCGCCATGTCAGATACGTTTGACTTCATCGTCGTAGGCGGCGGCTCGGCCGGCGCGGTGATCGCCTCGCGCCTCAGCGAAGATCCGAAATGCCGTGTGGCGCTAATCGAAGCTGGCGATAGGCCGCCGCCGCAAGAAGCGATGCCGGCCGCATGCGCCAGCATGCAGCTCAATCCGGAAACTGATTGGATGTACACCGCCGACGCCGGCAAAGCCGGGCGTGGCCTACACGGTCGGCGCGTACCGGTGCCGCGCGGCAAGATGCTCGGAGGCTCGTCGGGCATCAATTACATGGTCTATGTTCGCGGCCATCCGGGCGATTTCGACAATTGGGCTGCGCGTGGCGCGATCGGCTGGTCCTACAACGACGTATTGCCCTACTTCCGCAAGATCGAGACCTTCAACGCCAGCAATGAAATCAGCGTCGATCACGACGCACACGGCGACAGCGGACCGGTGAGCGTCGGCGTGCGCTCGCCAGTGATCCCCGCTTCGCGCGCATTCGTGGAAGCGGCGGAAAAAGCCGGCATTCCGCGCGGCGACTATAACGGGCGTAATCGCGGTGGACCGGCAGGTGTCGCCTCGCTCGTGCAGACCAATACCCGCAAGGGGGTGCGCTGCGGCACCTATCGCGCCTTCCTCGAAGGCGAAGTCGAGCAGCGGCCTAATCTCACTATCATCACAAAGGCGCACGCGACGCGCGTGCTGCTCGAGGGCAAGGCCGGAGACCTCAAGGCCGTTGGGCTCGAATATCGCGACGCCAAGGGCGAGACTCGCCTCGTGCACGCGTCACGCGACGTGATCCTGAGTGCTGGCGCCGTCGGCTCGCCGCATCTGATGATGCTCTCCGGCATTGGCCCGCGGCGTGAGCTTGAGGCCGTCGATGTGCCGTGTCGTCTCGATCTGCCGGCGGTCGGCAAGCATCTAAAGGACCACATCCAAATCGGTCTGGCGTTTCACGCACCAGGCATCGGTTTGGCGATGCAGGAAGTTGGCATCTCCGCCGGACCCGATGCCCTGCGTGCGCCGGTTGGGCCGCTTCCCGCCAATCCCGCCGACGACGTGAACCTCTCCCCTGAACTCGCGGCACTCAAAGCCGAAGCCGCGCGCCGGATCGTCGAATGGATGGAGACGGGATCGAGCCTTATCTCGTCCTCACTCTATGACGGCATCGCCTTCTTCTCGACCGGCTTGGGCGACGCGCACAGTCATGATGGTCAAATTGGCTTCCTGCCTGTTGGTTTCGATAAGGCGTTCTTCGAGAACCAGCTCAACACCGACACCTCGAAATACTTCGGCAAGGACGCTCCGCACCTGGCGCCGGATCGTGAGAACATGATCATTCTCGCCAACCCCGTGCTGCCGCACAGCGAGGGCGAGATCGTGCTCGAAAGCGCCGACCCGCTAACGCCGCCGTCGATCCAGATGAACTATTACGGCGATCCCTACGACCTCAAGGTAATGGTGGCGGTGATGCGCAAAGCACTCGCCATCGCCGAGAATTGGCCAGGGCAGACAAAGCCCGAACTGCAAGTGCCGCCGGAACTGGGGCGCAAGCACGGCCACAAGCCGGGTGAGCCGTTGAGTGATGCGCTTTTGGAAAACATCGCCCTGCACTTCTCGCTAACCGTCTATCACCTCAGCTGCACATGTCGCATTGGCGACGTTGTCGATCCACGGCTCAAGGTGTTCGGTGTGAGGAATTTGCGCATAGCCGACGCCAGCATCATGCCGGAGATCGTCAGCGGCAACACCAATGCCGCCTCGATCATGATCGGCGAGAAGGCCGCCGAGATGATCGCGCGTGATCATGGTGTGCGTCTACGGCAGTTTGTCGGCGCGTGACGCGCTTGGGTCAAATTCGGACGGACGGGAAATGCGTCAGATCATCTGTTTCGTGGTTGCCAGCGCCATGTTCGCGGGCGGTCTCTACATCCTGTGGGACTCGATTTTCGTGGCCCATTTGGCGCTTCTTCGAATGGCGATTGTTGGTGGCTTCCTAGCCTTCATTGGGGGCGTCTGGCTTTGGATCGACTTTGGGAGGCCCCTTGTGGATCGCTTGATCGGCACTCAGCCACATTGAGCGAACATCGCTGCTGACGATCGAACGACCGCTATGGGCCAGCATCACGCCGATCGAGTTATTTCGGCAAGGGCTCAGTCCACCCTCTCCTGCCATTGGCAATGTTGCGTTCGCGAAGGCGCGCTATCGCCGAACTCGAACATTGAGGCTGTCACGCGCCCTGGACACTATGCACTTGATCCAGGAACCTGCCGGGGGCTGGGTCCGCCGTGTTTTGCGTCCACGAGACTGTTAGGCTGCGCGAATGATCAGACAAGCCTTGTTGGCGTTCGTTTTTGTTTCCTCGGCGATGGCTCAGGAAGGACCGCCCCCGAGCACAGAAGCAGCGTTTGCCCAAGTCACTGCCGACCCAGGCTGTCAAAACAGCGATTGGCCGCATCTCGCGATGACCATGTATGTTTGCGACGGCGGACGGACGTACTGGTATTTCACCAAACCCGAAGCGGACTCCCCTCCTGGTTACATTCATCGCGCAATCTTCGTACGAGATGGTCAGACCTACATCGAAACGAAGTTCCACTATGATGGTACGGACGCTGAGCAGCCTGCTTTCGACGCATGGTCAGCGCGTGTTGGCGCTTCGATCCTGCAAGCATCTCAGTCTAGGTGACGGATCACTGGCGGGGTCATCTCCAGCACTTCGCCGAAGCGGCGTTGTGATGCCAGGCGCTATCGCGGTGCGGTGCGTTTCGCCATCCATCCTGCAATGAACCAGCCCAGCGCAATCAATGCGGCGGCTACAAAAAGCACAAAATAAGCACTTGTCGCGTAGAAGTAACCGCTCTCTTCATCGCGGGTAACAGGAAGAATGTACACGGGAGTCATCCCGAGCGCATTCAGAGCAAAGAAAGCGAAACCCAGCCGCATCCAAAGTCTCGCGCGCGCGTCGTTGGGCTGAACTCTTCCAAAATAAAGTTCAATGATCTGATCAACGGTTGCCGTATCGAATGGTTTTGCCACAGTTCGAGCGAGAACCACTATGCCCAAGGCTGAGAAGAACACGGGCCAAACGACGTGAGGTCGCGGCCAGCTTTGCGCGAAATAATACACCGCGAACAGGCAGAAACCGGCAGAAATCGCCACGTTTCGGAGAAACAGCGTCGCCTTTGGGCCCACGCGTGCAGGTTACCATTCAATGCCGAGAGGTGCTAAGGAAAATGACCGGATTGGGCCAGCTCCTGATCTAGCGCCAAATTCTCGACTGTCCGAGTTCAGTCAGGACGCGGACGTTCGCCCCAGCACTGCACGACCGGGATGATTTCGCCGAAGACGGTCATTCGCCGATGCAGCGTGGGCGTCGAACAGAACTCCGGGGCCGTGTCCTCAACAGAGAGACGTCAATTTGGCCCGACCCATTCCTCGCCACAAAGGCCGACTGCGATTCCGCACAGCTTGGTGCCGCCACTGATTGCCAAGAATGAAGAGCGACAAGGGTTTCATGCTGCGGCACGGATGGCCTGACCGAAACCCGCCGCGACGTTTAACGCAGGCTTCTGTGCGAACGCCGGATCGATGGCGAGCGCCGCCGGCCTTGGTGTATGCGGCGTCTTCCAGATACTGGTGGGAATGAGATCTGGATAGGCGACAACGATTTGCGCGCCGCGGCCTGTGAGCACCGCACGACGTCCTTCCGCCGGCAAGAACACCGCATCGCCCCTGCTCATCGCTTCGCCATCGAAGGAAACGCCTGGCGTCAGCGCCATGATGAGGTGGCAGCTCTCCCCGTCAGGCTCGAGGAAACTCAATTCAGGCAGCGTCCAAAGCTCCACGCTCATCGCCGGATCGCGCAACCACGCATCGCGGTGCTTCTTTTCGCTGGCCGCGAGCAGGCGTTGAGCGCGCTGGGCCGAGGGCTGATTGTTGGGAGCGAAATTGGCGCGCACTTCGAGTGCGGTCATGCCGGCGGGTACGACAAGCTTCGTCTCGTGGGCAACACGCAAGAGATCGCCCCGTCTGGCGCGCACTTGCCTGGGGCGGGAGCCATCGTTTTCGTAGAGCGTGACGCCGCCATCGAGCGGGCTTTCAAGAATGCGCCAAAGCGCAACCGGACCATCGGCGCTCAAAGGATCGCTCGGCTCATCAGTTACGATGAGCCGCAGGCTTGGCGGCGCGCGCCCCAACTCGCCCAGCATTGTTTGCGGGTCTCTTGCGATCTGGGCTCCCAGATGCATGCCGCCAGCCGTGACATTATGCGGATGCGCGAGCCAGATTTCGCCCACCGCCCCTGCTGGCCGTTCGGCTTTCCCACACCAAGAGGCTGCCCCTCCCCGGCCCCAGCGCCGGGGCAACATCCGCGGTAGAATTCGAATGGGTTCTTTCGAAACGCTCACGTCGCGACCTCCCTGTTTCTATCCTTTCTAAGGGTTCGCATCTCGCGTCGGATCAGTGAGAGATGGGAATGCGCTTGGCCTGTTGGCGCGCTCTCTCCGTCTTCGGCAAGGTCACACTCAACACGCCGTTCTTGAAGGTTGCACTGGCCTGCTCATCGTTGATCTCGGCCGGAAGAGCGATCTGCCGTTCGAAACGCCCATAGCTACGTTCGCTATAGTGACGTTCGCTGTCGTCAACTTCCGTGCGCTTTTCGCCGCGCAGCACCAGCACATTGTCCTCAACGCGAACTTCGACATCGCCCTCGTCGAGGCCCGGCAATTCGGCGGTGACGCGCACTTCCTTATCGCGCTCGACAACTTCGACATTCGGCCAGTTAAAGCCAGCGCCAGCCCCGAACCGGCTGACGCCGAAACTGCCGAAGGCGTCGTCGAACAGCCGGTCCATCTCCCGGCGAAGCGTGAAGAACGGGCTTATGGAGGCGTCATTGGGCCGGTCTTCGTAACGCGCTGGCGCGCGAGATCGACCCCAGGGGATTAGGTCCTTCATGGTTTGGCTCCCGTATGTAGGTGCGCAGGGCGCCGCCTTCAGGCGGCGTCCTCCACCTGCTTTGTGCCGCTGCGCTCTTCGCGCGCACGCTCACGACGCTCAGGGCGCGTGCTTGCGCCGATCTCAATTCGGCGCGGCTTCATCGCCTCGGGGATTTCCCGCTCGAGTTCGATCTGCAGAAGGCCGTTCTCATAGGTGGCGCCGGCCACCTTGACGAAATCGGCGAGATCGAAATGACGCCGGAACGGGCGCTGGGAAATGCCGCGATGCATGAAATTGCGCTCGCCATCTTCGGCCTTTTGCCCTTCGACCCAAAGCGCGTTGGGCTCGGCCATGATGGAGATTTCGTCGCGCGCATAGCCTGCCAGGGCGATGGTGATGCGGTAGCTGTCCTCGCCCGTGCGTTCGATATCGTAGGGCGGGAAGCTCTCTTCGACCCTGGTCTCGAGCTTAGGCGGGGCGCCCGCGCCCAAGAGATCGAGCATGCGGTCAAAACCGATCGATGACCGGTAGTAAGGTGAAAAATCGTACGTCCTCATCTCCACATCCTTTGCTTCAGCAACATGGAACACGAGGTGCGCCGGACGACGCCGGCGCCCGCGGCCGAGCCCTCCTCGGCGCTCGGCGACGTTGAATTAGGAAGCCGGAAAACAGCGTCAATACCCGCGTTGCGGCCGCGTTCGATTTTTTTTGCACCTATTGGAGGAGGCGTTTGTTGTGGCGATCGGCCGCCGGAAAGTTCGAGGAAGCAGCTGTAGAAGTTGTAAACCTTGTTACACTGGAACCAGAACTTTGGTCCGCCGCTCAAGCGATGGGCTTCGGTATAGGAAATCGGTCTTTCACCCAATTTAAGTAAGACTTGTATTTAAGTCAGACTTAAATTACGAGTCTTCCCCGCAAACGGGAGAACGCGTATGGCGGTCGAGAGCCACGGGCTGAGTAAGCGCTTCGGCGAACGCTGGGCAGTCAGCGACCTTGGACTTCGCGTCGAAACCGGTTCGATCTACGGATTCCTCGGCCCCAACGGCGCTGGCAAGACAACGACCATTCGCCTGTTGCTCGGCCTGATACATCCGACCCGCGGTCAGGTGCACGTGTTTGGCTGCGACGTCGCCGCAGATCGCAGACGGGCGTCGCGGTTCACCGGCGCCTTGCTCGAAGCGCGCGCCACTTACGATCATCTGACCGGTTGGGAAAATCTCGACAGCACGCGCCGCCTGCTCGGCCTGCCGCGTGCTGAGGTAGATCGCGTGCTCGAAGCTGTCGAGATGCGCGAAGCCGCCCAGCGCAAGGTCGGCCACTTCTCGCTCGGCATGCGCCAGCGAATCGGCCTTGCGCGAGCCATGCTCGGCAATCCGCGTCTACTCATTCTCGATGAGCCCATGAACGGACTCGATCCGGACGGCATCCGCGATATGCGCGACCTCATCCGCGACCTGCCGACGCGAACGGGCGCGACCGTGTTCCTCTCCAGCCACCTACTTTCCGAAGTGCAGCAAACGGCGACCCACATCGGCCTCATGCACGACGGCCGCTTGGTGCTGCAGGGCGACATCGGCGAGACACTTCGGCGCGTCACGCCGGAGGCCTTCATTCGCACCAGCGACGACGCGACGGCCGCCCGAGTGCTGACTGCAAATAGTTATGTGCCCGTCCGAGACGAGATAGGGCTGCGCGTACCGGTGGCGAAGGGCGATGCCGACACTGCGCACATCAACCGCCGTCTCCTCGATGCCGGCCTCGACGTGGCGGAGCTCGCCTTGCGGCAAACCACACTGGAGACGCTCTACATGCAAATGCGTGTCGCGGAGGCGGCGTGATGGGAACGATGCTCTTTCTCGAACTTCGCAAGCTCAAGGGCTCGCTCGCGCTTCTGCTGTGCTTGGTGGCGCCGACTTTGGTCACGCTGCTTGTGGGCGCCGTGGCGCTCAAGCGGCCGAATATGGATTGGCAATTTGTGTTGGAAGGCTCGACCGGACTCTGGTCGTTTTTCGTGCTGCCAATGACCATCACTGCCATGAGCGCCTTGCTCGCCAACATTGAGCATGCGCCGCGCGCGTGGGATCACCTGCTCGCTTTACCCATTCACCGATGGCAGCTGTTTGCCGCCAAAGCCGTCGTGCTGATGGCGATGATCGGTGCGATGTCGCTGTTGTTGGCGCTCGAACTCCGCGTGCTTGGCCTGGCGCTGCAGACGTTCGCACCTGCAAGCGCGCCACACGGCCCGTTTCCGTGGACAATGGCCGAGACATTGCTCAGCAAGATGTGGGCGGCGTCATTCTTCATGAGCATGATCCAGCTCTGGGTGGCGCTGCGCTTCCCCAGTTTCGTCGTGCCGCTGATTTTGGGGATTGCCGGCGCCTTCATCGCGGTTGCCGCTTTCAATGCGCCGGAGGCGATGTTCGTGCCATGGGCGATGCCGGTCAGCGTTGTCGGCGCCGAAGGCGCGCATGCTGGGCCCGCGTTGGAGTTTGGTTTGATCGGCGGCGTGGTCACTTTGATCGCCATGATTGTGCATTTGAGCCAACGCGAGGCGTGAGATGACTGAAATCGATCCTGCCGTCGCCGCCTTCCGCCGCCGCAACCGGCAATTCTATTGGGCCGCCACCATCGCGCTTGCCCTGGTCGCCGCGGTGATCGCCATGACGTTGTTCGTGCTCGCTATGCGCGGCGGCGTGATGCGCGCGTCCACGCTGCAGCAGCTGCCTTTGGTCTGGACGCCGGCGCTCTTCTATCTTTGGGCGCTCTGGTCAGCACAGCGGATGTTCGCGACGCTCTCGCGCGGGGGCTTTGTGTTTCAGGCAGTGAGCGTTGCGCTTGGCCGCATTGGCTGGGCGCTGACGCTCGGCGCGATCGCAACCATTGTAATTGTCCCCGTGCTGCTCAGCATGGGTGCTCGGGTCGTCGGCGGCTTTGCATTGTTCAATGTACCGGCGCTGACGCTCGGTATTGTCGGCTTGGCGCTGATCGTCACCGCTCGCATGATGCGGCGCGCGCAAGCGCTGGAGGGCAAGGTGGCGTTGCTGAGCAACGAATTGGCGGGCTTCATCTAATGCCTGTCCGCATCACGCTCGACGAGATTCTTGCGGCACGCCAAATAACGGCGAAGGCCGTGGCCGAGCAGATCGGCATCAGCGAAACGCAGCTCTCGCAATTCCGCTCCGGCAAGGTGCGGGGGTTACGGTTTTCCACGCTGGCGAAGCTTTGCTTCGTCTTGGGCTGCGAGCCGGGCGATTTGCTGAAGTACGATCGCAAGCGCGCGGACTTGCTCGTTAGCAGCAGCGAGGCGGCGGAGACCTGAAACAAGGTACCAGATGGCCGCAACGGGCCAACGGCCCCTACCGCTGATTTCCCGACTGTCGGAGTTCAGGTGTGACCTCAACTGGTCGAGGCAACACTTTAGTCTGTTTGAGAAGACTGGAGCCCTCGCAGAGCGCGAGGAGATTTCGCGTGGCTTGGTGGCGGGTCGATCGCTTCGCTCGATGGCAGTGGCGCTCGGGCGCTCACCCTCGACGATCAGTCGCGAGATCGCGCGCAACGGCGGACTGCGGCCGTATCGGGCGGCGAAGGCCGACAAGCGCGCCTGGCAATCTGCGCTACGTCCAAAGCCATGCAAGTTGGCGCTGCACGCTTGGTTGCGGCAAGCTGTTGCGGCAAAGCTCGCCTTGGAATGGTCTCCCCAGCAGATCGCACGCTGGTTGAAGTGGAAGAACCCCAGGAACGAGGCTCGCCAAGTGTCGCACGAGACCATCTATCGGAGCCTTTATGTGCAGGCCCGCGGTGTGTTGAAAAAACAGCTGATAGAGCACTTGCGCTCCCAACACGTCATCCGTCGCTCGCGACACGCGACGATGAAGGGTAAGCGGCAGGGCCAACTTCCAGACATTGTTTCGATCAGCCAGCGGCCGGCGTCGGTCGAGGACCGCGCCGTCCCGGGTCACTGGGAAGGCGATCTCTTATGCGGGTCTAAGAATAGCTTCATCGTCACGCTAGTCGAACGACACTCGCGCTATGTCATGCTGGCCAAGGTCCCGAACAAAGATACCGAGACTGTCGTCAGCGCCCTGATCAAGCAGGCGCGTAAACTTCCCGATGAACTCTACAAATCGCTCACCTGGGATCGCGGCAAAGAACTCGCTGACCATCGGCGCTTCACCATGGAAACCGACATCGCCGTCTTTTTCTGTGATCCGCAAAGCCCCTGGCAGCGTGGCTCAAACGAAAATACCAACGGGCTGTTGCGCCAGTATTTCCCGAAGAAGACCGATTTGGCGCCGCACTCGCAGGCTCATCTCAACAGAATCGCGCGGCGCCTCAACGAGCGTCCCCGGAAAACGCTGGACTTCCATACCCCGGCAGAGCGATTTAGCGAGTGTGTTGCGTCGATCCGTTGAGACCGCCGGCAAAAACAGCCGTTGGCGCATGCCCACCACGAGCGGCAAGACATCGCCGAACGCGGATATTCATGCGAGATTATCGCCGTGCAAGGCGCTTGGCTCGAAGACGTGATCATTGTGAACGACAATAACGCGGACGTTCCGCGGGCCGGCGATGTGACGGTGTATCGGAACGAAGGCGAGCTCACGCACCACTTGGAATACTGGTACGTCAATGAACCCCATCTTGCGCTGACTGGCACTGGTGACAGGGCGGTGCTCGGACTTTGCGAAAAACTCGTCATCGTTGAGCGACGGGAGCCCTACGCCGATGGAAGGCGGTTACTGATCCAATGGCTGACCGCAAAGGCTAAGTATGTCCTTCAGCTTCGGCGGGAGCGCGCGAAGAGGCGCAAGATCAAACTCGGAAAGATGGAGGCACAAGGCCTTCTTCCGGACACTGTTGAAGGCCTGATCGCGTATGTTGGGTTCGACAAATAACGTAGGTTTGGGCCAGCGTCCCGTTGTTGCCATGCTCCACGACTGGCTTGGCCGCTCAATTCCAGACGCTGGTCATGTTGCATCGGCGCAGGCGCGCTATCACCGACACCGGACATTGGCCCGGCGTTCTATGGCGGCTCAGGGCGCTGATCTGTGGGAACGCTTGAAAAAGGGCGAAGGTCCTCAATCTGATTCGCCGCGTGCTTGGCGAACCGCCGTTCGCTTACAGCGCAGATTTTCTTGAGTCCTCCCCCTTTCGCACGCTCACGAGCGAGAGGATGAGGCCGATCACAAGCGCTGCCGAAAGTCCCCAATTGATCCAGAGGCCAGGAGATATTCCACTCGCGCCCTCACCGCTCCTGATGATGGGGTGGAGTATTGCGAGTCCTTTCCTGCCGATTTGTTCGATCGACAACAGGAGGTAAACAAGCGGAATCATTGCGCGATAGCGGATCAAAACCACGACGCCGAGCAAGTTGATCACCAGAAGAGCAAGCCCCCAACTCGCAAACAGGAAGACCACAGCGGCGCCGGCTTCAATGGGGAAAGTGTCAACTGGAATTCCGTCGGCGTTCTGCAGCACGAAACGGCTGCTGATCCAGGGATTCAGGCCCGCAACATTCACGCCCATGGCGAGCTTCATGAGCACGATCGGAATTAGCAGCCAGATCGCCAACGCATGACCGCGATAGCCATTGTCGATCCGCTTGGGCAGGAGATTGCTCAACATGACATCACGGCCCTTCGAGGCGCCAGGTCGTTTAGGCTTGTTGTTTGCCTGGTCGTGTTCAACTCTATCCAAGGCCCCCGAAACGGATATGACCCCACGTATCAAAAATGTGACCGACGGTTGCGGAACTCCCCCGCACCATGACTAGACCTACAATCGCGGCTGGCTTTGCGCGAGCGCTGATGGATTTGGCCGTCATGAAGGGCGCCGACCGTGCCGCCTTGGTCGAACGGTCGCAAATTGCCTCCGATGAATTGCTGGACCAGGACAACCGCGTTTCATTGGAAAAATATGTTTTACTCATGCGGGCGGGTCAGGAGCTCGCCGGCGATCCCGCGCTTGCGCTTCACTTCGGCGAGGCGTTCGACATGGCTGAGTTGTCGATCGTCGGCTTGCTCGGCGGCGCCTGCGAGACAGCAGCTGCAGCATTCGTACAGCTCAATCGCTACAGCCGTTTGGTCGTTGACGTCGATGGCGTGACGAAAGGCGACCGCTTTGTGCTCTCGCACATTGGTGGACGGCTATGGCTCAACGATGCGCGCAGGTCGCCGAACGATTTTCCCGAACTCACCAAGTCAACCTTTGCCCGCATGGTTTGTTCGGCGCGCCGATTCGGCGCTGCCCAGTTTGTAACGGCAGTTCATGTCACCCACGCGGCTCCGGCCCATCGGGCGGAGTATGATCGCGTCTTTCAAATTCCGGTTACATTCGAAAGTGACCGGAACGCTCTGCAGATGAGCGAGGACTCATGGACTGCGGTCGCCCCCCCACACCCATCGCGGTATGTGTTTGGTGTTCTCTGCGCGCGCGCTGAGACGCTGCTCAACAGTTTGGAAGGCTCCCAGACGACCAAGGGCCGTGTGGAAAGCCTCTTGATGCCGATCTTGCACACTGGCGAGGCGAGCGTGGACATGGTCGCGGGCCGATTGGGCGTCAGTCGCCAGACGCTCTTCCGCAAGCTAAAGACCGAAGGCGTGACGTTTGAAAAGGTGCTGGATGAATTGCGCCACCAGCTGGCTGTTCACTATTTAAGCGAGGGAAAAGTGTCTGTGAACGAAACCGCTTATCTGCTCGGGTTTTCTGATCGGACCGCGTTCAGCCGTGCCTTCAAGCGTTGGACTGGATTCAGCCCGCGCGGGAAGCGCGTGTCGGAGGCCGATTGACCCCTTTGGGCCAGCGCCCGTCCTCGGTACCACTATTGCGACTGTCGCACTCGCCCGTAACCCGCCCTTCCGGCATTGTTTCCAGGTTCGGCGCGCCATCGCCGATGGCGGTCATAGCCACCTAATGCGCTCTCCAAGGATTCCGTTGCGGGTAAGAACCGCGGTACCAATCCGGCGGCAGATCGGTGCATCCTTCTTGCCCACTCGCGAGCGTCGCTCCGTTCGTTTCGGCCAGACGTTCGCTAACACGCGTCATCATTCGTCTTTCTGCGCCGGTTGTGGCTGCATCGAGCGCCTCTTGAGCAAGCGCACGCAACTCGTTGACCTGCTCTAGCGAAAGCGAGTGCGGACAAGGGCGTATCCGGCTGACCATTCCTCTATTATCGAACTCGATCAGATTAGAATACTCGTCTTGGGTCCACGGCCAGTACCCACGGAAAACGAGAAAGTCCGAACTGCTGAAGTAGCCGACTCCTCGTCCGTCGAGACGCCTTTCCTCGCCACGCCCCTCGCAGCGCGAACCCACTATCAACTGGACGTCGGCCCAATTTTCAGTCGCCTTCCAAGCCACGCATCCCGTGCGAAGAACCCGGTGCCACGCATATGTGAAGTGGCCGTTATACCAGTCGAAGCTTGTTGAAGCGCCCGCTGGCACGCCCGGCAGCGGAGGCGCGCAGCTGGCAAGTCCAACACAAAGCGCCAGGAGCGCCATCGCCTTTTTGAGGGTGCTCACAGAGGCCAATCTATTCCAGCGCTGTCGAGGGCAGCAATGTCCGCAACCGGCCGTCGTCCCGCTGAGCGACATATTTGACGATCGGCTCGGTCTCTCAATTCCGGACACTGGTCATGTTGCACGAGCTAAGGCGGGCGATCGCCGGAAGCGGTCGCTTCTAGCGCGCAGATCGGCGGCTCAAAGCCAACCGCACGAGGCTCGGCTCTGTGGGCGAGACAATGCACAATGACAGCCTCGCGTCGTTGGATTGATAGCATTCGGCGTCTGGAGTGCCTGCATTCCCGCCTATCACACTGCGCCAGCCAGATTGTTCGAGCTGCCTGCGAATTTGCGGCAGAGCGCGATCCGCGCCGGTCCCCCGGGCCACCACGGCTAAGGTGTTCATGTGAGGGTCGCCCTGCGTGATGCCGACCAAGTTCTCATCGGTGCTCATGCGCATGACCAACGTATCAGTGATCCCTTGGGTAAGGACGCGAAGCCTTCGCTGCAAAACCGGATCGACTGCCCCGGGCGGGCTTTGCAGCATGGGGATTGCGACTTCGAAGGTGGCGGCGAGCAACGCTTCGCCAAGAGACAAGTGTGTCGCCGCTTCTAACTCTGCTTGTGTCGGCTCCTCAGGGTGATCTTCTTCGCGCCAAATCGGCACCCAACTCAACAAGACGGCGTCGCCGCCAAGGGCGTCGCCTCGCAGATCAACGAATAACTTGATCGCCCGGTCGTGGTTGCGCGGACTGCTCTCGTAGAACGTCAGAGTTTCATTCGTGCTGCCAGGTTCTTGTTCGTTCAGGCTCCAGCCAGAGCTCCCCGCTCGCATCGCTACCGCCAATCTCGCGACAGCCGCGGTAGCTTCCGCACCGTGCGCAAGCACAGAGCATAGGGGGCCAAGATCGCCGTCAACGGAGCCGCCGACAGTTACAAACCCCTGCTGGTCCGCCACACCAACAACTGCGCTGGCCCAGCCTCGCGCCACTTGGTGCGCTGGATCCTCGGGAGGCAGTGACTCGATGGCGACAACCGGGATGCCGCGCACACGAGCCGGCAATTGGAATTGCGCCCCACCTGCGACGAAGGGCACGCAATAGTCTTCTACTGCTGCTCGCAGTCTATCATCTAGGCTAGTTGCGCTGGCATTCGCGGCACCACAGCCTGCCAAAAGTGTTGCGCCCACCGCCGCCAACAATGACCTCAAATCAACTTTCAAACCGTCCGCCCGCACGAAAACCGGTGTCAACCTATCGAGTTCGTCATGCGGCAGCAAAGGGCCACGCCCTGCTCCGGCGTGGATTTTCCCAATGTCGTGGTTCAACGGTCAACGGCCGTTCGCGCTTGCACACACCGACCGGCTAAGGTCCGCCGATGACGGACATTCCTGTTGACGACGCGGGCAAGGCAATTAGACGCCGTGCGGCATCGCATTTGGCTGCTGACACTGCGCGCGCTATGCTGGGCGCATGGCCCAGGCAAAGAAGCTTTCCCGAATAGCGCGGGCGATACTTGTTTTGCTGGTAGTTGCCGTGGGCGCGTCAGTGTCGATTCTAATCAATTACGTTCAGTTGCCCGGCTTTCTGGGAACTCTAATCCGGGCGTTGCTCGAAATGGTGCGTAACGTAGCGAGCATACTCTTGATCTTGCAAATATTGGGCATTCAACTCGTGTCGCCTGTGCGACCGTCCGAGGATGATCGCAAGCAATCAAGCTGACGACCCAGGGCGAATTTTCGACTGTCCGGGTTCAGCCGCCAATCGGTCCTTCACGGTTGCAAGCGCTCAGCGGCTCGACCTCGCCGTTTTCGGTCTCCAGCTGACCGCACTTAAGCGCCGAACCCAGCGAGGGGATGTTCAAGCATGGCCGACGAAGGTGAAATCGAAGATCCCAATTAGGCAAGGAGCAAGAATAACGATACGGCGAACAACGCGCCGATCGCAGCTGGCGCCAGCCAAGTGAGCGCGAATATCCGAGCCAGAGGCACGCGCTCGCGCCACGGGGGCGCAATGTGGAGCGGCCCCTTCATCGACCAACGCCATTTGAGCGCGCTTGTGGGCCATTCGCGCCGTGTCGTCACGCAAGCCTCCGGAGCTTAACTCAACGAGTGTATCCGGGATCGAACAACCGTCCGTTAAGGTCCTCGCCGAACACGAACTGCCGTTCCTTTAGCGACCGCGAAAAGCCCCAAGGCCACGGGTGATCGGTCTGACCCCGACGAAAGAAGAAGATCGAATTCAGTGAATAACTGCCGCGCTCCAAACACGCCGCTGGCTAGGCGCCCGCAGCAAGGGCGGGAGTTCGCCGACAGCGGTCACTCAACGCGAGCGCGCGTAATGGCCCCGTCGCGAGGACCAGCATCGCGCCAATGGGCTTTCCAGGAGAGCGTCTTTAAAATGTTCGCTGATGGGCCCTTCTTCCGTTAGCCTTTGGCGCTCGCGGGGGGAGAAGACCGGATGCTCAATTCAGAACGCGCCGGCGCCAACCCCGCTGTCCGTGTCTTCGTCTCCTCTACCTTTCGCGATATGCACGCCGAGCGTGACGTGCTGATCAAGAGCGCCTTTCCGGCGCTACGGAAGAAACTAAGACCGCGCGCGATCGAATTGACTGAAATCGATTTGCGCTGGGGCATAGACGAGGCTCAGGCTTAGCGTGGGGAAACCTTGAGTATTTGTCTGCGCGAGATCAGCCGCAGCCAAATATTCTTGGGGCTCATCGGCGAGCGTTATGGCTGGACCCCGCCTTCGGCGGCGATTGCAGGCGATCTGGCGCTTGAATTTCCTCTCCTTGCCAAGGCCTCGGGCGCAAGCGTAACCGAACTGGAGATAGTGCACGGCGCGCTCAATAACCCCGCCTCTGCCCAACGCGCCCTCTTTTTCTTTCGCGACCCCGCCTTTTCAAAGACCCTTGCTCCAGACCAAGCGCAAGACTTTCTCGAAACCGACGCCAGAAACCCAGGCTCGGCTTCAAGACCTGAAGCAACGCATTCGCGCAAGCGGCGCGCGCATAATCGATTACCCCACTCCGGGAGACCTAGGCCCTGCGGTCGAAGCAGCACTCGGGGCGCTTATAGATCGCGATTGGCCCGAGCAAGGCGCAATCGATGCGCTCGCGCTCACCGAGCGACTTCACCAAGCCTATGGCGAAGAACGCCGGCGGCTCTTCGTGGGAGGAGACACGCGTTTTCATGCGCTCGACGCCTGGGCCCGCGACGGCGAGGCGTCTGCGTATTGTCTGGTGATAGGGGCCTCGGGGTCAGGAAAGAGCTGCGCTTTTCGCCAATGGGCTCGCGCGCCATCGCTCGCTTCGACCTCAAGACATCGTCTTCGAACATTATTAATCGCCGCTGTGACCCGATAACGCTCATCCTATTTTTCTGTTGTGTCGCCGTCGGCAAGTTTTTTTTCTGGCGCACCAAACAGGGTCGAACACGAAACCCTTCCGAGCTGACGACGATGCTGCTGGTGCGTTCAATTCCCGAACGGCTCTGTGGGGGCTTCTGCTGTGGCGCGCGCCCGCAACGGATTGCTTTTCATAGGTCTCGATGCGCTCGAAAAATTGAGTGATCAGAAAGACCTACGCTGGCTGCCCGAAAAATTGCCCCGCGGGATCCGGCTTCTTACTACCAGCCTTGAAGGCCAAGCCTGCCAAGCTTTTCTTAGTCGCAATCCCCCATCGCATCGATGTCGCGTCGCTCTCACGTGAAGATCAGAACGCGCTTGCAGTCCACTCCCTGGCCAAAATCGGAAAGACCTTATCGCAAGAGCGTCTTCAAAAAATCCTCGACCATCCACTAGCAGGTTCGCCGCTCTTCTTGCTGACTGTGCTCAACGAATTGCGCGTCTCCGGCGCCTTCGATCAGCTTGATGCGCGCATCGATGGCTATCTTGCGGCCCAGTCTTTGCCCGCACTTTTTGCGCTTGTGCTCGCCCGCCTTGATGATGAACATGGGCGCGAGTTTGTCGCGCAAGCGCTGCCTTGATTTGGGCAAGCCGGGCCGGTCTTGAAGAAACCGAAATCGTAGCCATCACAGGCAAAGCGCCAATAGCTTGGTCCGCCTTAAGACCTGGACTTCAATGAGCATCTGCGCGATGCGGTCGGACGCGTTGCTTTCGCGCATGACTTCATGCGCAGCGCATCCGCTTCGCGCATCTCGGCGATGACGCAACAATCGCGGCGATCCGCTTGAGGCTCGCCGATCACTTCCTAGCGCGCCCAGCGGACGACCCCAGAATGGCTGAGGAGGCGCCTATCAACTGCGCGAAGCAGGCGCCTTGGCGGGTTTACAGACGCTACTCACCGACCTTGAGCGCTTCGACGCCCTTTCTCACCGCGGCGCTGTCGAGCTCTCCGCCTATTGGCGCGCACTTGGCGCAATAGGAGCAGCAGCTGAAAGCGATTTGCCAAAAGCTTTGGAGGCCAAAGCCCCCGATTGTAAATATTCGGGAACGAACCTACAGCCTCTCTTGCCTTGGCGATCGCTAATTTTCTAACTGACGCGGGCGCGCGCGGGGACGCCGTTAAAACACTACTCCAGCACTGTGTGCGAGCTTGCATCCGACTTTTTGGAGAGGCCAATCCACGCACCTTGCGAGCCATAAGCCCCCTTGCCGAACTTTTGCGGTTCCGCGGAGCGTTTGACGAAGCTCAGACGCTTGACGAGGACCTCGTCGCCAAATCCCGAGCAACGCTTGGGGCCGAGCACATCGATACGCTCGTCTATGTCAATAATTTGGCTCTCGTGCTTTTGGCTAAGGGCGACTACGCTGCGGCGCTTGCACATTTCGAGCGCGTGCTTGAAATCGAGCGGCGCATGTTAAAGGCCGAGGACAAGGCGCTGTTGATCACCATCAACAATGTCGCCATCTGTAAACGCGCGCTTGGCGATTATTCCGGTGCGCTCGCTTTACAGGAAGAAGACGTGAGCGCCCGCGAGCGCCGCTTTGGACGTGAAAGCCCGGAGGCGGCTTCGGCTTATTATAATCTCGCGACCACCACAGAGCTTATGGGCGATGCCAAAGGCGCGATGCAGCGTAACCGGCAGGCCTTGGACATCCGCAAGAAAATGCTAGGGCCCACCCATCCCGATACGCTCGCCAGCAAGCACGCTGTCGCACGCGCCATGATGCGAGCAGGCGATCCTGAGGGCGCTCGGCCCTTGCAGGAAGAAGTGTTCTCGACCTTTACGCAAATCTATGGCCCCGATCATACCGATACGCTGATGGCCAAGGGCAATTTGGGTTCAACGCTCCAGCGCCTGGGTGAAACCGAAATCGCGCGCGCAATGCTCGAAGACGTGGCCAACAAGCGTGAGCAAAGTCGGGGCTCCAAACACCCCGACACGCTCCTGGCCAAAACAGCGCTCGCCAACACGCTTGGCGGCGCTGAAGGTGTGGCTCTAATGGAAGCGACGGTGAAAACCCAAGCCCAGCTCTTTGGCGAAGATCACCCGATAACTCTCGACCGGCGGGCAGCTTTAGCGACGCTTCGCTTCAGCGCCGGCGATCCAGCTGGAGCGCTTTCCCTTGCCGATGAAGTGTGTGTGAGCCGCGCGCGTGTCTTGGGTGAAGCGCATCCGTTGGTGCGCGGGCCGCCGAGCAAGCGCTGACAGCGGCTATGACGCTACAGGACGCTGCGCAAATCGAGAGAAGCGCGCCGGGTGTTGAACCTTTATAAGCGACACGCCTCGCTTGACGACAACAGCGCTTTGATCGCCGCAAATGCGCTTGGCACAGCACTTACAGCCCTCAATCGACCCAAAGAAGCCGAAGAAGTGCTGACGCCTACTTTGGAGCGGTTTGAACGGATTGAAGGCTGGTCTTCGCGCATGACGTTTGCCCCCGCGCTGACGCTCGCACTTGCACGAGATACATCGGGGGAAAAACAATGAAGCCATTGGGCTCTTGAAGCGCTTGGTCGAAGCAGGGAGCTCAGTCTTAGGCCCAAGCGATCCAGAGACCTTGAACTTCGTCGCTTTGCTTGCAAATGCGCATGTCCAGAACCGCGATTTCTTGAGCGGCGCGCAAACGTTTGAGACGCTTGCTGTGAGATACGGAGAAAGCGAAGCGAACGCAGGTTTCGTGCTCACTGCGCGCGAAAACGCCGCCATGGCCCTCGCGCACGGTGGAAAGCTTGCCCAAGCACGAGCAACACTTGAAGGCTTGCGTAAAGCGTTCTTGGCCAGAAACCAAAGCGAAGCCGCTAGGCGCATCCAAGCGCGGCTTAGCGAGGTTCGCCGCGCTCAAAAGAGGCGTGCCAGCGCACCGGCAAACGCCGCCAAGCCTCAGAAATCGAACCTCTTGCTTTGGTGCATCGTCGCAGTTCTAGCGGTCATCGCTGCAGGGCTCCTCTACTGGCGCTGTGCAAACAGCTGACGGCGCACGCTCAGCGCCCCGACCATCCCCATAGTCGCACAGTGGTCGCCCTCAACTCATCCATGGGACCATGTTAGCCCCAAGGCGCTTCCGTCAGCATTGGGCCAGCCGCGCGCCTAGTGTCGATTTCGGTGACTGTCTCACTCGCCTGAAAGCAGCCTTCGCATATACGGTCAGACGACGGCCTATTCTCGCCGTTTGCGGTCACTCGTCTTACTTCAGCGGCCGAACAAATCGGCTGGAGAATTTGACGTTGTAGGCGTGGAATTCGCCTTCCGGCGTTACGACCAATTCTGTGACATTGGCGCGCTGGAACGCGTTCTCGTCAACATCGGCGGCAGGTCGCAGGCTGACCGTAGTGGCGCCATCCTCGTGCACCAGGTCTTCGTGAATGTCATACTCAACCCGCGCCCCAAAACACGTGATGTCACTACCGATCACGATCAACTCGGCGGCCGGTTGATCCAGCGAAACCCAGCGACCCTGCATTACGTCAGGAAGCGGCTCGTCCCGACCTCGTCTAGTCATATCCGACCTCCGCAGCGCGAATATTTCATGATCGGCAAACTCTCGCCAATCAAGTCGTTGGTCCAGTCGTCGACGAGACGACTTAAGATCGCCGAAACGCGACGCGCGCAATAATATTGTTCGGGTTACGCGATAAGGCTATTGCCGATTGCCCCGCCATGGGAGGCCACCATGTCACACGATCCGTTCAACAATAGTGCGAGGACTGAACTTGCTAGATCACACGATCGCGATGGGGCGGCTGTCATATCGGTCAAGCGCACCGCGATCGCACCATTTCCGCTGGTGTGCGCGCTGGCGGTTGCCTTGATGACCGGGCTCGCGGCCCTTGCGCAAAATGGGGCGGACGCGCAAATCGTGCGCGATCACCGTACGCACCCGATCGTCCGCGACCATCGCGCGCGTGAGTGCCCAGTCCGCCTATAGTGAGCATCCCAGCCATCCGGGCTTTCCCGCCGTCATCGGCTTTTGCGCCCTGCCGTCTGGAGATGCGCATCCCATCGGCTCGTTCTGCACCTGTAGCAAATTGATTGAGGGCCGCTATCAGACTGTGGGCGGCCACATCGTTCTGGTGTCCGAGCCGAACGGCTAGCAACCGTATGTGCAGAATGTCTGGCGCCCTCAAAACACGCCGTTGATCAGGTTTCACCGCTAACGTCCCGCGATCGCCGCTTTCGGTCAGTCGCCCGGGCACGAAAGCTGCATTTTGCAAAGGCTGCTGGACCGGCGACGAGCGCCGGACGGTCCAGCTCTAAGCTGTTATGGGCTCTTCTTCAACTCCTCGAAAACGCGCCCCATGAACGCCCAGTGCGCTTGAGTTGTCGGCATTTGCTGGGCCGTGTCAGGATCTCGGAGCGCTTCGCGGTTCATTATTCCGGCGGCCTTGAATAGCGATGCGTCGCCTTGTGTAAATTCCTCGATAGAGCTGCGCGCGGCGACCGATTTCCAGCGCGTTGTCCGACGCTGGATCGGCATTCGGCCCAAGCGCATCGATGTCGGCGAACACTTGCGTCCATGCCGCTCCCACGCGCGCTTGATCATCCGCCGTGAATGGGCGTGCACGTAATTCTTGCAGCTGCTCGGGGGTGTAGTGTTTCTGCGCCAACGCCTCCATTTTCGGTGTCCATTTCATATTGGTCATTGCAGTGCTCCTCACGAGTTTTCCAAGCTCGTCCGGAGAGAGTTGGCCCCTTTGCGCCAGTCGCTGGCGCGCCACGCGCACGAGCGTCAACACTGCATCGGTTTCCGCGCGTGCTTCTTCAAGCGCTGCTTCCTGCAGGGCTAAAGCCGCGGCGAGATCACCAGAACCTTTCAGCAAGCGGCCGATTTGCTTCAGCGGCAGGCCAAGCTGCTTCAACGCAAGGATCGCACCGAGGCGCTCGACCTCCGGCTGACGGTAAATCCGCCAGCCAGCCGCGGTGCGCGCTGGCTTGATCAGCCCCAGTCGCTCGTACACTCGGAGCGCCTTGATGCTGACGCCAAATCTTTCGGCCACGGCAGCGCCGGTTTCCTGGAATACATTGAGCTTCATCGGGCCCGAAGCTCTTCGAACGGCGCTCATGTGCCACTCGGTCCCGGGGTCGGCTCAAGAGCCTTTCTGCACTTTTTTCTGAGCGCGGCCATTTAACCGGCTGCTATGGGCCAGCGCCCGCCCAAGCATCATATTTGCGTCCGCCTGATCTCAGCCGCCAACCCGCCCCTCGCGCCCGCACAACATTGGCGGCGGGACTTCGCCGATACCCGACACTAACTGGGTCGCCCGATTGCGAAAAAACACCGACTTGAGTTCGTTGGTTCAACTGCCGGCGCCAATTGGAAGGTCGAAGGTCCTCACCGCGCTTCAACGATGTAGTGAGAGATTTCATCGCGTTGCTGAGCCAAGGTGCGCGCGTTGCGCGTCATGTGATAGAGACCGCCGAGAAATGCTACATCCCATGCCGTCATTTCGCTTGGTTTTGGTTGGACAGCGCTGTCAGCAAAGAGATTGAGAATGGTGGAGTAGTTCGCAGTGTTCATGTCCGGGTTGATTTGCGCCAAACACACCATTGCTATGTAGTCCGCCACTGCCGAGATGGGCGCACCATGCAGCCGGTTCGCGTCCACAATCACCACGACGTAGTTAAAGTCCTGCCGCGTCGTGCGGCTGAGGCGGCTTCCATTGGATCTTGTGCCCTCCACGCCGGAGATCCAGCACGCCCGTCGGACCTGCGCCATTCCGCACTGTAGACAGTAAACTTGGGGGCGATGCCGATCCGGATTCGCCTCCAGCAGCAATGTTGGCCAACGCGGCTTCGCGGCCATCATGGCCATTGGAGAACTCCTTGTGTCCGACAGTTCGTGACCGTCCGACATCACCGTTCGAGAAACGTGCCACCACCGGATTGGCCGTGGCGAGTAAGAAAAGCCTGAAGCGCCACCGCTCCAAGGTTAGTGGCACTAATGCCGCTTGCCCCATTCAACGGTCCAGGACGGCGCTCGTACATCTGATGCGCAAAACGATCCGAGTCTGTTGTGACTACGATGCTGATATTTGGAGTGCAGCCTGATTGTTCGGTGCGAAGTCCGACGACATTCGCGCGCCGTGCAATCTGATCGATGATCACCTGTGCGTCGGCGGCGCTGGCTCCCGCGACACCGGGGCAGATCCGATCGTTCCAGCGGGCAATAGCATCCGCCGCAGGCAAAGCGGTTGAGATCGTCTCTACAAAGCTCCGCACCGTCTGAGCATCGCGATGCTGGCCGGTCACGAGGAGATCTTGGTTTTCGTCGGTTTGCGTTTGAGCTAGAGCTGCGCCTGCTAGCCCAAACCACAGCAAAGCGATCAGCGTTCTCATGGGTGCCTCCAGAGTGGAATTGGCCGTAAGCCCTTTGTACGCGCATCCGCGCGACCGAGTGCGCAAGGGGTTGGCCAATGCTCACGGTGTCAATTCCGGGCGCCACAATTGCGCACGCCGAGGTTTTAACCCTCATTGCGGGGTAGGCCGAGCGCACCCTTCAATGTTGGGCCGAAGCAACAGCGCTGTCTCGTCAAAGGCCCGCATGCGCGACAATCTAGGCATAACACGGCCCGTGGCGGCCGTTGCTTTCTGAGATTGATTGAGCGCCAACCTCGGACGTCTGAAAATGGGATGGTCCGGCTGCCTCCCCCGGCGGGGTAGCTGAAATCAGCTATCCAGCCTGCGTTAGCAGGAGGCATTATGACCGAATCCCGTTCGCAGCCAAGCTTTTCATCCATCGGCATCGATATCGGCAAAGAGGTTTTTCACATCGTCGGCTTCAGCGACGACGGCAAGATCGCGCTGCGCAAAAAGATTCGGCGCTCGGCGTTTGTGTCGGAGTTCGAAAAACTGCCCTCTTCGGTGGTTGGCCTCGAGGCCTGCCAGAGCGCGCATTTCATCAGCCGGACACCGCGCCGGCTTGGCCACGAACCGCGGATTATCCCGGCGTCTTATGTGAAGCCATTCTCGAAGGGCCAGAAGAACGATTACAACGACGCTGAAGCAATCGCGGAGGCGGCGCTGCGGCCCAATTTGCGCAGCGTCCCAGAAAAGACCTAGGACCAGCTCGACCTGCAAGCGCTTCACCGTGTGCGAGACCGCCTCGTCTCGCGCCGAACCGCAACCATCAATCAAATCCGCTGCTTCTTGCTCGAGCTCGGGATTACGGTGCGGCCGCGCGCCAATGCGCTGCGCGCTTCCCTAAACGCCATCCTCAGGGACCGATCGGATGAAATCTCACCCCGCATGCACGGCATCATTCTCGGGCTGAGTGACGATTGGGTTCATCTCGACGATCGCGTCGATCAGATTTCAGACGAGATCGAGACCATCAGCAAAGCAGATCTAGAATGTCGCCGGCTAATGAGCGTTCCCGGGATCGGCCCAATCATCTCATCGGCGGTCGTTGCAGCGATCGGCGCCGGCGAGGGCTTCGAACGCGGGCGCGACTTCGGCGCCTGGCTTGGGCTTGTGTCTAAACAATATTCCACCGGCGGGCGCACGGTTTTGGCGGCATCACCAAGCGCGGCAACACCTATCTGCGCATGCTGTTTGTGCAAGCCGCCCACGTCACATGATGCGCAAGAAGCTTTGGCCTACTCTCAGTTTTGGGCCCTGGCTGCTGCAGGCAGATGGGCGCATGAACCGCTTCAAGCTGGCGATCGCGCTTGCCAATAAGCTTGCAAGTATCGCATTGAGTGTACTGCACAATCGACGTTCATTCGACGACCCTCAAGCTGTCGCCCCGCGATCTGAGGCCGTCGATCAACAAGGAATTCGCGACTGGGAGCTGGAACGAGAAGGACACATCAACGCGCTACAAGTCTGATGGCCCATTTGGTCCCCTTCGGGATCTCGCCGAAAATGAGACCGCTAGCGCGTGCGTATATCCATCAAGGCCACGGCCCGCGTGCCGATCCACAGGCCGGATACAAATGAGCGATGTCCAACGAACCAAATCTCACTTGCGAACGGCAGCCGGACCATACAAAAGGGCCAGCGCCGCGCTGATCGCCATATTTCACAACCGGCTTAGTCGCTCAATTCCGGACGCTGGTCATGCTAGCTAAGGCCTGCCCTCGCCGATGCAGATCCTTCGAAATGACCGACGCTCAGCGCCTCGCTCTCGTTCGCGCCCTTCACACGACGATCTACGTAGTTATGGCTGCTTCGGTCTTCGCGCTCTTCTATGCAGGCGTTACCGGGGCGCACGGTGCTTGGATGTGGTGCGCTTTGGTCCTGGTGGCGGTCGAAGTGGTCATCTTCACAGGCAGCGGGATGAAATGCCCCCTGACCGCAGTCGCAACAAAGCACGGGGCGAAACCCGGCCATGACACCTTCTTCCCGGAATCAATCACCCGGCACACGTTGGCGTTTTTCGGTCCACTGATTGCGATCAGCTTGCTTTTACTCGCGGCGCGCTGGTCGGGGTTTCTCCGGTAGCGGCACGACCGGATTTCGCCGAAACCGGCCGCTGCCACGCCAGCGTTCAAGCTTCAATGGACTCCACGATCGCACTTGGATCTTTGCCGGGATCCCATCCGCCGGGAATTCTAAATTTCACCGTGGCGACGCGCTTGTTGACGTAGGCATCGATCAATTGTTCGGCGTAGTCGGCGTTCTTTGCTGAGGCTTCTAGGTAGAAGACGCCGTTGTAAGTCTTGCCATTCGATTGTCCCGCCATCGAGAATACGATGTAGGTCGGGCCGTTGATCCCGCCCGGGGCCTTGTTTGGCGCCGCGAGACTGCCAATCGTCCCGCTGAATTTTTGAAGCGGATCTTTCTTCGTCTTCGCCATGCGCGCCTCCGAGCCAATCGGCGGACATAATCCAATCCAGTCGTTCGCTCTGCTGCAACCAAAAAGACCGATCCTCGCCGAAGGCAAACCTCGCGCGGCCTATGGGCCTGCAAGCGCGTAGGCGCTCTTGAGCCAGCTCACGACCTCTGCATCAACGTCCTTCGGGGACATCAGCCGCACGTCCTGATGCCACCAATTCTTTGAAACCTGCTCCTGAGCGCGGACGCGCGCGCTCTTGATGGGTTTGTCGCTGCGGATGGTGAGGTCGAGCCAAGCCTTATTTGGATGTGCGCCCGCGAACGAAGTCTCCCGCACCAGATGAATGGAGGTCTTCTTCGCCTCAGCCTTCAACGGCCCGATCTTAGACATGCTGGTCAGGACCTTCTCATACACCGTCCGCACGTTGGGGGACTTGTTCGCGAACAGCGCCTCTAGGGCAGCGTCCTTTGGCATGGTTCGTACCTATGAGGGCACCATATCAGCCAATTCACTGCGTCGCGCGTCCGCTCTGGGCCAGCAGCAAGCCTAGTGTCGATTTCCGTGACTGTCTCACTCGCCTGAAAGCAGCCTTTCGGATATGCGGTCAGACGACGGCCTATTGTCGCCGACAACGGTCAGTCGCCGGAAACCTATGTCTCATCGCCACTCAAGGCTGTCGCAGCGATGAAGGCGTCCATGGTCGGGTGGAAAACATGTGACGGCCATCCGGGCAGTTCACGTCGGCTCGACCACGTCAGATGAACAACCGCAACCCGGCCGTCGGATAGAGCGAAGGCAACGTCATCTCGGTCGCGCCGCCGAGCGACGGCCAGTGCCGCCAACCCGAATAACTCGTGCTCCTCCCCAAGTTCGCTGGCGAGCTCACGCTCGAAAGGTTTGCGAACGCTCGGCCCGATTTCTTCCCAAGGGCTCGCTAATGGCATCTCCGGCACCCTTGGCGATACTCAATTGCTGAGAGGCGAGGTCTATCCAATCAAGCCGCTAAAAGCCGCATTGGCAATAGATCTCGATCTCGCCGAAATGAGACGCCCGGCAGGTTTCAAATTCCGAACACGGCCCTGATGAGATTGATCTGGAAAAGCAGCGACGCGAGTTCCAGGGCGGCAATAACGCCAAACACAACCAACGCCATAGTCACCGCCAACGGCAGTGGCATCTTATGTTCATTCGGCTCGCTCGGTTCGGCCATTTTCCTGTGGTTGGGAGCATAGCCCGGCGCTCTTTCGCGGTCATCAAGACCGGCTGGTTCTCGCCGAAAGACGACTTTGTGGGTAGAGCGGTCTAGGATCGGGAGAATGAAAGAGGTCTTTAGATTGCGGCCCGAGGATGTGGGCGTCAGCGCGGTTTCGAGCGCCAGCGGACCGCCGTCTGGTCCGCGTTCGTCTCGCGCCAGGCAAATCCGAAGCGAACGCATCACACTCACCCACCGCACGACAGGGGCAGAAGTCAGCGGTGAGATCGTTGCGGGTAACTACACCCGCAAGCAGATGATCGAGGAAAGGCGCCGTCTGAAGGTCGAACTGATGTCGAAGCTAGAAAAGTTGGTCGCTAGCCGTCTCCGCTTGTCTGGTCGCTAGCCCGAGAGCCACGTTTGCGACCGGCTGCATTGGGCCACGCCCTGCCCCGGCGTGGATTTTCCCAATGTCGTGGTTCAAAGGTCAACGGCCGTTCGCGCTTGCACACACCGACCGGCTAAGGTTCGCCGATAGCCGCCATTGTTCGTTCGCCCATCGTCGGCTATCGCGGGCCCTATCATGAACCCGGCTCTAATCGGCGCGGTCGCTGGCATTCTAGTGGTCGCTGCGGTCTCATTCCTGGCGAAGGGAAAGCCGCGTCGGATGTCCGCAGACGGCGGGGAAATCGGACCTAGCTGGATTATGCGCGCCACGGGGGTCGCCGGCCTCCTGATGGCCATCGCAGCAGCGTACGGATTTATCACGAGCGGTCAGTTCGCCGCGCTACTTCTCGCGATCGGCTTTGGGCTCGCAGGATTTTGGGTGGCCTACACGACGCTGCCGGTTTTCCGCCTTTCTTGGAATAACGAAGGGATCACGGGCGCCACCTCATCCCTCTTTGCGCCACAGCGCGTCACAATTGCTTGGACTGATGTTCGGGGCGTCGCGCCGACGCTCGCGGGCTCCATCCGCGTTGAAGCGCTCGATGGTCGCCGCATCTACTGGAGTACCGCGTTTTCCGGCCATCAACTTCCGCTCCAAGAACTTCGTCGACGGAGACCAGATCTGTTGTGAGCGTCCGCTTCGGGCCACGCCCTGCCCCGGCGTGGATTTTCCCAATGTCGTGGTTCAACGGTCAACGGCCGTTCGCGCTTGCACACACCGACCGGCTAAGGTTCGCCGAAAGGCGTCAGTTGGCCGTCGGTGGCTGCGCGCTCGCCCAGTCGCGCCAACGATTCAAGAATTCGGCCTCGCTGAGATGCAGGCGCGCGAGGATCTGCTGATTGCTAGTCGCGGGAAGTAGCGCGATAAGCGTGCGGCGGCCGTAGGCCACGTCGATGTAGCGCACCATCGACCCGCTGACGCCATAGCGATAACGCCCGCTCCAAGCGCTGGCGAGTGCAGCCGGCGCAGCATTTGTCGCGATGGCCGCGCGCGCATCGCCTGCATGGCCCGCGTCGAGCTGGCCAGAGACGACAACAGCCAGACCTTCTACGAACCAACCGACATCATCCATTCCGGTGAAGTCTCGCGTCGAATTGTGTTGGCCATGAAATGCGTGCGTGAGTTCGTGCGTGATCACGCCCTGCACTTCTCCTGCATCGCCGGAATGGTCACACGCATCACGCGCCCAAACTGATGGAGACAGCAGATAGAAACTATCGGCAACGCCCACGCCCACCATCCAACATTGCGATGGCGCAATTCCCCACGCCGCCGGCAGCGAGCGGTCGAACGCGGCGCGGTCTGGTGCTACAACTACATTGACGGGCGCCATGAATGGTTCGCCAAAGAAAGCTTCGATCCACTGACGTCCGCTGGCCACGTCCTGCGCGATCCTTGCGTCGCCGCCCTGGATAGCGAGTGCATGGGCGCACGCTGACAACGCGGCCGCCAAGATCAATCCGCTCAGACGCATGCACCTCCCCCCGCCCCGGAGGATGCGTCTGCGGTTCCATCTAGATGCAAGCGCTCCGACAAAAGGGGACCAGCGCTTATACGGCATTGGGGCAGCTCGGGAATTAGCGCTTTCCGATTGTCCGAATTCGACCAGGGGGCAGACCTTCCGCGCGCCGACGAAGCGACCCGATGTCGCCGAAAATGGTCAGTCGCCCCCAAGGCTCCGCACCTTCCCGAATTTCAGAGCCCACAGCGACGACCTACTGTGTTAGAAGCCGCGCCACACCGATATCGCGATCCTGAAAAGTCGTCCGCGAATAGACGAAATCGCCAGAGCGCGGATCCAGCGCCAATCCGCCAAGCACACCCGACACCAACGTGCCTACACCGGGCGCCACATCGGCAATCCGCGTGGCGGGTCCCCCGTTTGCCGGTCGCGAGAACAAACGAACGTGCTCGGGATCGCTTGCATATAAATAAAACAATCGTCCTCGCGCGACGGTGAAGGCGAGCAAGCTCCGCGACGAATTGACTTCAGGTGTCAGACGAACTGGGTCCGCTGCGCCATCAAGGCGGTAAATGCCACGCGGGCGGCTCACCGGCGCATCCTCGGCGACGACTGCGAAAAGTCCGTCGGCCGATTGAAAAAGATGCGACCAGCCGTAATCCGATGCCGGGTCCGGACGACCACCGTCGACGGGCACACGCCAAAGTCGGGCACCATGATCGTCTTGCGCACTGAATAGAAGGCTTGCGCTATCCCCGGACCATCCGAGCCCAAAACTCGGCTGCACATCGGCAGTTGAGATTTGCCGAAAGCGCCCGGTCTGTGCGTCGCCGACAAAGAGATGTGCATGTCCATCAACGTCGCCGACAAGAGCGAAGCGGCGACCGTCGGGTGACCATCGCAAACTGCGCGGGACGTTCATGTCCAAGGTGGCAAGCCGCTGCAACGTCGCACCTATGCGCTGCACGTAGATCCAGGACTCTCCATGCGTGGTCGTAAAGGCTAGATCACCCGCCGGCGAAAAATCCGGGTCGACGTCGTATTCATCGCCGGTCGTGATGGGCGTTTCGCCGCCCGATGAGAGGCGGACCATGTTGACGTGCGACGCACCCACTTCGAACGCGAGGAGGCCATTCGCTTGATCGAGACGCAACACGCCCGGCACGCCCAACCGTCGTGGCGCGCCGCGACCATCGGCGCGAACTTGCCAAAGGTCGATTGAGCCATTTCGGTCCGAGGCGGCCAAGACGCTTCGCCCGTCGGGCGCCCAAGCCACGAACGCCTGGGCCGTGCGATCGCCTAGTATGATGTGGCCGCTGCGCGTTTGTCGGTCGAAGATGATGATCTGCGACGCAAACGCCGAGGGATAGCGCACGAACAAGATTTTGTTGCCGTCCGGCGAATAGCTTGCACCGTAATCGAGGGCGCCATCCTGAGCAGGGACTGCGTCCGTCGCCGCCCCAGTACTCAAGTCCAATTCACGGATATGGCCACCATTGGGAGCACGACGCGGCAAGTCGGAGAGAAGCAATTTGTCTCGCGACGACCAAGACAAGCGGCCAGTGTAAAGCGATCCTTGGCACTGCCCTACCTGTCGTTCATCGCCCTCGGGAACGAAACGCACAAAGATCCGGCATGGCCGCCGACGGTCGTCTGGCAACGATGTCGGATCGCTACACACAAACGCAATGCGATCGCCACTAGGCGACCACGTGGACGCAAATTCGTCTTCATCGGGCGTGTTGGTGAGTAGGATCGGATCGCCGCCCTGCGTGTTTTGAAGATAGAGGTCCGCAGTCTGCTGCGGCGGAAACGTCGCAGCGTAGACGACAAAGCGACCGTCCGGCGAGAGCGATGGGTAAACTTCGGGGCTTGCACTGTGGGCGACTAGGTCCACGCGATTGATCTGGTATTCTGTCGGCTGCGCACCGCGCCAAATTAAAAGGACAGCCGCGGCTGCGATCAACGCTCCCCCTGCTAGGCCCACACGTGCAGCGAGCGGACTAATTTGCAGATCCCGCAAAGGCGTTCGCGCCACAACCAGTCGAACTCGGTCGCGAAGCCAGGCGACCGGTGAACTGCGCCAAGGGCTAACGAGGGCCGCGATCTCGACACGGCTATGCATCTTGTCGAGCTTGACGACCCCACGCGGCTTGAAGCGCGCACCGGTCTCTACATCGAGCGAACGGCGAAAGTCTGCCGAAGCGATAAGCTCGCCAGTACTGGCAATTCCCAACAGGCGAGCGGCGACATTGACGCCGTGACCGAGAATGTCCCCGTTCGACGCAGGCCAAACCTCACCAACGTGCGCTCCTGCTCGAAGCGGCACGCGCGCATTGGCGAAAATCTCGTCTACAAAAGCGACCGCACCGGACGGCGATGCAAACTCTGCCATGAAGCCGTCGCCGGCGTGATTGAACACGCGTCCCGCATGCGCCACTGCTGCCTGCTCGACACGCGCCCGCAGACCGGCAATTTCGCGAACCGCTACCGCCTCGGCGATCTCTGATTGCCGCGAATAGCCAACCGCATCGAGCGCAACAATAGTTGCGAGCTTGCGTGTTCGCCAGCGGTCGGCTCAGGCGGCGCAGCGGCGTCCGACTCGGCGACATCCTCGACAAGGCGGTAGCCAACACGGGGAACAGTCAAAAGTGAGAACCCATTACGCTGAGCGCTGGCCGCCAGCCGCCTGAGTTTGCCCATCGTCCGCTGGATGGCGTCATCCCCGACCACGACGCCCCGCCAGCAGGAGGCGATGAGATCGTCGCGGGTCACAACCGCGCCCTTGGCGCGGGCGAGCGCCACCAGAACCTGCATGACCCGCCGCTCAAGTCGGTTGGTTGCGCCATCAATTGTGCACTCAAGCCTTGATGGGTGCACCTCGATCTTTCCAACGATGAAATCTCGCTCGCGCCCCAATTCAATGGGGGCCGCGTGCGCGCCAGGGACAATTGGATCGCTCATCGGCGAACAGTCGGCAATTTATCGGTTGGCCGCCCTTCCAACGATAATCCCTCTTCTGCTCACTCGTACAAGAACAGCCGAGCCACGAGGGTATCATGAGGGAACAAGGTTTGCGAGCCATGGTCGTAACGGCGACCCTGGCGCTCGTTGGCTACAACGATGCTGTTGCCCAGCAGCCCCGGGTTCGGGCCGCCCCGGTCACCGTCAGATACGACGATTTGGACCTCTCGACCGCTTCGGGCGCACGCCGAATGCTGGACCGCATTCGCAGCGCCGCGACCGTCGCGTGCCGCAATTCTCGAAGCAACAGCACGCTTGGCGCCTGCGTGACGGCCTCAGTGCGATCTGCTGTCGCCAGCCCGGCGCACCACGCGTGACGGCGCTTTACCGAGCGCGGGAGACGCAGCAATGAATAGCACACGTTCACGAGCGCAGATGAGGTCGGCAGTGGCTTGCGAGATGTCCGGCTTTCGGCTAGCGCCCGCCCAAGCGTCATATTTGCGGCCGTCTGATCTCAGCCGGCAACCCGCCCTTCGCGCCCGCACACCCTTCGCGGCTCGATCTCGCCGTTTGCAGACGTCCGTTCTCTGGGTAGCAAGGCACATCACCCGCTAGGCACCGTGAACAATCAGCCCCCAGACGATGCGTTAGCGCGCGGCAGCTGCAGCAAGCCTCGGTAGAGCCGACCGGGCGCCGGCGACTTGCTGAGTTCGTCTTCAAATGCCGCCATGATCTCGCAATATTTGCGTGCCGAATCCGACGGCGGCGGTTGACTGGACGACATCAGCGCAAGGTCCGTCTCGCTGAACGCTCGCGAAGGTGCGAGACCAATTCCGCAAGCGCCCCTCGAGTTTCCTCCGCACTCATCGCGTCGAGATGCCCTGAGACGTCGGCACGGAGCGCGCTGGCATAGATCGCCATCCGAGCATGCGAAAGGTCCTGCATGCTCCTCTCGGTCTCCATGGCGGCGTTATCCAAGTTGAGGGGACCGCCATGTATGATGCTGTAACAAAGCTGCGGCTGAAGCGCGGCATGGCGCAATAGCAACTCGCGTGTGTTCTGCTCAAGCGCGACGATCTCAGCGTCGCTGAGGTGAGGAAGCCGTTCAGTCACCACCGCGGAAATACCATTGCGCATCACGTTTATCGTATCATTCCGCGTGCCATGCGCGCGCGCATCGCTGAAGCGGTGTATGAAGTCGGCGAAGCCGCTCGGGTCCGCTTCCTTCCAGGCGCGCGCAAGTTCGCCCGCATCATGATCCTCAAGCAGCGCGCGCTCGGTGCCAACATCGTCAGGCAGGGTGACCTTGGTCGCGACGTTCAATCCAACGATCAGCCCGGCGGCGATCGCGACCGGCCAACGCGCGGGACGCCAAGTGTCAGGAAAGAGTGACCACAGTGCATACGCTATCGCCGCCCCGATAAGGGCCCCGACGACAAACAAAATCAGCACCATCGGCAACCCCACACCCTCGCCGAACTTCTGGCGCTAGCCTAACGATGTTCGTCAGTGGCCGGAATGGGCCACGCCCTGCCCTGGCATCGATTTTGGGACGGTAGAGTTCAGCCTGTCGGTTCAACGGTCGTCGCAACACATTCGCTAAATCGCTCGGCCGGGGTATGGAAGTCCAGGGTTTTCCGCGGCCGTTCGTTGAGCCGCCGCGCGATGCGGTCGAGTTCTGTTTGCGAGTGCTGGGTCAAGATCCGTCCCTTTGGGAAAGTATTGGCGCAGCAGGCGGTTGGTGTTTTCGTTGGAGCCGCGCTGCCAGGGGCTGCGCGGATCGCAAAAATAGACATCGATATCGGTTTCCATTTTGAAGCGCCGGTGGTCGGCGAGTTCTTTGCCGCGATCCCAGGTGAGCGATTTGTAGAGTTCATTTGGCAGTTTGCGCGCCTGCTTGATCAAGGCGTTGACGACGGTTTGGGTTTCGCGGTTCGCGACCTTGGCCAGCATGACATAGCGCGTGCGCCGTTCGACCAGGGTGACGATTTGGCTCTGCTTCGATCCGCATAAGAGGTCGCCTTCCCAATGGCCAGGCACGGCCCGATCCTCGACTGAGGCGGGTCGCTCGCTGATCGAAACCGCGTCCGCGATACGCCCGCGCGTGGGTTCTCTGCGTTGTGGCGTGACGCGAGCGGCGCAATTGGCGTCCGTCTCGCAAATACTGAATTCAGCTCTTTTTTCAAGGCGCCGCGCGCCTGCACATAGAGACTTCGATAGATGGTCTCGTGCGACACCTGGGCTGCCTCGTCGCCTGGATTGGTCCACTTCAACCAGCCGGCGATTTGTTGCGGCGACCATTCCAACGCCAGCTTGGAGGCAACAGCTTGCCGCAACCGACCATGCACCGCCAGCTTGCACAGCTTTGGGCGCAGGGCTTTCTCCAGGCGCGCTTGTCGGCGTTCGCGGCCCGGTAGCGGCGCGCGCCGCCATTGCGGCCGAGCTCGCGGCTGATGGTGGAGGGGGCGCGACCCAGCGCTGTCGCCATCGCGCGAAGCGATTGGCCGGCGACGAGATTGCGCGAGATCTCCTCTCGCTCCACCAGCGTCAGCGCCAGTCGCGAGCGCCGCCGTGGCGGCGGCATGATCCCGCCGCTGGCTTGATGTGACCGAATATGCACGAGAGGGCTGCCCAGCGCCCGGCCGATCGAATTCAGTCCTTCGCCCCGTCTCCAGCGTTGCCAGAGCTCGGCGCGCTGGGCCGCGCTAAATCCACACGATATACTGCCTCATAGCATTGCTCCACGTCCTCCACTCTAGGGACGTGTTGCGACGACCGGTTGAACCGACAGCCACCAAGCGGACGTTCGCGCTTGCACACAGCGAGCGGTGGGAGTTCGTCGACATCGGCAGGATCCCTGATGTTGACTTCGCAATACCGGCCAGCGAGCTTCTGATGCGAGAGGAGCAGGGCGGTGCGCACTCTTACCATCCTCATCGGGCTTTTTGTCGCCAGCGTCGGCGCCGCACTGGCTCAGAATGATCAAACGCAAGGAACTCGCTTCGAGCCGGTCTTTGAGACCCACCTATCACCCACTCGGCACTATCCGCTTCAAGCGCTTCAAGAGGGTGTAGTCGGCATAGTTCACTTGTGCTGTCAGGCGCGAACGGATCGAACGCTCGCATGCGGGGTGGAAGTCGAATGGCCACGCGGTCACGGCTTTGCCGAAGCGAGTTAGCGTCTAATGCAGAGCATGAAGCTCTCGCAGGCTTCCGCTGACCAATTACACGCGCGCTCAACCACGACGTTTCGGATGCCAATACGTTGGCAAATCGCTCCTGTGCCGCCGGCTTTGGACGATGCCGAAACACGGATCGACGCCAGTACCACCGACCTCTGTGGTCCGAATACAGGCACAGCGGCGCCATCTGGCTACATCGTGATCACGGCGAAGTCCCTGTCCCTGGCCGCCATTAGAGCGGGCCAGCCTGCGCCCTGTCGCCGACTTTCAGAGCGTCCGGATCAATCTGGCAAACAGACTTCCGCGTCTGCACATGGGCCAGGGCAGGACCTCGCCGAAATCTGCCGCAAGCGTCACGGCGAATGTGTTGACATATCCGTTGCAAATGGCCCAGTTACCTCAAACGAGGTTCGCATGCCGACCAACCCGCTTGGCGCGTTGATAAGTTTGTCTCTGTGTCTCGGCACGCTAACGCTGATATCGGAAGGCGCGGCGACCGCTGGGACGTCTACTCCTTCATCTTCTCTGGAGCGCGCTCTATCTGATATTTCGCCTACGGACTGGTCCGTGCAGTCATCGGCCCAATTGGTTCAGCGAGTTCTCGCGAGAGCGACACAAGCGGATCTCGATGCGGCTGCGGCCCAGGGCGCTCCCCAGGCTGAAACAATTCTGGCGATGGCAAGAGATTTTGCTTTGGGCGGCTACCCAGAAGACAAGACTGAAGCTGTGCGGCTTTACACGCTAGCGGCGAACCAGGGATTTGCCGCTGCGCAAGAGTATTTGGCGGGGCACTACGAGTTAGGCCACGGCGTTCCCCGGGATATTGATGCCGCGATAAGGCTTCACAGCCTAGCCGCCAATCAGGGCTACCCGCGCGCCCAGATCAATCTCGGGTTCTTGTACATGCAGGGAGCCGTTGTCGCTCCTGATTATACCGAAGCTATGCAGCTGTTTCGATCAGCCGCCGACGGCGGAAACCAACACGGCATGCGCAATGTCGGTTACATGTACGAGCATGGCTTGGGCGTTCCGCAGGACCTCGCTCAGGCAATCTATTGGTACCGAAAAGCCGCCCGACTTGGGTTTGCGCCCGCGCAAGCTGATCTGCGGCGTTTGGGCGTCGCTGATCTTTGAAACGTGCCGTCATGAACAGCAGCCGGGCGCGTGAGATCATCAACACGCCAGAGCCAAGCTATTGGGAGCATCGGCGACTGGCAGATGAGGGCCAGCACGAGCCGTTAACGCCAGTTTTTCTCAACTGTCCGAGTTCAGCCTCTAACGGTCGCTCGCGCTTGCACACAGTGAGCGGCAGGATTTCGCTTGTGACCTCAAGGCTCGGATTTCGTAGTCGATGAGCTTGGTGAGCTTCATGTCCTCACCCTTGGCGGTCCAGAGCATCGTTTGTCTTGGTGGACTTACAATCAGAGCCTGTTCGGGAAACGCAAAGGGGTGACGTTCGACCGACCAGCCGTCGCTAGTTCCGCTTGCTAGGCCGCCGCCGCATAGGCCGGCAGTGCGAATCCTCGCATTGGAAAGCGGACCGATTTCTTCGACAAGAAGGTTTCCAGCGTCGAAACGAGATTCCGTGGCGTCGTCGCGCGCAATTCGGCTTCCTTCAACACAGCTCGAAGAGTCCACGTCCACTGCTGGAGATGCAAATGAGCAGGTCCGTGGAATTCGGCAAAACCAACGTCAGTCAGGCCGCCGACAGCGAATTGCGGGTGAGTGTGCCACGGCGGAGGAAGCGATCTCTCGCGGGGCAGATGATCGAGGGCGCTGAATTGCGCCTTCAAGTGTTCAGGGATATTTACGGGCATGGCCACTTACTAGCATACGCGCAGGAAAGCCGGAAAGGGCCAGCGGCGCGCCTAGTGTCGATTTCGGTGACTGTCTCACTCGCCTGAAAGCAGCCTTTCGCATCTGCGGTCAGACGGCGGCCTATTCTCGCCGAAATGAGATGCCCGCCACCTGCGAATGGTTGCTTGCGTTTTACTTTACTTGTTGTCGGAAGCCTTGCGCCGCCCCCCCCCGGGACGACGCCATCTTCTTTGTCGGGCGTGGAGATAGATCTCGCCGATTAGTACCGCAAGACGGAAGCCACCCATTGGTGCAGCGCGCGACGACACTCGCGATCGGCGCCACAGCGGCTATTAAGGCGCTCACCCATACACAACAATACGCCGCCCGGATTTGAATAGCGCAGAGCTTCGCCATCGCATGCCGCGAAGAGGGCCGGACCAACTTCTGGGAACGGCCCGTGGGAATTGGAGCCAAGCCATCAACGTGGTAGGACACCGGCGGCAGATCGGGCGGCGACAGCGCGGGGGTCACAGTCCGTTGTGGTGGCGCCGCTGGTTCGCTCTGCGCTAATCCACATCCGATCGCGATGGCCGCGACCGCACACGCAAGAACCGGTGTCCATTGGCTGATAGACGCCTCACACTCTCAACACCGCGTGTATCCAGCGGTGCACAGCATAACGGCACTGAGATTGTCGCTGCAGCGTGCGTTCAGGTGCTCGCCCATGCATATGACAACGCCACCCGTGTCGAACCTGTAGATGTCATCGCCATTGCAAGCGACAAAGAGCTCCCGCCCGACATCCGCAAGGGCCCATCAGGCGGCAGCGGCGGCAAAGGAAAATCGTCGTGGCGGCGAATTGGCGCCAAATTTGCCGGCGTCTCGTCCGCTGGCTGAAGGGCGCCCTGCGCGGCCGGACTCGGCGGCGCGCTTTGCGCCATGCCTTGGGCGGCTGTCACGCAAATTGCCGCGATCGCGGCTGCGGCGGCCAATGCTCGCATCTGCATCATGTGTTATCGTACCATTAGCGCAGCGCTATCCAAGCGCCTTCATGGCAAGTTAGCACGTCGACGGTGCCGAACGCTCCATCGGCGTTTGGGCACAAACGCACCTGACCGGCAATGGCTGGCTCGTCATGCGCTTTCACATCCGCTAAGGATGCAGCGTTCGATGAATTGCGCGCGGGAAGCAAATGCGAACGCCGATCCTTTTAGCATTGCTCTTGGCCGCCTGCAGCCGCGCGCCCGAAGCCGCACCTGCGAGCACGACCGTCGATCCGCGCGCGATCAATTCGGCGGCGTCAACCGCCACAAGCGCTCCGGCCATTGAGCCCACCAGCTTTGGCGCGGAGCTGCCGCCGCGCGCGCGCGTCGTCGAAATTACCCGCCGCGCTCACGAGGAACTTCGGGTACACGACGGATTTTGAACGCCCTTCATGAAGTTCAGCAGTGCTATCGCTCGTTGCGGCGCCATCCGCAAATTGAAAACCGAGTGTACTGCCTGCAACTCGACGAGACGGCTTGTGGCAACGAAATTATGACGGACTACAGCTTCCGCCGCGCCGACGAACGCCACAGCGACTATCTCACAGAAGAGAAGTGCGAGGGACGACAGGAGGCCTATGCGCCGCCACTTGGGCGCGATCCCAATGCGCAGCCGCGCAGAGCGCAGGTGCGCCGGGACCTTGGGGCTGCCAACGAACAGATTGAGGAGCAAGATCGCAGAGTGAGCCGGTAGCGAGCGGCCGCTTCGGGCAGCGCCCGCCCAAGCGTCATGTTTGCGCCCGTCTGATTTGAGCCGCCAACCCGTCCTTCGCGCCTGCACACCATTAGCGGCGGGACTTCGCCGAAAGCTGCCGCTGAGCGGCGTCCTTCGCCGCTTAGCTCGCTGGCGCCCAGTTCGGGCGCAAGTAGGCCACGTCGAACCCACTCGCGAGGATGTTCTTGTGGCTTGGCGCCAGTGCGCCAGGTTGGGCACGCCGGTTTCGGTCACGACAAATTTGGCGCCGAAAGAAGCGGCGTCAGCGATGCGGCGGGCCAGCATCGCTGATTGTCCGCCGCGCTTTCGTGCGCCTGAAATTGTTGAGCCGATCCCACACCAAGCGAAATCGCCATCCACATACAAAGCACCGGCGCCCACCGGGGTTGCGCTGTCGTAGGACACATAGGCATGCCAGCGGGGCTGACCGACGATAGCAGCAAGCCATTCGGCCATCGGAGCAGGCATCCCAAAGCCCGCGATCGCGGTTTGACCAAAGGCGTTGCGATCACTGTCACCGATCTCACGCACTGTGAGGGTCGTGTTGACGGTTGGCCCGCATTCGCTTGAGCGAATGAATTTCGCCCATGCCATCGGCGACCGCTCCAGGCCGGCAGCTTGCGCCAACGCCTCCATGCGAGGCGCTTCAGACCCGGGCGGAATCTGGACAATAAATTTCGTTTGGCCCGCGCGCGTGAACGTATGCACGGCCGCCTCAATGCAGGCCCCATCGTCTCCATCCAAGCCGACGCCGCTAAGAAAGTTGAACTGAAATTGCGGGATTTGCGCCGCCATAACGAACAACGCGCTACCTAACTTCGCGCTCTCCAAGCCAATCGCTAACGCAAACTCAGGGCGGCGCCACCCAAACCAGGTCCGCCCACGCAGTTCGCTCTATGCGTTCCAGATCGTTGAGCTGGGGATGCACGAGACAACGCCTCCGTGTCCGCTTGCGCCCAGTCCAGCCGCTCGCGCACCTTCCGTCAATCCGTCTCTTCCTCGCCGTTTGCGGTCAGTGGAGGGTCATAAACCAGATCACGAAAGCGACCAGCACAACGCCGACGAGGACCTGCGCAAACGTTGGATTTGCAGTCGCCCATCGAGCCAGTGGGCTAAGGATTCCGCGCTCTCGCAGGAACAAGTAGACGGAGCTGCAAGTCGCGGCGACGATGTATGCCGTGAGACTAGACGGATAGTATCTGGCGACCAGATAGCCACCCGCAATCATCACAACCAGGCCGACGACAGCCCTGATCATTAGACCATTATGCTCCACGGCGTCGCCAAGGGCGAACGACGGCAATGGCGGTTTCGGGCCAAGTCACGCCTAAGCCCTCTTTTCTGAAGCGTCCGATGTAGGTCGCGAATCAGTCTTTGCGCTTGCGCTCAAAGACCGGCTGGTTGTCGCCGAGAACGGACCTAGGTCATGCGCGCGGCTGACGCTCCGCGTCGGCTCTGATGCGCGCCATTTCGTCGTCAAGCTGCTTGCTCTCTGCGCGTCTTGCTTCGCTTCGCGCCGCAACCAAGCTCGTGCTCCGTAGCCCACCAAAACACCGGCAAGCACGGCAACCACGTCCAGTAGCGCTGTTCAACCGTGCGCTCACAATCAAGAAACGCAATGTAGGCGTCGATAACGGCGTAGTTTCGGGACGGCTCCCGCCGCAATTCGCCACGACTAGGGCATCGGTAAACCAAGGACGTGCCAGGCAAGGGACAGCGCAGCCAGGGCAACAAGCGATGCGCCCACCATTGTGATGGCGTCAGGTCTCGAAGAAAGCCGCTCACCCATGCGTCGCAAACTATCAGTGGTCGCCACGACCGTTAAGGGCCAGCGGCGAGCCTGGCGTCGATTTCGGTGACTGTCTCACTCGCCTGAAACCGGCCTTTCGCAGATGCGGTCAAACCGCGGCGTGTTCTCTCCGAAAACGGTCACGAAAGCCCTCTGCCACATCCGACTTAGTCTTCTACTTTGGCGATGTACCCGAATAGGAGGAATCCGACGACGAACATTGCAAACCCCGCGAGGGCAATCGCTAAAAGCTCACGCGGACTTCCACCCGCCTCTACGAATGAGAGCTCGATATTCGAAAGTGGGCCTAGAGGAAACTTGGCCGCCAAAAACAAGGCGATGAAGAAAAGCCCGACGGCCAATCCTGCAAACTGCGCAACTCGCCCGCACAACCGGCTGAAGTTCATCGCGCTACCCCTACAAGAAGCTGGGAGCGCGTCAACGTCGGCTTTGGGCCAATCGCGACGTTGATCACATTCGCGGCAGAGCGGCTCATGATCGCCGACCGTGGACATTCTCCAACTTCGCCAGCAGTCTGATTGCCGTTTCGCAGGCAGGAGCACGGCGTTGCCGTACCACGTAGTTTTCGATGTCGGAACTGCTGGCCTGCAAGCGTGGCCGCAAATTCAAATTGGATTGGAAGGCGTCGCGATAGGCGTCGTTCTGATGCTTCTTCCCCGAAAGTTCATCGAAGCGCTTCCATGGTTTTTTCGGAGACCGATGCAGGGAATATTCAAATACATCTTCTTCGGGTCTCACTATTGTGGACCCTTATCGTTTGGGCGACCAGCTCGATGGAATACGAGCATTTTCGCTATGCGCTCGCTACGCGGAGCTGCCGTCAAGTGGAAGGAGTCGTGGGAGACTTCGTTCCGATGCCCTATGATGGGCATGGATACGAAAGCTTCTCCGTGGGCGCAGTGCGGTTTCAATATTCGGACTTCATGTATTCGGGCGGGTTCAACAATACCGCATCGCACGGCGGACCCATAAGGCCAGGACTACAAGTTCGGGTTTGCTACCTGCCTCGGCCTTCAGACGACGAGAATGTGATCCTGCGATTGGAGGCCGCCGGCCTCTTAAGCCAACTGTCTGAAAAGGGCCAGCGGCGCGCCCATGAACATATTTCACGACTGGCGCAGACGCTCACTTCCAGACCTGGTCACGGTGCATCGGCGAAGGCTCGCTATCGCCGTGGGTTGAGCTTGCCAATGACGTCGCCTCAAGTTTTGGTTTCCCGCACGAAGTCTCAACCGTGCGACCGAGCCACTTTACCATCGCCAGCATGCCATCGACCTCAAGCCGGCCACCTTGAGAAAGGCGTTGCATGGTGGACGCGCTCACGCCGAGGAGCCTGCTCAATTCTTGCCAAGTGAGACCTTGAGACGTTCTCCTAGCATCTAGCTCCTCGTAGAGCGCCTTTGCGTCGAACCTCTGCATCCACTCGGCTCCCACAAATTCAGCAATGCCTAGTTTTCTCCAAAGCGGCCGCAAGTGGCATTGCAGTCGCACGGGCCGGAGTTCGCCGAAGGCGGACATCAGGTTCGGTATCGAAACCAGCCGAGAAGGTGTGCGGTCCCGAATGCTACGAAGCAAAGACCGGCAATAGAAAAAATAGCCGATAGAACCAAATGGCATTGTACGCGATAACTCGGCGCGCTGCGGTCGCCCATCCTCCAGCAAAAGGACATCGCCAGTCCAAACATAATGAAAAAGAAATCTTCAAACGCGCCCGAGCTAATTCCTCTTCGCGCTCCAAGGCCAAGAGCGACTGCAACCTCGCTCTCGGCAACAAACATCAGCATTGGCTGGCCGCGTGAGAGTCGGCAATGGGCCAGCGAACGTCCAAGCCTCATTTTTCCGGAGACTGAATTCGGCCGCTCACGGCCGTTCGGGCCTGCATCCGGGACGCGGCGGGAGTTCGCCGACTTCGGTCACTGACTACTAGGCTGTCTGCCGGCCCTCTTCTGCGATGAATGCCCCTTGGCGACGAGATAATTCCGTTGTCACCAACCGGGGCCTGCGGCGTAAACGAGTTGCCGCCGAGGTTGACTCAGAAGACCCGCTTGGCGTCCGCCTTGGGACTCCTAGCCGGTTGTGCGCATCGCTCGCGGCAATGGGTCACGCCCCGGAATTGATCTTAATCAATGGTCGCCAATTCGGTTGTCGCCCAAACTGAGTTGTGGCGTTCAGTCGTCTTGTTCGATTGTGCGCCCCAACATGGAGGCTGTCATGATTGGCCTTGGACGATCAATCAGAATTAAGGGTGATCCAATTGCAGCGCTGACGTTTTCGCGTGAAATTGTGGAGCACATCGAGAAGTGGCCTGGAGTGAAACGGCGGTTTTTTCGCAAAGTCTGAGCGTGCCCCGGCACGTCGTGTTCTTCTCCAAATCGAAGACCTCGCCAGGTCGACAAGATTCAGACCTTCATGATGGAGGACAAGACCTATTCGTCGAAAGTGGCGCAGGCGCGTGAGAAAGGCTTGTTCGATCTAGCGTCGTCGAAAAACCTCTTGATGCGTCAGGTTGTCTAGTCGAGTCCGGGCCACGACCGACTGGCCGGAGTTATCGCTCCGGCCAACGATGCTGCAGCCTAGTTTGGAGGTAACACACGACACCCTGTCATTGGGAGCTGGTAGCCGCATGCGCGAGATGATGCGCCAGCGACGGGTTGATGTCCTTGAGTTCTATTACGACGAGGTTCGCACAACGTCGGAAAAGGCACGCAAGATCTCTGAGCGTGAGCACTGACGCCTGCCTCGACTGGCTTGCGACCAATAGCAGCACTGAGACGCCAAAGCCGCCAGAATTTTCCCGAACACTAAACTCTTTGAGCGTTCAACTCCAGTGAGCGCAAACCACATGTGAACTGGAGTCTCGCGCGTGGCGAGTCACGTCTTTAACTGCAAAGACATAGCTTAGGATCAGGGTGGAAACGCGGACTTGAATGGTTGTGAGACGCACGTGCAATCGTGTCCGGTTGGGGACGCATCATGAAGAGCCTCGCCGACTTCTTCGTTATCGGACTCGGAAGAATCCTTAGCGCTTCGTTGCTCATAGTGGGTGCGCAACTCTTGTTTGCGGCGCCAGCAAGCGCGGTGCCTAGCTTCGCGGTTCAGACAGGCCAAGCCTGCGCATCGTGTCACGTAGGCGGTTTTGGCCCTCAGCTCACACTGTTTGGTCGGGACTTCAAACTGCACGGCTACACCATGCGGCCGTGGGACAGTGGGACGTGGCGCCAGTATCGATGATGGCGGTTGCCTCTTACATCCGCACGGCGCGCGATCAGGACGGCCCGCCGGCGCCGCACGATTCACAAAACAATATCGCGCTGGATCAAGTCAGCCTGTTCGTGGCCGGAGGCCTTGGCAGACATTTTGGCGCTTTCGTTCAAACGACTTATGACGGCGTCGCCCGCGCGTTCGCATGGGACAATGTCGATCTGCGCTCGACAACAAACGCAACGGTCTCGGGCTCGGATATAGCGCTTGGCCTTTCGCTGAGCAATTCACCAGGCGTCACCGATCTGTGGAATACATTGCCTGCCTGGGGCTACCCTTACACGGACTCCGCTTTGGCGCCGGGGCCTGCCGCGAGCCCGCTATAGCTGATGCGCTGGCGCAAAACGTATTCGGCATCAACGGCTATGCGCTGTGGAAAATTCGATCTACGCCGAACGGTATTCTACTGGTCGCCCGGCGCTTCGTTCCTCGATAAATGGGCGATGATCCCGCAGACACGGGCGAGATCAGCGGCGCCGCACCTTATCCCCGCATCGCCTATCAGAAGAATCCTGGCGACCACAATTTCGAGGTCGGCGCCTTCGGTCTGTTCAGCGATCTCTTTCCAGGCCGCGATCATAGCGCTGGCACAACGGACCGCTATCGCGATCTCGGCGTTGATGCCTCCTCTCAACACACCGAGCCGGCGGATACAGTCACGTTCAACGCCCGCTACACCAACGAGCATCAGCGCCGGCAGCCAGCACGCTACTTGCGCCGCGAACCGGACAACACACTCAATGATGTGCGTGAGATCCGTCCTATTATTCGCACCGAGGCATTGGGGCGAGCAGCGCGCGTGTATGACAGCCGGGGATCCAGATACGCTTGCTCTATGCGGATAGCCGCACCAATTCGCCCAACAGCTCCGGGCTGATGCTTCAGGCCGATTACACGCCGTTCGGCGGCGGCCATTCGCCGTTCGGCGCGCGCTTCAACGCCGGAGTCGGCGTTCAGTATGTGGCCTATTCGGAATTCGATGGCGCGCGCCATAATTATGACGGATCTGGGCGCGATGCCTCCGACAACAATACGTTGAGGATCTTCGCATGGGTCGCTTATTGATCGCACTGGGCGGCGCGTTAGCGCTCACGCTGTTCGCCACCGAAGGCGACGGCGCAAGACGTCACGCAGGGGCGGACCGTCTTCCAGGCCAATTGCGCGGTCTGCCACATGGCGGTCAGCAATGGCCACTCGATGATTGGACCAAACCTCTGGGGTATTGTTGGCCGTCGCGCCGCCTCAGTGGCGGGTTTTGCTTACTCACCTGCGATGCAGCACGCGAACGTTACGTGGACCAACGATCAGCTGTCAGCATTCATACAGGCGCCAGCGCGCTGGGTGCTGGGCACGCGCATGCCGTTCGCGGGGCTGCACAATCCGCAACAAGCCGCCGCACTCGTTGCTTACCTAGGCTCACTGCACGCGCCGAGCGCGCATTGATCCTATGGCGCCGGCGGTTCGGGGACGAACTCGTCGAGGCGAGTGTCCAGGATGGGCCAGCGCCTGCCCCTACCCATATTTTCGAAGCGTCCGGGTTCTGTCGCCAATCCGCCTTTCGCGATTGCACACCAAGACCGGCAGGAAGTCGCCGACACCCGACGCTCAAATCAGCATGCTTCAAGAAGCAAGGTCCTCAACGCGGTTCGGATATCCCGGGCCGCCGCGCCCTCGAAGCCATAACGTGCCACGCAGCGGGGGTTGTCAGTGTCCGAACAACGCAAGCTCGCCACCATTATGGCGATCGACGTTGCGGGGTATTCGCGCGCGGCGGAGCAGGACTGCTACTGCGCCGCCGCCGCCACCGTAAAACAAACACGCGCCGCCATCGACGCTGTCGTCGAGCCGATGGGCGGGCGTGTATTCAACACCGCCGGCGACGGCTTCATGATTGAGCTGCCAACGGCATCGGCCGGCGTCGACGCCGCGACGCTGCTCCTGCAGGAGGCGAACCTTCCAAGCCGCGCATCGGCGTGCATGTCGGCGAAGTGATCGTAACCGAGACTGGCGATCTGCTCGGCCACGGCGTCAACGTCGCCGCACGCTTGCAGCAGATGGCCGAGCCCGGCAGCGCCATCATTAGCCAGGCGGCTTTGGTGCAGAAAGCCGGCATCACCGCGCGAGCGCTCGGCCGCGTGCGGCTCGACAAGATGCAGGAGCGCCAGGAAGTATTTGCGCTGGGCGCCAAGCCCGGTCAGCGCTTCCCGCGTGTGTTTTGGCGGCGTTGGCGATCGGTGGGGATCGGCGCCGCCGCAGCGCTCGCCGTCGTCATCATCGCCGCCAGCCTCTGGCCGACGCCCCCTGGCGTGACACCGAGCCGCCGCGACTAGCGGTGCTTCGCTTCGAAAACAGCGATGAGACGGAACCCGCCTTCGCTGACGAAGTCGCCGACGAGCTAATCACCGAGCTTTCCCGCGTGCGCGGCATGGAGGTGACGGCGCGCGCATCCAGTTTCTCGCTCTCAGGCGATCGCGCCACCCCGGCCAATGCGGCGCGCGAACTTGGCGTCCCACTATGTCCTGATCGGTTCAGTGCGCCGTCTCCCCCAGGAAATCCGCGTGCACGCAGACCTCGCTGAGGCGCCGAGCGGCCGCGTGATTCGGACCCACACTTTGGAGGGAGCGGTCGACCGATGCCTTCCTGCTTCAGCGCGAAATGGCGGTGCAGGTCGCCCAAGCCGTTGGGCGCACGATTGAGCGCACCGCCACCGCGTCGCGTCGATGCAGACGCCTATCAATCCTACGTGCAGGCGCGTGAAATGCAGACCAGGAGTGTGCAGAGCAATTGGCGCGATGTACGAGACCTCTATCGCAGCGCCGTCGATCGCGATCCGAATTTCGTACAAGCTTGGGCAGCCTTGGCGCGCGCTGAAGCGAACGTTGCAAATGAGGCGCTCGACAGCGGGCCGGCCAACGCTGTGTACACGCCCGAAATGGTGGCCCCCGCTTTGGCTGCCGCACAACGCGCCATCTCACTCGATGATGGCCTGGCCGAACCCTACATGGTCCGGGAGTCTTCTGTTTATTCCTGGCGCGGCGATTGGCTCCAGGCCGCAAACGCCGTGCGCGCGGGCGAAGCGCGCGGCGGCCACGCCTGGGTGCTTTCTATTGCGCCGTGGGTTATTTGCGCGAGTTGCTGCGCGCGCGCCGCGACGCTGTTTCACTTGATCCATTGTCGGCCGACGAGTGGACCAACCTCGCCTTCACCTGCGAATACATGGACGACAAGTCTTGCCAATTGGAGGCCGCGCAGCGGGCTCACGATCTATCTCCCAATGACAGCACCGCCGCGCGCGATCTTTATTCCAGCGCTCGTCGCCAACAATCGGCAACAAGACGCGTGGTTGCTGCTTCAGCAGATGCATTGGCAAACCAACACCGACCTCGGCACGCGGGTGCTGCGATGGAAAGCTGTAAACGGGGCAGCGCCACGCGCCACAGAAGTCCTAGCGGCGTTGAACAGGGGAAACGAGTACATCGACACTGCAGTTGGATTGCTGGCCGACTTGCGCGAGTGGGACGCTGCAGCTCGGCTTATTGATCGTTGGGGTCCGCCCTCGCGGAGCTACATTTTCAGCCTCTTTCGCGCGCAATGGGCGCCGCTTCGGCAAAAGCCGCAATTCTGGGCGCTCATGCAACGCGAAGGCTTATTGCGATTTTGGCGTGTGAGCAGGCGCTGGCCCGATTTCTGTGAAAAGCGAGCCAGTATGCGCGCCGTATAGGACTTAGCAGCTCGTTGGAAACACAAGATGCTCGAATTGGCCACTGGACCAGTGTCCGAAAGGGCCAACGACCGCCTTACTCCAATAATTCGTGACTGGCGGTATCACTCCATTCTTGCTGTTGGCGATGCGGATAGCTGCGACCGCTAGGTCCGTGGCGGGAAGCCGCCGCGCTCCAGCACCGGAATAAGGCGATGCATCAAATCCAACACCTCGCTAGCGTGCGATCTTCGTCGCTGCCAGTCTCCACTGCGATCTGATACCAGCCCATCGTCTCGGTCGCGAGCGGTCGCCAAGGTTCCCCCGGCAGCCGCGCTGCCGCAGCAAAGCGTGTGTACGCTTCGTCGCCAATCTACGCGCCACATCGGTACGACCCCGATCATAGGCCGTACGCCACCAACGCGCCGCAGCAGCTGTGTCGCGAGCGACGCCATCGCCGTTCCAGTAAATCGCGCCCAACCAGTACGGAGCATTGCGCTGTCCGCCGGCGGCTGCACGCTCGAACCATGTGCGCGCCGCTACCGGATCGCGCGCAACTCTTTCACCGCGCAACAAGTGCTCGCCGACATCGGTCATTGCATCCACATCGCCGGCATTTGCGCTCTCAAGGCACATCGCCATGCCACGCGCAGGATCTGCCGCAACGCCGCGTCCGAGAATGTACATGTTGCCCAATGCGCAACGCGCCTTCGGCTCGCCGCGCTCAATACCCTGCTGATAGAGCACTGCGGCCCGCGCATAGTCCTGGGTTCTCCCTTCGCCATTGTAATAACAACTCGCCAGGCCTTGGGCAGAATCCCCACGGCCCATGGCCGTGCCATGCTCAAACAGGTCACAGGCGCGGCGGCGTCGCGCGGAATGCCGGGCAAACCCGCGGATAACAATTCACCGCGCCCTTCGACAGCGCTGGAATCGCCAGCCCTGATCAGAGCGTCGAGCGCATCCAGGCCTTCTCGGACGTGACCATCGCGAATTAGATGCATTGCGGCGGTGGTCTCAGCTGATATCGAATCCGCCAAGCGGGCGTCGCTATGAGCAGGAAGGCAAAAAACGCGGCTCGCATTGTCATCGACCCTTCATCCGGGAAGCCGGGCCTAGTCGGGCGTCTCGACACAGTCTTAGCACCACGAACGCTGAGAGTCCGGAATGGGCCAGCCCTGCCCTGATCGCCCTTTTTGTCACATGGCCGACGCGCTCAAAACCCGCCCTTTGCGACCACCGAGACAAGCCGAAATGGGAATGACGGGCAGTCGGCGCCGGGCTATTGTCGCGATGCGAAGAAGAAATGATCGGCGCCCCAATCACTCGCACTCAAGTCGCGCTTATGGCGGCGGCGATGCTGTTCGTGATCCTGAAAATTCCGCTCTACGGGATGCGCATGTCCTTCCTTGGATTCGATATGAGCCTTCGCAGGTACTTGTTGATCGTATGGGCGCTTGTCATGCCAATCATGCTGATCGCTGGCCCCTAAGACACTTTGTTCAACTGCAAAGGTGGTTTGTATGCGGCGATCATTCGTTTTCTGCATTGTTGTGCTCTTGGCTGGATGCGTTGCGCCCGCCGCCTGGGCGCAAAGTATGTGGGACAGCAATAGGGATCCGCTTTGGTTCAGTAGCCTAAGTCTGGGCCATGAAGGCCTTTCGCGCTGCGCCACAGGAGACCGTCACAATCCTGAGCCAGCGCTGAGCAGTTGTGGACGTGTGATTGGTGAGCGCTACTCGAGCGAGACAATGGCGGCCGCGTACTTCTTTCGTGGAAAACTGTATCTGACTCAAGGGGACGAGCCCCACGCAAACGCCGACTTTTTGGAGGCTTATCGATACTTCAGCCTAGCCTTGGGATCGCAGCGGAATAATCCACGCGCTTATGGCAATCGCGCGGCCGTGCTGTATTGGCTGCACCGATATGACGAAGCTTTGGCGGATTACGCGACAGCGCTAAGCGCTTACCAACGCCCAGATTCGGCCGCAGGCACGCGCGTTCGTTCTGGGGTGGCCGATCTCAGGGCCGGCGAGCTGGCTCATCTCCATTATTCTCGGGGCGCAGTCTTTTTTCGAATAAGAGATTGGGCGAACTCATCTGATGAATTCGACCTCGCCGCCTCGATGATGCCCAATGAGGCGCGCTACCAAAGCGCTCGCTGCGAGGTTCGCGCTGCGCGCCGGACCGAATCTGAAGTCGCACACACCGCATGTGAAGACGCGCTGCGCCTGAGTGACGGCGGTTCGTACGCCCTATTCTCAAGAGGCTTCCTTAATTTTACCGAAAGCCACTACGACGCCGCGTTCTCTGATTTTTCCGCCGCAGTCGAGAAAGATCAAACCGATTACTTAGCTCTTTTCGGCCGGGGCGTCGCAGCCCTGCGGCTGGGTCACGAGCAAGAAGGCCAAGTCGATATGACTCGTGCACGCGGAGAATTGGACGCTGATGTAATCAGCTATTATGGGGAGGCGGGGCTTCGCTAGATCCCTCGGTGTTGCCTAACCTTAGCGCGACGACGCGGCATGGCCCTGTTTGACGACAGTCTGAATTTGGGTGGCCGAATTGGGCCAGATCCGAGCCCGGTGTCGATTTCAGCGACTGTCACATTCGCCGAACGTGGTCACTGCGGCCTCGCGGCCGTGGATGTGGACGGCGGCAAGCGATAGCGACCGTAGCTGTCAGAGTTTTCCACTTCCGCAATCCAGCCCTCAACCATCCTTCGATAGTCGCCATACCGTATCGATGCGGCCTTGGTACGCAGCAATTCAATCAAGCCCGGATCGTCTGAAATCCGAAAGGTTCCGCGAAGCTGCATGAGGGTCAAAACAAAAATGACGTCCCGAATTGTCAGATCGTCTCTGGCATCGACCAGTTTGTGTCTGAGAAAAATCTCGGCAGGCGCACCTTCCATCGCCATGGCTTCCGACAGCTCGGGCCGCCCCAACGGCCCCATGCGTTGTTGGCCGCAGATGAAGATTGTGTACTGCGTTTCCAGGTCGAGCTTGGAGAACTCCTGCGTGTCCTGCCAATCATGATTGGACAAGTAGTCCACGGCGACTGAAGGGCACCCACTTAGTTGTGGGATGGCGATGTCACAGCCGCTGATGAGGGCAAGCGACAACAAAAGCATCGGTCGGTTCATCTGACGTTTGCTGTATCACAGTGGCCGACGGGCCGCTTTGGGCCATCCACTACACCATTGCTGATTTCTCAGGCGTCCGGTTTGCGGCGGCAACCAGACCTTCGGTGCACTCCGGCGGCGGCCGAAACTCGCCGAGAACGGTTATTCGCGTATCGAGGCCGCAGCGGCCTATGGCGCTACGGGCGTGTTCGGCCGACACAGTACGTTGCTCGTGATGTGTCGCATTATTTCAACGGCGCGAGAGTTCGGATCAGCGGTGTTGGCATCAAAGTATATGGTGAGTTTGACTTCGTCTGACGGGAAGACAACTGCGCACACCACGCCTACGGGCGCAGTTTCACACCGCAGAGATTTATGGGTGCCATATGATCCGCCCAGCCGAACTCTCTGAACTCCGGCGGACCGAGGCGGCGGCAGCAATTCGACTTCCGGGAGAATGCCTTCTGGAGCCCATTCGCCAGTATGACTGGCAATCTGCTCGTGTCTCGCGCCGAAGACGCCGCGGCGCCTAGAGAAGGCCAAAGCGACTGTATCGCACCCATCACGTCCTACCGTGACGGTTTGCCCGTGCTCCGCCGTCGCAAAAACTAGGATCATGCCGAGAGGGGTAAAGAAGACTAACGCAAGGGCCAGCAACAGCGCCGCGCCGCAGCCGAATGCAATCTTCGTCCCCATGCCTGCCAATCAAGCCATTGGTACGCGAAAAGCGCAACTTCGCCTTTGGGCCAGCGCCGAGCCAATCGCCAGTGCTTAGTCCGCCCTCTTCTGCCGTTGACAATGTTGCGTTCGCGAAGGCGCGCTATCGCCGGATGCGGACGCTCGCCCAAGCGCTAGGGTTGGCTCTTTAGCGCCAAGTACATGAGTGTAAGATACACAACCGGCAGGACAATGAGGAGCAAAACGAATATCTGCGGGATTGGCGACGCACAGGGAGATGAGGTGGCGAAAAACAAGTAGCCAATGATCAACTCAAAGGCGGCAATAACCGCGACGCCAATGTACCAGGGATAAAGCCGGGAATGTTGAACTGCCATATTCGAACTCCTTTGAGTTCAGTATCTCCCCTGACGCGAGCGCCCTTTGATTTGGCTCAAGCCTTAACCCGCGCAATTCTGCTCACCTTGACAAGGAAAGGGAGCGCACATGAAGGGGTTTGTCGCGAACATTGAGAGTTTGACTGAAAAGAACGCCAATTTTCGGCGTGTTCTCTACACGGGGCACAATCTTCAGCTTGTTCTCATGTCATTGCTGCCGGGCGAGGAAATTGGTCTCGAGACCCATAGCGACCGCGATCAATTCTTTCGCGTCGAAATGGGAGCTGGAGAGGTCTGGATCGATGGCGCCAGGACGTCGGTGAGGGCTGACGATGCTTTCATCGTTCCGGCAGGAGCCCAACATAACGTCGTGAACACCGGCTCTGAGCCACTTCGCGTTTATACCATCTACGGACCGCCGGAGCATCGGGATGGGGTCATTCACCCGACCAAAGCCAATGCTGAGGCAAATGAAGAACATTTCGACGGAAAGACGACGGAGTAACGACACGCTCGGTGTCTGCTTCGGGCCAGCATCACGCCAGTCATCAAAATTTCCCAACGGCTCACTCTGCCCTCTCCTGCTGTTCGCGATGTTGCGGGCGCCAAGGCGCACCATCGCCGTGAACGGTCGTTCAGCCGAGTCACTCCACTCCCCCTCACCGAAACGAACGACCCGGCTGGGGTTGCGGTCTGCTGTTTGGATGCGATTGGGAGAGTGCGATTGCGGTTGGCCTAGCTGCACGCATTTCCTTTGAGCTCGCGGCCCTTCATCTTGGGCGATGTAGCGGCCATTGCAACAAATCCGGCTTGACGAAGGCGCTTCGCGGGATCAGCACCTTGAGAAACCCGCTGAGGGAGGGCGTGATGCGAACCCGCCAAACTGCTCTTGCTGTCTTCGGTCTCTATTTGCTCGCTGGGTCAACAATGGCTGACGGCCAAGTTGCGCGCGTGGATCAAAGCTGCCTTGTCGGCGGTCAGCGCGGTGAAGGAGTTGTCCAGATCGCAACAGGATGCCCGATAGGTCGCGCGCCCGCTTTGTCCGCCTTCCGGTTTGGCTTTTTCAATGGCGACCATCGTTTGCGGCAAGCCACACTCATGCCCAACGGCGAAAGCTTCGAGGCTGCGTGGGGGGATTCCGGCGGCGAAGATCCATTTTTTGTAGAGGCGCGCTGGCTTCGCATTCCAGAGGCTCCGGGAGGGGTGGTGACTGCCGTCGTTCGTGGCGTGGCCGACATCCCCATTCCTGCTGGCCCGCCCAATTCAACGCTTGTGCTTTCCGGCTTTGAATTCATGCGCGCAGATGGGACTGACGCCAATATCCGGACCGTCGCTATCGCCTTGGACGGGTCGCGGCACCCAACGATCCGAACAGTGCTGCTTGACGATCAAGGCATGGACTTCACCAATCTCGCCACCGCGATCGCAGTCGGCTTCGCCTTTGGCGCCGCCGGCGCACCCGATCCCAGTCTTCCTGTGGCGGCGACCGGCATTTCGACGTCCCTGCTACGCAACGGCGCCCAGCAACTCACACCCGGGCGACCGATCTACGAAGTCATTCCCGCCGAAACCCCGCCCGCTTTGCTCGTATCTCCGGCGCAGATCGCGCGCGCTGGCGTCTTAGCTCCACGCGCCGGACTGCGAGCACCTGCACCTGCGCCCGCACCCGCCGCGCCCCCGGCGACAACAGACGCAGAGAGACACATGCGTGAAGCGCAGGTAGTCACACCCGCCCAAGTCTACAACAACAGCGCACGGCCATACCGAGTGCGCGTGGCTTACCTCTGGGTCCCGAATGCACGCTTGGCCAATACGCGCATGGTTTCAGGCGGCGGCCGCGCTCGATCCGACACGAGCGGGCGGCTGCCGACAGGCCCTCACGTGTTGCAAGGCTTTAGCTTCCACTTCGGCAATTCGGATCACTTCATCGCTGACTTCGGCGTTCACTTGGCCGGTGGGGCGCCTGTGCAAACGACCATCTCGCACGACGAGGTCGTAAGCTGGGAAGACGCAAACCGCGACGATCCGATGCACTGGACTGTGCGGTTTTCGGATTTGGTTGATCCCCCGTCTCACTGAGGTGTGAGTCCAGATGTTGGTCTTGCGCGGCGGCGGCACGCCTCAGAATCGCACCAATCGAACGCTGCGCCTCTAGCGGCCCGCAGCGTCCGCGGCGGCGATCTCAACTGACTCCGCTCGACCGTGGCGTTAAATGGTGCGTCACTAGTTTAGCGCAGCAGCGCGCACGCCTTCTCGATTCGACAAAGGCGTGAGATCGTTTTCTTCCAACCGGGCTTGCACGAGGCGATCAAATTCGCCGCCGACCGCCGCTGCGTCCATGGTCCCGAGCTTACGACTTTGATGTGTTCTGCCAAGGTCCGCTCCCGACCACGTCACGCCGTGACGCTGATTTCGCCGCGTGGCTTAGTCTATCCAATGCCGCCGCATGCGATGCCGCGCCGCGAACGCAGGAATTCGCCGAAAAGTGGGCGCCGACAAAAGGCCTACGGCGACGGTCTAGTAATTTTGGCCGGGCGCTATCACGCTTTCGGGATTGCGAAACGTGCGCTCATCACGCGTGCGTGCAGGCCACAAAGCGGCCTTTTTCAACGGCGAGATCGCGAAGATGTTGAGAATTCAGAGGGTGTCGCATGATCCCACGTATGAAGAGACTCTTTGCAACGGCGGGAGCCTTGTTACTTTCCCTGTGGTGCGCAACGTCGGCGATCGCGCAAAATACTCCATCGGAGACGCGCCGCTTCACAGGCGTCTACGTCGATGGTTGGGAGGTTCAACTCTTCATCGAGAATGGTCGCGAGAATGAGCAGCCCTACTGGTTCGCCATGACGCCGGAAGCGCGCTCAGCAATCGCTGCCGTGATGCCGGATCAACTGGAGCCCGGCGAGGGCGTGCGCGTGCATGTCACCTTTGATGGTCGCCTTAGTCCGCCGGGACAATTCGGGCATCTTGGCGCTTATTCTCACACGGTTCTGGCTGAGCATGTCATCAACGCACAGGTAGAAGGTCGCCCGACAGCTTATTGCGACGCGGCAGCCGACGGCGAGTGGGCGGGCGCGAACGGTTCGCGCTACCGAGTTGAAGCGACAACGAGTGGCCCCACTTGTCGTCAGTCTGCGGCGCTCATGATCGTCCGCAATGCCGAGGGTGATGTGGTATGGACCGACGCCGCGCCAGCCGCCTCCCTGGCTGGTCTGAACACGCCCGCGACGCGCACCCCGATGCAGATCGCGTTGCAGGAATGGATTGGATTGGCTGGGCGCGGCCAAACGACCGCCGATTTGCCGCCATGGCCGCATCCGCGACAGCCCCCAATTACGCCTTCCGGATTCGAGTTTGATCCCGAGCCTTGGATCAGTCGTGAAAGTTATCTGGCTTTGCGTGACCGATCAGAGCCGATGTTCTGCTACGCCCAGGGGTTGGAGAGCCTCGCCTGCCTTGTCGAACAGGACGGCAGATTGGAAAAGATCGGCGTTCAAGCCTTTCCCGGCTAACGCCGCAACGATGGCTCCCAAGAATCGCGACCGCGTTGAGTTGTTGGAGTGCGCGGGCGTTGGCCTGACTGTCTCACTGCAGCGTGAGTGGCCATGTGCGCGAACTCTCGCCATCGTCAGTGCAGTGACTTTCTGATTGGAGGGCGAGCGCCATTGTTTGTCGGTTTCCGTAGGCCAAACCTCGTTCCAATTGTCGGCGTGTTGGCGGCGTTAATACTAGCATTTCTGACCGCGGCGCCGACGCCCACGACGGACTTTTTGTTTCGCGATCTTGGCCCGCCGGCGCAGGAAGTCTGCTATTCCAACGAAGGCATGCACCCAACGGTAATCGGTATAGACGCAAGCGGGACTAGACCGCTCGTCGATACCGAGTTGGTCGACTATGAAGAATTGGGTGAGACGGCGCTCAAGCACGCCATCGACAACAATCCCGTCTTGCGATCTTCTGAAATTTATGCCGACGCGTGGATCGTCCTATACCCTGACCAAAGCGTCCCTTATGGCGTCGTGATCGACTATCTCAGCCGCCTTCACGAACAGGGATTCGTTCGGGTCGGCCTTCTCAACACCAAGCGAACCCGTGAGACGCTTTGCGAATCATGGCGGTCGGGCAGTGCGTCCAACGATACGCGATGGTCGACCGAACCTCCGCTAGGGCCGAATTCGGTACAGAGGGCGCAGCGAGTGGGACAGGCGATGGCAAATTCAACAAGTCGCCTTTGGTGGGCCGTTTTAGAGCGTCCTCGCGACGCGGAAGCCGACCCCGCCGCCGCGCCCGGAGGTCGCCCGAGCTGAAGGAAGCCTCATGCATGCGCGCCGCACGCCGCCTCTTCGTCCTCTCCCTCGCCGCCGCCGGCGCAAGCGCAGTGCTCGCACCGCGAGACGCCTTCGCCTGCCAATGCATGGAAGAATATTGGGGTGACATGGTCGCCCGCGTCGATGTCATCTTCCGCGGCCGCGTCATCTCCGACACGCCGCTCCTGCAAACCCAACCGCGCGATCTGCGCGGCTACGACGAAATCAATGCGCACTATATGAGCCGCACGCGGCTTGAGGTGCTAGAAGTCGTCAAAGGCGATCCCGGCGAGACTGCCGAAATCGTGCGCCTCTACATCTACAGCGTCTGCGGCCGGCTCTTGCCCGCAGGTTACATCGTGCAAGTGGCGGCGGTCCGCGATGCAGAACACGGCCTCAGGGTCGCCCCGTGCGACATGCGCGACGACCCTGACGGACGTCTCACCGAATTCATGCGCACAACACGGCCCTGACACGGCCCACAAAGTGCAGGCTGACGCCCGCCGAAACAAACCATTCACGCGAAGTGGCCGGGGCCGCACCCGCCGCATCTCGCTGCCCCTCGGCACGTCCACGGGCAGCAATGGGCCAGCGGCGCGCCTATGGACATGTCTCACGACTGGCGCAGGCGCTCAATTCCAGCCGCTGGCCATGTTGCATCGGCAAAGGCTCGCTATCGCCGAAAATCAGACATCAGGCGAGAGCAGATTTGTCGTGTGTCGGGGCGATCCCGGCGACTGGAAGCTCGATCACTACAGTGCGTCGTCAATTGTCTCGACCGTGGCGAGCCATGCCGCTTTGGCGCCCCCTTCCTCCCAGAGATCGCCAAGTTCGGACTGCTGCTTGATCCGAGCCAAAGCGGCTCTTGCCTTGGACACGAGCTCCGCGTCCGGCGCGTTCAGGGATGCGATTGCTGCCAGATAATCCGGTTCGAGATCGAGAGAGAGGCGTCCAAGCCTGTGAGCGACGACCGCCGCAGCAGCAATTGCAATCGAGGACTCCGGCGCTTCTAGATATTCGTCACCGGCAGAGATCACGCGTTGGAACGCGGCCTCGGCGACATGCCAATCGCGCGCGTCAGTCAAATCACCGACGAAATCCGAAGCATCGTCGTTTTCGAAATACCCGCTGCCCCAGGCTCCCACGTCGCCCTCCTGTATTCTGCCCGAAATGGTCTTCGGCGGCCGTCCACTGTGGGCCACGACCCATCCGAGGGCCAGTTTCCGAGCGTCATGTTCATTCGCCAAGCGGTCCTTTGCGCCCGCACACAACGAGCGGCTCGTTCTCGCCGGGAGCGGACATTGGGCTTTTCCCGCGCGCCAGTGTACTGGTCGAGCGTGTCCGCTGATTATCTTCACTTGCTGCAAGCCGCCGCCGTCGGCCGCACGTGCGTCATTGAGAGGAGAGAGCACGATTGGGCTTTCGACTTTGGAGATGGCGTCGGCATGGCCGTCAGCGTGCCATGGCGCATCGTCACGGCGCGCGGCATCGCGTTAACGGATGCAAATGACGGCCAAAAATTTGGTTTACCTGCACCGGTAGACGCCGAACTGACGGCAAATGAACTCATTCAAGGCCGTCGTGTCATCAGCTTCGACGTCGAAATAAGGACTGCGGACGTCCGGATAGCGCTTGAGGGCGACGTCGCTCTACAGCTATTCAACAATTCGTCCGGGTATGAAGGCTGGCAAGCCACCTTCGCCGATGATGGGAGAACTATCACCGCAATCGGACTCGGCGGGGGCGACATCAACTTTTTCTGATGTCCGTTTAGGGCCAGCCTACGCCAAAGAACCGATTTACCTCGAGGCTGAACTCGGTCGCTAAGCCCCCGTTCGCGGGCACACCGAGACCGGCAAAAACTCGCCGTCCGTTGCTACCGAGCAGCGCTGAGGTGATCAAGTTCAGCTTGGATGGCGTCGGTGTTCGCGCCAGTCGCACGAGCCTCTTGCAGCAACCGCAACAGCATGACGCGCGCACGTTGCGTTTGGTCCGTCAAGCCGAGTTCATGGGCGAGCGCCAACTGGGTCGTTCTTATTAGGTCGCGATCGCCTTCATGTTCACGGGCCGTCAGTGATCGGCCAAAATAGGTCGTTGCTGCTTGGTGGTCGCCCCGCTCGCTCAGCGACGTCGCCCAGTTGAAGCAGATCGTACCAACCCAGTGGCGAGCAACGGGATCGTGCGACGCTTGCGCAATCGCCAGTCCTCGCTCCACCCAGTGCTGAGTATCATCCCCGGATGAAATTAGCGCCATCATGTGCGCTGCGTCGACGGCAAGAGCATCGAGATGAGCAGCCTGTGCAATCTCGAAGGCTTGCTGAAAGTGTTGCGCGGCACTGTCGCGATCGCCTCCTCGTCGCAGAAGTCGTCCGCTCTCAAGCGCAAATCTTGCTCGCAGCCTGGGATTAGCTAAGGCGAACGCGCCGCTGCGCAGCGTTGCGTTTGCGTCTTGTACATGATCTTGAACGCCCTGGGCACGCGCGACCTGGGTCAAGAGCTCGGCTGCGGCAAGATCGTCGTGACGCGCCACCGCCACCCTATAATAGTCTTGAAACCTCCGCTCCGTCTCGGCGGCATTGTCGAAATCGAATTGATCGGAAACGAACGCCTCAAACCGTGGCGAATTGGACGCCGGCAGCTCTGTCCCACTGCTCGTGACGCATCCAGCGGCGAACACCATAAGGAGCAGGATTTTGCGCCGAGCGGTCCCAATCATCTTGAAAACATTAGACGCGACCCACCGCAACACGCACCTCACGTTCGACCGGGGTCGGTTCATTCACGGCGAACGGCGGATTTGGGCCAAGCCCTACCCGATCGCCACTATTCGCGAATGGCTAGGCGGCTCAAGATCTGCCGTCGATCAAATTTGCTGCGTCGCGGCGCGATGTCGCCGAAGACGGTCACTCGCCTGAAAGAAAAATCTGCGGGTCTTCCAAATGGAATCTCATGTCCTTGTACTGAAATCCACCCTCGACGCGCTTGAACATTTGTCGTGCACTCACTCGGCAGTGCCCGCGCTGCTCAAGATTGTAGGTCACGATGCCGTCTCCCAACGGCCCAATTATCGACACTAGCACGCAGGCCAGAATTCGCCGATTTTGAAGATGTCCGGGTTCGTCCTGTCGGTTCGACCGGTCAACGGTCGTTCGCGCCCACGCGCCGCGAGCGGCTGGTTCTCGCCGACAACACGCGTCGCGGTACCGAACGTAACGCCAATTGCCCAAACGATACCCAACGCTTATGGCAGGTGCCTCTGCTGAAGTGTCGCCCGCTGCTCGGGGCGCCGTCGGCTCGGTCGTGCGATAGCCGCGTGGCCCCGAACTAAGCGCTCACACGCGTCGCATTTAGATCGCCGATGATCAGGCGCGTATAGGTCGACGCGGACGCATTGCGCGCGGCCCTGAACGCCAGCGCGCGTTGGAAAACGAAATCGTAGGCGGCCAGCGCGTCTTGGCCGGTCATCGCGATCGGCAGCATCGCGATGAACAGCGCGCCCGTCTGCGTGAGCGTCTCGTAGAGCGTCTCGCCGTGCCAGGTGAAACTCAGATCGTAAGCGCCGCTGGCGAAGCGCAAATTGAACATCGTGCGCAAATTCGCAGGTCCGCCAAGGTCGTGACGCGTGCCGATCAGATAGGCGCCCTGATAGGCGCCGTGCTCGCGGCTGAAGGACTCGAAATCGCCGATCAAGCCGCCAATCATGAAATGACTGTCTTCCGAGAGAAGCCGCCCCAGCGCCGCGCGATCGCGCGCCGCCATTGCCTCGACCAGCGCCATGCTCCGCGCATTGAAGCGCGCGCAGAGCGCGCGACGATTCGCGTCCGTGCCTTGCAGCGCGTTGACGGCGTCTTGCCCAACAGCGCCAATCCAAAGATCAGCGGGATTGTGTGAGGGGCTGTAGATCGTGAGCGCCCCGCCCTCCGCCGTCCGATAGGCGCCGAGCAACGCGGCCGCCTCAGCAGCGTTCGGCAAGCGCGCTTCGGGTGGCGGCTCGAACGCAATAGCGCCCAACACGCGCGAGATGTTGCTGGCGATCAGGCGTTTCTGCACGCCGAGCCCCGATCCGGATTCGTCGTAGAGCTCTTGTGTCGTCAGCACGATGATGGCGCGCTGTTCGCTGGGATACCACCGCAATTCGCAATGATAGCCGGGGACATCGCCGCCATGAAAAATCAGCGGCGAATGATCCGCCGTTTCGGTGACGAACCAGCCCAATCCATAGGCGTCGCCATCCTCTCCCGGCTCTCGGGCGTGGACGGTTGTCATTTGCGCGACGGACGCGGCGCTTACGATGCGTCCAGCGAAGAACGCGTCTCGAAATCTTTCTAGGTCTGCCAGGCTGGCGACGACGGAGCCCGCGCCCTCGCGTTTCCAGCGATCACGCGACCCCTCCTGAAACGTGCCGATTTTGCTCCATTCATTGTAGCCAATCGCGATCGAACCGCGAGGCCAAATGTCTTCGTTGACAAATCCCGCCTCGCGCATGCCAGCGGGACGAAACACCAGTTCGCGCACGATCTCAGGAAATTCCCGCTGCGTGACGATTTCCGCGATGGCCGCCAGCACGCGATAGCCATCGTTGGAATAGGCCATCTGCGCGCCCGGCGCGGTATTCAACGGCGCTGCCATAGCAATCGCGAGCGCTTGCGCGCGGATCGCCATCGGGTAGTTTCTCGCGCTATCGCGCGTCAGTCCCGCTGAGTGCGAGAGCAATTGGACGATGGTGATCGCCGCCTTGTCCGCCGGCGCATCGGGCACGAATCGGCTCAGCGGATCGCTCAGCGCGAGCTTGCCCTGCTCCACCAACTTCATGACGACGCACGCGGTGATCGGCTTGGTGATCGAGCCAATATTAAACGGCGTGCGCGTTGTGAATGGCGTGGCGGCCGCGCGATCGCAGAAGCCGTAGGCCTGCGACAGCAGAACGCGACCCTCCTGTTTCACCAGCACGGCGCCCGTGAAATCGAACGCCGCCACGCGCCGCATGTAGCTGTCGACACCCGCCACCGGCCCCGTCGCGGCACCGGTCGCGCAACCAGACAGGCCCGCAGCGGCCAGTAAGCCAAATTCCCGTCGATCCACGCCGCGCATGATTGTCCCGCCTGGCAGACCCCTTGAGGACCATCCCCTAGGCCGCCTTTGCTTCAAGCGCGTTTCGACGAGTGGCCGTCCGATGAGTGCGCGCCGCTCCGACTTGGAGGCCGTACCCGCCCGTCTCGGTGATCGGCAGTTTCGGCCTTTGCGGGTCCAGATCGATCTTCTGGAGAAGCAACTCGACGTTGCCTATCCCGGCGCGCAGGGCCACATCGTCGTGCCATTGCGGGCGCCCGTCGTTTCAATCACCCAAGGCAAGCATGCACAGGTGCACATCGATCTTTGGCGAGCGTACGTGCGTCGCAAACACGTTCGGGTTTGACGCGCGCCTCGGCGAAACTTGGCGCACCAGGAAACGCCGCCTGCGCCGCACAAGCAGCGCAGAGCAGGAATAAGAAAAACACCGCTCGCACCACGGCAGCGTAGGACCCGCCACGTCGAAGGCAAGGTGCATTGGACTTCCATCCGACGGCGTCTGTTGGGCCAGCACATGCCGTAGCCGCGATTTCATTGAACGTCTTTGTCGGCCGACTGCGGCCGCTCTCACCCGTCACTAGTGGGCGGCTCGAAATCGCCGAAGAGAGCCGTTCATCTGTCGATCTTCACGACCAAATCGGCATCGTCGTTATCCAGAGGGAAGATCATCAGCCAGTCGCTCTCGACCGCATGAAACCGGCGCGCCTTCGTGAGTTCTCGGATGACCGCCCGCATATGGCCAGCGCCGTAGACAACCGCTAAGCGGCGAGGCTCCGCGACTGGTTCGTCTAGATAGGCGTCCATCACTTCAACGAGGCGCTTGTCGCGAGCCGTGAGGATAGCATTGTCGAAGGCGGCGTACTCTGGTGCCCAACTCAGTGTTTCTTTCCGACTTGGAAGGTCTTCGAGCGCGTGTCCTCTTGCGATAGAGGCGCGGGTTCCGAACCACCTTTGATATGCTCCATAGGCTGGCGCGCCAACGTAGAGCAGCAGCTTGAGAAGCAACGGCACTTTCTTCCAAAGATTCTCAAACTCTGCGCCGGTGAGGTCTGCGTGAATGATTTTCGCCCGCGAGACAGATTGCGCTGGATATTGTGGTTGAACGACCAATGCGAGTCGCCGGGACCCCGCAATCCATCGGTACGCGCGGGTAACGCGCATAGTAATCGGGGATCGCACTCCTTCTATGAGCACCGCGTCTTGCGCGAACGCATCCGCATAGACCGCGCTGAAGAACGATGGCTCCCCCAAGTGGATCATTGGAAAGAGCGTGACTGAGACGTTGGATTCGCGACTACGCAGGGTGAGACGCGCTGACCGCAGGCCGAAATTGGAGCTATCCAAGATTTGCACACGGCCAGTTAGCGGAGCGCTGGTGGAAACGTCTACTGGCTAGTTCGGGGGCCTTGCTCAGCTCACCGTTGTCGCCTGACTGGGTTCAGTCACCAATCGGACATTCACGCTCACACAATGACAGCGGCGCGAAATCGCCGAAAGCTGCCGCTATGACATCCGCTATGGCGGCGTTGGACGGATTGTCTGCTCGATAAAATCCCGCGCGGGAATCCGGTGCACGCCAACGTCGTCGCAACCATAGATCGGCGTCTCGATTCCAACCTGATGTGGCTCAACGGCCTGGGCCACGACCTTCCTCTGTTGGAGGTCAACCAAGCGATACCTCCACATTGACAATCCACGTTGATCGAAGCCTGTCGATGCCCGATCCAAGGCATAGCGCGCGGTTCGGGGCACATCTCGTTCCACTGCGAAACACGTTCCAGCGGGCGGCCAGTCGCGGCCCTCAGACGAGTATTGTTGAGGAATGCATTTCGGATCGCCCGATTGGGCCAACGAGTAACGCACGACCCGATCACTATTGTTCGCGAATGAGGGCAACCACTCCACCGATGCGAACCCGCGATGCAGCAGGATTGTACAAAGGTGACATGGGCCACTCGCCTCGGAGGCGGCGTTCGGACTGCCGTATGGAGTGAGAGACAAGACATCGACATTGTTGTCTGCGAGCAGAACGACATCGGTTGAAACCGATTTCAGAGCGCGTGTTCGGCGGCAGACCACGACACGCTCTCGCGAGGTCTTCGTTCGGAACCGAAAATCCACAGGCGGCGAGCGATGCCAATGCAGGGAGAAGCACCACCCTCTTCAAGTCTAGACTCATGCACGGTTGTCCGTCTTAGACCAGCGTCGCGCCAATCGAGGAAATCCGCCAGCGGCTCAGTCGCTCTGATCCTGACATTCGCGATGTTGCGTCAGCGAAGGCGCGCTTTCGCCGGGAGCGGACATTGCGAGGTCAACGCTTTTCGTCGGCGAACGGGAAGTTTCGCAGAATTTGGGTGTGGCGTTTCCTGGTCCGCTCGGCCCACTCCGGCTTCAACCGGGCCATTAGTTCTTCCTGCGTCGCGAACAGATCGCGGCGTCGATCAACGTCGGACTTTCCCGCAATTCGCCGCATCGCCATTTGATGCGTGACTCCGTCAAAGTACCGGCAAAGTAGATTGTCGGTGTAGTCGAGAGAGACCTCAGACAGCTCCCATTCTTGGCCGTTTTCCTTGCTCATGAGTGCGAGGTAATGGCCGTCTTCATCGTCTCCGTCATTCGCCTCGCGCCAATACAGAGCAAGCCAAAAGCCATCACTTGTGGGTTCGCTTCTATTCAATCGAAGCTCGGGCGGGACATCGATCATCGTCGCGAGCCGCTCGGCTTCGACATGTAGCTTTTCAAGGAACGTATCGATGTCAGCGGGGGTCATCGCGCGCTCGCGTTATGCCACATCCGCCAGGATCAGCCAGAGGTCCGCTTCGGGCCAAACCTGCGTCTGAGGCCGATTTCCCCGGAGACCGAACACCGCCAGTTAATGGACGTTCGCGCCTGCACCCACTTAGCGGCTCGATCTCGCCGTGAGTTGAGCTTGCCGACTTAGTCGCCTCAAGTTTTGGTTTCCCGCACGAAGTCTTCAACCGTGCGACCGAGCCACTTTACCATCGCCAGCATGCCATCGACCTCGAGCCGGCCACCTTGAGAAAGGCGTTGCATGGTGGACGCGCTCACGCCGACGAGCCTGCTCAATTCTTGCCAAGTGAGACCTTGAGACGTTCTCCTAGCATCTAGCGCCTCGTAGAGCGCCTTTGCGTCGAACCTCTGCATCCACTCGGCTCCCAAAAGTTCAGCAATGCGTAGTTTTCTCCAAAGCGGCCGCACGTGGCATTGCCCTCGCACGGGCCGGAGTCTCGTAAAGTCGGGATGTGGCGCGGTGGTGTTAGGCCCAGCATAGCTGTTTCCGCCTCTTTCGTTTGGCGGTGCCTTAGCAGCTCGACCGTGGCTCCGTTTCCACATCCCTCTCATCGAACCGGACATGCAGATCTCCCGCATCCGGCTCTCGGACAAGACATCACGCCTTCACCCACGACGGGCCGCGGCCAAGTCGGGTCAAGCGCACGAGCCCGAAGTGCTCGTAGAGGTGCGAGAGTGGATAGCTTCCGCCCCTGCGTCGCTTCACCTTGTGCTTGGCGCGCAGCCACCGGCGCAACCGCACAGCTGTGTAATTGTCGAGCGCGCGATACGCGGGGTTGATGGTGCCTACCCGAAAGTAGTTCGCCCATCCCCGCAGCGTGCGGTTCAACTTGATCACCAGCTCTGTGGTCTCTTGCCATGTGCCCGTGTGGACGGTGAGCGCGCGGATCTTTGCGACCGCGCGCTTGATGCTCTTCTTCGATGGCCGATGGCCCAGTCGGGCTTGACCGGTTCGCGCCGAATACATCCGTCCAAACGTGTAGCCCAAGAAATCGAAACTACTCCCCGGCACGCTACAGATTCGTGTCTTCTCCTCACTCACCGTCAGCTTCAGCTTGCTCATAAGATCGCGCAGATGCTGCAGCGCCATTTCGGCGTTGCCTTTCCTGCACAAGATCACGAGGTCGTCGGCGTAGGTGACGAGCCGTGCGCCGAGACGCTGCTCCAGCCCAAGCTGTCGCCACCCCAACACAAACCGGCGCATGTAGAGATTGGCCAGCAATGGTGAGATGGGTGAGCCCTGCGGGATGCCGCGTCCGCTGTCGCGCGCCTCGGTGGTGCGCCGCTTTCCGCCTCGATCGTCGGTTTCCTCAACAGCGCATTCCAGCCACATCTTGATCAGATGCAGCACGCGGCGATCAACAACACGTCGCGCCACCGACTTCATCAGCTCGGCGTGGGGGATGCTTCCGAAGTAATCGGCGAGGTCGGCGTCAACGACGTCCGAATGGCCGCGAAACAATTGCTCTTCCACTTCCGTCACCGCCTGCTGGGCGTTGCGCCCAGCACGATAAGCGTAGAGTTCAGGTGGAAGATCGGCTTCAAAGATCGGTTCCAGCACCAGCGTCGCCGCTGTCATGGCAACTCGATCTCGCACGGTTGAAATGCCCAATGGTCTCAGTTTGCCATTGGGTTTTGGGATGTACACTCTTCTGATTGGATCCGGTTTGTAGCTCTCTTGCTTGAGCGCAAGCGCCAGTTCGCCGAGCCATCGCTCGACGCCATACGCCTCGATGTCGGCGAAGTCTTGGCCGTCTACGCCTGGCGCGCCCTTGTTGGAGCGACACTGTGCGTAGGCAAACGCCAAAATGTCTTCGCGATAAATCTTGTCGTAGAGCGCATAGAAACGATAGCCAGCTTCGGCCTTCGCTTTTGCGTGTAACGCCGTCTGCAGTTTCTGAACACTGTTCGGAGTTGATAGGCTGCCCAATCTCCAGGTCCTTCGCCACGTATTGCGTTGATCTTGAACTGAGGTCCCTTCCCTCCACCGCAATTACGCAGCTTCAGCAGTACTACGAACCTCTCCGTCACCCCTGCGCGCCCGGCCTGTCCCTCACGGGCGTCCGGTTGATCATCGCTGATCACGCACGGGGGCTTCCCGTGTTGCGTGCGCTTTCCTTGTGTACATGCTGCCGCCAGTACCCCGGTGCAGCGACTGGGCGTCGTCTTGCTCTCTCGCCCTGTCGTGTCAGCCTTCCCCGAAACGGCTATCGGGTCGGCCTGCACATCGACCTTTTCGAGGCTTGCTCGGCGTTCACTCGCGTTGCGGCCTGCACACTCGCTCTGTCACCTATTCGTGACACGATAATCGAAGGCTTCAGCCAGTTCGTCACCTCCCTGACTGCTCCGATCGCTTCCGGCTGGAGCATCTCGCCGGGCGGGATTTGCACCCGCTGGAAAGCGCCGCCTTTTCACGGCGCACGCCGAAACGCAGTCATTGCCAACGACAGGGATCGAACCTGCACCGATGAAGGCGGGCTGTCGCCCGGCGTCTACCATATCCAGCCACGTTGGCGAAATGAGAAATAGTAGACAAACCAGCGACGACCGCTATTCGCCGGACAGGACGGCGGAGTCGTCATACCGGACCACGCTGGATCAAGAGCGCGCAACACAAGGACCGCCGCGAATAGCACCACTGAAAGAAGCGCCATCCAAACAACGGATTGTTGACGGGCCGTTCTTAAGGTCGCGCGAACCAAGTCGATCACAAACCGCACTTATCCCAGCCAATGCCGCACCACAGACTATCGAAAAAACGATCAGCAGGACGACGCCCTGAGCTGCGCCGGCCAGTGAACGCCAGCGCGCGTCGAGTTGTCCGTTGGCTAGTGCTGTGCCCGCCAAAAGCGCAAAGCTGACTGCGAAGCAGGCCGTCCAGGCCAATGCCCAATGAACGATGGGGCGCATATTGCTTGTTGGCTTAGCTGACGCCGTTGATGTCGCAAATGGGCCAGCGTCGCGCCTAGTGTCGATTTCGGTGACTGTCTCACTCGCCTGAAACCAGCCTTTCGCATATGCGGTTAGACGGCGGCCTATCCTCGCCGAATCCGGACGCGAGCTCGATTGCAAATCGGCGAGCGTCACGATGCGACCTCGGTTGGAATTGAGTCGGTTGGCGAAACAAGCGCCGGAATGATCCTCTCCATCTCCGCGACGAAATCGGGCCGATACATTGTGCGCGCCATCCTCCACCATTGTAGGCCGACCGGGCACGTCAGGTACGGCGCGAAGCTCGGCGTGAGCCCCTCAAATTCCTGTCTGCTGAAAAGACCGTGCTTGGTACGGTCCCAGAATTGAAGCACCTGAAAACCGATCTCCCAGAGAAACGTCGTCATGCGATCCGTCTCGACAACATCGAGCGCGCGGGTTTGGCGAATGGCGGCGGACACAACTTCCGCAAACTCGCCATCGGTGTAGATGGCCTGCCTGATCACAGAGGCCTCGCTGTTGGTAACGTTCGCCTCGGCGCGACGCATTTGAAGCGTGGCTTGACGGAGCTGGACCCCAACAAAGATCAGCCCCGCTATGACCCCAAGCGCGCTGATGATTTCGGCCAGGTTGGACATGTCGGCGAGTGTCATGGCGCGGCTCCGGCCCGCCTGGCTCGTGCTGCGGGAGTTGCTGGCTTAGCCTGCCGCCGCAGCGGCGAGCAACCGCCGCCGCTCGCGCCTCGTCGTTGCTGTCGTTGTGATGGCCGTTGCAAAAGTCCGCTTCGGGCCAGCGTTGCGCCATCCCGCAATTTTCTCGAGCGGCCGGCGCGCTCCAAACGAGCCGCTCACGCCCTACCCGTCACTTCGGCTCACGATCGCCGACAACGGTCAGTCGCCGGAAACCTATGTCTCATCGCCACTCAAGGCTGTCGCAGCGATGAAGGCGTCCATGGTCGGGTGGAAAACATGTGACGGCCATCCGGGCAGTTCACGTCGGCTCGACCACGTCAGATGAACAACCGCAACCCGGCCGTCGGATAGAGCGAAGGCAACGTCATCTCGGTCGCGCCGCCGAGCGACGGCCAGTGCCGCCAACCCGAATAACTCGTGCTCCTCCCCAAGTTCGCTGGCGAGCTCACGCTCGAAAGGTTTGCGAACGCTCGGCCCGATTTCTTCCCAAGGGCTCGCTAATGGCATCTCCGGCACCCTTGGCGATACTCAATTGCTGAGAGGCGAGGTCTATCCAATCAAGCCGCTAAAAGCCGCATTGGCAATAAATCTCGATCTCGCCGAAATGAGACGCCCGGCAGGTTTCAAATTCCGAACACGGCCCTGATGAGATTGATCTGGAAAAGCAGCGACGCGAGTTCCAGGGCGGCAATAACGCCAAACACAACCAACGCCATAGTCACCGCCAACGGCAGTGGCATCTTATGTTCATTCGGCTCGCTCGGTTCGGCCATTTTCCTGTGGTTGGGAGCATAGCCCGGCGCTCTTTCGCGGTCATCAAGACCGGCTGGTTCTCGCCGAAAGACGACTTTGTGGGTAGAGCGGTCTAGGATCGGGAGAATGAAAGAGGTCTTTAGATTGCGGCCCGAGGATGTGGGCGTCAGCGCGGTTTCGAGCGCCAGCGGACCGCCGTCTGGTCCGCGTTCGTCTCGCGCCAGGCAAATCCGAAGCGAACGCATCACACTCACCCACCGCACGACAGGGGCAGAAGTCAGCGGTGAGATCGTTGCGGGTAACTACACCCGCAAGCAGATGATCGAGGAAAGGCGCCGTCTGAAGGTCGAACTGATGTCGAAGCTAGAAAAGTTGGTCGTTAGCCGTCTCCGCTTGTCTGGGCGCTAGCCCGAGAGCCACGTTTGCGACCGGCTGCATTGGGCCACGCCCTGCCCCGGCGTGGATTTTCCCAATGTCGTGGTTCAACGGTCAACGGCCGTTCGCGCTTGCACACACCGACCGGCTAAGGTTCGCCGACAAGAGACGTTTGCCGTCTACGGAAAAGGCCAGTGCAGCGCGCCTTGCGTGATTCTCGCGACAACACCGTTCTCGATGCGCACCAAGGTTCGTGTTGAAGGGTTGCTAAACTCCAAGGCGTAACTGGCTGAGGGACATGTTCGGCCCTGCACGATGTCACGCAGAAAGAAGTATCCATTGTTCGTGATGAGCCCGTCCGCTCCGGTACAAAAGACCCCAGTCAAACCGCCTCTATCCTCGTCGTAGTGTCTCAGGGAGGCGTCGACCGTGTCTCCGACACAGGCGCTGCGTTCGACGCATCGGACATCGACATCGCCTAGGAGTAATCGACCAAAGCCAATCATGTTCGAAGAAGAGGCCACTCCAGCCGCGAATGCGAGCGCCAAGAGCCCAATTGTCAGGGCCCAATCCTTCATGCTCCGTCCGGCCATCACATTCGTTCTACAGACTATGGCCAACGTCCGAAGATCCCATGGGGGTGGAAGGCAGCGGCCGGCTCGGTCAGGCTTGGTTGCAATCCACCTGAAGGGAGCAACCGATGCGCACCATCGATCACACACGTCCAAGCACAGCCGCCACTGCTGAGAATGGCATTTTGTATGTGTCATTGGAACTGGCTTTGCGGAAATGGCTGGTGACGTCCCTGTCGCCGGGCTCGACCAAAATGGCGCGGCGGGAAGTGGTCGGCGGCGACCTTCCCGCACTGTTTGATCTGATCAGTCGGCTAAGAGCCAAGGCTTCGAACGACGACAGGCCGGTGGAGGTCGTCGTCATCCAAGAGGTCGGCATGGACGGTTTCTGGATCCACCGCGCTCTCACCAAGGAAGGCATTGAGAGTTGGCTGGTCGATCCGGCCTCGGTCGCGGTTTCCCGCCGTCATCGTCGCGCCAAGACCGATAAGATCGACGGCGAAGCGCTTGTGCGTGTGCTGAAGGCGTTCAAGCGCGGCGAGCCACGCGTATGTGCGATGGCCGTGCCTCCAAGCCCGGAAGAGGAAGACCGTCGCCGCGTGGGGCGCGAGCGCAGAACGCTGGTCCACGCTCGCGTGGCGGAGACAAATCGCATCAAGGGCCTGTTGTTCACGCAGGGCATCCGCGGTTATCAACCACTCGACAAGAACCGCCGCGAGAAACTCAAATCTCTGCGCACCGGCGATGGACGCCATTTGCCACCCTGTCTCCTGCAAGAAATCATTCGCGGTTTAGATCGACTGGAGTTGATCCTTAAGCAGATCGCAGCGACGGAAACTGCACGCACCGCACTCGCCGAGGAGGCTGGCGATCACGCAGCTATTAGTCTGCTGCCCCAGATCCGAGGGATTGGCCCCTGCCTCGCCAACGTCATTTGGAGTGAAATCCTGTATCGGGATTTCCAAAATCGAAGACAGGTCGCGGCTTACGCTGGTCTGGCGCCGACGCCATTCAAGAGCGGCGACATCGACCAAGAGCAAGGCATATCCAAATCGGGCAATGGGCGCTTGCGGGTCGCCATGGTCGAACTCGCCTGGCTCTGGATTCAATGGCAGCCGAACTCGGCGCTGACAAAGTGGTTTCTGGCCCGCGTGGACGGTCAGCGTGGGCGCGTCAGGCGCGTGCTTGTTGTGGCGCTGGCGCGCAAACTGCTGATCGCGCTTTGGCGCTTTTGCCGCGACGGGACTGTGCCGGAAGGCATCCAATTCAAAGCGGCCTAATTGTCCAACAGCTTGATTGAAATCTGCGAGGCTTGACGAGCCTCGTCGGATGCGGGGCTGGCGAACCGATGGCCCGTTTGGCGCAAAACCAGCGCCGATCCGAAGAATGGTTTCGCCAGCCTCGAGCCGCGCCTCGAGCACGAGGGAAAATGGTCAGTCGAGATGATCGGCTACCGGATATGAGTTGATGCAGCGCTGGCTGCAGGTCGAAGGCGGCTCGACCCCGACATCCGAACCACAAAGGAGATGATCATGCCCGCTTGACCAAAAACGTCCCATATGAACGGGCCAGCCGCGGGCCATTCGAACAATTTTGTCGACCGGCCAGCGCACTCTAAATCGAGACACTGGCGCCCTGCCCGCCATTTGGGCGCGCTATCGTAGAGTCGGGATGTGGCGCGGTGGCGTTAGGCTGGGCATATCTGTTTCCGCCCCTTTCGTTTGGCGGTGCCTCAGTGGCTCGACCATGGCTCCGTTTCCACATCCCGCTCATCGAACCGGACATGCAGATCTCCCGCATCCGGCTCTCGGACAAGACCTCACGCCTTCGCCCACGACTGGCCGCGGCCAGCTCGGGTCAAGCGTACGAGCCCAAAATGCCCGTAGAGGTGCGAGAGTGGATAGGTCCCGCCCCTGCGTCGCTTGACTTTGTGCTTGGCGCGCAGCCACCGGCGCAACCGCATCGCGGTGTAGTTGTCGAGCGCGCGATACGCGGGATGACCGTGCCTACTCAAAGTAGTTCGCCCAGCCGCGCAGCGCACGGTTCAACTTGTCCACCAGCTCTGTGGTCTCTTGCCATGTCCTCGTTTGGACGGTGAGCGCATGGATCTTTTCGACCATGCGCCTGATGCTCTTCTTCGATGGCCGCATGCCCAGGCGGGCTTGGCCGGTCTCTCGGCGAATACATCCGTCCAAACGTGTAACCCAAGAAAGTCGAACTTCCCTTCCGGCACCCTGCAGATCCGTGTCTTCTCCTCGTTCACCGTCAGCTTCAGCTTGCCCATGATCTCGCGCAGGTGCTGCAGCGCCGCTTCGGCGTTGCCCTTCCGGCACAGGATCACGAGATCGTCGGCATAGGTCACGAGCCGAGTGCCAAGGCGCTGCTCCAGACCGAGCTTCTTCCACCCCAGCACAAACCGGCGCATGTAGATATTCGCCAGCAGCGGTGAGATGGGTGAGCCCTGCGGGATGCCGCGGCGGTTGTCGCTTGCCTCGGTGCGTGCGTCGCTCTTCGGCCCTCGATCGTCGGTTTCTTCGACGGGGCATTCCAGCCACATCTTGATCAGATGCAGCACGCGCCGATCAACGATCCGGCGCGCCACCGATTTCATCAACTCGGCATGAGGAATGCTGCCGAAGTAGTCCGCGAGGTCGGCGTCGACGACGTCCGGGTGGCCGCGGAACAACTGTTCTTCCACCTCCGATCACCGCCTGCTGGGCGTTTCGCCCGGCACGATAGGCGTATTGTTCGGGTGGAAGATCGGCTTCAAAGATCGGTTCCAGCACCAGCGTCGCCGCTGTCATGCAGACCCGATCCCGCAAGGTCGAGATGCCCAGCGGCCTGAGTTTGCCGTTGGCCTTCGGGATGTACACTCGTCTGATCGGTTCCGGTTGGTAGGTCTCCTCTCTGAGCGCAAGCGCCAGTTCGCCGAGCCATCGCTCCAGCGCCGTACGCCTCGATGTCGGCGAAGTCCTGACCGTCCACCCCCGGCGCGCCCTTGTTGGAGCGGCACTGGGCGTAGGCATGCGCCAGGATGTCTGCGCGATAGATCTTGTCGTACAGGGCATAGAAACGATAGCCGGCTTCAGCCTTCGCTTTCGCGTGTAACGCCGTCTGCAGTTTCTGAACACTGTTCGGAGTTGATAGGTTGCCCAATCTCCTGGTCCCTCGCCACGTGTTGCGTCTGTCTTGAACTGAGGTCCCTTCCCTCCACCGGAATTACCCGGCTTCAGCGGTACTACGAACCTCTCCGCCACCCCTCGCGCCCGGCCTGTCCCTCACGGGCGTCCGGTTGATCATCGCTGATCACGCACGGGGCTTCCCGTGTTGCGTGCGCTTTCCTTGTGTACATGCTGCCGCCAGTACCCCGGTGCAGCGACTGGGCGTCGTCTTGCTCATCTCACCCAGTCGTATCAGCCTTCCCCGAAACGGCTATCGGGTCGGCCTGCACATCGACCTTTTCGAGGCTTGCTCAGCGTTCACTCGCGTTGCGGCCTGCACACTCGCTCTGTCACCAATTCGTGACACGATAATCGAAGGCTTCAGCCAGTTCGTTACCTCCCTGACTGCTCCGATCGCTTCCGGCTGGAGCATTTGCCGGGTGGGACTTGCACCCACTGGAAAGCGCCGCCTTTTCACGGCGCACGCCGAAAGCGGTCATCGCGAAAACTCAAGATGCAGTTCAAACCCGATGTCGCTGACGTACGTGCTCTCGGCCAGCGACTGGCTGTATTCAGGCGTCATCATAGCGCCCTTCGAGAACCGTTCAAAGAAATCCGAGACCTCGCGTTCGGGTGCATCGTAACAATCCAATCGAACAACTATGCGCTTACCCAGAGTCTCGGGAAACTGCTCGGCTAATTGTCCATCGATAGCCGCGTCTAGCGACGCGTAGAGCCTTTCTTGGATTTGCCGCAGTCGCCCCTCGAGCGGCTGCGACCATTGTCCCTCTTCGACGAGGACCATCAGCCACTCGTCCTCAGACGCGCCTCTAGCGATGAAATCGACGGTGACCGCCATTCCAAGACCATAACTGCGAGCCCGGCCAATGTCTCGAAGGGGCCAGCGTCGCGCCGATCGCCGCATTTTACGACTGGCGTAGTCGCTCCGTTCCAAACGCTGGTCATGTTGCATCGGCGAAGGCGCGCCATCGCCGAAAGACGACATCCCTATTTGATCAGACGCATCGTCGCGAAGGGCGACGCCAGTCCTTTCGCCATCCGCCGAGCAATTTCGATTTTCTCTTGATCGAAGACTTCTTGGATCGTCCGCACGATCTCGTCAGACCAGCCTGTGGGCGTAGTCCAACCCCTGTTCGCCGCTCGTCGCTCAAGCTCGGCCTTTAGCCGGGCAATGAGGCGTTCCGCCTCTTCTTCCATGATTTCCATGTCGCGAGCATACTCACTATCGGCACTATGCTTCCAGGCTGAGAGCCCGTCCGGTAAGGGCCCCTCCCCCGCCGGCGGATGTCTCACTCCGCTGAAGGCGGTCGTTGTTTCTCGCTCAAGATTCTCAGGGTCAGGAGCGATATTCGAACGGCTACAATCACAAAGAACGCGCTACTTGCTCCCCATATGACCCGCCCGACCCAGAGGTCCATGTTGTCAGACCGGTTGTCGAAATGGGGATGCAGCATCGCGTCCAGCGAAAGCCAGCCCAAGCCGACGGCCAGAATGAGAGCGAGACCGTTGCGCAGCAAGCGGAGTGAACGCGAACCGACTTCTGCATCGCGCGAAAATAGGCGCTGGATTGGATGCGGCAAGCAAACCCAGCACGCCGAACGCCACAAGTATGACGCAACCATCCACCGTGCGTCCATCGTCCGATGATCCGCTTGGGCCGTTGGCGAACCCACTCCAAGCCGAGTAGCCAGCGAAGGCAAAGGCGCCGACGGCGGCCACCGCGTACATGACGCGAGTACTCAGTGCCTCAAACTGATTTGGTTTGCTCACCCTGTTTAAATACCAGAGCCGGTTTCCCGCCGGAACGACCGGATTGGGCCAGCCTCGCGCCGATCGCCAAATTTCCGACCGGCTTAGTCCGCCCTCTCCTGCCGCTCGCAATATTGCGTTCGCGAAGGCGCGGTTTCGCCAATTCAAGTCATTGCGGATGAAGCGCTAAACACCAATTCAGCCAGTGCCCGCGATGTATTCCACGATGCGGTCGGCCCTCTCGAAGACATCGGCAAGCGTGTCACTGGGCGCCTTCATGATGACGGCCTGCTCGACAGCAAACCGGGCATATCGATAAGAACTTCGTCCCACTCCTCCTCAACTTCCTCAACCTCTGCCTCATCGGCCATGAGCTGCCTCCATCGGCGACGGGCGTGAACCGCTTCGCCATCTCGATCAATGGAGAGTTTGGGAGAGTTGGCCCAGTGCGGCGGCCTGCGCTCGGCCCGCGAGACGATTTTAACTGGCAACGCCTCTTGTAATTAGCCATATCCCTAATTAGTGTAGAGTCTATGAATGAGGTGCTGAAGGCCTTGGCTCACCCGACGCGTCGGAAGGTGCTCGCGATGCTGAAGCGCAAGCCGATGACATCGGGCGATATCGCCGCTGCGTTTGATGTGGCGTGGCCGACGATGACGGCGCACCTCAACACGCTGAGAGAGGCCGGACTTGTATCCGCCGAACGCGATGGCACCAGCATTCGTTATCGGCTCAACGCATCAGTGATGGAAGAAACGGCGGCCGCCCTGCTCGATCTGGCCGGCGTCCGCAGCAAGCAAGAGAGGATCAAGTCATGATCCGGACGGGTTTGATCGCGTCGTTCGCCGCCGTGGCGGTGTCCATTGGCGCATGGATCTGGCTTGCCATCACGCTACCGGCCGACGCCGGGCAGTTGCCTGTGCACTGGGGCATCTCCGGCGTCGCCGATCGGTTCGCGAGGCGCGACGAGGCCTTGTTGATGTTCGGACTGTTGCCTGGCGCCGCCATCTTCGTTGCCCTACTCCTCTCCTTGTTCACTTACATTGAACCCCTGCGGGAAAACCTGGTGCGCAGTCGTCGCGCCTATCTAACGGCGTGGATCGGCGTGGAGGCTATGCTGGCGCTGGTCGCGGTGGGTGTGGCTCTTGTCACGGCGCAGAGCGCGGGGGTGGCGACGCCCAACGTCGATCTTTTCGTGCGTGCGATGGTCGCCGGCGCAGCCGTGCTGCTGATGTTCGTAGGCGATGCGTTGCCAAAGACGCGTCCCAATTTCTTCTTGGGCGTGCGCACGCCATGGACGCTAACGAGCGACCTCGCCTGGGAACGCACGCACCGATTGGCGGGCCGGCTGGTCGTGCTGGTGGGCGTGTGGGGCGTCATCGCGGCGTTCGTACTTGACGGCGCGGCGCTGGCGTTCGCGCTGTCGGCGCCGTTGATCGGGGTGGCGCTGCTCGCATGCGTTTATTCTTATTTCGTCTGGCGCAATGACCCCGATCGGCGCCGACCGCCACAAGAGGCGTGATCGCGCCGTTTGCATCATGTCCGCTTCGGGCCAGATGCGAGCTTAATGCCGATTTCGCCGACCGTCTCACTCGCCCGGAAGCTGCCTTTCCGCCCTCTGCAAGCGCCTGGGCCACATATCGCCGGAAGCGGACGCATTAGCTTATGCAGTCGTAGCCATGGAAATGCATCAAGCCGACCGGGAGAGCGCGAGAAGCGCTGGTGATTTGAAGGCGACTGTTCCATCGGCCGAGACAAATTGCGTCAGTTCAGCCTTTGCCGCCCGCAACAAATGTTCAAACTGATCGTCATCGATCATCTCGGCAAGCGTCCATCCCCTCACATCCGTTCGCACCCAGTCTTCGATCGAGGCAAAGCGAGCGGTGACATCGAGCACTGAGACACTTGCGTCGCGTATGCCCGCGTCTGCCCCAAGACTGCGCAATGCGTCCTGGTCCCCGAGCACGAATGGCGCACGTAGCGCGTCGGCTACCTGAGCACCGAACAGCCGATCAAGGAGCGCTGCCATCGCCGCATAGCCGGGTGTGCGGTCGAGCGCATCCCACACTGCAATCCCAACAATTCCGTTTGCCTTGGCGACACGGCGCATTTCACGCAGCGCGGCGACGCGATCATCAAAAAACATCAGCCCGAACTGACAGAGGACCGCGTCAAAGGAGCTGGCTTCAAACGGAAGCGCCTCGGCCAGGCCTGCTCGCCACGCGATTTTTGGCTCCTTGGTTTGTGCAACCGCCAGCATTCCGTCGTTTCGATCAAGCCCGACGACGCGACCGCGCGGGCCTACCGCGGCGAGCGCTGCGCGCGCGAGGACACCGGTGCCGCACGCGACATCAAGCACGCTCTGGCCCTCGCTCGAACAAATCGTGCTCACGATCTTATCGGCCGGCTCCCGGAACAAAGCCGGGACGAAAAAGCTTTCGTAGATCGTTGCTGCGCTTGAGCTGACCTGACCTGAGGCAGCATCACTCATGCCTAGTGAGGCTAAACCGCGAGGCCGTTCGGTCAACCCAGGACCTGCACTCAATGACGGTGTTGGACCAGCGCGCGTCATAGCCAAGATTTTCGCGACCGGCCTACTCGCTCCATTACGGTCAGTGACTTAGCGCACGCAGCAACGGCGTGTTGTCGCCGATTGCAGCCGTTGACGACCGGGTGTGCTAGAGTACCCCCCATGACAGATTGGAACGTGCACTTGCTGCAGGCCGAAGGCGATTTGAACGCCTGGACGACAACCCTTCGCGAAGAAATTGAAAGGGCTCGCTCCGCAGTCGCAGGACTCCTCGTGACGCCGCGGCTCGACATTCTGGTCCAGCGCGGCAAGCGCGTGATTCCAGAAACCGGCATGGCCGGACGCGCACTGAGGCCGACCCTATTCACGGTCACGCTCGATCCCGATAATCCGCAGTTCACCGCGAGCTTGGCTGATGGCGCGTTGCGACGCTTGGCGGCGCATGAGGCGCATCATTGTTTACGCATGGCCGGACCGAGCTGGGGTGCGGGATTGGGCTGCGCGCTTGTCAACGAGGGACTTGCCGGGCGGTTCGTGAGCCACCTGTTCGCAAGCGCGCCCGAGCCATGGGAACGCGCCATCGACGCCACCACTCTTCAGCGGCTCGCACCGAGCTCTGAACAACTCGCCGCGAAGCATTACGATCGGGCTACTTGGTTCTTTGGCAAGGGCAATCGGCCACGCTGGTACGGCTACACTCTGGGTTACGACATCGTCGGCCGCTGGCTCGCCTGTGCGGAGGAAATTGACGGTGCGGCGTGGATTAGCGTCAGCGCCATCACCGTGCTCGACGCGTCGGTGCGAACTGCGACATATATCGGGTAGCGAATTCTTTTCCCAAGCCAATGGCCGCAATGGGCCAATCTCGGACTCTCAGACACAAGATTACGAGCGACTGGAATGCGCAGGGGCGATCTCAATGGATCGACGCAACACACTCGCTAAATCGCTCTGCCGGCGTATGGAAGTCCAGCGTTTTTCTGGGGCGCTCGTTGAGCCGCCGCGCGATGCGGTTGAGCTCTGCCTGTGAGTGCTGGGTCAGGTCCGTGCCTTTGGGAAAATATTGGCGCAGCAGGCGGTTGGTGTTTTCGTTGGAGCCGCGCTGCCAGGGGCTGCGCGGATCGCAGAAATAAACATCGATATCGGTTTCCATTTTGAAGCGCCGGTGGTCGGCGAGTTCTTTGCCGCGATCCCAGGTGAGCGATTTGTAGAGTTCATTGGGCATTTTGCGCGCCTGCTTGATCAAGGCGTTGACGACGGTTTGGGTTTCGCGGTTCGCGACCTTGGCCAGCATGACATAGCGCGTGCGCCGTTCGACTAGGGTGACGATTTGGCTCTGCTTCGATCCGCATAGCAGATCACCTTCCCAATGGCCGGGCACGGCCCGATCCTCAACCGAGGCTGGTCGCTCGCTGATCGAAACGGCGTCCGCGATACGCCCGAGCGCTGGGTTCTTCTGCGTTGTGGCGTGACGCGAGCGGCGCAATTGGCGCCCGTCTCGCAAGTACTGAATCAGCTCTTTTTTCAAGGCGCCGCGCGCCTGCACATAGAGACTTCGATAGATGGTCTCGTGCGACACCTGGGCTGCCTCGTTGCCTGGATTGGTCCACTTCAACCAGCCGGCGATTTGTTGCGGCGACCATTCTAAAGCCAGCTTGGAAGCAACAGCTTGCCGCAACCGACCATGCACCGCCAGCTTGCACAACTTTGGTCGCAGAGCGTTTTTCCAGGCGCGCTTGTCGGCGTTCGCCGCGCGATATCGGCGCTCGCCGCCATTGCGGCCGAGCTCGCGGCAGATGGTCGATGGGGCGCGACCCAGCGCTCTGGCCATCGCACGAAGCGATTGGCCGGCGACAAGCTTGCGCGAGATCTCCTCTCGCTCGACCAGCGTCAGCGCCAATCGCGAGCGTCGCCGTGGCAGCGGCATGATCCCGCCACTGGGCTTGATGTGACCGAAAATGCACGAGGACGGCTTGCCCAGCGCCCGACCGATCGTATTCAGCCCTTCGCCTTGTCTCCAGCGTTGCCAGAGCTCGGCGCGCTGAGCCGCGCTAAATCCCACACGATGATACTGCCGCATAGCCATTGCTCCACGTCCTCCACTCTAGGGACGTGTTGCGACGACCGGTTGAACCGACAGCACCATTCCGGACGGTGGCGCATTCACACTGAGGGCCAATCTCAGTCTCCCAGACGCAACCTTACGAATGGCCGGAATGCCTCGCCATTCCGGACATCGGCGAGTTCAGCTGAGGGCCATTCATTGCCCCGCTGACAAGATCTTTCGACCGGCCTTTGAGCGGCGTTCCTGCCGTCTCATGTGGCGCCAGGCTCACGCGCTTAGGCGCGGACTTCCGAAAGAGCTGCGGGCATGAGCGGCGCCCCGCTCGGCGCTCGGTCAAAGGCCGGACGCGGATAGAACCAACTCGCGCCGAGCTCGAGGTCGATTTCCGGCGGATCGAATTTGCAGAGGCCGGCTTCCGGCGCAAACGTCAACTCGCCGAAGAGAGGCTTCTGCGGCGTGTCGTAGAGATCGACGCGCACAAACCGAAAGCCTTCCGCCAGTGTCCGGGCTGCGTTGAGCATCTCGTTGAGGTGGGGCGGAATGGCAATGTCGCCGGGCGCACTGGGATACTTCATCGTAAAGTCCAAACGCTTCCAATCCGGCGAATAGAACTGGCGCGTGTGGTCGCTGAAGCGCGCCTGATCGACCTGGATGAAGCGCACCGTGCCGTCGAGCATCCAGAATTTGTAATCCTCCGGCGCTACCCCCTCGCCGACGAACGGCTCGATGAGAATCTTGCGGGCAACCTCTCCGTAGGCCCACTCGCGATGCAGAACATGGTGGTCGTAGTTCAGCCATTTGTTGGCGATCCGAACGGCCTCCTCCACATCCGAGTCGTCGTGCAGGAAATATACCTGGGCGCTCGAATGGTTGGATTTCATCACCGCTGGTTTTGGCACGCTGCGAACAAGTGCTTCGGTGACGACTTCGCCGTGCCACAGCGTAGGAATGAGCCAGCTCTCGCCGAGCTTCTGGCGCACGTATTCTTTGACGCGCACCTTGTCGACGAGATCAGCCAAATAGGCATGCCGCGCATGAAGCTTCATGTGCTGCATCTTTTCGGAAAATCGGCTTGGCGCGTCGAGATTCGGAAACGACCCAAAGACACGGAAATAGTCGATGCTTATGGCAATGGAATCCGGCAGCGCTCGAAGCACCTCCAGAGACGCCCGCTTGGCGAACCAACGCAAATCACTGACCATTACGAATCACTTGTTACGCGTGGGACTAAGCTGGATCAAAAAGCATTCATGGCTCACCCTGCGCAAGACGCGGGCGCCTAGCTCTTTCGGCATAGCTGTTCACGTCTGGGAGGGAGACTTAGGGTTAACGCCGCTGATCGCGCAGGCGCGGCCTGCCTCCACAATGATGGTACAAGTGCAATTACACCATGCAACTTGATTTCACGCACGACGACCGGCTGCCGCCCTTGGCGTGGCTCATGCTCCATGAGCGAGGCGACAACCAAGCGCGCGTCGTTGCCGGTTCGAGCGTGATCGCGGCGGACCATAGTTTTTGGGAAGGCGTCAATCCCTGCTTCCGCGACCCGGAGAGGACTCCACAGCATCATTTTCCGCTGTGCACGGGTTGCGTCGTGCGCGGCGAAGAGATCGTCGCCTTTACGCCTGGACACATTTTCGACCGTCTCTTCATGATCCGCCAAGGCGGCCGGCTGCTGCTCGCCAATTCGCTGCCATTCATACTGAAGACCGCCGGCACGCGGCTCCATCCGCGCGATCTTCTCTACCATTGGCGTTTTGGCGTCATTCAGGCGCATCGCCAAACCGCCCCGCTCGAGCGCGGGCGGCTCGAATTCTTCCACAACACCAATGTCGCCATCAGCCGGGACCACGACGTTCGCTGTGAGGCCAAGCCGGCTTCGCCCGACTTCACCTCGTACGCCGAGTACAAGCAGAAGTTGGACGCCCTGCTCGCGGAAATCTCCCAAGCGCTGCGCGGCCAGAAAATCCAATACGAGCCGGTGTCGACGATCTCATCGGGCTACGACTCAGCCGCCGCCGCGGTTCTGGCCAAGTCGATCGGCGCAAGCCGCACACTGACGATTTCTGATTCCAGATACGGCGAAGCTGGCGACGATAGCGGCGAGCCCATCGCTCAGCGCCTTGGTCTCTCTGCAAGCGTGCGCACGCGGGACGATCACCATCGTTCTGGCCTTGATGCAGAGCGGCTCTTCTATCTCTATGGACTGCCGGAGGACATCATCTTCCATTCATTTGGCGACGAAGTTCGCCGCACGCTGCTCTTCACCGGCCACAAGGGCGACACCATGTGGGACATTAACGGCCGCCCCGTCGGATCGTGGAGCTTGGATCCCGGCGGCGCCACGATGCAGGATTTTCGTCTGAGGATGGATTTCGTGCACTTTCCACCGGCGTTCTTCGGCTGGGCGCGCCATCAAAAAGTCCTCGACCTCTCACGTTCGGAAGAGATGAAACCTTGGTCGGTGGGCGGCGCCTACGATCGGCCTATTCCGCGACGCATCGTCGAGGATGCCGGCGTGCCACGCGATTGGTTCGGCGCCAAGAAGCGGGCCGTCTCGGCCATGTATGGTTTGGACAGCAAAAGCTATGTGAACGAAGGCGACCTCGGCGTAAGCCCGGAATTCAGCGCGCTGCTTCGCCGCCATCGCCAGCGCTGGCGTTCACCCGGCGTTGAAGCGGGCATGCTGTTTGGAAACGCCGTGCACGGCGCCATGAGGCGCGCGAACGCAGCGCTCAGCAAACGTGGGGCCGGAAACCAACCCAGGCGCGGACCGCCGGGACAAAAGTCTCTGAAGACGAACCTCACCGTGCTCATGGGTTATGCCGGCAACGTACACCGCGCGTTCTGGATACCGTTCACCGACCTCTGCTTTTCCGCGCAGGTCGCAAACGAACTGCTCGCAGCCGACTATCCTGAATCCGATCAGCTTTGGCGCTGAGTTCTCGCCGCAAGACCCTCCGTGTTTGGATCAGGCGCTTTTATTGACCGCCGCTGGCGTAACAAGGGCCCCGGTGCTAGCTCAGCTGCATGCTGAGACACCTTGCGCTTGCCGCCGCTCTTTCGCTTTGCGTCTCGCTCGCATCCGCGGCGCCTGCGATCGGCCCCCGTTGGAGCGACGCCCAGATCGATGCGGTGCTGTTGCGGACACAGCGCCTGCGGCTTGCCCCAGACCTGTCGGCGCTGACGCCAGGCGAGCATGAAGCGGTGCGCGAATTGCTGGCGGCGGGCGAACGCCTCAACCGCATCTATATGCAGCAACGCCATCCCCAGGCGGCTTCGGCAGCAGCGTATCTTGCGCACCATGCGGAGCTGTCAAGGCAGCGCGATCTTTTCTGGATGAATATCGGTCCCATCGCGACGACGCTCGACAATACGCGCGAGCCATTCTTGACGGTGGCGCCAGAGACGCCAGCGAAGAACATGTATCCCCCGGGCGTGACACAGGCAGTCATGGATGCGTTTCTTGCCGCGCACCCCGAGCGGCGCGCGGACATTTTGGACGATCGCACCGTGGTGTGGGCGGCCAACGCTGCGAACATGCAACGCGCGCTTGCCGCACTCGACCGCCATCCCGCGCTCGAGACGCTCCATCCCGGTCTGCGCGCGCGCCTTCGCGCCCAACAGATTTATCTCTCCGTGCCCTATTCGCTCGCCTATGCCGAGGATCTTTTCTTCGTAGCCGATCGCTTGAACGCGGCCGCCGACGACGTGGCCGACGGCGATCCCGCGTTCGCGCGCTATTTGCGGCTGCGCGCGCGGGATTTAGTGTCGGACGATTATGAAGGCGGCGATGCGGCCTGGGTGACAGGGCGCTTCAGCGGCCATTTGAACGCCCAGATCGGCGCCTACGAGACCTATGACGACGCTCTTTATGGTGTGAAAACCTTCTTTGCGCTCTCGCTGTTGGTGCGCGATCAAGTGCGCTCCAATGAGTTGAGCGGCGCGCTGGAGGACATTCAGCACGTCGAGGACGCGCTGCCCTACGATCATCATCGCCGCGTACGCAGCGATATTCCAGTCGGCGTCTACAACATCATCGCCGATTTCGGTCAGGCGCGCGGCGCCAACACCGCAACGATCCTGCCGAACGAAGCGTATCTGGCGCAGCAATACGGCCGCACCATCCTCATGCGCGGCAACATCTTGTTGAACGATGAGATCTTTGCCGAGACCGAGCGCGCGTTCGCCGCCGCGATCGTCGACGACCAAGCCCACGATCTGACCCCCGAAGGCGGCTTTTATCGCACGCTTTGGCACGAGATTGGCCATTATTGCGGCGTCACTGTAACCTCGGCTGGCCGCGACCTCGATACAGCGCTGCAGGATTCGGCTGATCTCTATGAAGAGATGAAGGCCGACCTCGTGTCGCTGACGTCTGCGCGCATCCTACACGATCGCGGACGGCTGACCGATGCACAATTGCGCGCGATCTACGCCTCCGGCATCCGCCGCGTGCTGCAGAAAAACCAACCGCGCCGCGACCAGCCCTACCAGACGATGCAGCTGATGCAGTGGAATTGGTTCCTGGACAAAGGCGCCCTCTCCTTCGAGAACGCCCGCTTGCGCATTCATTACGAGCGCTATCCGGCAGCGGTGGAAAGCCTGCTACGCGAAGTGCTGGCGATCCAGTACAATGGCGACCGCAACGCGGCGAACGCGTTCGTCACGCGCTGGACGCAATGGCGGGGCGACCTGCACGAAGTGATCGCGCAGCGCATGCGCCAAGCCGAGCGCACGCGCTTCTCGCTGATAACGTATGCGGCGCTGGATGATGCGGCGCATTAGAGGATCGGCCCGGTGAAGAACGAGATCAAGGCCGAAACATTGCTCGCCCAAGGCGGCGGCGCCCACGATACGGCGACCGGCGGGGTGGCGCCCGCCATCCAGCTTTCCAGCACCTATATGCGCGGAACCGACAATGCGCTCCTGACCGAGAATTTTTACGCGCGCTATGCAACGCCAAACGGACGCCACGCAGAGCGCGCCATCGCGCAGATCGAAGGCGCGGCGGACGCGCGGATTTTCTCATCGGGCATGGCTGCAGCGCTGGCCGCCTTCCGCACGCTGCCGCCGCGCTCGCACGTCGTGGCCACGCGGCGCGGTTATTTCAGCATCGTGGCTTGGCTGATGGATCAGCATGAGCGCGGCGCACTCGACGTTTCATTCTTCGATCCGCGCACGCCGGAGGAATTGCCGAAGCTCATGCGCAAAGGCGAGACACGGCTCGTCTGGATTGAGACGCCGGTCAATCCCGTTTACGAGGTTGTCGATATCGCCGCTGCCGCGGATGCAGCGCACCGCGCAGGCGCATTGCTGGGCGTCGATTCTACCGCCGCCACGCCTCTGCTCACCCGCCCGATCGAGCACGGCGCCGATTTCGTTTTCCACTCCGCCACCAAATACCTCAACGGCCATTCCGACGTGCTCGCCGGCGTTCTCTGTACACGCGACGAAACGATGTCGATCTGGGCGGCGATCGATCAGGAGCGCACGGTCGGCGGGGCAGCACTCGGCGCCTTCGAAGCATGGCTGCTGCTGCGCGGCATGCGCACGATGCACCTGCGCGTGCGGCAGCAATGTGAGAACGCCATGCTTATCGCGGGCGAACTGGAACGCCATCGCGCGATTGAGCGCGTCACCTATCCGGGGCTTGCCAGCCATCCCCAACATGCGATCGCGAAAAAGCAGATGCAGGGCGGCTTCGGCGGCATGCTGTCGTTCGAGGTGAAAGGCGGCGCAGCCGCCGCGCTTGGCGTCGTTTCGCGGCTCAAATTGATCAAGGTGGCGACATCTTTGGGTGGCGTGGAAACCTTGATCGAGCATCGCCGCTCGATCGAGGGACCGCATTCGGATGTGCCGGATGGCTTGCTGCGGCTTTCGGTTGGCTGCGAACACGCCGACGACATCTGGGCCGATCTGAGCGCTGCACTTTCAGCACGCTAGTCCCGACGCTGGCGTCTCGTGGCGAAATGGCTTAATCCCCCCGCCCATGACACGGAAACTTTCTCTGACCGTCGACGGCAAGAACGTCGTGGTGCATCTGCACAAGGGCGATCTGCCCGCCGAGGTGAAGTTCAACGGGCCGGTGGCGGTCGACAGCGAGACCATGGGGCTGTCGCTCGTGCGCGATCCCCTTTGCCTCGTACAAATCTCCGACGGCGGACCGGAAGCCCATTTGGTGCAGCTCGACCGCTCAAGCTACGACGCGGCGAACCTGAAGGCCGTGCTCACCGATCCGAACCGGTTGAAACTCTTCCATTTCGCCCGTTTCGACATCGCCATGTTCATGCGCGATCTCGGCATCGTCTGCACGCCGCTCTATTGCACCAAGATCGCTTCCAAGCTCGTGCGCACCTACACCGATCGCCATGGACTGAAGGACCTGGTGAAGGAAGTGCTGGGGCGCGACATTTCCAAGGATCAGCAATCGAGCGATTGGGGCGCGGCGGAATTGAACGACGCGCAGCTGGCCTATGCCGCGTCCGACGTACTGCATCTGCACGCGCTGAAGGAAAAGCTTGACGCCATGCTTGCGCGCGAAGGCCGCGTCGAGATCGCGCAATCGTGTTTCGACTTCCTACCGACACGCGCGGCGCTCGACCTCGCAGGCTGGGAAGAGGCCGACATTTTCGCGCACAGCTAGCACGCGCGGACGGGCTCGCGATTCTGCTTACAGTCGTAGGTCAGCGCGCGGTTTGGTGGCGGGGCTCATAGAGGCCGAGCTTGCCGCCGCTGGGGAGCGAGACGCTCGTGGACACGCCCCAGCTTTGTTGGCTGGGCGCGCTGCAGGCGACGCCTCTGTCTTTGAGGCGCGCCATCTCGGCCTCGAGATTGTCGGTCATGAAATAGACTTCGTGCACGTCGTTCTTGTCTGACGGATGCACGCCCGCCTCAGTAGCCGGCAGCGCGAAGATGAGCCAGCCGCCCCCGGCGTCGACGTGCGAAAAGCCGAGCACATCGCGCAAGAAGGCGCGATCAGCCTCGGCGTTGGTGCTGAAGAACATGACGTGCGTACCGGTGATCATGCGCGCCTCCCTTAATCTACCTCTAGCCATGAGCCTTAGGCTTTGGCGACGACCTGATCGATGCGGCCGAAGATGGAGCGACGTTTCGCGTCGAACATCTCGATTTCGACGCGGTCGCCGTGCTTCAGAAACGGCGTGATCGGCTTACCGGTGCTGATGGTTTCGACCATGCGCTGCTCGGCGATGCAGGAATAGCCGGCGCCGCCTTCGCTGATCGGCTTGCCAGGACCACCATCGGCGCTGCGATTGGAGACCGTGCCAGAGCCGATAATGGCGCCGGCGGCGAGGTCGCGGCTCTTGGCGGCGTGAGCGATGAGCTGGCCGAAATCGAAGGTCATGTCGAGGCCCGCATTGGCTTGACCGAACGGCTTGCCATTAAGCGAGACGTAGATCGGCAGATGCAGTTTGCCGTCGCGCCAGGCGTCGCCCAGCGCATCGGGCGTGACGGCGACGGGTGAGAATGCCGAAGACGGTTTCGATTGGAAGAAGCCAAAACCCTTCTCCAGTTCGCCAGGAATGAGATTGCGCAGGCTGACATCGTTCACCAGCATGACGAGACGGATGCGATCACGCGCAGCTTTCGCATCGACGCCCATCTCGACATCGTCAACGACGACGGCGACCTCCGCTTCGCAATCGCAACCCCAAGCTTCATCCTTCAGCGGTATGGGATCGCGAGGGCCTAAGAGAACGTCGCTACCGCCTTGGTACATGAGCGGATCGGTCCAAAAGCTCTCCGGCATCTTGGCGCCGCGCGCTCTGCGCACGAGTTCGACGTGGTTCACGTAGGCCGAGCCGTCAGCCCACTGGTAGGCGCGCGGTAATGGCGACGCCGCTTCGCGTTCGTGGAAGCGCTCGCGCAGCACCGAACCAGCATTGACGCCATCGCTCAGAGCCCGCAGGCGAGGCTCGGCGTGCGCCCAATCGTCGAGTGCGGCCTGCATGGTGGGCACTTCGGGGCTGGCCGCGCACCAAGCCAGATCATCGGAGACGACGACAAGCTTGCCATCACGGCCATGGCGGAGCGATGCCAGCTTCATTTCTTCACCGCGTCTTTCTGATTTTCTGGCGCGGCTTTGATAAAGGCCGGGTGGTTGCGGGCGTTTTCGTCCCAGGCAACCAGGCGCGGGAACGGCGAAAGATCGGTCTTGAAGCGCCGCGCATTGGCCATTTGCGGCACAAGCACGATGTCGGCGACCGAAGGCGCGTCACCGAAGGCATAAGGCGTCGCCGGCCGCTCTGCGGCTTGGTGCTCGAGCGCGTTAAAGCCGAGCTTGATCCAGTGGCGATACCATTCCCCGACATGATCGTCATCGGCGCCGAATTCGAGTTTGATGCGCGTGAGCACGCTGGTGTTGTTCAGCGGATGGATGTCGCAAGCGATGGTGAGCGCCAATGCGCTGACCTGTGCGGCCAGGAACGGGTCGTCCGGCATGAACGGATCGTTCTTATAGGCTGTGTCGAGCCAGCCGAGGATGGCGAGCGATTGCGTCAGCAATCCTTGCGGCGTCTCCAGCGCAGGCACGCGCATTTGCGGATTGAGGCGCCTAAAAGGCTCGCGCATCTGCTCGTCGGCGCCCGGCATAATGTTGACTGCAATGGCTTCGTATTCGACGCCCTTCAGGTTCAAGCCGATGCGTACGCGATAGGCCGCCGATGAGCGCCAATAATCGTAGAGCTTCAACATCCGGCTCAGTCCTCGCCTTCGACCTCAATGTCCGTGCGCGCGCCGAGATCGACCAGGCGCGAGCGCAAGCGCAGGAAGCTCTCATCGTCGCGGAGCAGCTTCTTCATGGTCTTCGGCGCTCGACTGGCGCGCGCATGCACCAGCAGCATCATATCCCGGAGTTCGTAAGTATCCACCCGCATCATGTGCGGCGCCGCCTCATCGATTGCCGCGGCGAGCGTTTGGGCCCAATAGCCCTGATCGTGCCGCCGCCAGTGGTCCGGCTGCAGCGCAAGCTTCATCAGGATGCGACTTTGCTCCCGCCCTGGCACGCCCTACTCCCCGAGGCGCGCTTTCGTGGCATGTGCGGCGCGCGCCTTCTCATGCAGCCAAGCAGCGTGTTGCGGCGCTTTTTTGGTGCGACTCCATTCTTCCAGCATCATCGGCGCGACGCGCTTGAGTTCCGCGAGTTCGTCGGCGGTGCCGGTGTCGGCGGTCAGCTCAAGACGATGGCCGTTGGGATCGAAAAAATAGATCGACTTGAAGATGCCATGGTCGGTGGGGCCGAGCACATCGAGGCCCTTGGCCTCGGCGCGCGCCTTCGCTTCCATAAGCGCGCTTAGGTCTCGCACCTTGAAGGCGATGTGCTGCACCCATTTCGGCGTGTTTTCGTCGCGGCCCATATCCTTCTGGTTGGGCAGTTCGAAGAAGGCGAGCACGTTGCCGTTTCCGGCGTCCAAGAAAATGTGCATGTAAGGATCGTATTCGCCGGTGGACGGCACGTAATCCTCGGCGAATGCCGTCGTATATTCCATGTCGAACACGTCGCGATAAAACTCGACCGTCTGCTTGGCGTCCCTGCAGCGATAGGCGACGTGATGGATGCCGTTGGTGATCGCCATTATGCGCGCTCCTGCAGCGCAGGCCGAGCGCCGGCGCTTATTCCTGTCCCTATTCTTGTTCGGGGATGTCTTTCTGTCGGGTCTTGCCGACGCCCATGGCGATGCCGGCGCCCAGAACAATCAACGTTCCGACGATGATCCAAGATTGCGGTATGTGAAGCAGCGTCGCGCCATAAATGAGGCCGGCGAGAATGATCACGAGGCCAAGCGCGTAAATCAAAAACGAAGACATGTTCCGCTCCGGTGAAGACGAAAAGTTCCGTCCTACCAACGCGCGAAACGGCTTTTGGCGCCCGCAAGGATAGAGCCCGTTCCATCATTCGTTGTTGAAGATCTGCACAACGGGCTGACCGCCCTGTTCAAGCCGCGCGCGGTACATGCCGGAGGTGTTGAAGCGCCAGGCGGTGTGGCCGCGGCCATCCATGACGATCACGCCGCCATCGCCATGCATGGCGTTGAGCTCGTCAAACACTTCCTGAGCGGCTTGTTGGGCGCTTTCGCGCCGGAGCTCCATGCGCGCGCAGATATCGCGCGCAACGCCGACGCGGATGAAATACTCGCCCGTGCCGGTCGCGCTCACGCCGCACACATTGTTCTGCGCGTAGGTGCCGGCGCCGATAATGGGGGAATCGCCAACGCGGCCCCATAGTTTTGCGGTCGTGCCTCCGGTGGACGTGCCGGCGGCGATGTTGCCGTTTGTGTCCATGGCGACGACACCGACGGTGCCGAATTTGTGGTCATCGGGGAAGGACAGGGCGCGTTGCGGCGCGGGCGGGGCGCCGGCAGGGCGAGGCGGGATCGGCAGATTGCGATGATGCAATTCCTCCACCAATTGCTGCCAGCGCCGCTCGGTGAAGAAGAACGCCGTATCGACCTGCTCGATGCCGCGCATGCGCGCAAAAGCTTCGGCCCCCTCGCCCACTAGCATCACATGCGGCGAATGCTCCATGACCACGCGCGCGAGCTGGATCGGATGACGGGTATGGGTGAGGTCAGCGACCCCACCCGCCGCCCGGATGCGGCCGTCCATGATGGACGCGTCGAGATGATTGACGCCGTCGGCGCCGAAAACCGCGCCGCGGCCGGCGTTGAACAGCGGATCGTCCTCCATTTCGGAGATCACGACTTCTACCGCATCGAGCGATGCGCCGCCCCGCGCGAGCACCGCCGCGCCAGTTTGAAGCGCGTGGTTCATGGCGGCGCGGTACTGGGCTTCCTGCTCGGCGCTCATATTGGCGCGTTCGATGACGCCCGCGCCGCCATGCACAATGATGGACCAATGGCGGGCGGGCTGTTGGCCGCAGGCGGTCAGAAACGCAAACCCCGCCAGCACGATCAGAGTGCGCATCAGCTCGCCTTCAGTACGCCGCGGCGGATTTGGTCGAGTTCAATGGATTCGAACAGGGCTTTGAAATTGCCTTCGCCGAAGCCTTCATTGCCCTTGCGCTGGATGAACTCGAAGAAGATCGGGCCGATGGCGTCCTTGCCGAAGATTTGCAGCAGCAAACCTTGCCCCTCGCTCGGCGCGCCGTCGATCAGGATGCGGCGCTTGCGCAGTTCTTCCACTGGCTCGCCGTGACCAGGGAGGCGTGTGTCGATGAGGTCGAAATAGGCTTCGATGGTGTCTTGCAGTTCGACATGGCGTTCGCGCAGGCGATCGACGACGGCGTAGAGATTGTCGGTGCCGAACGCGAGGTGCTGGATGCCTTCGCCCTTGTAGCGTTGCAAGTATTCTTCGATCTGATCGACCTTGCCCTCCTCGCCCTTGGATTCATTGAGCGGGATGCGGATTTTGCCGTCGGGGCTTGTCATCGCCTTTGAGAATAGGCCGGTGACTTTGCCTTCGATGTCGAAATAGCGAATTTCGCGGAAGTTGAAGATTTTCTCGTAATATTCCGCCCACGTCTTCATGTTGCCGCGGAAGACATTGTGGGTGAGGTGATCGAGATAAGTGAGGCCGATGGCGTTTTTCTTCTCGTCGGCGCCCTCGATCGGTTTGAAGTCGACGTCATAAATGGTCTGCGCGCCGTAGCGGTCGACGAGATAGATGTAGGCGCCGCCAATGCCTTCTATGCACGGGATATCGAGTTCCATCGGGCCGATCGGCATGTCGACCGGCTTGGCGCCGCGCCGCACGGCTTCTCTGAAAGCGTGCTGCGCATCCGTGACACGGAAGGCCATGGCGTTGGCGCTGGGGCCGTGCTTGGCGCGGAAGTCGGCCGGCTGCCCAGTCGGCTCCATATTGAGGATGAAGTTGATATCGTTCTGCTTGTAGCGGACGACATTCTTGGAGCGATGCTTGCCGACGGCGGTGAAGCCGATCTGTTCGAAATAGGCTGCGAGCTTTTCGGGCTCTGGCGACGTGAACTCGACGAACTCGAAACCGTCGGTTCCGATCGGGTTTTCGAACATGTCGGCCATGAGGGTTCCTCGGTCTTGCAATTTCGGCCAATTTAGTTTCATCTGTAACCAATGGCAAGCGCGGCATTGAAAAGAACGACGAAATCCGCCCCAGCGGAGCGCTTGATTCTAGAGCGCTTTCTGCCCTATCGGCTGTCCATCCTGTCTAACCGGGTCTCCCGCGCCATCGCCGCGCGCTATGCGCGGACCTTCAACCTCACCATCCCGGAATGGCGCGTCATCGCGGTGCTGGGGCGCAGACCCGGGCTCACGGCCAAAGAAGTCGCCGAAGCAACCGAGATGGACAAGGTCGCTGTGTCGCGTGCGGTGGCGAAGCTTGTATCCGCCAAGCGCGTTTGCGCCGAAGTGCACGACAATGACGGACGTGCAACATCTCTGACGCTGACGGGGCAAGGCGAAACGCTGCACGCGCGCATCGCGCCCATCGCGCTCGACGCCGAACGCCGTTTGCTTGCGACCCTCAATTCCGGCGAACGCAGGCAATTCGATGCGCTGATCGATCGCCTATTGGGCGCTGCGCGCGATCTCTAAGCGCAGCCAGCGCCGGAACCTCAGCCTTAGCCGTGCGTCCTTCCGGTATGGGGCGCAGTAATAAAGGCATTTGCACATGTTAAAGACATCATTGTTCGCCGCCGCGGCGGCTTTGGCGCTCGCAGGCTGCGCTGGCAACACGGGAACCGATGCGTCGTCAACGCCAGCAGCAGCACCCGCAGCAACGCCTGCTCCGCAAGCGGCGCCAGCGCCGCAGCCGGCGCCGCAAGCCGCCACGCCCGCAACGCCAGCGACCTTCACTGACGCGCAACTACGTTCGTTTGCCGCCGCATCGCACGATATCCAGCCCCTGCAAGCGCAACTGACTGGCACGCCGGAACAAAGGACGGCAGCGACGACGCAAGTCCGCGCCATATTGCAGCGGAACAATCTCGACGGCGCCACCTACAATGCCATCGCCGCGCAGGCCCAATCCGATCCGGCCTTCGCAGCGCGCATCTCCGCGCTTGCAGCGCCGGGCTGAACAAGGCGCCGGCGGGGCGGACCTAACGGATTAGTCGATCTGGCGCCACGTATAACGCACGCCGAGTGCTGCAAGGGCGCGATCCCACGCCGCGCGCACTTGCGTTTCGCTGACATTGCGGTCGCGGCCGTGGGCCATGAAGTAGACGTCCAGGCCCATGGTCTGGGCCCCGGCCCCGAATTGCTGCTGCACGACCGGGGTAAAGCCCTGCGCGCCCGGTTCTCGATAGAGGCTGTAGAGCGGCGTATTCTGGCGCATGTCCGAAATCAGAATGAGACGACGCGCCGGAATTGAAGCGTTGAAATCGTCGCTGCCGAGCCAACGGTGCACGTATTCCACGATCGGGCTGGTCGGCGCTTCGCTCGGCTGGCTGACTTCGTCGACCACGCGGTCGGCGGCGCCGACAAAGCGCTGATCAAAATCATGCACAGTGTAGCGGTGGCCTTGATAAAGATCCGACCAGAAGGTGGGCGCGCCAGGATTGCAGATCGAAAAGAGCGGATGCGTCGATTGCGCAGCGTCGAGCGAGACGATCGAGAATTTCTGATATTTCTGTGTGTTGCGCTGGGCGTTTTCGATGAGCTGGCGCAGTGCCGCACTCATGCTTGCAGTCCAGCGATCGGTGCGGTCGACGATGACGACCGTGTGCCCGGCGAGCGGACGTGAAGTTGGGCAAAGTGTTTCCGGATCGAGATTGGCGGGGCGGAAGAGCCACACAGTCAAGCTGAGCGCGAAAAGCCCGGCCAGCACGCAGCCCGTCAGGATGCCGTAGAAGCGATTGGCCTCGGCTTTCGTACGCATCTAGCGCCGCGCTCCGCGACGGCTGAAGAACGACAGAGCCGAGCGCGGCGCGATTTCCTCGGTCTCCAATTCCTCTTCTTCCTCTTCGTCTTCGTCGTCGGCTTCCGGGGGCTGGATGTCGACGCGGGCATTGGCGACGTCGGCAAACTCGCTGCGGACCTGGACGGTGGCGGCGTTCTCGACACCCTTCAGGAACGGGGTGAGTTCATCGTCGTAGAAAGAGTGATACTCGGCCTCAAGCTGGGCGCGAGCGCCGGCGATTTGGCTCTTGCACGCAGTGATGTTGCTGGTGGCGCGGGAGAATGCTGTCGTCAGCTGTTCGAGGACATCTGCGCTTTTCGGAGGTTCAAGATCCTCGAACGGGTCTTCGTCAAAATACCCCGGCACGCGGCTGGTGCGGGCCTCGCGGTTGGCGTCGCGGTAGATTTCGATGGCGTCGCGGCCTTCTTCGATCATTTGCTTGGCGGTGAAATCCCACGCGGTTGCGTTGTCTTGCGTGCGGGCGATGGCGCGGCGGAGCGCGCCGACCATTTCCGTGCTCCGGCTGGCGACCGCGCCAAGCGCTTCGTCAGCAGCGAGCTTTGCTGCATCGATGTCGCTGGACAGCCGCTGCACGATATCGTGCGAGCGCTCGCGCGCCTCCTCGACGCGCCGATGACGCGGGCCGTAGCCTGGGTAGGGATCGTCCCAATGTGCGCCGCGCGCGATCGAGAAAATGCCAATCAGCAGCGCGATCACGAACAGCAGCAGCGATTCCAGCTGCTGGAATGGCTCGAACGGACGTGTGGCGATGGAGGTCAGAATATTGTCTGGCACCGGCGTATCGAGCGCGCTGTGCGAAAGCGCGTAGCGATAGTGTGCGATGTAGAAGGCAAAGAGCGTCAACAATAAGCTGCCGAGCACCATGGCGGGCACAGCCCATGCGCGATGTACATAGCCCTGCCCGTTGGCGCCGCGATAATTGAGATAGCGCCAGGGGCCAGCACCCAAGAGCGAACCCGTGAGCACCACCAGCACGGAGATCATCAAGGCCGTCGTCCAGCCTTGCACGAGACCACCGGGCGCGGCCTGACCGATAATCCAGCCATTGGCGGCGACTTCGACGACAAACAGAAGCGCCAACCAGAAGACCTTGCGCCAGAACACATTGTCGTAGCTCGGTTCGGTCTCGGTGAGCTGATGCTGGATGCGGAAGGCGCGGTAGTCCCGGTAGTGGCGCGCGAAATCGGTGTGGGCGTTGTTGAGCTCCAAACCCACGGCGCTCTGGGCGCGGGCCTTCTTGGCGCGGAACTGGGTCAGGATCGTTTGCGGCTCGCTTTTGAGCGCTTCCAGGTCTTGCGGAAGAGTCGTGAAATCTTGTCCAGAACCGACCCCGAGCACCTCGTTCGAGCGCTGGTTGAGCGCGCCTTCGACGCGGCTGACGATCATCAATTCCACTGCGGTAAGCTCGTCATCATCCGACGCTGGTATGTTCTTGCGTCCGTCGGCCTCGCCGCGGGCATGCAATTTGAGTTCAGCATCAAGCTGTTGCGCGTTGAGACTGGGAATGGCTCCCTCCACTCGCGTCATGCGATGCGGGGTCGTCGACCCAGCATGGCTTCCCGAAGCACTCTGCGTGCTATTTTCGGGATAAGGCGGTTTGTAGGCAAGCGGCGCGGAGGGAACTTTGCGGTCGCTTAGAGGCTCGCTTTTGCCTCCGCGAACGCTGCCAGGGCGCGCTCCAATTCCGCGCGCGTGTGCGCCGCCGACATTTGCGTGCGGATGCGCGCTTTGCCCTTGGGAACAACTGGATACGAGAACGCAATCACGTAGACGCCGCGCTCGAGGAGCGCCTCGGCCAGCTTCACCGCAGGCTTTGCATCATAGAGCATCACCGGAATGATTGCGTGCTCACCCGCCAGAAGATCGAAGCCAGCCTTGGCAAGGCCGTCGCGGAAGAATTGCATGTTGTCGCGCAGCCGCGCGCGCAGTTCGTCGCCCCTGGCCGCGAGCTCCACTGCTTTGCGGGCGCCGGCGACCATTGTTGGCGGGACAGTGTTGGAGAAAAGATAGGGACGCGAGCGTTGGCGCAGGATTTCGACGACTTCCTTCTTGCCGCTGGTGAAGCCGCCCGAGGCGCCGCCGAGCGCTTTGCCGAGCGTTGAAGTGAGCACATCGATGCGCTCGATGCAGTCGCAGTGCTCGGCAGTGCCGCGCCCGCCCTTGCCGACAATCCCGGTGGAATGGCTATCGTCGACGTGCACCAGCGCGTTGTAGCGCTCGGCCAGATCGCAAATCTTGTCGAGCTGAGCAATGACGCCATCCATCGAGAAGACGCCGTCGGTGGAAATGAGCTTAAAGCGCGCGCCGGCGGCGTCTGCCGCTTTCAGCTGCGCTTCAAGATCGCCCATGTCGTTGTTCTTGTAGCGATAACGCTGCGCCTTGCAGAGACGCACGCCATCGATAATCGAAGCATGGTTGAGCTCATCCGAGATCACCGCGTCCTCGGCCCCAAGCAAAGTCTCGAAGAGGCCGCCATTGGCGTCGAAGCAGGAGGGATAAAGGATCGTATCCTCCAGCTTCAGCCATTGCGAGAGTTCGGATTCCAGCTGCTTATGGATGGATTGCGTGCCGCAAATGAAGCGCACCGAGGCCATGCCGTAGCCCCACTCTTCCAGCCCCGCTTGCGCGGCGGCTTTCACACGCGGCTCTTGGGCAAGGCCGAGATAATTGTTGGCGCAGAGATTGATGAGCCGCTTGCCGCCGGCGACGCCGACCTCAGCGCCTTGCGGCGTCGAGATGATGCGCTCTTGCTTGTAGAAGCCAGCTTCGCGAATGCCCGCGAGCTCACGCTCAAGATGCTCTTTGAACGCGCCGTACATGTCTTGCCCTCTTGTTAATCGCAGCGCCCGTCATTCCCAGTTGAGGATGACTTTGCCGGACTTGCCTTCCAGCATTGTCTCGAAGCCCTTCTCGAACGCCTGATACGGGAAGCGATGGGTGATGATCGGCTTGAGATCGAGGCCGGATTGAATGAGCGTCGTCATCTTGTACCAGGTCTCGAAGATCTCGCGGCCGTAAATGCCTTTGATGGTCAGCATATTGAAGACGACCTTGTTCCAGTCGAGCTTCATGTCGCCGCTGGGGATGCCGAGCATCGAAATCTTGGCGCCGTGGCTCATATTGTCGACCATGTCGGAAAGCGCACCCGGCGCGCCCGACATTTCAAGGCCGACATCGAAGCCCTCGGTCATGCCCAGTTCCTTCTGCACGTCGCCGAGCGTTTCTTTGGAAACGTTCACCGTGCGCGTGGCGCCGAGCGTCTTGGCCAGCGCCAGGCGATAATCATTGATGTCGGTGATGACGACGTGGCGCGCGCCAACGTGGCGGGCGATGGCGGCGGCCATGGCGCCGATGGGGCCCGCGCCCGTGATCAGCACGTCTTCGCCGACCATGTCCCATTGCAAGGCTGTGTGGGTGGCGTTGCCGAACGGATCGAAAATGGCGGCGATGTCGAGATCGATACCGTCGGCGTGATGCCAGACGTTTGCATTCGGGATGACAATGTATTCGGCGAACGCCCCTGGACGATTGACGCCGACGCCGCTGGTGTAGGGGCAAAGATGGCGCCGGCCCGCCATGCAATTGCGGCAGCGCCCGCAGACAATGTGGCCCTCGCCCGAGACGATCATGCCGGGCTTGTAGTCGTTCACATTGTCGCCGATCTGGACGATCTCGCCCACGAATTCGTGGCCGACGACCATGGGCACGGGAATGGTCTTCTGCGCCCACTCGTCCCACTTATAGATGTGGATGTCGGTGCCGCAGATGGCGGTGCGCTTGACCCGGATTTTCACGTCATTGGGACCGGCTTGAGGCTCCGGGACGTCTTCCAACCACAGGCCGCGCGCGGCTTCCTTCTTCACCAGGGCCTTCATCGTCGGGCGCTCTCCTCGCGCCGAAGCTCATGGACCAATTGCTTCGGGGCGCCAATGGCTTCGGCCGGTCTCTATATAAGATTGATTGCAGCCGCTCGTCGGCGCATTGAGCACCCGGCATGCTTTCCGTCCTCGAGCTTTTCCGCATCGGCATCGGGCCTTCCAGCTCCCATACTTTGGGACCGATCCGCATTGGCCGGCGCTTCCTGGAAGACTTGAAACACGAAGCGCCGCTCGAGCGGGTGGCGAAGCTTGTGGTGGAGCTGCAGGGATCGCTCGCCTTTACCGGCAAGGGTCACGCAACCCCGAAGGCAGTGATCCTCGGGCTCTTCGGCTTCGATCCCGAGACGCTGGATCCCGACGAAGCCGATCGCGTGGTGGCGCGGGTGGCGGCCCAGAAAAAAGTTTCACTGCTCGGCGCCCACAAGATCGCCTTCGATCCCGAGACTGACATCGTCTTTGCTTACGACGTCATTCCCGAACTGCACCCCAACGGCATGAAACTCATGGCCTTCGACACTGGCGGCGTAACCTTGTTCGAAGAGACCTATTACTCGACCGGCGGGGGCTTTATCGCCACGGCCAAGCAATTGCGCACGCCTGCGCCGAAGGACAAGGTTGTCACCGGCCGGACCGTGCCCTTCCCCTTCGCTTACGCCGCCGAACTGCTGGCCTATTGCGCGCGCGAGAACAAATCGATCGAAGACATCGTCTACGCCAACGAAGACGCGATGCGTCCGCGCGCCGACACCGACGCGCGCCTCGATCGGGTCGCAGCAGCGATGATGGCGTGTATCGAACGCGGGCTGGTGCGCGAAGGCACGCTGCCGGGCTCGCTGCAAGTCAAGCGGCGTGCGCCAGCGATCTGGCGCAAGTTGCAGGACAATCCACAGACCAACGAAGCCGAGCGGCTGTTCGATTGGCTCAATGTCTACGCCATGGCGGTCAACGAGGAGAACGCAGCCGGCGGCCAAGTCGTCACCGCCCCGACGAATGGCGCCGCCGGCATCCTCCCAGCCATCCTGAAACATTATTGTCTCAATAGCGAAGATCCGACGCGCGATGGCCGGCGCTTCCTGCTCACGGCCGGCGGTATCGGGCTTCTCTACAAGCAACGCGCTTCAATCTCCGGCGCCGAGATGGGCTGCCAGGGCGAGGTTGGCGTGGCGTGTTCGATGGCGGGCGCAGGATTGGCCGCGGTATGGGGCGCAAGCCCGCAACAAATCGCCAACGCCGGCGAGATCGGCATGGAGCACAATCTCGGCCTCACTTGCGATCCTGTCGGCGGGCTGGTGCAAATCCCGTGCATCGAAAGGAACGCCGTTGGCGCTGTGAAGGCAGTCAACGCGGCGCGCTTGGCATTGCACTCCACTGAGCCGAGCAAGGTTTCACTCGATCAAGTCATCGAGACCATGCGCCAGACCGGCTTGGACATGTCGTCCAAGTACAAGGAAACCAGCCAAGGCGGGCTCGCGGTCAACGTCGTCGAGTGCTGAATCGCATGGCCCAAAGGGGGCCAATCCCAAGCTTTTTCGGCCACTTTCAAGTTTGTCAGATTGCGCCAAGGCGTCTGACAGATTGAGCGCCGATGGCTGCTTGGTTCCCATTGCACGGGAGGAGAGGTGAGCCCATGCGTTTGATTTTGAGTTTGGCGGCGGCGGGGGCCCTTGCCGCGATGGCGGCCTGTGGCTCGACGACGACGTCGACGAGCAGCACGGCTGACACCTCGGCCTCATCGACGACCAGCGCGTCGACGGACACCGCCAGCAGCACCGGCGCGTCGACAACGACTGCGACCACCAGCGCTGCGCCGTCTTCGTCCGCGACCACCAGCACGGCGACGACAACGGCCTCGAAGACAGGCCACTGAACCCCTCGACTTGAGAAGCGCCGCTGCGCCTGTCGCGGGCGAGCGGCGCTCTTTTTCTGCCGCGACACGAGCGAGGCATGGCAGGCCGCACACCCACAGAAGCGCCGGTTTTCTTCGATCCATCAGGGCGGCGCGCGCGGCGCTTGCGTTTCGGCGCTTGGATTGTGGCGATCGCGGCGACGTTTCTCTTGGCGGGCTTCGCGACCAGTCTCGCCATCGCGCCCCAGATTCTTCCGCTGAGCCCGGCCCATGCGGCGCGCCCCGCGGCAGTGCGTCATATCCGCGAACGGCGCGTAACCTTCGATGCGCCGCGGCCTCGCTCACAAGCCTTGCCTGCCAGCGCGCGCGTGATCGGCGCCTACTTTGCGCCCTGGCAGGAAGGGGCGCTTGATTCCCTTCGTCTGCATGCGGCCAATCTCACCCACATCTACCCGGCCTGGCTGCAGATTGGACCGGACGGGCGCTCGCTGCGCAGCGTCGACTGGAATCCGCGCACCACGCCAACAACGACGCCGCTGCTGCGCATCGCCAAGGCGCGGCATCTGCGCATCGTGCCAACCCTCGCCAACGCCGAGAATTCGCGCTTCGACGCCCATCGCATGGAGCTGATGCTGCGCACGCCGGGCGCGGCGCAGGGCATGACCCGGCAACTGGTTCAGTTCGTGGACGGCAACGATCTCGCAGGCCTGCAGCTCGACATCGAATTCCTCGATCCCAACCTGTGGCCCGCCTACGAGGCCTGGGTGGAAGAACTCAGCCACGCTTTGCACGCCCGCGGCAAGGAGCTCTCGATCGCCGTGCAGGCCGGCGCCGGCGCGGCGACCATCCGCGCGCTCGCGCATTCCGCCGATTATGTCGTCGCCATGGCCTACGACGAGCACGACACGCCGAACGCGCCGGGACCGGTGGGTTCAGCTGGGTTCGTGCAAAGCGTGTTGCGCACATTCAGTCTCGCCGTACCGCCGGACAAGTTGGTGTTGGGCATCGGCGACTACGGCTATGACTGGGCGCGCAACGGTTCGGAACCACAAACCGTGACCAACGCCGAAGCGATCGCGCAAGCCGCCGGCTATCGCGATCGCGAGCGCGCGCGCGATGTCATCGACTTCGATAGCACCGCACTCGAACCGACCTACACCTACACTGACGAGCACAATGTCGGTCACGAAGTCTGGTTTCTCGATGCCGTGACGGTCGCCAATGCGATGCGGCTGGCAAACCACTACAACACGCGCGGCGCAGCACTTTGGGCGCTGGGGATGGAAGACGATTCCACCTGGCGCATCTTCGGCAAGAGCATGCCGCCGCATCCCGATCTGCGCGCGCTCACGCCCCCTACCGAACCGCAATTCGTCGGCGATGGCGAGTTATTGACCGTGCACCGGCCCCCGTCCGCCGGCGTGCGCAGCTACGACATCAACCGCCGCAGCGGTTTGATCGAAGAGGAGAGCTATCAAGTCTATCCGACCAGCTGGCTGGTTTCGCGCCAAGGCGACGCCGATGACCTGGTGTCGCTGACCTTCGACGACGGGCCCGATCCGCGTTGGACGCCGGCCATCTTGGAAGTGCTGCGCCGCCACCACGTCAACGCGACGTTTTTCATGATCGGCCAGAGCGCGGTCGCCTATCCGGATTTGGTGCGCGATGTGATGCGTGACGGCAACGAGATCGGCAATCACTCCTTTACGCACCCGAACATGGCGCATGTCGATGCCGAGCGCGTGCGTCTCGAACTGACCGCCACGCAGCGCGCGATTGAATCGATCATCGGACGCTCGACGCGCCTCTTCCGCGCGCCGTTCAATGCCGATGCCGATCCGGCTTCGGACGGGGAATTGATGCCGGAATGGATCGCCAACCAGGAAGGCTATGTCGCCGCCGGCGAAAGCATCGATCCGCAGGACTGGGAGCTCGACGTCCGCGGCGCCGATGGCAGTCACCATCGTCTCGACAGTACCGACATTGTCGATTCCGTTATTCGCCAGATCGATCATGGCCACGCCATCCTGCTGCACGATGGCGGCGGCGATCGATCGGCGACAGTCGCTGCCGTCGACACGCTGATCACGACCCTGCAAGCACGCGGATATCACTTCGTCACCATGGGCGAGCTGGCCGGGCTGAACGAAAGCGTGACCATGCCGCGCTTGGACGCCGAAGACATGCGCCTAGCGCAAGTCGACAACGCCTTCTTCAGCACATGGCGCGGGCTTTCGGCGATCCTGTTCTGGGGCTTCTCGATCGCCATTGTGCTGGGCCTGTCGCGCATTGCGCTGATGCTATGGCTCGCATCGCTCAAGACGCAGGCAGCGCCTCCGTCCACGCGGGGCTTGCGCGCCATCGACGTTCTGATCGCTGCGCACAACGAAGAGACGGTGATCGAGGCAACCGTGCGCAGCGTGCTTGCGAGCCATGATGTCGAGCCACGCATCATCCTGGTGGACGATGGCTCGAGCGACAACACCGCCGAGGTGGTGCGCAGACTCTTCGCCAATGATTTGCGCGTGCTTTTCCTGACCAAGCCAAACGGCGGCAAGGCCTCGGCTCTCAATCTGGCGCTGGCGCATGCACGCTCCGAGATCGTCGTCGGCATCGATGCGGACACGCAAGTCGCGCCCGATACGCTGGCGGCGCTGGCGCGGCACTTCGATGATCCAAAGGTCGCCGCGGTTGCCGGCAATGTACGCGTCGGCAATCGCGTCAACATCCTGACCCGCTGGCAGGCGCTTGAATACATCACCTCGCAGAACATCGACCGCCGGGCGCTGGCGCGTGTGAACGCTTTGACCGTCGTGCCCGGCGCTGTCGGCGCCTGGCGCGCCGAGGCGATTCGCGCAGCCGGCGGCTACAGCCCCGATACCTTGGCCGAAGACATGGATCTGACTTGGCGCCTGCGCCGTCAGGGCTGGCGCATCGCCAATGAACCGGAAGCTGCCGCCTTCACCGAAGCGCCGGCGACCCTGAAGGCGCTCATGCGTCAACGCTTCCGCTGGACCTTCGGGACGCTGCAATGCCTGTGGAAACATCGCGACGCGGTGTTCAAATATGGCTGGTTCGGCGCCTTCGCGCTGCCGTCGCTCTGGCTCTTCCAGATCGTGCTGCAAGTTTTGGCCCCGCTTGTCGATTTGCAGCTGCTGATCGCGCTGATTGGGCGTTCGCTGGAATGGCTCGAAGCCCTGCAGCACGCCGACGTCGCCCCGCCCTACGATCCGGCGGTCTGGCTGATTGTTGCAATCTACATAGCCTTCGTGGCGCTCGAACTCGCAGCCGCGTGGGTCGCCGTTGCGCTCGACGATGAAGACAAGCGTCTGCTTTGGCTCCAGCCGTTGCAGCGACTGGTCTATCGCCAGGTCATGTACATCGCGGTTTGGCGTGCGGTGTCGAAAGCGCTCGCGGGCGCAACGCACGCTTGGGGCAAATTGCGACGCACGGGCGGGGTCGTCGTCGAGCTTTCGGGCGGCAGCGACCACACCACCCACCACACCACCCGTCGGGCGCCGGCGCCATGAGCTCCCGCTCGCCTTTACGCGTCCTCGAGGATCGCATCGCTGCGCCTGCGCCGCGCATCGCCGTCCTCGCGCCCTGCTTCAACGAGGCTGTGACCATCGCCAAAGTCGTCGCCGATTTCCGCGCCGCGCTGCCCGGCGCGGACGTTTACGTCTATGATAACGCCTCGACCGACGACACCTGCCAGCGCGCTGAAGCAGCCGGCGCTCTGGTGCGCAGCGAACTGCGTAAAGGCAAAGGCAATGTCGTGCGGCGCATGCTGGCCGACGTTTCAGCCGACATTTATGTGCTGGTGGATGGCGACGACACATATGACGCCGCCGCCGCGCCGCAGCTGATTGCGCGCCTCATGGAGCGGCGGCTCGACATGGTGATTGGCTTGCGCCGGAAGACCAGCCAGCTCGCCTATCGCCCCGGCCATGTATTCGGCAACTGGCTGCTCACCTCGCTCGTCAACTGGGCATTCCATGCGCGCATCATCGACATGCTCTCCGGCTATCGCGTGATGACGCGGCGTTTTGTGAAGAGCTTCCCGGCGCTGTCCGCCGGCTTCGAGATCGAAACCGATCTGACTGTGCACGCGCTCGAAATGGGCGTGGCCATCGAAGAGACGCCGATCCTTTATCGCGAACGGCCGGAAGGCTCGGTGAGCAAGCTCAACGCGATCCGCGACGGCGTCCGCATTGTGCGCTTCGTTGCGCGCCTGGTGCGCGAGCAAAGGCCGATTGAGTTCTTCACCATCGGCGCGGCGGCGCTCCTGGCGGCGGCGGCGATCCTCGGCGTGCCGGTGATTTTCGAATTCCTGCACACGGGCCTGGTGCCGCGACAGCCGACATGGCTGCTTGCGGTAAGTCTTGGCTTGCTCGCGTTTTTGAGCATCACGTGCGGGCTGGTTCTCGACGGCGTTTCCGTCGCGCGGCGCGAAGCGCGGCGGATGGCCTACCTTGCCTTTCCCGAGCCGTGGCGCTGAATGCGTTCGAAAGGGCGTTCTATGGGAGCGTTCTCTGGGCGAGCAGTGCAGAGTTCGGAAGCAAAAGTCTTGAGCCTGCCAGCGTGGCCCAATTGGGCGGGCCCAGCTTTGGCGGCGTTCGGCTTCTTTCTTTGCGTCATCGTTTTCTTTCCGGGCATCTTCACACCCGACAGCCTCGACCAGTTTTCGCAAGCACAGACCGGTCAATTCGAAGATTGGCATCCGCCAATGATGGCGGCGCTGTGGTTCATCTTGAACCGTATTCATCAAGGCCCAGAACTTCTCTTTTTCACACACCTCCTCTTGTTCTGGATCGGCCTGTGGGCGCTGAGCGATGGGCTGGTGCGCATCGGCGCGCGCTGGGGCGCATTATTGCCGCTGATCGGGCTTGCGCCCTTCGTCTTCAACTATCTCGGATTGCTCTGGAAGGACGTGGCGCTTGCCGCGGCGTGGCTGTTCGCGGCCGCCTTGGCTTTCCGCCGCTTTGCGCGCGGCGAGAATCTTCGGCTTTGGGAGCTTGTTCTCATTTGGGCAGCGTTCATCTACGGCGCGCTGGTGCGCGGCAATTCCATCTTCGCCGCCGCACCGCTTGCGCTCTATCTGCTCAACACAGATGTCTTTTCGCGCCAGATCTGGCGCCAGATTGCTGCGTGCGTTCTGGTTCCCTCATTGTTGCTCGCCGGCGCCGCGGCGTTCAACCGCCACATCGTTCAGGCTGAAGCGCAAAACCCGGAAGATTCGCTTTTCCTGTTCGATCTCGTTGGCGTCTCGCATCAGACGCGAACCAATCTCGTCCCCGGCCCGTGGGCGCCGGCGCAAGCACGGCGCATCCCGGATTGCTATGGCGCCGACAAATGGGATCATGTCGGCATGGGCCATTGCCGCTTCCTGACCCAGACGCTCGACGACCGCGATTTATGGGGCGGACCCGCGATCGCGCACGCTTGGATCAGCGCCATCGCACAGCATCCTGCCCAATACGCGCTGCATCGCCTTGCTTTCACCAACCAGATACTGCGCTGGCTCGGACCCATTCCGGTGCGCGACGCCTTCATGGAAAGCGAGATGAGCGACCTGCGTTATGCGCATCATCCCGGACCAATCTTCCGTCTTTATCAGACAATCTCTAATGCACTGGCGACAACCCCGCTCTTTAGGCCCTATTTCTGGCTGTTGATCGCTGCCGGGACGCTCGTTGTCTCGTGGTTCGCGACAGATTCGCCGCAGCGCCGTTTCGCCGCCGCGCTTGGCGCTTCTGCATTCATCTACCTGGCGACCTACGTGATCTTCGGCGTCGCCTCCGATTTTCGCTATGCCTATTGGTCCATTGTCGCGTCCTGCACGGCCCTCGCCGCACTTGCTGCCTGCGTCTGGCGAACGCCGCGCCACGCCGCTGCCGCCGCCGTCGCCTGCGCGGCCATCATCGCAGGAGCGGTCGCAGCGAGCGTGGCGTTGTGAAAGCAAATCGCCCAAAACCGACGAGGATCGAACAAGACCGACGAAGACCGGCTTGCCTTCCCGCGCCCGCCGCCGCAACACAGGCGCTCGGCGTGAAGTAGAGCGGGGCTTGAGACGTGGCTGAGGCGCGAACAAAGCAACAGCGCGATCAAACCAAGCCACGCTGGTACTGGCTCTTCGTCCTTATCTTTCTGGCGCTGGTGACCGGCGTCTTTTATGCGCGCCCGCCGCTCCTGCAATCGTTGCGTATGCTGGCGTTCGACGCCTACCAGCGCCTCTCGCCGGCGCGCGCAATACCAGAAGCGCCGGTCCGCATCGTCGATATCGACGAAGCCTCGCTCGCACGCATCGGCCAATGGCCCTGGCCGCGCTCGACGATGGCCGCGCTCACAACCAAGCTCGGCGATGCGGGTGCGGCGGCCATCGCGTTCGACATCCTGTTCGCAGAACCGGACCGCACCTCGCCAGAGCAAATGCTCAACGACTTGCCGCAACAACGTCAGGCGCCGTTGCGGCGAATCATTTCCGGTTGGGAGCCGCACGACGCTCTGTTCGCCGACGCTATTAGGCGCCATCGCGCCGTGCTCGCCGCCAGCTTTCAAAACGATCCGGGACCAGAGACATTTCCGCTGAAAGCCGGCTTGGTGTTCGCCGGCGACAACCCGGCGTCGCTGCTGGCGTCATACGCCGGCGTTTCCAACAACCTGCCCATTCTCACCGATGCAGCCCAAGGCGTCGGCTTCATCAATTGGACGCCGGAGAGCGATCAGATCGTGCGGCGCGTGCCCTTGTTTGCGCGCCAAGGCGATACAATCGCGCCTTCGCTGGCTTTGGAGGCCCTGCGCGTCGCCGTCGGCGCGTCAACTTACATTATCCGTTCCTCGAATGCACAAGGCGCAACCGCGTTCGGCGCCCATACCGGCATCAATGCAGTGCGCATCGGCCCGGCCACCATTCCAACCGACGCACGCGGCGAAATCTGGCTGCACTTCCGGCCGGTCCATCTGAGCGAACATGTTTCGGCTTGGCGCGTGCTGAGCGGGGAGGCGCCCGCAGCGAGCTTTGATGGCCGCATTGTGCTCATCGGCTCGAGCGCGCCTGGCCTCATGGATCTGCGCGCCACGCCCTTGGATGGCGCCATCCCCGGCGTCGACATTCATCAGCAAGTGCTTGAACAAATCGTCGGCGGCCATTTCCTGATGCGGCCCGATTATGCGCCAGGTGCGGAATGGCTGGTCGCGGTGATCGCCATTCTGCTGCTCGCCTTCGCCGCGCCGCGCGTGCCGGCGAGCGTCGACGCGGCCATCGGGCTTGCCATGATCATCGCAATTTGCGCTGCGGGCGTGGCGCTGTTCATGCAGGCCGGCTATTTGTTCGATCCAGTCTTCCCGTCTTTATGCACGTTTGTGTTTAGCGCCAGTTCCGCGACCTATCTCTATCGCCGTACTGAGCACCAGCGCGCGGAGATTCGCCGCGCCTTCAGCCAATACGTCTCCCCTGCCATCGTGCACCAGCTCGCGGCGCACCCCGAACGGCTTAAGCTGGGTGGCGAGGTGCGCGATTTGACCGTGCTCGTCTGCGACATCCGCAACTTCACAACCATCTCGGAAAGACTGAACGCGGAAGAACTGACCGCCTTCATCAACAGCTTCTTGAGCCCGCTCACCGACATCATCATCGAGCATGGAGGCACTATCGACAAATATATGGGCGACGCCATCATGGCGTTCTGGAATGCGCCGATCGACGACGACGCGCACGCGCGTCATGCCTGCGCCGCGGCGCTCAAGATCATCGATCGCATGAAGACGCTGAACAATGGATGGCGCGCCGAGGCAGCCGCGGCCAACCGCGCGTTCGCCGATGTCGCCATCGGCATCGGCCTCAATACCGGCGCTTGTTGTGTCGGCAATCTTGGATCGGATCGGCGCTTCGACTATTCGGCCATCGGCGATACTGTGAACGTTACCTCGCGCTTGGAAGGTTTGACGAAAGCGCTCAAGATCACGCTGCTCATCGGCGAAGCAACCGCGGGCCAGGCAGCGGGGCTTCCTTTCATCGAGGTCGATCTCGTGCGGCTGAAAGGTCGAACGACGCCTTCGCACGTCTTCACTTTGTTACCCGACCAGGCGGTCTCCGGCGCGCACGCCAGGCTGCTTGGCGCCTATCGCGAAGCGCGCTGGAACGACGCAGAGGCTCTGCTTGCCGAAGCCCGCCAAGACGCGCCAGCGGCGCTCGCCTCGCTCTATGGGGTCTACGAACAGCGTATCGCGCGGCTCAAAGCAGCCAATCCAGCCCATTGGGACGGCGTCTACGAACTAGAAGAGAAGTAATTCTCAGAACCGCGCGATCAGCGACAGCGACCATTGATCGGCGTCATATGTCGCGAATGCGTCATCGGAATCATTGTCGCGGTGCTGGTAGCGGGCCTTGAGATCGCATGTGCACGGCAAAATGTTCTGGAACGTGACGCTTGCCGACGGCGCCAAATAGACATCGCTTCGGTTGGCGTTATGGAATTCGCGCTCGCGCGCCATGGCGCCCGCCGTCAGCAGGACGTGATCCGTCAGCTGGTAATTATAGTTGGCGTCGAGCCCATACTCGAAAAAATGACCGGGCGACACTTCGCTGAACGTGAAGAAATCGAAGACGCTGCCGTCTATATCGCTCCACCGCACGAACGGCGTGACGATAAGCGCATCGCGCGATGAGAACAGGTTTGGCTTGGAGAAGCCCGCCACCATCTCGGCATAAGTGCCGTCTTCGGCGGTGAAACCCTCCCCGTAATCGCGCCAGCCGAAGCGCGTGCGCCACCAATATGAAAAGCCGTCGCCGCGTCCTTCCAGCGTGAGCCCGACATTGGTCTCGCTGAAATACTGTTCCCCATTCAGCTCCGAAATTGCCCCGCCGATCGAAGGCAACAGCGCCGTGTGCGGGCTAAGATAAATGATTGGCCCGGTCTGGGCGCCAAAATAGCCGTAGTTCAGGATGTCGATGTCGGGCGTATTCTCGATGGCGGCGTTCAAGATTGTGCGCCAGCGGCTCGGGCCAAGCGTGCGCTCGTCGACCAAAGTCGCGGTCGCGAAATAGGTCGTGGCGTCCGGTCCATCGCGAAGATTGAGCGGGTCGCTGTCGGAGCGCACGCCGACCTCGACGCGCGTCACCGTGTAGCCGGGCTCCAAGGCGCGCCGCACACGCTCGTAACCGCGCCGCGCTTCTTGGTTGTTCGGATCGTTGATCAGGATGCGTTCGTAGGCTGCCAGCGCCAGGCGCGGCTTGCCCGCGGCCTCGGCCGCCTGGGCGTAACGCAGGTTCAGCGAAACATCCTGCGGGTTGTCCAAGATCTGATTGTTCAGGTCGCTCAGATTGTCCTGGGCGCTAGCAATCCCGGCGGTGAGCGCACTTACACTCACCGCGAGCAAAAGCACCCGGCAAAAGGCTCGGATTGTGCTCTTCATGGCGACTTCCCCACCGCAACATCTCCCTGCGGCGCGTCCAGTAGAAGCGTTTCGCTGGGCAGTTCAAGCAATTCTACCCGGTGTAGTGTGGCTTCCATGACCCGTGTCACGCATTTGCACGGAGTTCCGAGTTGCAACATGCAGCGCTTCGCCTAACCTTGTGTTGAGGGTTCGCTTGCTTGGCGAAAGGCTGAACGATGCAACGTTCGATGCTCGCGCTTGGCGCGCTTTTGGCAGGAGCCGTGTTCGGGGCCGTGGCCTTGAGCCCCGACGCTTTCGCACAAACCGCAACGCGAATTGGCGCAGCCGCGGCGGTGCGCAATCAAGTCACTGCCGGCCAAACCGGCGGCGAGCGCCAGCTCGCGGTGGGCAACCCCGTGTTCCAGAACGAAGCGGTGCGGACGGGCGCCAATAGCATCGCGCAATTGCTGTTCTCCGATCAGACAACACTCAGTCTCGGGCCGCGCTCAGAGGTTCGCCTCGATCGTTATGTCTACGATCCAAATCGCTCCGCAGGCGACGTCGCTGTGTCTCTCACGACCGGCGCACTGCGCTTCATCACCGGTTCCCAGAACCCGCAGAATTACCAAGTGCGCACGCCCGTCGCGACCATCGGGGTGCGGGGCACTATCGTCGATCTGTTGATGCTCAATGGGCGCATGTTCGGCATCCTCGACGAGGGCCGCGTGATCTTCACGCTCGGCAACGGCCGCGAAGTAGAACTCAATCGTCCGGGAACCGCATTGGAGTTCTACTCAAATGGCGGCGTCTCGCCGGCATTCACCTGGCGCGGACGCTATGAAGCGTCGCACGGCACGGCGACCTTCCCGCTGTTCGGCAATCCGTTCGCCGACATGCCGGGCCTTGAAGGCGCCAACGATGCGGACGATCCGACCAACCGCACAGACGAAATCGAAACGGAAATCCTGCGCCAATCGGATTGAGCACGGCCAAGCTCGAGCTGAGCGTCATGGCTGAGCGTCATGGCTCAGCTCGGGCGCGAGATTGGCTGCGCCCTCGTTGCGGCGACGGCGAAGAGCGCCACGCCAAGATAGCCTATCATCGGCACGAAGAAAGCCGGCGTCAGCGTGCCTGCGAGGTCGGCGATCTTGCCTGAGATCACCGGCAGCGCCGCGCCGCCGACAATGGCCATGCACAATAAGCCCGACGTTGCCGATGTCGGCGCCGAAGAACGCTCCAGCGTGAGTGTGAAGATGACGGGAAACATGATCGCGTTGAACAAACCAATGCTCAACGCGACGTAGGCGCCAATGCCGCCGGCGAGCTGCGTCACCGCAAGGCACAGCGCTGCTGCGCACATGGCGGCGATGCTCAGCAGCAGCCCCGCCGGCGTGCGGGTCAAAAGCGCGCTGCCGACAAAGCGTCCGATCATGGCGCCGCCCCAGTAGAAGCTCACCATCTCGCCGGCGCTCTGCATGCTGATGGCGCCGATATTGTCATGCAGGAAGTTCGTCAGCATCGATCCGATCGAGACCTCTGAGCCGACATAAAGAAAGATCGCCAGGGCGCCAAAGAGCGCCCAGCCGGAGCTGAACGCCGCCCAGGGCGCCCCGGCAATGGCGGATTTCTCCGGTGCGGCGGCGTCGATGCGCTTGCGTGCGCTCCAGATGAGCAGCACCACCGCGAAGAAGAATGCGCCCACGATCAGAAAGGCCAGATCGATGGCGTGCAGCGATTGGGTGCGGCTCACACCATGATCGGCTGTGGCGCCAGCCGCGAAGACGCCCCCGGCGAGCATGACGCCCGCGCCAAGGCGGGGACCGAGCACGGTGCCCAGTGAATTGAACGCTTGCGACAAGGTCAGCCGGAAATGCGAGCGCTCCGGTGTGCCGAGCGCGGCCGAAAGCGGATTGGCCGCCACCTGCAGCAGCGTCACGCCGGATGCGATAACGAAGAGAGCCGCTAAGACGCCGGGATAGAGTTCGAGTGCGGTCGCTGCCGGGATCATCAGGCAGCCGGCGAGCATGGCGCCAAGCGCTGCCAGGATAGAGACGCTGTAGCCGAGGCGCGAAAGGATCGCCGCGGCTGGAAGCGACGCCACACCGTAAGCGATGAACCAGGCAAATTGGGTCAACATCGCTTCGGTATAGTTGAGATGGAAGACCGCCCTCACCGAGGCGACAAGCGGATCGATGACCGACGTCACAAAACCCCAGGCAAAAAATAATGTGGTGACGTAAGCGAACGCCGCGCCTGAGGTCGACTTCTCACTCATGCCGTCTCCGTGATTGGGGAATAGCGCTGCGTGGACTTAGCGGCTCATGGAAAATGGCCGCTCATCGCGGCCGGCGGCCCAATGCGTGTTCGCTGTCGCGCCCATGACGAAGTGGAGCGCCCCGCCTGCTCTAATCTCGCTATCGAGGATAAAGCTGCGCGCGAGCGGCGCGCCGTTGAGGGTGACGGATTCGACGTAGCGATTTTGATCGGACAGAGCCTCAGCCGTCACCGTGAAATGCCGGCCGTTCGACAGGTTCAAGGTTGCGCGCGAAACGAAAGGCCGGCCGATGACATATTGGTTTGAGCCGGGCGCGACGGGATAGAAGCCAAGCGAAGTGAACACCAACCACGCCGACATCTGACCCAGATCGTCATTGCCGGTGAGGCCATCTGGCGCGGGCCGATACTGACTGGCGACGATCTGGGCCAACCGCTCCTGTGTTCGCCACGGTGCGCCTGCATAGACATAAAGGTACGCCACGTGGTGGCTGGGCTCGTTGCCATGGATGTACTGGCCGATCAGACCGGAAATGTCTTCGGCATGGCTATAGTCCAAGCTTGAAACATCATAGTCGAACATGGCGTCGAGCCTGGCGACCGCACGCGCGTCGCCACCGAGCAAGCGGAAGAGCGCGGCCTGATCCTGGGGCACAAACCAGCTGTACTGCCAAGCATTGCCTTCGGTGTAGTCCGATCCGTAATTGATCGCCGCTGGATCAAATGGCTCGCGAAACGCGCCCGACGATAGACGTGCGCGCAGCCAGCCGCTTTGCGCGTCGAAACTATTGCGCCAATTGCGCGCCCGCTGTTCGAAACGCGCCGCGATATCGGTGTGTCCCATGGCGCGGGCCATGCGAGCGATGGCCCAGTCGTCATATGCATATTCGACCGTCTTCGACGCGGCCTCGGGTTCGCGGTCGATCGGGACATAGCCCAAGCGCATATAATCGCCGAGACCGCCATAGGAGGCGTGTTCGGCGCTCGCGACCATGGCGCCAAGCGCGGCCTCGGCGTCATAGCCGCGAAGGCCCTTCATGTAGGCATCGGCGATGACCGCAGCGGCGTGATATCCGATCATCGTCCAGGTCTCGCGGCCCGCGAACTGCCAAACAGGCAAGACGCCATCTGGACTTTCCTGTTGGCTGACGACGAGCGAGCGTACGACATCGCTGGTTGTTTGCTCGGGCTGGATCAGCGTGAGCAAGGGGTGCTCGGCGCGGAAAGTGTCCCAGAGCGAAAAGGTTGAGCGAAACGTGAAGCCGTCGGCGTGATGCACTTGATCGTCCGGCCCGCGATAGCGCCCGTCGGCGTCGCTCCAAACGCTAGGCGCGAGCAGCGCATGATAAAGGCCCGTGTAGAGGCTCGTACGCATCGCCGCGGACGCCTCGATCTCAACCGCGCCGAGCGCTCTTTCCCAGGCCGCCTGCGTGCGCGCGCGCACGGCGTTGAAATCGCCGGGCTCGCTCTCAAGATTTGCAATGGCCCCCGCCTCGTCCACGCCGGAGATGCCGGCCCTGACTTCAAGTGGGCGATCGAGCCTGCCGAAATCGAGCCGCGCGACAAGCGCGCGCCCAAGCCTCTCGGCGACTGCCGCGCTTCCGCGCCCCGGGCCCTGAAAGCCTCTATAGGCCACGTCGGTCTCGGTATTTAAGAGCGCATGGCCGACCAGCGGCGCTGAAAACCGCATCGCGAAATAGAGTTTGCGGCCCGGCGCCCAGCCGCGCGTTTCGCGAAACCCTGTGAGCACGCCGTCAGCACGCAGATGCAGGCCCGACCACAGCACCTTGCCGGGATAATTGTAGAGCGACGAGCGAAGGTCGATGACGAGGTGTGCGCCGCGGTCGCGCGGGAAGGTGTAGCGATGAACGCCGATGCGCGTCCCGGCGGTGAGCTCAGCGCGCACCGAAGGCCCTTCGAGCGTCACAGCATAATAGCCGGGCTGCGCCACTTCGCTTGCATGGCTGAAACGCGAACGATAGCCCGGTTGCGCCGGCGTCCCCGGCTCGGTGGGTACAGTTTCGCCGGAAACCGGCATGACCAGGATGTCGCCAAGATCCGAATGGCCGGCGCCGGAAAAATGCGTGTGGCTGAAGCCTTCAATGGTCGGATCGTTGTATTGATAGCCCGCCGCATGCGCATAGCACGCGCGGATCACGCAACTTGTGTCGGTGTCCGGTGAAAGCTGGACCATGCCGAAGGGGGCGACAGCGCCCGGAAAGGTATGTCCCCCACCGCCCGTGCCGATAAAGGGATCAACATCGGCAATAAGCTGATCACGCGCTTGCGCATGGGCGCTAAGCGGCGTCGCTGCCAAGACGAGCATGAAAAGCAAGCATCGCATGGTCCAGGACTAGCCCGCGTCAGCCGCCCTGAAAAGCGCTCACACGCGCCGCGCCACGCCCCACACCGGTCAGCGGCGCTTTTCGCCCTCCAGTGGCGCGCCGTTCTCGCGCGGCCATACGAAGGATGGCCATCATTGTGATGTCAGACTAAGCCGCGGCGGTTGCTGTCTTGCCGTCGTCGCCAAACGCTGCGTGCGGGGCCAAGGCCGGGCGCCCAAGGTGAAAGCCCTGCCCGCGTTCACAACCCAACGCATGCAGTTCGTCTGCTTGTGCCGCGGTTTCAATTCCTTCGGCGGTCACGCCAAGGCCGAGATTCTTTGCAAGCTGGACAATGGTCTTGACGATCGAGAGCGCTTCTTCGCTCTCGGACATGTTGGTGACGAAGGAACGATCGATCTTCAAATGATCGAAGGGAAGCTCGCGAAGATGGCGCAAGCTTGAATAACCGGTGCCAAAATCGTCGAGCGAAATCTTGACCCCGACATTCTTGAGAGAGGTGAGCAGCGCGCGCGCGGCTTCGAGGTCAGCGACAAGCGCGTCTTCGGTGATCTCAATCTCCAAGCGCCCGGGCGGGAAGCCGCATTCGGCCAGGATCTTGAGCAATTTCTGCGGCAGCGTCGGATCCAGCAATTGTAACGGCGCGATATTGAGTGAGATGGCCGGCGCGCCCGCCCAGGCGACGCTTTCGCGGCAGGCCCGGCGCAGAACATTGAAAGTCAATTCGCCGATGAGGCCGATTTCCAGCGCCACCGGTATGAATTGCTCTGGGCCAACGACGCCGCGCCCGCGATGAGGCCAGCGCGCCAGCACTTCATAGGCCGTGATGGCGCCGTCTTCGAGACGAACCAGCGGCTGAAAGTGCGGAACGATTTCATCATTGCGAATAGCGATGCGCAAATCCTGTTCGAGAGACGCCCGCTCATGGGCGCGCGCATCCATGCCAGGCTCGAAGAAAGCAAAGCGGCCGCGGCCTTCGCTCTTGGCGCGGTAAAGCGCGACATCGGCCCGCCGCAGCAAGAGATCGGCGTCCTGACCGTCCGCCGGGGCGATCGCCACGCCCAGGGTTGCGCCTACGCAGGCTTCGTGCCGCGTGAGCTTCTGGGGCCCGTCAAAACGCGCGACCAATCCAGTCAATTGCCCGACCAGCGTCTCCTCCGTTTCGAACGGCAGCGCCAGAATGAATTCGTCGCCGCCGATGCGTGCGACGTAGCCGCCCTCGCCCGCTTCTTCCTGGAGCACGCGCGCCACCTTGACCAGCAATTCGTCGCCAACAGCATGGCCGTAAAGGTCATTGATCGGCTTGAAGCGATCGAGATCGACGCCAACCAATGCAAAACGGCGCCCTTCGACAAGATAATTGTCGAGCGTTTCACGCAGGTGACGGCGATTGGGCAAGCCGGTGAGTGCGTCATGGCGCGCCAAACTCGCGGCGTGCTCAGCCGCGGCCAATTCGGAGGCGGCAAGCTTGCGGTCCATCAACGCCACGACGATGCCCATGAAGAGAACCGCCGCCGCGCCAGAGGCGACGGTCACCGCCAGCATGGTGGGATCGAGGGCATGGAGCGGCATCGCCAGGCGCGGATCGGCAACGAAGGCAACAGCGCCCATGGCGGTAAAGTGGAGCGAGACGATGGCGACCAGAAGAAAGCCTGCGCTTGCCCACAGCCGGTAACGCGCCGGCAAAAGGTGGAAGGCTTGAAAGGCGCCAATCGCAAAACCGACGCTCATCAAGAATGACGCCACAACGAGATCGCCGGCCCATACTTGATGGGCGCCAGCGACCACGCCCGCCATGCCGATATAATGGAGGGCCACGATTGAGCCGCCCAACAGCACGCCCGCGACAATCCGGCCCCAGCCAGCGCTGACGCGATGGAAAACGTCGAATGCGGCCCAAGCGCCAACAATGCCGACGCCCGCCGAGAGCAGCGTCCAGCCCATGTCGTAGCCGACCGGCAAACCTGCATGATAGCCAAGCATCGCAACGAAGTGCGTCGCCCAGGTGCCGCCGCCGCTGAGAACGCCGGCAAGAAAAAGCCAACGCGCACGGCCGCGCACATCGCCGCGCGCCGCAAGGCCATCCAACACATAGAAAACGCCCGCGCACGCGCTTACGCAAATGACTGCGGCAAGAGCTACGAGCCAAAGATTGTGCTGCTCGAAAATGCAATCGAGGACACGAAGCATGAACGACGCCTTCACCCTGCTGGGCGATCCACGCCCCCCACGCGCGTCCTTTGCTAACGTAATAAGGCTTACGTCCGCTTACCGGAGATGACCTTTTCGTGGTGAACGCGCATTGACGATGCAATGCTTTGCGACAAGCAAAGCCTGGCTTTGCTGCGGCCGCACAATCTCAATTCGTCTCGCTCAATTCGTCTCGCTCAATTCGCCTCGTTCAAATCGTCTCGTTCAAATCGTCTCGTTCAAATCGTCTGGCGAATTGAACCGGTCGCTGGTGGAGCCAAGGGGAGTCGAACCCCTGACCTCTTGAATGCCATTCAAGCGCTCTCCCAACTGAGCTATGGCCCCGATCAGCGGCGCTGCATACGCAAGCGTCGTTTTCCGGATTTGGGAACGGCGGAACCTAGCCCCCGCCGAGTGTGCGTCAAGCGGCCTAACGGCTGCTGTCGTCCTCCTCGGCTTCAGGAACGCCGAGTTCGTCTTCGTTGAACTCTTCTTCGTCTTCGATCAAAGGCACGGAATTCGTCGTCGGCGGCATCGCCAACTTCTTCTTCCTCAGAGAACCCTTCCGGGATTTCTTCCCCCGCAGCCGGGGTCTCTTCATCTTCATCGTCGGTGGCGAGGATCGGCTCGGCCTCGGCTTCGACGTCGACCTCCACCGTTTCCTCGACTTCTTCTTCCTCTTCGTCCTCGTCGCCGGGGGCTTTGACCTTCTTGGCCTCGAGTTCCTCTTCGTCCTCATAGGCAGGATCATGCGCGGTGACCCGCGAACGCCCGCGCTTCACGCGCACGCCTTCTTCTGCTGGATCGAACACGGTGGCGCATTTCGGGCAGGTGGCGGGGCGCTTGCGGAGGTCGTAGAACTTCGCGCCGCAACTCGGACAGACTTGCTTGTCCCCCAGATCGGTCCTGGCCAAATGGCTCTCCTTCACCCTGCCGCCCTCAATGCACGGCCTGCGCGCGGGGCGCTCGCTTGCCACCATCGGGGGCGCCTGTCAAAAGCTTTGTCGCTGCATTTTCAGCGGCTGTCGGCGCGAGTGGACTGATGCGGCTGAAGTCTCGTTTCGCGGGGCCTCTGCGCGGCCACGGCCGCCCTCCTGGCGACAAATCCATCTCCCACCGCGCCCTCATCCTGGGCGCGCTGGCCGAGGGCGTGACGACGGTGGACGGCCTCTTGGAGGCCGACGATGTCTTGCACACAGCGCAAGCCGCGCGCGCTTTTGGCGCAGGCGTGGAGCGGAGCGCGGACGGCCGCTGGACCATTGCCGGCGCCGGCGGCTTCCAGCGACCGCACGAGACAATCGATTGCGGCAATTCGGGAACCGCCGCGCGCATCCTGATCGGGGCCGCGAGCGCCTATCCGATCAGCGCCCGATTCGACGGCGATCAGTCCTTGCGCAAGCGACCCATGAACAGGATCGTTGCGCCGTTGACGCAAATGGGCGCGCGCTTCGACAGCGCCAAAGGCACGCTGCCCATGGTCGTCCACGGCGGCAAACTCAAAGGCATCACCTATCGCTCGCCGGTGTCCTCCGCGCAGGTAAAATCGGCGGTGCTGCTCGCGGGCCTCGGCGCTGAGGCTGAGACGATCGTGATCGAGCCCGAGCGCTCGCGCGATCACACTGAACGCATGTTGAAAGTGTTCGGCGCTGATATTGATACAATCGAGGTTGATGGCCTTGCCCATCCGCGCGTGCGGCCAAGCGCGCTTAAGGGCGCACACATTTATGTCCCGGGCGATCCCTCCTCGGCGGCGTTCCCGATCGCGGCGGCCCTTATCGTGCAAAAGTCCGAAGTTCGGATCGAAGACCTGCTGGTGAACCCGCTGCGGCTGGGGCTGATCGAGACGTTGCTGGAAATGGGCGCTTCGCTCAGTTTCGAAGAACGTCGCGATCCAATCGGGGAGCCCATCGCCGATCTGGTGGTCAGGGCAAGCAAGCTCAAAGGCGTGACGCCGCCAGCACGGCGCGCCCCGGCCATGATCGACGAATTCCCGATCCTCGCCGTCATTGCGGCGTTTGCGGACGGTGAAACCCGTATCGAGGGCGCCGCCGAACTCCGCGTCAAAGAAAGCGACCGCATCACGCTCATGGTTGACGGGCTCAAAGCGTGCGGCGTCGACGCCGAGGAATTGCCGGATGGACTGATCGTGCGCGGCGGCGGACCCAAAAGCGTTCGCGGCGGCGCCAGCATTCGCACGCATGGCGATCACCGCGTGGCGATGTCGTTCCTGGTCCTGGGCATGGCGTCAAAAGAACCGGTGGCGGTCGACGATGCCGAGATGATCGCCACGTCGTTTCCGGACTTCCCGGGTTTTATGCGCGGCTTCGGCGCTGCCATCGAGGCTCTGTGAAAAGCGCCTTAACGCCGCTTTCACCACGCTCCTAACCGCTCCCTTAACGCCGCCTCACTATGATCGCCGAAAAATAAATTGTGGGGCCCCAATGCGGATTCCTGGGCGATTCCTGGCCGGATTCCTGGCTTGCGCGCAGTCATTTTCGGCGCTTGCGCTTTTGTGGCGTTAAGCGGGCAAGCTGCTGCGCAGCACTCCGCTATGCAACGGTCCGATGACTGGATCGCGCAAGGCGAAGCCTTGGCGCGCCGCATCGAGGCCGGCAATCTCATCCTCACCGATCATACACGCGCAGATCGCCAGGCCGACGCCGCGCGCGCGCACGGCGAAGATCGTCTGCAAATCCTCTACGATCTTGCCGCCGACGATTATATCGGCTCGGACGCCGAAGCAGGCGCCCGCTCGCTTGCCGCCTTCGAGCGCGAAGCGGCGGGCCAACACGATGCGCATTATCTCGCCATGGGCGCGATGCTGCAGGCCTATCGCCCGGCGCTCGACGGCGATTACGTGGCCGCGCGGCGCAATCTGACGCGCGCGCTCGCCGCAACCGATGATGTAATGGCGCGCGCCGCAGGTGCGCGCCTTCTCGCCTACGCTCTGACCGACCTCGGGCTCTTCGGCAATTCGCTGGAGGCCGCGCGCGCCGGCCTCGTGCATTTGCCCGACAATCCGAACACGCAATCGCTGCGCTCAGGCTTGCATGATGCGATGGCCTACAACGCCGTGCGTGTCGGCGATTATCCTACAGCTTTGGAGCATCTCCAACGCACGGTCGAACTCGATACCGCCTCCGAAAAGCCCATCGACGGCGCCGTCATCGTCAACAATATCGCCAGCATGTTCGCGCTCGCCGGCGCCACGGAGAACGCCGCGCGCCTGGCCGCCATTCACCGCACGCTGAGCGAACGCGCCGGCATTCCCACCGGTCGTTTCTTCACTGACTTGCTCTGCGCCAAGGTCAAATATCTCGGTCGCGACTATGACGGCGCCGTGCAATGCGCCGACGAAGGCCGCCGCGTCGCCAGTGCGCCGCCCGAATACATGACGCGCCTGCTCGTCTTCCGGCTGCGCGCGCTTGCGCGCCTCAACCGCGCCGAGCAAGCGCGTGCAGCGATCGCCGAGCTGCGGACGCTGGCGGCGTCGCGCGGCGACCCCAGCCTAAACGAACAGCTCGACGTTATTGAGCCGGAAGTGCTGAACGCCGAGGGCCATTACGCCGAGGCGTTCGAGGCGCTGCGCACCGCCCACGAGAACGCCGAGCATTTGCAGATGACCCGCTTCAACGACGGCGTCCGCGATTTGCGCGCCACCATGGAAAGCGAGGTTGCGCAAGCGGAGGAGCGCGCGGCGGCGCAATCAGTACGCTCCGAACTGCAGGAGCGCACGCTCGAGAAAATGACGCTGGCGACCTTGCTGGCGAGTGCGTGCCTCATTGGCCTTTTCGTCATCGCCGCGCTCATCTACCGCAGCCGTCGCGCCATGCTGAAGGCCGTTGGCCGCGCCGAAGAAGTGCTCGCGCGCCGCGGCGCCGAAATTGCCGCAGCCGGGGCGCCATCCAAACGCGAAGGCCCAACCCAACGCCTCAGCAACATTCTTGACGAGATCGAGCGGCGCGATATCGAGCTGAAACGCGCCTTCGAAGAGCTTGATGCGGCGCGTCTCACCGCCGAGCAAGCCAACATCGCGAAGTCGCAATTCCTGGCCACGATGAGCCACGAATTGCGAACGCCGCTCAACGCCATCATCGGTTATTGCGAAATCTTGCGCGAAGTCGCCGACGATCGCGGCGGCGAGGATCAGGAAATCGAGGATCTCAGCCGCATCCACACGGCGGCGCACCGGCTCCTGGCGCTCATCAACGATGTTCTCGATCTCTCAAAGATCGAGTCCGGCAGCATGGGCGCCGACATCGAACACGTCGATGTTGACGCGCTGATCGAGGAAGCCGCCGCAACCGTGCGTCCGGCGGCCACAGCCAATGGCACGACGCTGGCGATCGAGAAGCGCACACCACTCGGCGTCGCCGAGACCGATGGCTTCAAGCTCGGCCAGTGCCTGCTCAATCTGCTTTCCAATGCGGCCAAGTTCACGCGCGATGGCAAGATCAAACTCCGCGCCACGCGCGAAGCCAGGGACGGCGCCGACTGGTTCGTGTTCGAGGTAATCGACACCGGCATCGGCATTGCCCCCGAGGCGCAAGCGCGTCTCTTCCAGCCCTTCGTGCAGGCCGATGCGTCCACCACCCGCGCCTATGGCGGTACCGGCCTTGGTCTTGCCATCACGCGGCGCCTGGCGCGCATCATGGGCGGCGACGTCACCATGAAGAGCGCGCCCGGTCAGGGCTCGGCCTTCACGTTGCGCGTTCCTGCCAAGGCTGGGGCGCAAGCGGGCGCCAACGACGAAGGTTCCCGCCTCGAAGCGGCCTAAAGCCGATTAAAAGAAAATGGCGGCGCAACCGCCCGGCTCAATTGCGCGTTGGGCTGGGCGAAGGAGAGCGTTATGAAAACCGCCATTCTCGCCGCGGCGCTGTTTGCCGCGGCATCTGCAGCCACGTTTGCGTTCGCGCAGGACGCGGGACTGAAACCGGTGGAACCGGCCAACCCAAACGCAAGCGTCACGCCCGCACCCGCCTCGGCAGAATCGCCTGATGCGCGCCAGGTCGCCAGCGACGCCGAAGTGGGTGTGGCCCGGCGCGCCTATCGCGCATCCTGCCAGCGCTATCAGCCGTTCGGTTTCTGCGATTGCTTAACCGCCGGCGTCGCCCAGGCGCTTGCGCCATCTGAAGTGCGCATCGCCGCGCGCAGTATCGGCTCATGGATCAATGCCCAGGGCGACGCCTCCGGCGGCGCCGACAGCGACACCACGCCCGCCGGTTCAAATTCGATGACGCGCATCGACCAGGTGCAAAGCCACTACGCCGAGACGTGCGCGCAATTCCGTCGCGGCTAGACGGCCGCAGGGGCAGAGGCTTTCTCGCCGCGCGCCAGAATGGATGTCGCGGCGAGATCGCCCGTTACGTTGCCCAGCGTACGGAAAATATCGGGGATGACTTCGACCGCCAGGAAGATCCCGAGCAGATCGGTGGGCACGCCCAGCGCCAGGCAGATCGGCGCGATCGAGGCAATGTAAGAGACTTGGCCTGGGAGCCCGACAGCGCCAATGCTCATCGCGTAGGCCACTGCAACGCCGCTCGCCAACTGAAAAATGCTCGGGTGCAGGCCGTAAAGATGGGCAATGAAAAAACACACCGCCAGATTGCCGACCGGGCTGGTGAAACGAAACACCGCCACAGCCAGCGGCAGGATCACATCGACGATGCGCTCTGAAATGCCCAAGCCGCGCCGTGCTGCTTCCAGCATGGCGGGCAACGAAGCGAGCGAGGACTGGGTCGAAAACGCAATGGCCCACACCGGCGTCGCTGCGGTGACGAAGGCGCCGACGGGCTGGCGCCCAAAGGTGATGGCGATGAGGAACGCCACGATTGTGCTTGCAGCCAGCGTTCCGGCAACAATGATAATGTAGTGGAAGATGGTGCCGGCGGCGGCAAACCCTGTGTGTGCGCCGACGCCGAGCGACAGCGCGAAGACGCCGATCGGTCCGGCCAGCAGCACCCATTGCACAATAACGATCATTGTTTCGGAGACAGCTCGAAAGAACATCACGAGCAACTCGCGCATGCTGACGCTCAGTCTCGTGGCGGCGAAGCCAAAGAAGATCGCAAACACCACGAGCGGCAAAACCTTGTCTTCCGCCGCCGACGTGATCGGGTTGGACGGCGCCAGACTTTGCAGCCAGTCCGAAAAGCTCGGCGGCGCTGTGATGTGGGGTGCGCTGGCCCCTGCCCCAGCAATGAAGCTTGCCGCAGACGCCCGATCGACGGGCCAAAGCGACAGCCAGCCATTGACGACGGCGATCGAAAAGATCGCCGCAAACACCAGCAGCACCGTGAAGAGAACGACTGCGCGCGCCACCAAGCCGCCGGTCGCGGTCGCATCGGCGACCGAGGCGATGCCAACGACGAGCAGCGAAAAGACCAGCGGAATGACGGTCATCCGCAGCGCATTGAGCCAAAGCCCGCCGAACGCCTGCACGACGTCGGCGCCGCCCAGCAATTGCGCATTGCCCGTCGATTGGATCCACGCGCCTATGATGAGGCCGACAAACAGCGACGCCAGTACGATCAAACTTAGCGAACGGGTCATGGCCCCCCCAGAAAGGTCGCGCTTGTTAGCGCGCCATCCAAGGCAGCGCCAGCGCGGCTAGACGAGCGCAGGTTCGCGCCGCGCGTCATGCGCCTCGACATGCTGGGGCGCCCGCTTGAATTCCAAGACGCCATCCTCGATGGCGCCGAAACGCAAATCCATGAGGTCGTGCGCATAGGATTGGTTCTGCTTCCACGGCGCCATCGCGGTCTGCTTCGGCAGGATGTCCTTGGCGCGCTGGAAATAGCCCGACGAGAAATCGACGAACGGCTTATCCTGATGTTCAGGTCCGAGCCGCGGCGTCACCTGATCGAGCTTATAATCGAAGAGATAGTTCACCATCCGGCAGACGTACTGGCAGATGAGGTCTGCGCGCAGCGTCCAGGAGGCGTTGGTGTAACCAAACACCGAAGCGAAGTTCGGCACGTCGGAATACATCGCGCCTTTGTAGGCGTAGAGCTTGCCGGTCTCGACCTTCTTTGCATCCACGCTGAGTTCAGCGCCGCCGAACATTTGCAGGTTCAGGCCAGTCGCCGCGATGATGATATCGGCGTCGAGCGTATTGCCGGACTCGAGCTTCAGCCCCGTCTCGGTGAAGGTGTCGATTGTATCGGTGACGACGGAGGCTTTGCCCTCCTTGATCGCCAGGAACATGTCGTTGTCGGGCACCAGACAGAGACGCTGCTCCCATGGATTGTAGCGTGGCGTGAAATGCGTCTCCATGTCGTAGTCAGGGCCAAGCTGTTGGCGGATGAGCGCAAGCAGCCGCTGCTTCGTCTTTTCCGGGCGCGTGCGCGCGAGACGGAAGAAGAATTGCTGGAAGAGCACTTTGCGCAGCCGCGTGAGGTGATAAGCAACGGAAGCGGGCAAATCGCGCGCCCATCCAGTTCGCAAGCGCATCCTCGGCCGGCAACGACACCATGTAGGTTGGCGAACGCTGCAGCATGGTCACGTGCGCGGCCTTGTCGGTCATCGCCGGCACCAGCGTCACCGCCGTTGCGCCCGAGCCGATGACGACGACGCGCTTTCCCGTGTAGTCGAGATCCTCCGGCCATTGCTGGGGATGGATGAGCGCGCCCCTGAAGCGGTCCATGCCCTTGAAGTCGGGCAGATAGCCTTTGTCATAACTGTAATAGCCGGCGCAGTTCAGGAGGAACTTGCAAACCAAGCGCACCAATTTGCCGTCGTGCTCGGCTTCGATCGTCCAGCGCGCATTCTCGCTCGACCAGGCGGCGCGCTTCACTTTGTGTTTGAAACGGATGTGTTCGCGGATGCCGTACTCATCGGCCGTGTCGTTCACGTATTTCTTGATCGAAGGGCCGTCGGCGATCGCCTTTTGCTCCTTCCACGGCTTGAAGGCGTAACCGAGTGTGAACATGTCGCTGTCGGAGCGGATCCCCGGGTAGCGAAAGAGATCCCAAGTGCCGCCGATGGCGTCGCGGTTCTCCAGGATGGCAAAGGTGCGCTCCGGGCAGTCGCGCTTCAAATAATAACCAGCGCCAACGCCCGAGAGCCCAGCGCCGATGACGACGACATCGAATTCGTTTTGCATCGCCGGATTCCGGGCCTCGCAGGACCTGGTGTCAAGCCGGACGCGGCGTAAGCTGCTGCACTCGCGCGCCGCCAAGGATGCTGATAGAGCCGCGCCCATGATCATTGCGGTGGATGGGCCCACGGCGTCGGGCAAGGGAACGATCGCCAAGCGCCTGGCCCTACATTACGGGCTGAAGCGGCTCGACACCGGCTCGCTCTATCGCGCCGTGGGCCTGGCCGTGCTCGACGCAGGCGGCGATCCTGCCGACGAGAAGACAGCAGTCGCGGCCGCCGAAAAACTCGACCTCGCGGCCATCGACGAACACCGCATCCGCTCGGCTTCGGTGGGCGCGGCGGCCTCGATTGTGGCCAACATCCCGGCCGTCCGGGTCGTGCTGCGCAAAGCCCAGCGCGCGTTCGCCAACGACCCGCATGGGGCGGTTCTCGATGGTCGCGATATCGGGACCGTGATCTGCCCCGACGCCGCAGTGAAGCTTTATGTCACCGCCGACCCGCCTGCGCGCGTGGGACGCCGGCTCGCCGAGTTGAAAAGCCGGGGCGAAGACATCAGTTATGCGGAGCTGGAGCGGCAAATCGCCGAGCGGGACGCCCGCGATATGAACCGGGCCGATTCCCCTCTTCGGCAAGCGCCAGACGCGCACTTGCTCGACACCACCCATCTTTCTATAGAGGCGGCGGTGGAGGCCGCTCGTCGCATCGTCGACGCGGCGCTCAAGCGACCCGGAAGCCCTTAAGGGCCCTCGGGCCGTTTTGCGTACCTGGCCCTTACCACAGCCTGCCTCGGACGGCGCCATGGTGGCGCCGAGACCGCCGGAGCCAACCGGCTGGCCCGTGTTAATTTTGGAGTTGAAGATCACATGGCTGCGCAAGCCCAGAATCCCGCGAAAAATTCCTCAATGAACCCCACGCGCGACGATTTCGCCGCGCTCCTCGACCAGAGCTTCGAATCCCGCGGCATGGTCGAAGGCAAGGTCATCCCCGCCACCGTCGTCGCCATCGAACACGACTTCGTCGTCGTCGATATCGGCCTTAAGACCGAAGGCCGCATTCCGGTGCGCGAGTTCTACACCGACGACAACGCGCCGCTGCCGAAGCCGGGCGAGATCGTCGAAGTTTATCTCGACCGCATCGAAAACGCCCTCGGCGACGCTGTCGTCAGCCGCGAGAAGGCGCGCCGCGAAGAAGCCTGGACGCGTCTTGAAAAGAATTTCGCTGCTCAGGAAGCCGTGAACGGCGCCATAGTCGGGCGCGTCAAGGGCGGCTTCACTGTCGATCTCGGCGGCGCCAACGCGTTCTTGCCCGGTAGCCAAGTCGACATCCGTCCGGTGCGCGACGTCGGCCCGCTCATGAACATCATGCAGCCGTTCGCGATCCTGAAGATGGACCGTCAGCGCGGCAACATCGTCGTCTCGCGCCGCGCCGTGCTCGAGGAGTCGCGTGCAAGCGAGCGCGCCGAAATCGTCGGTCAGCTGAAGGAAGGCGAAGTCCGCGAAGGTGTTGTCAAGAACATCACCGATTACGGCGCCTTCGTCGATCTCGGCGGCATCGATGGCCTCCTGCACGTCACCGACATGAGCTGGAAGCGCGTCAACCACCCGAGCCAAGTGCTCAATGTGGGCGATACCGTGAAAGTCCAGATCGTGAAGATCAATCCGGACACCCAGCGTATCAGCCTTGGCATGAAGCAGCTGATGACCGATCCGTGGGATGGCGTTGACGCGAAGTATCCTGTCAACGGCAAGTTCACGGGCCGCGTCACCAACATCACCGATTACGGTGCGTTTGTTGAACTTGAGCCGGGTGTTGAAGGCCTGGTGCACGTCAGCGAAATGAGCTGGACGAAGAAGAACCTGCATCCCTCGAAGATCCTGAGCACGTCTCAGGAAGTCGACGTGCAAGTGCTCGATGTGGACGGCGAAAAGCGCCGCATCTCGCTTGGCATCAAGCAGGCGCAAGCCAATCCGTGGGATGCGTTCATCGCCGAACACGCGATCGGCTCGATCGTCGAAGGCGAAGTCAAGAACATCACCGAGTTCGGTCTGTTCGTTGGCCTGTCGCCGGAGCTGGACGGCATGGTCCACCTCTCGGACATCGCTTGGGACGCCCAGGGCGAAGAAGCCCTCGGCCGCTACAACAAGGGCGATGTGGTCAAGGCCAAGGTGCTCGACGTCGACGCCGAAAAGGAACGCATCTCGCTTGGCATCAAGCAAGTCGCCTCCGATCCGATGTCGGAAGCCGACTTCCGCAAGGGCCAGATCATCACCGTCGAGGTGGTGGATGTGGCGACCGGCGGCATCGAAGTTTCCTTCGGCGAAGGCAATGCGCTGCGCAGCTTCATCCGCAAGAGCGATCTCTCGCGCGATCGCCAAGAGCAACGTCCCGACCGCTTCTCGGTCGGCGACCGCCTCGACGCCATGGTGACCAGCTTCGACCGGTCGAGCCGCAAGGTCTCGTTGTCGATCAAGGCTATGGAACTGGCCGACGAGAAAGAAGCCATCGCTCAGTTCGGCTCCTCTGATTCGGGCGCCTCCCTCGGCGACATCCTCGGTGCAGCGCTCAAGGACAAGACCAAGCAATAAGCTTCCGGCGGCAGGCAATAACGGATAGGCCCGGCGCTACCCGCGCCGGGCCTTTTCTTTTTGTTATTTCAAACTGATAGAGGTTGACCACAGCGCGTGGCGGGCCTCTACTTCATACTCGTTGGATCTTTGGGGAGCGGTCCATGTTGCGATCCGAATTGGTCGCCAAGCTTCAAGAAGAGTTCGCACCGATGCGGGCGCAGGATGTCGAGCACGCGGTGGACATCGTGCTCGATGAAATTGCCAGCGCCTTGGCGAGCGATGGCCGGGTCGAGCTCCGCGGCTTCGGGGCCTTCTCGGTGCGCAAGCGCGGGGCGCGCACCGGGCGCAACCCGCGCACCGGCGCTGCCGTGAAGGTGTCCGCCAAGCGCGTGCCGTTCTTCAAGCCGGGCAAGGAGCTCAGGCTGAAAGTGAACGGCGGCGAAGAGCCGTAATTAGCGGCCGCTTTTTCTCAAAGCCGCACGCGGCCCGACATTCCCGCTTATTGAGCGAACACTGGCCGCTGCCCGGGTTTGGTGGCAAACGACCGCCACCGGGGGTTTTGCGAGAGGCAAGCGACCGATGTCCATCCTGAAGGAATTCCGCGAGTTCGCCCTCAAGGGCAGCGTCGTCGATCTGGCGATCGGCGTCATCATCGGCGCGGCGTTCGGAACCATTGTGTCGTCGCTCGTCGACGACATCCTCATGCCGCCCATCGGCCTGGCGCTGGCCGGGATCGATTTCAGCAGCCTGAAGCTCGTCCTGCATCCTGCCACGGCCGCAATTGGTGCTGCGGGACAACCCGGCTACCTCGCCGCCACGCCAGAAACCGCGATCGCCTATGGCAAGTTCATCAATGCCGCGATCAAGTTCATCATCGTCGCCTTCGTGCTTTTCTTCATTATCAAGGGGATGAACACGATGAAGCGAAGGGAAGAAGCAGCCCCAGCGCCCGTGGCCGAAACCCCAGCTGACGTGAAGCTGCTGACCGAAATCCGTGATTTGTTGAAGGCGCGCTCCTAACTAACCAAGCATGGCCGACGTCAAAATCTGCGGCATCACCGATGCGCGAGGGCTGGACGCGGCGATCGAGGGCGGGGCGCGCTTCGTCGGCTTCGTCGTCTATCCCAAGAGCCCGCGGCACCTCTCGCGCGACAAGCTCGCCGCCCTCGCCGATCGCGCGCGCGGACATGCAGAGATTGTCGCGGTGACCGTCGACGCCGACGATGAGGTGCTGGCGCAGATCCAGCATCACGCCCAACCCGATTGGCTGCAGCTGCACGGCCGCCAGCGCCCGTCGATGGCCGCGCACGCGCGTCAATACGCGCGCGCCGGCGTGATCCGAGCGATCGGCGTGGCGCGCCGCGAAGATCTCGATGAAGCGCGCGCCTACGAGAACGTCGCCGAGATGGTGATGTTCGACGCCAAGCCTGCACCCGGCGCCTTGCCCGGCGGCAACGCACAGGCGTTCGATTGGCGCATCCTTGCTGGGCGCAGCTTCTCGCGGCCCTGGATGCTCTCAGGCGGGCTTACCCCTGCAAACGTGCAGGAGGCGATTGCAGCCTCGGGGGCGGCCATCGTGGACGTCTCCTCTGGCGTCGAAACCGCCCCGGGCCTAAAGGACCCCACGAAAATCGCCCAATTCCTGGCGGCAGCCCGAGCTTAAATTTCGACATGGACGCGCGCCGCAATTGGCAGGACCTGCCCGACGACAAGGGCCGCTTCGGCCCTTATGGCGGCCGTTACGTCGCCGAGACGCTGATGCCGCTCGTACTCGATCTGGAAAAAGCCTACCGCACAGCCAAAGCGGACCCCGCCTTCCAGGCCCAGATTGAGGATTTCTGGACCCATTATGTGGGCCGCCCCTCACCGCTCTATTTCGCCGAGCGGCTGAGCCAGCATTTCGGCGGCGCGAAAATCTATTTCAAGCGCGACGAGCTCAATCACACTGGCGCGCATAAAATAAACAATTGCCTCGGCCAAGTGCTGCTGGCGCGGCGCATGGGCAAGACGCGCATCATTGCCGAGACTGGCGCTGGCCAGCATGGCGTGGCGACAGCGACCATTTGCGCGCGCTTCGGCTTGCCGTGCGTGGTGTTCATGGGCGCAACGGACATCGAGCGCCAGAAGCCGAACGTGTTCAGGATGAAATTGCTCGGCGCCGACGTGCGCCCGGTGACCTCAGGCGCCGCAACCCTCAAGGACGCCATGAACGAAGCGCTGCGCGATTGGGTCACCAACGTGCACGACACATTCTATTGCATCGGCACCGTGGCGGGTCCCCACCCCTACCCGGAAATGGTGCGCGACTTTCAAAGCATTATCGGCCACGAAGCGCGCGCCCAAATTCTCGCGCGCGAAGGCCGCTTGCCGAATGCGATATTGGCGTGCGTGGGCGGCGGCTCAAACGCGATTGGCCTCTTCCATGCATTCCTCGACGATGAGGCGGTAAAAATCTACGGCGTCGAAGCGGCAGGCCGCGGCATCGACGATCGTTTTGAACACTCAGCCGCTATTAGCGGCGGCCGCCCCGGCGTGCTGCACGGCAACCGCACTTATCTTTTGCAGAACGAAGACGGCCAAATTCTTGAAGGCCACTCGATCAGCGCCGGCCTCGATTATCCTGGCGTCGGGCCCGAGCATTCGTATTTGAACGATATCGGTCGCGCCCAATATCTAAGCGCGACCGACGCAGAAGCGCTGGCGGCGTTTCAGCTCTGCGCTAGGCTGGAAGGCATCCTGCCAGCCTTGGAGCCATCCCACGCGCTCGCGCGCGTCGGCGATATCGCCAAAGAGCTGGGGCCGAAGGGTCTCATCATCATGAACCTGTGCGGCCGCGGCGACAAAGACGTGTTCACTGTCGCCGAGGCGCTGGGTGTGAAGCTCAGCGTGAAGCTGTGACGTCACGGCTCGATCAGCGTTTTGCGTCTCTGCGCGCCAGCAATCGCCCAGCTTTGGTCGCCTACATCATGGCCAGCGATCCAGATCACGACACCTGCTTTGACATCTTGCGCCAATTGCCCGCCGCCGGCGCCGACGTGATCGAGCTTGGCTTTCCCTTCTCTGATCCGATGGCCGACGGACCATCGGTCCAGAAAGCCGCGCAGCGTTCGCTCACGGCCGGCGGCTCATTGCGCAAGACGCTCGAGCTCGCCGCCCGCTTCCGCGCACAAAACCAAGACACCCCGCTCATCCTCATGGGCTACGCAAACCCAGTGGAGCAAATGGGCCACAGCACCTTTGCAGAAGAGGCACACAAGGCGGGCGTCGACGGCGTTATCATCGTCGATTTGCCGCCGGAAGAAGATGCGCCACTGCGCGCAGCGCTTTTTCCACATCAAGTTTCGCCCATTCGCCTCGCCACGCCGACAACGAACGATGAACGGCTGAAAACCTTACTCGAAGGCGTTTCGGGTTTCGTTTACTACGTTGCCGTCGCCGGAGTAACGGGCGCGAAAGCTGCAGTCGCTATCCAAGTCGCCGCCGCGGTGGAACGCCTGAAGCGGGCCACGAGTTTGCCGATTGCGGTCGGCTTTGGCGTGCGCGAGCCAGAAGTGGCGCGCGCCATAGCATTAACCGCTGACGCTGTCGTCGTCGGCTCCGCTTTTGTGGATGAAATCGCCAATGGCGGGAAATCAGAGGCCGTCGAACGCGTCTTGCGGAAGGTCAAGCTTTTGAGCGATGCTGTGCACACCGCCCGGCATTTGGAAGGTCATTCGCCATGAACTGGCTGTCGAATTTCGCGCGGCCCGGCTTGAAGAAAAAGGGCGACGAAGAAAAGCGCGACACGCCCGACAATCTCTGGATCAAGGATCCGATCAGCGGCGACTTGATTTATCGCTCTGAGCTCGAAGCGTCGCATTGGGTGACGCCGTCCGGCTTTCACATGCGCATCGGCCCCGACCCGCGCTTCCGGCAATTGTTCGACGATTCTGCTTGGCAAAAGATCACGCTGCCGAAAGTTGAAACCGATCCGCTGAAGTTCAAAGACGACAAGAAGTACGTCGATCGCCTCAAAGCCGCGCGGGGCAAGGTTCATCGCGAAGATACGATGGAAGCCGGTTACGGCCGCGTCGGCGGCTTGCCGACCGTCGTGCTGGTGCAGGACTTCGAATTCATGGGCGGCTCGCTTGGCATGGCCGCGGGCGATGCGTTTATCGCCGCCGCCGAAGCCGCCGTTCGTCGCAACGCCGCATTTGTGATGATCACCGCATCGGGCGGCGCGCGCATGCAGGAAGGCATTCTCTCGCTGATGCAATTGCCGCGCACGACGATTGCGGTGCAAATGCTAAAGCAAGCAGGCTTGCCCTATATCGTGGTGCTGGCCGATCCCACCACGGGCGGCGTCACCGCTTCGTATGCGATGCTTGGCGACATCCACATCGCAGAACCCGGCGCGCTTATTGGCTTTGCCGGCCCGCGCGTCATCGAGCAGACCATCCGCCAGAAATTGCCGGAAGGCTTTCAGCGCTCAGAATACCTTCACGACAAGGGCATGGTCGACATGGTCGTGGATCGCCGCCAGCTGAAGGCGACGCTATCGACGCTGCTGTCTGTGTTGATGTCGAAGCGCGCGGCCAGCGCCGGCGCCGAAGCCGAGACGATCGAGATGTTCGACGCCGAAGATGACGAGGCGCCGGCGGCAAAGCGCAAGCCCGTAAAGGCGTCGCGCGCAAAGGCGGCGGAGTAGTTTGCCAGACCGCGCGCTTGAGCGCTTCGAGACGCTCTTCGGCCCCGAATTCGGCCACGGCAAAGCGTTTGACCTGGCGCCGCTGCGCGCGGCGCTGGCCTTGCTCGGCAACCCGCAAGACAAGCTCCCACGCCTCATTCACGTCGCCGGCACCAATGGCAAAGGGTCCACCATCGCCTTCATGCGCGCGGTCGCGGAAGCAGCGAACCTGCGCGTGCACGCCTTTACCAAGCCGCATCTGTTTCGCCTGAACGAACGTTTCCTCGTCGCCAGCCAAATTGTCAGCGACGACGCGCTCATCGCCGCCGCCGAACGCATCGACAAAATCGCACCCTCTCTGAGCCAGTTCGACGCTCAAATCGGCGCCGCCTTCCTGCTGTTCAGCGAGGCGCCCGCCGATATCACGCTGCTCGAAACCGGCATGGGCGGACGCGATGATTCCACCAATGTCGTCGACAAGCCCGCGGCAATTGTCATTACGCCGATAGCTTTTGACCACCAGGACGTGCTCGGTTCTCGCCTCACCGATATCGCCGCACATAAAGGCGCCATCTTGAAGCGCGACGCGCCCGCAATCGTCTCCCGTCAGCACGACGAGGTGCGCGAAGTGATCGAGGCGTTGGCGGTCAAGATCGGCGCGCCGCTTCACATGCAAGGCGTGGATTGGGACGCATATTCCGCGCTAGGCCGTCTTGGAGTGCAAACCGAAAGCGAAATGCTGGATCTACCGGCGCCGGCGCTCGCCGGCGCCCATCAGAGCGACAATGCCGGTCTTGCCGTCGCCGCCCTGCTCTATGCCGACGCGCCGATCCCGGACGACGCTTTCGCCGTCGGCATCGCCAATGCGCGCTGGCCTGCGCGGTTGCAGCCGCTCACGCGCGGTGCGTTAAGCCAACCCATCCGATCCAAAGGCGGCGAGGTCTGGGTCGACGCCGGCCACAATCCGCACGCCGCCGCAGCACTCGCCCACACGTTGCGCGCCATGGACGCGAAACACCCGGCTCCGACCATCGCCATCGTCGGTCTGCGCGCGCGCAAGGACGCCGATGCGTTCATCGGCGCGCTCGCTGGCGCGGCCAGCCGCATCATCGCTGTGCCGCTCACCGAGGCCCACATCGCGCCGGCCATGCTTGCGCAGATGGCTGAGATGATGGGCGTCAAGGCTTCAACGGCGGCGTCGCTAGGCGCCGCCATGCAAGACGCTGCGCACTCGCCTGCGCCGCGTGTGCTGATTTGCGGATCGTTCTTGTTGGCGGCCGAAGCGCTCGCCGCCGAAGGCGCCTAGGCCCGGTTCACCGCCGCGTCGCCGACGGCTTCGTTCAGCCACTCGACGATCTTCGATTTCGGCATGGCGCCGACTTTCGTCGAAGCCACCTTGCCGTCCTTGAACACCATCAAGGTCGGGATGCCGCGCACGCCGTAGCGGCCAGGCGTCATCGGGTTTTCGTCGATATTGAGTTTGGCGATCGTCACGCGCCCGCCCATCTCGTTGGCGATCTCTTCAAGCGCTGGGCCAATTTGTTTGCAGGGACCACACCACTCCGCCCAGAAGTCCACGAGGACAGGCGTGCTCGACTTCAGCACGTCATTTTCGAAGCCGTCGTCGGTGGTTTTGGTCGTAGCCAAGGCATGCTCCCGTAAAGATATCCAGAGCTTGGGATGTAGGCTCGAAAAGTTACCAATTCAACCATGCTGCAAGGCGTGCAATGCAGCATCCAAGCGGGCGTCCGGCAATGCCATCAGATGCGGTGCTTCCGTCCATAGGAGCGCGCAAGTTACAGTCCGCCCAGGGAAAATTCTCCGCAGGACGCCACGGTAAAGTGCAAGCTGCACAACGTACGCATCGGGCGCTTTGTCAGCACTTTCGGGGGCGGGACGATCGGTTTTGTAGTCGAGTATCATCACCGCGCCGTTATCGACGGCAAGACGATCGACAACGCCGCGCACCGAGCGCCCATCGATTTCACCTATGATCGGCTGCTCAGCGCGCAAGTCCGGCCCAAACAATGGAGCAAAGCGCTCATCGTTGATGACGTTGAGCGCCTCGCGCGCAAACAGCGCGGCGTCCTCATCGCTCACGCCCTGACGCGCGAGCCATGCATGCGCGGCGTCTTGGCGCCGCTCCGGGGCGACAGCCGGCAGGCGCTCCAAGAGTGCGTGAACCATCAGCCCACGGCGGAAACGCTTCTGTCCTTGTCCACGCGGCGAGAACAACACTGGATCGATGTGACCGATGCGCGAAGGCGTCGCGAACGCGATCGGCTTTGCCTCCGGCGCAAGCCGCTTGGCCCACGCCGGCAGCATGTGCGACGGCGGTTCGTCGCGCACGCGCGGCGCCGCGTGCTGGGGTAAGCCGAGGCGCAGGCCTTCGCCGGTCGGGCTCTCGCACGCGTTTGCCGCCAATCTCACCAATGCCTGCTCGGCGGCCAACCGCCAACTCTCCGGCGCCTCGCCGTCTTTCGAATTGCCATGCTGGGCGCCGCAAATGACCAGCCGATCGCGCGCGCGCGTCATGGCGACATAGAAGAGCCGCCAATGCTCGCCAAGCATCTGCTCCTTATACGCCGCACGCGCGGCGCGGCCGGCTGCGTCATCGTCGGACTCACGCTGCGAAAAATAGGGGCCATTCTCGTCGAAGATGAGATTGTCGTCGGGCTTGGTGTTTGCCCCACTTGTGGCGTCCGGCAAAATGACGACTGGCGCTTCCAGGCCCTTCGCGCCGTGCACGGTCATCACCCGAATGGCGCCGGTTTCCGCTTCCAATTCGCGCTTCACCTGCCCGGCATCGCGTTCAATATCGGACAGGAAACGCTGCAAGGTCGGCGCCGCATAGCCATGCGGCTTCAAGGACCGCTGCAGCAATTCCTCAAGCGGGTCCCGCGTTTCCATGCCAAGACGCGCAAACACCATTTCCCAGCCCGACGGTCCGGCGAAATGCGGCGTTTCCAGCGCCCAGCTCAAGAACGAAAACGCATCTGCACCCGCACGTGCGATGAGATCGTTCACGAACACGCGCGCGTGCGCACACTTCGCGTCCGTATTCGCCGTCAGCCGCTTATGGAGCGTCTCATTCTTGGTGCGCCCGTAAGCCAGCGGGAAGAGATCGGCGTCATCATCATCTAGATTGAGCCAGGGCCCCTTCAGCACGCATGCAAGCGACAGATCGTCGGCCGGATCAAGCGCCACGCGCATGAGCGCCAGACAATCCTCCACCGCCAGCTCTTCGCGCAGGATCATGCGATCGGCGCCCGCGACCGGCAGCCCGGCGCGCTTGAACGCTTTGATCAGTTCGCGGAAGAGAGCGCCGCGCGTTTTCACCAGCGCCAGCACGTCGCCCGGCTCGATCGCGCGCAATTGGCCTTTGTCCCACACCGCCTCGCGCTGCGCTATCATCGCTTTGACGCGCTTGGCGATGGTGCGCGCCAATTGGGCCTGCACGCTCGCTTCGGTCTCGACGTCGACGGGGGCGTCCCACGGCTCCGCTGGTTTGGTTTCAGCCCGCCGCAGCAATGGCCACACCTCGACGACGCCCGGCTCGATCTCGCGCGAAGCAAGATGGCGCGTTTCGCCGTCTTTGCCTGGCATGGAAGCGGCGAGCGGCGCGTTCTTGAAGGTCGCGTCCACGGCTTGCAGGATTTGCGGCGCGGAGCGGAATGAGGTTTCAAGCACCGGCGCCTTGAACGTCATACCGGCGCGGTGGGCGCGTTTCGACAAAAGCAGCGACTCGCTCAGGAACCGTTTCGGATCGGCGCCCTGGAACGCATAGATGCTCTGCTTTGGATCGCCGACCGCAAACATGGTGCGGATCTTGTCGCCGCGCGCGCCCTTGCCGGAGAAGAACTCGTCCTGCAATGGCGCGATCAGATCCCATTGTGCGGGCGAAGTGTCTTGTCCTTCATCGATGAGGATGTGATCGAGCCCGCCATCGAGCTTGTAGAGGACCCAGGACGCTGCCTCAGAACGCTGCAGAAGCTTCTGCGCCGCCGCGATCAGATCATCAAAATCGAGCGCGCCGCCGGCATTCTTTGCATCCACGTAAGCAGAATCGAGCTTCATCGCGAGAGCCAGCGCCGCGGTGGCGTCTTCGGCGCGCGCCAGCGCATTCCACTTGTCGCGTGCGTCGGCCGCGTCTTCCGCAAAGCGCCGCAGCAATGGCTCAAGCCATGGATGGGCCTTCTGCGTGGTCTTGGTGACAAGCGCGCCGCGAAGCTCGCCGTCCTTGTTCAGCGCGAAGGCAAAGCACGCGTCCAATGCCTCGTGATGGGCGGCGCCCTCGACGCATGTCAGCGCTGCGGAAAGCCGTTCGCCTGCGTCTTGATCCTTGCTGGTGCCTTGCGCCAACACGGCCGCTGCTTCGCGCAGCGCATTCCAATCATGCTTGGCGATAAAGTCGCGCGCGAAGCCCTCGGCCGTGCCGCGCACGCCGTGGCGGTTCTTGATGGCCGCGTCGGCGAAGATGAGCCCTTGGTGCTGCTCGGAAAAGCGATGGAAATCGGCGCGCCGCAGAGCCAGCCGATCCATCAGCCCTTCCAGCGCTTCTCCGTGCAGCTTGGCTGCGAAGCGACGGAACGCCTCGCGCGGCGCATCTTGCGCCAATGCCGCATCCGCCCGCGCCTGGGCCAGCATTGCCGCAGCGCGCGGCTCATCGGCGATGTCGAAGCCCGGCGGGACGCCGGCCTCCAGCGGAAAGCGCGCCAGCAAGCGTTCACAGAATGCGTGGATGGTCTGGATTTTCAGCCCGCCCGGCGTTTCGAGCGCTTGTGCGAACAGTTTTCGGGCGCGGCCAAGGTCATGCGTCGGCTCACCGAGCGCGGCGAGCTCGTTCGAAAGCGTCTCATCGTCGGCAACGCACCACGCCCCCAAACGCTCGAACAAGCGCCGCTGCATCTCCGCGGCGGCAGCCTTGGTATAAGTGATGCAGAGAAAGGCCGATGGCTTCGAACCCCGCAGCAGCAAGCGCGCAATGCGGTCGACCAGCACCTTGGTCTTGCCCGAGCCTGCGTTCGCCGTGACAAACACCGAGTTCGCCGGATCCGCGGCGATGCCTTGATTGATCTGAGCGTTTTTGAGCGGGCGCGAACTCATTCGTCGCCCTCGGCATCGGCCCATTCCTTGCGTCGCGCGAGCTGATCGTAGTCGTCGTAGAGCCGCACCCTCAGCACACGCGGTTTCGACAGAAACGCTTGGTCTGGTTGAGCGTAGCGATTGAGCAGGCTTTGCAACTTGGCCAGCGCGACTTCGCCGGCGCGAGCGGGCCCTTCCTCCAAATCGAGTGCGCGCGGCGTCGGATCGGCATTGCCGAAGCGCCAATAAACCATTTCCGTCACGCGCGCGCTCGGCACATCCTCGAACACGCCGCGCGCCAACATTGCCGCTTCCAACGGCAATTGTGGCGAGAGCCCGCTATCGACCTGTTTGTCTGTCGGCGGCGCGCCGGTCTTGAAATCGAGAATGGCCACATGACCTGCCGCGATCTCAATGCGATCGGCGACGCCGGAAAGCTCAACGCCGCCCTCGAGCCTCAAGACGCCCTTCTTCTCGCGATAGATCGTCGCCTTGCGCGCGCGCCGTTCGGCAAACCACGCGATCAACGCTTTCACCGAAATCAACAACCGCTCGCGCTCGGCGGCGCGCCGCTCTGGCGACACGCCCGCGCGCTTCAGCTCTTCATCGAGCAATTGCGTCAATAGGCCATGCTCGTGTCCATCCTCAAACCGCTCGATGGCCTTGTGGACGGCGCTGCCGCGCTCAGCCGGCCCTGCTTCGGCGCCGATTGGTTTTAAGACTTCCAGTCCCAAAATCCGGCGCGCATAGAGCGCGTAGGGATCGCGGATCAAAGTCTCGACTTGCGTAACCGAAATGCGCTTGACGCGCTTGTCCACGGGCGGCTTCGGGCGCGGCACGATGGGTTCGCGCTGCGCCGCCGGGGTGTTCAAGGCATGCGCCCACGCCAGCGGCGCGTCGGCGGGGGCAAGCTTTGCCTTTGCGCCTTGCACCAATGTCTTCAGCCGCCACAGCCATCGCGACGCAAGCGTCGGCGAGCCATCGCGCCGCAGCGAGCGCGTCAACACCACGTCCGGGGCGTTGGCCAGCTGCGCAAAATCGTGGGCGGCCAAACCGATGCGCTCATCGAGCGAGGGAAGCCCAAGCTGCGCACGCATCGGCCGCGACAAGAACGGATCTTCGCCAGCCCCCGCGGGCCAAACACCCTCGTTCAGTCCGCCCAAAATCATCAGATCGCGCCGCTGCAAGCGCGCTTCCAGCGTGCCCCAGATTGCGATGCGCGACTCGATGTTTTGGGCGCGCGGCTCGGCTTCCGGCTCAAGCACCTTCATCAGTACGCGCGGGGCATCATTGGCGCGAATGGGCCCGAGCGCCTCGCCATGATTGATCGCCTCGGCCAGGACTTTCTTGGCGACCGCCTCGCCGTCAACGCCCTGCCAGACGCCGCCGCCGCCAAGCTTCTCCGCTGTCTCGCTCACGGCATCGGCGAAATCGCGCAGTGTGATCTCGCGCTTGCTCATGATCGACGTCAGCGGCTCGAGCGCGCTTTCGATCTTGGCGACCAATTCGCGCGCGAACGCAACATTCTGCAGCGTGTCCAACGCTGCCAGGTCGCGCAGCGTGTCATGCCGACGTGGGCCCCGTAACGCGCGATGCTCCAATGCCGTACGCGCGCTGGCGGGCGCAATCGAGACGCGCGGATGTTTCATGAGCGCAGCGAGGGCCACAGGCTCGGCGGGATCGCGCGCCAATTCACAAAGCAGCGCAATCAGCGCGCCCGCCTCGCTCTCCATCAGCGGCCGCCCGTGCGACACTGTCGGCTCAACGCCCCAACGCGCCAGCTTCGCTTCAACGCGCAGCGCCAGCGCCGCGTCGGGCGTCGCCAGCGCCGCTGTGCGCCCAGGCGCTTCCAGCGCTTCGCGCAACAATAACGCAACAGCAGTCGCCTCTTCGTCTTCAGTCGCTGCTTCCAGTAGACGCAAACCCTTGACGCCTTCGCCTACCAGCGCATCGCCGCCGGCAAGCGCCAGACGTTGCAGCCAGTCCGCCGTCTGCTCGGCTGGCGCCAAAGCTTCACGCATCAACACGCGCCGTGCGCGGCCTTGCGCGGTCTCTTCGCAGAGCGGCGCGATCGATCGCCGGTCGACGCCAAGTGCGGCCAGCGTTTGCTTCAGGGCATGTTGAGGATGCTGATCACCGATCATGTCCCACGAGGCGTCATCGAGATCGACATCCACACCCGGCAACACCACAACGCCGCGCGGCAGGCCGGCGACGACGCCCATCAAATCGCGTGTCGTGGCGATCGAGCCGGTGGAGCCCGCGATCACGATCGGCCGGGTGGGCGCCTGCGCGCGCCAGCGCGCCGTCAGCTGCTTGCGCAAATCCGCGCCAAACGCGGCAAAATCGCTTAAGCCCTCTTGCTTCAGATGCTGGGGCCAGTACGTCGCGATGATGTCGAGGAAACGCGCGCTCGCCTCCCAATGGCGTGCTAGATCGATGTCCTCAACCAGCGTCTTCAGCTTTTCCCACGCGACGCGCTCGACGGTCGCTGCGCCATCCAAGAGCTTCGCCAGCTCATCGGCCAGCGCCAGCGCGCGCGCAGGATCCTCGACACCGTTCTGCGCCTTGTCGCGGCGACGGATCAGCGAGGCCAATTCCATGCGCCGGCGCATTTTTGCAATCTGCGGCCGCGTCTCGAAGCTGTCGCCGCCCCATACGTCAGGATCGTCGTCGGCGTACGGATCGCCGAGCGGCCGGATTGTCGGCAGCAAGGCCGCGCCGCCCAAACGCTTGGCGAAGGCGTCGACGAGGCCGCGCGCGGCGCGCCGGTTCGGCAGCAGCACCAGCGCATCGCTCAGCGCAAATGGATCGCCTTCGCGATAGAGCGCCTCCGCCATCGCATCTGCGAGCAATTCCAGAAACGGCGCGGAGGCGGGTGCGGCGCGAAGACGAGGCGCGGGGCCATCAAATAACCCGGGCAGCCCGGGAAGCGTCATAATGCCGGCGCCGCCAAGCGCGCTTCGGCTTCCTCCTTGGCGCCTGGATCGCCGACATGCATCCAGAACCCGCCAAGGGGCGCGCCATACAAGCGGCCCTGATGCGCCAGCCGCCGCCAAATGCGCGTGAATGAGAACGGCTCGAGCGGTTCTTCATCCATGATCGAGGGATCGATGATTTGCACGCCCATATACGCCCACGGCGTGTGCGGCAGCGCTTCGCGAAACGACAGGACGCCGTGCTCGTCCATGAAGAAATCGCCGGCGCCATCATAGCCCAGCTGCTGATCCATCGCCGCCAGCAGCAATTGTGCGCCCATGCGCGAGGCATCGAAGCTGCGTGACAGGCGCGCCATCGCCGAGCCCTGCGGTTCGCTCCAAACCGAGTCGATGTTGCTGATAATGACCGGCTTATCGCCCAAGAGCGCGCGCGCCTGGCGCACGCCGCCGCCCGTTTCCATGAGCAGCGCACGCTCGTCGGAGATGATGATCTCGATGTCGCCGCGGCGCTTGAGATGCGCTTCCATCATGTCGGCGAAGGCATGCACGTTGACGATGGCGCGCTTCACCCCGGCCTCTATGCAGCGGTCGAGCACGTGATCGATCAGCGCCCGCCCGCCAACCTGCACCAGCGCTTTCGGCCGATCGTTGGTGAGCGGACGCATACGGGTGCCGAGACCGGCTGCAAGCACCATCGCGGTATCGAGCAAAGCGCTCATGCCGCCTTCTCCAGATACGCCGCCGCCACCTCTTCCACGAAAGCGCGCGCATCGGCCAGGGCCGGGTTTTGCAGCGTGCGCGCCAGATGACGCCACATCCGCGGCATGAACTCGCGGTAGCGCATCTTCTTGTCGCGCGCCGTCAAGCGCGAGAAAATGCCGAGAATGCGCATGACGTTGATCGCGCCGAGCACGGCCAGCTCGCGCTGAAATTCTGCTTCGTTGGCGCCGGTGATGTCGAGATAAGTGCGGATGGCGACGTCGTGGGCGGCCGGGCTCACATCGCGCCGCGCATCGTGCAGCAGCATGGAGAAATCCCACGCGCGCCAACCGCGTAGGGCGTCTTGAAAGTCCAGCAAGCCAACGCGCTGCAAGCCCGAACGCTGCGGCAGCCAGAGCAAATTCTCGGCGTGATAGTCGCGGATCGTGAACGCGCGCGGAAAGCCCATCGCCTTCACGATCAGCCCGTCACGCACCTTTTCCCACCGCGCACGCGCTGCATCATCGATGCGGATGTTTTCCGCCTTCGGCACCCATTCGACGAACAGATCCGCGTTCACTTCCAGCGCCAGCGCGTCGTAATCCAAAAGCGGCCAGACCGCGCCATCCGGCGCGATCAGCTTTGCCGGCGCCTGTGCGCCATGCACATGGGCCAGCAATTCCGCCGCCGCTCGGTAAAGCGGAATCTCTTCGGCGCCGTGGCCGATGACGTTGGCGTAAAGGTCATCGCCCATGTCTTCGAGCACCGCGTATCCAGCCGAGGCGTTCATCCCATAAATCTCAGGCGCCGCGAGCCCGATCGATTTGAGGTAGGCCGCCACCGCCGCGAACGCTTCCACGCGCGAGGCCGCCAGGCGCGCCACGGCGTTCCAGCCCATTGTCCGGCGTTGCGCCGGCGTTGCGCCCGCCGGGCACGGCGGATCTTCCTTCGGCGGCGCATTCATCAGCACGGCGCGCCGATCACCCAGGCGCATGCGTTCGTAGGACCGCGTCGAGGCATCGCCGGCGAGCGGTACGCGCTCCGCTTCGGCAAAGCCCGTTTGCGCGAGCAGCTGCTTTAAGGCTTCAGATCGATCCAATACGCGCCCCCCACTTGCCGCTTGCGTTCATGGTCGCGCGCCGTCCCTGGCCTTGCGTTTCGAGCGCAATGTCGAGCCGATCGCGCGGCATGAGGCCGCCAAGCCGTTCTGGCCATTCGATCAAGCACGCCGCCTCGGCAAACGCATCTTCCAAGCCCAGTTCCCAGGCCTCCTCCGCGCGCTTCAGGCGATAGAGATCGACATGCCAGAGCTGGCCGCGCGCGCCCTCGTAAATCTGAACCAAAGTGTAAGTCGGGCTGGGCGCCTCTTGCACGCCGCCGCTCCACGCCGCGATCGCCCCGCGCGCCAACGTCGTCTTGCCCGCGCCCAAGCCTCCGCTCAGGCACACGACATCGCCGCGCTGCAGCTGCGCGCCGAGCCGCGCCCCTAATGCGAGCGTCGCATCAGGGTCGGCGAGCAAGAATTCCCGCGAATCAAGAAAGGTTTGGGCCGTCACGGGCGCGGATGCTGCCCTCCCGGCAACCGCGCTTCAAGGCCCGCTTGCGCCGGCTCAACAGGTACAGCAAACACTAAGCCGCTGTGCGTGCGGGCGAAATCAGACGCGTCATCATCATCGGCGCCGGTCAGGCCGGCGGCGAGACGGCGCAGCGCCTCCGGCAAGGCGGGTTTAGCGGCGACATCACGTTGATCGGCGAAGAAAACGCCGCGCCCTATCAACGCCCGCCGCTCTCCAAGAAATATCTCGCCGGCGAGCTTTCGATGGACCGTCTGCTGCTGCGCCCGCCGGCGGTCTACGCCGAAGAAAACATCGCCCTGCTCGCGCCCGTTCGCGCTGTGTGGATCGATCGCGCCTCAAGACGGGTGCGTCTCGAAGGCGGCCGCGAACTTCCCTACGATGCGCTCGTGCTCGCCACAGGCGCGCGTCCGCGCAAGCTGCCGCTTGCCGGCGCCGATCTCGACGGCGTCCATCTTTTCCGCACGGCCGGTGATGTCGACGCCATCCGCACGCGCTTCAATGCCGGCGCAAAACTGATCGTCGTCGGCGCCGGCTATATCGGCTTGGAAGTCGCCGCCGTTGCGCGCCAGCACGGGCTCGACGTCACGGTCATCGAAACCGCCGTGCGCCCGCTTGCGCGCGTGACCTCGCCGGAAGTCGCTGGCTTCTTCCTCGATGAGCACACACGCCAAGGCGTACGCTTCGTGCTCGGCGGCCAGCCCGCCGTGATCAAGGGCCAGGCTCACGTCACCGGCGTCGCCCTTACGGACGGCGCTGAACTGCCGGCCGACCTCGTCATTTCCGGCATCGGCATCAGCCCCGAAACCACGCTCGCCCAGCAGTGCAATCTCGCCGTCGACAACGGCATCGTCACCGACAAACACTGCCGCACGAGCGATGCGAACATCTTCGCCATCGGCGACTGCGCCCGCCGGCCGATGACCCATTATGCCGACCGCGTGCAGCGGCTCGAAAGCGTCCACAACGCCGTCGAGGGCGGGCGCATCGTCGCGGCCGCACTGCTTGGCAACGACGCTTACGTCGAGGAAACGCCCTGGTTCTGGTCGGACCAGTACGATTTAAAGCTGCAAATTGCTGGCCTTTTCCAGGACTACGACCATGTGGTCTTCCGAGGCGCCATGGCCGAGCGCGCCTTTGCCGCCTTCTACTACAAGGGCGAACGCCTGATCGCTGTCGACGCCATCAACAAGCCAGGCGAGTTCCTTGGCGTAAAGGCTCTCATCCAGCGCAACCGGACCATTTCACCAGCCGAAGTCGAAGATACATCACGTCCGATGAAGGAACTTGTCGCCGCCGCGCGGCCCCTCTAACGAGACACCCGCATGCCGAAGATCACTTACATCGAACATTCGGGCAAAGAGCACGTGGTCGACGCGCCCCTTGGGCAGACGGTCATGGAGGCGGCTGTGAAGCACGCCGTCCCCGGCATCGACGCCGATTGCGGCGGCGCCTGCGCGTGCGCCACCTGCCATGTCTATGTCGATCCTGAATGGACAGCCAAGACCGGCGAGCAATCCGGCATGGAGCAGAGCATGCTCGATTTCGCCAACGACGTTCAGGACAATTCGCGCCTCTCCTGCCAGATCAAAGTCACAGAGGCGCTCGACGGCCTCGTGGTGCGGCTACCGAAGAGCCAACACTAAGAATCGGGCTTTTGCACTTTGATGTGAAGCGCCGGGCCATCGCTTGCGCGCGCAGCGCTGCGAGCGCAGGTGCTAAGGCGTCTTTCGCCGCAGAGAGTCGCCAATGCTCAAAATCCCACCGCCCATCTGGGCTTTCGCGTCGCTTATCGCCCTCTATTTCTTGAATGATTTGTCGGCGTTTCAGGCCCTGCCCGACTGGAGCAACAAAATCGCGGCGATCATTTTCTTCGTGATCGGTTTGGCGCCATCTGCTGCTGCAATCGTTCAATTCCGCCGCGCCGGCACACAAGTCCGGCCCGATTCCGAAACCAACAACAAGCTGATCGTCGGCGGCCTTTATCGCCTCACCCGCAACCCGATGTACCTTGGATTGATTTTCATCAGCCTGGGCGTTGCATTCTGGTTTGGACGGCCAGTGATGTTTCTTTCGCCAGTATTGGTTTTCGCGCTTACGAACTTCCTGTTCATCCCGTTCGAGGAAGCTAAGATGCACCGTCAGTTTGGCGATGAATTCGACTCTTACACCAAGCGCGTCCGCCGCTGGCTCTAACGGTGCGCGCGCCCGCGTCGTTGGCGATTTTGCATGAATTCAGACCCGATAGCGCTCAGCCTGGCGGAAGCCGCCGCCGCGGCATTTTCGCGCCGCGACTTCGCTCACGCGGCTGAACACGCACAAAAGCTTCTGATGCGGGCGCCGAACGATACGCGCGCGCATTTGGTGCTGGGTCTCCTCGCTCTCGAACAAAAGAACGTGCAAGCGGCTCAAGGCCACCTGGAGAGAGTAAAGGCAGAGCCGCCGTCGGCGTTGGCTGCGCTCATCGCGTTCGGGGACGGCCTCCAGCGCCTCGGGGATATCGATGGCGCCCGCAATGCGTTTTCGCGCGCCGCCGAACGCGGATCGCTCGATGCCTGGCGCCATCTCGTTGTGCTCGAACGGCGCGCGCGAAATTGGCTAGCCTGCATGGCGGCCTGCCAGCAGGTTCTCGCCGCTTCGCCCAATGACGCTGGCGCCCACGCCGCGCTGGCGCTGAGTTTCGAGCACCGCCACGATCTCGTAGGCGCCAAGCATCACGCACACCAGGCGCTTGGCGCCGACCCAGCCAACGCTGTCGCGCGCGAAGCCTTAGGCCGCGTGCTCCTTCGCGAAGGCGATTTTGCCGGCGTCGAAGCCGCGCTGGCGCCCCTGGCGCAATCGCAACAGGCGTCTAACCAAAACCGCGGCGTCGCCTGGGGGCTTATCGGCGACGCCCGCGACCAGAATGGCGATGCGCCCGGCGCCTTCGAGGCCTTCACCGCCGCCAATCAGTGCGTGCTCGCCGATCACGACGCTTTCCTGGAAGCCGCGCACCTCTTCTATCACCCGAGCAAAGTCGAGGAGATGATTGGGCGCGCGCGCCGCTCGAAAGTGTCCACATGGCGTTGGCCGCCAAAAGCTGCGCCGGACCCCAGTTTTCTGGTTGGGTTTCCGCGCTCGGGCACGACGCTGCTCGACCAAATCCTGGCGTCGCACGCTGGCATCGTTTGCCTCGAAGAACGCAATTATTTTTCCGAGGCGCTGGCCGGGGTTCTGACCTCTCCCGACAAAATCGACGCGTTCGACGAACTGAGCCCCTTGGAAATCCAATCCGTGCGCGGCGCCTATTGGCTGGCTGTGCATCGCGAAATCGGCGCAACCGGCGATAAGCTTGTCGTCGACAAGATGCCCCTGAACATCGTTGTTCTGCCGATGATCAAGCGCATTTTCCCGGACGCCAAAATCATCTTCGCCGTGCGCGACCCGCGCGACGTCGTCCTCTCCTGCTACCAGCAACGCTTCGCCATGAACGAAGCCATGGCGCAATTGCTGCAGCTGGACACGGCCGCTGCCTATTACGATGTGGTGATGCGCCTCATGCAGGTCTGCCGCGAAACCCTCGCGCTCGAATTGCATCAAGTGCGCTACGAAGACGTCGTCGCCGATCTTGAAACTGCGGCGCGCGGATTGGCGGCGTTTCTCGGTCTCGCCTACGATCCAAACATGCTCGATTACCGCGCCACCGCGCTCAGACGCGACATCGACACGCCCAGCAACCGGCAAGTCATTCAGCCGCTTTACACACGTTCGATCGGCCGCTGGCGGCGTTACGCGGAGCAGCTCGCGCCCGCCCTGCCAATGCTTGCGCCGTGGGCGCAGCGTTTCGGTTACGAGCCGGCCTAAGCGGCCGCGCGCTTTTTCAGCTTGGCTTCCGAGGGCGCGGGCGGGGGACCCGCCATGGGCGCGTGCGCGGGCAAATGGCACGTGACCGTAACGCCGCGGCCCGGCTCGCTCGCCAGGGCGACCCAGCCGCCGTGCATCTCCACGAACGATTTCACCAGCGCCAGACCAAGCCCCGCGCCCCGGCGATCGCCGGAGGAGAAGCTGTCGAAGGCGCGCGCTTGGGCGTCGAACGCCATGCCCTTGCCGGTGTCCTGCACGGTCAGCCGCACGACGCCATCGAGCCGCTCGGCGCCGACTGTAATGGTATCGCCGCGTTCAGTGTGGCGCAGCGCGTTCGAAAGTAGGTTCACGATCACTTGCGTGATGCGCTTCTGGTCGGCTTCGATTGCGCCGATCTTCGGGTCGCACTTGATGCGGATCGGCACTTCCGTGTCGCGCGCCTTCGATGCCGCCATCTGCACGCTTTCAGCGATGGTTTCGTAGACATCCATCGACCCGAGATCGAGCTGCACGTTGCCGGCTTCCACCATCGCGACGTCGAGAATGTTGTCGATCAGCTTCGAAAGATTTCCCGAAGCCTCGATGATCGACGACACTTGTTCGTTCTGGCGATCGTTGAGCGGCCCGAAAATCTTGTGCTGCAGCATTTCGGCGTTGCCGTGGATGGCCTGCAGCGGATTGCGCAGCTGATAGCTGACGTTCTCGACGAACTGGGTCTTCAGCTGATCGGCCGCCTCAAACGCTTCGGCGCGCTCGCGCAGAGCGTCCTCAACGCGGCGGTCGGCGGTAATATCCTGGAACGCCACCAGCGTCGCGCCATCCGGCAACGGCCGCGTCAGGAACTTCAGCATGCTTTCGTCGGAGCGGCGCATTTCGCCGCGATATTCCGTGCGCGCTTCCGGCGAGGGATCGGTTATCCGGGCGCGAACTTGCGCCCAGGTGGCGCGATCGTGGAAGAGCTTTTCGCAAGCGCCAACCACCTTGTCGAACGGCATATCGGCTTCAAGCGCGTCCGCTTCGAGTTTCCACATGGTCGAGAACGCCGCGTTCGAGAGCTTCAAGCGCCCATCGAGCCCGAACACGACAATCGCTTCATGCAGCTTGTCGAGTGCGGCCTTCTGCGTTTGCAACAGCGCATCGTATTGGCTGCGCAGCGACACTTCGTTGGTGATGTCGGAGAAGATCATCAGCAGGCCGCCGCTCGGATGCCGCTGACGCGCCACGCGCAGCATCTTGCCGTCCGGCAGCACCCACAGATCCTGCCGCAGCTCCGCCACTTCTTGGTACAAGGCGAGCTCGCCTGCGCGCCATTCAGCATAGTTCGCATGCGCCGGCAGTTTGCGCTTTTCTTTCAAATGATCGAGCCAAGCAGAATGCGTCGGCCGATCCTGCAGAAATGCGGGATCAAGCTGCCACAGCTGCTCAAATCCGCGATTGTGGAATGTCAGCCGCTTCTGCGCATCGAACACGGCGATGCCTTCAGCCAGGTGGTCCAGCGTCTCGTCATGGGCGCGTTGCTGCTTCGAGAGCAGATCGCGGCTGGCTTCGATATCGGTGACATCGAGAGCCAGCCCTGCTGCGCCGCCCGCGACCGGCGCAATCTGGATTTGCAGCGTGCGCAATTGGCCGCCGACCACGGCCGAGCGCGTTTCGCGCTGCACTTCACCGCTGTCGATCGCCTTGCGCGCCAGATCGGCCGACGCCTGATCGAGCTGCAGATTGCGCGTAATCGCCTGCTCCAGCGATTTTGCCTCCAACGCCGTCAGATATTGCGGGTTAGCCCATTCGAGCTTGAGGGCGCCATTGACGCGCCACGCCATTAGCGGCGCTTCGTTCCACATTTCCAGGAACGCCGCCGGATCGCGCGCAATCACTTGCCGCGCTTCTTCGATGCGCCCGCGCGCACCGCCCTCTTCGACGCCGCGCACGCTAGCGTCCAGGATCCAAACCACCGCGCGTGCGCCCGCGGTACGGCCATCGACTTCCACGAACACGCCGTCCGGCGTCGAGAGCGTCAGCGAAAATGGCGCGCCTTCGCGTCGCAACCGCGCCAAGGACGGCGCAAGCCGCGTCACGCCGCCAGTTGCATCCTGGGCATCGAACACGCCAAGCCCTTGCAGAATGCGCACGGAGGGCTCCGCCGCATGCGCGGCGCCGGAAAAACGCAGCAAGCTCGCGAGCGCGAGCGGCGAGCCATAGATGCGCGGCTTGCCCCAATCGGCTTCGTTCGCCGTGAGACTGCCTTCATCCCAGATCAGCACGATGCCCGGGAAGGCGCCGAACACGCCATCAGCGCCAGCAAGCGCATCCTCCACTTCGCGCGCGCGCCGCTTCCACACTTCGATGCTGGAACGCGCACCTTCGGTGACGCGCAGCGCCCAGATGATCGCGGCAATCGCGATCGCAGCCGCGCCGGCCGCGGCGATAAGGCTCAAGTTCGCGCCGTCCAAAGGCCGACCCCTAAATTTATCCAACGGCGAAACGAATCGCCGGACCCCGCATTCATCCTCACGCAGCACGCGCGTGAAGCAAACGCTTCGGCTGACCGAAAGCGTTAACAAGCGCTTAAAAAAGTTGATGCCGCGTTAAGTTAAGAAAGATCAACGTGTTAACGGCTGCGCGTGCGTGTCTCCGCCGCATGCGCGGTGAACGCCTCCGCCATCCGCTGAGCCGCATGCAGGACCGGGCGCAAGGTCTTTGCGCGCTCACCCTTTTCCGTGAGCTGCGATATTCCCTTCAGCCGGAAAACGAACGGCATCCGATAGCTCGCGCCGTAGCGCACATGCTCGTCCAAACTCGGCTGAAAGCGCGCGTGCAGGAGCGCTTCTTTCGCCGACGCGAAGAAGACGTCTGATGGCCAGGCGTCGACCAGATGGATGTTCTTGGCGCGCCCGTCGGCGCTGACTTCGAACTCGGCGATGGCATAGCCCTCGATCTGAAGCTGTCTTGGCAGCCTCGGATACCGCGCGCGCATCGGGCCGATAATGTCCCAGGGCATGGCAGCGCCGGCGCCGCCTTCATCAGCGGCCGGCGTCCAAATCAAACATGTCGGACCGGCGGGCAATTTCAGCTTGAAGCGCTGCATCTCGCGGCGTTCATGCAGCCCCTGCCGCAGCCAGTCGTTCGCCTGCACCAGCGCCAGCACCAAAATCAGCACGGCCGCGCCCGACGCGAGCAATGAAAGGCTGCCGTTCCAGCCGTGCTGTCTGAGCGCCGTCGTCAGCGCGACATGAACGACCACCACGACAAGAAACAGCACTGCATAGAACAGAGCGCGCAGCACCCACGTCGACAGCGTGCGCGTCGCACGAACCAGCATTCAACGTCCCCGTGCGCGCTCTTCTAGCCGCGTCCCGCGCCAGCGCAACAGAACGTGACAAGCCGCTCACATGAATCGCAGGCAATGCAAGCCCGGGCGCCGCTGCGACAAACCCTGCAACGACAAGTTTTGTCGCACTTCGCAGGAACGCTCGACAACAATCGCGCTCATAGCGGCGGCCGCGCCGACAACGATGTCGCGCAAGGGAGTTCGAGTAGACATGCACAAGGTCTTGATCACAGCGGCGGCTCTAACCTTTGTCGCCACCGCTGTCGCTTTCGCACAGGATACCCAAGGCGGTGGCCGCTTTGCGCAAATGTTTGCGATGGCTGACGCCAATCACGACGGCGCCATCACGCGCGCCGAGTTCGAAGCCGCACGCGCCGCACGCTTCACGCAAATGGACGCCGATCATAACGGCACGCTCTCTGCATCCGAGATGCCGCAACGGCGCGCGCAGCCGGCGGGCGGTCAGTTGCGCGGCGACGCCAATGGCGATGGCTCGGTCTCGCGCGCGGAATGGGACGCCGAAGGCGCACGCATGTTCTCGCGGCTCGACGCCAACAACGATGGAAGCATCAGCCAAGCTGAGCTGCAAGCCGCCCAGGAGCGCATGCAGCATTGAAGCGAGAGGCGCACGCGGCGGCGGCGCCGCGCGCGCCTCTCAACACTTCTTTCCCGCGCCTACTTCCGGCGCCTATTTCCGGCGCTTATTTCCGGCGCTTATTTCTGGCGCCTATTTCTGGCGCCTATTTGGGCGGATAATTGGTCGGCGCTGGCGCCGGTGGCGGCGGTTCGTCAGGCTTGCCCGTATCGACGACTTCCGGCGTGTCGTTGGCGACATCGCAATTGGTCGTGTTGTGCCCGATCGCGCCGCCGGCGACGCCGCCAACCACTGCGCCAAGTGCAGTGCCCGCGCCGCGATGGCCGTGCGCGGCAACATTGCTGCCGACCACACCGCCGACGACAGCGCCAACAACCGCGCCGCCGACCGTGTTGTTGGTTTGATGCTGCTGACAGGTTTGCTGATCGACTGGCGGCGCGCTCGCGCCTTCGGCGGCATAGGCCAAGGACGCCGAGGCCATTACCAAACCGAGAGCGCTAACGGCTAAAAACATCCGCATGAGAATTCTCCTCGTCCCGCTGGCGCGAGCAGGACGCCTTAGCCGCGGAAAATGCAAGCCAATCCTGTGCGCCCTTGCGTGAGAGTGCGCCTAAGCGCAGCCGTTTTTTCGCGCCCTGCGCATATCTCACAAATTTGTCAGTCTCAGTGGAAAGCAAGCACGGCGAAGAGAACGGCCAGCAGCGACGACAGGCCCGCCCATGGCCCGAGCGCTGGCAAACGCTTGGCCGCCTCCATGTTGCCGCTCTTCATCGCGCCATAGGTCAGTTCCAGCGTGATCGCAGCGAGCGTCAGCGATGCGACGAACACCATCTTCACCCAGAAGAGCTGCGGCAGATTGGAAAAGCCGCCATACTTTATCGATACAAGCATGGGGCCGGTGATCAGCATGATGATCAGACCGATGGTCGACGCCCGCCCCAGCGCTGGGCCAACGCTGCCCAGCACGTTCGCCTGCTCCGACGGCCGGCTCAATGCAGCGCGCATGACGATGGCCGTGCCAAGCCCGCCGCCCGCGCCTATCAACAGACCCAACAGATGCAGAAAAAGAATAACGTCACTCATGAACAAGCCCGTTGAAGCAAATGCGCGAAGCCAAGACGCGCGAAAATGATTGTCTGTGACAGCCTCACGCATTCGTGACGCGCCGCTATGGCGCCAGCCCCGCTTCGTGCTCACCATCGATCAGCACAAAACACATGCGCGCCATGTTACCCGAGCGATTGGCCCAGGCGTGATTGGTTCCGTTTTGCACGATGACGTCGCCAGCGCGGCAGAGCGTTTCGCCGGTATCGGTGATCAGCGTGATCTCCCCTTCCAATACGATGCCGTAATCAAGCGACGCCGTGACGTGCATGGCCGGATGCGTTTCTCCAGGCCGGTAGCGCGATGCGTTTGGCGCCCCGATTGCCGCGAACACTTGCTTCATCAGCGTCTGGTCCGGGGAGCGGCGCCTGGCGCCTCGGGCGGGGTATCGACAAAGCGTATGCGCACGCCGCCTTTCGGCGGCTCGAGCGACAGCGACGGCTCATGAGGTTCAGCGCTTGCGCGATCAATCTTCGCTGGCACGCTCTTGGTGTGCCAGAATTCGTGAAACATCACGCCGCGTCCGCCGACATCGATGGAGCGCGGCGGCGGACCGTCGCGCGCGATGGTCGAGCGTCCCTGCGCGTCGTGTCCGGTGACGATGCGGCGAACTTCCCTCAGCATGAACCGCCTCCCGCAGTAGCGGAGGCGGTTCTAGCCGAGAAACGCGGAAATCCGGAGCATTTAGTAGCGATAATGATCCGGCTTGAACGGGCCTTGCTGCGGCACGCCGATATAGTCGGCCTGCTGCTTCGACATTTTCGTCAGCTTCACGCCGAGCTTGTCGAGGTGAAGCGTGGCGACCTTTTCGTCGAGATGCTTGGGCAGCGTGTATACCTGGTTCTTGTAGGCCTTGCCGTTCGTCCAAAGCTCGATCTGCGCCAGCGTTTGGTTGGTGAACGACGCTGACATCACGAAACTCGGGTGACCGGTGGCGTTGCCGAGGTTCACGAGCCGGCCTTCCGACAGCACGATGATCTTCTTGCCGTCCGGGAATTCGACGTGGTGGACCTGATCCTTGATCTTGTCCCACTTGTAATTGCGCAGAGCCGAGATCTGGATCTCGGAATCGAAGTGGCCGATATTGGCGACGATAGCGTTATTCTTCATCGCGCGCATGTGCTCGACAGTGAGCACATCCTTGTTGCCGGTGGCGGTGATGAAGATGTCTGCGTGCGGCGCGGCGTCTTCCATGGTGACGACTTCGTAGCCTTCCATCGCCGCCTGCAGCGCGCAGATCGGATCGACTTCCGTCACTTGCACGCGCGCGCCGCCATTGCGCAGCGACGCCGCCGAACCCTTGCCGACATCGCCATAGCCCGCAACGACGGCCACTTTGCCCGCCAGCATCACGTCGGTGCCGCGGCGGATGGCGTCCACCAGGGATTCACGGCAGCCGTAGAGATTGTCGAACTTCGACTTGGTGACGCTGTCGTTCACATTGATCGCCGGGAACGGCAGTTCCCCGCGCTGCGCCATCTGATAGAGGCGATGCACGCCGGTCGTGGTTTCTTCCGACACGCCTTTCACGCTCTCGCGGATGGCGGAATAGAAGCCCGGCTTTTCCTTGCAATACTTCTTGATAGTCGCAAACAGCGCTTCCTCTTCCTCGTTCGAGTGATGCGCGAGAAAGGCAGCATCCTTCTCGGCCTTCGGACCCATGACGCAGAGCAGCGTCGCATCGCCCCCGTCGTCGAGGATCATGTTGGCGTATTGGCCGTTCGGCCATTGGAAGATGCGGTGGGTGTAGTCCCAGTATTCCGCCAGGCTTTCGCCCTTCACCGCAAACACCGGCGTCCCCCTCGCGGCGATCGCCGCGGCGGCGTGATCCTGCGTCGAGAAAATATTGCAAGAAGCCCAGCGCACTTCGGCGCCCAACGCTTGCAGCGTCTCAATCAGCACTGCGGTCTGGATGGTCATATGCAGCGAGCCGGCGATGCGCGCGCCCTTCAGCGGCTGCTTGGGGCCATACTCTTTGCGCACGGCCATCAGACCGGGCATTTCGGTTTCGGCGATTTCGATTTCCTTGCGGCCCCAGTCCGCCAGGCTCATGTCCTTAACGACGTAATCGTGTGCGCTCATCGCGCGCCTCCTTCATGAAAGCGGCGAGCGTCGTTTTCCAACTGGAAAGCCCGTCGAGCCTGGCGGCAATGCCGTCGCAACGCTCCTCGGCGGGCGCGGGCGGCATAGCAAAACCCGCCGCCGCTGGCAATATTTAGGGAATGACGCGGACCGTCTGCGTACCGGGCACGTCTTCGCGCTGCTGGAGCACGCCCACGAGCTGTAACAGCAAGGTGATCACCTGGTGCGTCCGGTCCGGCACAGCGCCGCGCTCCAGCAGCGGGTACGGCACATAATATGTGCGCCCGTCCTCATGCCTGAACACGAGGCCGCTCGGTTGTTGGCCATCGCCGGCGCGATGCACGACGAAGATCGCTTCTGGCGTCAGCACGCCGTCGCCATTGCGATCGATATTAATGGTGATCGGGTGCGTGTCGGTCGAATTGGCCCGATGTTGAGCGCGCACCAATTCGCCCAGATAGAACAGCACGCCCTCGATCGAGCGCACATAGATGCGGTTCTCGCCCTCGGCGCCGGTGGTCTGCCCCGCCTCCGTCGTCGTGACATATTGCTGGCTCGGCGGCGCGTCGCGATTCGTTTGCGACACCTCGCGCGTCACCGAGGCCAGAGCTTCGTGCGGATCGCTGCAATCGAACGAGAACCAGTGGCTCTGCCCGGGCCGCACCAGACGCACCTGATTGCCGCTTTGCTGAAACTCAAGATGCTGCTCGGCGATTGCCGCCATGCCGCTGAGATCGGCGGGCCCGCGCAAATCCAGCACGGGACTGAACACATCCGGATTGGACTTCGCGCAGACACGAAGCGTGCCCGGTTGACCATGCCGATTGGTGGTCAGCCAATGCTGAAACGCTGCGAACGCCGCCGGATCGGTCGGGTCGTTGTCGTAGACGCGCCCGTTCTCGACCACCCGCTCAATGAACAGCGAATGCAGCAAGAGCGGCCGCCAGCCGTCATCGATCAAGGATTGATAGATCCCCAGATCAATCGAGGATTCGATGGCGCGATGGAAGCGTTCGTCATTCAACACATTCAGTGTGAAAGATGGTGAGACCTCGCCGCCGGCCGAGATGTCGGGACCAAAATTGTCATTGTGCGGCCCCTCGTTCATCGAAAGCGATGCGCCGCCGGAAATGCTCCGCTGCATGCTGCCGGAGAAGCTTTCGATACGCGTGAACACCATCGAGGTGCGGTCGCGCGCGCGCATGACGTTGCGCACGATCATCAGCCGCTCGGTCTGGGCCGCGGTGGTGTTGAACTGATCGGCTTGCACATCGAGGGGTACGGGATGGGTATAGAAGCTCGTCGGCACGCATCCGCCCAGCGCCGCCGCTGCCGCAAGTAGCTTGAACCGCATCGCCCGAATCTCCGCTCTTGGCGAAATCTTCGGTACGCGGCGTTCGTTAAGAAAAGAGCCGCCGGCGCGAACCGGCGGCTCCAGCATTTTCAACCAGCGTGGACGTTTACGCCGTCCAACGATCCAGCATTTTCTTGGCTGCGTCGCGCCCGCCGATGCCGAAGGCGATCGCCACCGCCACCGCCACCGCGCCGAGGATGAGCGCGAACGCGAGTGCGATGATGTCGTTGGCCAGGCCCATGAAACGCAGGCCCACCGCCGCCGACAGGATGATCACGCCCCAGCGCACCGCCACTGACATGATTTCCGACGTTGGCCGGTCGCCCTTGCCGACGGCCGCTGCGAGGATGTTGGCAAGCAGCACGCCGAATGCGATGATGATCACGCCGAAGAGCACGTGGCTCGCAAGATCCACGATCTGGGTCAGCATCAATGCCATGGCGCCGAAGCCGAGTTGGCGCGCGGCCTCCACGCTGGCAAACAGGACGATGCCGATCAGCACCGCAAGCCCGACCATGCGCGATGGCGGGAATTGCTTGAAGTCGATGGTGTCGACGCCGGGCGTCGGGTCCATCTTCTCCATCGCCACGCGGATCGGCTCAGCCGAACTCAGCGAGTGGATGATGTCGTCGAAGCCGATCGACTTCAGCCCCTCTTCGGTCAGCACCGCGATCCAGCGGCCGATCATGTAGGCTATGAAGATGATCAACGCTGCGCCGATGACGTTCGGGATCGTCATCAAGATGTTGTTCAGCATCGATGTCGCCGGGTTGGAGATGGCGCTGATGCCGAGCACGCCGAGCGCCGCAATCGACACCGGAATGATGATCAGGGTGAAAACGAGTATGCCCAGAAGACGCGCAAGACCCGGTCCCCGCGGCGTCGCTGTAAGACCCGCGTCCACCAGGCGCCGGTCAAGCTCGACTGCTTCCACCGTCGCTTCCACCATGCGCCGCACGATCGTCGCCAGCACAAAGCCGATGAAAAAGATGAGCCCTGCGCCCACGACTTGCGGGAGATATTGCAGGAAGCCCGCCACCATGCCGTTCAGCGGCGCAACAATGCTCTGCGCCCAGTCGCCGCCGATCTCATTCAAGGCAGCCATCAGGCCCAAGAGCCAAACCAGCCAATAGCCGATCTCGCCGATGCGCTCGCCGACATCGACCATCGGCTTGGCGCCGCCTGGGCCGGCGCCGTCGCGGCGCGTCAAGAATGGAATTCTGTCGATCGCTTTCGCGACACTCCATTTCACGGCTTTCGCCGCGAAGTGCGCCACAATCAAAATGATCGCGGCGATGATGATTTTCAGGCCGTAATCATTGAACCATTGTTGCAGCACTGCAGTATTGAGCATGAGGCCGCCTCCCTCGAAAGCCGCACGAACCTACGCCAAGCTTTGCGCAAGGATATGCAAATTCCGACGGGTTGCACGCAGCAGGCGTGTTTGTTTCGTGCTGCGACCGCGAAGATTTCGCGTGCGAGGCGAATTCGCGCAAAATCAACGCGCGCGCGGCGCTGTCAGCCGCCACCGTCGCCAAGCCGCAGGCGCAGGATGAAGATCGTCGATGTAAGCACGATGCAAATTGCGTTCGACGCCGCCACCGGCCAGGCGCCAGCGAGCCATCCATATGTCGTCCAGCACACGAATCCGAAAATCGTCACCGCATACATTTTCAACGAGACGCCCTCGGCGTCGCGCTCGCGCAGCATTTTCACGATCTGCGGGATGAAGCTCAGCATCGAGCAACATCCCGCCGTCACGCCGAACGCATTGATCAGCCAAACCGGCGCGTTCGCCATCGCCTCAAGCGCGTTTCAGAACGCGGACAATCAAGAGCAGAATTACCGCGCCGATGAAGGCGGTGAGAATCGTATTCAAAATGCCTGGGAAGAACGAAAATCCGATGGCGCCAAAAAGCCAGCCGGCGATCACGGCTCCCAGAATTCCAACCACGATATTGCCGAATAGACCAAATCCGAAGCCGCGCACGACAAGTCCCGCGAGCCAACCGGCGATTGCGCCGACAATGATCCAGACCAAAATGAGTTGCGCATCCATTGGACTTTCCTCCGGATACGGTAACAACGGACGCCGCAACCGGTTCCGTCATGGACCCGCGAGCACGGCTCGGCAGCGCCCCAAGTCATCGCCAGCCAGGTGCGCATCGATCACCAGCCTCTGCAACGTATAGCTGCCGTGGCCGGCCGGCATGTAAGCGATCGTGCGCTGGGTTTGCCCATCGAGCACGATATAGGCGATCTCCTGCTCTGCATCACCGATCGCCCCGTGATCGCGCCGGATCAGGACCATCCCGTCGCGCAGGCCCGCCGCATAAGCCGGCAAGGCTGGATCGACGCCGCTGATGACATTGTTATGCGCCTGCGTCGCCTCGATGTCGAAGCCGCGGCTGAACACCGGGGCCGTGCGCGCTGTGAGCGCGCCGCACGGTGCAAACACATCGCCCGGCATGGCGATCAGCGCGCCCTGCTCGATATAAGTCGCAACATCGGCGCGGACGTCGATGCCCATGGCGTTCATCACCTCAACGAAGAGCGGCGCCGCCAGCAGCGGTTCGCCACGGCGTACCCGCGTGCGCATCGTGTGCATCACTTCGTCGAGCGAATGTCCGTGCGCGCGCAGCCGGGCGTCCCACATCGCGGCCAGCATGCGTCCGCGCTGGTAGGGCAGTTTTCCCACCTCGGCGCTGTTCCAGAAGTCGGCGACCACACGCGCGTTCGGCTCTGCCCGCACCGGCGATTGGGCGTAGGCGCTCAGCATCTCGTTGAAGTCGGCGGCGTAATCGGCGGGCGTCCACGTCCCTTCGCGCACCAGAAGCCGGCCGGTGTAGAAATCGGTGAAGCCCTCGGAAAACCAATAATCGCGCGCCTCGTCATGCTCCGGCAGATTGCCGACCAAATTCGGAATCCAAGTGTGCAGCCCCTCATGCGCCAGCGTGCGCGTCATCTGTCGCAAGTCCGCATTGGGCGAGGCGAAGAACGCGAACGAATCCTCAAGACCGGTGCCGCCGATGGAAAGCCAGCTTGAATTGGGCGCGACCAGCTGCACCACTGTCACCAAATAGGGCGTCGAGCGGTCGCCCCAGAACGCGCGCTCCCCGGCGATGATGGTGTTCACACGGGCGGCAAATTCGGCGTCGGTGAAACTCCAGCGCCCGCGCAGCGCCACGCGGATGCGCGGATCAGCGCCGCGCACGATGCGAAAATCGCCGCCCACGGTGACGCTCTGTTTCACATGCGACAGCACGAGGTTTGGATGCTGCAGATCGGAGGCGAACGACCAGCCGCGCGGCAAATCGCGAACGCTAACGCGCGTCGGCGCGTTGTCATCGACGCCGGGCTGAACGATGAAGGCGTTGCCGATCAGGTGAAAATAGCTCGGCCGGATGAGCGGACGGTAGGCATTGCCCTGTTCGGCGCTGGGATCGCCCGGCCAATCCTGGACGACGCGATAACGCACATGGATCGCGGCGTCCGGCACATGGTGCAAAAGGCGATGCCAGGCGTCGGCGCCGTCGCTCATAGTCGCCCCGGACACCGCCTCCAGATTGGAGAGCCCGCGCCACAGCTCACGCTGTCCGCCCCACTCGCTTGGCAGCTCCAACGGCGTCTCGCCGGCGTGGAGGCCGCGGAACGTCAGATCGATTTGCACGGAGGTCAGCGCGCCGTTTTCGATTATCGGCGTCAGCACATAATTGACGCGCGGCGGCGGTCCAAAGGCCACGCAAACCAATAGACCCGCAGCCAGCACCATCCACCGCATCGCTTTCGCCATGTTCACTCCCGCCCAGCATCCGGTTTCGGCCGCAGATGCAACGCTCACTCCCCCTCGTCGAACTTCGCGGCCACCATCGCTTCGATGGCGTCGAGCGCCTCGAGCGCCTGGGGGCCTTCCGCATCGACCTCGATCTCGCTGCCGATGCCTGCGCCCAACATCATCAGATCCATCAGTGAACGCGCGTCGGCCTCATCGTCCTCGCGCCGCACCATGATGAGCGTACTCTCGTAAGTCAGCGCCAACTCCGCCAGCTTGCGTGAGGCGCGCGCGTGCAACCCGCGTAGGTTGACGATCTTGAGCGTTCGCTTGAGCCCCATGCCGAGGAGGCTACTAGGCGCCGCCGGCCAATTCCACCGAGGCGACGCGAATATAATGCCGCCCCGCGTCCTGCGCCGCTAGGGCCGCGTCCGCGAGGCTGAGCTTGTCGCGCACTTCGGCGAGCTTAATCAGCATCGGCAGGTTCACGCCTGCAATCACTTCGATCTTCACCTGGTTGATCACCGAGATGGCGAGGTTCGAAGGCGTGCCGCCGAACATGTCGGTCAAGACGATGACGCCCTTGCCACGGTCGACGGTGCGCACGGCGTCGATAATATCGGCGCGCCGCTCTTCCATGTTGTCGAAGGGGCCGATAGCGACGGCGCGCATTTGGTCCTGTGGACCTAAGACATGCTCCGCGGCCGCGACGAACTCATCCGCCAAGCGGCCGTGGGACACCACCACGACGCCGATCATTCAGAACTCCCGCCCCCGCTCCAAACCTTCATTCTACGCCTTCGCAAGTGCGAGAAAAGCGAAAGCCGCATCCCACCGGCAGTTTACCCGTGGTTATGGCCTTTGGGGGACCGCTATCGGCAGCTCAACCACCAATCGCGCCCCTGACGTGCCGCTGCCGCTCGCCACCGGCCCCGCCCGCACAATGTTCTGCGCGTAGATTTGCCCCCGATGCGCCTCGACGATCTGACGGGCGATGGAAAGCCCGAGCCCCGAATTGCCGCCGAACGCAGCGCCCGCCGGGCGCTGCGTATAGAAGCGTCGGAAAATGGTTTCGAGATTTTCCTCCGGGATGCCTGGCCCCTCATCGTCAACCGTGGCGCGCACCACGTGCCCGTCCTTGGTTCGCACCGTTTCCGCCGAAACATAAACATGCCCGCCCTCCGGGCTGAACGAGCGCGCATTGTCAATCAGATTGCGGAAGACTTGCCCGAGCGGCCCCTCCTGCCCGAGCACGATCAGCCCTTGCGGCTTTGCTCCCTTGAACGACACCTCGACATGCCCGCGGGCGTCTTCCGGCGGCTCGTAGGCGCGCGTCAGCTCGTAAAGCAGCGCGCCGAGATCGATACGGCCGACATCGCCACGTGCGGTCTCCGCCTCGATCCGCGTCGCGCGCGAAATGTCGGTGATCAGCCGGTCGAGCCTTTGTACGTCCTGTGCGACGATGCCAAGCAATTGCGTCTGCCGGTCGGCGTCGCGCACCGCGCGCGCGGAATCCACCGCAGAGCGAATCGAAGCAAGCGGGTTTTTGATCTCGTGACTGACGTCGGCCGCGAAGCGTTCGTTGGCGTCGATGCGATCCGCCAACGCATTGGTCATCGCCTCCAGCGAGTGCGCAAGCGCGCCAATCTCGTCGCGCCGTTTCGACACATCCGGCAGCGAAAGCCGGGTTGCCCCCGTCATGCGCAATCTGTCCGCCGCCTGCGCCAGGCGCCGGATCGGCTGGGCGATGAAGAGCGCCAGCAGCAGCGAGGACAGAAAGATGGCGATGCCGGCGCCCAGCACGAACGGGATCATGCTGGCGCGCTCGGCCACGAGAATGCGCTCCACGTCGGGGCTTTCGACAGTGACCGTGCCCAAGACCTGCTGCACGCGCCGTAGCGGCATGGTGACGGAAACGACGCGCTCGTGGCGTTCGTTCAGGCGCTCGCCATAGACGATCTCGCCGCGCAGCGCGCGCCGGCGAGCCTCCGCCAAGGTGATGGTCGCATGCCAAGGCGTCAGGCGCCAATATTCAACGCCCTGCGCGGCGTCTTCGAGCGTTTGGCCGATGTTCGACCGCGGCCCGAGCTGGGGCAGCGGCGTTTCTTCAACAACATCGTAGATGACATCGGTATCGGCCACCAAATGCCCATCTGAGGCCGCCACGCGCACGCGCGGGCCTTGTCCAGGCCGCGCCCCTTCCGCGATCGGCGGCAGCAAGCGGCGCAGCACCTCACGCACCGCCGGTTCGTTGATGTACGGCGAGGGATCGCCCTGAACGGTGCCGGTCTCGATCAGTAGATTGGTGATCAGCTCGCCTTGCGTGCGCAAATTGCCGTATTGCGCCTCGGTCAGCCCGGCGCGCATTTCAGACAACAGCAACACCCCAACCACGAGGATCAGGAAACCCGCAAAATTCCAGATGAAGATGATCCGGGCGATGCGCGAGCGCGCAACCGCGCGGAAGCCTTCAGCTCTCGTTGTAGCGGTAGCCGACGCCATAGAGCGTTTCGATGGCGTCGAAGTTGCCGTCGATGTCGCGGAATTTCTTGCGGAGCCGCTTGATGTGCGAGTCGATGGTTCGATCGTCGACATAGACCTGATCATCATAGGCCGCGTCCATCAGCTGGTCGCGGCTTTTCACGTAACCGGGGCGCTGGGCGAGCGCCTGAAGGATGAGGAATTCCGTCACCGTGAGCCTGACTGGTTCGCCCTTCCAGGTACAGGCGTGACGGTTGGGGTCGAGCGAAAGCTCTCCCCGCACAATTGGCTTTTTGTCGCTTCCCTCCGTCCCTGGCGCGCCCGCGCGCGTTCGGCGCAGCAACGCCTTGACCCGCTCGCTGAGCAGGCGCTGCGAGAAAGGCTTTTTGATGTAATCGTCAGCGCCGACATTAAAGCCGACGACCTCGTCCATCTCGTCGTCCTTGGAGGTGAGGAAGATCACCGGCAGGTTCGAGGCTTGCCGCAGCCGGCGCAGCACCTCGACGCCGTCCATGCGCGGCATCTTGATGTCGAGAATGGCGATGTCCGGCGGCGCCTCCGACAGCGCCGTCAGAGCGGTGGCGCCGTCAGTATAGGTGCGCACGGTATAGCCTTCCTGCTCGAAGAAGATCTTCAGCGAGGTAAGGATATTCTCGTCATCGTCGACAAGGGCGATAGTGGGCATTGCGGGACCGGACTTCCTGACGTTGCCGTAATGAACTGGTGCCGCCAGTCTTAGCGGTCAAGAAGGGTCATGAAAACCCGTGGCGCGTTCCAAGCGCGCAACTCGCGGGCTTTTGAAGGGGTAAGGGAAAATGCGGCTCTGGCGGCTCTTCTTCGTGGTGGCGGCGCTCAACAATCTGATTATCGGCGCCATCATGCTCTTCGGCGCCGACCAAGCGGCAGCGCAGCTCGGCGTGACCGGACCCGCGGCATCCTACACAATCGGCCTCGGCGGCTTGCTGATCGCCATCTTCGGCGTGGCCTACGCGCTCGTCGCCTATCGGCCGCTGCCCAACCGCAACCTCGTCGCCGTCGGGGGCCTCGGCAAAGCAGCGGCGGTCGTGCTTGCATCGTGGCACGCCGCGCAGAACCACATCCCGCACAACACCTATTTGCTGGCGATGGGCGATCTCATCTTCGTGGTCTTCTTCTGCATCTTCTTAATGCAAACACGCAACCTGCAAGGCGCGACGCCTTAGTTCGCCCGCGCTTCGCTTCGGCTCAACGTGAAGCCGCGCCGGTCAGCGTTCGTGCACGCAATGCCCGCTTCGCTCATGTCGCACGCAAACGGACCGCCGGTCCAATGCGTCCCGATCGCCATGACATCGCCGCCGCAACAGCTCGCGTCGCCAACATGATCGTGCAGCGCCGCCGCACCATGCGATGACAGCGTGAAGCGCACATAAGCCGGCGCTACACGATCGCAAATGAGCTGGGGACCGTTGTCGGGCGTTTGATAGGTCTCGGTGCCGCCTGCCGGCACGTATTGGCAGCCGATATTTCCAGAAGGCGACTGAAATTCATCAGGACTATCTGCTTGTGCCGATGAGCTCGTAGCGGTGCTTACGGCTGTCGTCGCGCTTTGCGTCGCGCTAGGCGTCGGCGTGCTCGGCGAACAGGCAGCGAGCCCAAACGCAACGATGACCGACGAAAGAATGCGCATGCTTCGATCCTATGGCGCCGCGCATCAAACCTCAATGCGATTGCGCTCCGCCGTTTTGGCCGTTGAACACGCGGACACGTCGCGGCAATCGCAGGCCGCAGCCGCCGCCAAAATCTCCCGGGCGCTAGCGCGCCGCTGAAGTTCGCGATCCGTCGCTGCAAGACGCGCGCTCAGAACGGCCGATCGCTTGGCCGGATCATTCACGCTTTGGGTGAGCTCCTTCAAATCGGCGATGCGCAACCCGGCTTGGCGCGCGCTCTTGAGCATGCGCGCGCGAGGAAGCGCGCTAGGATCGTACCAGCGCTTTCCCCCGCGCCGCGCCGGCTTGGGCAAGAGCCCGATGCGCTCGTAATAGCGAAGGGTCGCGGGCGTCAGCCCGGCCGCCTGACTGAAGGCGCCAATTCTCATGGAAAGCCTCTTGTGGTGATGCGCGCTTCACATGGCAGTCTCCGCCGAGGAGGCAAACCATGCAATCTATTCCCTTCCGCGCGTTGCCGCTTTCGGTGCGCCTGATGACTGCCGCCGCCATGCTGCTCGCCTGGGTGTTCGCGGAGGAGCACATCATCGAGCCCTTCCGGCTCTACGACTACATGCCGCTCTATCGCGTGGGCGGCTTCTGCACCTACGACGCGGCAGCTTTGTTGCTGGTCATGGCCTTCTGGTTCTGGGCGCGTCGCAAGCACGGCTAGCGCCCCTCGCGCCTCCCGTCAGTGCGCCGCGCCCCAGGTGGCGCCAGCCTTCGCTTCCACGGTCAACGGAATGGAGAGCGTGACCGCGGGTTCGGGCGCTGCCTCCATCACGTCGCGCGCGATGGCGCAGAGCGCCTGCGCCTCCGCCTTCGGCGCCTCGAACACCAATTCGTCGTGCACTTGTAGAAGCATCTTCGATTTCAGGCCGGCGCGCGCGATCGCAGCCGGCAGACGCACCATGGCGCGGCGGATAATGTCGGCGGCCGCGCCCTGCAGCGGCGCGTTGATGGCTTGGCGTTCGCCAAACGCGCGCTCCTGCGGGTTCTTCGACTGCACGCCCTTCACCCAGATGCGGCGGCCGAAGATCGTTTTTACGTAGCCATTAGCGCGCGCGAACGTCTTTGTCGTTTCCATGTAATCGCGAATGCCAGGGAAGCGTTCGAAGTATTTCTTGATATAGGCGGCCGCTTCTTCGCGCTCGATGCCGAGATTGCGCGCCAGCCCAAATGCCGAGATGCCGTAGATAATGCCGAAATTGATCGCCTTGGCGTTATTGCGGATCTCCTTTGGCATGCCCTCGACCGGCACGCCGAACATTTCCGACGCCGTGCGTGCGTGAATGTCGACGCCGTCGGCGAAGGCCTGCTTCAGCTGCGCAATGTCAGCGACGTGCGCAAGCAGGCGCAGTTCGATCTGCGAATAGTCGGCCGAGACGAGCACATTGCCCTTCTCCGCGATGAACGCTTCGCGGATGCGGCGGCCCTCCTCGGTGCGGATCGGGATGTTCTGCAGATTCGGATCATTGGAAGCCAGCCGGCCCGTCGAACTGGCGGCGAGCGCGTAGGTGGTATGAACGCGGTGGGTCCGTGGGTTCACCGCGGCTTGCAGCGCTTCTGTGTAGGTGGAGCGCAGCTTCGAGAGCTGGCGCCAATCCAAGATCCGGCGCGGCAGATCGTGCTGTTCGGCCAGCTCTTCCAACACGGCGGCATCCGTCGACCAAGCGCCGGTTTTCGTCTTCGAGCCGCCAGGCAGCTTCAATTCGTCGAACAGGATTTCGCCGAGCTGCTTGGGCGAGCCGATATTGAATTGCTTGCCGGCAAGCCCGTAGGCCTCTTCTTCATATTGCAGCATGCGCCGCGCGAAATCCCCCGAGAGCCGCGACAGCATTTCCGGATCGATCCTGATCCCTTCCTTCTCCATCGCCGCCAGCACCGGCGGCAGCGGCCGCTCGAGCGTTTCGTAGACCGTGATCAGACGCTCGCGCGCCAGTTCCGGTTTCAGCTTGCGGTACAAACGCATCGCCGCATCCGCCTGCTCGCAGGCATAGGTCGACGCCCGCTCCACCGCGACTTGATCGAACGAGATTTGCGATTTGCCCTTGCCGGCGACCTCCGAAAGCGGCGTCAGGGCGTGGCCCAGATGCTTTTCGATCAGATCGATCTTCTCGTGCGAATCCATGCCGCCATAGAGCGCGTAGGAAATCAGCATCGGATCGTCGATGGGCGAAAGCGCAATGCCGTACTTGGCAAACAGCGCCAAATCCCATTTGACGTTCAGCCCCACCTTCACGACCGAGGGATCTTCCAGAAGCGGCTTGAGCGCCGCCAGTGCGGCGACGAGCGGGATCTGCTCGCCCATATCCGGCGCCGCCTCACGCGGCTTTTCCTCGGAGGCAAACAACTCGCCCGCACGCGTATCGGCGCTCGCGTGCGCCAGCGGCACGTAGGCCGCCACGTTCGGCCCAAGCGCCAGCGACACGCCCACCAGATCCGCACGCGCCGCATCGAACGACGTCGCCTCGGTGTCGAGCCCGACAATGCCCGCCTTTTTTGCGCGCGCAATCCATGCTTCGAGCGCTTCCATATCGCGGATGCATTCATAGGCTTCGCGCTTGAACACGCCGTCCTCGGCGCTCGGCTCTGCCGCGATGCCCGTCGCGACCGGCGCGCCCGCCGCGTAGGACGCGACGATCTCCGCGCCTTTTTCCTTGGCGAAATGCTCGCGCACGCGCCGCGACAGGGTGCGAAATTCCATCGCATCGAGGAATTGCAGCACCGGCCCCTGCTCGACCGCCCGCACGGCGAAATCTTCCCACTTTTCTTCGACCGCCACGTCATCCTTGAGCGTGACCAGCTGGCGTGAAATGCGAATCTGATCGGCGAAATTGATCAAGGTTTCGCGCCGCTTCTGCTGCTTGACCTCGTTGGCGCGCGCGAGGATGGCGTCGAGCGATCCAAATGTGTTGATGAGCTCAGCGGCCGTCTTCGGTCCGATGCCCGGCGCGCCCGGCACGTTGTCGGTTGAATCGCCAATGAGCGCTTGCGCGTCGATCACCTTGTCGGGACCGACACCGAACTTCTCCATCACCGCTTCCGGCCCCAGCGCACGGTTCTTCATCGGATCGTAGAGCTCGATCTGACCCTCGACGATGAGCTGCATCAGGTCCTTGTCGGACGAGACGATCTTCACACTGGCGCCTGTCCGCGCAGCTTGGCGCGCATAGGTCGCAATCAGATCGTCGGCCTCGAAGCCGCCCATCTCGATGCAGGCGACATTGAAGGCGCGCACCGCGTCGCGGATCAGTGGAAATTGCGGCACCAGGTCTTCCGGCGCCGGTGGGCGATGGGCCTTGTAATCTGGATAAAGTTCGTTGCGGAACGTGATCTCTGACTTGTCGAAGATGACAGCCAAGTGCGTCGGCGCGTCTGCGCCCTTCATCTCCTCGAGAAACTTCCAGAGCATGTTGCAAAAGCCCGCCACCGCCCCGACCGACAAGCCGTCCGACGCCCGCGTCAGCGGCGGCAGCGCATGATAAGCGCGGAAAATGTAGCCCGAGCCGTCAACAAGAAAGAGGCGCGGCGAAGCGGTTTTGGCCATGCGCCTATCTAGGCAATCACGGCCGCGCGGTCACCCCTACGCCTTGAACAAGGCGTTGTAATCAACCGGCGTTCCGCGCCGGGCCCAGAGCTTTTCGCTGTCGCCCTCAGCCAGAAACTCGCGCGAAGCGCCGGTTGCTGCAGCCATGGCGGCGTTGAAAATGCTGGTCGCGGCGCTCACGCGCTTGGCGCCCAGCGCCTTCAGCTCCGCCGCCTTCGGCGCGCCGGGCCGCGCCATCACATTGAGCGGCAGCCCGCAGCCCACCGCGATCGCTTTGATCTCGCCGGCATCGAACACGCCCGGCACAAAGAGACCGCTCGCGCCCGCTTCCTTGATCGCCTTCGCGCGCTTCAATGTCTCGGCTTGCGCCTGCTCGGCCGCGACGAGCTGCTTGAGATAAACATCCGTGCGCGCATTGATGAAGAGCTTCACGCCCGCGCGTTCACCGGCGTTGCGCGCCGCTTCGATCTTTTTCAAATGCAGTTCGTGCGGCAGCTTGCCGTCTTCGAGATTGATGCCGACGCCGCCAGCGTCGATCAGTTTGGCGATATTCTTCTGGACCTCGGCGGGATCGTCGGAATACCCGCCTTCGGCGTCAACCGTGATCGGCACGCTCACCACGCGCGCAATTTCCTGCACCGTCGTCACCAGGATCGACACCGGCAGTCCATGCCCGTCAGCATAGCCATGCGCCCACGCAACAGCCGCGCTCGAAGTCGCTACCGCCTTTGCGCCTGCCTCCTGCACGATGCGCGCGGAGCCCGCGTCCCACGCATTCGGCAAAATCAGAAAATCGCGATGCAGTGCGTGAAAGGTTTCGGCGTCTTGCGGGCGTGCAGGCATGGGGCGCTCTCCTCTGGCAGCTCATGTAGTGGCGCCGCAGGACGAAAACATCACGCCATTTTCGGACGTGGTCTTCAGATGTGCGCTAGTGGCTGTCGGCGTGATCTCCCGCCGCCAGCACGAAGCGGCGGTCGCAATACAGACACTCGACGAAATCGTCCTCGCCCATGTCGTAATAGACAACCGGATGCCCGAGTGCGCCGCCACCGCCGTCGCATTTCACTTTCTTTGACGTCACCGTAATCACCTCCGGCGCCGGCAGCGCGTCTGGATCGCCGGGGGTCGAAGAATCGGTGCGCGGATTGTCGTGAAGTTTGGCCATGCGGCTCTCTAAACCATTGAAGCGGCGGTTGCGCGCCCGTACCTAGAGCGCATCGCGCGGTCGTGCAATCGCTGCCCGCGCTTCGGAACACTCCATGCTCGCACCGACTTCGCCGCCCGATTTCGCCATCGAAGCCCGCGGCCTCGACAAGACCTACCGCGCCCAAGGCAAGGGTGAAGCGGTGCATGCGTTGAAGACGGTGGACCTTGCTATTCCGCGCGGTTCGTTCTTCGGATTGCTGGGCCCCAATGGCGCTGGCAAGTCGACCTTCATCAATATTCTCGGCGGCCTCGTCGTGAAGTCGGGTGGAACCGGCAAGATCTGGGGTCACGACATCGACGCCGATCCGATGAATGCGCGCGGCGCCATCGGGATCGTACCGCAAGAACTGAGCATGGATCCGTTCTTCTCGCCCGCCGAGGCTTTGGAGATTCAGGCCGGCTATTATGGCGTGCCGAAAGCCGAACGGAAAACAGAAGCCATCCTGCGCGCCGTCGGCCTCTGGGACAAGCGCGACGCCTACGCGCGCACACTTTCGGGCGGTATGAAGCGGCGGCTCTTAGTGGCCAAGGCCATGGTGCATTCGCCGCCAGTGCTGGTCCTCGATGAGCCGACCGCCGGCGTCGACGTCGACCTGCGCCGCCAGCTCTGGGATTATGTACGCGCCTTGCATGCGCAGGGCGTCACTGTCGTGCTCACCACCCATTACCTCGAAGAAGCCCAAGCGCTTTGCGACACCATCGCCATCATCAACCACGGCAATGTCATTGCCTGCGAACCGACCGCCAATCTGATCGGCCGCCTGGACCGCAAAACACTCGTGGTGACGCCTTGCGCTGAAATTCTTCCCCCGCTCAACGGCTTCGAGGATGTCACCTTCGCCATGCGCTCGACTGGCGCTTTCTCTCTCACCTACAAGACCAGCGAGCATTCCGTGGAAGAGCTGCTCGACCGCGTCCGCCGCGCCGGCGTGACGATCAAGGATCTCTCCATTGAAGAACCAGATTTGGAAGACGTGTTTGTGGAATTGACGGCCTAAGGAGGCCAGCATGTGCCGTAACATCAAGACCCTGTTCAATTTCGACCCGCCCGCGACGCACGAAGAAATCCGCGCTGCGTCGCTGCAATTCGTGCGCAAGCTTTCCGGCTTCAACGCACCGTCGAAAGCCAACGAGGCCGCCTTCAACCGCGCCATCGATGAGATCTATGAGGTCGCCTATCGCCTGCTGCACGATCTCGAAACCCATGCCCCGCCGCGCGACCGCGAAGTGGAGGCCGAAAAAGCCCGCCAGCGCGCTGCCGAGCGCTTCGGCCAGCGCGTCGCGGAAAGCTAAGCGCCCATGCCTTACGTCAACATCAAGATCACCAAGACCGGCGCTACGCCTGCGCAAAAGGCTGAGCTCATCAAAGGCGCCACTGAACTTCTCCAGCGCGTCCTCAACAAGAATCCCGAAACGACGGTCGTCGTTATTGACGAGATTGAGACCGACAATTGGGGCATAGCCGGTGAGAGCGTCACCGTCCGTAACGCAAAAGCCAAAGCATGAACCCGCAGACGCCGCTCTACATCACGCTCTCGCTGCTCGGCGGCATTCTCATTCCCATTACCGCGGCTCTCTCCGGCGCCATGGGCCGAACGCTCGGCAATGCAAACACTGCCGCCTTCATCACCATTGCCGGTTCATTCCTGATGGTGCTGGCGGTGACGCTCGCGAGCGGCAGCGCCGGCATATCGCTGACGGCGCTCAAGCAATTGCCGCTGCTGCAGCTCGCCGCCGGCTTCGGCATCGCCTTCTATATCCTCTCCATCACCTATGTCGCGCCGCGCTTCGGCGTCGGCAACGCAATCATGCTGGTCGTCGCCGCACAGATCGCGTCATCCGCCGCGATCGATCAGTTTGGCCTCTTCGGTGCGCCGCAAAAGCCGATCGATGCGCTGCGCGCCATCGGCCTCGTGATCATGGTCATCGGCGTTGTGATCGCACAATACGCCGCCGCGCACCCCAAAACATCGCACTAAACCCGCCGCACTAATTCGTTCTCCATTGACGGGGGGCCGCTTCGGGAGAGGATGTCCCCCTGCTCTCAGGAGGGACCGATGCGCGAGGCTTCCAACAGCACAGATTTTGGCGCAACGCGGCGCGGCATGATGGCGGGCGCTGCAGCGCTCGCGCCGGTGAGCGCGTTCGTGGCCGGCGGCGCCAATGCGGCTACACCCAACCGCGCCGCTTTGGCGCGCGCCGTCGCAGACGGCAAGGAAGCAGCGGTCCAGCGCATCCGCGATTGGATTGCCCATCCCACCATCGCCGCCGAACACCTGAACGTGCCGGAAGGCGCTCAATACATGCAGCAGCTCGCAACCGACGCCGGCTTCCAAACCGCCGAGATCGTCCAGACCGACGGCTCGCCTGGCGTGTTCGCGACCTGGGATGTCGGCGCGCCGAAAACGCTCGGCGTTTATTTCATGTACGACGTGAAGCAATTCGATCCAGCGGAATGGTCATCGCCGCCGCTCGAAGCGCGCATCGTCGACAAGGCCAATTTCGGCAAGGTCATGGTCGGCCGCGGCGCTGTCAACCAGAAGGGCCCAGAAGGCTCCTTCCTCGCAGCTCTACACGCGCTGCGCGCGGCCGGGCGAACGCCGCCGGTCAATCTCGTCCTGGTTTGCGAGGGCGAGGAGGAAATCGGCAGCCCGCACTTCCATCAGATTGTGCAGCGTCCGAACGTCATGGAAGCGATGCGCCGCGCGCAAGGGGTTTTCATTCCCTCCGCTTCACAAGACCCCGGCTCCGGCAACGTCACGCTGACGCTCGGCGCCAAAGGCATCATCGAGTGCGAACTTGTCTCCAGCGGGGCTCATTGGGGCCGCGGCCCCACGCACGACATCCATTCCAGCATCAAAGCCATGGTGGATTCACCGGTCTGGCGGCTCGTCCATGCGCTCAATACGCTGGTTTCCGAAGACGCCAACACCGTCGCCATCGACGGCTGGGGCGAACACGTGCGTCCGATCACGGCGCGCGAGCGAGAACTCATCGCCCAAAGCGCGCACAATACTGACGAAGCCGACTGGAAGCGCCGCAATGGCGTCACCCACTTCATTGACGACCTGCCGTGGCCGCGAGCGCTCGAACGCCTCGCCTCGCAGCCGACAGTGAACATCGAAGGCCTCGTTGCCGGCTACACTGGTCCCGGCGGCAAAACCATTCTGCCCACGCGCGGCGCCGCGAAACTCGATCTGCGTCTGGTGCCGAACCAAACCCGCGCCGACTGCGAAGCCAAATTGCGCGCGTTCCTGGTGAGCAAAGGCTTTCCGGATATCGAAGTGAACGTCACCGGCGGCTACGATCCCACCGAAACGCCGGAGACAAGCCGCATCGTGCAAGCCGAGCTCGCCGTCTGCCGCAGCCTGCACATCGAAGCGACGCTTAATCCGCGCTCCGCCGGGTCGTGGCCGGGCTCGGTGTTTACCGCCCCGCCTGTCAGCTTGCCGGCCGCCCAGTTCGGCCTAGGTCATGGCAGCGGCGCGCATGCGCCCGATGAATACTTCGTCATCGACAGCAGCAATCCGCACGTGCTCGGCCTCAACGGCTCCACAATGGCCTATATCGACTTCATGTACGAAATGGCGCGGTAGTTACCAATGCAATACATCAATCTCGGCAAGACCGGCCTCAAAGTCTCGCGCATTTGCCTTGGATGCATGTCCTATGGCGATCCGAGCGATGACAATCGGACTTGGGTGCTGCGCGACGAAGAAAGCCGCCCCTTCTTCAAGCAAGCGCTCGATGCCGGCGTCAACTTCTTCGACACGGCGAACGTCTATTCCATCGGCGTCAGCGAAGAGATCACGGGCCGCGCGCTCAAGGATTTCGCCAAACGCGATGAGATCGTGCTCGCGACCAAAGTGCACGGCCAGATGCGCGCCGATCCGAACGGCAAGGGTCTCTCGCGCAAAGCCATCCTCGCCGAGATCGATCACTCGCTGAAGCGGCTGCAGACCGACTATGTCGATCTCTATCAGATTCATCGCTGGGACTATGAAGTCCCGATCGAGGAAACATTAGAAGCGCTGAATGACATCGTCCGCGCCGGCAAGGCCCGCTACATCGGCGCCTCCTCCATGTACGCGTGGCAATTCATGCAAGCGCTGGCGATCCAGAAGGCCAATGGCTGGGCGCGCTTCGTCTCGATGCAGGACCACTACAACCTGATCTATCGCGAAGAAGAGCGCGAAATGCTGCCACTCTGCCGCAACCAAGGCGTCGGCGTCATTCCATGGTCGCCGCTGGCGCGCGGCCGCCTGGCGCGCCCAGCCGACAGCGACGCCACCAAACGCAGCGATAGCGATCGCTTCGGGCGCCTTCTCTACAGGCGCACCGAAGAAGCCGATCGCGCCATCATTGACGCCGTCGGCCAAATCGCAACCAAGCGTGGCGTTCCGCGCGCACAAATAGCACTCGCCTGGATGCTGTCGAAGCCAGGGATCACGGCGCCGATCGTGGGCGCCACCAAGCCGGAGCATTTGAAGGACGCCGTGACGGCCGTCGAGGTGAGCCTAAGCTCAGATGAAATCTCGGCGCTGGAAGAACATTACGTGCCGCACGCGGTGGCGGGATTTATCTAAGCGCTCTTCTTTCGCGCTTTCTCCGGCCGCATCAGCTTCTGCAGCGATGCGACCAAGTGATCGAACATCAGCCGCGTGCGGCGCGTGCCGCGCGCGTCCTCGTGCATCACCACTCACATGTCGACAGTGACGCAATATTCGTCAGCCAGAACCGGGACGAGATCGCCGTCAAGCCGCGCAATGAAATCGGCGCCGCGCCCAATGCCAAACTCTATTTCGTCGGCCTCGCCTTTCTCTACGCGGCGTCGTCATCGATGATCCACGGCGTCGGCCGTGACGCAGCTTTCGTCGCCCGTCGGATTTCTGAGAAGCTGGCGGCCGGGGCGCTCAGTCACGTGGTCTGACCCGTCCTTGCTTCCCCTCTCGTTTCTCTCTCGGCGCATGAAAAAGCCGCGGACCTGAAAGGCCCGCGGCTAAGTTTCAATAGGGAGGAAACGCCCCAAAAAGGGCGGTTGCGCGTCGCGAAACGCCGCAACGCAACAAAATTAGTGTGCAGCGCACAAACACGCAAGTTCACGTCCGCGTAATCTCTGTTTCGGCCTCACTATCTTACTGCTTTGACTGGATTTTATCTAATGCCCATGCCATTTTGCGCTTGCACACACGCGGCGATGGATGGGCCGCACTCCAGAAATCCCGGCCCTGCCCGTTGATGCGGCGTCATCCACAAGGCAGAAGGCGCGCCTCTCACTCTTCAGAAAGCACTCATGGCCGAGCGCCTGCGCAATCTGGCGATCATCGCCCACGTCGATCACGGCAAGACTACCCTGGTGGACCAGATGCTGGCCCAGGGTGGGGCTTTCCGGGTCAACGAAGCGCATGCCGAGCGGGCGATGGATTCCAATCCGCAAGAGCGTGAACGCGGCATCACCATCCTCGCCAAGTGCACATCCATCCATTGGGCGAGCGGGGGCCAGGACTATCGCGTCAATGTCGTCGACACGCCCGGCCATGCCGATTTCGGCGGCGAAGTCGAGCGCATCCTCGGCATGGTGGATTCGTGCGTATTGTTGGTCGACGCGGCCGAAGGGCCGATGCCGCAAACCAAGTTCGTACTCTCTAAAGCCTTGGCGCGCGGTTTGCGTCCGATCGTCGTGCTCAACAAGGTCGATCGTCCAAACGCCGAACCCGATCAGGCGCTTTCAGACATCTTCGACATGTTCCTGGCGCTCGGCGCCAGTGACGAGCAGGCGGATTTCCCGATCCTCTACGCATCGGGCAAAGAAGGTTGGGCCATCAAGGCGCTTGCCGACGAACACAAGGACCTGACGGCGCTCTTCGATCTCATCGTATCCCACACGCCCGAACCAAAGCCGGTGGCCAAGCGCGACGAACCCTTCGCTTTGCTCGCGACCATGCTGGATGCCGACCCATTCCTCGGCCGCGTGCTGACCGGACGCATCGAATCCGGCCGCATCAATGTCGGCGCGACGGTGAAATCGCTGACCCGCGACGGCAAGGAAATCGAGCGCGGGCGCTTGACCAAGCTTCTCGCCTATCGCGGCTTGAAGCGCATTCCGGTTGAAACCGCCGATGCCGGCGACATTGTCGCCATCGCCGGCCTCGTCGAAACCAGCGTCTCCGACACGATCGGCGCCATCGATCTTGCCCAAGCCATTCCAGCGCCGCCGATCGATCCGCCGACGCTTTCGATCACCGTCTCGATCAACGATTCACCGCTCGCCGGGCGCGCCGGCGATAAGGTGCAGAGCCGCGTCATCCGTGACCGCCTGCTCCGGGAAGCAGAATCCAACGTCGCCATCCGTATCGACGAATCGCCAAGCCGCGACGCCTTCGAGGTCGCTGGCCGGGGCGAATTGCAGCTCGGTGTGCTTATCGAGACCATGCGCCGCGAAGGTTTCGAGGTCTCGATCTCGCGCCCGAAAGTGCTAACCCGCCAGGAAAACGGCCACACGCTGGAGCCGATCGAAGAGGCCGTCATCGACGTGGACAGCGAATTCTCCGGCGTCGTCATCGAGAAAATGTCGCTGCGCAAAGCCGAGCTCGCCGATATGCGACCCTCGGGCGGCGACAAGACGCGCCTTGTTTTCCATGCCCCGTCGCGCGGGCTTATCGGCTATCACGGCGAATTCCTCACCGACACGCGCGGCTCAGGCGTGATGAACCGTCTCTTCCATGGCTGGGCGCCGTGGAAGGGCGAAATCCCCGGCCGCCGCAACGGCGCGCTCATCTCCAACGACAAAGGCCAGTCGACCGCTTATGCGCTTTGGAATCTGGAAGAGCGCGGCGCCATGTTCATCGCCGATGGCGAGGACGTCTATGAAGGTATGATCATCGGCGAAAATAGCCGCGGTGAAGATCTCGACGTCAATCCGCTCAAGGGCAAGAAGCTCACCAACGTGCGCGCCAGCGGCAAAGACGAAACCATTCGTCTCACGCCCCCTCGCCGGCTCACCCTCGAACAAGCGATCGCCTGGATCGAAGACGACGAGTTGGTCGAAGTCACCCCTGCCGCCATCCGTCTACGCAAGGCCTATCTCGATCCCAACGAACGCAAGCGCCACGCGCGTGCGAAGGAAGTGAGCTGACGCCCGAAGCTGATGACTGGAGCTGACCGGGCGCCCGCCCGCGCACTTAGAGGCGCTTCCTCACGATGCTGAAGGCGTGAAGCTCGCACGCCGCCGGGTGAGCGGCGATTACGCCGGTCACGGCTCAATTGTTTGCCTCGATGTCCCATCGCAACAGACGATAGCCGACATCGAAGGCATCGCGAGCGAGCAGATCCGCGTTTCGCGCGCGCCAGAGCCCGCCATCGAGGTCACGCGCCAGCCGCTGCAAACCTTCTTCGGCGTCAATCTTCGCAAACGACGACATCGATTGGCGCGCGAGTGGATCGAGATAAACGTGCGGGCGGCGCCAATAGGCGCCGAGGAAACCATCGACGCAATCGCGCGTAGATCGCCATGGCGTTAACGCCGGAATGGCGCCATGCAGCGCTCGCCTTCGCGCGGCGAACCCAGTGAAATGGCGCCAAGCGTCAGCTGCCGGTCATCCGCACGCACTTCGCCCGAGCCTGCCACGTCGCTCGGAATGCGGTTGCCGCCGTCCACCGTTAACGTCAGCATGCGCGAGTGCGCATCGTAACGCCAAGCGCCCCAATAATCCTTATAGGTCTCGAACGGCGCCCAGGTCACCGAATAGCGCCCGTCTCCGCTGAAGATGAGTTCGCGCACGGGTGCGGCGCCCGCGCATTCGGATTCATCTTGATGCCAGGTTCCCACCAAGGACGGCGCGACGCCGGCGCCGCCCGTCGTGCCGCAGCTCGCGATCAGCACACTAACCAAATACAAGCCGAAGAGCTTTGTGCCGCGCACCGCCGCCTCCCCGTCGTTGACCACGCGCATTATCCTTAGCGCAGACGCGCCATGCATGCGAGCCGGGGAATTCAACGCCGGCGTGTCGGCGGGACGTGCATGCGCCAGTGAGGCTGATTAACTCGCTTGCGAGCGTTGGAAACGCGCCCGCCACTTGCGCCGCAATGCGCCAGTTCGCTTTGGACCGCCGCATTTACAATGAATGCTGTGCGAAATCGTAACGAAACTCGCGCGTTCAGCTGTCTAATCCGGCGCTCGCAAAGGCCCGCAAATTGCGACGCCCCGCCGCGATAACGAGCCGGCCCATGGGGGACTGGCCGCAAAAGGGCGCTACAACCATGGCTAACGCCATTGATCTCCACGTCGGCAAGCGGCTTCGCCGCCGTCGCCGGCTCCTGGGCCTCACCCAGCAACAACTGGCTGAGTCCATTGGCATCCGCTTCCAGCAAATCCAGAAGTACGAATGCGGCGCCAACCGCGTGACCGCGAGCCGTCTTTACGAACTCGCCGTCGCTCTGAACGTGCCGGTCAACTATTTCTTCGAAGGCCTGCAACAGTCGATGCAACCGGCCACACCGGGCGCGCCGGCCAACGACCGCGATCTCATCGCGGCCGATGTGCTTTCCCAGAAGGAAACGCTGGAACTCATCCGCGCTTACTACAAGCTGGGTGAACGGCCCCGCCGTCGTCTCCTCGATCTCGCGAAGGCGCTGCAGGACGAAAACACCGACGCCGCCTAACCCTAGACGCAACGCCTTCTCGCCGCTTTGAGATCCAACCCCTCCTCGAAAAAGCGGCGCGGGGGACCCGGGGGAACGGGCTCGCCATGATGGCGGGCCCGTTTTCATTGTGCTTTATGCGTGCGCATGGATCACGACATCCCGCGCCTCCTCGCTTTTGCCGACACCCTCGCGGACGCGGCGCGCACCGCGATCCTGCCTTTCTTCCGCGCGCCGCACACAGTCGACAATAAGAGCGACAAAATTTTCGATCCGGTCACTGAAGCGGATCGCGCTTGCGAGCAGCGCATGCGCCAGCTCATCGAAGCCGGCTTTCCCGATCACGCCATTTATGGCGAGGAGTTCGGCGAGAAGCCTGGCTCAAGCGGCTATCAATGGATTCTCGATCCCATCGACGGCACGCGCGCCTTCGTCGCCGGCTTGCCGACTTGGGGCGTTCTCATCGGCCTCTATTATGAGGGCGAACCGCTCGTCGGCGTGATGGATCAACCCTACCTCGACGAACGCTATCGCGGTTTTCCCAGCGGCGCCGAAAGCACGATCCGCCGCGCCACGCGGCCGCTCAAGACGCGCGCCTGTGCAACCATGAAGGAGGCAACGCTTTCGACGACCGATCCAACGCTCTTTCGCGGGCTTGAGGCGCCAGCGTTCGAGCGCGCGCGCAACGCTTCGAAAGTCGTTCGCTACGGCTTCGATTGCTACGCCTATTGCATGCTCGCCAGCAGCTATATGGATTGCGTCATCGAAAGCGGTTTGAAGCCCTTCGACATCGCCGCCCTCATCCCCATCGTCACCGGCGCTGGCGGCGGCGTCTGCAATTGGCAGGGGGGCGATAGCGCCCAAGGCGGCCAAATTCTTGCCTACGGCGATCCACGCGTGCGCGACCAGGCGCTGGCGCTGCTGCAAAGTGGTGCGCTGAACCAAGCCTGAACGGCGCGCAGATTTGATGTCTCGACAGCGCGCCGCACGCCGCTAACTTTGCCTTGAGCCTCGGGAGGGTTTCATGAAACTGCCGCGCTTGGCCTTGATCGCACTTTTCGCTGTCGCTTTCGCCGCGCCGGCCGCTGCGCCTGCCTTTGGGCAGCTTTTCGATCTGCAGCAGAACGACCCGCGCTTTCGTCAAACCTGGCTCGAGAGCGAAGGCGATTGGAACGGCCGCTGGACGCCGGCGAACCCGGATCAATATCCCGGCGACTACATCGCCGACTGGAGCAAGGGCAGCGAGCACGCCAGCGCCCGTCTCCATATCCAGATCAGCGGCCAAGTCGTGCAGGTCGTGCGCACACAGCCAAACGGCCAGCACTGCAATTATCGCGGCACATTCAACGCCGCCGGCACGGTCGTCATTGGCGCTTATACGTGCGACTGGGCGCGTCGCGCGATGCCGTGGCGCGCCACCATCGGCGGACCGATCCCCGGCTCTCGCACTGAGCGGCCTAGCTTCCAAAACACCCAAGCCTATCTGGCGTTTGCCTGGAATGAACGCGAAGGCAATTGGCATGGCCGTTGGACGCCGCATACGCCCGGCGTCGTCGATGGCCATTATGACGCCCATTTCGCCATGCTGACAGAAAGCGCCAACGCCGATCTCATGATCACCATCGAAGAAGGCACGGGCGTCGTGCGTGTGCGGCGCACCGATCCGGGCGGGCGAACCTGCAACTATACCGGCCAGATCGGCGCTGACGTGCTCTCCATCTCTGGCCACTATCGCTGCAGCGACCAGCCAAGGAACACTCTGCCCTGGAGCGCCTACGTGGTTCGACCGAACCATTAGCGCGCATAGAGTGCGGCCACGTTTTCCGCTTCGCGCGCGATCGCCGCGCGCAGCGCGGCCGGCTCCAGCACTTCGACGTCGGCGCCCAGGCGCAGCAATTGCCGCGCCGCTAGCGCAACACTTTCGATGGGTATTTCCGCTTTTACCCAGTTCGCCGGCTTGCAGGCGCGATGCTGCGCCTCGGCCGCCTCAGCCGCCACCGGGCTTATTTCGCGCAGAATCCGCCGCCCCAGCGGCGAGAGCTTGACGACGGCGCGTTCGCTGAAAATCCGCGCTTCGAAATCGCGCGACCACGACGCCCAATAGCGCGCCAAATCGAACCGCGCCGGCCGCTGCGCTTTGGCGTTCAACACTTCAAGCGCGTGGATATTGGACACCCGATAGGTGCGCGCCTGTGCTTTCACCGCCGCGACCAGATACCAAACGCCCGCCTTTAACACGAGCCCAAGCGGATCGAGATCGCGATCCACCAGATCGCGCCAGCTCTCGTAGCGCACGCGAATGCGCCGCTCGCCCCACACCGCGTTCGCCACCGCCGGCAGAATGTCGCTCGCCTCCGCGCGGCTGTACCAATTCACCGGATCAAGATGAAAGCGCGCCGCCACGCGCTGGGCGCTGGCGCCCGAATCCGGCGGCAGGCTCGCCAGCAATTTGAGCTGCGCGGCCGCCGCTTCAGCGCCGACGCCCAAATCCGCCGCCGCCGGTCCGACGCCGGCGAGCAACAAAGCCTCCGCCTCCGCCGGCGTAAATCCCGTTAGCCGCGTGCGATAGCCATCGAGCAACGCAAAGCCGCCATTGCGCCCGCGTTCGGCATAGACCGGCACGCCCGCGGCGCTGAGTTGATCGACGTCGCGATAGATGGTGCGGACCGAGACTTCGAATTCCGCCGCCAGCGCCTCGGCCGACATCCGCCCGCGCATCTGTAAAAGGATCAATAAGGACAAAAGCCGGCTTGCACGCATTTTTGCAGCCTAACACAAAATCCTGACGTTGGATGTCAGGTTTCGCTTGTTACGCCTCTCGCTCACAACAGGAGGCTCCCATGCGCGCGCGCGACCAAGTGGTGGAATTCCGCAATTACGTCATGCAGCCCGGCGGCCGGGACGTGCTGATCGACATTTTCGAGCGCGCCTTCATCGAGCCCCAGGAAGCGCTCGGCGCCCAGGTCCTGGGCACATTCCGCAACATCGACAACCCCGATCGTTACGTGTGGCTGCGCGGCTTCGCCGATCTCGAGGCGCGTTTCACCGCCCTCGACGGCTTTTACGCTAGCGACGTCTGGAAGGCGCATCGCGCGCAAGCCAATGCGACGATGATGAGTTGCGACGATGTATTGTTGCTGAGACCCGTCGCCGGCGACCTCACGCGCGATCCCGCCACACGCCCGCCGATTGGCGCCTGGGCGCCGGACTCGCTCATCGTCGCCGCCACCTATTTCCTTTCCCAACGCGGCGACGAAACCTTCGCGGCCTTCTTTAGCCACGACGTCGCACCCATCCTGAAAGAGACCGGCGCGGAGCTCCTGGCGACATTGGCCACCGAACACAGCCCCAACAATTATCCACGCTTGCCGGTGCGCGAGAATGAGACGGTGTTCGTAACGCTGACGCATTTCGCCTCGAGGGCCGCGCATGGCGCGCACGCCGTGGCGCTGGCGCAATCACCAGCCTGGGGCGCTGTCGAACGGGCGCTCACGCGCGCCCTCGTCGCGCCAACCCAGACGCTTCGCCTTCAACCCACAGCACGCTCATTGCTGCGTTAAGGAGCCCATCCGATGACCGAACACACCCGACGCGACGCTTTAACGATCGCCGCCCTCGGCGCCGCCGGCGGGGCGCTTGCGCTTAACGCCAACGCCACAACGCCCAGCGATTCCGCACTCGATGCGCATCGCCAGGACTTTGCCTGGCTCGTCGGCCGCTGGAACGTCCAGCACCATCGCCTCAAGGAGCGTCTGCTCAACAATCACGAATGGGAGGACTTCACCGGTACGAGCGAACTTTGGCTCACCATGAACGGCCTCGGCACGGTCGACGACAATGTGCTCAATCTGCCGAGCGGCCAATATCGCGCCGTCGGCGTGCGCGCGTTCAATACGCAAACGCGGCAATGGCTGATCTGGTGGCTCGACAGCCGCAACCCGACCACGCTCGACCCGCCGGTCGCCGGCTCATTCGAAAACGGCGTTGGCGTCTTCACCGGCTCTGACACGCTGCGCGGCCGAGCGATCATTGTCCGCTATCAATGGTCAGAGATCACCGCCCATTCCGCCCGCTGGGAGCAAGCTTTCTCGCCGGACAACGGCGCCAGCTGGGAAGTGAATTGGATCATGCATTTCACTCGCGCATGAGGAGCGAGTCTGCTCGCGTGGGCGTGGGCGTGGGCGTGGGCGTGGCGCGGGGCGCGCCAAGCTAAGGCGCCTCGCCTTCTCGCTCCTTGGCAAGCCGGCCTTCGGCGGCGGCGATCATTGCTTTGAAGCGCGGATTGTCGCGCACGCGATCGAGATCAGGATCGACCTTCGCCCAATTGATCGGCTCTTGGTGAACCCGGCCCATGACGCTCGACAGGAGATCCAGTCCCGCTTCGATGTCGTTGGCCTGGGTGATGAGTGAACAGGCAAGATTGTAGCGCATATTGATATTGTCGGGATCGACCAAGAGCGCGCGCTCGATCCATTCCTTGCCGCGCTCGACTTCGCCCAGCGCCATCAGCGCGGTAATGCCGAAACTCAAAGCCGAACCGTGGTCAGGCTCACTGGCAAGCAGCTTTTCGGTGCGCGCCAGCGCCCGCCGCGCGGCCAGCTGCTTGCCCTCCTGATCGCCCGCGGCTTCATAGAAAGCGACCACCATCCCGGCCGCGTAATACTCATTCTCAATCAGACTTGCCGCCTTCTCGAAGTGCTCGATGGCCCCGGCATTGTCGTGGGTCGCGGTGGCGTAGATCGCCGCCTCACGATGGGCTTCATAACTTTCAGGATCGAGCGCCAAAGCGCGTTCGACTTCAAGGCGCGCCTCGCTGTAGCGCGCGCTCAAGTTCAGCACGCGCGCCTTTGCCGCGTGCGCTTCGGCGAGATTGGGATCGAGCGCCAGCGCCGTTTCGGCCTCTTTGAGGCCATCCTCCACGTGACTGTCGAAGTAGAGCTTGGTGTTTGACTGCACCAGCGCGAGCAGCGCCCAGGCTTGCGCGTAGTTCGGGTCGATCTCGACGGCGCGGCGGCACAAGCGAATAGCTAGATCAGAGGCGCGGCGATTTCCGGAATTTCCGGTGTCGCGATATTGGCGCGCCATCAGATAGAATTTGTACGCTTCCGGATTGGTCGTCCCGCGCTGTTCGATCGCCCGCTTCTCTTCCGGCAGCAGCTTGAGTTTCAGCGCCTTGACGATCGCTTCCGAAATCTCGTCCTGCAGCGCGAAGATATCGTTGAGATCGCGATCGTAGCGATCCGCCCACACGTGCTCGCCGGATACGCCGTCGATCAGCTGCGCCGTAATCCGCACGCGTCCGCCCGCCTTGCGCACGCTGCCTTCGACTACGTGGCTCACTTTCAGCTGCCGCGCCAACTGCGGCACGTCCACGCTCTTGCCCTTGAACTGGAACGCCGTATTGCGCGCGATGACGCCGAGCGCGGAAACCTTGGAGAGGTCGGTGATGATGTCTTCGGTGATGCCATCGGAGAAATACTCCTGTTCGCTCTCACCGCTCATATTGGCGAACGGCAGCACGCAGACCGACAATTTGCTCCGCTCTTCCACGGTCACGCTCTCGTTCTTGTCCGCCGTTCGCACCGCAAACACATGCAGCGGCCGATCGATGTTCTTGACTGCTTGTTCTCCCAGATCGTCGAACACGCAATCCATCTTGCCGTCGGCATTGTCGCGCACCACGCGCGAGACCGCCACCCCGCCGACAGCCGCCGCCGCCTGCAAGCGTGCGGCGATGTTGACGCCGTCGCCGTAAATATCGTCGCCCTCGACGATCACCTCGCCCAGATTGACGCCGATGCGATAGCGAATGCCGGCTTTGGCCGCTTCGGTCGCCGCCTGGATCGCCAAGGCGCACTCGATCGCGGCGATGACGCTTGAAAACTCAACCAGCGCCCCATCGCCCATCAGCTTGAACTGGCGCCCGCCGTGAGCCGCTACTTGGGGGTCGAAGATGCCGCTTCGGTTGGCTTTCAGGCGCTGTAGCGTGCCGGCCTCATCGGACTCCATAAGGCCGCTATAGCCAACGACGTCGGCCGACAGGATTGCGGTGAGTTTGCGCTGCATAAGCAGCGCGCACCCTACTCACTCAACTGCCCGGCGTCACCTCTAGACCAGCCGCGTCGAAATCTCGTCATCGGAAACCGCGACCCCGCTCAGCGTCAGCTCGAAATCCTGGAAGATGTCGAGCGCCTCGTTGCCTTCCATCATCGGCACGCGACCGGCCGGGAAGCGGAAGCGCCAGAACGAGTTGATGTGCTTGATGATGCCGACCGCCTCGCCGATGCCCAAGAACATGCTGGGCGCGCTCAACAGAAAGTCGCGAAAGGCCGTTGGCTTGCCTTCCTGGAGAAACTGGAACGCCGTGTCGTATTCGCCCAGCGCGGTTTGCACGCGCTTCATCGTCGTACCCATGACTTTGACGATGCGCTGGCGGGCATTGTTGATCGTGGTCAGGTCGTCGCGCGGCGCATTGACGATGCGCGCGCCCAGGACGCTGCGCGCGAGTTCGGGCATGCGCGAGCCCCACTCCGCCACCACCCATTTATAATAAAGGAAGCCTTTCCACGCGAACACGCCTTCGCGGTATTCGTCGCCCGAAAGCTTCAGCGTTGCCCGCAGCGGTTCGAGGCTTTGGGCGGTTTCATCCGTCATCAGCTTGTCGGCGAGGCGCACTGAAAGCTCGCGCGCGGTCGGCAACTTGCCGGCAAACGCCATCTCCACCAGCGCCGCGATCTGACCGCTCACGAATTGCTGCATGCGCGAGGTGTCAGCTGTCGAAATATCGAAATAGCAGCGCGCCACTTCCTTGCCGCTCTGGCGCAAGCGCTCGCGCATTAGGAATGGATCGAACGACGGCAACGAGTTCGATCAGCTTGAGCGTGTCGAGATCGCCCGAGATCTTCAGAGGATCGCCGGCGCCTATCTTATGAGCGAGCTTGCGGCTGAAATCCGGTTCGCCAACAAAGAGGCTCTCGCCGCCAAGACCGAGATCCTCCTTCGCGAACGGAAACACAATCTTCGTCGCATTCATGCGCATGCCGCTGAAGATGCTGCGCTCGGAGGCGCGCAATGCATGCTTCATGATCACGGAGGAATTGAGGTGTTGGTTCGAGAATAGCGGTTTTTGCTTGTATTCCTCGGTGTCGCCAAAGCGGCCCTCAATGAACGCAAGATCGAGGATGCGCGTCGTCGACGCGCTTTCACGAATAAGCGACAGGTTTCTCCGGTCGGCTGGCTTCGCCATTGGTCCGCTCCCGGTGGTAACATGGTGCAGACGTCTTTACTAAGGGTTCACGACCTCCAATTCCGGCGGTTTTTCAGCACTTGCAGTGCCTCAAACGGGTATTCTCGCGGCGAGTGCGGAGAAATCCGCCAAGAACATGCCCGAGAATTTCCCCCGAGAACTTCCCCGAGAACTCCCCGAGAACTCCCCCGAGAAACTCGTCAAGAAATTACTTCAGGGCCGCGCCACCGTCAGCGGTGCGGCGAGCATCATCGGCGTGGCGGCGCTGCCATCGGGCGCAATCGCATGCGCCTCATAAAGCTCGATATTCGCCGGCAGCACGACGCCCTTCTGCGCTGAGCGAACGAAGATGTGGCGTTCCTTGCCCGGCCCGCGGCCCAACCAATTCGGATCGTCGAAGGCGCCGCCGAACAAGCCGACCACATCTGGAAAGCGCTCGAACGCCAGCATCAAGTGGGCGCCGCAGCGCTCGCAAAAGTGCACGATCACGCGCTTGCCGCTCGTGTCAGAGCGATGCTCGTAGGTGCGGGTCTGGCCGGAAAAGGCGATGTCTTCGGGCTTGAAAATCGGCTCAACCAGAAACGCCGAACCCGTGATCCGCTGGCAGAAGCTGCAATGGCAAACAGTGATGCGCACGGGCGCGCCGCGTGCGTGAAAGCGCACCGCCCCGCACAAGCACCCGCCTTCGTGAATTTCGCTCATGGCCTCTACATGGGGCGACAAACGCCTCCAAGGCTTGGAGACGGTCTGGAGGTTTCCCGGAGAAATGCGGCTTGCTTCGGTTTTGATTTCCATGATACCGGAAATGTCGAATGAATAACAATCGCGCTGTCGAGGCTTTGGCCGCCCTCGCCAACCAACACCGCTTGCTGATTTACCGGCTGCTTGTTCAGGCCGGCCCCGAAGGCCGTGCGGCCGGCGCAATCGCCGACAAGCTCGACATGGCGGCCTCCTCGCTCTCCTTTCATCTCGCCCATCTCACGCGCGCTGGCTTGATTGAGCAGCGGCGCGAAAGCCGCTCGCTCATCTATTCCGCCGACTTCACGGCAATGAACGGCCTTGTCGGCTTCCTTACCGAAAACTGCTGCGGCGGCGCTTCCTGTGCGCCGGCGCCGAAGCGGAAAGCCTCATGAGCCGCCTCTACAACGTGCTCTTCCTGTGCACTGGCAATTCGGCGCGCTCGATCATGGCCGAAGCGATTCTCAATCGCTTCGGGGCCGGCAAGTTCGTCGCTTTTTCCGCCGGTTCGCATCCCAAGGGCGAGGTCAATGCGCACGCGTTGAAACTGCTGCAGCGCTTTAACTTCAAGACCGACAGCTTGCGTTCGAAAAGCTGGGATGAATTCGCGCAGGCCGGCGCGCCGGCGCTCGATTTCGTCTTCACCGTTTGCGACAACGCCGCCGGCGAAGTCTGCCCGATTTGGCCCGGTCAGCCGATGAGCGCCCATTGGGGCGTTCCCGATCCCGCCGCAATGATCGACGGCCCGGAGGCGGAAATCGCCGCTGCGTTTGCCGATGCGTATGGGCGCCTGCAAAACCGCATCACGATTTTCGTCAATCTTCCCTTCGAGGGGCTCGATCGCCTCTCGCTGCAGAAGCGCCTCGACGCAATTGGCGCGGCAGGCGACGGCAAAGGCGCCGCGTGACGCCCAATCTCGGCCGACGCCTGTGTGCGGAATTCCTCGGATCGGCCATGCTCGCCGCGACCGTCGTCGGCTCCGGCATTCTCGCTGTGCGCCTATCGGGGGGCAATGATGCCCTCGCCCTGCTCGCCAATAGCGGCGCTACCGCTGCGATCCTCTATGTGCTGATCACGGCGCTCGCGCCCGTCTCGGGCGCACATTTCAATCCCGCCGTCACGCTAATGATGACGCTTCGCCGCGATTTCGCTCTCACCGATGCACTGGCCTACGCCATCACCCAAATTGCGGGCTGCATTGGCGGGGTTCTGCTTGCGCACGCCATGTTTGGCTTGCCGCTTCTGCAGATGAGCACCCATGTCCGCGCCGGATGGCGCCAGGCGCTCTCCGAAGGCGTCGCCGCCTTTGCGCTCGCTTTCGCCATCCTCTTCGTCTCGCGCGCCCGGCCGCGGGCGCTCGCTGCCGCGGTCTCGCTCACCATCGCCGCCGGTTATTGGTGGACGGCCTCAACGTCCTTTGCCAATCCCGCCATAACCATCGCGCGCGCCTTGAGCGACACATTTGCCGGCATCCGCCCCCAAGATGCGCCGGCTTTCGTCATCGCCCAGTTCGCCGGCGCGCTGGCAGCCCTTGCAGTGGATGGCGCGCTGGCGCCGAAGCCGCTCGCCAAGAAACCCACAAAGCCCGTCGCCTCGCTCGACGCGGCGAAATCACCGCCGTGATTTGATTTGCGGCTTGATTCGCAGGCGGTCCGAAATCCCGACTCCAACTCATGCTAGGGACGCTGCCCATGCAACAGTTCGCGCAAGCCTTCGCCATCATCCTCGCCGGCGCCTCGCTCGGGTGGATCGTGCTTTTCTCGTTTGTCTTGTCGCCAGTGGCGTTCAAGCAATTCGACCCCGGCCGCGCCGAGCGCCTGGTCAAGCACGTGATGAATGCCGGTCACGGCATTCTGGGCTTGATAGCGCTGGGTTCGGCCATAGCAGCGCTGATGGCCGGCGCACTCGCAGGCGCAGCCGTCGCGGGCGTCGCGGCAGCGTTTGCTTTCCTCTGCAAGTTCGCTTTGGCGCCGCGCGAAGACAAGCCGATCCAGGGCCATCGTGTGGTGAAGACCGCGCGCATCGTCGCCTCGGGCCTCACCGCCTTCATCATGCCAGTGGTGATCGCCTCGATCGTACTGACGCTCTTACATATCTAAGCCGCCGCCGTTCTCTTGGCGCTGCGTTTGGCGCGCTCGATCCACGTCGCCACATCATCGACGCTCGGCGCGGGCGCTGCACCCCAAGCACGCGCGCCTTCGTCGGAGAGACCCCACGAGGCGATGCCTTCGACGAGATGTTCGGCGTCGGCTTCCTCTAGATCGTCCGCAGCGCGCACGCCGCATGCGACAAGCGCCTGCGCCTCGCGCGCCTTCAACCCCGGCACCGTGCACGCCAGCAGCGCTTGCGCTTGCCAATCGCGAATGGTCTGCGCCGAGATGTGGCGCACGCCGATCTGACGCTGCTTGTCGTCGGCCGATGCCGCCAAGAGATCGCCAATCGTGCGCACGCCGACGGCTTCCAGGCGTTTCGCCGTCTTCGGCCCGATCGACGGCGCCCGCTCCACGGGCGCGCGCTCGTCCAAGGTGAAACGCGGCAGAGACTTGTCGAGGCGCGGACGCGGGGCGCCCTCGGGCAATTCCGGCTTGATCCGTGCAGCGCGCGCCGGCTTCGCAGCAGGCTTTGCCGCAACAACAGGTTCAACCTCTTCAATCGGCCGAATAAAAGGCGCCGGCGGCTCGGCTCTCACCACGACAGGGCGCAGCGCGGGCGCAGACTTCACCAGCGGCGCGGGCTTCGCCAGCGTCGCAGGCCGGAGCGGCGCCTTGGCTGCGCGCGCAGACTTGGCGCCAATCTCGCGCGGCCATTTCGCGTCGAGGGACGAGAGCGGCGTCTTCAGCACTTCGCTTGCGTATAGCGCGCGCACGGTGCGGTCATCTTCGCCGAGCGTGCTGCGCACTTTGCCGGTGCGGCGAAATTCCTCGTACTGCGCTTCGACTTCGCGGCGGGCCTTAGCGTCGTCGATTGTCTTCAGCACTGCCTGGATCGGCATTTCCATCGTCAGGAAAAACGCCTGCAGCGTCGAGCCCACCCTCGGCGGCTTCACCGCGGCTTCGGTGAATGCGCGATCGAGGATGCGTGCAAGGCCGACAACGGCATGGCCGACGAGCCCAGCGATGGTTGTACGCAGGGCATCGTCGAGGCCGCTCGGCGGATCCTTTACGCCGGCGGCGTGATCATAGTGCTCGATGACAAGTTCATAGTGCGCGTTCGACGCGCGCGCGCCGCCGAGCACCATTTGTGCGAGCCAGTCATCCGCTTGCGGCACAATAATGTCAGGATAGCCGCCATGAGCCTCGAGGATACGCTGAAACGCGCCGTACGATTTGGAGAAGCTCCACTCCACCGCGCGGTGGATGACGTTTTCCTCCTCGGTCTGATGGGTATGAAACGGCTGCAGCGGATCGACGTAATAATGGCTCATCACGCCGGCTGACCACGCCGCTTGTTTCCAATCCTTGTCGCGCAGCGCGCTCAATGTGCGGCGATACCATTCCTCGCACGCTTCGATCGCGCCGCCCCAATTGTTGTCACGCACATGCAGGACGTGGTTTTTGAAGTCCTTGAACTCGTCGTCCGGCGCCTTTGCGCCTGCGAGATAATCCAAGTGATAGTGGAGCAATAGATCCTGCCAGTCGCGCGCTTGCGGCGCCCGCAGATGGCGCAGCGCATCGACCGCCAGGCGATGGTGATTGGATCGGCAGCGGCTCGCGAACACGACCGCATAGAGCAACGACATCGCGCTTTTCGCCCCAACTCTAAACGCAGAGTTAAGGCGTGCCCCGAATCCGTTAGCGAGAGGTTAATGCGCTTTAGGCCGCCTGGCTGCCGGCCCGGCGGATAAGGCCAAGATCCTCACAGAGAATGCGAATGAGCCTCTCCTGGCGATCTTCGATCGCCGCCAGCGTCCATTCCGCAACCGGCTCCATGTCCTTGGTCAGCGCATGCACCGGCGCGCCCGGCGTATTGAAGATCACCTCGCGCTTTTCGGCATACGATTTGTTGTCGGCGCGCTTGTTCTGGTCGTGGGTGACCAGCGTCAGGTTGCCGAGCAAGTTCGACGCTTCCGTCCGCAGCTTCTGATCCGGGAAGAGCTGGTTCCACCATGTGCTGCCCGCTTTCGGCAGCACATGCTCGACGGTCACATCATCGGTCATGCTGAGCCGGTGGCCGTTCGGCATCGCCGCTTCGATGCGCATCATCAGCAAGCGGCGCGAACGGTCGCGCTTGCGCGCGCGGTTCAGCGTTTCGATGAAACGCCCGTGCTCGTACGATGTCAGCTCGAACACGCCTTGCGGCCCGTAAAGCTTACGATCGTCACCCATGGCTTGCATGATGCGCTTGTAGCGCGAGCCGAGCTGACGGCCATCGACGGCGGCGAGTTCGGCGCCGAATACAAGCCGGTCGAGCGCCTGCACGAAGGGTTGAACACGCCGATGATCGCCGCCATGTTCGGCGAGGAAGGCGATGAGCGTCGGCGCCCAATCCCAATCCTGCACCTGTTTCATCATGTGAACGCGGCGGTTCACATCGACGCTCGCTTTCCCGGCGTCGATGGAATCGCTAAAAATGGCGCGCAGAGCGTCGGCGTAGCGAGGCAGCTTCTCGAACAGAAAAATCTGTACGCCGCCGGCGCGTTTGATGGCGCCCAAAAACTGGTCGAGGTCGTCGGGCGAGCGCACCGTCTCGCCCGTCAACAGCGATGGCATCATGTAAAGCAAATGCGCGAAATCATCGCGCTCGAACATCGCTTCGATCTGCTCCCACTTGCGGGCGGCGGCGTCGGCCTTGGCGCTGTCGAGCCCTGAATTCTCGATAAGCTCGCTCTTGATAATGTCGGCGCCGGAAAGCGGCGAACCGCGCTTGTTGAGCGTATTGAACACCGTCTGCGCACAACCGCGCGCGCTCGCGTCGACGACATTGAGGATGCAATTGCTGGCGACGTAGCTGAAGAATGCATCGAGATCGGCGTCCGACGTGCCTTGCAGCTCGGAATCGATCGTCTTTGCGGCTTCGCTGAGCAAGTCCTTCGATTCAACACCGGTCTCGACGTGCTTGGCCATGTCGGCCATGCGCCCGGGCTCCTGAACGAAGCCAAGAAAAAATCCGCTATCGTCTTCGCGCAACGACAGCCGCGGCCTGTCGGCGTCCATGATCAATTGCTGATAATGTTTGGCGCGATGGGGGAGCCGGTCGCGCACATAGGCGATGAGCATTGTCAGCGTGGCCAGACGCTGCTGTCCGTCGGATATTTCGTGATTGCCCTTGGCGTTCTTCACCAGAACGATTTGACCAATAAAGTAGAATGGCGCAGGGCGCGGGTTGCGCTTGAAGGCGCTCCAGAGATCTGTGATCAATTCGCGCACTTCGCGCTCCGACCACGTATAGGGGCGCTGATAGCGCGGCACTTTGAGACCGCCCTTGCGGGTCAACACGCTGGCCAGATTCGAAATCTGCGAAGCAAGGCCGTGCGGTGTTTCCCCGAATGCGTTGGCCATCTGCCTCCCCGTTGCTCCGGCGCGGACTAAATCGTTACCGCGCCGACATGGAGGCGCAATCCATGCAGCTGCACATGTAGGGCGCTACCGTCCCAGCGTTCCCAAAAGGTCACGATTTTAAGCGCTTGCGGTTCCAACAAGGGGGAACGCGTCAAATGCGGGCGAGACGCCGATCTGTGCATATGTGGAAAACCCGCGCGCCGCGAGCGCGCGCGTCAATGCATCGACGACGCTCGCGTCAGTGAAGCCGGCACGGCAGATCTTGGGAGCACCCCGTGGCGCGATAAGAACGCTGGCTACGCGCCGTGCAATCGCCTCACCGGAATCGAGCCACACGCAGGCGCGCGGCGCAGCAGCAGCCAATTCCTGGTCAAGTAGCGGAAAATGCGTGCACGCGAGCGCGACGACATCGAGCTCTCCCCCGCCCGGCGCACCGAAGAGACCTTCCATCGCCTCCGGAATTGCGGACTTATCCACAGGCTCGCCGCGCAATTTCTGCTCCGCCGCCGCGACGAGCGCTGCCGAGCCGAAGCGAATCACGCGTTTGTCGGGCGCGAATTGGGCAATGAGATCATTAGTGTAAGCGCGCCGCACCGTCGCCGGCGTCGCCAGGATGCCGATAACGCCAGTGCGCGTCAGCGCCGCCGCCGGCTTGATCGGCGGCACGACGCCGACAACCGGAATGGTGAGCGCGGCGCGAACCGCGTCGAGCGCAATGGTGGAAGCCGTGTTGCACGCCACAACGACGAGATCGGGCGCCCATTGTTGCGTCATGCTGTGGAGAAGTGCGGGCACACGCGCGCGCAATTCGGCGTCGGACTTCAACCCATAAGGCAGCCAAGCGTTGTCGGCCACGTAATCGAGTTCGAGTGCGGCGCCTGACGCGGCGATTGCGTCGAAGACGGAAAGCCCGCCAACGCCAGAATCGAACACCAAAACGCGCTTCACGCCGTTAACCATTGTGGCGGCGCACACGCTCACGCGCCGTTAACGAAGATGATGATTTTGCCAGGAAATTCCAGTCGTTTCGCACACGCGCCGCTGTAGCGCACATTCCTGTGGAAAGACATTGTTAAGCAGATTTGCGGGAATCGTTACGCAGGGTAGGCACGTTGGTTCGGGGTTTGACGGTCACCGCGCCGTGGCGCGCGAGAAACGGGGTCGAAGCAATGAACGGCATCGGAAAATCGTCCGTCGTCTTCGTGACGCTGTCGGGATTGTTCTGGGGCGGCTGGGTGGTCGGCTCGCAAACGCCAGAGGGCCAAGAAGCGCTCGCGCGCGCCTATCAGGCTTATACCGACCAACAAGCCGAAGCGAACCACGACCTCTTCAGCACGACCGCGCTGCGCGCAATCGTATGCGGACAGCCGAACGCGATCAGCACTGATCAAAAGCCTTGCCTCGCAGTGGTTGCGGCCGGGCGCCTCTTCATCGTCGATGCCGGATCAGGCGCGGCGGCGTCGCTCTCCTCGCACGGCATTTCGACGCAAAATCTGCAAGCCGTGCTCTTGACCAATGCCGGTCTGACCCAAACCGCGGATCTCGATGAACTCTATGGCGACGGCCAGCGCACAAGCACTTTGCTGCCTGTGTACGGACCGGCGGAGACGCAGCGTTTGGTCGATGGATTGAACCAGGCCGCGGGTTTCGACGGCGTGCAGCATGGACTGCAAGCCTGGGGTCCAGCGCCCGAGCCGGGCCGCTCGGTCATCGTCTACGAAGCCGATGGCCTGGTGATCTCAGCGTTCACGACACAGGAAGACGCTTTCGCTGGCCGTGTCGGCTATCGCTTCGACTATCGCGGCCGCTCGATCGTGGTCGGCGGCGATGGCCGCATGGCGGATGCGCCGGCGGCGGCAAACGCAGACGTGGTGCTGGAAGGCGCGCGCAGCGAACAACTGGGGCAGCTGCACCATTCGGATATCGCCACGGCCGCGCAAGTGGCCGTCTCGGCGCAGGCGGCGAACGCCGGCATGCTCGTGCTGACCGGCGCGCACGACGAAGTGGCCGCGCAGATGCAAGTCGCGGAAGCCCGCGCCACCGGCTACCAAGACGTCCGTGCTGGCCGCGTCGGCATGGTCGTTGAGTTGCCGCTGGAAAACTCCGAAGTGAACGTGCGCACGCTCTAAGAGCGGAGCCAATCCGTCAGTCTGTGCAAAGCTTGCTGTGTAGTGAGCGACGCGCTTGGCCTTACCTGCCCGTAACGTTATGGTCGCGCGCAATGCGCTTTGGCTTCATCGCCCTCCTCGCTGGCTTGTTCGCGACGCCGGCCGCCGCTGACACGTTCTCGCTCGAGTATCAGGGCGCGGCGCTTGCCATCATTCCACTCGGCAGCATCACCGTCGACGCCACCATCGAAGACAACAGCTACGACATCCAAACGCATATGGCCTCCGGCGGCCTGCTCAATATCTTCGAACGCATGAACATCGCGGCCTCGGCCTCGGGCGTGATCGAAGGCGATCGCGTGATCTGGCGCCGTTATGATCTCGATCACCGCTACGCGCGCAAGCACCGCGTCATCGCGATGAATGTGGCGGCGAACGGCGAAGTGACCGCGCAGATTAATCCGACTTATCGCGTCTGGGGGACGCCGCCGGCAAGCGATGAACAGCGCCGCGGCGCGCGTGATCCGCTTTCGTCGATGGTGGCGATGGCCATCGACGTTGGCGAGCACCAGCGTTGTCAGGGCTCGTATCCGACCTTTGACGGTCGCTTCTACTATCGCCTCGAACTGAGCGGCGGGCGCATCGGGCATTTCGATAGCGCCGGCTACGAAGGCGACGTGCTCAAATGCTCGATGGCCTATGTTGCGGTGGCTGGATTTGAACGCACAGATAGCTGGGGCAGTAGGCGCATTCCACAAGGCGAAATCTGGTTCGCACTCGCGCCGCATTCACGCTTTGCACCGCCGGTGCGGGTGACGACGCCGCTGAGCGCGGGCGCCGCTGTGATCCGTCTGACGCATTGGCGCCGTGTGATGGTGGACATCCAGGATGCGCCGGAAGGGACGACGCCTGCGCCGCCGCCGCCTCCGCCAACCTCGACCGCAGCGCAACCTTGAACGCCCGCATCGCGGCCTGTGAGCTTGTCGTGGCGGTGCTCGACGAGGGCCGGCCGCTCGACGAGGCGCTCAACGACACGCCCTCCTTTGCAACACTCGCCGGACGTGACCGCGCCTTCGCGCGCGCCATGGCGACGACGACGCTGAGGCGGCTTGGCGGCATCGACGCGGTGCTGGCGCAATTCTTGGAGCGGCCGCTTCCAGAGACGGCGGCGCATGGACGCGCCATGCTGCGGATCGGGGCCACGCAATTGCTGCTGATGGCGACGCCGCCGCACGCCGCTGTGGGCGAAACGGTTGAAGCAGCGACCGGGCTGCGCAAAGCGGCGGGGTTCGCGAAGCTGATCAACGCTGTGCTGCGGCGGGTGTCACGCGAAGGCGCCGCATTGCTGGCCGCACAGCCGCCGGGCGCGGATTTGCCGGCTTGGCTCTTCACCCGCTGGCGCGTCAGCTATGGCCACGCCACAGCGGCGGCGATAGCCCAGGCCCTGCAAAGCGAAGCGCCGCTCGATGTGAGCGTCAAGAGCGACGCCGCGGGTTGGGCAAGGACGCTCGGCGGAATGGTGACGGCGACGGGAAGTGTTCGGTTAGCCGAGAGTTCAGGCATTGATCAGCTCGCCGGCTTCAATGAAGGCGCATGGTGGGTGCAGGACGCGGCGGCGGCTTTGCCGGCGCGGTTGCTGGGCGATGTCAAGGGCAAGCTCGTGCTGGATTTGTGCGCCGCGCCCGGGGGAAAAACAGTGCAGCTCGCGGCGGCTGGCGCACGCGTGACGGCGGTCGATCGTTCCGCGCAGCGGCTTGAACGGCTGCATGAGAATTTGGCGCGAACCAAGCTTGAAGCGACAGTGGTCGCACGCGAGGCGCTGAGTTTGCGTATCAAAGAGCCCTTCGACGCTGTGCTGCTGGACGCCCCATGTACGTCGACCGGTACATTGCGGCGACATCCAGACGTCGCGTGGCTGCGGCGGCCGAGCGATATTCAAACTTTGGCGGAGCTGCAGACGCGCCTGCTCGCGCACGCGGCGACGATGGTGAAGCCCGGCGGCGCACTGGTCTATTCAGTCTGTTCGCTCGAGCCCGAGGAAGGGCCGGCAATCGCCGCGCAAGCCCTCGACAGCTTCGATTGGAGGCGCGAACCCATCGTGCGCGGCGAATTTGAAGGCGCCGATGAATTCATCACAGCTGACGGCGATCTGCGCACCCTGCCCTCGCATTGGAGTGAGATTGGCGGGCTCGACGGATTTTACGCCGTCAGGCTGGTGCGTTCGAGCGCGGGATAGTCGGTATAGCCAGCGCCGTCGTGTGTGTAGAACGTCTTCATGTCCCAGGCGTTGAGCGGCGCGCCGGTGCGGAAGCGCTCGACGAGATCGGGATTAGCGATGATCAGCTTGCCGTAGGCGATCGCATCAGCATCGCCGCGCGCCAGGACGGCTTGCCCGCTCGCCTGCGTGAAGCCTTCATTGGCTATCATCAGCCCATCGAAGGCGCGCTTCAGATCCGCCATGATGCTATCGGGGCCTTCGCGTTCGCGCGTACAAAGGAAGGCGAGCTTCCGCTTGCCGAGTTCGCGGGCCAGATAACTGAACGTGCTCTTGAGGTCGCTGTCGCCCATCGAATGGCTGTCGCCGCGCGGCGCCAAGTGCATGCCGACGCGGCCGGCGCCCCACACTGAGATACAGGCTTCGGCAACTTCAATGTGCAGGCGCGCGCGGTTTTCCAGCGACCCGCCATAGGCGTCGGTGCGGTGATTGACGCTGTCTTGCAGAAACTGATCGAGCAGATAGCCATTGGCGCCATGAATTTCGACACCGTCGAAGCCGGCGCGCTGGGCATTCTCGGCCCCTTTTCGATACCCTTCGATGATGACGGGAAGTTCGTCGCTGCGGAGCGCGCGCGGCCGCACATATTCGACCTTCGGCCGCACCAGGCTGACATTGCCGTCAGGCTTCATGGCGCTCGACGAAACTGGCAATTCGCCGTCGAGGTACATCGGGTGCGAGATGCGCCCGACATGCCAGAGCTGCATCATGATGCGCCCGCCGGCGGCGTGGACGCCATCGGTGATCATGCGCCAGCCGGCGACTTGTTCTTCTGACCAGATGCCGGGCGTATGCGGATAACCCACCCCCATCGGCACGACCGATGTCGCTTCCGTGAAGATGAGGCCCGCCGAGGCGCGCTGCACATAATAGTCGCGCATCAATTCGTTGGGCGCGCGCCGGTCGACGGCGCGGCAACGCGTGAGCGGCGCCATCAGAATGCGGTTGGGCAGGGTGAGTTCGCCCAGCCGCAGCGGCTCAAACAATGCGCTCATGCAATAAGCCCCGCGTGAAAACCTAGAGTGAAGGGCCCAGAGTGAAAGCCCCAGAGTAATAGCCGGAGTAAACCCTTGAGGCGCATGGTTTCGCTGCGCCGGCCCGATCGAGATGTTGGCACGATTTGGGCGCCACTGACCGTACGCGCAAGCCTCGGCCATTGCGTCACGGCGCCCTGACGGCTAGCTAGGCAACATGGGCCGAACGCTGATTGCTCCTTCGATCCTGGCGGCCGATTTCGCAAAGCTGGGCGAGGAAGTTCGCGCTGCGGAAGCCGCGGGCGCCGACATGATCCATGTCGACGTGATGGATGGCCATTTCGTGCCAAACATCTCGATTGGGCCCGCCGTTGTGCGCGCGATCCGGCCGCACACGAAGCTGCCGCTCGACGTGCATCTGATGATCTCGCCCGTCGATCCATACATCCACGACTTCCGCGAAGCCGGCGCCGACATCATAACCGTGCATCCCGAAGCTGGACCGCACGTGCATCGCACGCTGCAGGCGGTGAAGGCATCGGGCGCAAAGGCGGGGCTGTCGCTCAACCCCGGTACGCCGGTCGATGCGCTCGACTACGTGATCGAGCTTGTGGACCTCGTGCTGATCATGAGCGTCAACCCAGGCTTCGGCGGACAGAGCTTTATCGAAAGCGTGCTGCCGAAGATTGAAAACGTGCGCAGGAAAATCGACGCCACCGGGCGCGACATCATTCTGGAAGTCGATGGCGGCGTGAACGCGAAGACCGCGCCGCGCGTCATCGCGGCGGGCGCAACGGCGCTGGTGGCGGGCACGGCCGTGTTCGCGGGCGATCCCTCCGCTTACGCCGACAACATCCGAAGCTTGAGAAGTCCGGCCTGATGTCCAGCGCGGCGCCGGTCTCCCCTCCTCGCCGGCCGCAACGGCCAGCCGCCGCCAACGACAGCTGGCGGGCTAATCCTTTTCATCGCATGCGTCTGGGCGATGCTTCCTTCGAGCAGATCGAGACCTGGGGCCGCGATCCGCGCGTGGGCGATCGTGAGCGCGGTCGCGAGATCGGGCGCGGCGTCTGGCGCATCGCAGCCGAGCGTTTGCCGAACGAGCACGCCAATCCGTGGGCCGCGACTCAGCCTTCACGCCACTTCACGGCGCGGCTGCATTCATTCTCGTGGCTGATCGATCTCGCGGCTGTCGGGCCATCAGCCGATCTGCGCATCGCCGATCTGGTCGACACCTGGGTCGAAGACTTCGGCGAGTGGGACGAACTCGCCTGGGATCCTGAACTCACGGCTGAACGCTTGTTTGCTTGGCTGACATGGGCGCGCCCCGCGTTCGAACGCGGCGATCCGGCCCGACGCGAAGGTTTGATGCGATCAGCGGCGCGGCAGGCGCGTCTGCTGATGCTGGCGCAAAGCGAACTCAGCGAACGCCACCTGGGCTCGATCAAAGCAGGCGCCGCGCTCGTGCTCGCGGCGGCTGCGGGCTTCCCCGAAGCCGAGCGCCTGATCGAGCAAGGCGAAGAATTGCTGATCGAGGCCTGCGCCAAGCAATTCCTTCCCGACGGCGGGCACATGTCGCGCTCGCCGGAGGCGCTCGCGGAAGCGCTCTGCGATCTTATTGCGGTGCATGACGCCTATTCAGAGCCGCCACCGCCGATCCAAGACGCAATGAACAAGCTCGCCAACATGGTGCGCATGCTGCGGCTCGGCGACGGCGGCGTGGCCTGCTTCCATGGCGGCTCCGAAGGCTCAGCGGCTTCGATCGATTCGGCTTTGGCGCGCGTGGGCGGTGAGGTGCGGAACTTCCAGTTCGCCAATCATTCCGGCTACCAGCGCTTGGAGGCTGGGCCTCTGCGCGTCATCTTCGATGTCGGAGGCGCCCCGCCGCTTGCCTTTTCCGAGCGCGCGCATGCGAGCGCACTTTCCTTCGAACTCTCAAGCGAACGCGAGCGGCTGATCGTCAATGTCGGCGCAGCGCGCGAACTCGAACCGGAGGGCCGCATGGCCGCGCGCGCCACCAACGCGCATTCGACGCTTGTGCTCGACGATGCGCTTTCGGCGACGTTCGAGGAGACTCGCCGCAAGGGCCCGGCGCGCCTGGTTGGGCCGACGCTTGATGATGTTCGCCGCTCTTCGGATGAAAGCGGCATCACCGTGCAGGGCCGCCACGATGGCTATCGCGAGCGCTTCGGGCTCTTACATCGCCGCTATCTGTTCGTGGATCACGAGGGCAAGAACCTGCGCGGCATCGATGAATTGATGCGCCCGGTGCGCGAGAAGCGGAGCCTGGCGAAAAAGCCGATCCCGTTTGTGGTGCGCTTCCATCTGCATCCGAGCGTGCGCGCGCGTATTGTCGAGCATCAGATGGCGCTGTTGGAAACACCCGGCGGTCAGCATTGGCGGCTGCGCACCGATGCGCCGGAGATCGCCATTGAGCCTTCGATCTATTGGGGTGGCGCAATCGTTCCGCAGGAAAGCTTGAAAATCGTGCTCAGCGGGGCGGCAGATCCGATGGGCCATGGCCTGGCGCCGCCCAATCGCATCCGCTGGGCGCTGGCGCGGACATGAATTCCAGCGCGCCGCATTGACCGGGGCGCGACTCATCCCCAAGCAAGGCGCATGGCAGATATTGTCCCCATCCAGCGCGCGCTTATTTCGGTGTCGGACAAGACCGGCCTGATCGATCACGCAAAGGCGCTGGCGGGGCTCGGCGCCAAGCTTGTCTCCACTGGCGGCACGCACAAGGCGATCGCGGATGCGGGGCTGGCGGTTGAGGACGTCTCCAGCGTCACCGGCTTTCCGGAAATGATGGACGGGCGCGTCAAGACGCTGCATCCGAAAGTGCACGGCGGCTTGCTGGCGCTGCGTGACAACAAGGAACACGCCAAGGCGCTGAAGGAGCACAATATCGGCGTCTACGATGTGCTTTATGTGAATCTTTATCCCTTCGAAGCGACAGTGGCGCGCGGCGCCGATTTCGACACCTGCATCGAAAACATCGACATTGGCGGCCCCGCGATGATCCGTGCGGCGGCGAAGAATTACGGCTTCGTCGCAGTTGCGACAGACGCCGACGACATGGCCGCGATCCTGAGCGAAGCAAAAAAACACGGCGGCACGACTTTGGCCCTGCGCAAACAGCTTTCGGCGAAAGCGTTCGCGCGCACGGGCGCTTACGATGCGGCGATCTCGACCTGGTTTGCCGATCAGCTCGAAGACAAGGCGCCGACCTGGCGCGCCGTCGGCGGCAAGTTGAAGCAAAGCCTGCGCTATGGCGAAAACCCCCACCAACACGCGGCGTTCTACAGCACTGGCGAAAAGCGCTTTGGCATTTCGACGGCGCGGCAAGTTCAGGGCAAGGAACTCAGCTATAACAATCTGAACGATACCGATGCAGCCTACGAATTGGCGGCCGAATTCGATCCGAAAGAGTCCGCTGCCGTCGCCATCATCAAGCATGCCAATCCGTGCGGTGTCGCGCTGGGCGGCAGCTTGATCGAAGCCTACACACGCGCACTCGCGTGCGATCCAACCTCGGCGTTCGGGGGCGTCGTTGCCGTCAACCAGAAGCTCGATAAAGCCGCAGCACAAGCGATCACCGACATCTTCACCGAGGTCGTTATCGCGCCCGACGCCGATGAAGACGCGATTGCGGTGTTTGCGAAGAAGAAGAATTTACGCCTGCTGCTCGCCGGCGGCCTGCCTGATCCTGGCGCGCCTGGGCTCTTCGTAAAGACGGTCTCGGGCGGTTTCCTGGCGCAAAGCCGCGACAATGGCCGCGTGACGGCGGCGGACTTGAAGATCGTCACCAAGAAAAAGCCAACAGAAGCGCAAATTCGCGACATGCTGTTTGCGTTCCGTGTCGCCAAGCACGTGAAATCGAACGCCATCGTCTATGCCAAGGACGGCGCGACTTCAGGCATCGGCGCTGGACAGATGAGCCGCGTGGATTCAGCACGGCTGGCGCGGCTCAAGGCCGAAGACGCCGCACATGCAGCCGGTTGGAGCGATCCGATGACAGTGGGTTCGGTGTGTGCGTCGGACGCGTTCTTCCCCTTCCCCGATGGTTTGCTGCAAGCAGCGCAAGCCGGATCGACGGCGGTGATCCAGCCGGGCGGCTCGATCAACGACGATAAAGTCATCGCGGCGGCCGACGATGCGGAGCTCGCCATGGTGTTTACCGGCATGCGGCATTTCCGGCATTGATCATGCCCATCAAACGCATGACCGCCGAGGACTGGAACGGACATGTGCAGCGCGCGCGCCTAATCGCTGAACAGCGCCTGGAAGATTTTCGCGCCGGCCTGGCGCTGCCGCCGCCGACACTGGCGCGGCGCGCGGAATGGCTGGCGCCGCACTTTCGCATTCGAAAACCTCCGGGCGATGGTCCGTTCCCAGTCGTGTTGATGTTGCATGGTTGTGGCGGCATTCGCCCGTTCACCGACGACATGGCCGAGATTGCGGCGCGCGAGGGCGCTGCGGCAATTGAGATTGACTCATACGCGCCGCGCAAGATCAGCCGCATGGCGGCGCTGGCGACTGTGTGCACGGGCGCTCGCTTTCATGGGCGTGAGCGCGCGGGCGATTTGTTTGCCGCACTACACTGGGTGCGCGCACAGAGCTGGGCAGATCCAAAGCGTGTGGTGGCGGCCGGCTGGAGCCACGGTTCCTGGGCAATCATGGATGGGCTGGCTTTGCGCTGCGGCCCGGAAATGCGTCGGGCAACCGGATTGGTCGATCTGCCCGACGAGCCGCTCGAGGGCTTGGTTGGCGCGCTGCTGACTTATCCCTATTCGGGTGCTGCGAGTTATGCGGGCCGGCGCACCTGGCGTTTGGCTCCGCGCAGTGTCGCGATCCTAGCGGGACGCGACCACGTGGTCGGCGTGCGCGTGCCGCGAGAAGCGCTGGAACAGCAAAAAGCCCGCGGCGCGCCGATCGAGATCGTGCATTTTCCAAACGCCACGCACGCTTTTGAAGACGGTTTTGCCGAAGACCCGCGCATCCGCTTCGATCCGGAGCTTGTCGCGCGCGAACACGCTCTCTTGTGCGATCTGATCGCTAGCGCAGCGAGGCGTTGATCTTTTCGAGCGCGCCGCGCGGCGGTGTAAGCTCAGAATCCTTCAGCTTGTTGAGCGGCGTGTCGACAGTGTTGAGACCGTCGTGCAAATCGCTCGCCTCCGGATCGACAAAGAGAAGACCGGTGACGATCTCCCCTTCCGCCGCCTTGCGGCTCAAATACGCCATCGCCGCGTGGCGGTCAGTTGAGTCGTAATCGTCCTCAAGCTTGCGCAGACGCAGGATCGAGCCGTCGTGCTGGCGTACTTCCTTGAGTTCGCCCGGCGCGTATTCGGCATGGATGGTCGCGCGCGGACTGATCACGTCCATGCGGTTCACGGCGTCATTGTGTTCGCGCACATAATCGAAGCTCTTGGTTGAGCCGAGGTGATTGTTGAACGCCACACACGGGCTGATGACATCAAGGATCGCTGTGCCCTTGTGACTGAGCGCGCCCTTGATCAGCGGCACGAGCTGCGACTTGTCGCCGGAGAAGGAGCGCCCGACATAGGTCGCGCCGAGCTGCAGGGCAAGCATGACGAGATCGATGGGGCTGTCCTTGTTCTCGGCGCCCTTCTTGGCTTTCGAGCCTTTGTCGGAGGTCGCGGAGAACTGGCCTTTGGTCAGGCCGTACACGCCGTTGTTTTCTACGATATAGGTCATGTTCACGCCGCGTCGCACGGCGTGCGCGAATTGGCCAAGGCCGATAGAGGCAGAATCGCCGTCGCCTGAGACGCCGAGATAGATCAAGTCCTTCGCCGCGATATTGGCCCCCGTCAGCACCGATGGCATGCGGCCGTGGACAGCGTTGAAGCCGTGCGCTGGACTGACGAAATAATCCGGCGTCTTCGACGAACAGCCGATTCCCGAGAATTTCGCGAGCCGGTGCGGCGCCAGATCGATTTCGAAGCAGGCCTGAATGATCGAGGCGCTGATCGAGTCGTGGCCGCAGCCGGCGCAAAGCGTCGAGATGCGCCCCTCATAGTCGCGGCGCGTGAAGCCGAGCGCGTTCTTCTCAAGCGACGGGTGATGCAGCGAAGGCTTGGCAATGTAGGTCATTTTGCTTTTTCCGGCATCGCGGAGGCTTGGCCGCTTTTGAGTTTTTCCGCGATCGAGCGCGTGATGAAGCGCGCGGTGATGGGGGTGCCGTCAAAGTGCAGCACCGAGACGAGACGCGCGGGATGCACGCCGCCTTCGTTCACCAACAGCGACTTGAGTTGGGCGTCGCGGTTCTGCTCCACGACAAATACCTGCTCGTGTGAGCGGATGAACTCGAACACTTCGTCGGCGAACGGGAAGGCGCGGACGCGCAGCGCATCGAGATGCACGCCCTCGTTCTCGAGCGCCACCAAGGCCTCGGCCATCGCCGGATCGGTGGAGCCCATATAGATGACGCCATCGGGCGTGCGGCGCTTGGCGTTGTGGCGGATCGGACCCGGCATGTGCGCCTTCATCGTCTCCCATTTGCGCAGGAGACGCATCATGCCGTCAGTGTAGTCGTCGCCCTTCTCGCTGTAGCGCGCATAACGGTCGTGACTGGAGCCGCGGGTAAAGTAGGAGCCTTTGCTCGGATGCGTGCTGGGCAGCGTGCGATAAGGCACGGCATCGCCATCGACGTCCAGATAGCGGCCGAATTCCTTGCCGGCTTCGAGATCTTCATAGGTGATGATCTTGCCGCGATTGAGTGCGCGACCCTCTTCCCATTTGAACGGCTCGCTCAGCCATTCCTGCATGCCGATGTCGAGTTCAAGCATGACAAAGATAGTGGTTTGGAAGAAGTCCGCCAGATCGAAGGCCTGGGCGCCGAATTCGAAGGCTTCGGTCGGGTTCGCTGGAAACAGCATCGGATGTTTGGTGTCGCCGTGCGATGCGTACGCCGCCGAAAGCAGATCCGATTGCTGCGTGCGTGTCGGCATGCCGGTGGAGGGGCCGCCGCGCTGCACATCGAAAATCACCGCAGGGATTTCGGCGTAATACGAGAAACCGATGAACTCCGTCATCAGCGACACGCCCGGCCCGGAGGTGCAGGTGAACGCGCGCGCGCCGGCCCAGCCCGCCCCCATCACCATGCCGATGGAGGCGATTTCGTCTTCTGCCTGGACGATGCCGTAACGGGCTTTGCCATCCTTGTCGGTGCGCAGCTGGCGGCAATATTTCTGGAAGGATTCCGCCAACGAGGTCGACGGGGTGATCGGATACCAGGCGCAGAAAGTCGCCCCGCCATAGACGGCGCCGAGTGCTGCGGCGTCATTGCCTTCAACGAAAATGCGGTCTCCGACCTTGTCGGACTTCTTCACCTGTAATCCGATCGGCGCGAGGTGCTTTTCGGCGTGGGCGCGGCCCAGTTCGAACGCCTTGAAGTTGGCGGTGACGAGCTTTTCCTTGCCTTTGAATTCGTCGGTGAGCAGTTGCTTGACCGCGTCAGCGCTGATGCCGAGCAATTGCGCCAGCACGCCGATATAGCAGATGTTCTTGAACAGTTGGCGCTGACGCGGGTCGGTGAACTCGGTGGCGATCAGCTCGGTGAGCGGGGCGCCCACCAGCGTAATGTCGTCACGAAATTTGCTGGCCGGCAGCGGCTTGGAAGAATCGTAAAGCAGATAGCCCCCGGGCGTGATTTCCTTCACATCGGCGTCCCAGGTCTGCGGGTTCATCGCCACCGCGAGATCGACGCCGCCCCGGCGCCCCAGCCAACCCTCTCCCGAGACGCGCACTTCGTACCAGGTTGGCAGGCCTTGGATGTTGGACGGGAAAATGTTCTTCGCTGCAACCGGCACGCCCGTGCGCAAAATGACTTTGGCGAACAAGCCGTTGGCGCTCGCCGACCCCGAGCCGTTCACATTGGCGAACTTGACGACAAAATCGTTTGTAGCGGTCAGCGGCTTCGACATCAGCGGTGTTGGGCCTTCCTGGGCCCGGCGCGAACCTGCCCGGGTCAGCCGTCTTACCGGCTTCGCATCTGCAAATGAAGCCTGCCGTGAGGTTCGAAAAACCGCGGTGACGTCAATTTGTTGAGCGCACCGGCGCGGCGGCTGACGCCGGTATAGGCGGCGGCCGCGAGCCGCTCAGCACCAGGGCGGCGTCGGCGTAGGGTCGGCGGTAGCGCTCGAGGCGGTCGAAGGTAATCGTGCGATAGCCCCGCACCGGCTCGACCACAGCGAAACGGTGGGCGTCATAGCCGACGACGACGAGGTAATGGCTCACCATGCCGAGATTGGTGTGCTCCAGAACCCAACCAACGCGGCCAACGAAATTGCGTGAGACGAACCCGACGACGGGTGCGTTCTCGCCAGGCGCTGCCCGGTTCGCGACGAAAACCGCCGGGACGAGCACGGGCACCAGAACCGGGCGCCCATTTTCCAGTTCGCGGATGATCCCCTGCTTGTCGATCCGGACAGTATTGGCGAGCAGACCCTGCGTGCGCGCCAGCGCAACCAGCTCATTGAGATTGTATCCGCGCGCATCGGCAGGCGGGGTCGCCAGGTAAAGCGCCTCGCCGCTGACCACGCCTGCGCCGCGCCAATAATTGACGATGCTGGCAAGCGCATTGGCGCCGCACGATTGCGCCGCCTGCTGCTGGTCATGCACGACCGGCAGCACGAGAGCATTTTCCCGGAACGAGCGGTGTAGAACCTCGAAACTGTTGTTGGCGCTATCCTCGGCGAATGCGTCGATAGTCGGCGTAGGCCGCGTCGCGCACGCACCCAGGCACAACGCCAACAACAGAACCCGCGTGTATCGCATTAGGAGCTGGACCTAGTCGTTGGACACAGCCACCGCGATCACGATCAGCGCCACGACGCCGATGATCAGCCAGGTGTTCATCGACATCTGACCGCCATGGACGCGTTGGGCTTCTTCCTGCGTCATAATTTGCACGTGATAGCCTTGGCGTTGCAGCTCGACGCCGCGGGCCGCTTGCTCAGCCGTCAGGCCATAACGTTGCAGGTCGGCTTGCGTGAAGGTCTGCGCCGGCGCCGAACGGAAATGCGTCGCTGCGGTTTCCGCCGATGCCGTCGAAATGGCGACTTGGCTCAACGCGAGCGACGCCGCCAATGCCAGATAGAACGGAGCTTTCATAATCTGTCCCTTTGCAAAGGATGAATATTCGCGGCGGGAACACGTTCGAGGCGAACGCGCATGAGCCGTTCTTATTAGCGAAGCGCCGACCGGCGTTTCGCGGGTCGTCCAGCGCTATCCGGCGCAGCGGGCCGTAATCCCAGTTCTTGGGCGGCGTGACCTAAAGTAACAAAGTCTGCAGCTGGTTCCCCGTTACCACCGTGCAATGAACGTTTTCAGGCCGGCTGTGGCGTTTTGATCTTCGCCTGTGGGGTGCATCCGGCATGGGTAATGTCGAGGTAGAATTGCTGCATGTCCCAGGCCCCCGTCGGGCAGCGCTCGGCGCAGAGCCCGCAGTGCAGGCAAACGTCCTCGTCTTTGGCCATGATGCGCCCGGTCTTCAGGCCGTCTGCGACGTAGATGTCCTGGGTTAGGTTCGTCGCCGGCGCGTTGAGACGCTCACGAAGCTCCGTCTCCTCGCCGTTTTGGGTGAAGGTGATGCAGTCCATCGGGCAGATGTCGACGCAGGCGTCGCACTCAATGCAAAGATCGGCGTGAAAGACGGTTTGTACGTCGCAGTTCAGGCACCGCTGCGCTTCCTTGTAGCCGAGGATCTGGTCGAACCCCTTCTCGACTTCGACCTTCACATTCTTGAGCGCGACGGCCGTGTCGACGAGCGGAACCTTGTAGCGCTGATCGTTGGTGATGTCGTTGTCATAGCTCCATTCGTGGATGCCCATCTTGGTGGACATCATCGAGACGCCCGGCGGCGGACGCTTCTTCACGTCCTGGCGATTGAGCATGAGATCGATAGATACCGCCGCATCGTGGCCATGCGCGACGGCCCAGATAATATTCTTCGGCCCGAACGCCGCGTCGCCGCCGAAGAAAACGTTGGGAATGGATGATTGCATGGTGATCGGATCGACCACCGGCATGCCCCATTTGTCGAAGGTCATGCCGATGTCGCGCTCGATCCAAGGGAAGGCGTTTTCCTGGCCGACAGCCATCAGCACGTCGTCGCACTCATAGTGCACGTCCGGCTCGCCGGTCGGTTCGAGCTTCTTCTTTCCGTCCTTCTCAAGCCAATGCATTTTCGTGAACAGCACGCCAGTGAGCTTGCCGTTCTTGTGGGTGATTTCCTTTGGATTGAGGAAATTGAGGATGGGGATGCCTTCGTGCATCGCGTCTTCTTTTTCCCACGGGCTCGCCTTCATCTCCTCGAAACCCGAACGAACGACGACCTTCACGTCTTCGCCGCCGAGACGGCGTGAGGTGCGGCAGCAATCCATGGCGGTGTTGCCCCCGCCGAGGACGATCACGCGCTTGCCGATGGAATGGACGTGGTCGAACGAAACATTCGAGAGCCAGTCGATGCCGATATGGACGTTGGCCGCCGCCTCCTGGCCCGGCAGCTGCAGGTCGCGGCCGCGCGGGGCGCCGGAGCCGACAAAGATCGCGTCCCAGCCTTCAGCCAGCAGCGCCTTCAGCGATTCGACCCGCTGGCCGAAATGCGTCACCGGCTGGTAGCGCAGGATATAGCCGACCTCCTCGTCGATCACGCTCTCCGGCAAACGGAAGCGCGGGATCTGCGTGCGGATCATGCCGCCCGCTTTTGGGTCGCCGTCGAAGAGATGGACCTCATAGCCCAGCGGCAGCAGGTCGCGCGCCACCGTAAGCGAAGCCGGTCCCGCGCCAATGCAGGCGACCCGCTTACCATTCTTCTTGGTCGCCGCCGGCGGCAGCATTTCTGTGATGTCGGCGTCTTTATTGTCGGCCGCGACGCGCTTTAGCCGGCAGATCGCCACCGGCTCCTTCTCGACGCGCCCGCGCCGGCAGGCCGGTTCGCAGGGCCTGTCGCACGTGCGCCCGAGGATGCCGGGAAACACGTTGGACTCCCAATTGATCATGTAGGCGTCGGTGTAACGCTGCGCGGCGATCAACCGGATGTATTCCGGCACCGGCGTGTGCGAGGGGCACGCCCACTGGCAGTCGACGACTTTGTGGAAATAGTCGGGGTTCTTGACGTCGGTGGGCTTCAAAGCGGTGCGCTCCTGGTTGGGCGCAAACTAGCCCGCCGCGCGAGCGGCGCAAGCGCCGTGGATGGACATAGGCGCTGGTCATCAGCGCTTGATTGCGCCGCCCGCGCTGGCAATGGTCTGGCCACATGAGCGACGGCTGGCATTTCTGGATCGACCGCGGCGGCACCTTCACCGACGTCGTTGCGCGTGGGCCCGCCGGCCAAGAGATCGTACGCAAGCTGTTGTCGGTGAATCCGGGGCGCTATGAGGACGCCGCGCTTGAAGCGATAAGGCTCATTCTCAAGGAGCACGGCGCCGGCATCGACGATGTCGCGGCTGTGCGGCTCGGCACCACTGTGGCCACCAACGCGCTGTTGGAGCGCAAGGGCGCCGATGTCGTGCTGGTGGTGACGCAAGGCTTCGCCGACGCCCTCGAGATCGGCGTCCAGGCGCGGGCAAACATTTTCGCGCTCAACATCGTAAAACCGGAGCTGCTGCACAAGCGCGTCATCGAGGCGCGTGAGCGGATGAGCGCCGAAGGTGAAGTGCTCACGCCCCTAGATGAGCCGCATGCGCGTGCGGAGCTGCGGCAAGCCTATAATGATGGCTTTCGCGCCGTCGCCATCGCCTGCCTGCACGGTTGGGCCTATCCAGCCCATGAGCGACGCCTAGCGGAGATCGCACGCGATATCGGTTTCACCCAGCGCAGCGTGAGCTCGGAAATCAGCGGCCTCATCAAGTTCGTGCCGCGCGCGGATACCACAGTCGCCGACGCCTATCTCTCGCCGGTGCTGCGCGCCTACGTCGATGGCTTCGCCAACGGGCTGAAATCCAAAGGCGACAGTCTCTTCATGCAATCCAATGGCGGCTTGGCGCACGCGGATGCGTTCCGCGGCCGCGACGCAGTTTTGTCGGGGCCGGCGGGCGGCGTTGTCGGCATGGCGGCGGCGGCCAAGCGCGCGGGCTTCGAGAACGCGCTGGGCTTCGACATGGGCGGGACCTCCACCGACGTTTCGCATTTTGCCGGCGCCTTCGAGCGCACCAACGAAACCATGGTCGCCGGCGTGCGGCTCTCTGCGCCGATGCTGCAAATCCACACCGTGGCCGCTGGCGGCGGCTCCATCTGCTTCTTCGATGGCAGGCGTTTGCGCGTCGGCCCGCACAGCGCCGGCGCCGATCCGGGACCGGCCTGTTACCGGCGCGGCGGGCCGCTGACAATCACCGACTGCAACGTGCTGCTCGGCCGGGTGCGGCCGGAATTCTTTCCGGCAATCTTCGGCCCCAACGCCGACCAACGCCTCGATCGCGATGTCGTCGTTGTGCGTTTTGGCGCGCTCTGCAGCGATATTGAACGCGAAACTGGGCGCGCCATGGCGCCGGAGGAAGCGGCGGAAGGCTTCCTGCGCATCGCCAACGAAAACATGGCCGCCGCGATCAAGAAGATCTCGATTGAACGCGGATACGATCCGACGCTCTACGCGCTCGTCGCTTTTGGCGGCGCCGGCGGTCAGCACGCTTGCGCTGTCGCGGACGCGGTCGGTGTGGAGACGATTCTGCTCCATCCCCTCGCCGGGGTGCTGTCTGCATGGGGCATGGGGCTGGCTGATGTGCGCGCGGTCGTGGAAGAGACGGTCGAGCAGAAGCTCGCCGATGCGGCGGATTTGAACGTGCGCGCAGCGGCGCTGTCGGCGCGCGCAGCCGCGCGGTTGAAGGCGCAGGCTGCGCGCCAAGTGGAAACGACGACAATTGTCAATCTCAAGTATGACGGCGCAGATTCAGCGCTGCCGATTGCGCTTGAAGCAGGCGACCTGGCGAAGGCGTTTGAGGCTGAACATCGAAAGCGCTTCGGCTTTGCTGATCCCGCGCGGGCAATTGTGGTGGCGTCGCTATCGAGCGAAGCCGTAGCGCGCACCCAATATGGATCGCCGGCGTCCTCTGGGCTTGCCCTCCACGCGGCGGGCGTGACGCCGGCGCCGCATGCGCGGGTCTTGCTTGGCGCCAACGGGCAAAATCACGAGGCGCCGGTTTTCGAGCGCACACAGCTTGCCGCCGGGGACACAATCGACGGCCCGGCCCTCATCCTCGAGCAGGGCGCAACAACGTTCGTCGACATCGGCTGGCGCGGGCAAATGAGCCAGCTTGGCGATCTCGTCCTCACACGCAGCGGCAAAATCGCGCGCGCGGCCATCGGCACGCACGCCGATCCGATCCTGCTCGAAGTGTTCAACAATCGCTTCATGGGCGTGGCGGAGGAAATGGGCGTTGCGCTGCAGACGACCGCCTCCTCCGTCAACATCAAAGAGCGGCTCGATTTTTCGTGCGCCGTGTTTGACGCCGGCGGCGGCCTCGTCGCCAACGCGCCGCACATTCCAGTGCACCTGGGCTCGATGAGCGACAGCGTGCGCGAAATCATCCGCCAACGTGGCGATACTATCCGCGCCGGCGACATATACATGTTGAACGCCCCGCATGCCGGCGGCACCCATTTGCCTGACATCACTGTCATCGCGCCGGTCATCCTCGACGGGGCGAGCAAGCCTGCCTTCTTCACCGCCGCGCGCGGTCATCATGCAGATATCGGGGGCATAACCCCGGGCTCCATGCCGCCGGACTCGCACACAATCGAAGACGAAGGCGTTCTGATCGAGAATTTCCTGCTCGTGCAGGATGGGCGGCTGTGTGAAGCGGAGACGCGCGCCCTTTTTGCATCGGCCAAGCATCCGGCGCGCGATATCGATCGCAACATTGCTGATCTCAAGGCGCAGATCGCGGCCTGCGTGCGTGGCGGCGAAGACTTGAAACGGCTGGTAGCGCATTACGGCGCCGCCGGCGTCGCGGCTTACATGGGCCACGTGCAAGACAACGCCGAAGAGCAGATCAAGCTTGTGATAGCCAAGCTCGAAGGCGGCCGTTTCGAGGTTAAGATGGACAATGGCGCCCATGTGCGGGTGGCAATCACGCCGGATCGGGCAGCGCGCACGGTGCGCGTTGATTTCACCGGCGCCTCGCCGCAGAGCGACACCAACTTCAACGCCCCACTCGCCATCACGCGCGCGGCGACGCTCTACGTCTTCCGCACTTTGGTGGATGACAACATTCCGCTGAACGAAGGCTGCCTGAAGCCGATCGAGATCATCGTGCCGGAGGGCTCCCTGCTCAATCCGAAGCGGGGCGCGGCGGTCGTGGCTGGAAATGTAGAAACCAGCCAAATCGTGGTCGATGCGCTCTACGGCGCCCTCGGCGTGCTTGCGGCCAGCCAGGGCACCATGAACAATTTCACCTTTGGCGACGAGCAGCGCCAATATTACGAAACCATCTGTGGCGGCGCGGGCGCGGGACCGAGTTTCGACGGCGCCTCGGCTGTGCAGACGCACATGACCAATTCGCGTCTCACCGATCCCGAAGTGCTCGAAACGCGTTTCCCGGTGCTGGTGGAGCAATTCAGCGTGCGACGCGGCTCGGGCGGCGCCGGCGCCCATCGCGGCGGCGATGGAGCCGTGCGGCGCGTGCGTTTTCGCGCTCCTATGACAGCGGCGATGCTGGCCAACCGCCGCGCCACCGCGCCGTTCGGTCTCAACGGGGGCGAGAATGGCAAATCCGGCGCCAATCGCATCGAACGCAGCGACGGCCGCGTCGAAAGATTGAGCGCGACGGCGAAGGCTGAGCTTGCATCCGGCGACGTGTTCGTGATCGAAACGCCAGGCGGCGGCGGCTACGGCAAAGCGTAAGGGGCGCGCATGCTTGTACTTCTCGGGATCGCGGTCGTCGTTCTTGGTTTCGTCGTCCGCGCCAATCCGCTGCTCGTGGTGATGGCGGCAGCCCTTACGACAGGGCTCGCCGCGGCGTGGGCGCCAGGCGTGACAGCAGAGACGATGTGGGCGGCGCTGCTGCACACGCTCGCCCAGTTCGGCAAGGCGTTCAACGACAACCGCTATGTCAGCATCGTCTGGATCGTGCTGGCGGCGATTGGCCTCTTGGAACGCGCGGGCTTGCAGGAGCGAGCGCGCATCGTGATCGCTGGCGTGAAGGCCGCGACCGTGGGGCGCCTGTTATGGGTGTATTTCGTCATTCGCCAGTTCGCCGCCGCGCTCGGCCTCACTTCGCTTGGCGGGCACCCACAAATGGTGCGCCCGCTGGTGGCGCCGATGGCCGAAGGCGCGGCAGAAACGAAATTCGGCGCGCTTCCCGATCGCGAACGCTTCCTTATCCGCGCCAACGCCGCGGCGGTCGACAACATCGCGCTCTTTTTTGGCGAAGACATCTTCATCGCCATCGCCTCGATCCTGCTGATCAAGGGCTTCCTCGAGCAAAACCATATCATGGTTGAGCCGCTGCATCTTTCGGTCTGGGCTATCCCTACGGCCATCTGCGCGCTTCTCATTCACTCGCTGCGCCTCTGGCTGCTTGACCGGCGCCTGAAGCGCGCACTCGGCGGAGCTGCGAAATGATCGCACTGGGCCACATCTACGTCGTTGGCGGCGTCTTCTTCGCGGCCGTTGCGTTGCTCTCGATTATGGACGCCAGCAATCCGCGGCGGGTTTTGAATTTCTTGTTCTGGGGATTGCTTGCCGGCAGCTTCCTCATCGGCTCTTCCATTGGCGATCTGGCCAATGGCGCCCTGGCGCTCGGCTTGGCGCTTGTCGGCGCGGTTGGACTGGGTCAGGGAAAACCCAAAACAACAAGCCCCGAGGAACGGCGCGAAAGTGCGGTCAAACGCGGCGATCTTCTCTTCCTGCCGGCGCTCATCATTCCAGCCGTTGCGCTTGCCGGCACGCTGATTGCCAAGGAGACGCCCTGGGGCGCGCACCTGATCGATCGCGCGCAAGCCACTTTGATCTCGCTGGTTCTCGGCGCCTTGATCGCCGTGGGCGTCGCGATGATCTGGCTGCGCACGCCAGTGCTTGCGCCATTGCAGGAGGGACGGCGCTTGATCGACGCCGTCGGCTGGGCAGCGATCCTGCCGCAAATGCTGGCCTCGCTTGGCGCTGTGTTTCTGGCGGCTGGCGTCGGCGACCAGGTTGGCCACATTGTCACCCAGTACATTCCGCTCGACACCCGCACGCTTGCGGTCGCCGCCTATTGCATCGGCATGGCGCTTTTCACACTGGTCATGGGCAATGCCTTTGCGGCCTTTCCGGTGATGACGGCGGCTATCGGGCTGCCGATTGTCGTGCACCAGTTCGGTGGTGATCCGGCGCGTGTGTGCGCGATCGGCATGCTTGCCGGCTTCTGCGGCACGCTGATGACGCCGATGGCCGCCAATTTCAACGTGGTGCCAGCGAACCTGCTTGAACTGCCAGACCGCAAGGCCGCCCTCAACGGCGTCATCCGCGCACAAATCCCGACGGCGCTGCCGCTGCTGATCGCCAATATCGTTCTCATGCGCGTACTGGCTTTCCCATGAGCAAGCTGACGTGTGAGATCGCGGAGAAGTTCACGCGCTTGGCGCTCGCCCATGTCAGCCGCGAATATCCCAACTTCATGCAGCATGGCATGGCGGGCCCTCAAGACGTTATCGGTCCGCGGGCGGCGCACCCAATCTTCTTCGGCAGCTACGATTGGCATTCGTGCGTACACGGCTATTGGCTGCTGGCGCGCCTCATGCGGCGCTATCCAGATTTGCCGGCGACAGGCGCTATCCAGGACTTGTTCGCCGAACGGATCACCGAAGCAAACGTCGCAGCGGAAGTTGCGTATCTCGCGCGCCCAACCGCGCGCGGCTTTGAGCGGCCCTATGGCTGGGGCTGGCTGCTCGCGCTGCAAGCGGAGCTGAACGCGCACGCCGGCGGCGCAGGCAAGCAAGCGGGCTCGACGCTCAAGCCCCTGGCGGACGCATTCGCCGCCCGTTTCAGGACCTTTCTGCCGCTGGCCAATTATCCAGTGCGCACCGGCGTCCATAGTTCCACTGCGTTCGCGCTTCGTTTAGCCGCCGACTATGCCGAACCAAACGATCCGGCGCTTTATGCCAGCATGCGCGATAAAGTGCTGATCTGGTACGGCGACGACGCCGGCGCGCAGGCATGGGAGCCCAGTCAAGACGATTTCCTTTCTCCCACCTTGATGGAAGCGGAATGCGTGCGCCGCTTCATGGCGCCCGACACGTTCGGCGCTTGGTTCGCGCGCTTTTTGCCTGATGCATCGAAGGGCAAGCCCGCGACGCTGTTTGCGCCCGCGCGTGTGAGCGACCGCAGCGACGGCAAGATTGCCCACCTCGATGGGCTGAACTTTTCACGCGCATGGTGCTGGCGCTCGATCGCGCGCGCCCTTGGCGATAACGATCCGGTCGCCTCGCTCGCGCGCGACGCTGCGGCGCGTCACATCGCTACGAGCCTGCCCCATGTTGCTGGCGATTATATGGGCGAGCATTGGCTCGCGACGTTTGCGCTGCTGGCGCTGGAAGCGTGAATGTTACGCGCTGATCGTAAAGTGCAGCGGCGCGAGGCCTGCAATTTCCGCGACAATCGCATCGCCACGCTGCAGCGCGCCGACGCCTGATGGCGTGCCCGTGAAAATCAAGTCGCCGGCGCGCAATTCCCATGCATGCGAGAGCGTCGCTATGATCTCAGGAACGCTCCAGATCATCTGTTCGAGATTGGCGTCCTGCTTGAGCGCGCCGTTGACGCTCAGCCAGATGCGCGCACTCTTGAGCGCACCGACTTGGCTCACGGGCGCTATGGCCCCGACGGGCGCAGATTTGTCGAAGCCTTTCGCGGCGTCCCACGGCTGGCCGGCCTTCTTCGCCTCGTTCTGCAAGTCGCGGCGTGTAAGATCGACGCCGACCGCGTAGCCCCAAACCTGATCGAGCGCCGTTCGCGCGTCGATGCCAGCGCCGCTCTTGCCGATGGCGACGACCAGCTCGACTTCATGATGCAGGTTCGACGTCAGCGATGGGTACGCGATCGCCGACCCGCTATCCACAACAGCGTCCATCGGCTTGGTGAAGAAGATCGGCGGTTCGCTTTTCGGGTCGTTGCCCATTTCGCGCACGTGGTCGGCGTAATTTCTCCCGACGCAGAAGATGCGGCGAACGGGGAAACGCGCATCGGTCCCGGCGATGGCGACGGAGGGCTGCAACGGTGGTTCGAAAACATAGCGCATCCTGACATCAAGCACGCGTATCGGGTGCACGCAAACTCCCCGTTGCGGCGAAAGACGCGGCCAATTCGCGCGCAAGCGCTTGCGTGAGCGACCAGGTCGCGGGAACGTCCGCCGCGAACGAGGAGCGGCGGGCGCCAAAATGGAATGGCTGGTCTTTCTCGCGTTCGTTGTCGTCGTCTTGCCGCCCATCCTGGCGGCTTGGATTTGGGCGCTGACGGCGCGCATCGGCCGCTTGGAGCAGCGGATCGCCGCACTCGAGGCGCGCGCGCTTGAAGCAGCAATCGCTGCACCCGAAGATGCGCGTGAACCGCTTGTGCTCGATACGCCGTTGCCGCCACTTTATTTCGCGCAACGCCAGCCTCCCGCCCAAAGCTCCGCAGAGACCCCCGCGGAGACGCCCGCAGCGGCGACGCCGCCAGAAGAGCAGCCATCTCCAAATCTCGAACCGCTGCTGCTCGACACCCCGCTCCCGCCCGCGTCAAACGACATGGACGAGCCTGCCCAGCCGATCGTCGCCGCGGCGGTGCGGGCCGAGCGCATCGTGGTTTCTGACGTCACACCGGAATCACCCCGCTCTTTTCGCGCGCGCGGCTTCGAGCAATGGCTTTCCGAACGCGGTCTGGCTTGGCTCGGCGGCGGCGCGCTGACGCTCGGCATCATCTTCTTCCTCTCGTTTGCGGCGACACAGAACTGGTTCACGCCAAATGTGCAGCTTGTCTCCGCACTCGCCGGCGCTGTGCTGCTGCTTGCACTGAGCGAGCCGGTGCGGCGCGGCAAGAACCCAAATCCCTTGATCGCGGCGATGCTTGCGGCAGGTGGGGCAATCGCTTTCTACGCCACGGCTTGGGCGGCGTATGGCGGCTATCATTTCATCGACTGGCCGCTTGCCGCGGCGTTGCTCACGCTCTGCGCGCTCTTGCTTGTGGGGCTCTCATTCCTGCACGGCGAGCCGCTAGGCGTCTTGGCGATCATCGCGGCGCTTTTGACGCCGGCAATCGCCAACCTCGAGGCGTGGCCTACCGAAGCAGTGACGCTTTACGTGTCGGTCGTCGCCACGGGGGGCTTTGCGCTGGCGTGGCTGCGCCGCTGGAGTTGGACTGCAGCGTCTACCGTCACCGGACTGTATTTCTGGTTCGCCGCGGCAATTGGCGTTGATCAGCTTCGCCGCGCGATGGCGTTCTTGAGCGTCGCCAGCCTCGGCGCCGTGACATTGGCGATGCGCCCGGCGCGCGACGAGGAGGAAGCGACGCTGACCTGGGCGCGCATCACTTCGCTTGCGCCGACGATCGCGATTTGCATCAGCAGCGTCTTGCTTTTGTGGGCATGGACATCCGTCTCCATGGGCCCGGGCGCGCTGATCGCGGGCCCGGCCTTGATCGGCGTCTTCCACGTCGCGCTTGCCGCCTACGCCGCGCGCGCGCGCCTCGCGGCGCCTGCAGCATTCGCGGTCGCTGTTGGCGCACTGGTTGCGGGTGTGGCGCTCCATCTGGCCTTGAGGGCGCCGCTCTTGCCCGGCGGCGACGTCTATCCTTCCCTGCTCGCGGCTTCGTTCGCGATCGCCTTTTCCGCGCTGGCGGCGCGACCGACGCGCCATGCGCGCCTCATCATCAGCGGCGCCGGCGCCGCCGGCTCGGTACTGCTCACGCTGGTCGCTGCAACCACGCGCTCCGATTGGCACGGCATCGCCGCTTGGGCGCCGTTATTCGTGGGTGCGGCCTTCTTGTTTGCGTGCGCCTGGCGCGCCACCCGGAGCGCGGCCAATCCGCAAGCCGACATCGGTGTAGATTGCTGGGTCGCGGGCAGTGCGGTCTTGCTGCTGATCGGCATTGAATTGGCTTGGATCTCGAACCTGCGCACCGCTGGCGACGCCGCCGCCGCCATGCTGTTTGCGGCCGCGTTTGCGTGGCGCGGATGGCGCGCTACACGCATCGCCGCGTTGACTGCGGCCGCACTTTCGCTTGCCCACGCCCTCTCGCCGGATCTGATCGGCGCAACCTTGTCCAACGCTATTCCGCTTTGGCGTGGCCTGTTGATCCTGGCGACAGCCGCGGCGCCGCTATACCTGGCGTCGCTGCTGAGCGCGCAACGCGAGCCGCGCGGCGCCACGGCAGAATCGCTGAATTCAGCTGCGGTGTTGGTGGCGCTGGTGGCGGTGTTTTTGACCCTGCGGTGGTTTGCGGTTGGCGGCGCAGGCCAGGGCCTCGACGCACTCTCCGAGCATGGCCTTCGCGCCATCACCTTGCTGACGGCGGGGCATCTGATGCTTGCGCGCCCAGGCGTGGAGACGGGCCTGATCTCGCGCTGGCGCGGGCACGTGACGATGGCGTTCGGGATCGGCTACGCGCTGGTGAGTTCGGTTCTGCTCGCCAATCCTTGGTGGGGCCAAGTCGCCGGCGCCGTCTCTGGCCCGCTTCTGCTTGACTCTCTTCTGCTCGCGCTCGGCGCGCCCGCAGCATTGAGCTTCGCGGCCGCCAACCGGCTCTATCGGGGTGAACGCGCCGCGGCGCGCTTCTACGCGGCGAGCGGGGGATTGTTCTTGTTGGCGTGGGCAATTGTCGAATTGCGCCGCGTCTTCCATGCGGGCGCAATGGCGTGGACGCCGGTCGGCCTCTTCGAAGGCGCGTGTTACGCGCTGATATTCATCGTTTTCGCCTTGCTCGTGGCCATCGTGGCGCGCTTGCGCGAAGGGCCGAACCATCCGTTTGGCGCCGATCTCAGAGCAAGCACGCGCGTGCTGACCTGGGCTTGCCTGCTGGCGGCGGCATGGATCTTGTTGCTCGCGCGCAATCCGTCATGGTCTGATGCGCCGAGCGATGCGACTTCGCGGCTCTTCGCCGTGATGGCGCAAGCCTGGGCGGCGACCCTTGCCTTCGGCCTCGGTCGGGCGCTTTCACGCACGCGCGGCGTCGATATTACGCGATATGTCGCCGCCGCCGCCGCGACTTTGTTCACATGGAGTTTCGGACACGCTTCTATCCATTTGGCGCCGGCCGCGGGATTGGCCCCTTATGCGCACACGCTTTGGCCCTTGGTTCTGGTGATTGCCGGCGCAGCGATCACAGCGCGCGCGCCGGGCCGCGACACGGTGCGTGCCTATCTCGACGATCTGGAAGCAATCTGGGGCGCAGCGATTTGGCCGGTATTCGGCTTTGCAGCTTTCGGTCTTTGGCTGTTGTTCAATCCCTGGTGGGGGATGTCGCCGGCCAGTCCGCCCTCTCCACCGCTCGCACTTCTGGGCTTGGCCGCCTATCCAATAGCGGCGTGGCTCAGCCTCACCGCGCCGCATGTGCAAGCTTGGCCCTGGCGCGCGCACTTCGCGCGCGCAGCGACGATCGCGTGCATCGCACATATGTTCGTGGCGATTACGCTTCTGGTGCGTTGGGTCTATCACGACGCCGACATGGCCAGGGCCACATCAACGCCGCTTGAGCTGTGGAGCTATTCGGCCGTTTGGGCGCTTTATGGCGCCAGCGTACTTGCCTTCGGCGCATTGCGCGACGCCTCGGTGCTGCGCTGGAGCGGTCTGGTGTTGCTGGGCGTAACTGCGATCAAGGTGTTTGCGATCGATACCGCGCAGCTTTCCGGCCTCATCCGGGCTGCCTCGCTGATCGGCCTATCGGCAGTGCTTCTGCTGGTTGCGTGGGCGACGCGGCGCATTCGCCAGACGCCGCCCTCCGCTCCCTAAGCTACGCCCTCAAGCTAACTCCTAAGCTAACTGGCCAGCACGCCCCTTTGCTTGGCTAGGTGCGTTGCGATCGCATCCATGAGCGGCGGCGACAGCGCATCGTAAGGCGTTAGCCCAAGTTCGGTCAGACGGCCGCGCACCGAATCCATCGCCTGGGGATTGGCGCCGCTTTCGATGATCGACGACACGAACGCCGCAAACTCAGGCGCCGACCAGCCGCTTTCGCGCGACAATTCGGTGTGTACGAAATCGAGGCCATAGAAGGCATGGCCCTTGTTCTCGATGCGTCCGTACATGTGGACGCCGCAGCCGCGGCAGGCATGACGCTGGATGGTTGCGCCGGTGTCGACGACGGCAAGCTTTTGGCCGTTCTCGGTAACGCTTACCTTGTCGCGTGGGATGACGGCGACCATCGAGAAAAGCCCGCCTTCGGGCTTCCAGCACTTGGTGCAGCCACAGACGTGATTGTGCGCGGTCTGGCCTTCGAGGCGCACGACAACCGTATCGCTTCCGCATTTGCAGCGGATCGTGCCGCCCCTGAAGCTCGGATCGCCCGCCTTGACGCCGCTATCGACGCTCGGGTGGATGGACATGGGCATGGCTTCCTCCCTTGTTTCCGTTGCTTGCTTCAGTGCTTGAACTTGGCTGCCTCTTCCGATCCCCCTGTTGCATTTCCGGCGCTGTAGGAATGGGCGCCCGCGCCTGCGAGTTCGCCATCCTTTACGATCAAGTATTCATCGCGGATGGGCCGGCCATCGAAATAGCATTCGAGAATTTCCCGGACGCCGGCCGCATAGCGCGCCTGAGCCGAGAGCGACGTGCCGGAAATGTGCGGCGTCATCGCGTGATGGGGCATGCTCCGCCATGGATGATCTTCCGGCGCTGGCTGCGGGAACCAGACATCGCCCGCATAGCCCGCGAGCTGGCCGCTCTTGCACGCAGCTGCGACGGCGTCACGGTCGCAGATCTTGCCGCGGGCTGTGTTGATGAGATAGGCGCCGCGCTTCATCGAGCCGATCATTTGCGCATTCAAGAGATGCTCGGTTTCCGGATGCAGCGGGGCGTTGATGGTGACGACGTCGCAATGCGGGACCATGGCGGCGGCGCTCTCGTAGAAGCTGAGACCCAATTCCTCCTCGACTTGGCGCGGCAGGCGGTGGCGATCGGTGTAGTGCAGCTTCACATCGAACGGCTTCAGCCGCCGCAGCACCGCCGAACCGATGCGGCCGGCGCCGACAGTGCCGACGCTCATGCCCTCAAGATCATAGGAACGGGCGGCGCAATCGGCGATGTTCCAGCCCCCCTTCACCACCCATTGGTAGGAAGGGATGTAGTTGCGCACGAGGCCGAGGATCATCATCACCACGTGCTCGGCGACGCTGATCGAGTTGCAATAAGTCACTTCGGCGACGGTGAGACGGCGATCGATTGCCGCCTGCAGGTCGGTGTGGTCCGAGCCGATGCCCGCGGTGACGATCATTTTGAGTTTCTTGGCGCGGTTAATGCGTTCGCGCGTCATGTAGGCGGGCCAGAAGGGCTGTGAGATGACGATCTCGGCGTCTTCCAGCTCGCGGTCGAGGCGCGAGCCGTCACCGTCCTTGTCGCTGGTGACTATCAGCGTGTGGCCGCCATCTTCCAAGAATGTGCGCAAGCCTAGTTCGCCTGACACGCTGCCAAGCAATTGGCCGGGCTTGAAGCCGATGGCTTTGGGCGTCGGCAGTGTCTGGCCGTCGGGATAGCGCTCAAGCTTGGGCAGGCCGCTGCGAGGATAGGATTGCGGATAGCCGTCGACAGGATCGTCGTAGAGTACGCACACCACCTTCGCCATGTTGTCCTCCCTGGGACATCCTTGTTACCCCGCTGGCCGCGCCCCCTCTTTCGCATAGGCTTCCATCAGCGGCCCATACTGGTCCGGCGGCGGAAAGCCTTCGAAACTCACCCTAGCACCGCTGCTGACGCCCGGCAGCTTTTCACTGACGTTCAATTCAATGAACGGCGCGATCCAGCTTGCATGGTCGAGCATGGTCGACCGGAAGTTGACGAATTGGCCCCCAGCGATGCCGGTCGTGTAGAGCCAATTCTTGCAGTGCGCGCAATAATGATGCGCCGTCTCCGCGCGATGCAGCGCGCCGATTTCGGTTTCGCCTTCAAGCACCGCAAAGCTTGAGGCCGGCAGCATCAAGGACAGCGAATACGGTCCGCTGGTGAGCCGCTGACAGCCGCGGCAATGGCAGGCCATCGACATGACTGGCGCTGCGTCGATCCGCATCTTCACCCGCCCGCACATGCAGGCCGCCGACCATGGGAGCTTCCAGTCGCTCATGTTGTGGCGCCTTTGTCGTCTGGATCAGGAAAGTAGAGTTCATTGCCGTCGGGATCGGTCACGATCAAGGTGCGATAGCCCCACCAGGCCTGCTTCGCCGTCACGCCTTTGGCGGCAAGCTCGCCAGGCAGCGCGGCGTAGAGCGCGCTGCTCAGAGAAATGAACAGCATGCCTTTGCCGTTCTTTTCCGGCCATTGGCTTGAGAGAATGATCTCGCAGGCTTCGCGGTTGACTTGCCCGACAAATATCTTGCCGGCTTCGGCGAAACGCCATTTCTCGGTGAAACCGAGCGCGCCGACATAAAAGCCAAGGGCGCGCTCGACGTCAGCGACAAAGAACAGCGGCCGCGTGTACCAATCGGCCATGGTCCTAATACACCACAACGCTCCGGATGCTTTCACCCGCATGCATCAGATCGAACGCTTCGTTGATGCGCTCGAGCGGCAGTTTGTGAGTAATCATCGGGTCGATCTGAATTTTCTTGTCCATATACCAGTCGACGATTTTCGGCACATCAGTGCGCCCACGCGCGCCGCCGAAGGCCGTGCCCTTCCACACCCGACCCGTCACCAATTGGAACGGGCGGGTGGCGATTTCCTTGCCGGCTTCAGCGACGCCGATAATGATGCTTTCGCCCCAGCCCCGATGGCAGGCTTCGAGCGCTGTGCGCATCACTTGCGTGTTGCCGGTGCAGTCGAACGTGTAGTCGCCGCCGCCGCCGGTGAGTTCGACCAGGTGGGCGACCAGATCGCTCTTCACGGTGTTGGGATTGACGAAGTGGGTCATGCCGAAACGCTTGCCCCATTCCTCGCGCTTCGGATTGATGTCGACGCCGACGATCTGATTGGCGCCGACGAGCTTCAACCCCTGAATCACATTGAGGCCAATGCCGCCCAGGCCGAAAACGATGCAGTTCGCGCCGGGCTCGACCTTGGCCGTGTTGACCACCGCGCCGACGCCGGTGGTGACGCCGCAGCCGATATAGCAAGAGGTTTCGAAAGGCGCGTCCTTGCGGATCTTCGCCACCGCGATTTCCGGCAGCACGGTGAAATTCGAGAAGGTCGAGCAGCCCATATAATGTGCAACCGGCTGGCCCTTGAACGAGAAGCGCGAGGTGCCGTCTGGCATCAGCCCCTTGCCTTGCGTGGCGCGGATGGCGGTGCAGAGGTTGGTCTTGCGCGAGAGGCAGCTTTTGCACTGTCGGCATTCAGGGGTGTAGAGCGGGATGACGTGATCGCCCGGAAAAACGCTGGTTACGCCGGCGCCGACCGCGCGCACGATGCCGGCGCCTTCATGGCCGAGGATGGAGGGAAAGATGCCTTCGCTATCGAGGCCGTCGAGCGTGTAGGCGTCGGTGTGGCAGATGCCGGTGGCCTTGATTTCGACTAGCACCTCGCCTGCCTTCGGGTCTTCGAGATCAAGTTCGACGATTTCCAGAGGCTGCTTGGCGGCGAACGCGACGGCGGCTCGAGTTTTCATGGTGCGCACTCCTCGGCGGCCTTATAGGCGCGCGCGCGCGAGCGCTCAAATCTTGCGGGTAATGCGACGGGCGCGCTTGCCGCTGGCGGCCTTGGCTTTCTTCTCACGCTTTTTCTTGCGGCGCTTTCCTTCTTGCTTGGGTTTGACCTCAAGCGCCGCGCGCTCTTGCCGCCCAGCCCGCGCTTTTTTTGCGCCGCGCGGCAGCGCGTGCATAAAGTTGCGCGACATCCGTTCGATCTTGGCGCGAACCGCGGGATCAACGTCGGCCCCCCGTCCAGCCAACATGCGCACGGCATCAATGGGCACCACCGCCGCCACCAGCTTGCCATAGCGGTCGAAGCCGATGACCGTGCTCTCATCCTGGGCCATGCCCAGCGCTTCAGCAAAGTTCGCACGGGCCTCAGACGTCGAAAGCGTCTGATGCTTGGATGTTTGAGTGACCTTCTTCTTCACGACACGTATTCACTTTCGCGGAAGAGTTCGCCGAAGATCGACCGCCCGCCGCGCACGAAGATCGGTTCGATCGGCGCAATCGTGTCTAACCAAATCGGCAAGAACTCTGAGAAAAACAAACGGCGCTCCCTTTGGAAACCGCGCGGCAAGGGTTTTTGCACCCACGCCGCTATATTTGCCGCCCGGCAGTCTTCCCTTGACGGCGCCAGCCAACGCAAAACTTCTTGCCGAACCGTCATCGGCGATGCCGGGATCGCTAATTCTAGGTGCGCCAGAAATACAGCTAGTTTGGGGCGAAGCTGCTCCAGCACTGCGCAGGCGGCGCGGCCGATGTTGTACAAATTGGACAGAAACAGCGAAAAGGCGTTCTTTGCTGTGGATAATGCCCGCTCCACGGGCCTGCTGCCATGTGCGCGCTTGTTGCCCTGCTTTTTTGACTTTGCGGCGTCGCTCGCTTGCTTGCGCTGCTTGCGTTCACGCAGCCGGCGCGCTCTGCGAATGCGCTCGCCAGGTTCGGCGTGCGGCGGAAAGCTCGCCACTTCGAGCGTCCAAACATCTTCGCGCAGAACCAGCACCAGGCCGTAGCCATACATTTCGAACGGGATGATCGATGCGCGAATTTGGGCTGCGCACTCGAGGTCGTCGTCCTGCGGGCGCCGTTCGAAGAGCTCCTCTGCGCGGATGCGGATTTGTGCGATCTGCCACGGCCAAAACTCGCCGTAGATCGCAAGAAAGGTCATACCCCAACTGAAGTAGAATGGCATCGCCCCGAACTCCTCCGCCATTTTGCTGCATGCAGTTCGCAAGTAAGCAAAGTCAGCCAGTCGGGGCTTTCGGTGAGCAAACACAGATCAGCCGCACACGTCAACGCCCGTGTGGGTGAGTGCGCGCATCCGCGCAATTCGAGCGCGTGATGCAAGCGATAACGTGATGCAAGAGACACTCTACATGCAAGAATGTCTGCGCGCGAAGCATCAAACTTGACCTCGCTTTGCCGCATCGCGTTTGCTCGCGCGTCGGCAGGGGCCGGATGAACTTGGGGTTCGCTGATAGGCGCTGAAGGAGGAGTCGGCCTCTTTCAGCGCCGCTTGCGAGCCTGAAAATCTTTTCGTTTATTCGGGAACAGTTGCGGGCGCGGGTCGTTTTTATGACGGCGCCGATCCACTCCCCCCGCCCACGGCGCCACCGCAGCACGGGCCGGATCTTCGCGATCCGGCCCACCCTGTTTTGGGCCTTCTACAAGCCCATGAAATGGCTCGCGAAGCCGCCATTCTTCGTCCACATGTGCAGCATCCAGCCGGGTTCCTCGGCGGTTTTTGGCGCGATTTGCTGGCCGTTATGAGCAGCGAGCCCGTAAACCCATGATGTAGAGGGCGCTACGATTACAGGCGCATGCGCGACCTGGCCTACCACAACGCGATGATGGTGGCCGCAAATCACACGCTGCACCTGCTTGTGCTTGGCGATGACCGATCGGAAGCGCTCGCCATGGTGCATGCCGATCTTGTCGAACAATAAGTCATGGGTCTGGAACGGCGGATGGTGCAGCGCCACGATCGTGGGCTTGTGGCGCGCGCGCTTCAGCGTTTCATGCAGCCAGTGGGCGCGGGCCTGGGTGAACTCGCCATAGGTCTGTCCCGGCACGATCTGATCGACGCACACGATGCGCACCGGGAATTGGTCGATCACAAAGGAAAGATCGCCCTCGAGCGGCAGATAGGTGTGGCGCGGCAGCGCGATGCGCATGCGTCGGCGTTCATCATGATTGCCCGCCATGACGAAAAGCGGCGCCGGCGGATTGGCGATGGTTTCAGCGAGAATCTCGTATTCGTCTGAGCGTTCTTCGTTCACCAGATCGCCGCTCAGGAGGATCGCATCGGCGCGGTATTCGCGCGCCTGCTGCATGGCGCGGCGCAGCTGGGCGGCGGCTGCGCCGCCGTCATCGGCCCTGACGTGCGTGTCCGAAATTTGCGCAAGAACGAATTTCCCGCTCATGCGGGCGCCCCCTTATGCCTTTGTTCACCCCATGCGCACCGTGACCACAGGCACATGCTTTGTCTGTGCCCTAAGTCACAGCAAATGTGAAAGCGAGGAAGGCGGCGAGGCGACAGACGCTCAGAAATGCGCGCCCAAAGTGAGCAGGCACATCGCCAGGCAGAGCACGATGCCGACAGCGAAGGACGCGGGAACGACGTGGGTCATTGTCTCAACCTTGCCCAATTTCGATTGGGATCGGCGAGCAAACGCAATGCCGGCGCCACTCGTTCCCGCCGGGCTCGACAAAAAGTTCCTTCAGTTCAGGGGGCGCGCGATACGCAAGCCCACGCCTGGCAGCCGGGTCGCCGGCGTCGCCGCGCGGCGCGCAGTGGCGCGCAACGCCGTGGCATGATCCGCATAGCTGCCGCCCCGATAGGCGCGGCGCGCACAGTGCGCCGCTTCGACCGCTGCGCCATCGACCGGGGCGAGATTGTAGCTCGGGGCATAGCAATCCTCGACCCACTCCCCGACGTTTCCGTACATGTCGAAGAGGCCGTAAGCGTTGGCGCCGTGCGTGCCCACTTCAGTCGTGCGTTGCATCAGGAACGTGGCGAGGTGTGTGGTGAGGCGTCCTTCGAAGGCATAGACGCCTGTCGCCCCGGCGCGCGCGGCGTATTCCCACTCGGACTCGCTTGCGAGCCGATAGTGCATGTTGGGGTTCTGGGCGTTGAGCCAATCCACGTAGGCCTTCGCATCATTGTAGGAAACGCCAGAGACCGGATGACTGCCCCGGCCCCAGCCGTGATCGGACGGTGAAAACCCGTTGCAGCCGCCGCCGGCCAGGCACGCGTCCCATTGCTGGAAGGTGACTTCATATTTGCCGATTGCAAACGGCGAGATCGAAACTTCGCGCTGCGGACCCTCATCGCGGCCGCGCCCGGCTTGGTTTGCCGGCGAGCCCATCATGTAAAGACCGCCCGGAACCACCACCAATTCAGGACAACTCGGGCAATCGCGCAATGATTGTCCCGGCGTGAATGTCGGCGCCGCCGGTGTGGGCGGCGCAGCGATAGACGCCAGCGAAGTCCCTTGCTGGGCAGCACTCGGCGGCGTTTGCGACGCCGAGATGTGCGCTTGCGCCTGTTGATTGCGCGTCGTGTAGTCTTGGTAATAGCGATACGCCGTCGGCGAGAAATAGGCGAGAACGCCCACGACTGCGACGGCCATCACCCATCCCCCGACGCGGCGCGAGCTGCGGATGAAGCGCTGGCGCTTCGAGAGAATCTCAAATGTCTGCACGCGCTGCTCGATGTTATCGAGCGGCTGACGGCCCTTCGCCTGGAACGCGGCTGTCGGGCTTGAGCGCGCCATCGATCGGAATTCGGCCGAGACCAAAGCTGTCCCGGGTGCAGCAAGCGCTTGCAGACGCGCCGCAACGTTGACGCCATGGCCGAGCAAATCATTGGTGGCGGTGACGACAACGTCGCCGACATGGGCGCCGACACGAATGGGCGGCTCGCCCTTGGCCCGCCGATCGAGAATATCCTGAATGGCGCCGAGCGCTGAACCAGCGGAAGCAAACTCCAGCATGAAGCCGTCGCCCGCCGTATTGAACAATCGCCCGCTATTGACCCGCGCCGCATCTTCGATGCGTCCACGCAAAGCTTCAACCTTGCGCGCAGCATTGCGCTGATCGCGCTCCGACATGGTTGAAAAGCCGACAATGTCGATCGCGACAATCGACGCAAGCCGGATAGTTCTGTCGTCCGTCTGGCCCTGCTCACTCAAGGCTCAATCCCCACACCATGCCCGGCGGTAAGAGTACGAGCCTGCCGAGCGTTACGCCACTGTCACTCTTGGCCATGAAGCGGCTTTAAGCAGAAGCGCACACCGCTATTTGACGAACGGCGGCGCGAAAGTCGCGTGGCGGAGGTCACCGTTCACGCTGTCGACAGCGCTTATGGCAGCCAATACCGCTTGCAACTGACTGACCGGTCAGTTATATTGAGTTGTATGGGACGAACGCCTTCTATCAAAAAGAGAAAGTCCGAGCCGGCGGGGCGATGGCAGCGGCGCGCCGAAGCCCGGCCGGAGGAAATTCTCGACGCCGCTTTGGCTGAATTCACCGAGCGCGGCTTCGAGGCGGCGCGGGTCGAGGACATCGCCAAGCGGGCCGGGATCTCGAAGGGCGGCGTCTATCTTTATTTTGCCAGCAAGACCGCGCTGCTCGAAGCCCTGATCGAAGCGCGGGTGACGCCGCTTGCGCGGTTGGCGCAGACCATCGCCGCCACTGGCGCGGACGATCCGATGGGCGCGCTACGCATGATTGCAACCGCAGCGGCGCATCGTCTTGGCGACGCCAAGGTCTTCGCGGTGCCGCGCCTGGTGATCTCGGTCTCGGGGCAATTTCCCGAGATCGCGGAATTCTACCGCGTCCACGTGGTCGACGTGGCGCGCGGGGCGCTTGAGCAGCTGATCGAAGCGGCCATGGCGAAAGGCGCGCTACGGCGCGTGGATCCGCGCGCCGCCGCGCGCGCCTTCATCGGCCCGATCTTGTTTGAAGCGCTCTTCACGCACGTGCTCAGAGGCGAAAGCGCTCTCGGGAACCCTGAAAAACTGATCGAACAACATTTCGACGTCTGGCTGAACGGGCTGGAGCGACGCGCATGAAGCGCCTTCTCATTGTGTATTTGGTCCTGTCTCTGGCCACCCTCGCCGCTGCCTGCACGCAGCGCACAAGCGATGCGCTGCAAGGTTATGGCGAAGCCGATTACGTTTATCTTTCGAGCCAGGATCCGGGCATTGTCGGCGAATTGTTCGTGCGCGAAGGCGATCGTGTCGCCGCGGGTGCGGCGATTTTTCGGCTCGATCCCGAACGCCTCGGCTACGAAGCGCAGGGCGCAGCCGCAACCCATGCCGCCGCCGCCGACGCCGTGCGCACAGCGCGGGCGAACGCCGTACTGGCTGAGCGCAATTACGCGCGCGGCGCCCAGCTGGCGGCGCAGGGTTTCTATCCGCGCGCGCGTCTGGATGCGGATCGCGCCGCGCGCGATGTCGCCAACGCGCAGCTCGCGCAAGCGCGCCGCGAAGCCGCTGCTGCGGGCGCGCAAACGGGATTGGCGCAAGAACGCGTGAGCGACACCAGCACGCGTGCGCCCGCCGCTGGCACCGTCGAGCAGATTTTCCACCGTCCCGGCGAGGTTGTCGCCGCCGGGGCGCCGATCGTGGCGCTATTGCCGCCGCAGAACATGAAAGTGCGCTTCTTCGCACCGGAAGCTCTGCTGGCGCGCTTTCCGGTTGGCGCGCGCGTGAGCGTCTCGTGCGACGGCTGCGCGCATCCGTTCATCGGCCGCGTCAGCTTTGTGGCCCAGCAGCCGCAATTCACGCCGCCGGTAATCTATTCCCTCGACCAACGCGAAAAGCTCGTCTTCCTGATCGAAGCGCGGTTCGATCGGCCGACGACGATCCGCCCAGGCGTACCGGTGGATGTGCGGCCGGCGCCATGAGCGAAGATGTCGTCATCGACGTGCGCGGGCTCACCAAGAGCTATGGCGGACGCGCGGTCGTCGATCATTTCGACCTCAAGGTGCCGCGCGGGGCGATCTATGGCTTCTTGGGCCCGAACGGCTCCGGCAAGACGACGACGATCCGCATGGTATGCGGCCTGCTGAAGCCGGAGAGCGGCGAGGGCCGCGTGCTTGGTTTCGATGTTCTGCGCGACAGTCTCCAAATCAAAGAGCGCGTCGGCTACATGACGCAGCGTTTCTCCCTCTACGAGGATCTATCGATCCGCGAGAATCTGGATTTCATCGCGCGACTCTACGAACTCGACGACCGGCCCGCGCGCGTCGACGGAGCGCTCGAGGATTTGGGCCTCGTCGAACGCCAAGATCAGGTCGCCGGCAAACTATCCGGCGGCTGGAAACAACGCCTGGCGCTTGCCGCCTGCATGATCCACGAGCCGGAATTGCTGCTTCTCGACGAACCCACTGCCGGCGTTGACCCCAAGGCGCGACGTGATTTCTGGGACCAGATCCGCCGCTATTCGGCCCAAGGCGTCACCACGCTCGTCTCAACCCACTACATGGACGAAGCCGTGCAGTGCGATGCCATCGCCTACATCGCCTACGGCAAGAAGCTGCTCGACGCGCCGACGGCCGACATCCCCAAGCAGGTCGGTCTGGCCTGCTGGAGCATCGAAGGTCCTCCGCTTCAGAAGGCGCAAGAAATGCTGGAAGGCGCCCCTGGCGTCGATCTCGTCGCGCGCTTCGGCGCCTCCATCCACGTCTGCGGACGCGATGCAGCGCTGCTGGAAAAAACCGTTCTCAAGGTGAAGGACGCGCACCCGCACATCAGCGTCCACCCGATCGAAGCCGGCTTCGAGGAGATCTTCATCTACTTGATGACCGAGAGCCGCGATAATTTCCAATGACCATGGCCGCGCCCCCCTCGCGACGCTGGCTTAAACTGCTCGACATTTCGTGGGCGCGCGTGTTTGCGGTCTTCCTTAAAGAGCTCGTGCAGATGCGGCGCGACCGGCCGACGTTTGCAATCATGATCATGATCCCGGTTGTGCAGCTGGTGCTGTTTGGCTACGCCATCAACACCGATCCGCGCCATCTGCCAGCTGTCGTCGAGATGCGCGAGGACACGCCGCTGACACGCTCGTTCTTGGCCAGCCTGCGTGCATCAACCTATCTCGACATCGTCGCTGTTACGCCGCGCGCGGATGAAGCAGACGCGATGTTGCGCTCGGGGCGAGCGACTTTTCTTATTTCGATCCCTGAAGGCTTCGAGCGCCGCCTTGTGCGCGGCGAGCGGCCAGAAATCCTGCTCGCCGCGGACGCCAGCGATCCGGTGGCCGCGGGCGGCGCGGTGGGCGCCGTCCAAAGCATTGCGCAACAGGCGTTCGCGCCGGATTTGCAGGGGCCGCTCGCATTTCTCGCCCCAGCGCCGGCGCCCTATCAGGTGATCGTGCACCGCCGCTTCAATCCGGCGGGCGTGACCGCCTTCAACATCGTGCCCGCGCTCTTGGGCGTCATCCTCACCATGACCATGGTGATGATCACCTCCATCGCGCTCACGCGCGAGACCGAGCGGGGGACCATGGAGAACTTGCTGGCGACCCCTGTAAGACCCATCGAGGTGATGATCGGCAAGACGACGCCCTATATTGGCATCGGCGCCGTTCAAGTTGTGATCGTGCTCTTGGTCGCGACGCTCCTGTTCCAGATCCCGTTTACCGGATCGTTTTCAGCATTCCTCGTCGCGGTGTCGCTCTTCATTTTCGCCAATCTGATGCTGGGCTATCTCATCTCCACGATCGCACGCACGCAGATGCAGGCGATGCAGATGACGTTCTTCGTGTTCTTGCCGTCCATCCTGCTGTCGGGGTTCATGTTTCCGTTCCGCGCCATGCCGTCATGGGCTCAGGCGATCGGCGAATGCATCCCGATCACGCACTTCCTACGCATCGTGCGCGAGATCGTGTTGAAGGGCGCAGGCTTCCCCGACATCGCCACCGACTTGCTGGAATTATTGGTGATCCTCGGCGTGCTCTCGACATTGGCGCTGGCGCGCTTCCGTCGCACGCTCGATTAGTCCGGCAGCGCCACCACGCCATTGCCGGCCGCCACTTCCAGGGGCTGATCGAGCTCGCCTGCGATTGTGAACTGACCGCCCGCCGCCTTCACCAGCGCACACCCCGCGGCCACATCCCAGATCATCGAGCCGGATTCGCGGTACGCTTCCGCCCGACCCGCCGCCACATATCCGAGCGCGCTCGCGGCAGAGCCAATCATCCTGATCTTACGCCAGGATTTAAGCCGGGCCTCGAACAGCGCCATGGATTCAACGCTCGCGCGCGACGGCACGCCGGTTTGCAGGATGCCGCTCGCGGGATCGCCAATCGTCGAGACGCGAATTGGCGCGCCGTTCAGCCAAGCCCCTTCGCCCACCGCGCCCGAAAAGCATTCGCCCAGCGCAAAGCAGTCGACGACGCCGACAATCGGAGCGCCGCTCCGCAGCAGCGCAATTGAAACCGCACAATGGGGATAGTCGCGCAGGTAATTGACGCTGCCGTCGAGGGGATCGACGGCCCAAACATAACCATCGCGGCCGCCTCCGGCGCGCACCCAGCCTGCCTCCTCGGAAATGATCGGGTACGGCGCCTCTTTTTCCAACGCCGCCAGAATGATTGCCTCCGCGCGCTTATCGGCGTCGATCTTGACTTCGCGGCCTTCATCGGCGGCGACGACGGCCCATTCGGTCCGATGCGCCTTCAGCGCCGCGCCTGCGTCCTTCGCGACGCGCGCGGCGATCGCCAGCAAGTCCTTGAGTTCACTCACGCATGGGTCTTAGCGCCAGGCTTTCGCTTGGAGAAGGGACGCTTTCGCGCTTTGGCGCTGAGGATGGGCTGACAATGGATGGGGGCCAGACCCGCGCGCCCGATATTGCCACGACGATGCGCTCCCAGGGCGACCGGCTTATTTCGACGCCGCAACCTCATCGCCGCAACCGCGCCGCCGAGACCCTCGTCAATGTGTGCATCGATCCACAGCCTTGAGGGGCGAACTCCGACTCAGCTTAGGGTCGCGCCGGGCTGAGATGGAGCGGGCTGGTGAGCGGCAACACCTATAATTGGCAAGGCGCGTGCGGCCGTTGGTACGAGTTCGAAGTCGTGCGCGCGCAACGCGATTGGGACCAAATCGGCGGCGTCTACATGTTCGTGAAGCCGCACGACGGTTCGCAATTCGGCGGGCCGATCTGCCTCTATCTTGGCAAGACCGACGATTTCTCGCAGGCGCTCGCGCGCCACGACATGTGGCAAGCGGCGGAAAACCTCGGCGCGCGCGAAATCCACCTCATCACCATCAAGCACGACGAAACCCGTGGGCGAGTGATGAAGGATCTGCTCGAGGCGCAGTGTCCTATCCTCAACAAGTCGATGCTGCGCCGGGTGGCTTAGCCGCGTGCGGCGACGGCGATCGCTGGAAAATCCGAGAACACGCCATCGACGCCAAGAGTGTAGAATTGGCGCAGTTCGGCATCGAGATCGCCGTGCTGGCGCATGTAATCGGGCGCGTCGGGATCGCCACGACGGAGGTCGACGGGCAGGAAGAGATTTTCCGCGCGGAAGGTCCAGGCGATGATCTGCAGGCCCGCTCTGTGGGCGCGCGCAACAAGATCGGTCGCCGGCAAAGCGTGGTTTTGATTGTCGCGCGGGATAATCATGGCTTTCTCGACGCCAACGCCAATCGCGTACTCCCGCACGGCGCGCAGACCGTCATCGGTGATCATCTGCTCGTAGGTCAGCTCAGGCCGATCGATCGGCCCGCTGCGCGGCGCCATCAGCTGCACGCACTGCCAGCGGATGGACGACATCGACGCGAGTTGAACCAGCGGCTTCTGCTCAAAACATTCGACGATGGCGATGTCGGCCGCGCCTTGCCCGCCGGCGGCGCGCACGGTCTCGATGAATGCCGGGATCGGGTCAAGCCCGATGCTCTGTAGGTACGAAACGTGCTTGAGCTCGGGTACGATCTTCAGCCCGCGCTGTTGAACCAGCGCGAAGGCTTCGGCGAGCGTCAGGATCGGATCCTCGCCGTCGAACGCCGCACTCGCCGGACGCCATTGCGGCAAGCGCTCCCTGCAGCGAAGCGTCTTCAATTCGGCGAGCGTGAAATCCTCCACCCACCAGCCAATCGCGGTTGCGCCGTCGATAGTCTTTTCCTTGCGCCGATCGGCGAACTCAGGATGCGATGCGACGTTGGTCGTGCCGGAGATTTCGTTTTCGTGGCGGCACGCCAAAACGCCATCGCGCGTCATCACCACGTCAGGCTCGATGGCGTCAGCCCCCTGTTCGATGGCGCGCATATAGGCCGAGATGGTGTGCTCGGGCCGTTCGCCGCTGGCGCCGCGATGGCCAATGACAAAAGGCCGAGCTGCCCGTGAACCGCTCATGCTCGCGCACCCCGCAAGCGCTGCTGCACCCACCAGCACATCGCGCCTTCTCACACACGCTCATCCTGGGGCGCGAGCCTGGTCATCGAAAGGCCCATGAACAGAACCGACGCGGCAAACAAGAGGCACCAGGCGCCGAAGGTGGCGTCGAGTGTCGGATCGATGTTTGGAAACGCACGCGGGAATTCATGCGTGAGGAAGGCGTTGAGCAGCATGCCTGGCATCGTTACCCCGATCGCCGCTTCGCCTTCATCGCCGCGCGCTTCCCTTAGAAGCTTCAGACACACGAACGCTGCCGCGACGCCCACCACCGGCGCGGACAAGAATGTCCACAGCCGCATCGATTCATCCGGCAGGAAGAAATATCCCCCGGCGAAGCGGAAGATCGCGGCGATGACCAGCCACAAGACGAAGCCCAAGCCCATTGCGCGCATGATCATTGCTGTTTCCCCTCTGTCTTAGCCAAGCGCAGCGCCAGCAATTTGTCGAGGACGGTCTCAAGACGCTCCTCCGGTACGGAAACGGCGATGCGTTCCTGCGCCGCGCAGCGCAAATACGCCGCAAGCTTCTCTCGCGGCGCGCCTTCCATCAGCAGCTTGAAGATGGGCCAGACGCAGCTTTCGTACTCGTCCTCTGGCGCGCCCGCCCCGATTGGATCCCAATCCTTCCATAGAATGGCGTTGATCGCCTTCGCTTCAGCCTTGGCGTTGCGGCTCATCGCTTTAGCATTTCGCGCGAAATGATCACGCGCATGATTTCGTTGGTGCCTTCGAGGATGCGATGCACCCGCAGATCGCGCACGATCCGCTCCACTTCGTAGTCGGCGAGATAGCCGTAGCCGCCATGCAGCTGCAGCGCTTGGTCGGCGACTTTGAACGCAGCGTCGGTGACGAAACGTTTGGCCATGGCGCAATACTTCGTCGCGTCCGCGGTTTCGGCGTCGAGCTTGCGCGCGGCGGTGTGCAAGAGCGCGCGTGAAGCCGCCAGCTCGGTCTCCATGTCAGCCAAAACGAATTGCGTGTTCTGGAAGTCCACAATCCGTTTGCCGAACTGCTTGCGCTCCTGCACGTAGGCAAGCGCGCGATCGAGCGCATCCTGGGCGCCGCCGAGGGCGCACGCGGCGATGTTGAGGCGCCCGCCGTCAAGGCCGCGCATGGCGTATCTGAATCCCTCGCCTTCCGGGCCAATGCGATTTTCAACCGGCACACGGCAATTGTCGAAGCTCACGATTGCGGTCGGCTGCGCGCGCCAGCCCATCTTGTCTTCAGCCTTGCCGAAAGAGAGGCCCGGCGTTTTGTTCTCGACCATGACAGCCGAGACGCCCTTCGGCCCGTCCTCGCCGGTGCGGCACATAACGACGTAGAGATCGGAAAAACCCGCCCCCGAGATGAACGCTTTCGAGCCGTTGAGCAGATAGTGCGCATTGCCATCAGGCTTGGCGGTGGTGCGAAGCGCGCCGGCATCCGAGCCCGAGCCCGGTTCAGTCAGGCAGTACGAGGCGATCGTCTCCATGGTCGCGAGTTTCGACAGACGCTTTCGCTGCTCTTCGCCGCCAAAGCAGTCGATCATCCATGCGCACATATTGTGGATGGAAAGAAACGCCGCCGTCGACACGCACCCACGCGACAATTCTTCGAAGATCAGCGCCGCATCGAGGCGCGACAGCCCCGAACCGCCCACCGCCTCGCGCACATAGATGGCGCCGAAGCCCAGGCTGGCGAGCTCCTGCAGGACGCCGCGATCCATACCCTCTTCCTCCCAGCGCGCGGCGTTGGGGCGGAGCTTTTCCTGCGCAAACCCACGCGCCGTTTCGACAATGAGAAGCTGGTCTTCGTTCAGTTCGGCGGCCATTCGGTCCTCTTTGGTTCCCGCTTATAGCCCGCCGACGGGCCCGGACCAGGGCTTCAGGGAACCCTGGTCACATTTGAGAAACCTAACCGGGAACCGGGAGGTTGCGGCGACGTTGTGGCGAAAGCGGCAATACCGCCGCATCCGGTGCGCCGACGCTTCAGGGCGCTCTCTCAGGAGAAACGCATGTTGAAACCGATCCTGGCCGCGGCTGCTGTGGCCTGCCTCGTTGGGCTCGCCGCCTGCGGCCAAAGCACGACATCAACGGAAACAACGACCGAAGCGACGACTGACACGAGCATGGCGCCGCCGCCGGCAGACACGTCGACCGCGACGACGACCGATACTGCGACAAGCACATCAACGTCGACCTCGACCACCTCGCCGTAAGCGATCAAATCGGGTTGCAATCCCCTCAAGGCCTCGCCTTGGGGGGATTTTCTTTGCCCTAAGGCGTCGAGCCCCTAATGCGTCGACGCCCTGGTCGTTGAGGTGTTGAGGCTCGGGCCACCGCCGAAGGCGCGATAGGTTGAGATCGCCGCACTCGCTTGCGATTGCTCGGCGCTGATCCGCGCCAACCGCGCGTCGATCAGCTGCTGGTCGGCAGTCAAACGATCGGCGAGGCTTTGCAAACCGGCCTGATAGGCAGCGCGGGCGCCGTTATCGCTCACCGTCGCTGCTTGTTCGGCGGCGCGCGCAGAATTGAGGCGCATGCGGCCTTGGTCGAGCGACACCAGGGCGTTGGAGGCTTCAGCCACTGCTTGCGTCACGGTTTGCCGGTACTGGATAAGCGATTCTTGGAATTGCGCATTGGCTTGGCGCGATTGCGCGCGCAGCGCACCCCAATCGAACAGCGGCAGCGTGATCAAAGGTTGCGCGGTGGCGACGCTTTGCGCGCCAACCAGCGGAGAGCCGATAATGTTCTGCGACGTCGTGATGGCGCCAATCAGGTTGATCTGCGGCAGCATATTGCTGCGCGCATTGGCGAGCGCGGCCGCCGCGAGCAGCGTTTGCGCTTCAGCCCGCGCCACATCCGGGCGCAAGCGGATGAGATCCGCAGGCGCCGCAGGCGCGCCCGCGAGCGGCAGGGTCGGCGTGTCGTGCGTGCTCGCCAAGGGCTGTGCGCACTTGCTCGCTCTCGGCGCCCGGCGTGACGCCCCGCAGCACAGCCAGCGTGTTCTCGGCGGCGCGCTCGGTGATCACCGCATCGGCAACGCGCGCATGCGTGCTTTCGGCCAACCGGCGCGCATTGGCGGCATCAGCGGGCGCGGTGATGCCGGCGTGGGCGCTGGTGTCGAGAATGCCGGCGAGCTGATCGGCGGATTGATAGAGTTCTTCGAGCGCCGCACGCGTGTTCTGCGCCGCACGCAAGTCGACATAGGCTTGCGCAATGTCAGCCACCAGCGTGACCCGCGCGCCGCGTTCGTCGGCGCGCGCGCTCAGCGTGTTGGCCCTAGCCCCTGCAATGGCGGCCGCAAACCGCCCGAACAGCGGCACTTCCCAGGTGACCCGCGGCCCGTAGCTGCCGACCATTTGTTCATTGTGAGCGGCGCTATCGACGTTGCGGGAATAATCTCCCGACGCGACGGCGGAAATGTTGGGCAGCGTCGAGCCAATATTGGCCTGGTTCTGCGCCCTCGCCTCACGCACGCGCAGGACGGCGAGCTGGACTGTCGGGCCGTTTTGCAGACCCTCTGCGATCAGCTGGTTCAGCGTCGGATCGTTGAATTGGGTCCACCAATCGCTCAGCGGCGCGTCCGCCGTCACCGGCGCATCGACCCAAGTCGTCGGCATGGGCGGGGCGCTGGCGTGCTCGCGCGGAAACAGGACGCACCCGCACAACGCCAGCATCGCCGTCGAAGCAGCGCCAGCCTTGAGCACGCGGAGAGTTGCGGATCGGCTCATTTATTAAACTCCAGCAACACCTTGGGGTGCGACGCATCCGATCGTTGACTTGGAGGCATCCAATTCACAATTAGCGAACGAACATTCGCTTTATTGGCGCCGCAGCAAAGCATTTCAAGGTTTCCCAAGGTCCCAATGTCTCGCCTTGCCAGCCCCGAGCTTGCAGAACGCCGCCGCCGCCAGATCCTGGATGCGGCGCTCGACTGCTTTAGACGCCGCGGCTTCCACCAGACCTCCATGCAGGAGATTTGCGCGGCCGCCGGCATCTCGGCGGGGGCGCTATACCGATACTTTGGCTCCAAAGCCGAGATCATCACCGCTATCGCCCAGGATGAGCGGCAGAGATTCCTCGGTTGCCTTCAGTGCGGCGAGCGGCTCGGTCATAGACGGCCTCTGCGCGGTGGCAGAAGGCTTCTTCCGGAAGCTCGCCGCTGGTGACGGTGCATTGGTCGCAGATGTCCTTGCTGAGGCCTCGCGCGACCCCATTTTGGCCAGGAATTTAGCGTTAATCGATAAACATTATGTGTTAGCGTGCGCTGAGATGATCAGCGCGGGTCAGGTTCGGGGCGAAATCGACCCGACCCTCGACCCCGAGGAGGCCGCGCGGACGCTGTTCGCGGCAATCGAGGGCGTGGGGCTGCGGGCCGCCACGTTTGGGCAAATTCAGTTCGACTTGGCAGCCGCGCAGTTCCGCGGTCTGGCCGAGCGTTACTTAGCGGTGCGGGCATGAACGTTCTTGAGAAAATGACGAAGCCGTTTCAGCGGCAGCCGGAGACGGAAGAAGAAGCCATCGGCTCGCCGCCTGAGGCGGCCAACGATGATCCCGGCGCGAAAGCGCGCCGCCGCCGCATTGTCATCATGGGCGGCGCCATCACGCTCGCAGCGGCGGTCGGCATCTACATCATGTCGCACGTCATCGGCGCTGAAGAAAACCGCTCCCCGCCGGTCGACCAAACACAAGTCGTGTCGGTGGTGCCGCTGCAAGCGCACGCCTTTACGCCACACGTTGCCTTGCTCGGCGAAGTGCGCCCGAAGCGCGACATCCACGTTTTCGCAACCGCCTCAGGCGTGCGGGTTCTGCAAGTGCTGGCGGACGAAGGCGACACCGTGCGTCAGGGCCAACCCTTGGCGCGCCTCGATGTCGCGATGGCGAATGCGCAAACCAGCGCGGCGCAAGCGAGCGTGGCGGAGGCAGAGTCCAACGCCGTGCGCGCACGCGGCGAGTATCAGCGCGCCGAAATCGATCCGCGATTCCGGCGCCCTCTCCAGCGAAGCCATTGAGCAACGCCATTCTGCTTCCGTCGCCGCCGATGCACGGCTGGCGGCCGCACGGGCGCAACTCGCCCTGGTAAACGCGCAAGTCCAAGGCGGTTACGTGCGCGCGCCAGTGGCTGGTTTGGTGATTTCGCGCTCCGTGCAGCTCGGCGCGACGGTCAACACCGAAGAGCTGTTCCGCATCGCCGGCGACAATCGCCTCGAAGTCAGCGCCCAGATTTCTGAAACCGACGTCGTCTCGATGCGCGCCGGTCAGAATGCAGTCTTTCGGCTCGCCGATGGGTCAACCGTGCAGGGCGCATTGTCACGCGCTCCCGCCTCCATCGACGAACGCACGCGCACCGGCGAAGCCTTGTTCGACTTGCCGAGCGACACCCGCGTGCGCGCCGGCATGCATTTGAGCGGCGAGATCGAACTGGCGCAGCGCCAAGCGTTGGCTGCGCCGCAAGACTCGATCCGCTACGAGAACGGACGCGCCTACGTGTTCGTCGTCAGTCCCGATCGCCGCGTGCACAAGACTTACGTCAACCTCGGCGCTCGTGAAGGCGATCTGGTCGAGATCACTGGCGGCGTGGCGGTCGGCGCCAGCATCGCCGGGGCGGGCTCCGCCTTCCTCCGCGACGGCGACATAGTGCGCCCCGCCGCAGGGCCGGCCCCGCAGCGCGCGACCGACGCAGGACAATTGCGCGGCCGTCAAGACGGTTAGGGAGCGCGCTCGATGGCTTGGAATATTTCCGCAGGCGCGATCAGAGAATCCGATCCCGCCGATCCTGTTGATCATGGGCCTCGTGTTTGCGGGGCTCACGGCTTACGCGAAGCTGCCGATCAACCAGCTCCCCAATATCGAGTTTCCCGAATTCATCGTCAGCGTCTCGCAACCGGGCGCCGCGCCGGTGGAAATGGAAAACCAGATCGCCCAGCGCGTCGAAGCGGCGCTGACGACGGTGCAAGGCGTGCGGCGCGTCAACACAACGATCCGGCCCGGCAACACCATGGTCGACGTCGAGATGCAGATCGGCGCCGACCTCAACCGCGCCGTTGAAGATGCACGCGACGCCTTAACGCGCATCCGCCCCGATCTGCCCGCCGACATCACCGAGCCGGTGATCTATCGCCAAGACGCCGCCGCGCAGCCGATCGGCTATTTTGCGGTCGAAGCGCCATCGATGACCGATGAACAGCGCTCCTGGTTCATCGACAACGAACTCTCGCGCGCCCTTCTCGCCGTGCCCGGCGTCAACAAGATCTCGCGCGATGGCGGCGTCGATCGAGAGATCCGCATTGAACTCGATCCCGAACGCCTCACCGCTTATGGCATTACCGCTGACGCCGTGAGCCGCAATTTGCGTTCGATGAACGCCGACTTGCCGGGCGGCCAAGCCGAGATCAGCGGCCAAGCGCAATCGATCCGCACCTTGGGTTCAGCCGGCAGTGTGGCCGAGCTTTCGCAGATGCGCCTGACAGGCGCTAACGGACAAAGCGTGCGCTTGGGCGATCTCGGCGCCGTCACCGATTCCTCTAGCGAAGTCACAGCGATCACACGCTTCAACGGCCAGCCAGTGGTCTCCTTCGCCGTCAGCCGCGCCAAGAACGCCAGCGAAGTGCGTGTGTTCGACGCCGTGCAGGCGCGCCTGCGCGAACTTCAGCAAGCCCATCCCGGCGTGCATTTCCGCCTCATCTTCACCCCCGTCGATTTCATCCGCGGCATGTACGAGTTCTTCGATCAGCTCATTGCTGGAAGGCGCGTTGCTCGCCTGCATCGTTGTCTTCCTGACGCTGCGCGATTGGCGAGCGACCCTGATCGCGGCGGCCGCCATCCCGCTTGCGATCATTCCCACCTTCGCGGCGCTGCAGCTGTTCGGCTTCACCATCAACATGATGACGCTGATCGCGCTGGCGCTGGTGGCGGGCGTTTTGGTCGACGATGCGATTGTCGAAATCGAAAACATCGTTCGACACATACGCATGGGCAAGAAGCCCTACGAAGCCGCGATGGAAGCCGCCGATGAAATCGGCTTGGCGGTCGTTGCGACCTCCGCCTCGATCATCGCGGTGTTCGTGCCCGTGGGCTTCATGGGCAGTCAGACAGGTCAGTGGTTCAAGGAATTCGGCCTCACCGTTGCGATCGCAACGTTCTTCTCGCTCATCGTCGCGCGTCTCATCACCCCGATGATGTGTGCGCACTTCCTCAAGGATAACGGTCACCAAGAGCCGAAAGGCGACATGGTCGAAATCTATCGCGGTTCGCTGAACTTTGCGATCCGCAATCCGTGGAAGACTCTCGCTGGCGGCATCGTCATCTTCATCCTGTCCCTGGTCTTGGCCAGCCAGGTGCCGATGACGTTCATTCCGCGCTTCAATTCGGACTTCGTCCAGGAGAACGTCGAAATCCCGCCCGGAACACCGCTTATCGAGGCGGATCGCGCCATGCGTGAACTCGCGTCACGCGCCGCCCGCGGTCCTGAAGTGGCCAACGTCTATACTGAGCTCCAGGGCTCGGAAGGCGCTGCGACAGGCGGCACACTCTTCGTTCTGCTGAAGGATCGGTCAGAGCGCCGCCACACCACCTACTGGGCGCAGCAGCAATTGCGTCCACTGCTCTCCGGCTATCCGAATTACCGCGTCAGCGTCTCCAACAATCAGGGCGGATCGCGCGGCGCCGACATCACCGTGCAGTTCGTCGGCGACAACCCAGAGCTCGTGAACGCCGCAGCCGAACGCCTCGCCACGGCGATGCAGCGCCTGCCACAACTCGCGGACGCGCGCTCTTCAGCCGCGCTGCAGCGGCCTGAACTGCAAATCCATCCGCGGCCCAGCGATCTTGCCCGGCTCGGCGTCACCAACGCCGCCGTCGCCTCCGCTGTCCGCATCGCCACCAGCGGCGACGTCGAGCAGAACCTGCCGCGCTTCGACTTGCCCGACAGGCAAATCCCGATCCGCGTCGTGCTCCGCTCTGACATGCGCTCCAATATCGACACCATCCGTGCGCTGCCGGTGCAATCGACGCTCGGGGCGCCGGTGCGGCTCGACGCCGTCGCCAATGTCGATTTCGGCCTCGGCGAAGTCTCCATCGAACGCCGCGATCGCGAACGCGCGGTGACGGTGATGGCCAACGTCGTGCAGGGCGACATCGGCTCGGCGCAGCGCGCCGTGTTCAATCTTCCAGAAGCGAAGAACCCCGGCGCGGGCGTGCATCTCGCCACCACTGGCGACACTGAGCAGATGGCGGACATGTTCGAACTCGTTCGGCTCTGCCCTGCTTTGGGGCCTGCTGCTGATCTACGGCGTGCTCGTGCTGCTCTTCCGCGACTTCTACCATCCGTGGACGATCATGACGGCGCTGCCGCTCTCGATCGGCGGCGCTTTCTTGGGCTTGTTGGTCTCGAACCAGCCGCTGTCGCTGTTCGTGCTGATCGGCCTCATCATGCTGATGGGCATCGTGACCAAGAACTCGATCCTGCTGGTCGATTTCGCCATTGAGCAAATGCACAAAGGCATGCCGCGCGATCAGGCCTTGATGGAAGCCGGCATGAAGCGGGCGCGGCCAATTCTGATGACCACTTTCGCAATGGCGGCGGGCATGTTGCCTTCAGCGCTGGGCTGGAGCGTCGATGGTTCATTGCGGCAAGGCATGGGTTGCGCGGTGATCGGCGGCCTGCTCGTCTCAACGCTGCTGAGCTTGCTCTTCGTGCCGGCCAACTTCGTGCTGATCGACAAGCTGGAGCGCTTCTTGAGCAAGCTCTTCGGCTGGAAGAGCCGCCACGACGTCATCGCGGCCGCGCAAGCGGCGGAGTAGCGATCCACCCAAATCGCGGGCAGAAGGAGCGCGCATGCGCGCGTTCCCGCTTCTCCTTGTCATGGTCGCCGCCATCGCCGCGGGTGCGACGATGGATGCAACCATCAAGTATCTGGCGCAGACCAATCCGATCCTGCTCGTGGCTTTGGCGCGGTACGCGTTTGCGTCGGCGATCTCGTTTGGCGTCTGGGTGCATGCGGGCAAACCGCGCATCACGCCCGTCATGTGGCGGGGGCACGCGCTGCGCGGGATCATCATCGCGTTCTCCGCCGTCACTTTTTTCTGGTCACTGACAGTTTTACCCCTGGCGGAGGCCGTAACGCTTTCCTTTATCTATCCGCTGGTGGCGCCGTTCGTGGCGCGGGTGATGCTTGGCGAACAAATACGCGCTTCAGCAATAGGCGCCGCCGTGATCGGCTTCCTGGGCGTCCTTATCGCAGTTTCCGGCGAACCGCCCAGTGAACAGAACGAGCAGCATGCGCTTGGGCTCATCGCCGTTCTTCTCTCAGCGGTCACCTTCTCGATTTCGATGATCATGATGCGCGCGCGCGCCGTTGCGGACGGTCCGATCATCGTCAGTTTTTTGGCGAGCTTCATTCCGGGGCTTATCGTCGCCGCGCCTGCGATCGCATTATCCCCGCCGCCGCATCTCGCAGATTGGCCCATATTCGTCTTTCTGGGCGTCATTGCTGCGCTCTTCATGTATTTGATCTCGCATGCTTATGCGCGCGGGGAAGCGCAGCAGCTTGCGCCCATTCATTACACAGAGCTCTTGTGGGCGAGCCTCTATGGCTATGCGCTGTTTCACGAAACGCCGCGGGTGCAGCTCTTCCTCGGCGCGGCGCTAATCATCGCCGCGTGCCTCTACACCGCTTATCAGGAGCGCCGGCTGACAGCCAAAGCCGTCAGCCCAGCCTAAGGCTCACTTTTCGAGCTGTTGCAGGCGCGAGGACACGATGCCGGAAATGATCGTCGCCGCAAAGCACGCAAACAGCAGCGCCGCGAATGTTGATCCAAGACCTGCGTCGAGATTTGGGAAGACCGTGGTGAAGTTGTTGATCTCATAAATGCCGACCAAGAGACCGGGCACCGCAAAGATCGACGCCGCCTCGGCCCGATCCGAGGGGCCGACGCCGGTGATCTTCAGCAACACAAAAGTCAGCGCAAAAATAACCAGCGGCAACAGCATGAACAGCCACGTCACGCCATTGCCAGGTGTGAACACCATCTGGCCGGCGAAGCGGAACGCCGCCGTCACAATCGCCCACAGGACCACGCCGACGATCAACCAACGCACTACCATGGGGTCCCCCAAAGACCGAGTCTGAACTGGGCGTAAGACCTAGCGCGGTCGGCTGGAGGTGGCAATGCGCTCACGCCCACCCGGCTCCCGCCGTGCGTGCAGAACACACGCACGGGGCGCCAAATAGACGAAGGCCGCGCCCTCATGCGGCGCTTTGCTGCGCCTTCTTCGCCGCTTCCTCGGCCCGCCGCCCGTTCAATTCGACCATGTGATCGAACTGCAACTCGAACGTTGCGAGGCCCTGCGTCATCGAACGGAGTTCGATGATGAAGTTCTGCCGTTCGCTATGCGGCAGGTAGGCCTCGACACGATCCCAGCCGGGCCAGCCCTCGCGCGCTTCGAAGCCGAGGATCTGACCGTTATGGCTTGACACCGCCGAGTTGATTTTCGGAGTGCCGGAATTGGGCGTGTAGATCGACAGCTTCTCGATCGGCTCAAGCACGACCGGATCGCATTCCGCGAGCGCGTCGTGCATGCCGATGCGGCCGGCCATCTGGAACGAATGCTCCGAAGAATCGACATCGTGATAGGAGCCATCGATCAGCGTCACGGCCACATCAACAACCGGAAAGCCGATCGGCCCCTTCGTCATCGCGTCCTTGACGCCGGCTTCGACGGCCGGAATCCATTGCCGTGGAATAGCGCCTCCGGTGATCTTGTCGACGAACTCGAAGCCCCTGCCGCGCGGCTGCGGCTTCACCTGGATCACGCAATCGCCGAACTGGCCGTGACCGCCGGTCTGCTTTTTATGGCGCCCGCGCTTCTCAGCGCTCTTGCGGATCGTTTCCTGATACGGCGTCGACGGACGCGTATGCGAGACATCGACGCCGAAACGCGACTTCAGCCGTTCGATCACCGCGCGCAGATGCGGCTCACCTTGCCCTTGCAGCAAGATCTCGTGCGTCGCCTGATCGTGAAGCACGGTGAGGCCCGTGTCTTCGTCCACCAGTTTCTGCAACGCGCCGGACAAGCGCACATCGTCCTTCCGGTCCTTCGTCGCAATAGCAAGCTGATAAACCGGGAAACGCTTTGCCGGCTTGACCGCCGCAATCTGCTTGCCGCTCGCCGCCAGCAGATTGCCGGCCGCAACTGGATCGAGCTTGCCGATGGCGACAACATCGCCTTCCGGCGCCGCCGCGATCTTCTTCGTTTGCGCGCCCTGCACGCTGAACAGCGCCGCCGGCCGGCCCAATGAGCCATCGCTCATCGTGATCTGATCGCTGTCATTCATCGCCTTCCCGAACACGCGCGCATAAGCGAGCTTGCCGGCCTGCCCTGCGTGAGAAATGCGCATGACATAGGCGCCATTGCCTTTGAGGCCGAGGCGGGCGGCCGCTTGCTCGGGCGCCGGGGCGTCGTGACGGAAGGCTTTAAGCAAACGGCGCACGCCATTGCCCTGCGCCGTCGAGCCGAAGAACACCGGCACGATCAGGTTTTCGCGCGTTTCACGCACGAGATCGCCATAGACCGTGTCGCGATCCGGCGTTTCGTCCGAGAGCAGCTTTTCCATCAGCACGTCATCAAAATCGGCGAGCTGCTCCAGCATGTGAAAGCGTGCTTCGGATTCGCGCTCCGACAGGTCCTTCGGAATATCGATGATCTTCGAGGGCTTGCCGTTCTCGTAGTGATAGGCGCGCTCCAGCGCCAGATCGACGAAGCCGGTGACCTTCTCGTTGTCCCAGATCGGAATCTGGCGCGCCACTAGCGGCAATCCACTCACCGGTTGCAGCGCTTCGAGCAATTCGCGAATACGCCCGCGGGCCTGATCGATCTTGTTGATGAAGAGCGCGTGCGGGACCTTCAGCTCCTCCAGCGTCCTCAAGAAGGGTTGCAGCAACACCGCCTTGTCGGGATCGGGGTCGGCGACAACGATCGCCAGATCCGCCGCCGGAATCGCGTAATCGGCGTCGGCCAGGAAATCGACCGAGCCGGGCGTGTCAATCAATGCGTAATGGTCGCCCATGAAGTCGATTGCGGTGAACACCGTTTCGGTGGACTGGCCCGCCGCGGTCGGGACTGCTCCCGATCCGCCCGAGGCGGCCGATGCCAGAGCTTGTGTCAACGCCGTCTTGCCCGCCCCGGTCGGACCGACGACGGCGATTGCCCTCACCACATTTGCCGATTTGCTAGCAGGCATGAGCGCTCATCTCCCTTGAAAACGGGGGCGCGCCGCTGCTTCAAAGCGGCAGGCGCCGCTTCTGGCCTATGTCGGCCTGTCCAGGCCGGAGGCTCACTGTTTCACGATGGCAACGAACGTCAAGCCGTAGCACGCACGCTTGATGGTCAATTCGCCTCGCTCGCGCCGCAGGCCACGGTTTCGCCGCGCTCGCGCAGTTGCGCGATGGCCTTGTTCACGAACACAAAATGAGAGGCCGGTCCCGGCATGCGCGACGAAAGTTCGGGATCATGGAACGCTTCCCGGTTCATTTTGCTCGCGGCTTGCAGCAGTTTTGGATCGCCGCCGGAAAATTCCGCCAGCAATGCGTCGGCGCGCCGTGCTATCGCCAGCGCTTGCTCCGAGCCCGGATCGGGATCGGCGCCAAGCGCGCTGATATCGGCGAAAATCTCAGTCCACGCGGCGCTGACCCGTTCTTGATCTTCGGCGGTGAATTTGCGCGATCGCAAGATTCTGCAATTGCTCGGCGGTGAAATGCTTTTGCGAAAGCGCTTCCATCTTTTCCGACCACTTGAATTCCGACATTGCCGTGCTCCGAACCAGTTTCGAAAGTTCGTCCGGAGAGAGGCTCTTCTTCTCAGCTAGCTTCGCGCGCGCCGCGCGCACAAGCGCCAGCGCCTGTTCAGCTTCCGCCTTGGCGTCGATCAATGCCGCTTCCTGCAGCGCCAGCGCGGCCGAAAGATCGCCCGCTCCGCGTAACAATTCGCCGATCCGCTTCAGCGGCAGGCCCAGCTGCTTCAGCGCCAGAATGGCGGAGAGCCGCTCGAGCTCGGGCTGACGGTAGATGCGCCACCCAGAAACCGTGCGGGCGGGCTTCAGCAGACCTAGTTCTTCATAGACGCGCAGCGCCTTGACGCTCACGCCGAAGCGCTTGGCGACCGTAGCCGCGGTCTCCTGAAAAACACTGGGCTTCATCGGTCTCCTCGAACGGCCGCGATCAAAATGCCGGCCCCAGGGGACGGCTCAAGCACTTTTTCAGCGCTTCCAGGTTTCGTTCACCTGGTAGATCGGCGCGACAGTGGGGCCAGCCTTGCTTGTCATCACCAGGCGCCGGCGCGAAAGCCGGCGGATGGCGTTCTGGACCGAAGATTTCGACAGACCCGTGGCGTGAGCGATGTCGGCGAGGCTGGCGCCGATCTTGTCGCGCGCTTGCGCGTGCGTCTGCCGCCAGAGCCAAAGGAACACCACGAACGTCGAGGGCGCCCGGTCGTGCGCCACCAGGTCGCGCATCAGCGTGTCGACGATATAGGGATCGAGCCCAAGCCGCTTTACCATTCGCTACTATAGTAATAGTCGAACGGCTTGCGCCAGCGCGCCCGGCGACGGAAAAGGGGCGCATGATCACGCACCTCAAATTCGCAGGCATCCCCTGCCGCGACCAGGACCGCGCCGTGAAGTTCTGGACCGAACAGGTCGGCTTCGAAGTCCACACAGATCAGCCGATGGGCGATCAGCGCTGGATCGAATTGAAAATCCGCGGACAGTCCACTGGCATCGTGCTCTTCACGCCGGAGGGGCATCAGGACCGCATCGGCAGCTTCTTCAACGGCTCATTCGCCTGCGACGATGTGCAGGCAACCTACAGGCAGCTGAAAGAGCGCGGCGTCGAATTCGTGAAAGCGCCTGAGAAGCAGTCCTGGGGCGAATACGCAATCTTCAAGGATCCTGAAGGCAACCAGTTCGTGATGGGCTCGAAATAGCAGCGCTATTTGCGTTTCGACGTCTTGGCGCGTCCTGGCCAGCATATCGGGCATGGGCCGGCGCCGCGATATTTGTGACCACGCGGGCAAGTCTTCCAGCCATTGTTCGAAACGCTTTTGCTTGTCTTTGCCATGCGCTTCTCATTGTTGAGTGATCGGGCTCAATGATCCGGCAAAGGGATGAATTCCTTGTCGTCACCGGGGACAGTCCCGAACCGGCCGGCCGCCCAATCCTCCTTGGCCTGTTCGATCCGCTCTTTGCGTGAGGAGACGAAATTCCACCAAATGTGACGCGGACCCAGCGGCGCGCCGCCGAGCAGCATGAAGCGCGCCGGTGTGCGTGCTGCAATCGTCACCCGCGCACCAGGGCGAAAATAGAGCAACCGCCCAGCGTCGTGGGTTTCACCGCCAACCTCAATTGTGCCTGAAACGAGATAAAGGCCGCGCTCCTCGTAATCAGTGTCCAGCGGCAGGAGCGCGCCCGTGTCGAGCCGCGCATCGGCGTAGAACATCTCGGAATAGGTCTGCACAGGCGATTGCTTGCCAAACAGCTTGCCGGCAATCACACGCACGCTTTTGCCTTCGCCATCAATGAGCGGCAGCTCGCTCTCGGCGTGATGCTTGAAGAAAGGCGCGCTTTCTTCCTGCGCTTCCGGCAGCGCCACCCAGGACTGAATACCGCCAATCGGCGAACCGCTCGCGCGCAATTGCGGCGCTGTGCGCTCCGAATGCGCAATGCCGCGCCCGGCATTCATCCAGTTCACGTCGCCCGGCTTGATCGCTTGCGCTGAACCCAATGTATCGCGATGGAAAATCTCGCCTTCGAATAGATAGGTGACCGTCGCCAAATTGATGTGCGGATGGGGGCGGACGTCCAAGCCCTTGCCCGCTTCAAAGCGCGCCGGTCCGAACTCGTCCCAGAAAATGAACGGTCCGATCATCCGCTTTTCGATTGCGGGCAGCGCGCGACGCACCATGAAATTGTCGCCAAGATCGCGCGGCTTGGGCACGATTGTTTCCAAGACCGTCCCGTCTTCGGGCAGTTCATCGGGAGTTTTCTCGTCGCCCGGGCGGATGCTCATGGCGCCAATGTAGGGCTTCGGCCCCGCGTCAGCCAGTTCGCGAGGGCGACGCACGAAATCGACCATGCCGCCCCGACACACCAGCCGGCCAGAACATCGGTCGGCCAGTGAACGCCCAGATAAACCCGCGACACCCCGATCAGCAGCGCCAGCAGGATGGCGGTCACATGGATGTAAGTCTTGACGCCTTGGCGCTCCTGGCCGTGCGCGACGAGCGCCCCGATCGTGAGATAGGTCGCCGCCGAGAGCGTCGCATGGCCGCTTGGAAAGCTTGAGCCGAGCGTCTCCACGGCATGGGCCACCAAATCCGGCCGCGGCCGCGCATAGCCGAGTTTCAAGCTCTCGCTCAGCGCTGTTGCGCCCACCACCGCGACAAGCAGCACCAGCGCGTCAGCGTACTTCTTCGTGATTAGCAGGAAGCCGCCGGCAAGAACCGTCAGTAACGTCAGCACCGTGAAGCCACCGAGTGCGCTCACATCACGAGCGGCGAACTCGAGCCATGGCGGGCCGATCGGGTCGTGCGCGTCGCTTGTCCGCATCGCCAGCAACACGGCCGTATCGAACGGCCGCGTTTCGCCCTCGCCCATCTCTTCTGCAATGTGCAGAAAACCCCAGAGCGCCAACGCAAGCAACATCAGTACGCAAAGCAATCCGATTTCGCGTTTCGCGAACGATAACGCGTCATCGGCGCGTGATCTCAGATTTCCGCGTTGCATCAAATCCATCATCAACCACGCATGGAACGATTCCGTTTTTTCTCACCGGTGACGCGGCTTAGGGGATAAGGCTTCAGGCCGCCTTCTTGTCGCTGGCGCCATTGAACAGGAAATCGTTGCCGTCGAAGGTGACGCGCACGTGATCGCCATCCTTGATGCGGCCCTCGAGAATGAGCCGCGCCAGCGGGTCCTGAACATCCTTTTGGATCACGCGCTTCAGCGGGCGCGCGCCGTAGGCCGGGTCGTAGCCGCGCTTGGCCAGCTCCGCCTTTGCGCGCGTATCGAGCTCGATCGTGATGTTCCGCGCCGCCAGCAGCTTCTCGAGCCGCTTGAGTTGGATATCGACGATGGAATTCATCTGCGCACGTTCGAGCCGCTTGAAGAGAATGATCTCGTCAATTCGGTTCAGGAATTCCGGACGGAAGCGCATGCGCACTTCGTCCATCACTTGCTTGCGCACGTCCTCAACATCGGCGCCCTCCGGCTGATCGGCCAGATATTGGGCGCCGGCGTTCGAGGTCATGATCAGAATAGTGTTCTTGAAATCGACCGTGCGGCCTTGACCATCGGTGAGGCGCCCATCGTCCAGCACTTGCAGCAAGACATTGAACACGTCCGGATGCGCTTTCTCGATTTCGTCGAACAGCACGACCTGATAAGGCCGCCGCCGCACAGTCTCCGTCAGCGCGCCGCCCTCTTCATAGCCGACATAACCTGGAGGCGCGCCGATCAGGCGCGAAACCGAGTGCTTCTCCATGTATTCCGACATGTCGATGCGGGTCAGCGCATGCTCGTCGTCAAACAGGAATTCGGCGAGCGCCTTGGTCAGTTCGGTTTTGCCCACGCCTGTCGGCCCCAGGAACATGAACGAGCCGATCGGCCGGTGGGGATCCTGCAGCCCAGCGCGCGCACGGCGCACCGCATCCGCAACCGCGCGCAGCGCCGGCTCCTGTCCGATCACGCGTCTGCGCAGCTGATCTTCCATGGCGAGCAGCTTTGCCTTCTCGCCTTCCAGCATTTTCTCGACCGGCACGCCGGTCCAGCGCGAGACGACGCCCGCAATGGCTTCGGCGTCGACGACCTCTTTGACCAAGCCGCCGCCCTCGCCGCCGGCCTTTTCAGCGTCGGCGATCTGCTTTTCCAGTTGCGGAATGCGCCCGTACTTGAGTTCTGAGGCGCGCGCGAGATCGCCGCGCCGCACCGCATTCTCGTATTCGGTCTGCAGCCTTTCGAGCTCTTCCTTCGACTTCGACGTAACCTGAAGCTTCTGCTTCTCGGCGCTCCAGGTCGCCGTCAGCTCTTTGGAGCGCGTTTCAAGCTGAGCGATCTCGGCCGCCAGCTTCCGCACGCGATCCTGTGAAGCGGCGTCCTTTTCCTTCTTCAGCGCCTCAAGCTCGATCTTCAGCTGCAATGTGCGCCGATCCAACTCATCGAGCTCTTCGGGCTTGGAATCGACCTGCATGCGCAGGCGCGAGGCTGCCTCATCCATCAGGTCGATGGCTTTGTCCGGCAGGAAGCGATCCGAAATGTAACGGTGGGAAAGCTGTGCCGCCGCCACGATCGCCGCATCCGAGATGCGCACGCCGTGATGTTGCTCGTAGCGATCCTTCAGCCCGCGCAGGATTGAGATCGTATCCTCGACAGTCGGTTCATCGACAAACACCGGTTGGAAGCGCCGCGCCAAGGCGGCGTCCTTTTCCACGTGCTTGCGGTACTCATCCAAAGTCGTTGCGCCGACACAGTGCAATTCCCCGCGCGCCAAAGCCGGCTTCAGCAAATTCGACGCATCCATCGCCCCTTCAGCCTTGCCAGCGCCGACCAGCGTGTGCAGCTCATCGATGAAGAGGATAATGCCGCCTTCGGCTGCGGTCACTTCGTTGAGCACCGCTTTCAGCCGCTCTTCGAACTCACCGCGGAATTTCGCGCCGGCAATCAGCGCGCCCATGTCGAGCGCCAAGAGCTTCTTGTGCTTCAGGCTCTCCGGCACATCGCCATTGATGATGCGAAGCGCCAGGCCTTCGGCGATCGCCGTCTTGCCGACGCCCGGCTCGCCAATCAGCACCGGATTGTTCTTAGTGCGCCGCGACAGCACTTGGATGGTGCGGCGGATTTCTTCGTCGCGCCCAATCACTGGATCGAGTTTGCCTTTGCGCGCATCCTCGGTGAGATCGCGCGCATATTTCTTGAGCGCATCGTACTGATCTTCGGCGCTGGAGGATTGCGCCGTCCGCCCCTGGCGTAATTCAGCAATCGCGGCCTCAAGCTTTTGTGGGGTGAGACCGGCCTTTTTGAGAATGTCGGCCCCCGGTCCGGGCGTGATGGCCAAGCCAAAAAGCAATCGCTCCGCCGTCACATAAGAATCGCCGGCTTTCGCGGCGGCTTGCTCGGCCGCATCGAGCGCTCGCTGGAACGAGTTCGATGCATACATGCGGTCGCCGCCGCCCTGCACTTTTGGCAGCGCTTGCACCGCCTTGTCAGCCTCATCGGCCGCCAGCGCGCGCATTGGCGCCCGCGCTGGTCAGCAAGCCGGCGGCCAAGCCTTCGCGGTCGTCCAGCAACGCTTTGAGCAAATGCTGGGTTTCAAGTTGCTGGTTCTGTTCGCGCAGTGCGATCGTCTGCGCAGCCTGCACGAACCCGCGCGCCCGCTCGGTGAGCTTTTCCATATCCATGAGCGACCTCTCAAAGAGCGTCCCGCACCGACCCCCGTTGCGGCGGATCGACGTGGCATGACCGATTTAGCTCTCATCTAGTGTGACGGCAAAGGCACACAAGGGCGGTGCGCCATTTCGCCGATCGTTAATGCGCCATCAGCAGCGGCACGGTCGCCGTACGCAGCAATTCGCGCGTGGCGCCGCCGAACACTAATTCGCGCAGACGCGAATGCGCGTAGCCGCCCATCACCACCAGATCGGCATCGAGCGCCTTGGCTTCTTCCAGGATCGCCGCGGAAGCCGAGCGTCCGCCGCTGTCGACATTCTTCACCTGGGCCGGCAAGCCGCGGCGCTGCAAATGCCCAGCGATGTTTGCGCCAGGCTGGTCGCCATGTCCGAACATTTTCGGCTTGGCGTCGATGGTGATCACCGTGACCGCTTCGGCAAATTCCAGAATATCATCCGCTTCCGAAAGCGCGCGCGTCGCCTCGCGGCTTGCGTCCCAGGCAATAACCACGCGTTTGCCGATCATCGTCCCCGACCAGCCGGTCGGCGCGATCAGCGCCGGACGCCCGGAGTGAAACAGGATGCCTTCGATGATTTCTTCCCGCAGCTCGGCGCCAATGCCTTCCGGCGGGCGCGTCATCACCGCGACATCGGCGTAGCGCGCATGCACCGCGGCCACCCGGCCCAGATCGCGCGACAGCGCCTCGGCGGTGCGCAATTCATAGGGCTGGCCGGCGCGCTTCAGGCGGTCTTCAACACGCTTGCGCTCGGCTTCCGCGTCGGCGCGGGCGCGACCCAGCAATTCCGCCCACACGCCAGCCACCACCGTGGGCTCGTAAGCCAGCGGTTCGTCCGGCAGCGGCGTCAGGAAGGCCGCCGCGAGGTGCGCGTTGCTTTGCTTGGCCAACGCTTCGCCTAACGCCATGGCCGGCTCGTCAGCCGCTGCCTCCGATACGATGACCAGGATGTCCTTCCAGCTCATGCGCCGCCTCTTTGATGCGAACTCTATAGGCTTGCGTCGCGCGCCGCGCCACAAAGATGACACGAGGGATGACACGAGGCACGACACAGGGGGACGACAAGGTGACACAGGGGGATGACGCGAGGGGCTTGAAGCGGCATTGAGCCTGCGCAAAGTCCTTCTCAAGACAAGGAACACGCATCATGGCCACGCCGTTCCGCTCCGACGCGTACATCAATGGTGAATGGCGCGGCAGCGCCAAGCGCTTCCCCGTTTACAATCCCGCAAATCAGGAAGTGATCGCCCAAGTCCCCGATCTGGGCGCCGCCGATTGCGAAGACGCCATCGCTGCCGCCGACGCCGCCTTCCCCGCGTGGGCGGCAAAGACCGCCAAGGAACGCGCCGCGATCATGCGCGCCTGGTACGAAGCGATGATGGCCGACATCGATCGGCTCGCGGCCATGATCACGCGCGAAGGCGGCAAACCGCTGGCGGAAGCCAGGGGCGAAGCCGCCTATGGCGCGAGCTTCGTCGAATGGTTCGGCGAAGAAGCCAAGCGCGCTTATGGGCGCACGATCCCGACCACGACGCCCACCCGCCGCTACGTGACCATCAAGCAGCCGGTCGGCGTCTGCTGTGCGGTGACGCCGTGGAATTTCCCGATGGCGATGATCACCCGCAAGGCCGCGCCCGCAATCGCCGCCGGCTGCACCATCGTGCTGAAGCCGCCCCACCAAACGCCGCTGACCGCGCTGATGCTGGCCGAGCTGGCCGAGCAGGCAGGCTTGCCGAAGGGCGTGTTCAACGTGGTGACGACGCATACAGCCGACGCCGTCGGCAAGATCATGTGCGAAAGCCCGATTGTGAAGAAATTCTCCTTCACCGGCTCAACCGCAGTCGGCAAGAGGCTCGGCGCCCTCTGCGTCGGCTCGACCGTGAAACGCATTTCGCTCGAGCTTGGCGGCAATGCGCCGCTCTTGGTTTTTGCCGATTGCGACATGGAGCAAGCGGTGAAGGGCGCCATCGCTTCGAAATTCCGCAATGCCGGCCAAACCTGCGTCTGCGCCAACCGCATCCTGGTCGAAGACAAGATCTACGAAGAATTCTCCAAGAAACTCGCCGACGCCGTCAAAGCGTTGAAGGTCGGCCCCGGCGATGGCGACGGCGTCGCCGTCGGCCCGCTCATCGACATGAAGGCGATGGAAAAGGTCGAACGCATGGTCGCCGAGGCCATCGACGCCGGCGCAACGCCGCTGACCGGCGGCAAGCCGAACAGCGCCGGCAAACAATTCTTCACACCCACGGTGCTCGCCAACGTCACCCGCGACATGCGCGTCAATACTGAAGAGATTTTCGGCCCAGTCGCGCCGCTGATCAAATTCTCGTCGGAGGACGAAGCCGTCGCCATCGCCAACGACACCCCTTACGGCCTCGCCGGCTATTTCTTCACCAAGGACATCCACCGCGCCTGGCGCATCGCCGAGCGGCTGCAATACGGCATGATCTCCATCAATGACGGCATCCTTTCCAACGAGGTCGTGCCGTTCGGCGGCGTGAAGGAAAGCGGCTTGGGCCGCGAAGGCGGCGTCGAGGGTTTGGATGAATATCTTGACGTGAAATACATCAACTTCGGCGGATTCAGCTGAGCGCGTTCGCCTTCGTCTACGTGCTCGGAAGCGTGCGAGGGCCAGACCGGCGCACCTATGTGGGTTGGTGCGTTGACCTTGATTCCCGGCTCAACGCTCACAATGCCGGGCGCGGCGCGCGCTCGACCCGCGGCCGCGCCTGGGTGCTTCTTTACGCCGAGCGCTACCCGACGCGCCGTGACGCCATGAGCCGGGAGGTTTCCCTCAAACGCGACCGCGCCTTCCGCGCCAATCTGGCGCGCCTGCTTCCCGAAGCTTGACGCCGCAGGCTAGATTGATCACGAGATGCCGCCCGCGCTGCTCACCCTGGTGCAATCGACGTCCGCTGCGCTCCTGCAAAACGGGCGCGAACTGGCGATCGCCGGCGCCGTCTTTGCCGTCATCGCGCTCATCGCTCGGGGCGGTGAGGCGATCGCCAAGGCGCGCAAGGCGCGCGCCGAAGTCACCACCAATCTCGGGCTCTGGGTTTTCGACATCCTCGTCATGACGCCGGTGTTTGCGATCCTCACCGCCCTCATGGGCGCTGCGATGCAGAACGCCGGCCTGATCCTGCTGCAGCGAGATTTCTGGACGCATTGGCCGCAATGGATCGTCGGTTTCCTGGCGGTCTTCGCCGGCGACTTCATCGGCTATTGGCGCCATCGCCTTGAGCACACGCGGCCGCTTTGGCCCGCACACGCCATCCATCACAGCGACACGGCAATGACGTGGACAACACTCTTCCGCTTCCATCCGATCAATCGCGTCTCCACCGTGCTGATCGACACGGCCGGCCTCGCCCTGCTCGGCTTTCCGCCTTGGACGCTCGTGCTCAACAACTTGGTCCGCCATTATTGGGGCATGTTCATCCATATGGACGCGCCATGGACCTTCGGCCCGCTCGGCCGCGTCGTAGTTTCACCGGTCATGCACCGCTGGCATCACGTGCGCGACGGCCAAGGCGTTGGCTCGAACTTCGCCACCGCGTTCTCAGTGTTCGACCAAGCCTTCGGCACCTATTATGTCCCAGGCGTGTGCAACGCGCCTTTAGGGGTAAATGAAAATGTCGGCGCCAACGCCCTTGCCCAATTGCTTTATCCGTTCAAAGTCGCTCTACGCGTTCTTGCTCGCCCGTTTGCCCGACGCATCCTAAGAGAGCCAGCATGACGCCGAGATCTCTGCCCGCCTGGCTCTACACCGACCAACGCTTCTTCGAGATCGAGCGCGAAAAAATCTTCGCGCAAGCCTGGCACATTATGGGTCACATCAATGATGTAGCGAACGTCGGCGACTATCTGACGCTCGATGTGCTGGGCGAGCGCATCGTCACGGTGCGCGGCGAAGACAAGGTGCTGCGCAGTTTCCACAATGTCTGCCGCCATCGCGCCGGCAAGATCGCGGGCGAAGCGCGCGGCTCCTGTGGCCGGCGCCTCGTGTGTCCCTATCACGCCTGGAGCTACAAGCTCGACGGCGCCTTCGCCGGCGCGCCGAAATGGCAAGGGTTCGAAGGTCTGGACCCCAGCCAGCTCGGCTTGAAGGCAGTCGACCAGGAAATCGCGCACGGCTTCATTTTCGTGCGCCTGCAACGCGGCTTGCCCAGCGTCAGCGAAATGATGGCGCCCTACGCAGACGAACTCGCCGCCTACGAACTCGAGAAGCTCATGCCGAACGGCCGGGTGACGTTGCGTCCGCGTCCCGTGAACTGGAAGAATGTCGGCGACAATTATTCGGACGGCATGCACATCCCGGTCGCACATCCGGGACTTTCACGCCTCTTCGCCGGCTCCTACCGCATCGAAGCGAGGGAATGGATCGACAAGATGTGGGGCGAAGTGACGGAAACGCCTTCGAACAATTGGTCCGAGGGCGCCTACCAGAAACTGCTGGACGGCTTCACCCACATTCCGCCCGAGCGCCGCCGCCTCTGGGCTTATTATAAGCTTTGGCCAAACCTCGCCTTCGACATCTACCCCGATCAAGTCGACTTCATGCAATTCATTCCCGTATCGGCGACGCAAACCACAATCCGTGAAATTGCCTATGTGCGCGCCGACGCCAGCCGCGAAATGCGCGCCGCGCGCTTCCTCAATTGGCGCATCAATCGCCAAGTCAACGCCGAAGACACCACGCTCATCGAAGGCGTGCAGCAAGGCATGGAGTCTTCCAGCTATTCCACCGGCCCGCTCTCCCCCAGCGAAGCCTGCCTTATCTCTTTCGGCAACCGCATGCGCGCGCTCATCCCGGAAGCGAACCTGGAAGAGGCGCCGGCTTAAGGCGCGGGCTAAGGCGCTGGCTTAAGGTGCGGTATGAGGCTCGCGCGTCGCGAAGAACGCAACAATGACTGACGCCGTCACCAGGATTGCGGCAGCAAGAAAGGGCGCGCCTGGCTGATTGAGCGAAGCCTCGCGGCCAATAAAGAGCGCAAACACCGTGGTGAAGAGGCCAGGGCCGATCATCCCGGCAATGCCGGTGAGCGAGGCGAGCGCGCCCTGCAGCAGCCCTTGCTCGGTTGGATCCACGCGGCTTGTCATGATCGACTGGTTGGCGGGCCCCGCGAGACCCCAAAGGACGCCGATCGGCAGCAACATCAGCAGGATATATCCGCTCGGCGATAGCGCGATCGCTACAAACCCCAACGCGCCGAAGACCAAGCCGCTGACGACGGAGGCGCGCTCGCCGAAATGCTTCACCACCCAACCCACCAGCACGACCTGCACCCCCCCGCTCAAGGCAGCGTAGAGCGTGAGCGTCAGACCAATGTCCTGCGGCGTCCAATGGTAGCGATACATGGCGTAAAGCGCGAACGCGGACTGGAATGACCAGAACGCGATGTCGTTCAGGAATTTCACGATAGCCAGCGAACGCACATTGCTGCGTTGACGGAAGAGCACCAAACTCGAAAACGGGTTGATCCGACGCAAGTTGAACGCCGCACGCCGCAGGCGCGGCAACAACTCAGGCATCACGAAAAGCCCGTAAAGGCCATTCAACGCTGAGAGCGCTCCCGCCACCCAAAACGGCGCTTTCGGATCAAGATTGCCGAGCACCCCTCCCAATGAGGGCCCGACCAAAAAGCCGATGCCGAATGCAGCGCTGAGCTTGCCGAAGGCGCTGGCGCGCTCGCCCGCCGGGGTGACATCAGCCACATAAGCCATGGCCGTGGGCACCGACGATGACGTCACGCCGACGATTATTTGTCCGATCATCAGCCACCAGAGATCGGGAGCCATGGCGATGATGACGTAATTTATCGCTTGCCCGAACATCGACAGCAGCATCACGGGCCGGCGGCCAATTGCGTCGGAAAGTGCGCCAACCGTCGTCATCGTCGCGAATTGCATGGTCGCGGCGACGGTGAGCAGCCAACCGACCCAGCGCGCAGCGCTCGCCTCGTCCCCGCCCTGCAATTGCATGATCAGTTTCGGCAGCACCGGCGAAATGACGCCGAGCGCTAGCATGTCCAGCGCCAGCGCGATGAAGATAAACATGAAAGCCGCGCGCGCCGGCTTTGGTACATCGGGATTGGGTGCGGCGAATTCGGCCATCAGCGGGCCGGAAACCAACACGGCTTAGGAGAAAAAGCCAGGGCCAAAACGCGTCCCGCGCGCCCCAGCGCGGACGAGGCCCTTGCGTAGCGCCGTTAAACCGGGGCGAATTCCGGCGGCAGTATCAGCGCCAAGTTCGTATCGTCCTCGCGGGCGATCTCGAACGAGGAGCAGCAGCGTGCACAATAAGCGATGTCGCCGACGATGGTGCGAAACGTAGAGCGCCGCCGTTGCAGCGGCGTTTCGCAGGTCGGGCAAGGCTCGCCGATCTTCTTCTCGAGCATTGTCTTCACTCCCAGCCTTCACCTTACTGCGTTAATGCTGAACGAAACCTTTCAGCGCTGTCCTACTAAGTGCGAGGATGCAGCCCAGTTCCAGTTCGGACGCGCATCAACAAGTTTGTGATCGCCGTACGCGCCTTCTGGGCGAAATGTGGCGGCGAACGGTCAAAACCTGCGCCGCTTCGCCACGGCTCGACTAGAGCTTCGGTGCAACACGAACGAACCCTACACAGCAGCATGCGCTATCACAGCTGAGCCAGAGCTAAATCACGCGCCGCTTCGCGTGCGCCTTGACGTTCGCGGGCGGCAAGTATCCTGATGACGCTTCAAGGAGGCGCTTATGGCCAAGCGGCTAATGCTTTCGATCGCGACGGCGGCGCTGGTCGCAGCGTGCATGTCGCAGGCTGATACTGCCGCCGTCGAAGCTGCGGTGGCGCAGTTTCATGCTTTGCAGTCGCGCGGCGACGACGCCGCCATTTACGCCGCCGCCTCAGCCGAGTTCAGGCAAAACGCGAGCGCGGAAGATCTGGCGCGAATCGACACCGTTGTCCGCAATGTCAGAAGCTGTGCGGCGCCTGCCCGTGATCCGAACGCCTGGAATAGCAACGTCAACACGTCGGGCCACTTCGTCACGGTGGTCTACAATCGCCAGTGCGCCGATGGCCCGCTTACCGAGACCTTCGTCTTTCGCGTGAACAATAATGAGGCCCTCTTGATGGGATACAACGCAGCCGGAATGGCGCTGTTTCCCCCGGCCCCGGCCAATCCCGCGACCACAACGCCCGAGCAATCGACCACCCCAACAACAACGCCAACGACAAGTTCCAGCCGCTCCGGCCAAGCCAAGCAGCGCCGGCTAAGCCAAGACAAACCAGGTTAGGCTGAGCGCCACAGTCGCGACGAGGACGAGCCCTATGAGGTCCGTCGCGGTGAGCGACCAGGGCGTATCCGGTTTCGCTGCCGGACCGAGCCGCAGCTCGCGGGCGATCATGAAAAGCGGAAAAGTGACGCTGATCGCGATCAGAAACCCAAACAGGATGTAGAGCCACACAAGCCGCACCCCGAGCCGGCGCGCCTCGATCACCATGAAAGCCGACGCCGCCAGCAGGAAGAAGGCGATGTCCACGGTGATGGAGCGGCTGGCCGGGTTGACCCGCGTCTCCTGCACAAACAGCTGAAACGCGCTCACCGGGCCACCGCCCGTATAAGCGAGGTTCTGGCTCCAGGTGGCCATCAGCGCCGCCAGAGACACAAGAGCATAGAACCCAATCAGGAGACGCTGATTGTTCGCCATGCGCGAACTCTTAGCACGCGCGCGGGGGCCGTTGGATCCGTACCGCGAGGGCGCTTTTGCCCCTAGAACCAGCCCTTTTTCTTCTTCGGCGGTTCCGGCTCGGGCGCGGGCCGCGCCTTCGCTTGCGGTTGGGCCTTCTGTTGCGATTGGCCCTTCTGTTGGGCCTGGGCGGCCGGCGCGGCGTTCCGCCCGGCTTGCGCGGCGGCGGGTTGGGCTGTTTGCGGGTGGGCTCTGCCCTGCGGCGTGCCCTTCGGAACCGGCCCAAGCTTGTCCGCAAACCACATGAGGCGTCCTCCCTGACCTGCCAGCGTCCCGTTTTTAACTCATTTCTGAGCCGAGCCAACTCCGCCGGGCGGCTCGTCCCCATAACTTCTCGCCATCCGCCACGAGCCCGGCCGGTAACCACACCCGCCGTCGCGTTGAAACTCTTCCACCGTCCGCGCATTCGAACCGTTGCAGCGAAGCAGGCAGCATGCGTAAAGCTTCAGAAATGCCCAGGCGCGATCGGAGCCAAACACGTCGAACGCGAAACAGTCAGCCGCACTGGGCGGCGCTTTCCGACGACGAATTGCTGGCATTGCCGATCAAGCAACTGAAGCTGCGCTTCACTGGCTCGTGGCTCCACGAATGCCTGCATGATTTGAACAGCGAGCTGCGCGCACACGCCATTATGGTGCGCGCGCATGGTTGGATTTCGGAAGATTGGTTCAGCGCGCCCGAGACGGCGGGCATAGCGTTTCCCTTTTACCTCGCGCATCCAAGGCTGATGCGCCTTGAGCGCAAGATGATGCTCGAAGCCGAAGGCGGCACGCAGCGCGAATGCATGCGCATTTTGCGCCACGAAGCCGGCCACGTCGTGCAATATGCCTATGGCCTGCATCGCCGGCGCCGCTGGCAAAATCTGTTCGGCCGCGCCTCGGCGCCTTACCCCGAACACTATCAGCCTAACCCGGCAAGCAAGAATTACGTTCAGTATTTGCGCCGCTGGTATGCGCAGTGCCATCCCGACGAAGATTTCGCCGAGACCTTCGCGGTGTGGCTGACGCCGCGTTCGAACTGGCGCAGACGCTACGCCGATTGGCCGGGGGCGCTGAAGAAGCTCGAATACATGGATGAGCTGATGACGGAGATTGCGGGCGAAAAGCCGCTGCCGCAGAAGCGCCTCACGATCGACCCACTCTATAAGCTCAACATCACGCTGAGCGAGCACTACCAATACAAGCGCGAGCGCTATGCGATCGATGCGCCGACCGTGTTTGATCGCGATCTGCGCCGTGTGTTCGCCAGCAAAGAAGATCACCGCGGGGCGCCGCTCGCCACCACAGTGATTCGCCGCAATCGCGGCCGTATCGTTCGCGCCGTGGCGCGAGAAAGCGGCGAATATCCGTTTGCGCTTGACGCAGCGCTCGACGATATGATGGCGCGTACCCGCGCTCTCAACCTCCGTGCGCCCGGCCCCAGTCAAAAAGTTCGCCGCGACATTACCGCTATGCTAACATCGAAGGCCGTGCACTCACATTATCTCTCCTCGCGCCGCGCCTGGTTTGCCGTATGAAGCAACTCCGCATCCTTGCGATCTGCCGGCCGGACCAATTGCCGCCGGAATCGCTCGAAGGACTCAGCGAGAAAGAAATCTACGCGTGCAAGACCGAGTGGAATGTCCACCTCACGCTGCGCGACGCCGGCCACGAGATCAAATGGCTGGGCGTCCAGTACGACTTGACGCCGCTGCGCGAAGAGATCGAGACGTGGAAGCCTGACATCGTCTTCAACCTGCTCGACCAATTCCATGGCGAGACGCTCTATTGTCAGCACGTCGCGGCGTTTCTTGAGTTGATGAAGGTGCCCTACACCGGCTGCAATCCGCGCGGCATGGTGCTCTCGCAGGGCAAGGATCTCTCGAAGAAGCTGCTCAAATATCACCGCATCCCGACGCCGGCTTTCGTTGTGTTTCCGATGGGCCGCAAGATCATCCGCCCCAGCCGGCTCAAATTCCCGCTGATCGTGAAGAGCCTCACCGAAGATGCGTCGCTCGGGATTTCGCAGGCGTCCGTCGTCTTCACCGACGAGAAGCTGCAGGAGCGCGTGACCTTCGTCCATGAGCGCATCGGCACGGCCGCGATCGTCGAGCAATATATCGACGGCCGCGAAATCTATGTCGGCGTGCTCGGCGACGGCCGTCTCACCGTGCTGCCGATCTGGGAGCTCAAATTCACCGACATGCCGGCGGATGCGCTGCCGATCGCCACCGAGCACGTGAAGCACAATGTCGACTACCAGAAGCGCCGCGGCGTGCAGGACGGTCCGGCCGACGATCTGACGCCGCCGCTGGTGTCAAAGATCCGCACCATGGTGAAGCGCGTCTGCCGCACCCTTGAGCTGGACGGCTATGCGCGTGTCGACCTCCGTCTCGACAAGGACGGCACGCCGTATTTCATCGAAGCCAACCCAAACCCGGAAATCGCGCCCGGCGAAGAGCTCGCGCAATCGGCGCTGCACGACAACATCAGCTACGCCGACCTATTGGAGCGCATTCTCCAACTTGGCCTGCGCCGCGCCGGTCAGCAGCCGGATTACGCGCCGCCGAAGCAGAATGGGGCGCGCGCGCCTGCACCCAGCGCAACGCCCTAGACATTCGCGCTGCGCGCGCGGCCTAGCGCGGGCCCCGTCCCAAAGCTGGAATGATCATGTCGCCGACAATGTCATCGCGCTCTCGATTCCACAGACCCTGCCGGTAATTGCCGGCTGTGAACATCACCACGAGATCGAATTGCGGCACAACCATTAGCAATTGGCCGCCATTGCCGTTGCCGTGATAGATTGGATAGCGCTGTTGGCCCGAGCGCATCATGACGTGGTGCCAGGCATAACCTTCATCGGTGTCGAAATAGAAATTGGCGAAGGCGTCGCCGGTTAGCCCTGTCGTTTCCTGCGAGATGCGCGCATGCGGCGCCATCGCATCACGCACCCATGCTTGCGTGGCGATGCGCCGGCCATTCCAGACGCCGCCATCGAGATAGGCTTGCCCGATCTTCAGGAAGTCTCGCGTGCGCACGAAGGCGCCGCCGCCAATATAGCCTTCGCCGTTCGGCATGAGGTTCCAATAATATTGCTGGAATTGCAGCGGCCGCGCGATGGTGCGGTCAAACAGTTCGGGCAGCCATTCGCCCGTCGCAATGGTGAGTGCTGCACCCGCCAGATTGATGCCGCCCGAGCAATAAGCGTAATGGGCGCCGGGCTCGTACAGGCTGCGCAAGTTCAATGTGAAACGCCACCAATTGGGCTCGGCGCGCTGCGACTGCATCAGGCCTTCATTGCCCGGCGACAGCGGCTCCTCCTCGCGAGCATCGTCGCACTCAAGGCCAGTCGAGTGTGTGAGAGCGTGGCCAAGGGTGATGCGATCCTTGCGCGGATCGGGATTGGCAAACGGACCCAGCGATGCGAGCAGCGGATAGAGGCGCGTGTCGGGCGAGATGTTCGCACGCCCCTCCATCATCACCGCACCCAAGATCATGGACGAAAAGGTTTTGCTCGCCGAGCGCATGTCATGGGGCGTGGCCGCGTCGTAGCCATAGAAATATTCATCGAGAATGAGCCGGCCGCGATAAGCCACCGCGATGGAATGAATAAGCCATGCACGCTGGCTTGACGGATCGATGTCGATGATCCGCTGGACGGCGCGCGCAAGCGCTGCTTCGTCGACGCCCAGATCCCGCGCCCGCGCCGTGGGCCAGCCATCGTCCAGATGCTGCGGCTGACGATACAGGTATGGCGGATCGGTTCGCGGCCGCGCCGTGAACAAATCTGTTTGCGCCGGCGTCGCACGCGTCATCGTGATCATGCCATTGACGTCGTCCCAGTGCATTTCGATACGATCGGGATCGCGGCGCAATGTTGCGCTGAGATCGCCCTGCCCGGGTGCTGCGGCTTCACCAAGACGCAAGCGATCGCCGTCGCGTGAGACGATCAATTGCATCGCCGGTCCATGATGGTGCTGCTCCGGATTGCGGATCACCGCCTTGAGCACGCCGCTCTCATCGCGGAAAATGTTAAGATAAAGCGTCAACGGATCGGGCAACGGCGCCACTGCCGCGCGCCAGCGATTGGCCCCGGCCGCGCGTAGCATCAGCGGCATCGCGTAAGCTTGTGCTGAACCTTCAGAATAGCGCGGATCGTCGGTTATTTCGCGCCGCTGCCAATAGGCGCGCTCTAGCTGCCCGCGCGCATTGAGCGCGCCGCGCAACACCCCCCCTTGGTTGGAAAAATCGATGCGGAGGTTGGCGCCGTTGGCAATGCCCTCGGCATTGACGCCAGCGACGGCCGCGCGCCAGCGATCTCCATTCCGCGAAACGCTAAGCTCGCCCGCAAGCCCGGTCGGAAAACTCGTCTGATAGAACCAGAGTCCGAGCGCCGCATCGTCTACAGCGCCCGCAGCGCCTTGCGCGCGCGTCTCGGTTTGGGAAAGCATCACAAGCGCGCAGAAGCACGCCGCCAGCACGCGCGCGAGTTTCATCCCGTCCTCCCTAACCGGAAGCTTGAGACGCCTTCATTTCAGCCGTGTTGCAAGTGGCGCTGCAGCCCTAACCCAGCCAGCTCGGCCGCTTGAACGGCTTGCCGAGATCCTTCGCCACCGCTTCGTGCGCGATCACGCCTTCATAGACGTTGAGGCCATTGGCGAGATGGGGATCGTCCTGCAACGCTTTCTTGTAGCCCTTGTTGGCGAGCGCCAGCGTGAACGGCAGCGTTGCATTGTTAAGCGCGAACGCGCTGGTGCGCGCCACAGCGCCCGGCATGTTGGCGACGCAATAATGGATGATGCCGTCGACATTGAACACCGGATCGGAATGCGTCGTCGGATGCGAGGTTTCAAAGCAGCCGCCTTGGTCGATGGAAATGTCGACGAGCACCGAACCCGGCTGCATCGTCTTCAGCATTGCCTTGGTGATCAATTTCGGCGCCGCCGCGCCAGCCACCAAAACAGCGCCGACGACCACGTCGGCGTCCTTGATCGCTTCGGCGATCGCTGCGCTCGTTGAGTACACCGTCTCTAAGCGGCCGTTGAATTCACGGTCCAGTTCTTCGAGTCGGGCCGGGTTCTTGTCGAACACTGTGACGCGCGCGCGCATGCCGACAGCAATCTGCGCGGCGTTGTAGCCCGACACGCCGGCGCCGAGGATCACCACATCGGCCGGCCGCACGCCCGGCACGCCGCCCATCAGCACGCCACGGCCGCCATTGGCCTTTTCGAGATAATGCGCGCCGACCTGGATCGACATGCGGCCGGCGACTTCCGACATCGGCTTCAACAGCGGCAAACGTCCGTCGCGATCGGTCACGGTTTCGTAGGCGATGCAGGTCGCGCCCGACTTCATCAACCCTTCCGCCTGCTCTGGATCCGGCGCCAGGTGCAGATAGGTGAAAAGCGTGTGCTTCGGCGTCAGGCGCGCGATCTCGACCGCTTGCGGCTCCTTCACCTTCACGATCATCTCGGATTCGGCAAACACCGCGTCGGCATCGGGGAGGATCTTCACGCCGACTTTTTCGTAGACCTTGTCCGGCGCGCCGATGCCCTCGCCCGCTTTCGTCTCGAGGAAAACTTCATGGCCCGCGCGCACCAGTTCAGCGGCGCTCTCCGGCGTCAGGCCGACGCGATATTCGTGGACCTTGATCTCTTTCGGCGAGCCGACGCGCATGGGTTTTCCTCCAAAGATTTTGTCTTTGGGCGCTGAAATATCGCAAAAAGCGTGCACGATCTTGGATATTTCGCTAGATTCTCGGCTAGATACGCCAATTTCGGAGCATCCGAATGCCAGCTGCGCAAAATTCTCCCGTCCAGCTCGACGAATTCGACCACAAAATCCTGATCGAGCTGGAGCGGGACGGCGTGCTCACGGCGGCGGCGCTGGCGGAAAGGATCGGCCTTTCTCCCTCCGCCTGCCATCGCCGGGTCAAAGCCTTGGAGGCCGCCGGCGTCATCGAGGGTTATGCCGCTATCCTTTCGGAGAAAGCCCTCGGCCGCAGCGCCACCATCTTCGTCGCCGTCACGCTCGACAACCAGCGCAGCGAGACCATGGCCGCTTTCGAGCGCGCCGTCGCCAAATGCCGTGAGGTGCAGGATTGCCACCTGATGACCGGCGAAAGCGATTATCTGCTGCGCATCGTCATCGCCGACGAGGACCGTTACGAGCGCGTGCATCAGGAGACGCTGTCGAAGCTCCCCGGCGTGCGCCGTCTTGTTTCAAACTTCACTATCCGCACCGTCTTCCGCCGCGCGGCAAGCATCGCGCATTAGCGAATGGCTGCGCGCTTCGCAGCCATTCGCAATCTCGGTTTAGCCTGGACGCACGCAGATATTGTGCCCGCTCGCAGCATCAGCGGTCGAAGTGCCAATCCGCGTCGGATCGGAGCGGCACGCACACGGTTCTCCTTCGGCCTTGCGTGTGCGGCATCCGCCTGGCGTCGTTGTCGTGCTTGTGCTGGTGGTGGTTGTCTGCGTCCCGCCGCTCGGCGTCGGCGTCGTGCTCGTCGTGCTTTGCGACGTCGTCGTGGACGGCGGCGCGCCCGGTGTGGCTGGCGTCGTCACCGTGGTGCTGCTGGTCGTGGACGAAGACGATGGCGGCGTGGCCGGCGGCGTGGTTTGCGCCAATGCGATCGGGCCTGCGATCAATAAAGCGGCCGCCGTTGCGATGAGTATGCGCTTCATGAGAATTTCCTCCGGTGCCCACGCCCGTAGCCGCCCGAGCAACGTTCCGCGGTCTAGGTCGGTTTCCGCGCGCTATCCTACAATTCAGCAAGCTTCACGCGCGCAGCGGCTTTCGAGGCGCTTTCGGCTGTGCTTTGGTCCGGGCCGGAGATCGCCATGTCTGAAAACGTCGTCATCCCGGTCCCGCCCGCATGGGCCAAGAAGGCTTACGTCGACGATGTGGGTTATCGCGCCATGCATGCATCCGCGCTCGCCGATCCGGAAGCGTTCTGGGGCGTGCAGGGCCGACGGCTCGACTGGATCAAGCCCTACACGAAAGTGAAGGACATCAGCTTCAAGCGCGAAGACTTCCACATCCGCTGGTACGAAGACGGCGTCCTCAACGTCTCCGCCAATTGCATCGACCGCCATCTCGAGAAACGCGGCGATCAGGTCGCGATCATCTGGGAAAGCGACGATCCATCACAATCGCGCGCCATCACCTACAGTCAGCTGCACCAAGAAGTCTGCCGCTTCGCCAACGTGCTGAAGGCCCGCGGCGTTGGCAAGGGCGACCGCGTCACCGTTTACATGCCGATGATTCCGGAAACGGCGTACGCGATGCTCGCCTGCACGCGCATTGGCGCCATCCATTCCGTCGTCTTCGGCGGCTTCTCGCCGGAAAGCCTCTCCAACCGCATCAACGATTGCCAATCGAAGCTCGTCATCACCACGGATGAGGGCGTCCGCGGCGGCAAGAAAATTCCGCTGACCGAGAACGTCGTCACCGCGCTTGCGCATACCCAAGGCGTCGAAACCGTGCTGGTGGTGCGCCACACCGGCGAGGATGGCGTGATCCCAGCAAACAACTCGCGCTTTGTGCGCTACGCCGACGTAGCCGCCAACGTTTCGACCGATTGCCCGCCCGAACCCATGGGCGCGGAAGATCCGATGTTCATCCTCTACACGTCTGGCTCGACCGGAAAACCGAAGGGCGTGCTGCACACGACCGGCGGCTATCTCGTCTATGCATCGATGACGCACCAATACATTTTCGACTATCATGGCGGCCCAGGAAACCCAGAAGTCTTCTGGTGCACCGCCGATGTCGGCTGGGTCACCGGCCACACCTACATAGTCTACGGCCCGCTCGCGAACGGCGCGACGACGCTTATTTTCGAAGGCGTGCCGAACTATCCGAGCACGTCCCGCTTTTGGGAAGTCGTCGACAAGCACAAGGTCAACATCTTCTACACCGCGCCCACCGCCATCCGCGCGCTGATGCGCGACGGCGAAGCGCCGGTGAAAAAAACTTCGCGCGCTTCTCTGCGCCTCATCGGCACGGTCGGCGAGCCGATCAATCCTGAAGCTTGGCTCTGGTATTATCGCACGGTCGGCAACTCGCGCTGCCCCATCGTCGACACCTGGTGGCAAACCGAAACCGGCGGCGCGCTCATCACCAATCTGCCCGGCGCTACCGCGATGAAGCCGGGCTCCGCCACCCGCCCCTTCTTCGGCATCAAGCCCGCGCTCGTCGATGAAAGCGGCAAGCTGCTCGAAGGTCCTGCCAGCGGCAATCTCGTGTTGCTCAATTCCTGGCCCGGCCAGATGCGCGGCGTCTATGGCGATCCGCAGCGTTTCTTCGACACTTACTTCGTCACTTATCCCGGCATGTATTTCACTGGCGACGGCTGTCGGCGCGACGAAGACGGCTATTACTGGATCACTGGCCGCGTCGATGACGTCTTGAATGTCAGCGGCCACCGCATCGGCACCGCTGAAATCGAAAGCGCCCTGGTGGCCGATACCAAGGTCGCCGAAGCCGCCGTCGTCGGCTACCCGCACGACATCAAGGGGCAAGGCATCTATTGCTACGTCACGCTGAAGCAAGGCATCGAACCAAACGATGATCTCAAGCGCGAACTCATCCAAATGGTTCGCACTGAAATCGGCCCCACCGCCTCGCCGGACGTCATCCAGTGGGCGCCCGGCCTGCCGAAGACGCGCAGCGGCAAGATCATGCGCCGTATCCTGCGCAAGATCGCTGAGAACGATCTCGGCAATCTGGGCGATACTTCAACGCTCGCGGATCCGAGCGTTGTGGACGATCTTGTGAAGAATCGAGCGAGCGCATGAGCAAGATCGACATCGGCAACGCGCCGCAACGCATCGGTTCGGGCTATCCCGCGCCATTTCACGAGCCATGCGCCGCGCGCGTTCGCAAGCAATTGGGCGACGCTGGCGGCCTGAATGATTTCGGCGTCAATCTGCTAACCCTGCCGCCGGGCGCGTGGTCGAGCCAACGCCATTGGCACAATATCGAGGACGAATTCGTTTATGTCCTCTCCGGTGAAGTCGTGCTGATCGCCGATTGCGAAACCACGCTCAGAGCCGGCGATTGCGCAGGTTTTCCCAAGAACGCGCCCATCGGCCATCACATTGTCAATCGCAGCGGCGCGCCTGCGACGCTTTTGGAAGTCGGCACGCGCACGAGCGATGATGTCACCACCTATCCTGACATCGACATGAGGTACGATCCGGCTCTCGGCGGTTACGTCCGCAGGAATGGCGAGAAATATCCAGAACGCGACGCCTGAACACGATCTGTACACGGTCTGAACACGGGCGTCGCCGGGTTCCCGGAACCATTCAGCGCACGTGTCGTTCGCCAGACAAGGTCACCACCATTCTGGAGAAATATTGTGAAGAGTTCCCATTCCTTAGCACTGGCGATCGCCACAGCCGGCGCGCTGACGCTGATCGCTGCGCCATCGTTCGCGCAAAGCTATGACGACAAGGTCGCTTACGACGACGAGATCATCGTCACCGCACCTTATGTCGAACGGGAAGTCACCGGTCGTGACGTCACCGGCGCGCGCATCGAAACGCTCACCACCTCGCGCGCCGTTGAGACTGCCGACCTTGACCTGCGCTATGGCAGCGATGTGCGAGAGCTGCACCGGCGCATCACCGGCGCCGCCGCCAATGCTTGCCGCGAAATCGAGGAATCCACCGCCAACGTGCTGATCACGACGCGCAGCCAATGCGTCCGCAACGCGGAACGCAGCGCCATGGCGCAGGCCGACGCGCTCGTCGACTACGCCCGCGGCTGATTGCTAGCCGCCACGCGCGTTGGTCGCCGCTGTTGCCGGTTGCGCCGGCGTCGGCGCAGCGCCGCGTGCATTTGGCTTCAGGAACTTCACCAGCACGCGTTGCCCGACCAGCACCGGCGCTTGCTGCGCGTCGGCGACGACTTCCACCACGCGCTCATCGGTTTGCTGCGAAGGGTCGTCGCTCTGCAGGCGGCGCGCCCCGAACACTTGGGCGATGCGCAGCACCGTGCCCTGATAGGTCCGCGTTTGATCAGCTTCCGGCACGATCTCCACGCGCATGCCGACACGCACTGCGCTCAGCGACCGCTCTTCCAATTCGGCGCGCACGATGCGCGCCGCATGCGGCTGCAGCTGGAACATCGGCGTGACGTTCAGCGTCGAAGCGCCCATGCCAGGATTGGCGTAGCGGCGGACAATCCGGCCATCTTCGGGGGCGCGGACGATGCTCTGCTCGACTGTGTAGCTGGCTTGCGCAAGAGCCGCGCGCGACGCGGCGATATTGGCGGACTGCACGTCGACCTGCGATTGCGCCGTGCGCACTGCGTCGCGGGCATTCTCAACCGCCTGCGGCGACACGAAGTTTTGCGCCGCCAGCTGCTCGGTGCGGGTCTCGCTGCGCTGTGCGGCGGCCAGCGCTGTTTGATAGGACGCGAGTTGGGCCTGCGCCTGTTGCAGGGTCGCCGCCGCTTGTCCGCGCGCCAGGCGCGATTGTTCGTCGTCGAGCTGGGCGAGAATTTGCCCGCGCGTGACTTCAGCGCCCTCCTCGACCATCACGGTCTGGACGATGCCCGGCTGACGCGCCGCGATGTCGACGAGACCGCCTTCGACGTCAACCTTGCCGGCCGCGATTGCCGCATACGGCGAATTGGCCTCGGCCGCTGCGTGCGCGGCGCGTTGTTTTTCTTCGCTGCCTTGCGCGTTGCCGCACGAAGCGAGCCCTGCTGCTGCGCCGACAAGCAACGCCGAAGCCAAAGTGGCGCGGAGCGTGGTTTTGAGTGCGCTGTTCATGATCACTGCCCGTTGCATCAGTGGATGCCCTTGAAAGACGATGGATCTGCGTTTTGCGAAAGGATGCGGCCGTCTTCGATGGTGATGATGCGGTCGGCGTAGGACGCCAGACGCACATCGTGCGTCACGCACAATACGCTGGCGCCATGGCTCTTGGCGGAACGGCGCAACAACTCCATGACATTGGCGCCGTTCTCGCCGTCGAGCGCCGAAGTCGGCTCGTCCGCGAAGATGAGCTTGGGGTTCTTCGCCAGCGCCCGCGCGATCGCCACGCGTTGCTTCTCGCCGCCCGACAATTCGTCGGGGCGTTTGCGCAACAATTTGCTGAGCCCGACTTCACCCAATGCGGTCTCCGCGACGCTGCCCAGCTCTTCTTTCGGGAAGCCCGCATATTTCAGAACGGTCTCGACCTGCTGGCGCGCGTTCAGCGCCCCGAACAGGTTGAAGCCTTGGAAGATGAAGCCGCAATGATCGAGGCGGAATTTGTCTATAGCCTTGTTTTTCAAACTCCAGAGCACTTCGCCGAGCGCGGTGACTTCGCCATTGTCAGGCTTGAGCAATCCCGAGATGGCCGCCAGCAAAGTCGACTTGCCCGAGCCGGACGGTCCCATCACCAAGGCGATCTCGCCCTGGGCGATATTGAGGTCGATGCCCTTCAGCACCGGCGTTTTCACCTTGCCGGTCTTGAAGCTCTTTTCGATGCCGCGGGCGGAGATGGCTGCAGCTGTCATCGTAGCAAATCCGCCGGTTGGCTTTTCTTGAGGACGCCGAGCGAGAAGAAGCCCGAGGCGAGCGCGATGATCATCAGCATGATCGCGCAGGTGATGATCCAGCTCGGCATGAAGCCGAACGGCACGCCGCCGAAGCCAGCGAGCATGGCGATCAACACCATGATGCCGGCGGTCACGAAGAGGCCGGCGACGCCTACCCAGAACGACAATTCCATCACGATCACGCGCAAGCTGCCCATCGACACGCCGAGCGCGCGCAAGCTGGCGAGTTCTTTGATGTTGGCGAGAATGGCGCCGCGAAGCGTCTGCCAGGTGATCATGATGCCGACCAGCAAGCCGAGCACGGTCGCCGCCCACATGAAGAGCGCGATGATGCTTTCATTGAGGAAGCTGTCGAGGGTCGCCGCGTGCAGCCCGCTGCGGGTCCAGGCGCGGTACTGGTTGTTGGAGATCGCGTTGAGCTGGTCGCGCACGGTCTCGGCCTGTCCAGGGTCGCGCACGCGCACCATGAGGGGCCCAAGGCGCGTGGTGTTGGCGCGGCCCATTTCGCGCAGCGTTTGGCGCGACATGACGATGACCGGATTGTCGAGCGCGGGGTAACCGTCGAGGATCGCCGCCACCCGTACGACGTGGCCGCGGAACGTCGCTTCGCTACCCATCCGGACGCCCAGACGTTTCAGCAGTGTGCGGTCAACGGCGATATTGTACGGCACCGAAAGCGCCTGCCGCGTCGTTTCCGTAAAGTCCGTCGGCAACGTCACCGCGTTCGGAATCGGATCGATGATCGAGACGCTCACATATTCCGGATCGGATTTGCCCGGCCCGTAGAAGCGTCCGTCGTCGCCGTCGAGATCGCGAACTTCGGTGACCTGCGAATTCATGTAAACCAGCGGCAGGATGCGCTCCGGCAAGCCGCCGGCATTGTTGAGCGATTTCGCGTTCGGCGGCAGCACCATGATGTCAGCGCGCGAACGGTCGATTGTCGCGGTGTAGCCGCTGATCAGGCCGACAAAGAGCCCCGACATGCCGAGCACGAGCACGCCAGCCGAGGCCAGTGCGACGATCGCCGCCATATAGCGGCGCCACTCGAACAGGAGCGTGGACAAAGCCAGGCTCAAGGATCACCCCCGACCATACCGCCTTATCGATAATCGATAATGCTCGGACCGTAAAGGCCCGCTCTGGTCTTGGGATGCAATGAAGTGCGCCGCTGGATGCGGGTTTTCGCAGTTAATTCAGTCCTACCCGCTGGCGCGATCGAGCTCGGCCATGTCCGCCGCGCTCAAATTGACCCCCAGCGCGCCCATCAGTTCCTGCACTTGATCGACATTGGTCGCGCTGGCGATCGGCGCCGCAATGGCGGGCTTGGCCATGATCCACGCCAGCGCGACTTGCGCCGGCGTCGCGTCGTGACGCGCACCGACCGCATCGAGTGCGGCCAACACCGCCGGCCCCTTCCCTTGCATGTACTTGTCCATGCGCGCGCCACGCGGGCTCTTCGCTTTGTCCGCTTCGCTCCGGTATTTGCCGGTCAGGTAGCCGCTCGCCAGCCCGTAATACGGCAACAGCGAAACCTGTTCGCGCACGCACAGCGGCATCAGCTCCGCTTCGATCTCGCGATTGAGCAAATGATATTCCGGCTGCTGGGCGCTAAAGCGCGCTTTGCCCGTATCATTGCTTTCCTTCAGACCCTCCGCGAAACGCGCCGGCTTGAAGTTTGAGGCCCCAAGCGAGCGCACCTTGCCCGCTTTCAGCAACGTATCGAGCGCACCGATATATTCCTCCGCCGGCGTCGCTTCGTCATCGCGGTGCAGCCAATAGAGATCGATCGCGTCCACGCCCAGACGCTGCAGCGAGCCCTCGCATGCCGCCAGAATATTCTCGCGCTTAATGCCAAGCTGCTTCGGCCACATGCCGACCTTGGTGCCGATCACCACCTTGTTGCGCTTGCCGCTCGTCTTCAACCAGCGCCCGATCACGCTTTCGCTCTCACCGCCCTGATGACCCGGGACCCAGGCCGAATACACATCCGCTGTATCGATGGCGTCGCCGCCCGCATCGACAAACGCATCCAGCACTGCAAACGACGCCGCTTCGTCGGCGGTCCATCCAAACACGTTTCCGCCCAGCATGAGGGGCGTAATGGCGATATTGCTGCGACCCAGCTTGCGCTTGCCTTGCATGTTCGTCTCCAATCTGCGGGCGCCTGCTCTATGGACCCGCACCCAAGCCAAGTCGACATTCACCTAAACCCAGGAGTTCGCATGCGTTGGCTCAACATTTGCGCAGCGTTAAGCGGTGCGCTCGCGCTCGCCGCTCTCGCCGGTCGCCACGCGCGCGCGGACGCCGATCTCAACACTTTGATGCTCGCGGCCATTGCGCAACTGAGCGCGGCGGGTGCTGGCCTCGCCATCGCCAATCGCGCCGGACGCCTCAACGCCATTGCCGGCGCTGTTATCCTCGCCGGCGCTTTCATCTTCAGCGGCGAGATCTATTTCAGCGCCTTAACAGGCAATCACGCTTTCATCATGCTCGCGCCGGTCGGTGGAACTCTGATGATCCTCGGCTGGATCGTCCTCGCCTTGGCAAAACCGGACGAACGCGCTTGATGCGCGCCGATTGCACTCGGTATTGGTGTCCTCGTGATCCTCGCTCAATCCACGCCCGCCGCTGACCCATCATTGCTCGCGCAGCTGCAAGCTTTCGTCACCGGCGTCGTCACGCTCGATCCGGCGCAAGCCGCGATCCGCGGCGGCCTCACCATCCTCGTTGTCTTTGGGGCCGCACTCATCCTCTGGGGCCTGCACATTGTCATAAAAACCATTGGCGAGCGCCTCTCGCCCGCTGAAGGCGCGCGCAAGGAGCACAGAAAGCGCATCGGCCGCTCCACGCTTCTCGTCACCCGCCTCACGGTTTTCGCTATAAGCATTTTCGTCGTACTGCGCCTTTGGGGCCTCGATCTCTCAGCGATAACCTCCGGCCCGGTCGGCAATGCCCTCCTCGCCACCGCTCGCATCGCCCTGATTGTCGCGCTCGCGCTCGCGGCAATTGAACTCTGCGAGCTCGCCATCACTGGCGTATTCACCCGCGTCGCCCGCCGCGCCGACAGCGTTCGCCGCGCCTCCCAGCTGCGCACGCTCGCGCCGGTGCTCGTCGGCGTTATCAACACCTCGCTCATCATTATCGCCGCAATGATGGCGCTCTCGCAAATCGGCGTTGAAATCGGCCCGCTGCTCGCTGGCGCCGGTATTGTCGGCGTCGCCGTCGGCTTCGGCGCGCAGACCTTGGTGAAGGATTTCCTTACCGGCATCTTCCTCATCGTCGAGGACACCGTCTCTGTCGGCGACGTCGTTCGCATCGGCGAGTTCAGCGGCACGGTCGAGGAAATGTCGCTGCGCACCATTAAGTTGCGGGATTTCGACGGCACCATGCACATCTTCCCTTATTCGGAAGCGCAAGTGATCCATAACCGAAGCAAGGGTTTTTCCTACTACGTCATCGAGCTCATGATTTCGCGCTCCGGCGACATCGGGCCTGCGCTCGACATTATGCGCGAGGTCGGCGCCGAAGTGCGCGAAGACCCCTCCTTCAAACCGCTCGTGCTCGACTCTGTCGAAATCGCCGGCGTCGACAAACTCTTGGACGCCGGCATCGCGCTCAAGGCGCGCATCAAGACGGCGCCCGGCATGCAATGGCGCGTCGGGCGCCATTATCTGCGCCGCCTCAAGCTCGCGCTCGACGCGGCGCACATCGAAACGCCAGTGCCATCACTGAAACTCGCATTGATGAATCAGCCGCTGCCGCCGCAAGCCGGTTAGCTCGCCGGGTTCGCCGGCGGCACTTGCCCGTTCGGCGTGAGGTGATCGACCGCCTGCGGCAGGAATTGCGCGAGCTTCTGCGACAATTCTTGCGGGTTCATGCCGATGCGCTGCGCCATCTCCTCGATCGTGCCTGAACCGAACACCTGATGAACTTGCTCGGGCGAGATCGGCGCGTTCGGTCCGGTGGACACCCACGAACGCACGGTGTCGCCGAGGCCGTGGGTCTGCATCTGATTGATCACGCCCTGCACGCCCCCATGCTGTTCGATGATGCGCGACGCCGCCACCGCGAGCCCGGCGCCCACCGCGCCGCCAATCAATCCGTCGAGCAAGCCCATGGTCCAGTCTCCTCGCGCATCGCCGCCGCGATTCCCAGATCCGGCCAGATAGCCTGTCGCGCCCCTGGCAGCAATCATGGGGATTAAACGCACGGCGTCATTCGTTCTCCCTCCCGAACCCAAGCGGGAGGACCCGATGTCATCGAGATTTCTGTGCGGCCTGATGCTTACGGCCGCGTTCACCGTGACTGCCGCGCCGGCGCAGGCCGACGACGGCTGGTCGTTCTCGACCGGCGCCGACTACACTACCGGCACGTACGGCGAAGGCGTCACCACCAACATCCTCATCGTCCCCTTCAACGCCACGTATAGTACAGACCGCTGGCGCGTCGGCGTGACCGTGCCTTATGTGCGGGTGGACGGCTCCGGCAACATCATTCCCGGAACAGGCGTCGGCCCGGCCAGTGGTTTGAGCGCACTCGCGCCGTCGGGTCTGTTGGGCTCGACGCCACTAGCCCCGCCGTTGACGCCAATGCACGTTGAGGAAGAGGGCCTGGGCGATATAACGCTCTCGGCTGGCGTCACGCCCTATATCGCCGCAGATGGCGCGCGCCTTGCGCTCGGCCTCGATGTGCGCACGCCCACGGGCGATGAAACGAAATCGCTCGGCGCCGGGCAAACCATAGCTGCCTTCTCGGCCGGCTATTCGCATCCCATCGGCGAACGCAGCGCCATCTATGGCGCCGTCGGCTATCAGCGCGCTTTCGACAGCGGCGCGGATTCCGTCACCGCCACGATCGGCGCCGAAGGCTATGTCAGCGAACACTGGATGCTGGGCGCCAGCGCGCAATACGCCGAAGCCAACGTCGATCACCAAGCCAATCAGAGTCAGGTGAGCCTCTACGCCGGCGTCGACGTAAATCCGCACTTCCGTCTCGTTGGCTACGCGCTCGCCGGGCTCACCGACACCGCGCCCGACAGCGGCGGCGGCGTCCGCTTGGTGTTCCACCCGTAATGCGCGTTTGACGCGGGCTGCGCAGACACTACATTTCGCCCCGTTCTCCGGGGAGCCGCGCCGGTTCTTTTAAATCATGGCGGCTGAGAGGCGGCTGAAGCCGCGACCCGCCGAACCTGATCCGGTTTGCACCGGCGTAGGGAGAGACGCGTTGGCCGACACTGTCCGCATCGCGAGGCGTTTTCACGGGCCGCCGAACTCCGGCAATGGCGGCTATGTCTGCGGCTTGGTCGGACAATTCATCGACGGCCCAGCAGAATCGACGCTGCGCGCGCCGCCGCCGCTCGAAACCCCGCTTGTTGTCGTGCGCGACAATGGCGCTGTGCGGCTCATGCATGACGATCAGATCGTCGCCGAAGCGCGCGCATCGCACCCCATCGTCACGCCGCCGCCCTCGCCCGGGCTAGAAGCCGCCGAGCGCGCCGCGCGCAACTATCTTGGCTTCAAGGACCATCTGTTTCATTCCTGCTTCGTGTGCGGCACATCGCGCGCACCGGGGGACGGGTTGCGTTTGTTTCCGGGCCCGGTGGGCGACGGCCTTGTCGCTTGTACGTGGACGCCGGGCGAAACCTTCGCGGGTGACGAAGGCCGCGTCGACAATCTCTTCATGTGGTCGGCGCTCGATTGTCCTTCGTACTGGGCGCTTCCCCATGCTGGCGCGACACGCTCCGTGCTTGGGCGGCTCACCGCCGAAATCGCAGCACGACCGAAAATCGACCAACCGCTCGTCGTCGTCGCCTGGCCGCTTTCCTCATCCGCGCGCAAGCATCGCGCCGCCACCGCGATTTACGACGCCGATGGCGCGGCGCTCGCGCGCGCCGAGGCGATGTGGATCGACATCAAGCCGGAGCAATTCACATGAGCCAACAAGAAGCGGCGATGACACGCGGTTTCGCCAAAGCCCTCGGCCCATTCCTGATCGTTTTCGGCGCCAGTGTCGCCATGAAGGCCGGCGACATGCCCCTGCTCATCCCGGCTTTCTTTCACGATGCAATGTTTGTGTTCGTGATTGGCGCATTCACGCTCGGTCTCGGCTGCGCGCTCTATGCCGCGCACCATCATTGGTCGAGCCTGGCGGCGATCATCATTAGCGTCTTCGCGCTCGCGACCGCGTTCCGCGGCGCGCTGCTGCTGGTGGCGCCGGGCTTCGTCTCCACCCTCGCCGCCGATCTCGTTCACATGAGCGGGCTCGTCTTCATTCCCGCAACCGTCGCCGTGTTGATCGGCGTCTATCTCAGCTACGTCGGCTGGTTCTCCAGAAAGCAAACGCCATGAACAAACCCGAACCCGCCGCCGCGTTCACGCCCACCGTCACCACCGGCCCACTGATCGGCTCGCGCAAAGTCTACGCCAGCGGCTGCGCGCATCCCGATTTGCGCGTGCCGTTCCGCGAAGTGGCGCCGCACCCGAGCGCCAACGAACCGCCGGTGACGATCTACGATCCGAGCGGGCCGTACACCGACCCCGATGCCATAATCGACATCGACGCTGGCCTTGCGCGTACACGCTCCGAATGGGTGAAGGCGCGCGGCGACGTCGAGGAGATCGACGGCCGCGCGGTGAAGGATGAGGACAACGGCAATGTCAGCGCCGAAAAACTTACCCCGCCTTTCCCCAAACAGCCGCGCATCCTGCGCGCCAAAGGCGGCGGCGCTGTCACGCAGCTTGAGTACGCCCGCCGCGGCATCATCACGCCGGAGATGGAATACGTCGCCATACGCGAGAACATGCGCCGCGAAGCGCTCGGCATTCGTGATGGCCAGGATTTCGGCGCAGCCATCCCCGACTTCGTCACGCCGGAATTCGTCCGCCAAGAAATCGCCCGCGGCCGCGCCATCATCCCGGCCAACATCAATCACGCCGAACTCGAGCCGATGATCATCGGCCGCAACTTCCTGACGAAGATCAACGCCAATATCGGCAATTCCGCCGTCACCTCCTCCATGGCCGAGGAAGTCGACAAGATGGTCTGGGCCATCCGCCACGGCGCCGACACGGTGATGGACCTCTCCACCGGGCGCAACATCCACAACATCCGCGATTGGATCATCCGCAATGCGCCCGTGCCCATAGGCACTGTGCCGATCTACCAGGCGCTCGAAAAGGTCGGCGGAATCGCCGAAGATCTGAGCTGGGAAGTCTATCGCGACACGCTGATCGAGCAGGCTGAACAAGGCGTTGATTATTTCACGGTCCACGCCGGCGTGCGCCTGCCCTTCATCCACCTCACCGCCAAGCGTGTCACCGGCATCGTCAGCCGCGGCGGCTCGATCATGGCCAAGTGGTGCCTCTCTCATCACAAGGAGAGCTTCCTCTACACGCACTTCGAAGACATCTGCGAAATCATGCGCGCCTACGACGTGAGTTTCTCGCTCGGCGACGGCCTGCGCCCCGGCTCCATCGCCGACGCCAACGACGCCGCGCAATTCGCTGAACTCGAAACTTTAGGCGAGCTCACCAAGATCGCCTGGAAGCACGGCGTGCAGACGATGATCGAAGGCCCCGGCCACGTGCCGATGCACAAGATCAAAGAGAATATGGACAAGCAGCTCGAAGTCTGCGGCGAGGCGCCCTTTTATACGCTTGGGCCGCTGACCACCGACATCGCCCCCGGCTACGACCACATCACTTCTGCCATAGGCGCTGCCATGATCGGCTGGTTCGGCACGGCGATGCTTTGCTACGTCACGCCGAAGGAGCATCTGGGCCTGCCCGACCGCGACGACGTCAAGGTCGGCGTCATCACCTACAAGCTCGCCGCCCACGCCGCCGACCTCGCCAAAGGCCATCCTTGCGCGCGCCTACGCGACGATGCTCTGAGCCGCGCGCGCTTCGAATTCCGCTGGGAAGATCAGTTCAATCTGGGTCTTGACCCCGACACCGCCCGCGCCTTCCACGACGAAACGCTCCCCAAAGACGCACACAAAACCGCGCACTTCTGCTCCATGTGCGGCCCGAAATTCTGCTCGATGAAAATCACCCAGGACGTGCGCGATTATGCCAAAGCAAAAGCAGAACAGGAAGCGGGCATGGCGGAGATGAGCGCGAACTTCAAAAAAGTCGGCAGCGAGATTTACGTTAGCCCAACGGGCGAGAAGCGACAGCCGATCGACTAGACGGGCCAAACGTACAGGGCGCCGATCGCCAAGGCGCGTTGCCGCGGGCCGAGATTTTTCGATCACACCTCAGCCCTATTGGCGGTACACTGCCGCCATGAAACACGCCGTCCTCGCCCTCGCCCTACTCGCCGCGTGCTCGCCTGCGCCGCAAAGCAACGAGGCCAAAACCGCAACGCCCGCGGCGCAAGCCGCGCCAACGCCCAATGCGACGGCACTTTCCGCGGCGCCGGCTGAAGGCCAATGGTTCTTCAATGGCGATGAGGGCGTCATCTCCGCCAATTTCGGCCCGCCGGAATCCGAGGGCATCCTGTCGATCGTCTGCAACGAGGGCGACCGCCGCATCAGCCTGCACTATAATGGCGAGCTCACGCCCGATCAGGACACAACGCTCACGCTTCTGACGGCGACGCAATCGCTCGACCTCCCCGCGCGCAGCCACAATGACGGCCTGCCCGGCATCAGCGCTAACATCGCCGCCGATGCGCCCCAACACGGCACGCTGCTCAACGCACTGTCCGCGCAACAACAGCGCTTCGCCATCGTCAGCGCCGGCGACACAATCGTGCTGCCCTGGGATCAAAGCATTCCCCGCGCGCTCGCAAACTGTCGCTGATGGGTCTTTTGGGGCGGCGGTGACGCAGACTCCTCGTTGCGCTAGGAGAACTGGATGCGCCGGCTCGCCTTCGCACTTGTCCTCCTCGCCGCCTGCTCCCCGGCGCCGCCTGCGTCCCAGCCGGCCGCCGAACCGTCAGCGCCCAGCGCGCCCCCGCGTGCTGCGAACGCCGATGCGCTCACGCTGCAGCGCGCGCCCGTGGCCGGCGCGTGGACCGTACAAGCCGGCGCACGCGTGTTCGCCGCGCGCTTCAACGCGGCGTCCGCGAGCGAACTCTTCGCTATCGTCTGTAATGCTGGCAACGGCGCACTCACGCTGACGCTGCATCAAGCGAACCCGTCAGCGACAACGCTTCGCCTCATCACCGCGACGCGCACGCTCGAACTCCCCGCGCGCGGCGCCGCCACGCTCACTGCCAGGATCGCCCGGAGCGCACCCGAACACGGCGCGCTCATCACAACGCTCGGCACGCCGGGCGATCGCTTCGCCATCGAAGCCGGCGGCGCAATCACGCTGCTTCCGTGGACCGACGCCATCGGCACAACGCTCACCGCGTGCCAGTAAATTTCGTACGAGGGTCTGCGGCCGGTCTTGCGCCGCGTTCAATTCGTCCTGACGCGCCTCGAAATCACCTCAACCCCGCAACAAACGCGAAACACCGCCGCAAAGCACGCCGGTTATCGCTTGCCCTCTCGCATGGAGGGAAAAATGCAAGCCCTAGCCGTCCTCATCTCTGTCCTCATCGCCGCCCTGCCTGTCTGCGCCGTAATCGCCCCACTATGACCTTGTTGTTCCCGTTGCGGCGCGGGCTGCCGCAAGCCTAGAGTTCCCTCTGCGCGAGGGACTTTTTGCCGGCGACCTTCACACAGAGGCCGTATTTTCTGCTGGGCGCGGCCTTGGCTTTGCCGGTCGTCGTGCTCGTGGTGCTGCAGCTTGTGTTTACGCTCAATCGCGAGCGCGAGGACATCGAGCGCCAGACTTTGCGCCAAGCGGCGCACATCCAGGAACTGACGGACGCAGCGCTGGATGGCAATTTCGCCGCCATGCGCGTGCTCTCGACGGCGCCGGGTTTTGCGCATCACGATTGGGCCGCCGCCTTCGCCCGGGCGCGCGAAGTCGCCGCCTTCAATCCGAGCTGGCGCAATATCATCGTCTCGGATTTGGCAGCGCACCGGCAGATTTTCAGCCTCGCTGGCATTCAAGCCGCCCCGCTCAATCCGGCGTTCGCGGACGTTCATCCCACCAATGCGAATTCTCTCGTCGGCGATGTTTATCATGAAGGCCCCCATTGCCCGTGCGCCTATATCCACCTTCCGATTTTCGAAAGCGGCCATCCCCGCTATTTGCTGACGATCGCGCTCGATCCCCAGATTTTCCAAACCCTGCTGGTTCAGCACACGCCGGATGGATTGGTCTCCGGCATCGTCGATCATCGCGGTGATTTCGTCGCCCGCAGCGTCAATTTCGCCGACCGCGTCGGCACGCCGGGGACAGGCTATCTCCGCGAAGCGCTAACCAGGGGACGGCCGTTGGGAATCTATGACGCCGTCACCTACGAAGGCCTCCAGAACAAGACTGCCTTCGTCATTTCGCCCCGTTCAGGCTGGTCCACCCATGTCGCGATCGCCGCCGCGATGATCGATCGGCCGCGGCTATTGGCCTATCTCGCCATCGGCATTGGCGCCCTGATTGCGCTCGCCACCGCCGCCGGCCTCATTTTCTGGGCGCTTCGCGATATCACCGAGCGGCGCCGGGCCGAAGAGCAATTGGCGCAAACCCAAAAGCTTGAAGCTATCGGCCAGCTCACGGGCGGCGTCGCGCACGATTTCAACAATCTGCTCACCGTGATGATTGGCGGCCTAAACATGCTGCTGCGCCGCATCGATGACCCCAAGCAGCGCGAAATCGCCGAACATATGCTCGACGCTGCGCAGCGCGGCGACAAACTCACCAAGCAATTGCTGGCGTTCTCTCGGGGAAAGGCCATGGAGCTTGGCCCCGTCGACCTCCACGCGCTGGTGCCGGGCATGGAAGAATTGCTGCGACGCTCGATCGATCCCCAAACCAAGCTCGAGTTCGACCTCGATCCCACTGCCCGCTGGGTGATGAGCGACGCCAACCAGCTCGAACTCGCCATTCTCAACCTCGTCATCAATGCACGCGACGCGATGCCGGATGGCGGGCGCATCGAGGTCAGCGTCAGCGATTCGCACACGCATCCCAATTTTATCGAACTGGCCGTTTCCGACAGCGGCATGGGCATGCCGAAAGACATTTCTGATCGCGCCTTCGAGCCGTTTTTCACCACCAAGCCAGCTGGCAAGGGCACCGGCCTCGGTCTCGCACAAGTGTTCGGCGCCGCGCGCCAATCCGGCGGCTCGGTGGAAATCGACTCAAGCCCCGGCCGCGGCGCAACCGTGCGCATGATCCTGCCGCGCACCGAGGCGCCCCGCAAAGCGCCGGCGGAAAAAGAGGCCCCAGCCGAACCTTTGGCGAAAGCCGCGAACGGTCAGCGCGTATTGGTGGTCGACGACGAGCCGGGCGTATTGAAATTCATGGCCGAAACCCTTCGTGAAGCGGGTTATGATGCGGCCGAAGCCGAGGATCCGGGTGCAGCGCTGCGGCTGCTCAATTCCGACCCGCCGGCTCTGCTTCTCACTGACTATTCCATGCCTGGGATGACCGGCCTCGAATTGGCCGAGCGTGCGCGTTCGCAAGTCGATGGGTTAAAGGTGCTGATCGTCTCGGGCTATGCCGATGCGGCCGCCTTGGAGGCCTCCGCAGCACGCCCGGCATTGTTGCGCAAACCTTTCGACGAGCGCGCGTTGCTCGATGCTGTTGAGAACGCCTTCGCCGAGTGATGTGACGCTGCGTCCCCGTTTTATTGCGCTGCGAACCTCCTTAGATTGAACGCCGGAGCGGCTGATGAACCCGTTGGCGCGGCTGGCGCGCGAGATCAGATTTGTGCGCGGACTTTTCCGCACGCTCTGGCGCGTGCGGAAAATCGCGCCGGATTCGCCGGTGCTGATTTGTGACGATTTCGAAGAAGCCGTCGACAAATTCGCCGATCACACCGCGCTCGTGTTCGAAAACGACCGCCTCACCTATCGTGATCTTGACGGGCTCTCGAACCGCTTCGCGGCGTGGGGCGAGGCCCAAGGATTGCAGTCGGGCGACACAGTTGCGCTCCTATTGCCCAATCGCACTGAGTACGTGCCGGCATGGATGGGGCTTGCGAAGATCGGCGTCGCCATCGCGCTGATCAACAACAATTTGACCGGCGCCGCGCTGGCGCATTGCCTCTCCATTTCCGGGGCGAGCCATGTCATCACTGACGAAGCATGTTTGCCCGCGATTGGCGCCATTCGCGCCGGGCTTGCGCGGCCTTTGACCTATTGGCTCATCGACGCGAGCGAGACGCTTGCGGAAAACTGCAAAGCACTCGATCTCAAATCGCCGCGCATTGCCCCGGAGCGGCCAAGCAAGGCCAGGCGCGCCGGGCTGACAGCGAAAGAAGTCGCGCTCTACATCTACACATCCGGCACGACGGGCATGCCGAAGGCGGCGCGCATCACCCACATGCGGGCGCAGCTTTACATGCGCGCGTTCGCGGCGGCGACGAACGCCAACGCCGAAGACAAAGTCTATTGCGCGCTGCCGCTTTATCATTCGACGGGCGGCTTGTGTGGCGTCGGCTCAGCGCTGCTCAATGGCGGCACGCTGGTGTTGCGGCGGAAGTTTTCCGCGTCGCACTTCTGGGACGATATCGTTGCACACGATTGCACGATATTCGTCTATATCGGCGAGCTCTGCCGCTATCTGGTCAATCAGCCGCCCAACCCAAAGGAGCGCGCGCATCATTTGCGGCTCGCCTTCGGCAACGGCATGCGCCCGGAAGTGTGGACCGACTTCCAGGTCCGCTTCGGCGTGCCGGACATTCTGGAATTCTACGGCTCGACCGAAGGCAACGTCTCGATGTTCAATTTCGACGGCCAGCCCGGCGCGATTGGGCGCGTGCCGCCTTATCTGCGTTCGCGCTTCTCGGTGAAATTGGTGAGGTTCGACGTCGAAGCCGAAATGCCAATGCGCGGTCCGGATGGCTTGTGCATCGAGGCTGCGCCTGGAGAAATCGGCGAGGCCGTTGGCCTGATCGGCGCCGACGCACGCAGCAATTATACCGGCTATGCCGATAAGGCGGCGTCCGAAAAAAAGATCCTGCACAATGCATTTGCGCAGGGCGATGCCTGGTTCCGCACCGGCGACTTGATGCGCCAGGATGGGGACGGCTATTTCTATTTCGTCGACCGCATCGGCGACACCTATCGCTGGAAGGGCGAAAATGTTTCGACGACGGAAGTCGCCGAAGCGGTGTCACGCTATCCCGGCGTGGTGGAAGCCAACGTCTATGGTGTGTCGATCGCCGGTCTTGATGGCCGCGCCGGCATGGCGGCGATCACACCGGGCGCAGGGTTCGAGCTGCAGGGTTTGCGCGCTTTCCTCATGCGCGAATTGCCGAACTATGCGCGGCCGATTTTCGTGCGCATCGAACCGGCGATCGAAACCACGGGCACGTTCAAATATCGCAAGGTCGACCTGGTGCGCGATGGGTTTGATCCATCCAAGATCGAGACTGCGCTCTATTTCGACGATCCCACCGAGCAGCGCTACACGCCGATCACGCCAACGCTCTACAATCAGATTCAGGGCAACGCGTTCAAGCTCTAAAGAAACGTGGCCGCGAAGGCGCCGTCAACGCGATCAAGCCTGCCCTTTCGGCCATACGCCGTTTCAAGCGCGTCTGGCGTCAGCGCAGCTTCCGGCGCGCCCTCGGCGACAACACGTCCTTCGCGCAGAAGCAACACGCGATGCGCCGTGCGCGCCGCCAGCGCAACATCGTGTGTGGAGAAGAGCACCGCCCCATGCGTGGCCTGGCCTCGCATGATGTCGGCGACGGAGAGCGCTTGGGCAGGATCAAGACCTGCCGTCGGCTCATCGAGGACAAGCAATGGCGCGCGCTGGGCGAGCGCGCGGGCCAGATGCGCGCGCGCCTTTTCGCCGCCGGAAATTTCGTCCATGCGCCGCGCGCGCAATTGTTCTAGGGCGCAGGCTTCGAGCGCGGCATCGACGGCGGCTTGGTCGTCAGGCGCGAGACGATCGGGCGCGGCGCCATAGGCGTAGCGGCCGAGTGCAACGAGATGTTCAACGCTGATCGGCCAGATCGATTGCGGGCGCTGTGGCAGATAGGCGGCGCGAAGCGCGCGCGCGCGTGCGCTGAGTACGCGCGGATCGGCGCCGCCGAGGCGGGCTTGGCCGGCGCTGAGCGCAATGAGTCCGAGTGCCGCGCGCAACAATGATGTCTTGCCGGCGCCGTTTGGGCCGAGAAGCGCTATGATCTCACCAGAGGCGACGCTGAGCGAAACGCCACTGACTACAATGCGCGCGCTGAGCGCTGCGCTGGCATTGGCGAGAGAAAGGAGCGCGCTCACGCCTCGGCGCTCCGCGACGCCAGACGCGCGGCGATGAGTGCGAAGATCGGCCCGCCAATGAGCGCCGCGGCGACGCCGAGTTTCAGTTCCGCGTCTGTCGGCAACAAGCGCACAATGATATCGGCGCAGACCAGCATGGCGCCCCCGGCGAGCGCGCTCGGCAACAGCAAGCGCGCGGGATCGTGGCCGGACGCGGCGCGGACAAGATGCGGCGCGGCGATGCCGACAAAGCCGATGACGCCGGCGACAGCGGTTGCTCCGCCCGTGCACGCGGCAGCGCCGAGCACGACGAGCGCACGCGTGCGCGTGAGGTTAGCACCGATGGCCCCAGCGGCTTCTTCGCCGAGCGTTAGCGCTTGCAGTCCGCGTGCTGCAAACAGAATGAGTGCGCCGCCGGCGACAAAAAAGGCGCCAACAAGGGCAACATCATCGAGCGAACGGCCTTCGACGGAGCCGAGCGTCCAGTTCACCAGATCGGCAAGCGCGCCGGGATTTGGCGCGAGATTGAGCGCAAGCGCGATGAGGCCTCCAGCAGCGCTCGACAGCCCCACGCCGATCAGCACGAGGCTCGCTGGCCCCCTATTCGACCAGGCAAGCGCCGTGACGAGCGCTGCGGCGAACAACGCCAAAATGAGCGCGGCGGCGGGGGCAAAAGCTGCGAAGCCGAAGGCAAACGCGATGACCGCGCCGAGTGCGGCGAAACCAGAAAGACCGAGCACGCCGGAATCAGCCAGCGGATTGCGCAGCAGGCCTTGTAGTGCAGCGCCCGAAAGTCCGAGTGCTGCTCCAACCAGCCAGGCCGTCAGCGCGCGCGGGAAGCGGATTTGCCAGACGATGGTGCGGGTCTCTTCGTCGTTTGCGAACGGGTGCGCGAGCGGCGCCGGGCCAAGATAAAGCGCGGCGAAAAGCGCGAGCGCGCCGACCGCGAGCAGCAAAAACGACAGGCGCGCGCTGTTGCTCATGGGCGCGCCAACGCCGCGGCGATGGTTTCGGCGGCGTCGATCGCATACCACGCTCCGCACGACACGGCGGCCGCGGGCAGCGCAACCGTACGCGTGCGCGCAAGTGCTGCGCGCAAGGCCGGATGGCGCGAGGGCGACCACGCATTCATCTGCGTGCGGCCCGTGTCGAAGAAGGCCGTGGCGACGAGCGCGGGCGGGGTTTGGGTGAGGCGTTCGAGCGGCAGCACGCTCCAGCTTGGCGCAACAGCGATGTTGCGGGCGCCGGCCGCGCGGATGACGGCGTCCATCAATACGCCGGGGCCCGGCGTGGCGCCGCCCGGCGGAGAGGTACATCACCGGCGGCGATGGTGCAGGCGCGCTGGCGCGCAGCCGCGCAAGCCGGACGTCGAGATCGTGTGCGAGCGCCGCTCCCCGGTCGTCGTGGCCGAGTGCATGGGCCGCTTGCAGGACTTGGGCCCGCGCTTGCGCAAAATCGGCGGCGTCACCGAGTTGCAGCACTGAGACGCGGAAACGCCCATAGACGGCGCCTGCGTCCCATGGCCCGCCCCAGGTGCGCACGATGAGATCGGGATGCAGTGCGAGGGTTTCTTCCAGCGTTGGGCGCACTTGGCGCAGACCATGGGCGCGCGCGCGATAATAGGAGTCATCGCGCAGTGCATTGTGCGAAACGCCGGCGATCTGATCGCGGTCAGCCAGCGCCAAAACGAACTGATCGGCGCAATAATCGAGACTGACAACGCGGCGCGGCGCGGCCGTCGCCGGCAAAGCCAGCATCAGCACAAGCGCACAGGCGCACGCAACACTCCGCACCAACACCTCCTCATGGCTCCATCCCGAGCCAAGGTTCGCGATCGGCAGGTCTTCTGGCTTCGCGGGTCTTAGCCTTCATCGCCTTCCCGCGCGGACGCGCAGTGGCTGTGATGTCAGCTCGCCGCTTACAGCTGCGGGCGCAGCCGCGGAGTTCCACCGCGTTCCCTTTTGATCCTCGGAATGAGGAACCGATTGCCGTTGTCTACGCCATCCTTGGCGTTCATCGCAAACGCCAGCGGCAAATTCCCTCACCAGCGCACGTTTCGTTGACGGCGCAGGCGCAGCGTCAAAAATGCAAGGCAACGACTAGGGGATCGACATGAGCAAACGGCTGGGTTGGCTGGCAGCTGCGGCTGCGGCTTGGGCATTCGCGGGCGCCTCCTATGCGCAGCAGATCGCGCCGCTGCCGCCAGCGATCCCGGCGCCGCAGGACATCCCCTATCCGGCCGGTCCCATCACCGTCGACGTCGACGCCACCAACACCGCGCAAGGCATTTTCACGATCCACGAAGTGGCGCCGGTGTCGGGGCCCGGGCCGATCACGCTGCTCTATCCGCGCTGGTTGCCGGGTAATCATGGACCGAGCGGGCCGGTCAATCAGCTCGCCGGTCTAGTCGTGCGCGGCAACGGCCAGACCATAATGTGGCGGCGCGACACCGCGGATGTGTACGCGTTTCATATTGATGTGCCGGCAGGCGTGACCGCGCTCGATCTCACGTATCAATACGTGTCGCCCACTGCATCGCCGCAAGGGCGCATCACCATGACGCGCGAGATGCTGGACCTGCAGTGGAACGCGATGGTGCTCTATCCGGCTGGCTATTACGCCTCGCGCATCCGCATGATCCCGAGCGTGAAGCTCCCAGAAGGCTGGACGGGTTTCACCGCGCTCGACGGCGCGCACGCTGAAGGCTCGACCACGCACTATGCGGAGACCGCGCTCGATGTCCTCATAAACTCGCCTATGTATGCGGGCCGCTATACGGCGCGCGTCGATCTCGATCCGCATGGGCGCGTGCCGGTGCATTTGAATGTGGTCGCCGATCGTCCGGACCAATTGGTGATGACGGCCGAGCAGATCCAGGCGCATCGCAATCTGGTGACGCAGGCGTATCGTCTTTATGGCTCGCACCATTACGATCACTACGACTTCCTCTTTTCGTTAAGCGATCGCATGGGCGGCAACGGCTTGGAGCATCACCGCTCGAGCGAAGATGGCGTCCAGGGCGATTACTTCACCGGCTGGGCGGGCTATTCGAGTGCGCGCGATTTGCTGCCGCATGAGTTCACGCATTCCTGGAACGGCAAGTATCGCCGCCCGTTCGATTTGTGGACGCCGAACTATAACGTGCCGATGCAGGACACCCTGCTCTGGGTGTACGAAGGGCAGACGCAATATTGGGGTTATGTGCTTGCAGGCCGTTCAGGCTTGTGGACACGGCAACAAGCGTTGGACGCGCTGGCGCTGACGGCGGCGACGTACGGCGATGCGCGCCTCGGCCGGCAATGGCGCGCGCTACAAGATACGACCAACGATCCGATCGCATCGTCGCGCCGGCCCCAGCCTTGGCGTAGCTGGCAGCGTTCCGAAGACTATTATTCGGAAGGCCAGATGATGTGGCTGGATGCTGACACGCTCATCCGCGAGCGCACGCATGGCGCCCGCTCACTCGACAATTTCGCTCGCGCCTTCTTTGGCGTGAACAACGGGGCCTTCAACGAAAACACCTACACGTTCGATGATGTTGTGGCCGCGCTCAATCGCGTCATGCCGTACGATTGGGCGCACTTCTTGCGCCAGCACCTCGACGCCGTGAACGGCCCCGCCCCGCTCGATGGCGTCACGCGCGGCGGCTATCGGCTGGTCTTCACCGAGGAGCGCTCGGCCTTTCAGAAAGATCAGGAAACGCACGCCAAAAGCGCCGACTTCATGTACTCGATCGGCATCGCGATCGGTGAAGGCGGCGTCATCAGCCAGGTGCAGTGGGATAGCGCCTCGTTCAATGTCGGCTTGGCGGTTGGCGAAACATTGGTCGCGGTGAACGGCGACACCTATTCAGCTGATGGTTTGCGGCGCGCGATCACTGCGGCGAAGACCGGCCACGATCCGATCGAATTGCTGATCAAGGCAGGTGATCAGTATCGCACCCTGCATATCGATTACCACGGCGGCCTGCGTTATCCGCACCTTGAGCGCATCCGCGGCGCACCGGACCGGATCGGCGCGATTTTCGCGGCGCGTTCTAATTAAAGGATCTCGTGGACTTTGTCTTTGGGCCGGCAGAGGCGCACGCCTTTGCTGGTTTCCACAAATGGGCGTTCGACGAGCACAGGATGCTCGACCATGGCGTCGAGGATTTGCCCCGCGCTCGCTTTTTCTGAGATACCGAGGTCTTCGGCGGCCCTCTTGCGCATGGCTTCGCGCGGCGTGAGGCCGGCAGCAGCGAAGAGGGCCTTGAGTTGCGGCTTCGTCCAGCCGGCTTTCAGATACTCAACGATCTTCGGCTTTGCGCCCGTCTCTTCGATCATCGCCAGCACATTGCACGAGGTCGTGCATTTCGGGTTGTGGTAGATGGTGGCGGATTTCGGCACGGCCTAACTCCAAGTCTCGGCAATGACGCGTGCGACGTCTGCATGCGCAGCGTTGCGCGCGTCGCCGTCGAGCCTGCTCTCGCTTAAGTAAGATGCGACGAGGATCGGCGCGCGACTTGGCGGAAATGCGATCGCGACATCGTTGCTGGCAGTGTGCTCGCCGCCCGACGCGCCGGTCTTGTCTCCAACGCGCCAGTTTTGGGGCAATCCCGCACGCAGCCGCGTGAGCCCGGTCTGGCATTGTTGCATCCAACCGATGAGCCGCGCCGCGCTCGCGGCGTTGAGCGTCCGCTGCGTTGTGAGAAAGCGCTGCAATGTCATGGCCATCGCGCGCGGCGTGGTGGTGTCGCGTTCGTCGCCGGGCAGATTTTCGTTGAGCGCCGTCTCGGTGCGATCAAGGCGCGTGGCGATGTCGCCGTTTTCCCTGAGAAAGGCCGTGAGGCCTGCGGGCCCGCCCAGATTGGCGAGCAACAGATTGCCGCCGGTATTGTCGCTCTGCTCGACGGCGGCGGCGCAGAGCTCTTCAAGCGTCATCCAGCCGCGCGCAACGTTCGCCGCGGTGACCGGCGAGACCGGCAAAAGATCGCCTTGTGTGTAGTGAATCTGCTGATCGAGCAGAAGCTCGCGCCGCTGAACCCGATAAAGAATGGCGGCGGCGGCAAGCACCTTGAACGTCGAGCACATCGCGAAGCGTTCGTCGGCGCGATGCGTCAGCCACGCGCCGTTGGCGGTATTGAGCGCGGCGACGCCCAAGCGGCCGCCCACGCGCTCTTCGATCGAAACGAAGCGGAAATCGAAGTGCGGCTCGGCCTCTGGCTCTGGCGCATGCGCGCCAGTCTGGACGCAAGCCGCTGCAGCGAGACCGCTCATCATCGCGGCGCGGCGGGTAAGAAAGCCTCGCCTCATGACATTCGACCCTAATCTTTTGCGCGCTCGACGTAGGAGCCGTCCTCGGTGGAGACGATGACGCGCGTGCCTGCGCCGATGTGCGGCGGGACCATCGTTTTCACACCGTTCGACAACTTCGCCGGCTTGTAGGACGACGACGCGGTCTGACCCTTCACTACTGGCTCGGTCTCGACGATCTCCAGCGTCACGCGCGGCGGCAGTTCGATCGAAAGGGCCTGGCCGTCGTGCATGGTGAGGTCGACCATCATCTCCGGCTGCAAATAATCGACCGCATCGCCGACCATGTCGCGCGCCAAGTGAACCTGCTCGTAGCTGTTCGGGTTCATGAACACGAGGCCGGCGTCGCCATCGTCGAACAGGTATTGGTGCTTCACCTCTTCGACGAACGCTTTTTCCAGGCCATCGGTGGTCTTGTAGGTTTCGGTCGTCTTCACACCGTCGATGATGCGGCGCATGACGATGGTGGTGGTCGGCGTGCCTTTGCCTGGACGGAAGGTTTCGTGGCTCATGACCACGTACAATTTGCCGTCCTCGTGCTCGAGCACGTTGCCTTTGCGGACGTCGCTGGCGATGACTTTGACCACGAGAAACCTCTAAAACCCGCTGCCCGAGACCTTTCGGGCGCGCTTTCTGCCGGAAGGGATGGATTTTGGCGGCTCTCATAGCTGCGTTCTCAACCGAGGCCAAGCGCCCTGCCCGCCTTGGGGCAGCGGCATGAGCGCACCGTGGTGGGATAAAGCGCGCCACGCCGACCGTGCGCCGTTCCTGCAGGCGCGCGTTGCGATATTGCGCGCGGTGCGGGCGTGGTTCGAGGCGGAAGGGTTTGTCGAGGTCGAGCCCACGGCTTTGGCGGTTTCGCCTGGCGCGGAGGTGCATGTCGATGCGTTCGAGGTCGACGGGCGCTATCTGCATACGAGCCCCGAATTCGCGATGAAAAAGCTCCTCGCCGCAGGCGAAGAGAAGATCTTTTCGCTCGCCAAGGTGTGGCGGCGCGGCGAAGCGGGACCGTTGCATGCGAGCGAGTTCACGATGCTGGAATGGTACCGCGCCGGGGCGCCCTACCGGCACGTGATGGAGGATTGCGTCGCCCTGGCGCGCCTGGCGGCGGCGGAGACGGGCGGCGCGTTGCGGTGGAAGGATCGCCATTGCGATGCGCACGCCGCGCCGGAATGGATCAGTGTGCGTGAAGCGTTCATCCGTTACTCGTCCCAAGCCGGCATCGACGAACCGCTTTCATCGACCGACGCGTTCAGCAAGCGCCTCGTCACCGATATCGAACCTAATCTCGGGTCGCCTGCGCTGACATTGCTCTATGAATATCCGATCAGCCAAGCAGCACTGGCGCAGCGCACGGCGCATGACCCGAGCGTCGCCGAGCGGTTCGAGATGTATGCGTGCGGCGTGGAGTTGGCGAACGGGTTCGGCGAACTCACCGATCCCGGGGAACAGCGCGCACGGCTCATCGCCGACATGACCGAAAAGCAAAAGCGTTACGCCAAGAGCTGGCCACTCGACGAAGACTTCCTCGCCGCGCTCGCCCACATGCCGCCTGCGAGCGGCGTCGCGTTGGGATTTGACCGGCTGGTCATGCTCGCGAGCGGTGCGCGCTCAATCCAGGATGTGCTGTGGACGCCGAGCTAGCTGTCGTTTCTGAGCGCGTTGTTCAGCGTTTCAGCTCAGGGCGTCCGCTGGCGATTGTCCTGCCAGGCTAGCATGAGGACGCTGACAATTGTAGCGCTCAAGATCGGCATGAAGAGCAGCATTGCGTCGCGCTGAGTTGCGATAGGGTTTGACGTAGGCCCATTCGCGCAGCAGCGTCTGGATGAAGCGCTCGGCCTTTCCGTTGGTGCGCGGCGAATAGGTGCAGTTCGACACCCGGCTGCCTGGCAAGCTTCCGCTCCGCCTGCGCCAGCATTTGCGGACAGATATTGGTCACGAGAATCCGCTGCGGCCTGGTCTGCGGCGGAGCAGCCGTACCGCAATATCGCCAGTGCCTGATGCAACGTCGAGCGCGAGAACGGCCTCCTCCCTCGCCATCAGTTCTGCAATCCGGGCCTTCCAGAGACGGTGCGCGAAGAGGCTGAAAATATCGCACAGGCGATCGTAGCGCCCGGCGATGCGGGCAAAGACATCGTCAGCGATTGGATCAAAGGCCGCGGCATTGGATTCGCCCGTCATGCACAGCTGTCTGGAGAAACACGGTTGAGCCGTCTAGACGATGGCCATGATCCGCGACGCCACGGCACACGATTTTCCGGCTATTCGCGCCGTCATCCGGCATGCCTTCGATCGCGCCGACGAGGCGAACCTGGTCGAGGACTTGCGCGATACGGGCGACGTGCTCTGCGAATTCGTCGCCGCGAGCGATATCGCCATTCAAGGCCATATCCTCTATTCGCGCCTTCCACTTGAACGGCCGGGTGAAGCAATCGCCGCCGCAGCTTTGGCGCCGGTCTCGGTATTGCCCGCGTTCCAGAAGCGTGGGCTCGGCGGCAATTTGATCCGTGCCGGCAACGCGCGCTGCGCAGAGCTGGGCTGCGCAGCGATCATTGTGCTTGGGCGCCCGGACTATTATCCCCGCTTCGGGTTCTCGGCAGCCGCGGCCGAGTTGTTGGAAGCTCCGTTTTCGGGCCCGGCCTTCATGGCGCTTGAACTCACGCCAGGCGTGCTCCGGGGCGGCGGGCGTGTACGCTATGCATCGGCGTTCGGAGTTTTTTGATGTCGGCCAAGCCGAAGATGGATGAACTGGCGGAAGTTGCGGCGCGCTACGCGGTTGCGATTACACCGGCGATGGACGCGCTGATTGATGAAAGCGATCCGGCCGACCCGATCGCGGCGCAATTCCGGCCCGATGCGCGCGAATTGATCACATCGCCCGACGAACTCAGCGATCCGATTGGCGATGATGCGCACACACCGGTGAAGGGCGTGGTGCATCGTTATGCCGACCGCTGCCTGTTGAAGCTTGTGCACGCATGCCCGGCCTATTGCCGCTTCTGCTTCCGGCGCGAAATGGTCGGCCCGCAGGGTGATGGCGCGCTGACCGGCGAGGAGCTCGACGCCGCTCTTGCCTATATCGAGCGCCATCCTGGGATCTGGGAGGTGATCCTCACCGGTGGCGATCCGTTCTTGCTGTCGGCGCGGCGCGCGCGCGACATCACGCAGCGTTTGGCCGCGATCCCGCATGTGAAAATCTTGCGCTGGCACACGCGCATACCCGCCGTCGATCCATTGCGGGTGACGCCGGATCTGGTCGAGGCAATCCGGGCGCAAGGGGCAACGACGTATGTCGTGGTGCACACCAATCACGCCCGCGAACTGACGCGCGAGGCGAAGGCGGCGATTGGGCGGATCGTGGACGCCGGCGTGCCGATGTTGTCGCAGACCGTATTGCTGAAGGGCGTCAACGATAAACCCGATGCGCTGGAGGCTTTGATGCGCGCCTTGGTCGAGGCGCGCGTGAAGCCATATTATTTGCATCATCTCGACAAAGCGCCGGGCACTTCGCATTTCCGCTGCACGATCGAGCGCGGGCAAGAGCTGGTGCGCGAACTGCATGAGCGAGCGTCTGGCTTGGCGCAGCCGACCTACGTGCTCGATATTCCCGGCGGTCACGGCAAGGCGCCGCTGGCTAAGCCAAGCTTGCGCGAAACCGAAGACGGCTACGAAGTGCGTGGCCGCAATGACGTTTGGCGCCGCTATCCGCGCGACGGCGCGTGATGCAAAGCCCGTTCGCTGGTGGCGACGAAGAGCGCGACAAGCATGAGGGCGGCGCCGGCCGCAAACGGCGCGCCATGGCCAAACCCATCGAAGATGGCGCCAGCGCACATCGGACCGAGCACACGCCCAAGCGCGGACGCTGACTGCGAAAGTCCCATCACGGCGCCGCGCTCTTCCGGCGCGGCTTGCTCGGCGATGAGTGCGTTGAGCGCCGGGGTGGCAAAGCCGATACCCGCGACAAGAACGGCAAGCGAGACGATGAGCAGCGTCTCACTGTGCGCCACGGCCATGCCGGCGAAACCGGCGACCAGCAGGCCCAAGCCGACGATGAGCATGGTGCGCTCGCCGAGCGCGCGCGAGGCGGCGCCAGCGCCGCCGCCCTGCAACAGCACAGAGCCGACGCCGAGGCCCGCGAGCGCATAGCCGACTTGGCGCGGACCCCATTGCAATGTCGCATCCGCCCACAGGCCGAACGTCGCCTCCATCAAAGCCTGCGCCGTGATCATAACCAGCATGACGCCAACGAAGCGCTGCAGCGTCGGGCGCGTCAGCAGAAGAGTTGTACGCCGCACGCGCGGCAGATCGAGCGGACGCCGCGCCTCCTTGGGCAGGCTTTCGCCAAAGAGCGTGAACGCCGCGAGCGCTGCCATCGCCGCAAGGCCCGCCGAAATCAAGCACACTTGCGAAAACGATTGATTGTCCGGCGCGTGGCCAATCATCAGCGCACCCAGTGCGGGACCAGCAATGAAGCCAAGGCCAACAGCCGCGCCGAGCAGACCCATGTTGCGCGCGCGGGTTTTGTCGTCCGCAAGATCAGCGGCGGCTGCGAACGCTGCGCCGACATTGCCAGCCATCAAGCCGCCGAACAGGCGCGCGGCGGCAAGCATCTCGATATTGTGCGCCTGCGAGAGGATCAGATACGACACGCAATTGCCGACGAGGCCGATGATCAGGATCGGCTTGCGCCCGACGCGATCGCTCAAGCGCCCCCAGAACGGCGAGGCGATGAATTGGCCAAGCGAATAGCAGCCCATCGCAATAGTGGTGGCCGTGGCGCTCGCGCCAAGGTGCAACGCCAGGAACGGAAAGATCGGCAAGAAGACGCCGAACCCGGTCATGCCGATCAGCACCACGCCGACAAGCGCGGCGAGCGATCCGTTGCGGTTCATGTGGGCTGGTTAGCGGATTTGGCGCGCGCGCGTCAGCGCGGCGTGGTCGCAGGCGCTTAGGCCGCCGGGCGGATCGGCAATGGCGCTGCCGGATTGAGGTAGGGCCGCAGGTCCGCCCAAGAAATCGTCACGTCCGTGCCGCCCATAACGTAGGGCGCGCCAAACGAGTAAGGCGGGAAAAGGATGGTCAGGCCGCGCTCTGAAATGAGCCAAAGGTGCGGTTTGGTCGCGGTTTCGCGCACGTCGCGTTGGGGCGGCGTGAAGCCGTCTTCCTGGAATTGGCGCGCAAGATCGGCGACCGCGCGCTGCGTGATGAAGTCCTGCCAACGCGAGGTCGGCTGAAACACATCCGCCTCCGTGAGCTCGCGGCCCTCGCCCATCAGCACCGTCACCGCCTTCGAGGAGCTGTTGGGATGGGCGGCGCCCAGCGCATCCTGGCTGGCATCGAAACGCACCGAGATGAGCTCGGGCCCAGCATAGACGATGCGGTAATCGACAATCTCGTTGGTCGCTTCGTCGAACGTCGTCTGCGGCTGCTGGGCGACCAAATCGTTGAAACGCTGGATTTCAGGCGTTTGGCGCCCATCGATGCGTGGGAAGCGGATATCGCGCACGATTGCCGCCGGTGCATTGGCGCCAAGCCCGCTCTGCTGCGCCATTGCCGTCGTCATCGGTGCGGCGTCCACCAATTCCATGCGCTGGAATGTGTAGCCGCCGATCTGTTGCACGGCAGTGCGCGCCTGCTGGGCGCGGGCGCGCAGCTGGCCTTCAATACAGCGCGACTGCTCGGCGCCGAGCGGGACGGCGCCGTCGCCAATGCCGCAGCCAATGCGCTGCGCTTCAAGCCAGCGCGTCTCGTTGCGCACCAGCATTTGCGCCCCGGCGTCGGACACATTGCTCGCCGCGCTCACCAGCGTGCGCTGCACTTGCGTATCCAAATTGGCGAGCGTGCGATTGCCGCACACATTACGGGCGAAGCCAGAGTGATTTTGCGCGCACGTATCGAGTGCGGCGGCGATATGCTCGGCCGAACTCAGGTCCGTCTTGCTCGCGCTTCTTGCACTGTCGCCGCACCCGGCGAGGGCCAAAAGCGCAACCACAACGCTGGCACATCCGCGCGCTGGCATTGCGTCCCGATCCAATCCCCGAAGCCCCGCGTACTCATGCCACACATGAGCAGCGCCGTCACGGCTTCTCACCGCATGACGCAAAGCTTTTGCGTCACTAGTTTAGAGCGCATGCCCGTATCGGCCCGCTACGCTCCAGACCCGTTGTTTGCGCAACTAGGGCCAGACTTTGCCGATCCGGTGACGCCGGCGCAATTTCCCCAGCACGTCTTGCGGTGGCGCAATCAGGATTGGGCCTCGCATGTGGGCCTGGACACGCTGACGGATAGCGAATGGGAAGCGCATTTCGCGCGTTTCGAGCCGCTGCCGCTCAACATGCAGTCGCCGCTGGCGATGCGGTATCACGGACATCAGTTCCGCACTTACAATCCTGACATTGGCGACGGACGCGGCTTTCTCTTCGCGCAAGTCCGCGACGACGCCAGGCGCCTGCTCGATTTCGGCGCCAAGGGTTCGGGCCAGACGCCTTATTCGCGCTCCGGCGACGGGCGGCTGACGCTCAAGGGCGGCGTGCGTGAGGTGCTGGCCGCCGAAATGCTGGAGGCGCAGGGGGTCTATACCTCGAAGGCGTTTTCACTGTTCGAGACGGGCGAGGCGCTGGTGCGGGGCGATGAGCCCTCGCCCACACGCTCCTCGGTGCTGGTGCGCCTTTCGCACAGCCACATTCGCTACGGGACCTTCCAGCGGCTGGCGTTCTTCGAGCGGGCGGACTTGATCGGCGCCCTGATTGATCATTGCGCCGAGGCCTACTTTCCCGAGCTCAGCGGTCTGGATGGAGCGGCGCGCGCGGGGGGCCTGTTGGAACGGACGGCGCGAGAAGCTGGCCGGCTGGCGGCGAGCTGGATGGCGGCCGGCTTCGTCCACGGCGTCCTCAACACCGACAACCTGACCGTCACCGGCGAGAGCTTCGATTACGGCCCATGGCGCTTCCTGCCGATCAGCGATCCGAGCTTCACGGCGGCCTATTTTGACGAGACTGGGCTTTATTCTTTCGGCCGCCAGCCGGAAGCAGTGGCGTGGGCGCTGGCCCAACTTGGCAGTGCGCTGACCCTGGTTTCGCCGGTCGCGCCGCTTGAGGCGGCGTTGGCGCAGTTCGCACCCGCCTATCAGGACGGCTTGCGGCGCGCGATGTTTGCACGCCTGAAGCTCGAGGCGCGCGGGCGCGACGATGATCTCGAATTCCTGCAGATCCTGTTCGATTGGCTGACCGAGAGCCGCGCCGGCTGGGATCAGTTCTTCCATGACTGGATCGGCGGCGAAGCGAGTGCTGCCCGCGCAGCCCAGAGCCCACACGCAGCGCTCTATCAGGACGCGGCCTTCCTCGCTGTGCGACGCGGACTGGAAGCGCGCACACGCAGCGATCTTGGGCCCCTGCTCTCACAGCCGATGTTGCAGCGGCCAACACCGGTGTCGATGATGATCGACGAGGTGGAGCGCATCTGGGCCGCGATTGCCGAGCGCGATGATTGGTCGCCGTTCGAGGCGAAGCTGGCCGATATCAGGCAAATGCGCGACACGTTGGGATTGGCTGTCACCAATCTGTAGCGCGCCGCGCTTAGATCGGCGGCTCGATTTGGCGGGGATAATAATGCTGAAGACGGTGCGGTATGCGGCAACGGCCGTATGTTTGGCTCTGCTTGAGGCGAGCTGCGTCACCCCGACCGCGCCGGCTGTTCCCCACAACGTCATCATCTTCGTGGCCGATGGCCTGCGCTATGGTTCGGTCAACGAGACAGACGCGCCGGGCTTCGCAGCCGTGCGGCGAGACGGCGTCGACTTTGCCAATAGTCATGCGATTTATCCCACCCTCACAACGGTCAACGCCGGGGCCATCGCTACCGGCCACTATCCCGGCGATCACGGCGATTTCGCCAATGTCGTCTATCCAGGCGAACCCTGGCTGGCGCATGCGGGCTTCAGCCGCGTCATCGGTTTTGAAGACGATGTCACGCTTGCCGACATGGACGAGCGCTTCGGCGGCAACTACCTGCACGAGCACGGCTTGCTCGCGGCCGCGCAGGCGCACGGATACAATGTCGCGTCGATTGGCAAGACGGGGCCGACCGGCATCCAGATGCGCGCTATGCCCGGCGGCGGCGAAGCGTTCTTGATCGATGAGACGCTGGGGCTTCCGGGCGGACCGACAATTCCCGCCGATGTCGCCGCAGCGCTCACGGCAGCTAACTTGGCGCCGACGCCGCCTTTTCGCGCACGGCAGAACCGGCCGCAGCAGGATTGGTTCGCGCACGTCGCGGCCGACGTGCTGATCCCGCGTTTCCGGGCATCGGGCAAACCTTTCGTCATGCTGTTCTGGTCGCCCGATCCGGATTCGACCCAGCACGGCCAAGTCGATAGTCCGAACGCGCTGACGCCTGGCATCAATGGCCCGAGCTCGCGCGCCGCGATCGCCGGCGCCTCCAGCGACCTGCAGCGTTTGCGCGACGCTCTCGTCGCCAATCATCTTGATGCAACGACGCGACATTATCGTCATCGCCGATCACGGCTTCACCACAATCTCGAAGCAATCGCAAACCAGTCACGCCGCGAGCCTTGCCTATCGCGACTATCCCCAAGGCCAATTGCCGCCTGGCTTTGTGGCCATCGATCTCGCTCACGCCCTTGGCATGAATTTGTATCAGCCGAACGGGAACGAAGTTTCTCTCGATCAAGGCATTCCGCCGCGCAGCGGCAGCGCCATGCTGGGGCCGGACTTCGAGCACCCGCACGTTGTCATCGCAGCCAACGGCGGCTCGGACCTCATCTATCTCACCGGCGGCGACGCCAGCGCGCTCGCGCCGCGGATCGTGCAGTTTCTGACCACGCAGGATTACGTCTCCGGTATTTTCACCGCCGACTCGCTTGGTCAAATTCCTGGCGCGTTGCCGCTCAGCGCCATCAATCTCACGGGCGCAGCTGTGACGCCGCAACCATCCATCGTCGTCAGTTTTCGCAGCTTCGATACCGGCTGCGGCAATCCCGAAATGTGCGCCGTGGCCGTCGCCGATACCCCGCTCGCGCAAGGCCAGGGCATGCACGGCTCGTTCAGTCGCGCCGAAACGCGCAACTTCATGGCGGCGATCGGGCCGGATTTTCGAACCCGCTTCGTCGATCAGGCGCCGGTTAGCAACGCCGACATTCCGAACACGATTGCCCACATTCTAGGCATCGAAATCCCCGCGCGCGGGCATTTGCGCGGCCGCGTGATCGCCGAAGCGCTGAGGCGCGGGGCGCTGCCTGCGTTCACTCCGGAGACGCTGCGCTCAGCGCCAGCCGCCAACGGCTTCCAGACCATCCTAAACCGCCAGCAGGTTGGCGAGGTCCATTATTTCGACGCTGCCGGCGCTGGCGGCCGCGCCGTCGGTTTGCACGACTAGCGTTCAGGCGCGCGCGACAAATCCTTCACGGTGCATCACGCGCGCGATGTCGAATGCGGCGCGCACCTGCACGATGTCGTTGGTGCGGTCGTCTTCGCTGAGCGCGCTCCAGTGCGCGAGCTTGTCATGCGCCATGAGATCGTTGTTGCGCTTTTCGCCCTCCATGGTCGGACGCCAGCCCGCCATCAGGCGCTCAGCCACCCAGCGGTCATGTTCGCGTTCGGCCAGACGTTGCATCAGATCGTCGGGTACGGTGGGCGCGGTATTGCCCTTCTCTCCGCTCACAGCCGGTCGCCAGCCGGCATCCCACACTTTTACCAACGCCGCATCAGCAACAGCGCGGTTGGCGGAGCGATAGGTTTCCAGCACATCGGCCCAGTCCCGCATTGCCGACTGTAGCTCGCGCATGCTCATCGGGTCTTTCTGGGCAAGGCCCAAATTATAGTGCTCGTGGGCGACTGCAGCGCCCTGATCGAGCGCACCCTCAATAATGCGCGCGCGCGTTGCGATCACTTGATGGGCGCCGAAGGCTTGCAGATAGGCGTCAAGCTCCGGGGTGTCATCGCCGTGCGCATACTGGCGCGCGAATTCGGATTGGCTGGTCTCGCGCATGAAAATCGGGATCGGCCAGCGCCCGCCAAAATTGCAAGTGCGCTTCAGTGCGATGCCGAGGTGAATGTTGCCGGGATCGCTGCCCATGGAAACGATCGCCACTGTCGGCTTGCCGCGTTGCTGTTCGACCATGTCGAGGAGATCGGGACCGATCGCCGCTGTGTCCCAATTAAACGGCAGGAACGCAACATCGGCGCTCCACAGCTCCGGATGGACGAACGCCTCACGGTGACGCGCTTTGAAGGTCGCTTCGGCCGACGGGGGATCGGGGGAAAGAATTGTCAGCCGCGGCGCTGCAAAATGCGTGGACCACAGGCTTGCGAGCACGTGCTCGGCAACCGATTCCGCGCCTTCGTCAAAGCCAAAGAAGACAAAATGGAGCCGGTCAGCGTTCAGCTCTCGACCCACTTTCAGGAATTCCACCGTCTCGGTTTGCAACAGGGCGCGCGCCGCCATCTCATCGATTGAGAACGGCTTGGGGTCGACCGGCGAGCCCTGCATCTTGTTCTGGCGCACCTGGGCAGAGCGCATTTCGCGCGCTTCCTTTAGCAGCATCGGCGAGCGGGTTGACACATGCACGCTGATCGGCGGCTTGCGCTTGGCGTTGCCGACAAGGCGGCGCACCGCGCCTTCGATCTGCAGATTGACGGTGTCATCAGGTTCGAACGCTACAACGTGGGCGGCGTGATGCGCACGCGCCGAGCGGAGCGTTTCGACATGGCGCGCGTCACCCTCGAGCACGATGACGCCCTTGCGTCGCAATCCCAGCATGGCGTCTTCGGGGAGGTCTTGCGCGATCAGGATCACGGCGTCATGGGCTTTGCGACAATCGAGCGCGAGCGAGAGAGCCGGCGGCGAGTCGCCTGCAATGACGATGTGTTTGGAAGCGCGCAGATTGAAGCTCTTGGCCAAATGCTGCCCAAGCGCACCAGAGAATGCGAACAATAAGCCAACCACGGGCACGGCAAGCGCGGCGAAGCGGATGGCGTTTCGCTGTTCGTCCGACACGCCGAAATAATCGTCCGACATGCTGACGGCGGCGATGGTGCGATAAAGCGCCTCCGGAATCCCGCGATCGATCCAGAACGCCATGCCGAGGCCGATCCAGATCGCGACCAGCGCAAGAAGAACGCCCCAACGGAAGATCGGCGCCTGGGTATGCGCGATGCCGGTGAGCCGCGCAGCCGCGCGCGACCATGAGTTGGCGTATCGGCGCGCCATGTTCGCGTCTCCCCTGACGACCGCAGCAGGGCCATCTTGGTCCCGGGCGTCAGCCGGTGTCCAGTGCGGACGAGCCGCCAAACCGGTTGCGGCGCGGCATGCTTTTGCCTAGCTCTCGGCCTTAAGCGGCCCCGTAGCTCAGCTGGATAGAGCAGCTGCGTCCTAAGCAGACGGTCGGGAGTTCGAATCTCTCCGGGGTCGCCACCGCGGTTGTGTTTCACCGCCTGGCGCAGGCAAACGATGGCGCCTGGCCGCGCCGGGTTGGGCGCTGTCGTGTCGCTGTTGATTTGGACAGCCGCGTTTGTGCGCGACGCTGAACGAAACCGAGCAGATCAGCAGCTTAGCGCAGTGAGCGCCGGCGCCGCCTACGACGCCGCGCGCGGCTGTAGCCATTTCGGCAAGAAGCGCGAGGGATCGCCATGCTCGGCTTGCAGTTCAACGCCAGCGCGTAGAAGCGCCGCGCTGAGCCGCCCCGTGCGCCACGAGTTCGAGCGTTTCGCTGGCGCCGCCCATGAGTTCAGCCCCGACGAAGATCTGCGGAATGGTGGAGACGCCTGTGCGAGCCTGAAGCGCTTGGCGAACGCGTCCGCCCCAGTCGTCCTTTTGAAACGCCCCGGAATCCAGGTCGATGGAAAAAAAAGGGATGCCGAGTTCGGCGAACATGCGGCGGACCGACCAGGTGAACTCGCACCATTTAAGCGCGAACATGACGACTGCATGGCTCTTGATCGCGGTGTCGACGAAAGTCTCGGCTTCGAGATCGCGCGCGACCTTCGCGTCCGGCGCCTTCGGCGGCGCCGCTGCTGGCGTTTCGAATTGCGCCGATGGCGTCGAGCGCGAGATGTCGAGCTCTTCCGGCGTCATGTCGGTGGCCACATTGTCAAAGAGCGGCGTCGAGAGGTATCGCTCGCCGGTGTCGGGCAACATCGCCAGGATGTTGGCGCCCTTGGCGGCGTTCTTGGCGATGTCGATCGCGGCGGCCAAGGCGGCGCCAGACGAGATGCCGACGAAGATCCCCTCCTTCCGCGCCAGTTCGCGCGAGCGCTGCATGGCGAGCGCGCCGTCAACCCCGATGATGGCGTCTAGGTATTTTGCATTCACTGCATCTTCGGCGAGCTTCGGGATAAAATCTGTAGTCGTGCCTTGGATCGGATGCGGGCGAAAGCTCGGATGGCTTGCGGCCGGCGAGCCGTCTGCATTGCGCGCTTGGGGAATGCCGCTGGCGAGCACCGGTGCATTGTCCGGCTCGGCGACGATGATGCGCGTCAGCGGGCTGCGTTCGCGCAATACCCGGGCAACGCCCTTGAGCGTGCCGCCAGTGCCGAAACCGCTCACCCAATAATCGAGTCGCTCGCCTTCGAAGTCAGCAAGAATCTCCTGCGCCGTCGTGCGCGAGTGCATGTCTGCGTTGGCTTCGTTTTCGAATTGGCGCGTCAGGAACCAGCCATGCTTTTCGGCAAGCTCGATGGCTTTCGCGAGCATGCCGGTGCCCTTTTGAGCGGCGGGCGTCAGCACGACCTTAGCGCCCAGGAAGCGCATCAAGCGCCGTCGCTCGACACTGAAGCTTTCCGCCATGGTGACAACGAGCGGATAGCCCTTTTGCGCGCACACCATGGCCAAGCCGATGCCGGTGTTGCCGCTGGTGGCTTCGATCACGGTCTGCCCGGGCTTCAGCGCGCCGCTGCGCTCGGCTGCTTCGATGACCGCCAAGGCCATGCGGTCCTTGACCGAACTCATTGGGTTGAAGCTCTCCATCTTGACGAAGAGGTTCACGCCCGCAGGCGCAAGCTTGTTGATCCGCACGATCGGCGTCCGGCCGACGGTTTGCAGGATGTTGTCGTATTTCATGGCGCAAGACCCTCCACGGCCTTGGATAGCATCCTTGCTATCGCAGATGCGGCGCGCCCAGACTTGGAGGCGGCGTGGAGGTTTTGAGGAGATTTAGGCCCGCGAGCGGTCCACCAGGATGGAACGCCGTGGCTTTTCCCTCTGAAGCGCCGATACGCGCGGAATGAGGCGCGCAATATCGACGATGCCGTCGCAATGCACCGCGCCGGCGTCGACTGGCGAAACTGTCCTGACCGGCATGACGCCGCCCAGAAGCCTCTCGATATCGATCGGTGACGCTTGACCCATGTGCCGCCCTCGCCGACGGCGAAGTTGGGCCGATTCTTTCCGGGCCGTAACGGCATGGCCGCTGGAGGCTGTTGATAACTTGGCTCGCCAAGGCCCGCGGGTCAGCGGGTGATCGCGAGCGGCGCGCTGCTGCTGGCGCGCACCGGCGCCTGCGTGGCCTCAATCGCCGACATAACCGGCTTCGGCTGGATCACCTACGCGCGCAATCAGCGCCCGCTTCAGCTTCGCTAGCGCATTGCCCTCGATCTGGCGCACGCGCTCCTTCGAAATGCCAAGCCGTTCTCCGAGCGCCTCCAGCGTCACTGTCTCTTCCTCAAGCTTGCGCTCTCGAATGATGAGGCGTTCGCGCTCGTTGAGATCCTTCATCGCATCGCGCACGAGGTGGGCGCGGGCGGCGTTGTCGTGGAGGACAGTCGCCACCGCTTCCGGATCGGCGCTGTCGTCGGCAAGCAGATCCTGCCATTCGCCTTCGCCTTCATCCGTGAGCGGCGCATTGAGCGAACGGTCCGGCGCGCCGAGCCGTGCGGCCATCGCTTCAACTTCGCGCTCCGGCACGCGCAGATCGCGCGCCACCCGCGAGCAGGCTTCGGCGCTCATCACGGTGTCGCCAATATCGCCGATCTTGGCGCGCAGCCGCCGCAGATTGAAGAAGAGCGCCTTCTGCACCGAAGTCGTGCCCGTGCGCACGATCGACCAATTGCGCAGCACGAAGTCCTGCATGGCCGAACGCACCCACCAGGCGGCGTAGGTTGAGAAGCGCACGCCGCGTTCCGGCTCAAACCGTGATGCGGCTTGCATCAAGCCGACATTGCCCTCTTGGACAAGGTCGCTCATCGGCAGGCCGTAATGGCGGAAGCGCGACGCCATCGCGACCACGAGACGCAAATATGCGGTGATCAGTTCGTGCAGGGCGCGCTCATCGCCGCGCGCCCGCCAGCGCTCCGCGAGGTGGCGTTCGTGCTCGGCATCGAGAAGCGGTGCACGCATCGCGGTGCGCATATAGGCCTGCGCGCTGGCGCGCAGTTCAAGAGTTTCACTCAGCGCCATAGCCTGACTCTACGTCTTGGCCCGCGCACGGTTCTGTCACGACCGTCGCAAACTGCAGCATTCAGTTCACGAACGCGTGACGGCGGCGAAAGTGCCGTCCCATCTGCAACGAAAAAGGGCCGGACGTTCGCCCGGCCCTTCTCAGTTTTGCTGCTTGTAGACCTTAGGCGGCAGCCGCTTGCTTCTTCGAGGCGAGCGAAGCCGTGACCTTCTGCACCGCGTCGTCCCGGCTGACCTTTTCGACAGCCGCGAGCTCGCGCGCCATACGGTCGAGCGCACTCTCATAGAGCTGACGTTCGGAATACGATTGTTCCGGCTGATCGCTGGCGCGATGCAGGTCGCGGACGACTTCGGCGATCGAAACCAGGTCGCCCGAATTGATCTTGGCTTCGTATTCCTGTGCGCGGCGGCTCCACATCGTCCTTTTGATGCGGGCCCGACCTTGCAACGTCTTCATGGCTTGGTCGACCACAGCGCTCGAGGCGAGCGGACGCATGCCGCAGGAGCGCGCCTTGGTTGTCGGCACCCGCAGTGTCATTTTGTCCTGTTCGAAGGAGATCACGAACACATCGAGCGCAATGCCGGCAACCGATTGCTGCTCGACGCCCATGACCCGGCCAACACCGTGCGCCGGGTAGACGATATGGTCACCCGGGCGGAAAGACGTGGTCGGTGTGGCGTGCGTCGTTTGCATTCAAAACTCCGTTTGTGTCCCAAAGTGTCCCAAGGCCTGCCGGCGACGGGATTTCCCTACCGCCATCTCACCCCGCACAAAGGAAAAGCGGACGGTTCCGCCCGCCCGCGACCTTCGATCCCCCTGCAGTGCTGAATGGCGCGATGGATAGTCCAGCTGCCGAGCGCGCTTCGGCGCTCATCAATTCTGGTCTTACCATACCACAGATTTAGGCGGTTCGGAAGCGCCAGAGCGCCGCAAGTCAATCGCCAGTGCCGGGCTTCTCGCTAAAGTATTTCTCAAACTTGCCTTTTTCGTCTTTAAAGGCGTCTGCATCGCCAGGTGCGGTACCCTTCCGGGTAATATTTGGCCAAACCTTGGCGAATTCTGTGTTCACCTTGAGCCATTTCCCGTCCGGATCGTCCTGCGAGTCGGGTTTTATCGCGTCCACCGGGCATTCGGGCTCGCAAACACCGCAGTCAATGCATTCGTCAGGATGAATAACGAGGAAGTTTTCGCCCTCGTAGAAGCAGTCGACCGGGCAGACCTCAACACAGTCCATATATTTGCAACGCACGCATGCGTCGGTGACGACGTAGGTCATTCCCGCTCCGTTCCGCGCGGCTGACATGGCCGGGCCGGCAGGAACCGTCAAGCGAGCACGGCTGCGTCAAACCTCGCCATAAAGCGTGCGGGCTTCGGCGGAGGGCCCGCGCCGCACGCCGATCGCCCTTACCGTCACGCTTCGGATGACGCCACGCGCGGGGATCAGGAGCGTGTCGCCCGGCGCGATCTCGGCGGACGGCTTATCAAGCGCCCGCGAAGCGCCGTCCTGGCGGACAATCCGAACACCACCCTCACTCACCAGCCGCGACGCGGCGGCGCGTGTCTTCACAAGGCGCGCGCGCCAAAGCCAGACATCGATGCGGACGCGCGGCTCGCTCACGCCGCGCCACGGCGCCTGCGGCGCGATTGCGGCTGGCTCGGGAAGTAGCCTCGCCAATGGGGCAAAAGCGTTGTCCTCGGCGGCGGGCTTGTCGCGCGGCCTGCGCTTGGGCGCGCCGAGCCGCCAGCGTCCGACGCCCTGGTGCGCGACGCTGCGATAGCCCAGCGCATGCAATACGCCGCTGAGTTCGCGCACGCTGCGCCCGATCAAGCGGGCCAGCGCTGCCGGCGCAGGCTGTGCTTCCAACGCCAGCGCTTCCCCGAGCCGCTCAATGATATCGAAGCGCACTGCGCTCTGGCCGCACACGCGGTACCCAGCCGCCGCCGCTTCGCGCCAATCGACGCGACGATCAAGGCGCGCCGAAAGCGCGCCCGGCCGCGGCAGGAAAAAGCCCGTCGGGGTTTTGTGATGGGCCCAATGCCAGAGCGTCGCCAAGGTCTGGGCCGGGCGCGGACGGATAAGACCCGGCAGAAAAATCGTGTGCCGCCCGATGCGGACGCCGCAGCGTTTCAGCGCTTGCTGGGCTTCGGCGCTGACGTGCTCCAAATCCTCCTGCGCCCGATCGAGCGCGCCGGAGTTTTCGATCAAGCGAAACGCGAGGCCACGCGCGTCAGCTGGCAGTTTGCCCTCGCGCCAGGACGCTTCGAGCGCCGCCAGCGGCCTCAAATCAGCGGCGATCTTGCGCGCCAGCCAAAACTCCAATCGCTCGCGCGCGGCTTCACGCTCGCCTTCACCGGCGCGCTCGCCGCCGATCAGTTCGATGCGCGGCTTCAACAATGGCGCGCCCGGCGTCAGCTTGGCGACAGCGGCGCGTTCAACGCGCAGACGTCCGTCGCGCCCCAATTCGATGGCGCCATCCTCCGCGGCTGCAATGCGCGCGAGGCGGCGAGAGACCTCTGGCGCTAGCGCCCGCAGCGCCGCGTTGCGCACGGCGCGGCCTTCAAGCCCCATGGCGCGCGGATCGGCGACGAACTCCAATCCATCCAGGCGCCCCACATAATGACCTTCGACGGTCACCTCCCCCTCTTCGGAGATGCCGGCGAGAATGCTGTTGTCGCGCTTCAGGCTTTTCAAAAGCGCACTGGTGCGCCGGTCGATGAAACGTTGCGTAAGCGCTTCGTGCAGCGCGTCAGAGAGCTTGTCTTCCACAGCGCGCGCGCCGGCACGGAAATCCTCGGAATCATCGACCCAATCGGCGCGATTGGCCACGTAGGTCCATGTCCGCACATGCGCCAAGCGCTGCTGCAGCATGTCAAGATCGCCCTGCGGGCGATCGAGCAGTTCGAGTTCGGCGGCGATCCATTCGCGCGGGATGCGCCGCTTGGGTGCAAGGATGTAGCCGGCGATGCGACCCGCGAGCCGGGCATGCTCCTCCGGCGAGGTCTTGCGGAAATCTGGAAGCTGGCAGGCCTCCCACAGGCGGCGCACATCGCTGTGCGACCGCACGAGACCGAAGATCTCGGCGTCGTCCATAAGGCGTTTCAGCACCTCTTCGTCGTCAGCGCCGCGCACACGCGCCAGACCCGCACGATCTGGCGAGCGTTCGAGCGATTGACGCAAGGCAGCGATGGTGTCGAAACGTAAATCCCCATTGCGCCATTGGATCGCGTCCACCGGCTCGAATTCGTGGCTTTCGACGCGCTGGATCAAATCTTCATCGAACGGCGCACACTCGCCGGTTTCGCCGAACGCGCCGTCGCGGGTGAAGCGCCCGGCCCGCCCGGCAATCTGGGCGATTTCATCGGCGCGCAGATCGCGCCATTGGCGGCCATCGAACTTGCGGCGCGAGGCGAAGGCCACATGGTCGACATCCATGTTGAGGCCCATGCCGATTGCATCGGTGGCCACGAGAAAATCCACTTCGCCCGATTGATAGAGCGCCACTTGCGCGTTGCGCGTGCGCGGGCTCAGTGCGCCCATCACGACCGCTGCGCCGCCGCGATGGCGTCGCAGCAATTCGGCAATTGCGTAAACCTCCTCCGCCGAAAACGCGACGACAGCCGAACGCTTGGGCAATTTCGTGATCTTGCGCGCACCCGCGTAACTCAGCGTCGACATGCGCTCGCGCTGCACGATCTCGGCATCCGGCAACAGCCGCTTCAGCATGGGGCGCATGGTGTCGGAACCCAAGAGCATGGTTTCGCCAAAGCCGCGCGCGTGAAGGATGCGCTCGGTGAAGACGTGGCCGCGGTCGAGGTCGCGCGCGACTTGGATTTCGTCGATGGCCAGGAATTCAACGCCCCGGTCGAGCGGCATGGCCTCAACGGTGCAGACGAAATACTTGGCGCTCTCCGGCGCGATCTTTTCCTCGCCGGTGATCAGGGCGGCCGCCGCCTCCCCCTTGGCCTTGACCACCCGGTCATAGACTTCCCGCGCCAGCAGCCGGAGCGGCAGCCCGATCATACCGGCGCCGTGACCGAGCATGCGCTCGATCGCGAGATGGGTTTTTCCGGTGTTGGTAGGCCCCAAGACCGCCTTGAGTACGGCTCTCGTCCGGGCGCGGTCGCGCATGCACCCGACGATGGGTCCCCATCCCGGCGATTTCAAGCCGAGGCCTTCCCGGAGAAATCCCGGAGTAAAACTGGGGACAAGAGGTGCGTAGAAAAGAATAAGAACAAATCACCGACAAATCGCTGTCTTTGATTCGTTCCTTGCCCGTTCACCGCTAAGTCTTGTGGTTAACACTTAAGTAGCACACTAGACTGCCCAGGCTACCGCTTTGGGCGGCTTGATCGCCGCCGGGCTTTGAAGCGACCAAACCGGGGCCGCCAGAAGGCGGTGTCCTTGACCCCCAGTACCCCTTCGCGTAAGCGTCCGCGCTTCGTTTTTCCTGTCTTTTTCGAAAGCACACCAAAATGTCCCGCCGTTGCGAGCTGACCGGCATAAACCGCCAGATCGGCCACAAGGTCAGCCACTCCAACATCAAGACCAAGCGGTCGTTCGAGCCGAACTTGGTGAACGTGACGCTGACCAGCGATGCTTTGGGGCGCGCGTTCAAGATGCGCGTGACCGCGGCCGCGCTCCGCAGCGTCGATCATCGCGGCGGCCTCGATGCGTTTCTGCTGAAGGCGCGCGAAGACACGCTATCGGACCGCGCCGCCAAGATTCGCCGCGATCTGAAGAAAAAGCTCTCGGAAAGCGCCGCAGCCTAAGGCGCGGCGTTCTCAACGACATCGAACGCAAACAAGTAGGTGCGCTGGCGCCTGCTGAAATTGTTGTCGCTCACGATGTAGAGCCGGGTCACGCCGTTGGGCATGCGTACCGCCGACACGCCTTCGAAATTGTCGACCGGGTGCGGGGGCCCGAGCTGGGCCAATTGTTCCACGTGCATCGGCGTTTCGCTCGCGTGCACTTCGCTCGCCGGGATGCGAACGATGCGGGCGCGCGCACCGACCACCGGCGCATAGAAACGTTCGAGCGCGACCAAGTCGCCGTTGGGCATGCGATCGAGGCTGGTGAGCGAGTAACCGTCTGACAGCGGAAAGTGCGCGGCGATCTGCACCGGCTGGCGGGCGTTGATCGGCGCCAGCCAGATCGGCGTCGTCGGTTCATCACCGCCCTCGGCGCCCACGACAAGGGTTCCATCCGCAAGCGCCGTCATCGCCTCCAAGCCGGAATTCAACGGCAGCCGCTCGACGCCCGCCAACGGCGGCCCGGCAATCGCTGCGCCAAACGGACCGTCGCGATTGAGATCGTAAATTCGGATCGTCTGCGTTTGTTCGAAGCTCACCGCCATGCGGCCGTCGGGCAGCTGCGTGATGTCTTCAGAATCAGCCGACTGTTTGTTGGCGAACGGGCGGCCCTGTTCGTCGCGCATCAATGCTGTGCGCATGCCCGTCACGCCGGTGAGCGCGCCCTCTGCGTCGAGAATGAGATGGCCCTCGAACCATTTGCCGTCGTCGCTCTCGGAAATGAAGCGATTGTCGTCAAACACTTCGAGGCCCGACAATCCGCCGAAGGCGCCATCCTGCGAACGCAACTCGACGCCGCCGCGAAACCGAAGGCGCCCGAGGACGGGATCGCCGAACGTCACCGGCGCGGTTTGCACATCGACCGCGCGCCATTGCTCTGGAATCGGCGGGTCAGCGGCTGAGGGCGCGCAAGCGGCAATGAGCGCAAGCCCGGCAATCAGAAATCCAAGTCTCATGCGGCCAAGTCTCATGCGGTCACCGGCGCCCGTTGGCGCACGCGCCGCGGCGCTTGCGCATCGTTGCCCGGCTCGTCGAACAATTCCGCGAGCTTTTCGATCATTGCGCCGCCGAGCTGCTCGGCATCGGTGATGGTGACAGCGCGTTTATAATAGCGCGTGACGTCGTGGCCGATGCCGATGGCGATAAGCTCGACCGGCGAGCGCGTCTCGATCCAATGGATGACGCCGCGCAGATGGCGCTCGAGGTAATTGCCGGGGTTTGCCGAAAGCGTTAAATCATCGACCGGCGCCCCATCAGAGATCACCATCATCAGGCGGCGTTGCTCGCTCCGGCCCAGCAAGCGATCGTGCGCCCACAACAAGGCTTCGCCGTCGATGTTTTCCTTGAGCAAGCCTTCGCGCATCATCAGGCCGAGATTGCGCCGCGCGCGCCGCCATGGAGCGTCACCCGACTTGTAGACGACGTGGCGCAAATCGTTGAGCCGACCAGGTTGCGGCGGCCGGCCGGCGGCGAGCCAATCTTCCTTCGCCTTGCCGCCTTTCCAGGCGCGCGTGGTGAAGCCTAGGATTTCGACCTTCACCCCGCACCGCTCCAATGTGCGCGCCAGAATATCCGCGCAGAGCGCCGCGACCATGATCGGCCGCCCACGCATCGAGCCGGAATTGTCGAGGAGCAAGGTGACGACCGTATCCTTGAACGGCATGTCTTCTTCTTGCTTGAACGAGAGCGCCGACAACGGGTCGATGATCACGCGCGTCAAACGCGCCGTATCGAGCACCCCTTCTTCCAAATCGAACGTCCAGGACCGGTTCTGCTTGGCGAGCAGGCGCCGCTGCAGCCGGTGCGCAAGCCGGCCAACGACGCTCTGCAGCGGCTTCAGCTGTTGATCGAGATAGGTGCGCAATCGCGCGAGTTCTTCGGCGTCGCATAAATCCTCCGCGCCGATCTCCTCGTCGTGCGCGCGCGTGAAGATTTTGTAGTTGGCGTTCGGGTCTTCCGGTTCATTGCGTGACTTTGGCCGGATCGGCTTTTCGCCAGGCTCGTCCTGATCGGATTCATCCTGATCGTCGGCATCGACCTCGGAATCGACCGTGATGGAACGATCGGCGTCAAGCTCCTCGTCGCTCTCGATCATTTCGAGATCCGACGGCATCTCCTGGTCTTGCTCGTCCTCGCCGCTCTTGTCGGTTTGCGGCGGGGATTGCTGATTGTCCGCACTGGCGTCGGGATCGTCGTCGTTTTCCTCGGCCGTCAGCTCATCGCCGAGACCAAGATCGGTAATGACATCACGCGTCAGCATTGCGAAGGCGCGCTGATCGCCGGCGACCGCGCCCAGCTTATCGAGCGAGGCGCCCGCCTCGCGTTCGATGTCGCCGCGCCAGAGATCGACGAGCGCCTTGGCGTTCGCCGGCGGCGCTTGGCCCGTCAGTCGTTCACGCACGATCAGCGCCAACGCTTCCGAAAGCGGCGCGGTCGCCCGATCGCGGATGCGCGCGACGCCCTTGCGCTCAAGCGTGTCGGTGAGCGCGGCGGTCAAATTCTTGGCCACGCCCTTCATCGCGTTGGCGCCGAGCGCCTGCACGCGCGCCTCTTCCACCGCGTCAAACACCGCGCGCGCGTCGACGCCGCGCGGGCGCAGCTTTGCATGTTGCGCGTCGTCGTGATGGGCAAGGCGAAGCGCTAGGCCATCGGCTTGACCGCGAATGCGCTCGGCTTCGGGGTCGCTGATTACGCGCGGCGGATGCGGCAGCACGATCTTGCCGCCCGCAAGCTTCGGCCCTTCGGCGCCGAACGCGACCTCAAGCTCCTCCTCGGCGCCCGCGAGCGCGCGCGTCGTCTGCGCCAGCGAGCGCTTGAAGATTTCAACCGGGGTTTCGCGAACGGCCATGAACTAAAGCAATTTATCCAGGCTCATCGGAGCTCCGTCAAACTTGGGCCGCCAAACCACCCAATCCAAGCGACGGCGGCCAGCCAGTGTAGAAAAACCGCCGGCCAGATTGAGCCAGAGCGCGCACGCAGGCACGCACACAGAAGGCCCAGCAAGGCGGCCAGAACCAGAAAATCGAGGCGGCGGAAGAAGGCAGCGCCGCCGGGCAGAAACGATGTCTCCACGACATGCCATAGTGTGAACAGCACGGTCGACGCGATTATCCACGGAAACACGGCGCCCGCTTGGCCGCGGCTTGGAATCATTGCGCCCCGGAAAACCAGTTCTTCCGAAAGCGCCGGCGCGAAAAACGCGATTGCCGCAATCCGCGGGATCTCGCCGCGCGGCGCGGGGTGAAGGAGGTGCGTGGCGATCCCAATCGCGGCCGCGCAGATCACGAACATGGCGGTCGCCGCAACAAACTCAAACCAGTCGCGACCGCTTGGCCATGTCAGCACTGCGAGCCGAACGCGCGCCACAATCGCGCGCATCACCTCTAAGCCACCTTCACCCGTGTCGCCGCTTCGGGGAGGTCTGCGCCAAACGCGCGCTGGTAAAACTCCGCCACCGTCGGGCGCTCCAGCTCATCGCACTTGTTCACGAACGTCATCCGGAACGCGAGGCCGACATCGCCGAAAATCTCGGCGTTCTGCGCCCAGAAGATAACCGTGCGCGGGCTCATCACGGTGGAAATGTCGCCGTTCATGAACGCATTGCGCGTCATGTCGGCGACGCGCACCATCGCCATGATCGTGCGCTTGCCTTCTGCGGTGTTGTAACTTGGCGCCTTGGCCAAGACGATCTCAGCTTCGACGTCGTGCTCGAGATAATTGAGCGTCGTCACGATCGTCCAACGGTCCATCTGCGCCTGGTTGATCTGCTGGGTGCCATGATAGAGGCCGCTCGTATCGCCCAGGCCGATCGTGTTCGTGGTCGAGAAGAGACGGAAATACGGATTGGCGCTGATCACCCGGTTCTGATCGAGCAGCGTGAGCTTGCCGCTCGCCTCGAGCACACGCTGGATCACGAACATCACGTCCGGCCGGCCCGCATCGTACTCATCGAAGCAGATCGCCACCGGCCGCTGCAACGCCCAGGGCAGCATGCCTTCACGAAATTCAGTGATCTGCTTGCCCTCTTTCAGCACGATCGCGTCCTTACCGACGAGATCGATGCGGCTGACGTGGCTGTCCAGATTGATCCGCACCAGCGGCCAGTTGAGGCGGGCCGCAACTTGCTCGACGTGCGTGGATTTGCCGGTGCCGTGATAGCCTTGCACCATGACGCGCCGGTTGTGCGCAAAGCCGGCGAGGATTGCCAACGTCGTCTGCGGATCGAAGCGATAGGCTTCATCGACATCCGGCACATATTCCGACCTGGTCTTGAAGCTCGGAATCTTCATGTCGCTGTCGACGCCGAACTCGCGCGCTGAAACTTGGCGGTCCGGCTTTAGGGTGAGAAGATCGTCGGCGGTGGTCATTGCGTCTCTGAATATAGGGTTCCAGACCCTCTTATCGCGCCGCAGCATGGAGAGAAAGGCGGCTTATCGCCTAGATTAGACGAGACCGCCCGCCTTGAGCGTTTGATACGCCTTCAAAACGCGTTGAAGGTTGGCCTCGGCGCTGCGATCGCCGCCATTGGAGTCCGGGTGCCAGCGTTTCACCAGATCGGCGTAGCGGGCTCGGATCGCCACCGCATCGGCGTTTTCGTCGAGCGAAAGCGCCTCCAGCGCCATGACCTGCAGACGCGTCAGGCGCCGTGAACGCGGCTTCGGCGCGGCCGCCGGGTCGCCTGAGCCAAAGAGACCGAACGGGTCGCTGCGCCGTCCCGTGCGCGCACCGCGCATCGCCGAGGAGAAGCGATCAAGGCGCCCGCTACGGAAGGTCCAGGTCGGGCGATGGCCCACCTCCTCGCGCGCGAGATAATCCTTGAACTCGCCGTCGTTCATGCCGGCAAAATAGTTCCAGCGGCGGTTATAGTCGGCGGCGTGCTCGACGCAGAAATTCCAGTATTCGTTGGCGTGGTCGCGACCCTTGGGCGCACGATGGAGTCCGGCGCGCTGGCATCCTACATGGTCGCAGGGGCGTTCGCTCGGCTCGCGCTGCGTCGGCTCCGCATCTGGCTTGACGCGGATGTCGACGTATTTGGGCCGGTATTCGAACGCCGTTGACATTAGACGAATGAGTATGGGCGCCAGAGGTTAAGCGGACAATCCATTGACAAACTCGGAAGCCGAACTTTCCCGCACGGAGCGTATGAAAAAGCTGTTGACGGCGCGGTTTTCGCCAAAGCTTGTCAACTTGATCGATGAATCAGGGCGCCATGAAGGCCACGCCGGCGCGCGCCCGGGTGGTGAGACGCACTATGCGCTGCAGCTTGTCTCCTCAGCCTTCGAGGGCAAGAGCCGCGTCGAGCGTCAGCGGCTTGTTTACCACGCCCTTCGTGAAGAATTCGACACCGGCTTGCACGCGCTCTCGCTCGATCTCAAAACACCTGCGGAGGCGGACAAGACCGCCTGACGCGGCGCTGGGGAGCGGGCCATGCTGCGGCAGATCTTGGCGTGGATTGCAGCTGTGGTCGCAGGCCTGGCGCTCGGCGGCGCTTCCGCTTGGGCTGCGCTGACGATCGGCGTTTCTGGCTTCAGTTCGCATTATGGCGCCTGGTCGCTCAACCGCGCCGCCGGCTCGACGGCCGCGGGTCCCTACACGCGCGCGATCATTGCACGCTACGGGCTACTGGCGTTGAGTTCGCGCGAAGCGCTCTACTTCAATCTCGAACGCGACGAGCATGGCCAACCGCTCAGCGAAAGCTGCATCTATGATCTCACTGGCCACGATCTCGCAACGCGCTGGTGGTCGGTGACGCTCTATGCGCGTGACAGCTACCTTGCGCGCAACGACGATCACGCCGCTTCAATCGATTCCTCGCGCGTCAGCGCCAGCGACGACGGCTATTGGCGCGCGCGCGTCTCATCTGTGCAGGGCAACACCGTAAACTGGCTTTCCTCGCGCAATGCGCGGCGCGGCTTTTCGCTGACGCTGCGCGTCTACAATCCAGAGCGCGAATTCGCGCCAGGCGAGGATACGCTGCCCAAGCTCACCACGGTTTCCTGCGCGAGCCCGTCATGAGCGGTTGGGGCAAATATGTGATCGCCGCACTGCTCGTGGCCGTCATTGCGCATTTCGTCATCATCTTCGCCACGCCGACCATGCTGATGAACGTGGTGCAAGAGCGGCTCGGCAATTCCAACGCCTGGCATCTCGCCGAACGTGTGACCCAGAATTCGCGCACCATCGTGCGCCCATCGCCCGACTTTGCCTACTCCGTCTGTCCGTACGATCTGAGCAACGGTGCGGTGCAAATCCATGTGACGCCGTGGAGCGATTATTGGTCGCTCTCGCTCTACGCCAATAACAGCGACAATTATTACGTGCTCGACGATCGCGAAGCCCAGAATGGCGCCGACGTGCTTGTGATCCGCGCCGGCGCGCCGGCGCCCGACCGCCTCGCCGCAACCATCGTGCAAAGCCCAAGTCAGCGTGGCGTGGCGCTCATCCGCCGCTTGGCGCCGACGCCGGATGCCTACGCCGCCGCCGCACGCGTCGCGCGCGGCGATGTGTGTTCGCCTGCCCTGCCTCACTGAGTGGCGGACTGCGTCGCAGACGGCGCCCGGCTTACATTCCATTTCGCCACTGCCGCCGCGCCAACCACGCGCGCGGCGCGGCGGCGAACTTCCGCCGGCGTAAGCAAACCGCGATCGAGCGCGCTTTTGAGCCATTCGCTATAGACCCCGCCACGCCGGTCGAAGCCATCCGCCTTCATCGCATCGTAGAGAGCGGCGGCCATCATGTGCATGCCGCCGTCGGCGTCGCGCCAACGTTGATCGGGATGGCGCGCCGCGCCCATCCGCTCGGAGACAATCTGATCCAAGGCTTGCGTCGAATCCTCGTCGAAAAGCCCTTCGAATGAATTGTAACCGAAGGAAGGATCATGACCGGTGACAATGTTGTGCACCCAGGCATCGTGCTCCAACCGCGTCAGCCGCGTCATCAAACTCCAATCGTTGGGATCGAACGGGGGGTGAAACATTTCGTGCGCGGCGTTCTGGAATATCAGCGCCTGCGGGTAAGTGTGATGCGTGATGAAGCGTTGGCCCATGATCTTGATGCCGTAGGGTTCGGAAAAATGCACGACGAGCACGTCGATCGTGGGATCGAGCGCCCGCCCCAGGAGCCGCTGCTGCTGCGGTATCAGGTCATATCCGCGCAATTCGCGCGCATCGGTCTCGACGGCCGCAGCGATCGCGGGCCGCCATTCGCGCAGCCATCGCTCATGAAATCCGTTGCGCTCCAGTTCGCCGAGCGCCGTCGCCACATCAGGCATGCGCGCGACGAGGTCGGGCCATTGTTCTGCGTTCCAATAGAGCGAGGCGGCGAAGGCGGGACGCAGCCTGCCCTCCGAATCCCGAGCCGACGCCGCCACATCAGCCAAGCTGTCAATGGGCGCCGCGCTGAAGACGAGCGCAAGCTGGGGGCCAACCAGATTGCCCCCGCTGACACGAATGGTGTGGTCGAGCCGATCGAGCGCGGCCAGACCGGCGGGCGAGAAAGTCCGGCGAACCCAAGCGATGTCGTCGGCGTAGTGTTCTGCCTGGAGCCTGTCGCCGGATGCCGCGCCGATCAACAGGAGCGCATCGAGGCCTTCGGCGCTGTGGACGCGCCATTGTGTGGTTTGGGCCCATGCCGGCCAGGCGGACAAAAGCAACAACCCCGTGAAAGCAGCCAAGAAACGAAACATTCGCCTCCCTTTCAGCTGCACGATCAGGCAGGCAACAGCGTCGGTCTTGAACGAAATCCACCTAGTGGAGAACGCGCCGTAGCTGGGCGGGCGTGGCGCCAGTCGCCTCGGTCAGCGCACGCGTCATATGCGCCTGATCAGCATAGCCGGCAGCGATCGCGATTTCGGCCAGAGGGTGCGCGCCATAGGCCAACGCCTGCAGCGCGGCGCGCAAACGCTGTTCTTTGCGAAACGCCGCCGGCGTCTGCCCAAAACGGCGCGCAAACGCCCGCGCGGCGTGCGTCGGCGTAACGCCGCCGGCGCGCGCAAGGCTTGCAACCGGCGCCGAGGGCTCGTTGCGCAACGCGATCGCAAATCTGTCGAGCCAGTCTCGCGGTTCATGCGGCGCACGCCGCGCGCTCGCCTCGATGGCTTCGCCAAGGGCAAGGCCTGCGTCGCGCATCAGCTTGCGCAATAATTGGTCGATGCCGGGCGGGCGCAGCACCTTATAATGATCAATCCCAATCCATCGCGCCGCGACATGCGTGAGCGTCACATTGAGCACGCGTGCATTGGCGACGCCGAAGCGGTTCAGATGCAGATGAAACGGCGGGTGCACGATGAGGTCGCCGGCTCCAACACGCCACAGGCCGTCCGGCCCCGCCTCCTCGTAGGCGCCCTCCAAAACAAGTGCGACGTAGGATTGCTCGTGGCGGTGCGGCCGAATGCATTCACCCAGCGTGTGGCGCGTCTCATGAAGGCTCATTGCAGCGCTAGCCGCAGCGCCGCGAGGCGCGCGAAGAGAAGCGTGACCGCCTTGCGCCGCGCGCCGACGAGCGGACGTAGCGGCGCCTCACGCAGAATGGCGCCGCCGAACCCGTCAGCGACAATCAAGCCCGCCTCTTGGGGAATGAGCTCGCGTGGAAAGCCTTCCGTCACGCCGAAGAAGAAGCGATCGCAGAACTCGATATACTCAGGCCATTTGGCGTCGCCCGCATAATCGGCCTCGCATGATTTCGTCTCGACAATCCAAATCTCGCCCGATGCAGTGATCGCCATCACATCTGCGCGCCGGCCGTTTGCAAGCGGAACTTCCAAAATCGGCGCAAGGCCGTGTTCGCTCAGCATACGCGTGACGCCGCGCGCCAGTAGCGCCGTGGTGTCTGGGCGAGAGAACGGAAGCGCGTCCATCGCCGCTATTTTCTCACTGAGCGCACAAGGGAACAAGCGTCAGGAACTGCGATGCTCCGGGCGGCGTTCGCAAAACACAGCACGCAAGGATTTCCGATGCGCCGCCTTCTGGTCTTCGCCGCCGCCGCCATGTCTCTCTCCGCCTGCGGCCTGATCGCGCCCGCCTATCCGCAATTCGGCGAAACCGCATACCGCGTTGAAGGCAATACGGCCGCGCCCGATGGCGGCCCGGTCATCCATACAATCATCTATCGCGACGGTCCCAATCTGCGCGTGGAGACAGTGCTGCCCCATTATGGCCGCGCCATCGTTGTTTTCGACCGTGCGACGAATGCCGCTTACGTCCTCAACCCGACAATTCAGCCCACGACAACATCGCCGAACACGCCGACGGTTCAACCCCCGGGCGCGCCTGGTGCGGCGCCGCCGGCAGCGATTCCGCAAACTGCCGCGCCAAGCACGGCGAGCGTTCAGCCTCCAATTGTCGCCCCTGCGCAGCCAACGCCTTCAGGCCAAATGGCCACAGCAACGACGCCGGCACGCGTTATCGGCGTCGCCGTGCGCATTTCCGACGCCGATGCGCCCCAACCGCTGGAGACGCCATGGGCAGCACTCGGCGCCTCGAACGCGGGCAGTGTCGGCGATTGCAATGTCGCCGGCGAACGCGGCCATGAATGGCAGCCAAAGCAAGCGCCGGCCCCAGGCGTAGAGCGTACGGCCTGCATCACGGCCGACGGCATTGTTCTGCGCGTACGCGAAAACAACCGCGTGCTTTTCGAAGCCACCAACGTGCAGCGGGGCCGCCAGGACGCAGCGCTGTTCGGCGTGCCCGCCGGCTATCAGACCATCAATCCGGAGGCGATTGCCGAAGGCGTAGGCGAGCGTCTGGATCAGTTGAACAGCGTCACCGGCGCGCCGCAACAGCAAGCGCCGCAGCCACGCGGCTAAAACAAGACGCCCCGCCTTTCGACGGGGCGTTGCATTGGCATTCTCGCGATTTACTCCGCGGCAATGGAGGCCGCTTTGATCTCGTCCAGCGCGCCAGTGTTGATGCCGAAATTGATGGTCTTGAGGTATTGGATGCCTTCGTCAGCGATCGCATCGCCCACCATCTCATCGCCTTCGGCTTTGAACTCGTCGAAATCGATGTACATCGCGTAGAAGCTCTTGGTGCGATCGGTGATGATGCCAGCGTTCCACAACGTCTTCACCAGCACGCGGAAGATGTTCGTCGATTGCTTCATCTGTTCGCGGCGCGCCTCGTCGGTCGCGACTTCCTGGAAGCCCTGCATCACTTTGTCCGGATCCAGGCCAAACTCGTCATAGATCGCCGTCATTTGGTGCGGCGCCACGAGATTGAACAACAAAGTCTGGAAGCAATGCGCCGCCCAGTTCTCGACGATTTCGTGCTCTTCAGCCGAGAGCTTCGGGATCGTGCGGTCGGCCCATATCTTTCCGAACTTGTGGTGAAACGCCTCATCCGTCATGACGAGCTGCGTCAAGCGCTTGGCCAGCGGATCGTTCCATTCCTTAAAGATGGTGGCAAAGGCGCCCATAGCGAGGCCTTCGACCAGCATCTGCATGCCGATGATCTTTTTATAGACCTCCGGCGCATGCACGATCTCTTGCAGCAGCCCGGCGAGCACCGTGCCGCACGGACGCGGCGAGCCCCAGCGCTTGATGATGTACTTGGCGAACGCGGTGACGTGACGGCCCTCTTCGCGCGTCTGGTTGGCGGCGTATTCCTGCGCGCCCGGATCGCGCAGCACGTGGCAGAGCGAGGCGGAAAGATTGAGCGCGCCTTGCTCGCCGTGCAGGATCGAACTCATCACCCAGCGGCCGACTTGGCTTTTGAAGCGGATGCGTTCGGCCGGCTTGTCGGCGAAATAGTTGGAGACGTAATCGGTCATCAGCGCCGGGACGAGTTCGTCCGGGATGAAATCGGTGGTGTCGGGATCGAAGCTGTCGTCGAAATCAATGTATTTCTTGTCGAGCGGATCCCAGAAATGGTCGTGCGTCGCCGAGATGATCTTGTCGAAGGCGCTTGAACGATTGAGGTGGCGATCGATGGCGAGCATCGCGCCAAAATCCGTCGGGGCGACTGCGTCATAGACCTCGTCCTTGGTGATCTGACGGACAGGGATCTGGGCGGCGGTATCGGCCATAGGCGGAGGTCTCCCTTTTATTTCGCGGCGAAATTAGCCCACCCTGGGTCGCCTCGCAACAAAAATGACGCAGGCGTCAACTTACTGTGAACCATGACTTTTGCCGCCGCCGCCCCATCGCTCGACGAGCTCGAAGCCCTCGCCCGCCAAGCCTGGGACGCCATGCCTGCCAGCTTCCGTCAGCTGGCTGCGGGCATCATCGTCCGTGTCGAGGATTTCGCTGATGACGAAATCCTTGCCGATCTCGGCATCGATGACCCATTCGAACTCAGCGGCCTCTATCAAGGCGTCGACCTCACGCAGCAATCGATCGCCGATCCGCAGCCCTCAACGCCGATCGTCTTCCTCTTCCGCCGCGCCATTCTCGACGAATGGATCGAACGGGGAAACGTCACTCTCGCCGATCTCGTCGCCCACGTGCTGGTGCACGAAGTCGGACATCACTTCGGGCTTAGCGACGAGCAGATGGACGAGATTCTGGAACGCGCTGATTAGTGCGGGCGGACAAGCCGGCTTGTCGGCACCGCCGTGCGATTGGCCTGGCCGAGCTGACGCTGACACACTTCTTCGGGCGTTTCCGTCTCCGGCTCCAGGGGATCAGACGCATAGGTTTGCTGCACCTGCATCACGCAATGGTCCCAGTTTTGAATGTCCTCGCGCTGCTCGGAGACCGAGCGCGGATCGCCGCGCGGCGCTTGCACCTGGCGCGCGGGCGCCTGCACGGTCACGTCGGCGTCGTCATCGCTCCGCGCGGGCGGCGGCGGCGCCACGCTGACGGACGGCGCGGCCATCGGTGGCGGCGCTTGCGCCGTCTGGACCGGGGGCGCTTGCGTCTGGGTTTGTGAAGGCGGCGGCGGCGCGTAAGAGGGCGGCGGCGCGACCGGCGCCGCTGCGGGGACCGGATCGGGCGCACCACGAGACGAATTGCGGCCAGCCGAGGCAAAGCCCGCGCATCCCGCCAATGCGATAAGAGCGGCGATTGCCGCGTAGCGTCCCAACATCACCTGTTCCCTCACTGCTGGGTTACCTTAGCGCGAAAAGCCAGTGCGCCTAGCCTCGAAGCGATCCAATCATTTCATCTACCCAGATAGGAACCGCTTCGCTTGCTTTCCCGTAACGCGCGACATCGAACGCGCTCGCATTCTCAGACGGTTCAAGATTGATCTCCATCGTGGGCATGCCCGCCTCACGCGCGGCGCGCACAAACCCCGCGGCCGGATACACCGACCCTGACGTTCCAATAGAAACGAACAAATTTGAGGCGGCGAGCGCTTCATAGATGTCGTCCATGTCTAGCGGCATCTCGCCGAACCACACGACATGGGGACGCATGGCGCCGATGCGCCCGCATGCGGCGCAGCCAAGGTTCGCGCTCAGATCACCGTCGGCGATCGAGACGTCGCCGCAATCATGGCAACGCACTTTCGCCAGTTCTCCGTGCATATGGATGACGCGCTTTGATCCGGCGCGTTCATGCAGATTGTCGATGTTCTGCGTGCAGATCGTCACCGACGCGCCGCGCTCGGCCCAATGCGTTTCGAGCGTCGCCAGCGCGATATGCGCGGCATTCGGTTTCACTTCGCCATGAGCGTTCCGGCGCAGATTGTAGAATTCAAGCACGCGCTGCGGATCGCGTTCGTAGCCCGCAAGCGAGGCAACATCTTCGATCTTATAGCGAGACCAAAGACCGTCCTTGTCACGGAAAGTCGAAAGTCCCAATTCTGCCGAAATGCCCGCGCCGGTGAGTACGAAGACGTTGGGAAGGGTCATGAATTCTCCTGCCGCGCGAAACAGCGAAATAAGGGAACCCCATGCAACCAAATCAAGCTTGACCCGTTTAGCGGTTTGGGCTTGCGGTAGCCCGGGGGGCCACAGAGGGAAAGGGCGCCAGAATGCGCATTGCTTTCATTATTGCCGCCGGCGCCTTGTCGCTTCTGGCGGCGGGGTGCGATCGCACCGGGGACCAGACTATCGCCGATTGGTGTGCGGCTAGCCCGAACAGGGCCAACACTGACATCTGCAAACAACATGCAGACACCGAGAATGTGCGCACCAGCCTTGGTTCGCGCATCGCCGAAACGCTCGGCATCGCAAATCACGCGCAAGCCACGGCTGATCAGGCCATGGCGCGCAACGTGGTTTGCGTCACGCGCACGCTCCGCCGCGTTCAAACCGGCTCGTGCGATGCCGGCTATACGCTGACAAGCTGCACGCAAACGCACTACACGACGCGTGCGGGCGGTATGGCAATTCTACGTTCGATCAACGACACCGAATGCCGTTACAATTCGCGGGTGCTTGAGGTGCAGGCGCGCTGCTGCGCTATGGGCCCGAACCCGCCGCCGGCAACGATGGTGACCGACCAGCAACCGCCGCAACCAACGACGCCTCCACCTACACCGGTTTCGTAATTAGCTGCGCAACGGATATTCCGCTTCGAGCCTGTAAAGGCTCGGGGCGGCTTTGCGCGTCCAGCTGGAATAGAGACCAAAACTCTCCACGTTGAACGGCCGCGATTCGAAAAGGCCGAGGCGCGCTTCGAAACCATGCACGCGGTCAAGTTCGGAATTGTTCAAATAGGCCAGCGTGACGTGTGGCGCGAATTTGCGCGTCTCCGGTTTCAGCCCTAACCGCCGCGCCGCGCGCTCGCAATCGGCGGCGAGTTTCTTCAATGCCTCGCTTTCGCTGGCGCCAACCCAGAGCGTGTGCGGATCTTCCTTGCCGAACGAACCTGCACTCTTCAGTTGCAGTTCAAACCTGGCAGTGGCGTTGGCGACTTCCTCGAGCGCGCTGTCGATCTCGTCGGCGACGGGCTCGGCGACTTCACCGAAAAACCTAAGCGTCAGGTGCAGGCTCTGGCGCGGACGCCACTTCGCGCCGGGCACGCCCTTCTGCAGCGCCAGCAAGCGCTCAGCGATGTCATCGGGGACCGCAATGGCGGCAAAAAGACGAATCGACATGGAAGTGACGCCCTAAGCCAAGTCAGACGCAAAGCAACGGCTTGCGCCTACTGCCGCATGGCGAAAATACCGGTGTAACTCGAATCCGAATTGCGCATCGTGCCGAGCACGGTGTCGCCGAACAGGCGGCCCGTGAAAACAGTTTGGCCGCCCGCGCCATACTGGAAGGTGAGGCGTGTCGCCGCGCGATGAGCAGGCGCCGGTCTCGGCCCAGAACTGTCGATGAACGCGCCGTCAGCGCCTAGATCCCACCAGGCGGTTCCGTCGTACGGCGTATCGACCTCGCCATTCCAGTCTTTGACGCCGTTCCAGCGGCCAACAAATGAGACAGCGTCGTCGCCCGGTTTGCTTTGCGCTGAAGCATGGGCCGCAAAACCGAAAATCATCAAAGCCGCGGCAAACATCGCGGCGCGCGCGCTTCGTGGCGGCCTCCCTCTGCCAGCACGCAGGCAAAGCCGCTGAGACGGATTGTCAATGCACCCAAAAAAGTACGGTCGGAATACGTTTCCGTTTTGTTCGTGCTTACATCACCGCACGCTGAAGCGCCCTCTGACGCCGGCCGACTTGAAGATGGCCCGCATATCTGCAGCCCTATTGCTGCGCGGTCATTTCATCGGACGGGAAGACAATGAACGCGCGCCGTCGTCCAGGGTGTTGTGTGCTGCACAGCTTGCAAGTGGAACCGGCTGCTGCACGCCACGTCTTCCGATACGTGAAAGGGAATACCCATCACGCGCGTGCGTCAACTCACAATGTGGGTCTCTCACAACAATGAAACGTCACTTACGCGGACGCGCGCATCACTCGGCGCGCGGAACTGTTTTGATGTAGGCGACGATCGCGTGCGCATCATCCGCATTCATACGGAACTGCGACATGGGCGGACGCAAATGCGTTCCATCCGGCTTCTCGCCTGTCATCAGGAGATGCGCGAATTGTTCGTCGCTATAGCCCGCAGGTCCGCCAGCGATTTGCGGCGCATCGGCTGCCCACGGAATTTGTCCCCGGAATTGCGGCAACAGCTGCACCGCCAGCGGCGCGCCTTGCAGTGAATGGGCCATGTCGGGCCCTTGCGGCGTTTGCGGCGTGTGACACTCGTTGCAGCCGCCGATGCCGGTGACGATGTACTGGCCGCGCGCGACAAGATCGGCTTGTGTCGGCTGATGTTGCGCTGGCGGTTGCGCGCATGCCGCCAATGCGCCTGCGACGACAAGAACACCCCAAAGTCGCGTCATGACGCCCTCCCCGTTTCCCATGGTCTTGTTCTTCCTGTTATCGTGTGCGTCCAGCGCCCTCGCGTGACCTCCAAATGGAATCAACGCAGGACGCATCGACAAGGGCGGCGGGATTTCAAAGCGGATGTCTGAGCTGATCGGCAGCACAACCGGCCGCCGCCTTCATGCGATGAGCGCCAGCGTTTCGCGCCTGGCGCCCGGCTTTTTGGCCACCGCCATTGTCGGCGTCGCGGCGTCCACAATCGCCGATCTCCTGCACGCGCCAGCGATGCTGTTCGCCTTGGCGGCGGGCATGGCGCTCAATCCAGTGTTTGCGCCAAGACCCGTGCTGACGCCCGGCGTGATGTTCTCCGCCCGCACCGTATTGCGCTTCGGCATCGTCTTGCTGGGAGCGCGCGTGACCATCGGCGAACTCGCCGATCTTGGCTTTCCGACGCTTCTGCTTGCTGCCGGCGGCGTTACAACCACGATCGCGGGCGGATGGGCGATCGGGCGTGCGCTCGGGCTCAAATCGGATCACGCGGCGCTTTCAGCAGGCGCTGTCGCAATTTGCGGCGCGTCCGCGGCGCTGGCGATTTCCTCGGTATTGCCGCGCAACGAGAATTCCGACCGCAACACGATGCTGACGATCATTGGCGTCACTGCGCTCAGCACGCTTGCCATGGTGCTTTATCCGCTGATCGCCAACGCCGCCGGATTCGATCACCGCACCGCCGGCGTTTTTCTGGGCGCCAGCATTCACGACGTCGCACAGGTCGTCGGCGCGGGTTTCATGATTTCACCCGAGACCGCCGAGACCGCCACCATCGTCAAGCTCATGCGGGTGGCGTGTCTTGCGCCGGCGGTCGCGGTGTTGGGCCTGTGCTTTCGCGCGCCAGTGGAGAAGCCGCAGGGCTTCCAATTGCCGGTGCCGCTCTTCCTGATTGGCTTTCTTGCCATGATGCTGCTGCGCAGCGGCGGGATCGTGTCCGAACCGCTCGCCAATGTGCTGACCAAGGTTTCGCAATGGTGCTTGCTGATCGCTGTGGTGGCGCTGGGCGCCAAGACCGCGATCAAGGACGTTATCGCGCCCGGCCCGCGGCCGCTCGTGGCGCTGGTCCTGCAAACGGCGTTGATCGGCGTGTTCGGCTTCTGTGGCGTCGAGCTGCTGCTCGCGCATTAGCGGGCAGAGCTTGCATCGCGCACGTTGGCGCGCACGGCGAGGCCCGCGCGCCCAAACTTCAAAGACCGCTCCTAGGCGTCCACGTCCGCTTCCAGAGCGAATTCCTGGATGAACTCGCGGCGCGGTTCGACGACATCGCCCATCAGCTTGGAGAACATTTCGTCGGCGTCGTCGCCGTGTTCGACCTTCACTTGCAGAAGTGAACGCACTTCGGCGTCGAGCGTGGTTTCCCAAAGCTGCTCGGCGTTCATTTCACCCAGGCCTTTGTAGCGCTGGATGGTGATGCCCTTGCGCCCGGCGTCTTCAATGGCTTTCAGAAGCGACAGCGGCCCGTGCACGGCGCTCGCATCGGGCCCACGTTTCAGGCTGGCGCGGCCAGTATAAGTTTCGCGCAAACTCTGGGCGCGGTCAGCCAAGCGGCGCGCGTCGGCCGAGGCAAGCAGCAATTTATCGAGCACCACGCGCTCGGCGACGCCGCGCACGGTGCGTTCGAGCACGAGCGCATGATCGCGATCGAAGCGCGCGCTCCAATTGGCCTCGCCCTCTTCGGCTAGCGCATTGAGGCGCGCGGCCGCTTCATTGGCCTGCGCTTCGCCGGCGTCTGGCCCAAGCGCGCCCGCGAGCGTGGCTTGCTCCAGCACCGAATCCGGCGCGCGCTGATGCAGGCGCTTGATCAGGGATTGCACGGCGAGCGCTTCGCGCGCGAGGCGCTTTAAATCATCGCCGGCGAATTGGGCGCCGCCTTCGCTTTCAAGCACGGCGCCGGATGCGCCCTCCTCGATCAAGAAAGATTCGAACTCGGATTCGTCCTTCAGATAGCGGCCGCTCTTGCCTTTGCTGGCTTTGTAGAGCGGCGGCTGGGCAATGTAGAGATAGCCGCCATCGATGAGCTCCGGCATTTGCCGGTAGAAAAAGGTGAGCAGCAGCGTGCGGATGTGGGCGCCGTCGACGTCGGCGTCAGTCATGATGATGATCTTATGGTAGCGGAGCTTGTCGAGATCGATGTCGCCTTCGCTACGGCCGATGCCGGCGCCAAGCGCGGTGATGAGTGTGCCAACTTGCTCGGAAGTGAGCATCTTGTCGAAGCGCGCGCGTTCGACGTTGAGGATTTTGCCGCGCAGCGGCAGCACCGCCTGGTTCTCGCGGTTGCGGCCCTGCTTGGCGGAGCCGCCGGCGCTGTCACCCTCGACGATGAAGAGCTCGGACTTCGCCGGGTCCTTCTCCTGGCAATCGGCGAGCTTGCCGGGGAGCGAGGCGATGTCGAGCGACGACTTGCGGCGCATTTCGCGCGCCTTGCGGGCCGCTTCGCGCGCGGCGGCGGCTTGAACGATCTTGCCCATCACGGTTTTGGCGTGGGCGGGGTTTTCCTCAAACCATTGCGTCAGTGCATCCGCCATCAGGCTTTCGACGACCGGACGCACTTCGGAGGAAACCAGCTTTTCTTTGGTTTGCGATGAGAATTTCGGATCGGGCACTTTGACGGAGAGCACGCACGTGAGGCCCTCGCGCGCATCGTCGCCGGTGATTTCGACCTTCTCTCTTTTCGCGAGGCCGGAACTCTGCATGTAATTGTTGACGACGCGCGTCAGCGCGCCGCGAAAGCCGGCCAAGTGCGTGCCGCCATCCTTCTGCGGGATATTGTTGGTGAAGCAGAGCGTGTTTTCGTGGTAGCCGTCGTTCCACTGCATGGAGGCTTCGACGGTGACGCCGTCGCGCTCGGCATGAACGTAGATGGCTTCTGGAATGATCGCGGTGCGTGAGCGGTCGAGGTGGGCGACATAGGCTTTGACGCCGCCTTCGTAATAAAGGGTTTCCTCGAACAGCTCCGGGCCGCGCAGGTCCTTGAAGACGATCTTCACGCCGGAATTCAGGAACGCGAGCTCACGCAGACGGTGCTCGATCGTCTTGCGATCGTATTCCGTCATGGTGAAGGTTTTGGGAGATGCGAGGAAGCGCACCGAGGTGCCGCGCTTGCCCTTTGCGTCGCCGATAACCTTCAACGGCGCCTCGGCGTCACCGTAGACGAAGCGCATCTTGTGTTCTTTGCCATCGCGCCAAATCGTCAGATCGAGCCATTCGGAAAGCGCATTGACGACCGAGACGCCGACGCCGTGGAGGCCGCCGGAGACCTTGTAGGAATTCTGGTCGAATTTTCCCCCGGCGTGCAGCTGGGTCATGATGACCTCGGCGGCGGAGACGCCCTCTTCCTTGTGTACGTCCGTTGGAATGCCGCGCCCATCGTCTGTGATTTCGGCGCTGCCGTCGGGGTGCAAAATCACCTCGACATTCTTGGCGTGGCCGGCGAGCGCCTCGTCAATGGCATTGTCGACCACTTCGTAGATCATGTGGTGCAAGCCGGAGCCGTCATCGGTGTCGCCGATATACATGCCGGGGCGTTTGCGGACGGCATCTAAGCCTTTGAGAACCTTGATAGATTCCGCGCCATATTCAGGCGCGGCCGCCGGTGCGTTTTGGGGCGCGTTCATGCTGCTCGAATTCGAGTTGGAAAACACTCCCCAATATAGGTGTTGGGGCCTCAAATGTCTCGATTTTGGGTGCGGATTTGAGGCGCGTTTTGACGCAAATTTCTGCACCGGAATCGCATGCTTGGGCCGCCTCAGGAAACCCGCACGGGCAGCTTTGAATAGCCCTTCACAAACGAGGAATAGATGCGCTCGGGCTCGCCCATGACCTCGATCGTGCCGAAGCGCTTCAGGATCTCTTCCCAAACGATGCGGAGCTGCATTTCGCCCAGGCGATTGCCGACGCAGCGATGGATGCCGAAGCCGAAGGACAGGTGACGGCGGACGTTTTCGCGCTCGATGTCGAAATCGTCGGGGTGGGCAATCACTTCGTCGTCGCGATTGCCCGAAACGTACCACATGACGACCTTGTCGCCCTTCTTGATCAGCTTGCCGCGGATCTCGACATCCTCAAGCGCAGTGCGGCGCATGTAGGCGAGCGGCGTTTGCCAGCGGATGGTCTCGGAGACGAGCGCCGGGATGAGCGCGGGATTGGCGCGCAGCTTCTTCATCTGCTCCGGGAATTTGCTGAGCGCGTAGACGCTGCCGGTGATCGAGTTGCGGGTGGTGTCGTTGCCGCCGACGATCAAGAGGATCAAGTTTCCGAGATATTCCATCGGCGGCATGGTCTTGGTGCTCTCGCCGTGGACGAGCATGGAAATGAGATCGGGTTTCGGCGGCTCGCTCGCGCGCTGATGCCAGAGATTGTTGAAGTAGTTCAGGCACTCGAGCAATTCTTCGCGGCGCTGCTCATCGCTCTCGACGACGCCTTGGCCGGGTGCTGCGGTGGCGACATCCGACCAGCGCGTCAGCTTGCGGCGATCTTCCCAGGGAAAATCGAACAAGGTCGCCAGCATTTGCGTGGTGAGCTCGATGGAAATCTTGTCGACCCAGTTGAAGGTTTCGCCACGCGGCACCGAATCAAGCAGCCCCGCCGCGCGCTCACGGATGATCGGCTCAAGATTCGCGAGATGGTTCGGGGCCACGATCGGCGACACGGTCTTGCGCTGCACGTCGTGCTTAGGCGGGTCCATGGCGATGAACATCGGCAGCGGGAAATCTTCTTCCGGATCGAAGAGCACGATCGAAGGTTCGGAGGAAAAGCGTTGGTGATCGGTGTCGACCGCCATGATGTCGTTGTACTTGGTGATGGACCAATACGGCCCGTTGAGGCTGTCCGGGCAGTAATGGACAGGGTCTTGCTTGCGCAGGCGCTCGAAGAACGGCCAGAATTTGTTGTCCCGGAAACGTTCGCCGCGGCTCATGTCCAGCGTTGAAAGATCGGCCGTCCACGGATCTTCGTTCGGATCGTAGTCGAAGACGTACTCTTCGTTGTGCCGGGCGACATAGTTGGGGTTGGCCATCGCTGCCTCGCTTGCCTGCGGCAGATATTCGGCGCTCGCATCGTAGCCTTCAAGCCTTACGCAGCGTGCACCTGCCCATCCCGTACTTCAAAACTTTGCGCGCGGGGGCCGAAAGCCTCGAACAAGCTCTCGTCCGTGCCCGTCAGCCAGGCTTGGCCAGGGTTGGCCAGCAATTCTTCAAACAAGGCCGCGCGCCGGACGCTGTCGAGATGCGCGGCCGCTTCATCGATCAGTATCAGCGAGGCGCCCGCACCAGGATCGTTGGCGAGCGCGCGCGCCTGCGCCAGCGTCAACCCCAAGAGGAGCGCCTTCTGTTCGCCGGTGGAGCACTGATCCGCGTCCATGTTCTTGGCGCCGTGGCGGGCCTTGAGATCGCTGCGGTGCGGGCCATCGAGGGCACGGCCGACGCCCGCATCGCGATGGCGCATCTCGTGCAGCAGTGCGGCGAAATCCTCCTCCACGTCGGCGCTCTTGGCGCCGGCCGCGAAGCGAGCCTCGAGCGAGCCTTCGAGCGCCAGGATGGCCTTCGGGAAGGCGCCGTCGGGGCGCGCGTCGATGGCCCGCTGCAGACGCTCCAGCGTTTCCACGCGCGCGGCCGCGATGGCAGCGCCATGGGCCGACATTTCGCGCTCAAGCCCTCTGAGCCATGCGTCGTCGAAGATGCGCTCGGTGAGCAGGCGCTGGCGCTCACGCATGGCGCGTTCGTATGCGGCCGCGGCCTGGCCGTGCTGCGACGCGCGCGACAGCGTCAGCCGGTCAAAGAAGCGCCGGCGATCGCCGGCAGGTCCGGACCACAAGCGATCCATGGCCGGCGTGAGCCAGGTCATGCGCGCCGCTTCCGCGAGATCGGATGCGGTGGCTGGCGCGCCGTCGCGGCGTGTATTGCGCTTGACGCCGCCTTCCGGGGTGCGTTCGGCGCCGACGCCAATCACGGTTTCTTCGCCGTCTTGGGCAATGCGCGCGGACACCGCCCACAATTGCGCGCGTCCATTGCCGCCATCGCGCGCCAGTTCGAGTGGCGAAGCGCTGCGCAGGCCACGCCCCGGCGCCAGCGCCGTCAGCCCTTCGAGGATGTTGGTCTTGCCTGCGCCATTGGCGCCGAACAGGCATACGGGGCGCGAATTGAGCGTGAGATCGAGGCCCGCATGATTGCGGAAGTCGGCGAGCGTCAGCCGCGCGACGTAGAGATCATGCGTCAGGGTCACGGCGTCAATTTAAGCGCTTCGCGTTACACCCGCAGCGGCATCAGCACGTAGAGCGCCTGATCGTCGGCTTCGTCGCGCACGAGCGTCGGTGAACCGGAATCGGCCAGCTCAAACAGCGCCTCCTCGCCCTCGATCTGCTGAGCCACGTCGAGCAGGTAACGGGCGTTGAAGCCAATCTCCATCGCATCGTCGCGATAGCCGGCGGCGAGATCCTCGGTGGCGACACCGGCGTCGGGATTGTTCACCGTGAGCGTGACCTTGTCCTTGTCGAGCGCCAGGCGCACCGAGCGCGAGCGCTCGGCGGAGACGGTGGCGACGCGGTCGACGGCTTCCGAAAACGTCTTGTTATCGATCTTCAACTTCTTGGCGTTCGATTTCGGGATGACGCGCGCATACTCTGGAAACGAACCGTCGATCAGCTTCGAGGTCAGCACGGCGTCGCCCAGCGCGAAGCGGATCTTCTGTGTCGACACCGCGATCTCGACCATATCGGCCGCGTCGTCGAGCAAACGCTTCAGTTCATTGATGGTTTTGCGCGGCACGATCACGCCAGGCATGCCGGTTGCGCCTTTCGGCGCGGGCGCGTCGGCGAGCGCAAGGCGGTGGCCGTCGGTGGCGACGGCGCGCAGCTTGGCGGCAGATCCTTCAGCGACGGTATGGAAGAAAATGCCGTTCAGATAATAGCGTGTCTCTTCGGTCGAGATTGCAAAGCGCGTCTTGTCGATGAGACGGCCGAGCTCGGTTGGTTCGATTTCGAACTTCGTTTCAAAGCCGTCCGACGGCATCGATGGGAAATCGCCCGCCGGCAGAATCGGCAGATGCAAACGCGACTTGCCCGCGGAGATGAAGAGCCGCGGATCGTCGCCCGAGACATCGAGCTTGATCGGCGTGCCCTCGGGCAATTTGCGCACGAATTCGTAGAGATAGTTCGCCGGCGCCGTCGTCTGCCCTGCGCGTTCCACTTCGGCGGGGGCCGATTCAGAAATCTCGATGTCGAGATCGGTCGCGGTCAGCTTCAGAGAATCGCCCTGCGCGGCGACCAGCACGTTCGACAGAATTGGAATGGTGTTGCGGCGTTCGACGACGCTTTGCACGTGATTGAGCGCTTTGAGGAGCGCCGAGCGCTCGATCGTCAACCGCATTGTTTCTTCCTCGGTTTCTTCCTCGGGCGCCCGCGCCCCTCGCGCGGGATACAAAAACCCCCTGCGCGCGGCCTGAGTCGCCGCCCGCAGGGGGTGAGAAACTAGCAAAATCCAGCCAATCCCCAAGCGTAAAGTGCAAGGGCTTGGGGTGGCCCGAGGCGCGTGGCGCCAGCCTTAGGGTTCGCGGCGGATCGCGCGCATCAGGCCTTCGATTTCGGCCTTTACCGTCGCATCCTTCTCCACGAGGTCGGCGATGCGATCGCGCGCATACATGACCGTCGTGTGATCGAACCCGCCAAAGCGCTGACCGATATCCGGCAGCGAGGCGTGCGTCATGCGGCACGCGAGGTACATGGCCACCTGTCGCGGTCTTGCGATGGCGTGTCGTCGGGTGCGCTCAAGCAGCACCTGCGGCGTCATGTTGTGGTGACGCGCCACGACCTTGATCACGAGCTGCACGGTAATTCGGCGTTCCGCCAACTCCGACAGTTTGTTTTGTAGGGCGTTGGCTGCAGCTTCGAGCGTCACTTGTGTCCCTCCGCAGATTGTCCATTCGATGATGAGTTGAGCGACCGCGCCATCAAGTTCACGGCCAGTGACATGCAACCGATTGGCTATCATGTCGAGCGCTTCCGGCGCCACACTAAAACCCGGATGCGCAAGTGCATGATGTTGCACGCGCATATCTAAGATGCGGCGACGCAAACTCTCATCCGGCTCAGTGATTTCGCATGTTGCTGCGCCTTTCAGTTTCGAGCGCAGAACTTCGTCGAGGCCTTCGAGGCCTTCGGCTCCGTGGTTCGCCGCAAGCACGACTTGGCCGCCGCGGCGTGTGACATCAAACATGGTGTCGAACATTTCTTCTTCGGTCGCCTTCTTCCCGCAGATGCGCTGGAAGTCGTCGATCAACAGAAGATCGGGCGCGCGAACCATGTCCTTGAACGCGCCGGAATCGCGCTTCTTGTGCAATGCCGATTGAAAGGCTTCGAGAAATTCCTGGCCAGTCATCGCCAACACCTTGCGCTGCGGCGTAAGAGCACCCGCTTCCTGGGCGATGGCGCCGAGGATGTGCGACTTGCCGCAGCCTGGCGGAGAATGGACCAGCCAAATCGGAAAGCCGGTCGGCGCGCCGGCGGCGATCATTTTGGCGACCACCACAGCGCGATGGTTTAATTCGTCGATGCAGAGCGTGTCGAAGCTGAACGATTGGCTCCGCCCGAACGGCGCGGCGACGACCTGGCCGCGCGCTTCCTCGATTCGCGCGTCGATGAGGCCGCGGACCTCTTCTGGAAATTCGTGATCTAGGAGAATTTCGACCGACCCGAGCCGCGGTTCGTACATCCGCAGCCGCGCCTCGAGGCGGTGCTGGACCTGCTGTCTCAGCCGATCCTGCGCCACGCGGGTGGCGGCGCGGAAGAGCAGCGCGCCATTCCACTCCGCGACGAGCCTGACCGGCTCGACATAGGAGCGGAAGAAATCCGCTCCGAATTCAGTCAACAATTCCTTGCGGACGAGCTCATAAGCTCGCGCCGCGCCAATGCCCGCGCCTTCGCGGCGAGCGAATTCTTCCGGTTCCATCGAGCAAGCCCCCTGCTCTGAAACGAATTTTCTCAGCCAACCCCGCTGACGGACACACTTTCCCTGTTCGAGCCGATGAGTGTTTTCGGCCCGGAGCTTGACAGCGCCGGTTCCTTCACTGAAGCGTCGAACAGCGAGGCGTGCTCGCCAGACAAGCGAACATTCCGCCCACTGTTCGGCTTAGTCAACGGCTAGATTTTAATAATTGTGCAATAGTCCACAACGGACTATAACCAACTGTTTTTATTACAGTTTTAATGTCTATCCCAAATGTGATATAGGACGTACACAGACGATTGGTCATGAGACCTTAACAGCTCCGTTGCGAAGCTGAAACACAAGATTTTGCAATGAATTGGCGTGTCAAGTGCCGCCAAAAATAGGCGGTAGGCGGAGCTTATTTTTTGCTCGAAAGCGCCTTCACGCGCGCCGCCAGGCGCGAAATTTTCCGGCTGCCGGTGTTCTTATGCAGCACACCCTTGGAGACCGAGCGCATCGTCTCCGATTCGGCCTGTTTAAGCGCCGTTTGCGCAGCTTTTGTATCGCCCTTGGCGATCGCTTCTTCAGCCGCTCGCCACGAAGACCGCATGCGCGTGCGGCGCGATTTGTTGACGGCCGTGCGCCGTCCAATCACGCGGTTCGCTTTCTTCGCGGACTTCGTATTCGCCATGAGACTCGGGTGCCTTCAGTTGATGTTTCGCAGACGAAGCGCGGGCGTATAGCCTTGGGCTAGCCCGGCGTCAAATCTCAACGGTTTTTGAAGTTTGGCGGGCGTTTTTCGATGAAAGCCGCCATGCCTTCCTTTTGATCTGCAGTGGCGAAGAGGCTGTAGAAGAGCCGCCGTTCAAGCTTCAGACCTTCATTCAACGGCGTCTCGAACGCCGCGTTCACCGCCTCCTTGTTGGCGATCGCGGCAAGCCGGCCCATCGATGCGATCTTCTTGGCCGCAGCCATCGCTTCTTCGTGGAGCTTGTCTGCAGGAACGACGCGAGCGACGAGGCCGCAGCTTTCGGCCTCCGCCGCATCCATCATCCGCCCGGTGAGGCACAAATCCATCGCCTTGGCCTTGCCGACCGCGCGCGTCAGACGCTGTGAACCGCCCCAAGACGGCATGACGCCAAGCGTGATCTCGGGCTGGCCGAATTTCGCGCTGTCGGCGGCGATGATGAAATCGCACATCATGGCAAGCTCGCAGCCGCCGCCGAGCGCAAAGCCCGCGACCGCCGCGATCAGCGGTTTGCGGCAGCGCGGCACCCGCTCAAGATTGGAAAACGGATCGCGGCCATAGAAATCGCTGAACTGACCTTGCGCCATCTGCTTGATGTCGGCGCCGGCGGCAAAGGCGCGTTCCGAGCCGGTGATGACGATGGCGCCGATGGCCTCGTCAGCCTCGAAGGCGTCTAGCGCTGCATTCAGTTCGCCGATGAGATCGTCGTTAAGCGCGTTGAGCGCCTTGGGACGATTGAGTCGGATCAAGCCAACATTGGCGTCGGTTTCAACGATGATGTTTTCGGTGGTCATGGGGCGATGCATTGCTCTTTGATGTCGGCAAAATCAATCGGTGTTTGTTGTCTCAACGCTGACACCTGGGGCACCAGAACGTGGAGCGGCCGCTGTGCACGGCGCGCTTGATGGTTCCACCGCAATCCTTGGTAAGGCAGGCCTCGCCTTCGCGGTCATAAACGCGGAAGCGATGCTGGAAACCGCCTTGGGCGCCGTTGACTTGCGCGTAATCGTTCAAGGTCGAGCCGCCTGCTTCGATCGCCTCCTCCAGCACTGCGCGAATGGCGTGATAGAGTTTCTCCAAGCGCGGCGCGGAAATGCGGCCAGCCGCTTTCGACGGCAGCAAGCCGGCGCGATAGAGCGCCTCGACGACATAGATATTGCCAAGCCCCGCGACGATGCGCTGATCCAATAAAGCGGCTTTGATCGGCGCTTTCTTACCGGCGAGCGCTTTTTGCAGATACGGCAGATGAAATTCGTTGCCGAGCGGCTCAGGCCCCATGCCCTTGAAAAAGGGATGCGCCGACAACGCGTCTTCGTCGATCAGATCCATGTAGCCGAAGCGGCGCGGATCATTGAATTCGAGGCGCGCGCCGGATTCCATGTCGATAATGACATGTGTGTGGGTGGGGTTAGGGGGATCGGAATAATAGAAATCGCCGGGCTGCTTCTTCGCGCCGGTCACCGACCAGCGGCCGGTCATGCCGAGATGGGTGATCCAAACCATGCCGTCGTCCAAATGCGCGAGCAGATATTTCGCTCGCCGTTCCAGTGCATCGATGCGTCTGCCCTTTAAGCGCGATGCAAAGCGCGTCGGGAACGGGAAACGCAAATCGCCGCGTTTGGTCTTGGCCTTGGCGATGCGCTTGCCCACCAAAGCGGGCGCCAGTCCCCGCCGCACGGTTTCGACTTCCGGCAACTCAGGCATGCGGCGAATGGTCTGCGTTTGCGGCGGAATTCATGAAGGAAAGCATGGGTGTCTTATGTAGCCCCGCAATTTGGCCGCCGCTATGGTCCCGCGCCAAGGACGAGAGATGACTGAAGATACCGCCTCCTTCGGGTTCCAGGACGTGCCGCGCGCGGAGAAAGCAGCGCGCGTTCGCGGCGTGTTTTCGTCAGTGGCGTCGAAATATGATCTGATGAACGACGCGATGTCGGGCGGCATGCACCGGCTCTGGAAGGACGCTGCTGTCGCCAAGCTCAATCCACAGCCAGGCGAACTCATTCTCGATGTCGCCGGCGGCACCGGCGACATCGCGCGGCGCCTCAAGAAGCTTGGCGATGGCGCAGCACAACGACGCGGACTGGCGGCGCCCGAAATCCACGTCATCGACATCAATACGGAGATGTTGGAGGCCGGCCGCGCCCGCGGCGCCGACGGATTGAACTGGCACGAGGGCGATGCGGAGAATCTACCCGTCGAGGACAAAGTGGCCGACGCCTACATTATCGGCTTCGGCATCCGCAACTGCACCAATGTCGACAAGGTTCTGGCCGAGGCCCACCGCGTCCTGAAGCCCGGCGGGCGGTTCTATTGCCTCGAGTTCTCGCGCCTGGCCATGGGCGGCCTCGAGCCCGTTTATGATTTCTATTCGTTTAACGCGATCCCAGCCCTGGGGAAATTGCTGGCGAATGACCCGGATTCTTACAAATACCTGGTCGAATCCATCCGCCGGTTTCCGGATCAGGAACGGTTTTTAGGCATGATCCGCGACGCCGGCTTCGCCCGAACGGCTTACCGAAACATGGCCGGGGGCGTTTGCGCGCTGCATTGGGGTTGGGTCGTTTAGGGTGTTTGAGGCAATCGGACATAGTTGGCGTTTGGCGCGCGTGGCGGTGACGCTCGTGCGTTACGACGTTTTGTTGCCTTCAGAATATTACGACCGCTACCCGACATCCTTGCAGGCCGCGCACACGGCGCTCAGCATTTTCACCAAACGCCGCCGCGGACGTTCCGTCGGCGAACGCCTTGGGAAAGCGCTGGAGCGTTTGGGTCCGGCATACGTGAAGGTCGGCCAGTTCCTGGCGACGCGTCCGGACATGATCGGCGTGACCGCAGCACAGGACCTCGCGCGGCTTAAGGATCGGCTGCCGCCCTTCTCGCGCACGATCGCGCTCGACACCATCAATTCCGAACTCGGCGGCACCGAAGAATTGTTCGCCGGCATTTCCGAAGCGATGGGCGCGGCCTCGATCGCGCAGGTCCACCAGGCCATCGTGCCGCGTCACGGCGTTGTCGCCATCAAGGTGCTGCGTCCGCGCATCGAACGAAAGATGGCCAAGGAAATGGCCGCGCTGCGCTTCTTGGCGCAGTGCATCGAATTTTTTTCGCCGCGTTCGCGCCGGCTCGAGCCGGTGCAGTTCATCGACACGGTCTCCGCCGCCACGCAACGCGAATTGGATTTGCGTCTCGAAGCCGGCGCCGCGGCCGAGTTCAAGGAGGTGGCGGAGAAGGACGGCTATCTGTCGGTGCCGAACATCGACTGGTCGCGCTCGGCCAAGCGGGTGATGACGCTCGACTGGATCGAGGGCGTGGCGCTCACCGATATCAACGGGCTCGACAAGGCCGGCGCCGACCGCAGCGACCTCGCTATGCGCGTGACGCGCGGCTTCCTGGCGGCTGCACTCGATTACGGTTTCTTCCACGCCGACATGCACGAGGGAAACCTGCTCTACGGCAAGGACGGCAAGCTCTGGATCGTCGACTTCGGCATTATGGGCCGCATCGGCCACAAGGAGCGCCGCTACCTCGCCGAGATCCTCTACGGCTTTCTGCGGCGTGATTATCGCCGCGTCGCCGAAGTGCACCAAGAAGCAGGCTATGTGCCAGACAAGTTCACCGTCGACGAATTCGCGCAAGCGCTTCGCGCCATCGGCGAACCGATCTTCGGCAAGACCGCCGATGGCATTTCGATGAGCCGTCTGCTTTTGCAGCTCTTCGACGTCACCCATCTCTTCGGCATGCATTTGCGCCCGGAATTGGTGCTGCTGCAAAAGACCATGGTGCAAGTCGAAGGCGTCTCGCGCGCCCTCGACCCGCAGCACGACATGTGGACCGCTTCGCGTCCGATCGTGGAGCGCTGGGTGAAGCGCGAGCTTGGTCCGGAAGCGGTCGCCAAACGCGGCATCGACGAGGCGGCTCTGGGCTTCCAGGCCCTTCGGCGTTTGCCGCAGACGCTGGCGGCGGTGGAAGCAGCGGCGCGCAAAGTATCGACGGAAGCGCCGCGCCAAGAGCGACAATGGTATCAGATGCCGGCGTTCTGGATTGGCATGCTCGCGGGCGGCGTGCTCGCTTTGGTGCTGACCGCGGCCCAACGCGCGCCGCAACCGGCGCCGCCTCCCGCACCGCCAGCAATCGTGCAACAGCAGACCCCGCCACAGGTCACACAAGCAGCGCCGTCGCCAAGCGACATACCGACGACAAATCCGTTGACCGGTCAGCCGATTCCGGAAACGCCGCCAAGCATTGACACGCCGACGACGACGGCGACGACGAGCAATGCGCCATGAGCAAGCGCGTTCTCCTCATCATTGGCGGCGGCATTGCAGCCTATAAGAGCCTCGAACTCATTCGCCGGCTGAAAGAGATCGGTGTGTCCGTGCGCGTGGTGATGACCGAGGCCGCGCAACATTTCGTGACGCCATTGGCGGCGGGCGCCCTCGCCGGCGAACGCGTGTTCACCGACTTGTTCGACGAGGCCCAAGAGTTCGATGTCGGCCACATCCGGCTGGCGCGCGAGTGCGATCTCGTCGTGGTTGCGCCAGCGACGGCTGACTTGATGGCAAAAGCCGCACACGGGCTCGCCAATGACCTCGCCTCCGCCGTGCTGCTTGCGACCGACAAGCCGGTGCTGATGGCGCCGGCGATGAATCCACAAATGTGGTCAAACATCGCGACACGCCGCAATCTCGCGACCCTGCAAGGCGACGGCTTGTGCTTCGTAGGCCCAGACGAGGGCGAGATGGCTGAGCGCGGCGAGCGTGGTATTGGCCGCATGGCCGAGCCTGAAGCCATCCGCGACGCGTGCCTTGCGCTCGTGAGCGACGGTCCGCTCAAGGGAAAGAAAGCGATCGTCACCGCCGGCCCGACGCTCGAGGCGCTCGATCCGGTGCGCTTCCTCTCTAACCGCTCCAGCGGCAAGCAAGGTTATGCGATCGCCGGCGCGTTGGCGCAGCTCGGCGCGCAGGTGACGCTTGTCGCCGGACCGACTGCCCTCGCCGCGCCGCCCGGCGTCAAGCTGAAGCGCGTTGAAAGCGCGCGCGACATGCTTGCGGCATGCGAGGACGCGCTGCCGGCCGACGTCGCCGTCATGGTGGCCGCCGTCGCCGATTGGCGTCCAAGCAAGGCTGCAAAGAAGAAGATCAAGAAGGGCGAGGCGAGCGAGGCGATTGAGCTGACTGAAAATCCAGACATCCTGGCGTCGCTCTCGAAGCCCTCGAAGAAGCGCCCCGCCCTTGTCATCGGCTTCGCCGCCGAAACGGATAATGTCGAAGCCAACGCCCGCGCCAAAATTGCAAAGAAGGGTTGCGACTGGATCGTCGCCAACGACGTCTCGGGCGCCGTGATGGGCGGCGATGACAATCAAGTCATGCTCATCACCCGTGACGGCGCTCAATCCTGGCCGCTTCTGCCAAAACAGCTGGTCGCTCAGAGGCTCGCCGCTGAAATCGCCGCTATGCTCGGCGGTAAGGCGACGCGGCGGAAATAGCGTATTCGCAGCGCGCGGCAATTTGTCGGCGAACGGGGCTTCCAAAATGAAGCGACCCGCGCCATATGAACGCCTCTCCTCACCGATCACCGGCTCAAGCGCCTGCTCCCGCGCGTCGCAAGGATGTCTGCATGAACGACCCGAACAACTTCAACGAGCGTAAGGAAGCCGCCGACAAAGCGCGGCAAGCCATGTTGCAGCGGTTCAAGTCGAACGCAGCCACGGTCGATCCGGCGATCGAGGCGGAGCGCATCGAGCAAGCCAAGGCGCGCGACGCCAAGCGCGCGGCGGCGGAAGAAAAACGCCGCGCTCGGGTCGCGGCAGAGAAGGAAGAGCGCATCCTGCAAGCGCAGCTGAAGGCGGAGGCCGAAGCGGCTGAGGCGCAGCGGCTGGCCGAGGAAGCGGAGAAGAAGCGTTTGGCCGATATTGAGGAGGCCGAAGTTCTCGCCTTCGAACAAAAAGCGCGGCGCGATCTCAAGTATGCGGCGCGCAAAGCGCGTCAGGGCAAGCGCTGAGCGCTCGCCCTATCGCACATGAATGAGGCGCCGGACCCGAAAGTCCGGCGCCTTTTCGTTAGTCGTTCGGCGCCCAACGGACGCAATTGCCGTCCGCGTCGTGGTCGACGCAATGGTGATGCGCACGCCACACGGGGTCGCCGAGATTGACTTGATCTGGCGATGTCAGCGCGCCAGCCGCGGCGCCCGCCACACCACCGATCACAGCGCCCGTGCCGGCGTTGCCGGTGGTCGATCCGATCGCGGCGCCCGCGCCCGCGCCCAGCAGGCCACCGGACAGCGCGCGATCACCAGGGGTTGTTCCGCATGCTGAAAGCAGCGCGGCGGCTGCAAACGTAGCGGCGAGAGTCATTTTCATTTTTGTCATGGCGTTCATCCGTATTGGGGGTCCGTCCGGTGAACGCCAGCGCGCGCCGATGGTTCACTTGCAGCGATGCGGAACCGGCTGTTCCGAAAGCCGCGAATCCGCGTTAAGCCGTTTCCATGTCCAAAATGGTCGCCATTCAATTCACGGCGCTGCCGCACTTTCAGGGGCTGGCGCTGCCTTCCTATGAAACCGTTCATGCAGCCGGCATGGATCTGCGCGCAGCGTTGCCTGAAAATGCGCCGATGATGCTTGCGCCCGGCGCGCGTGCGCTCGTTCCCACGGGCATCACCATGGCGTTACCTGAAGGCTATGAAGCGCAAGTGCGGCCACGTTCGGGGTTGGCGGCCAAGCACGGGCTCACCTGCCTCAATACACCGGGCACGATCGACGCGGACTATCGCGGCGAAGTGAAAGTCATCCTGATCAATCTGGGCCAAGAGCCGTTCGTCATCAAACGCGGCGAACGCATCGCGCAAATGGTGATCGCTCCGGTGACGCAAGCGCACTGGGAGACAGTCGATGTCCTCCCCGACAGCGCACGCGGCACGGGCGGATTCGGCTCGACGGGACAATAATCGCCTAGCCGCAAACGCGCGCCCGTCGTATGGGAGCGCAAACGGGGGCTCTCTAAGGAGCGCGCGCATGACCGACCGCAAGCCTGGCCGCGGCCGCATCTATGAAGACATCACCCAGACCATCGGCGACACACCGCTCGTGCGCCTCAGAAAGCTTGAAGCCGCCCACAAGGTCGACGCCGAGATTTTGGCCAAGCTTGAGTTTTTCAATCCCCTCGCGTCGGTGAAGGACCGCATCGGCGTGTCGATGATCGACGCAATGGAGAAGGCCGGCAAACTGAAACCCGGCAGCATTATCGTCGAACCGACAAGCGGCAACACCGGCATCGGGCTCGCCTTCGTTGCAGCACAACGCGGCTATCGCTGCATCCTCGTCATGCCTGAGACGATGTCGGTTGAGCGGCGCAAGATGCTCGCGATCCTGGGCGCGGAATTGGTGCTGACGCCGGCGGCCGAAGGCATCCGGGGCGCACTGACGAAGGCAGATGAAATTCTGAAGAACACGAAGAACGCGGTGATGCCGCAGCAATTCGAGAATCCGGCGAACCCAGACATCCACCGCCGCACCACGGCCGAGGAAATCTGGAACGATACGGACGGCAAGTTCGACATTTTCGTCGCCGGCGTCGGCACCGGCGGCACTATTACTGGCGTTGGGCAAACGCTGAAGCCGCGGCTGCCCAATCTGAAGATTGTCGCTGTCGAACCCGTGGATTCTGCTGTTCTCTCTGGGGGTTCGCCCGGTCCGCACAAGATCCAAGGCATCGGCGCCGGTATCATTCCGGAAATCCTCGATACAACAATCTATGATGAGGTCGTCACGGTGACCAATGAAGACGCCATCAACACGGCGCGCGAGGTCGCGCACGTGGAAGGGATCCCGGTTGGCATTTCGTCCGGCGCGGCGCTGATCGCGGCTTTGCGCGTGGGCGCGCGGCCCGAGAACAAGGGCAAGCGGATCGTGGTGATCATTCCTTCGTTTGCGGAGCGTTATTTGTCGACGGCGCTTTTCGAAGGCATCTGACGTTCGCTGCAGAAGCTATGGGGACGCAATGCGTATAACTATCATGGCCGTTGTCCTGGCTGCTGCGCTCATCGCCGGTTTTCTGGTCTATCGCAGCTCTTCGTCATCGGCGCCGGCGCAGGACGCGCCCGCCGCGACGCCGGCTGCGTCCTCGGCGCTGCACACCGATTGCACCGTTGCGGATGCGGTCTACCAGTACAATGAAGATCAGAGACTGCGTCTCAGCTTCCGTCGCGTCCCGGCTGTCGCGAACGCCGGGCCGGACTTCTCCAACGGCGCGGGCGGCCATCAGATCGGCAATATGATGTTCGTCGTCACGGTGACGAGTTTTAACAAGCAATACCTGTTCACACCCATCAATGGCACGGCATCAGGGCCGGCATACGAGAGTTACGTACTCCACGTCCGGCCGCAATCGGGTGGCGCGGCAATGCCGGTGCAGCTGTTCAATTCCGAAATGCACATCATCAGCGACATGCCGCGCAATGACTCGGAGGCGCCGCGCTACATCATCATGCCGGACCTGATGCGGCGCCTCTATGCCGACCACATCGATCTGCCGACCGGCGCCTTCCGTTTCTACCGCTGCGAGCGCTCAGGGCAGCCTGCTGCAGCGGCGCCCTGAGCTTCCGCGCGCGCGCGGCCACGCCTATATCTCGCGCATGGCGGTCACCATAGCCTCCGTGCGCGCGTTGCCGCCGAGCTTCCAGAAGCTGCGCGAGGCGTCGGTCGCGGAGCACTTCCTGTTTTTGAATCGTCTGGAAAACCGCTGGCGCGACGCGCGCTACGACGATGATCTATTGGCGACAATACGCATGGCGTTCGTCGGCGACGAAGCGCTCGCAGTCGGCGCCCAGACCTACGACGAATACGATCCGGCGCCGGACCATCGTCGCGTGCGCCATTTTTACGTTTTCCCGAATGCGCGACGCACTGGTGTGGGACGTCAGTTGGCCCAGGCGCTGATCGAGGATGCCTTCGCCTGCGCGCCACGTTTGCGTTTGCGCGCGACGCACGCCGCCTCGACGGCGTTCTGGGATGCGCTGGGCTTTGCGCGCATCGACGCCGGCCACAGCACGCATGAAATATGGCGGTCGCCGGTATGAGCATGTTTTCCGACGACGAACGCGAGCGCTACGCGCGTCACATCCTCCTGAAGGAAATCGGCGGGCCGGGGCAGCAATTACTGAAAGCAGCGACAGTCGCCCTCATCGGCGCCGGCGGCCTGGGCGCGCCAGCGGCTCTCTATCTGGCCGCGGCTGGCGTCGGCAAGCTCCGCATCATCGATGACGACGCGGTCTCGCTCTCGAACCTGCAGCGGCAGGTGATTTATCGCGGCGCGGATATCGGCATGCCGAAGGTCGAACGCGCGCGCGCCGCGCTCGCAGAGGTCAACGCACATGTGAACGTGGAGGCGATGGCGCAGCGGCTCGACGCGGCGAACGCCGACTATCTGCTCGCAGGCGCAACCATCGTGCTCGACGGAACCGACGATTTTGCCACGCGCTTTGCTGTGAACGCCGCGTGTCACGAGCTCGGCCTTGCGCTCATCTCCGGCGCCGTTGGCCGCTGGGATGGGCAAGTAGCGACGTTCAAATCCGGACTGACGAAGGCGCTCCCCGCCAGTCAACGCCTGCCCTGCTATCGCTGCCTTACGCCATCTATCCCGCCGAACGCCGAGACCTGCGCCCAAGTCGGCATTGTGGGCGCGCTGACCGGCGCCATCGGTTCGATGATGGCGCTGGAAGCGATCAAGGAGATCGCAGGCGCTGGCGAAAGTCTGGCGGGGCGCCTCTTCCTCTATGATGGCCTGAAGGCCCAAGCGCGTACGATCGCCTTGCCGCGCGATCCGCGCTGCCCGGTGTGTGGCGATGCTTGACGAGGCGTGGCGGCAAGCGCTCATCGCCGCGGCCCAACGCGACAGCGCGGTGCGCGCGCGGCTCGCCGCCGAAGCGGCGCTGTTTGACGGTTATCATCCCGAGATGGAAACCGTTCATCACGAAAATGCGCGCCTGCTTGAAGACGCCATCGCCGCCATTGGCTGGCCCGGCCGCAGCAAGGTCGGCGACGACGGCGCGGCCGCGGCTTTCAAGATTTCTGCAACACGCCATCAGCCGGCCCGACCTGCAGCGGCGCGGGCTCGATTTGATCCTCGACGCCATTGCGTCCGGCAACGCCAACGCGCTCGATGCGGCCTATTTGTCCGATCGCATCGCCGTGTTCGAGGGCCGCGGGCAGACTTTCGGCACGCAGTTCGATTGGGACGCGCAAGGACAACTCTCCCCGGCGCCTATCCGCGATCGCCATGGGGTCGAAGAGCGCCGCGCCAGCGTCGGCCTGCCGCCGCTCGCAGAGACAATCGCCCAGATGCGGGCCACTGCCGCTGCGGAAATGGAGCGCCCGCCCGCGGACTTGGCGCAACGCCGCGCACAATTCGAAGCCTGGGCGCGGCGCGTCGGCTGGCGCGCTTGACGGCAAGGCGCCAGCGCCATTTCTAATGCGGCAGCGGAGGGTGCACGATGCTGCGTTGGCTGATTAACGGCCTGTTGGCGATCATCGGCTTGGCGGCGGTCGTCGCGGTCGTGGGCTATTTCGTGCTGAAGCGCGACGATATTCCGTACGCGACGCTGGCCACGCATTACGAGAACGCCAGTTCGCGTTATGTCGATCTGCCCGGCGGCATCCACATGCACTATCGCGATGAAGGCGCGCATCCGGGCAACGCAACTTTGTTGCTTGTGCACGGCTATGCGGCATCGGTGCAGACCTGGGAGCCGTGGGTTGCGCGGCTTGGCGACGACTATCGGATCATTTCAATCGACCTGCCGGGCCACGGCCTCACCAGCGCGCCGGCCGGCTATCAGCCGACGATCGCCAACTACGTCGAGGCGATCAACGCATTCGCGGCGTCGCAGCACCTCGATCACTTCGTCATCGCCGGCAATTCGATGGGCGGGAATATCGCCTGGCGCTATGCGCTCGCCCATCCCGAACAGCTCAATGCCCTCATCCTGGTCGATGCCGGCGGCTGGGCGCATGAGTCGACGGGCCGCGAGCCAATCATCTTCAACCTACTGCGCAATCCGATCATTGCGCCCATCCTGCGCGATCTCGACAATACGCGCTTGACGCGCGAGGGTTTGCAGAAGGCGTTCGTCAATCAAAGCCTGATCAACGATGCGATGGTGTCGCGCTACACCGATCTTGCCCGCGCCCCCGGTCATCGGGACATATTAGTGCAGATCATGCTCAATCGGCCGGCGAGCGACTTTGCCACGCCGGAGCGGCTCCATGCGATCCACACGCCGACGCTTATTCTCCAAGGCGATCGCGATAACCTCATCGCCCCGTCAAGCGCCCAACATTTCAAGGACGCGATCCCAGATTCGGAAATTCTGATGTTGCACGATGTCGGCCATGTGCCGCAGGAGGAAGCGCCCGACCAATCGGCGATGGCGGTGCATGAATTCCTCTATCGCCTCGCCGAGCGCGGCTATGAGGCAGCGCCGATCGCGGCCGAATAGCGGCCGGCGCGCGGCTTGATTTGCTCCGCCAATCGCCGCATGCCGGGTCCATGAGCGATTGGTGGCGCGGCGGCGTCTTCTATCAAATCTATCCGCGGTCTTTCCGCGACACCAACGGCGATGGCGTCGGCGACCTGAAGGGCGTGATCGAGAAGCTCGACTACGTCGCCAAGCTCGGCGTCGACGCGATTTGGATTTCACCCTTCTATCGCTCGCCGATGAAAGATTACGGCTACGACGTCAGCGATTATCGCGATGTCGATCCGCTGTTCGGCGCAATCGCGGACGGCGACGCGCTGGTGAAGCGTGCGCACGAGCTGGGCCTCAAGGTCATGATCGACCAGGTGTGGTCGCATTCATCGGATCAACATCCGTGGTTCAGCGAAAGCCGCGCCAGCCGGGACAATCCGAAGGCGGATTGGTACGTGTGGGCGGATGCGAAACCCGATGGTTCGCCGCCGAACAATTGGCAGGCGATGTTCGGCGGCTGTTCGTGGACGTGGGATTCACGACGGCGTCAATACTATCTGCACAACTTCCTGCCCGAACAGCCGGACCTCAACGTGCGCAATCCGGCAGTGCAGGACGCGCTTCTCGATATCGCCCGCTTCTGGCTCGATCGCGGTGTCGATGGGCTCAGGCTCGATGTCGTGAATTTCTACGTGCAGGACGCGCTGCTCCGCGACAATCCTTCGCTCAATCTGTCGCGCCCGCCAGCGCGTCCACACCAGTTTCAGCGCCATCTCTATGAGCGCTCCCAGCCCGAGACGCTCGACTTCATCGCGCGGCTACGAAAGGTGCTCGATCAGTACGGCGCGATTGCACTGGGCGAAGTCGAGGACGAGGAGCCGATCAAGACCCAACGCACCTACACTGACGGCCCTGAACGACTGCACACTGCCTATTCCTTCACGCTGCTCAGGCCCAAGCGAATGACGCCGCAGATCATCAAAGAGGCGATGACTGGCTGGGCCGGTGCGCGTGGCTGGCCGTCTTGGAGCTTCTCCAATCACGACGTCCTGCGCTTTCCCACGCGCCTTGCCGACAACGACCGCGAACGCACGAAGCAAATGTTCGCGCTCTTGCTGGCGCTGCGCGGCACGGCGTTCGTGTATCAGGGCGACGAACTTGGTCTGCCCCATGCCGAGGTGCCGTTTGAACGGCTCCGCGATCCGGAGGCGATCGCGTTCTACCCATCCGGCATCGGACGCGACGGTGCGCGCACGCCAATGCCCTGGGCGCGCGACGCCAACATGGCGGGTTTCACGTCAGCGCCGGATGCATGGCTGCCGCTCGACCCTCGTCACCGGGCTTTGGCGGTCGACGCCCAGGACAGCGATCCAGATTCCATGCTTGCCTTCGCGCGCACGATGATTGCGCTGCGCAAGGCAAGTGTGGCGTTGCGCGAAGGAGATTTCGTAGCGCTCGACGCGCCTGAGCCTGTGCTGGCGTTCGCGCGCACAGCGCCCGGCGAGCGCCTGGTTTGCGTCTTCAATCTCGGCGACCAGCAGCAAATATGGGCGCCGCCCGCGCCGATCGGTGCGGCGCGCTTGAGCGTTGCAAGTGCGGCGATCGACGGCGCGCGTATGACATTGCCGCCCTATTCTGCGTTGTTCGCCTAGGCCCTACTTGGGCGCCTGCTTGGGCGTCTACTGGGGCGTGTACTGGGGCGTCTACTGGGGCGTCTATTGGGGCGTCTATTGGGGCGTCTACTTGCCAGTGGTCTGGTTGGCCTGCGCGCTCGGCGTACCAACGAAGCTGACGCCGATCACGGAAACATAAGGATGGGCATTGCGCATCTCGGTGGAATCCGAGCGGAAGGCGGTGTCGCCTGAGGCGCGCCCGGCATCGCCACCGGGCTGGAAACCCACGCGCACGTGGCAATTGTCCTGCGGCGACAGCGCACCGCCGCGCCAATTGGTAACCGTGCCGCCATAATCCCACTCGAAGCCGTAGAGCACGAAGGCGCCGCCATTGGCCTGCTCGACGTCGGTCATGGTTTCGCCCAGCACCAGGCCATGCGGGCCGGTCCATTGGCTAAGCTGACCTTGCGTGCCGCTAATGGTGATGGAGGCCGGGCTGGTGCGACCAGGCGTGTCGTTCCACATGATCTCGACGCGGCGAGACGGATCGTTCGGAAACAAAACCGTGCCCGGCGCTTCCTCGCCTTCGGCGCCTGGAATGTTCTGCTGGAGGACGTTCGCTGCGCCGAAGCGTTGCTCAAGGCTTGCTCCGGTGGCGTTCGCGAAGGCTGCGCAAGAAAGCACCAACATGCCTGGCGCCGCGGCGGTGGTCGCTGCCGTGGTCGCCGCATTTGTCGCGGCCGACTCACCGCTGGGTTTGCCGCTCTGGCCGGTCTGTTGCCCGCACGCGCACAGCGCCGCAAGCGCGGCGATTGCAAACACATTCTTCATCGTCCCAACCCTTCAGAGCATCGCCGGGATGACGCGATCCGGCGGTTTATGGCCATCAGCAAACGTCTTGATGTTGATGATGACCTTCTCCCCCATGTCGACGCGGCCTTCGATGGTGCCGGAGCTCATGTGCGGCAACAGCACGACGTTCGGCAGTCGTTTGAGCTTCGGGTTGATCGCCGGCTCGTGTTCAAACACGTCGAGCGCTGCGCCCGCCAGCTCGCCCTTTTCCAGCATGCGCGCGAGTGCTGCTTCGTCGATCACTTCGCCGCGCGCCGTGTTCACGATGTAGGCGTGCGCCTTCAAGAGCGCGAGGCGCCGGGCCGAGAGCAAATGGTACGTCGCCGGCGTATGCGGGCAATTCACCGAGACGATATCCATGCGCGACAGCATCTGATCGAGGCTGTCCCAATACGTCGCCTCAAGCTCCTGCTCGATGTGGGGCGCGACCCTGCGGCGGTTGTGATAATGGATCTGCAGACCGAACGCCTTGGCGCGGCGCGCCACGGCCTGGCCAATGCGGCCCATGCCGATGATGCCCAGCCGTTTGCCCCAAATGCGCCGGCCCATCATCCAGGTCGGACTCCAGCCCAGAAACTTGTCCGCCTCGATGATCTTCACGCCCTCGATGATGCGGCGCGGGACCGCCAGGATAAGCGCCATGGTCATGTCGGCGGTGTCTTCGGTGAGCACGCCCGGCGTGTTGGTCACGGTGATCCCGCGCTGCACTGCGGTCTGCACGTCGATGTTGTCGACGCCAGCGCCGAACTGCGCGATCAGCCGCAATTGTTCGCCGGCGCGTGAAAGCACGCGGCCATCGACGCGATCCGTCACCGTCGGCACCAGCACATCGGCGTTCTGCACCGCAGCCGCCAAGTCCTCGGCCGAGAACGGCTTGTCGTCATGGTTAAGCTCGGCGTCAAAAAGTTCACGCATCCGCGTCTCCACCGGATCGGGGAGCTTGCGTGTGACCACCACCTTGAGCTTTTTCGACGTCATAGCCCCTGCTTAACCCACGCTGCGCTGCAGCGAAAGCAGCACAAAGTGCAGATCATTAAACCGGTCTTCACGACATGGTCCGATCATCCTCGCGCCCTCCCGCTTTACGTGGAGGGACTTGCGTTGGGTTGGTTTGATGCGCCGTCGGTCTCTCGCCGCGTTCGCTGCGGCTTCTGTTCTTGTTTGTGCGACTGGCGCCGCCGGCGCCCCCACCCCGACCATCGGGCCGGATTCGAACCTGCCTGTTCCGCGCTTCGTTAGTCTGAGAACCCCCGGCGCCAATGGCCGTCATGGCCCAAGCGTCGAAAACCGCGTCGATTGGATTTATCAGCGCGTCGGCCTGCCGCTCGAGGTGACCGCTGAAAGCGGCCCGTGGCGGCGTGTCCGCGATCCCGACGGCGCCCAGACCTGGATGCACGCGCAGAACCTCGACACGCGCCGCACCGCCTACGTCGAACACGCCGCCACGCTTCGGCAGATCGGCCACGATGACGCGCGCGCTCTCGCCTATCTGGCGCCGGGCGTCGTCGGTTCGCTCACCGGCTGCCAGGGCGATTGGCGGCGCATCGCGGTCGGCGGGCGCGTCGGCTGGGTCAAGAACAGCGACCTTTGGGGCGCGGCGACCTGCGACGGCCTCTGAGGCCCAAGCCCTTGCTTTCGTGACGGTTCGCGCGCTAGCGCGCCGCTTCGCCTTGCCCGCCGCTGGCGGCTTCTATAAGCCCGCCTTATCTCCCACCAGCAGAGCAGCGCATGGCGATCGAGAAGCCACCGTCCCTTTCCTATGAAGACCTGATTGCCTCCGGCGAAGGCCGCCTGCACGGGCCAGGCAATGCGCAGCTGCCGCTGCCGCCAATGCTGATGTTCGACCGCATCGCGCACATCTCCGATAGCGGCGGCGCCTACGGAAAAGGCCGCGTCGAAGCTGAGTTCGACATTCGCCCGGACCGCTGGTTCTTCGAGTGCCATTTCCGCGGTGACCCGGTGATGCCCGGCTGCCTGGGCCTCGACGCCATGTGGCAGCTCGTCGGCTTCTTCATGTGCTGGAACGGTTCGCCGGGACGCGGGCGCGCTCTCGCCGTCGGCGAAGTTGAATTCCGCGGCCAGATCCGCCCGACCGCGAAAGTCGTGCGCTACGAGATCGACATGAAAAAGGTGATCCAACGCAAACTGCACTTGGGTGTCGGCGATGGCATCGTGCTGGTCGACGGCAAACCCATATACAGCGCCAAGGACCTGAAGGTCGGCCTCTTCAGCGCCGAACAGCTCGAGCAGATGTAAGGAGTGCGCATATGCGCCGCGTCGTCGTCACCGGGATGGGTATCGTCTCCTCGATCGGCAACAACACCCAGGAAGTGCTGGCGAGCTTGCGCGAAGCCAAGTCAGGGATCCGCCGCGCGCAAGACTACGCCGACCGCGGATTCCGTTGCCAAGTGCACGGCGAACCGCAGCTCAATCCTGAAGATGTCGTCGACAAGCGCGTGATGCGCTTCATGGGTGAAGGCTCCGGTTGGAACTACATCGCCATGGAACAAGCGATCGTCAATTCTGGGCTCACAAAGGAAGAAGTCTCGAACGAGCGCACTGGCATCATCATGGGTTCGGGCGGCCCCTCCGCGCGCGCCATTGTGACGGCGGCAGACACCGCACGTGAAAAAGGCGCCAAGCGCGTCGGGCCTTTTGCCGTGCCAAAAGCGATGAGCTCGACGGCGAGCGCAACCTTGGCCACCCCGTTCGAAATTCGCGGCGTGAACTATTCGATCAGCTCGGCGTGCGCTACGAGCGCGCATTGCATCGGCAATTCCTATGAACACATCGCTTCAGGCCGTCAGGACATCATGTTCGCTGGCGGCTCCGAAGAGCTCGATTGGACGCTGTCAGTACTCTTCGACGCCATGGGGGCGATGAGCTCGAAGTACAACGACACGCCAGAGAAGGCCTCCCGCGCCTACGACAAGAACCGCGACGGCTTCGTCATTGCCGGCGGCGCGGGCGTGCTGGTGCTGGAAGAGCACCAACGCGCCAAGAAGCGCGGCGCCAAGATCTACGCGGAAGTCGCCGGCTATGGCGCCAACAGCGATGGCTACGACATGGTCGCGCCGTCAGGCGAAGGTGCTGCGCGCTGCATGAAGATGGCGCTAAAGTACGTCGATCGCCCGGTCGACTATCTCAACCCGCACGGCACATCGACGCCGGTCGGCGATCTGAGGGAAATGGAGGCCGTGCGCGCCGTGTTCGGCGCCAAGCCGCCCATGATTTCAAGCACGAAGTCGCTCACCGGGCACTCGCTGGGCGCGGCCGGCGCGCAGGAAGCAATCTATTCGATCCTGATGTTGAACAACGGCTTTGCCTGCGAGAGCGCCCACATTGAAGAGCTCGATCCAGCGTTCGAGGATTTGCCGATTTTGCGCAAACGCGAGGACCGCGAGCTCAATTGCGTGCTGTCGAACTCGTTCGGCTTTGGCGGCACGAACGCAAGCCTCGCCTTCACGAAAGTCGCGGCCTAGGGCTGCGGCGACTGAATTTTTTCGAGCTGGGCTAACAGCGCCTTTTCGTTGGCGGTGAGTTTGCCGTCCTCTTGGCTCATGCCGGCAGCCCAGGCGCGCTCCTGCAGCGTCAATTGCGCGTCTTCTTCAGCATTGGCGTTGAGCGCTTCGTAGTCCTGCTCGAGCGCATCGACCATGTTGGGCGAGCGAACGGCGGAGACGTAGCCGCGCCAGCCGCCCGAGAAGATGCGCCACAGGTTGGAAACGGGCGTCTGCTTTGTGTTTTCAAGCCACGCCTGACGCGCGCGAACCTCGGCGGCGTCAAGCAAGGCAGGTGCGTGGCTGGCCATCAGGTGGTTCAGCACCGCCTTCACGAAAAAGTCTTGCCACGAGGCATCGTTGGCGCGCCCGTCGCTTTCCCCATCCATAAGGAACAGCCACTTGGCCTCATCCTCTTTGACGAAGCTGTCGCCAGCATAAAGGCAACGGCGCATGCGTTCGACATCCGCCGCATCGATGGCGCGGCCGGCGACCCGGGCCGCCAGGCGTTCACGCATGAAAGCGTGCAACAACTCGGGGGCGCTGTCGGCGTGGTCCAGAACCTTCAGGAGCGCCTCCAGCTCGGCTTCGCGCGGCGCACCTGCGCCGAAGCGAGATGCAAGCCAAGCCGCGGCCTCGTCGCTGACGTTAGGCCCCGCTTGCAGAACGTGGTCGGCGATGGCTTGTGCAAATGTCTGCACCCACGCGTCGTCGTTATTGGCGACGCGAGTTTCCAGCGCGATCAGCGCGTCGGCTTCCTCACGTGAAACCACGCCGTCAGGGAAAACTTCCCGGCGCAGACGCAGCGCATCATCGGCGCTGACGCGGCCGCGTCTGGCCAAATCGTCGGTAAGCGCTTGCAAGGCAGGCGACGGCATGAATGAACTCCAAATCTTGAAGCCATTCTACACGCCACGATTTAACTACGCGGAAAGCAACAAGCTTAAGGCGCGTTTGCCATGACGCGAAAAACGCCGGCCCGCAAAGCGGACCGGCGCGTGGGCTCGCAAGAGCCAATTCTATTGCTGTGTCGTCGGCTGCGGCTGCGAGGTGTCGTCTTCCGTCGCGTTGTTCACGGCTTGACGCGCATTGTCAGCGGTTTGATCCACCTGAACTTGCGCCGTTTGCGTCGCTTGATCGGCTTCGCGGCCAGCGCTTTGGAATGAGCCTTGATTGTAAGCAAACGCCACGATGGCGCCGGCGACAATCAGCACGCCAAAGAACAACCCCCAACCAAATCCGCCCTTCTTCTTCGGGCGCTCGATCACGGTGTTGCGATCGACTACATTGCCTTCCATGTCGCGAGTGACTTGTGTTTCATGAACTTCGGCCATCTTGAAGACTCCTCGAATTCGAGTGGCCAACGTGCAGACGCCCAGCCGGTTCCCTCGTCTCAAGCAACGCGCCAAACCGGCGGCGGCAGGCTTTCGCGGAAAGCAAACCGTTGCAAGTGTTCCACCAGCACGCGTCCGAGCCGTGCGGCTTCGCCGGCGTCGGGCGCCTCGATGCGAACGTCGAGACCTTCCTGATCCGCGCCCATCAAGCAGAGGCTTTCGGCGTTGAACGGAACACGCGCCTGGGTGTCGGTGAAGGTCACCTCGAGGCGGTGCGCCCAGTGCTTGCAGAGTTGCTGCAGATAGCGGCTCGCATTTGCCGTCTTCACCCGCGCTTCGATGCTGTACATGACCTTGTTGCCTTACGTCCGCTCGATGCTTTGTGCGGCGGCGTCAATCGCCTCGGCAATTTTCTGCGCCTGTTCGTCGCTGATCGGCCCGCGTTCCATGCGAAGGTGCAGCGCGGTGCGGAAGTTCTGGATGGCGCGCACGATTTGCGGCGCGCGCCCACCGACGCTGCGCTCACGCACGCCCGCCATGTGCGCATTGATGTGGTCGAGCGTTTCCTTGTTTTTTTCGAGTTCCGCTTTGCCATCGTCGGTAATGGCGTAGAGTTTCTTGCCGCCATCCTCGGCGCTGAGGCTCACGAAGCCCATTTCTTCGAGCATCGTCAGCAGCGGATAGACGACGCCCGGCGAAGGGGCGTAGGCGCCGCCGGTGCCTTCCTCAATTTGCTTGATCAGTTCGTAGCCGTAGCGCGACTTCTCAGCGATCAGCGACAGCACCAGAAAGCGCAGATCGCCCTGCTCGAACATGCGCCGGCCGCCGCCATAGCGGTAATGGCCCCAGCCGTGTCGGCCGCCGTGGCCGCGTCCAAAATGCTCGCCCCGGCCCCCGCCACGACCTTCATCCCCCCTCGGCCTTCGCCTCGGCCTTCGCCTCGGGCCCAACGCTCACGATGTCGATGAAAATGCATGATTTCTCCGTTAGATCTTCGATATATCTATATATAAGATATATCTAAGTTCGATCTTGTCAACGGGTGCGCCGCGTTTTGGTTGACCACGCGCCCCCGACCTTGGCAGGTGCGCCGCAACAGGAGACGCCCGATGGCAGACGAATGGACATTCCCGAAGGGTCAGCTGATGGCGGGCAAGCGCGGCCTGGTCATGGGCGTCGCCAACGACAAATCCATCGCCTGGGGCATTGCCAGTCAGCTCGCCGCGCAAGGCGCGGAGCTCGCCTTCACCTATCAGGGCGAGGCGCTGGAAAAGCGCGTGCGGCCGTTGGTCGAGTCGATCGGCTCGAAATTGATGCTCGAGTGCGATGTCACCAACGATGACCAGCTCGATGGCGTTTTCGATCAGCTGAAGCAGAAATGGGGCAAGCTCGACTTTCTCGTCCACGCCATTGCCAACTCCGACAAGAACGAACTCAAAGGCTCGTTCATCGAAAACACGACGCGTGCAAATTTCCTGCGCACGATGGACGTCTCCGCGTTTTCTTTCGTCGCCGCCGGCAAGCGCGCAGCGCAACTCATGAGTTCCGGCGGTTCGATGGTGACGCTCACTTATCTCGGCGCCGAGCGTGTGCTGCCCAGCTACAACGTGATGGGCGTTGCCAAGGCCTGTCTTGAATCGTCCATGCGCTACATGGCGCGCGACCTTGGCCCTTCGGGCATCCGCGTCAACGCGATCTCGGCAGGACCGATGCGCACGCTGGCGATGGCGGGCGTCAGCGGCGGTCGTGGCCTTCTTTCCACGGGCCGGGCCTGGAGCGTGATGAAGGAAGACACGTCGATGGAAGGCGTTGCAGGGTGCGCGCTGTGGCTCTTGTCCGATATCGGCCGCTCGACCACGGGCGAAGTGATCCATGTCGATGCCGGGTTCCACATTGTCGGCGTGCCGGATACGGGCGGCGGCGAATAGGTCGCACCCTGGTCCAAGTCACGACACGTCACAATCGGCGCACCGCGTTCGTCTTGAGGTCGTGAAGGGAGACGAGGCGCATGTGGCGGCGCTGGGTTGCAGCTCTGTTAGGCGCGTTCAACGCGCTGAACGGCGTGATCATGCTGGCCGATGGGCGGCGCTGGTACGAGAGCGTGCCGGGCGTCGTGTTCACCGGCCCGTTCAATCCGCACTTCGTGCAAGACATCGGTGTGGCGTTTCTGGCCGCCGGGCTCGGCCTTATTGCGCGCGCCTGGCGTGTGCGGTACTGGCCCGCCGCTGTCGTGGGCGCAGGCTTTCTCGCTCTGCATGCTGCGATCCACGTAGTCATGCTCGTCGGCATGATGCTGGGCCTCTGCAGCGACGAGGCTTGGGCCGCTGACATCGCGCTGGTGATTGTGCCCGCCGCGCTTGCGCTCTTCGTCTCCTTCCCCAGCAAAGGAGAGACGCATGTTTAAGTCCATCGCGCGCAACCGTATCCGCGCGTTCAGCAATCACTACGACTATGACGCCAGCTACATGGAGGCCGTGCTTGACGCCTCTCCCGCGGCGTTCTTCAAGTTCGCCAAGCTCGTGAACGCCGCCAGCCATCGCGAATCCGTCCCGATCGATGCTTATTATGCCGCCAAGATCGCCGGCGCACGCGCTGAGGATTGCGGGCCTTGCACACAGCTCTGCGTCAACATGGCGCTTGAGGCGGGCATGCCGCGCGACCAGGTCGAGGCCGTGCTCACGCGCGACTATGTCGCCATGAACGACGACACCGTGCTTGCATTTCGCTTCGCGCAGGCCGTCGTCGATCGCAGGCCCAATGAAGACGAATTGCGCGAGGCGGTGCGCACGGCGTGGGGCGACAAGGGTGTGATCGATCTCACATTCGCGCTGCAGCTCGGGCGCATGTTTCCGATGGTGAAGGCCGGTTTGGGCTTTGCCCGGGAATGCCGCCGCGTGAGAGTGGGCGACAAGGCAGTGATGGTCGCACCCTTGGCCGCGTGAAGGGGCCCAAGAGCGCAAGCTGTCGCGCTAGTCCGGTTCGGCGGCGCTTTCCTGGGCGTCCCTCAGAATGGATTGCGCCAAGACGCGATCTTCTTGGCGCACCATCAGCCGCCAGCCGGATTCCATCATCGACGGATCGAAATCCGACGTCAGCACATTGAAGTCCGGCATCAGCGCCTCAACACCGGCCGCCCGCAGCACCGATTGCGCAACCACGCATTCGGAACGCGAAGCAAAACGGGCGACGACAACGAGATCGGACATCGTTCCGAGCCTAAGGCAAGTTGTGACCATCTTGCGGCGATGGCCTCCATTGTCTGCGCCGAAGCGCGAATGGACTGCCGCCCGCGAGCACAAAACCGAGGAAGAAGCCGAGGACGCGATCGAGAAAATCACCGCGCACGGTCAGCGATTCCGCGTCAGCGCACGGATTGTTCAGCGCCTCTTGCAGCACAGCGCGCGCCTCGTCGCGGTTCTCCTCAGCCACAACGATTTAAAATCCATCATAGATGAGGAGCCGCGCGGGTGTGTTCCAAAGTGCGTTGTACCAATAGACCCAGTTGGGAATCCCGGCGGCGTCGAGCGTGGCGCTGATCACCAGCGCCTCGCCGCGCTCGAATGCCAAAGCGGCCAGCCGAACCCCCATACCGCAAGCTAACGTGGACAGCACGAAATAGAAAAGCCCGCTTCCTTCGAAGCGGGCCCTCCTATTGTTGCGTTGCGGTCGGCTTATTCGCCGGAGGCCTCGCGGCGCGGGCGATCGTGCCGGTCACGGCCGCCACGGCGTGGGCCGCGGTCTCCGCGATCATGGCGCGGGCCATGGTCCTCTGCTTCCGCGCCCATCTCAGCGGAGAGATCAGCGCCGGTGGCCTGGTCGACGACCTTCATCGAAAGCCGCGTCTTGCCCCGATCGTCGAAGCCCAGAAGCTTCACCTTAACGACATCGCCTTCCTTGACGATATCGGTCGGCTTGTCGACGCGCTCGCGCGCAAGTTGGCTCACGTGCACCAGGCCGTCCTTGGCGCCGAAATAGTTCACGAAGGCGCCGAAATCCATGACCTTCACGACCTTGCCTTCGTAGATCTGGCCGATCTCTGGCTCGCTGGTCAGCGACTTGATCCACTTCACCGCGGCTTCGATCGAATTGGCGTTGGCGGAGGCGACCTTCACCGTGCCGTCGTCTTCGACATTGATCTTCGCGCCCGTCTTTTCGACGATTTCGCGGATGACCTTGCCGCCGGTGCCGATCACGTCGCGGATCTTGTCGGTCGGGATTTGGATCTGGACGATGCGCGGCGCGTTCTTGCCGACTTCGCCGCGCGGCGCGTTCAGGGCCTTGTTCATCTCGCCGAGGATGTGCATGCGCCCGGCGTGTGCGCGGTCGAGCGCCACCTGCATGATCTCCTGCGTGATGCCGGCGACCTTGATGTCCATCTGCAGCGAGGTGATCCCCTTCTCGGTGCCGGCGACCTTGAAGTCCATGTCGCCGAGATGATCCTCGTCGCCGAGGATGTCGGTCAGCACTTCGAAGCCGTAATCTTCGAGGATGAGGCCCATGGCGACGCCGGCGACGGGTGCGGCGATCGGCACGCCCGCATCCATGAGCGCCAGCGACGAACCGCACACCGTCGCCATCGACGAGGAGCCGTTCGATCTCGGTGATCTCGGACACCAGACGCACCGTGTACGGGAATTGCTCAGCGTTCGGCAGGACTGCCTTCATCGCACGCCAGGCCAATTTGCCGTGGCCGATTTCGCGGCGACCGGCGCCGCCCATGCGGCCGGTTTCGCCGACGCTATAGGGCGGGAAGTTGTAGTGAAGCATGAAGCGCTCTTTGGTCGTGCCTGAGAGCGCATCAATGAATTGCTCGTCTTCGGCGGTGCCCAACGTCGCCACAACAATGGCTTGGGTTTCACCACGGGTGAACAGCGCCGAGCCGTGCGTACGCGGCAGGAAGCCGACCATGCTTTCGATCGGACGCACCTTGTCGACGGCGCGCCCGTCAATGCGGCCCTTTTCCTTGACGATGCGGGTGCGGACGATGTCGCTTTCGACTTCCTTGAAGACTTCCTTCAGGACGTTGCCGTCGGCGCCGTCCGGATTGGTTTCCGACTTGCCGAGCTCGGCTTTCGCCTTATCGCGCAGTGCGCCGACGGCGGCGTAGCGTTCATCCTTCTTGGTGATCTTGTAGGCGGCGGCGAGATCGGCGCCCACCAGGGTCTTGATCTTGGCCTTCAGCGCGGAATTGTCCGGCGGCACAAATTCGAACGGTTCCTTCGAGGCCTTTTCGGCCAGTTCGATGATCGCATCGATCACCGGCTGCATGCCCTTGTGTGCAAGACTGAGCGCCTGGAGCATCTGCTCTTCGCTGAGCTCTTTCACTTCCGACTCGACCATCATGATGGCGTTGGCGGTGCCGGCGACGACGAGATCGAGATCGCTGGTCTTCATCTGCTCAATGGTCGGGTTCAGCATCGGCTTGCCGTCGATCCAGCCGACGCGGCTGGCGGCGATCGGGCCCATGAACGGAACGCCGGAAATGGTCAGCGCGGCGGAGGCGGCGACCATGGCCAGCAGATCGGATTCGTTTTCATTGTCCCAGCTCAGCACCGTGATGATCACTTGTACTTCGTGCTTGAAGCCATCGACGAAGAGCGGGCGGATCGGGCGATCGATCAGGCGCGACAGCAGCGTTTCCCGCTCGGTCGGGCGCCCTTCGCGCTTGAAGAAGCCGCCCGGAATGCGGCCCGAAGCGAAATACTTTTCTTGGTAGTTCACGGTCAGCGGGAAAAAGTCTTGGCCAGGCTTCGGTTCTTTCGCGAACACGACAGTGGCCAGGAGCGCAGTCTCGCCCCAGGTCGCGAACACAGCGCCGTCGGCTTGACGCGCCACGCGGCCGGTCTCGAGCGTGAGCTTGCGCCCCGCCCAATCCATGGAAACGGATTTGGTATCGAACATACATCATACTCCAGCCCGATGAGCCGATGCTCCGGCGGGCTTGTCTTGGCGTGAGCGGCGGATCCGCTACGCCGATTGCCTCCTTCGCGGATCGAAGGAGGGTCGCATCTGAGGGGCGTTTGAAGCGTGAGGTGTGAGCCTTTCGGTTCAGCACCCCTCACGCGCCGTGTTAGCGGCGCAGGTTCAGCCGTTCGATCAGCGCGTTGTAGCGCCTCACGTCACGGTCCTTGAGGTAATCGAGCAACCGGCGGCGCTGGCTCACCATTTTTAGGAGGCCTTGCCGCGAGTGGTTGTCCTTCTTGTGAGTCTTGAAGTGCTCAGTGAGGTTAGCGATCCGTTCGGACAGGATGGCCACCTGCACTTCTGGCGAACCGGTGTCGGTTTTGCCTTGAGCATTCTCTTTTATGAGCGCGCTCTTGCGCTCTGCGGTAATCGACATCGGGCTCCTCTATGATTCTGCTAAATGGAACACGCGCGTCGGCTTGAATTGGCCGGCCCGCACGTCGCCCAGCGCAACCGCTTTGCCTTGAAACAAGGCCAACGCCGCGCGGGATGCATCCTGCCCGGCGATGGTGCGGTCACGGAATTTCGGCTTCAGCGTCTCCACCACGTGGGGAAGGAGGACAATCGGCCGGCCCTGTCTGAGCTTGAACGCGTCCTCCCCATTGATGGCCAGTGCCGGGATGTCGTCCAGCGCGGTCTCTACGGGGTTTAGGCGTTCTGACGCGGCGCCCTTCTGACCTAAAACCTGCAAATCGTCCAGTGTGACGCTTTGGGCCTCGCGGAACGGCCCCACTGCGGTGCGCCGCAGCCGCCAAACATGGCCTTCCGCGCCCAAGGCCGCCGCCAGATCGCGAACCAGAGCCCTGATGTAGAAGCCTTTGCCGCAGCGGACGCGAATGGTGATCAGGTCCGCACCCTCGGTCGCCGCGACCGCGGCCTCGTAAACAACGACGGGCCGGGGCGCCAGCGCCACCGCTTCGCCGGCGCGGGCGAGGTCATAGGCGCGTTCGCCGTCGATCTTCACGGCGCTGAATTGGGGCGGGATCTGCTCGATTTCGCCGACGAAGCTTGCCAGTGCCTTGGCGACGGCCTCCGGCGAAGGCCGCACAGCGCTCTCGGCCGTAGGCTCGCCTTCACGATCCTGCGTCGCGGTCGAGACGCCCCAACGAATCGTGAAGACGTAATCCTTCTGCGCTTCCATCAGCCACGGCACGGTCTTGGTGGCTTCACCCAGCGCGATCGGCAGCACGCCAGAGGCAAGCGGATCGAGCGTGCCGGAATGGCCAGCCTTTTGCGCATTGAACACGCGGCGAACGGCGGAGACGGCCTGCGTCGAGGTGATGTCCTCGGCCTTGTCGAGCACGACCCAGCCGGAAACGTCCTCCCCCTTCTTGCGCCGGCTCATTGGCCGTCCTCGTGTTTCAGATCGCGCGCCACTTCCGGGCTTGCGAGCAATTCATCGATGTGGCGCGCTTCGTCGAAGGATTGATCCGGGATGAAGTTCAGCTGCGGCGTGAAGCGAAGGTCCACTTCGCGCCCGAGGCGCCCGCGCAGGAATGCCGCGCAACGCGTCAGTCCGTTTGCGATCGCCTGCGGGTCGCCTGGTCCAAGCGCCGAGACGAACGCCGTCATGTGCTTCAGGTCGGGCGAAGCGCGCACCTCGCCAATCGTAATCGACACGCCGCGCAAATCCGGATCGCGCAAGTCCTCGCGCGCGATGATGCCGACAAGCGCGTGACGCACCAATTCCGCGGCCCGGAGCTGACGTTGCGACGGCGCGCCGTCCTGCGGCTTCTTCTTCATTTCACTGCGCCGTGTAGGAAAGCGATCGGCAATATTGCGGGTCTTGGCCGGAGCCGGGGCCGCGGTCGCCCTTGAACGCGGCGATCCGGAATACCCAACGACCGCTCGAGTTCGACAAACTCGCTCACCGCCATGAAGCGCGTGCGGTCCTCACCGCAGAGCCCGCCCAATGGCGCGCTGTTCGCCACCGTCTCTGCGCTTACCCGATAGAGATAGGCGTCGACGCGCGGATCACCGCCAAGCACAGCGGCGAAACTCTGTCCGCCGACGCCCGAGCGCCGGTCCGCCGGCACTTGCTGATACGCCTGCGCATGCACCGTGACGCCGGTGGCGAACGCAAACGTCAGCGGCCCGCCGCGCTGGTGATCCATGCTGACCCGCAAATTGCCCGCTACGCTGCGGGTGATGTCATTCACCGCACGCCAGGACGAGCGCGCAACAGCGGGCTCTTCCTGCGGAACGGCGTCCATGCGCGTCTGTTCCGGTTCGACGATCGTCTCCGAGTGCGGGCGCGTATTGCGGTCGGCCTGGTTTTGGCGCGAGCAGGCGCCGGCGCACAGCGCCACACCCACCGCCAGAGCAAGAACGACGACGCGCATGCGACCCGCCTCAGAGCGTGCGTTGCACCACTTCAACGTTGAAGCACTCGATCACGTCACCCTGCTTGATGTCCTGGAATTGGCCAAAGCTCATGCCGCATTCCTGGCCGGAGACGACTTCGTTCACTTCGTCCTTGAAGCGCTTTAGCGTGGTCAACACACCCATTTCTTGGATGACGACGTTGTCGCGCAGGATGCGCACCTTGGCGCCCTTGCGGACCACGCCTTCAGTTACGCGGCAGCCGGCGACTTTGCCGACCTTGGAGATGTTGAACACTTCCAGCACCTCGGCGTTGCCAAGGAAGGTTTCGCGATTGATCGGCGCCAGCATGCCCGACATCACGCCTTTGATGTCATCGATCAGGTTGTAGATGATTGCATAATAGCGAATTTCCACGCCTTCACGTTCGGCCAGATCGCGCGCCTCTTTCGATGCACGGACGTTGAAGCCGATGATCGACGCGCCGGAGGTTTTCGCCAGCTGCACGTCGGATTCGTTGATGCCGCCGACGCCGGAATGGACGATACGCGCGCGCACCTCTTCGGTGCCCAGCTTGTCGAGCGAGCCCACGATGGCTTCGGCCGAGCCCTGCACGTCGGCCTTGATCAGGATCGGCAGCTCCGAGGAGCTAGCGTCCTTGATCTTCGCCATCATCTGTTCGAGCGAATTGCCGCGCGCGGCGCCGACGCCAGCGCGTTCGCGCCGCTTGCGGTGGCGATAGTCCGCCACTTCGCGCGCCCGCATTTCGTTTTCAACGACTTGCAGCACGTCGCCGGGCTCCGGCATGCCTTCGAGGCCCATCACTTCAACAGGTTCTGACGGGCCGGCGGATTGCACCATCTGCCCACGCTCGTTGGCGAGCGCGCGCACACGGCCCCAGGTGGCGCCGACCACGACAATGTCGCCGCGCTTGAGCGTGCCTTTTTGCACCAGCACCGTCGCCACCGTGCCGCGGCCGCGATCGAGTTTCGATTCGACGACTGAGCCCTCGGCGGCGCGATCCGGATTGGCTTTGAGATCGAGCACTTCGGCTTGCAGCAGAATTGCCTCGATCAGCTTATCGAGACCGATCTTTTGGGTGGCGGATACTTCAACGTACTGAACCTCGCCGCCGAACTTCTCGGCGACGATTTCGTGCTGCAGCAATTCCTGCAAAACCCGATCGGCGTTGGCGCCAGGCTTATCGATCTTATTGACCGCGACGATGATGGGCACGCCCGCCGCCTTGGCGTGGCTAATGGCTTCAATCGTTTGCGGCATGACGCCGTCATCGGCGGCGACGACAAGCACGACGATGTCGGTCACTTGTGCGCCGCGCGCACGCATCGATGAGAACGCCGCGTGTCCGGGCGTATCCAGGAAGGTGACGCGTTGGCCGTCCTTCAGGCGAACCTGATAGGCGCCGATGTGCTGGGTGATGCCGCCCGCCTCGCCAGCGGCGACATCGGTCTGCCGCAGCGCGTCAAGCAGCGAGGTCTTGCCGTGGTCGACGTGGCCCATAATGGTCACGACCGGCGGACGCGGCAGCGTATTCTCGTCGGTGTCGACCTCGCCTTCGAGACCTTCTTCGACGTCTGAATTCAGCAACGCGCTTCACCGTGTGGCCAAATTCCGTGGCGATCAGCTCGGCGGTGTCGGCGTCAAGCATGTCGGCCGGCTTCATCATCTGGCCCTGCCGCATCATGAACTTGATGATGTCGGCGACGCGGATGGCCATACGGTTGGACAGATCCTGGATCGAGATCGATTCTGGGATGGTGACTTCGCGCTTGATCTGTTCGCGCTCACCGCCGCCCATCATCTTGGCGCGGCGTTCTTTTTCCTTTTGCTGCGCACGGCGATAAGCGGCCAGCGAACGCACGCGGTCGTCGTCGCCGGCGACTTCGCGCTCGACCATGTCGAGCGTTAACCGCCCCTCGCGGCGCTTGGGCTCGCCCTTCTTCGTCGGCTTCACCGGCGTCGGCGTCAGTTGACGGCGGGCCGACTTCACGCGGCCGCCGAGCTCATCGAGCAGCGCCGGACCCTCTTCCTTCACCGGCGCCTGCGCAGGCGCGCTTGTGCGGGCGCGCACGGGCTCGGCTTGTTGCGGCTGTTGGGGTTCGGGTTCCGAGCCTTCCTCGGCGCGGCGCAACGCGGTGAGTTCGGCTTGCTGAACCGCATCTTGCTCGGCGCGCTTGCGCTGCGCTTCCTCAAGCGCGCGCCGCTGATCTTCTTCCGCCTTGAGCCGCTGATCGCGCGCTTCGCGTTCCGCCATTGAGCGGCGCACAGCGTCCTCACGCCGCCGCGCTTCATCGTCGCTAATGCCGCCTGGTTGCTGGGGCTTTGGTTCTGGCTTGGGCGCGGCCGGTGCTGCGCCGCGCGCACGCAGAGGCGGGGGCACGCCCGGGCCGGGTGCGGCGGGCGTGGCCGCCGCACCCGCGCCGGGACGATTCACGGAACGCTTCTCGCGAACTTCGACCGCCACTTGCTTGGTGCGGCCGTGGCTGAAGCTTTGGCGCACAGTGCCGCCGCTGACATTGCGCGTCAGGGTGAGCGGCTTGCGGCCGGAATTTTCTTTCTGTTCGGAGCCGTCAGTCATGCAGTCGCGTTCGCCAATCCTAAATTTGCCGTCACGTCTCGTTTCAAACCCGATCACCGCGCCGCACCGCATCGCCTGCGGCGCCAGCGCCACCCAGTCCCCCTCCGACAAGGCGCCAGGAATCGGGCCAAGAGTCCGGGACGACGGTGCGGAATCCCGCGAGGCGACCGATGTCAGTCGCCAAAGCCGCCGCCAAGCGCTCTTGAAGCAGGCAAGCGTGTATCACACGTTCCCGCCCCAGCGCCACGCCCAAATCCGCCGCGGAAAAGCAGCCAAGAGCGGCGGGCGCCCGGCCCCAGAGCCCTATATGGAGGCTCATCAGCTTTTCGCGACCCTCTTCGGCGCCGTCGCTTGCTTCAATCATTAGAAATGGCGGTTTTGCGCGAATCGCCTGCTCGACTTGCGTGGCCCCGATAGCGATCGCGCCAGCGCGGCGCGCCATGCCGATAAGATCGAGGCAGCGCTTCGCCAGCAGCCTCTCAGTTAAGTCCGCTAAACCATCCGGCGCCTTTGCGTTGGTCTTCAGAGCGTGGGCGAATGCGTTCTTCTTCGCCGCCAGCGCGACGCTCGCACGATCCGCGCGCGCCCACGCGCCACGCCCTGGCAATTTCGCTGCAACGTCCGGCACGAGCACGCCATCGGGTCCAAGCGCGAACCGGATCAGCTGCGCTTCTGGCAGCACTTCGCCGCTGACGACGCAACGCCGCTCGCGCGCGGCGCTGCGGTCCTTAGCTTCGATCTGGGAAGACGCTGGATAATTCATCCGCGTCTCCTTCGACTTCGACGGGCTCAGGCTCGGGCGGCGCATCGATCCAGCCCGCCGCGATGCGTGCGTTCAGGATAAGTGCATCCGCCTGCTCTTGCGTAAGCTGGAAGCTCTCCAGCACGCCTGCTTCGCGCACGCGCTCGCCGTTTTTGGTTTCGAACCATCCGCGCAAATCGTCGCCGGTGAAGCCAGCAAATCGTCGAGCGTTTTCACGCCCTTCTCGCCGAGCGGCAACGAGCATGTGCGCGGTCAGGCCAGGCACGCCCTTCAGATCGTCCTGGACGCCGAGTGCGACGCGCTTGGCTTCCAGTTCAGCCGCTTGCTTGTCGAGGTATTCCTGGGCGCGCGCTTGCAGTTCTTCGGCGATTTCTTCGTTTAGGCCTTCGATTGAAGCAAGATCGGCTTGATCGACGTAGGCGATTTCCTCAACTGTCTCGAAGCCTTCCGATGCCAGCAATTGCGCGAACATTTCGTCGACTTCGAGAGCCTTGATGAAGAGTTCGCTGCGGGTGGCGAATTCCTTTTGACGGCGTTCGGATTCCTCGGCTTCCGTCAGAATGTCGATCGACCAGCCGGTGAGCTGGGAAGCCAGACGCACGTTCTGGCCGCGCCGGCCGATGGCCAGTGAAAGCTGCGGCTCGGCGACGACGACTTCGACGCGCGCTTCTTCCGGATCGAGCACGACCTTGGAGACTTCCGCCGGCTGCAGTGAGTTGACGATGAAGGTCGCCGGGTCGCTCGACCACGGGATGATGTCGATCTTCTCGCCCTGCAACTCGCCGACGACCGCCTGAACGCGCGCGCCGCGCATGCCGACGCAGGCGCCGACCGGGTCGATCGAACTATCGTGCGAGAGCACCGCGATCTTGGCGCGCGAACCCGGGTCACGGGCGGCGGCTTTGATCTCGATCACGCCCTCATAAACTTCCGGCACTTCCTGGGCAAACAGCCGCGCCATGAATTCCGGCTTGGCGCGCGACAGGAAAATCTGCGGGCCCTTCGTCTCACGGCGCACGTCATAGATGTAGGCGCGGGTACGGTCGCCGACGCGAAGGTTTTCGCGCGGGATCGATTCAGATTTGCGGATCACGCCTTCGGCGCGGCCGAGATCGACGATCACGTTGTAGAATTCGACGCGCTTGACGACGCCGTTGATGATCTCGCCGACGCGATCCTTATATTCGCCGAACTGGCGCTCACGCTCGGCCTCGCGGACTTCGTGATTGATCACCTGCTTGGCGGTTTGCGCGGCGACGCGGCCGAACTCGATCGGCGGCAGCGGCTCGTCATACATCTTGCCGACGAACGCTTCCGGGTCGGTTTTCTTGGCGATATCGAGCATGATGTCGGTCGACGGATTGAACGGCCGCGTCTCCGGATCAAGGACGCTTTCGTCCACCACCGTCATCACCCGCTTGAGCGCCATTTCGCCCGTCTTCGGGTCGATGGCGGCGCGGATGTCGTGCTCGGCGCCATAGCGCGAGCGCGCGGCCTTCTGGAGCGCGTGCTCCATTGCCTCGATGACGATCTCCTTCTCGATCGACTTCTCGCGCGCGACCGCGTCGGCGATCTGCAGGATTTCCAGCCGATTTGCGGAAATGCCGGTGCTCATGTCTCTTCCCTTTGCTCGTCTTCGGTATTGCCGGCGGCTTGCGCCGCCTTCGAACGTTTCAAATCTTCTTCGATCAGCCTGTCGGTCAGTACCAGGCGCGCGTCCGAGAGGCCGGCAAACTTGAAGCGCAGTTCGCCGCCTTCAGGCTGCGTCAGCCGCACTTCGTCGCCATCTATGCCGGCGACTACGCCCTTAAAGCGCCGCCGCCCGTCAATCGTGCCGATGGTCTCGAGTTTCGCCTCATGACCGGCGAAGCGCTCGAAATCCTCCAGCCGCATCAGCGGCCTGTCGATACCTGGCGAGGAAACTTCCAGATCGTATTCACCGGCGATCGGATCCTTGAGATCCAGCATCGGCGAGAGCGCGCGGGACAGGCGGCCACAATCGTCGATGCCCATGTAACCATCGGAGGCGCGCTCGGCCATGACCTGCAGACGCTTGCGCCGGTTGCCCGACAGGCGCACGCGGACAATGCGGTAGCCCAGCCCTTCGGCCTCGGGCTCGATCAACGCCAGCAGACGCTCTTCAGCAGGATTGGTGGCGCGCAGCCGTCCAGCTCCCAGGTCAAACTAACAAAAAAGCGGCGGGCTTTTGGCCCGCCGCCGATACCCTCACCGAGGGCAATCAGCGATGTGTTGAGGCGGATATAGCGGGTCCGCCGGCCTTAGCCAAGCCCTCGGACCCGCTTAACCCTATTGGTCCGAAGGGCTGAGCCGGCGCCGCCGCAGGCGATGTCACACCACTCGCCCCGCCGCCGGCGAGGTAATGCTGGCTGGCTTCGCTGCCGGCGCAGGCGCGGCTGCATGCGCCAATGTTAGCGGCTCAGGGCTAAGATTCCGGCGCCTCGGCATGGCGAATGAAGCGTAACCAGACCGGCGCGCAATCTCCCAAACGCTTCTGTTCGTAGCGCGTGGCGACGTGGCCCGGCCAGGGCGCGCGCCAATCGGCGGCGCGTTCGCCGGCCCAGACAAAGTGCGGGTTGCGCGTGAACACTTCCAGCGTCCACGCAGCATAGTTGGCCCAGTCCGTCGCAAAGCGCACTTCGCCGCCCGGTTTCAGCACCCGGGCAAGGTCAACAACGAATGCGTTCTGGATCAGGCGCCGCTTCCAATGCCGCTTCTTCGGCCATGGGTCGGGAAAGAGAATGTCGACACGATCGAGCGAAGCGTCCGCCAAGCGCGCCAGCACGTCGCGCGCGTCGCCGTGATGAAGACGGACGTTACTGACGCCGCTCTCTTCGATGTGCCGCAAGCACGAAGCGACGCCGTTCAGGAACGGCTCGACCCCGATGAAGCGCCCATCGGGGCGCTTGCAGGCTTGCGATACCAGGTGTTCGCCGCCGCCGAAGCCGATCTCCAGCACAGTCGGGACATCTGCGTCGCCCGGAAAGAGCACGTCCCAATCGAGCGGGTCCGCTTCCGGCACAGCCAGATGCGGCAGCAGCGCCTCGATCAAGCCCGCCTGACGGGGCTTTAGCGTGCGCGCCTTGGTGCGCCCGTAGCTGCGCAGGGGCGGATGGTCCGGCATGGGCGCTGCGATAGCCCATCCATGCCGCCGCGCGAACTCGTCTCGCGCACCTATATCTGCTAGCAATCGCCCAACACCCCCGGAGGATCAGGCATGCGCGAGCAGCTCAATTTCTACATCGACGGCAAATGGGTCGCCCCGGCGAAGCCGCGTCCGCATGAGGTGATCAATCCGGCCAACGAAGAGCCGTGCGGGCGCATCTCGCTCGGCTCTGCCGCCGACGTGGACAAGGCCGTCGCCGCCGCGCGCAGAGCGTTTGAAACCTATTCGCAGACCTCGATCGACGAACGCAAAGCCCTCCTCGACAAGATTATCGCGATCTATCAGCGCCGCATGCCGGAAATGGCCGAAACCATTTCCATGGAAATGGGCGCGCCCCTCCAGCTAGCGCAGACCCAGCAGGCGCCGGCCGGCATTGGCTATCTGATGGATGCGCGCAAGCAGCTCGACGAGTTCAAGTTCGAATACGATTACGGCAACGGCCGCCGCATCATGCGTGAGCCAATCGGCGTCGTCGGCATGATCACGCCGTGGAATTGGCCGATGAACCAAGTCTGCGCCAAGGTCGGCCCCGCACTCGCGGCGGGCTGCACCATGGTGTTGAAACCCTCCGAACTCGCGCCGCTCAACGCCATGCATATTCGCTGAAATTCTCGACGAGGCCGGCGTGCCCGCCGGCGTATTCAATCTCGTCAACGGCGACGGCCCCGGCGTCGGCGAAGCGCATGTCGAAGCATGCGGGCATCGACATGATGAGCTTCACCGGCTCAACCCGCGCCGGCGCCTCGGTGATGAAGAACGCCTCGGACGGCATCAAGCGCGTCGCGCTCGAACTCGGCGGCAAGAGCCCCAACATCATTCTCGAAGACGCCGACCTGGAAAAGGCGGTCGCCCGCGGCATGATGCACATGGCCAACAATACCGGCCAAAGCTGCAATGCGCCTTCGCGCATGCTGGCGCCAAAGTCGAAATACGATCAGGTCGTCGCCATCGCCGCCGCCACCGCCAATGCGATCAAGGTGCAAGCGCCCTCCACGGCCGAGAAAGGCGCGATTGGCCCACTGGCCAACGCCAACCAATTCCAGAAAGTGCAAGGCCTCATCCAAAGAGGCATCGATGAAGGCGCTAAAGTCGCCGCCGGCGGCGTTGGTCGTCCCGATGGCTTCAACCGCGGCTATTACGTGAAGCCGACGGTTTTCGCCGACGTGAACAACACCATGACCATAGCCCGCGAAGAAATCTTCGGGCCGGTGCTCGTCGTCATCCCCTATGACAGCGAAGAGCAAGCCATCGGCATCGCCAACGACACGCCCTATGGCCTCGCGGCTTACGTCCAGGGCCCTGAAGAAAAAGCCCGCAAGGTCGCGCGCAAGCTTCGCGCCGGCAATGTGCACATCAATGGCGCCTTCGGCGGTTTGGGCGCTCCGTTCGGCGGCTATAAGCAATCGGGCCTTGGCCGCGAAGGCGGTCCGTTCGGGCTTGAAGAGTTCCTCGAGGTGAAAGGCGCCTTCGGCTGGGGTGAGCAAGCGTAAACGCCCGCTCATCAAGCTGAACGCTTAGCAAACGGACCCTACACGCGGAATTAGCGATGAACGGTGAAAGGTGGCGCGGTATGACCGCGCCATCTGATCCGTTTTCCGCATTCTTCAATTCGGTCGAAATCGATCCAACCAAGAAACCGTCGCCGGATACGATCGAGCGCGCGCTCGCGTTCTGCGGACCGCCGCAAGAGCACGCTGACGCGCCTGGCTTCTATCTCGTCAATGACGCCGGCGGCCGCTTTGTTGTCGATCCAATCACCGGCGTGATTTCGCTCAGCGACGACGCGATCCTCGAGCGTGAGCGCGAGGCCATCTATATCGCGCGCCTGCTGGTGATCGAGCAATCTGGCGAGCGCTACGAACTCGATCTCAAACTCCGCCTTTCGGGGCGTGTTCCACAACTTATCTCGGAGGAGGATGCCTTGAGCAGAAAGTCCGCCGCTGCCGATCGCCGCGACAAAGGGATCATCGCCATCCCCCGCATCCATTGGACGCGTTATGTCGCCGTCGCCGGCCTCTATACGCCGGCGTCGCTGGTTGAGTCCGACGCGCCGTTCGGCGCGATGCTGTCGGTGCACTTGCCCTGCGTCGCCGCGGGCTTTGCTGGGCTCACACTGATCGAGGACATTCCCCCGCCCTCGTCGCGCGCTTCGATCTGGACGCCCTAAAGCGGGATTGAACTCAAGGCTGTTCCGGCGGACAAACGCGCTCCACTTCATGGAGACGCGCGTGGCGGAAAAGACTTGGCGCAAGCGCACGCTCGGCGGCCGGCCGCTGAAGCCCGAAACGCTGATGATGGGCTACGGCTATGATCCGATGCTGTCGGAAGGCTCGCTGAAGCCGCCGCAATTCCAGACCTCGACGTTCGTGTTCAAGACCGCCCAGGACGGCAAGGACTTCTTCTCCGCCATGCAGGGCCGGCGCAAGCTACGGCCCGATGAAGAACCGGGCCTCATCTATTCGCGCTTCAACAATCCCAATCTCGAAGTGCTCGAAGACCGCTTGGCGATTTGGGACGACGCGGAAGCCTCGCTCGCCTTCGCCTCCGGCATGGCGGCGATCTCGACGACGCTGTGGGCCTATATGCGCCCCGGCGACATCATCGTGCATAGCCAGCCGATCTATGGCGGTGCGGAAACGCTGCTGCGTTCGCTTCTCCCTGAATTCGGCGTGAAGACAATTGCGTTCGAGGCCGAGCACGGCCCCGATGCTTTGCTGAAGGCGGTCGAGCAGGCGAAGCTGAAGGGGCGCGTCGGCTGTCTCTATATCGAGACCCCCGCCAATCCCACCAATGCGCTTGTCGACATCGCCGTCGCCCGCAAAGCCTCGGAGCTCTGCGGCGACGGTTCGCGGCCGCCCGTCATCGTCGACAACACCATGCTCGGGCCCGTCTATTGCACGCCGATCACTCACGGCGCCGACATCGTCGTCAATTCTCTGACTAAATATGTCGGCGGCCATTCCGACGTGATTGCGGGCGGCGCATCCGGTTCGCGCGCGCTGCTGGCGCCTGTGCGCCGCATGCGCTCGACCCTTGGCACCATGTGTGACGCGCACACGGCGTGGCTGCTCATGCGATCGCTTGAAACCATGAAGCTCCGCATGGAGGCAGGCGCGGTCGGCGCGGCCAAGGTCGCGGCGTTCCTGCGCCAGCATGCAAAGATCAAAAACGTCTGGTATCTCGATTTCTTGCCGGCCGATCATCCGGATCGCCCAATTCACGAGCGGCAAAACAAGAGCGCGGGGTCGACTTTCTCGTTCGAGATCAAGGGCGGCGAGGCGCAAGCGTTTCAACTCCTGGACAAGTTGCAGCTCATCAAACTCGCGGTCAGTCTTGGCGGCACCGAAACGCTGGCGTCACATCCAGCCTCGACGACGCATTCGGGCGTGCCGGGCGCCGATCTCGCGCGCTATGCGATTACGCCAGGCCTCATACGCATCTCCATTGGCATCGAAGATCCAGACGATCTCATCGCCGATCTGGGCCAGGCGCTTGAGGCGGTTTGAACGAGGCGCGCTATATTGGACGTAAATGATTCTCGCCATCACGCCTGCCCAAGCAGAAGCCGAAGCGCTCGCAGCGCTCGATGAGCGCACGCCGGTCGTGCTTCTCACCGGCCGCGCCGGCACAGGCAAAAGCCATTTCATCCGCGCGCTCGTCGAACGCGATCCCGGCTTCCCGCAAGCGCTGCTCGCGCCCACCGGCCTTGCCGCCATGAACATTGGCGGCCAGACCGTCCATTCCTTCTTCGGGTTTCCGCCTCGGCCTCTGATCGGGCTACACGAAAAACCAAACTGGTTCTTCACCCGCACCGCGCGCGCGCTGCGCCGCCTCATCATCGACGAAGTCTCCATGCTGCGTGCAGACGTGCTCGACGCCATGGACCAGCATCTCAAAGTCGCGCGCAAATCCTCGCGCCCCTTCGGCGGCGTGCAGATGCTTCTGGTCGGCGATTTCTACCAGCTTCCGCCTGTCGTACGCAGCGATGAAGGCCAGCTCCTCGAAGACGCGGGCTATGCAAGTCCCTACGCCTTCTCCGCGCATTGCCTGCGCGATGTAGCGCTCGCCGCGCTCGAACTCACGGAAGTGCGCCGCCAAAGCGACAGTGATTTCATCGCACTCCTCTCGGCGCTGCGAGAACAACGCGGGGTCGAAGACGCCGTGGCGACGCTCAATGCCGATTGCCTGGGGCGCGCGCTCGCGCAGCGCCCGGTACTGCTTTGCGCCACCAATGCAGTCGCGGACAATTACAACGTCCGCGGCCTCGAAGCGCTGGGCGGAATTGCAGCGCGCTATTCGGGCGGCTTCGAAGGCGAAGCGCCGAAAGCGCAGACCGATCGTTACCCAGCGCCGCTTGAGCTCATCTTGAAGCGCGGGGCGCGTGTGATCTTCACGCAGAACGATCCCGAAGACCGCTGGGTGAATGGCTCGCTCGGCACGGTGAGGTCTCTCGACGAAACCGTCATCGTCGTGGCGCTCGACGGCGGCGCCGATGTCGACGTCGAACGCGCCGTCTGGCCGCAAGCCCGCTGGTCTTGGAACGCCAAGGAAAACCGCATGGAGGTGAAAGAGGAGTTCAAATACGTGCAATTCCCGCTCGCCCCGGCTTGGGCGCTCACCATCCATAAGGCGCAAGGCATGACGCTCGACGCCGTCGAGATCGATCTCGGACGCGGCGCCTTTGCGCCGGGCCAAACCTATGTTGCGCTCTCGCGGGCTCGGGCGATTGAAGGTTTGCGCCTCGCGCGCCCGCTCACGCCCCGCGATGTGCGCGTTGATCCGGCAATCGCGGAAGGCTTGGCGCGATTGGGGGCGTGATCCCTTTCCTTTCGCCAAATTCAGTTTGCCGCAAGGTGCGTGACGGATTGAGGGCGGCCAGTTGCTCCTCAAGGCCGCGGGGAGATGAACAATGTCAGAACTCGAACAAGAAGCGTTTAAATCGTCGCTCCTTCATGAGCCGCGTGGCCGGCGCGACTGTCATCGCGGGTGGAGCGTTCGTGACGGTCACCGGCAAGGCGTCCGCACAAAACTATACTGGCCGCACCGACAGCGACTCAGGCGCACATGCTGACCGGTCCGGCTATGGCCGCACCGGCCTCAGCGACAATGACTCTGGGCCAAACTCGGATCGTCCCGGCTATGGGCGCGGCGGACATCCGGGCGTGACTGATCATGACACCGGCGTCGGAGCCGATCCGGCCGGACATGGTCGCGGCACGAGCGGGATGAGCGATAACGACAGTGGTCAGTACGCCGATCCTCCGGGCCGCGGTCGGGGCGGGCGTACGGGGGTGACCGATCGAGACAGCACTGACCCAGCCGGTCGCGGACGCGGCGCTGCTGGTTTGACAGATCACAATTCAAGAGACGCGGCCGGACACGGTCGCGGCCACACTGGATTTACCGACCACGATTCGAGCGACGTCGCTGGCAATGGTCGCGGCACAGGTGTTACCGATCACAACTCCACCGACGTGGCAGGCAACGGGCGCGGTCACCGCTAAAGCACAAACCTGAAGACAAAGCAGCGCTCCGCGCCCGCCTCACATAAACGGCCGGCGCGGGCCGGCGATGTGTTCGCCGATTGGCGAACCGTTGTCGTCGGCCTCGATCAGTTTCACGTCATAGCCCCACAGATCTGCTACGTGCTGCAGCACTTTCGCCGTGTCGTCCTCCTGCAGCGCCATGCCGTCGAGGACACGGTGATTGAGGATGAGCTTGCGGTCGCCAGCGAGATCGACGTCGACGATCTGAATGTCGGGATCGCTATAGGCGACATCGTAATGGCGCGCGAGTGCACGCTTGATCTTGCGATAGCCGCGCTCGTCGTGGATGGCGGAGACTTCCATCTCCTCCTCTTCCTCATCATCGACAACGCGGAAGAAGCCGAAATCGCGGATGCACGCGGGCGACAGATATTGCGACACGAAGCTCTCGTCGCGATAATTGGCCCAGACATTGCGCAGCGTCCCATAAGGATCGCCATTGCCGGCGATATCCGGCATCCATTCTCGGTCTTCGTCAGTGGGTTTGATGCACATCCGTTCGATGTCGCACATCATCGCAAACCCAAGCGCATAGGGATTGATGCCGGAGAAACGGCGATCGTCGAAATCCGGCTGCATGACCACGCTGGTGTGCGAATGCAGGAACTCAAGGAAAGAGCCGTCCGAGATTTGCCCCTTCTCGTGCAGGCGATTCATGATGCGATGGTGCACAAACGTGGCGCACCCTTCGTTCATCAGCTTGGTTTGCCGCTGCGGATAAAAGTACTGATTGATCATCCGCACCATGCGCAACACTTCGCGGTGCCATGGCTGCAGGCGCGGGGCGGTCTTTTCCAGGAAGTAAAGCAAATTTTCTTCCGGCAAACCGAGCAGCGCCTTGCGGCGCGCATCTTCGTCCGAGGTCACTTTGCGCTTTGACGCAGGCAGCGTGCGCCAGAGGTCGTTGAACAATTGTTCGCCGTGACGGCGGCGCTCTTCCTCGCGCTTCTGCTCGGAGCGTAGATCCGGCATGCGTTTGCGCGGAAAGCGATGGATGCCATGGCTCTGCAGGGCGTGCGCTGCGTCAAGCACGCGCTCGACTTCCTCCTGCCCGTAGCGATCCTCGTATTTCGCAATCAATCCGCGCGCGAAGTCGAGATAGTCGAGGATGCCGTCCGCGTCCGTCCATTGCTTGAAGGCGTAATTGTTCTTGAAGAAATGGCTGTGCCCGTAGCCCGCATGCGCGATGACCAGCGTCTGCATGGTCGCGGAGTTTTCCTCCATAATGTAGACGATGCACGGGTTGGAATTAATGACGATCTCGTAGGCAAGGCCCTGATAACCTTTGCGGTACATCGCCTCGTTGCGCGCGAAATGCTTACCGAAGCTCCAGTGACGATAGAAGAGCGGCATGCCGGTTGACGCATACGCGTCCAGCATCTGCTCGGTGGTGATCACTTCAATCTGGTTGGGGTACGGATCGAGCCCCAATTCACCCACGCCGATCTCGCCGCAAGCTTCGTGCACCCGCTTGATCAGGTCGAAATCCCAGTCGGGACCATTGAACAACAGCTTCGAGTCTGGCGCCAAGAGTGTCATGCGCCCTCCGCAGCCACGCCTTCGGGACGGCGCGCAAACAATTCGCGGAACACCGGATAGATGTCGCGACGATGCCGGACCTTGCGCATCGCGAACGGCGCCTCGACCGAGACGCGCCGATATGCGCGCCAAAGATTTGTGGAGGGTTCGCCGCCGCCCGGCTGGTTGTCGTCCTCGTCATCCATGCCGACTTCAACATAGGCATAGTATTGGCAGATCGGCAGGATCACATCGCGCAGCTGCGCCAGCACCACGGCATTGTCGCTTGAGGTGTTGTCGCCGTCGCTCGCCTGCGCCGCATAGATGTTCCAATCGCTTACCGGATAACGGTCGCGCACGATCTCGGCCATCTTGAAGAGCGCTGTGGAAACGACAGTGCCGCCGGTTTCGCGCGAGTAGAAGAAGGTCTGCTCGTCGACCTCTTGGGCTTCGTGCGTGTGACGGATGAATACGACGTCGACGTGCTCGTAGCGGCGATTGAGGAAGAGATAGAGCAGCGAATAGAATCGCTTCGCCAAATCCTTCATGTGCTCGTTCATCGAGCCGGAGACGTCCATCAGGCAGAACATCACTGCCTTGGCGATCGGCTTCGGATTCGAACTCCAGGCGCCGATAGCGCACGTCGACCGGATCGATGTAGGGAATAAGCTTGGTGCGCTTTTGTGCGCGCTCCAAATCCACGCGCAGGGCCGTTGCCTTGTCGGTCTCGCCTGCCGCTTCGGCCAGCGCGATCTGCGCTTCCAGTTTTTCTATTTCTTCGGGTTTTGGCCGACGCAATGCGATGCGACGCGACATCGAATTGCGCAGCGTCCGCGATACCGAGATGCGCGATGGCGGGCCTGCAGTTGAATAACCGGCTTGGCGCCATTGCACGGACTGGGCCCCGGCGATCTGGCGCTTGGCGAGATCGGGCAGCTCCAAATCTTCGAGATAGAGGTCGAGATATTCCTCGTCCGACAGCGCGAAGCGAAATTCGTCTTCGCCCTCGCCGCTATCGCTTGCCTTCGAGCCCTGCCCGCCTTGTTGATCCGGGCGCGGGATGGCGTCGCCTTCGACGTACTTCTTGTTGCCGGGCAACAGATAATCGCGCACGCCGCCTTGCCGCGCGCGATGCAGGTGCGGCTCGTGCACGCCGCCGGCGGGAATGGAAATCTCGCCACCCTTGCCGGCGTCCTTGATCGAACGGCTCGACGAGGCCTCGCGCACGGCGCGGCGCACTTGCGCGCGCGCACGCCTGAGGAAGCGCTGCCTGTTGGCGAAGCTCTTGCCGCCGGGATTGAGGCGCCGGTCGATGATGTGCATGGCCGCCCGGTCCTCGGCTTTAGCCGGCTTGCTTCACGCGCATGTACCACTCGACCAGCCGGCGGACTTGCCGCTCGGTGTAGCCGCGCTCGACCATGCGCAACACGAACTCTTCATGCTTCTTCTCGGTCTCGCCGTCCTTCTTCGAGCCGAAGCTAATGATGGGCAGCAGGTCTTCGACCTGGCTGAACATGCGCCGCTCGATGACTTCGCGAATTTTCTCATAGGACGTCCACGACGGGTTTTTGCCGCCGTGGCCGGCGCGCGCGCGAAGCGTGAACTTCACCACTTCGTTGCGGAAATCCTTCGGGTTGGCGATGCCCGCCGGCTTCTCGATCTTGCTCAGTTCTTGGTTCAGCAGTTCGCGATTGAGCAACTGGCCGGTGTCGGGGTCCTTGTAATCGATGTCTTCGATCCAGGCGTCGGCGAAATCGACATAGCGATCGAACAGGTTCTGTCCGAAGTCGTGATAGCTCTCGAGGTAAGCCTTCTGGATCTCGTTGCCGATGAACTCGGCATAACGCGGCGCCAGTTCGGCCTTCACGAATTCCAGCAGCTTGTTTTCCGCTTCCTGCGGGAATTGCTCGCGGCGGACATTCTGCTCAAGAATGTACATCAAGTGCACGGGGTCGGCCGCCACTTCGATGGTGTCGTGATTGAACGTGGCCGCAAGCACCTTGAACGCAAAGCGGGTCGAGATGCCGTCCATGCCTTCGTCGACGCCGGCGGCATCCTTGTATTCCTGCATCGTGCGCGCCTTGGGATCGACCTCCTTCAGGCTTTCACCGTTATAGACGCGCATCTTCGCGAAAGCGTTGGAGTTCTCGTGCTCCTTCAAACGCGACAGCACCGAGAAGCGCGCCAGCATTTCCAGCGTGCCCGGCGCGCACGGCGCTTCGCTCAGCTCCGAGCCGCGGATCAGTTTTTCGTAGATCTTTTGCTCTTCCTGCACGCGCAGGCAGTACGGCACCTTGATCACGAAGATCCGGTCGATGAAGGCTTCGTTGTTCTTGTTGTTCTTGAACGCCTGCCACTCGGATTCGTTCGAGTGCGCCATGATGATCCCTTGGAATGGGATGGCGCCGATGTTTTCCGTGCCGACATAATTCTGCTCCTGCGTTGCGGTCAGCAACGGGTGCAGCATCTTGATCGGCGCTTTGAACATTTCGACGAATTCGAGCAGGCCTTGGTTGGCGCGGTTCAAGCCGCCTGAATAGGAATAGGCATCGGGATCGTTCTGCGCGTGCAGTTCGAGCTTGCGGATGTCGACCTTGCCGACAAGCGAGCTGACATCCTGATTGTTGTCGTCGCCAGGCTCGGTCTTCGAAATCGCGATCTGACGCAACCGCGACGGCATCACCTTGGCGACGCGGAATTTGGTGATGTCGCCGCCAAATTCGTCGAGCCGCTTGATGCACCACGGGCTCATCAGCCCAGTCAGGCGCCGAAGCGGGATGTTGTATTCGTCTTCGAGCTTTTGGCCCCAGGTCTCCGGATCGAACAATCCGAGCGGATGCTCGAACACCGGCGACATTTCATCGCCAGCCTTCAGCACATAGATCGGCTTTTCCTCCATCAGCGCCTTCAGGCGCTCGGCCAGCGAGGATTTGCCGCCGCCGACGGGTCCAAGCAGGTAGAGAATCTGCTTGCGCTCTTCCAAGCCCTGCGCGGCCTGACGGAAGAAGGCGACGATCCGCTCGATCGTCTCTTCCATGCCGTAGAATTCCGCGAATGCCGGGTAGAAGCGCACGGTACGGTTCATAAAAATGCGGCCGAGGCGCGCGTCTTTCGACGTGTCGACCATTTTCGGTTCGCCGATCGCCGCCAACAAGCGCTCGTGCGCGGTCGCATAGGCCATCGGATCGTCGCGGCAGAGGCTCAGGAAGTCCTGAAGCGACATTTCCGCTTCGCGGCGCTGTTCGAACGAGCGCGCATAGCTGCGAAAGATATCTTCAGACATCGTACCTCCGTCCGCCGCCTTGCCCTTTGACTTACATAGTCGTTTTGGCTCCGCAGCGCATTTGTGAACGATCGCTCATGAATCTGGCATGTGTAAGGTGGAACTCAGGATGGCATGATTTGCTCCCGGTCGAACGCCCAGACTGGCAAAAACTTTCGACGGCGTGATCTGTTGGTCAAATCGCCAGCATTGGCCCGCTCGGACGCCGGTCGGCCTTGGTTCAACACCCTAACGAAGCGCTAAAATCCTCGATTTTACGCGGCTTTAAGCACGATCCGTCATCTCCAATGAGATGAGCAAAAGCACTTGGGATGTCATGGGCGTCGACCCAGTCGCGCGCGACCGGGCGGTCAAGGAAGCCGCGCGGCGCGGCGTGCCGCTAGCGACCTATCTCAGCGACGTGCTGCTGCAAAAGGCGCTGGCTGAGCAGACCCACATGCAGCCGATGGCGCCCATCGACCTTGTGGAAGACGTCGAGCCCGTGCTCACGCCTGGCAAGAATTTCGCGATCCGCCATCAAATCAAGGCCTTGGAGCGTCACTTTGGCTCGTCGGTGACGAGCCTCGACGGCGCGCTCAGCGCGCTAGACGCCTCGCTCGGCGATCTGACAGGGCGACTGAGCCAGCTCGAAGCGCAAGCCGGCCACAGCGCCGAAACCCTGGCGGCGCAAGCGCAGGACTTGCACGAGAGCCTCGCTGCGCTGCGCCTCAACCTCGCCAGCATCGAAACCGCCGCCCAAGCAGCCGGCGAAGGCAATGAGCGCGCCCATGCCACATTGGCGGATGCATGCGGCGAACTGGAGCAGCGCCTCGAAGGCGTGGAAGCCGTCGCGCGCGGCGCCGAGGCAGCCGCGGCGCAATTGGCGCAGGCGCACCAGGCCTATCGCCGCTCAATCGCGCAAGATCTTGACGCCCTGTCACGTGAAACAGCCGCGCATGTGAACGCCGGTCTAGACCAGGTGCGCGCCGCAGCCGACGAAGCCGCCGCCCACGCCGACGCGGCTGCGGCACATGCCGACGCGGCCGCGGCCCATTTGGTGACGGAAATGCGTGCGCTCAGTCGATCGATCGACGAGCGCCTTGCCGAAAGTGCAGCCGAAACCAAGCATCGCATGCAGGCGGCCTTTGCCGAGAGCGGTCAACGCATCGCTGCTCTCGCCGATCGTGTTGTCGTGGGCGAGCGCCAGAGCGAACGCCACGCCGAGAATGTCCGCGCCCAGATCGCCGACATGGAAGACGGCGTCCAAACTGCGATGGAGGAAACGGCGCTAAGCTTGCGCCGGGCCGACGCGGTGTTGGCCGCCGATATCGTAAGAGTTGGCGAAAATAGCCGCGTTGCGCTCGACGCGCTGCGTGGCGACGTCGCGGCCGAAACCGCGGCGATGCACGAGCGGCAGCTTAACGCGACCACGCGCCTTGCCAATGTCGAGGTGAAAGTCGCTTCGATTTCGGATCAGGTTGTGACCCAGAGCGAAGCGCTCGATCGACGCGTCGCCGCCGCCAACGCCACACTGCGCGAGGCCCTCGATCAGGTCGACGCGACCATTTCCGAACAGTTTGACCTGGCCGCGTCGCGCGCCACCGAGCTTGAACAGGACATCGCCCATGTCCGGCGCGCGCTCGGCGCAGAGATCAATCGCGTTGAAGCCTGCACGCTGGCCGCGCTCGAAAAACAAGTCCGCGACCGCGGCGCTGGCGAGGCCGCCGCTCGCCGCGCCCTTGATGAGCACGCCGACATCACCCGCGCGGCCATCGAAGACATCCGCCGGCGCGTGGAAGACCAAGTCGCTGCGTTGCGCGGCCAGCACGCAAACGCGCAGGCCCGTCTTGATGCGGTCGACGCCGCGCTCGCCAACGAAGGCCCCTTCGCAACAGTCGTGGCCGCAACCGCCGACGAGGTCGCCTCGCTGCGGACGCGCCTGCTTGGCGTCCAGGCCGCCGATCGCGACACGGCCGAGCGTGTCGGCAAGCTCGAAACCGCCGACACCGCAGCGGCGAATGCCCTGGAAACGCTCCGCCGCCACCTGGACAGCGTCGCCGGCCAAATCCCAGCTGACCAGAGCGAGCGCCTCCAGAGCCTCGAAATCTCGCTCGCCGATCTACGGCGCCACCAGCTCGCGAGCACGGCAGCATCGGCCGAAGCGGCAAATGCTCAAGCGGTCGCCACCGTCCAGTCGCGCCTGGCCGAACTGGAAGAGAGCCAAGCCGACGCTTTTCATCGGCTCCGCAACGACATCTCTCAGTTCATCGCCGCAAACGAACGCCGCCTCGCACTTATCGAGGAGGCCAAGCCGGACTTTGCGGCGCCGGTTGCGGCCATGGAGCAGCGGCTCGCCGAGCTCGAACAGTACGACATCGGCGTGGTGTTCGCCGAGCTGCGCGCCCGCATTGAGGAGCGCATCCTCGGCGTTGAGCAGCGCAATGTGCGCACACTCGAACAGCTGAGCGAGACCGTTGCGCTGATCGAACGCCGCTTCAACGATGACGATGAGCGTGCAGCGCGCAGCGCCTAAGCCAAGCGGCTAGGCTCAAGTCTTGCGGCATTCTGGACACGTCTTCACCGGAAAGTGTTCAAGCGCGCCGCGAAAATGCCCGCAGCGCTGCCAATTTCACTGTTTAGCAATCAGTGTTTGAGTTTCTTGTCGCTGCTCATGGCGCTTGGCAAAACATTTGTCGTCGCGGCCAGGCTTTCAGCCGCACTGGTCCTTCTCGGCGCAGTCACCGTGCTGTGCGCCGACCTGCCCGCACGCGCCGAGCCTGAAGCAGCCCTGCATGCCGGCGCCGACGGAGCCTCGGTCTTGACCATGCGCGTGATCGACGGCGACACCATCGAGAACACCGTCAACGGCGTGCGCTATCGCCTCCAGAACATCGAAGCAGCGCCCGACAGCGATCAAGCCGTTTGCGCCTCCGAGCGTGACGAAGGCGCGCGCGCCACAGCCGCCGCCGAGCAGCTGGTCGGCCGCGCCCGCACGCTTATTGTTACGCCTACGGGCCGTTTTGACCCAGCCGGCCAGCCGCTGGTGTTTGTGTCGCTTGATGGCCGCGACCTCGGCGAATTGCTGATGGCGCAAGGCGCAGCGCGCCCTGCGCGCGAGCGGGTCGAGCCTTGGTGCGACGCCGCCGGCGACCTTCTGCTCTAGTCTGACGCCGCGTCCGGCTTGTGCCTAACGCCCACGCGCCATAAGCGGGGCGCTTGCGAGCACGAAAGCTTTCCCATGCCCTCGTTGGACGATCTTGTCGGCCTGCTCACGCTTGAGCCGATTGAAGTGAACCTCTTCCGCGGCGTCTCCCCGGTTGAGGAGCGGCAACGCATCTTCGGCGGCCAAGTCGTCGCGCAGGCGCTCTCAGCCGCCTATCGCACTGTCGAGGGCCGCGTCTGCCACTCGCTGCAGAGCTATTTCATCCGTCCCGGCGACCCGGCCATTCCGGTGCTCTATCAAGTCGAGCGGTCGCGCGACGGCAAAAGCTTCGCCACCCGCCGCGTCATCGCCATCCAGCATGGCGAGCAGATCTTCAACATGGCCTGCTCCTTCCAAGTCCCGGAAGGCGGCTATGAGCATCAAAGCGAGATGCCGGAGGCGGCGCCGGCGGAGACCGTCGCCACCTATGTCGACGCATGGATCAAGAGCCAACCGCCAGAGAACACGCGATGGCTGCGCAAGTCGCCCATCGAGATGCTGGCGATTGATCCAGTCGACGTCGCCAAGCCCACGGTAAAGCCGCCGCACCAGCTAGTCTGGTTGCGCACCCGCGGCGACGCGGGCGACGATATCGCCATCAACCAATGCCTGCTCGCCTATTCCTCGGACTATTCGCTGCTGGGCACCTCGATGCGCCCGCACGGCGTCAGCTGGCAGTCGGGCATTCAGACCGCGAGCCTCGACCACATCATCTGGTTTCACCGTCCGACCAATTATTCGCGCTGGCACCTCTATGTGCAGGACAGCCCATCGGCTTCCGGAGCGCGCGGCTTCAATCGCGGCGCCATCTACCGCGAAGACGGGGTGCTCGTGGCCTCCACGGCCCAGGAGGGTCTAATCCGAAAGCGGTAGCCCGCCATTACCGTTTTGCTAACAAGCCATTAGCCTTACGAGCGTAGCCTGCCCCCATGGCCGACAAATGGGTCGACAATCCCGGCTATATTGGTCCCGATCGCCGCCGGCGCCCGGGTCCAAAGCGCTGGACCGACCGGCGCCGCTTCGACGCCACCGAAAAATACCCCCCGCTCGGCGCCCTCTTGCGCCGTGTCCGAGTGCAGCTCCTGGGCATGTACACGCCCGACGACCGCACCCGCGCTCTGCAATTGCTCGCGGGCGCGATCAGCGAAGCGTTGCGTCAGCAGCTGTTCGAATGCGCGGAATCGCTGAAGCGCGCCGACAGGATATTGCGCACGGGGCCTGCCGGTGATCTCGCACAGGTTGACGCCGCCATCCTCGAAGCCATGGAGAAGGTTTCCGACAACAGCCGCGCTTAGCTTGGGTCGTAGCCGTAGCGCGCAGCCCACGCATTCAGTGTCGGCAATGCCGGCGCCAAGTCCGCTTGGTAACGACGCCATCGTCCGATCGAGCGATTGTAGAGGGGTTCAATCACTTGCCGTGCGCTTGGCGTGTTGATGTCGCGTCTTAGCGCCGTCTCCCGGAAGCTCAGCATCGCAGGTTCGAAGGCAAGCCCCAGAAACGTCGTCAGACCCCGCGCTTCGTGCTCGAGGTTTGCGACGACATCTTCATAGCGCACTTGGTGGACTTGCAGCGGCAGGCGCGCACGGCACAACTCCATCAGCGACATCACCAGGTCGTAATAGGCAGCGGCGTTCCCAAGATCGAGAAATTGCACCATGGCTGCGTTCATGCCGAAACGCTGCTGGAAGCACGACAAGACGACGTCGCGCGGATCGCGCAGCGCGAAAATGACCTTCGCGTCGGGAAACACGCGCGCGATGAGCGGCAGGAAAATGACGTTGAGCGGCAGTTTGTCGACGAGCAGACGATCCCCGAGCGGTTCGCTCACCCGCGCCCAATAATCGGCGCGACGCGCCTCAGCGTCCAAAGCCGCATGTGGTCCATCGCCCAGCAGAAGGTCGGCGACGCTCTGCGCAAAGATCTCCTTTTCCTCCATGCAATAGAGGCGCGTGTGCGACGACAGGATTTGATCGAGCAAAGTCGTTCCCGATCGCGGGAAGCCAATTAGGAAGATCGGCGCCGGCGTCTGGAACGATGACGGCGCTGGCGCAAGAGGCGCATCAAGCAGCGCCAGCATCCGGCGCACGCCGTCGGGGTGGTATGGCAAGTGCTGCTCGCGCAGCAAGCTGCCATGCAATTCCATGAGCAAGGCGTTTGCGCTCTGAAACGCAACGAACGCCTCATGCGCACGATCGAGCCGATTGCGCGCCTCGCCCACAGCGCCCCACGCCAAAGCGCGGTTCGTCTTCGACGCCGTCGCGCCCGCCGCGAGCGGCAAAGCCACGGCCTCCGCCTCTGCGAAGGCGTTCTCGCGCAGCGCCACCTGCGCCAGCGCCAGCCGGGCGATATCGCTGTTTGCATCAAGCTGCAGCGCGCGCTCGCCATGCGCACGCGCCTCCTTCAATGCGTGACGCCGCTCCAGCATCTGGGCGAGCGATGCATGCGAGGCCGCGTCATCGCCATTGGCGCCAAGCGCTGCGCGATAGGCAAGGATCGCCGCATCGACATGGTTTGCTTCACTTTCGAGATTGCCGAGATTGCGCCACGCCTCGCCTGCGCCCAGCTCCCCTGCGCGTTTGAACGCAGCGCGCGCACGATCGATCTCGCCGCCGCGCTTCAACGCCACGCCCAGCGCATTGTGGATATTCGCCTCCTTGGGCGCGCTCGCGCTCGCGCGCTGCAGGTGCGCCTTTGCCGTGGCGAGGTCGCCCGTCTCCAGCGCCGCCAAGCCAACAATCTGGTTGGCGCCAGGATCGAGGGGCCGCAAGGCGACCCACTGGCGGCCCAGCGCCAACGCCACCGCGAATTCACGGCGCGCCAACGCCGCCGCAGCCGCCTGGGCTATGGGGCGGATGTCAGCGTCATTGGTCATGAGCAAACGAAAACATGGAGCGGGCGATGAGATTCGAACTCACGACCCCAACCTTGGCAAGGTTGTGCTCTACCCCTGAGCTACGCCCGCATCCTGGGTGCCCCAGACAGGTCCGGAGCTGAGGGGCGCTCATATCGCAGAGGCCGCGACCGGCGGCAAGGGGCCGCTGCTCACCAAATCTCCCCAAACACCCGGATGAAATTGGCGCCCAGGACCTTTTCGGCCACCCGCGCCGGGTAACCGCGCTGCAACAGCGCGTCGGCAATGACGAGCGAGCGGTCGGGCTGATTGAGCCCCTCGACATAGGTCATCCGATCTTCCTCCGGCGCGGCGACGCCGGCGGCATGGCGCTGGCGTTCCATTTCATCGAACTGCGCTTGCGATTCTGCTGAATGGTCCATGGCCGCAAAGCTGGTGTCGCTGCCGATGCCGACATGATCTTCGCCCATCACGTCGAGCGCGTGGGTCATGTGCGCCATGTAGTCGTCAAGCGTGGGCTGGCGCGGGCTCGGCGTCAGGTACGGCAGGTCGTAGATGCCGAAGACGCCGCCTTTTCCAGCCAGCGCGCGCAGCTGATCGTCGCTCTTATTGCGCGGATGGGGATGGATAGCGACGCAACCGCCATGGGTCATCACCACCGGCTTTGCGGACGCCGCCATTGCCGCGGCCGTCGTTGCTGGATTGGCGTGGCTCAAATCGAGCGCGACGCCAACTTCGTTCATCTTCGCCACAGCCTGACGGCCAAGATCGGTCAAAGTTGCATCGCTTGGCGCCAGAACGCCGGCGCCGAACGGCGAAGTCAGATTGTACGAGAGTTGCATCACCCGCACGCCGAGGAAGCGGAAGATTTCGATGCGGTCGAGCTTGTCTTCCAGGCAGGCGGCATTCTCGAAACCGAAGATAATGCCAAGCTTGCCCGTCCGCTTCGCCGCCGCAAAATCCGCGATTGTGCGAATCTGCATGTAGAAGCCCGGATGCGCTTCGAAAACGCGCTGATAAAACCCGATCTCGGCAACGGCGTCCTCGAACGGCGCATTGAAGCCGCCAATCGAGGTCTTCAGCGCCGTCAGGCCCGATGCGCGCGCAACGTCGAGATCGGCTTGCGGCAACGGAAATGTGTTGGCGCTGAATTGCGGCCCCATATTGCAATCGAGCACAAGTGCGCGACGCCACAGTGCGCGCGCGGCCGGGGATATGCCCGCCGGTGCGGCCGCGGACGCCAACGAAGACGCCACACCTGCGCCGACCAGCGCGGCTGCGCCGGCGGCGAATTCTCTGCGATCCATGGCTTACTCCCCCGGCTCGGCTTTGCGCGGCGCCTTGAGGCGGCGACGATTGACGTGACTGTCCGGCGCCAAATGCCCTTCCGGCGTGCGGCCGCGGAAATAGTCGCGCTGCCAGCCGTGCTTCACCGCTTCGGAATCGCGATCCGTCAGCTTGTTGAGGAAATTGTTGCGGCTCTCGCCCCAGGCCTTGTATTGCCGCTCCAAGTCCGGATCGGCGCTGATCGGTTTCACGATCGGCTGCACCGCGTCGAACGTTTCATGCGGGATCGGATAAACAAAGCAGAACGGCTCGCCCTTCTTGAACGAGATCATGCCCGGCCGGGTGAAGCGCCAGTTCATCGTGAACGGAAACGGCAGCCAGTATGTCTCGATGACGCCGACGAGCGGTTGAATGCCGTCCTTCAAATGATTGGGCGGTCCGCCGGCCCACAGATCCCAGCCCTCGTCGGTGCGAAAAAGATAGCCAGTGTGAAACGTCAGCACGCCGCCGGAAAAATGCGAGACAGCCCAGCGATCGAGCTGCGCCTTTGTCGTGTCGCCATCTGGATCAAGGCGGATGTCTTCCATGCGCGGGCCGCCATTCCAGCTCGCGGTGAACGAAACCGGCGAGAGCAATTCCCAACCCGTCGTGTTGGCCACGACGAGCGGCAGGCAGCGATAGGGATGGCGGTCGGCGAAAACGTCCATCCATTCACGGTCCGGCCGGCCTGGCTGCATCTCCGCCGGCTGCGGATCGACTTGATAACAAGTGAGTTTCATTCCCCATCCCTAGACGAGCGGCCCGCTTCACGCCAAGGGGACCATCCATGCCCGCCACGCCGGAAGACCTTTACGCCCGCTTCGATGCTCTGGGCATTGTCCACACCACAGCCAAGCACCGTCCCGTGTTCACGGTCGAGGAAGGCGCCGACCTCAAGGCCTCCATGCCGGGCGGACACACCAAGAACCTCTTCCTTAAGGACAAGAAGGGCGCGCTTTTCTTGCTGTCGGCGCTCGCGGACACGCAGATCGATCTGAATGCTGTTTCGAAGCTCATTGGCGCCGGTCGCTTCAGCTTCGCCAATGCCGAACTGCTCATGCAGAACCTGGGGGTGACGCCCGGTTCGGTGACGCTGTTTGCACTGATCAACGATGCAGAACGCAACGTCCGGCTAATCCTGGACGAAGCTCTGTTTGGCCACGATCTCGTCAACTTCCATCCGCTGAGCAACGACGCCACCACCGCCATCAGCCCTGCTGACACGGTGAGCTTTGCGCGCGACACCGGCCACCAACCCATCCGGCTGGCCTTCGACGCCGCAGGCCAACCCCGCTTGATTGAACCGGCGGGCTAATCGGCCCATTTATAGCGCCAACACACGCGAGGTCCCCATGACATTGCTCGACGGCGCAGCACCGCCCACAGATCCCGTGAAAGAAGGCTCCGACCAAGGCTTCATGGCCGACGTTATCGAGGCGTCGCGCCAAAACCCTGTCGTGGTCGATTTCTGGGCGCCGTGGTGCGGGCCGTGCCGGACGCTTGGACCGATGCTGGAAAAAGGCGTGCGCGCGGCCGGCGGCAAAGTGCGCATGGTCAAAATCAATATTGACGAACATCCAGGCGTCGCCGGCCAACTCGGCGTCCGTTCGATTCCGGCGGTCTACGCGTTCGACAAAGGCCGCCCGGTCGACGGTTTCATGGGTGCGATCCCCGAAAGCCAAATCAAACTCTTCCTCGATCGCTTGACCGGCGCCACGTCAGCCGAAGATGTCAACGCGCTGCTCGGCCAAGCGGCGGAAAGCCTTTCGCTCAACGACCCGGGCGGTGCGGCGCAATCCTACATGGCGGTACTGCAGATCGATGCGACCAACACCAAGGCCATCGCCGGCATGGCGCGCATCGCCATCAGCGCCGGCGAGCCTGACGAGGCGCGCGCCATCCTCGACATGGTTCCCGAGGAAAAGAAGAACGACGCCGAGATCCAGGGCGTCCGCGCGGCGCTCGAACTTGCCGGCAAGGCCGCCGACGCCGGTGACAAGGACGAATTGAAGTCCAAGGTCGATTCTGATCCGAACGACCTGCAGGCACGCTTCGCCTATGCCGAGGCGCTTTCTGCGCGCGGCGATCTCGAAAGCGCCTCCGATCAGCTGCTTGCCATCATCGAGCGCAATCGCGAGTGGAACGAGGGTGCTGCCCGAACCGAGCTTTTGAAAATCTTTGACGCCGCAGGCCCGGCTTCCGATGTCGCCAAGCAAGGCCGGCGAAAACTCTCGGCGATCCTGTTCTCATGAGCGCCTTTGGCTATCGTAAGCCCGCTGATCTGCCGCAGACCATCGCGCTGTTTCCGCTCACCGGCGCGATCCTGTTCCCGCGCGGCGTACTTGCGCTCAATATTTTCGAGCCGCGTTATCTCAACATGATCGACGATGTATTGGGCGCGGAGCGCATGATCGGCATCATCCAGCCCGCGACCGGTGAAGAGGACGAAGTGGCGCCCATCTCTCCGATGTCGGCACGCTGGGGCGTATCACTTCGTTCGCGGAAACCGATGACGGGCGTTATCTGACCACGCTAACGGGCGTGTGTCGCTTCGCCTATGGGCGCGAAATCGAAGGCGGCAAGCCGTACCGACAGGCGATCGTCGGATACGACGACTTCGCCGACGATTTCACGATCTCACCAGGCGGAACCATCGATCGCGCCAAACTCATCGGTTCTTTGCGCACCTACGCCAATCTGCACGGCTACCAAGTCGATTGGGCCTCGGTGGAGCAGGCGCCGACGGAAACCGTCGTCAATGTCGCCGCGCAAATCTGCCCGTTCGACCCTGCCGCCAAGCAAGCGCTGTTGGAATCGCAGACGCTCGAGCAGCGCTGCCAGGCGCTCATTGCGCTGGTCGAATGGGGTTCGCCGGACGACGTGCAACGGCCGCTGCAATGAGCGACGTCGACCCAAAGCTGCTCGAAGTGCTGGTTTGCCCGCAGACGCGCACGCCGCTGCGCTACGATCGCGAAAAACGCGAACTGATCAGCGACGCCGCCCGGCTCGCCTATCCCGTCCGCGACGGCGTGCCGATCATGCTTATCGACGAGGCGCGCGAGCTGGAGCCGCACGAATGAGCGAGCGTGCCTGGCCAACGGCGCTCAGCTTCGACACCAAGGTGCGCGCGCTCCACATCGCCTTCGACGACGGCGCCACGTTCGACATTCCCTTCGAACTATTGCGCGTCGAAAGCCCGTCGGCGGAAAACAAGGGACATGGCGGGGCCCCGCCGCCGCCCGTCACCGGCAAAAAAAATGTCGGCGTCACCCGCGCCGAACCGGTCGGGCGCTATGCCGTACGCATCGTCTTCGACGATGGACACGACACGGGCCTTTATTCCTGGGACCTGCTCTACGAACTCGGGCGCGACGGCGCGGCAAAGCGCTAGCGCGCGCTTAGCCGAAATGCGCGCGCAGGAGCCTCGAGCACCGATGTGAGCGCGTCCGGCGCAAATCGAGCCCCTAGACGTTCGGCCGTCTTTTTGGCGCGCGCACTTAAGCCGCGAGACTTTCCCCGCGAAGCAGTTTTGGCAGATCGCCTGCGGCGCCGCCGGCGTATTTCATGAAGAAGCGGCGCGCGGGGCCTGCCGCATTCACCGCCGCCAACCCCAAAGAGCGCACCGCGCGCAGCGGCGCGATGTCGTTGGAGAAGAGCTTGTCGAAGAATTCCATGCCCAGCGCCATCGACACATTGTCGAAGCGCCGCCAGCGTTGATAACGCTCAAGCACCGAGACATCACCGGGATCGAGACCCACACTCACGCCGTCGGCAATGCATTCGGCCAGCGCCGCGCAATCCTTCAGGCCGAGATTCAATCCCTGCCCCGCCAGCGGATGAATGCCGTGCGCGCTATCGCCGGCAAGGCACACGCGCGCATCGATCATGCGCTCAGCCAATTGCAGCGACAGCGGATAGCCAAAGCGCGGGCCTTCCAGTGTAAGCGCGCCAAGGAAATCGCCGAACCGCAATCCGAGCTCCGCTAGGAAATCCGCTTCCGGAATTTTGAGCAGCGCTTCGGCAGCCGCACGCGGCTCGGCCCAAACGATGTTCGAGCGCTCGCCCTTGAGCGGCAAAATCGCAAACGGGCCGTTCGGCAGGAAATATTCGTGCGCGACGGCGCCATGGGATTTCTCGTGCTGGATCGTCGCCACGATCGCCGTCACCGGATAATTCCAGCCGATCGTGCGAATGCCCACGGCTCCACGCACGAACGAACGGCGCCCATCCGCGCCCACCAGCAACGGCGCGCGCAATGTGTCGCCATTCGTCAAAGTAATCGTGGCGCTCGCTGCATCGCGCTCGATCGCGTTCACCGACATCGGCTGGATCATGCGGATCGAAGGCCGCGCTTTCACTGCGCTGTCGAGCGCTGCGCGCACGTAACGCGCCTCGCACATGAGCCCGAGCGGTTCACCGCCATCGTTCAATTCGCTGCGATCGAAATGCAGATGCAGCAGCGACGGCCCGCCGCGCCGCGCGCCTGCGCCAAGGCGTCCATCCGTCACCATGATCTCTTCGATCGGCTGTGCGGTTTCGTCGAGCACCTCGCCAATGCCGAGCGCGCGCCACATCCGGTAGGAGGCAAAGGCAATTGCAAACGCGCGCCCATCGAAGGTCGCCGCCAAAGTGTCAGCCGGCTTCGAGGCGTCGATCACGATCACCGAAACGCCGGCCTGATCCAGCGCCAGCGCCAACGTCTGCCCCACCAGACCGCCGCCGGCGATGATCACGTCCGCATCGAAGCCGTTGCTCATCCCCAACAACTAGGCCGGACTTGTCCCACCGTCGATGCGACCGCGCCGCGCAAGCGAAAAGCAGCGGCGCCCACTTTTTGTGCGCGTACGCGCCAAAGCCCGCTCAATGCAGTCCATCGCTTGCCCGCGTGCGCGACGCTGCTGCTGATCGCGGAAATTTTCGCGGGGGATTGCCATGGACGCAACGCCAACACTCAACACCGGCGACACCGCCTGGATGCTGACCTCTACGGCTTTGGTGCTGCTGATGACGATCCCGGGACTTGCCCTTTTCTACGGCGGCATGGTGCGCAAGAAGAACGTCGTCTCCACCGTCACCCAATCGTTTGCGATTACCTGCCTGGTGACTGTCCTTTGGATGATCGCGGGCTATTCCATTTCCTTTGCAACGGACGGCGCCAACAACGCGATTTGGGGCGGTCTCGGCAAATTCATGCTCGCGGGCGTTGGCGTGAATTCGCTGTCGTACACGATCCCGGAATTCGTCTTCATCACCTTCCAGATGACGTTTGCGATCATTACGCCGGCGCTTATCTGCGGCGCCTACGCGGAGCGCATGAAGTTTTCCGCGATGATGCTCTTCAACGCCCTGTGGCTGCTTGTCGTCTATTGCCCGATCGCGCACTGGGTTTGGGGCGGCGGCTTCCTGGCCAGCGCTGGCGTGCTTGACTTCGCCGGCGGCACGGTTGTCCACATCAATGCGGGCGTTGCGGGCCTGGTGTGTGCGCTCGTGCTCGGAAAGCGCATCGGTTTCGGGACCGAAAATCTCGCGCCGCACAATGTCGTTTACACCATGATTGGCGCTTCCTTGCTTTGGGTGGGCTGGTTCGGCTTCAATGCTGGTTCGGCCGTCGCATCGAACGGGCTTGCCGGCGCTGCGATGCTCAACACCCAAGTCGCGACGGCAATGGCGGCGGTGACGTGGATGGTCATCGAAGTGATCCACCGGCGCAAACCGACGCTTCTTGGTCTTGCAACCGGCGCCGTTGCGGGGCTCGTGGCCATCACGCCGGCGTCGGGCTTCGTCAATCCGACCGGTGCGCTCATCGTCGGTTTGGCGGGCGGCGCTGCGGCTTATTTCGGCGCCGTCATCCTGAAGCACTGGGGCAAATACGATGACAGCCTTGACGCGTTCGGCGTGCACGGCGTCGCCGGCATTGTCGGCGCCCTGCTCACCGGCCTACTCGCCGATCCGGCCATCAATGCCGCGGGGCAGAACCACAGCCTCGGCGCCCAAGTGCTCGGCGTGGCGACAACGATCGCCTATTGCGCGGCCGCAACGTACGCGATCCTCATGCTCTTGAAGCTCACCGTCGGGCTCAAAGTCACCAAAGACAACGAGCGCGAGGGCCTCGATCTCGTCCTGCACGGTGAAGTGGTGCAGTAGCGCTCGCGGCGTGGAACACATTTACTCAAGTTTTCCCTTTATTAACGAGGCTTTTGGCGCTGTCGCATGAATGCGCCAGTAACCCCGTTCGTATCCGAATCTTCACGCCTCGTTTACCGGCAGAGCCAACAGTCGCGCGCTGTTGGCGGCAGACGGACGCGGCGCAATTAACCCATGACTGACGACGTTTATTCTTCGGGAGGAAGAAACTCCTCCGCCGCCGCGAACGCCACGAGCGCCGCGGCCGGACGCATTGCGCTGAAGCGCGCGACGCTTTGCGTGGGCGCCGCAATCGTCGGCGCCTATGGGCTTGGCGCGGTACTGACCTATTCGCCGGAGGATCCGAGCCTCAACACGGCCTCCGACGGCGCCACGCACAACCTGTTCGGCGGCCCAGGCGCTGCCTTCGCTGATCTTGTCGTGCAGACATTTGGCGCGGCCGCGCCACTGGCGATGGGCGCGCTGCTCGCCGCCGGCGTCATGCGCATTGCGCGCAAGCAGCTTGTCGCGCGCATCATGCCGCGCCGCGTGCTCGCGAGCATGGCGGGCATATTGTTGCTCGGGGCTGCCGCCTCCACCGTTCCCACGCCTGAAGGCTGGCCGCTGGCGACCGGCTTCGGCGGCATGATCGGCGACAGCGTCGCCGGCTTCATCAGCGGCATGCTGTCGGGACCCGGGCTGCCGATGCCGCGCATCATCACTGGCATTGTCTGCGCCATCGGCGGCATTCTCGCAGTCGGGTGGTCCTTCCAGATCCGCGCCCAAGACGTGAAACAAGCCGCAGGCGCTGCGCGCCGCGCAGCCAGCGTCACAGCCGGCGGCGCCCAGCGCGCCATCGGCTACGTGCAAGAAAGAACACGGCGCCCAGACGCCGAAGAGGAAACGTCCCGCCCATCGCTCGAGGATCGCCGCGAACGCACGCCGGCGCCGCGCCCGCCGCGCGTGCAACGTCCGCTGCCCCCGACCCGCAGCGAAACCGATGCGTTTGCGCCGCGCAAACGCGAGCCCAAGCCCGAGAAGAAGCAACCGAAACAGCACTCGACCTTCCACTTCGGGCGCGAGTTCGAGCTGCCGGACACCGACCTTCTCGCCACGCCGAAGCAGCGCACCGCCCACACCGATGCGCAAACGCTGCACGCGATGAGCCGGCAACTCGAAACCGTGCTCGCCGATTACGGCGTGCAGGGCGAGGTGCTCTCCGCGCGCCCCGGCCCCGTCGTCACCTTGTTCGAGTTCGAACCTGCAGCCGGCGTGAAGTCCTCGCGCGTCATCGGCCTGGCCGACGATATCGCACGCTCCATGAGCGCCACGGCTTGCCGTGTCGCCGTCATCCCCGGCCGCAACGCCATCGGCATCGAGCTGCCGAACGGCAAGCGTGAGACCGTTTTCCTGCGTTCGCTGCTGAATTCGCCGTCCTTCGCTGGCACCCAGGGCGATCTGCCGCTTGCGCTCGGCGAAACCATCGAGGGCGACCCGTTCGCCGCCGACTTGACCAAGATGCCTCACCTGCTCATCGCCGGCACCACCGGCTCGGGCAAGTCGGTCGGCATCAACGCCATGATCTTGTCGCTGCTCTATCGGCACACGCCCGATGAGTGCCGCTTCATCATGATCGACCCGAAGATGCTGGAGCTCAGCGTCTACGAAGGCATCCCGCACCTCCTCCACCCGGTCGTCACCGATCCGAAGAAAGCCGTCGTGGCGCTCAAATGGACCGTGCGCGAGATGGAGGACCGCTACCGCCGCATGTCGAAACTCGGCGTGCGCAACATCTCCGGCTACAATGACCGCGTCAGCGAGGCGTTGGAGCGCGGCGAGCGCCTCGAACGCACCGTGCATGCGGGCTTCGACCCCACCTCGGGCGAGCCGATCTACGAAACCCGCGAACTGCCGCTCGAGCCGATGCCCTATATCGTCGTCGTCATCGACGAGATGGCCGATCTCATGATCACCGCCGGCAAGGAGATCGAAGCCGCCGTGCAGCGTCTCGCGCAAATGGCGCGCGCCGCCGGCATCCACGTCATCATGGCCACGCAACGCCCGTCGGTCGACGTCATCACCGGCACCATCAAGGCCAACTTCCCGACGCGCATCTCCTACCAGGTCACGTCGAAGATCGACAGCCGCACGATCCTGGGCGAACAAGGCGCCGAACAACTGCTCGGGATGGGCGACTTATTGTTCATGGCCGGGGGCGGACGCATCCGCCGCCTGCACGGCCCGTTCGTCACCGACGCCGAAGTCGAACGCGTCGTCGACATGCTGAAAGCGCAAGGCGCGCCGCAATATCGTCAGGACGTCACCGAGGAGCCGAACGAAAACGGCGCCGACGACAATCCCGAACTGTTCGACGGCGAGGGCGGCGACAACGAAATGCTGGAGCGCGCCATCGAGATCGTGCAGCGCGACCGCAAGGCCTCCACCTCCTACCTGCAGCGGCGACTTTCAATCGGCTACAACCGCGCCGCCACTTTGATGGAGCTGATGGAAAAGAAGGGCATCATCAGCCCGGCGAACGCAGCTGGTAAGCGCGATATCCTGATCGACGTGCTGGATGAGGATTGACCTTGCCGCCTCTCCCGCTTGCGGGAGGGGTTTGGGGGTGAGGTTAGTCGGCGACGCGTTTCAGCAAACCTAGCCCCACAGCGCTTCCTTTTCCTTGCGCGAATTTCTTGCGCGGCTTCCTTGAGCGACGGGGCGCTCCGCTTTTGTTTTGGGTGAGCGTCGCGAACGCGGTCTTTTGGTTTTCGTTCGAGAAGCGCCGCAGCACCCGCGCGCTCTACTCCCGCGCTAGGCGATATGCCAGTCGATCTCGCCGCGCACCTCGGCCGGCACCTGCCCGCAGAGCGCTTGGTGCACTTCGGCCTGCGTCGTGCGCCGCGGCATGCGGAAAACGTACTCTATGCGGCTTTTGTTGTGCGACTTGCTCTCGCTGATGATCGCGCACTTCAGTTCTTCGAGCACGCGCCGGTATGCAGTCGCTGCGTCGCTGACGCGCCCTTTCGGGATCTCGCTCACTTCGAGCGAGCACACCGGATGGCCGTCAAAAATGTAGATGAGCACGAAGGCAAAGGCCGTCGCCAGCACGGCAAAGTTCGGAAGGTTCAAACCGGAGATAAGCCCGATGAGCGTGACGATGATGAGCCGGCCGGTGTCGCGCGTGGAGCCGGTGGTCGAGCGGAAGCGCATCAGCCCGCCCAGACCAAAGATCACGAAGCCGATCACCATACCGTACTTCAGCACGATGACGCCGATCACCGCCCCGATCAGGGCGTACATGATGTGGACCTTCGGGAGCTCAGCCTCTTCGCGGGTGTCGATCGTTCGCCGCGTCGTCGGGTGGAAGGCGATGATCATGCCGAGGCCCACAGCCAGCATCAGCGCCAGGAACAATTCCAGCATGTAGGGGACGTCGAGGAAGCCGTTCCAGCCCGTGGCCGTCAGCGCCTGCATGTCGAAGCCGTCGTTCACGTGCATGTCATAAACCCCGGTTCCCGCCGTACGCCGCTTCCGCGCGTGGGATCAAGCGCCGTGGCGAAAAAGACCGGTTTGAACCCTTCATTTCGCCATGCGTTCGAGGCACATGACCCTCATGAACCGCCGTTACCTGATTGCCGCTTTGGCCCTGCTGGCTGCAACGCCCTCCTTGGCGCAGCAACTCCGCCCGCGCCTACCTGTGCAGCCGGCGCCTGCAGCAACCCGCACGCCCACGCAAGTGCTCTACCGCGACGCGCGCGCCCAGGCGCTCGCCCAAGCCAATCGCACGCTTAATGCGGTGACGCGTTTGCAGGGCCGCTTCGTGCAGAACTCGCCGGATGGCAGCCGCGCGACGGGGACGTTCTACTTGCAGCGGCCGGGCAAGCTTCGCTTCGAATACAATCCGCCGGCGACGCTGCTGATCATTTCCGACGGCGCGACGGTCTCAACGCACGACAGCGCTTTGCGCACGACGGATCGCACGCCATTGCGCAATACCCCGCTCAATTTGGTTTTGCGTGGCCATGTTGATCTCGAGCGCGACGCCAACGTCACGCGCGTGGCGCGGCAGGGCGATTGGCTTTTCGTGAACGTGCGCGACCGTAACGGCCTCGCCGACGGGCAGCTGACGCTCTGGTTTGTCGGACCGAACGTCGATCTGCGTGCGTGGGATGTGGTGGACGCAACGGGTGCGCGCACGCGCGTCACGCTCAATGGGCTGAGCATGCCCACAAGTTTAGATCCCGCACTTTTCCGTGCCAATTCATTGCCTAGCAGCCGCGCCCGGCGTCCGTAAAAACGCAGAGTCGCTGCACCCCGGAAAATTACGGAATGGCAAGTCCGTTTCGGGGGTCAAACCTTGATTTTCTAGCCCCTGTGGCGTATCTACAACGCAGCGGTCGCCGCTATCCCCCTGGATTTGCGTCGTCCCCCCGCTGACCGATCCAGTGTGGCGGCCGTCGCCGGACATCCCCTGCCGGCGAGATGCGCCACCCTCAAGGCGCAAAATGAGAGGCCCGGTCGCGGAACGCGGCCGGGTCTCTTTCATTTCTGGACGCGCCACCCCACACCGGCGACCCATGCTCACCATCGCTTCCTGGAACATCAATTCTGTGCGGCTGCGGATCGACATGGTCTGCCGCTTCCTGGCGGACGCGAAGCCGGACGTGCTGTGCTTGCAAGAGATCAAATGCCGCAATGGCGAGTTTCCAGCGAAGGCGTTCAAACAGGCCGGCTACAAGCACATGCATGTCGTTGGCCAGAAGGGCTGGCACGGCGTGGCCATCGTCTCGCGCGTGAAGCTTGAACCGATCGAGGCGCCGGCGATCTGTCCAAAGAAGGAAGCCCGGATCGCGGCCGCGAGGATCGACGGCGTCGAAGTGCACAATCTTTATGTGCCCGCCGGCGCGGATCTGCCCGAACTCACCAACCCAAAGTTTGTGCACAAGCTCAAAGTGCTCGACCGCATGAAGACGCTCTACAAGAAGCGCAAAGGCGGGGCGCCGACCGTTCTGGTCGGCGATCTCAATGTCGCCCCCGGCGAGCACGACGTTTGGAGCCACAAGCAGCTTTTGAAAGTCGTCTCGCACACGCCGGGCGAAACCGATCGCCTCAACGGCGTGCGCGACCTCGGCGGCTTCGTCGATCTCGCCCGCCAGCACAAACCTGATCCGGAAAAGCTCTTCACCTGGTGGAGCTATCGCAGCCCGGACTGGACGAAAAACAATCGCGGGCGGCGCCTCGATCACATCTGGGCCACCGCCGACATCGCGCCGCTATCACAGACGGATGTCTTTAAGATTCACGTGCCTTGCCGCTCCTGGCAACGCCCGAGCGATCACGTGCCGATTGTCGCTGGTCTAAAGCTCTAGTCATTCATCGCCTCGCGCGTTGCGGGACATTGAGCGCGGGGTGTATGGGCCAAACACGACGCGGGCCAACCACCACGCGGGCCAAATACCACGCCAAAAGGGGGACTTCATGCAAACGACACGTCGCGCCGTACTCGGCGCAAGTGCTGCTGGTCTGGCTCTGCTTGCTGGTTGCACCACTGCTGAAACGACGCCGGCGGCGACGCCCGCGCGTGCCGCGCCGCCCGCCGATGCGAGTGCGCAATTGAGTGCGGCCCTCGACCGCGTTGCACTGCAAATCCTGCACGAGCAGCCCGAACGCTGCACCGCGCTTGGCCTGACCGAAGCCCGCGCCGGCGGGCGGTTCATCGACCGCCTGAGCGATTCCTCGAAGGATGCGGCGCGCCGCTATCGCGGCATTCTACAAGACTCCCTGACGGAACTGCATGCGATCAACCGCGACGCGCTGCCGGCGCGAGACAAAGTCACGCTCGACGTCGTTGCGACCTCATTCTCGAACTCCGTGGCTAGCGGCCAGTTCGAGGTCGGCGGCGGCGCAGGCGCTCCTTATGTCGTTAGCCAGCTCACCGGCTCTTACCGCTCGACGCCCGATTTTCTCGACGCCCAGCACCCGCTGCGCAATCGCGACGAGGTCGACGCCTATTTCACGCGCGTCGCCGCCTTCGCCCAGCAGATGGATCAGGAGACTCTCATCATCGGTCAAGACGCCGCGGCCGGCGTCGTCGCCCCGGACTTCGCCATCGACAAGACGCTGGTTCAAATGGCCGTCGTCACCAATGCTGAACCGCGCCAAAATATCTTAGTGCAAACCCTGGTGCGCCGCCTGCCGCAAACCGAGGGCTTAAGCGACGCCGACCGCACCGCCTGCATCGCCCGCGCCGAGACCATGGTGCGCGAACACGTGCTTCCAGCCTATGGCCGCCAGGTTGCGGCGCTGCGCGCCGTGCGGCCTCGCGCGACCCACGATGCCGGCATCGGCCATTTGCCGCGCGGGGCTGACATGTATGCAGCGGCGCTGCGCGCACGCACAACCACCGACATGTCGCCGGACGACATTCACAACACCGGCATTGAACTGATCGCCCAGCTGCAAGGTGAGATGGATACCATCCTGCGCGCCCAGGGCCTGCGTCGCGGCAGCGTCTCCGAACGCATGGACCAGCTCGCCCGGCGCCGTGACCAGCTTTATCCGAACACCGACGCCGGACGCGCTCAGATCCTCGCCGACCTGAATCAACGCACGCGCGACATCGTCGCGATGATGCCGCGCGCGTTCAACACACTGGCGCGCGCGCAGCTCGAAATCCGACGCGTGCCTGCGTACACAGAGGCTGGCGCGCCCGGGGGCTATTATCAGCGCGGCGCACTCGATGGCTCCCGGCCGGGCGCCTATTACATCAATTTGCGCGACACCGCCGAATGGCCGCGCTTCAAGTTGCCGACACTCAATTATCATGAGGGCGTGCCGGGCCATCACTGGCAGATATCGATCCAGCAGGAGACGGGGACGTTGCCGTTCGTGCGCAGCGCCCTTCTGGGCTTTAGCGCCTTCAGCGAAGGCTGGGGACTTTACGCCGAGCAGCTGGCTGACGAACTCGGCGTTTACGAACACGATCCGCTTGGCCGGCTCGGTTATTTGCAGTCCGCGACATTCCGCGCCTCGCGGCTCGTCTGCGATACCGGACTTCACGCCAAGGGCTGGTCGCGCGAGCAGGCCATTGGTTCGATGCGCGAAGCGACCGGTGACAAAGAGAGCTCGATTACAACCGAGATCGAACGCTATTGCGTCCAGCCTGGGCAGGCGTGCGCCTACATGATCGGGCGCCAAACCATCAATCGCCTCAGGCAAGCGGCGACCACGAGCATGGGCGCCCGCTTCGACCTCAAGCGCTACCACGACCTCCTGATGGCAACCGGTGCTGTGCCGCTCAACGTCCTCGAGGAAGTGGTCCGCGACTGGGCCGCACAGCCGGCCTGATCCTTAACTGACCCCGGCTCAGGCGCATTCCTCGCCTGCATGCGCGCTTGCTACCCCTAGGCGGCGCACTGACCTATGCTTATGGCAATGGGTCCGTTGAACGGGTTTGACAGCCGAGACGGCCCGAACGCCTAGATGAGAGATGCGCGCCCGCTTTCGCGGGCCCGGAGGGATTCGAGTTGACCAAGATCGCTGGGCTGACGCCGGCCCCGACCAAGCATTCCGGTTTGATCAATTGGGTCGAAAGCATTGCAGCTTTGGCCAAGCCCGATCGCGTCTATTGGTGCGACGGCAGCCTGGCTGAATGGGAGCGGCTGACCGCAGAACTCGTCGCCGCCGGCACCTTGAAGGCGCTCGATCCGAAGAAGCGCCCCAATAGCTTCTATGCGGCGTCGGACCCCAAAGATGTCGCGCGCGTCGAGAGCCGTACTTTTATCTGTTCGGAAGACGCCGAAGACGCCGGACCCACCAACAATTGGGTCGAACCGTCGGAGATGCGCGCAAAGCTCAAGGGCTTGTTTGATGGCTGCATGCGCGGGCGCACGATGTACGTGGTGCCGTTCTGCATGGGCCCGCTCGGCTCGCGTATCTCGCAACTTGGCGTCGAGATCACCGACAGCGGCTATGTCGCCGCCTCGATGCGCATCATGACCCGCATGGGCAAAGAAGCGCTCGATCAGCTCGGCGAAGACGGCTTCTTCGTGCCAGCCGTGCACACCTTGGGTGCGCCCTTGGCGCCCGGCCAGAAGGACGTCGCCTGGCCCTGCAACGAGGAAAAGTGGATCGTGCATTTCCCCGAGACACGGGAAATCTGGAGCTATGGCTCGGGCTATGGCGGCAACGCCCTGCTCGGCAAGAAGTGCTTTGCCCTGCGCATCGCCTCGGTGATGGCCCGCGATGAAGGCTGGCTGGCCGAGCACATGCTGATCCTGAAACTCACCAACCCGGAAGGGAAATCGAAGTACGTCGCAGCCGCGTTTCCTTCGGCCTGCGGCAAGACCAACCTCGCCATGTTGCAGCCCACGATCCCGGGCTGGAAAGCCGAAACCATCGGCGACGACATCGCCTGGATGCGCTTCGGCGATGACGGGCGCTTGTATGCGATCAATCCGGAAGCGGGCTTTTTCGGCGTGGCCCCAGGCACCGGACACAAGACCAATAAGAGCGCCGTCGATACGCTTCACGCAAACACCGTCTTCACCAATGTCGCGATGACCGACGATGGCGATGTGTGGTGGGAAGGCTTGAGCGAGACGCCGCCTCCGGGCCTCACCGACTGGCAAGGAAATCCCTGGATGCCGGATTCGAAATTCCCGGCGGCGCACCCGAACTCGCGCTTTGCGGTGCCGGCGGGCCAATGCCCGGTGATCGCATCGGAATGGGAAGATCCCAAGGGCGTGCCGATCGACGCCATCCTCTTCGGCGGCCGCCGCGCCTCGGCGGTGCCGCTGGTGACGGAGGCCTTCGACTGGCAGCACGGCGTCTTCCTCGCGTCCAACGTAGCGAGCGAAGGCACGGCGGCGGCGGAGAACAAGGTCGGTGAATTGCGCCGCGATCCGTTCGCGATGCTGCCGTTCTGCGGCTATCACATGGGCGATTACTTCGCCCATTGGCTGAAGGTCGGCGACGTCGCCGATCCTTCGAAGCTACCGCGCATCTTTTTCGTGAACTGGTTCCGCAAAGATCAGAACGGCAAGTTTATCTGGCCGGGCTTCGGCGAAAACAGCCGCGTGCTGAAATGGGTGTTCGACCGCACCGATGGCAAAGGCCAAGCGCGCGACACTGCAATCGGCCGCGTGCCCACGCATGACGGGCTTGACCTCAGCGGCCTTGCCATAGCGCCGGAAGCGCTCGAGACGCTGCTCGGCGTTGAGCTCGACGTCTGGGAAGAGGAAGCCGCACTCATCCCCGCGCACTACGAACGGTTCGGCGGGCGCCTGCCGCAACGTCTGTGGGACGAGTATGCAGCACTGCTCGATCGGCTTGGGTCAGCGCAAGGCGGCAGTCTCAAGGCCGCAGCCGCCCGTGGCCCGCAGGGCGCGCGCGCGACCGATCGCGCACCGCACTAGACTTGCAGCCGATAGCCGCCGGTTTCGGTGATTAGGAGCTTCGGACTTTGGACGTCCGGCTCGATCTTTTGCCGTAGCCGGTAAATGTGCGTTTCGAGCGTGTGGGTGGTGACATTGGAATTGTAGCCCCACACCTCGCGCAGCAATTCTTCGCGCCCGACCGGCTTTTCGCCTGAGCGATAGAGGTAACGCAGGATCGCCGCTTCCTTGTCTGTGAGACGAAGCTTCTTCTGGTTCGGATCGACCAGAAGCCGCATGGCTGGACGGAATTCATAGGGGCCGATGCGATAGGTGGCGTCCTCGCTGGCCTCATGGCTGCGCAAATGAGCGCGGATGCGGGCAAGCAACACCGAGAACTTGAAGGGCTTCAGAACATAGTCGTTGGCGCCGGCGTCGAGGCCGCGAACTTGCTGTTCTTCCTCCTGGGCCGCACCGGTGAGCATAATGATGGGAGCGCGAACGCCCTGCTCGCGCAGCTGCCGGCAGGTCTCGAAGCCGTCCATGTCGGGCAGACTGACATCAAGGACGATAGCCGCCGGTTTGAGGCGCGCAGCGCTCGAAAAACCCTCGGCAGCCGATGCCGCCGCTTCGGCGCTAAACCCGTCTTCTTGAGCGAATTGCTCAATCAACGCTTCGCGCAGTTCGGAATCGTCGTCGATGATGAGAATGTCGAGCGCGCGTGTCATCGGAACCGAGCCTAGCTTAATTTATCATCACGTCCGTTCACGTCTTTGCAACCGCTAAGGCCATGGCTTAGCCGCGCGCCCCAAACAAAGCGGCGCCGACGCGCACCATGGTGGCGCCGAAACGGATGGCGGTCTCGAAGTCTTCGCTCATGCCCATGCTGAGTTGGTCAAGGCCGTTGCGCCTGGCGATCTTCGCCAGGAGCGCGAAATGCATCGCCGGCGCCTCGTCGGCAGGCGGGATACACATAAGACCGCTGATCGGGAGGCCAAAGGTTTGGCGACAGGCCTTGATGAAGGCGTCGGCCTCGGCGGGGATGACGCCCGCCTTCTGCGCCTCTTCGCCGGTATTCACCTGAACCAGCAATTCGGGGCAGCGCGCCTGGCTCTGGATCGCATCGGCCAACGCCTGAGCGAGCTTTGGCCGGTCGAGGCTGTCAATGGCGTCGAAGAGCGCAACAGCATTGCCGGCCTTGTTGCTCTGGAGCGGACCAACGAGGCGCAGCCTCACATCGGCGAATTGGGCGCGCCGGCCAGCCCAGCGTGCTTGTGCTTCTTGCACGCGGTTTTCGCCAAACACGCGCTGGCCGGCCCCCAGCATGGCGTCAACCCGCTCATCGGGCTGTTGCTTGGAGACCGCCACCAGCGTTACGTCGCCGCCCGCGCGCCCTGCTGCTTGAGCGGCGGCCGCGATGCGCGCGAGAATGGCGGCGCGTGCAGAGACTGGATCATCCATGAGCGTCAACGCTCTAGCGGCGCTGGCGCGGCGGCTCAACCGCGCGGCCGGGGCGCCCGCCGTCCCCGCACTCTACTTTTTCACCGATCCCGAACGCACGCCCGACCCGGCTTCAATCGCGCGCGCGCTGCCGGCCGAAACCGCCGTGGTTTACCGGCATTTCGGGGCAAGCGATCGTGTGCGCGTGGCGCGCCAGCTTGCGACCATCTGCCGATCGCGGCGTTTGCACTTGCTGATCGCAGCCGATCCTGATTTGGCGCGGCGCGTCGGCGCAAGCGGCCTACATTGGCCAGAACGCAAAATGCCGGAGGTTCGAACCGAAGGGTTTGCGCTGATCACCTGCTCGGGACACTCGCGCGAGGCGGTCATGCGCGCTGCGGCCCTGCGCGCCGACGCCTGCATGCTTGCCCCGATTTTTGAAACACAAAGCGCGTCAGGCAATGCGCCGCTCGGCCTCTTTCGCGCCAGCCAAATCGCGCGCAGTTCGGCCATACCGGTGATTGCGCTTGGCGGCGTCAATGCGCGCACAGCCGCGCGCCTCAGCGGACGCGGCTTCTCCGGCGTCGCAGCGATCGATGCTTTTCTTGATTAGAAGCGGAAGGCCGATTCGACGCGGACGTCGGCGCGGGCTTCGTCTTGGCGCGGACCTGTCAGGCTTTCGCGCGGCGCTTCAACGTTGACCGCGCCGCCCAAGCGCAGGCTCGGCGTAAACTGGTAATAGGCGCCAACGGACGCTTGATCGCCTTGCGCGCTGTCGAGCAGCCGCTCGGTACGCTGCGCTTCGCGGACATCCACGGTCACGCCCCAATGCTGGTTGATATTCCAGCTCGGCGCGATGACGCGGTTAGTGTCCCTGTCGCCCGAGATGCTCTCGGTGACGCCAGCTGAGGTCGTAAACCGCAGGTACCAGGGTACCGCAGATTGGATGACCTGCTGTTCGGTGACCGGATTGGCCGACTGGGCAGGCGGCGCCGCCGCCGGGCGCTGCTGCGCATGCGCGACGCCAGCTGTCGCAAGGACAGCCCCCGCCACCAACCATGCAGTCGCCTTTACCACGAGCCCAATCCCCTTCCGCTCGGAACCTGTAACCACCGACTATAGCGGAATCGAGAGCGTTCCGCAGTGAATATTAGGCCACACCTACGGGTGAATATTTGGTCAAATTCGGGGCACACAAGCCCCGAAATCAGCCGCGCCACAACATAGCCGGCTTCGCAGTCCAACCCCTGGCCCGGCGCCAAGCTCATGATATATGGGCGGGCCGCGCCGGACAGGGGATGTCGCGGCTGGCGACAAGGCGGAGGAAAATTGAATGACGCAGGGGCGTATGCTCTCGAAAGCCGCGCTGTGCTTAATGGCGGCGGCGGCCCTTTCCGCCTGCTCCATGTTCCGCTCAGACTCGAACCGACAAGCTGGCGAATCTCGCATCGAACATGACGGTGGCGGCAATGCGCCGTTGTTCGGCGGCGGTGGCGGCGATCGCAACAATCGAGGCGGCGGCATCGGCGTCAACTCGTATCTGTGGCGCGCTTCGCTCGACACGCTGTCGTTTATGCCGCTCGCGTCAGCCGATCCCTTCGGCGGCATCATCATCACGGATTGGTACGCCGATCCGACAACGCCGACCGAGCGCTTCAAGGCGACCGTGTACATTCTCGACACGCATCTGCGCGCCGACGCGCTCAACGTTTCGATTTTCCGACAGACACAAGTGAATGGCGCCTGGCAGGACGCGACGGTGGATCCGCAAACCGAGATCCAGATCGAAAACGCGATCCTCACCCGCGCGCGTCAGCTTCGTCTAAGCAACGTTCGCTAGACACACAGGGCGTTTGCCTGCACCAAACGCCCGCAAACAGGGCGTGAAGGGCGCATGTCTCGGTACAATCATCGCCAGGTCGAGCCGAAATGGCGTGCGCGCTGGGCGGACGCGGGCATCGATCGCGCGCTTTCGCCGGCCGAGGCGAAAGACAAGCCGAAAGCCTACGTGCTGGAGATGTTTCCCTATCCGTCGGGACGCATCCATGTCGGCCATTCGCGCAATTACACGATGGGCGATGTGATCGCCCGCTTCCGGCGCTCGAACGGGTATAACGTGCTGCACCCAATGGGCTGGGACGCGTTTGGGTTGCCAGCCGAAAACGCGGCGATGGAAAAGGGCGTACATCCCGGCGCGTGGACGCGCGCAAACATAGCGGCGATGCGCGATCAGCTGAAATCGTTGGGTTTGGCGATCGATTGGACGCGCGAATTCGCGACCTGCGACGTTGAATACTACAAGCACCAGCAGGCGATCTTCCTGGCCTTTTGGAAAAAGGGCCTCGTCTATCGCAAGAAGCAGAAAGTGAATTGGGACCCGATCGACAACACGGTGCTTGCCAACGAGCAGGTGGTCGACGGCAAGGGCTGGCGCTCTGGCGCCCCGGTTGAAACACGCGAACTCGAACAATGGATGTTCCGGGTCACCGCTTACGGCGACGACCTGCTCGACGCCATCGGCGCCTTGGACAAATGGCCCGACAAGGTGCGGCTGATGCAGTCGAACTGGATCGGCAAGAGCCAGGGCGCAAAAATCTGGTGGAAGCTGGCCAGCGTGCCGGATGCGCTGAAAGCCAACGCGCCTGCCAGCGGCCAAAGCCATGCCCGCGATCCGATTGAAGTGTTCACAACCCGGCCCGACACGTTGTTCGGCGCCAGTTTCCTGGCGCTCGCGCCCGATCATCCGCTGACAAAAACCATTGCCGCATTCCGTCCCGATGTCGCGGCCTTCATCGCCAAAGCCGGCCAGCTGGGCACCAGCGAAGCCGACATCGAAAAGGCCGAAAAATTCGGCGTCGATCTCGGCGTGCGCGTGAAGCATCCCTTCGACGAAAGCTGGGAATTGCCGGTTTATGCGGCCAATTTCGTGCTTTCGACCTACGGCTCCGGCGCCATCTTTGGCTCGCCGGCCGGCGATCAGCGCGATTTGGAGTTCGCCAACAAGTACCGCCTCCCCTTCAAGCCGGTGGTGCTGCCGCCGGGCGCCGATAGCGCCACGCACGCGATCACCACTGAAGCGTTTACCGGCGAGGGCGTGGCGTACAATTCGAAATTCCTGGATGGCCTGCCGACGCCAAAAGCGCTCGCGCGCGCGATCGAAGAATTGGTGAAGCTGAAGCGGGGCGAGGCGACGACACAGTATCGCCTGCGCGACTGGGGGGTCTCGCGCCAGCGTTATTGGGGCTGCCCCATTCCGGCGATCCATTGCGTGAAGTGCGGCGTCGTGCCTGTGGCCGAGAAGGACCTCCCGATTGCGCTGCCGGAGGATGTGACGTTCGACAAGCCGGGCAATCCGCTGGCGCACCATCCGACCTGGAAGCACACCACCTGCCCGCAATGCGGCGGCAAGGCGGAGCGTGAGACCGACACGCTCGACACGTTTGTGGATTCAAGCTGGTACTTCCTGCGTTTCACCGACCCGCAAGATGCATCGAAGCCTTTCGACAAGGAGATGGCCTCGTACTGGATGCCGGTGAATCAGTACGTCGGCGGCATCGAGCATGCGGTGCTGCACCTGCTCTATTCGCGCTTTTTCTGTCGCGGCTTGCGCGATTGCGGCTTGCTGGATTTGCCGAGCGGCGAGCCGTTCGCGAGCCTGTTCACGCAGGGCATGGTCGTGCACGAGACCTACAGGTCGGCGACCGGGGCGTGGTTGTTGCCTGAAGAGACTGACATGCGCGACGGCGCGCGCGTCGATCTGGCGACCGGCAAACCCGTTGAAGTTGGCGACATCGAGAAGATGTCGAAGTCGAAAAAGAACGTCGTCGATCTCGATGCGTTCATCGCCGATTTCGGCGCCGATGTTGCGCGCTGGTTCGTGCTTTCGGACTCCCCGCCTGAACGCGATGTCGAATGGACGGCCGCAGGCGTCAAAGGCGCTTGGGGTTTCGTGCAACGGGTTTGGACGCTCGTCGAAGCGCACGATGCGCCGGCGCCGAAGGCGGGCGACGCAGCGCCGGCCGGCGCCGATACGGGCGATGTGCTGGCGCTCCGTCAGATGGCGCACCGCGCCATCCAAAGCGTCAGCGACGACATTGAAAACTTCCGATTCAATGTCGCTGTCGCGCGCTCCTATGAATTGGTGAACGCCATCGCCAAGCTGAAGGACGCGAGCGCCGCCGCGCAATTTGCGCGCGGCGAAGCCTTGCGCATCCTGGCCCAGCTCATCTCCCCTTTCATGCCGCACTTGGCCGAAGAGAGCTGGGAAAGGCTGGGCATGACCGGCTTTGTCGCCACCGCGCGGTGGCCGAAGGCCGACCCCGCGCTGGCGGCGCGCACGACGGTGACGCTACCGATCCAAGTCAACGGCAAACGGCGCGGCGAGATCGAAACGGCGAAGGGCGCCCCGAGGCGGATGTGCGCGCGATGGCGCTGGCGCACCCCGGCGTAAAACCGTTCCTGGAGGGTCAGACTGTCCGCAAAGTCATTGTCGTGCCCGACCGGATTGTGAACATCGTTGCGGGCTGAGCGAAGCGGTTTTGCGCCGCCCGCCGCGGCGGCTAAGGTGGCGCTTGTGGGAGTGTCTCGAATGCGTGTGCTGATCGCCTCTCTCGCCCTCTTCCTGGGCGCCTGCGGGTTTTCGCCGATGTACGCCCCGCCCGGCGGCGGCCAGGCGATCGGGCCGATTCACGTCAGTGAAATCGACGGCCGCTCGGGCCACGTGCTGAAGACCAATCTTGACCGCATCCTTGCGGTTGAAACTGGTGCGGGCGAACCGGCGAACCTTGAGATCACGCTCCAGGAAACGGTGACGCCGCTTGGCCTGCGGCGCGACAAATCGGCGACCCGGGCTGAGTTGCGTTTGATCGCCAATTATATCCTGACGCCGCCAAACAACGCCGAAATCATGCGCGGTTCGGTGGTGACCGTGGTGAACTACGAAATCCCGACCGCAGCCTATGGCGAAATCACGGCGCAAGACGACGCACGCGAACGCGCCGCTGAAACCATGGCCGAACGTTTCCGCGCCGAACTGGCGCTGCGCATGGCGCAAGCGCGCGAAAGCGCCGCGCACGGGCGCTAGGCGGTGAAAATTTCCGGCGCCCAGATTCGGCGCTTTCTCGATGCGCCGGACAAATCCACGCGCGCCGTGCTGCTCTACGGGCCAAATGAAAGCTTCGTGCACGAAGCAGCACAGCGGCTGGTGCGCTGGGCGCTGGGCGCCAGCGACGATCCATACGCCATCAGCAAGCTCGGCGAAGACGACATCAAGAAGGACGTCGCGCGCTTGGGTGATGCGCTGGCGGCTCAATCATTGCTTGGGGGACCGACCGTGGTGTGGGCGCGGATCTCCGGGAGGGCCGCTGATGAGTCCATCGGCGATGCGCTCGCGGCTATCGAAGCGGGCGAACCGAACGGATTTTTGGTCGTGGAAGCCGGCGATCTTGCCTCCTCCGCGGCCCTGGTGAAGGCGTTTACGAGCGCAAAGAGCGCGGCGGTCATTGCGTTTTACGAAGAGACGGATGCGGAACGGGCGCAGTTTGCGAAGGGCTTGGCGAAGGAATTGGGGCTGGCGTTCGAGCGCGATGCGGAAGCCGATTTTCTGGCCGCGCTGCCGGGCGACCGGGGGCTGGCGCGTCAGGAAATCGAGAAGATTGCGCTTTATGCCAACGGGCTTGGGCGCCTGCTGACCAGCGAGGACATCGGCCAATTGCTCGCCGATGAAGGCGAAAGCGCGCTTGATGCGGCAAGCTCGGCGGCCGCGCAGGGCAAGGCCAACGAAGCGGTCGAGGCGCTCGCGCGCATCGATGGGTTGTCGGGCGTCTCGGCGCTGCGCGCCCTCCTCCGTCGCATGCAGCAATTGCGCGATGCGCGCGCGATGATCGACGATGGGGCAAATCCCGCAGAAGCGATCGCAAAACTTCGCCCGCCAGTCTTCTGGAAAGAGCGCGATGCGGTTGCCGCGCAGGCCCGCCTTTGGACAGAAAAGAAACTCAACGCCGCGTTCGATGTGCTTTGGCAGGCGGAGCTGCGCTCGAAAGTCGCTGGCGCACCCCAGGCATTGATCGCGGCTGACGCGTATCGCGGCGTTGCAAAACTGGTGGGTTAGCCAGCGCGCTGCTTTGGATCGTAGAAGAACGTCTCCGTGGCGATTTTATCGCCGCGCCAGTTCTGCCAGGCGACCTCTTCCATCGAGAAACGCTGGCCTTGCGTCGGGCTAAACGTGAAGCGCCAGCGGATCGCCACGCGATCACCATCGATGATCGCGGGTGCAGCGAGTTCAGTGCGCACATCATCCATGCGCGCAAGCGTCGCTGCTTCTTGCTCCATCAATTTGGAACGCCCGCCCTGGCGCGGCGGCGCCTGGTTTTCCTGCATCCAGGCGTCTTCGTGGTACCAGTCTCGGATGGCGCCGACATGATCGTTGCTGAGCACTTGGGCGATAAACGCGTCGACGGTTTCACGGCTGGGCATGGGCTTGCATTATATCCCCAAAAGGCGAAAGCGACCCTGGGCGGCAGGGTCGCTTTCTGGTTAGCGGTGAGCGCCATGGGCGGGGGGAATGAACGGCGCTCGGGACATGAACGGACGCCAGGGAGGTTTCGTTCCACTTGCCGGAGAAAAATCCGGAGAAAATTCTGGAGGCCGGTTCCATGACCGCCCTCGCCGCCTCCGTTTTCCAGGCATTGCCCGGCGTCTGGACGCTTCTGCGCGAAATTGACGACGCCCGTTTCGGGGCGGGTTCCTTCGTCGGAACCGCCGATTTCTCCCCGCAGCCCAGCGGCGTCATCCACTACGAGGAGCGTGGCGAATTGGTCCTCGGCGCCTGGCGGGGGGCCGCCTGGCGGCGCTGGATATACGCCCTGGAGGGGGATGCGCTCATCGTCCGCAATGCGGTTACGTTGCGTGCGTTGCACTCGTTCACTTTCGCCGCCGAACCGAACGGTGGAGCGTGTGCGGACCACGTTCATCTGTGTGGCGAGGACCGCTACGCGGCGCGCTTCGAGAAACGCGCCAATGGCTCGCTGCTCCTGGCGTACGCAGTGAGCGGCCCAGCCAAGGCCTATCGCCTCACCAGCGTGCTTGCGCGCCCCTCGCTGGCGCATTCGTCCATTTTCGGTTGCGCGGTTCCACGCAGCCAGGCTCTCATGGCGCCATGACAGCTGCAACGATCGGCGCCCGCGAGCGCACCTTCTTCGGCGAACCGCGTGGCCTTGCCTATCTCAGCTTCACCGAAGCGTGGGAGCGATTTTCCTATTACGGCATGACCGCGCTGCTGGTGCTCTACATGACCCAGCAGCTCTTGCTGCCTGGCCATGTCGAGAACATTGCGGGCTTTGCCGGCTTCCGCGCCGCGCTCGAATCCGTCTTTGGCCCAATGACGACGCTGGCGCTCGCATCCCAGATTGTCGGCCTCTACACCGGCTTCGTTTATTTCACCCCAGTGCTGGGCGGCGTAATCGCCGACCGCATTATTGGCCGGCGCAGCGCCGTCATCATCGGCGCCATCATGATGAGCGCCGGCCATCTGGCGATGGCGTTCGATCAATCGTTTCTGTTGGCGCTATTGTTGCTGATCACCGGTTGCGGGCTTTTGAAGGGCAACATCTCCACGCAAGTCGGCGAACTCTACGACGAAAGCGACGGCGAAGGGCGCACGCGCGGCTTTGCGATCTTCTCGATGGCGATTAATTTTGGCGCCTTCGTCGGGCCCCTACTCTGCGGATTGCTGGCGCAAATCTACGGCTGGCATGCGGGCTTCGGCCTCGCCGCGGTGTTGATGCTGATCGGGCTTTTCACCTACATTTCGGGTTTCAAATATCTCGCCGACAAGCCGCGCTCCGCCCCGAAAACAGGCCCTGAAGCTGCGCAGCAGACGGCGGCGTCAAAGGGCGAATGGCGCATCGTCGCCGCGCTCGGCGTGGTCGCCTTCATCACCATCTTCCAGTCCATCGGCTATTATCAGAACACCAATCTCGGCCTCATCTGGATCAACGAGCACGTCGATCTGAACTGGTTCGGCTTCCGCGTTCCGGTGTCGTGGTTCAATTCCATCGATGCGCTGGCGAGCATTGTCGGCGTGCCGTTTCTGGTGACGCTGTGGACGTGGCAGGACAAGCACGGCGGCGAGCCGAGCGATCTGGTGAAGATCGGCATCGGCGCCTGGATCACTGTCGCCGCCAATGCCCTCCTCGCCGTCGCCGCTTTGATGACGCCGCGCGCATCGGTGATTTTCCCGATCCTCTACGATGTACTCTTGGGGATCGGCTTCTTGTATTATTGGCCGGTGCTGCTCGCGCTCGTTTCGCGCGCCGCGCCCGCGAAAGTGAAGGCGACGCTGATGGGCGCAGTCTTCCTGACGCTGTTCGTCGCGAACTTCATTATTGGCTGGATCGGCGGGCTTTACGAACGCATGACGCCAGCCGCCTTCTGGGGCATGGAAGCCGCCATCTCAGCCATCGGGGGTGTGCTTGCATTGGTGCTGGCAGCGCCATTGAAGCGGGCGTTGCGCGTGACCTAGTGCATCCAAACCGATAGATCCGGACGTCTCCCCTTCATAAGGGGACCCAACCATGAAAGCTTTCGTCTTGGCCGCAATCGTGGCCGTTGCCGCGGCGCTCCCCGCCTCGGCCCAACAACAACGCGCCTTCGATCCGCGCTCCTATCAAAGCCAGCACGTCGGCCAGCCGACCCAGATCCTGGTGCTCGCCACCCCGCATCTGAGCGGCACGCCGGACAATTGGGACCCATCGGTGCTGGCCCCGCTGCTGGCGAAACTGGCCGCCTTCCGTCCCGACGCCATCGCCATCGAGGCGCTGCCCGGGCGCAGCATCGCTCAGATGTGGGACTACCGGGCGAGCTATCCCGATGTCGCGCATGATTATGGCGGTCGCGCCATGGTGCTTGCAGCGCTCGCGCGCAACGCACTCAGCCTCGACATGCCGGACGCGGAAGCAGAAGTGCGCCGCACAATGGCGAGTTGGCCCGCCTCGCCTGCGCCGGCGCAACGGCGCCGGCTCGCAGCGTTGTTTGCTGCATCTGGAGATCCCGCCTCCGCTCTGGTGCAGTGGTGGCGCCTCGCACCGTCTGACCGTATCGCCGACGAGAGCGTTTCACGCCTGCTGGCCGATCAACTCGCGACATACGAAACGCCGCCGCGGCGTAACGAAAACTATCTCATCGCCTCGCGGCTTGCGGTCGAGCTCAATCTCGAGCGGGTCTATCCGATGGATGATCAGAGCGACGACGGATCGTCCTCCTTCGCCCACGACATGGAAGCGTTCATGGGCGAACCCTGGTTTCAGACGATGCTGCACGACCCCCGCTTCACCCCCCTGCGCGAGGCAAGCGATCATTTGCGCACGCCGGAGGAAACGCTCGCGACGTACCGCATGCTCAATCAGCCGGCGATGGGCCGTCTCGATGCGGACGAGCAATGGCTGAACATGATCTCGCGCGCCAGCCCCAACGATGCGGGCCGCCAGCGTGTCGCGCTCTGGGAGGTTCGCAATCTGCGCATGGTCGCCAACATTCGCGAGGTCGCAGCGCACGCGCCGGGCCGCCGCCTACTCGTCATCGTGGGCTCAGCGCACAAGCCGTGGCTTGACGCCTATCTCGGCATGATGAGCGATGTCCGCATCGCCGACGCGGAAGCGGTGCTGCGCTGAACTAGAAGCCGCCGCGCAGGCGGCGGATCACTTCGTCGAGCTGGTCGAGCGTCTTGTAGGCGACCTTCACATCGCCTGCTCCATTCTTGTCGTTGATACTGACTTCAAGCCCCAGCGCGTTCGACAAGCTTTGCTCCAGCGCGCGCGTGTCGGCGGACTTCGCTTCGGCCGCAGCAGCGCCGGGGCGCGGCCCGTGCTTCTCGTCTTTAGCTTGCTGGGCGATGCGCTCGACTTCGCGGACGTTGAGCCCCTCCTTCAGCACGCGCTGGGCCAGGCCGCGCGGATCCGGCGCGGTCAGGATCGCGCGCGCGTGGCCCGAGCTCAGGCGTCCGTCGCGCACCATTTCCTGGATGTCTTCCGGCAGCTTCAGGAGGCGCAGCATGTTGGCGATGTGCGGGCGCGACTTGCCGACGGCTTCGGCGATTTCTTCCTGGGTGCGGCCGAAACGGTCGATCAGCGCCTGGAAGCCTTGCGCCTCTTCGATCGCATTGAGGTCCATACGCTGGACGTTTTCGACGATCGCGATCTCGAGCACTTCGACTTCGTTCAGATCGCGCACGACAGCGGGGATGGAGTGCAGGCCCGCCCGTTGGGCGGCGCGCCAGCGGCGCTCGCCGGCGACGATCTCGAATTTGCCGCCCGGGATCGGGCGCACCAGGATCGGCTGCAGCACGCCGTGCGAGCGGATCGAGGACGCCAGTTCGTTGAGTTCGGTTTCGTCGAAATGCTTGCGCGGCTGGCCAGGGTTGCGTTGCACCAGGTCGATCGGGATCGAACGATGGGTGGCGTCGCCGGCGCTCGCGGCCGGCTTCGCTGCCGGCGCGGGTGGTTGTTGCGCAGGCGTGCTGGTCGTCGGCAACTCGAACACATTGCGCGGCGGTTCGATCGGCGCACGTTGTTGCGGCGCCGGTTGCTGCGCTTGCGGTTGCGGTTGCGCATTGAACGCCGGCGCGTTCGCCGGCGTTTCGGTGCGCACGGGTTCGCCAAGCAGAGCAGACAGCCCGCGCCCCAAGCCACGCTTTCCGAAATCGCTCATGCCCTCGTCTCCTGCCGCCCCGATTCGGCTCTCGTGCTTAATTCTCTGTCGGCAATAGTTGCCGAGACTCTAACAAAATTGCCCAGCTCTCACGCCGCCTTCAGTGCGCGCTCACGTTCGATCAGCTCTTTGGCAAGCTTGATGTAGGCTTTGCTGCCGCTGGCGTTCTGATCGTAGATGATCGCGGGCAGGCCGTGCGACGGCGCCTCGCTGATGCGAACGTTGCGAGGGATCACCGTCTCATAGACCTTGTCCGGGAAATGCGCCCTCACCTCTTGGGCGACTTGCTCGCTGAGCGTCGTGCGCTTGTCGTACATGGTGAGCACGACGCCTTGGATCTCGAGCGCCGGATTCAGATTGACCTTCACGGCGTTGATGGTCGCGATCAATTGCGCGAGCCCTTCAAGCGCGAAGTATTCTGTTTGCAGCGGCACCAAGACGCCGTCGGCGGCCGTGAGCGCATTCACCGTCAGAATGTTCAGCGACGGCGGACAATCGATCAGCAGATAATCGATATTGAGCGAGCTTTCGGCGCCGAATTTCTCGATCGCGTTGCGCAGGAAGAATTGCGGTTGCGGCTCGCCCATCAGTTCGCCTTCAACACCCGACAAACGCGCATCGCCTGGCGTGATGAAGAGGTTCGGGACTTTCGTCGTCATCACCGCCTTCGACAGCGGATGGTGCGCAACGAGCACGTCATAACTGGTGACGTTGCGATCTTCCGGTTGGATGTCGATGCCGGTTGAAGCATTGCCCTGCGGGTCGGAGTCGAAGATGAGCACGCGCATGCCGGCGGCCGCGAGCGCGGTGCCGAGATTGATCGCGGTCGTCGTCTTGCCCACCCCGCCCTTTTGGTTGGCGATCGCCAGCGTGCGCATGTCCCCGTTCTCCTCTCGGGAGAATCCTGAGCTCACCGGACGCGCGTCACACGAACGATACGACCGCGTGGATCGCTCAGGCTCTCCAACACGTCTGCTTGGTACGCCCCACCACTGAGGACGTTTTTCGCGGCGGCCAGCTCGGCGTCGAGATCCGCGCCTTTATGGAAGAGCCCTTGCGCACCGTGATCGAGGAATGGCTTTGCATAGGGTATGAGTCGGTTCAAGGGAGCCAGCGCACGCGCGGTGACCACATCATATGGCCCCTCGCCTGCACCGAATACCTCAATCCGTTGATTGAAGACTTTGACTGGCAGGCCCGCTTCCTCGGCTACCGCCTCCAGGAAGGCCGCCTTTTTCCCCGTGGATTCCACGAGATGGACAGACGCGTCGGGGGAGCTTGCCAGCAAGGCCGCGACGACGAGGCCAGGAAAGCCCGCTCCCGATCCCAAGTCCGCCCAGCGCCGAGCCTGGGGCGCCAGAGCCACAAGCTGGGCAAAATCGAGCGCATGGCGCTGCCAGAAGGACTCCAGTTCTCTTGGCCCCACGAGGTTCATGCGCCCGGACCAGTCCGCCAGGAGCCGCCGGTGGATTTCCAGACGCTCGATTGTTTCACGGGGAACGTGGAACGTTAGGTCTCGTTGGAATTCTGCGGGGCCGTAGGTCACGAGGCCTGTCCGTGGCCCTGGCCCTGGCCTTCGCCCCGGTCCTGACCGGGCAAGCGCTCGAACGAGAGTCGGTCCCAATAGCCGCGCTGGAAGGCAATCTTGTCGCCGACCACCTGGAAGAAGCCGCAGCCCCGCAGACCCTTCGGATCGCGCCATTCCAGGATCGCCCAGTCACCGTCCTCGAACAGATTATCGCGGATACAGACCATCGCGGCGGCCGCGAACTCTTGGGCGAACATGGCTTGGATCGCCGCCTTGCCGACCACCGGTTCGTTGGCGACCTGATGGTTGATAGCGTCGTCCAAATACATCGCGCCCAGAGCGGCGGCATCGCCCCGATTGAACGCGTCGATCCAGGCTTCGACGACCTGACGCGGCCTCACGGATGCGGCCCTGCCCCGCGATATTGAGCGGCGAGATAGCGCGCAATCGCTTTGGGGTCGGTCAGGAATGCGGTGGGGCCAGCCATGAGCGCGTCCGGCGGCGCGGTCGCGACATCGGCAAGCACCAGCGCCGGCAGCGATTGGTTCTCCTCGCCGATCTGGGCGATCACCTCATGGCGCGGACGCGGATAGGCGACGCGCACAACGTCGATCGCGCGCCCCCAATGCGGATTGGCAAGCAGCATGCCCTCCATCGTCGCGCACGAGGTGCAAAACCACATGCCTTCAAGTTCGGGATCCTCGAAGGGCGCGCGCAGGATGAAGAGCGTGTCGCGTTTCAAACTCATGCGCGTTTGCGCTCCTTGACCGTGCGCTTCACATGCGCAAGCAATGCCGTCAGCGCGCCGGCTGTCACGCCTTCTATGCGCGATGCTTGGCCAAGCGTGACAGGTCGCGCGGCCGCGAGCTTGGTTCGCACTTCGGTCGAAAGTCCGCCGACGCTGGCATAATCGAGATGCGGATCGAGCCGCAGATCTTCGTCACGCTTGAAGGCTTCAACATCGAGCGCTTGGCGTTCGAGATAACCTGAATAGAGCGCGTCGATCTCAAGCTGCTCGCGCGCCTGGCTCTTGACGGCGTCGAGTTCAGGCCAAATCGCGGCGAGCGCATCGAAGCTGATTGTCGGGTACGCCAACAGCTGCAGCGCATCGCGACGCTGTCCATCCTGATTGACTTTAAGTCCCCGCGCTTCGGCCTGCGCCGGCGACAGCGACAGCGACTTCGCCAGCGCGCGCCCGTTTTCGATATCGCGCATTTTGCCTTCAAAAGCGCGGGTTCTGAGCGATCCCACGCAGCCCAGTTCAATGCCCTTCGGCGTGAGCCTTTGGTCGGCGTTGTCGGCGCGCAGCGAGAGGCGATACTCGGCGCGCGAGGTGAACATCCTATAGGGCTCAGTGACGCCGCGTGTGACGAGGTCGTCGATCATCACGCCGATATAGCCCTCGGCCCGCGTGATCTCGAACGGCCCTGCCCCATGCGCCGCGCGCGCAGCGTTGAGGCCTGCGATCAAGCCTTGAGCGGCGGCTTCCTCGTAGCCTGTCGTGCCGTTGATCTGGCCGGCGAGGTAGAGACCAGAAACGCGCTTGGTCTCGAGCGTCGGCAGCAGCTCGCGCGGATCGACGTAGTCGTATTCGATCGCGTAGGCGTGGCGCTTGATACGCACCTTCTCTAGCCCCGCAACGGTGCGGATGAAGCGCTCCTGCACATCCTCCGGCAGCGATGTGGAGATGCCGTTCGGATAGATGGTGTCGTCGTCCAAGCCTTCCGGTTCGAGGAAGATCTGGTGCGATTGCTTCTCGGCAAAGCGTACGACCTTGTCCTCGATCGATGGGCAATAGCGCGGCCCACGGCCGCTGATGGCCCCGGAATAGACAGCTGACTTCGACAGCGACGCTTCGATGATCCGATGGGTTTCGGGATTGGTGTAAGCGATGCCGCACGCGACCTGCTCGTTGGTGATGCGATCGGTCAGGAACGAGAATGGCGATGGCGTCGCGTCGCCCTGCTGGCGCTCAAGCGAAGCCCAGTCGATGGAGTTGGATTGAAGCCGCGCGGGCGTGCCGGTCTTCAGCCGCCCCATTGCAAAACCAGCGCCATACAAGCGATCCGACAGCCCGATTGCCGGCGCTTCGCCATGGCGCCCGGCGGGAATGCGCTTGTCGCCGATATGGATGACGCCCTTCAGGAAGGTTCCTGTGGTCAGCACGACGCGGAGCGCTGTGAAGGCCTGGCCGTCGGCCGTGATCACCCCCGCGACGGCGCCATGCTGGACGATGAGGTCCTCGACCGCAGCCGCCTGGATCGTCAGCCCCGCCTGCTCCGCGAGCGCTGCCTGCATGGCCCGCTTGTAGAGCTTGCGGTCGGATTGTGCGCGGGGCCCGCGAACGGCCGGGCCCTTCGAGCGATTGAGCAGCCTGAACTGGATGCCGGCGGCGTCGGCCGCGCGGCCCATGACGCCATCGAGAGCGTCGATCTCGCGGACCAGGTGCCCCTTGCCCAGGCCGCCAATGGCCGGGTTGCAGCTCATCTCGCCGATTGTCTCGAGCTTGTGGGTGAGCAGAAGCGTTTGCGCGCCCATGCGCGCGGCGCCGGCCGCGGCCTCGCAGCCGGCATGGCCGCCGCCGATGACGATGACGTCGTAGGAGGTCTGAGCGCTCATCTGCTGGCGCTTCATATAGGATGCGGCAAGCGCCGTCACCGGCGCGCGCGATCGCGATGCGGCCAAGGACGCCCGCGGCCCTCATTTGCTTGCCTGTCCACCATCGATTCGGGTTGGCGTTTTCACGCGAAACACGTGAACGACGCTTTCACCAGTTTCGCGTGAAACCCGCGCCAAATGTGCATTTTCGCGCGTTTCTCATTTGCCGATGCAAAAGCTCGAGAAGATTTCGTCAAGCAGATCTTCGACATCAATGCGTCCTGTCAAACGCCCGATCGCGTGGGTTGCCACGCGCACGTCTTCGCCCGCCAATTCCGCTCCGCGCGCGAGCGCCGGGATCGCGCGTTCGAGTGCGGCGTGCGCCTCTTCCACGAGCCGGCGATGGCGGAGGCGGGTCAGCACCGGCGCCTCTTCGCGCCCGAGCACCTCGACGACGCGCGTCAACAATAGCGCGAGGAGTTCGGGGATGGCCTCGCCCGTCAGCGCCGAGACTGCGATCGAGCCGTACGCGCCCGAGGCGATGGTCTGGCGAACCAGATCGGCCTTCGTTTGGATGAGCAGGTCATGGGCCTGCAGCGCAGCCACGAGCGAAGCAGGCGCCGCCATCCCCGCTTCCACCACACCCAATCTCAGATCCGCCTCCTCGGCCCGCGCCAGCGCGCGGCGCACGCCTTCGGCTTCGATCGCATCCGCGGCTTCGCGGAGCCCGGCCGTGTCGGCGATCCAGACCGGATAGCCCCCCAGCACTAAGCGCACCTCGACGACATCGCGGGTCGTGCCCGGGATCTCGCTGACGATGGCGGCTTCTCGCCGGGCCAGCGCATTCAGCAAGCTCGACTTGCCCGCGTTCGGCGGACCGATGATGGCGATGCGATATCCGTCGCGAATGCGCTCGCCGCGATGGGCGTCATCGAGGTGCCGGCGCATGTCGGCGGCGAGCGAGGCGAGCATCGGCGCCGCGCGCTGCGCCAGCGCGTCTGGCAGCTCTTCGTCGGGAAAATCGATCTCTGCTTCGATCAAGGCGGCGGCGGCGATCAGCCGCTCGCGCCAACCATCGTAGAGCGCGCTCAGGGCGCCGCGCCGCTGGCGCAGTGCTTGTCGCCGCTGCGCTTCGGTCTCGGCGTCCACGAGGTCGGCAAGGCCCTCAGCTTCCGCCAAATCGAGCTTGCCGTTCTCGAACGCGCGGCGGGTGAATTCACCAGGCGCCGCCAGCCGTACCCCGCGCACTGACAAGGCTGCGTCGATGATCGCGGCGATGACGGCTTGGCCGCCATGGACGTGCAATTCGGCGACGTCTTCGCCGGTGAAGCTGGCGGGCTGGGGAAACCAAAGCGCGATGCCGTCATCGAGCGAAAGCCCGCCATTGGGCGCGCAAAACGCCACGCGCGTGGCGCGCCGCGGTTTCGGCAGATCGCGATCAGTCAGCGCCCGCAGCAGCGCGCCGGCGGCGGGACCCGAGGCACGGATCACCGCGACGCCGGCGCGGCCCGCGCCTGACGCCAGCGCGACGATCGTGTCCGGTTTCATGTGAAATTCTCTAAGCCCGCTTTAGGGCTTTTCACGCGGAGGCGCCGCACTCGCCGCGCCCGTCGCCGCCGACGTCATCAGCTTCACAAACGCGTCCTGGGCCTGCGTGCCGACGCTCATCCACGAGCTCATCAGGCTCTCGCCGCTCATGAGCTTCAGATTAGCGTCCATGCGCTTGCCCATTTCTTCGACCAGCGCCTCATTGATCGGCGTGACATCCGGCAGGCCCATGAAGCGGCGGGCTTCCTCGGGACTGCATTCGACATTGACGGTGAACTTCATCGGCCAAATTCCTGTCGTCCAATTGCCGGCGTCCAATTCCCGGCGTCCAAATTGCGAGCGCCCAAATTCCTGTCGCACGCTTGCGCGCGCGCCGGTCTATAACGCGGCGCACGGCGGCGGGACAGCAAGTCAACGTTCTTTGGGAGACAGCCATGGGTGAGTGGGTTCAGGTGCAAGGTCCGGACGGCGCGTTTAGGGCCTACGTGGCGCGGCCGTCTGGACCGCCCAGAGGCGCGGTCGTCGCGATCCAGGAAATCTTCGGCATCAACGCGGTGATGCGCGGCAAGGCCGACTGGCTGGCACGCGAAGGCTTCCTGGCGATCGCCCCAGATCTGTTCTGGCGGATCAGGCCAGGCATCGACATCACCGACCAGACGGACGCCGAGTGGAAAGAGGCGCTGGGCTACATGAACCAGCTCGACAAGGACGCCAGCGTCAAAGACGTCCAGGCGACGCTCACCCATGCGCGCGGCATGGGGGCAAGCAAAGCGGGCTGCTTGGGCTATTGCATGGGCGGCTATATCGCCTTCCTGGCCGCCTGCAGAACCGATACCGACGCGACGGTCGCCTATCATGGCGGCGGCATCCATACCGCCCTTGGCGAGGCCAAGAACATCAAGAAGCCGGTCCTGCTGCATAACCCGATGAAAGACGGCTTCATCCCGCGCGAGGCGCTCGACACCATCCGCGAGACGCTGAAGTCCAATTCGCAGGTGACGATATACGAATATGCCGAGCAAGATCACGCCTTCACGCGCGAAGGCGGCGCCCATTATGACGAAGCCGCCAAGCAGGTCGCTGACACCCGCACGATCGCATTCTTGAGGCAGAACCTCGGATGAAGCAGCGCGCTCGCCGCTCTTAAGGCGCACGACAATGCGAGAGAGCTGTTGGCGCGGGCTCGATTGTGTGAGCGCGCATTGAACGCAACGCGCGCACGCCTACCTCAGGGCGGCGAGGTGAAGCGATGAAAGCTGTTCGGATCGAGAGCCATGGCGGACCTGAAGTCATCCATGTCGAGGACGTCGAAACGCCAACGCCGGGAGCGCACGAGATCCGTGTGAAAAACGCCGCGATCGGCGTCAACTTCATCGACACCTACCATCGCACGGGCTTGTACGAACTAACGCTGCCAAGCGGTTTGGGCCAGGAAGGCGCAGGTGTCGTCGATGCGATTGGCGCCAATGTCTCGCGCTTCAAAGTTGGCGAGCGCGTCGCCTATTGCTCTGGACCGATCGGCGCCTATAGCGAAGCGCATGTTGTACGAGACGATCGCGCCGTGCTGCTGCCACAAGCGATTTCGTTCGATGTCGCTGCGGCGTCTTTGCTGAAGGGGATGACTGCGCGTTATCTTCTGAGAAAGACGTTTCGCGTGGAACGCGGTCACGTCGTCATCATCCACGCGGCCGCTGGCGGTGTTGGTCAGATCCTCGTGCAATGGGCCAAGCATCTGGGCGCTAGCGTGATCGCAACCGCCGGCAGCGATGCAAAGGCAGCGATCGCAAAATCACTCGGCGCCGATCATGTGCTCGTCACCGGGCGCGACGATGTCGCCAAGCGCGTGCGTGAAATCACCAATGGCGCCGGGGCGCATGTTGTCTATGACGGCGTTGGCAAGGACACGTTCGGTGCGTCGCTCGATTGCCTGCGCCCACGCGGCATGATGGTGAGCTTCGGCAATGCGTCGGGCCCGCCGCCGCCGCTCAACGTGCTATCGCTTTCGCAGAAGGGTTCGCTCTTCCTCACGCGCCCCACGCTTGGACACTACATCGCGACGCTCGAAGAACTCGATGAAACCGCCGCTGATCTCTTCGCTGCGATCGAGCAGGGCGCGGTGAAGATCGCGCCGCCTGCCCACTACAAGCTCGCCGATACCGCCCAAGCGCATCGCGATCTTGAAGCGCGCCAGACGACGGGCAGCTTGGTGCTCGTGCCTTAAGCGACAGCCAGGGGCGCTAGCCGGCGGCGCTACCCAGCGGCCTTCTTGTAGGCCGGGCGCGACGTCACGCGATCGTGGTAAGCCGCGACACTCGGCGCAAACTCGGTGACGATGCCGAAATACTTGGCGATGCCAATGGCCCAACCCACGGAGATATCGGCTGCGGTGAAGCGGCCGGCGGCCATGTACTCGTTGCCCGCGTCGAGCCGCGCCTGCACGATCTTCATCCGCTTGTTGATGGCCGAGACGACGTAGGTCAGCGTCCAGTTATCGCGCTTGTCTTCTGGGGCCTGGAAGCGGGTGGCGACAAAGGCATTGCCGATAGCGCAGAGGCCGGATTCTCCAAACTCGAGGAATTGCAGATAGGGCGCGAAGTCTTTTTCGCTCGCCGTCACGGCAAGCTCGGTCGGCCCGTACTTCGCCATCAGATACTGCATGATCGCGACGCTCTCGATCATGTTGACATCGCCGTCGGTGATTGCCGGCAGCTGACCGAGCGGGCTCGCCTCCACGAAGCCAGCCGGGCGCTCGCCGCCAAACGGCGCCGCGATCGCCTCATAGGGAATGCGCATTTCCTCGGCGAGCCAAACGACCCGCACCGAACGCGACGGCGGCGTGTGAAAGATTTTGAGCATGGACGTCCTCCGCCGCCATGCTTAGCGCAGCGGCGGAGGACTGTCCCGTCAGGTGTTCATCGACTGGAAGAAGTCGTCGTTGTTCTTCGAGGACTTGAGCTTGTCGAGGAGGAACTCGATCGCATCCTGCGTGCCCATCGGCGAGAGGATGCGGCGCAGCACGTACATCTTCTGCAAGTGCTCCTTCGGCGTGATGAGCTCGTCCTTGCGTGTGCCCGACTTGAGCACGTCGATGGCTGGGAAGATGCGGCGGTCGGCGACCTTGCGGTCGAGCTGAAGTTCGCTGTTACCGGTGCCCTTGAACTCTTCGAAGATGACTTCGTCCATGCGCGAGCCGGTATCGATCAAGGCCGTGGCGATGATCGTCAGCGAACCGCCTTCTTCGAGATTGCGCGCCGCGCCGAAGAAGCGCTTCGGGCGCTGCAGGGCATTGGCGTCGACGCCGCCGGTCAGCACCTTGCCGGAAGAGGGCACGACGGTGTTGTAGGCGCGGCCGAGCCGGGTGACGGAGTCGAGCAGGATCACCACGTCCTTGCCGTGCTCGGCCAGGCGCTTGGCTTTCTCGATCACCATTTCAGCGACCGCAACATGGCGCGTCGCCGGCTCGTCGAAGGTCGAGGAGATGACCTCGCCCTTCACGTGCGCTGCATGTCGGTGACTTCTTCAGGTCGCTCGTCGATCAGCAGCACGATCAGGAACACTTCCGGGTGGTTGGCTTCGATCGCCTTGGCGATGTTCTGCAGGATGACGGTTTTACCCGTCCGCGGCTGGGCGACGATGAGTGAGCGCTGGCCTTTGCCGATCGGCGCGACGATATCGATGACGCGGCCGGTTTTGTCTTTCAGCGTCGGGTCTTCGATTTCCATCTTCAGCCGCTCGGTAGGGTAGAGCGGCGTCAGATTGTCGAAGTGGACTTTGTGGCGGACGCGATCGGGGTCTTCGAAATTGATCGAATTGACCTTGGTCAGCGCGAAATAGCGTTCGCCATCCTTCGGCGCTTTGATCTGGCCTTCAACGCGTGTCGCCGGTGCGCAGACCAAATTTGCGGATCTGTTGCGGCGACACGTAGATGTCGTCGGGGCCCGGCAGATAGTTCGATTGCGGTGAGCGCAGGAAGCCGAAGCCATCGGGCAGTATTTCGATGACGCCGCTGCCGCCGATTTCGACACCGCGGTCGGCGACCTGCTTCAGGATCGCAAACAGCATGTCCTGCGTGCGTAATTGGTTTGCGCCCTCGATCTCGAGTGATTCCGCGAGCGCGAGGATTTCGGTGGGGGGTTTGCGTTTGAGCTCCTGCAGCGTCAGCTGGGTGAGCCCTTCGAGTGCTTGTTCTTCAGTCATGTTTGTCTCGGGAGACCGCGCGCGCGTTCAGCGGGGAAGGCGCCTTGGTCGAAAAGGAAAGATCGGCGTTGGGAGAAGTTCTGCGCCGCCGAAGCGCTCCGCGCCGGAGCGCGTCGGGGGAGGGACACCATAACGGCGAAGCGGCGTCAAGCCGCCAAGGGCGCTCAGGTGCTCAGAAGGGTTCCACTGTCGCTAGGAGAACAACCACGATGGCGACCAGGAACGGCACCTCGCCCATTATCCGCCAGAAGCGTGTGGAATGCCGCCGCTCGCCCGCTGCGAGCCTGCGACCTTCTGAAAGTAGGAAGCCGTGATAGCCGCTCAAGCCTAAGACAAAGATAAATTTGACCCAGAACCAATGCGGCACTTGGGCGATGATCTCGGACGGGGGCCGGTCCCAGTCGCCAACAAGGTAAGTGGCGAAAAGGAAAATGCCGAACGCCCAGGCCAAAATGATGGAGGGCGTGAGGATGATCGCCCGCAATTTGCCGGCCGCTTCGAGCAGGGTCTTCTCTAACTCGCCGCCCGGTTGTGATCCTGAAATGTGGGCATAGTAACGCGGCAGGATCAGCAGCCCCGCCACCCAAGCCATGACCGCGATGATATGAAGGCCGCGCGCCAGGTCGTAGCTGATGATGTGCGCCTGCATCACGATCCCCGACTTTGGCCCCGACTTTGGCCCCGACTTTAGCCCCGACTTTAGCCCTGTTGCGCGCAGCGCCCGAATTGGGCTGGGCAAATGCGTACGCCCAATTCCGACTGCACCTTACCGGGCGCTTGCAGCGCGCGCTCCACCAGATCAGCCAGCGCGTCGATAAAGCGCGGCGCGGTCCCGAGCGCAGGCGCGCGCAGATAGAAGGGCGCGCCGTGTTCGGCGGCGAGTTGCGCATACTCGATGTCGAGCTCGACCAGCGTTTCGACATGCTCGGACACGAAGGCGATGGGCGTGACGATGACGCCGGTGAGATCGCGCGCCGCGGCGATGACTTCGTCTTCCGTCGACGGGGCGAGCCATGCAAGCCGCCCCACGCGCGACTGGTAACAGATGCGCGCGTCCCAGCCGCGGGGCAGGGCGCGTTTCACCGCAGCAACGCTTTGCTCGATTTGCCATTGATATGGGTCGCCGGCGGCGATGACGCGCTTTGGCAAGCCATGCGCTGAAAAAAGCACGCGTGGGTTCGGCGGCGAACCGGCATTGCGCCAAGTCTCGATGATCGCATCGGCGTGCGCCTGGGCGAAGGCCTGACCGGCCGGATAACAACAGATCGTGGCGGCAGGCAGCTTGGATGCGCGCCTCCATGCAGCAAAAGATGAGGCGCTCGTTGTGGTCGAGAATTGCGGATAAAGCGGCAGCAGGATCGCGTCCGTCGCGCCCCACGCTTCCGCCGCCTTCGCCGCATCCTTCACGAACGGCTTCCAATAGCGCATCGCCGGGAAGCACTTGAAGGTCACGTTGCCAATGCGCTTTGCCAGCGCCGCATCGAGCGCTTCGGCTTGCTTCAGCGTCTCTGGCAGAATGGGCGAGCGTCCGCCCATCAGGTCATAATTGGCGCGCGCCAGGCGTTCGCGCGAACGCGCAATCAAAGTCGCCAGCAAGAAGCGCAGGGGTTGCGGGTAGGGGATGATGGCGCGGTCGCTGAAGAGGTTGAACAGAAAGGGCGCCACCGCCCTCGGTTCGTCGGGCCCGCCTAGATTGAAGAGAATGACGGCGACACGGCGCGAGGTGATGATGCGCAAGCCGTGGTTTTCTTGCGGCTGCAGGTCCCCTGTTTCGGATTCAAGCGGAACGGCGCTCACGCGGCGCCTTTCACAAGACCCACGAGTTCAGCGACATTTTCAGGCGTCGCGTCCGGGGTGATGCCGTGACCGAGATTGAAAATGTGCGGCCCGCCGCGGAACGCTTCAACGACGGCCCGCGCGCCTTCCTCGAGGGGCTTGCCGCCAACCACCAGCAATTGCGGATCGAGATTGCCCTGCAGCGGCATGTTCGCCGGCGCTTGTTGGCGCGCGAACAGGGCGGGCGTTTGCGTATCGACGCCAAGCGCGTTGACCCCGGTGTCAGCCGCATAACGGCCAATATGGGCGCCTGCACCACGCGGAAAACCAATGATCGGCGCCGCCACGCCGAGGGCGCGCAAGCGTGAAACAAGCGCTCTCGTGGGCTTCACGATGAGCCGCTCAAAGAGCGGAAGCGAAAGGCCTTCCGCCCAACTCTCGAAGATCTGCAAACAATCGGCGCCAGCCTTCGCTTGCGCCGACAAATGCTGCGCTGTCGCTTCGACAAGCAGATCCAGAAGACGATCAACATCGGCGGCGCGCGTGTATGCGGCCAGCCGCGCCTGATCCTTATCGCCGCCACGGCCCTGCAACATGTAGGTTGCGACTGTCCACGGACCGCCAGCGAAACCGATCAAGGCTATGTCCTTTGAGATCTGTCCGCGAACGCGTTCCACGGTTTCGTAGACAGGGGAGAGGCGCTGGATCGCCTTTTCGGTTTCTCCGAAAGTCCAGCGTTCCTGCCCAATCAGCGGTTCAAGCTGCGGCCCTTCGCCTTCGACAAACCAAACCTTCTGACCCAGGGCGTCAGGAACAACGAGGATATCCGAGAACAGGATCGCGGCATCGAGTGGAAACCGCCGTAGCGGCTGCAACACCGCCTCCGTCGCCAGAGCAGGGGCGTAACAGAAATCGAGAAAGCTCTTGGCCCGACTTCGAAGCTCTCGATACTCAGGCAGATAGCGCCCGGCCTGACGCATGATCCAAATTGGAGGAGGATCGATCCTCTCTCCGTTCAGAACACGCAGAAAGACCGGAGGGCCTTTCAGGTTGGCCATTGCTTCCTTCCAAACCTAAATTCTGAATCGTGATTAATGGGACTCGTTGTTGTGGGGATATGCAAACCGGGACAACTTCCGTGTCCACACCTAATCCACAAACTTGCTCCTTTGCGCCATACGCCAAAAGCGCTGTGGGCAGAACGTGTTGCACGTTTCGATTCGGTGGTTTGATTCCCTCGGGCCGGTTTTCGACCCCTGTGGAGTTGAGTGGAGGGAATCGCTGGTGAGGGGAAACAAAAGCCGCCTTTGGGTCCGGCGATAAGGAGGAGGGTCCGGGTTGCTCGGCGGTTGCTGACAGCTTGTTCACAGTGCGCCGTGGCCTGATATGACATGACGATGCGTCACCGCCTGGCGACCTATTTCAACGTGCACCTGGTTTCGGACTCCACCGGGGAGACCCTGGCTGGGATCGTCCGTGCGACCTGCGCCCAATTCGATAACACCATGCCGATCGAGCATTCCTACTTCCTGGTGCGCTCGGTGCGGCAATTGGAGCGGGTGCTGGAGGAGATCTCGGCGGCGCCTGGGATCGTGATGTTTACACTCTCCAACCTGGAACACCGGGCTATCCTCGAGGAGCACTGCGCCAAAGTAGGGATGCCCTGTGTGGCGGTTTTGGACCCGGTGCTTGATGTAGCGTCCCGCTATTTGGGTCAGGAGCTGAACCACCGCGTTGGCGCGGCCCGCAAGCTCAATGCCGAATATTTCAAGCGTATCGATGCGCTGGATTTCGCCATGGACCACGACGACGGCCAACAGGTGATCGAGCTTTCGACGGCCGATGTGATCTTGGTCGGCGTAAGCCGAACCTCAAAAACGCCGACCAGTGTCTATTTGGCGCATCGTGGCGTCAAAGCCGCCAACGTTCCATTGGTGCCAAATGTGCCCTTGCCGCCGGAATTGTTCGCCAAGGGCCATCCGCCCGTGGTTGGCCTCACAATTTCCGCTGACCGGCTGGTGCACATCCGCAAGAACCGCTTGGTCGCCATGAAAGAAACCCGCGCCGGCGACTACACCGAAGAAGAGGCGGTGCGCCGCGAAGTGATGGATGCGCAGCGCCTGTTTGAGCGGGAAGGGTGGCCGACGATCGACGTGTCGCGCCGCTCGATCGAAGAGACTGCCGCTGCCGTGCTCAATCTGCTCACCGAGCATCGCGGCGTATGAGCATTGTTCTTGCCTCCGCAAGCGCTTCCCGCCGGCGCATGCTGAAAGCAGCAGGCCTGGTGTTCGATGTGATCGCGCCAACCTGCGATGAGGAAGCGGCCAAGCGTCAGTATCGCGTTGAGGGCCGCTCACCGCACGCGCAGGCGGAAGCGCTCGCAGAGCTGAAGGCAAAATCCGTTTCGCAAACGCGGGGCGCCTATGTCATCGGCGCCGATCAGATGCTGGCTTTGGATGGCGCGGCGCTCGACAAGCCGCGCAACCTTGCAGAGGCGCGCCAGCACCTGCTGCAGCTGCGCGGCTGTCCCCACGAATTGATCACCGCCGCCGCCGTGGCCAAGGATGGCGCCATCGTTTGGCGCATCACCGACGTGCCGCGTCTCACCATGCGGCGTTTTTCCGACGCCTTTCTCGACGATTACATTGCGCACGCCGGCGCGGATGCTTTGCGCTCGGTTGGCGCCTACCAGCTCGAAGGACTAGGCGCACAGCTGTTTGAGCGGGTGGAGGGAGATTATTTTTCGGTGCTTGGCCTTCCGCTTCTGCCATTGCTCGCCTTTCTGCGTGGGCAGGGGGAAGCGCCAGCGTGACCATTTCGGCCGCAACCCAAGTGCTCGCCGTGATTGGCGATCCAGTGGCGCATTCATTGTCGCCGCTCATGCACAATGGCTGGATTGCCGATTACGGGCTTGATGCAGTCTATGTCGCACTGCCGCTCAAGATCGCGGACTCCACCGGGGACGCTGAAGCGGCGCTCAAGGCGCTAAAGGCGCTGCGCCTGCATGGGCTCAACATCACTGTGCCGCATAAGGCCGCGGCTGCCCGTGCAGCGGATCGCACGCAGAGCGATGTCGCCAATGTCTGGCGCTGGGAGCTGGATGGGTCGGTTTCCGCCTTCAACACCGATGGCGATGGCTTTTTGGATGCGCTCGATGAAGGCGCGCCGGGCTGGCGCACGCGCACGAGCCGCGCACTTGTGCTGGGCGCGGGCGGCGCAGCGCTTGCGATCGGTGCGGCCCTATCGCCGCACGTCGATACGATCTACTTCGCCAACCGCACCGCCGAACGTGCTGAAGCAGCGGCGGCTTCGGCGCCGAACGGCCGCACGCTGCGGTGGGATGATTTGGAGCGGGGATTTGGCGCAGCCGACCTTATTGTCCAAGCGACCACTCTGAGTATGAGCGACGAGGCGATCGAGTGGCCGATCGCGAATGTCCGCGCCGGCGCGATTGTCGCCGACATCGTGTACCGGCCGCCGGAAACCGGCTTGCTGCGCGCTGCGCGAGAACGCGGGCTGGCAACCATCGATGGGCTCGGCATGCTCATCCACCAAGGCATGCGCTCGTTTGAGTTGTGGTTCGCCATCAAGCCGGACGCCGCCAAGGCGCGTGCGCGTTTGCTTGCAGCGCTCGGTGAGACGCTATGATCGTCATTGGCCTCACCGGATCGATCGGCATGGGCAAGTCGACCGTAGCGCAAATGTTTACGGAGGAGGGCGCGCCAGCGTTCAATTCTGACGACGCAGTGCATGCGCTTTACGCGCAGGACGGCGCCGCGGTCGCCCCAGTCGAAGCTGCATTTCCAGGCGTTACCAGGAATGGCGCCGTTGATCGCGCGGCGCTGAGCGCGCGTGTTGTCGACAATAGCGAGGCGATCAAGCGCCTTGAGGCAATCGTTCATCCGCTGGTGCGCCAGGCGCAAATGGACTTTCTGGGGAAACACCGTAACGCAACGGCCGTTATTCTCGACATCCCGTTATTGTTCGAAACTGGCGCCGCTGAACGCGTCGACAAGATTGTCGTCGTGTCGGCGCCGAGCGATGTTCAAAAAGCGCGGGTTATGGCGCGCCCTGGGATGACCGAGGAGAAGTTCGCCTATCTCCTGTCACGCCAAATTCCGGATGCCGAAAAACGGTCGCGCGCGGATTTCGTGATCGACACCAGCGGCGCGTTTGACGCCACCCGCGCCCAGGTCCGCGCCGTGCTGGACGCCCTGCGCGAACAGAGTTAGCGCCAATCCATGCGCGAGATCGTCTTCGACACGGAAACCACGGGCACCTTCCCGGACCACCCCGAGCCGCGCGAGCGCGACCGCATTGTCGAAGTCGGCTGCGTCGAGCTCGTGAATTTGGAGCGCACCGGGCGCGAGTTTCACGCCTACATCAATCCCGAGCGCAACGTGCCCGAGGAAGTGGTGCGCGTGCACGGCCTCACCGGCGAGTTTCTCTCCAAGCACCGCAAGTTCGCCGATGTCGTTCAGGATCTGCTCGACTTCCTCGGCGATGCGCCTCTGGTCGCCCACAATGCAGCCTTCGACCAGAACTTCCTCAATGCCGAGCTGGCGCGCTGCGATCTGCCGCGCCACGAGAACGAGCGTTTCGTCGACACGCTGGCGATTGCGCGCAAGCGTTTTCCGGGCGCGTCATGTTCGCTCGATGCGCTGGCGCGCCGCTTTCAGCTCGACCGTTACGGTTTCGATCTCGCCGCGCGCAAGAGCGCCGGCGGCCACGGCGCGCTCGTCGACGCGCGCATTCTGGCGGAGGTGTACCTGCAGCTCAAAGGCGGGCGCGAACAGCGGCTCGCGTTCGACATTGCGGTGGCGTCGCAAGTGCTGGGAGAGCCGGCGCCGGTCGAATACATCCGCCGCCCACCGCGCCCCCAAGTGTTGGCGTCGCTTGAAACAACCGCGGAAGCCGAAGCGCATGCCGCGTTCGTCGCCAAGCTCGGCCCGCAGGCGCTTTGGCTAAAGTACGGAACCTAGAAAACGGTCGGGGCGGGCGCGGCGTCCGCTGCCGCACTGCCTTCGCTGCGCGCTTGGCGATCGCGAAGCTCAGCCCAATAAAGCGGCGTGAAATCGATCGGGTTGATCATCAGCGGCGGATAACCGCCTTCGCGCGTCACATCCGCCATGATCTGGCGGCTGAACGGGAAGAGCAGGCGAGGGCACTCGATCCAGATCAGCGGCTCAATCTCCTCGGGCCGCACATTCACGAATTGAAACAGCCCCGAATACACGAGGTTGGCTGAGAACATGACGCTGTCTGCGCGCTTGGCCGACACATTGACGCAGAGATCGACTTCCACAGCCTCGCCCTGATCGCCAATCGGACGAGACTTCACCTCGATGCCCATGTCGATCGTGGGTTGATGGTCATAGGCCTGCGAGGAGGCCGCGGCCATTGCGTTGCGGAATGACAGCTCCTTCACGTACTGCGAAAGCACCCGCAAATGTGGAGAATCCGCGGATTGGCCGAATTCAGGGCCGGGTTGCGTGGTCATGCGCAAGCTCCGTGTTGGGGGCGGCGCGGGCTAACATGCGCTGGGGCGCCCGGCAACCGTGCTGGCGGTCACGGCTTGTTAGCACTATCTTGGCTCTTAGCCGCCCCAGAAATTCGGGCCAGGAGTTGGAATGTTGGACCAGAGCACGATCGAGATCGTCGTCCTCGCCTTCATCGCTGGTTTTGTGCTTTTCCGGCTTTACGCGACGCTTGGGCGCCGCACGGGCGCGGAGCGGCCGGTCAACCCGCGGCCACAGCCGGCGCAGGGCGCGCTCGCGCAGGGTTTTGCGCCCACTACACCGCCATTGCCGCAAGCCTTTGCCGGCAATCCCGCGGGCGAGGGGGTGATGGCGATTGTCCGCGCCGATCCGAGCTTCGACATCGCCCACTTCATGGCCGGCGCGAAAGGCGCCTACGAGATCATCGTCAACGCTTTCGCCAAGGGCGATCGCGATGCGCTGCGCAACCTGCTGACCCCGCGCGTGTTCGATGCCTACGTCGCCGCCATCACCGCGCGCGAAGCGAAAGGCGAGCAAGGGCCCGAACTGGTGCGCCTGAAATCAGCCGATCTCGCTGGCGCTGAATTGGCCGGCGACACGGCGCGTGTGACGGTCAAGTTTGAATCTGAACTGGCGGAGGGCGCCCACGGCGTCCGCGACGCCCATGAGAGCTGGACGTTTGAGCGCGCGGTGCGCTCGGCCGATCCGAACTGGCGCCTGGCGCGCGTCGCCGCTGCGTGAGCAAAGGCAAGCGCGACCTCACAGGTGAAGAACGAAAGCTTTGGCGCCGCGTCGCCTCGACAGTGAAGACCCGTCGTGGGTTGGGGCCGGACGATCAATCCGATCCAATCGCCGCGCCCGCGCGAAAGGCGGTTCTTCATCCGCCGGCGCGCGCTTCGACGCCGCCTGCGCGCGCCACAGGGCTGCCCCCGCAAGCGCCGCTGCCGCAGAATCGATCAACTGAAAAGCGCGTACGCCGCGGCGATGTCGAAATCGCCGCAACGCTCGATCTGCATGGGCACACGCAGGACGCAGCACTTGTCGCGCTCTCCCGTTTCCTGCATCGCGCTCAAACGCGGGGCGATCGCACGGTGATCGTTGTGACCGGCGCTGGCCGGGGCGGGGAGGGCGTGCTCAAACGCATGTTGCCAATGTGGCTGGCGACAAAGGACATCCGCCCTCTCATCGCAGGCTACGCGCCGGCGCATCGCTCCCACGGCGGCGCCGGCGCTTTTTACGTCTTCATCAAGCGCCCACGCACGCACGCATAAACGCGCGCTTAAGCGATCTCTCCAACTCGTATCCGCGCGCTTCAGCCCATCCTAACCAAACTCCGCCAGTGTCCTCGCGTGCGCCCGCGCGAGTGGGTGTGCTGGAGACGTCATGGGCGCACTCGCTCGCATCGTGAAGCAGGTTGCTCCGCGCGGTTTGGCCGCGCGCGCGGTGCTGTTCACGACCGGGCTGATGATGGCGACTGCTCTGCTCTCCGCCGCAACCATCATGTTCGGCGCCGACCGTGAAAGCGCGCGCCATCAGCTGGTGGTCACCGGCGAGCTCACGGAGCACTTAGCCAACGTCTCTGGAAATCTCATTTCGCTGCACAATGTCGCTGAGTTGAATGAGGTGGCCACCATCGCCACCTCGCGCCGCGAAGTGCGCCGCATCGTTGTGCACGACGAACAAGGACAAGTGGTCGCCGCCCATGGCGGCAGCGCCAGCGACATCGAAGCCGCGGAGCTCTTGTCTCGGCGCGTGGCCACAAGCAGCACGCCGGCTTATGTCCGCACCGCCGACAATGGCTTGGCGCTCGGAGCGCCGATCATCCACAATGGCGAGCGCTTGGGCGTCGCGGTGATGATGTGGAACGGCGACGCCTATCGCTTCAATGCGCTGCCGGCGCTTGCGCCTTTTCTGCTGATCTTGATTTGCATTGCGGGCGCGGCTGTACCGCTGACCGCGCACTTCGTCCGCAAGGCCGTTGCCCCGCTTGATCAACTCACCAGGTTCGCGGTCCGCATCGGCGAACAGGGGCAGGGCGAGGCGATCAAACTCGAAACCGGCGATGAGTTTGAAACCCTGGCCAACGCCTTCAACAGCATGATCGGCCGGCTTGACGCCTCGATGGAGCGTATCCAGCAGATCGCGTTCGTCGATCCCGCCACCCAATTGCCGAACCAGGATCGGTTCGTGCGGGAAGTCGATTTCTTCATCTTACAGGCAAAGCCGCAGACCGGTGCGGTAATGGTGTTCGAGCTGCAGCGGCTGCAGAAGCTCATGCCAAGCCTCGATCCGGCGGCGGCGCGGGACTTTTTGCGCGCCGTGGCCGAGCGTCTGTCGCGGGCGCTTGCCACAGTCGATCGCGGCGTGCGCGGCGCCGGCGAGGGCGAGCCCGCGTCGATCGCCGCGCGCCTCGGCGTTGCGGAATTCGGCGTCTTTGCGCCGAAGCTGAATTCGGCCTCTGACGTGGCGCGCTTTGCGCAACATTTGAACGCAGCGCTCAATCAGCCGTTCGAGTGGCGCGGCCACAAGCTGACATTGGGCGCGTGTTGCGGCGTCGCGCTTGCGCCGCGTGACGGCCGCGATGCCGAAACCGTCATTCGCCACGCGCGCATGGCGCTGGCGGCTGCGCAAACCTCGCCCGCAAGGCTCAAGGTCTATACCCAATCGCTGGACCGCGAAGCTGTGGCGCGTCTTACGCTCGAGCGCGAGATGCGCGGCGCCCTCGAGCGCAACGAGTTTCGCGCCTACTTTCAACCCAAGATCAACCTGGCCAGCGGCCAAATCGAGGCCTGCGAGGCGCTGGCGCGTTGGGTGCGGCCCGATCGCACCATCATCAGCCCCGGCCGCTTCATTCCTGTTGCGGAGGAGAGCGGTCTCATCGGCCCGCTCTCGGACGCCATCATGCGTGAAGCGTGCTGGAAGGCCGCAGCGTGGGCGCGCTCTGGATACCCCGCCAAGGTCGCGGTCAACATCTCTGCGCTTCAGTTTCGCAGCGATCGCTTTGCCGAGCGGGTGTTGCGTATCGTCGAACACTCAGGTCTGCCCGCCAACCATTTGGAGCTCGAGATCACGGAATCGGTGGTCATGGAAGATCCTGACCGGGCGTTGCGGATCATCGAGCCGTTGCGCCAGGCCGGCGTGCGCTTGGCTATCGACGATTTCGGTTGCGGGCACTCAAGTCTCGCCGCGCTCTCCAGGCTGCCGTTCGATGTGATCAAGATCGATCAGCAATTTGTCCGTGCGCTTGAGCGCGGCGATCCACAAGCGCCCGCCATCATCGAAATGATCCTGGCGCTGGCGCGCACCCTCGACATGGAGGTCGTCGCCGAAGGCGTCGAGCGGCGCGAAGACATGGAATTCATGGCGGCGCGGGGCTGCCACTGGATCCAGGGCTTCCTTTATGGCGCGGCGGTTTCGGCGCCGGAGTTCGCCCAATTGCTGAGCGCGCAAGCCGGCGACGATATATTCTCCGAAGACGCCGCCTAAACGCGGAAGCCGCTTTTCAGCGCCAGTGTACGCAAATTCGTCTCCGGCCGCGGGCCCATGTGCGAGATGACTTCGGACGCCGCCAGCGATGCGAGCGCCCCGCACTCGGCGATCGAGCGCTGCTTGGCATGGGCGAACAAGAAGCCGGCGGCATACTGATCGCCGGCGCCCGTCGAAATCGACCACCTTTGTTACCGGCATCGCCGGCACGTGGGTCTCGGTCCCGTTCGCGAGCACAACCGATCCCAATTCCGAACGCGTCACTGCAACGACAGGGCAAGCAGCCTGCGCAGCGGCGAGCGCGGCTTTGAGGTCGCTGGTCTGATAGAGCGCTAAGATCTCATTCTCATTGGCAAAGAGAATGTCGACGTGATGCGCCACCAATTGCTTGAAGCTCTCGCGGTGGCGCTCGACGCAGAAGAGATCCGAAAGCGTCAGCGATACTTTCCGTTTGCCCGCGCGCGCGATTTCAGCGGCGCGCACGAACGCCGCCTTCGCCTCGTCGCGGTCGAAGAGGTAGCCCTCCAGAAACAGAATTGCACTCGAGCGGATCAGATCGGCGTCGATGTCGCCGGTGGAGAGAAGGGTGGAGGCGCCGAGATAGGTGCTCATCGAGCGCTGGCCGTCCGGCGTCACAGCGATAAGGCAGCGCGCCGTGCCCGGCTGGCCGTCACGCGGGGGCGTGTTGAAGGTAACGCCCGCGGCGCGGAACTCGCGCGTGAACCGGGCGCCCAGATCATCGTTTGCGACCTTGCCGATATAGCCGGTGCGCCCGCCGAAGCTTGAAATCCCGGTCATTGTGTTGGCGGCCGAACCGCCGGCCGCGACCGTGGCGCCGCTGAACAGCTGCGTGAGATGATCGGCGCGCGCCTCGTCGACCAACGTCATCGCGCCCTTGCTGATCTGCTCCTGCGCGAGGAACGCATCGGGGACCGGCTGCAGGATATCGATGATGGCGTTGCCGACAGCGACCACGTCGTAAGTCATGGGAAAAACCTTTTGTTACGGGCGGTTAAAGCGCGCGCCTTGCGTCCTGGCAAGCATTGCGGCGACGCAATTCGCCCGGCATTGTGCTGCGCATGCGATATTTTGCAGCGATCCTTTCTGTGGCGGTGCTGAGCGCGTGCGCAAACACGCCGGCGCCCGCGCCTGTAGCCGTTGCGCCGGCGGCGCCCGCTATGACGGCGCCGAACGTGAGCCGCGGCGCGCAATTGCTGGCGCTTGCCGGGCGCGCCAACGCACCCACGCGCGCCGACATCGAACGCACGTTCGGCGCGGCCGACATCACGCGTCAGGATGGCGCCGGTGTTGCGCTCACCTATCGCCTCAACACCTGTGCGCTATTGCTTGTGTTCACGGCCGACACCCACAACGCCATGCGCTTAGCGGACGTGCATTCGAGCGCGCGCCAAGCGGGGCAGGCGCCGCCGTCGCTGGATCAATGCGCCACCGAAGCGGAAGCGCGCCGCGCCTGATGCGCCGCATCGCCTATCTCACCGGCCGCTCGTTTCGCGGCAGGCCGTTCGCGCCTGGCGAGGTGCATGCGATCGAAACCAAGGGCCGCGAACTCATCATCGCCGCCGGTTCTGAGCGGGGCATCGCATTCGACACGGTGTTCTGGGACGAGCCCGGCCTAGCCTCGCGCGGCTTCGATCTCGCCATCATCCGCACCTGTTGGGATTATCACGAGCGCCCGCAGCAATTCGTGGAGACGCTGGAGGCGCATGAACGCGCGGGCCTGCGCGTGTTGAATGCGCCGGACGTGGTCAAATGGAATGCGCGCAAGACCTATCTGAAGGAGCTTGGCCCCTCGGCAATTCCGACGCTCTGGGCCGAGAGAGCCGATGCCGCAACAATCGCGCATGCCTTTGATGCGCTCGACGCAGCCGAGATCGTAGTCAAGCCCCAAATTGGCGCCGGTTCTAGCGAAACCGTCCGCCTTGCGCGAGACGCTTGGCGTGAAGCCGATTTGATCGACGGGCCGAAGGCCGCGGCGATGATCCAGCCCTTTCTGCGCGCGATAGAGACAGAAGGCGAGCTCTCCCTCTTCTGGTTTGGCGGCGTATTCTCGCACGCGATCCGCAAAGTGCCCGCGCGCGGCGATTGGCGCGCGAACATCCCCGGCGAGACGCACTTCGTGGCGGAGACGGCCTCGCCGGGCGCGATGGATGCCGCAGAATCCGCGCGCGCCCGGGCGCCCAAGGATCTGCTCTACGTGCGCATCGACCTGGTGCTCGGCGATGACGGCCAATGGCGCGTCATCGAGATCGAGGCAATCGAGCCCTATTTCTTTCTGGATTTGGCGCCCGAGGGCGCGCGCGTCTTCGCCGATGCGATCGCACGCGTTTTGGGCTGATAAAGGCAAAGATCGGCGATCACACAGCGCGGGCACTCCGGCTTGCGCGCCAGGCACACATAGCGTCCGTGGAGAATGAGCCAATGGTGGGCGCCGTGTAGATATTTCACGGGCGTGATCTTCATCAACTGCGCTTCGACGTCCGCCGGCGTCTTGGCGTCGGCGAGCCCGGTGCGGTTGGCGACTCGGAAGACGTGGGTATCGACGGCAATCGTGCCTTCGCCGAAGATTTCCATCAGCACGACGTTTGCGGTCTTTCGCCCAACGCCCGGCAACGCCTCCAGCGCGTCGCGGTCGTGCGGGACTTGGCTCATATGTTTCTCAACCAGCGCTTTTGAGAGCGCGATGACATTCTTGGCCTTGTTGCGCCAGAGGCCGATGGTCTGGATGCGTTTGGCCAGCGCCGTTTCGCCGAGCTTGACCATTTTTTCCGGCGTATCGACGCTCTTGAAGAGTTCTTTGGTCGCGCGATTGACGCCGGCATCGGTCGCTTGCGCGGAAAGCGCCACGGCGACTAGCAAGGTGTAAGGATTGACGTATTCGAGTTCCGTTTTCGGTTCGGGCCGCACCGCGGCCAGCCGCGCATAGAGCTCTTCAGCTTTGGCCTTGGTCAAACGTTTGGCCACGTGCGCGCGTCCCCCTTGGCGTTTGCCATGACCGCGGTAGTTTAGCGCCGATGACGCCGCGTTGGGAACGGACGCAATCGCCGCCGCCGCTCGAGGGGAAACTCTACCTCGATACAATTCTGCGCCCGCACCGGAGCCTCAGTCAGACTGCGTTCCGGCTGATGCTGCTGGTGGTGATTGTCGTGAACGCGGTGATCGGCGCTTTCTTCTTGGCGCGGGGCGCCTTTCCGGTAACCGGCTTTCTTGGCCTCGATGTGCTGGCGCTCTGGTTGGCGTTCAAGATCAACTATCGCGCCGCCAAGGCCGAGGAGCGTATTGTGCTGACGCCGCTGCAAATGCAGGTCGAGCGCAAAAGCCCAAGTGGCGCTAAGTCGTACTACGTTCTCAATCCGGTGTGGGCGAAAGCGCGCGAAGAAAAGCTCGGCGTGTCGGTCTGGAGCGGAGGGGAGGCGCTGCGCGTCGGCGCGTTCCTGCCGCCCGACGAACGCGCGGCGTTCGCGCGTCAACTGGATCTGGCGCTCTACCGCGCCAAGCGCGGCGCCTAGAGGGCGAGCACGTCTCGCATCGCGTAAGAACCAGGCGGCTTGTCGGCGGCCCAGAGCGCGGCCGCGAGTGCGCCATCAGCAAAGAGCCCGCGATCCAGCGCTTGATGCGAAAGCGTCAGCACTTCGCGCGCCGCGCCAAACGTCACCGCGTGCTCGCCGACAATCCCGCCTGCCCGCAGCGAGGCAAAGCCAATGCCGCCATCCTTGCGGGCGCCCGTCACGCCATCGCGCGGCGGCAGGCGCAATTCCTTGAGCGCCTTGCCGCGCCCGCGCGCCGCGGCGTCGCCCAGCATGAGCGCCGTGCCGGAAGGCGCATCCACCTTGCCCCGGTGGTGGGCTTCGAAAATCTCAATGTCCCAGTCGGCGCCGAGCTTCGAGGCTGCTTCTTCGACCAGCGCCGCAAGCAGATTGACGCCCAGGCTGAAATTGCCGGACTTCACGATCGCCACGCGCTTGGCGTGCGCGGCGATGCGCGCCTCCTGGTCAGCCGAGAACCCGGTCGTGCCGATGATCGCGGCGCGCACCTTCGTGCCGCCGAGCGCATCAAGCGCGGAGATGGTCGCTTCCGGCGTGGTGAAATCGATCCACAGGTCCGCGTTCGCAGCCGCCGCGCCGGCGCTCGCGCCACCGCGCGTCGTCGTGCCGGTAATCGAAAAGCGCTTGTCTTGGCTCGCAGCGTCGACCAGCGCGCGGCCCATGCGTCCGTTGCAGCCCGCAATGGCAAGAGCAAGTGTCATGTCCGACTCATGGACCGCACCTTTCGCGCCCGCAAGCTTTAGCGCGTCGGCGGTTCGGTATGGGCTTCAAAGAAGCGCTTGACGCTGTCGAAGAAGCCTTGGGTTTGCGGATGCGCTTCCTCGCCGCAATCCTTGGAGAACTCTTCCAACAGCTTACGCTGTTTGGCCGACAGATTGACCGGCGTTTCAACCAGCAGCTCGACATGCAGATCGCCGCGGTCGCGCGAGCGAAGCTGCGGCATGCCTTTGCCCTTGACGCGAAACCGCCGGCCGGTTTGAGCGCCGGCAGGGATGGTGATGCGCGTGCGGTCGCCCTCGATGGTCGGAATCTCCATTTCGCCGCCGAGCGCTGCTTTGCACATCGGGGCAGGGGCGCGGCAGTAAAGATCAGCGCCGTCTCGTTCGAACAATTGGTGCGGTTTAACGGAAAGGAAGAGATAGAGATCGCCCGGCGGCCCGCCCCGGGCCCCGCCATCGCCCTCGCCGGCGAGCCGGATGCGCGTGCCGTCTTCGACGCCGGCGGGGATCTTCACCGCCAGCGTGCGTTCCTTCTGCATCAGCCCGCGCCCGCCACACGAACGGCACGGCGTTTTGATCGCCTGGCCGCGGCCGTGACAGGCAGGGCAGGTGCGTACAATGCGGAACATGCCTTGGCTCGCGCGCACTTGGCCCGCGCCATTGCAGGTGTGGCAGGTTTCGAGCGGCGCGCGGCCTTCCGAGCCCGTGCCGCCGCAAGGTTCGCATGCTTGCGCGCGCGGCGCGACGATCTCGCGCTCCATGCCGCGGAATGCTTGTTCGAGCGTGATCTCGACATCGTAGCGCAGATCGGCGCCGCGTTCAGGACCGTTGCGCGGCCCGCGCGCATTGCCGCGCGCGAACATGTCTTCGAAACCTCCGCCGAAGATCTCGTTGAAAATGTCGGAGAAGTCGGAAAAGCCCGCCGCGCCCGGCCCGAAGCCGGGACCGCCGCCAGCGCCGTTCTGAAACGCCGCCTTGCCATAGCGGTCGTAGGCGGCGCGCTTTTGGGGATCGGAAAGGACTGAATACGCTTCGCCGATTTCCTTGAATTGTTCTTCGGAAATCTTGCACCCGGGGTTTTGGTCCGGGTGCAATTTCATCGCCAATTTGCGAAACGCCGACTTGATGGCTGCTTGGTCCGCATCGCGCGGAACGCCCAGGATTTCGTAATAGTCCTGACTGGTCGTGGTCATGGTGCGCTTATCCGCCGAACCTGCGCATCACCGGCCTCAAGCGCTCTTCTTATTGTTGCCGTCGACTTCTTCGAAGTCGGCGTCCACCACGCCTTCTTGGTTTGGTTGGCGCGCCAGCACCGGGCTCGCCGCCAGCGCCTGGCTGGCCGGCCGCGCCATAGAGCGCCTCGCCGATCTTCATCGACGCCTGCACCAGGGCTTGCGTCTTTGAGGCGATCTCAGCGGTGTTGTCGGTCGCGGAGCGCCGTTTTCAACGCGGCGATGGCGCTTTCGATGTTGGACTTGTCGCTGGCGGGGATCTTGTCGCCGTTTTCCTGCAGCTGCTTTTCAATCTGATGGACAAGAGCCTCGCCCTGGTTCTTGGCTTCCGCGAGCTCACGGCGTGATTTGTCTTCGCCGGCGTGCTCTTCAGCTTCCTTGACCATCTTCTGGATGTCGGCTTCCGACAGACCGCCCGACGGCTGGATTTGCATCTTTTGTTCTTTGTTGGTCGCCTTGTCCTTGGCGCTGACCGCAACGATGCCGTTGGCGTCGATGTCGAACGTGACTTCGATTTGCGGCATGCCGCGCGGCGCCGGGGGAATGCCGACAAGATCGAATTGACCGAGCGGCCGGTTGTCCGCCGCCATTTCGCGTTCGCCCTGGAAGACGCGAATGGTCACCGCGTTCTGATTATCTTCCGCGGTCGAGAAGATCTGGCCCTTCTTGGTCGGGATGGTGGTGTTGCGCTCGATCAGACGTGTGAACACGCCGCCCAGCGTTTCGATGCCCAGCGAAAGCGGCGTCACATCGAGCAGCACGACGTTCTTCACATCGCCCTGCAACACGCCAGCCTGGATGGCGGCGCCAACGGCCACGACTTCATCGGGATTGACGCCCTTGTGGGGTTCGCGGCCGAAGAATTCCTTCACCACCTGCTGGATCTTCGGCATGCGCGTCATGCCGCCGACCAGCACCACTTCCTTGATGTCGCTGGCTGAGAGGCCGGCGTCTTTCAGCGCCGCCTTGCACGGTCCAATCGTCTTTTGGACGAGATCGTCAACCAGGCTTTCGAACTTGGCGCGCGTCAGCTTCATGTTGAGGTGAAGCGGGTTGCGGTTGGCGTCCATCGAGATGAACGGGATCGAGACGTCGAACTCGGTGCGGCTCGACAATTCCTTCTTCGCCTGCTCGGCGACTTCTTTCAGGCGCTGCAGCGCCAGCTTGTCCTGCCGGAGATCGACGCCGTTCTGCTTTTTGAACTCGTCGGCCAGGTAATTGAGGATGCGGATATCGAAGTCTTCGCCGCCGAGGAAGGTGTCGCCATTGGTCGAGCGCACTTCGAAGACGCCGTCGCCGATTTCGAGGATCGAGATGTCGAACGTGCCGCCGCCGAGGTCATAGACGGCGATGGTCTTGTTCTGGGTCTTGTCGAGGCCGTAGGCGAGGGCGGCCGCCGTCGGCTCGTTGATGATGCGCAGCACTTCAAGGCCGGCGATGCGGCCGGCGTCCTTGGTGGCTTGGCGCTGCGCGTCGTTGAAATAGGCGGGAACGGTGATGACCGCCTGGGTAACCGTCTCGCCCAGATAGTCTTCCGCCGTCTGCTTCATTTTCTGCAGCACGAAGGCGGAGATTTCCGACGGTGCGTATTGCTTGTCGCGGCCTTGGATCCACGCGTCGCCATTGGGTCCGCGCACGATCTTGTAGGGGACGAGCTCGATGTCCTTCTTGGTGATCGGATCGTCGAACGAGCGGCCGATCAGGCGCTTCACGGCGTAATAGGTGTGGGTCGGATTGGTGATCGCTTGGCGCGCGGCCTGAATGCCGATCAGGCGCTCGCCGTTTTCGGTAAAGGCGACGACAGAGGGCGTCGTGTTCGATCCTTCGGCGTTGACGATCACCTTTGGGCTGCCGCCTTCCATGACGGCGACGCACGAATTGGTCGTGCCCAAATCGATACCGATGACCTTGCCCATCTCTACGTCCTCATTCCTTTCACAGCGGCGCGGCCCTTCTTCATGGACCCATCGTCTGGCGTCCCGAAAGCGCGCGTCCTGACCTTCGTTTCAAACCGGATTAACGACCCAGCGCCCCCGCTCAAGCATCCAGGCCGTAACGTCCCGGTTCATGTGGTGTATCGCCTACGGCGTGCAAGGCTTTTGGGCCTCCTATCCGCATTCGCCGCAGGGAAATAGCCGGGGCGCACTTCCGCCTTGATTTGGCGCAGAACAAAAAAGAAACCGAATAGGTGGAGAGCTGTCGCCGATGGCGCAAGCCGGCACCGAACTCGAAGGCTTCCGGCTTTGGCCCGGCCTGCTCGGCCGCGCCGAACAGGAGGCGCTGCGCGACGCTGTCTTTGCGCGCTTCAGGGAAGGCCCGCTCTACATTCCGCGCATGCCAAAATCGGGTCAGCCCATGCGCGTGCGCATGACCAATTTCGGTCCCCTCGGTTGGGTGACCGACAAGGAGCAAGGCTATCGCTACCAGCCAACCCATCCCGATACCGGCAAGCCTTGGCCCGACATGCCCGCGCGCGTGCTCGAGCTTTGGGATGAGCTCGCCAACTATCCGGCGCCGCCGCAAGCCTGCCTGGTCAATCTCTATGAGAGCGATGCGCGCATGGGTCTGCACGTCGACGCCGACGAAGAAGCCTGGGACGCGCCGGTGCTTTCGGTCTCGCTCGGCGACACCGCGCTCTTTCGCATCGGCGGGGCGTTGCGCTCCGATCCCACGCGCAGCGTGCGGCTTGCCTCAGGCGATGTCTGCCTTCTCGGCCGGCGCCAGCCGACGCTTCTATCACGGCGTCGATCGCATCCTGCCAGGCACCTCTCGCCTGCTTGCCAAAGGCGGGAGGATCAATCTCACGGTGCGGCGTGTGACGCCGCCGTAGAGGGTTGCTGGGAGCGATTGCTGGGCGCCTGGGCTTGCGTTTTGGGCGCCGTGTTGCATCACGACGAAATCCGGATGCCATCCCGGCGGCGGCCCGCCCGGACCCATCGGAATGTCGCCGAGCGCCATGTGATGGGCCTTCCACACCATCGCCATGTGAATGCGGTCATAGCCCGACGGGTGATCGTAGAAAAACCATTCTTCGAGCGGCGAGGGCGACATCTTTCGATACTCGGAGAGCAGCAGCGCCGATTCCGCAAATCCATCCGGCTCGCGCGCCGCGTTCAAGCCGAACATGTCAGCCTGATGCTCATGGAAGCGGGTGATGTTGTTGTTGATCGGCGTGGCGATCAGGAACAGGAATCCAATCACGCCGAACAAGAGCGGCATGCCGGCAGGATCGGAGATTCCTCGGATGCCCCATCGTTCGCCAGCGCTCAGCCGGTTGAACAGCCAGTTGGCCAGCGCGAAAACCAGCACGATCAGCAATGTGAACATCGCCAACAGCGACACGGTGTGATCGAGCACGTAGTGACCGATTTCGTGGCCGAGCACCGCGCGCACGCCTCCGGGCGATTCCCGATTGATAAGGTTGTCCGCCATCGAAATGCGTGTCGTGCCGGCAAAACCCGAGACGTTCGCGGTGACGCGATTGGATTGCCGCGATACGTCGAACACATAGACATTGTCCGCCGGCACGCCATTCGCCTGTGCGGTTTGCAGCACGCTTGTCTTCAGCGGGCTTTCAGCCATCGGCGTGTAGTGATTGAAGATCGGCGCGATATAGACCGGGGCGATCATGCTGATGAAGGTCACAAAGACGATCGTCGCTATCGTGCCCCAGATCCACCAGTTCTTCTTCGCGACGGCGATGATCAGATACAAAACGCCGATTGCGAGCGAGCCGATGAGGAGGTTGATGCCAAACCCCTGCAGATATTCGGTGAACCAATGCGAGAAGTCTTGGCGCGACAATCCGTAATCGTGTTCACGCACAAAACCGACCCAGTAATCCCACGGGAAGCTCACCAGGCCGACGAGCGAGTAGAACAAGGCAAAGCCGATAACGACGAAGAAATAGACCTTCACCGTTTTCTCAAGCCAGCTGCGGACGTTTTTCGCCCAGCCAAGCTGCAGCACGAGGAAGGCGACGATGAAGCCGATGATCGGCCCGACAAATTGAATCCAATAGCCGCCCTCGAAGTATGAGTTCGAGCGCGCCCGCGCGGCCGGATCCATCGTGTTCAGCCATTCGCGCGTCGCTTGTTCAGGATCGAACGGCAGCGCTGTCGCCGCGGCGCTGCGCGGCGCGTTGCGGCGTGGTCGGCTGTGGTTTGTGCAAATGCTGGGCCTGCGATCGCAGTTAGCGCGGCGAGCGCGCACCATCCCGAAAGACGCATCGTGACTTCCCCTCGTCCTGGCTCGCCGCCAGACTGCATCCGCCCCATATGGCTCGGCAAGGGGATGCGCGTCGCTCGGGCGCGCTGACGCGACGGAGGACGCTCGGATGCGCTTGGACACACCCTACGGAAACATCGAACCTTCGCGCCGCAGCATCGCGGCGTCGTTGTTTTTCGCGGGCTATGCTGCGGCTGCGCTGTCGGCGAAGGCCGAACCGATCGTTACGCCAAGCGATGGCCTTGTCATCGAAGACATTCACATCCACGGCGCCGGCAATTACAATCTCCCGGCCTATGTCGCGCGTCCTGAAGGGCAGGGCCGCCATCCTGCCGTCATCGTCGTCAACGAGGTGTTCGGCATCCACGACTACATCAAGGACACCTGCCGCCGTTTTGCGCGCGCGGGTTACGTCGCCATCGCGCCGGATTATTTCGACCGCGCCGGCGATCCCGCACCGCTTACCGACATGAACGCGATCCGTCAGATCGTGCAGACTGCACATTACGAGCAGGTGATGGGCGATACGGGCGGCGCCATTCACTGGCTGCAGGCACAACGCTTCGTTCAAGCCAACGCAATCGGCGTCACCGGCTTCTGCTGGGGCGGCGGCGTCACCTGGATGGCGGCAGCGCGCTTTGCGCAGATCAAAGCCGGGGTTGCATGGTACGGTCCGCTGCTTCGTCCTCAGCCAACGGGCTTTGGCTACGAAGCGACCCGTCCGTATCCGATCGACATCGCGCCGCGTTTGCGCACGCCCGTGCTCGGCCTCTATGGCGCGCTTGATCAAGGCATCAGTCAGGACGCTGTCACGCAAATGCGCGCAGCGCTCAACGCGCACGGCAATCCGTCGCATTCCGAAATCGTCGTCTATCCCGATGCGCAGCATGGTTTTCACGCCGATTATCGCGCTTCCTACAATCAGGCCGACGCAGAAGATGGTTGGACGCGTTTGATGGCGTGGTTCCACGCGCACGGCGTCGGCTGACCACGCGCACGGCGTCGGCTGACAAGGGGGCCGCGTTGCCAAAAACACGATCTTGTGGTACGAAATGGCAGTCGCGCCGAACCATGGCGCTACTTTCCGATCTTCGTTTTCGTCCCGCGCGCGCGTTTGACGCTGCGCCAATGCGCGCTCATCGAGCGATGAAGCGGACACTTCAAGAGCGGCTTCGGCCGAAAGGACATCGACATGCGCTATCGTAAACTTGGCCGCACCGGCCTCACGGTCTCTGAAATCTGCCTCGGCGCCATGACGTTCGGCGGCGACGGCTTCTGGAAAGTCATTGGAGCGCTTCCGCAAGCGGAAGTCAGCGCGCTGGTGAAAAGCGCCTTCGATAAGGGCGTGAACTTCATCGATACGGCTGACGTCTATTCCAACGGCGTCTCCGAACAGGTGACAGGGCAGGCGATCAAATCGTTGCCGCGCGACGAACTTGTCATCGCGACCAAGGTCTTCGGCCGCATGGGCGCTTACAATACCGGCGAGCAAACCCCGGAAGCACAGCGCCGCTACAACAACACCAATCTCTGGGGTCTTTCCCGCAAGCACATATTCGACGGCATCGATGCGAGCCTGAAGCGGCTCGATCTCGACTACGTCGATCTCTACCAGGTGCACGCCTTCGATCCGCTGACGCCGCTCGAAGAAACCCTGCAAGCGCTCGACGAGGTCGTGGCCAGCGGCAAGGTCCGTTATATCGGCCTCTGCAACTTTGCCGCCTGGCAGATCGCGAAAGCGCTCGGCATCTCGGCGCGCAAGGAGATTGCGCGCTTCGAATCGCTGCAAATGTATTATTCCATCGCCGGGCGTGATCTTGAGCGAGAGATCGTACCGCTGGCCAAGGACGAGCAGCTCGCCATTCTGCCATGGAGCCCGCTCGCCGGCGGCTTCCTCTCCGGCAAATACACGCGCAGCACGGCGCCGACCGAAGGCGCCCGCCGCGTCGCGTTCGACTTCCCGCCGGTCGACAAGGAGAAGGCCTACGACATCATCGATGTGATGAAAGAACTGGGCGACGCGCGCAAAGTCTCGGTTGCGCAGATCGCGCTCGCCTGGCTCTTGCATCAAAAGCACGTCACCAGCGTCATTATCGGCGCCAAGAACGAGCAACAACTCGCAGACAATCTCGCGGCAACCACGGTCGAACTCTCGAGCGATGATCTCAAAAAGCTCGACGATGTCTCAAAGCTGAAGCCGGAATATCCAGGTTGGATGCTGCAGCGCCAAGGCGCCGAACGCACCAGCGGCGTCTCGTAACAGCAAACGAAGTGCGGCGGCGCCCTTGTCCGGCGCCGCCGCGCGTGCGTCCCGCCTTGAGAGGAGCCTACTGACGCACAATCGAGACCTTGTACGACCCGGTCGAACCGCCAAGCCCACTCGCCTGGATGAGGTAAGAACCGGCCTGCGGCGGGGTGAAGCGCAGCCGCGCATTGCGCCCTTGGCCGCCATCATCGTTTGCGGCAACCCGCTCGCCATCGCTGTTGAGAATGGCGAGGTGGGGGTCGCCCAGCGGATTATCGCCCCGCGCCACGACCTCGATCAAATAGTGCGCGCCGGCTTCGAGATCGACGCGATAGTCGTCGAGGTCGCCGGGAATTTCGATGGCGCTGAGGCGATCGTCGCCATTGGCCGCGTCGAGCGCCTCGTCGGTGCTGGCGCCGCCGGGCACATCCGTATCGGTGGCGGTGAGCGTGTAGCGGCCTTTGCCGGTATTGTTGAACGAAGACACGGCCGCGTAATACTGCCCGCCGGCGACAGAGGTGTAGCTCAGATAAGAATTAGCCCCCGTGCCGCCGTCGTCATCTGACGCAACTTCGTGACCTTCTGCGTCATAAAGGGTCAGCACCGGATCGGCGAGCGCGTCGGGTTCGCTGCCCAGCAGATTGAAGCGATAGGGCCGGCCTTCCACGAGCGTGATTGCGAACCAATCGGCATCGCCGTCCGCGTTGATCATCGCCGTGCGGCCATCGCCGTTCGCTTCGATCTGGTCGGCGCCGTCGGCGCTGGCGCCGATCTCGCCTGCGGTCACGTTGATCGAATAGCGCCCATGCGCCTCTTCGCTGAAGCCGCGCACTTCGAGATAGTATGCGCCCGCCGCAGGGGCCACGAACTCGAGCCATGAATTGAGCCCTTGGCCGCCGTCATCGTCGCGCGCGAGTTCGGCGCCGTCCGGTCCGTGCATGACTATCAGCGGATCCTGTAGCGCGCCTTCGCTATCAGCTGCGTTGACCGCCACGCGCACGCCCTGGCCGCTGGCAAGATTGATCTTGTACCAATCCTGATCGCCGGCGGGCGCGATTGCGCCTTCGCGCGCATCGCCATCGGCGCTGAGCACCGCATCCGTGTTTGCATCCGCGGGGATGTCGCCCGCGCCAGCGGAGAGCGCGTAGCCGCCGATTGCTGACGGATCGAACGCTTGCGCATCAAGATAATAGACGCCCGTCGCAGGCGCAGTGAACTCCAAATAGGCGTTGAAACCTTCGCCGCCATCATCGTCCATCGCGAGCTCTTGGCCGCGAGAATCGCGGATGCGCAATAATGGATCGGCGAGCGGGTGATCGCCCGAGCCGTTCAGCGAAAAGCGATAGGATTGGCCTTGCTCCAGCCGCACCCGGTACCAGTCATGGTCGCCGGGATAATCCAGCGAGCCGTTGACGTTTCCGCCCACATCAACGTGTCCGCGCGTTCCGGTCTCTGCGGTCGCATCGTCTGGCGGCAATGTGGCCGCGGCGATACTGAGCGTATAGGCGCCCGCGCCCTGATCGCCGAAGGATTGCGCGGAGACAAACACCTCGCCGCTGCGCGAGGGGATGAAGTTGAGCGAGGAATTGAGGCTGCCCTCGGCGTCATCGTTGGACGCGATTTCCGTCCCGCGCGGGTCGAGCACGCGCAGCAAGGGATCCCCCAGCGGGTTGGCCGCGCCTTGCGCGCCGGCGAGCGTGATTGTGTACATCTGCCCGGTGTGCGCACTGAAGCGGTACCAATCGACATCGCCGGCGTAATCGAGCGAGCCATTTACGGGCGCGCCGGCATTGATGCGCGCGCGGGTGCTGGCGTCATTGCCCACCGCGTCGGCGGGCAGCACGCTTGCGGTGACGGCGAGATGATAGGGCCCGGTCGCCTCGTCGCTGAAACCCTTGGCTTCGACAAAAACATCGCCGCTCTGGGCTGGCGTATAATCGAGCGCCGAATTGAGCGAACCATTGGTATCGTCGTTATAGGCGATCTGCTGGCCGTCGGCGCCGTAGATCGTCAGCGTCGTGTCGATCGGCTGCGCCGCCTCGTCGCTCGCCGCCCCGTCGAGGGTGATGCGATAGCTTTGGCCGCGTTCGACATGCAGACGATACCAATCGCTGTCACCGGCGGGCGAGATCTGACCGTCAATGGGCGCGCCGACTGAAAGCGTGGCTTGCGTCGTCGCATCGCCGGGCGGATCGCGATCTTGAGCCGAAGCCGCTGGCGCAAATCCCAACGCCATCAGCGCAGCACTGGCCACGCCGATCCAAAGCTTTCCACGCATGTCTTGTTCTCCCCTCGTGTCAGCGCGTGTCCGCGAGGCGCACCAGAGCACAGCGAACCAAGCGCGTCGCCAGGATTAACGATCGTTCATTGTGACGGGAAGGCTGAAAACAGGCGGAAGCGCGGCGCTCACCCGCAAACGTGCAAACCGTTGCAATAAAAGCGGATACCTGAGATTTTCTGACGCCGCGGCGGCCGCGAGGCGATCAGACCTTGATGTCGACGCTCGGCGTTTCACCGCGCCCGGATGACACCGCCACCATCGCCGCCCGCAAGGTCCGTTCGCCCAAGACATAACCAGGCTGCATGACCTCGGCCACGGTATTGGCCGGCTGCTCCGATGGGATATGCGCCACTGCCTGGTGGATTTTCGGATCGAACGCTTCGCCCTTTGTCCCGACGCGTTTGAGCCCATGGCGCGCGAATGAATCAAGCAATGCGCGCTCGGTCAGCTCGACGCCCGTCAGCAGATTGCGGAAGCCTTCGTCGACATCATCGCGCGGCGCTGCCTGCAAGGCGCGCGACAAAGTGTCGGCCACGGGCAGCAAATCGGCGGCAAAGCGGTCGATCGCATAGGTGCGCGCGTCCGCGGCTTGCCGTTCGGCCCGGCGGCGCGTGTTTTCGACTTCCGCCAGCGCGCGCAATAATTCGTCCCGCGCCTTGGCTAGCTCTGCCTCGAAGGGTGAAGCTTCGCTTTGCGGCTCCCCCGGCGCTTCCGGGGTTTCGGTTTGCGCATTCGACTCTTTGTTCATGCCATCCCTCAGCGCTCACTGCGCCCGTCGAGCACGCGGCCAACGATACGGGCGGTATAGTCCACGACCGGGATTACCCGAGCATAGTTCAGCCGGGTAGGGCCGATCACGCCCAGCGCGCCGACCACCCGTCGTTCCGCATTCATATAGGGCGCAACGATCAAGCTCGACCCCGAGAGCGAAAAAAGCGGGTTTTCCGAGCCGATAAAGACGCGGACGGCTTCGCCGGCCTTGGCCAGATCCAGCACCTGAATGAGTTCCCGCGTCTTTTCGAGGTCGTCGAAGAGACGCCGCGCCCGTTCCAGATCGGCCACGGCCTCCTGGTCCTGCAGCAGATTGGCGCGTCCGCGCACGATCAGCGCCCGTCCCATCGTGGGATCTTCGCCCGACCATTCCACCAGCCCGCTTTCGATCAGTTTCGCCGCCGCTTGATCCAAAGCTGCGCGGTCGCGCGCCAGGGCGTCGCTTGCATCGGCGCGTGCTCCGCTCAGGGTTTTGCCCTTGAACCGCGCATTCAAATAATTCGCGGCCTCGACCAATGCGCTCGGCGGCAAATCGGGCGGCGTCGCGATCAGCCGGTTTTCGACCTGATTGTCTTCGAAGACCAAGACCAGCAACGCTTGACCCGGCGCGATCAAAACGATCTCGGCGTGCCGAACCGGCGCATCACGCTCTGGCGTCACCACCAGCCCCGCGCCGCCCGCGAGCCCCGACAACAGCTCCGAGGCCGCGCCCAGCACATCCTGCGGATTGCTGCCCGCGGCCGCGATGCGCTCGTCGATCTCGCGCTTTTCCTGCTCGGGCACATCGCCAAGCTGCAGCAAGCTGTCGACGAAGAAGCGCAAGCCGGCGTGCGTCGGGCGCCGGCCCGCCATGGCGTGCGGTGCATCGATCAGGCCCAGCGCCGTCAGATCCGCCATGGTGTTGCGGATGGAAGCCGGCGAAAGCGTGACGCCGCCCAGTTTCGAGAGCGTGCGCGAGCCGACCGGCTCGCCCGTTGTCAGAAACGATTCCACAATCTCGCGGAAAATCTCGCGCGCCCGCGCATCGAGCGTCGAAAGATCGGCGGAGGAGGGTGGCTGCGCCATGGGCGGATAGGTAGCGAACGCACGCGCACGCGCAAGCGCAGTGGACGTTGTAGCGGCAATCGGCCATGAGCAGCGCTGAAATTCGAAAGGACAAACATGCGCCCCTCCGGACGAGCGCCAGACCAATTGCGTGAAATCTCCCTCGAAACCGCGGTTTCGCGCTACGCGGAAGGCTCCTGCCTCGCCAAATTCGGCCAAACACAGGTTCTGTGCACCGCGACCGTCGAGCAGGGCGTGCCCGGTTGGCTCAAAGGCCAAGGCCGCGGCTGGGTCACCGGTGAATACGGCATGCTCCCGCGCGCCACCCATACGCGCGGGCGCCGCGAAGCCGCGCAAGGCAAGCAGTCTGGCCGCACCCAGGAGATCCAGCGTCTGATTGGCCGCTCGCTGCGATCGGTCGTTGATCTCAAGGCGCTTGGCGATCGCACCATCACGCTCGATTGCGACGTCATCCAAGCCGATGGCGGCACCCGCACGGCCGCCATCACCGGCGCCTGGGTCGCGCTTTCGCGCGCATGCAAATATCTGATCGACGAGAAGGTGCTGAAGGACAATCCGATCAATGGCCAAGTCGCGGCTGTGTCCTGCGGGGTCTTCGAAGGCGCGCCTGTGCTTGATCTCGACTATGCCGAAGATTCCAACGCCGAAGCCGACGCCAATTTCGTGCTCTCCGGCGACGGGCGCATCATCGAGTTGCAAGCCACCGGTGAACAGCGCCCCTTCAGCGAGGCGGAATTCGCCGAACTCATGCGCCTCGCCAAAAGCGGCTGCGCCGAATTGTTCGAAGCGCAGCGGCGAGCAACACAATGAGGGCAACGCATTGATGTTGGGAGGGGAGGGTGGGATGAGAAAGTTCATCGCCGCTTTGGCTTTGGCGCTTGGGGCCTGTTCGCCCGCGCCCTCCAGCCCCGCCTCAAGTCCCACCGCCATGCCCGTCGAAAGCGGTCCGCAATCAGCGCAAGCGCCGGGCGAAGTGCTTGCCGCGATCAACGCGGCCGTGCCGGGCTTTGCACCCAGCAACGCTGTTTCCGACAATTCCACCGGCGCGCAAGGCTTCCGCGTCACCGGCGCGGCAAACGGCCAAACCTACAATGTGCAGCTCATGCACATGAATGAAGGCTGGCTGGTCGTTTCCATCCGCCGCGACATCGCCTGGGCTGATGCGCCAAAAGTCGTGCGTGACGCTGCTGCGGCAGCGCCCGCGGCGATCCGGCCCACGCGTGTTGTGGAAAATCGCGAACCCGGCGCCGACGGCGTGATCTATGAACTCTACACAGAGGCGGCGGCGCCGATCATGGAGATACGCTTCGCCGACGGGCAAGCGGCCGTGATGCCGCCCGCGCACTGATGCGTTTCTCGATCAACGCGCGTCTCAACAGCTTCCGCTTCGCCTTCGCGGGCGTCTTTTACATGCTGCGGACGCAGCACAATGCGTGGCTGCATTTTGTTGGGACGATCCTCGTCGTCGCCGCGGGCATGGCGCTGAAGGTGAGTGGGCAGGACTGGCGCTGGCTTGTCATAGCCATGGTGCTGGTGTGGACAGCCGAAGCGGTCAACACCGCCTTCGAGCATCTCTGCGATGTCGTCTCGCCCGAGTTCCACGCTTCGGTGCAGAAATCGAAGGATATCGCCGCCGGCGCGGTGCTCATCTGCGTCATCGGCGCTGTGATCATAGGGCTGCAGGTCTTCGTCCCCTACCTCGTCGCCCGCTAAGCGACAAGCAGCTGCCCGCGCGCGACCAACCGATGCGCCTCACACGCGATGAGTTCTGGCGAGCCTCGAACCCGCTGCTAGAAAACCTCGACCAAGAAATTCGGCAAGAATTGGGGTGGATCTGATGCACGCTTCCCGTCGCGCGTTCATGGCGACAGCCGCAGCCGCGGGCGTTCTGGCTGGCGCACCCAATTTGGCTCAGGCGCAAGGGGCCAGCGACGCGCGGCTCGCCGCACTCTTGAATGCCTTCGCCGACGAGATGATCGAAGCTTCGCCGGAGACCGCGACCGGCCTCGGTTTGGACAAAGACGCGCGCGCCGATTTGAAGAGCAAGCTCTCCGATGTCTCGCGCGGCTCGCTCGCGACAGAGCAGCGCTCTTGTTATGCGATGTTGCGCCGCATGTGGGCGATCGATCCGGCAAGTCTGAGCCCCCCGGAGCAAACGCGCTACGCTGCGGTTCAATATGCGCTTCGCCTCGGCGCTCAAGGCGGCGACTTTCGCTACGGCGACAACACCTTCAAATCGGCGATGGGCGAGAGCGCCACACCATATGTCGTCAGCCAGCAAACCGGCGCGCTCGTCGGCGTCCCGGAATTCCTGAATTCCCAGCACAAGATCGACACCCGCGCCGATTGCGAAGCCTATCTCGCGCGTCTTGATGCGTTCGCGCGCCAGCTCGATCAGGAAACCGAACGCGTCCGCCACGATATGGGGCAAGGCGTCATCGCGCCGGATTTCATCCTCGACACCACACTCACACAAGCACGCGCCTTCCGCGCCACGCCGGCCGGCGAGACAGGCATGGTGCATTCGTTGGCGACGCGCGCCGCCGACAAGCACATTGACGGCGACTGGGCCACGCGCGCGGAACGCATTGTCACTGGGCGCATCTATCCCGCCGTCGAGCGCCAGATCGCAGCGCTCAATGAAGCCGCCGACCATGCTGGCCATGATGCTGGCGTGTGGAAGCTGCCGGAGGGCGAAGCCTATTATTCCTGGCTGCTGCGTGTCGGCACGTCGACCAATCTCACCGCCGATGAAATTCACGCCATGGGCCTGGAGCAGGGCGCCGAGATCGATGCACGCATGGATCAGATCCTGCGCCGCCAAGGCATGAGCCGCGGAACTGTCGGCGAACGCATGAGCGCGGCCACGCGCGATCGCCGCTTCCTCAAGCCCAACACCGACGCCGGCCGCGCCGAAATCGTCTCCTATCTCGAAGGCCGCATCGCGGCTGTGCGGGCATTGTTGCCGCGGGTATCGCACATGCAGCTGCGTGCGCCCGTCGAAGTCCGCCGCGTGCCGGTCAACATCCAGGATGGCGCGGGGCTCGGCTACATGAACTTCGCTTCGCTCGATGGCTCGCGCCCGGCGATCTATTACATCAATCTCAAAGACACTGCGCTGTGGCCGATCTGGACGCTGCCGACGCTCACCGCGCACGAGACCATTCCAGGCCACGCGTGGCAAGGCGCTTATCTCGCCGAGCACCACAACGAAATTCCACTCATCATGTCGCTCATGGGCTTTAACGCCTTTGTCGAAGGCTGGGCGCTTTACGCCGAACAGCTGGTCGATGAGCTCGGCTATTACGACAACGATTCCTGGGGGCGCCTCGGCTATCTGCAGGCGCAACGCTTCCGCGCCGCGCGTCTGGTGGTCGATACCGGCCTTCACGCCAAGCATTGGTCGCGCGAGCAGGCGATCCAATCGCTCATTGCGCAAACCGGCCGCGCTGAGGGAGCGGCCCAAAGCGAAATCGACCGTTATGTCTCAACGCCAGGCCAAGCCTGCGGCTACAAGGTCGGGCACACCGAAATCCTGCGCCTGCGCGAGCATGCGCGCACCGAGCTCGGCGGCCGTTTCGATCTTCGCGATTTCAACGACACAATCGTGCAGACAGGCGGCATCCCGCTCACCGTGCTGGCCGACGCCATCAACCGCTATATTGCAAGCAAGCGCGCCGCTTAGCAGCTATTCGGCCGCCTGATCGGCGGCTTCGTCGGCGCTTTCGTCGTCCGCGCTCGGCTCGTAGCTCAACAATTCGCCCGGCTGGCAGTTCAGCACCCGGCAAAGCGCGTTGAGGGTCGAGAAGCGGATCGCCTTCGCTTTGCCGGTTTTCAGGATCGATAGATTGGCCAGCGTCACGCCGACGCGCTCGCTCAGATCGGTCAGCGACATGCGCCGTTCGAGCAAGATGCGGTCGAGGGTGACGCGGATCGCCATCAGATCGTCAGCTCCTGTTCCGCTTTCATGCGCGCGCCTTCGCGGAACACTTCAGCCAACACAACCAGAATGAGGATTGAGGCCCAGGTGCTGAGATTGAAGTGGATCTTGATGTCGGCGTGTTGCGCCAGCGGTCCGCCGAAATTCGCGAGCAGGAAACCGGTCAGCGCCAGCAGCAGGTAACGCGCCACTTCGATGCCAATCATCGTGATCCAGATCGCGCGCAGATGCGTGGCGTTTTCCTTGGCGAATGGCTGGCCCGAGCAGAAGCTGTCGAACAATCTTCGCAGTCGCCACACAATCATCATCGCGCCCGTGATCACGACAGCGCCGATCAGGAACGCAGGCAAAACCACGGGCCAGCTCGGTGTAACGGCCGGCGTCGCCACGACGCTGTCGTCAATGCGAATGGGCGTGTCCGGCCCAAACAGCGAGCCGAAATTCACGATCCCACCGAGGTGGAGCGCATAGGCGCCGGCGACGGCCACCAGCGTCAGGGCGGCAAACCAGAGCACAGCCCACGTGATGACCAGGCCGACCCGGATTATCTCAGCGATGGAGCCTTTGCCGAGCGTGCGCATGGGCCGTATCCGCTTATCCGGCGTTATCCTAGCCGGACTTTATTGAAAAACGATATAGACGCTCTTGAGCGCCGTCAAACAAGTGTCACGCGAAATCCCATGACCCAACTCTCCGGCCGCATTGTCGTCGCCAGCCACAACGCCGGAAAGGTGCGTGAGATTGGCGCCTTGCTCGCCCCCCTGGGCGTCGAGGCAATTTCGGCGGCGACACTCAATCTGCCCGAACCGGAAGAGACGGAGACGACCTTCGTCGGCAACGCCGAATTGAAAGCGCGCGCGGCGGCGAATGCATCCGGCTTGCCGGCGCTCGCCGATGACTCGGGCCTGGAAGTCTTCGCCCTCGATCGTGCGCCGGGCGTTTATTCGGCGCGCTGGGCAGGGCCGGGCAAGGACTTCGAAGTCGCCATGGCGCGGGTGTGGCGCGAACTGGAGGAGAGGGGCGCAAGCGATCGCCGCGCGCGCTTTGTATGCGTACTGGCGTTGGCGCAGCCGAACGGCGTTGTCGAAAGCTTCGAAGGCGAAGCGCGCGGCGCCATCGTATGGCCGGCGCGCGGCGACAAGGGCTTCGGCTACGATCCGGTCTTCGTGCCCGACGGACACGCCAAAACCTTCGGCGAAATGTCGGACGACGAAAAACTGCCGCTTACCCATCGCGCCCGCGCGTTCGAGAAATTGCTGGCGGCGCTGCGATGAGCGGTTTCGGCATTTATGTGCACTGGCCCTATTGCGCCGCCATTTGCCCGTATTGCGACTTCAACGTCTATCGCGCCGGCCGCGCCGACAATGCCCCGCTGATCGCCGCCATCGAAGCCGATCTTGCCGGTCACGCTCAACGCTTTGGCAGGCGCGTCGCAAAAAGTCTTTTCTTCGGCGGCGGCACGCCGTCGCTGCTGCGCGGCGCCGAAATCGCTCGCCTGATCGACGCCGCCTCGCAAGCCTTCGTGCTCGCCGCCGATTGCGAAATCACCCTGGAGGCCAATCCGGAGGATTCCAAACTCTTCGAAGAGCAGACTGCCGCTGGGATCAACCGCTTCTCCATCGGCGTCCAAGCGCTGAGCGACGCGGCCCTCAAGGCCCTCGGGCGCAAGCACGATGCCGCCGCCGCCATCCGCGCCGTCGACATTGCCGCCGCCACTGACGCACGTGTATCGCTCGATCTTATCTATGCGCGGGAAGGGCAAAGTATCGAAGCTTGGCGCGATGAGCTGAAACGCGCGCTGGCGCTGCCGATCGAACATGCCTCGCTTTATCAGCTCACCATCGAGCCGGGCACCGCCTTCGAGCGCCGCGTCGCCAGAGGCCAGCTCACGGCTCCGGATGCCGACAGTGCGGCAGCACTCTACGAGGCGACGCAAGAGCTCTGCAACGCCGCCGGTTTTCCGGCCTACGAGATTTCAAACCACGCCCGCGATGCGCGGGCGCGGGCGCAACACAATCTCATCTATTGGCAAAGCGGCGAATGGGCTGGCGTGGGTCCCGGCGCGCATGGCCGCATGAACCGCGATGGCAAACGCTACGCACTCGAAGCGCAGCGCAGACCCGCGGATTATGTCGACGCCGTCAATGAGCGCGGCGTTGGCTGGGTGAGCGAAGCTGAACTCGCGCCCGTTGAGCAAGCCGACGAAATGCTGATCATGGGCATTCGCATCGAGGATGGCCTAGAGATCGCGCCGCTCGAACGCTTGCGCGGCAATCCAATCAATCGCGATGCGCTCAGATGGCTCACGGAGCAGGGGCTTGTCGCCGCCGACGACACGCGATTGCGCCTGACGCCGCGCGGGCGCCTATTGGCCAATAAAATCGCAGCTGAGCTGGCTTAGCCGCTGGCGTTTGCGAAGCGGCGCGGCGCTGCATCGAGCACGCCGACATCGTTGGCGTGCACTTCCATGATCGCCAGGCCGCGTTCGATCGAACCGTCCGTGTCGAAGCGGAAAAGCCCATCCGAACCTGCAAAGCCTTCGCGGTTTTCAATAGCGCCGCGGCCAAAACCTTGCGGCCCGCCATTGCGCGCGAGCAGGGTTGCAAGCGCCACCGCATCATATCCCAAGCTCGCCAGCCGCGCGGGCTGTCCATTGAACACGGATGCGTAGCGCGTCTCAAAATCGGTGCGCGCGCTCGGATCGGGCGAAACATACCAGCCGCCGGCCAGCGTCGGCTCATGCATCGCATCGCCCAGCCATGCGCTCGTGCCCATGAATTTTACTTGCCGCGGATCGATGCCGCCTTGCACCAGCGCCACGCTCACGGCGCGCAGCGGCGAGCCGCTATCGGCAATCAACACGCCCTGCGCAGGCGCCGCTTGCAGCGCCGTCGCCAATGCGCGCGCCGAAGCCGTCGCGTCCGCATCGGTGCGATTGTAGAGCACCGATTGGGTGACGGTGACGGCGTTGCGCTGTGCTTCGGCTTGCAATGCTTGCTGCACGCGGCGCCCATATTCGTTAGACGGCGCGATCAGCGCGATGCTGCGAATATTGCGGGCAGCCGCGAACTGCACCAGGCGCGCGATTTCGTCTTCGAGTTGGAAGCTGAGCAGATAAACGCCATTGCCGGCGATGGAGCGATCCGACGAAAATCCGATCACGGGGATATTCTGCCCGCGTGCGGCAAGGCCCGCGCCCTGCACGCCTTCACGCAACACCGGTCCGATGATGATGTCGGCGCCGTCGCGCACGAGCGCCATCGCCGCCGCTTGCGCCGAGGCCTGGTCTGAGCCCGCATCGCGCGGGATGAGCAGCGTGTTCTCGTCGCCATGATCGAACAGCGCGAGTTCGGCTGCGTTGTAGAGCGAGGCGGCATCCTGGGGGCGCAGCGAGAATGGCAGCAACAATCCGACGCGCGTGATCCTGCGACCCTGCATGAAAGGCGGGGTGACGCCTTCTTGGGTTTGCACGGTCGTTCCAGTCGGCGGCGGCGGCGGCGGCAGCGGGCCGCCCGGCGATGGGGTGGGCGAGGGCCGTGGCGCGGTTGCGCACGCGGCCATGAGTGCGGCCAAACTCAGCGCGGCGCCCAGTTTCAGCTTGGAAACACTTGGCGGCTTCAGCGCCGTCGCCGATGATTGCTTCTCGGCCATGAATGATCCCTCGTCCAAATCGCCATCCAACCAAAGCGCGGCGGACCGTATCGGCGCCCGTGAAGCCAGTCCACCTTTGGAAGCGGGCCTTTATGTGGTCGCCACGCCCATCGGCAATCTGGGCGATATTACCTTGCGCGCGCTCGATATTTTGGCTGCCGCCAACATCGTCTACGCCGAGGACACGCGCGTCGCCCGCAAGCTTTTGGATGCCTATGATCTCAGGCCCAAGCTCGCCGCTTACCACGAGTACAATGCCGATGAAGCGCGGCCTGGCATTCTCGCGGCGCTCGAACGCGGCCAAAGCGTGGCGCTGATTTCCGACGCCGGCACGCCGCTGGTTTCCGATCCCGGCTACAAGCTCGTTCGCGCCGTGATTGAAGGCGGTCATCGCGTCTTTCCTGTTCCGGGCGCGTCCGCGTCGCTCGCAGCCCTTATCGCTGCGGGCTTGCCGACGGACCGCTTCCACTTCGTCGGCTTCCTGCCCTCCAAGCAAAGCGCCAGGCGAAGCACACTCGAGGATGTCGCCGGCATCAATGCCACGCTCATCCTCTACGAGACCGGCCCGCGTCTTGCCGACAGTCTGGCCGACATGGCCGCCGTGCTGGGGCCGCGTGACGCCGCCGTTGCGCGCGAACTCACCAAACTCTTCGAGGAAACGCGCCGCGATACCCTCGATGCGCTCGCCGCGCACTATTTCGACGCGCCGCCGCCGAAAGGGGAAATCGTCGTCGTCATTGGCCCGCCGCCGGAAGCGCCGGAAGCGAGTGATGAAGTGCTCGACGCCTATCTCGCCGATGCGCTTACGCGCATGAGCGTGAAAGAAGCAGCCCAGGCCGCGGCCGCCGAGTTGCGCGTCTCACGCAACCGCGCCTATGCGCGCGCGCTCAATATCCGTGGCGGCTCATGACCCGCAAACGCGTTGAACGCCGCGCTCCGAATCCCGATTAGCGCCATCGTGTTTCCGCGGCGCGGATTTCTTGCCAAGGCATGAATGCGCCGCCGCCTGGGGTCGAGCAACGGTCGCGCGCGTAACGTTAAGCGCGCCGAAACGATCCTGGTGCACTCTCGCGCGCATGCGCGCGTTAATATCTCTTTTGGCCCTTGCGGCTTGTGCGTCGAGCGGCGGCTGCGCCGTCATGGTCGCGGGCGCTGCCGCTGGCGTCGGCATGGCCGCGGTGCAGGACCGCACCGCCGGCGAAGTCATAGATGACGGCCACGCTTATGGCGACGTGAAGGGCCGCTTGATGGCCGCCGACGCCGAAGGCTTCCGCGACACCCACGTCGAGGTTTACAACGACAATCTGTTGCTCTCAGGCGCGGTGCCCGATGAGCAGCATCATCAAGCCGCCTTGATGATCGCGCGCACCTATCCGACGATCCACAACGTCTATGATGAACTAGCAGTTGGCCAGAGCACGACGTTCGGCAACGCCGTCGGCGATCAGCTCATCGGCACACAGATTTGCACGCGCCTGCTTGCAAGCCCGCACGTGCGCGCGGTCAACATCAATCTCGAAGTCTTTCACGGCAACGTTTATCTGATGGGAACGGCGCGCAGCGATGAGGAGCTGCGCCATGCAGCCGAGATCGCGAGCACAGTCGGCGGCGTCCGCCGCGTCGTCTCGTTCATGCAGGTGATGGCGCCGCGTGAGCACGCCCTCTACGCGGCCAATCCCTCTCCGCCCGCCTATGCGCCCGCCGCCGAGGCTCCGCCCGCGCAAGCGTCCTCCGCCTATTAGGCGAGGCAATCTCGACAACGAATTCACGACGACCGGCCCATTTTCTCGTGGCGGGTCCCACGCGCCGGGCATAAAGCTGTGAGCGGATCGCGGGGCTTTCCGCGTTCTCATATTGTTGCGCTCTTGTTCTTGCCTTGTACGAGGGCAACAGCCTGGCATTGTCTCGGGTTCCATATGAGATAGCTGCCCAGCGCCGCAAGGGCATGATTTGACGGGGTTTTCTGACAAGCCCTGAACCAGTGGTTGCGCCCATTAGTTATCCACAGGGGACAATCGGTTGATAAAAACCGGTTTTGTTCCAACTTATCCCGGCGCAGATCCCGGCGGGGAACCGCATGCGGTAATCTGAGTTCATGCTTGCGCGAGGCTATCCCCATGACCCAGCCCGCCCCGCTTTGAGTACCCAGCACCGAGCGGCCCCCGGACGTCCCCCGCCTTGGGGCCGCTCCCTTTTGCATCTGCGGAGCGTCATGCTCTTGACGCGCCGGAACCGAATTATTTTTATTCACCGTCAAGAACGAATGGAGAGGGCTCCATGCCGCATGTTCTTGGTGACAAAAACGATCCGCGCGTTTCAAAAGCGCTTCCGCGCGCCACGATTGCCTACGCCATTGTCTGGGTCGTCGTGCTGATCCTCATGGGCGCGAGCATTTTCGTCTTTCAGTGAAACCGCGGTGCGGAACCGTTGAGCGCGCCTTTCAGTTAGCGCGCGAGTCCTCGCTCACGAGCGTGGAGCAAATCCGGCGCAGACTGAAGAACGAAGGCTATGTGGATTGGGAATTCCAGCTGGCGGGGCGCGAGATCAGACGGCAACTCCAAAGAATAGTCGCCGCAAAGCGCTCGCTAACGGCTTATGGTCCCGACGCGAAGTCGAAGCAGGAATGAAGCTGCCGCCGAATTGGATGGAGCGCCGCGGCGCCTATAGCATTGGCGGCGGCGTCGCATCCTTCGTGCTTGTCTTACTGATGCTTACGCTGTGCACGCGTCCGCTGTGAATGGCGCGCTGGCGCAGCGTTCGCGAGCCTGTAGCGGTAATGAGCGGGGCGCCGACCAGACTGGATTCGCTAAGGTTTCTTAACCGGCCGCAGGCTTGATCGGCGTGATGGGCGAACCCGCCACAGCGCCAGCCTTCGACGCCTTCGATGCGCTCCCGGATCCGGCCGCGATTCTGGCGGCGGACGGCTCGCTTCTGCGCGCCAATCCGGTATTCCGCGCCACTTTCCGGCATTGGATCGGCCCACAGCGACCGCCCTGGGGCAGGGCGGCGACGCCGGCGTTCGCCGACGGTACGCGCCGCTTCAACGCCACCGCGCCCGACGGGCGCCATTTCGAATGGATCGAACGCCAACTCGACGACGGCGCGCGTCTCGTTATCGCCCGTGACGTCACCCGCCTCGCCGGCGCGGCGGAAGAGGCGCTGCGCGCCAAAACAACGCTCTTCGCCACGCTCACACACGAATTGCGCACGCCTCTCAACGGCATTCTCGGCATGGCGACGCTGTTGGAAATGGGCAAGCTTGAGCCAAATGCACAATCGTACGTCAGCGCCATCAAACAATCGGGCGAGCATCTGCTCGAACTGATCACCGAGATCCTCGATTATTCTCGCCTCGAGGCGGGCCGCATCGCGCTCGACAGCGCGCCCTTCGATCCGGAAGCGACGATGCAGGATGTCGCCGAATTGTTGTCGCCCAAGGCGCACGGCAAGGGCCTCGAAATCGCGGTCACCGTGCGCACCGGCGCGCCGACGCGGGTGACCGGTGACGAGGGGCGTTTGCGGCAGATCCTTTTCAATCTCGCCGGCAATGCCCTGAAGTTTACCGAATCCGGCGGTGTCGTCCTCGAAATGTCGCCGCGCCCAGAGGGCCGCGTGCGCTTTTCCGTGCGCGACACGGGTGTCGGCGTGGCGCCCGAAAAGCAAACGCTGATCTTTGAAGAATTCGCGCAAGCCGATGCCAGCGTGTCGCGCCGTCATGGCGGCGCCGGGCTCGGGCTCGCGATCGTCAAACGTTTGGCGTTGGCGATGGGCGGCGAAGTTGGGCTCTTCAGCAAGCCGGGCTATGGCGCGACATTCTGGGTCGAGCTGCCGCTGGCGGTTGCGCCCGAGGCGCCAGCGCCGCTCACGTTGAGCGGTGCGCGCATTGCGGTGCTGACGGCCTCGCACGTGCTTGCGCAATCCTTGCGCACAGTCATTTCCTCGCTTGGCGGCGTCATCGTCGAGCGCGAGGACCAGCCGGACGTCATCCTGTTTGATTGGAATGAGCGTGCCGACGGGGAGACGATCGAGGCGATGCAGCGCAGCGCCCGCGCCGTCATTGCCCTCATTGCCCAGGAGGAGCGCGAGCTGATCGCTTTCGCGCGCGCCGCCGGCGTCGTGCACTACACGCTCAAGCCGGTGCGCCGGCGCTCGCTGGTGGAGCGCATACGCGTTTCACTCGGCGAAACGCTGGCCGCGCCGGGCGAGGATCCGCCGCGCGCCGATGCGCCGCAGCGAACGCTGCCGGGTCTGCGCGTGCTGTTAGCGGAGGACAATCCGATCAACGCGCTGTTGGCGCGCAAATTCCTGACGCGCGCGGGATGCGTTGTTGTCGTTGCGCAGGACGGGGAGGAGGCGGTCGCCGCCGCCAGCGCCGCCGCATTCGATCTCATCCTGCTCGACATCCGCATGCCGCGCGTCGACGGCATCGAGGCCGCCGAGCGCATTCGCGCGGGCGCGGGACCTTCGGCGCGTGCGCCAATCGTAGCGCTCACCGCCGATACTGGCGACGAAGAGCGCATGCGGGCGATGCGCGCGGGCATGGACGATTTCATCACCAAGCCGATCAACGCCAATCGCCTGCTCGCTGTCGCGGAGCGCCTGACCGCGCCGCCAAAGGCCTGAGAATGGGCGACTAAGAAGGTGCGGCTAAGCAGGCGCCTCGCGCGCCTCCGGTTCTCGCCGCGCGGCGAGGATCATCGCCAAGACGATGCCGGCAACGCCGATCGCCGCGGAATAGAGGAAGAAGACGACATAGCCGACGCCAAGCGCCGAGGAACTGACGCCGAGATCGGCTGCGCGCGTGTAGGATTCCGCCGGCAGAGCTGAAAACAAGCCTCTTATGGCGCCGAAAGCGCCGCCGCCTTCCGCCGCGTGCGCGGAGCTTTCAACGATGCGGCCCGATTGCGAGGCGATGATTTTTCCAAAGAGGGAATAAAGCGAGGAGAAGAGCGCGTATTGCGAGGCGGTGAAGCCGACTGAAGTCAGGCTCGACATGTAGGCGATGAGGCAAGTGCCGGCAAAACCCGATGCGACATTGTCCAAGCCGATCGCCACGAACAGTGCGGGCATATGATGGCCCTGGGTCGCCAGCCATATGAAGCCGATATGGCTGATCGGTTGCGCAAAGGCGCCGACGACAAGGGATGGCATCAGGCCGAAGCGTGTGATCGCCACGCCGCCGGCCGACACGCCCAGAAGCGTTGCGACGACGCCGAAAAGCTTGCGCACCTCTGCAATCTCGGTGAGCGAAAAGCCGAGATCCAAATAGAATGGGTTCATGATGTTGAGCACGGACTCAGCCAAGCGATAGACGCAGATGAGAGCGAGGATGAGGACGGCGGTGTTGCGATGCCGGAGGAAGAAGTCGCGCAGCGGATCGCCGAGCAGATGCGACAGCGAGGCGCCCGGCTTGGTTTGAATCCCCGGAATCGGCAGTGCGGCGGCGATGAGCAGGGAAAAGCCGATCAGCACAAACAACAATTGAAGCCAGATGCCGTCCGGTCTGGCCGTGAAGGCAGCGACGAACGCGGCGCTGGTGTCGGCGCCGAGAATGGGTCCAATGAGGAATCCGAGGAACGGGCCGTTTCCGGTGAGGCCAAGGCCAATCATGATCGCAGAAAGAATCAAGACGACGAGGCGCACCGCCCATTCGATCGCTTCGGCAACCGGACGATGGGCGATGCCCTCGGTCGGAATCTGGCGAATGCTATGGGCTTGTTCGCGCGGCGCGAAGAAGACGGCGGCCATGCCAATCGCCATCAGCGCGGCCATTACGGTGTAGGAGAGCGCCCAGCCATAGAGATCGGCGAGCCAGAGCGCGAGCGCGCCCGCGATGATCTGTGCGACGCGATAGCCCCATTGATACGCCGCCGCCATCATGCCTTGCCGCTCTTGCTCGGCCGCTTCGATGCGCCAGGCGTCGACGACAATGTCCTGCGTGGCCGACGAGAAGCCGACGCACACAGCAAAGATCGCGACAAGGTTGAGATTGCGCGCAGGGTCTGAGCCGGCGATCAGCCAAAGCCCGACAATGATCGCAGCTTGGGCGACCAGCATCCAAGATCGCCGGTGGCCGAGCAGCTTGGTGAGCACCGGAACGTTGGTCCGATCGATCAGCGGCGCCCAGAGGAATTTCAGCGACGAGGCGATCGTCGCCAGGCTGAAATAACCGATGACTTCGATCGACAGATTGGCCTCGCGTAGCCACGCCGAGAGCGTGTCGAATACGAGCAGAAAGGGAAGGCCGGCGGCGAAGCCGAGCCCCAACATGACAAGCGCGCGGCGATCGCCGAAGAATGCGAGCGCTGAAAGCACGCTGGTGCGCTTCTTGGCTGGGCTTGATGGTTCCGACATCGGCGCTCCCTTTGCCGCGCGATCTGGATGGAATTCCATGATTGCGTCAACCATTGGCCGACAAGCGCCGCGTCCAGGGTTCCGCGAAGCGGCCGCTTCACGGGGACCGCCTTGTTTAAGCTTCGGCGCGCTGTTCTTGCTAAGCTTCTTGTGCGGAAAACTGTTGGATTGCGTGGTGGCAACTCCCTCGTTTCGTCTACACTCGCCGACAGCGAACGTTGGCGAGGACGCGTGAAACCGGCTGATTGGGATCGAGCGGCGCCCGCGAACGCCGCTGAACTTGGCCTCACGCGGCGCGGCCAGCTCGGAGCCGCGTTCTCCGCTTTCGTCACCTTTGCGATGTTGCGGGAAGCGCAAGCCCCGGAAGCGCAGGCCCTGGTCGGGGCGCACATTTCAGCAGCGCGCTGGGTAGATCGCCAGGAGGAGATTGCGCGCGCTTTGAGCAACGGCGAAATCACGGCGCGGGCATGGATGGAGAATGTGCGCTCGCTCGCCGAAGAGGTCGATCTGCACGCATTATTGGCGCTGGTCGCGGCGTCCGACCTGCGGCCGGCGCCGCACGGGGCGTCGAACGATCCGGCCAAGCGCTATGTGCGCTTTCTGGATGAGGCTGGTGCGCCGCGGCGTTTGACCTATGGCGCAGCGCTCTTTGATTTCGCGCCTGGCAACGTCATCACGCCGCACGGTCACCGCCACATGGCGTCAGCGCATTTGATTGCGCGCGGACGTTTCCGCATTCGCAATTTCGACCGCGTCGGTGATGAGCCCGGCGCCATGTTGATCCGAGCGACGCGCGATTTTGTTGCGCCAACAGGGTCGCTCTCGGCGATGTCCTCGGCGCAGGACAATATCCATTGGTTCGTGCCGCATGGCGGGCCGGCGACGACCTTCGACGTTGTGATCAGCGATTTGGATTCCGGCCAGCAATCATACGAGATCCAAGCGATCGATCCAATCAATGGCGTGCATCGGCCGGGCGGCGTGATCGCCGCGCCAATCATCGGCTTTGAGGAAGCATCGCGGCGCTATACGGCAAATGTTTAGGACGATCCTTCCGGGCCTTCTCGCTTTGGTCGCGCTGTGCGGCTTAGGCTCCGCGCAGCAACCTGAGACAACGCCGCTCGATGCGACGTCGCAAGCCTGGGCCGCGCCCGTTGCGCCGTTCCGGATCGCCGATAATCTCTATTATGTTGGCGCCGCTGACATCACCTCGTATGCGATCGCAACGCGCGAAGGCCTCATTCTCATCGACGGCGGTTTTGCGCAGATGGCGCCGCAGGTCGTCGCCAATCTCCACACGCTGGGTTTCGACATCCGCGACGTCCGTATCATCCTGACAACCCACGCGCACTACGATCATGTCGGCGCGATCGCCGAATTGAAACGTCTCTCCGGCGCGCGCCTCTATGTGAGCGCCGGCGACGCCGAACAGATGGCGCATGGCGGACAGGGTGATTTTGCATTCGGCGATCGCTTTCTGTTTCCGCCCATGCACGCCGATCACATCCTGCATGACGGGGACGTCGTGCGCCTGGGCGAGGCGCATCTCACAGCCCACATCACGCCGGGACATACGCGCGGCTGCACGACGTGGACCATCACCGTGCGTGTTGGCGGCCGGACGCTATCGGCGCTCGACATCTGCAGCCTAACCGCGCCGGGTTATCGGCTCGTCGGCAATGACGCCTATCCCAATATCGTTTCGGATTTTCGCGCGACCTTCAGGCGTTTGAGCGCGTTGCGGTGCGATATTCCGCTTGGTTCTCACGGAAACTTTTTCGATCTCACCGAGAAGCGCCAGCGTCTCGGCGCGGCGGGCAACCCATTCGTCGATCCCGCAGGCTGCCGGGAAATCGTCGAGGGCGCGCGCGAAGCGTTTAACGCGCAGCTGGCGCGCCAGCAGCAGGCGCCTGCGCCGTGAATGCCTTTCAACGCCTTCACATTTGCGCGATTTGGTTGACGGACTTGGGACCGCGCCGGATGCTTCCCCGAGCCAGGGAGGAAGCCCATGCGCATGCTGCTTTCAGCGATTGCGTTGCTGGTCGGCGCCTACGCTGCGCCATCTGTCTTAGCTGCCGAGACCCAAACCGGCGCCAGCGCACTGGCGCCCGGCCAGAATGTTTATGCATTCAGGTGTCGCAGCGGCTTGCTGCGCGTCATGTTCGACGGCGATCGCAATGTCGCCGTCATCCATCGCTTCGGCAGGCCAACAGTGACTCTGACCGCGCAGGCGCCGTCCGGCGAAGGCTTCCATTTTTCGAACGCGACCTATGATCTGCAAGGCACGTTCGAGGAAGTGCGCTTTCGTATTGGCCAAGGCGAGGCCATGAGCTGCCGGCGGGCAAGCTTGAACGGCTAGGCGCGCCTCGTAGCGGAATCATTGTGGTGAGTGGCGGAAAATAAGGTCAGCATGTGTCCGCGCCTGGCGTGGCGCACGAAGTTAAGGTGTTTGGCTGCGGCGCTGCGCGGAAGCTAGCGCTCTTTTTTCTTCGCCTCGACGGCTTCGCCAGCTTGGAAGGCCGCCAAGGCTGCGAATGTCACGATATCGGAAACTGTGGCGCCGATGGGCGCGATCTGAATTGGCTTTGAGAGCCCCGTCAGGATAGGGCCGATCACGGTGGCGCCGCCGGCGGTCGCCAGCAAATTGGTGGCGATCGAGGCGGAGTGAAGCGCCGGCATTACCAACACGTTGGCCGCATCGGTGAGGCGCGAGAACGGGTAGAGTTCGCGCATGTTGTGATTGAGCGCGACGTCGGCGTTCATCTCACCTTCGTATTCGAAATTGGTGTCGTCGCGGCGATCGAGGATGGAGATGGCGTCGCGGATTTTTTCCGAGCGCTCCATCTCAGGGTTGCCGAAATTCGAGTGTGAGAGGAGGGCGACACGCGCGTGGGCGCCGAACTGGCGCGTAAAGTCGGCGGCTTGGCAGGTGATCTCCGCGATCTCCTCTGCATTCGGAAATTCGGTGACGGCGGTGTCGGCGATGAAGAGCGTGCGGCCGCGCGACAGCACAATGGTGACGCCGATCAGGCGCGCGCCTCGGGTAGGATCGATAACGGTGCGGATGTCGTCGAGCGCCGTGGCGTAATTGCGGGTGACGCCGGTGACCATGCCGTCGGCGTGGCCGAGCGCCACCAGGCAGGCGCCGAAGACGTTGCGGTCCTGGTTCACCAAACGCTGGGCGTCGCGATGGATCATGCCGAAGCGCTGTTGGCGCTTGTAGACGAGATCGGTGTAGGCGGCGTTGTGCTCGGAGAGGCGCGCATTGATGATTTTGAGCGGCGTGGTGTCGGCTAGGCCGAGATTGGCCATGTTGGTGCGCACGGTTTCTTCGCGGCCGATGAGGATGGCTTCGCCCAGGCCGCTTTCCTGGAACGCGTAGGCCGCGCGAATGACCGCCGGCTCTTCGCCTTCGGCAAAGACGATGCGTTGCGGGGCGCGGCGAACCACTGTCTGAACGCGCTGCATCATTGCGGCGGTCGGATCGAGGCGCTGGGCCAGACGCTGGCGATAGGCCTCCATGTCCTCGATCGGCTTGCGCGCGACGCCCGAATCCATCGCGGCTTTAGCGACGTAAGGCGGAATTTCGGAAATCAGGCGCGGATCGAACGGCGTCGGGATGATGTAGTCGGGGCCGAACTTGAGACGTCGCCCCTGATAAGCGGCTGCGACTTCGTCGGGCACATCTTCTTTCGCGAGATTGGCGAGCGCGCGCGCCGCAGCGACTTTCATTTCTTCATTGATGGTGCGGGCGCGAACGTCGAGCGCGCCGCGGAAAATGTAGGGAAAGCCGAGCACGTTGTTGACTTGATTTGGATAGTCAGATCGGCCAGTGGCGACGATGGCGTCCTTGCGCATTTCGTGCACCTCTTCTGGCGTGATCTCCGGATCGGGATTGGCCATGGCGAAGATGATCGGTTTCCTGGCCATCGCCTTGACCATCTCCTGCGTCATCGCGCCGGCGACCGAGAGCCCCATAAACACGTCCGCGCCCTTGATGGCGTCCATGAGCGTGCGGGCTTTGGTGTCGACGGCGTGCGCGGCCTTGAACTGGTCCATGCCTTTTTCGCGCCCGCGATAAATGACGCCTTCGCGGTCGAGGGCGATGACGTTTTCGTGCGGCACGCCGAGCTGCTTGATGAGACCGATGCAGGAAAGGCCAGCCGCGCCCGCGCCGTTCACAACGACGCTGATGTCGGAGAGCTTGCGCCCGGTGAGTTCGCACGCGTTGAGGAGGCCTGCCGCGGCGATGATGGCGGTGCCGTGTTGGTCGTCATGGAAGACAGGAATGTCGAGCTCGTCGCGCAGGCGGCTCTCGATGATAAAGCACTCGGGGCTCTTAATGTCCTCAAGATTGATGCCGCCAAAAGTTGGTCCGATATTGCGGACAGTGGTGATGAATTCTTCGACGTTCTGGGTCGTGACTTCGATATCGATGGAGTCGACGTCGGCGAAGCGCTTGAAGAGAACGCTCTTGCCTTCCATCACCGGCTTGGCGGCCAGCGCGCCGAGATTGCCGAGACCGAGAATGGCGGTACCGTTGGTGATGACGGCGACGAGATTGCCCTTGGCGGTGTAATCGTAAGCCTTGTCCGGGTCCTCGGCGATCGCCTTCACTGGCGCTGCGACGCCCGGCGAGTAGGCGAGCGAAAGGTCGCGCTGCGTCGCCATCGGCTTGGTCGGCGTGATCGAGATTTTCCCCGGCGTCGGCGCGCGGTGGAATTCAAGCGCCTCGGCGTCGGTGAAACTCTTTTTTTGGTCAGTCATGAATTCTGTTCAGTCATGAAGGGCGCGGCGATCGCGATATTTTCGCCGCACCCTAGTCCCGGGCGCCTTGGCGTCAATGGAAGTTGGGCTCGCAAGCCGCTATGGCTGAGCCGTGGCCGATTCCTCACATACGCCGCCGGTGAAAGCGACGCCGTTCATGGCGCAGTATCTCGCCGCGAAGGCTGAGCATCCCGATGCGTTGGTCTTTTTCCGTATGGGCGATTTCTACGAAATGTTTTTCGACGACGCCGAGAAGGCGGCGGGCGCCGTCGGCATCCAGTTGACCAAGCGCGGGCAACACGGCGGCGAACCGATCCCGATGGCGGGCGTGCCGTGGCATCAGGCTGAGATCTATCTCGCGAAACTGATCCGCGCCGGGTTCAAAGTCGCGGTATGTGAGCAGCTCGAGGATCCGGCCGAAGCGAAAAAACGCGGCTCGAAATCCATCGTCGCACGCGGCGTTGTGCGCGTGGTGACGCCTGGAACGCTGACGGAAGAGGGGCTCTTGGACGCGCGCGCCGCGAACCGTCTGGCGGCCTGCGCGTTCGTGGGCGATGCCGCAGCGATTGCCTGGGCGGATGTGTCGACCGGCGCTTTCGAGACCCGCGCGCTCAAGGCCGATCAAGTCGAGGAGGAGCTGGCGGCCTTGGCGCCGGCGGAACTGCATTATAGTGGACGCGGACATGGCGCGTGTTGCCGAGGCGGCGCGCGTGTGCGGGGCGACCGTGACGCCGCGCCCCGGCGTGAAGGCTGACGCCAAAGCGGCAGCGCGGCGGATCAAGACAGCGTTTCGAAGTGGCCGCACTCGATGCGTTCGGCGACTTTAGCGAGGTCGAGTTGTCGGCGATGGGTCTGCTGCTCGACTACATCGAACTGACGCAGGCCGGCGGCGCGCCGCGCCTGACGCCGCCGAAACGTTCGGGCGAGCGCGTTTTCATGGCCATCGACGCGGCAACGCGCGCGGCGCTCGAAATTGAGCGGTCGCTCCGCGGTGGGCGGGAAGGCTCATTGCTGGCGTGCGTTGACCGCACGGTGACGGCCGCGGGCGGGCGCTTGCTGGCGGAGCGGATCGCGCGGCCGTTGACGGAGGTAACCGCCATCGATGCGCGGCTCGATGCGGTGGCGTTCTTGCTTGCGCACAAGGAGTCTCGGCGCGGCGTGCGCGAGGCATTGCGCGCCGCTGGTGATCTGGCGCGAGCGTTGACGCGGCTGGTGCTGGGCCGCGGCGGGCCGCGCGATCTGGCGCAAGTGCGCGACGGTTTGAGCGCCGGCGATCGCGCATCGGCGCGCGCTTTGAGCATAAGCGGCGAAACGCCAGCCGAGATCGCGCGCGCAGGCGAGGCGCTGGCGCTCGCCAAGCACCCGGAATCCGCGGCCTTGATGCAGACGTTGGAGCGGGCGCTGGCGCCGGATCTGCCGCTGCTCACCCGCGACGGCGGTTTCATCGCAGCAGGCTTCGATCCGGCCCTCGATGAGTCGCGGGCGTTGCGGGACGACGCGCGCAAGCTAATCGCGGCGCTGCAAGCCAAGTACGCGGAGGAGACCGGGATCGCCGGGCTGAAGCTCAAGCATAATGGCGTGCTGGGTTATCATATCGATGCGACGACGAAGCAGGCGGAAGTGCTGATGGCGGCGCCCGATAATGGGCGCTTCATCCATCGTCAGACCAATGCCGGTGCGGTGCGCTTCACCACCACTGAATTGGCTGAGCTCGACGCGAAGATTGCGCGCGCGGGCGAAGCGTCGTTGGCGCGCGAGCTGGCGCTGTTCAAGGATTTCGCGGCGCGTGCGGCAATGCACGAGAAGGACATTCGCGCGGCGGCTGAGGCGCTGGCCACGCTCGATGTCGCCGCGGGCTTGGCGCAATGGGCCGAAGAAGCCGAGGCGACACGACCGGAAATCGATGAGAGTGCAGCTTTATTGACCGAAGGCGCGCGCCACCCGGTGGTGGAAGAGGGCGTGCGCCGCGAAGGGCAGGGCTTTACCCCAAATGATGCGCGGCTCGATGCGGAAGGCCGCAGCGGGCCGCGCCTGCTTGTCGTCACCGGCCCGAACATGGCAGGCAAAAGCACATATTTGCGCCAGATCGCATTGCTTGCCGTATTGGCGCAGGCGGGCTCGTTCGTGCCGGCGCGCAAATTGCGCCTCGGCGTCGTTGATCGCGTCTTTGCACGCGTGGGCGCTTCCGACGATCTCTCGCGCGGACGTTCGACGTTTATGACCGAGATGGTCGAGACCGCCGCGATCCTGCATCAAGCCGGGCCGCGCGCACTCGTCGTTCTCGATGAGATCGGGCGCGGGACGGCGACCTTTGACGGATTGGCGATTGCCTGGGCGGTGGCCGAACATCTGCACGAGGCCAATAAGTGCCGGGCAGTGTTTGCCACGCACTATCACGAGCTCACGCGGCTTGCCGAAAAACTCGAAGCCGGCGCCAACGCCCATCTGCGTGCGAAAGAATGGAAGGGCGATCTCGTCTTTCTCCACGAAGTGTCGCCAGGGCCAGCCGATCGAAGCTACGGCATTCAGGTGGCCAAGCTCGCCGGTCTGCCAAAGAGCGCGGTGGAGCGGGCGCGCGCCGTGCTGGCGCGGCTCGAGGCGAATGGCGGCTCAACGCGTGTCGAGATCGCCGATGATCTGCCGCTGTTCGCGCAAGTGATGGCAGAACATGCGCCCTCGCCGCTGGAAGCAGCGTTCGCCGACATCAATCCAGATGGTCTATCGCCGCGAGAAGCGCTGGAAGCGCTCTATCGGCTTAAGGCTGCTGCTGCTGATTCTGATCACTAGGCAGCATGGACGGGCGGTTGTTCACGCTCTGACGCGCTTGCTCAACCGCCATGCCGCGCGTGACCGCTTCCGACGCGAGCGGCAGCGAAGAATCCATCGCCGTGTACATCATGTAGGCGCCAAGGATGCCGCCGAACACGAGCCCCGCAACACCCCATATCGAGGCGGCGAACCAATAGGCGGCCGAGCGCTCGCTTTTGATGCGCTGGTGGAACAATTTCTGATCCATGAGCGCTTCAAGGCCGGCGCGCGCCGGATGGTCGGTCACGTGACCGTCTTCATCGACGGGGCTCAGTTTGATGGTACGGCCGCCCTTGCTGCGCATCGGATGGAAGCTCCCCGGGATACAGTCCCGTATCCCTTTTGGCTGTGCCCGCGAAATGAGGCAAGTTTGCGATGTGCGTTTTTACCAGAAAGTCATCTCCCACACTAGGCGAGACAATCACGTGGCGACAGACCCGGCGCAGCAATGGTTGAGCGGCTGAAACCCATAGCCATCAACGAGATAATCGATGGCGCGGCGCTGCGCGCGGCGCTCAGCGCTGCGCACGCCGATCGCGGCGATGATGCGCGCGATACGGTCAAGGCCTTGTTGCTGGAGGCTTTATCGAACGGGCGCGCCGCCGCGCGCGAACGGCTGGAGGCGGGCGATCATGGTCTTGCGGTCGCGCGGCTGTTGACTGCGGTCGCCGATGAAGTGGTGGCGGCGCTTTATGATTACACCACCACGCACCTGTTTCGCGCGCGCAACCCGACCGAAGGGGAGCGCTTCGCAATTATAGCGGTTGGCGGCTATGGGCGCGGGGAATTGGCGCCGTTTTCCGACCTCGATCTCCTATTTCTGCGCGCTTACAAGCCGACGCCGTTTTCCGACAGCGTGACCGAGTTCATGCTCTACATGCTCTGGGATCTGGGGCTGAAAGTCGGTCACGCATCGCGCAACGTGGAAGAATGTCTGAAGCTCGCGCGCGGCGACTACACCATCCAGACGGCGTTGTTGGAAGCGCGCCCAGTCGCGGGCGACGCGTCGCTGATGACGCAATTGGAGAGCCGCTTCCGCAAAGAGGTGACGCAACGCGATCGCGCGGTTTTCATCACAGCGAAGCTAAAGGAACGCGACGAGCGGCACCGGCGTATCGGCGCATCGCGCTACATGGTCGAGCCCAATATCAAGGAAGGGAAAGGCGGGCTGCGCGATCTGCACACGCTGTTCTGGATTGCCCGCCATCGCTACGGCTTCACCAGCATGGGCCAATACGTCGAAGCGGGCGTGTTCAACCGCGAGGATGCGACAGCGTTCCGGCGTGCGCTGGAGTTTTTGTGGACCGTGCGCTGCCATCTGCACTTTGTGGCCGGGCGCGCCGAAGAGCGGCTGACCTTCGACCTGCAGCCGGAATTGGCCCGGCGCATGCGTTACGAGGCGCGCGGCGATCTTTCCGCAGTCGAGCGCTTCATGAAGCGCTACTTCTTGGCGGCAAAAGAAGTCGGCGGATTGACGCGCGTGCTCTGCGCGAAATTGGAAGCCGAGCACGCCAAGAGCGCGCCGCGGGGTTTGCAGCGTTTCTTGTCGCCATCGCGCAAAAAGGCGCCAACGGCGGAAGTGGGTTTCCACGTCGATGGCGGACGCCTCAATGCCGACGCCAATGCGCTGGAAACGCCGGCCAATCTGATCCGGCTGTTTGCTGTCGCCGACAAAAGCGGCCTCGATATTCATCCCGATGCGCTTAGGGAAGTATCTAGGCGCGCGCGGGCGCTTGGGCCGGCGTGGCGCAAGGATGATGGCGCGCGCGATGCGTTTCTGGAGGTGGCGACATCGACCAATCATCCGGGTGCTGCGCTCAGGCGCATGAACGAAGCGGACGTTCTCGGGCGCTTCGTTCCTGAATGGGGCCGCATCGTCGCGCAGATGCAGTTCAACATGTACCATCACTACACGGTGGACGAGCACACGCTGCAGGCCATCGACGCGATCTCGGAAATCGAGCACGGCGAGCACGCCAAGCAACATCCGCTATCGAGCGCGATCTTCTCCAAGATCATCAATCGTCGAGCGCTCTATCTGGCCATGCTCTTGCACGACACCGGCAAAGGTGAAGGCGACCAGCAGATCGAGGGCGAGAAATCCGCGCGCGCGGCGTGTGAACGTTTGGGGTTGCCGCACGAAGAAGTCGATCTCGTCGGCTGGCTGGTGCGCCATCATTTGCTGATGAGCGACGTGGCGCAAAAACGCGACATCGGCGATCCACGCACGGTGGCGCGTTTTGCCGAGGCGGTGGGCTCGGTTGAGAAATTGCGGCTGCTCTTGGTGCTGACGGTGGCCGACATTCGCGCCGTGGGCCCCAATGTATGGAACGACTGGAAGGGGCAGTTGCTGCGCGATCTTTATCGCCTGACCGAAGCCGCACTGCATGGCGGGCGCTCGGACGAAGAGAGCGTGCGGGCGCATTTGGCGGCGATTGCCAGCGAAGCCAAAGAACGGCTCGTCGCCGATGTCGGCGCCTCGGAGGCGCTCGATACCTGGATGGGCGCGCTCGACGACGGCTATTGGCTGAACCATGACGCCGACGCGCGCGCCTGGCATGCGCAAGAAGTGATGCGCGCGCGCGCCGACAAAGCGATCCCGCATGTGGCCACGCGCATGCGCCCAGTGCAGAGCGTGACCGATGTGCTGGTCTATGCCGGCGACCGGCGTGGGCTGTTTGCGAGCTTGGCGGCGGCGATTACTGCAAGCGGCGCGGATATTGCCAGCGCCCGCGTGCACACGACGCGGGACGGTGCGGCATTCGATATTTTCTCGGTGCAGTCGACCGATCACAAGCCGTTCGGCGCCGACAACGCCCAAGCCCTCGATGCCCTGATCGCGCGGCTCAATCGAGCGGCATTGGAAGATATGCCGCCCCCGGCGCATCCGCCGCTTTCCCGGCGCGCCTTGGCGTTTTCAATCGAGCCCTGGGTGCGGCTCGATAATGAGCTGACCCCGCAGGCGAGCGTTGTGGAAGCGTCGGGACGCGACCGGCCGGGTTTGCTGGCGTCGCTGTCGCGCGTGTTCGCGGATGCGGATGTGTCGATTGCCAGTGCGCACATCGATACCTATGGCGAGCGGGCAAGCGACGTCTTCTATGTGAATGAAGAGGGCGGCGGCCAGATTGCGGCGCCGCAGCGGATCGCGGCGCTACGCGAAAAGCTCGAGACAGTGTTGCGCGCGGCCGATGCGGGCGCCGGCAAACACGCCACTGCGCGGGCCTCGACGGCGCGATAAGCCTGAGGAGAAGTCTGGAAAGGCCTGTTCGGCTTCGGCGCCGAAACAGCACTCTGCCTTGATTATTAAGAAAACGCAGCGCAGAAGCGCGCCCGTGACAATCCCGCCCGCGACCGCCGACACCGAGTCCAACAAGGACGCCGGGAAAAAGGGCGGGGGGCTTATCCGCTCGTCCATGATCTATTCGGGGCTGACGCTCATCAGCCGCTTCATGGGTTTGGCGCGCGACCTCGTGATCACGTCGCGCTTCGGCGCTTCCGCGCACATTGAAGCGGACGCCTATAACACCGCGTTCTCATTCCCGAACCTGTTTCGCCGCATCTTCGCGGAAGGCGCGTTCGCGTCGGCTTTTGTGCCGGCTTATTCGAAATCGCTCGAGCGCGACGGCGAGGAAGTCGCCGACATTCTGGCGGCTGACGCAATGGCGACATTGGCGGCGGCGACGATCATCATCACCATCATCGCACAGCTGGCGATGCCGTGGCTGATGTACGTCATCAATCCGGGCTACGCGCACGATGCGGAAAAGTTCAAGCTCGCCATCCTGCTGACCCAGATCTCGATGCCGTACCTGCCGTGCATGGCGATCGCAGCGCATCTCTCCGGCGTGCTGAACGCGCGCGGGCGTTTCATTGTGTCAGGCTTGCATCCGACGCTCTTGAATCTGGTGATGCTGCTCGCCGTCATCCCGCAGCACGATCCCCACAGCGCAGCGCTTGCGGCGACCTGGGCGATTGTGGCAGCGGGCGTGTGTCAGGCGAGCTTGCTCTGGTGGGGCGTCAACAAATCCGGCGCCCGCGTCACCTGGCGCTGGCCGCGGGTGACGCCCGAGATAAGACAGCTGATCGGGCTTGCGGTGCCGGGTTCGATTTCGGCGAGCGCCACGCAGATCAACATTTTCATCTCCGGGATTTTGGCGAGCCAAGTCGCCGGCGCGCGGTCATGGCTGGCGACTGCGGATCGGCTTTATCAATTGCCGCTCAGCTTGATTGGCGTGGCGGTGGGCGTTGCGTTGCTGCCGCGGCTCTCGCGTACCGTCCACAGCGGCGATCATCAAGGCGCGCAAACGGCAATGGATGGCGCGCTGGTGTTTTGTCTGGCGCTGACCTTGCCGGCGGCGGCGGCGCTGATGGCGATCCCGACCTATCTGATCGACGGCATCTGGCGGCGCGGCGAGTTTACCGTCTTCGACGCGCAGCAGACCGGCTCGGCGCTTTTCTTCTACGGCATCGGCGTGCCCGCATTCGTGTTGAACCGGATATTGCAAACCGCTTTTTTTGCGCGGCAAGACACCAAGACGCCAATGCAGTTCGCGCTGATTTCAGTCGGCCTCAATATTGGGCTCGGCATCCTGCTGTTCTTCCAGATGGGCTTTGCCGGCATCGCTGCGGCCACCGCGATCGCGTCGTGGGTCAACGTCACGCAGATGGTGGTGACGCTGTCGCGCCGCGAGCATTATGCGATCACGCGCGAGACCTGGTCGAAGATCATCCGAAGCCTGCTGGCAAGCGCGCTGATGGGCGCGGCGCTCTGGTTTGCAGCGGAGTTCCGGCCGCAACTCGAGGCGCCCTTGGCGCATTTCCACTTCCTGGGTCTCGGGGCCAAGGAAATCACCGTGCTTGGGCTCTGCCTGGCAGCGGCCGCGCTCTACCCGTTTGTGCTGTTCGCCTTTGGCGGGTTGGCGATGAGCGATCTTCGTTCGGCGTTTAAGCGCACGCCGCGAAAGAATGGCGAGGCGCCGCCGCCCGACTTGCCGATGGCGTAGGCGTCGGCTAAGTCCGGCCCATGAGCATGAATGCGAATCTCTGGCGATGGCGGGCCTGACCTGACGCCGCTTGCTCGCGCGCGGCGGCGCGCCTGTTTGCATTTTTGTTCCGGAGTTCCCCATGACCGACGCCCCGCCGCCCGAATATAAGGGCCCCAAACGCGTGTTTTCCGGCATGCAGCCGACCAATGGCTTGCATCTGGGCAATTATCTCGGCGCGCTCAAGAATTGGGTGGCGCTGCAGAACCAATTCGATTGCATTTATTGCATCGTCGATCTGCACGCGATCACCATCGAGCCCGATCCCAAGGGTTTGGCGTCGCGCTGCCGCGAAGTGGCGGCGGCGTATCTCGCCGCCGGCGTCGATCCGAAGCAATCGATCATCTTCGTGCAATCGGCGGTGCGCGAGCACTCCGAACTGGCATGGATATTCAATTGCGTGGCGCGCATGGGCTGGGTCGAGCGCATGACCCAGTTCAAGGACAAGGCCGGCAAGGACGAACAGCGCATGAGCGTTGGGCTGTTCGACTATCCGGTGCTGCAAGCGGCGGACATTCTTGTCTACAAGGGCACGCACGTGCCGGTCGGCGAGGACCAGAAACAGCACCTCGAGCTCTCGCGCGATATCGCCCAGAAGTTCAACAACGATTACGACGCGCCGGCGTTCTTCCCGCTGCCGGAGCCGCTGATCCAGGGACCGGGCGCGCGGATCATGAACCTGCGCGACGGCGCCAAGAAGATGTCGAAGTCCGATGCTTCGGACCTGAGCCGCATCAACATGACCGATGACGCCGACACCATCGTCCAAAAGATCAAGAAGGCGACGACAGATCCAAACCCGCTGCCGGAAAGCGCTGAGGGTTTGAAGGGCAGGGCGGAAGTCGAGAATTTGGTCGGAATCTATTCGGCGACGTCTGGGCGTTCAGTCGATGACGTGCTGAAGGAATTCGGCGGCAAGGGTTTTGGCGTGTTCAAGCCGGCGCTGGCGGAATTGCTGGTCTCGCAGCTGGCGCCGATCGCCTCGGAGATGCGGCGCTGGAACGCCGATCCAGGCGCCATCGACACGATCCTGAAAGACGGCGCCGACAAGGCCCGCGCCATCGCCCAGCCGATCATGGCTGAGGTGCGTGAAGTGGTGGGGTTCTGGCATGCTTGAAGCGCTCAAGCCTTTGAGCGAGCATGAGCGCTCATGAGCGAATTGAACGCCTGCCTGGTGATCGCCGACGAGAGCAAGGAATTTCCGGCAGCACTCACCTATGCCGGGCAGCTGGCGAAGGTGAACGGCTGGCGGCTCGTCATGCTCCGCGTGATCGAGCCGTCGGACCCCGCACCCTGGGCCTCGATCACCGAAGAGATGCGCCGTCAGGCGCTCGAAGCGGCGGAGTCGCTGACGCAGCGCTTCGCCGCCGAGGTGTGGGCCGAGTGCGGGGTCACCGCCGAACCGGTGCTGCGCGAAGGCAGCGGCAAGCAGGAATTGAAAAAACTGATCGACGAGGATTTGTCGCTGAAGCTGTTGGTGCTGGCCGCCGCCTCGGGCGGGGCGGGACCGGGTCCCTTCGTGCAATCCTTGGCCAAGGGCTCGGGCCTTAGCGCGCGGCCCATTCCGGTCATGGTTATTCCGGCCACACTCAGCCGCGAGGAGATTCGCGCGCTCGCCATTCCGATGCCGATCGCGCCAGGCGAGCCCGAACCCCCGCCTGCCGCGCCGAACGCTTGACCGCTTAGTACCGAGGGGCCACCTCAGGCTCATGTTCATTCAGACGGAATCGACGCCGAACCCGCGCACGCTAAAGTTCCTGCCTGGCCGCGATGTGCTCGGGCGCGGCAGCCGCGACTATGCCAGCGCGGAAGCAGCAACGGACTCGCCGCTGGCCCAGGTGCTGTTCGCCATAGATGGCGTTGAGCGCGTCTATCTTGGCGGCGATTTCCTCAGCATCACCAAGGCCGAAGCGATCGAGTGGCCGCACCTGAAGCCGCACGTGCTGGCGGCAATCATGGATCATTATACCGCTGGCCGCCCGGTCGTGCTGGAAGCCAACGAAGAGTCCGGCGAAGACGACACCGTCTATGAAGGCGAAGCCGCCGAGATCGTAAAAGAGATCAAGGAGATCATCGAAGCACGCGTGCGTCCGGCCGTGGCGCGCGATGGCGGCGACATCACTTTCCACTCCTGGAACGGGGAGACCGGCATCGTTCGGCTCAACATGCGCGGCTCGTGCGCGGGCTGCCCCTCCTCGGCGCTGACGCTGAAGCAGGGCATCGAAAACATGCTTCGCCACTACGTTCCGGAAGTGAACGGCGTCGAGCAGGTGGTGTGAGCGCCGCTGCGGGACGATGGCATGGGGGCGACGGCATGGGGGCGATGGCATGATCGTGCTCGCGCTCGATACCGCCTTGGATGCTTGCTCCGTCGCCATTCTGCGCGGCCATGCGGTGCTGGCTGATTTGAACGAACCCATGCAGCGCGGACAGGCCGAGCGCCTGGCGCCGATGGCGCGAGAGGCGGCAGCGGCGGCGGGCGTGGCGTTTTCCGAATTGGATCGCGTTGCGGTGACGAGGGGACCGGGCTCGTTCACCGGGGTTCGGGTCGGCCTCTCCTTCGCGCGCGCTTTAGCGTTGGCGCTCGCCAAGCCTTGCGTGGGCGTGTCCACATTGGAGGCTCTGGCGCTGCAGGACGGCGAGGATGGTTTGCGCGCCGCACTGGTCGAAACGCCGGGTGCTGCCTATTGCGCACTCTATGAGAATGGCGCGCCTTTGATTGCGCCGCGCGCCATCGCGCATGGCGCGCATGAAGCGTTGTTGAAGGAGGCGACGGGCGAACGCGCGTTCACGCTGACGGGGCCGAATGTGATTGTGAACGCTGTGGCGCTGGGGCGGCGTGCGCAACGGCTTGATCCGCAGCTTTACGCCCCGGACCCGCTTTATCTGCGCGCGCCGCATGTCACATTGCCGGCATGATCGAAGCGGTAGGCATCGATGCGGCAGCCCTGCTGGCGGGCCTGCACGCGCGTGCGTTCGAGAAGCCGTGGACAGAAGCCGAGCTCGCGAAGCTCCTGGACAATCAAGCCGTTTTCGCACTGATCGCGCGCGCGCCGGCGCCGCAAGGCTTTGTGCTGGCGTGGGTGGCCGCCGGCGATGCGGAGATTTTGACTGTCGCTGTGGTTCCCGAAGCGCGGCGTAAGGGCGTGGGCGCCTCGCTGGTGACGGCCGCCGGCGTCACCGCTTTGGTGCGCGGCGCCGCGCACATGCATTTGGAAGTGGCCGAAGACAATTCCGCTGCGCGCGCGCTTTATGTGAAGCTCGGTTACGAGGAGGCAGGCCGCCGGCACGCCTATTATGGCGGCGAGGGTGGGGCGGTGGACGCCTTGGTGATGCGCCGCGCCTTGCCGCGCCCGGTTGTATGACGCCGGCGAACGGTGGACAGGGTGCGCTGCAAAAGGGTATTTGAGAGCGCATGGATCGCATCGAAAAGCTTTGCGTCGACAAGGGCATGCGCATGACCGAGCAGCGCCGCGTGATCGCGCGCGTGATCTCGGCCAGCCACGATCACCCCGATGTCGAAGAACTGCATCGCCGCGCCGCCGCGGTCGATCCCGGCATTTCGATCGCGACCGTGTACCGAACAGTGCGTCTCTTCGAAGAAGCCGGCATCCTCGAACGGCACGATTTCCGCGATGGGCGCTCGCGCTACGAGGAAATGCCGGAGACCCACCACGATCACCTGATCGACATGAAGGCGGGCAAGGTGATCGAGTTTGTCGATCCCGAGATCGAGCGGCTGCAGCATGAGATCGCCAAGCGGCTGGGCTACAAGCTCGTCGATCACCGGCTCGAGCTTTACGGGGTGCCGCTGGACGAGAAGGCAAAGGCCAAGCGCTAGATGAGCGAGCAAGGCCCGCGCGCGGCGAAGCGTCTCTTCATCGAGACCTATGGCTGCCAGATGAATGTCTATGACAGCGAGCGCATGCGCGATGTGCTGGCGCCGCTGGGCTACGCGCCAGTGGACAGGCCTGACGATGCGGACCTGGTGGTGCTGAACACGTGCCACATCCGCGAGAAGGCGACGGAGAAAGTCTATTCCGAGATCGGTCGGCTGCGCGTGCACAAGGAGCGGCGTGCGGCGGAAGGGAAGACCACCGCCATCGTGATCGCGGGCTGTGTCGCGCAAGCGGAGGGCGAGGAGATCATGCGCCGCGCGCCGGCGGTGGATTTGGTCGTTGGTCCGCAAGCCTATCACAAGCTTCCGGAACTGATCGCGCGCGCGGCGCGCAAGACCGGCGAGCGGCTGGCGGCTGATTTCAGCGCGCAAGAAAAGTTCGATGCTCTGCCCGGGCGCGCCCCCGATGGGGTAACAGCGTTCCTCTCGATTCAGGAAGGCTGTGACAAGTTCTGCACGTTCTGCGTGGTGCCGTACACGCGCGGCGCGGAATTCTCGCGCCCGCTGGCCGATGTGCTCGCCGAAGCGCGCAGTTTGACCGAGCAGGGCGTGCGTGAGATCACGCTGCTCGGGCAGAACGTCAATGCCTATCACGGCGATGGCGGCGCCGCGTTTGCCGATCTGTTGGCGCGGCTGGCGCAGGTAGAGGGTGTTGAGCGGCTGCGCTACACGACATCGCACCCGGTCGAGATGACGGATGCGTTGATCGCGTTGCACGGCGCAGAGCCGAAGCTGATGCCTTGTCTGCATCTGCCGGTGCAGTCCGGTTCGGATCGGGTGCTGAAGGCGATGAACCGCAAGCACGATGGCGGCTTCTATCGCGATATCGTCGCGCGTTTGCGTAAAGCGCGCCCAGACATTGCACTGTCGACCGATTTCATTGTCGGCTTCCCCGGCGAGACGGAGAAGGATTTCGAGGCGACGCTGGCGCTGGTCAGCGACGTTGGTTTCGCCTCGGCGTATTCGTTCAAATATTCCGCGCGTCCGGGCACGCCAGCGGCAGCGATGCTGGGGCAGGTGGACGAGGCGGTGAAATCCGAGCGCCTGGAGCGTCTGCAGGCAGCGCTTTTCGCCCAACAGCGTGCGTTCAACACCGCGCAGGTGGGCGCAGTGCTGAGCGTTCTGGTGACGGGCGAGGGGCGCAAGTCTGGCCAAAAGCATGGACGCTCGCCATATTTGCAGGCTGTGCATTTTGACGACACATCCGCGCGCAACGGCGACATCGTGCCGGTGCGCATCGCGTCCGCCACGCAAAACTCACTCGCCGGCGCGCGCGCCGAAGCGGCCGTGCCGGCGTGAGCGCAGACAAGACCAATTCCGAGCTGACGCGCACAATCACTTTGGGCGATCCCGGCGTGGCGCAGGCGGTGTTTGGGCCGCTGCATCGCCATGTCGCCAACATCCAGGAAGCGTTCCGTGATCCCAACGCACCGCGTGGCGCGCCGGCCTATCGCGTTACCCTTGATGCGCAAGGCGATCGCTTGATTGTACGCGCGCGCCCAGGCGGCGGCGGCGATCTCGATCGCGTGCAGAGGATCGTCGATGCACTCACCGATCTCGCGCGCAGCAAGGGCCGCGTGCGCGAAGGCGATGTGCTGGCGGCGATCTCGTTTTCGGAAGGCAATGCAGATCAGGGCGCCCCGATGCGGCTGCCGCAGCTTGGCGGGCTGACGCTGCGTACGCCGCGGCAAGTGCATTATGTCGAAGCCCTGCGCGACGAGAAGGTCGATCTGATTTTCGGCGTCGGCCCGGCGGGCACGGGCAAGACCTTCCTTGCAGTCGCGGCAGCGGTTGAAGCGTTGAAGCAGGAACGCGTCGATCGCATTATCGTGACGCGGCCGGCGGTCGAGGCGGGCGAGAAACTTGGTTATCTGCCGGGCGACCTTGCCGAGAAAGTCGATCCGTACCTGCAGCCGATCTGGGACGCGTTCCGCAGCCAGATGAGTGACGCCGATCTTAAGAACCGGCGCGAGCGGCGCGCGATTGAAGTTGCGCCGCTCGCGTTCATGCGCGGGCGCACGCTTTCGAATGCCTTCGTCATTGTCGATGAGGCCCAGAACGCCACCGTCCTGCAAATGAAGATGGTGCTGACCCGCTTGGGCGAAGGCTCGCGCATGGTGGTGACGGGCGATCCCTCGCAGATCGATTTAGTGCGCACCGATCAATCGGGGCTCTCGCACGCCATTTCAATTCTGGAGAATATTCCCGGCGTCGACGTCATCCGCTTTGCGGCCCAGGACGTGGTGCGTCACCGGCTCGTCTCGAAAATCGTCGAGGCCTATCACCGGGACGAGGGTGGGAATGGCTAGTCTGGAAGTCGACATTATCGCGGGCGTTGCACTGTGGCGTGGGCACGAAGATGTTTTGTGCCGCGCGCTGGCGGCTGCCGCTGAGCACGAAAATGTCGAAGGCGTGGTCTCGGTCTTGCTGGGCGACGACATCACCATCGCCGGCATGAACAAGGAGTTCCGCGGCAAGGAGGGCTCAACCAACGTGCTCTCGTTCCCGCCCGCGCAACCCGATCCGCCGGGGCCGCAACGTTTCTTGGGCGACATCGCCATGGCGGTGGAAACCATTGTCGAGGAAGCGCAATTTCAGGGTAAGGGGTTTGACGCCCATGCCGCCCATTTGGTCGTGCACGGGTTTCTGCATCTTTTGGGCTATGATCACGGCAACGACGCGGACGCGAGTCGGATGGAGGCGCGGGAAACCGAGATTCTTCGTTCGATCGGCATCGACGATCCGTATGCTTGAGAGCGCACACTGATATGGCCGACGCGCCGAGTGACAGTGACAATTCACGAAAACGCACAGGTGTGTGGGGGCGTCTCGCGCGCATCATTGGCCGCGAGCGGATCGGTTCGGTCGACGCCGTGGCCGAGGCCCTGCGCGAAAGCGAAAGCAGCGGCGAGCTGATCGAAGGCGCGCAGAAGGACATGATCCTGCGGGCGGCGCGCTTCGACCGGCTGAGTGTTGCCGATGTGATGCGCCCGCGTGCCGAGATCGTGGCGATCGAGGCGTCGGCTTCGCTTGGAGAAGCGGCGCGCGCGTTTTCCGATAGCCAACATTCGAGGCTGCCGATCTATGGCGAAACCCTCGACGATCCGCAGGGCTTCATTCACGTGCGCGATGTACTGTCCTTGCTGGCGCCGAACGCGGACGGGGAGGCGAGCGCCAAATTCTCCGACAGCCTGCTGGCGCGCATCAAGCGCGACATTCTGTTTGTGCCCGCGTCGATGACGCTCTCGACCTTGTTCTTGCGCATGCAATCGAGCCGGATTCACCTGGCGCTGGTTGTCGATGAATATGGCGGCACCGATGGGCTGGTATCGATGGAAGATCTGGTCGAGCAGATCGTCGGCGCCATCGATGACGAGCACGACGTCGATGCACCGATGATTTTGGAGCGCGCAGGCGGGGTATTCGAAGCCGATGGCCGTGCGCCGCTGGCGGAACTCGAAGCCAAGACCGGCCTTGATCTGGCGCTGCCGGAACACGAGGACGAATTCGATACCGTTGCGGGCTTGGCGGCGGCGCTGGCGCAGCGGCTGCCGCAACGCGGCGAAATCCTTCATCATCCAGCTGGGTTGGATTTGGAGATTACGGACGCCGATCCGCGCCGCGTGAAGCGCTTGCGGATCAAGCGTGCGAGCGACGCCTCACGCATAGGTCAAAGCGGTGAACGCGCCGCCCAGAGCGACGAACACGCCAGCGTGGAACCTTCGAGCACGCGCAACGCTTGACGGCGCACGCGCCGCGCTGTCCAAGGCTGAAACGGCGCTTTTTTGCGGGGTTTCAGGGCTTGGATACGGAAGAGACTTCATCGCGCCTGCATGTGTGGATGCGCGAGCGCACGCGATGGCAGCGACGCGGAATTGCGCTTGTGGCGGGCGCGCTTGCGACATTGGCGCAAGCGCCGTTTCAGCTGACGCTACTCTATGTCGTGGCGCTGACCGTGTTGGTGTGGCTGCTCGATGCGTCGTCTACGCAAAAGCGGCGCATCAGTTCGGCGTTTGCAACGGGCTGGTGGTTCGGGCTCGGCTATCTTTCGTGCGGGCTCTACTGGATCTCTTCGGCGTTCATCGCGCGCGGCGCAGAATTTGCGCCCTGGGGCGTGCCGGCAGTGTTGACAATGGCCGCCTCGCTGGCGCTCTTCTTCGGCGCTGCTTGCGCTATTGCGATGCCTTTGTGGACGCGCGATCTGCGGCGCGTGTTCGTGTTTGCGTCTGCGCTGTTCATCACCGAGTGGCTGCGCGGCAATATTCTCTCCGGCTTTCCCTGGATTTTGCCCGGCTATGTCTGGACGCCCGGCGAGCCGGTTTCGCAAATCGCAGCTTTGGTCGGCATTTATGGCTTGTCGCTGGTCACGCTGGTGATTGCAGCCGCGCCGGCGACGATCGCCGACAGGGCGCCTGGCGCGGGCCGCTTTGCGCCGACGATCGTTGCCGCCCTTGCGGTCGGCATGGCCTGGGGTTGGGGCGCGCAGCGTATCGCGCATGCGCCGATCGATCCGCCAGGCGCCCAGCCCATGGTGCGGGTGGCCGATTCTGGCCTGACGCAGCAAGCCAAGTGGTGTGAGGCGGGGAGCTTGCCCGAGCGCGTGGCGTGCGCGCGTGGGCAAGAATGGCGCGTGCTGCGGCGCTATCTCGATGCAAGCGGGCCCCCGGAGGACAGCCGCACCGACATCCTGGTGTGGCCGGAAGGCGCGATCCCGACGCTGAATTTCTTCCAGCTCGACAATCAGGATTATTTGAATGCGCTCGGCCGCGGGCTGGGCGATCGCGCGCTGATCGTGGGTCTAACACGGTGCACGCCGCGGCCGCTATGCGACGCCTACATGCAAGGCGCGGGCGATGCGGACGCCCTTCACCTCTATAATTCAGGCGCGGTGATCGATGGCGTAAGCGGACAGGCGCGCCTCGCCCAGATCTACGACAAGCACCATTTGGTGCCGTTTGGAGAATACATCCCGCTCTGGGGACTGGTGCGCCAGCTCGGCATCACGCCGCTGCAGGAGATCGGCGCCGGCTTCAATGAGGGCCAGGCGCCGGAGCGTCTGGTGATCCCGGGCGCGCCGCCGGCGCTGGTATTGATCTGCTATGAGGCGATTTTTCCGGGCATGACCCCCCATGGACCGGACCGCCCCGGCTGGATCGCAAACATCTCGAACGATGCCTGGTTCGGGGATCTGCGCTGGTTCACCGGCCCCTATCAGCATTTCGCCATGGCGCGCTACCGGAGTATTGAAGAGGGACTGCCGATGGCGCGCGCCGCCTCGGGCGGCATTTCGGCAATAGTGGATTCCTACGGTAGGGTAGTGCGCTCAACTCAAGGGCGCGGAAGTTACGCCGAAGCACAACTTCCTCCCGCCCTAGTTGAAACGCTTTTCGCCAGGGCAGGAATACTTCCGACTTTTGTGCTACTTGTAATCTTTTTCAGTCTGAGATTTCTGCTTCCTGGACAAAACCTTGCGGATCACCGGCGATGAATGACGAGCGCGCGGCCAACGCTATCGACAGGAAAATAGGCCAGCGCGTGCGCTCGCGGCGGCTCGAAATCGGCATGAGCCAGGAGCGGCTCGCCGAACTCCTTGGGATCACCTTCCAGCAGGTTCAGAAATACGAAAAGGGCGTGAACCGCATCGCCGCGAGCCGTCTGTTCGATATCTCAGCGGCGCTGCAGCAGCCCGTGGCCCGCTTTTACGAGGGGCTGAGCGCGCGCGCGGCCGGCGCAGCCGAGAGCCGCCAGAACTATGTCGATGACGCTTTGGCGACACCGGAAGGGGCCCAGCTCATGGCGGTCTTTGCGACCATCCGGAGCCAGCGCGTCCGGCGCAAAGTCCTGGATTTGGTGCGCACCCTGGCTGAAGAGGCTGCTGAATCCGGCAAGCGGAATTAACCGCCCACGTTGCGCCGCGCACTGAATTGCCCGTAAGAGGGCCGCTCTCAAGCTTTCGGAGCGGGGCGTGGCCAGAAGTTCTTACGTATTTACGAGCGAAAGCGTTTCAGAAGGCCACCCAGACAAAGTCGCCGACCGTATCTCAGACACGGTGGTGGATGCTTTTCTCGGCGCCGATGGCGAGGCGCGCGTCGCCTGCGAGACCATGGTCACCACGCAGCGCATTATCCTCGCCGGCGAAGTGCGCGGGCCGGAAGGCGTTGTCGATGGGCTCGAGGACAAGGTCCGCGCTGCGGTCAAAGACATTGGCTACGAGCAGGAAGGCTTCCATTGGAAGACTGCCGATTATGCGTGCTATCTGCACGCTCAGTCGGCCGACATCGCTCAAGGCGTGGATTCGAGCGCGACCAAGGAAGAAGGCGCCGGCGATCAGGGGATCATGTTCGGCTACGCCTGCAGCGAAACCCCTGAACTCATGCCAGCAACGCTGCAATATTCGCACAACATCCTGAAGCGGCTGGCGGAAGTTCGCCATTCCGGCGAACGCCCCGAACTTGAGCCCGACGCCAAGAGCCAGGTGACGCTGCGCTACGAGAATGGGCGCCCGGTTCATGTCGAACAGATCGTCGTGTCGCACCAGCACAAGCCGAAACTCGGCGGACAGGATTATTCGACCGAGGCGATGCGCGCACTGATCGAGCCGTACGTATTGTCGGTGTTTCCGGACGGCATGGTGACCAACGCCACCAAGTGGCACGTCAATCCGACAGGCAAGTTCGAGATCGGCGGCCCCGATGGCGATGCGGGCCTCACCGGCCGCAAAATCATTGTTGATACTTACGGCGGCGCCTCGCCCCACGGCGGCGGCGCGTTTTCGGGCAAAGATCCGACCAAAGTCGATCGCTCGGCGGCGTATGCGTGCCGCTATCTGGCGAAGAACGTGGTGGCGGCGGGGCTGGCGCAGCGCTGCACGATCCAGATTTCCTACGCCATCGGGGTGGCGAGGCCGACGAGCTTTTATGTCGATCTGCACGGCGCCGACACCATCGATCCCGCCAAGCTCGAGAAGCTGTTGCCGGAACTTATCGGCGGGGCGACGCCGCGCGCAATCCGCACGCATTTAAGGCTCAACCGACCGATCTATGCGCGCAGCGCCGCTTATGGCCATTTCGGCCGCCAACCTGACAATGAGGGCGGGTTCTCGTGGGAACGTGACGATCTGGTGGCTGAGCTGAAGCGGCTGAGCTAATTCTGTCGAACCGGGTCGCCCGGCATGACGGAGTGCAAATGTCTCGTTCGCTCGGCCTTTCGCCAGAAGTCGTCGCCTATCTCGCCGCGGTCAATCCGGCCGAACATCCGGCGCTGAAGCGCTGCCGCGAGGAAACCTCATCGCTGCCGATGGCGCGCATGCAGATTAGCCCAGAGCAGGGCGCGTTCATGCAATCGATCGCGCGGCTGGTTGGCGCCAAGCGCGCATTCGAGATTGGCGTCTTCACCGGCTATTCGTCGCTCGCGACCGCGCTGGCGATGAAGGAGATCGGCGCCAACCCGTACATCCTCGCCTGCGACGTGAGCGAAGAATGGACAAGCAAGGCGCGCGGCTATTGGCGCGACGCCGGCGTCGACACCATCATCGATCTGCATTTGCGGCCAGCCACGGAGACGGTGGAGCAGAGGCTGAAAGCCGGCGAGGCCGGCGCCTACGACATGGGTTTCATCGACGCCGACAAAACCAGCTACGACGCCTATTACGAGGGCGGGTTGAAATTGCTGCGGCCGGGCGGTGTGATGTTGTTCGACAATGTGTTGTGGTCTGGACGCGTGGCGGATCCAAGTGAGAAGAGCGACGACACGGTGGCGCTGCGCATGCTGGCCCACAAGGCCAAAGACGATAGCCGCGTGCACGCAGCGATGACCGCGATCGGTGACGGCGTGCTGATCTGCATCAAGAAATGACAATCGCCAACCGCGTTCTCGGCGTGCTGCTGATCGTCGGCGCGACCGTCACCTGCCTCTATTGGCGGAATTATTTCAGCGGCGGCGACGTGATGGCGAGCCATGAGCGCTGGTACACAGCGTTCGAGGCGAGCTTTCCAGTTGCTGACGGCTGGATGGCGCTCTGCATGGCGGCGGCGGGCGCCGGCTTGGTGATGAAGCGCCTCTGGGCCAGCCCGCTTGGACTGATGGCGGGATCGGCGCTCATCTATCTCGCGGCGATGGATATCACCTTCAATGTCGAGAACGGCATGTATGCGCTGGCCGCTGCCAACGACGCCATGAAGTTTGAGGTTTTCATCAATGTGACGACCTTGATCCTCGGCGTCTGGACGCTCGTCGCCAGCTGGCCGCGACAACCGGCGCAATAAGGCCGAAGGCGCCGGCAATTGCGCGCGCCGCGTCCGAGGGCTAAGCACGCGCCTTCATTTTCCTGATTCCCGGAGGCTCTGAAGACATGGCCCGCGCAAAGATCGCCCTTATTGGTTCTGGCATGATCGGCGGCACGCTGGCGCATATCGCCGCGCGCGACGAATTGGGCGATGTGGTGCTGTTCGACGTGGTCGAAGGCGTGCCGCAGGGCAAAGGCCTCGACATTGCGGAAGCCTCGCCCGTGTTCGGTCGTGACAGCGCGCTCAAGGGCGCCAATGGCTACGAAGGCATTGCCGGCGCCGATGTGTGTATCGTGACGGCGGGCGTGCCGCGCAAGCCCGGCATGAGCCGCGACGATCTTCTCGGCATCAATCTCAAAGTCATGAAGGCAGTAGGCGAGGGCATCGCCAAACACGCGCCGAATGCGTTCGTGATCGTCGTCACCAATCCGCTCGACGCAATGGTGTGGGCGTTTCGCCAATTCTCGAAGCTGCCGCACAACAAGGTGATCGGCATGGCGGGCGTGCTCGACAGCGCACGTTTCCGCTGGTTCTTGGCGGAAGAATTCAATGTTTCGGTCGAAGACGTGACCGCCTTCGTGCTTGGTGGTCACGGCGACACCATGGTGCCGCTGGCGCGCTATTCGACGATCGCGGGCATTCCGCTGCCGGACCTGGTGAAGATGGGGTGGACCAGCCAAGAGAAACTCGACGCCATTGTGCAGCGCACGCGCGACGGCGGCGCCGAGATCGTCAACCTTTTGAAGACCGGCTCGGCGTTCTACGCGCCGGCGGAAAGCGCGATGGTGATGGCGAAGAGCTATCTGCGCGATAAACGCCGCTTGCTGCCGTGCGCGGCCAATCTCAACGGCCAGTATGGCCTCAAGGACATTTATGTCGGCGTGCCGTGCATTATCGGCAAGAACGGCGTGGAAAAAGTCGTCGAGATCGCGCTTGGCCCGGAAGAGCGCGCCATGTTCGACAAGAGCGTCGGCGCCGTGAAGGGCTTGGTCGATGCGTGCAGAGGCATCGATCCCAGCGTGGGCTAAATACGCGGTCGCCTACGCGATCGTTGCGGCCGTCTTGGTGCTCTTCATCGCAGCGCCGTGGCGCAGGCCCGGCGGCGAAATGTGTGCGCCGCTGCGCACGAACATCAACATGGTTCGGACCGGGCATCCGTCGCGGCGCGTTTCCGATAGTTTCGTCTTCACCGATGACCATGGCCGCGCCATGCCGCGCATGGCGATCGAGCGCGGTGATTTTCAAAGCAATCTGACGCTCGCCGAATTGCGCTCGTGCTTGGGGCCCGGCTGGTCAGAGGTGCACGCGCAAGCGCAAGGCCTAGACATTGGCGACGCTTGGGTATTTGTCGCCAGCGGCGGCGACGCGCCCCGCGTCCTCCTGGTGCAATCTCACAGTCCAGGCTATGCGCGCGTCAGATGGCAGATTGTTGTCGAGCGAACGCCATAGCGCGCAAACTTGGTTTTTCACCGCGCCGGCAGCGGCTAGAGGTGTGCACATGATCGGACCCACGCTCGAAACCGCGCGCCTCATTCTGCGCCCGCCCACCCAGGACGATTTTGACGGATTTGTCGCTATGGGCAGCGAAGGCGAGACGATGCGCTATCTCGGCGGCGTCAAACCGGCAGACGCGATCTGGCGGCAGATGGCGACGCTTGCGGGCGCGTGGTCGTTGCTTGGTTTTTCGATGTTCTCGGTGATCGAGAAGGCGAGCGGGCAATGGGTCGGGCGCCTCGGTCCGTGGCAGCCGGGCGGTGAGCAGGGCAATTGGCCGGGCACGGAAGTCGGTTGGGGCTTGCGCGCATCGGCGATGGGGAAGGGCTATGCCCAGGAAGGCGCGATCGCCGCGATCGACTGGGCCTTCGACACGCTCGGCTGGGACAGCATCATTCACTGCATCGACAAGGACAATGCGCCCTCGATCGCGCTGGCGTTGCGCCTGGGCTCAAATTTGCAGCGCCGCGACGTGCGACTGCCGGCGCCGTTCGACGATCACATGGTCGACATTTACGGCCAGTCGCGCGCTCAATGGAAAGCGCGCCCGCGCTAACGCTTCGCCGGCGCGTCGTCGCGAAACCAGCCGGCGATCGACAGCCGCGGGGCCGGCGCAAACGGCGACACTGCCGTCACTGTGTGCGGCATGAGGCCATCGAAAACGGTGAGCACATTGAAGCCAGGCTTAAACCCGCGCGTGATGTTAAGCTGCTCGTCGAGAAACAAGAGCAGGCCACCCCAATCCGGCTCCCACCGGCGCGAGAAGCCGATCGTATAGGCGGCGCGCCGCTCGAGCTTGTCGCCTTCGTCTACATGGCGGGTGAGGAAATGGCCGGGCTGGTAATTGGTGGCATGGCAATCGATTTTCGTGAGCCGCGATTCGCCGATGAGGGTTTTCGCAAAGGCGATGAACTCGGGCGCGTTAAGAAAGTCGGTGAGCGCGTGGATCGGATGACCAGGATCCCAATTGCCTAGCCGCGCGTCGATCATCGGATAGGTAAAATAAGTGAAGCCGAAATTGTCGGCGGCCCGCCGGCGGATGCCGTCTTCGAGCGCGCGCCGTTCATCGCCGCTCATGGCGGCGATCTGCTCGCGCGTGAGGATGACGTTCTGGCGCGCATCGTTCTGACAGATGAGGCGCCACGGCAGCGTGAGGAGCGCGCGCTCAAGGTCGTGCGCGAGAACCTCCTCGAACAGGCCGGGGATTTGCACCGCCTTTTCTCCCGCATAGGTGCGGGCGAAAGGCGTGGGGTCGAGTGCTGGATTGAGGCGAAGCTGCATAACCGGCGCCTCTCCTAGCGCGCGACTGCGACATCAGCAAAGCGAGTTCCCACACCGATTGATCGCTTGGCGCTTGCGTCGTGCGCGAGAGACGCCACTTTGACGCCACAACGAAGGGGACATTTTCCATGCGCGGTCTTGCTCTTGCCGGTCTTGCTCTGGCCGGTCTTGCTCTGGTCCCTGTGGCGTTCGCCACCGGTGCTGCGGCGCAAACACCGGCGCCGCCGGCCGCGCCCCGTGCGCCAGCGCCAGGTGCAGCGCCGGCGGTAGCGCCTGTATCGGCGGACGTGCAGCGGACGCTCGATCGTTTGCGCGAAACGGCGCTCAATGACGATACCGGCTACGCCATCGTTCAGGATCTCGTCACCCAGATTGGGCCGCGGATCGCGGGATCAGAAGCGGAAGGCCGAGCGCGCGATTGGGCGGCGGCAATGCTGCGCGCCAACCGCTTCAGCAATGTGCATGTCGAGCCGTTCACGATCCAGTCGTGGGCGTGGGTGCGCCAGGAAGCGCGTATCGTGTCGCCCTCACAGCAGCGCTTGGTCATTGCAGCACTCGGCGGTTCGCCGTCGACGCCGCCAGGCGGGGTGGAAGCGGAAATCGTGCGCTTTGCTGATCTGGCGTCGCTGCAGGCCGCGCCGGAATCCGCGGTGCGTGGCCGCATCGTTTTCATCGATGAACACATGACGCGCACGCAGGACGGTTCGGGATACGGCTCGGCTGTGGTCAAGCGCAGCCGCTGCGCCCCCACCGCGCAGGCGAAAGGCGCAGTGGCGTGCTTGATCCGCTCTGTTGGCACCGACACGCATCGCTTTGCCCACCAAGGCAGCGGTCCGCGTCAGCCCGATGGCGCATCCTTGCCGACAGCCAGCATGTCGCCAGCCGATGCGAACACGCTGGACGCGCTATTGCAGCGCGGCCCAGTGCGCGTGCATCTCGAGCTCGAGACGATGATGCGAGAAAACGCGCCGTCCGGGAATGTGATCGCCGAAGTGCGCGGGCGTGAGCGGCCGAATGAGATCGTGTTGCTCGCGGCGCATTTGGATTCCTGGGATCTGGGGCAGGGCGCCATCGATAATGGCGCAGGCGTTGCGATCATCACCGCCGCGGCGCGCCTCATCAATGCGCTGCCGCGCCATCCCCGCCGCACCATCCGCTTGCTGATTGCGGGCTCGGAAGAAGTTGGCGGCTTTGGCGGCAACGCCTATGGCGCCGCGCACCGTGCGGAGCATCACGTGGTGGCGGCGGAAAGCGATTTCGGCGCCGACCGCATCTATGCATTCAGCACCCGCTTTGCGCCGGAGGCGTTGCCGTATGCGCGTGCGATCCAACGATCCTTGGCGCCGCTTGGCGTCAATCTCGGCAACAACGAAGCCGATGGCGGCACTGATATCGGCGCGGTGAAGACAAACGGCGTGCCGGTCGTCGACCTGCAACAGGACGGCACGCGCTATTTCGACTATCACCACACAGCCGACGACACGATGGCCGCGATCGATCCCGAGCAGCTTCGCCAAAACGTCGCGGCGTATGCTGTGTTCGCGTACCTGGTGGCGGAGAGCGATTGGAACTTCGCCCCGCAACAGGCGTCGCCAGCGTCGTCGCGCTAGTCGTCGATCTAGTACCAGCCTGCTTCGCGCAGCGGGCGCATGTTGGGACGGCTGACGGGGGCCTCGGCGCCGCCTTTGAGCAGGAGCGTCAAACGATCGCCGTCGCGGCGCGCGCTTTCGACCGCGTCGCGCGCCACCCACCATGAACGATGCGTTTGAGCGCCTTCAAGTCCCTCGAGTTCGGCGATCGCGTCGCTCATGCGCATCAAGATGAGGTCGCTGCCTTTGGAAGTATGGAGACGCAGGTAGTGATCCTCAGCCGAGATGGCATAGAGTATCGCGCCTTTGAGTTTCGGCGGCAGGCGTTCCAGAAAGCGGATGGGCGCAGGCGCGGCGTCAGCGCACGGCGCCGCGTGGGTAACACGTCCCGGCCGGGCCACCATCATCATGATGGCGGTCATCGCGAGCGAGACGATCAGAACAGCGCCAGCGTAATAGGGCACGGCGCCCAGCGAGATGCGCTGGGCGAAATAGACGCTGGTGTAGAGCCAGATGACCAAGGTCGCGGGAACGGTGAGCGCGACCGCCAGCAGCAGGCCGAACACCCATTCGTTTGCCATGGCACGGGGGATGCGCGCCACCAAGGCGGCGGTGATGCGGCCAAGAACAGCGCCGATCATCATGACCGGAATCCAGTAGAGCAGGCGGGTCAGTAACGGGACTTCGCCGCCTGTGAAGGCGCCGCTCACCGCCAGAAACACGCCCGCCGCCGCCGAAACCCCGAGCCCGCGTAGCCATTGCCGCGCGGAATCGAGTGCAACTCGCGCTTCGCCAGTTGCAGCCGCCGGCGTTTGGCGCGCTGGCGCAGTGTTTTCACGTACTTCCGGCTGCAGGGGCGCTCTCCGCTGACATGGTTCTAGCAAGGCCGAACCGGAGAGACGACCCCATGAGCATGCAGACGAACGCCGCTACCCGCTTTCGCCTCGTTTCCTGGGGCGTTCGGATCGGTGTAGCGGCCATCCTGGTGGGCGCGTTGCTGCCGCAGATGCCCTCGATCGTCCGCTATGCGCAGCATGTTGGCTTTCACCCCCATGCGCCGGACATGAGTTTGTTCGCGTCAATCCCGCCGCAGGTGAAGCTACACATCGCCGCGGCGACGGCGGCCTTTCTTATAGGCGTCGCCATCTTGTTGCAGCCGAAGGGGAGCAAGCTTCACAAGACGCTCGGTTGGGCATGGATCGTCGCCATGGGCGCGACCGCGATTTCCAGCTTTTTCATAACCGGCCTCAACGGGAACAACCTGTCCATCATCCACATGATCAGTGGGTGGACAGTCGTGGCGCTGCCAATGGGCCTGTTCGCCATCCGCAACAAGCGCGTGCTGATACACAGGCGAGTGATGACGAGCCTGTTCGTCGGCGGCTTGGTGATCGCGGGCGCGCTGACCTTCATTCCAGGCCGGCTCATGTATCAGCTATTCTTCGGTTGAGTTCCTGCGCGTGAGCTGGCCGATTTTGGCGGTACCGCGCGCGGAGAATCGCGCCTAGAAGCAGGCAGCCGATGCCTAGCCTGCTGCGCAACGTCGCCGCGCTGATCGCTGCGCTCACCATCCTGCAACTCGCGGGCGGATTGCTCGGTGCGCGCTTGCCGCTTTCGTTCACGGTGGCGGGGCATACCCGCACAGAGTGGGGCATAGTCGCCGCGGCGTATTCCGCTGGCTTCATGATGGGCGCGATGCTGGCGACGACGTTGCTCGCGCGCGTTGGCAACATCCGCGTCTATGCCGCGTGCGCGGCGATCTTTGCTGTAGCCACGCTGGCGCTGCATTTCACCAGCGACCTCTGGAGCTGGGGCCTTGCACGCATGATCGCGGGCATTGCGGTTGCGCTCATGTTCGCCGCCATCGAAAGCTGGCTCAGCCACTCGATCGGGGCGCGTGTGCGCGGCGAAGTGATGAGCGTCTACATGGTGCTGACGCGCGCGGCCCTGGCGCTGGGGCCGTTCCTTGCCTTCAATTATATGCCGAACGCGGCCGAACCGTGGATGATTGCCGCCGCGATCGCGGCATTGTCGATGATCCCTGTGTGCTTCACCGCGACCTCCGAACCGGAAGCGCCGAAGGCGCAGCCGCTGGCGCTGGTCGAGCAATTCGCAACCGCGCCCGCGGCCGTGATCGGCGCGTTCGGGGCAGGGCTGGTGAACGGCGGCGTGCTGGCGCTGGCGCCGCTCTACGCCGCGCAGCATTACGGCGCCCCGGCGGCGGCGGAATTTTTCTCAGCCGCCTATGCAGGCTCGTTGCTGCTGCAATGGCCGGCGGGGCGCGTGTCTGACCGTATCGACCGGCGCTTTGTGATTGCAGCCCTTGCGTTCATCGCGGCGGTCACGGCGTTTGCGCTGGCGCTGTGGAGCGGGCAGCTGACGCGCTGGCAGGCGGTTGGGCTCTTCTTCCTGTGGGGCGCGGGCGGCTTGAGTTTTTACGGCATCGCGGTGGCGCATATGGCCGACCGCGCCGAACCGGGCAAGCTCGCGCAATCGGCGGCCGGCGTGCTCTTCGTGTGGGCGGTGGGCTCGGTGATCGGGCCGCTGGTGATGGGCCCGCTGGTGGATTGGTTCGGCGTCGGCGGCTTGTTCTGGTTCGCGGGCGCCGTGGCGCTGGCGGTGACGCTGTTGATGTTCTGGCGCCAATCGACGCGCGAAGGTCCAGCAACCAAGGAAGATTACGTCTCTGATCTCGGGGTCAGCGTTGCCTCGGGCGAGATGGCGTACGGCGAAGATAAGCCCACGCCATCTGCTGCGCCGATTGCGCAGGCCGAAAACCCACGCTAGCCAAGCCCGCAAGTTCTCCAAACTGCTCGAACGAGGCGCACTACCCATGAACATTCACGAATACCAAGCCAAGGCCGTGTTGAAGCAGTTCGGCGCGCCCGTGCCGCGCGGCTTTCCCGCGTTCACGCCAGCGGAAGCAGCGGACGCGGCGGCAAAGCTTGGCGGCTCGCTCTGGGTGGTGAAGAGCCAGATCCACGCCGGCGGGCGCGGTAAGGGAACGTTCAAGGAAGCGGATGCGGGCGAGAAAGGCGGCGTACGGCTGGCGCGTTCAGCCGAGGAAGTCAAAACCTTCGCGGCGCAAATGCTTGGCCACACTCTGGTGACGAAGCAAACCGGTCCGCACGGGCGCGTCGTCAACCGGATCTATGTGGAAGAAGGCGCCGACATTGCCAAGGAGCTTTACCTCTCCGCATTGGTCGATCGTGAAAGCGGGCGTGTGGCGTTTGTCGCATCCGAAGCGGGCGGCATGAACATCGAAGAAGTCGCGCACGACACGCCAGAGAAGATCACGACAATCGCCATAGATCCGATTAGCGGGCCTTCGCGCGCCGATGCGGAGAAAGTGGCGAAGGCGCTGGGTTTGTCGGGCGGCCTTGTCGATCAGTGTGCGGATCTGATGGGCCGCCTCTATACCGCATTCGTGAAGAGCGACATGAGTTTGCTCGAGATCAATCCGCTGATCGTGACCAAGGCAGACAAGCTCGTTTGCCTCGACGCGAAGGTAAGCTTCGATGCAAACGCTGCGTTCCGGCATCCAGAATGGGCCGACATGCGCGACCTCGGCGAAGAAGACGAGCGCGAGATCGAAGCATCGAAATACGATCTCTCTTATATCGCGCTCGATGGCGAAATCGGCTGCATGGTCAATGGCGCGGGCCTGGCCATGGCGACGATGGACATTATCAAGCTCTTCGGCGCCGAACCCGCGAACTTCCTCGATGTCGGCGGCGGGGCTTCGAAAGAGAAGGTGACTGCGGCGTTCAAGATCATCACTGCCGATCCGAAGGTGAAGGGCATCCTGATCAATATTTTCGGCGGCATCATGCGCTGCGACGTCATCGCTGAAGGCGTTGTCGCGGCGGTCAAGGAAGTGGGCTTGCAAGTGCCGCTGGTGGTGCGCCTCGAAGGCACCAATGTGAATGAAGGCAAGGCCATTATCTCCAACAGTGGGCTGAATGTGATCTCGGCGGACGATCTGGAAGACGCGGCGCGAAAGATCGTGAAGGCGGTGAAGGGGTAATGAATACCGAGGAGGGCCTAGCGATCGGGATGGCTGTCTCCGCCCACATCGTTTGGCTGGCTCTTGGATCTTGGCGTTGAGCGCGTCGACTGGGCCTTTGCGCCGTCAGGTTTTACTCTTGCTGAAATGGTGCGCCGCTGCCGTTATAGCGTTTTCGTCGTTCTGGGCGGCCAAATCGTTTGGAGATTTGCACCAGGGCATCGCTGGCTTTGTCCCGGTATTCGTTTTCGGATTAACGCTCGGCACCTTATTCCTGATCGCCTCAGGAGTTGTTGCATTGATGATTGTCTTGGTTTCGAAAACACCGGGTCCGGGGGAAATCTGAAAAAGCCTAGATTTCTCTAGCCGCGTTGATCGATCACGCGCTCCATCCGCTTGTCCGGCGCCAACCAAATCAGCGCCACGGCAACATAAAGCGCCCACGAAAGCGGCGGGTAGAAGAAAGCCAGCGCGATGCCGAGCGCGTAGAGAGCGGGCGAGACCTTGCCTTTCCAGTCATTGTCGCTCGCCACTGCTTTTGCCAGCGCGCTGTTCGGCCCGTCGGCCCGGATCATCAGTGTTTGCAAGATCAGGTACGCAAACGCCGGCAGAATGAGCGACACGCCGTACACGGCCGTCGGAATCGGCGCGCCGCCGCTTTCGCCAAGCCATGCGGTGGTGAACGGCACCAACGACAAGCAGAACAGCAATCCCATGTTCGCCCACAGGATGGCGCCATTCACGCTCTTGGCGACGTACATGAAGTGATGGTGGTTGTTCCAGTAAATGCCGATGTAGATGAAGCTCAGCACGTATGAGAGAAGTTTCGGCGCGAGCACCGCCAGCGCCGGCCAGGTCGGCTCATGCGGGGGCCGGAGCTCCAGCACCATGATGGTGATGATGATGGCGATCACGCCGTCGCTGAACGCCAGCAGCCGGTCTTTTTCCATTTCACGCCGCTCCGCACCGCGAGTAGAACAACGCGCATAACACGTCTCAGCGCAAAGCAAGAGACGGCGGAAGAGGGAGTGGGCTTATGATCGGTTACGTCACGCTCGGCACCAACAATCTCAAGCGCGCATGTGAATTCTACGACGCCATCGCCGGCGAGATGGGCGTTAGTCGGATGATGGAAAGCGATACGTTCGTCGCGTGGGGTCAGCCCGGCGGAGGCGCAGGCATCGGCCTCACCAAGCCATTCGACGGCAATACCGCGACGGTCGGCAATGGCGTCATGGTGGCGTTTGAGTGCAAGGATCGCGCGCAGGTCGATCGCATCTACAATCTGGCGCGTTCCATGGGCGCCCCGGACGAAGGCGCCCCCGGCGATCGTGGCGGCGGCTTTTATGCCGGCTATTTCCGCGATCCCGACGGCAACAAGCTCAACGCCTTCATCATGGGCGGCTAGGTCGCGCCTTGGAGGCAATTTGGCAGGGTTTGAATCTCGGACGGCCTGGGTTAAGCCCAGGCCGTTCTGTTTGGGGCTCCGCTTTTGTCCATTCTCGTCAACGCCGCCACGCGCGTCATCTGCCAAGGCTTCACCGGCAAGACGGCGAAATTTCACTCCAAGCACGCGCTTGCCTACGGCACCAAGCTGACGGCAGGCGTGAGCCCCGGCAAAGGCGGTACGCGGCTGACCGGCGAGGAAGACCGCGAGCTCGCCGAGGTTCCGATCTTCAACACAGTTGCCGAAGCGAAGGCGCAAGCGGGCGCCGATGCGAGCGTGATCTACGTGCCGCCCCCGCACGCGGCCGCAGCGATCGAAGAAGCCATCGACGCAGAGATGCCTTTCATCGTCTGCATCACCGAAGGCATTCCTGTACTCGACATGGTGCGCGTGAAGGCGAAGCTGCAGAAATCCAAGTCCTTGCTCTTGGGCCCGAACTGCCCGGGCATCCTCACGCCGAACGAATGCAAGATCGGCATCATGCCGGGCCAGATTTTCAAGAAGGGCAGCGTCGGCGTCGTTTCGCGCTCGGGCACGCTGACCTACGAAGCGGTATTTCAGACCACCAACGAAGGCCTGGGCCAAACCACCGCGGTCGGCATTGGCGGCGATCCGGTCAAGGGCATGGAATTCATCGACGTGCTTGAGCGTTTCCTCGCAGACGACGCCACCAAGTCGATTGTGATGATCGGCGAAATAGGCGGCGCGGCGGAAGAAGATGCAGCGCAATTCTTGGCCGATGAAAAGAAGCAGGGCCGCTGGAAGCCGGTTGTCGGCTTCATCGCCGGCCGCACGGCGCCGCCCGGGCGACGCATGGGCCATGCCGGCGCCATCATTTCCGGCGGCAAGGGTGACGCAGAATTGAAGATCGCGGCGATGGAGGCGGCAGGCATCAAGGTGGCGCCCGATCCTGCAGCCCTCGGACGCACCATGAGCGAAGTGCTGCGCGGCTAATCGCGGGGAGGGACGCGTGACTGCGAGCGACGCTAAGCCGAAGGCCGCGCGCACGCATGGTCCGCTGGGCGTGTCTTATGATTTCGCCGTCAGCCCCACCGGCTTCTTCACGCTGCTGGCGATCTATATCGTCACCAGTATTCTGCTGCGGCTCTGGATCTCTCCAGTGCTCGGCACCGATGAGATCGAACAGGCGCTGCTCGCGAACGACTGGCGCCTTGGCTACAATCCGCGCCAGCCGCCGCTCTACACCTGGATCTTGCTGAGCGGCTATGCCGTCTTCGGGCGCACACTGCTTGCGCATGTGATCGTCAAATACGGTGTGCTGGCGGCGATGTTCATCGCCTCTTATTGCGCTGGCCGGCGTTTGCTCAAATCGCCGGAGCGCGCCGCGCTCGCAACCTACGCGCTCGTGCTTCTCTACAATATCGGCTGGGGCGCGCACGTCGGCTACACACACTCGCTCCTGCTCTCGGTGTTCATTTTCCTGACGCTATGGGCGGCCTCGCGCGCGTTCGAGAGCAAGCGCACGCTCGACTATGCCGTGTTCGGCATCGTGCTGGGTTTGGGTTTTCTCACCAAATTCAGCTTTGCCGCCTTTCTGATTCCGCTCTTGATCGCTTGCTGCTTGGCAGCGCCGCTGCGGGCGGGGTTGCTGAATTGGCGCAGCCTGATCGCAGCTGTTGTGGCGCTCGCTATCCTGGCGTTGCCGGTCAATTGGATGATCCACGCGCCATATTCGTACGTCCGCGTGTTGCGCGAAGTCACCGGCGTCGGCGAGCGGCCGAGCTATCTCGCCAATGTCGGCGAAGGTTTGCTCAGCCTCCTTGAAGGCGTGTTGACCTTCTTGGCGCCGTTCTGGCTGGCAGCTTTGCTCTTCTGGCGGACGCTGCGCGCGAAGGGAGAAGGCGCCGACGCGCCCCCTTGGCTCCGGGCGATGCAGCTTTCGCTCGGCGTCACTTTGATTGCGCTGGTCGCGGTCGTCCTCGTGGCGCAGGTGACCGACTTCAAGCCGCGCTACATGCACCCAATCCTGCTTACGGCGCCGCTCCTGTTCTTCTTCTGGCTCGACCAGAGACCCGCCAATCCGGGCGCCGAGCGCTGGTTTGCCGGCATCGCTGGCGCATTTGTCATCGCGGTCTTCGCCGGCCTAATCGGCCAGGCGCTTATCGAGCCGCGCGGCTGCAAGAATTGCTGGCTGCAAATGCCAGCGCCGGCGCTGGCGGCGGAGCTTGAGCGGCAGGGCTTAGGCTACGGCACCATCCTCACCGAGAACGCCCACATCGGCGGCAATCTGCGGCTCTTCTTGCCGCACGCGCGCGTCTATTCGCCGGACTATCCGATGGCGGAAGCAGCACCGACCCGCCGCGGCCAATGTCTGTTGATCTGGAATTCCCGCATGCACGGCCAGGCCGTACCCGCACCGCTTACCGAATTCCTAACGGAACATTTCGGCGGCGCTTATCAGAATGGCCCCATTGTTTATGTGACTGAACCGCTGTTGCGCGGCGGCGCTCGCACCGACAGTTTCGGCGTGATGCGCGTGGGTCGCCGCACGGGCGACTGCACACCGAACTGATGCGCTGCCCGTGCTTTGCGCTAACGCAGCCCTTCTTTCCTTAGGCGACGCACTTTAGAAGAGGCGCCGCTTCGTCGCGGCGCCTATATTTGAGCTGTCGCGTCCCAGCCGAAAGGTCAGCTCTATCATGGCGGACGACGCCCGCAGCTTGCCCAACACAGCGCTTCTCGAAACCAGCTTCCTCTACGGCGCCAACGCGACCTTTGTGGAGGAGATGCACGAGAAGTTCTTGAACGACCCGAATTCGGTCGATTCCTCTTGGCGCGCGTTTTTCCAGCAGCTGCGCGATGACCCGAGCGCGGTGCGCTCAGCCGTGCAGGGGCCGTCCTGGTACCGGCCTGACCTGGCGCAGCCGAAAACGACGGAGCTGACCGCACTCCTCGATGGCAATTGGGGAGCGCTGAGCGACCGCTTCGAGAACAAGGCGCGTGCGCGGCTCCCGAATGCGTCAAGCGCGGACGTGCAACAATCGGCGCGCGACTCGATCCGCGCCCTGATGATGATCCGCGCCTACCGCACGCGCGGCCACTTGGCGGCGAACCTCGATCCACTCGGCATTGAAGTGCGCGAAGAGCCGGCCGAACTCGATCCGTCGACCTACGGCTTCGGCAGCGCTGATCTCGACCGGCCGATCTTCATCGACGGCGTGCTCGGATTGGAAAGCGCCAGCATCAATCGAATGCTCGCGATCCTGAAGCGCACTTATTGTTCGACCGTCGGCGTCGAGTTCATGCACATCACCGATCCGGCCGAGAAGAGCTGGATCCAAGAGCGCATCGAAGGACCCGACAAAGAGATTACGTTCACGCCTGAAGGCAAGCGCGCAATCCTGCGCAAGCTGATGGAAGGCGAGACCTTCGAGCGCTTCCTGGCCAAGCGCTATCCGGGCACCAAGCGCTTCGGTCTCGACGGCGCCGAGGCGATGATCCCGGCGATGGAGCAGATCATCAAACGCGGCGGTGCGCTCGGCGTCGATGAAATCGTGCTGGGGATGGCGCATCGTGGGCGCCTGAACACGCTCGCCGCCGTGATGGGCAAGCCGTATCAGGCGATCTTCCACGAATTCGGCGGCGGTTCGGCGACGCCAGACGATGTGCTTGGTTCAGGCGATGTGAAATATCATTTGGGCGCATCGTCGGATCGCGTGTTCGACGGCAACATCGTGCATCTGTCGCTGACCGCAAATCCGAGCCATCTCGAAATCGTCAACCCCGTGGTGCTCGGCAAAGCCCGCGCCAAGCAGGCGCTGCGCCAGCGCTGGACGGCGGACGAGGATTTGCACGAATTGCGAGCGCGCGTGCTGCCCTTGCTCATTCATGGCGATGCGGCGTTCGCGGGGCAGGGCGTGGTGGCCGAATGCTTCGCGCTCTCCGGGCTGCGCGGTTATCGCACCGGCGGCACGCTGCATTTCATTATCAACAACCAGATCGGCTTCACCACCGCGCCGCGCTTCTCGCGCTCCTCACCCTATCCGAGCGATGTGGCGCTCATGGTGCAGGCGCCGATCTTCCACGTGAATGGCGACGATCCGGAAGCTGTCGTGTTCGCGGCGAAGGTGGCGACGGAATATCGTCAGATCTTCGGCAAGGACGTCGTCATCGACATGTTCTGCTATCGCCGCTTTGGCCACAATGAAGGCGACGATCCGACCATGACGCAGCCGATCATGTATCGGCGCATCAAGGATCAACCCTCGACCTTGGCGATCTACACTGAACGGCTCGCCAAAGAAGGCGTGATGACGCGTGAAGAAGCGCGGGCCTGGAGCGACGAGTTCACGCAATTCCTCGATCGCGAATTCGAAGGCGGCAAAGGCTTCAAGGCGAACAAGGCCGATTGGCTGGACGGCGTCTGGTCGGGCTTTTCCTTGCCGGAAGACGACGATCGCCGCGGTACGACGGCCGCGGCAAAGAGCAAGCTGGTCGAGCTCGGCCGGCGGATCACGGACATTCCCGCCGGCGTCGATATGCACAAGACGGTTGCGCGCGTTATCGAAGCGCGGCGCAAGGCCATCGAAGAGGGACGCGGCATCGATTGGGCCCTGGGCGAGCACTTGGCGTTTGCGACGCTGCTGGATGAAGGTTTTCCGGTGCGGCTCTCGGGTCAGGACTCCGGACGCGGCACCTTCAGTCAGCGGCATTCGCATTTCGTCGATCAGACAACGGAAGAGCGCTACACGCCGCTCAATCATCTGCGCGAAGGCCAAGCGCATTACGAAGTCATCGACTCGCTGCTCTCGGAAGAGGCGGTGCTTGGCTTTGAGTACGGCTATTCGCTCTCCGACCCCAAGACGCTGACGCTGTGGGAAGCGCAGTTCGGCGATTTCGTGAACGGCGCGCAGGTGATCATCGATCAGTTCATTTCATCCGGCGAACGCAAATGGTTGCGGATGTCTGGCCTGACCATGCTGCTGCCGCATGGCTATGAAGGGCAAGGGCCCGAGCATTCATCGGCGCGGCTCGAGCGCTTCCTGCAGCTCTGCGCCGAAGACAACATGCAGGTCATCAATTGCACGACGCCGGCGAACTATTTCCATGCGCTGCGCCGGCAGATGCATCGCGATTTCCGCAAGCCGCTCGTGGTCTTCACGCCGAAATCGCTGCTTCGGCACAAAAAGGCGGTTTCGACGCTTGACGACATGGCCGAAGGAACATCGTTCCATCGCGTGCTGTGGGACGACGCCCAGATCGGCAACGGCAACACGACCCTCAAGCTCAAGGGCGATTCCGAAATCCGTCGCGTCGTGTTGTGCTCGGGCAAGGTCTATTTCGATTTGCTCGATGAGCGCGAAAAGCGCGGGCTGAGCGACGTCTATCTGATGCGGTTGGAACAGCTTTATCCATGGCCGATGAAGTCGATCTCGGAGGAGCTGTCGCGCTTCGCGAACGCCGAATTGGTCTGGTGCCAGGAAGAACCAAAGAATATGGGCGGCTGGTGGTTCGTCGAGCCATGGCTCGAACTGACGCTGGAGCGTCTCAGCGTGAAGGCGAAAGCCGGGCGCTACGCTGGGCGCCCGGCCACCGCATCGACGGCGGCAGGGCTGATGTCCAAGCACCTGAAGGAGCTTGAAATGCTGATGCAGGAGGCGCTGGGCTGATCATGGTGACGGCTTCTTGCCATTGCGGCGCAGTCCGCTTCGAAGTCGAACAGGCGCCTGAGTGGGTGCTCGACTGCAATTGTTCTCACTGCCGTCTCTATGGCGGCCTTTGGGCCTATTACCCGCAGCGCGAGGTCAAATTCGCATCACCGCCGGATAGTTTCATCTACATGTGGGGTGATCGAGAACTCGAATTCCATCATTGCCGCACATGCGGCTGCGCCACCCACACGACAGTGAAGGGAACCAATGACGCCGAAAAGATCGCGGTCAATGCGCGGCTGATGCGCGGGCTCGATCCCGCGCGTGTGCGTTTGGTTCAAAAGAATAACGGCAATGACGGCGTGTTCTGGACGAAATCCGACAGCCCGCCACTGCCAAGTCATGACCTTCCGGCTGAGACGTGATAGGCGCGCCGGCAGCGCTCCAAGGACCGTTTAGATGACAGATATCGTAGTGCCCACACTCGGCGAAAGCGTCAGCGAAGCGACTGTCGCGAAATGGCTGAAAAAAGCCGGCGACACGGTACGCAAGGACGAAACGCTGGTGGAGCTGGAGACCGACAAGGTTTCGGTCGAAGTGTCAGCGCCGGAAGCCGGCGTGCTCAACGAGATCGTCGCGAAAGAGGGCGCAACCGTGCAGATCGGCGCGCTGCTCGGACATTTGGGCGCCGCTGGCGCGCAAGCTGCGCCGCAACCGGCGGCGCCGGCGCCAAAGCCCGCGGCTGCGCCAACGCCAGCTTCAGTCCCGCAGGCGCCCCCGCAAACGCCGCGTGCTGACGCCGGTCCAAAGCACGCGTCGCCCCAGGCGCCGCCTTCCGTGCAGCGCATCGCCGCCGAAGGCGGCGTCGATCTCTCTGGCATGAGCGGGTCGGGCCGCGATGGACGTCTTACAAAATCCGATGCGCTCGCCGTGATCGAAGCGCGCGCGCAAGCCCCCCAGACGGTGCAATCAACGGCGGTCGCTGCGCCGCCCCGCGCCATCGGGCCGCGCGAAGAGCGCGTGCCGATGACGCGGCTTCGCCAGACCGTCGCACGACGCTTGAAGGAAGCGCAGAACACGGCCGCAATGCTGACCACGTTCAATGAGGCGGACATGTCCGCCATCATGGCGGCGCGCAACAAATACAAGGACACGTTCGAAAAGCGTCATGGCGTGAAGCTTGGCTTCATGAGCTTCTTCGTGAAGGCCTGCATCGCGGCGCTGAAGGAGATCCCAAACGTCAACGCCGAGATCGACGGCGCCGATATCATCTACAAGAATTACTACGACATCGGCATTGCCGTGGGCACCGATCGGGGTCTGGTCGTGCCGGTCGTGCGCGACGCCGACCGCAAGTCGATGGCCGAGATCGAGGCCGAGATCGGCGAACTTGGCGCCAAAGCGCGTGATGGCCGCTTAAAGCTCGAAGACCTTCAGGGCGCGACGTTCACGATCTCGAACGGCGGGGTCTATGGCTCGCTGATGTCCACACCGATCCTGAATGCGCCGCAATCCGGCATCCTCGGCATGCACAAGATCCAGGAGCGCCCGGTGGTGATCGACAAGCAAGTCGTCGTGCGCCCGATGATGTACCTGGCGCTCTCGTACGATCACCGCATCGTCGATGGCAAAGAGGCGGTCACCTTCCTCGTCCGTGTGAAAGAGGGCCTCGAAGACCCCGAACGGATGTTGCTCGACCTCTAGGCCCTTCGTTCAGAAAGGCCCTTCAGTTCAGACGCGGCGCGCCTCTCGGCACTGGCAATGCCGTTTTGCGTCGCCGTGCTGTGCGGCTGCGCTCTTGGTCTTCGTACGCGTCCACCACAGAGGCGGCGCGTTCATTGGCTTGACGCAGGCCGTCGGCGAGGCGTTCGAAATAGCGCCCGGCTGGGACGAGGCCGTTATCATTGGCGATGCGCAGCTTGGTGATTTGCATGTCCCGTCTCCTGCCCCACGCCCATAAGAACAACGGGTTGCGCCCGCGATTTGTGCCGCGTTTCGCCGCTGGATCGATGTGGATAACTTTGCGCCAGACTTTTGGTTGCACGGCCTACGATTTCAAGCGAAAGGGCCTGACTCCGGCGGGGTGGGGCTATAGATTGCGCCGCGCTCGGGGGAGCACGGCGGGGAGGGGACACCCGATGACGTTCATTCTGCGGCTGCCAGCCATATTGGTTTTGCTGGTGCTGGTGCTGGTGAGCTTGGCAGGCGCATTCGCGGCGACCGTGGTGTTGGCGCACTTGCCGGTGGACCTGAGTGCCGCACTTTCGCAAAGCAATATCGACCAGCTCGGCCGCTTCAACTGGATACAGACCGGGCTGCTTTACGGCGCGGGCCTCTTTTTCCTTATCTCCGCGATCCGCCTCATGCGCCGCACGCAGGGGTTCTGGACCTGGCTTTTGGGGTTTGCTTGCTTCGGCGGCCGCTGGGCTCTGGCGCAGCAGGAGAATGGCGGCCTCGTCGGCACGGTGCAGCACATCAACCCGAACGCCTACATGCAGCCGCAGACGTTGATCGCGACGCCGGATGCGCCGGAAGCGCAAGTGGCGCTCCTGGGCGCCATTTTGCTGGTCGGGCTGATCATCCTGATCATCGACGCCGCCGACCGTGCGCATTGGGATCGCCAAAGCGCCTGAACGTTCCCGGCGTCGGTGCGGGAGCCCTGCGCTTTCGCGCATTGATCCATTGCAATGCGCTCCCTAAGTTCGCGCCAAATTTGCGCGGCTTCGCGGAGCGTTCATGGCATACGATCTCGTTATTATCGGCGGCGGTCCCGGGGGCTACAATTGCGCCATCCGAGCCGGCCAGTTGGGCTTGAAGACCGCCATCATCGAAAACCGCGGCAAGCTCGGCGGCGCCTGCCTCAATGTCGGCTGCATTCCCTCGAAGGCGCTGCTGCACGCCAGCGATTATTACGAGGCGGCGCGCAAGACGTTCCCATCCATGGGCGTGAAGATCGAGGGCCTGTCTCTCGACCTGCCGCAAATGATGAAACAGAAGGAAGATGCCGTCGACGGCCTGACCAAGGGCGTCGAATTCCTGATGAAGAAGAATAAGGTCGACTATGTGAAAGGCACGGGCCGCATCGTAGCGCGCGATCGCGTCGAGGTGACGGGGTTAGACGGCAACAAGCAGACGCTGGAAACCAAGAACATTGTCATCGCGACAGGCTCGGAGCCGATGGGCTTGCCCGGCGTGGATATCGACGAAGAGCGCGTCGTCTCTTCAACCGGCGCGCTGGCGCTGGCTAAGGTTCCTGAAAAGCTGATCGTTGTCGGCGCGGGCTATATCGGACTTGAGCTGGGCTCGGTCTGGCGCCGGCTTGGCGCGCAAGTGACGGTGGTGGAGTTCCTCGACCGCATCACACCCACCATGGACGGCGAAATCGCCACCGCTTTCCAGCGCATCCTAAAGAAGCAAGGCATGGCATTCGAGCTTGGCCAGAAGGTCACGGCGGTCGAAAAGACGCGCAGCGGCGTCGAAGTCTCGATCGAACCGGCAAAAGGCGGGCAAGGGCGCGCTCTCGAGGCCGATGTCGTGCTTGTCTCCATTGGACGCAGGCCGGTGACCGCGAACCTTGGACTGGATTCTGTCGGCGTGAAGCTCGATCCGAAGGGCTTTGTCGTCACCGATCATCTGAAGACCAACGTTGAGGGCATCTACGCGATTGGCGATTGCACGTTAGGGCCGATGCTGGCGCACAAGGCCGAAGAAGAGGGCATTGCCGTCGCCCAGACGATCGCCGGGCAATGGGGCCACGTCAATTACGCGGTTATCCCAGGTGTAGTGTACACCGATCCCGAAGTGGCCGGCGTCGGCAAGACCGAGGAAGAGCTGAAGGACGCCGGCATCGGCTATAAGGTCGGCAAATTCCCGATGATGGCCAATTCGCGTGCGCGCACCAACCATGAGACCGAAGGCATGGTGAAGGTGCTCGAGGAAACCGCGACCAAGAAGGTCGTCGGCGTTCACATGATCGGCTCGGGCGTTGGCGAGATCATCGGCGAGGCTTGTGTGGCCATGGAATTCGGCGCCAGCGCCGAAGACATTGCCCGCACCTGTCACGCCCACCCGACGATGAGCGAAGCCGTGCGCGAAGCGGCCAAGGGCGTCGATGGCTGGGTTATGCAGGCCTAGCCGCGCACCCAGCGCACCTCCGGATCGTTGAAGTCGACGACGTCGCCGAGTTCGTAGACGTTGCGATAGCCGTAGCCGTAGAGATTGATGAAGGTTGGGATGTTGAGCGCCAGCGGCGCCGATTTCATCACCACCGGCGCGGCGTCATTCGAAAAATTGTTGTTGCAATAGATCAGGATGCGCCGGTTCGGATCGCCGATCTGTTCGCTCAGATAAGGCGCCGTGAAGTCTGTGAAGGGGACATTGACCGCGCCTTCAATGTGTCCGCGCGCGTACGCGGCGGGCGAGCGGGCGTCGAGAATGAGGGCGCCGCCCTCGCGCGCCATCGCTTGGAATTGCGCCAACGTAATTAGCCGCGCCTGGCGGTAGGCGGCGACATTGTCGGTCAGCGACTCGAAGGCAGGGTAGTCGACTTGGGCCTGGGTCGTTGGCCGCTCGCCCTTGGCGAAAGCGACCGGCGTCAGGTCCGGCGCCAGGCAGAGCGCCCCAAGCGAGATCATCAGCGCCGAGATCAGCAGCGCGCGTGTCATGTTTGGTCCTCCCGGCCGGAACTGGGCGCTTGCGCTTTGGCGGCATTGCGGCGCAGCCGCGGCGGATCGGAGCCTGAGGGCTTCAGTTAGCGCGAATTGCCGCTTACATTTATATGAGTGGGGCGCGCGTGGCGCCGCCTTGAATGGAGCCCGCGTGAACGCCGATACGACGACGTCCCTTGGCGCGGCGCTGGCGCTTCGCGGTCTCACCAAGAAGTTTGGCGACAAGGTCGCTGTGAACAATCTCGATCTCGATGTGCGCGCAGGCGAGCTTTATGGCCTGCTTGGTCCCAACGGCGCCGGCAAGACGACGACGCTGCGCATGGTGGCGGGTCTGTTGAAACCCGACGCCGGCTCGATCAGCATTTACGGCATCGATGCGCTTACCGATCCGATCGCGGCCAAACGCGTCTTGGCCTGGCAACCGGATGAGCCGGCCCTCTACGACAAGCTGACCGCCTGGGAATATCTCGAATTCATCGCCGGTCTCTGGGGTGTCGACGTGAAGACCGCGCGCCAGCGCGCCGAGGAGCTGCTCCGCTTCCTCGATCTCTGGGACAATCGCAATGAACGTACCGAGGGTTTCTCGCGCGGCATGAAGCAGAAGACCGCGCTCGCTGGCGCGCTGATCCACGATCCAAAACTGCTTATGCTCGACGAACCGCTCACCGGGCTCGACGCCGCCATTGCCCGCCAAGTCAAGGATCTGCTGCAAAAACGCGCCAAAGCGGGCGGCACCATCATCCTCACCACCCATATTCTCGATGTCGCCGAGCGGGTCGCGGACCGCATCGGGATCATCCAGGGCGGGCGTTTGCTCGCTGAAGGCACGCTTGCGGAATTGCGCGGCCGGGCAGGGGACGCGGCCAACACCAGCCTCGAGGACGTCTATCTCCAGCTCGTGGGCGCAGCCGCAGCGCAGGCGCCGGGCGCCGCGAGCGCCTGATGTTCAAACCTGGCAGCGTCATGTGGCTCTTGGGCCATGAGCTCCGGCTCACCTGGCGCAACTTCCTTGCGCGCACGGCAGGCCCGGTGCGCATCGGCCTGCGTATCCTCTTGCTGGGGCTCCTGCTCTGGGGCGGCTATTGGGTGGCGCAAGCCATTTCTGACGTGAACCCGAACTTCGGACCGATTCCGCTGACCGTGGTGGGCGCGATCTTCCTGCTGCTCTTGAGTTTTATGATTGCGCAAGCGCTGATGTTGATCACCGAAGCGATTTATCAGCGCGGCGACATCGACCTTCTGCTCGCGTCGCCCTTGCCGCCATGGCGCATCCTCTTGGTGCGGATGGCCGCGATCGCCATCAATGTCGCAACCCTCTATCTGGCCCTTGCTGGGGCTGTGTTCGTGTGGCTGCCAGTGTTCGGCGGCTGGCAATGGATGGAGTTTGCGCCGAGCGTGCTGGCCTTGTCGTTGTTCGCAACGGGGCTGGCGCTTTTCTTGGCGCAAGTGCTGTTTCGCGTGCTTGGCCCGCGTACGACGCGGGTCGCGGCGCAGATTCTGGCGAGCTTGATCGGCGCTGCCTTCTTCCTGGCGATGCAGAGCCAAAATTATGTGCCGCCGCAAGAGCGCGCGGAGATGTACCGCAATCTCCTTATCCATCTGGCGCCGGTCTTGGGCGATGAAACAAGTCCGCTCTCGCTTCCAGCGCGCGCAGCCTTTGGGCGGCCGGTGGAATTCGCGGCTTGGATTGCAATCTGCGTCAGCGTCTACCTGGTCGCCGTCTGGTGGTTCTCTGCACGCTTCATCGCCAATGCAAGCGCGATCGCGGGGCTTGGCGGCGGCAAGCGACGCCTCGATGCACGCGTGCGCGAGACGCGCGGGGGCGTACAAGCCTCCCTGGTGCGCAAGGAATGGCGGCTGATTGTGCGCGATCCGCTGCTCTTGTCGCAGATCCTGCTGCCGATCCTCTATTTCATTCCGCTCTTCTTTGTTTTCGGCACGCGGTTTCAGCGCGAAGGGCTGAACCAATACGCGCTGCCGGGCTTTGCCGCCGCTTTCGTGCTGATCGCCACGACGCTGGCGGCCAGCCTCGCTTGGATCACGGTCTCCGCCGAGGATGCCCCAGACCTCATTGCCGCGGCCCCGGTGAGCCGCGACCAGATCGAACGCGCCAAGGCCACAGCTGCTGCCGGTCCAGTGATTGTGATGATGCTGGCGCCGGCCGTGATCGCTTCGCTGGCCGATGTGCCTGCGGGGTTCTGGCTGATGCTGGGCGCCGCCGGCGCGATCGTTTCTGCGTGCCTGATCGCGATTTGGTATCAAAAGCCCGGGACCCGCAAGAATTTCCGCCGCCGCACGCGCGCCGGCTTCTTCGTCACCGTCGGCCAAGTGTTCATTACCTTCTGCTGGGTTGGGGCCACCGGACTTGCGGTGGCGGGTTGGGCCATCGGTTCAATTATTCCAGTACTCATCGCCTCGGGCCTACTCTTGGCGTTGCATGAAAGCCGCCCGAAGCCCGCATGATGGCGGGCCGATGAGTATTGACGAATGCTCACTTTTCACGAGCCTGTGATTTGGGCTCAATGCCGGCGCGGACAAGCGAGGGGATAGCAGCATGCTCATGCTGACGACGCAGCGCCTGGCGATGCTGGCGCTGGATATTGATTTGGCCACCCTGCAAGCGGAAAGCCGGACCACGTTTTTCAACGCCTTGGCGGTCATGCACGAGCCGATCTGGCCGCCGGCGCCGTTCGAGGCCGCCTCGTTCGAGTGGGCGCGGCGCAACCTGTCGCATGATCCCGACGGCCAAGGCTGGTACGGCTGGGCCATGCTGGCCAATGGCGGCGAACCGTGCCCACCGCGGCTCATCGGCATTGCCGCACTCATTGGACGCCCCGACGAGGAGGGCGATGTCGAACTCGCCTTCGGCCTATTGCCGGACTATCGCGGCCAAGGCTACGGCGCCGAAACGGTGCAAGCGCTGGCGCAATGGGCGTTCGCGAACGGCGCAAACCGCGTGATCGCGCATCTCGATGCGGAAGATGTCCATGCAGCGCACACGCTGGCGAAAAGCGGGTTCGCGGACACTTGCGAGGCGCCGTATCCAGGGGTGGCGCGCTGGGCTTTGCAAGCGGCCGCGTAAACGCGCGGCAATCCGCGTTTATGAAATGAAAACGCCGCTCGTTGGAGCGGCGGCGAACATCATCGTTTGAGAATGCGTGGGATCAGTCGGCGGCGTTCGATACGAGAGCGTGGGCTTCTTATGATCGGGGAACGCATTTGATCCTTTTGTGCTGGGCCTGAAACGGCGGAGGGGGACGCTTTATCCAGCGTCCCCCTCGCCTTTGGCTTTTAGCGAGCCATCTTCCGCGTCTTGCGCTTCGCCGACTTGCGGCGGACGGCCTTCTTTGCCGTCTTCTTGGCGGTCTTGCGAACCGCTTTGCGCGCCTTGCGCGCCTTCGGAGCTTTCTTCGCTGCCTTCTTCTTCATCTTCTTGGCCATTTTCGTTTCCTCATTAACAAGTTGGACTTCGGGTTGGATGGGAGTTGTTTGACTCTCCGGGAATACTTTTTCCGCCAATTTGGTTTGCGAAAAGTTGCTGTGAAAACAAGCGCGTGATTTTTCGCTCGTCCGATTTGATGCGCGTTTTTGTGTTGTACAATTCCGCTCTCAGCCTTTGTTTTCAAGGCGCGTAGCGGAGTATGCGCGTGCGGATTTCGTCACGACCGCGGATGCGCGCGGCGATACGACTGCAATATTTTTTGCGTCTCGACGCTCGCATAGGTCTGCGTGGTCGATAGTGATTCGTGTCCGAGCAGCTCTTGGATCGCGCGCAGATCGCCGCCATTCGCTAACAAATGTGTTGCGAAGGAATGGCGCAAAGCGTGTGGCGTCGCCGATGAAGGCAGGCCCAAGCGCGCACGCAGACGCGCCATCAGCGCTTGTGCGTCACGTGCTGAGAGCGGCCCGCCACGCACGCCGCGGAAGAGGGGATCGTTCTTGGTGAGCGCGTGTGGACACAGTGTCGCATAGCGTTCGATTGCTTCGCGCGCGGCCGCCAGCATCGGCACGAGCCGCTGCTTGGCGCCCTTGCCGGTGATGCGCAGCGTTTCCGGCAAGGGCCGGTCGGCGCCGGTGAGCGAAAGCGCTTCGCTGATGCGAAGCCCGGAGGCGTAGAGCAGCGTGACCAAAGCTGCATCGCGCGCGCCGATCCAATCCTGCACGCCGTCGCGCGCCTCGACGATGAGATCGCGCGCGGCCTGTTGCGAGACCGGGCGCGGCAGCGTGCGCTTGAGTTTTGGCCCGCGCACCAAGGAAAGGCGGGGATTGGCGAGGCCGTGGCGACGTTCGAGAAAGCGATAAAAGCTGCGGATAGCGGCCAAAGCGCGTGAAACTGAGCGGTCGCTGAGTGCATCCTCTCCTTGCCGGCGATGCGCGAGATAGGCGCGCAGGTCGCGCGGTTCGAGGTGGGCCAGATCCTTGCCGTTCGGTTCGCCGCCGAGATGGCCTTGCAGGAAATCAAGGAGGGCCTCGACATCGCGCGCATAGGCCTCGACGGAGTTTGCCGCGAGGCGCCGCTCATCGCGCAAATGCGCGACCCATTGGGCGTGCAGGGCGGAAGCGGCGGCCATTTGCACACAGTTTAACGTGCATGTGTGAACGCGCTGTTCATCGTCCAGGAGCGGCGAGCGCCCCGTTGGACGCTCACCGCTCAAGTGAGCCGCTCTCGCTTAGCTGATGGAAGCGGCCGCCGAGATAATGAAGTCGGCGACCTTTTGCGGTTGCGCCAGCATCGGCAGGTGGCTGGTCTGCAGCGTCAGTATTTTGGCTTTCATGCGTTCGGCCGTGGCCTTTTCCTGCTCAGGCGCGATCACGCGATCATGCTGGGCGACCACGAACCAGCTTGGCTTGGTGTGCCACGCAGCCTGCTTGATCGGCGTCGACAGGATGGAATTGTGTGTCGGGCCTTGCACGGCATGGATCACCTTGCGCTCGTCCTCATGCAGGTCCTGCGCGAAGCTTTCCATCACGCCCTTCTCGCTGAGCACGATGAAGCCATCCTCGATCGGGCGGAATTCGGATAAGATGGGCGTGGGCGGATAGCCCGACGCCAAGCCGCCAAGCGTCTCACCTTCTTCGGGCGCGAAGGCGGCGACATAGACCAGGCCTTTGACCTTATCGTTGACGCCGGCTTCGGTGATGACCGCGCCGCCATAGGAATGGCCGACCAGCAGCACCGGCCCATCTTGGGCGTTGATGAAGCGATTGGTCGACGGGACGTCATTGGCAAGACCGCTCAGCGGATTTTGCGCCGCGGTCACGTGCAGGCCCTTGTGCTGGAGCAGCGGTATGATTTTCGACCAGCTTGAGCCGTCGGCCCAAGCGCCATGAACGAGCACGATGTTCTTTACCGGCATTGCTAGCTCCTTGTGCTGGGGTTGTGGGAAAACCAGCGAAGCACTCCAAAGCGGCGGAGTCTCGGACAATTGCAGAAATGATTTTGACCAAGGGAGGGGAACAGCGCGTTGCGCCGGCCGGCATTTTTGCAAGCCTTTGATGCGATGGGTGCTTCCGCCGAATCCCGCGACTCCCTAAATTCTAGCGACATGAACCCCACAGCCCGCCGTCGTGCGCTACAGGCGCTGAAAGGCCAGCGCGCTGCTTTGCCGGCGGGGCCATTGTTTGCCGTGGCGCAAGAGAATGGCGACGAGGCCGGGCCGCTCGACAAGGTCGCGGTGCTGTTTCCGTTGCCGCTGCCTGAGCCTTTCGATTATCGCGCGCCACAGCGCTTGGGCTTGCAGCCCGGCGCGCATGTGATCGCGCCAATAGGCACGCGCTTGGTGCGCGGCGTGGTGTGGGCGGTAGAGCGCAACAATCCGGGCGCGGCGAACCTGAAAGCAATCGACGAAGTTTTGCCGGGGCCGCTGGTGCCGGATCTCTCGCGGCAGTTTCTCGATTGGGCGGCGCGCTATCTGGTGCGCCCGCCGGGCGATCTCTTGCGCATGGTGGTGCGCTCGCCCGATGCGCTGATCGATCCCCCGACATTCAGCGTCGTCCGCCCCAGCGGCAAGGCGCTGCCAAAGATGACCGACGCGCGCACGCGCGTGATGCGCGAAGCTGAAAAGGAGGCGGTGAGTGCGGCCGAACTGGCGCGCCGCGCGGAGGTGTCTTCAGCTGTCGTGAAAGGGCTGATCGATTGCGGTGCGCTCGAGCGCGTGGAGATGAGCGAAGATCCGCCGTTTCCTGAACCGGATCTGTCGCGCCAAGGTAAGGCGCTGTCGGACGTGCAGCAGGCGGCGGCCGCAGATGTATGCGCAGCCGTTCGCGCCGGGGGCTTCCATGTGGCGCTGCTGGACGGCGTGACCGGTTCGGGCAAGACGGAAGTCTATCTCGAAGCTGCGGCGGAAGCCTTGCGTCAGGCGCCGGATGCGCAAGTGCTGGTGCTCATCCCGGAAATCGCGCTCACGCAAGCGGCGATGGCGCGTTTCAAGGCGCGCTTTGGCGTCGAACCGGTGGAATGGCACTCAGCGATTACCCACAAGGCGCGGCGCCGCGCCTGGCGCGAAGTGGCCGCGGGGCGCGCGCGCCTCATAGTCGGGGCGCGTTCGGCGCTGTTCCTGCCGTTCCCCAATTTGCACCTTATCGTCATCGATGAAGAGCACGACCCCTCCTACAAACAGGAAGAGGGCGTGATCTATCAGGCGCGCGACCTGGCGGTGGCGCGCGCCAAGCTTGGTGATTGCGGCATCATTCTCGCCAGCGCCACGCCGTCGCTCGAAACGCTGGTGAACGCCCAGCAGGGCCGCTACGCGCATGTGAAGTTGCCTGTCCGGCACGCGGAAGCGGAATTGCCGGATGTGCACTTGGTCGATCTCAAGATCGATCCGCCGCCGGACAAGAATCGCTGGCTTTCGCCCAAGCTGGTGCAGGCGTGCGCGGAGGCGCTCTCGCGCGGCGAGCAATCGCTTTTCTACATGAACCGCCGCGGCTACGCGCCGCTAACGCTTTGTTGTGTGTGCGGTCACCGGATGAAGTCGCCGGAGACCGACAGCTGGCTGGTTGAGCACCGCTATTCAGGGCGACTGGTGTGCCACCTGACAGGCTTTTCGATGCCGAAGCCGAAAGCGTGCCCGCAATGTCTGACGCCAAATTCGTTCACCTCGATCGGCCCGGGCGTTGAGCGCGTGCATGAAGAAATAAGCAATCTCTTCCCGCAGGCGCGGATTGAGATTTTTTCGTCGGACACCACGCCTGACGGCGAAGCTGTGCGCAACCTCGTCACGCGCATGGAGAGCAATGAGATCGACATCCTGATCGGCACGCAGATCGTGGCGAAAGGACACAACTTTCCGAACCTGACGTTCGTCGGGGTCGTCGATGCCGATGCCGCGCTCAACAACAACACAGACATCCGCGCCAGCGAGCGGACCTTTCAGCTGATCTCGCAAGTGGCCGGCCGCGCCGGGCGCCATGAGAAGAAGGGCAGGGCGCTTATTCAGACCTACTTGCCCGACGAACCGGTCATGCAGAGTCTGGCGCGGCAAGACCGCGACCTGTTCCTTTCGCTGCTGGCCGAGGAGCGCAAGCAATTCGGCATGCCGCCTTATGGCCGCTTGGCGGCCGTCATCGTCTCAGCGCCGAGCGATCAGCTTGCAAACGAGGCGGCGCGGATGCTCGGCGAACATGCGCCGAACGCCGACGGGCTCGACCTTTGGGGGCCAGCGCCGGCGCCGCTCGCGGTGATCCGCGGCATGCACCGGCGGCGCTTCCTGATCCGGGCCGATCGGGGTGTCGATGTGAGCGCGTTCCTCGCGTCTTGGGTGGGGCGCGTGAAACTGCATTCAGCCGTGCGCGTGCAGATCGACGTCGATCCTTATAGTTTCTTGTGATCGCAGCTTCCTTGTGATGGCGGCCAGTTGTGATGGCGGCCAGTTGTGATGGCAGCGCCCATCGCTGATTGCAGCGAGCCCATCAGATGCTAGCTTTCCAAAGAGGCCGCAATGAAGGGAGGCCGCGATGAGCGACGAACGCGAGGCCGGCGTCACCCGCACCAATCAGGATTTCACCCGCTTCGATCAGGTGCGCAAGGCGCAGACCTATCGTTTGTCGGAGGCTGCTACGGGTGAGGAAGAGTTCGACGACAAGACAATCATCCGCACCTGCGACATGACCGATTACTTCCAAGGCGGCGCCGAGGGGAGGCAGCGGTTTTCGTCGGCGCTCGGCGCGGCGATGGAGAACATCGGCTTTGCCGTGCTGATCAATCACGGCATCGATGTCGCCCTGTTCGAGCGCGCGGAAGCTGCGGTTCACCGTTTCTTCGAGACGATTCCAGAAGCCGAACGTCAGCCTTATCTGGGCCAGCGCCATGGCTCGGTGAACCAGGGCTACTTTCCGATCAAGCAGACCTCCATCATCCATCCCGATCTCGTCGAAGGATGGGTGTTTTGCCGCCGCGCCTTCGACATGGACGGAAATGAAGGCTTCGATGCAAGGGCATTTTGGCCGCGGCCAGAGTTCGAGCCGGCCTTCCGCGAACTCTTGATCGCCGAGGAAAGGCTCATCCTTCCGATCATGCAGAGCATTTTGACTTTTCTCGGCTGTGAGCCCACGCTCTATGACGACAAACTCACGCGCACCAATTTCGGTTTTCGGCTCAATTATTATCCCGCGCCGGACAAACTGTCGGAGCTGCCCGCAGGCGGGCGCATGCTCGGTCACGAGGACGTCGATCTCTTCACCTTCTTGCCTGCGCCCAGCATCGAAGGCCTGCAGGTGCTCAATCGCCGCAACATGAAATGGATCCGATTGAACGCCCCGCCCGGCAGCATCATCCTGAACACCGGCGACTACATGCAGCGCATCAGCAACGACCGGCTGCCATCCACCACCCATCGCGTCAGCCAGCCCCGGCAAGCCCAAGCCATGCAGCGCGCGCGCGTCTCGTTTCCGATGGCGATCTATCTCTGGGAGGACGAAATCTTGGAAGTGCTTCCCGGTCTCGGTGAACCGAAATATCCGCCGGTCTCGGCGATCACATTCCACACCAGCACGACGGCCAAGTATTACGGCGACGATTACGCGGTGCGCTAGTCGTTCGCCGGCTCGTTCGCCTCGGGCAGGAATTCCAACCCCGCCGCTTCGTCCGCCTGCCACACAACGCGCGCCCAACAATTGAACTTCAAAGTCGGCGCGCTCAGTCGGATACGGAAAGGCAATTCCGTCCGCGTGGAAAACTGGATGCGGGCGCCGCGCGAACCCAGATTGACGATCACCGCGCGGACCTTGTGATAGTCCTCAAGCGTCAGGACCGCCTCTTGGAAGACCGCATCGCGCGGTTCAGCGCGCCGCTCAACGAAGGTTTTGGCATCCCGTTCGTTAGCCGCGCCGCCCAGACCGAATAATTTCAGCAGGGACATAATCCCGTGTAACCGCGTTTCAACGCGTTCATTGTCGCCGCGAAGGGTTTATCGGGCGTTCACGGCGCCGTGCGTTTTTGGGACAGAAACAGTCATTACACGCATCGCCCCCGCCACAGGAAACGCGTCACCAGAAACGCGTCACCGGAAACGCGTCACCGGAAAATCGAAGTAGGTGCGCGGGTAGGGCTCGTGATCGAGTGTGAAGTGCCACCATTCCTGCTCAAGCGGTTTGAAACCGCGCGCGCGCATCACCGATTGCAGCATGAGGCGGTTGGCGCGTTGGCCGGCATTGACGGCATTGCTCGTCGGCCACGATCGCGTGTCGAAAAGATCGAAGGGTGAGCCCATGTCGATCTCAGCGCCGCTGGCGCGGTCGATGACGGTCAGATCGAGCGTCGAGCCGCGCGAATGGCCAGAGCGTTCGGCGATGTAGCCGCGTGCGAAGAGCTGCGATTTGTCGACGTTGGGATAATAATCGGCGCGCCGCGCTTGATCGTTCAGATCGCGCGCCCATGCAGCGAAGTTGGCGACGGCGCGCGTAGGCCGGTAGCAATCGAAAACCTTGAGCCCCAAACCGAAGCGCGCCAGATCCGCCTGTACCGCTGCGAGCGCGCGCGCAGCTTGCACCGTGAGCAGGCAGACAGGCGCCTCATAGCCTGCGATTGGCCGGCCGACAAAATTATTTGAGCTCGCATATCGCATCTCGAGCGCGAGGCCCGGCGCCATCGTTGAAGCGTCGACGAAGCCGCGCGGGAGCGATTGCGCCGCGGCATTGGTCGCCGCCATTGCAAGCGCCAAGGCCAGAATAAGTGCCCGCATGTCTGTTCTCCTTGGACCAGTTTAGCGGCGTCAGTGAAGTCCGGAAACGGCCAGCGCGCCGGGTCCGATTCCAGCACACTCCCGAGGCTGGTTTTCAGATGGAGTGAACGATGACTTTCACGACCCAAGCGCGCGGCGCGGCCGTGGCGGTGACGGCTTTGCTGTCTGCAGGCGCTGCCTTTGCATCACCCGAGCAAGACCGCGCCAACGTTGCAGCACTGGATACGGCCTACCAGGCGGCGGTGGAGCGCAACGATGCGGAGACCATGGGCGCCATCCTGCACAATGACATGATGCTCGTGGTCGGCGCGGGCGCACAATACACGCGCGAGCAGCTGATCAGCGCGGCGCGCAACCAGGAACTTATCTACGAGCGCCAAGTCGAAGACGAGGGCACCCAGATTGTTCGCCTCTACGGGCCGGACACGGCCATCGTGACCGCACGCCTTTGGCTCAAGGGTCATTATCGCGAAAGCGGGCAGACCTTTGATCGCACCTTGTGGTTCAGCGACACGTATGTGCGTACGCCTGAAGGCTGGCGCTACGCGTTTGGGCAAGCGTCGAGTGCGCTTGCCGAACCGCCTCAGCGCTGATCGACGCCCTTTACGAACACGATGGTGGCGTCGGAACTGGCGTCACGATCCTTGCTCATCTCGATATATTCGGGTGAGGCGCCCCAGGCGCGGAACGCGGCCTCGTCTGCAAACGAGAGGACGACGAGCTTATCCATCTGCGCCTCGCCCTTGAGCACGCGCGGGGCGTCGTCAGCGACCAGCAGCCGGCCATTGTACTGCTTCAGCACCGCCATGAAGCGCTCAAGGTAGCGGTTGTAGAGCGGGCGGTCGTGGATCTTGAGCTGGGCGATGGCGTAGACGGTCATGGGGCCGATCTCGCGCCGCGCGCTCAACGCCGTCAAGCCTTGACGCAGCGGCGCTTGTCGTGCGTTTGGGCGAACCGGAGACCGGCCCATGGAATTGCTCGCCTCGCCCGCCTTCTGGGTGAGCCTGACGACGCTCACTTTTCTTGAGGTCGTGCTGGGCATCGACAATCTGCTGTTCGTGTCGATCGCGGTCGGCAAACTCAAGGGCAAGCAGCAAACGCGCGCGCGCCGGTTCGGCGTTTGGGTCGCCATGGTGCTGCGTATCGCGATGCTGTCGGCGATCTTCTGGATCATCCAGCTCGATGCGACGCCGATCTTCACCATGCCGGCGGACTGGCCGGCGATGATCGGCTTGCACGAGGCGCGCGAGGCTCAGGAATTCATCGCCTTTACGGTGAAGGACTTGATCCTGCTGGCCGGCGGCATGTTCCTGCTCTGGAAGGGCACCCAGGAGATCCACTCCGCCGTCTCCGGCGTCGAGCAGGAGCAAAAGGAGGCGAGGAGCGACTACACATCGGTGCTGGTGCAGCTTGTGATCATCAATATCGTCTTCTCGCTCGACAGCGTGATCACGGCGGTGGGGATGACCGACATGCTGCCGGTTATGATCGCGGCAGTGGTGTTGTCGACGTGCGTGATGGCGTTCGCGGCCGAGCCGCTGGGCATTTTCATCGAGCGGCACCCGACGGTGAAGATGCTGGCGCTGGCCTTCATTCTGCTTGTCGGCGTGGCGCTGGTGGCGGACGGCCTCGGTTTCCATATCCCGCGCGGCTATCTCTATTTCGCAATCGCGTTCTCGTTGGCGGTCGAGCTCTTGAATATCCGGACACGGTCCAAGACAGAGCCCGCCAAGTACTAGGGAGACGCACGTGAGGGAGGCGCACATGCGTCTTGCCATTATAGCATTGCTATTTGCCGTTGCGGCGTGTGAGACGCCGGGCCCGACGCGCGCCGCCGAGAACGGGACGCCTTTATGGCGGATGCACACCGAGCATCTGGGCGCCGACCGCGCCGTCGCGCGTGCGTGTTTGAATGATCACACTACGAACTGCGAAGACGTCATCCAGGCCCCCTGTCGCGCCGCGCACGATGAGGACGCGCAGTCTCCAGCGCTTGACCGCCAATGCGACTGGCGCGCCATCGCGGCGTGGGAAGACGAGGTGAACGCAACGCTCGCAATCCTGCGCGCGAATTTGGGCGGAGCCGATCTCGCCAAGCTTGAAGCTTCGCAGCGCGCATGGAACGTTTCGATGCTCGCCGATGTCGGGCTCGGCATGGATCGTTATGAAGGCGGCTCGCTTGGGGGCCCCGTCGGCGCCCATATCCGTGCGCGCGCGACAGCGCAGCGTGCGGAATATCTGGAAGAGCTGCGGGGGATGACGGAGTGACGATGTTCGAAATGGCGCCCATCGGATTTGTGTGTTCGCCGCGCAAGGATTTGACCGACGATTTCTGGGGCAAGGTCGACGCCGAAATCGTCCTGGCGCGCCCATCTGCCGGACGAAGCCTTTGCCGGGCTTGCCGATTTCACCCACGTTGAAGTGGTCTTCCTGATGGATCGCGTCGATCCGGCTAAAGTCGAGACCGGCGCGCGCCATCCCCGCGAGCGCATGGATTGGCCGCTGGTTGGCATTTTCGCGCAGCGCGGCAAGGCGCGGCCGAACCGTCATTGGGCTCACGCGCGCGACGATCCAGAAAGTGGAGGGGCGCATTTTGACGGTACGGGGGCTCGACGCCATCGACGCCACGCCAGTGCTCGACATCAAACCGTGGATGCGCGAGTTCGCGCCCATCGGCCAAACCCGCCAGCCGCAATGGGCGACGGAGTTGATGGCGGACTATTACAGGGATTAGATGCCGGCATGGTTCAGCACTTTGACCCGATGTACGTGAAAATGCGCGAGGAGGCGTTTCACTGGGACGCCCAGGCGCCGCAAGGGGCGCTGCGCGGCGTCATCATGGAAACCGGCTACGACCGCGGCGTCGTCACTTTCGCGGCGATGAGCGACAGTTCAATAAGCATCTATTTCAGCTGGGGCGGCGGCATGATCGGCGCCGGCAGCCATGACCGGCCGGCGGCCGCGGCGCGCAATCTCGCGATTGGCGTTGCACGCAATATCGAACTGTTTCGCAAAGCGCCGGACACCAAGGCGCCGCGGGTGGGCGAGACGAAGTTCTTTGTGCTCGTGGACAAGGAGGTTCTGGGCGCCTCAGCTAAAGAGCAGGAGCTGCAGAGCGGCAAGCACAAGCTGGCGCCGGTTTTTCACGCCGCGCATGCGGTGATGAACGAAGTGCGCAAACTCTACGAGCAGATCCCGCCGGACCAGCGGCCGAAGGCCTGATGCAGGGACCGATCGCGCAGGCGCTGGCGCTGAGCTGTGTCGGCAATGCGTTTCTGCGGGGCAAGGATGTTTCCGGGTTTTGGCCGGACGCAAGCGTCTTCCGGTTCAGCAAATCGTGCGAATTCCGGCGCCTCGACGGCGATCGCGACGCGCTGATCGCCGCCGATCCGATGGCTTGGTTCGAAACGCTGCACGCGTACAAAGGCTTGCGGCTGCACACCGCGCCGCGCCAGCGTGGACCTCAACAGACGCTTGCGATCAATGAGCGGCAAAGCGTCGGCTTCGTCGGCGGCGGACCGGCCTGGCTCATCGAAGCCATTGGCGCGGAGCGCTCAGTTCTGTGGCAGGGCCATGACCGCCTCGGCGACCGCAACGACCCAGAGCACAAGATTTGGCTCAACACCTATCTCATGTCTGGAGAGATTGCGCCGCAAACCCATACCCAGGTGAATTTGCAGGATGCGTCGCGGGCTTTAGAGGACGCGCTGCGTGAGATCGAAAGTTTGGCGACGGCCGCAGCACCCGACTGGAGCGCGACTTTCACAAACGCCCGCGCCGTCCTCGGCGCACAGACGCCAGAGAGCGGTTATGGGGCCGGTTATCACGCCGACATCGCCGACTATGCCGGCTTCGACAAGGATCAGCGTCGGATGCTTGGCGCTGTTTCGGCAGGCTGGGTGTTCGGCGCCATGGGGTCGTGGAACGACATGGTTGTGAGCGCGGCGCACACGATGGATTACGAGCGCATCTCAGAGCAGCTCTTCGGCGCGCTCATTGATGCGATCTGCGCGCTCGCGAACGCGACTCTTAAGGGTTAGCGGTCGTTAGCTTTGATATCGATCAGCGCACTCCACATCTCGTCGGAGAAGTGGATGAGCGCCACCCCGGCGCTGAATTGCATTTTCGCGGCCGTGATCTCCACCAGCTGTTCGCCGACATCGTCGTCGGTAACGCCAGAGACCGCTCCGAGCAGCCGGGTACTGGCGTGCTCGAAGCGGTCCAAGGCGCTGGTGAGGGCCTCGGCGGCGTGGGGGATCGCCGTCATGCAAAAGAGTATGTGTGCGGTGCGTTTAAGCTTTTGTTCAGAAACGCGGTGAACAGCGCGGCAACTACGATATTATGGAGCATACGCCACGGCGTTTGCGCCAGAATGTCGGGCAACTATGACTTGGCGGCTAATCCGCGAAGATGTTCCTGTTCTTGGTTTCCGGCAGGAAGAAGAACGACACGATTGCCGAAATCGCCGTCGCCACCACCGGATACCAAAGGCCGGCATAGAGCGAGCCCGTCGCCGTGTTGATGGCGAACACGATTGCCGGCAAGAGGCCGCCAAACCAACCGACGCCGATGTGATAGGGCACTGAAAGCGCGGTATAGCGGATGCGCGTCGGGAAAAGCTCGACGAGTGCGGCTGCTTGCGGGCCGTAGAGCGCAGTCGCTGCGACGACAAAGAGCGCCAGCATGAAGAAGACGCCGATCTTCTCGCCGAACACGCGCATGATTTCCGACCAGCTCCAGCCTTGCATCGCGCCCGGCGCATGCGCTGGAAAACCGGCTGCGGTGAGAACCGGCCGCAGGCGTCCCTCGAACGCCGTACGCGTCGCTCTAATCTGCGCGTTGGTTTGGCCATGCGCGCTGACGCTCTCGATCTCATGGGCGCCGACGCGGATGCGTGCGATCGATCCGGGCGCCCCGGCCTGGGTTGTGTAGCCCACGCCGGCATTGGTCAGCGCCCCCTTGGCGATGTCGCACGAACTTGAGAATTGCTGGGCGCCGCCGGTGAGGTCGAGCTGGAAGCTGCAATCGGCCGGATCGGCGATCACGGTGACGGGCACGGTCTCTACCGCGTGCGCGAGCGGGGGATTGCCGGCGCGGGTGATGTACTGAAAGCCGGGAAAGTAGAGCGCCAGCATCATCACGATGCCGAACAGCATCACGTATTTGCGGCCAACAAAATCGGAGAGCCAGGCGAAGAACACGTAGAGCGGCGCCGACAGGATGACGCCCGCGATCATGATCACGTTCACCGAGGGCGAATCGATCTTCAAGATCCGCTCGATATAGAATTGCGTGTAGAAGAAGCCGGTGTACCAGACGACGCCCTGCGCCATCGTGATCGAGAAAAAGACAAGCAGCACGATCTTCAAGTTGCGCCACTCGAGGAAGCTTTCGGCATAGGCGCGCTTGGAGACTTGGCCTTCGTCCTTCAGCTTCTGGAACGCCGGGCTCTCTTCGAGTTGCAGCCGGATCCAAACCGAGATCGCCAGCAACACGACCGAAAGCAGGAAGGGGATGCGCCAACCCCATTGCTTGAACGCGTCTTCGCCGAGAACCGCACGCGCGATCAGCACAACCAGAAGCGCGCCCATCAAACCGAAGGCGGCTGAGGTCTGGATCCAGCCAGTTTCCAGCCCGCGCCGGCGGGGGTTGGCGTGCTCGGCGACATAGATGGCGGCACCGCCATATTCCCCGCCCAGAGCAAAGCCCTGCAGCACGCGGCAAGTTACCAACAGAACCGGGGCCCAAGTGCCAATGGCGGGCGCGGTCGGTAAGAGGCCAATGGCGAAGGTGGCCGCGCCCATAATGCTGATGGTGACGAGGAAGGTCCCCTTGCGTCCGACCGAGTCGCCCATTTTGCCAAAGACGATGGCGCCGATCGGCCGGACCACGAACCCGACGCCGAAGGTGAGCAGTGTGAAAACAAAGGCTTGCGCATCCGGCAGGCCTGCAAAGAAGAGCGGCGCAATGACCGAGGCCAGCGCCCCGTAGACGAAGAAATCGTACCACTCGAACACCGTGCCGGCGGCGGAGGCGACCACCACCAGGCGCATCTTTTCAGGGCTGGTCTGCGCGCCCTCAGCGGCATCGGTCATGGTGGCTTTCCCCAAGCGCGTCAGCGGCCGGAATTTCCGGCTCTTTTGTCGCTGATCGGGCGTCCTTCGGGGCGGTTGTCAAGGCCGAATGCGGCATGGTAGTTCGCGCGCGCGTCAAGGGTCCCGCGCGGTCGCGCTGCGGCCCCACTGGCGTTTGGGTTTTCCCCCAATCGGGCCGCGATAGGCGGCGGCAACAAGGCAACGGGCGATCCCGGCGGGATCGGACGGCAGCCGAATTAGCGAGACAGAAGTGGCGGGCGAGTTCGACGGCGAAGCTTCAGAAGCGGCGGCGCGTTATGCGCAAGCTGTCTTCGAGTTGGCGCGTGATGCGAAGGCCACCGAGGCTGTCGAGCGCGACTTCATCACCTTCGCCGCCGCCTGGAAGGAATCGGCCGATTTGCGCGAAGTGGCGCGCTCGCCGCTGATCGAACCGGGCGACAAAGCCCGCGCGCTCGTCGCTGTGGGCGCAAAGTTGGGCTTAAGCGAACTCGGCCGCAATTTGATCGGGGTCGCCGCGCAGAACCGCCGCGCCGCTGAACTGCCCGCGATCGGGTCGGCTTACCGGCGCCTGGTTGCGCGCGAGCGGGGCGCTCGCCAAGTCGAGATTGTGTCCGCGCGCCCGCTCGCTGAAGCCGAAAAGAACACCATCATCGAAGCCGTCGCCAAATCGCTCGGCTCGAAAGTGGAAGCCGAAACCCGCGTCGACGACAGCCTTATCGGCGGCTTCGTCGTGCGCGCCGGCTCCAAGCAATTCGACGCTTCCGTCAAAGCAAAACTGGACGCTCTGCGTCTCGCACTGAAATCCGCCTGAGGGGTATCATCAATGGACGTCCGCGCCGCAGAAATCTCCGCGATCCTCAAAGAGCAGATCAAGGGCTTCGGCACTGAAGCCAAAGTTTCCGAAATCGGCCGCGTGCTTTCGGTCGGCGACGGCATCGCGCGCGTCTACGGACTTGAGAACGTGCAGGCCGGCGAAATGGTCGAGTTTCCGGGCGGCGTGAAGGGCATGGCGCTCAATCTCGAACGCGACAATGTCGGCGTCGTCATTTTCGGCGAAGACCGCGGCTTGAAGGAAGGCGATACCGTAAAGCGCCTCGGCGAAATCGTCGACGTGCCTGTCGGCAAGGGCCTGCTCGGCCGCGTCGTCAACCCGCTGGGCGAAGCCATCGACGGCAAGGGCCCGATCAAAGCAGCCGAACGCCGCACCGTCGACGTCAAGGCGCCGGGCATCATTCCGCGCAAGTCGGTGCACGAGCCGATGCAAACCGGCATCAAGGCGATCGACGCTCTCATCCCGATCGGCCGCGGCCAGCGCGAGCTCATCATCGGCGACCGCCAAACCGGCAAGACCGCCGTCGCACTCGACACCATCCTCTATCAACGCGAAGCCCACGATCGCAACGCGCCCGAAAGCGAGAAGCTCTACTGCATTTACGTCGTCGTCGGCCAAAAGCGCTCGACGGTGGCGCAACTCGTGAAGACGCTCGAAGACAAGGGCGCACTCGGCTACTCGATCATCGTTGCGGCCACGGCGTCCGAGCCGGCCCCGCTGCAATTCCTGGCGCCGTTCTCAGGCTGCGCCATGGGCGAATGGTTCCGCGACAACGGCATGCACGCGCTCATCATTTATGACGACTTGTCGAAACAGGCTGTCGCCTATCGCCAAATGTCGCTGCTGCTGCGCCGTCCGCCGGGCCGCGAAGCCTATCCGGGCGACGTCTTCTATCTGCACTCGCGCTTGCTCGAGCGCGCAGCCAAGCTGAACGAAGACAATGGCGCGGGTTCGCTGACGGCGCTGCCGATCATCGAAACCCAGGCCAACGACGTATCGGCTTACATCCCGACCAATGTCATCTCGATCACTGACGGGCAGATCTTCTTGGAAACCGATCTCTTCTTCCAAGGCATCCGTCCGGCGCTCAATGTCGGCATCTCGGTCAGCCGCGTCGGCGGCAACGCTCAGATCAAGGCGATGAAGCAAGTCGCTGGCCCGCTGAAGGGCGAATTGGCGCAATACCGCGAAATGGCGGCGTTCGCGAAATTCGGTTCCGACCTCGACGCCACCACGCAGCGTTTGCTCAATCGTGGCGCGCGCCTCACGGAATTGCTCAAGCAGCCGCAATTCGCGCCAACGCCGGTCGAAGAGCAAGTGGTGCTTATCTATGCCGGCACGCGCGGCTATCTCGACAAGGTCGATGTCAGCGCCATCGGCCGCTTCGAGACCGAATTGCGCGCCTGGCTGCGTGCGAAGAAAGCCGACTTGCTGGCCGCGATCGTGGCCAAGAAGGATATTTCGAAGGACGGCATCGAAGATAAGATGAAGGCCGCGCTCGACGAGTTCTCGGCGACGTTCGCGTGATCTCAACCGCCGCTCTCCTTGCCTGGTCGGCGCTTGCCTTGGCGGTGACGCTTTCGCCGGGGCCGGACACGCTTCTGGTCGCAAGCCACGGCGCGCGCGGCGGCTTGCGCGCGGGCTTGGCGGCGCTGGCCGGCATCATGACGGCGGTGGTGTTTTGGTACGGCTCGCTGATTGGGTTTGGATTGCTGAGCGTGCTCGTCGCCGTACCGGCGCTTTTCTTGGCGGTGAAGACGGCAGGGGCTCTCTATCTCGCTTATCTCGGCGTCACCATGGTGTGGAGCGCCCTCAAAGGCAAAGCCCACGCGCAAACTGGCGAGCCGAAACTGGGCGCGCCGTTTTGGCAAGGCTTCTTGACCAATGCGCTTAATCCGAAGGTGGCTTTGTTCTATTTGGCGGCACTGCCGCAATTCACCGGCGGACTGGCGAACGCGCCATTGATCGGCGTGATGCTGCTTGGCATCCACGCGGCGTTTGGATTGATCTGGCTGTCGTTCATTGCCTATGCCGCTTCGCGCGCGCGCCGGATCGCCTTGAAGAGCACATTGGTTCGTTGGCTTGAGGGCGCCATCGGCGTCTTCTTCCTGGGCGTGGCCGGCCGGCTTGCGCTTTCGCAGCGTTAGGGATTTCGATGCCGAGCTTAAAGGAATTCCGCAACCGCATCGCCAGCGTGAAGTCGACGCAGAAGATCACCAAAGCGCTGCAGATGGTGGCCGCCTCGAAGCTGAAGCGTGCGCAGGCGGCCGCGGAAGCGGCGCGTCCGTATTCGCAACGCCTGGCGCGCGTGATCGCCAATCTGGCAGGGGCGGTGTCGGGCGACAGCGCGCCGCTTCTGTTGCGCGGCACCGGCAAGAGCGATGTGCAGCTGATCGTGGTGATGACATCCGAACGCGGACTCTGCGGCGGCTTCAACACCCAAATCGTGCGTTTGGCGCGCGAGAAGATCCAAGAGCTTCTGGGGGCAGGCAAGACGGTGAAGATCGTCGCTGTCGGCAAGAAGGGCCGCGATCAGCTCAAGCGCCAGTATGGCGACAAGATCATCAAATACATCGATCTCTCCGAGCTTCCGCTCCATCAACGCCGATGCCGCCGCGATCGTGGGCGAGACGGTGAAAGATCTCTTCGCCGCGGGCGGCTTCGATGTGGCGACGCTCTTCTTTTCGCGCTTCAAGTCGGTGATCAGCCAAGTGCCGACGGCGGTGCAGCTTATTCCGGCGGTGGCGCCGGAAGGGGTCGCGCCGCCGGATTTGAAGGGCGCGGTCTACGAATACGAGCCGAGCGAGACCGAAATCCTGGAAGCGCTGCTGCCGCGCTACATTAACGGCCAAATCCTGCAGGGACTGCTTGAAAACCAAGCTGGCTTCTACGGCGCGCAAATGACGGCGACGGACAACGCCACGCGCAATGCCGGCGATCTCATTCGCAAACTCACGCTCCGCTACAATCGGCAGCGGCAGGCCAACATCACCAAAGAACTCATCGAAATCATCTCGGGCGCGGAGGCTCTCTAAGGAGAAACGACGATGGCAGGCCCAACCAGTGTTCTCGCAACCATGACGGCTTCCTGTGTTGGCGGCCGCGCCAATGGCAAAACCGCCCTCAAGGAAGGCGGCATCTATCTTCATACCGAGCATGCCAAGGGTTTGGGCGGGTCGGGCGAAGGCTGCAATCCTGAGCAATTGTTCGCCATGGGCTACGCCACCTGCTTCAACGGCGCCGTGCTGTTCGTGGCGGGGCAGAAGAAGTGGGATGCGTCGAAAGCCAAGGTCACGTGCGAAGTCGATATCGGTCCCAAGGAGGGCGGCGGCTTTGCCCTTGCGGCGCGCATGAAGATCCATGTGCCGGGGCTGAGCAACGAGCAGATGCTGGAGCTGATCGAAGCGGCACACCTTGTGTGCCCGTACTCGAACGCCACGCGCGGCAACATGCCGGTGGAGCTCTCGGTGGAATGAAGCACTTCGGCGTGAAGGATTCTGGAATGAGGGATTCCGGCGTGAAGGATTGGCGGCGCATCGCTTTGATCATTGCGCCGTTTCTGGCGGTGGCCGCCGGTGTGATTGTCGGACGTTTGATGCATTAGCCGCGGACCAAACGCGGCGCGAAGGTTACCGGACGAGGAAATGAGATGACGAAACCCATGAAAGGCCGCGTGGCGCAGGTGATCGGCGCCGTCGTCGACGTCGAGTTCGACGGCGCGCTGCCGAATATCTACAACGCGCTTGAGACCATGAATAATGGTCAGCGCCTGGTGCTCGAAGTGGCGACGCACCTGGGCGAGGGCTCTGTTCGCACCATCGCCATGGACGCCACCGACGGGCTCGTGCGCGGTCAGGAAGTGTCCGACACCGGCGCGCCCATCCAGATGCCGGTGGGTGAGGAAACGCTTGGGCGCATTCTCAACGTGATCGGCGAGCCGGTGGACGAAGCCGGTCCGGTGAAGACCAGCGCGCGGCGCGCCATCCACCAATTGGCGCCGGAATTCGTCGATCAAAAGCCAGTGCCGGAAATGCTGGCCACGGGCATCAAGGTCGTCGATCTGCTGTGCCCGTATTCGAAGGGCGGCAAGATCGGTCTGTTCGGCGGCGCAGGTGTGGGCAAGACGGTGCTGATCCAAGAGCTGATCAACAACATCGCCAAGGCCTATGGCGGCTATTCAGTGTTCGCCGGCGTCGGCGAGCGCACGCGCGAAGGCAACGACCTCTACCACGAAATGATCGAATCGGGCGTCAACAAGGCCGGCGGCGGGCAGGGCTCGCGCTGCGCGCTGGTGTTCGGGCAAATGAACGAACCGCCGGGCGCACGTGCGCGCGTGGCGCTCTCGGGCCTCACCATCGCCGAGCACTTCCGCGACCAGGGCAAGGACATCCTGTTCTTCGTCGACAACGTCTTCCGCTTCACGCAAGCGGGTTCGGAAGTGTCAGCACTTCTGGGCCGTATTCCTTCGGCGGTCGGGTATCAGCCGACGCTCGCCACGGAAATGGGCCAGATGCAGGAGCGCATTACCTCGACCACCAAGGGCTCCATCACGTCGGTGCAAGCTATTTACGTTCCAGCCGACGACTTGACGGATCCCGCGCCAGCAACGTCGTTCGCGCACTTGGACGCCACCACCGTTCTGTCGCGCGACATCGCCGCCAAGGGCATTTATCCCGCCGTCGATCCGCTCGACTCCACATCGCGGATTCTCGACGCCAACGTCGTCGGTGAAGAGCACTACAATACTGCGCGCCGCGTTCAGGAAACGCTGCAACGCTACAAGGCGCTGCAGGACATTATCGCCATCCTCGGCATGGACGAACTTTCCGAAGACGACAAACTCACCGTGGCGCGCGCCCGCAAGATCGAACGTTTCCTTTCGCAGCCGTTCCACGTGGCGGAAGCCTTTACCGGTCAGCCAGGCGTGCTCTGCGATATCAAGGACACCATCCGCGGTTTCAAAGGACTCGTGGAAGGCGAATACGATCACTTGCCGGAAGCTGCCTTCTATATGGTCGGCACCATTGAAGACGCGGTCGCCAAGGCTCAGCGTCTCGCAGCGGAGGCGGCCTGATGGCGAAACACAGCGAAGTCGTCGCGCAGCTCGTCGTTGAAGCTGCCATCGCCGGCATCGCTGGGACCGTGCGCGGAAAATTCCCGATCGCGCCCGTCGTCCTGAACGCCCAGCAATGCGGCGAGTTGGGTTTGCCGCCCGGCAGCAACACCATGTTCTATCCGCTGGAGAAATCCGGCGTCTTCTATGACGTCGACGAAGCGCGCTCGACGATCTGGTATTCGGGCGCCGACGCGCCGAAAGCGCTGTCGACGGTCGAGAACGCTGTGAAGCGCGCTTATCCCAACGCCAAGCAGGCCAAGGACGAAGACGATCCGCGCGACACCGACATGCGTGTGCGCACCTACGATGTGAAGCTCCCCCAGGGGCGTCTCGCGATCGTGCAACTGAGTTACCCCACGCAGCACGCGCGCGCGCCAAAGTTTGTGGCGCAAGTGACGGGCATGGTGGTCAAGCAATAACGGCGTCAACGGAAGGCGAGCGAAATGACTCACAGCGAACTCGCGGCCCAGATCGTCGAAGGCTGCATCGCGATGGTGGCAGGGACAGTCAAAGGGTCGCTGCCCATGGAAGGCATGCCGCTCAGCGAGCTTGAACGCGCCGACCTCGGCCTTGCTCAGGGCGGCAGGACTGCTTTCTATCCTTTGAAAGAGAGCGGCGTTTTCCTCGATCTGAACCGCTCGACCTGCTCGGTCTTCTTCGCTGACTATGATTTCGATCGGGCGCTGGGCGCGGTTGAGGCGAGCTTGAAGCGCGCTTATCCGCAAGCCAAGCAGATCAAGGATGGACCGCACCCGCGCCTGAAGGATTATCGATTTCGCGCTTATGAGATCGATCTGGGCGCCGGCAAGGTGGCGCTGCTCGAGCTCGATGCGCCAGGCGCCAATGCGAGCAAACGGAAATTCGTGGCGCGCGTCGACGCGCAAGCACGCAAGAACTGAGTGAAGTATGGCTGACAAATTGAATTTTGCCTTGGTCTCGCCCGAGCGTGAGCTGTTTCACGGCGAGGTGGATCATGTCGTCGTGCCGGGTTCGGAAGGCGAATTTGGCGTATCCCCGAACCATGCGCCGGTAATGAGCGTGGTGAAGGCAGGCGCACTGCGCGTGTTCAATGACGGCGCCGAGCGGCGCATCTTCGTCAATGGCGGCTTCGCGGACGTGACGCCGGAAGGGCTGACCGTGCTGGCTGAAGACGCCGTCGATCTCGCCGATGTGGACACCGCCCAACTCGACCAACAGATCAAGGATACGCAAGAAGATTTGCGTGACGCCAATGGCGATACGGCGCGTGACGGCGCCCGGCGTTCGCTGGAGCGCCTCGAAGGCATCCGCGCCGCGATGGCGCGCTAAGCGCAATGCGGCGCTGACCGCATGCTTCAACTCGTCGCCGTCGCCGCTCTGAGCGGCGTTGCAGTCGCGGCGGCTGCGTATCTTCTGAGAGCGAAATGGACTGCGCTCGCCGCCTGGCTGCGTTGGCCGCTGGCCGTGGCCCTTACTTTGGTTGCGCTCATCTGGTTGCTCAGCGCCTACGCATTTCTGATCGAACCGGAATCGCTGGTGGTTCGGCGCGTCGAAATCGTTAGCGCCAATTGGCATGGCGCGCCGCTCACCATCGCGGCCATCGGCGACACCCATGTCGGCGGCGCCCATGTTGATGCATCGCGTATGGGGCGCATCGTGCGGCGCATCAACGCGTTGCATCCAGACCTCGTCGTGATGCTGGGCGATTATGTCGCCGGCGGCCCGAGCGAGGCTAATCGCACGCCTGCAGCCAATCAGGACATTCTCGGCGCCATCGCCACCATGGCGGCCGTCAATTCCCGCTATGGCGTCGTTGCCGTCATTGGCAATCACGATAGCTGGTATGGGCGCGAGACAATTACCACCGCGCTGCAAAATGCAGGCGCCGCCGCGCTCTGGAATCGCAACATCACCATTCATCGCTCGGGCGGCGCGATTGTCATCGCCGGTCTTGCCGACAAATGGACCGGCGATCCTGATTTCGGTGATGCGCTCGATGGCGCGCCTGCCGGCGCCGACACCATCATTCTCAGTCACAATCCAGATCCGTTCGTCCACATGCCGCGGGGACCAGCGCTCATGCTCGCGGCGCACACGCATTGCGGGCAGGTGACGATCCCGTTCGTCGGCCGGCGGTTCTTGCCGATCCGGCACAAGGAATTCGCGTGCGGACGCGTCGATCGCAACGGACAGACGCTTTACGTCACCGCCGGCATCGGCACGAGCGGACCGCCAGTGCGCTTCCTCAATCCGCCAGAGATTGCGCTGGTGACAATCCGCGCCGCGCGGCCTTAAGCCCGCGCGTCGCCCCAACCGAAGAGCGAGAGCTGCCAGGGCTTGCGCCGTTTCGGCGCAATGTCGCGCGCTTCCAGCCATTGCAGCACGAAGTCCGCAACCTCGTCGGCCTCCGGCTCGCCGACGAGCCAATGGCTCATCTCGGGGAATTCGTGAAAGTGCGCCTGGCCTTCGGGGAAGCGCGCGATGATGCGCCGAACGGTGCTGGCGGAATTGACCCGATCGCGGCCGCCGGCGATGCCCAGCACCGGCGCGCTGATGGCAAAGACGGGCGCTTGTCCTGACATCGACGCATCGAGCCACCATTGCACCGCTTCGCGAATGGCGCGCCCGCTCTCGGGCACGAAATTCGCAAACCTGCGCCGCGCATCGTCTTGCGACAGGCGATCCAACGTCGTCGCACGCGCCACGCGATAATCAGGCGGCACGGGTCTGCGCCAATAATCTCCGAGCAGGGAAAGGCCGAACTGATTGCTGTGCTCGTCGAGTGTGGTTGGCGGCACGCCCCATGGCGCTGAGGGCGCAAGCAAGACGAGCCCGGCGATGTCCGTCTGGGTTGCCGCAAGCTGCACCACCAGCCCGCCGAGCGAGTGACCAATGAGCACGGGCGGGGCGCGCAAGCCCTGCACGAACGCGGCAATCGCTTGCGCGTATTCCTTCAAACCTGCTTGCGCGAGCGCTTCGAGATCGGCGCCGCGCTCGTGATAGGGCAGATCTGGGGCGTGGGTTTGAAAGCCCGCGGCTTCGAACGGCTCACGAAAGGAGTTGAACGCCCAGCCGCCGCAAAACGCGCCGTGCACAAACACGAGCGGCGTCACCACATTGTTGCGTTTCATCAGAACGGCGCTCGAGCGGCGCCCTTAAGGCTTACAATCATTTCGATGCCCCCACGCTGTACTTCTTGAACCGCCGTACAACTTCTTCGTATGTGGCGCGCTTGAACGGTATCACAAGCTCCGGCGCGCTCTCGAGCGCGGCCCATCTCCAATCGCTGAATTCAGGCGAATGTGCGTCGAGTCTCACATCGGCGTCACGCCCCTTGAACCGGAACGCAAACCATTTCTGCCGCTGTCCCAGATAGCGCCCGCGCTGCTTCATTTTTGCGCGCAATTCCGTGGGGAATTGGTAATAAATCCAGTCGTCGGTCTCCTCGAGTAGATCGACGTGCATGGGCGTGACGCCAACCTCTTCTTCAAGTTCGCGATACGCTGCGTCACGCGGCTTCTCGCCGCGATCGACGCCGCCTTGCGGCATTTGCCACTGATAGGGGCCTTGCGTGCCCACGCGCTTGCCAAGCAGCACCGGGCCATCGCGGTGGAAAAGCGCAAGCCCAACGTTGGGACGAAAAAGCTTCGGATCTAGCTTCGGATCAAGCTTCGGATCTCTGGCGTCTGTCATCTGCGCCCGGCGCGTGCGGCAAGCACGGCCGAAACAGGCGCGAGTTGATAACCGCGTGACCCAACGTCAGCGGCCCAGTGGCCGACTTGCTGCATAGTGACGGGATACGCGAAACCGGCCCCGATGGCGCTCTGATTCTGCAGCGCCAGGGCCTCAAGATTGAGCAATTGATCGTCGATGGCGTCAGCCTCGCGGCGGGCGTCGATGATGCGATCTGCCGCAGTGTTGGTAAGTCCTGCCCGTGCAGCTTCCACTGAAAGCGCCGTGCGTTGCCCGATGCCGGAGGAAACCAAAACCAGCCCGCGCCGCCTCAGAGCTTGCACGATCGGCTGCGACGCCTGGGCTGAGGTGGCGAAGCGCGCGCCTTGATAATTGGTCACGCCGAAGTAACCGGCGCCCAGCGAAAGCAATTGCTCGAGATGGGCGATGTTCTGCTGCGGTGTCGCCGAAGCGAGCAGCGTCTGCGGGCCGGTATCGTCGGCGGCCGAATTGAACGGCTCCATCGGCAGTTCGAGCATGACTTCGTGGCCGTGCGCGCGCGCCTGGTCGATCCAGGTCTGCAGATTGCTGGCGTAGGGCACGAAGGAGAGGGTGATCTCAGGCGGCAGCTCGTTGATCGCTTGCGTGGTCGCCGCGGCGTTGAATCCAAGGCCGCCAATGATCACGGCGAGCAGCGGCTTGTTCGATTGCGATGTGAACGGCCGGGCATAAGCTTGCGCCGACGTCATCCCGTTTTGCGCAATGATCGGCATCGGTCCGTTGGGGCCTTGCTGGACGAGCCCAGCGATGGGCGCGCGCGGTAACGGGCGCACGGACGGCGCGCCCGACGCATCCACTTCGGGGGCGCCGACAACGGAGACCCGCAATTGGCCGTCGGCGCCAATCTCACCGATCTGTCCGTTACTGGAGGGATCGTTCAGCCCCCCCATGGGCGCGAATTGCGCGCCTTCGGAAGCGGCTTCTGAAAACGAGATGCGAGGTGCTGTGGCCGCTTGCGCCGAATTCGGCGCAAGCGAAACGACGCCGCGCGGACCGGCCGCTGAAGGATCCCCAAACACTTGAATGGCGATCACTGCGGCGAGCACGATGACGCCGCCGGCGCCCAGCGCCGCAAGTTTCGGATTGATCTTGATCTGCGGCAGGCGTCGCTTCGGAAGCCTAGGCGTCGGCATCGCGGACCTTCACATGAGCCGCGTGCGCGCCGGCGCGCGGTATCGCGGAGCGAATCATCACGCGAAAACATCGCTGAATTCGGTGCACGCGTCACTAACCGCGGAGCGGCCCAATCCGAGGGCAAGCCGCCGCGGTTAATGAAGTCTTAACGTTGGAACTAGCCAGCCCGCTGCGCGAGACGTTGCGCGACGGTGCCTTGGCGCAGGAAGTCTTCCGCGCGCTTCAGCTGATAATCGTCGTCCGCGTTCCAATTCGCCGGCGGCTGATCGGCAGGCACATGCAGCGCCGAGCGATGATTGCCGCCGTTTTCGTTTTGCAGCGCGTTCGGCAGATCCGCTTCGGTGATGCCGAGGCGTTGCAAATGACTGACGTCGACCCGGCGCGCAGACACTTCCATGTCCGGCGTGATGCCTTCGCCTTGGATCGAACGACCCGACGGCGTGTAATAGCGCGCTGTGGTGAGGCGCAGCGCCCCGTCACGTCCGCCTTGCAGCGGGATCACAGTTTGCACCGAGCCCTTGCCGAAAGACGTGGTGCCGACAACGATTGCGCGATGGCGGTCTTGTAGGGCGCCGGCGACGATTTCAGCCGCTGATGCCGAGGCGCCGTTCACCAGGACGACCACCGGCAGGCCGGCGAGGTCGTCGCCGCGACGCGCATTGTAGCGCTGAATGTCTTCCGGATGACGCCCGCGGGTGGAGACCACTTCGCCGCCGTCGAGGAAAGCGTCGGAGACGTCGATGGCTTGATCGAGCAGGCCACCTGGATTGTTGCGCAGGTCGACGACGATGCCGCGCAAATGACTGCCCGCTTGCGCGCGTATCTGATGGATGGCGTCTTGCAGCAGCGTGTCGGTGCGTTCGTTGAACGTCGAGATGCGGATGACGCCGATGTCGCCGCCTTCAACGCGCCCGGTCACCGAGCGCACATTGATGATCTCACGCTGCAGCGTCACGTCGCGCGGATCGGCGCCTTCACGCGCAACGGTCACGGTAATGGAGCTGCCCGGATCGCCGCGCATGCGCTGCACCGCGTCGTTCAAAGTCAGGCCGACAATGCTTTGGCCGTTAATGGCGGTGAGATAGTCGCCGGCCTGGATGCCGGCGCGCGCGGCGGGCGTATCGTCGATCGGGGAAACGACGCGAACCACGCCATCATCAACCGTCACTTCGATGCCGAGGCCGCCATATTCGCCGCGCGTTTGCACCTGCATGTCGCGGTATTCGTCGGCGTTCATGTAGGAGGAATGTGGGTCGAGCGAAGCAAGCATGCCGTTAATGGCCGCTTCCATCGCCGTCTTCTCGTCGATCGGGGTCACGTAATCCTGCTCAACGCGCGAAAGCACATCGGCAAACAGTTCGAGCTGACGGTAAACGTCGCCGCGATTTTGGTCCTGAGGGGCCGACCAAGCCAGAGCGCCGACCAAAAGCGCCGCGCCAGCCACGGGCGCCGCCAACCACGCTACGCGCATTTCCTACTCCCCGAACGCCCTTCAGCGCTGTGTTATACCGCCACCGGAGAAATCTAACCCGTCCGCACGCCCCGGTCAGCTGTTAGCCCCCGCGAGGTGAGCCATCGCCCTGGATCGATTGGACGGCCTTGCCGCCGCACTTCCACATACAATTCCGGCACTTGCGTGTCTGCCGCTGACATTTCGCCAACGGGTTGGCCTGCCTGCACCGCGTCGCCGACATGGGCGTTGATTGATTCCATGCCGGTGAGGACAAGCACGTAACCACCGTCGAGGTTGAGGATCAAGACTTGGCCGTAGCTGCGAAACAGTCCGGCATAGGCGACTTGTCCAGAGGCGGGCGCCACAACCTGCGCGCCATTGCGGGTGCGGAGCACCGCGCCTTGTGAGGCAGGGCCATCGCGGTCGCGCGCGCCAAACGGGCGGACGATGCTGCCGGAGGTTGGGACCGACCAGGAAGCCGGGATAATCGCTGGTTCCGGGCGGGAACCACGCGGTGTCGGGCGCTGCACGCGGGAGGCCAATTCGCGCAGCGTGCGCGCCTGTGCGGCCAATTGACGGACGCGTTGTTCGGCGGCGTTGGCTTGTTGGGTAAGCGAGGCGGCCAATGTTTGGCGCCGCTCCAGCAATGTAGCGAGCTGTGTGCGCTCGGCGTCGATAGTCTGTTGCGCTTCGACAAGTGCAGCTTGTTCACGTCCGACTTCGAAGGCGATGGCTTGGGCGCTTTGGAAAGCGTTTTGAGAGCGTTGCACTTCGAAACTCAATTCGGGTGCGGCAGCACGGGCGAAGATGCCGGCGCGCACGGCGCGCGGTTCGACGCGGCGCTGCGAAAACGCAGCCGCGATCAAGGCTGACTTCGAACGCATCGCGCGCAAAGCGGCGCTTTTTGGTTTCTTCGCTCATCTGCGCGTTCAGCGCGTTCAAATGCTGCTCGGCAAGGGTGGCTGCGGTCTCCGCCGCCGCCCGGCGCTCGCCGGAGGCGACAAGGCGGACATTGATAGTGGTGATTTCAGCGCGCGCCGCCTCGGCCTGCGTACGCAACCGGCGTGCGCGCGCGTCTTCGGCGCGGCGATCGCGCTCGACTTGGGTCAAGCTGGCGTGTCGGGTCTGGGCGGATGCATCCCCCAGAAACGTTGCGAGCGCCCCTGCCGCGCACGCGACGAGGGCGCAGGCGCGAATTGCGCCACGAGCCATGTCTCACCATACCCCCGAGATCTCTCAGTCCCGGTGATAGGGATTACCGCTCAAAATGGTCACAGCCCGGTAAATTTGCTCGGAAATCATCACCCGAACCAGGCGATGCGGCCAGGTTTGGCGGCCGAATGCGAGCTTTTCGTCAGCGTTATCCTTAACCGATTGCGAAACCCCATCAGCGCCGCCGATCCAGAACGTCGCGCAGGAAAGGCCGTCGTCACGCCAGCGGGCGAGCTTTTCGGCAAGCTGGCGCGAGGCCCACTCAGCGCCGCGCTCATCCAAAAGGATCTTGCGCGCGCCGTCCGGCGTGGCGCGATAAAGCGCTACGGCTTCCGCGCGCGCTTCCCCGCTCGGCTTGCCTTCCACTTCTATGAGGTCGACCGATTTGAAACCAAGCTGGCGGCCGGCAAGCGCCGCACGCTGCACATAGTCGGCGGTGAGCGCAGCTTCGTGACCGTCGCGCAGACGGCCCACTGCTGCGATCAAGATCTTCACCTCAGCTCGGCAAAGCGGGTGTGGGACCAGGGGAAGCGGCCCAGATCTTTTCGATATTGTAGAAGGAGCGGACTTCCGGGCGGAAGAGGTGCACCACCACGTCGCCCGCATCGACCAGCACCCAGTCGCAATTCGGCATGCCCTCGACGCGGACCTCCTTCACGCCGGATTCCTTCAGCTTGCGCATGACGTGATCGGCCAGCGCCCCGACGTGCCGCGCCGAGCGGCCCGAAGCGACGATGAGCATGTCTGCGAAAGAGGATTTGCCGCGAATGTCGATGGCGAGGATGTCCTCGGCCTTATCGTCTTCAAGTGAAGTGAGAACGACGCGTGTTGCGTCATCCACATCGATGACTCCGCGCACTCGATTGCGCGAGAGTTCTCCGGCTGGTGTTGCGGCCGGCGCGCGTTTCATTTCAGGCGACAGGTGCGTTGGTCCTTCTACTACCTCAGGGATATACGAACGCTATCACTTCCGCGCCGGTTTCGCTACAGCCGCCCGCTTTCGCTTTCTAAGCGCTGTGGAAGACTGGGGATGATGGCGGGCATTCAAAAATATCCAATCTTTCGGCGCTTCTAGCCGCTCACGAGCGCCCGCGCCCGGGCGTGACACAATTACGACGGGAACAGCGTCCGCCACCTCGCGCCAGTTCTTCCACTTGCGGAAATTGGCCAGATTGTCCGCGCCCATGACCAGAAAGAAATGCACGCCCGGGTAAAGCCGCTTCAGTTCGCGCAGGGTCTCGTAGGTATAGAAGCAGTGCAAACGCTTCTCGATGTCGGTGACGATCATCTTGGGGCCGCGCGCCGCTTTTTGCGCAGACTTGAAGCGCTTCGCAAACGGGCTCGATTGCGGCTTCAATGGATTTTGCGGCGTCACCATCCACCACACGCGATCGAGCTGCATGCGCTTGAGCGCGGTTTCCGCTACATGCGCGTGGCCCGTGTGGGCAGGATCAAACGTGCCGCCGAAGAGGCCGATGCGCATGCCAGGATAAGCGAGCGGCAAATCGCGCATCAGGGCGACCAATCCTCGTGCGCACTCTCCCGGGCGGGCGCTGCTTCATCGGCGCGGCGCGCGCGCAACATTTGGGCAATCTCGCCGCTCAGTTCGCGCACGCCGGCGCCGGATACCCCGGAGATGAGGCGCACCTCTTTTCCGATCGCGCGGGAGAGGGCGGCACGCTTGCGGTTCGCTTCGGCGGGCGTCAACGCATCGATCTTGTTGAGCGCGACAATCTCGGGCTTGGCGGCAAGTTCTTCGCCGTAGTTTTCCAGTTCATGGCGCACGATGCGGTAGGATTCCGTGGCGCTGTCTTGGGTCGCATCGATCAAATGCACCAGCGCCACACAGCGTTCGACGTGTCCAAGGAAGCGTGTGCCGAGACCCGCTCCTTCGGCGGCGCCCTCGATCAAGCCGGGAAGGTCGGCCATCACGAAACGCTCTTCGCCGATGGTGACGACGCCGAGATGGGGATACAGCGTTGTGAACGGATAGTCAGCCACCTTCGGCGTTGCAGCGCTCACCGCGCGCAAGAACGTCGACTTGCCGGCGTTCGGCAATCCCACCAATCCGGCATCGGCAATCAGTTTGAGCCGCAGCCAGAGCGTGCGCTCCTCGCCGTCCTGGCCCGGATTGGCGTGACGCGGTGCGCGGTTGATTGATGACTTGAAGTGCTCATTGCCAAAGCCGCCATTGCCGCCGCGCGCCAACAGCACGCGCATGCCGGGCGCGTGCAGATCGGCGATCACTGTTTCCTTGTCTTCATCCAACACCTGCGTGCCAGTCGGCACTTTCAGCGTGATGCTTTTGCCGTCGCCGCCATGGCGGCTCTTGCCCATGCCGTGGCCGCCCGTGGCGCCATTGAAATGCTGTTGGTAGCGATAGTCGATCAGCGTGTTGAGCCCGTCAGCGCTCTCAATCCAAACATCGCCGCCGCGCCCGCCGTCGCCGCCGTCGGGGCCCCCGTACTCGATGAATTTCTCGCGGCGGAACGAGACACAGCCCGCGCCGCCATTGCCGGAGCGAATATAGATCTTGGTTTGATCGAGGAATTTCATCCGGGCCCTATATGGCGGGGCAGGCGAAGTGTCTCAATTGCTTTCGGTTCTCCAGCGCAGCGAAACGCGCTGGTCGCCGTTGCCGAGGAAGCTGGTGATCAGCACCATGCGCGGGCGGATGGTCCATTCGACGCGGGTTTGCGCTTGGCCCAAGCCGGTGCGGCCAAGTTCGACATAAACCCCCCGCGCGAGATAGACCCCGCCTGAGACAAGATAACCGCCGGTCGCTTCCTGCGTGATGTTGAAACGGTCGAGGCCGGCCGCGGCGCGCGCGGCGTTCACCAGATCGAGCGATCCCCTCCCGGAGAGCGACGCCAAGCTCGCAGCAAGCTGGGCGGCTTCGAATGGCGACAGATCCTGGATCGAATGCCCGAACAGCACTTGGGGAAGAATCTCATCTTCCGGCAGCGCCGGATTGCTGGTGAAGGTGATTTCCGGATTGCGCGCGGTGCCGGTGAGCCGAAGCGTTGCGGTGAGGTCGGACGTGTCGCGCTCGGCGGTGAGATCGACGCGCGCATCGAGCGGATCGCCATCGAAGGTGATTGTCGCGTCGGTAATGTCGAAGGGTTGACCCGACAAGGCCAGCGTACCGCGAATGGCGCGCGCTTCGCCGATGATGCGGGGCGCGCTCGATGAACCAGTGAGGTGCAGATCAAGCGACCATTCCGCTTCAACGCCGCGCCCGCGCGTAAAGACGCGCCCCGGCGCATGGATGTTGACGTCGAGATCGGCGCCGCCCGGAACCGGCAAGCTCGGCGCCTGATCGCTCGGCATATCCTCTGCATCCGGCCGGTTGATCTCGACAACATTGATGGTCGCAATCCCGGCGGACGGGCTCGCCGCAATATCGAGATTGGCTTCGAGCACATTGAGATTGCCCGACAAGGTCGAGTGCAGGCCCTGCCAGGCAAGCGTCAGCTGGCCGCTGGCGCGGGCGCGCGCTTCCGGGCGATCGGCGATGCGGACATTGTCGACGGTGACGGCGATGCGGCCTTCGTTTGGATTGGCGCTGCCGCCGGTTGCGGTGAGCGTGCCGCCGCGCGGATCGCGCGCGGTGAAATGATCGATGATGATTCCGCGCTGATCGATGAGCACGCCGGCGTTCAGATCCGCAAGCGTGATGCCGGAAAGCTTGTCTTCGAAACGGCCATTGGCGATCTCGATGCGTCCATCGCCGGTTAACGCACCGGCGCCGAAATGCAGCGTGCCTTCGCCATTGAGATCGCCTTCCAGCGATTGATCCTGCAGCCGCGCCGCGGCCCATAGACTTTGCGCCGGCCCGCGCACTGACCACGACGCCGTGCCGCGCCGCTGCGGCGCCAAGACGACGCGGATCGGATCGCTGCTGGTGACAACCGGCGCGTCGGCTTGGAAATGGGCCACAAGACCGTCGCTCGATGTGGCGTCGATCTCAGCCGCCAGCCGTTCGGGATCGAGATTGCCGACAATATGCATATTGAGCGTGCCGCGCTGGCGGCCGGCGAAGCGCGCATCGGCCAAAGTGATATCGGCATTGCCGCCAAGGCCGCCGCGTGTGTTGTTGAGCACGACGCGGCCATCGATGCGCCCCGTCGCGCGCTCGCCCCAGATCGCGGCGAGGGGCGCGAGCGGCGCATCATTGATCTGCACGCTGCCGGCTAGCGTGCGCCGCTGTTCGGTCCAGGTCGCCGCGAGTGCGCCATCGCCCACACGCGCATCGAGATCAGCCTCGAGGCCGGAATCGCTCCAATGCATGTGCAGAGGCGTGCGCGTCGCCAGTGCGGCGCCCGCAAGCGTGCCTTCGCCGGCGAAATCGGCGCCGATCCCATCACGCGTCGCGCTGATCGCGGCGTTGCCGCGAAATGTCAGCGGCGCCTGGCGCAAGCGGCCGCGCAGTTCAACGTGGCCGGCGACGGCGCGATAGGGGCCATTGGCGCTGATCGTGGCCGCACGCAGCCACAGATCGCCGGCGCGCGCATTGGTCAGCTGCGCGTCGATCGCGATCATATCCGGGGTGAGATGCGCTTGACCGATCAGAGCCCCGGTTATGCCTTCCGCTAGCCCATCGAGTGCGCCGTTGAGGGCCAGATCCGCACTGACGCCGCGCGCGCTGATCGCGGCGCTGCCTTGTGCGCGCAGGCTTCCCGCACGTGCGTCGAGATTGGTGAAGTGCAGTGTGGATTGAGCAATGGCGACATCGGCGCTGCCAGTGAACCGCTTCTGCGAAATCGAGGCAAGCGCTGCGGCGTGACCGACATAGCCGCTGGCGCCGGGGGCGAGCGTGAAATCCACGATCGGCCGTTCAAACACGGCGCCGCCAGCCTCGAAACTGGTGAGCGTTGCACGCGCGGTGAGGGTCGGCGCGCCGAGCCGGCCCGTAAGCCGGCCCGTCGCGTCGGCCGCGCCATTGATGACGGCGCCGCCGAGATTGAGCGGGCCCTGCGCCGAGGCTTCCACGGCAAGATTTGCAACGCCGGCGACGATGCGTCCGGTGGCGCCGGCGCGCAGACGGGCGCCGTCGACGCGCGCGTGCGAAACACTAATGCCGCCGTTTTCATTGCGCAGCATGGCGTCGAGGCGGGGCGAGGGGCCCAGCATTTGCGCTAATACATCGCGGCCGCCGACATTGGCGCCGGCGCCGTGAAATGTCGTCGTCCAGAGATAATGCTCGCCCTGGCGCGCTGCGAACGCGCGCCATTGGCCGTTGGCGCCGCCGGTCAAGTCCGGCAGCAGCGTCTCAAGCTTGCGCATCTCCCATGCGCCGGAGAATTCGCCGTCGCCGGCGCGCGCCCAGCCGCGCGCGTCCATGCGGGCGGCCGCGCCATCGAAGACAGCGCTGTTGAGCGCGAAGCGGCCGCGATGGGCGTCATAAGCGAGGTCGGTTGTCACCCGCGCATGGGCGAGCAGGGGTTCAGCGTCCGGTTCGGAGCGCAGATCCGCGCTCAGCGCAAAGCCGTCCTCATTGAGCGACGCGCGCACCGCGCCGCCAAAAGAACCGCGCTGGCCAAGAACTTGCGCGGCGGCGCCGGAAACAATTCCACGCAGCGCCGTCGTACCGCGGGCCTGCCGGATTTCGCCTTCGAGCCGCACCGGGCCCAGCGGAAACGGGCTTTCGCGGGCAATGTCGGAAAGACGCTGTGTGGTGGCGACGAAATGGGCCGGACCGCTGACGCCGCGCTCAGCATCGAGCGCGCCGGTCATGTCGAACGCGATGAACGGCGTTTGCGCATGCGCGGTGAAGCGGCCAATACGCGCGCCGCTGGCGTTTACGGCAAGGTTTGCCCCGATACGCCGCGCCAGTTCGGCAAACCCCGGCAACAGATCGAGACGCACATAAGTCGCCGTCGTCCACTGCGCCGTATTCCATTGCACTTGGCCGGTGGCCAGCGCGTCATCGCCCAAAGTCGCATGGAAGTGTTCTTCGCCGCGGCTTTCGTCGCCGCCACCGCTGGCGCTGGCGCGCAGGCTCTTGCCGGGCGCGCCGACAAGACGCGAAAGAATGCCGCCGGCTTCGCCGTTGATGTCGAGATTGAGCAGATAGCGCGGTCCGGCGCGATAGGAGACAGCCACGCGATCGGCATTGGAATCCAGGCGGCGCAGATTTGCGCTCAGGGCGTTCAGCGTATCGTCGCGGAGATCCATGGAAAGCGCGGCGCTGAAGCGCGCGGCTTCGCCGAGCGTTTGTTGGTCCACGTCAATGGCGTCGACCTGAACGGCGCCGAGCCGCACATCCATGTTGGCGCCGCCCAAAGGCAGCGGTTCGGCGAGAGCGGGCTGGCGATGGATGACGACGCTGCGCGCGCGCGCGCTGTCGATGTCGACGCCGCCGAACAGAATATTCTGCGGGCGCCAATTGAGATCGAGATCGCGCGCTTCGAACCAGATTCCGTTTGCGTCAGCTATGCTCAGATGATCCGCATGCAGTGCGCCCAGCCAGGCGCCTCTTACGCCCTCGATATGCAGCGTGCCGAGCCGCCACACGCGCTGGCCGTCGGCGAAGCGATCGATCACCCAGGGCGCGGCCGGTCCGATCGCCAGCGCGCCAACGCCGAAGATGGCGGCCGTTCCCGCGATCAAAGCGATGCGATGGCGCTGCCTCTTCGCGGCCATCAGAACGCCTGCCCGACGCTGATATAGAGCGCATAATCGGCGTCCGTGAATTCATGGTCGAGCGGGAAGGCGAGATCGACGCGCAGCGGCGCAAACCCCAAATCGTAACGCATGCCAACACCAGCCCCGTAGTGCAGATCGGCGGCGTCGCCCCAAGTGTCGAACGCATTGCCGCCATCGATGAACGCAACCGCGCCCAGCCGGCCATCGAAGCGCCAGCGCGCTTCAATGGATCCTTCCAGCAAGCCCTGGCCGCCCGGCGTCAGACCCAGCGTGTCGCGTTCCAGCGGATAGATGGAATTGTAGGGATAGCCGCGCACCGAGCCGCCGCCGCCGGCATAAAAGCGCCGGTCGGCGGGCGCATCGTCTGCATCGCCAACGAACGGTTCGAGCCAGCCCGCGCGCAGGCGCCCGGCGAATGTCAGCCGTTGCTCGTCGCCCAGCGAATAATAGAGGCGTGCTTCGGCGTTCGCGCGCACGAAAGCAGTCGTGCCGCCATCGACCGAAACTGTCGGCTCGGCACGGACCTCCAGGATCGAGCCGGCGCGCGGATCGAGCGAAAAGTCGGTGTTGTCCTGGCGCAGATCCAAGAAGCCCGAAAGCACTGTCGCGTTCGGCAGATTGTCGTACGTGTCTGCCGCCAGGCGCAGGCCGTAGCTGCGCCCCAAATGAATGCGCGGCGATGCATCGATCGAGGCAAAGATCGCCACGCCGTCGCGCGTGAACGCTTCAGTGTCCTCGTGCGTGCCGGCTATGCCCAAAGTGATCGCGTGACCAAGTCCGGCGGCATGCGGCTGCGTCCAGGTCACGCTGGCATTGGAGAGATTTTGGCCGAGTGTGGCCGCAAGTGTGAGCGCGTCCGCCCGGCCGGTGAAATTGCGCCGCGTCCACTGCGCTTCGACGCCAGCGCCTTCCGTCGTCGAAAAGCCGAAGCCAAGTTCGTAGGCGTTGCGCTTGGCCGGTTCGACCTCGAGCACGACGTCGCGCAGCCCGTTTGCGTCCGGCGCCGCAAGCCGGGTCGCGGCGCGCGAGACCGCGCCGGTTCCGGTCAGATCGCGCCTTAAGCGGGTGAGATTGTCCGGCCTATAAACAGCGCCCTGCCGCCAATTGCGCAGCGAACGGATGAAGCCAGGCCGAAACACATTATCCGGTTCGGCGCGAACGCTGCCGAGGCGCACCAGAAAATCTGCGGTGAAGTGAAAGTCGGCGGAGACACGCTGCGTCGCGTGATCGACGATGACGCGGCGCTCGCCGATCGCCGCATCGGCGTATCCCGCATTCTGCAGTGCTGCCAGCGCGCCTGCTTCGGCCGCCAACACATCGCCGGAACGTGCGGGCGCATCGGCGCGCACCGCCCGCAGCGCCTCGGCAACAGCTGTATGCGCATCGGCGTTTGGCGCATCATTGTCGAAGGTGAGTTGCGGCGCGTTGAAGCGGTAGCGCTGGCCCAGCGTGATCTCGAGCCGCGCCACAATCGGGTTCTCGCTCGCCAGTGGCGTGACCACGGCATCATAATAGCCTTCGGAGCGCAACCACACGATCGCACGCGCAGCCGCTTCTTCAGCGATGCGTTCGGCATCGAACAAACTTGTCGGTCCTTCGCGGTCGGGCAAGAGATCGAGAATGGCTTTACGCGTGTCTTCGTCGCCGCCTTCGATGCTGACAGGCGTGCGCGCCCAAGCAGGCTCAGTCCCCGCGACAAGGCAAAGCGCCACGCAAAGCGCAGCGGAGGGGAGAGCAATATTACGCACGACCAGCTGGTCTCGGCAGGCTCTGCGATGCCGGTTAAGACTTCATCAACCATGTGCGGCGGCGAAGCGGCGGATCGCTGGTCAGTTCGTGGCCGCAATTGTCTTTGCGCAGCGGCGGCGCGATTATCGTCGCCCATGGACGCGCCAAAACAAAAGAAGATGTTGACGCCGCAAGCCCAGCGCGCGCTGGCCGAGGCCGAAGAACGTCGCAGGCAAGCCGAAGCTCTGGCGCCAGAAACCAAAGCAGAAAAAGGCGGCCCAGACGGGCCCGAACCCACCCGCTACGGGGATTGGGAGCGCAAAGGCATTGCGGTGGATTTCTGATCGGGTTCTGATTGGGTTGCCGTTGCGTAAAGAGCCGATCGCAGCGCCGCTAACCAAACCACAAGGCGCTCTGTCGCATGCCTGAGCGCACGCATTGGCCGCGGGGGTTTGCCGGGCCATTTGAAAAGGTCTAAGGCGCGCCCCGGGGTCGGGCCGCCGCCCGAAGGGGATTGCAACATGGCGCAGGCCCCGGCCGACGCGCCTCACCCATCCGAGACCACAGACACAGGTCACTCAGCCGCCGGCCAGGGGTCCGGCCGGACGAAGTATGCTGGCTTCTTTGCGCTGATGCTGGGTTCGATCGGCGTCGTCTATGGCGACATCGGCACCAGCCCACTCTATGCGTTCAAGGAATCTGCTGGCGCACGTCCTGCAGGACGGCACCCCGCTCACCAACGAGGAAGTCTACGGCGTCGTCTCGCTCATATTCTGGGCGCTGATGATCGTAGTGACGTTGAAATACGTCTTCCTGGTCATGCAGATGGACAATAAAGGCGAGGGCGGCACGCTTTCGCTCATGGCGTTGGCGCAGCGCGCGATCGGACGGCGCACCGCGATCTTGTTTATCATTGGCGTCGCCGGCGCCTCGATGTTTTACGGCGATGCGCTGATCACGCCGGCGATTTCCGTTCTCTCCGCCGTTGAAGGTTTGCGCGCCGTGCCCGCGCTTTCCGCGCGCATCGATCCTTTCATCCTGCTCATCGGCGTCGGCATCCTCATCGGGCTTTTTGTGGTGCAGGCGCGGGGCACCGGGGTTGTCGGGCGTTTCTTCGGCCCGATCATGGCGGTGTGGTTCATCACCATGGGCATTATCGGCGCCATGCATGTTGCTCAAGATCCCAGCATTATCGCCGCACTACTGCCGACGCACGCTGTCGGCTTCATGATCAGTCACGGCTTTTTGACATTCATTGTACTGGGTTCGGTGTTCCTCGCCGTCACAGGCGCTGAAGCGCTTTATGCGGACATGGGCCATTTCGGCCGCCGTCCGATCCGCATCGCCTGGCTTCTCATCTTACCCGCGCTGACGCTCAATTATCTTGGCCAAGGCGCTTACGTCATCAGCCATCTCGACGCCGTCAACAGCGCCTACGGGGCGGCACGCGCAGTATCGTTGGCGGCGGGCGAAACACACGTCACCTTCAATTTCACGCCGTTCTTTGAAATGGCGCCCGACATGTTGCGTTTGCCCCTAGTGGTGCTGGCGACGGCAGCGACTGTGATCGCCAGCCAAGCAGTGATCGCCGGCGCCTACTCGCTGACGCAGCAAGCCATTCAGCTTGGCCTGCTGCCGCGCATGGAAATCCGCCGCACCTCGGAAACGCAAGCCGGCCAGATCTACATGCCGCAGATCAACTGGATCTTGCTGGCAGGGGTTCTCATTCTTGCTCTGGCGTTTGGCTCCTCGACGAGACTGGCGGCGGCCTACGGCATCTCGATCACCGGCGAGATGCTGATGAGCACCTGCATGGCGTTCATCGTCATCTGGAAGCTTTGGAAGCGGCCGATCTGGGCGGCGGTTGCGATCATGGCGCCGTTCGCGATCATCGAACTCATCTTCCTGTCGTCGAACCTGCAGCGTGTACTGGCAGGGCGGCTTTGTGCCGCTGCTGCTGGCCGCGGGCCTGATGCTGGTATTCTGGACCTGGGTGCGCGGCACGCGCCTCTTGTCCGAGAACACCCGCCGCGACGAGCCGCTGTCGAAGCTCTTCGAGACACTATCGCATCATCCTCCGCACCGTGTGCGTGGCGCTGCGATCTTCCTCACCGGCGATCCCGATGTCGCGCCCGCCGCGCTCATGCACAATTTGAAGCACAATCAGGTGCTGCACGAGCAGATCATTATCCTCACGGTGAGGACGCTGCAAACGCCGCGCGCGCCCGAAAAGGAGCGGGTGAAGGTCGAGGATTATCTGCCCGATGTGAAACGGGTGACGCTCACCTTCGGCTTCATGGAAACGCCGAACGTCGTCAAAGCGCTCACCGAAGCGCGCAAGCACGGGCTCAAGTTCGACATCATGAAGACGAGCTTCTTCCTGTCGCGCCGCACCATCGTGCCGAGCGAAAAAAGCGGCATGCCGCTCTGGCAGGATCACCTCTTCATCTTCCTGGCGCGCAACGCCACCAACGCGACGGACTTCTTCCACATCCCGTCGGGCCGTGCGGTCGAACTCGGCAACCAGGTGATGGTGTGATCGCCCGCGATTGACGCTGTATCGCCCCAGGAGCAGCTACTGGGGCAGCTTCTGGGGCAGCTTCCGGGGCGCAGGGACGGCCCATGAATGTCTGGACGAAACTGATCATCATCGTCGTCATTGGCGCGCTTGTCGGCATGCTCGCCGCGTTGGCGGGTGAGGTGCTCGGAATTCACGGCGCTCTGCTGGGCGGCGTCGCCGGCGGCGTTACTGGCGCGATCGCACTGACGCTCTGGCGCACAAAGCCCAACGCTTAGGGCCAACGCTTAGGGCCCAACGCTTAGGGCCCAACGCTTAGGGCCCAACGCTGGGCCCAACGCTTTGCGATAAATGACCAGCGCCTAGCGATAGAGATAGTTCGCGGGCAATCCCAGCCGCGCGCACGCCTGCGCCGGCGGCGCCGTCTCCAGCACAACATGTTCAGCCGCAGCACCGAGCGCGCGTAGCGCCGTGTGTCCGCCAGGCGGAAGCCGTTTGGTGTTGAGACCCAAGAGCTCGCGCGCCCAGTCTGGCGCGATCTCGATGGCCGCGCGAATGGCGACACGCTGAAACGGCCGCGCCAAGGTGGGCAAGAGCGGCGCCTGCTTTAACAGCGACAGAAACGCGAACATGATGTCCGTGCGCTCCAGTTTGGGCCGCATCGCCGCAAACAGCGCCTCGACCTGGCGAAATGTGCGCGGCGGGGCGCGCACGCCGAAGAGATCCGCAGCGATCGCGCCTTCCGCATAGAATTGATCGCGTTCAGCGTCCGAGAGCGGATGCACGAAGCGGCAATATGCTTCCAAGAAACCGAACGCGGCCGTCGCGTGCACCCACATCAGCAGCTCGTCATCGTCAGCGCGGTAGGCCGCCCCATCCGGGGTTTGTCCGCCGATCATGGAATGACGGCGCGAGACGTTCGCCGCCAGCGCACGCGCCGCTGCCGCCGGTCCATAGATCGTAACCATGGTCGCGTAGCCGGTGCGGCGGATGCGCCCGGCGGGATCGCGGCGAAAAGTTGTGTGTTCCCAAACGCCGGTGCGCACCCGCGGCTCGGCCAGTTCGAGAATGACCCCGGCAATGCCGCCGACCATCAGCGCCACCGGGTTCTTCATCACCCGCCACGTCGTGGAATCTGGCTGAAACAGCGCTGCCGCGCCGGCGGGCGCACTGAAATCGACCGCCGGCATGCCGGGCGGCGGCGCGATCGTGTCGCGCAGCAGCCGATCCAAGTTGCGACGCATGGGGCCCAAGCCTTAGCATCGAAACGGCGAAAGGGCGTGGCGGTTGTCAGAGACGCTTCAGCATCGGGCCGCGGCGGGCGACGCCAAGGCGCAAGGCGAACTGGGCGGCATGATGCTGGTTGGCCGCGGCGTCCCTTATGCGCCGAAGGAGGGCTTGGGCCTGATCGAGGCGGCGGCCGAGCGCAACGACGCTGCGGCCCTACAATTGCTCGCGGTTCTGACCGCGCTCGGCGTGGGGCGCTCTCACAATTGGCGGGACGCGGTGCGGCTTGTCGCGCGCGCCGCCGAGCTGGGCGATGGGCGTGCGCAAGGCCAGATGGCGATCCTGGGCGATCCAGCGACTTTCGACGTCGCACAATGGTTCGAGCCCGCCAACGCCGAACAACGCTGCGCTGCGCCGCGCATTGTGACGATTTCAAACTTTCTGCCGAAGCCAGCCTGCGACTGGATCATTGCGCGCACGCGTCCACGCTTGGAAGCCGCGCGCGTCAACAACCCGATCAAGGGCGGCGCCTCGGTCGAATACAATCGCAGCAATACCGGCGCCGGCTTCAGCGTGCTCGACTCCGATCTGATCCTTGAACTGGCCAATACGCGCGTTGCAGCGACCATCAATCTGTCGCGCCAGCAGCAGGAGCCGACGAACGTGCTCCATTACGGTCCCGGTCAGGAGTTCCAGCCGCACTTCGATTTCATCGATCCCACCGAGGCGCACTTTACCGAACAAGTGCGCCAGCAAGGACAACGCCTCGTCACCGCGCTCATCTATCTCAATGAGGATTTCGACGGCGGCGAGACGGATTTTCCGCGCCTCAACTGGCGCTTCAAGGGAAAAGCCGGCGACGCGCTCATCTTCTGGAACGTCGCCGCCAATGGCGCTTTGGAAAAAGCCTCGCTGCACGCAGGCCTGCCGCCGACGCGCGGGGAGAAGTGGATCTATTCGAAATGGGTGCGTGACCGCGCATGGCCGCTGATATGAACACGATCAACGATCTCGCCGCCAATCGGGCGTCCGGCCCGCGCGAGCGCTTGCGGATGGCGCATGCGCTCTTAATCGGCCGCGGCGTTGCGCCCGCGCCGGAGCGCGCGATGCAGATCATTCGCGAATGTTGCGAGCAGAAGTTCGGCGATGCGCTCTTGTTTCACGCAGCACTCGCCGCACGCGGTATTGGACGTCCACAAAATCTCGACGATGCGATGCGATATGTGGCGCAGGCGGCAGCCGCCGGAGACACGCGCGCGCGCGGACAATATGCGGCTTTGGGCGGCAAGCCTGTGTTCGATCACGCGACCTGGCTCGCGCCCATCGCCCTGAAGCAACATCATGAAGCGCCGCGCGTTTTCACGGTCGAGAATTTTCTGCCGCAAGCCGCGTGCGCTTGGCTCATCAAGCAGGCGCGCAAAAATCTGGTGCGCGCGCCGGTGCAGGCGCGTGAAAAAGGCGGCGCCTTTACCGCTGATGCGAGCCGCACCAATTCCGTCGCCGGCTCCAATCCGTTGCAGCCTGATCTGGTCATGCAGCTGGCAAATCTGCGCATCGCCGCGGCGATCAACATTCAGGTCGCCAATCAGGAGGCGACAAATATCCTGAACTACCAGCGCGGCGAGGAGTACAAGCCGCACTTCGACTTCATCACGCCGATCGAACAGAAGGAGCCGGTCTTCGCACGCGAACTGCAAACGATCGGCCAGCGTGTCGCCACCGTGCTCGTCTATTTGAACGAAGGCTATGAGGGGGGCGAAACCGAGTTCCCGCTTTTGGATTGGCGCTTCAAAGGCAAGACTGGCGATGCGCTCATCTTCTGGAATCTCTCGCCAGCCGGCGAGGGTGAGCGCCTCTCATGGCACGCGGGTAAGCCGGTGACGAAAGGCGAGAAGTGGCTGCTGTCGAAATGGGTGCGTCAGCGCCCCGTGCCGCTCGGCTGATATCCCGGTGACGAAACCAAACCTCATCGATGCGGCGGCCGCCGGCGATCCGCGCGCACAGCTGGCGCTCGCCCACTTTATGATCATTGGCCGCGCGCCCAAGCCATCGCCGGACGAACCGGCCCGGCTTGTCGCTGCCGCTTGCGCACAGAATTTCACCGAGGCGCTTCTCTATCACGCGACGCTTGCAGCCCTCGGTGTCGGCCGTGCGCAGAGCTTCGCTGACGCCTACGCTTATGTCGTGCGCGCCGCCGAAGCGGGTCACGCGCAAGCGCAAGCGCAGATGCGTGCGCTGAACGCGGCCGGCGCTTTTGATCCAGCATCTTGGTTGACCGCACCGCATTTGACGCAAGCGGCGCAAACGCCGCGGATCTTCACAGCCGAGAATTTCCTGCCGCGGGGCGTCTGCGCGTGGCTCATCGCGCAGGCGAGCGTCAGGCTGCATCGCGCGGAAGTGCGTCAAAGTGCTCAGGTTTCAGCAATAGGTGCGGGGCGAACGAATTCGGTTGCCGGCTCAAGCATGCTCGAGCCGGATCTCGTCATGCAGATGACGCGGCTCAGGATCGCGGCAACGATCGGCCAAAAGTTCGATCAGCTCGAGCCGACCAACGTCCTGCACTACGATCCCGGGCAGGAATATCGGCCACATTATGATGCTGTCAGGCCCGATGAAGTGCCGGACTTCGAAGCCGACCTGCGCGCGCACGGCCAGCGGCTCGTCACCGTGCTCGTCTATCTCAACGACGCTTATGAAGGCGGAGAGACAGAGTTTCCGCGTCTCGGCCAACGCTTCAAGGGCAAGCCGGGCGATGCGCTCATCTTCTGGAATCTCGACGCCGACGGTGAAATCGAGCGCCAATCACTCCACGCCGGCCTGCCGGTGACGGGAGGGGAGAAATGGCTTTTGTCGCAATGGGTGCGCCAGCGGCCGCTTCCGTTGCGCTAGAGGCGCGGCCGTGAAAGAAGGCGCGCGCATGAGCAAAGACGCATGCGATGGCGGACAAGACATGACGGCAAAAGCATGATGGCCAAAGCATGATGGACAGGGCATGGCGGACAACAGGGCATGGCTGACAAAGTGAAGAAGGTCGTGCTCGCCTATTCGGGCGGGCTCGACACCTCGATCATCCTCAAATGGCTGCAGGACAAATACGGCTGCGAGGTCGTGACCTTCACGGCCGATCTGGGCCAAGGCGAGGAATTGGCGCCCGCGCGCGAGAAGGCGCTCAAGGCCGGCGTGAAGCCGGAGAATATTTTTATCGACGATCTGCGCGAAGAATTCGTGCGCGACTTTGTCTTCCCGATGTTCCGCGCCAACACACTCTATGAGGGGCAATATCTTCTCGGCACCGCAATCGCGCGGCCGCTGATCGCCAAACGCCAAATCGAGATCGCCAACCTGGTGGGCGCCGACGCCGTCTGTCACGGCGCCACGGGCAAGGGCAACGACCAGGTCCGCTTCGAAGTCTCGTATTACGCGCTGAAGCCGGACGTGCGCGTGATCGCGCCGTGGCGGGAATGGGAGTTCGAGGGCCGGCCGGCGCTGCTCGAATACGCCCGCACACACGGCATCGACATCGCCAAAAACAAGGAGCAGGCGGCGCCATTCTCCATCGACGCCAATCTGCTGCACACGTCGAGCGAAGGCCTGGTGCTGGAAGATCCCGACGTTGAAGTCCCTGACATCGTCTCCAAGCGCAGCGATCGCCGCACCATCACGCCGGAAGAGGCGCCGGACAAAGCCGATATGGTGAGGCTCTCGTTCGAGCGCGGCGATCTTGCGGCTATCGACGGCAAGAAGCTGAAGGCGCACGAATTGCTGGGTGAACTCAACCGCCTCGGCGCCAAGCATGGCATTGGCGGCCTTGATCTGGTCGAGAACCGCTATGTCGGCATGAAGTCGCGCGGCTATTATGAAACGCCGGGCGGCACGATCCTCTGGCACGGCCACCGCGCGATCGAGTCGATCACGCTCGATCGCGGCGCCATGCATCTCAAAGACGAGCTGATGGTGAAATACGCCTCGCTCATCTATAATGGCTTCTGGTGGACGCCCGAGCGCCACATGCTGCAAGCCGCGATCGATGCGAGCCAGGCCAGCGTCACCGGCGAGGTGAAGCTCAAACTCTATAAGGGCGGCGTGCGCGTGGCGGGACGCTCATCGCCATACTCGCTCTATTCCAAGAAGCTCGTCGGCTTCGACGAAGCCGGCGGCTACAACCAGGCCGACGCCGAAGGCTTCATCAAGCTCAACGCGCTACGCCTGCGCATCCTCGCCGAACGCGACAAGAAGCGCGGAAAGAACGAATAGCGTGTCCGACATCTCGCTCCACTTTTCGCCGCTCGAGCTCATCGTCTTCTCGCCGGTGCTGGGATGGCCCGGTCTTATCGCAGGCGGCGTCATCGGCGCGCTGCTCTGGCGCAAGCGCCGCATTCTCGGCGGCGCACTCGGCGCAGTTGCGGGCAACTTCCTCGTCTTTTTCCTGCGTCTGTTGGCTCCCTGAGAAAGCAGGCGAGCACGGGAAGAACGAGGAGCGCCTGCTTCAGTGGAACTTCAGTGCGACTTCAGTGGGACGGGGCTTGGCTGCTTTGGGCTGGTTGTGTGTTGCTCGGTACTTGGCCTGACGCGCCACGCTCGGCCTGCTGCAGCATCTGCAGCGCTTGACGCGCAGCCTCGCCGCCGTGCGGGTCGTATGCGATTGGCCGCAGGATAATCGCAGCTTCAGCGTTGCGGTCGTTCGCCATCAAAGTGGACGCTGCGTAGAAGCTGATTTGCGCAACCTGTGGCGCGAGCTGATGGGCCAAGAGCAATACGTTCAACATGTTTGCAAATGTCGCGTCGTCCATCGAGACTTCGGAATATGTAGCCGCGTAACGGTAAAGTACGGCAACGTTGTTTTCGTCGAGCCGGTGCGCCTGGACGAAATAGTGGCGCGCCTGCGTCATCTGTGCCCGGTGCGCGTCGCCCTGCAAAGTCTTTGCGTCGGTAGAATAAGTGAGGCCCATAAGATAGAGCGCCTCAACGTCATCGCTGTGCGCCTCAACGTACGGTCCAAGCAGCGCGCGTGCGCGGGCTGCTTCGCCGATCGTGGCCTCCGCACGCGCCAGCGTCATCAACGCAAATCGATCGGCGGGCGCGGCGCCGACCAGCTGGCGCACCCGCGCGAGCAATGCCGGCGCCTCGGCGTCGGTTACGCCACGCCGCACGCGTGTTGAGATGGGCAGCAACGTTCCGGCACTCGGCGGCAATGTCGTGACATTTGTGATCTCATGGGCGACTTCCGTCGGACGCGTCAGCGCAAGGCCGTGCGGGTTGTTGGCCAGGTAGGTGCGCAGCGTGCGCTCCATATCGGCGGGGGCCATGCCAAATCCGGTTTGAAACGCAGCGAGGGGAGCCGCACCGTGCCTCAATGCATTCAAATAAGCGCGAAATTGATCGAGCTTTCCTGGCGTCATCACCAGGTAGTGCGTGAACAACCAGCTTTGTGCGTAGAATTTGTCGGCGTCGGCGCTGCTCAATTGCCACGGCGACGCGGTCAGCAATCGCTCCATCGGCATCCAGGCGCTGCGCCGGTCATTGAGCCTGGATGCGCGGGCATCGCTGCCGCGGCCAACGATGGTTCGATCGTCATGGAAGGTTGTGGTCGAGATAAACTCTGCGAAGCCCTCGACGTACCATGCAGGGTAGGCGTTGGCGAAGTATTGAAAGAAGAAGTGGTGCGCGTATTCGTGAAAGAGCACGTCTTGTGCGGGTAGACCTTCAACATCATGGAAGATCGCGTACGCCGCGATGATATCGGGATTGGCTGAATAATAGCCCAGGATGTCTTCACGGACGCCCGGAAACGCCTCTTGGAATTGTCCGCGCCCGCCGAACAGGAAAATCTCAAGCCGAGTCGGTGAACGCTCAGCCGGCGCGTTGGTGAAGCGCCGCAGCAGAGCATCGAGCGATTCCAAATCGCGGACGACGTCGCGCAGGCGTCCCTCAGAGCCGGAAGAATAGGCAATGAAGCCCGTGCTCTCAGCGCGGCGCCAGGTAACGCCTTGGGCTGACGCGACACTGGGAACGACAATGGGAACGACACTGGAAAACAGTGTTGCAGACGCCGCCAGCAGCGCCAGCTTGCGACGATTGATCTCGACCATGGCTACCCCCGCGGGGTGCACGGTAGCGTTGTGGTGACATCGTGTCCAAGGCGCCTGCTGTCGGCGTCGATCAGCCCGGCAGCACCAAGCCCACCAGGATCGCGCCGTAATGCCCGGCTGCGCCCAGGATGACGCAGGCGTGCCAGAGCGCGCGGCGGAAAGGGAGCGCGTGATTGAGGTAAAGCAGCACGCCCGCGGAATAGGTGACGCCCGCGGTGATCAACATGGCGATGGCCAGCGGCGGCAGGGACGGCACGACCGGGCCCAAGACAAGAACCGCAAGCCAGCCGAACGCCAGATAGATCACGCACCAGGCGCGGTCGCTGAGCCGTGTCCACACAACTTTACCTGCGGCGCCCGCAAGGGCTGCGATCCAGATCGCCGCCGTGGCGAAGAGGGCGATCTCGGGCGGCAGCAGCTTGATGGTGAAGGGCGTGTAGGATCCGGCGATCATCAGGAAGATCGCCGCTTCGTCGATGCGGCGCAGAACGCGGCGCCGTCGGCTGGGCTTGGTGAGATTATAAACGGCGGAAGCGGCGAGCATCGCCATCAGGCAGAGCGCGTAGATAGCACTTGCCGTCGCCATCGGCACGCCGCGGTTAACGAGCGCGAAAGCAACCAGGAGGCCGCCGCCCACCAACGCCGCGATCATCCCGATCGCGTGCACCATGCTGTCGGCGGCGCGCTCTATGCGCGTCGGATAGTGCTCTGCCAGTTCTTCCGCATCTGGTGTCAGCAATTCTGCGAGCGCCATACCGATACGCCTTTGTGCGTCCACTCTTTCTGGGGGACGCTTTCGCCCCACTTATAGTTCCTCCGATTTAACGTTACGTGAGCAAACGTGCATTTTCCCTGCCACTCAAGCGCTTGCATGCGTTGCGCGCGGGCCACGTAAACCATGCGCGTTGAACGCGTTCGTGCGTGGCGCGATTTTCGCACCATGCGTCTCATGCCAATTCAGAGTCTCAATGCCGACGATTTGCGCGCCGAAGCGCGCTTGCTCACGCTCGCAGGCCTCATCCTGTTGGGCCTCGGCTTTCCGCTGACGCTTTACCTAGTCATGGTTTCGCTCGGCCCGCATGGGCTGTCGCCGGTGTTGCCGGCAGCAATCGGCGCGCCGCCGATCGTGCTTGGCTACATCGCCTGTCACTTCGCATCGCTGCGCATGGTTAAAGCCAAGGCGCTCGAGGAAGCGCGCCGGCAGCGCAAATTCGCAGCGCCTGGCAAAGCGACTGGCAAGGAGCGCGTTGGCAGCTGAGCCTGCGCATTGCTAGCAAGTGTCCAGTATTGACTTGGTAACCATTGCGTCAGCACCCTTCGTGTCGGCGAACCATGCGCTGCGCGCATGCGTTCATCATGCGGAGCAGGAGAGCATGCAGAACGAGGAGTTTGGGCTCAGGTTGCAGGGCTGGCGGTTGGCGACGGCCGAAGTGCTCTATTATCTGCCGGACCATCCTTCGCTTCTGCAAAGCTTCATTTGGCAGACCCTCGACCTGGCGCCGAGCTATCCGCGCATTCACCGTTTTCTCGATTATTGGCGGCGCGAGATCGACGCCGTCATCCACTCGGTGCAGCTGGCCACCGGCGAAACGCTGGCCCCGGCAAAGGTCGAGAGCGCCAGCGTCATTCTGCATCACTAGATTGCGATTGGGCCTGACCAAAAACCGGCTTAGATTGTCTTTTGAGCGAGGGACGAGGAGACGCTATCCATGCGAACGCTTTTGCTCGCTTTGGCGGTCGGGGCGCTCAGCGCTTGCGCAACCGAGACCGCCTATCAGCCGGCCGGCCCCGGGTCAGAGGGCTACGGCTACCATGAACAAAGCATCGAGGCGAACCGCGTGCGGATCAGCTTCCGCGGCAATTCGCTGACCGACCGCGAAACCGTGGAAAACTATCTGCTCTTCCGCGCCGCCGAACTCACCTTGCAGCAGGGCAAGGACTATTTCGTCATCGCCGACCGCAACACCGAAGCCAATTCGCGCCTCGTCGCCACCGATTACGGCCACTCGCACTTTGGCTACCGCTTCTTCTCGCATCGCCGCGGCTGGGCGCCGTTCTGGGATCCTTTCTGGGACGACCCGACCGAGTATCGCCAAGTGACGCGTTACGAAGCGTTCGCCGAGATCACCATGTATAATGGCCGCAAGCCGGCGGATAATCCCAATGCCTTCGACGCGCACGAGGTGCAGGCCAATCTGCAAGGCCGCATCGTCCGCCCGCCGCCGTCCGGAAGCTAGAAATCGGGAAGCTAGGAATTCTGGCTCTCGCTCTTCCCGTCTCGTCCTCCTGAGGGGGCAGATGGGAGCACATGACGGCGCGGGTTCGTGCGCCTCCGTCACACCCGGAAAGCCCAGTCACGTTCAGGCGCGCTCGGCGTGTCAGCCCTTCCGGGGGAGCAAGAGCACGCAGGCGGACCCGAAAACCGCTCCCGCTCTCGCTTTCGCGCACGCACTCCGCTAGAGCTTCCGCCGCTTTGCACCCGTAGCTCAGTTGGATAGAGCGCTGCCCTCCGAAGGCAGAGGTCACAGGTTCGAATCCTGTCGGGTGCGCCAGCGAGCTCTTGAAATTGTTTTGAAAAACTGGATCCGCGTGTTGCACGCGCGGTGGAAAAATGGCGTGGCTACCACGTGGCTACCACCGAGCACACAATACTTGGGGGTTGCGGCGTGTTGGCGCGCGCAATCGCCTCACCTCGGATCAGCGTGTGCCGTACTGTCTCAGTAAGCAGAGGCGCGGCTGAGGCGGACTAGCTGCACGCATTGCTATGTACGTTTGCGTCGGTGAGGCTTGCCAGCGCCGGATGGCCGTCATTCGTAACGATGTGTCGGAGAGGCGAGGATTGGCTGTGACCTCAACTGGTCGAGGCAACACTTTAGTCTGTTTGAGAAGACTGGAGTGAAGGCCGATGAAGCAGCGACGCCGCATCTATTATTCAGCCGCGCAACGGGCTGAGATTTGGGATCGATGGCGTCGCGGGGAGTCGATGCACGACATCGGCCGCTTGTTCGATCGCGGCCATTCCTCGGTCTTCTCGGTTCTGGCGCCGAGCGGGGGCATTCGACCGCCGCCGCGGCAAGCGATCGCGGTTGGCGCTTGACGCTGGCTGAGCGCGAGGAGATTTCGCGCGGTCTTGGTCGCCGGCCGATCGATTCGCGCCATGGCAGAGGCGCTCGGGCGCGCGCCCTCGACGATCAGTCGCGAGATCGCGCGCAATGGCGGACTCAGGCCGTATCGGGCGGCGAAAGCCGACAAGCGCGCCTGGCAATCGGCGCTGCGTCCAAAGCCCTGCAAGTTGGCGCTGCACGCTTGGTTGCGGCAAGCTGTTGCGGCAAAGCTCGCGCGGAATGGTCGCCCCAGCAGATCGCCGGATGGCTGAAGCGGGAGAATCCAAGGAACGAGGCTCGCCAAGTGTCGCACGAGACCATCTATCGAAGCCTTTATGTGCAGGCCCGCGGCGTTTTGAAAAAACAGCTGATCGAGCACCTGCGCTCGCAGCGCGCCGATCCGCCGCTCGCGCCACGCGACGCATGAAAGGCAAGCGGCTGGGCCAAATCCCAGACGCGTTTCGATCAGCGAGCGACCGGCGTCGGTCGAGGACCGCGCCGTGCCTGGCCATTGGGAAGGCGATCTCTTATGCGGGTCGAAGAATAGCTTCATCGTCACGCTGGTCGAACGCCATTCGCGCTATGTGATGCTGGCCAAGGTCGCCAACAGAGAAACCGAGACCGTCGTCAACGCCTTGATCAGGCAAGCGCGAAACTTCCCGAAGAACTCTACAAATCGCTGACTTGGGATCGCGGCAAAGAACTCGCCGATCACCGGCGCTTCACCATGGAAACCAACATCGCCGTCTATTTCTGCGATCCGCAAAGCCCCTGGCAGCGCGGCTCAAACGAAAACACCAACCGGCTGTTGCGCCAGTATTTCCCGAAGAGGACCGATTTGGCGCCGCACTCGCAGGCTCAGCTCAACAAAATCGCGCGCGCAACTCAACGAGCGTCCGCGGAAAACACTGGACTTCCAAACCCCGGCTGAGCGATTTAGCGAGTGTGTTGCGTCGATCCGTTGAGACCGCCGCCAATAGCGGTCACTGGGAATGTCGCTCCCCTTGATACTCAGCTTTCAGTTTGAGCGGCGGACGTCAAGTCCACGCGCGTGATGGTGCTCACAAACTTCCCGCACGCACCGTTTGCACACCCCGCAAGCGCGCGATCAATTGTCGATTGCGCGTATCCGTACACAGCCAGCACCATTGCCGAGGGCATGTTAGAGGGCCATGTGGTGGGTATCGCTCGCCTTTGTTCAGGGCGCGAGCGGCTGGGAGATATTGAGCTCTTGCCCCTGGAGGCGGAGCTTATGTCAGTCGCAAAATATCGAAATAGTTTGCTGCTCGGTTTGAGCAAGTCAGACCGCGCGTTGCTTACACCGTGGTTGGAGCCAGCGGAACTTGAACTCCGGCAATCCATCGAACGGGCGCACAAGCCGATTAAGCCACGTCTATTTTCCTGAAAGTGGGATTATATCGGTTGTCGCGAAAATGGCGGATGATGAAATAGAGGCCGGTCTGATTGGCTGGGAGGGCATGTCAGGCGCAGCGGTTGTCCTCGGCAATCATCGTTCTCCCAATGACGCTTATGTTCAAATGGCGGGCAGCGCCCATCGCATCGCCGCAAAGCGGCTTCGCGAGGCATTGGACGTCAGTAAAACATTGCGTCAGCGTCTGCAACGGTTCGCACATGTCTTCATGGTGCAAATCGCCCAGACGGCGTTTGCCAACGGAAAGGCCACAATCGACGAACGATTGGCGCGATGGTTGCTGATGGTGCACGACCGCGAAGACTACGATGACTTGCCCTGACCCACGAATTCATTGCGGTGATGCTCGGCGTGCGGCGATCGGGTGTGACGAACGCCTTGCACGACCTGGAAGGCAAAGGCCTCGTTCGCGCCAGTCGAGGCGTCGTCCAGATTGTCAGCCGCAAGGGCCTGATCGGGCTCGCCGGAGGCATCTACGGCGTCCCCGAGGCGGAATACGAGCGCTTGATGCGCTGAGTGGGGCAGGCGCCACTGTGTACGCTATCGCACATACCCGTTCTGGCGATCTGGATGGAGGCGTGTTCGTCGGCTGTACCGGTTTCCTCGACTCGGCGCGGCGCCGGCAGAGAGAATTGCGTGCTCCCGCGTCGGCGTTGGAGAATGCGCGTGTCACGACTTCTTCAATCTGCGGTCCAGAACCGAATACTCGCTGCGCTCCCAGAGGCGGAATTCGCCTTGCTCGCCGGGGATTTGTTGCGCGTCGAACTTGCGCTCGGAGAGAGCCTGCATCGAGCCGGCGAGCCGATTGCATACGTCTACTTTGTCGAGAGTGGATTTATTTCAGCGCTTACCGTGCTGTCGGATGGTCAACCTCTGGAAATTGGTTTGATCGGCGCGGAAGGCGTGGCCGGCGTTTCGGTCATTCTCGGCGCGACGCATTCTTACAGCGAGACCATGTGCCAAACCGGCGGCGGCGCTCATCGCATACCCACGAGCGCGCTCAAGGAGGCGGCCGCGCACGCGCCGCATCTGCGCGATCTACTATTGCGCTACACGCACGTATTTTCAGTGCAAGTTGCGCAGACCGCGGCTTGCAACGCCCATCATAGACTCGGACAGAGGCTCGCTCGCTGGCTTCTGGCCGCCCACGATCGAAGCGGGGTCGCAGAATTATCCCTGACGCAAGATCTGATCGCGGTGATGCTGGGCGTCAGGCGTCCACCGTCAGTATCGCGGCGAGCATGCTGCAAAGGGCAGGCGTCATCCGCTACCAGCACGGACGTATCACGATCCTCGATCGGGTCGGGCTCGAGAACGCCGCCTGCGAGTGCTACGAGGCCGTCGCCGAGGAATATCGCGCTCTCTTCGGCGTCTATCCGCTGATCCTCGCGCCAGCCAAGGATTTTCCCAACACGAGCTAGCTCCGCGCGACAAGGGAATGGCCCAAAGCGCAGTGGGGCTATCTTCTCTTCGCCCGCCGATGCGCTAATATCGTCTCGCTCACCGCCCGCTGAAGGTTTTCCGGTGCCCCGTTTTTTCTTCCACACGACCAACGGCAAACCGCCACAGACGCCGAGGGAATAGACCTTCCCGATGCCTCCGCTGCGCAAACAACGGCTATCAAACTCGCAGGTGAACTGCTCCAAGGCGCACCAGATTTGCTGTGCGAAACAACCGACCTCAAGGTTGAAGTGACGGACGCGAAGGCCCTTGCGCTGTTCACAGTGCTTGTGTCGGTCTCGAATTCCGCAGCAGGGCGGAAACCCACCGGCGATTAGGACGACTACAGCGTCTACTCCACGTCCCTACCCAAGAGGTTTGGTGCACTGTTGATCAAGCTGACGCCTGATTGCGTCATACTCCGCAACCGTCTTCGGGCCGCTGGGACAACGCACCGTCTAACTAGCGAACCAGCGTCGGCTCGTCGGAGCTAGCGTGAGTAGCGACCACAACGCCCGCCACGTCTTCAATCGCGTACTGGCGTGCGCCCAAGTTTGCTTGCACCGCCGTGAATTCTCGTTTCACCGCGGTCTCCGCGTCCTTCACTGCAGGTGCGGTGATGTGGCTGGTCTTGAGGAGGGCGCCGCCCGGGCAGTCCCGATATTCGACTTTGTATAGGGGCATGGGATTGCAACCGTCAGCTGGAGGTAATCGTTCCGCGCAGCCCAGCCCAGAGGTCGCACGCAAGGCCAACTAAACGGTTTCGCTTGCTGCGCGATTTGTAACGGCACTCTGTGCGGTCGCGTACGGTTTCGCGTTAATACTTGTGCGTACAGTTCCCTCGTTGGCCTCCGAGATCAGCGCCAACTGAGAAACACCACGTCCATCGCGTACCGAGAACACCTGAAAATCTGCAACGCCTGTGGCGAGATTTTCGACGCCAATATTGAGATTGAAGCTCAGCATCACGACCGGCCTGAGCACGCTCCGTTGCTGCCTACACGCAGACAATGGCGCCGTCCGCCAATGATGGTCGCGCGCGCTGCCTGAGACCTAAGGCCAGGGACCTTTCCCCCCGCTTAACCGCACCCCGGCCCCTCGTGAGCGGCCTTCCAGCATTCCGCCCGCTGGAAGGCCGTTTCGCTTTTTTGGCCAACCCACAGCCCTAGAGTTTGCGGTGCAAACGGGCCCATCAAGACGCGCGTGTGCGGTGACCGATTTCGGCGACTTCCTGCCGGTCTTGGTGTGCAAGCGCGAAAGACCGGTTGGCGGCGAAACTCCGACACTTGCAAAATCGGCGCTAGGGTAGGCGTCGAGCCGAAACCGCCATTGCCGTCGTTCGCCCTTGGCGACGCCGTGGAGCATAATGGTCTAATGATCAGGGCTGTCGTCGGCCTGGTTGTGATGATTGCGGGTGGCTATCTGGTCGCCAGATACTATCCGTCTAGTCTCACGGCATACATCGTCGCCGCGACTTGCAGCTCCGTCTACTTGTTCCTGCGAGAGCGCGAATCCTTAGCCCACTGGCTCGATGGGCGACTGCAAATCCAACGTTTGCGCAGGTCCTCGTCGGCGTTGTGCTGGTCGCTTTCGTGATCTGGTTTATGACCCTCCACTGACCGCTTTCGGCGAGAATAGGCCGTCGTCTGACCGCATATGCGAAAGGCTGCTTTCAGGCGAGTGAGACAGTCACCGAAATCGACGCCAGGCTCGCCACTGGCCCATTGCGGACTCTCGGTTTGGCGGTCAAATAACCAGGCGAAGAGACTTTTGCGGGGCGTTGGGAGCGCGACGTGGTCAAAGACCTTCAGCGTCCTTCCGAAGACATCATCTCTCTCTCAAAGGCATTCATCCGTTTTATGATGGACATTGACCCGGTTTGGACGAAAGCGTTCTACCGCTTTCACTCCGAGCCGAGCGTGTTCGGTTCGAACGCTTCCTATCTTTCAGATGCTGGCGTGTCGCTTGTTAGCTCCATCAAATGGGGAAGCGCGCTCCGCGAATTGGACACGATCTCACGTGCCATATTCCGCGACCTCGAAATGGAAAGCGGCGTCTTGCTGTTGACGGTCGACGATCAGTTTTCCTTCGACGTGAAATTCGAGTCTGATGATCTGAGCCGATGGCGAATTACCAAGCTCGACGGTGCATCAGGAATCCCCGAGGGGCTCTGAATGGCCGTTGTCGGCGAGATCGAGATTTATTGCCAATGCGGCTTTTAGCGGCTTGATTGGATAGACCTCGCCTCTCAGCAATTGAGTATCGCCAAGGGTGCCGGAGATGCCATTAGCGAGCCCTTGGGAAGAAATCGGGCCGAGCGTTCGCAAACCTTTCGAGCGTGAGCTCGCCAGCGAACTTGGGGAGGAGCACGAGTTATTCGGGTTGGCGGCACTGGCCGTCGCTCGGCGGCGCGACCGAGATGACGTTGCCTTCGCTCTATCCGACGGCCGGGTTGCGGTTATTCATCTGACGTGGTCGAGCCGACGTGAACTGCCCGGATGGCCGTCACATGTTTTCCACCCGACCATGGACGCCTTCATCGCTGCGACAGCCTTGAGTGGCGATGAGACATAGGTTTCCGGCGACTGACCGTTGTCGGCGAGGATAGGCCGCCGTCTAACCGCATATGCGAAAGGCTGGTTTCAGGCGAGTGAGACAGTCACCGAAATCGACACTAGGCGCGACGCTGGCCCATTTGCGACGTCGGCTTCTCTGTGGTGCACTTTGCACCACAGCGCCTAAATCTAGTGAGCGCCGTTTAACCAATCGATCAGCCCAATCAGTAGCAGCGCGAGCACCATGGTCCCCATGCAGCCCAAGGTTCGCGCCATAGCCTTTGGAAACCAGTCGTTCTCTGGAGGCCATTCCAACGGTATCAATCCGGAGAACGTCGACAGTAGCCATCCGACAAAACCCAGTCCCCGTGGTGCCCGATCTGGCTGCTCTGGAGGGTGATGCTCCGGCATAACTTGAAGCCTAACTACTCTTCGTCGTCGCGATGGAACTCAGCATCATACACGCCGTGCAATCGCAACCCCGCTGATAAATTCATTTGTCGACGTCCGAGTTCGGCGAACTCCGGCCACGCGGGGTGTGCACGAGTGAAGGACGGTTGATGGTTGAACCATGCCGTTCGCAGGGTCCGCGCGCTAGTTCGGGCGCTTGAGTTCCTCGGACTGCGGTGGGGCGGGGCGGAGTGGAATGCCCAATATGCGCAAGATCAAAAGAATGCCTGCCACACCAGTCACCATTCCGAGTGGCCCCCGAACTAGGCTTCCGGCGAAACCTCCTACTTGAATGTTGTCGATCAGTATCTGGAGCGTTATCGCCGCTGCGACCACCAGCAAAACAAGTCCAGCGCGCGCTGCTCGGGAGAGGCTCTTGGTCTCCGCCATGCGCGCAACATAGCGCGTGTAGCGTCAGCGCCCTAGACGCAATCTCTCGCAGCGTCGAAATTTCGATGGCCGCAACGTCCACTCCCGGCGAAAGCCGGACGCGAGGCTGCGACAACGAATGGCTACGCCCAAGGAAGCAATTGATGACCGACCAATTGGACGAGGCCGCCTATGACATCTGCATCGCGATCAGAGATGGCTCGGCTTTCGCCGACGAACTGAAACGCATCGCCAATCAACAACCCGCCGCTTGCCCGGAAGTGATTGAGGCGCTCCGTCGCCGGTGTCCTGGGTTCCAGACATCTGAGTACCAAGCCGCCATTGCTCGCGGGATGCAGGAAAGTCGCTGAATGTCGCTTTCCGGCGAAATTCACCCCCTCGCACGTCGCCACGTTGAATGTCCGGTTTACGGCAGGAAGCGGGCTCTAGATCGGTTTGCGGCGAAGGAGCCAACGTAACGACGCGCCCACAGCGCTTCCGACCGCGGCGGCGGCGAACCCCAGCGTTGAAAGCGGCGCTACAACATCGGCGATGAACTGAGTGAGCGGCCAGTCAGGGCCGGGCCGCCCACCTCCAGCGGCAAGGACCGTGATCGTCGGAACTGCAATGGCCGCAATAATGACCGCCCACCACATGCGCCAACCGAAGCGCACCACTAAGAGCGCACAAACGAGCGCGGTGGCGCCGACCGCCGTCAAGGCAACCCAATGCCCATGCGCGACGCTCGCCGGATCGACCGCATAAACGTCCACCTGACGCATGCAGGAAAACTCGCTCGTGAATGGAAGTTCCGCAACGACGGAATGTCGGTTTCCGGCGACAACACGCCGTTGCTGTGTGCGCTAAGTCACTGACCGTAATGGAGCGAGTAGGCCGGTCGCGAAAATCTTGGCTATGACGCGCGCTGGTCCAACACCGTCATTGAGTGCAGGTCCTGGGTTGACCGAACGGCCTCGCGGTTTAGCCTCACTAGGCATGAGTGATGCTGCCTCAGGTCAGGTCAGCTCAAGCGCAGCAACGATCTACGAAAGCTTTTCGTCCCGGCTTTGTTCCGGGAGCCGGCCGATAAGATCGTGAGCACGATTCGTTTGAGCGAGGGCCAGAGCGTGCTTGATGTCGCGTGCGGCACCGGTGTCCTCGCGCGCGCAGCGCTCGCCGCGGTAGGCCCGCGCGGTCGCGTCGTCGGGCTTGATCGAAACGACGGAATGCTGGCGGTTGCACAAACCAAGGAGCCAAAAATCGCGTGGCGAGCAGGCCTGGCCGAGGCGCTTCCGTTTGAAGCCAGCTCCTTTGACGCGGTCCTCTGTCAGTTCGGGCTGATGTTTTTTGATGATCGCGTCGCCGCGCTGCGTGAAATGCGCCGTGTCGCCAAGGCAAACGGAATTGTTGGGATTGCAGTGTGGGATGCGCTCGACCGCACACCCGGCTATGCGGCGATGGCAGCGCTCCTTGATCGGCTGTTCGGTGCTCAGGTAGCCGACGCGCTACGTGCGCCATTCGTGCTCGGGGACCAGGACGCATTGCGCAGTCTTGTGGCAGACGCGGGCATACGCGACGCAAGTGTCTCAGTGCTCGATGTCACCGCTCGCTTTGCCTCGATCGAAGACTGGGTGCGAACGGATGTGAGGGGATGGACGCTTGCCGAGATGATCGATGACGATCAGTTTGAACATTTGTTGCGGGCGGCAAAGGCTGAACTGACGCAATTTGTCTCGGCCGATGGAACAGTCGCCTTCAAATCACCAGCGCTTCTCGCGCTCTCCCGGTCGGCTTGATGCATTTCCATGGCTACGACTGCATAAGCTAATGCGTCCGCTTCCGGCGATATGTGGCCCAGGCGCTTGCAGAGGGCGGAAAGGCAGCTTCCGGGCGAGTGAGACGGTCGGCGAAATCGGCATTAAGCTCGCATCTGGCCCGAAGCGGACATGATGCAAACGGCGCGATCACGCCTCTTGTGGCGGTCGGCGCCGATCGGGGTCATTGCGCCAGACGAAATAAGAATAAACGCATGCGAGCAGCGCCACCCCGATCAACGGCGCCGACAGCGCGAACGCCAGCGCCGCGCCGTCAAGTACGAACGCCGCGATGACGCCCCACACGCCCACCAGCACGACCAGCCGGCCCGCCAATCGGTGCGTGCGTTCCCAGGCGAGGTCGCTCGTTAGCGTCCATGGCGTGCGCACGCCCAAGAAGAAATTGGGACGCGTCTTTGGCAACGCATCGCCTACGAACATCAGCAGCACGGCTGCGCCGGCGACCATCGCACGCACGAAAAGATCGACGTTGGGCGTCGCCACCCCCGCGCTCTGCGCCGTGACAAGAGCCACACCCACCGCGACCAGCGCCAGCATAGCCTCCACGCCGATCCACGCCGTTAGATAGGCGCGACGACTGCGCACCAGGTTTTCCCGCAGGGGTTCAATGTAAGTGAACAAGGAGAGGAGTAGGGCAACGAAGATGGCGGCGCCAGGCAACAGTCCGAACATCAACAAGGCCTCGTCGCGCCTCGCGAACCGATCGGCGACGCCGGAGATGCCCCAGTGCACAGGCAACTGCCCGGCGTCGGCCGGTAGCGTGATGGCAAGCCAGATCCATGCGCCAATGGACACCGCCACGGCGGCGAACGACGCGATCAAACCCGTCCGGATCATGACTTGATCCTCTCTTGCTTGCTGCGGACGCCGGCCAGATCGAGCAGGGCGGCCGCCGTTTCTTCCATCACTGATGCGTTGAGCCGATAACGAATGCTGGTGCCATCGCGTTCGGCGGATACAAGTCCGGCCTCTCTCAGCGTGTTGAGGTGCGCCGTCATCGTCGGCCACGCCACATCAAACGCAGCGGCGATATCGCCCGATGTCATCGGCTTGCGCTTCAGCATCGCGAGCACCTTCCGGCGCGTCGGGTGAGCCAAGGCCTTCAGCACCTCATTCATAGAACTCTACACTAATTAGGGATATGGCTAATTACAAGAGGCGTTGCCAGTTAAAATCGTCTCGCGGGCCGAGCGCAGGCCGCCGCACTGGGCCAACTCTCCCAAACTCTCCATTGATCGAGATGGCGAAGCGGTTCACGCCCGTCGCCGATGGAGGCAGCTCATGGCCGATGAGGCAGAGGTTGAGGAAGTTGAGGAGGAGTGGGACGAAGTTCTTATCGATATGCGCCGGTTTGCTGTCGAGCAGGCCGTCATCATGAAGGCGCCCAGTGACACGCTTGCCGATGTCTTCGAGAGGGCCGACCGCATCGTGGAATACATCGCGGGCACTGGCTGAATTGGTGTTTAGCGCTTCATCCGCAATGACTTGAATCGGCGATCGTGAGCCTTAGCGCGTGCAACATTGCCAACGGCAGAAGAGGGTGCACTGAGCCAGTCGCGAAATTTGTCGATCAGCGTGCCGCCGGCCCTAATCGGACGCTCGCGCTGACGTCGCCCTTGCGATAGATTTGGCCGGACCCAGTAAGGGCTCAACACGAATGGTCAGAAAATTCAGGTCATCATTCGCACTAGCGGCGCTCGGATTTCTGGTAGCGTCGTGCGCCTCCAACGGCAGCATCGAGAGCGGTCAAAAATTCGGCGTTCACGTCGGCATGCCCCTGAACGAGGCTGGCGCCATTCTGCGCCGACAGGGGCTGCAGCCCGAACTACCCATTACAAAATCAAGAGACAACGGCTTGTGGCTACCGTCCGCGGGGACCGGGTGAGGAGGTAAGCGGATTCTCGGGCCGGCTCACTCCCTACGTCTGTCTCTTTGTAGTTTCAGGGCGCGTTGTCGCGATTGGTTGGGAGTACACATCGCTGTAGCCCGCCGGCGTGGCGGATGCGCTAGCCACGAGTACGGCGAGATCGAGCCTTCGCGATCGCAACATTTCGAACGGCCGGAGAGGGCGGACTACGCCAGTCGCGAAATTTGCCGATAGGCGCGACGCTGGCTCAATGGGGACGGTCGCTGATCCGCGAGACAGACTGTTCTCAGCACGGCCGCGCGTGCAGTTGGTTAGTCGAGGCACCTCGTAGCTGCGACGCCTCTGAATGTGTCCAGGCCTGAAGCGCCGCATCGTTCGAGGGGCATGCGAGCACACCATCCCGAGTAATCGTCAACTCATAGTGGGCGCCCTCCGCCATCGGCACGTGCGCGGTGAAGCCTCGTAATGGTCGTCCTGGCTCTGGAAGGCGCAGTCCATGACGCGCGCCAATTCCGTCTATCGGATGTATTTCTTCTGGTCCCTGCGTAACATCTGAGTGACTGCTGGCGTCGATCTGGACCAAGTGCATCCAATGATCGTCTAGCGTCGCCAAAGCGCGCCACTCGTCGCCATGAACAAGAACAACGGCCCGCGTCCCATCTATCCCAATGATCGTCGCTTCGTACTGCTCGGGACCGGTGCGGTGAAATTCAACATCAGCGAGATGGTTGGTGGATATGGAGACGGGCTCCGCGCGGACTGCGGAGCACGCGGCGGAGCAGAGGATGGCAATTGTGTGGATTGCGCACCGCGTCGTCTTCATCGGTAGAGACTACCGTGGAAGACAGGCCACGCCAACGACCACTTCCGGCGAAGTCGAGCCGCTGAGCGCATGCGGTCACGAAAGACCATTTGGTGGCTCAACTGAGACATGGGGAAAATCGACGCCGGGCGCCTGCTGGCCCAAAACAGAACTCTTGCTGTTCGACTACGCGGGTGTGATGCGTGAAAGGGTCAAGCGCCGCAAACCGCCCGCCGAGTACTCGTAGTGGCGCGAATGTTCGTCAAAACTGAGCTTTGCCCAGCTGACGTGTTTCTTGAGTATAGGGATCACGACGTTTTCGCGCATTTCGAAGCTCGCGCCTAAATCCTGCGCGCCGATCCGCGCTTCCTCAATTGTCTGGTAGAGTGGCGCACCGATGGGTAACTGGCCCGCACTGGCAGCGCCTATTTCGGGGGCCATGTCGCAGAAAATCGTGCACAGAACTTGATCTTGATCGAAGGCAAATTCGACCGGAAGCCGGGCTGACCGGGCGGAATAACGATCCGGAGTGTTCTCGTGCAAGATGTCGATATGGTAGAGGATTTCCATATCATAGGTTGCGATCAGCTCGATCATCTCACCGCTTTTCAACGCGAGCCCGAGATACTCAATCAGTTTCATTGACACCGCTTTGTTCTGATGCAGCGTGAGGTTACGCGGGGGCGGGGCCTTTTGCCAATGTCGCCTTTCGGCGAAGGCGCGCCGTCGCCAGGGCGCGCCGGCAACGGCAAATGTCGAGCAAGTGGGCCAGTCGTCGTCCGCTCAGCCGCGGGGCGCGGCGCTGTTCAGATCGGGGACCGGAAAAATGCCTCGATGTCCATCGACCCATGAGGGACGCCGATGATCGCGACGACGTCCCGTTCCACAACATAGAAGATCAGGTGGGATCCCTCTCGGTAACTCCGATAACCTTGAGCGATGTCATCTCGGATCCGGCCGGCATTTGGATTTTTCGCGAGCCACTCAAACCTTTTGGCCAGCGCGTTCAGATAGATCTCGACCTGGCGGTCACCCCACTGGACCAGCGTGTAATCGGCAATTTGATCTACATCCCTAAGCGCACGCGGAGTGAGCCGATAGGCGCTCAAGCGTTATCGCTCTTGGCGGCGCGCTTCTTTGCGCGTCTTAGCACCTCGTCGACAGAGAATTCGACGAACTCGCCCCTGCGCGCTTGTTGAGCGCCCTCGGCCAGATGGTCTTGGAGGGCCTTGAGACGTTTGCCGCGCTCCTCAAGTTCACGAAGTGCGGCACGAATAACCTCGCTCGCTGACGCATAGCGGCCGCTGGCGATCTCGCGCTTCACGAACTTCTCCCAATGAGACCCCAACGAGAGGGAGGTATTTGCCATTTGCCGCTGCCTCGGTATATTCAAAATGAATATATCGCGCCGATCGCCGGAACTCAAAAGTCGATACACAGAAATGACGCGAAACGGCGATAACCAGACGCTCGAAGGGTGCAGGCGCGCACGACCATTTGGCGGCTGAACTGTGACAATAGGAAAATCGGCCTTGGGGCCGGGCGTGGCTCAAACCGGGCATTGGCAAAGCGTGCTGCGAACTTGCCAGTCGGTGTGCTGGCACTCGATGACAGAGCGGATGGTCGGGCCGTTACCCGCTAGGTATTCAACCTTTCTTTCGATGCCCGTACAGCGTAGGTGATCGCCGCATCCATATCCTCGAAATGCCACGCCGGCGGGGAAGCGCCGGATCGGGTTACAAGCGAAAGAAATGCCTGGCGACACAGCGGTGATGTTACGACAACAACCGGAAATGCCGGTTCGCCAGGATCGGCGCCTGCAGCGCGGCTCAAACGAAAACACCAACAGGCTCTTGCGTCAGTATTTTCCGAAGAAGACCGATTTGGCCTCGCACTCGCAAGCCCACCTCAACAAGGTGGCGCGCCAGCTCAAGATGCGATCGGGCGAGACGAGAGCGCGCGCCAGAGTCTAAAGTCGACACCGGCTCTTCGAAAAATGGCGTTGATCGCCGGCCAGGTGAACTGGCACCTTTGCCGAAGATAATGAAGCCTACCAACTCTCGAGACTTCGTCTGGGATTTCCGCCCCTGCAATACGTCTCGCTGCGTGCAACTGCGCCGCCACTGCGGTGCGCGCAAACGCGCTTTTGCAGATAATTTCCAAGCGAGCCCAATCGACTTTGTTGGGACCGTTTGCAAGGGTGGCGATATCGAGTAAATGGCGCAGGTTAAACCCTCCGCGCCAGAAGTTCCCATCTCGAAACTGATCGTGCAGCGCCGCAATCAGAATCTGTAGCTCTGGATGGGGCAATTTCGCCATCGCCGCCCCAATTTGAACGACGCGGCAGTGGGCATGCAAATCATCCACTTCGGCGAGCCCGACGGGCCCGGGTGCACGCTGATGTAGGTCAATCATTCCCACATCGGTTTTACGACCCATGTCGACGACTGGATGGCGGAGATTGGATCTGTTGTCTCCGCCAACTTCGAAACCCATGCGCTCCAAAGCAGCAACTGCGGCTGAAATTTCACAGGGGCGCACGAGCAGATCGAGATCGGAAACCATCCGGTCGCTGTTTACTTCAACTGTTGCGCGTCCCGGCACAACCCAGGTGCCGCAGCCCTTTAGCAGAATGGGCACTATGCCAGCTTTGTTTAGAGCCCCGAGCGCATCCTTGAGCGTCGCAAAAAGCCGCATATTTCGTCTTCTGTTTCGCCGGTTTATTTCTCGAAGTAATGTATAAACATCCGCCGGCAGCTGTTTGGCGCCGCCTGACAAGTGAAGCCGCGCGTAAAGTTCTGGAAGAACGAGTTGCTCCCCGGCGATCGCGATGATCTCCGGCCAGTTAGCGTTTGGCGGAATGGAGCCCAGCAAGACCTCGGTAAGTTGAGATAGGGCGCGTCCTCTATTCATTGATGCAATCATCGATGAGGTCCGCCGCGTCGCGCAGTCGGTCGTAAACGAGGCGGTAGCAAGCGCCACGGCAAGAAGTTCTTTGCTAATTCTTCAATTGCATCACCGCTGACAGCCCGACGCTCGGAGTAGCTGCTTTCCAACAGCACGCGCAGAAAGTCGAGCGCCTCGGTGCGTTGCAACTCAGCGCATGAGTTGGGTTCACGCGCCAATAGTAAGAATACATCGATCGAGCGTGGACCGTCAGTGTCCAGATTCTCCGGCATCACATAGCGTGTCAACTGTCCGTCAGTGCGCAGATAAACTGGGAGGGTGAAAAGGTTAGGGACGAAGTGTTTGAGGATGGACCACGCGCCTGACTTGGCCGCCGCCGAAAAGGGTACACCTACCGCCTTTCCGTCGCCGCTGAAGTGGACGATGTCGTCGCCTCCGTAGGCAAATCCAAGCGAGGTCAGCGCAAGGACTAGGGTTGTCTTGCCGGCTCCCGGGCGCCACCAATGAAGACTTGTTTGCCCTTTTTGGAAACTAGGCCGCCATGGGCAAGAAATCCGTCGACCACGGAGCTGCATAATTCCTTCGTCAAGGTCGCCTTAAGTCTTGGGATTGTTTGGCGCGATGTCCCGCGTCCCAAGGGCATGCCATCGAGAAATAAGAAATCGTACTCGCCTGATTTTGTTATAGACAGGTGTCGCTCCGGCCTGCCTCCCGGTTGCCTGAACTGTCGGAAAACTGCTTCCACCTCGCATTGATCGGCCTCACCGAAGAAGTGGAGCGCCAGTTCAATGCCGCCTACGCGGACGACTTGTGTGTGCCGAGGCGGGCCTCGTGTCATTGCTAGCACGCTGAGCGGAGTAATATATCCGCACTGAAGCCACTCGCAAATTGCGGATGCTGCCAACTCGTTTGCTTTGCCGTTGCTGGCCCCGCATGCGTTTAGATAGCTTGCCACTGAGCGTGCGGATGCGCCTTCGCGGACCAAGCGCCATACCGAACGAGCTGTGCTATTCAGTTCGGAAAGCCGTTGCGTTCGTTCGCAGAACAGAAGTTCGCGATCGCCAAGCGCGAAAGTGCGCACGGTATCTGTAACGGCATAGAGGTCGTCCGCAACCAGGGTATGTTGTCGATGTTCCGACACCTCGCGTACCAGGGTCGGCATGGCGCTCAGCGGGGCCTAATTCTGTTCCTTGGGCGCCGGCGGACATGCTCAGTTCTTTGCCGTCCAAACCTGGAATCGACATCGACCTCCGAGGCGTGATCTTGCGGTCCGACGTTCGAGTAGTCTTGTCCTCGATGTCCGCTCGATGAGGAATTTGGCGGTGCGATCGGGGGGGGATTTGGCGCTCCGCCAGAAAAGAGATCTGGCTGATCGCCTGCGTAGAGATCAGTCTGCCCGCCTGAAGAGGAATAAGACTCGCCGCCCGAGGAAGCGATCGCATCTGAGCTCATCGAGGTAGATAAAAGGAATGTGGTCGTGGGAGGCACGAGCAGGGCGAGTTTTCCCGCCGCCCTAAGAAATTCTCGACGATCCCCATCACCCTGCAGGTCTAGTTCGGACATTTGATTCCCCACATCCTCCTCACACCTATCACCGGCGCTTGCTCTGAGCGCGCGTTTTTCGTGTTATTCCCGCATTATAACGCGTGTGGTTCGCAAAGTAGAGGAGCGCGCGGCGTTGTTTGCGCTTTCAGCGAGAAGTCGCGCTGCCGCGTGCGGCGGCTTCGTTGTTAGTCGAGCAGGCGCTCGTAGAGGGACTGTTCGAGTCGGCTTTCGGCGCCAGCGGCCTTCGCGATCGCAGCATCGCGAATGATCGGAATTGAGCGAGCAGGCCAATCGTGGAATGGACCAAAACAAGACACTGGGCAAACCCGGCGCCATGTCGTGTTTGAGGCGCATCGGCAGATGGAAGCACATTTGAGCTTCAGAGTGCTCCACCCTCTTTACGACGCGAGCGCCGTCACCGGCGCGCCCATGGCGGCCTCGTGGTGGATCAGGTCGTGGTCGATCCGCGCAGGAGTGGCGGGCCAGCCTCAAGCGAACGCCAGCACAACTCGCTATAGATCCGAGCCGGATCGGCATCGCGTAATGCTTCCTCATCGAGCCACGCTTGAACCTCGGCCCATGCGTTCGCCTTGTTTTCGTACATGCCCGACACCTAGCACAGCCCAGATTGCCTTGTTACGAATGGCGACAATTAGCTAGCCGGTCGCCCCTGACCTCGGCCAACGGGTCTCGGTGGACGCGGACGTTCGGCGACATCGACGCCATGTTCACCTGCTGGCCCACACGCCAGTATTGGTGCGGTTGTGCCGGTAGTCACGAACGCCAGCGCACCCCCTGCTAGCCGCTCGCGTCGTGACCCGCCGCAGTTTGCTTGCACATGGGGCGATCGGCGGAACATAACCGCTAATGGAGTTAATTTCGACGAACGTTTCTGCGCGACTCGATCGCTTGCCGTGGTCGCATTTTCACACGCTGATTGTGTTTGCGCTCGGCGTGACGTGGATCCTCGATGGTCTTGAAGTGACCATTGTTGGATCGCTCTCGCCGGCGATCGAAAGAGGGCTATCTCTCACGGCCACGCAGATCGGTCTGCTTGGCAGCGCTTACATCGCCGGCGCCGTCGTCGGCGCGCTGTTCTTCGGGCGGCTCACGGATAGCTGGGGCCGCCGCCGGCTCTTCTTCATCACCGTGCTTGTCTACATGTTGGCCACGATCGCTAGTGGACTGGCCTGGAACTTCTGGTCTTTGGCATTCTTCCGGCTCATCACCGGCATGGGCATCGGCGGCGAATATGCCGCAGTGAACTCGGCCATTCAGGAACTGGTGCCTGCGCGGCGGCGCGGCTTCGTCGATCTCGCGATCAACGGCAGCTACTGGATCGGCGCGGGCATGGGCGCGATCGGCGCGGTCATCGTGCTCAATCCTTCGCTGGCGCCTCAGGACATCGGCTGGCGCCTCGCCTTTATCATCGGGGGCGTTTTGGCGATCGTGATCGTCTGGGTGCGCCGCTACATTCCCGAAAGTCCGCGTTGGCTCGTCACGCACGGACGCGTCGCGGAAGGCGAGAGGATAGTCGCGGAGATCGAAGGCCGCGTAGAACGTCAGCATGGCGTTTCGCTGCAGCATCATGATTTGGCCGACCTGCGCCTGCGCCCGCACACGCCTGTGAGCGTGCGCGACGTGGCGAGCGTCCTGATCACAAAATATCCGAAGCGAACATTGCTGGGCGTGACGTTAATGGCCACCCAAGCATTCTGTTACAACGCAATCTTCTTCACCTACGCCCTGATCTTGTCCACGTTCTATGCCGTTCCCGATCAGGATATCGGCTGGTTCATGTTGCCGTTCGCGGCGGGAAACTTTCTGGGTCCGCTCTTGTTGGGGCCGTTGTTCGACAGCGTTGGGCGCAAGGCGATGATCTCGAGCACCTATGCGCTGGCGGGCGTGTTGCTAGCTATAACCGGAGCGTTGTTTGGGCAGGGGCTCTTGACAGCGGCGACTCAAACCGCGGCTTGGTGTGTGATTTTCTTTTTTGCGTCAGCGGGCGCAAGCGCTGCGTATCTGACCGTCGGCGAGAGTTTCCCGCTGGAAACGCGCGCCATGACGATTGGCCTTTTTTACGCGTTCGGGACGGCGGTCGGCGGCATCGGAGGTCCAGCCTTGTTTGGCGCGCTGATTGAGTCCGGCGACCGGAGTCAGATCCGTTCCGGCTATCTGCTTGGCGGGGGCCTCATGGCGCTTGCCGCTTTCGTCACGATCATGATTGGCGTGCGTGCTGAGCGGCGCCCCCTCGAGGAAGTGGCTCGTCCCCTGTCAGCGGTCGACGAGTAGAGTGAAGGGGTCACTTTCCAATCCGCCACGAATGACCGGCTCGCTCACCTGCCAAAGCGAGGTCCAGCGGCGAAAGGCGGCAGCGGGCATTCCCGCGCCCGTGCCGAACAGCGCCGAGTTTAGAGGCCGACCTGCTCTGAAATTGGCAGGGCGTCGTCCACCTCGACGCCGAGACAGCGGACCGTGCCCTCGACCTCGGCATGCACCATCTGAACGGCGTCGCGGGCGTCGAGCGCTCCGCCCTCGCCCTCCCATCTGGCAAGCGCTCTGGCCATTCGCCGAGCCACGCCGCTGGCGTCATGTGCCGTTGCCATGCGTCATCCTATCTGCTGTTCAGGCATAACCCAGTCCTCACGATTGGCCGGAAATCTCGCGGCGATCTGACCGTGGCGCGGCAGTCGCCTTGTGGATCGAGTGACGGAGAAAGGAGACCACGCCACCGCCGGTGAACATCCCCAGGATGTAGATCGCCAAAATGGTCGCCGCGAGCGGTGCGGTGGCGCTGAGCCCGAAGAACGAGATGGTCACGCTCTCGAGGTTCTGCAGCGCGAAGGCGATCGCGATCGCAGAAAACCCGGCCACCAATACCCAATACAACGCACGCACTCTCGTCTCTCCTTAAGCCCTCTCTTGATGGGCAAGCGCGCATCTTAAATCGAGCGCCATGCGCATGAACGGAACGCGAAGCGCTTCATGTGCGCTGTCGCCGTCTCGAGACATCAAAGACGCCTCGATGGCGCGCCACCCGGCATGGTTGCCCATCACGGCCATTTGCCACGCCTCCTTGCGGAGGCGCTCACGACGCGCGCGTTCTCGCAACGGCAATCTCGTTAACGCTGCTTTATTCTTACATATAGGAACGCTCTTATTGGCATTCGAGGTGGCAAACATCCACTCTGGTTCAAGCCGCCTCGCGGAGCGCACGCACGCATTGATCCGCCTCAAGGCGATGCGGAACGAAAGCGCCAAACCAATCGTTCAATTTACGCGGCCATTGCTCGAAATGCACGCTGCGTCAAAAATGGATCGCATGAAACAAGAACACATCTGGGTAGCGACGTTCGACGGCGCGTCATGCCGCGTCTTCAGCTACGACGGTTTTCCCCGTCGATTGCAGGAAATGCTCGACCAGCGGCGCGAGGGCCCCCACAAACCGGTGTTTGATGAGCGCGCCGGCCGGATTTATTCACGCGTCGGCCATGGACGAAGCGGGGTAGAGCCGCACACCGATCCTGAACGGCGTTTGGAGGATGGATTTGTGGCCGCCCTGGTTGAGCGGCTCGCCGAAATGGCGGCGCAGAATGCGTTCGACCAATTGATTGTTGCGGCAAGTCCGCGGGCTCTGGGCGCGTTTCGGGCTGCAGCGCCTCGCGCCCTCGCCGACAGGGTTGTCCGAGAAGTGCACGGCAATTACGTCAATGGCGAAGAGCGCCGATTGCTCAACGCGGTCGTCGCCGGAGCTGACGATAAGGAGTGACGGACCGATCGTCATTGGCGTCGCCGACGCTAATGGGTGTCTCGAAGACGCCCCAGGGTCGTTTCAATCGCGCTTTTCAATTTCTTCGCCGCCCCGCGAACCGCCTGATCGACTGTTTCGGCGTGATCATTCACAGCAATCGGTTTGAGCTTCTCGATACGCGCTTCCATCATACAACGCTTTTCGCCACGGCGGTCAGCTTTGGTGCTGCCTTCGTCGCCGAGATGAACCTCGACGCGAGTAATCCTGTCGCTGCAGTGGCTGAGATCCTGTTCGAGCACCTCTCGCACGTATGCGGCGAGGCGTTCTTTGCCGTCAATATTGTGGTCCGTGCTCAATTCTATGTGCATATTGGTCCTCTTGTGGATTGGGGTTGATGACCAGGGACGTCATCACTACGAGGTCCGCCCACGCTAACGGCCGTTTGAGCCATGCACGCACGTCGCCAAACGCCCAGGCGCGAGCAAGCAGATCGAGGCCGAGCACCGCGGCGATTACATAATTGAGTGCGAGATAGGCGCCGGCGTGCTCGATAAACGGCGCGACAACGAAAAAGCCAATGAGAATGATATCGAACATCAACCAGGCTGACTGGAAGCGCACGGCGCCCTTGCTGACGCCGAAATAGCGTTCGCGAAGCCGCGGGCGCGTTAGAGGCATTTGAAGAGGTGGCTAGGGCGCATCGCTGTCTTTAGCTGCCGAGGCGACCGGGATCGAAACCGAAGAGCGAATATGAAGATCCCTTTGCGGGAAGGGGATTTCAATGCCCTCGGCTTTGAAGCGTTTCCAGATTTCTAGATAGACCGCGCTTGAGACGTTGCGCACGCCGCTCTCCGCGTCGCTGATCCAAAATCGCGCTTCCAGGTCGACGGAGGAATTGCCAAATCCCTTGATGAAGCAAACTGGCGCTGGCGACGCCAGCACGCGCTTTGCCGCTTTGGCGGCTTCCACGCACAACGCCATGGCTTTTTCGACATCGGTGGAATAGGCGATGCCAACGGGGATGCGAAGTTGCACGTTGCGGCTGGTGTGCGACCAGTTGATTACCGGCGACGAAATCAACACTTCATTCGGGATCAACGTTTCAGTGCCCGTGCGTAGGGTGATTGCCGTGTAGCGTCCCGCCAGTTCGGTGACCTCGCCGCGGACGCGCCTCGCGCCGAGATCAAGTTCGATGACGTCGCCAGGCTTGACGGATTTGTCCATCAACAGGATTAGCCCAGACACGTAGTTCGAGACGATCTTCTGTAAACCAAAGCCCAGACCCAAGCCGACTGCGCCAGAGAGAACGGCGAGCGCCGTGATATCAACGCCGAGGAATGCGAGCGACAAAAGCAGTGCCGCCGTGACGAGGGCGGCGCGCGCAAGTTTTGCGAAGAGAACGTTGCCCGATCGGCTGAACATGCGACCGCTGGGCATGCCGCGCTCCAACAGATCCGATAAACGCTGTGCCAGCCAAAACAAACCGCCGACGATGACGACCGCACGGATGACAAAGAGGGTCGAGATACGAAAGCCGCCCGCGACGATGGCTTGGGCGTTGAGCAAATCTGCGAGAGGCGCGAGGAGGTGAAACTCTTCGAGGAGGGCGAGCGCAATTGCGCCGGCGAGAATGGACCACGCGAGCGCCGTTCGTCCTAAAGCGCGCAACGCGAATTCGGACGCGGCCCACGCAAGCGCCGCGAGCGCCAGGAGGCGGATAACCTCCGATGTCAAGCCCCGTGTTTCTAAAAGCGTGACGCTGATTCCGAGAGCGCTCGCAAAAACGAGCGCACCGATCGGCGCCACACGCTTTCCTTTGGAACGCCGCAAGACTCTCCAGAGTTGATCGATCGCCAGCGCAAACATTGCGCACAGCCCAATAACGACCATCTGCGACAGGAGGGGAGACGTGGTCCAGCGGACGGCTAAGTCGGATTCAAACGAGCTAACGTTGGCCTCCTTGGAAATGGCGACACGACAATGTTCGCGTAGGGCTCTTGTTGAAAGACATTGCTTTGCACACGCGAAACGCTGGGAGGGCGCCCCTGATGGGAAGATCCCCATCTGCGCGTAAGCTGCCGTCCAGCTCGCCTTCGGAAAACTGAGATCCTGTTGACCTTCACGGCCCCCTTGGCGCCGCCGAAGGGCACAGCCATCAGGGCGCGCTTGTAGCTCATTAGGGCGGCAAGCCCGGCAATCTCACCTTCGTCGACAACGTCCTGCCTCACGCATTGCATCGGCCTTGGTTTTCTTGACGGGGCCGATACGCAACGACCGCGCCAGCGCCGATGGCCTGAAGGCGCTGCGCTGTTGGATGGTGAGGCTCAAGTCTCCCGCGTTGGCCAGCGAAAAGCGGAGCGGCGTGCTTTGCCGCGGTAAGTTTCTCAAGTTGAGAGTCGCAACGAGACCAAATCTCGAAAAACGGCTTAATAAAAAACGGCTTAATAAAAGCCAAAAACCGCTCTGCAGCACTAAGTAGATGTATACCACACTCTTCTCAAAAAGTCCACTCTTATGGGTATTGGATCGATATCTTCGCAGTGAAAACACTTCACAGGGTGATGCATTGTTGTTGTCATTTGAGCAGCAAATCGCACGCGTGATGCGACAGCCGCATGGGCGTGCGGTAGTCGGTGCGCTATCTTGTGCGGTGGTTCAAACACATGGGTAGAAGGCAGATCACATCGATTGCGGGCGCGCTCTGGCGCAAGCGCAGTAGGGCGCTGCTCGGCGCAGTCGTTCTTTTTCTCGTTCTCGTCGCAATCGTGTGGCCGATTGTGCGAAGCGAGCCGCCAATAGCTTCGCCTCAAGCAGAAGGGCTGGGCGCCGCGCGCGATGATGCGCTCGGTCCGTCGATGACATTTCGCGACGGTGAAACGTTTCGAGATTGCGAGGCTGGGTGCCCGATAATGGTGGTGATCCCAGCAGGCGTGTTTTTGATGGGTTCACCGCTTGGCGAACATGGCCGCGCCAACGATGAGGGGGCTCAGCAATCGGTCACCGTGCAACGCTTCGCTGCGTCGAAATTCGAGATCACGCGCGGCGAGTGGTCGGCGTTCGTTGCGGCAACAGGGCGGGTCGATCCGCAAATGGGTGACACCACCTTCTGTACCTGGCGCGACGCCGGCTTCACACAGGACGACCGTCACCCAGTCGTTTGCGTGAGCTGGCGCGATGCGCAGGACTACGCCAACTGGCTCAGCCATCGCACTGGACAGATCTACAGACTCCTGAGCGAGGCGGAATGGGAGTACGCCGCGCGCGCCGGCACGGCCACGCCTTATTGGACCGGAGCCTCGATCACGGCGTCGCAGGCGAATTTCAATTTCAGCGGAACCCGCGCGGTGGGTTCTTATCCGCTCAATACGTTCGGCTTGGCCGACACTGCAGGCAATGTCTGGGAGTGGGTGCAGGATTGCTACCACCGTTCGTATGTGGGCGCCCCGAACGATGGATCGGCCTGGAACAACGAGCAATGCACGCGTCACGTTTTACGCGGCGGCTCATGGGGCATCAACCGGTTGTTGCTGCGCTCTGCGGCGCGATATCGGTATGGTCCGAATTTTCAATTCAATAGCGCGGGCTTTCGTTTGGCGCGGGCGCTTTAGGGCGCCGCCAACCGTGATCATCAACGAACTGCTTTGAAGCCTCGCGCCAGACGGCGTAGGTTTGAGCTACGTCAAGATCCAATTTTTGAGGAAAACCCGTTATTTTTCAATGCGTGATCGCGTTGAGCGACGCTTCGCACGCAGAAGTCGGTACAGACGCGGGCATTGTATGTCCGATATGGAATTCTGAGACTGGCCCCATGCCGACGGTCAGTCGGGCGAGGGGGGTTCAGCGTTCGATAAATTCGAGGCCTGCCGCGCCATCACGTTGCCAGATAACGCGCGCCCAACGCTTCAGCGGCAGCGTCGGTTCTGTAAGGACGACATCGCCTCTGAGATCGGTTTTGACGAAGAACTCGACATAGGCGCCCGTGGCGCTCAGATTCTTGATCACCACCTTGAGCTTTTGGCCGTCGCCGAGGGTCAATGCGCCATTTTTGTAGACCGGCTGACGCGGCGTGCGCGCCGCCTTCGTCCGCGGCGCCGCGGGCTCGGTCGAACCGCTTGCGGTTTGTTTCGGCCCAGACAGCTGGCGCACGCGCTCAGAGAGCGTGTCCTTAGGTGTCGGGGGGTTGGACTTCTTGAACATGCGTCGCAGCACTTCGCGTCGACAGACATGAACGAGCTATGATTCTCTCTGGCGTCCTAGCTCAATCTGAAACCGGTGACAGTCTAGCCGGCATTTCTTGTAGCTGGCGGTTCACGCGGGCGGCGTGGGGTCCGCCACTAACCCGCGCGCGTGAACGCGTCGATGGCGGAGAAGGCGAGCGCCACGAGCACGCTGAGCACGAGACCCAGTGCGACCACGTAGATGGCGTCGCGATTGCGGTGGCCGTCTATCATGGAGGCGAGACTGCGCGGCGATTACCGCCACAGCCAGCTCAATTCTCCCGCTGGGCGTGTGTATCTTTTTCCATTTCTTATGGCGGGCGGTTCGCGCGGAACTTTTCTCCCCCAGAAGGGAGTTTTCTGTCCTCGCCGTAATGCGACGCGTGGATAGAAGCGCGCGCAAGTTGGCCCCAGTCGTTCTGGAAGTTGCAGAGGGAGTAGCTCGAGGGCCGCGCGTCTTCGAACGCCGATTGCTGCGAAAAACAAGAGCGAGCCTGAAGGGCGCAATCCAAAATGAGTCAGCGCGCCGCCAGCGGTTTCAACACTGGGCATGACTCTGGCTGAAACGGCTCGCCGATTTCCTCGGCGCGAAGCTGCGATGTTTGCGCCGCTTCCGAAGCCAGCGCAAACCATCGGCCATTCTTGGCTTGATCGCAATCGGGCGCGTGGCAGTCGCGTTGTCATGCTGACGCGGGCGCGAGGCTGACATCCGTTCTCGTCCGCGAAATCTGCGCGCTGGTCGCGCTGCTTAAGGACACGTCGTGACAGTTGGCCTCCCTGTCGCGGGCAGGCGAGAGGCGGGTAAATCGCGTGCAAGAGAACACTTCTGGCGCGCTGCGCGGGCGTGGCTGTCGCGCAAATGGCTTCACGGGCTCATGAAGATGGGCGAAGACATCCCTCAGGACTATTTATCATTTCCGCATGGATGCCGCCCGCCGCCCGCATGACTGACCCGATTACCTATAGCCGCCGGCGCGGCCGTGTTTCGCGCGGCGAGCGTGAGTGGCGTGTCGAGGACGACGCGCTGGTCATGCGCCGGCCCGGCGGCGGCGAGAAGCGCACACCCTGGAAGGACATCATTGGCGTGCGGCTCTATCACGAAGCGCTGCGTGACCGGCCCTGGCGCTACGCCTTTGAACTTCACACGCGCGAAGGCGCGCGCATCATCATCGACAACGCCCATTGGCTCAGCGCCAACGCGTACGAGGAGCGCTCGTCACGCTACACCCCGTTCGTGCGCGCAGCACTTGCTCGTATCGCCGTTGCCAATCCAAGGGCGCGACTGCTGATCGGCGAAACCCAGAAGCGCTACTTCTTCTTGATGCTGTTTGCACTGTTGGCGATCGCCGCACTCGGTCTGGCGCTCACCGTGATCCCGACGCCGCTGGACGCAACGCCTTTGGCGCTGCCGATCAAGCTTGGCCTGGTGCTTTCGTTGTTGCCGCTGTTTTGGGTCGGCGTCTTGCGCTCGCTGCCGCGTGGCGCCTCGCTTGACGCGGTTCCCGATCGCGCGCTGCCGCCGGAAAATGGGCAATAGAGCTTGGCGTGGTGTTGGCGGCCGCTATTCTCTGGCCGCCGCAAGAGGGGGCGGTTACCCATGTCACTCGGCTTGATCATTCATGTCCTGATTTTCGCGCTGGCGTTCCTGACCGCCGCTTATCTCGTCTACGCAACGGCGCAGAAATCCGAAGGCTTGCTGAAATCCGTCGGCACGATTTTAGCGGCGGTCCTCGCAGCACTTGGCGTGCTTGTGCTAATCGGCCATCTCTCCGCCCCGATGACGGGCGGACGCCCATTCGGGATCGAAATGGGCGGCATCGAAATGGGTCATGGCTCGGAAAGCGCCGCTTCGCCATCGACTGCGCCAACCAGCGGTGCGGCCACCACGACGACGAACGATGCGGCAAAACCGAGCGGCGATGACAGCGGCGCCGGTCAAGGCGCTGGCGATGGCGGCGCAAAGCCGTAAGGGTCAGAAACGGCGCTGAAAGATCATGTCGCGCGTGAGTTCGCTGACGCGCGTGCGGCCGAGCAGCATCATGTCGCGCTTGAGTTCGCCTTCGAGGATGTCGATTGCGCGCTTGACGCCGCGTTCGCCTGCGGCGGCAAGCCCATAAAGATAGGCGCGCCCAATCGCGACGGCATTGGCGCCAAGCGCCAGCGCTTTGACGATATCTGTGCTGCGGCGAATGCCGCCGTCGAAAATGATCTCCGCGTCGCCGCGTACGGCGTCGGCGATCGCGGGCAAGGTGTCGATACTCGCGGGCGCTGTGTCGAGCTGGCGCCCGCCATGGTTGGAAACCCAAACCGCATCAGCGCCGATTGCGATCGCGCGTCGTGCATCACCGGGCGTTGAGATGCCTTTGACCGCAAACTTGCCGGCCCAAGCTTCGCGCACCCAGCGCGCATCGTCCCAAATGACGCTGCGCGAGAATTGCGCATTGACGAACTCGATAAGTCCCCCGTCCATTTTCATGTGCGCGAAATTCGCAGCCGTGATCGGCGGCGTGGTGAAGAGGTCAAACATGTAAGCGGGCGCCGCGAGCGCTTGGCTGGCGGTGCGAAACGTGACGCGTGGCGGAATGGTGAAATCGTTGCGCCCATCGCGTTCGCGATTTCCCGCGATGGGAAGGTCCACGGTCAGGGCAATGCCGGTGAAACCTGCGGCGCTTGCGCGCTCAAGCAATTCTTCCACCACCGCCTTGTCGCGCCAGACATAAACTTGCAGCCAGCGCGGACCTTCGTGGGCAACGGATAGCTCTTCCAATGTCGTGGAGGCCAGCGTCGAGCAGGCATAGACGATCCCCGCCGCTTGCGCCGCCGACGCGACCGCGCATTCACCGCCACGTGGATGGAAGAGACGCGACGACGCGGTTGGGCTGATGAAGAAGGGCAGGCGCATCGGCGCGCCCATGATGGTGGCGCTCGTGTCGATGTTCTCGACATCGACCAGCGCATCCCAGGTGAGCTCAATGTCGCGGAAGCGTTCGACATTGCGCTTCAGTGTGATCTCATCGTCGGCGCCGCCATCGATGTAGTCGAACACCATGCGCGGCAGGCGCTTGCGCGCCAGTGCGCGCAGATCGGCGATGTTGCGTGCTCGCTCAAGCCCCATGGCGAAAGCTAAGCGCGCGGGCGCGCGCGGCGTCAAACCTGTTAACGTTTTGAGCGTTGCTTATTTGTTCGACGCTCAGCACTCTTCGCGCATGAGCCGAATCGGCAGCGCAACGAAGAAACATGCCTTCGACGATTTGAACGAGGCGCAGCGCGCAGCGGTGGAGCACGGCGATACCCCGCTTCTCGTCATCGCCGGCGCCGGCTCGGGCAAGACCAAGACCCTGAGCTGCCGCGTCGCGCATCTCTTGGGTCGTGGCGCTGATCCAAACCGCATCCTGCTGCTGACGTTTTCGCGTCGCGCAGCTGCGGAAATGAGTCGCCGCGTCGGCGCAACGATCTCGGCCGCCGACATTCAGTTGCCGTGGTCGGGCACCTTTCACGCCATCGGCGCGCGGCTGCTGCGCGAGCTTGCGCCGGCAATCGGCCTCAACGCCGATTTCACCATCCATGATCGTGGCGACAGCGCCGATCTCATGGGCATGGCGCGGCACGAAGCGGGCTTTGGCGCCGGCGTGAAGCGCTTCCCGATGAAGGGCACGTGTCTTGCCATCTATTCGCGCTGCGTAAACGCCGATGAACCGCTCGCCGATGTGCTTGCTTCGACGTTTCCGTGGTGCCGCGCTTGGGAAGCGGAGCTGAAAACGCTTTTCACCAAATATGTCGAGATGAAGCAGGCGCAGAAGGTATTGGATTACGACGATCTCTTGCTCTACTGGGCCGATCTGATGGAGACGCCGGAATTGGCGGCGGAAGTCGCGTCGCGCTTCGATCACGTGCTGGTCGACGAGTACCAAGACACCAACAAGCTGCAGGCGCGCATCCTGATGCGCCTGAAGCCTGACGGGCAGGGCGTCACCGTCGTCGGCGACGATGCGCAATCGATTTATTCGTTCCGCGCCGCGACGGTGCGCAATATCCTGGATTTTCCTGCCGCCTATGCGGGCGCCGCGCGCGTGGTGACGCTCGAGCAGAACTATCGCTCCACCGCCGCTATCCTCGATGCCTCGAACGCCGTCATCGATCGCGCCGCCGAACGCTTCACCAAGAATTTGCGCACCACGCGTTCGGTTGGCGCGCTGCCGAAGCTCGTTGATGTCCGCGATGAAGCCGAGCAGGCGCACTATGTCTGCGACTCCATCCTCGCCGCGCGCGAAGAGGGGCTGGAGCTGAAGAGCCAAGCGGTGCTCTTCCGCGCCGCCGACGCGAGCGCACAGCTTGAACTCGAGCTGCAGCATCGCGACATTCCGTTCATCAAATTTGGCGGCCTCAAGTTTCTCGAGGCCGCGCATGTGAAGGATCTCATCGCCATCCTGCGTTGGGGTCAGAATGCGAGCGATCGGCTTGCTGGTTTTCGCACCCTGCAGCTGGTTCCGGGCGTCGGCCCAGCCAAGGCGGCGAAGGTGCTCGATGCGAACCCAGCGCTCGCGTTTGAAGCAACGCCCGCCCCGCGTGAAGGTGCGGATGTGTGGGATGCGCTGCGCGATGTCGTCAATTCCATGCGCGGCGGCGGCGATTGGCCCTCGGAACTGGAGCGGGCAGCGCTTTGGTACGCTCCGGTGCTAGAGGCGCGGTACGACGATGCGCGCGTGCGTTCGGCGGACATCACCACCTTGGTTCGCATTGGCGGCAATTATTCCTCGCGCGAAAGCTTCCTGACCGATCTCACGCTCGATCCGCCCAACGCCACCAGCGATGAAAGCGGCGTGCCCCATCGCGACGACGATTTCGTCATCCTCTCCACCATTCATTCCGCCAAAGGGCAGGAGTGGAAGAATGTGTTCGTGCTCAATGCGGTCGATGGCTGCATCCCCAGCGATCTGGGCACAGGATCAACGGCGGAACTCGAAGAAGAGCGCCGGCTGCTCTATGTCGCCATGACGCGCGCCAAGGACAATCTACACATCGTCGTGCCGCAGCGTTTCTACGTCACGCAACAAACCAAGAATGGCGACCGCAACATCTTCGCCGCGCGCACGCGCTTTATTCCTGCCGAGATCACCCACCATTTCGAGCGCGTGACCCATGCGCGCCCTGGCTCGGGTTCCACAGCAACGCGCGGCAGCATCGCACCGGTCGATCTTTCCGCGAAGGCCCGCTCGCGCTGGGCGTGAGGAAGGCTTATGTGACGATCACCGTGAGGTGATCCCATGAAAGACGTCGCCGTCGTTTCCTATTGCCGCACCGGCATCGCCAAAGCCACGCGCGGCGCGCTCAATCAAACCCACGGCATCCCAATGGCCGCGCACGTGCTCAAGGAAGCGGTCAAGCGCGCCGGTATCGAAGCAGGCGAGGTGGAGGACGTCATCATTGGTTGCGGCCTGCCCGAAGGCGCGACCGGCCACAACATTGCGCGCAATGCGGCGCTGTTCGCGGGCTTCGGCGACGCCGTGCCCGGCGTTACCATCAATCGCTATTGTGGTTCTGGCCTCAGCGCTGCGTCCTTTGCAGCTAACACGATCGCGACCGGAGAATCCAAATTGATGATCGCCGGCGGCGTTGAGTCGATTTCGCTGGTGCAGTTCAATTTGAACTTCAACGGCTTCTTTTACGAACCGCTGCGAACCAAAATGCCCGCCATCTGGTGGACGATGAACCAGACCGCCGATTTCGTGGCGCAGAAATACGGTTTCTCACGTGAAGCGCTGGACGAATATGTCGTCGGCAGCCAGGCGCGTGTGGAAGCGGCGCGCAAAGTCGGCAAGTACGCCGAAGAGATCGTCCCGTTCACAACACAGATGAAGGTTACGGACAAGGCGACCAACGAGAGCAGAATCGTCGATGTCACGCTCGATCACGACGAAGGGCCGCGGCCGGACACGACGCTCGAGGGCCTGGCGAAGCTCAAGCCCGTCTACGAAGGCGGCGCCACCACCGCGGGCAATGCATCGCAACTTTCAGACGGAGCGGCGGCAATTGTGATGATGGACGCAGATCTCGCGGCCCAACGCGGCTTGCCAATCCTAGGCCTTTTCCGCGGCATGCAGTTGGGCGCCGTCGCACCAGAGGAAATGAGCATTGCGATTGCGCCTGCAATCCGCAAACTCATGACGCATCATGCGCTCAACAAAGACGACATCGATCTCTGGGAATTGCACGAAGCCTATGCGGTCACGACCCTTTACAATCAGCGCGAACTCGAAACGCCGTGGGAAAAGACCAATGTCAATGGCGGCGCCGTAGCACTTGGGCATCCATACGGCATGAGCGGCATTCGCTATCTCGGTTCAACGCTCATGGAACTGCGCCGGCGCAATGCCCACAAAGCCGTGATCGGCGTTTGCACCGCGGGCGGCATGGCGACCGCGGCCTATCTGGAACGCTAGCGTCGCACGCCCACGCAGAATTCCAATTCGATGTATCGATTTCTTACGCCGACCGGCGCCATTTCAGGCGCGATATCGGAGGTCGGCGCATGTGGAAAGCAATCGGCAGCGTTGTGCTGGGGGCCGGTCTATTGTCGGCGTCGCCCGCCTTTGCGGAGAGCAGTTTTGGCGGCAATATCGCGCTCACGTCTGACTACGTATTCCGCGGCATTTCGCAAACCCAAGGCGATCCCGCGATTCAAGGCGATTTCGATTTCACGACCGATGTTGGAAACGTGCCCGTCTATGCAGGGACGTGGGCGTCGAATGTCGATTTCGGCAGCCCCTCGGCAGTTCAAGTGCCGATGGAGCTCGACGTCTATGGCGGCGTGCGGCCGACGCTTGGTCCCGTATCCATCGATTTCGGCGTCATCGGCTATCTCTATCCAAACGCGGACGATCCAAGCAAAGCCGGGCTCTCCGGCGATTGGAATTATCGGGAGCTAAAAGCGGCGGGTACGATCACGCCGACGACGGGCGTGACCGTGGGCGCGGCGGTTTATTACTCGCCAGAGTTTCCGCCGAGCGGCGGCGATGCGCTTTACACTGAGCTCAACGGCTCTTGGACGATCAACGACACGTTCGCAGTGTCTGGCGCGGTTGGCCATCAGCAAGTGGATGCGGCCGGCCATTTCGTGACGCCGACCACAGCGACCGACAATTATACGACCTGGAATGTCGGCGCGACGGCGAGCGTTCACGCCTTCACGCTCGACGTCAGCTATTGGGATGCCAACGAGGACATCAGCCATTTCGCGGACGAAGTTATCTCCGACGAACGCGTCGTCCTGACTTTGCGGCGCGTGCTCTAGAAGGAACATTGCCATGGGCGACATCATCTTTGTCGGCGTCGGCGTCATCAGTTTCGCGCTTTTGGCGCTTTACGTGTTTGGCTGCGGGAGAGCGTGATGGGCTTTGACTATCTCATCGGCGCCATCGGCGGCGTGCTGATGCTGGTCTACCTCGTGATCGCGTTGCTGCGCTCGGAGAAATTCTGATGACCTGGCGGGGTTGGCTGCAGATCGCCGCATACATTGTCATTGTGGTCGCCCTCGTGCGTCCTTTTGGCGGCTACATGACGCGCGTGTTCAACGGCGAGAAGGTGTGGCTGTCGCCCGTGTTTGGCCCGATCGAGAACCTCTTCTACGCGGCCGCAGGCGTGGACGCGAAGCAAGAGCAGGGTTGGAAGGGCTATGCGCTTGCCATGCTCGCGATCAATTTCGCGGGTTTTGTACTTCTCTACGCCATTCTGCGCTTGCAGAATCTGCTGCCGCTCAATCCGCAAGGCTTTGGCGCGGTCTCCGAGCATCTTTCGTTCAACACCGCCGTCTCGTTCGTGACCAATACAAATTGGCAAAGCTATGGCGGCGAAACCACGATGAGCCATTTCAGCCAGATGGCTGGGCTTGCCGTGCAGAACTTCCTTTCGGCGGCGACGGGCATCGTGCTGGCGGTCGCGTTTATCCGCGCCTTCGCGCGCTCTCGCGCGTCTGAAATCGGCAATTTCTGGGTCGATCTCACGCGCTGCAATCTCTACATCCTGCTGCCGATCTGCATCGTCTATGCGCTCTTCCTGGTTTGGCAGGGGATGCCTCAGACGTTCGCGGGCGGCGTCAATGTCCATACGCTTGAAGGCGCCGATCAGCACATCGCGCTTGGGCCGGTGGCAAGCCAAGTCGCCATTAAGATGCTCGGCGCCAATGGTGGCGGCTTTTTCAACGCCAACGCCTCCCATCCATTCGAGAACCCGACCGCATTTTCCAATTTCGTTCAGATGATCTCCATCTTTGCGATCGGGGCCGCACTCACCAATGTGTTCGGGCGCATGGTTGGCGATCAGCGTCAGGGCTGGGCGATCCTCGCCGTGATGGGTGTGCTGTTCTTGGCCGGCGTCGGCTTTTGCTATTGGGCCGAAACCCAGCCCAATCCTCATCTCATTGCCGCGGGCATCGATCCGGGCGGCGGTAACATGGAAGGCAAGGAAGTGCGCTTTGGACTGCCGGCGTCGTCGCTCTTCGCCGTCATCACCACGGCTGCGTCCTGCGGCGCTGTCAACGCCATGCATTCGAGCTTCAATGCGCTCGGCGGCATGGTCCCGCTCGTCAACATTGAGCTGGGCGAAATCATTGTCGGCGGTGTGGGTTCGGGCCTCTACGGGATGCTGCTCTACGTGATCCTCGCGATCTTCGTGGCTGGTTTGATGGTCGGCCGCACACCAGAATACCTCGGCAAGAAGATCGAAGGTCGCGACATGCGCCTCGTCATGCTTGCGCTCTTATGCGTGCCGTTTGTCATCAACGGCATGACCGCACTCGCAAGTGCGCTGCCTGCTTGGCGTGCTGCCATGGATACGGGGCCGACCGGCGCGGGTCCTCTTAACGCCGGGCCGCATGGCTTTACCGAAATTCTCTACGCTTACTCGTCGGCGGCGGGAAACAATGGTTCCGCATTCGCAGGCCTCACTGCCAATTCACCGTTCTGGAATTTGACGCTTGGGCTCACCATGCTTGTGGGGCGCTTTGCCATGATCGTGCCGATGCTCGCGGTGGCAGGATCGCTCGCAGCGAAGCAAAAGATCCCAACCTCATCAGGAACGTTTCCGACGCACGGACCGCTGTTCATCGGCCTCGTCGTGGGCGTCATCCTGATCATGGGCGGGCTGACTTTCTTTCCAGCGCTGACGCTTGGGCCAATCGCCGAGCAGTTCGAATTGTTGCGCGGACATCTCTATTGAGGATCGACCATGGCTCGCAAACCCGTTCCTTCCGTCTTCGCGCCGTCGATCTTGGCTCCGGCGATCGGCGATGCTTTCAAGAAACTCGATCCGCGTTGGCTCGCGCGCAATCCGGTGATTTTCGTCACCGCGGTTGCGGCGCTCATGGCGACGATCTTCTTCGTGCGTGATTTGACCCAGGGCGGAAACGCATTGTTTTCTGGCCAGATCGCGCTCTGGCTTTGGCTGACTGCGTTGTTCGCCAATCTGGCCGAGGCGGTCGCGGAAGGACGCGGCAAGGCGCAGGCGGAAAGCTTGCGCAAGACGCGTACGGAAACCGTCGCCAAACGTTTGGCGACGGTGGATGCCGCCACCGTCAGCAACGCGCCGGCGCCGGACCTCAAAATCGGCGATCTGGTTTTGTGCGAACCGGGCGATGTCATCCCGGGCGATGGCGAGGTTATTGAAGGTGTCGCTACGGTGGACGAGAGCGCCATCACTGGCGAAAGCGCACCGGTCATTCGCGAATTGGGCGGCGACCGCTCGGCCGTCACCGGCGGCACCCGCGTGTTGTCGGATCGCATCGTCGTGCGCATCAGCGCCGAACGCGGATCATCCTTCCTCGATCGTATGATCGCGCTGGTGGAAGGCGCCGATCGCCGCAAGACCCCCAACGAGATCGCGCTGGCGATTCTGTTGGCAGCGCTCTCAATTATCTTTCTGATCGCTGTCGGCGCCATTCCCGGATTTGCCTTCTATTCGCATGGCGCCATCACCGGCATCGCGCTGGTGGCGCTGCTGATTGCGCTTATTCCAACAACCATTGCGGGCCTCGTCTCCGCTATCGGCGTGGCGGGCATGAATCGTCTCGTGCGCTTCAACGTGCTCGCCATGTCCGGCCGCGCCGTGGAGGCGGCGGGCGATGTCGACGTGCTGCTTCTCGACAAGACTGGAACCATCACGCTCGGCAACCGGCAAGCGACGGAATTCCACCCGCTCACCGGCGTCACTGAGCAAGAGCTGGCGGAGGCCGCGCAGCTTGCGAGCCTCGCCGACGAAACGCCGGAAGGCCGCTCGATCGTCGTGTTGGCAAAGGATCGGCACAATCTTCGGCCGCGCGACCCAAAGGAGCACAATGCGCGTTTCATTCCGTTCACCGCCCAAACGCGCATGAGCGGCGCCGATTGGGCGGGCTCCAAAATTCGCAAGGGCGCAGTCGATTCGATCGTCGATTATTTGAAAGATCTCAACGGCCCCACCTGGTCGCCGCCACCGCTCCTGCAACAGATCGCTGAACGCATCGCGCGGGCGGGCGGCACACCGATCGCGGTGGCGCAGGACGGTCGCCCCCTCGGCGTCGTCTACCTCAAGGACATTGTCAAAGGCGGCGTCAAGGAGCGCTTCGCAGAGATGCGCGCCATGGGCATCCGCACCGTGATGATCACCGGCGACAACCCGCTGACGGCGGCGGCCATCGCGGCCGAAGCGGGCGTCGACGATTTTCTGGCGCAGGCGACCCCGGAAAAGAAGCTCGAACTCATTCGCGAAGAGCAGGCCAAGGGCCGCATGGTCGCCATGTGCGGCGACGGCACCAATGATGCGCCGGCGCTGGCGCAAGCCGATGTCGGTGTTGCGATGCAGACAGGCACGGTTGCCGCACGCGAAGCCGGCAACATGGTCGATCTCGACAGCGATCCGACCAAGCTCATCGAGATCGTCGGCATCGGCAAGCAATTGTTGATGACGCGCGGCGCACTGACCACATTCTCGATCGCCAATGATGTGGCAAAGTATTTCGCCATCATCCCAGTGATGTTTGCGGCTCTCTATCCCTCGCTTGTTTTTCTTAACGTCATGGGGCTTGAGCCTCACTCCGCGATTTTGTCAGCGATCATCTTCAATGCGCTGATCATCATCATGCTGATCCCGCTGGCGCTCAGAGGCGTACCCTACCGGCCGGCTCCGGCAGCCAAAATCCTCTCACGCAATCTCTTCATCTACGGCTTGGGCGGCCTCATCGCGCCCTTCGTCGGCATCAAGATCGTCGACCTCATCGTCAAGGCGATGCATTTGGTCTGAGGAAGACACATCATGTCTCACATTCGTCCAGCCATCGTTCTGCTGATCCTCTTCAGCCTGCTCTTCGGTCTAGCCTATCCCTTTGCGATCACGGGCGTGGCGCAAGTTATTTTCCCCGCGCAGGCAAACGGCAGCCAGATTACACAGAATGGCCATGTCGTGGGCTCAGCTCTGATCGGGCAGAACTTCGCGCGCCCGGAATATTTCTGGCCGCGGCCGTCGGCGGCTGGCCATGGCTATGACGCAAGCGCGTCCTCCGGCTCGAACTATGGACCAACCTCGCAGGCTCTGGTCGATCGCGTGCAAGGCGATGTGGCGCGTTATCGCGCGGCCGGCGTATCCGGCCCAATCCCGGCTGACCTTGTGACTGCGTCTGGCTCTGGACTTGACCCCGACATCTCACCGGCCGCTGCACAGGTGCAAATCGCCCGCGTCGCCGCTGCACGCCATATAGCGGAAGGTGAGGTCGCAGCACTCGTGCGCGCGCACACCGATCTGCCGTTCCTCGGCTTTATCGGCGATCCGGCCGTAAATGTGCTAGAGCTCAACTTGGCTCTCGATGCCGCCTCGTCGCGGAGAAGCGAGTGACGGGGCAAAGCGAAACCTCCCGGCCGTCTCCGGACGCGCTGCTCAAACTGGCCGTCAAGGAAGGCCGCGGCCGGCTGAAACTCTTCCTGGGTGCGGCGCCTGGCGTTGGCAAAACCTACGAGATGCTGCTCGAAGCCCACGCGCGGAAACGCGAACATGTCGACGTCGTCATCGGCGTGGTTGAGCATCACGGGCGCGAGGAAACGCAAAATCTTCTTGGCGGACTGGAGATCGTGCCGCGCCGGCAGATCAGCTATCGCGGTCAGACGCTGAAGGAGATGGATCTCGATGCGGTGTTGAAACGCAAACCAAAGCTCGTGCTCGTCGATGAGTTGGCGCACACCAATGTCGAAGGCGCGCGTCACCCTAAGCGCTGGATGGACGTACAAGAACTCCTCGCCGCCGGCATTGACGTCTTTTCCACCATGAACGTGCAGCATTTGGAAAGCGCCAACGACATCGTCGCCAAGATTACCCGCGTGCGCGTCCAGGAGACGGTGCCCGATAGCCTGCTCAATCTGGCCGATGAGATCGAGGTTGTGGACATCACGCCCGAGGAGCTGCAGCAGCGCCTGCGCGACGGCAAAGTCTATCCCGACGAAGTAGCACAGCGCGCTCTCGCCAATTTCTTCTCCGCCGGCAATCTCACCGCGCTGCGTGAACTCGCGCTGCGGCGTGCCGCCGAGCGCGTGGACGAAGCTATGCGCGCACACATGGCAGCGCAGGGGATAGAGGGCCCATGGCAGGCCAGCGAGCGCGTACTCGCGTGTGTTGATCCAACGCCGGGCGCGCTCACCGTCATCCGCCGCGCGAAACGCTTAGCCGACCGGCTGCGCGCGCCGTGGGAAGCGGTGAATGTGGCCACAGCGGACTCCGAGCGCGCTTCGAAGGTAACACGAGATGCATTGCTCGAAGCATTTCGCGTCGCTGAAGAATTGGGCGCCAGCACGCGATCACTGACCGGCGACGATCCTGTCGAGGAAATTCTCGCCTATGCCCGCGATCAGAACGTCACCCACATTGTTGTCGGCGCAACGTCGCGACCGCTCTGGGTCGAGCTCTTCCGCGGCTCCATCATTCGCCGCCTCGTGCGCGGCGCCGAAGACATTGCCATCGAGATCTCTCCGCACGAGGAGCGCAAGGCCGGCGCACTGTTAGGCGAGGCGCTGCGTCCGCCGCCCATCGGCGACATTGGCGGCTATGTCGGGGCCAGCGTTCTTGTTGCACTGGCCACCGCACTCGCCGTGGGGCTCGATCAGATCCGCGACGTGCCAAACATTTCATTGGTGTTCGTATTGCCTGTTATCGCTGCGGCGGTTCGCTATGGCATGGCGGTCTCGCTCTACACGGCCATCATTTCGGCGTTGGCGTACAATTATTTCCTTATCCCGCCGCTTTACACCTTCACCATCGCGGAGCCGTCCAACATATACGCCAACATCTTCTTTGTGGCTGTCGCCGTGCTGGTCAGCGGCGTTGCAGCACGCTCGCGGGCTCAAACCTTGATCGCACGCCGCCAAGCGCGGCGGGCCGCCGATCTGGAATCCTTCGCGCGCAGCCTTGTCGGCGCCGAGAGTGAGGCCGATATCGCCGCGATCACCGCCGAGACAGCGTCGAAACTCCTGTTCGCGCGCGTCGTGGTCTTGGCGCCGAGCGGGGCGTCACTTGAGTTGATCGCCGAGGCGCCCGGGCCCGAAATGCTGGGCGCGGACGATCTTGCCGCCGCCCAATGGGCGTTCGTGCATCGCCGCCCGGCTGGCCGCGGTTCCGATACGCTGCACGGCGCACGCTGGCTCTTCATGCCCGTGCCTGGCGAACGCGGCTTTGTCGGCGTGCTGGGCGTGCGGCCATTGGATGATGCGGCACGGCTGGATCCAGATCAGAGCCGGGTGCTCGATCTCATCGCGGCGCAAGCAGGCGTCGCACTCGATCGCGCGCGCTTTGCCCATGACGCCGCCAATGCCCGCGTCGAAGCCGAAAGCGAGCGGCTCAAGGGAACATTACTTTCGTCGGTCTCCCACGATCTGCGCACACCGCTCTCAACGGTGCGCACGGCCATCGAAAGCCTGCAGCAATTCGGCGATAAGCATGATCCCGAAACACGCAAGCAATTGCTCGACGCGGCTGGCTCGGAAGTGCGCCGTCTCAGTCGCTTCATCGAGAACCTGCTCGACATGAGCCGCATTGACGCGGGCGTTGTACGGGTGAAGCGCGAAGCGATCGAGCCAGCCGATCTCGTCGAGCACGCCATCGAACGCGCACGAGGCGCGCTTCAGCGCAAGCAGATCTCGCGCGATGTTTCCTCCGCCTTGCCGCGGATTGCCGCTGACACAGCGCTCGCGGAGACGGCGTTGGTCAATATCCTCGAGAACGCCGGCAAGTACGCGCCCGATGGATCGACGATCCTTGTCCGCGCCTTCCGGAAGGACCATTCCGTTGTCATTGAGGTGTTGGACGAAGGCGAGGGTTTTCCGCCCGAAGCACTGCCGCGCTTGTTCGACAAATTCGCGCGCGGCGTCGAAGGCGATGGCCGCCCGGCGGGCACCGGTCTAGGATTGGCCATCGCGCGCGGCTTTCTTGAGGCGCAAGGCGCCTCCATAGAAGCCGCCAATCGTGGCGATCGGACTGGCGCGATCGTGACCATGGCGTTTCCGATCGAGGAGGTGTGAGCACGTGACCGTGAATGCCCAGCGCGTTCTTGTGGTCGAGGATGATCGTCCTTTGCGCTCCACGCTGGCGGCGACGCTGCGCGCGGAGGGACATGTCGCGATCGAGGCAGGCAGTGTCGCCGAGGCCCGGCAGAAATTGGCGGAAGCGAAACCCGATCTGATCGTGCTCGATCTTGGCCTGCCCGATGTGGACGGCATGGTGCTGCTGAAGGAGCTTCGCGCCGCTCATGATCTTCGGCCCGTTTTGGTGCTGACGGCGCGCGGCGATGAGGCGGCGAAAGTCGCCGCCCTTGACGCGGGCGCGGATGATTACGTGACCAAACCGTTTGGCGTGCCGGAATTGCTTGCGCGCATTCGCTCAGCGCTGCGCCATGGCGTGCAAGTCAAAGGCGCGCCGCCGGTCATCAAAAGCGGCGATCTGGAAATCGATCTTGTGCACCGCGCCGTGCGTAAGGCGGGCCAGGAAGTCCGCATGCCGCGCCGGGAGTTCGACCTGCTCGCGGCGCTGGCGCTGCAGCAAGGCAAACCGGTGCCGCACGAGACCCTGTTGAATGAAGTGTGGGGCTCGGCCGACACCGACATCCGCAATCTGCGCGTGTTTGTCGGGCAGGTGCGGGAGAAAATCGAAACCGATCCGGCGCACCCAAGTCTGCTGCTGTCGGAGCCCGGGTTCGGTTATCGGCTGACCTGAGCGCCCCTGCGCGGCAGCGCCGCAGGCCTAGGGGCAATTTGGTGTATCGATTTCTTATGCGTCCCTGAGGCAGGCCTGAGCTTTGCGATTGGGGCCTCGTGGAAAAGCCGCATCTTAAGCTCGTCGCCGCCCCTGCCATCCCGGCCGAGGTAACACCGGCGCCGCGTGGCTCAGCGCCTCATGGCTCGTCGCGGCCGGCCTTCATGGCGCTGGTGGTAGGCTCAATCGGCGTCGTCTTCGGCGATATTGGCACGAGCCCGCTCTACGCTTTCAAAGAATCCGTCTCCCACGTTGTACGCGGCGGTGCGGCGCTCAACACGGGCGACGTCCTTGGCGTGATCTCGCTCATGTTCTGGGCGCTGATGATCGTGGTGACGTTCAAATACATCGCCTTGCTCATGCGCTTCGACAACAAGGGCGAGGGCGGCGTGCTGGCGCTGGCGGCGCTGGCACAGCGTCTGCTGGGCGCGCGCACCGCCTTTTTCGTAGGCATGGGCGTTCTGGGCGCAGCTCTCTTCTATGGCGATGCGATGCTGACGCCGGCGATCTCGGTGCTCTCGGCGATCGAGGGGCTCACTGTACTGCCGAGCCTGCAGGGACACATTGATCCCTTCATCGTTCCGATCGCGATGGGCGTGCTGTTTGCACTCTTTCTTTTGCAGAACAAAGGCACAACTTTAGTCGGCGCCTGGTTCGGGCCGATCTGCGTGATCTGGTTTCTGGTCATCGGTGCGCTCGGCGCGCTGCAGATCGTCCGCGAACCCAGTGTGCTTGGCGCCGTCAATCCGCTTTACGCGCTGGGCTTGATGGCAGGCCACCCAATCCTTGCTTTCGTACTGCTTGGGTCGGTCTTCCTGACCGTGACGGGCGCTGAAGCGCTTTATGCCGACATGGGCCATTTTGGACGCACGCCGATCAGTACGGCGTGGATCTTTCTGGTGCTGCCGGCGCTGACGCTGAACTATATGGGGCAGGGCGCGCTCGTCCTTCAACATCCCGCGGCGGCCGAGAACCCATTCTTCCTGCTCGCGCCGCCGATTATGCAGCCAGCGCTCGTGGCGCTGGCAACGGCCGCAACAATCATCGCCAGCCAAGCGGTCATTTCCGGAGCCTTCTCGCTGACACAACAAGCCATTCAACTTGGTTTCCTGCCGCGTCTTCGCATCGTGCAGACATCGGCGGAACACGTTGGCCAGATCTTCATGCCGCAAGTGAATTTGCTAGTGTTGATCGGCGTGCTGCTACTGGTCGTTATTTTCAAGAGTTCGAGCGCGCTTGCTTCGGCCTATGGCATCTCCGTTATCGGGGCGATGATTACCTCGTCCGTACTGGCGACGGTCGCCATTTGGAAGATCTGGAAGAAGCCGCTTGGGCTGGCCATCGCAATCATGTCTCCCTTCATTCTGGTCGAAGGGGTTTTCCTTGCCTCGAACATGTTGAAACTGTTCAGCGGCGGCTTCGTGCCGCTCCTGATCGCCGGGGCGCTGGTGATCGTGATGTGGACGTGGGTGAAGGGTTCGCGTCTGCTGCGCCAAGCCACGCGCAGCGACGAGCCGCTCATGTCGTTCCTGGGTCTCATCGCGCGCAATCCGCCGCACCGGGTGCGCGGCACGGCCGTCTTCCTCACCTCCGAGCCCGACGTTGCGCCGACCGCCATGCTGCACAATCTGAAGCACAACCAGGTTCTGCACGAACGTATCATCATCGCTTGCGTGCGCACAGCGCCCGAGCCGCGCGTGCCCGATGATCGCATTGCGACGATCGAGCACCTGAGCGCCGACGTCGATCGCGTCACACTGACCTACGGCTTCATGCAGGATCCCAATGTAAGTCGCGGGCTGGCGCTGGCGCGCGCCAAAGGCGTCCAGTTCGACCCGTTGAAGACCTCGTTCTTCGTCAGCCGGCGGGTGCTCTCGCCGCGCTCCGGCGGGGGCATGCCGCGCTGGCAGGACTTGCTCTACATCTCGCTTGCCCGCAACGCGACGAACGCCAGCACGTTCTTCCATATCCCGGCGGCGCGCACCGTTGAACTCGGCGCGCAACTTTCGATTTGAAACAGATTGGGGCTGTCTGGCCTCTCGGCCACGGCGCCGCGACGCCGCCCGCGCGAATGGGCTTGGACAGCGAGGCGGCGTCGGCGAAGAGGTAAGACCCAACGGATTTTCGGAGCCGCCGATGAAATGGGTCGCCGCGATCTTTGCCGTCTTTGTCGCCTTGGCGGGGGCCGCGTTTGCGCAGGAAAATGCACAGGCGCAAACAGGGGCGCAGGCCCTGGTGCTCTGCCCAGCGCGCGTGTGGACCGGCTCAGCGGCGCCGCCCCACGAAGGCTGGATCGTTGTCGTCGCCGACGGCCGCATCGCGGCGGTTGGGCCGGCGACAAGCGTTGAGCGTCCCGCCAACGCGCGCGAAATCGTGCTGGCGAATGTGACGCTCACGCCTGGCCTCATCGACGTGCACACACATCTCTTGCTGCGCGCCTATTCAATCGAGTCGTGGGACGATCAGGTGCTGCGCGATAGCGAGGCCACGCGCGTCATTCGCGCCGTCGGCGCCGCACGCGACACGCTGCTTGCAGGCTTCACCACCGTCCGCGATCTTGGCACCGAAGGGGCGGGGTATGCCGATGTCTCGCTCCGTCAAGCCGCCGAGAATGGCGCGATGGTGGGGCCGCGCATGTTCGTCGCCACACGCGCCATTGTCGCGCGCGGCGCTTATGCGCCGCGCCGCACAGGCTTCCGGCCCGACCTCGATTTGCCACAAGGCGCGCAAGAGGCGAGCGGGGAGGCGGAGGTGGTCGCCGCCGTGCGCGAGCAGATGGCGCATGGCGCCGACTGGATCAAACTTTATGCCGATTATCGCTTCGGCAACTCAAGCGAGTCACGCCCAACCTTCACGCAAGCCGAACTCGCTGCCGCCGTCGCCACCGCACACGATGCGGGCCTCCGTGTCGCCGTGCACGCCGTGACCGACGAAGGCATGCGCCGCGCTGTGCTTGCAGGCGTCGATACTATCGAGCACGGCTATAATGGCAGCGCTGAAACATTCCGCCTGATGGCGCAGCGCCACGTCGCGCTCGTGCCAACGCTCACCGCCGCCGACACTGTGCGCCGGCCTGATAGTGCGGGCTTTGCGCGCGCCTTCCGCTTGGCGCTAGCTGCGCATGTCGTCATCGGCAGCGGCAGCGACGCAGGCGTGTTCGCACACGGCCAGAACGCGCGTGAACTCGAATTGATGGTCGAAAACGGCATGACCCCGATGCAAGCCCTGATCACCGCCACCACAACGGACGCTGCGATCCTCAATCGCACGGGCCATATCGGCGTCATCGCGCCCGGCGCCGACGCCGATCTCGCCGGTTTCGTCGGCGATCCCACCCGCAACATCAACGCGCTGCGCAATGTGGCGATTGTCGTGAGCCGTGGCGTTGTGGTGAGCGACGCGGTGCCGGGAACACGCTTGGACTCCACAGCTAGTCGCGGACCAAGCTCCATGTAAGTGCGGTGCGCATGCGCCCGCACTTGGCGCGCGCTGAGGGCTTCACGTTCTCCCGTTTCCCATGGTCGGCCTCCGCCCCGCAGCATCACGCAGAATGACTGTCAAGAGGCACGATCAGACCAATTGAATGATCGGCTCCCATGAGCAGCATGTCTGTCGATGCTCAGTTGGAGTTCCAAACTGCTTATGGGTACAGAAAAGCTGTGCCGTGTCCTCTCGGGCGAGGAGGCGGCGCAATACCTAACTGGGACTTCAAGACAGCACCGCAAACGATGGCACGGAAGCCTGCAAAGTGTTTGCGCGAGCAAATCCTATCGGGCGCCTCGCGCACTCATTGCGCGCTCGCTGCCAACCGCGTGTTCCACCCGCCATCGCAGCCGCTCGGGGTAAAGGCTAGATTTTTCGGCATGAGCGATGCGTTTCATGTCAAATTCCGATTTTGATCATTTTCTCACAGCTGAACAATTCGCCTCAATGCTTGCCAATGGCGAACGAACAGCCAAGGGCTGCGAAATTGATAGCAAGCCCGTAGTCAAGCTATTCACGCCCGATGCGTCGTGCACCTGGCTCCTCACAGAACTGGACCCCGACGACCCGGATATCGCTTTCGGCCTGTGCGATCTCGGAATGGGATTTCCCGAGCTGGGTTCGGTTCGCATTTCCGAACTAGCCGCGTTGCGCGGCAAGCTTGGCCTCGGTGTTGAGCGCGACCTCCACTTTATCGCGGATAGGACCCTCTCCGAATATGCGGACATCGCCCGCAAAGCCGGAAGGGTTGAAACCTAAGACTGCGATGATTCTGCGTTGTCTTTCGCTAGGCATTCCGTAGCCGCACCGGACCAAGGGAAATCAATCCTGCCGTCACGACTGCGGCTTGGCTTGGCGACCGATCACCCTGAGGGGACCAGTTTCGAGCGGGTCAGCGTTGAAGGCGTCACCTTCGACCGCGAACTGGCTAAGGTTGGGGTCAGGCCGGCTAAAGTGTTCGCATCGGGGTCCAGCCCAAAGTTTCGCGTTAGCGAGCTCTTCCGCGATAGGCGCTTTCCCGGGCGAGGCGATGTGGGACGTGCCGGAAAACAGGCAATGGTGCCGCCTAGGTGACTCGAACACCTGACCTACGCATTACGAATGCGCCGCTCTACCGGCTGAGCTAAGGCGGCCCCTGAGGGAAATCTTCCCAGCAAGTCGTGGGAAGGGCGGTTCTCTAGACGTCGCGCGGCGTCAGGGCAAGGCCGTGCGATTCGCACCTCAGGCGCCCTGATGCTCGTCCTCCACCACAACGGCCTCGGCTGGCGTGGTGGTGTCGGGCTTGGGCGCGGAGAGGGCGGCTGTGGGCAGCGCCAGCACCGGCCCCAGCGCATCGTGTTGCCCGCGTTCCATACGCGGGTGGATGAGCTGGCCGCCATCGCCGAACACGTAAACCAGACGCGCCCAATCGCTGTCGTCATAGAGGAAGGCCGGGCCCTCTGGATCAAGATCCGACCAATCCGGTTCGCGCGGCGCGGCGGCCGCCTGGGCGAGCCAGGTGCGGGCGCCGTTTTCGTCACCGCGGCCGCGCGCGACCTGCGCGAAGAGGATACAGATGCGCGAGGAGGGGTTTTCGCGATAAGCGTCTTCGAGCGCCGATTGCGCAGCGCCCCAATCGCCGCGCTCCATGGCGAGCTCCGCCAGCACGATCTTGCTTTCGCGTGAGTCGCGGCGCTTCGAGATGAGCTCGTTCATGCGCGCAGCGCGGGCTTCGCGGCTCTCATCCGGCACGAGATCGCGGAAAGCGTAGGCGAGCGCAGGGTGCGGACCGCTTTCCCAGGCTTCTTCCAGAATTGCCGCGGCGCGTTCGGCCTTGCCCTCAGCCGCGAGCAAACGCGCGGCCATGGCGCCGGCTGGCGCGAACGCCGGGGCCATACGGAAGGCTTTTTGCGCCATGTCGGCGGCTTTATCGAGGTGACGCTCACGCTCCAGCTTCTGCGCTTGGGCTGTCATAAGCACTGCGCGGCGACGCTTGGCGACGCGATCGTCGACCAGCTTGCGTTTATCGCCGACGTCGAGCGCGTCCATCGCCGCTTCCCAATCGCCGGCTTGCACCGCAAGATCGAAGGCGTACTGGAATGGCCACGAAGCGGTTTTCGAAGCGCGGAGCGCTGCATCGGCATGCGCACGCGCGGCCATGCGATCACCGCGCTTCAACGCTGCGGCCATCAAGCCCTTGCGGCCGAGCACCTCGGTGTCTTCGTTCGAGAGCATGCCGGAATAGGCGCGCTCCGCGCCCGCCGTGTCGCCGCCAACTTCCGCCGCACGCGCTTGCAGCAGCATGTTGAGACGCGGCTCGTCAATCAGGTCTTCGGCCTTGTCGGCATGCCGGCGCGCTTCTTCGAACTCGCCGGCTTCCGCCGCGATGAGGCCAAGCGCCAATTCTTCTTGCCCCTTCCGCACGCGCGAACGTTCGCTGGCTTTGCCGATGCGCCCTGGCGCGTCCATCAGGAACATGATGAGCCGCAGCAGCGGCAGCGCGACGGCAACGATGGCGACGATCACGAGCACGGCGAAGAGACCGCTCGTCGTCACCTGGGTGCCGAACCAATTGATGACGACAGTGCCTTGGTCGGAGGTGATTACTTGCCACGACACCAGCACCGCCAGCACCGCAACAATCAAAAGAAACGCGAGGCGCAACATGGTTCAAGCTCCCCGCGCCAGAGTGGTGCGGATGGCGGCAAGCCGCCGGTCGATCTCGATCCGGCGCTGCGCGTCGGTGATCCAGGGCTGCGCCACGGCGCGGGCCTGACCCGACAACCGGCTGAGCTGTTGGACGGCGCCGTCGAGATCATCGGCGGTGACGCGCTGGTCGGCGCGATCGACGATGCCAGCAGCGGTGTCGCCTTCGCCGGTTCGGCGCACGACGATCCATTGCGCCAGCATGGCTTGAATGCGGCCCCAGAAGCCGGAACCGGCTTGGGCTTGCTGTGAAGCGCGTACGATCTCGATGTCGAGATGGCTAAAACGATCGCGCAATTCCGCCCGCGTCGGCGCCCCGGTGCGCGAGAGCGGCTCAAGCGCCAGCACGTTTGGATCTTGCGGCAGCAGCGCTTGCAGCGATGCGTACGATTCTTGGAACGGCCCCGAATGGCTCGATGCATCCGATGCCGCCGCAACCGCAAACGCAGCACGCGCTGCATTCGACGCCGTCCGCGCTTGCTCGGCGACCGCCGGCAATTGTTCCTGCAGGCCGCGCACTTCCGTCACCAGCTGTGCGACCTGTTCGCTCGACGGAATGCGGGAGAGCTGGGTTTCGACATCGCGAAGCCCGGCCTGTAGCGCAAACACGCGCGCCGCCGTATCGCCGCCCGGCGTGATCGGCGTGCCGGAGGAATCGCGCAGCGGCGCGTTGACGATGCCCTCGAGCGCCGAGACGCGATGGGTGAGCGCTGCATCATTTTGCGCAGCACCGCCAGTCGTGGCGCTCGCCGACACGGGAAACGCATTGTCGAGCGCGGTGCGCACTGGCGCCACGCGCGGAGCAACGGCGCCGCCGGCAGCACCAACGCCCGCAGCCAACACGGCAAGCAACAAAGCTGTGCCGCCGCCGATGCCCTGCGGCGCGTGATGATGATATCCGCGGTCCGCCGGTTCGAAGTCAGCGTCGATCGGCTCGGCGCGTCCGCGCTCCGCCTCGTCGTCTCTGCTCATGAAACTCCCCAAATTCCTCAGCACTTTCCGATATTTCGCACCGGAAATGAGTTGGGCTGCAGGCCGAAACTTAGGGCTTGGCGCCGAACGGCTCAAGCGCTTGCGCCAGCAGGAGAGGTCTAGGCGTCGAAAGTGGCGCGCCAAAGCGCCTCTTCCTGTGGCGCCGAAGCGACGACCACACGCGCCCAGCGGGCCGATTGTTCAGCGGCGTCCGCCACGGATTGGCTGAGGCAGGCGGCCGTCACCTGCTTTGCGTTTGGCGCTCCAAAGCGGCCAAACGCACGCGCAGCGCGGGCGCTGTGGAAAACGATAATGTCCAGCGGCTGTGAATAAGCCGGCGGCAGGGCGGCAACGACGCGCGCATCATAGACAATGCGCCGCGTCGCCCGAAATCCCGCCGCATGCAGCCAGCTCACGAGATCAGCGGCGACATCGGCGCCCGAGAGATAGACCAGCATCCCGTTCTTCGCCTCGAGCGAACCCTTCGCCAGCGAGGCCAAGGCGCGAACGTCGCCACCGGCGGAAAGCACTTGCGTGAAGCCGGCGTCACGCGCGGCGCGCGCTGTTGCATCGCCCACCGTCAGCAGGGGTAACCCGCGTTCGCGCAAGGCTTGCGCCGCGGCGCGTACGCCATTGGCGCTGGTGAGAAGGAGAGCCTGGACGCCATTGAGATCAGTGTCGAAGGCGCGCGGCTGCACCTCCAAGAGCGGGGCAATGATCGGCTCAGCCCCGCGTGCGCGCAGTTTCTCCGCCGTGCGCTCGGCGTCCGGCAAGGCGCGCGTGATTGCAACACGCGCGCCGGTCATGCATCGCCCATGATGATGGCGTCGCCCGCTTCTTCGCGGATTTCGCGCCCCAAGCTTTCGCCCAAAGTTCGCACGTCCGAGAGCGCATTGGCGCTAAGTGCAATCTCGCCCGTTCGCCGCCAACGGGCCGTGCCGTCGGGCGTGAGCGCTTCGCCGATGAAATGCAGAGCGCCGCCGCTTTTGCGCGCCAGTGCCGCGATCGGTGTGCGGCAGGAGCCGTCGAGTGCAGTCAGAAATGCGCGTTCGGCTTCGATTTCCAAGCGTGCATCCGTATTTTCAAATCCAACCAACAGATCGCGCGTGCGCGCATCGTCCGCGCGCGTGGTGATGGCAATGGCGCCTTGGCAGGCGGCGGGCGGAGTCTCGTGCGGGTCGACCAAGCTCGCGGCGCGTGCTTGCAGGCCGAGCCGCTTCAGTCCGGCGAGCGCGAGGAAGGTTGCGTCGGCTTCGCCCGCTTCGAGTTTTCGCAAACGCGTATCGACGTTGCCGCGCATGACGACGACGCCGAGATCTGGGCGCGTGAAAAGCACTTGCGCTTGGCGCCGCAGACTGGCCGTGCCCACATTCGCGCCGGCCGGCAGCGCATCGAGCGAGCGCGCCACATTGCTCACAAACGCGTCGCGCGGGTCTTCGCGCTCGGGCACGCAAGCGAGGGCGACATCATCCGGTAGTAATGTTGGCAGATCCTTGAGCGAATGGATGGCGAGATCGATGCGGTTGTCGCGCAGCGCTTCATCGAGTTCTTTTGTGAAAAGGCCCTTGCCGCCGGATTCGATCAAAGTGCGATCCTGGATGCGGTCGCCGCTCGTCGTGATCGCCACAATCTCCAGTTCGCCCGCGTCCACGTCCAGATGCTTTGCCAGCGCCGCACAGGTCAGCCCCGTCTGCGCCAGTGACAGCTTCGAACCACGCGCACCGATGCGGAGGAGGGACGTCATCGCATGCACTTAGCCGCTGGCGTGGCCGCGGGGAACGCGCCAAATGCCTCGCACATGAAGCCGCTCACCGTCCTCGGCATAGAAACCAGCTGCGACGAAACCGCGGCCGCGGTTCTGCGGCTAGACGATAAGGGCCCGCGCGTTCTCTCCGACATCGTGCTCGGCCAAGCCGCGCAGCATGCGCCCTATAAAGGCGTGGTCCCGGAAATCGCAGCGCGGGCCCATGTGGAGGGGCTGGATGGGGCCATCGCCGCCGCCATGCGGGACGCCGGTTTGAACTATGCCGACCTGGATGGCGTCGCGGCGACCGCGGGTCCGGGCCTGATTGGCGGCGTCATGGTCGGATTGCTGGCTGGCAAGGCCATCGCTCTTGCGCAGGACAAACCTTTGGTCGCCGTAAACCATCTCGAAGGCCACGCACTCTCGCCACGCCTGGCCGAAGGCGGCGCGACGTTTCCCTATCTCTTATTGCTGGTCTCAGGCGGGCACTGCCAATTCATCGCGGTGATGGATGTTGGCGTTTATCGCCGGCTCGGCTCGACGGTCGACGACGCGCTGGGCGAAGCTTTCGATAAACTCGCGAAACTTCTCGATCTCGGCTTTCCTGGCGGACCGCTCGTCGAAGCAGCCGCGAAAGCTGGTGATTCCACACGGTTTTCATTGCCCAAACCGATGCTTGGGCGCGACGATTGCGATTTCTCGTTCGCGGGTTTGAAGACCGCCTGTGCGCGAGAAGTGGCGCGCCTCGGCAAACTCACCGACCAAGACAAGGCCGATCTCTGCGCCAGCTTCCAAGCAACCGTCGTCAGCATCGTGGCAGATCGTGCGCACAATGCGATGCGAGCATTCGATCCGGTCTATGGCGCGAAGGGGAGATTGGTGGCCGCCGGCGGGGTTGCCGCCAATCAGGCGATCCGGGCGTGTCTGGAAAGGCTGGCCGCGGAGCGGGGCTACGATTTCATCGCGCCGCCGCTCAAATGGTGCACCGACAATGGGGCCATGATTGCGCTGGCGGGTGCGGAACGGTTGCGGCTTGGATTCAGTGACGATCTGTCATTTCCGGCCAGGCCGCGCTGGCCGTTAGACGAAGAAGCCGCCCGCTTGCGCCCCAGCCATCAGCCGGGGCGCAAGGGAGCTAAGGCTTAGGCGACGACGCGGACGGCCGTCAGAATGAGCGGCGCCAACGCGGTCGCGACTAGGGCAATGGCGACAATCACCGCCAGTGCGCGAGCCGTGCTCGGCAGGTCTTGAGCGGACATTTTACTTCCCCACAATCAATTTGATGCTGCATGTGCGAACATCACGAGGCGAGGAGATGGGCTCGTTCGGCAACACTGTGTAGCCCAATAAACACGGGGCCAGCTATGCAGAAATGGTTTGAGAACGTTAATTACGTTCCATCCATGCAGACAAAAAGAGGCGCGAAGCTCGAAAGCTTCGCGCCTGCACAATGCCCAGGGGCGCGCTGGGAGAGGCGCCGCGGCGGCAAATTCAGCGAGGATTAGGCGATCACTTGCGTCGCAAGGCCGAGGACCGGCGAGACGGCCACGGCAACGATGAGGGCAGCGAGGAGAACGAAAGTGGCGGAGATCAGAAGGGAAGGACGGGAGGCGGTCATCGGATGGCTCCGGGGCTTGGGTGCAGGGTCGATGAATTCTGTCTACCAGAGCCCTGGATCATAATCAATGAATAAAATGATTTTTATTCACGAATGGCGCCGATTTAATGTTCGGCTGTCGCCTTGGCCTTCAGCTTAGCCGACGTGCCATCCGGGCGCTTGGCGTAAAGGCCGTTGAGCAAGAGATCCATCACGCCTTCGTATTCGCGCTCGAGCTTGGGCAGGGTCAGGTTTGAAAAGAGCTGCGGCAGGCCGAATTTGATCGTCGCGGACTGGACCATCTCGGCGGTGAATTCGGCATTGCACGGTGCGAAGAGACCCGCAGCCGCGCCTTCCTCGATCAAAGCGGTGATGCCGACGCGTTCGAGCGCGATCAGCTCATTCATGAATAGCGGCCGCTCTTTGGCGAGAACCTCGGCAACCTCCAGGATTTTGGCGTTTTCTTCGAACATTTGATAGTTTTCGCGCATCCGCCGCAGCAGCATTTCGCGCAGACGCTTGTCGGCGGGCCAATCCTTGCGGCGGCCGATCTGCGCCATCACGGTGTGCTCGTGAGCGTAGTGCTCGCGCGCCATGGCTTCGGCGATGTCGATCTTGGCTTCGAAGAAGCGATAAATATTGCCCGGCGACATGGAGCAATCGGCGGCGATCTCGGCCATGGTTGTCTTGGAGTAGCCGTAGTGCTTGATGCGATTGATGGCCGCGTGGAGAATGCGGTCCCGGGTCGCGAGCTTGTCTTCCATCCCCACAGCCTACGCGGTTTTGACTGAACGATCAATGAAGGATTCAGTCCTATGACTTCCGCCTATTCCACCGTCGCCGTCCTGGGCGGGGGAGCCTGGGGGACAGCCCTGGCCCAGGTGGCGGCCGCTGCCGGCCGCAAGGTCACGATCTGGGCCCGCGAGCCCGAAGTGGTGGACGCCATCAATGGCGGTCATGAGAACACGCTCTTTCTCCCCGGCATCCCGCTCAACCCCGCGATCCGCGCCACCAGCGAGCTTGAAGCGGTCGCCGACGCCGAACTGATCCTGGCCGCACCGCCCGCGCAGCACATGCGCGCCATGCTCAAGGCATTGAAGCCGCATCTGCCGAACGGCACGCCGATCGTGCTCTGCGCCAAGGGCATTGAACGCAACACGTCCGCCCTGATGACGGACGTGATCGCAGCGGAACTCCCCACCACCGCATGCGCCGTCCTCTCGGGCCCGGGCTTTGCCAAGGATGTCGCGCGCGGCCTGCCCACCGCCACGACCGTCGCCACGCCGTTCGAGCCATTGGCGCAGTGCGTCGTCGCCACCATCGGCTTGCCGACCTTCCGCCCTTACATAGCCGACGATCTGATCGGCGCCGAGATTGGCGGCGCTGTGAAGAACGTCATCGCCATCGGCTGTGGTGTCGCCGAGGGCCGCAAGCTCGGCGATGGCGCGCGCGCGGCTTTGATCACGCGCGGCTTCCATGAGCTCACCCGGCTCGGTCTCGCCATGGGCGCAAAGGCCGAAACCATGAGCGGTCTCTGCGGTTTGGGCGATCTTGTGCTCACCTGCTGTTCGCTCACCTCGCGCAATACCTCGCTCGGCGCCGCACTGGGAGAAGGGCGCCCGCTAGCGGACATTCTGGCCGAACGCCGCTCGGTCGCTGAAGGCGCGGAGAGCGCGCCGGCGGTCGTCGCGCTGGCCAAGAAACACAATGTCGAAATGCCGATCTGCGCGGCGGTCGACGACATCATCGCTGGCCGCGTGAACATTGACGACGCCATCAAGGCGCTACTCTCGCGTCCGTTCCGCGCCGAGGGCGCGTGATCGCGCCGGCCTCTGGCGTATTGCTGGCGCGCGTGAGCGAGATCGCAAATCCCGGCGCGATCGTGGTGAAACTTGACGCAAGCGATTTATGGGGCGCAGTGCTGTTGACGCGCAGCGGCGGCGAAATCGCCGCTTTTCACAATCGCTGCCCCCACGCCGGCTATCCGCTTCAGCACGAGGATGGGCGCGTGCACGTGCAGCACGGGCGCTTCATCGTTTGCGGCGCGCATGGCGCAAGTTACGAATTAAAAACCGGCGCCTGCGCCGGCGGGCCGTGCAATGGCGAGGCGCTCACGCGCATCGCCATTGTCGTTGAGAACGGCGAAATCCGCGCCGCCCAGGCCTGTTCGATTTAGGCCTGTTCGATTTAGGCCTGTTCGATTTCTTCTTCCGGCTTCTTGCGGCGCATGAACACAAAGCCGAGTGCTGCCAGCACCGCCACGCCAGCCGCGATCCAGCCATAGATCGGAAAGCCACCAAAGCCGGTTTGCGCCTGGCCGCTTGTCGCCGGCGTTTGAGCCAGCGCTTGTGCGGCCGCCGCAGCTGGCACGCCCGTCACCAAGCCCGGCACCGAGTAGGCCGACACATGATCGGTCGCCGCTTGGAAGTCGCCCGCTTTGCGGCCATCCGGGAAACGCAGCATCGCCTTCAATGGCGTCGCCGCATTGATGATCTCGCCTTGCTGATCGGCGCTGCCGATCGAAGTGAGCGAGGCAACGCCGTAGCGGCCGAGGATCTTGTCCTCGACGCGCAGATCGGCGCCGTTTGCTGTACCCGGCGAGGCCGTGCGCTCCGCCCACAAAAGATCGGGCGCGCTGGTATCGAAGGCGGGCTGCGCTGCAAAGCCTTCGAACGGACGGCTTTGTGTCGCGCGCGCCGAACGCACCGTGCCTTCGAAATTGGGATCGGAGAGGCCGCTCGCGGTCTCGGGCTGCACGTAGCCGATCGCGTCATAGCTGACGACAGTCGCCCAGGTTCCGGCTTGGCGCGGATTGACGTTGGCTTTCGCCAGCAAGCCCAGCACGCTGCCGCTCGGCGCTGGGGCATTGGTGCGCTGCAGAAAAGCGTAGGCTTCTTCGGCCGGATAGAATTTCCAACCCGAAGGCACATTGAGCGAAAGCTCGCCATTCATCAGCGAAATCTGTCCCGTGCGTCCCGCTGCCGGTGATGTCGCGTTGGTCTGCGGCGCGGCCTGCGCCGGCGGTGCGGCGACATTGGCGCCGGCGCTGCCGCGGCCATCCGCGAAGGCGGAAGCCGGCGCCAAGAGCAGAAAAGCGGCCAATAGAGCGTGCGTCAAATTCTTGCGCATGAATCTCTCCCTCACACACGCTTTGCGGACAAAGCGCGGTCCCAGATTCTTGGGAAGCTGTACTCTGTTCAAACGTGCTTGTCGCGCCTAGGCCGCGCAGGCTTCACGCAGTTCCCCTGCCGCTTGCGCCATGGCTGCGTCGATGGCCTTGCGCCATTCGGGCAGGGTTTTCGCGGCTTGTGCGGCTTGCGGATAAAGCACGGCGCGTGACGAACTCACCACACCGCCTTCCAAGCCATTCTTTCCGCGCACAAATCCCGCGATCGCGTCGCGCGCGCTGGCGCCTTGCGCGCCATAACCCGGCACAAGCAGCAAGGCCTGCGGCAGCGTTGCGCGCAAAGCCCGCGCTTCATCCGGATATGTAGCGCCGGCGACAGCCATCAGGCCCGACCAACCTGAAATTCCTTTTAGCCGATCGCTCTGTGGCGCGATCATCTCGGCCACGCGGCGCCACAAGGGCGCGCCATCGACATTGAGATCCTGCAAATCGCGCGCGCCCGGATTGGAAGTGCGCACGAGCACGGCGACACCTTTATTGTTGCGCTCAGCAATTGCGAGGAAGGGTTCAAGCAAATCCTTGCCGAGATAGGGGTTCACGGTGACGCAATCAGCGTTGAAGCCGGGCGCTGCGCCCAAGGTTGCGCGCGCATAGCCTTCAGCCGTCGTGCCGATGTCGCCGCGCTTGGCGTCGAGCAGCGCCAACATCCCGCCTGATTGGGCGGCAGCGCACGCCGCTTGCGCGACGCGCACGCCCTCGCCTCCGAAAGGCTCGAAGAAGCCGACTTGCGGCTTCAGCACTGCTGCATGCTTTGCCGCAATCTCGACGATGGCTTGGCTGAAGCCTTCCAAAGCTGCGATGCTGCCGCTCTCACCGAAGAGATGCGGGATGCGATCCGGCATGGGATCAAGGCCCACACACAACGGAGAATTCTTTTGCCGGACGCCTTCGATCAAACGGTCGGCGAATCGTGCGCTCATGAAGGCGTATCGTCGGTCACGCAGACGACTTGCGCAACCGACAAGGCGCGCCGCAACGCGTCCGATTCCTGGCCGTAATTGTCGGTCGTGAAGTGGGGCGCGGGCGCGCCCTGGGCCACGACTTGCTCGATGCGCAGCATGTGCATGATCGTCGCCGGCGAGGCGGTGTAGATGCGCCCGCGCCGCGCTGATTCAGCGATAGTGACGCCAATGACCTGACCGTTGGTGTCGAAAGCGGGACCGCCGCTCATGCCCGACAAGGTGCCGCCCATGCCCGACGTGCGCCCGAGCTCCGCCCAGGTCAAAACCGGTTCGTCCACTTGGTATCGCCCGCGTGCGATCAGATTCTCGCGCCCGATCAGCCGCGAATAGACCTCGCCCGGGCGTCCCTGCGGGAAGCCGACATGAAAGGCGCGCTGCCCGACTTGCAGGGTGCGCTCGGAAGCCTCCAGCGCCAGCGGCGAGGGCGCCCGGTCGGTCTTCAAGAGCGCGATGTCGGCGAACTGTGCGACCCGCACCTGGCGCACGGGCGCTGCGGCGCCGCGCGAAACGATGATGCCGACGCGCGAGCAGGCGTCGACGACGTGGCGCGCCGTGATCCACCAGCCGTCCGGCGAAATCGCAAAGGCGCTGCCGAGGCCAGACGATTGCGGTCCGACCTCAACCAGGATTTCAGGGTCGTAGACCGAGGGCGGCGGCAGGAAACCGTTACTCTCCGGCGCGTCGGGCAGCGCCTCAGGCGCGTTCGATCGCTGGTCGACCGTGAACAGGATGAACACGACCACCGCGATGACGACGATGTAGAGCAGCCAGTCGGGGATGAGCCTGATCACTCAGCCGCTCCGGAACAGCATGACGTTGGGATCGGACACCGCGCCGGCGATAATCAGCGCCAGCGCGATCTTCACGCTCATCAGATAAATCGCCGCCGCCACATCGCCTTCGGCGATGCGCCGCGGCAGGCCGCGCAGGAAGATGTCGGCGAAGCGGAAGGCCAGCAATTGCAGCAGCAGCGTCACCACCGCCCAGATGGTCAGATCGATCAGTCCGAACGAATGCGCCAGGCACGCGCCCAGCGGGATCGCCAAACCCACGACCACGCCGCCGAACGCCAGAGCCGCCGAAGGATTGCCCGCACGAATGAGCGCCAGTTCCTTGTGCGGCGTCATCAGCACGTAAATCATCAGCGAGATGATGAAGAGGGCAAGCGAGGCGCCGAGTTGGATGATGAAATCCGGGAATCCGGCCACGAACGCATTGACTGGCGCGGAAAAATCCATGGCCCATCCCTCTTATGCCGCAGCCCGGCTGTGCGGTTTGCGCTAGCGGTTCCGGCGCGCCGGCGCAAGACAAGCGGCTGAGCGCCGAACAGGAAGGATACGCAAATGGGCGAACGTAAGGCCGCCTTGGTCACCGGATCGACAAGCGGCATCGGCTTGGGGATAGCGACGGCGTTCGCCAAGGCCGGGCTGGACGTCACGCTCAACGGTTTGGGCGATGCAGGCGAGATCGAAAAGATTCGGTCGAGTCTCGAACGCGATGCGGGCGTGCGCGTTCGCTATGACGGCGCCGATCTCATGGGCGCCGATGCATGCGCCGGCATGATCGAAGGCGCGATTGGCGCCTGTGGCCGGCTCGATGTGCTGGTGAATAATGCCGGCATTCAATTCGTCTCACCGATCGAGGATTTCCCTGTCGATAAATGGAACGCGATCATTGCACTCAACCTGTCGTCTTCGTTCCACACCATCCGCGCCGCATTTGCCCACATGAAGAGCCGCCAATATGGGCGCATCATCAACATCGCTTCGGCGCACGCCTTGGTCGCCTCGCCGTTTAAATCGGCTTATGTCGCCGCAAAGCATGGCGTGCTGGGGCTTACCCGCACGGTCGCGCTTGAAGGCGCGCAGTTCAACGTGCGCTGCAACGCCATCTGCCCCGGTTACGTGCACACAAGCCTGGTCGAAAACCAGATCCCCGCCACGATGCAGGCGCGCAACATGACGCGCGACCAGGTGATCAACGACGTTCTGCTCGCCGCCCAGCCAACGAAGCAATTCGTAAAGGTTGAGGATGTGGCTGGGCTGGCGCTTTTCCTGGTTTCGGAGGCGGCAAACCAAATGAATGGCGCGGCTTTGCCCATCGATGGCGGCTGGACCACGCAATAGCTTCACGCTTCCTTAGCCGCGTTGGCGCGATGGTGCGGGCATGCGCGCTAACCGCATCCTAGGGATCGCCATTGTGCTGACGCTCTGCGTCGGTCCCGCGCTCGCCGCCGGCAATGGCGGCGAAGGCGATCAGGCGCCCGCGAGCCGGCAGGAGCGGCTGACCTCTGCGGATTCCTGGCTGCCCATGCCGACCTTATCGGCGTGCATCCTCAATCGCACCTCGGCCGACGCCACCATTATCGTCGACATGGGTATCGATGTTCCAGACACTGCGCTCCGCTATCGCGCCAACGCCAACGGCCCACGCATCCGCGACGCCTTGCGCACGGCGCTCACCAATTACGCCAACACCTATTATCGCGTGCAAACCTCGCCCGATCCGGCGACGATCACGCGCCTGTTGCAGCAAGCGGTCGATCAAACCCTGCGCGCGCAGGGCGCGCGCGTGCTGCTGGTCAACATCATGTACCAGCGTCGCCAAGGTCTCTGAGCATCACGGTCTCTGAGCGTTAGCCGCCGCGGCAAGCGATCGGCATGACCACGGGCGTCACGCTGCCGTCCACAGGCGCCCGGTAAATCGGACGCGGATTGTCCCGCGCCACCACCGTATCGCCGGAACCCATGATCTGACGCTCAAGTACCGTGAACTGCCCTTCGGCGCACTTGAAGCGATAGTGCAGGCGCTCGGTCGTGTAGGTAATCGTGGTGCGCGTGGTCGCGGTTTCGATTGGGTAGGCTTGCGGATTGCCGTGGCGCACTTGCAGCCAAATATCGGCGGTGCCATCCGGATTTCGGGTAATGGTTCGCTGATTGAATTGGACCTCGCCGACGCAATCGGCCCGCGCGCAATCGCGCTGACGCGCGACCAAAAGCCAGTCCGGCAGGTTCTGGGTCGATTGCAGGGTCACACCATTATTGTTGCCGCCGCCGGCCGGCGTCGCTTGCGAACCGCCGCCGGGCGCTGCTGCCTGATCGCACGCAGCCAGAGCAACCAGGCTAACGGCCGCCAGCGCCATTAGAGCTTTCGAGAAGAGGGTCATGGAACTCATTTTGGTTTGCGCCGGTCGCCCGGCAAGGCATGTCGCTGAGAAGTCACATCGCTGAAATGCCGCCATCCACCTTGATCTCTGCCCCGGTGATGAAGCTGCTTTCGTCTGAAATGAGAAAGAGGGCGGTGGCGCCGATCTCTTCGGGCCTGCCGATCCGGCCCATGGGCACCTGACGACCAAGTTTTGCCTCGCCTTCCTCCTTGCCGAACATGGTGCGGATCGGGTCGAGAATAGGCGTGTCGATGAAGGTCGGGTGGATCGAGTTCGAGCGGATGTTGAGCTGCTTCTTGGCGCAATAGAGCCCGATATTCTTGGAGAGGAGCCACACCGCCGCTTTCGACGCGTTGTAAGCAGGCGAAGTGTGGTTGGCGATGAGCCCGGCGATCGAGCTGATGTTTACAATCGAGCCGGGCTGGTTCTTCGCCAAATATTTGATCGAATGCTTGGCGCCCAGGAACACCGAATCGACATTGACGCTCATCACCCGGCGGAACGTCTCGAGTGACAATTCCTCGATGCCGCCTTCACGCGCGGAGATGCCGGCATTGTTGATCAGCCCCGAAATGCCGCCCATCGCCTTGTTCGCCGCTTCGAGTGCTGCCATCCATTGGCCTTCGTCGGTGACGTCCAGCTCGTAAGCAAAAGCTGTATTGGCGCCGAAAGCCTGATTGAGCTCGGCCGCGGCCTTCTCGGCGCCAACGAAATTGATGTCGGCGAGCGCGACTTTCGCGCCTTCCGCGGCGAGAGCGCGCGCCATCGCAGCGCCCAGGCCTTGCGCGCCGCCAGTGACGAAGACCTTCTTACCCTGAACGCGGCCCGCCATATCGTCCTCCGTTTTGGCCCACGCGACTTTCCGCCCCAGCGTGGCAAATCGCAAGTGGCGAAGCAGACGCAACGCGCCTAGTTTTAGCGTGCGCTTCCACGCGGGGATTAGAGCGATGGACTTTGACGCGCTGCTGCTGTCGCGATTGCAATTCGCTTTCACGATCGGCTTTCACATCATCTTTCCGGCTTTCACCATCGGGCTTGCCTCGTTTCTGGCCGTGCTGGAAGGGCTTTGGCTCTTCACTAAGAAGCCGCAGTTCAAGAACCTCTATCTCTTCTGGGTCAAAATCTTCGCGCTGTCGTTTGGGATGGGCGTCGTCTCCGGCGTTGTGATGTCCTACCAGTTCGGCACCAATTGGAGCGTGTTTGCGACCCAAGTCGGCAGCGTCATCGGCCCGTTGCTCGGCTATGAAGTGCTCACGGCGTTTTTCCTGGAAGCGTCCTTCCTCGGCATCATGCTGTTCGGTTGGAAGCGGGTGGGGCCAAGCCTCCACTTTGCCGCCACCTGCATCGTGGCGGCCGGCACGTTGGTGTCGGCGTTCTGGATTATCGCCGCCAATTCCTGGATGCAGACGCCGCAAGGTTTCACCCATGCAGCTGATGGAACCATGGTCGCCACCGATTTCGCGCAGGTGATCTTCAATCCCTCGATGCCGACCCGCTTCGTGCACATGGTCATCGCGGCCTATCTGACGACGGCGATGGTGGTGGCGGGCGCTTCCGCCGTAGCGCTCCTCAAGGGCAAACCGAAGGCCGAGAGCGGCGCGAGCCTGCGCATGGCGATCCTGATGATGGCGATCGTGGCGCCGATACAGATCTTGGCTGGCCATGAGAGCGGTCTCGTCGCCCATGAGCATCAGCCGGCAAAGGTTGCAGCGCTCGAAGGCTGGTGGACGACGCGCACGCGCCAACCCACCGTGCTCATCGGCTTTCCGAACGAGGCCGCGGAGCGCAACGAGCTTGAACTTGGCATTCCAGGCCTGGGCTCGGCGGTGAACAATGTTCCCCCCGACGTGGTGGTGCGCGGACTCGATTCGTTTGCGCCTGCTGATCGCCCGCCAGTCTTCATCGCCTTCTGGGCATTCCGCATCATGGTGGCGATGGGCGCTGCGATGGCGGCACTCGGGCTCTGGGGGGCGGCGAACTGGCTCTTGGGGCGCGCTGATCGCGCCAAATGGTATCAGCGTGCTTTGGTGCTTGCAGCACCTTCCGGATTTGTCGCGGTGCTCTCGGGATGGGTGCTCGCCGAGGTCGGACGCCAGCCTTATGTCGTCTACGGCGTGTTGCGCACGGCGGATGCCGTCTCGCCTGTACCAGCGAGCGCGGTGGCGTTCTCGTTGCTCGCCTTCATTGTCGCTTATGCAATCGTTTTCAGCGCTGGCGCGCTCTACATTTTGCGCCTGATCGCGAAAGGTCCAGACAGCGAAGAACCAGAGCCGACAACCAACCAGCCGCCGGGCTCGCCGCTCGGCGCGGCAATGAGGGAGGCCTGAACGCAATGGATCTCCCGCTCATCTGGGCCGGCCTTATCGCGCTTGCCGTCTTTATCTACGTCGTTCTCGACGGCTTCGATCTCGGCGTCGGCATTCTCTTCCCATTCGCGAAAGACGGAAAAGAACGCGACCAAATGCAGGCGGCCATCGCGCCGGTGTGGGATGGCAACGAGACCTGGCTCGTGCTTGGCGGCGGGGGTCTCTTCGCCGCTTTTCCGAAAGCCTATAGCGCCCTGATGCCCGCACTCTACGTGCCGATCATCTTGATGCTGATCGCGCTCATTTTTCGCGGCGTCGCTTTTGAATTTCGCGCGCACGGCCGAGGACGCGGGCGCACATTCTGGACCGCCGCCTTCGCCGGCGGCTCCATCGCAGCCGCCCTTGCGCAGGGTTTCGTTCTCGGCGGCTTCATTCAGGGCGTGCACGTCGTCAATGGCGCGTTCGCCGGCGCGCAATTCGATTGGCTGACGCCGTTTTCGATCCTGGTGGCGATTTCGCTCGCTGCCGGCTACGCGCTGCTTGGGGGCTGCTGGCTGGTGTTCAAGGCGCAGGGCGAACTTTATGAACGCGCGCGCAATTGGGTAAAGCAAGTGGCGGTGCTGACCGCACTCGCCATGGGCGCCGTGAGCTTGGCGACCTTGGGCGTCGATGCGCGCGTCACCGCGCGCTGGGGGCTTTCGATGACCCACATCGATTGGCCGCAATTCATCAAGCTTGCGCCATTGCCCGTCGCTGCCGCTTTCGTGTGCTTTTCCTTGTGGCGGCGCTGGAAAGGCGAGCCGCTGATCTTGCCTTATCTGCTTGCGGTTGCGCTCTTCGCCATCGGCTATTGCGGTCTTGCCATCAGTCTTTGGCCCTACATCGTGCCGTTTGCGCTGACGCCCACTGATGCGGCCGCGGCCGACAACGCGCTCGCTTTCCTGTTGTGGGGGGCGGGGCCGCTTTTGCCGATCATCCTCGGCTACACCGCTTATGTGTATTGGCTTTTCCGCGCCAAGGTGGATCCCGATGCGTCCTATCATTGAGGGTCCGCCCGCCGCCAACGATCGCAAACAGCCGCTCGCCAAGCGCTTGCTTTGGTTTGCGGCGATCTGGCTTGCGAGCCTCATCAGCGTCGCCGCAATCGCTTATGCACTGCGCGCGCTCATCGTCAGGTGATGTGCGTCAGGTGATGTGCGTCAGGTGATCTGCGCCAGGTGATGTGCGTCAAGTGATATGCGTCGCGGCCGCTTCGTCCATGAAGTGCGCAAGGGCGACGTCCTTGTTGGTGACGCCGCCGGCATCGTGCGTCGCAAGCGTGACCTCGACGCGATTATAGACATTGAACCATTCCGGATGATGGTCCTGCTTGTCGGCATAGAGCGCCACGCGCGTCATGAAGCCGAAGGCGGCGTTGAAATCCTTGAAGCGGAATTCCTTGCAGATGGCGTCGCGCCCTTCGGCGGGCCGCCAGCCGTCAAGACGCGCGAGTGCGGCTTGAGCGCCGATCTTTGCTTCAGGCATGGGCGAACTCCTTCACTCGCCACTCTAGCGCAGATTTGAACTGAAAGCGCCGCCGCGAGGGTTCCGGCCGCGACGGCGCTCCCAGAGTGGCCCCCGCCACAAAATGGCCGGCCGGCTGTTTCGCAAATCGCCACCAGGCGCGCAATTGCGCCTCAAGCACTAGCCCATCGCGGATAGGGAAACTTCGGAGTTCCAAGACAATACAAAAACGCCGCCTCTCACGAGGCGGCGTTCTGTTTGCGATGGTCTCCCGCGGCTAGCGGTTTGTGTCGCCGCGTTGGATGCCCGTTGCGCCGAGATCGGGCTGCGGCTCGTGTCCCGTCACGGTGATGCCGCGGCCGAGTTTCGAGTTCCAGATGCCATAGAAGAAGTAGATCAGCACGCCGACGAGCAGGTAGGGGATAAAGAAGTTTCGTGTTCGCTCTTCCGACATCAGCGACATCAGCAGGATGAAGCACATCACCGTGCCGAACACGGCAATGATGCAGATCAGCCAAGTCGGCATCTTGAACGGCCGGTTGAGGTTCGGCCGCGCAAAACGCAGATAGATGACAGTGATGCAGATCAGCATGAACGCGACCAGCGTGCCGACATTGGTGGTGTCGCCCAGGAAGTCGAGGCCGGTGAAGCCTGCAAATCCGGCGGCGACGATGCCAACAAGCACCGTGTTGACGATCGGCGTCTTGGTCTTTGGGTTCACGGTGGCAAACACTGGCGGCAGCAAGCCGTCGCGGGCCATCGTGTAGAAGATGCGCGTTTGGCCATAGAGCAGCACCAGCATGACCGAGGTAAGGCCGGCGAAGGCGCCGACTTTCACCAGGAAGGCAAACCAGGGCAGTCCGATCGCATTCACGGCCTTGGCGATGGGCGCAGGATCATTGAGTTCGGTGTAGGGCACGATGCCAACCAGGACCGCGCAGGTCAGGATGTAGAGAATGGTGCAAATGATGAGCGAGCCGAGAATGCCGATCGGCATGTCGCGCGCCGGATTCTTCGATTCCGCACCTGCGGTCGAGACCGCTTCAAAGCCAATATAAGCAAAGAAGATCACCGAGGCAGCGGAGATCAGGCCGCCGATGCCGTAGGCGGAATCGCGACTGTGACCGGTGACGACATTGATGAGCGCGGTCTTGATCTGGCCGAACATCGACATGTCCGATCCCGGCGGCGGCGCTGGCACCTGGTCTGGGATGAGCGGCGACCAGTGCGCCGGATTGACGTAGCGCGCCCCGATAATGATGAAGGCGACGACGACAGTCACTTTGATGACGACGATGATGTTGTTGACGGTCGCTGATTCGGTGACGCCGATTGTCAGCAGCGCGGTTACAGCGACAATGCCGATCAGGGCCGGCAAGTTCACGATGCCCGCGACCTGCGCATGCGTGAGTGGATCCTCGACCATTGTGCCAGGCGCTGCGGTGAGCGCGGCAGGGATGTGCACACCCAGATCGTGGAGCAGGCTGACCGTGTATCCCGACCAGCCGACCGCGACGGTGGAAGCCGCCACGCCATATTCGAGAAGCAAGAGAACGCCCATGATCCAGGCGACGAACTCGCCCATCGAAGCGTAGCTGTAGGAATAGGCGGAGCCGGAAACGGGGATCGCCGCCGCAAGCTCTGAATAGCAGAGGGCCACCAGTGCACACAGCGTACCGGTGATCACGAACGAGATCATGATACCCGGACCGGCGAATTCCGCAGCGGCGCGCCCGGTCAGCACGAAGATCCCCGTGCCAATGATGCAGCCGATGCCAAGGAGGATGAGGTTCAGTGCGCCGAGCGATTTCTTAAGTTCGCCGCCGGCATGTTCGGCGTGCATTTGCTCGACGCTTTTGCGCATGAAGATGCGCCCGAGTGGGGGCGTGACTTTGCCGCCTCCGCCGCTTGTTGTTGCTGTCACGTTCCCAAACCTCCCAAACCGAAAGTGGCGGGGAAGCTAAACGAGGCGTAAGGCAACATACAAGCGTCCGAGCAGCAACTATGCGACAAACCGGCCACTGAGCGTCTGCAATATGAAGGGCTGCGTCGCCGCTATTACGCCCCGAGCTACGCCCTGAGCTACGTTTTGAGCGCGTCGGGAATGGACCAGCCGCGACGCGCGCACGCCGCGAGCACGGTATTGCGCAACAGGCAGGCGATGGTCATCGGTCCGACGCCGCCTGGAGAGGGCGTGACCGCGCTCGCCACTTGAATCGCCTCCGCAAAGTTCACGTCGCCGACGAGTTTGGTCTTGCCCTCGCCCTTTTCGGGCGCGGGCACGCGATTGGTGCCGACGTCGATGACAATTGCGCCTGGGCGGATCCAGTCGCCGCGCACCATTTCAGGGCGTCCCACGGCCGCGACCAGGATGTCAGCGCCGCGGCAGACCATGCGCAGGTCGCGGGTCTTCGAATGCGCTAAAGTTACTGTCGCGTTCTGTTCGAGGAAAAGCAGCGCGGCTGGTTTGCCGACCAGGATCGAACGGCCGATCACCACGACATTGGCGCCGCTCAAATCTGGCCGCTCAGTCTTGGCGAGGATAACGCAGCCCACCGGCGTGCAGGGGCGCAAGCCAGGTTTGCCGAGCACGAGTTTGCCGGCGCTTGCTTCGGTCAGCCCATCGACATCCTTCAACGGATCGATCGCCGCGAGGATCTTCGGTTCGCTGATGTGCTTGGGCAGCGGCAGCTGCACGAGGATGCCGTCTATTGCCGGATCGCGTGAAAGCGCTTCGACTTGCACCACCAGATCCGCTTCACTGGTTTCTTTGGGCAGCCGGATTTCGACCGAGCGCATGCCGGCTTCGATCGTGGCTTTGCCTTTGGACGTCACATAAACCTGGCTCGCTGGGTCATCGCCGACGAGCACAACAGCAAGTGCCGGCTGTTCGCTCAGCGTTTTGACGCCCGCCGCGACCGCGGCGCGCACGCCGGCGGCTATTGCCTTGCCGTCAATAATCCGTCCGCTCATGCCTTCTCCATAAAGCGCGCCAGAAACGCTGCAATCTCGGCCTCGCTGACGCCGGCGATCTCAACCGTTTTCAACCGCGCCGCAGCGCCGCGGGCCACTTTCACTTTGCCCTTGGCCACGCCGAACGCCTTTGCCAGCAGGGCCTCGAGCGCGGCGTTGGCTTTTCCATCTTCTGGCGCGGGCCGCACACGCGCCTTCAGATATAAGCGGCCCGCTTCGTCGGTCGCGCAGCCATCGATGCGGTCGGCGCCGCCCGAGGGCGTCAGGCGCACAGCAATCCGGCTCAGAGGAACGATCCCTGACCGAGCAGCAGCCGCTCCAGCCACCAGCTCACGTCGGCCTGCAGCAGATAGACAATCAAAAGCAGCACCATCACGGAGAGGTCGACGCCCGCGATCGGCGGGATAATCCGCCGCAGCGGGCGCACCATCGGATCGGTCACCGCGCGGCAGAATTGCCAGACCGAGCCGACGAGCTGGTTGCGCCGGCCCACCACATCGAAGGCATAGAGCCAGGAGATCACCACATAGATGATCAGAACCAGCGAGATCAGCCCGAGGACGGCGCGGATGATTTCGAAAATGATGTGAATCATGAAGTTTTGTCGCCCTTGCCGCGATGGCCGGGGTCTAGACCGCGCCGGCCAGATTCGTCCAGGGCCAGGGTGTTGACCGGGTCTGGGGGCGGGCCGTATATCGCCGGTCCCAACGGAACGGGCCTGTAGCTCAGCTGGGAGAGCGCTGCGTTCGCAATGCAGAGGTCAGCGGTTCGATCCCGCTCAGGTCCACCAGCCCTTACTTCGCGCTCCCCGCTCTAGAAGTATCTGTCGAGAAGTATCTGAAGTCCGCGTCCGGCAGGGCGTTTGCTAAGAAGCGCCTCTAATCATGCTCGAAATCTCCGACCTCACCTACCGCGTCGGCCCGCGGCCGCTGTTCGAGAACGCAAATGCGTTCATCGCCGAAGGCTGGAAGGTCGGGCTCGTCGGCCGCAATGGAACCGGCAAGTCGACATTGCTGCGGCTTATCCGCGAGGAGGTGGGTAAGCCAAATGCTTCGATCCGCGCCCGCCGCGGCGCGCGCCTCGGCTTCATCGCCCAGGAAGCGCCTCAGGTCGACACGCCGCTCATCGAGCTGGTGATGGCGGCGGACGAAGAAATGACGGCGCTGCTGCACGAGGCCGAAACCGCTACCGATCCCCAACGCATCGCCGACATCCACACGCGCCTCGCTGAGATCGATGGCTATTCCGGGGAAGCGCGCGCCAGCGCCATCATGGTCGGCCTCGGCTTCGAGCAGGATGAGCTGGCCCGGCCCGCACGTGAATTCTCCGGCGGCTGGCGCATGCGCGCAGCCCTTGCCGGGGTGCTGTTCTCCGCGCCCGATCTGCTCGTCCTCGACGAACCGACAAATTATCTCGATCTCGAAGGCGCGGCATGGCTGGAGGAATATCTCCGCGACTATCCCCACACGGTCATCTGCGTCAGTCACGACCGCGAAATGCTGAACCGCTCGGTGACGCATATCCTGGCGCTCGACGAGAAGAAGCTGGAAGTCTTCGTCGGCGGCTACGACGCCTATCTGAAAAAGAAGGCCGAACGCATCGCGCTCGCAACCGGCATGAAGGCCAAGCAGGACGCCCAGCGCGCGCATCTGCAGAAATTCATCGATCGCTTCCGCGCTAAAGCGTCCAAAGCCCGCCAGGCGCAGAGCCGCATCAAGCAACTCGAAAAGATGCAGGACATCGCCGTGCCGCTTGAAGAGCGGACGATCCCGTTTCACTTCGAGGATCCGGTTGAGCTCGCTTCGCCGCTCGTCGTGCTCGACGAATGCGATCTCGGCTACATTCAAGGCAAGCCGGTGTTGAAGCGCGTGTCGCTGCGCCTCGACCACGACGACCGTATCGTCATCATCGGCCCCAACGGGCAGGGCAAGACGACTTTGGTGAAATCCATTGCCGCGCGCTTGCCGCTGCTCGCTGGCAAGCGCGTCGCTTCCGGCAAAGCGGTGATGGGCTATTTCAGCCAGGACCAGCTTGACGAGTTGCGCGAAGGCGAGACCGTCATGGAACACATCCGAGATCTCGAGCCCGATTGGGCGCCGCCAAAGCTGCGCTCATTGGCGGCGCGCATGGGCTTCGGCGTCGATAAGATCGACACCAAGGTGCAGAACCTGAGCGGCGGCGAGAAGGTGCGCCTGCTCTTGGGGTTGATGGCGCATCAAAAGCCGCACGTGCTCATCCTCGACGAACCGACTTCTCACTTGGACATCGATAGCCGCGAGGCGCTCATCCACGCCATCAATGAATATGAAGGCGCCGTGCTTTTGATCACCCACGACATCTATCTCGCCGAAGCGTGCGCGGATCGGCTTTGGCTCGTCTATCACGGCCGCGCGCGCCAATATGACGGCGACCTCGAAGATTATCGCAAGCTCGTCGCCGCCGCCGATCGCCCGGGCGACGACGGCGTCGCGCGGCACGTCGAAGCGCTCGCCGTGCACGCCGAAGCCAAACCGAAAGCCTCCAAATACACGCTGCAGCGCCGTCTCGAAGCCGCTGACGCGGAGATGGAGCAGGCGCAAGCCGCGCTCGCCCATATCGACGCTGAACTCGCCGACCCAAATCTCTTCACCCGCGATCAGAAGCGCGGCGAGTTGCTGCTCAAGGAACGGGCGCATGCCGCCACCGCGCTGGTGCGGGCGGAAGCGGCATGGCTGGCAGCGTCAGAGGCCCTGGAAAGCGCCTAGCGAGCGCCTAGCGAGCGCTTAGCTATTCGATCGTCTTCAGTACGCCGCGCACGATATCGACGAGCTGATCGATCTGGCTCTTCTCGATGATGAAGGGCGGCGAGAAGGCGAGGATGTCGTTGGTGCAGCGGATAAGCAGGCCCGCGTCGAAGCATTTTCGAAACGCTTCCAGCGCCCGCGCCGTGGGCTTGCCCGGCAACGGTTCCAATTCCACCCCGCCGATGAGGCCGAAATTGCGTACATCGATCACGTGGCGCGCATCGCGCAGCGAATGGATCGCGTTCTCCCAATGGGGAGCCAGATCGCGCACGCGCTCGAACAGTCTTTCGTCCTTGTAGGTATCGAGCGTCGCGATCCCAGCGGCGCAGGCGAGCGGATGGCCGCTGGTTGTGTAGCCGTGGAAGAGCTCAATGGGGGTTTCCGCGTTCGCCAGCATGGTGTCGTAGATCTCGCGCGAGGCGGCGACCGCGCCCATCGGCACCGCCGCATTGGTGATGGCCTTCGCCATCGTGATCATGTCGGGCTTTACCTCGAAGGTCTGGGCCGCGAACGCTTGCCCGGTGCGGCCAAAACCGGTGATCACTTCGTCGAAAATCAAGAGAATGTCGTTGGCGGTGCAGATCTCGCGCAGACGCTTCAAATAGCCTTCCGGCGGCAGGATCACGCCCGCCGATCCCGCGATCGGTTCGACAATGACGGCAGCGATGGCGTCAGCGCCGTGCAAGGTGATGAGACGCTCCAGCGCGTCGGCAAATTCAACGCCGCCATGCTCCGGCAGCCCGCGTGAAAATGCATTGCGTGCAATGTCGAGCGTATGCGGCAAATGATCGACGCCTGGCAGGAGCGGTCCATACGGCTTGCGATTGCGCATGATGCCGCCGACCGACACGCCGCCAAAATTGACGCCGTGATAGCCGCGCTCGCGCCCGATAAGCCGGAATTTGCCGCCTTTGCCGCGCGCGCGGTGATAGGCCAGCGCAATCTTGAGCGCCGTATCGACGCTCTCCGAACCGGAATTGGTGAAGAACACCCGATCGAGCCCCTCGGGCAAAATATCCGCAAGCCGGTTGGCGAACTCGAACGCGATCGGATGTCCAAGATTGAAGCTGGTCGCGAAATCGAGTTCGGCCGCGGCTTTCTGAACGGCTTGCACAATGCGTGGCCGTGCATGGCCTGCCGCACAGCACCAAAGCCCCGACGCGCCATCTAAGATCGCCCGTCCGTCTGGGGCGTAATAAAACACGCCCTCGGCGCGCACGACCATGCGCGGATCGGCCTTGAACGCCCGGTTGGGCGTGAACGGCATCCAATAAGAGTCGAGCGAGTTGGGGCGCAGCGTGTCAGGCATGCGCCCAGTTTGACTTACCAAGGCAGAATGCGCCAGCCGTGGGCCACATAGAGCGCCGATTGATCGTTATAATGCGGGCTCGTCTCGTGGCTGCTCGAACCCCATTGGCTGACGACGCGTACATTGAGCGTGTGATCGGGCGCCCAATCCATAATCATCATCAGCCCGTCGCCGAAATTGGCGTTGAGCCGGCCGTCCGGCTCGCGCGCCCAGCGGATGCCGCGCAGCGTGTCGTTGGCGCCGTCCATGGGCAAATCGACATTGCCGTGGCGTAGCCGCAGCACATCGCCCCATTTCGGATCGAGCCGTTGGAAATGCTCGTCTAAATACTCTCCCGCCGCCCGTGCGGTGACGATCGGATCGGGCTCCGGCCGGCGATTGCGGCGCGCTTCGTAGAGCGGCTCGAACATGAGATTGGCGAGTGCGGCGCCGCGATTGTCGCTGTTCGAGCGCAGGTCCCAGGAGCGCAACTGCGCCTGGATGCTGGCGAGCGCCGCGTCGTGTGAAGCATCCGCCGCAAGAATCGTGTGGATCGCCTCCGCCATGCGTGAGTGGGTGCTGTAGGTGACGTCGAACTTCGCCGCTTCCAGCTGCTGTTCGCTGATCGTGCGTGCAGCCGATAAGAGCTCGACTGCCCGCAAGCCGCGATTGGTGAGGTAAGTTTCGATGAATGGTGCTGCTTCCGAATAGTCCGCTGGGCGCATATCGGCGCTCGCATCGGTCGATGACCACGGCGCGCCATTGGTGCTGTAGAGCCATCCGCTGCGCGGATTGATCAAAGTTGGCGTGTTGGCGATGTAGGTGCGCGGATCCCACAGCGTCGCTGAAGTATCGCCCGGCACGCAGCCTGACCAGTCGGTTTGTCCGGCTGGCCTTTGCGGCAGGATGGCGTTGTAGAGATAGGCGATCTGGCCGGTATTATCGCCATAGATGAAATTGAACGATGGGATGGCGCGCATCGCCATCGCCGCGCGCCATTGTTCGAAGCTCTCTGCGCGGCCCATGCGATAGAATTGCTCGAGCGCGCGCAATTCGCCCGCGCCAGCATAGCGCACGGCGACCCAGCCGTCCGCTGTCTGGAAGGCGGGACCTTGGACGCTGTACCACAGCAGCTTCGGGACCGGCACGATGGCGGGTCCGATCTTCACGTTGAGCCAGATCAGCCGCCTCTCAAAAGATCGCCATTGGCCGTCGAAGAAATATTGCCCTCGATGGCGCGCGTCGGTGCGCAAACGATAGAGGTCCGCCAGGTCCGGCAGGTTCACCGTCGCTGCCCAGCCGACCGCGCCGTTCGTCCCGACGACCGGGAAGGGCGCGCCGGGGAAGAGCCCGCCATGCATGCGCCAGCCGCTGTCGCTCTCGACCCGCGCTTCGTACCACGCCACCGGCCCATCCCAGGGCTGATGCGAATTGAGGATGACGCGCGTGTGATGATCGGCACTGCGCGACGGGCCGACCGCAAAGGCGTTCGAACCCCAATCGATCGTCTCCGCCGTCGCTTGCCGCACCGCGCAGGGATGGCCGTGTTCGTCAGCCAAGCGGCCGAGCACGCCGTCGAAGCCCCAGAAGAGCGGCAGCGTCAGCGCCGAACCCGCGGCAACATCGCGCCCGGTTACGTTCTGCGCGCCCGGCAGCACTTCGCGCGCATGCGCACGGCCGTAGGCGTTCAGCCCATCGGCATAGCCGGTGAAGATGGCGCGGATCTCAGGCGAGAGTTCGCGCTCATAGCCGCGATCGACTGTGCCTTGCACGTCGAGCAGATTCCACAGGAAGTCCGACTTCGCGCCTTCGGCGCCGAGATAGGCGCCCAGCCGTCCGCGCGAAGCGAGCACGACAAGCTGGATGGTGCGAAAATTATCTTCGGCGTGCGCCATGGCGAGGCCGTAGGCGGTTTCACCGTCGTCATGGCCGTGAATGGTGGGCACGCCGTAATCGTCACGCGTGATGGTCGGATGATATTCGCGCGCAGCCGGCGCGGGCGGCGGATCGCGCAAACAACCCGCAAGCGCCAGCGTCAAACCTAAAATCGCCGCTGCCCGCATGTCGCTCACCGCTTCTATCCCCCCGCGCTTCTACAATGGAGCCGCCACGTCAGTGCAAGGGCTAGGGGCGAGCAGGGGCTAGCAATTTGGCCATGACCGACGCACAAGAACGCCAAATCATGGCCCAAAGTCCGATGATCGCACCAATGATTGCAGATGTGAGCGAGGCGAAGACTTTCCTCGACGCCCATCCCGACATGCAATTCTTCGAAATCATCTATACCGGCCTCGCAGGTGTGCCGCGCGGCAAGCGTCTGCGCCGTCACGAACTCATCCCGCTCTACGAAAACGGACGCTTTCTGCCGTCGTCGATGTTGGTGACCGACATTACCGGCCAGGACGTCGAACAGACTGGCCTGATTTGGCAGGGCGGCGACGCCGATAAGATCGGGCGTCCGATTCCTGGACGTCTGGCGATGGCGCCCTGGCTCGGGTCCGACATCGCCCAAGTCCCGCTTTCTGTCTACGAACTCGACAACACGCCGATCGCTCTTGACCCGCGCCATGTGCTTGCGCGCGTGATCGAACGTTTCGCCAAGGATGGTTTGACACCCGTTGCCGCCTGCGAACTGGAATTCTTTCTGCTCGACGCTGAACGCACGCCCGAGGGCGGCGTACAACTGGCGCGCTGGCCGCTGACCGGCGCGCGCCCGACCCAGCACGACCAATATTCTCTGCGCGAAATGCAGGAAGCTGCACCCTTCCTGGCCGAACTCTGGGGCGCGGCTGACGCGCTCGCCATCCCGCTCGAAGGCGCGATCAGCGAATACGCGCCAGGCCAGCTCGAACTTACTCTCAAGCACCACGCCGACGTGTTGCGCGCAGCCGACGACGCCATCCTCTACAAACACGCAGCCAAAGGCGTGGCGCTCAAGCATGGCTGCGAGGCGTGCTTCATGGCCAAACCGTTCGCCGAGCACGCCGGCTCCGGCATGCACATGCATGTCAGCGTCAACGACAAGGCAGCCAAGAACGTCTTCGCCGCCGAGGCGCCGGAAGGGTCAAAGGCGCTTGGCCACGCCATCGGCGGCATGAAGGCGCTGCTGGCGGATGGGATGGCGATCCTTGCGCCCAACGCCAATTCCTATCGCCGCTTTCGCGCTAATTCCTACGCCCCGGTTGCCCCGGTCTGGGGCGTCAACAACCGCACCTGCGCCTTTCGCATACCAGCAGGGGCTGCGCACACGCGCCATATTGAACACCGCGTCGCCGGCGCCGACGCCCATCCCGCTTTGGCGCTCGCCGTTCTGCTCGCGAGTGTCCATTACGGCATGACCAAGAAGCTTGATCCCGGTCCGCCCGTCACCGGCGATGGCTACGCCCACGCCGCTCAGACCGGCGAACGCATCCCCACCAATTGGATCGCCGCCACCGACCGCTTCGAGCAATCGGCGGTACTGCGCGATTATCTCGGCGAAGCCTTCGTCAGCACCTATGTAGCGGTGAAGCGCACCGAGCAGGAGCGCTTCTTCGGCGTCATTTCGAACGTCGACTACGACTGGTATCTGCGCGGAGCCTGAAACCAAACCATGCGCCAGCTTATGCGCTCAAAGCTGCACAACGCCCGCGTGACGGACGCTAATTTGGCTTATGTCGGCTCCATCGAGATCGATGAGGACCTCCTCGATGCGGTGGGCCTCTGGGTCGGCGAGAAGGTTCTCGTGGTCTCCAATACAACCGGGGCGCGGCTTGAGACCTATACGATCGCCGGCAAACGCGGCAGCCGCATCATCTCCATGAACGGGGCCGCGGCCCACCTGATCAAGGCCGGCGAGCAGATCATCGTCATGGGCTTTGAGTTAGCGGATAAGCCGGTCACGCCGCGTGTCGTCCTGCTCGACGACGAGAACACAATCGTCCGGCGCCTCGATGGCGAGACCAACGTCCCTTAGGTCGCCCCTTAGATCGCCCCTAGATCGCCCTTGGATCGCCCCTTGGATCGCCCCTTGGATCGCCCGTTGGAGCGCCCCGCAGCCGGGAGGGGTCGAAACAAGAAAATTCGAGATTCCGTGATCACAGATATTGATAACGGACCCAATTTGCGCGCTTGTTAGCGGCAAGCTCGGCGCGCTTTAGTCCGGGCGCAAGCGCCGGCCAGGGCGCGGGAGAGGGAAGACATGACCAAGACCATTCTTCGCCGCGGCGCCTCGCGGCGCTCGATCCTGCAGCAATTCGGCGCCGCCGCGGTCGGCATCTCGCTGACCGGGGGACTTGCCGCCTGCGGTCAAGGCGGCGCCCAGCGCGTCGTCAATTTCTACAACTGGGATACTTATATCGGCACAACCACGCTGGCCGATTTCGAGCACGCCACACATGTGCCCGTGCACATGAGCTTGTTTGCGACCAATGACGAACTCTTCGCGCGCCTGCGCGCCGGCAATCCGGGCTTCGATGTCATCGTACCCTCGAACGAATTCGTCACCAGGATGAGCCAGGCGCAAATGATCCAGCCGCTGGATCATTCCAAGATCCCAAACATGGCAAACCTGCTGCCTGAATTCCAAGACGCCGCCTTCGATCCGGGCCGGCGCTATTCGATGCCGTACACTTGGCTGACCGAGGGCATCGCTTGGAACAAGACAAAAGTGCCGGCTGGCTTTCGTCCAGATTCATGGAAATGGCTGTTTGATTCCGACCGCTTCCATCAGCGCATCGCGCTTGTCTCTGAATCGGCGGACCTCGTGCGCATCTGCGCCAAGTATCTGGGTCACTCGGTCAACAACATTCCAGATCCCATGCTCGCGCAGATCGAGCAAATGCTCATCCGGCAAAAGCCGCACATCAAGGCGTTCCACCAGGACAATGGCCAAGATCTCCTGCGCGCCGGCGAGGTCGATCTCGTCATGGAATACAATGGCGACATCGCGCAGCTGATGTCGGAAGAGGGCGGCGACAAATTCGATTTCGTCGTCCCCAACGAAGGCAGCTTGCTCAACTCCGATACGCTGTGCATTCCAACCGGCGCGCCCCACGTTGACGACGCCCACGCCTTCATCAACTTCCTGCTCGACGCCAATGCGGGCAAAGGCATCACCGAGACCATTCTCTATCCAACGCCGAACCGTGCGGCCCGCGATCTGATGCCGGACAGCTACAAGAACAATCCGGTCATCTTCCCGCCGGCGGCGGTTATGGCGAAGTGCGAGTACGGCGCCTTCGAAGGCGACGCCAAGGCGCGCCAATACGAGGAAATCTTCACGCGCGTCAGCGCCGCGTAAGCGCCGCACCAGCGCACGCGGCCGCGGACAAGACGGGGAGGGAAAGTGGAGCAGAGCTGGCGCCAAGCGAAGAGCGTGTTCGCCGCTTTAGGCGCGCCGCCGGTTTTTTGGCTCGTGTTCTTCTTCCTGATCCCGCTTGCAGTAGTGTGGGCGTATTCGTTCGGCGCCAATGCTGGGCCCACCCAAATCGATTTGACCGGCACGTTCGCCAATTACGGGCGCGCGCTGCAGCCGCTCTACTTCGATATCTTCATCAAGAGCACGATCGTCGCCGGGCTGACGACGCTCTTATGCCTGATTGTCGGCTTTCCCGTGGCACTCGCCATCGCGTTTGCGGGTCCGAAGACGAAGACCTGGCTCTTGCTGCTGATCATGCTGCCGTTCTGGACCAATCTTTTGATCCGCACCTACGCGCTGATCGCGGTGCTGCGCGAGCAGGGGTACGTCAATTTCACGCTCGGATGGTTCTGGAACAATGCCAGCGGGCTAATGACGCTCGTGGGCCTGCATCCGCTTGAGCCGTACCAGCCGCTGACGCTGCTCTATAACAACGTCGCCGTCGTGATCGGCCTCGTCTACGTGCACCTGCCGTTCATGGTGCTGCCGCTCTATTCCGCGCTCGACCGTATGGATCGTTCGCTGATGGAAGCGAGCCTCGATCTCGGCGCCGGGCACCTGCGCACCATCTGGTCGGTGGTGGCGCCGCTGGCTGCACCTGGCATCGCCTCGGGCGTGCTTATCACCTTCATCCCAGCGCTCGGCGCCTATCTGACGCCCGATCTTCTGGGCGGCACCGATAGCCAAATGATCGCCAACGTCATCGAGCGTCAATTCAAGCGCGCCAATGATTGGCCGTTCGGCGCATCGCTCTCGTTCCTGCTCATGTACTTGACCTTCATCGCCATCGCGATCCAGGCGGTCGTCCAGCGCCGCGGCGAGAAAGCGGGCGCACGATGAGCATCGCCGAACCCGTCGCCGTGCTCGAGAGCGCGCCGCCCTCAAAGGAAAAGCCCGGCCCGCTCGAATATCTGCGCCGCTGGCCGCTGCAGGCCATAGTCGGGGCAACCCTGCTCTTTCTCTATGCGCCGCTGATCACGCTGATGGCGTTCAGCTTCAACACCAGCCGCCGCAACATCGTGTGGGAGGGCTTCACCTTCGATTGGTACGGCCGCGCCATGGGCGACGCTTCGCTGGTTCAGGCTTTCATCAACTCGATCACCATCGCGCTCATCTGCACCATCGTCTCCGTTGTTCTGGGCGCGATGTCGGCTGTCCTGCTCTGGCGCTTCCGCTTCCCGGGTAAGACCGCGCTTGAAGGCTCAATGGCGCTACCCATCGTGGTGCCGGAAATCTGCATGGGCGTGGCCATGCTCGTCTTCTTTGCCCGCGTCTTCCCATGGCCCACCGGCATGCCCTGGCCGCTCAATCTCGGCGCCATCACCATTGCCCACATCTCGTTTTCATTCCCGTTCGTCACCACGGTCGTGCGCGCCCGGCTCGCCTCGTTCAATCGCGAGCTCGAGGAGGCGGCCAAGGACTTGGGTGCAGACGAATGGCGCACGTTCTGGGACGTGCTGGTGCCGCACATGACGCCCGGCCTCGTTGCCGGCGCATTGCTCGCCTTCACGCTCAGCCTCGACGATTTCGTCATCACTTTCTTTACCGCCGGCCCCGACACCATCACCTTCCCGGTGAAGGTCTATTCGATGCTGCGCTTCTCGGTGACGCCTGAAGTGAATGCGGCGTCCACCATCCTCATCGTTGTTACAGTCCTTTTCACAGCGATCGGCTTGCAGCTGCAAAGCCAATCGGAAAAACAAAAGCAAACGCCATGACCGAGACCGCTCATCCGAACCTGCGTCCGACGCCGCACCTGAAGGACAACGCCATCATCCGCTTCGAAGGCATCACCAAGCGCTTCGGCAAGGTGACGGCGGTCGACAACGTCAATCTCGAGGTCCGCGAAGGGGAGTTCTTCGCACTGCTGGGTCCCTCGGGCTGCGGCAAGACCACGTTGCTGCGCATGCTCGCCGGCTTTGAGACGCCGAGCGAGGGCCGCATCCTGATCGATGGCGCCGATATCGCCCACCTGCCGCCGAACAAGCGGCCGGTGAACATGGTGTTCCAATCCTATGCCGTATTTCCGCACATGAGCGTGACCGACAATGTCGGCTACGGCCTGAAAATGGACGGCGTGGCCGATGACGAGCGCGCCAAACGCGTTACCGAAGCATTGGAACTGGTGAAACTCGGCGGTTTCGGCGACCGCAAACCCGATCAGCTCTCCGGCGGCCAGCGCCAGCGCGTGGCGCTCGCCCGCGCCTTGGTGAAGCGCCCGCGCGTGCTGCTTCTGGATGAACCGCTCTCGGCGCTCGACGCCAAGCTCCGCGACCAGATGCGCGGCGAATTAACGTCGCTGCAGGAAAAGGTCGGCATCACCTTCATGATGGTCACGCACGATCAAGATGAGGCGCTCGCCATCGCTACACGCTGCGCGGTGATGGACCGTGGCCGTCTCGCACAAGTGGCCACACCGTCCGACCTCTACGAATTCCCCAATTCGCGCTTCGTCGCCGATTTCGTCGGCTCGGTGAACATGTTTGAGGGCACTTTGGAGAAGGACGAGCCGAGTGAGGCGATCGTGAGTGTCCCGGAACTCGGCTCTCCGGTTTATCTCGATCACGGCGTCACCGGCGCCAAGGGCTCGACGGTCTGGGTCGCCCTGCGGCCGGAAAAGATCGAAATGCACAAGCGCAACGGCGATGCAACGCCGATGAAGATGGAAGACGCCCCCGCCGGCGCCAATGTCGTGCCTGGAATCATCCGCGACATTGTCTATCTGGGCAGTGAGACCAATTACGAAGTCGAGATCGAGGGCGGCCGCCGCGTGAAGACATTCCGCTCCAACCTGACGCGCTACGATCAGGAAGACTTTACCTGGGATGAACCCGTCTGGCTTGCCTGGCACGCCTGCTCGCCGGCCGTTCTGCTGTCATGAACGAACGCCCCGTTCTCGGCGTCATCGCCTGCAACCGCGACATCGACACCCAAGCCGCACAAGCGGTGATGACACGCTATCTGGTCTCGGCGCTCAAATACGCCGACGCAGCGGCGCTGCTCATTCCCGCCATGCCCGAGCTCATGCACGCCAAAGAAGTCGCGCCCCGGCTCGACGGCATCCTGCTTACCGGCACGCCCTCGAATTTGGATCCGAGCCGCTATGGCGAACTCGTCGACGATGCGCCCGGGCCCTTCGATCCGGCGCGCGACGAAATGACAGCGCATTTGATCGAGGCCATGCTCGATCTCGGCAAACCGGTGTTTGGCATTTGCCGCGGTTTCCAGGAGCTCAATGTCGCGTTCGGCGGCACGCTGCGGCGTGACATGGCCGACAATCCGGAACTCATTCCCCATCATGCGCCCAGCGATCAGAGCTTCGCTGAGTATTTCGCGCACGTTCACCCGGTGAAGCTTGCCCACGATGGCATCCTCGAACGCGCCTACAAGCAGCCGAGCCTCGATGTCGTCAGCGTCCACTATCAAGGCGTCGACAAGCTTGGGCAGGGCCTCACGGTTGAAGCCACCGCGCCCGACGGCGTCGTCGAAGCCATCTCCGCCAAAGTGAACGGCGCCCAGGTGCTCGCCGTGCAATGGCACCCAGAATGGCGCGCCCACGAAAATCCGCAAAGCCAAAAGTTCTTCGAACTGCTCGGCCGCGCCCTTCGACGCGAGCCGCTCGTCCAGATCTGATCGGAACGACCCATGCGCAATTACAACATTCCCGAACTCCGCAAGCTCGACGTCGAACACCATTTGCCGGCGCAAGCGAATTACGGCGAACTGCAAGCGCTGGGCGGCAGCCGCATCATCACGCGCGGCGAAGGTTCAACCATCTATGACGGCGAAGGCAACGCCATCCTCGACGGCATGGCCGGGCTCTGGTGTGTGAATGTCGGCTATGGCCGCGATGAACTGGTGCGCGCCGCCGCCGAGCAAATGCAGGAACTGCCGTTCTACAACACGTTTTTCAAGACGGCGACGCCGCCCACCGTGATGCTGGCGGCCAAGCTTGCAAGCCTGCTTGGCGGCAAGCTGCAGCACGTCTTCTTCAATTCGTCGGGCTCGGAAGCCAACGACACCGTGATGCGCATGGTGCGCCATTATTGGACCGTTAGCGGCCAGCCGCAGCGTCAGATCTTCATCAGCCGCTGGAACGCCTATCACGGCTCGACCATGGCCGGCGCCAGCCTCGGCGGCATGAAGCATATGCATCCGATCGGCGGCTTGCCGATCCCCGGCGTCGAGCACGTGATCCAGCCCTATCGCTTCAATGAAGGGTTCGGCGAAAACGAAGACGAATTCGCGGCCCGCGCCGCGCAAGCGATCGAAGATCGCATCCTGAAGGTCGGCCCCGAGAATGTCGCCGCCTTCATCGGCGAAACCGTGCAAGGCGCCGGGCGGCGTCATCATCCCGCCGCGCGGTTATTGGAAGCGCGTCGAAGCTGATCTGCCGCAAATACGGCATCCTGCTGGTCATCGACGAAGTGATCACCGGCTTTGGCCGCCTCGGCGCATGGTTCGGCTTCCAGCATTTTGGCGTCACGCCCGATCTCGTGGCGATGGCGAAGGGTTTGTCCTCCGGCTATCTGCCGATCTCCGCCGTTGGCGTCTCAAGCGACATCGTCAAAGTCCTGCGCGAGAAGGGCGGCGAGTTCGTGCACGGCTACACGTATTCTGGACACCCCGTGGCTGCCGCCGTTGCGCTGAAGAACCTTGAAATCATCGAACGTGAGGGGCTGGTTGAGCGTGTGCACGACGACATCGGCCCGTACTTCAAGGAGGCGATCAAGAAGCTCGATGCTGATCCATTGGTCGGCGAAGTGCGTTCGCTGGGGCTGATCGGCGCTGTCGAAATCGTGTCCAAGAAGGGGACGAACGAGCGCTTCACCGGCAAAGAGGGCAAGGCTGGGCCAATCGTGCGCGATGCCTGTATCAAGAACGGCCTGATGGTGCGCGGCATTCGCAATTCCATCGTCATGTGCCCGCCACTCATCATCACCCACGCCGAGATCGACCGCATGGTCGAGATCATCGCCAAATCGCTGCGCGAGGTTGAGCCGATATTGCGGGCGCTGAAGGCCGACTAGAGGCGATCGCGCAGCGCGTACCAAAGCATGCCGAGCACGTAGAGCGGAGAGCGTAGTGCTGCGCCGCCTGGAAATTGCGGCGGCGCCAGTTCCGCCAGCACATCGAAGCGCTCGGCTGTGCCGCGCATGGCTTCGCTCAGGACTTTGCCGACCAGAGCCGGCAACAGCACGCCTTGCCCCGAATAGCCATGCGCGAAGAAAAGATCGCCGAGCCGTCCGATGTGCGGCAGCCGCGTCATGGTGATGGAAACAAGGCCACCCCAGGCATAATCGATGCGAACCTCACGCAGCTGCGGAAAGGCGCGGGCGACGAACGGCCGCACGAAACTGGCAACGTCGGTTGGCGGCGCCGGCGTGTAGCGCTCGCCGCCGCCGAAGATGAGCCGACCATCGGCGCTCAATCGGAAATAGTTGACGACGAAGCGGCTGTCGCTCGCCGCCAGGTTGTCGGCGATGAGTGCGTTTGGATTTTCAAGCGGCGCGGTCGCTATGAGATAGTTGGCGACCGGCATGATGCGGCCCGCAATGCCCGGTTCTAGCTTGCCCAAGAGCGCATCGCACGCCAGCACGCCGAAGCGCGCGCGCACGACGCCATGCGCAGTCCTCGCCACCACGCCACGCTCATGCTCCACCGACAGCACGCGCGATTGCTCATGCAGCACCACGCCCAAACGCTGTGCTGCCGCCGCCAAACCCAGCCCATAATTCAGCGGATGCAAATGGCCGCCGCATTCATCCAGTAATCCGCCATGAAAACCATGTGCGGAGATCTTGGCGCGCGCTTCGTCTGCATCGAGCACGCGCGCATTCGGATAAGCCATGACGCGCTCAAGCGTCTCGGCTTCTTCGCGCATCCAGGCCAAATCCGACGCTTTCGCGGCGAGGGTCAAATGCCCATTCGTCGCCAAGTCGCAATCGATATTGTTCTTGGTGATCTGCTCGAGCGTGAGAGTGCGCGCTTCAAGAGCCATCCCGAACAAGGTCTTGGCCTTGGCGGGGCCGAAGCGTTTCACCAGCTCGGCAGCACCCTTGCGCCAGCCCGGGATCATCTGTCCGCCATTGCGGCCCGACGCGCCCCAAGCAATGCGCTCTGCCTCCAGAAGCACAACGCGATAGCCGCGCTCCGACGCATTCAGCGCCGCGTGCAGGCCCGTATAGCCGCCGCCGATGACGACGACGTCGGTCTCAATATCACCGGCGAGCGCAGGCGCCGGGCCGAATGCATGCGCCGTGGCGGAATAGTACGAGCGCGCCATGCCAAGGGCGTCAGGCAAGCATTACACCTTGAGCAGCAGGTGGTCGCGTTCCCATGAACTGATCACGCCTTCGAACGCCGAAAGCTCATGCGCCTTGATCTGCTGGAAGGCGTTGCAGAAGTGCGGGCCCAACAATTCGATCACCGGCTTGCAGGTCTTGAACCGGTCGAGCCCCTCGCTCAGCGTCCGCGGCAGCGTGCGCGCCCATTTATAGGCGCTGCCTTGCACCATCTCGCTTGGCGCGATCTTGTCGCGGATGCCGAGATAGCCGCACGCCAACACCGCCGCGATCGCCAGATACGGATTGGCGTCCGCCCCCGGCAAGCGGTTCTCAATGCGGCGGTTATCGGGTTGAGAGATCGGCACGCGCAGCCCGCAGGAGCGATTGTCGTAGCCCCATCGCAGATTGATCGGCGCTGAAAAATCCGGCCGCATGCGGCGAAACGAGTTCACGTTCGGCGCAAAAAGCGGCGTGCACTCGCCAAGATATTTCTGCAGGCCGCCGACAAAATGCCGGAACATGTCGGTGTTGCCGTCGGCGCCGTCGCGCGCCTCGACGCCAAACAGATTGACGCCCTTCTTGTCGACCAGCGACACGTGCAAATGCATGGCGCTGCCAGGCTGGTTTTCCATCGGCTTGGCCATGAACGTCGCGTAGACGCCGTGCTTCAACGCCACCTGGCGCACGATGCGTTTGAACACCAGCACCTGATCTGAAACATGCACCGGATCGCCGTGATTGAAATTGATCTCGAGCTGGGCGGTGCCGCTTTCGTGGATCATGGTATCGAGATGGAGCGAGGCCGCTTCGGCGTGCTCGTAGATCGTCTCGATCAGATCTTCGTACTCGGTGATCGCCTCGAGCCCGTAAGGCTGCGGCGAGGTTTCTGATCGTCCCGAGCGGCCTGCCGGCGGCATCAGCGGCAAATCCGGATCGGTGTTCACTTGCGTGAGATAGAATTCCAATTCCGGCGCCACGACCGGTCTTAAGCCATCCTTCTCGTAGAGTTCGACGACGCGCTTCAGCACATAACGCGGGGCGATATCGTAGGGCTCTTGGTTGGCGTGATAGGTGTCGGCAAACACGAACGCGGTCGGGGTCTTGTAACCCGGCGCGACACAGATGGTTTCAATATCCGGCCTCAGCACCACATCGGGATCGGCTGTCGCCAGCGCTTCGTCTGCATCATCGGCGTATTCGCCCGTCACCGTGAGCAGATAAATGCTCGACGGAATCCTGAGCGACCCGTCGCGCTCGCTTTGCAGGAACTTCTGCGCGGGAAACACCTTGCCGCGAATGACGCCATTCAGGTCCGGAACCAAGCATTCGACTTCGCCGATGCCGCGTTCCTTAATCCAACTCGCAAAACTCTTATCCATAACGCACCAAAACTCATTCGCGCCGCAACACGGGGAGCGCCATTCTGGCGCAGAAAGCCGATGGAAGGCTCGTGCAAAAGAATGCGGCGATGCACAATCCAGAGGCGAATTCTGTCAATCGCCTGATGCCGCGTCCATCCACCTCAAGCGAGGATTGGGGGAGCGCATTTGTCACTCGATGTGCCAATATGGTTGGCGGCAGCGATCGAAGTCAAGCTGAGCCGCCGCGCGGTTGAGTTGCGTTCTCCTGCAAAAATTTACTGCCTTTTCACAGTAAGCTCGGTTACGCTCCGCCAATGCGGGAAATCGATCAGCTTTCAGACGAAGGCCTCAACGTCGCTGTGTACGCTGAAATGCGCCAGCGGCTCGTTACCGGGCGCATGGCGCCTGGCCATGAACTCTCCACACGAGGACTTGCGACCGAACTTGGCGTGAGCCAAACGCCGGTGCGCGACGCTCTCTCGCGTTTGGCTGCCGATGGCGCTGTCGCCATTCGCTCCAAGCGCCGCGTGCAAGTTCCCGGCATGACGCCGGAGCGCTTCGAGGATCTGTTGCGCTGCCGCTTGCTGCTCGAACCGGAAGCCGCGGTGCTGGCGCTTCCGCATATCGACGCGGCGCGCCTGCAGCTCCTTCGCGACATCGATGCGAGATTGGATCGCGCCATCGCCGCAGGCGACGGTGAAAGTTACATGCAGAACAATCACGCTTTCCACTTCACGCTTTACAACGCTCAACCCGGCCGCACGATGACCCAACTCATCGAAACTCTGTGGCTGCAGTTCGGCCCGTTCATGCGCGTGGTTTATGAGCGGCTCAGCAAAGCGCCGATGAACGATCAGCATCAAGCCGCCATCACCGCAATCGCCGCCAGGGACGCCAAGGCTTTGCGCGAAGCCATTGCCGCCGATATTGGCGATGGCATGGGCCTCATCGGCAAAGCCATGCTGAGTAACGGGCGCGCGTCCTAAGATTGGGCTGGATTGGCGCGGCGCCACAGCCTATGTGCTGAACCGAGCGTAAGCCCCGGGTCGATGTGTGCATAGACCAACGTTTATTCCTGTCCCGCCATTCGATCTCGTCGTCTTCGGCGCGACGGGCGATCTTTCGCAACGCAAGCTCTTCCCGTCCTTGCTGCACCGCTTCCTGGACGGACAGATTCCGGCGCAATCGCGCATCATCGGCGCTGCGCGCACGGCGATGGATACAGACGCCTTTCGCAAGATCGTGCACGACAACCAGGCCAAATTCGCGCCGGGCATTTGTGTCGATGAAGCCAAGTGCGCGGCGTTCTTAAAGCACGTCCACTATGTCGCCATCGACGCCATGGCGCCGGCGGCGCAGTGGGGGCCGTTAAAGCAAGAGCTGGCCAATGGCGCCGGCAACGTGCGCATCTTCTACCTCGCCACTGCGCCAAATCTGTTTGTGCCGATCGCCCAACGCCTGGGCGAGACCAAGCTGGCGACGCCAAACGCACGCATCGTGCTCGAAAAGCCGATCGGGCGCGACCTCGCCTCGGCGCGCGAGATCAATGACGGCGTCGGCGCTGTCTTCGACGAGCAGCGGATTTTCCGCATCGACCATTATCTCGGCAAGGAGACGGTGCAAAACCTGCTCGTGCTGCGCTTCGCCAACATGTTGGTGGAGCCGATCTGGTCGCGCCAGACCATCGATCACGTGCAGATCACGGTGGCCGAGGAGATCGGCGTTGAAGGCCGCGGCGAGTATTACGACAAGTCCGGCGCGCTGCGCGACATGGTGCAAAACCACATCATGCAGCTGCTCTGCCTGACCGCCGTGGAAGCGCCCAATTCCATGGACGCCGACGCCATCCGAACCGAGAAGATCAAAGTGCTCTCGGCCCTGAGACATTTCGATGCGCGCGATGTCGCGGCAAAAACCGTGCGCGGCCAATATCGCGCCGGCCTCGTCGGCGGCAAGGCGGCGCCGGCTTATGCGGACGAGATCGGCAAGCCCTCACGCACCGAGACCTACGTCGCCATCAAGGCGGAGATCGAAAACTGGCGCTGGGCCGGCGTGCCGTTCTATCTGCGCACCGGTAAGCGTCTCGCCAAGCGCCGCTCCGAGATCGTCGTGCAGTTCAAGACGCCGCCCGTGCGCATCTTCGGCGAAGACGAATTGCCCAACCGGTTGGTGCTGCGCCTACAGCCCGATGAGGGCGTCAATCTTTGGCTCAACATGAAAGAGCCCGGCCCCGGCGGACTTTATGTGAAAGCCGCACCGCTCAATCTCTCCTTCGCCGACGAGTTCGTGGTGCGTTATCCCGACGCCTATGAGCGTCTGCTCATGGACATCGTACGCGGCAACCTATCGCTGTTCATGCGCCGCGATGAAGTCGAAGCCGCATGGAAGTGGGCCGACAATCTGCTCGCTGCGTGGGAAGAGGTGGGCGGCGATCCCAAACTCTACACCGCCGGTTCTAACGGCCCTGAAGCTGCCGCCAATATGATGGATCGCGACGGGCGCGCCTGGTGGGATCCAGAATAGCTCCAGAATAGCTTAAGACGGCGGCTGATTTGGCCGCGCTTGCAGGCGCTCCATGAAGACGCCGTCGCGATGGGCAGGTGCAAAGCCTTCGCCGATCGAAAGATCGATCGCGCGCACGGTGTCGCCGCCCAGCGGCACGCGGATGTGATCGACTGTTCGGAATGTGGTGAAATCGCCGGCGACAAACGGAACCAGATTAGGGGTTGCGTGCGCGACCAGCACGCGCGCGCCGTCATGGCTAGTGAGCGCGTCGGCCCCGTCCGGCGCGATCCGCGTTGGCCCTTGCACCATCCAGAGGCGCAGCGGCGGCAGGCCGGGCGAGTTAGCGCGCTCGCGCGCCCAATAGAAATTGAGTTCGTAATAGGTCGCCGGATCGTCGACGACGACGGCATTGAACGGCCGTTCGCCGCGCAGCGGCACGGCGCGCAACGCCACCGCGCGCGCCGTCTCGCTCCACGCCGTGCTCTCCCGCATGCCGCGCACCACGCCCGCCGAGCTTGGATGGAAGAAGCCAAACGCAATGACGCCGCCGAGCACGAGATTGGTGATCAACGCCGCCGCGAACACACGCCTGCCCATGGCGCTGCCGATCAAACTGCCGACCAGCCAAGTCAGTGCGGCGGGATAAGCCGTCACCGCCCAATTGGCGTCGGCGCGCGCAATGATGGCAAAGAGCGTCACTAGCACCAGCGGCGGCAGCGTGAACGCCAACAGGAAACGATCTTCGTCCGACAATCCCGCCGCGCGGTTCAAGGCGCGCACAAAAAGCCCAAGCAGCACCACGAACACGATCGGCCCTATGATCAGCGCCTGGCCGGTCATGAACTCGACGATCTTGTTCAGATTGAACAGATTGGCGAAATTGATGTTGAGATTGGCTGCTGCTTGCTGGGCGCTCTCGAAACTATGCTGTGCGTTCCAGGCGAGGTTTGGCGCAAACAAGGCGAGCGCGATCAGAATAGCGATCACGCCGCGGGCGCCGCCGAGCGCCTCGCGCACCGGCTGCGACCAGCGCGCCGCAACCAGCATGCAGACCGGAAAATAGAGGATCGCGTAGGCGGCGTTGAAACCAAGCCCGATCGCCAAACCTAGCACAATCGCCCAATCCATCGCGCGCGTCTGCGCCATGCGCCACATTGCGACCAGGGCCAGCGACCAGAACGGCAACAGCAGCACATCGGCGGATATGACGTTGCTCGAAAACCAGACGCCCGGCGTCACCAGCCAGACGATGCCCGTCCAAAATCCCGCCCACGCCCCATAGAGGGTGCGCCCCAAAGCGTAGAGCGCCAACGCCGAGGCCGCTTGCGCCAGAGGCGCGGCCAGCCGCACCGCCCATTCCGCGTCGCCGAAGATCTGCGTCGTCGCCGAGATCGCCCACGCCACCATTGGCGGCGCGTTCAGATAGCCCCACGCCGGGCTCCGCGACCACGCCCAGAACTCGGCTTCGTCGTGATAGAGATTGATCGGCGCGAGCTTCAACGCCCAGATCCGCAGCGCGGTCGCCGCGATCAGCACGGCGAGGAACGCGAGCGTCGTGCGGTCGAAGGCTTTGCCTCGTAGGGCAGGCGTCATGGATGTCCCCGCGCCGTCTTAGCGGAGGGAAATCTCCCGCGCCACAGAACAAGGCGCTTGCGTTGGGCGCGCGGCTGCCTATCTGGCGTCATTCTGATCCGCTAAGGGATTGCGCCTATGACGATGATTCCGCCGGAATGGGCGCCGCACAAGGCGATTTGGACCGCTTGGCCCTCGGCCGCCGATCTCTGGGGCGAGGATCTCGAGCCGGCGCGGCTGGAAGTCGCCGCCATGATCCGCGCGCTTCACGATGAGGGCCGCGGCGACAAGATGCGCGTGCTCGCTTTCGGGCGCGAAGCGGAAGCCAGCGCCAAGCTCGCTCTGCAACAGAGCGCTGAAATCATCCCCGGCGCATTCGGCGACATCTGGTTTCGCGACACCGGGCCGATCTTCTCGCGCACTGGCAGTGTCGGTTTCGCCTTCAACGGCTGGGGCGGCAAGTATCAGCTGGCGCACGATCCTGAAGTCGCCGATCAGATCGCCCGCGCCGCGGGCGTTGAACTCACCCGGCACGATTTCATTCTCGAAGGCGGCGCTATCGAAATGGATGGGGAGGGCACGCTTATCACCACGCGCCAATGCCTGCTCAACCCCAACCGCAATCCGGATTGGGATGAAGCGAAGGCGCAAGCAGCGTTGAAGCGCGCGCTCGGCGTTGAGAAAATTCTCTGGCTCGACGAAGGCCTCGCCAACGATCACACGGACGGCCATATCGACAATCTCGCGCGTTTCGTCGCGCCGGCCCGCATCGTCTGCCAGCAGGCCTATGGCGACAATGACCCCAACGCCGACCTGCTGGACGAAATCGCCTTAACCCTGGCGACGATGAAGGACGCGCAAGGGCGCAAGCTCGAGGTGATCCGTATTCCATCGCCTGGGCTTGTCGTCGATGAAGACGACGACGCTGTGCCCGCGAGCCACATGAATTTCCTTATCGGCAATTCCACAGTCGTTGCGCCGATTTATTCCGACAGCGGCGACGACGCCGTGAACGCGCTGGGCGCTCTTTTCCCTGGGCGCAAAGTCATCGGCCTTTCCTCGCACGCCATCTTGACCGGCGGCGGCTCATTCCACTGCATTACCCAACAGGAGCCGGCATGACGCCGACGATCACATTTTGGTTCGAGTTTGCCTCGACCTATTCCTATCCCGCCGCCATGCGCATCGATCGTGTCGCTGCGGCGAAAGGCGTGCTGGTGGAATGGCGCCCGATGTTGCTCGGCCCCATTTTCGCACAGCAGGGCTGGAAGGATTCGCCCTTCAATCTTTATCCGGTGAAGGGCCAATACATGGTGCGCGATCTCGAGCGCATTTGCGGCGCGCTCGATCTGCCGTTCCGGTTGCCGAAACCGTTTCCGCAGAACTCACTGCTCTGCGCGCGTATCGCCACCGTGCTCGAAGGCGCGCCGCGTCAGAAGTTTGCGCAGGCTGTCTATCAGATGGAATTCGGCGAAGGCCGCTCGATCGACGATCCGCTCGCCGCCGCCGAAGCGCTGCGCCGCGTTGGCCTTGACGCTGTCTTGATCGAAAAGGCGCAAGAGGACAGCGTCAAGAACGCACTGCGTGCAGCGACCGAAGAGGCGCAAGCCGCCGGCGCCTTCGGCGCGCCCGCCTTCGTCACCGCCGATGGCGAACTCTTTTGGGGCAATGACCGTCTCGAACAGGCGCTCGATTGGGCCGTGCAGGGGCGCCTATGAGCAAGACTATCGAGGTCGCCGCGCTGCAAGCCGCGTTCGGCGAGGACATGGGCGCCAACATCAAAACGGTGGAGCGCCTAGTGCGCGAAGCCGCCCACAAGGGCGCGCAAGTCATCCTGCCGCCTGAGCTCTTCCAAGGCCCTTACTTTTGCACCGCCCAAGAAGAGAAATGGTTCGCCACCGCTTATCCCGCCGCCACCCATCCATGTGTCGCGGCGATGCAGAAGCTGGCCAAAGAGCTTGGCGTCGTCATCCCGGTCTCGATCTTCGAGCGCGACGGACCGCTCTATTTCAACTCTGTCGTCATCGTCGACGCCGACGGCGGCAATCTCGGCACATATCGTAAGAGCCATATTCCCGATGGCCCGGGCTATATGGAGAAGTACTATTTTCGCCCGGGCGATACCGGCTTCAAAGTCTGGGACACCAAGTTCGCCCGCATCGGCGTCGGCATTTGCTGGGATCAATGGTTTCCCGAATGCGCGCGCGCCATGGCGCTGATGGGCGCACAAGTGCTCTTCTATCCCACCGCCATCGGCAGCGAACCCCATGATGCCTCGCTCGATACGCGCGATCCATGGCGGCGCGCCATGCAAGGCCATGCGGTGTCGAACGTTATTCCCGTCGTCGCCGCCAACCGCATTGGCGCCGAGATTGTCGGCGCCGCTCAACAGACCTATTACGGCTCAAGCTTTATCGCCGACCATCGCGGCGATCTCGTCGAAGAACTCGGCCGCAGCGAAGAGGGCGTACTCGTTCACGCATTCGACCTCGATTTCCTCGACCGCCACCGCGCCGCTTGGGGTTTCTTCCGCGATAGGCGCACGGAGTTCTATCGCTAGATGGCCGCCAAGCTCCGCATCGACTTCGTCTCCGATATCGCCTGCCCTTGGTGCGTCGTGGGCTTGCGCTCACTGCAGCAGGCGCTCGCCGCCGTCGGCGATGGCGTCGAAGCCGAGATCCACTTCCAGCCGTTTGAACTCAATCCCAACATGGCGCCGGAAGGGGAGAATTCGGCCGAGCACGTGGCGAAGAAATATGGCTCTTCGGCCGAGCGAACCGCCGCCGCGCGGCAAGCCATTAAGCAGGCCGGCGAAAACCTAGGCTTCACCTTCAACTACGGTCCCAATAGCCGCATCTGGAACACGTTTGACGCTCACCGGCTGCTGCATTGGGCCGGCCTCGAAGGCCGCGCGCTCGCGCTCAAGGAGGCGTTGTTCAAAGCCAATTTCACCGATCAACGACCCACCAATGATCCCGCCGTGCTGATGGAAGCTGCCCGCGAAGCCGGCCTCGATCCCATGCGCGCCGGCCAAATCCTGGCCGGCGGCGAATATGGCGACGAAGTCCGCGCGCTTGAGGCGTTCTGGCAAAGCCGCGGCATCCATGCGGTGCCGTCGATCATTTTCAATCGGCACTGGATGCTGCAGGGCGCACAGCCGAGCGAGCAATTCGAACGCGCCATCCGCGCCATCATCACCGGCGCGGCCAAGCCAGCACCGGCGCCCGCACAAGCAGCGCCCACACAATAAGGCCCTTTACGCCGTTCAACGGATTCGACACCCGCCGCGGCGCCGCGTAACGTTTTCTGTGCTGCGTGAGGGCCATCCGTGAAAAGCGACGAACAATCGGCGTGGGTTGTTGTGATCGCATCGCTCGCGGCCGCCTGCGTTCTGCTGGCGGTCGGCACGATGTTTGTCTCAGCGACCAATGCGCTTCCGGCGTTTGGAAGCCTGGCGATCGTGCTTGCCTGTCTGGCCGCTGCTCTCTCGGGGCGTGCGCCGCGCGATCGCTCCGGCTGGATCGTGGGGATATTTGTCTCGGCATTCTGGACGATAGGGCTCTGGGTGTTGTGGCGGACGTGGCGGGTCGCGGGCGGGTTCTATGACCGCTTGTTTCCCGATATCGCCCATGACCGATTTTGGCGCATCGCTTTCCAATTGGTCTCGGTCCCAACCGTAGCGCTTGTGTTGCAGCTGGTGCTGATCTGGCTTCTCGTCAAACTCAACGATTTTTCCAAGCGGCGATATGAGATGATCCAGCAGCGGCGCTCCGGCGAGTAGGCGCAAACAAACCAACGCCGCTTGCCTGAAAAGCTGTTCTAAAGAGCTGTTCTAAAGAGTAGTTCTAGAGAGCTGTGTTAGGCCGCGATCGCCTGAGGCGCCTCAACAGGGGCTTCAATCGGTTGGCTCAACGCCGCCTCGAGCCGCGCGCGATCATGGAAGCCTTCGAGCTTCGCGATTACCCGCCCATCGCCCACGACGAGCAATGTCGGCAAGAGCCGCACGGCGTAACGCTTCTTGGCCATCTCATTGCAGAGCGCATCAATGTAGCCAAAGCGGATGTCAGTGTGGCGCTCGGCCCAGAGGTCGGCAAACACGTGCGCTTGCGCCAGAGTTGGCTTGCCGTGATAGGAACCGAAAAGCACCAGCCGAAGGCCGCGCCCGCCCACAAAGCCGGGCAGCGTCTCGTCGTCGAGCTTCTTCATGGTCGGGACATCGAACATGGCAAGGGAACACGGGGGACGGGTTTTGGTTTCGCGCCGCGCTCACACAGGCGCGTGAGCGTATTATTCCCGCACTTTTCCGAGGATTACGCTGTCGCGAACGCCCAAATGCGTCTTCCAATTGCCACGAAGCAGCCCCTCTCGCTGGAACCCAGCGCGCAGGAAGAGTGAGAGGGAGGCGGAATTGTCCGGGTCCACGTCCGCCCCGATCCGGTGCAGGCCGACTGTCTCGAACCCATATTCGCACACCAGCGCCAGCGCCCTCGACGCCAGTCCGCGCCCGGTCGCGTCGGGCCGCATGATGACGCCGATGTCGGCCACGCCCTCGCGCAGCTGGAAGAGTGCGATGCGTCCCAAAGCCTCGCCGCCATCCTCGGTGATGGCCCAGGCGTGGCCAACCGCGATCGTGTCTTCGATATAGGCCGCCGTTTGCGCCAAGCTCTTGTGGGCGGCGCTCGACCAATAAAGGTGCGACTGGGGATCGCTGTGCGCCGCAAACAGCGCTTTGGCGTCCGCGACCTCCAAAGGGCGCAAAACAAGTCCAGGCGCTTGGAGGCGCGGCGTATCCTTCATGCTTCCGCCCTCAGCCGTTCGCTCTTCAGCCGATCACTGGCCCGCTGTTTCACGCTTTCGCTGCGCAGCTGGCCGCAGGCGGCGAGAATGTCGCGTCCGCGCGGCGTGCGAATGGGGGAGGCGTAGCCGGCGCGGTTCAGCACTTCCGCGAATTTTTCGATTCCGTCCCAATCCGAGCATTCATACGGCGCGCCCGGCCAGGGATTGAACGGGATGAGGTTGATCTTTGCCGGCACGCCGGCCAGCAGCTTCACCAGCGCCTTCGCTTCGGGCAGTGAATCGTTGACCCCCTTCAGCATCACATATTCGAAGGTCACGCGTTTGGCGTTGCCGAGGCTCGGATAGGCCCGGATCGCGGCGAAGAGCTCCTCGAGATTGTATTTCTTGTTCAGCGGCACCAGCTGGTTGCGCAAGACGTCATTGGTTGCGTGCAGCGAAATCGCCAGCATGGCGCCGGTGCGCTCGCCCAGTTCGGCGATTTTTGGCGCAACGCCGGCGGTCGACACCGTGATGCGGCGCCGCGAGATGGAGATGCCGTCGCCGTCGGCGATGATATCGATCGCCTTGGCCACATTGTCCAAATTGAACAGCGGCTCGCCCATGCCCATGAACACGATGTTGGTGAGCGCCCTTAGCTCATTCTTATTGTCCTCGTTCGAGGTTGGCCATTCGCCCAGCGCATCGCGCGCGATCATGACTTGCGCCACGATCTCGGCGGCGGAGAGATTGCGCACGAGCTTCTGCGTGCCGGTATGGCAGAAAGTGCAATTGAGCGTGCAGCCCACTTGGCTTGAGACGCACAGCGCCCCGGAGCGGCCAACATCGGGAATGAAAACGCATTCGGCTTCGACGCCGGGCCCTAAACGGATCAGCCATTTGCGTGTGCCGTCCTGGGAAATTTGCTGGGTGACGATTTCCGGGCGCGCCAGCGTGTAGTGCTCCGCCAGCGTTGCGCGCAGCTCCTTGGCGACGTTGGTCATTTGCGAAAAGTCAGTGACGCCGTAATGATAGATCCAACGCCACAGCTGCTCGGCGCGCATACGCGCCTTAGCTGGCTCGACGCCGGCGGCGACGAGCTTTTCGGCCAGCTCCTGTTTGGTCAGGCCGGCAAGCGAGGGCGGGTGAAGTTGCACGCGCGGGTTATGGGGATCGCCGCGGGCGGGGACAATCCCTTTCACTGATTGAGACAATGCTTGCCGGATGGTTTTTGCCCGGTCTAGCGTGCGGCCGCCTAAGCAAGGGAGGCGGGAATGAAACCAGACGCAGCAGGCAGTGCTTTGCCGCCAGGCAGCATGGCCGACGCCACCAATATCATGGCGATGATGGGCCCATACTTCGCCGTGTTCGCAATCATCGGCATCCTCATCTTCGTGTTCTTCATTTTTTGCTGGTGGCGCATTTTTTCAAAGGCCGGTTATTCCGGCGCGCTCGCACTCATCTTCTTGGCTGGCATTATTCCATTGATCGGGCCGTTCATTTGCCTTGGCCTGTTCATCTGGTTTGCGTTCGCGCAATGGCCGGTGCTGAAGGGCCAGCAGCCGGGCGTCGTCAAGGCCTGAGTCAGGGCCTGAGCCAAGCGGCGCATGCAATTCTAGTAACAAGCCCCTCGCTGTGGCCGGCGAGGGGAACTTGTCTCAAGCCGCGACACTGCATACCTAATCGCTCAGCGGAGGTTCGCGCCCATGCTGACTTTGCTGGTCCTGTTCTTCATGCCGACGATCATTGCGATCGCGCGCAACAACAACCCGCTTGGCGTCTTCCTGCTCAATTTCTTCCTGGGCTGGACCATCATCTTCTGGTGGGTGGCGCTGATCTGGTCGCTCGTGGGCCGCCCGCAGGTGCGCTACGTCTACGTTCATTCCTAGCTTTCGGGCTTGGGTTTCAAGCTTTTCGTCATTTCCAGTTTTGGCCCGCCCGGCATGATCGGGCGCGCGGGATAGCCGCCGAGCGCCAGCAGCCGGTCGTACATGATGAGCGCGCCGGCGAGGCCAACGTTCAGGCAAAACTTGGTCGGGATCTTCACCACGTGCTTGCAGCGTGCGAGCAGTGCGGGCGATAGCGAGCCGCGCTCGCGGCCGAGCACATAAGCCGCAGCATTCGGATGCTGAAAGCGCGGCAGTTCCACCGCATCGTCAGTGAGTTCGACGCCGACCAATGTGCAGTCCTTGGGCAGCCGCATGGCGTCAAGATTGTCCCAGGCATAATAGGGCATGTGATCGAAGCTGCGCGAGGTGTCGCTATTATAGGCTTCGCGGACTTTTGGATGTGCATTGATGGTGAAAAAGAAACTCGAGCCGAACGCGTGCGCCGTGCGCATCAGCGCACCGAGATTCATCGGCTTCGACATCTCTTCTGCGCCAATGCCGAAATAACCGCGCATTCTGGATCGGCCCGCGAAATGCGTGATGAGGGGGCGTACAATACTCAACGCCGGCGGCAGTGCACGTAGGGCCCGCCGGCCACGCCGGAGAGCTGCACTTGGCCGGCATTCTCCCAATACTCGACCGAGCCATTGGAATAGCGCGCGCCGGAGGCGGCTTGCGCGTGCGGGAGAATGTAGCTGCGTCCATTCACGGACACTTGCGCGCTGTTGCGCGTGAAGCCGACGCTGAAGGCGTGGCCGCCGTCGCAACGCCAATTGATGCGGTTGCCGATACTGCCGCCGCCGCCCATGTCGGCCAATGTCGAGCACGCCGCCAATGCAGCGAGGCTTGCGAGGAACAGAACGCTCTTCATCCCTTCCCTTATTCTTCAGCGGACTTCACCGGCGGCAATTCGTGTACGGCCCGCCCGCGGCGCCGTTCAGCATAGCTTCGCCGCCGTGCTCCCAATACTCGACGGCGCCGTCCGTGTAGCGCGTGCCGGAGCCGGCGGGTACGCCGGGCAGGGAATAGGTGCGTCCGCCGGCGAACACTTCCGCCTTGCCGTCATTGGTCAAATGCATGCTGAAGGCCGCGCCGTTGTCGCAACGCCATTGGATTTGGCCCGAAGCTGGTCCCCCCGTTGTCCCGCACGCGGCAAGGACCGCAAAGCTCGCCAGAACCAGAAACTGTCTCATCTGCCGCTCACCTAAAGGTTTTGACTTCGCGCAGTCCGGAGGATGAAGCGATTCCCCGTTTCATACCTTGGCTGATAAACGGGGTGGCAATGTGGCCCATGGCGTCGACGGCGATCAATCCGCCCGAGCCGCCGAGCCTCTGCACATCCGCGATCACCCCGAACGCTGCTTCGTCCAGGCTTTGGCCTGCATAGGCGATGCGCGCCGAGACGTCCGCCGCCGCATTCACGCGCATGAAGTATTCACCGAGCCCCGTGCACGAGACCGCCGCGCGTTCATCGGCCCAGCAGCCGGCGCCGATGATCGGGGTGTCGCCGACGCGCCCTGGCATTTTGCCGCGCAAGCCGCCGGTTGAAGTCGCTGCCGCCAGACGCCCGGACATATCGAGCGCCACCGCGCCAATCGTGCCGGTGTTGGCGTCTACACCGGCCAGCCCACTGGCCGCCGTCTTGTAATAATTGTCGGGATCATCCACGCGCGCAAAGCCGTTCTCGCCGGCGAATTGCGCGGCGCCTTCGCCGGCAAGGAGCACGTGCGAAGTCTTTTCCATCACCCCGCGCGCCACGCGCACGGGCGACAGAAATCCCTGCAGCGCCGCCACAGCGCCCGCCGCGCGCGTTGGGCCTTCCATGATGGAGGCGTCGAGTTCGACGACGCCGTTGGCGTTGGGTGCTGCACCCTTGCCGGCCTGGTGCAACCCGCTCGCTTCCAGCGCCTCGGCCATGGCCGTGACGACGTCGAGCGCGCTCTCGCCGCGCTTCAACATCGACGCACCCTGTTCGAGCAAGGCGGCCATGTGCTCTTCCTCGCGCTTATAGACGCGCTCGGCGATCGCGCCGGCGCCGCCATGCAAAGCGAGGGACCAAGTCGCGTTCATCAGCGCTCCAGCTTTAGTTCGGTTCGATGGGTGTGGCCTGCGCCCGTTTGCCGATGTGCCCTTCGCGCCAGCCGACATAAAGCCCGATCAGCGTCGCAGTGGGGACAAAGCCGTCAATCTGGTCGGTGACGTCGATCAGTTCCCAAAAATAGACGAGGCCGGCGCGGCCCCAGAGCGCGGTTGCAACAATACCGCCGACGCCGTCTTCCACCGTGCCCAGGACCGGGATGCGCCCGAACGTAAAGTCGCAAAGGTCGATGATCACGGAGAGCGCCAGTCGCCAGAAATAGCCTTGTCGGGTCATCGTTGCTCATCCTCAGGCTTGGGCTAGAACGCATCTACGCCGCGCGTCGGCGGCAACCAAGAGGCCGGACACATGAAAGCATTGCTGAGCACGAAAGTCGGCCCGCCGGAGGCGCTGGAATTCGCCGATCTTCCCGACCCGGTCGCGGGCGAGGGCGAGGTCGTCATCGCGGTGAAGGCCGCCGGCGTGAACTTTCCCGACAGCCTCATCATCGAAGACAAGTATCAGTTCAAACCCGAGCGTCCGTTTGCGCCTGGCGGCGAAATCGCCGGAATCATTGAAAGCGTCGGGCCGGGTGTCGCCAATGTGAAGCCAGGCCAGCGCGTCATCGGCTCGCTGGGCTGGGGCGGCTTCGCCGAAAAGGTGAAGGCGCAGGCCGCGCGCGTATTGCCGATCCCTGACGAAATGCCGTTCGACGAGGCGAGCGCCTTTATCCTCACCTATGGCACATCCTATTACGCGCTGAAGGATCGCGGTGTGGTGAAGCCGGGCGAGGTCGTGCTTGTGCTTGGTGCTGCCGGCGGCGTCGGCATTGCGGCGATCGAGCTTGCCAAGGCGATGGGCGCGCGCGCGATTGCGGCGGTGTCGAGCAAGGAAAAAGCCGCCTTCGCCAAGCAAGCCGGCGCTGACGACACGATTGTTTATCCGACCGGGGATCTCACGCGCGATCAAAGCAAGCAGCTGGCGGAAGAATTCAAGCGCGTGTGCGGCGGCGGCGCCGATGTCGTCTATGATTCTGTCGGCGGCGCCTATTGCGAGCCGGCGCTGCGCGCGATGAACTGGAATGGGCGTTACCTCGTCATCGGCTTCCCGGCAGGAATTCCCGCGCCGCCGCTCAATCTCACACTTTTGAAAAGCTCTTCGATCGTCGGCGTGTTCTGGGGCGCGTCGGTTGCTCGGGAACCGGAGCTGCACAAGGGCAACGTCCGCGACCTGTTCAAACTCTACAGCGAGGCCAAGATCAAGCCGCGCATTTCCGTGCGCTATCCGCTGCGTGAAGGCGGCAAAGCCATCCGCGCGCTGATGAATCGCAGCGCCCAAGGCAAACTCGTGGTGATGATGGAATGAGAGAATTCTACCGACACATGTTCGACCCAAACTGGGTGTCTTCGCCGGGCAGCTGGATCTTCGTGATCTGGACGGCGTGGGCGTTGTCATGGTTCGTAGCGGCGATCTGGTCGCGCCAGACCGCAGCACGGCCCAGTTTCGCGCAGGAAGCGCCGTACCGCATCGTCACGCTGATTGGCGTGGTCATGCTTTTTGGCTTCGCCGACTTCCGCGATTTTCCCCATGGTTGGGATGTCGGCGAAGGCGCCCTGTGGGCGCTGGTGGCGCTCATTGCCGCGGGTTTCGCGTTCGCGTGGTGGGCGCGCATTCATCTGGGCGCGCTGTGGTCAGGCACGATTACCCGCAAGCAAGACCATCGTATTGTCGAAACCGGGCCTTACGCCTTGGTGCGCCATCCGATCTATACCGGCATTTTGCTCTCGGGTTTTGCCACCGCCGCGGCGCGCGGCCGCTGGGAAGCTTTGATCGGGGCGTTCCTGTTTGCGCTCGGCTGCTGGATCAAGGCGCGCCAGGAAGAGCGTTTCCTGAGTGAAGAACTCGGGCCCGAATACGAAGCCTACCGCAAGCGCGTGCCGATGCTGGTGCCGTTTACCGGGGTCCTCGGCTGATGGCGCTCGATCCGCGCACGATGATTCTGGTCGCGTGGATCGTGTTTCTGATCGTGTGGATCATGGCCGCCGGCTGGAGCGCGCGCACAGCGAGCCACGATGATCTCGGCGCGGAATCGCCCAGCCGCGTGCTGACGCTGGCAGCGATCATTATGCTGCTCGTGGCGTATCGCCCGCAAGGTTTGGGCGTTGTGTGGACGACGCCGCAAGCGTTCGGCTGGCCGTTGTTCGCGCTGATGATTGTGGGTTTCGCCTTTGCGTTTTGGGGCAGGCTGCACTTGGGGCCGCTTTGGTCCAATGCCGTGTCGCCCACCGAGGCGCATCGCATCGTCAATACTGGGCCATATGGCGTCGTCCGCCATCCGGTTTACGCCGGCATTCTGCTTGCGGCGCTGGCGACGACCGCCGAACTTGGCCGCGTCGAAGCCATTGCGGGCGCAGGCACGTTGATCGCAGCACTTTCGTTTCGCGCCAAGATGGAGGAACGCGCGCTGCGGCGCGATGTAAGCGATGAAGAATACTCACGCTACCGCGCCAGAGTGCCGATGCTGATCCCAGGCTTGAAGGGTTGAGTGGGCGGCTGATCTTCAGCTAGCGTTTAGAGAATCCCGCCAGCACTTCGCAGATCCAGCGCGCCGCCGTCAGCGCGCTGATGCTGGCGACATCGAGCGAAGGATCAAACTCTGTCAGATCCACGCTGCGTACTTTCGGGTGCGCGCAAACCAGCCGCGTCGCCGCGAAGAAATCCTGCGCCGTCACCCCGCCTGGCCGGGCGCCGGGCGCGCCAGGCATCGCCGCACGTTCGATCACGTCGATGTCGAAATCCACGTGAATGACATCGCAGCGCGCCGCCAGCCGCTCCAGCGCATTCGCCGCGATCGCCGCCATGCCTTCGGCGCGGCACGCCGCGGCCGTCGCCACGTAGATACCGGCGTCTTTCGCCTTCTGGTGCGCCTTGCGCGTGTTGGCGAACGGCAAGAGCCCGATCTGCGCCACGTGATCGCCCGGCAGACCTTCCTGCAAGAGCGCCCAGACCGGATTGCCATTGGTCAGCCCGCAATCGGTGTCGCGAAGGTCGAAATGCGCATCGAGCGTCAGCAGGCCGACTTTCTGTAGTGTCGGATCGATGGCATGCACACATGGCCGCGTGATCGCATTATTGCCGCCCAGCACCAAAGTGAGCTTGTGGGCTTTAAGAAGCGGGCCGAGGCGCTCCACGATTGGCGCCAGCGCCTCCGCGGGTTGGGCGCCATCGAGCCCGATATCGCCCGCATCGTAGACGCGCAGTGCTGAGAGGTCGGTCTCGGTTTCCAGATCGTAGACGCTCATCCGCTTCATCGCGGCGCGCACGATTGCCGGCGCCAGATCGCAGCGGCCCGGCGTAATCGAGCCCAAGCCCAATGGCGCGCCCACGAGTGCAACTGGTGCAACTGGTGCAACTGGCGCAACCGGCGCAACCAGCGCACGCGCGTCGCTCGTCAGCAGATCGGCGGCGGAGAACCAAGAGCGGCAATCGGAGTCGGTCATAGGAGACAGTATGGACCGGCGGCTTGCAGGCGGCCAACACCTAAGCTTGCCCGCTGCAGGCGGTCGGTCCAAAGAGGCGCCCATGTGGGACACGCTTTGGCTCGAAGCGCATCTGGCGACGATGACCGGCGGCGCGCCGTACGGCGCCATCGAAGATGGCGCTATCGCCGCCAAGGATGGCGCCATAGCCTGGATCGGCCAGCGCGCCGATCTTCCCGCTGACGCGGCCTCCAAGACACGAGAGATCCGCAAGCTTGGCGGCGCCTGGATCACACCGGGCTTTGTCGATTGCCACACCCATCTCGTGTTCGGCGGCGAGCGGGCGCGCGAATTCGAGATGCGTCTGCAAGGCAAGACCTATGAAGACATCGCCCGCGCCGGCGGCGGCATTGTTTCAACCGTCGCCGCAACGCGCGCGGCGTCGAAGGAAGATCTGATCGGAAGTGCTGCGCTGCGCTTGGGCGGGCTGACGCGCGAAGGTGTGACGACCGTCGAGATCAAGTCCGGCTATGGCCTCGATCTCGAGAACGAATTGAAACAGCTCGAAGCCGCCGCCGCACTCGCCGCAATCGGCAATGTCCGCGTCCGCCGAACCTTCCTCGGCCTCCATGCTTTACCGGCGGAGTTCAAGGACGATCGCGCCGCTTATGTGCAACTCGTCGCCGACGTCATGATCCCGGCGATCGCAGCTGCTGGCGCGGCTGATGCCGTGGACGCCTTCTGCGAAGGCATCGGCTTTACAATTGAGGAGGTGGATTATTTCTTCTCCGCCGCGCGCAGCGCAGGCCTTGAGGTGAAACTCCACGCCGAACAGCTCAGCAATCAGAATGGGGCAGCACTCGCTGCGCGCCACCATGCACTCTCGGCCGATCATCTCGAATATCTCGACGACGCCGGCATCGCGGCAATGGCAAAGGCCGGAACCGTGGCGGTGTTGTTGCCCGGGGCGTTTTACTTCCTGCGCGAAAAGCAGCTGCCGCCGATCGATGCGCTGCGCATGGCCGGCGTGCGCATGGCGCTCGCCAGTGATTGCAATCCGGGTACTTCGCCCATGACATCGCCCCTGGCCGCGCTCAACATGGCCTGCACATTGTTCCGCCTGACCCCCGAAGAGGCGCTCGCCGGCATGACGCGCGAAGGCGCCCGTGCGCTTGGCTTGCTGGGTGAGATCGGCACGCTGGAAGCGGGCAAGGCCGCGGACCTCGCCATCTGGGACATCAATCATCCCGCCGAACTCAGCTATTGGCTGGGCGCGCCCTTGTTGCGTGAACGCGTGTTTGCGGGTCGCGTGGCGTGAGCTAGAACGCGCGGGCGAAAGTCGGAGCCTCACTTCATGAATTCTCGTCGCGATACTTCGCGCGTCATCCGAGCCCCGCATGGCGCGACGCTCTCCTGCAAGAGCTGGCTCACCGAAGCGCCGCTGCGCATGCTGATGAACAATCTCGACCCCGATGTCGCCGAACATCCTGAAGAACTTGTGGTCTATGGCGGCATCGGCCGCGCGGCGCGCGATTGGGTGGCCTACGACAGAATCGTCGAGACCCTGCGCCGCCTCGAGGCGGACGAAACATTGCTTATCCAGTCCGGCAAGCCGGTTGGCGTGTTCAAGACGCATGCCGATGCGCCGCGTGTGCTGCTGGCAAACTCAAACCTCGTGCCGCGCTGGGCGACGTGGGAGCATTTCGATGCGCTCGATCGCAAAGGGCTCATGATGTACGGCCAAATGACGGCCGGTTCGTGGATCTATATCGGCACCCAGGGCATCGTGCAGGGCACATACGAAACCTTCGCCGAAATGGGGCGCAAGCATTTTGGCGGCGACTGGTCAGGCAAATGGATTTTGACGGCGGGGCTCGGCGGCATGGGCGGCGCCCAGCCGCTCGCGGCGGTCATGGCGGGGGCATGTTGCCTGGCGATCGAATGCCAAAGTGATCGCATCGAGAAACGGCTGCAGACGCGCTACCTCGATAAGCGCGCCAGCTCACTCGACGAAGCGCTGAAGCTCATCAACGAAGCGTGCGCGAAGAAGCAAGCGATCTCTGTCGGCCTCCTGGGCAATGCCGCCGAGATCCTTCCCGAGATGGTCAAGCGCGGCATCAAGCCCGACGCCGTCACCGACCAAACCTCGGCCCATGATCTGGTCAACGGTTACCTGCCCATGGGCTGGACGGTTGAACGCTGGATCGCCACGCGCGCGCAAAATCCCGAAGCTGTGCGCGAAGCCGCGCGTGCATCGATCGCCGTGCACGTGCGCGCCATGCTCGACTTTCACAAGCAAGGCATCCCGACCGTCGATTATGGCAACAATATCCGCCAAGTCGCCAAGGACGAAGGCGTCGCCGATGCGTTCGCCTATCCGGGTTTCGTGCCGGCCTATGTGCGGCCGCTCTTCTGCCGCGGCATCGGGCCGTTCCGCTGGGCCGCGCTCACCGGCAATCCCGACGACATCGCCAAGACCGACGCCAAGGTAAAAGAGCTCATACCCAATGACGCGCATCTGCATCGCTGGCTCGACATGGCGAAAGAACGCATCGCCTTCCAGGGTTTGCCGGCGCGCATTTGCTGGGTGGGTCTGGGTCAGCGGCATCGTTTGGGCCTCGCGTTCAACGAAATGGTGGCGAAAGGGGAGATCGGCCCGATAGTGATCGGCCGCGATCATCTCGACTCTGGCTCGGTCGCTTCACCCAATCGTGAGACCGAAAAGATGCGCGATGGCAGCGACGCCGTTTCCGATTGGCCTCTGCTCAACGCGCTCCTGAACACCGCATCCGGCGCCACCTGGGTGTCGTTCCATCACGGCGGCGGCGTCGGCATGGGCTATTCGCAGCATTCCGGCGTTGTCATTGTCTGCGACGGCACAGAGGACGCGGCCAAGCGCATCGCCCGCGTGCTCTGGAACGATCCCGGCACCGGCGTCATGCGCCATGCCGATGCGGGCTACGAAGAAGCGATCCAGTGCGCGCGCGAACAAAAACTGGATTTGCCGTCGCTCAGCTGAGCACGCGCACGATGCCCCAGGCGATCAAGAGCTGTGCTGCGGCGTAAGTCCACCAAACGACCGGCACGGTGATCCGCCGCGCCGGGTCATTCGGCGCCAGCCGGAAGAGTTCCGCCGACAACACGAAGTCGCTGGTGAGGAATGACGCGACGCCAATCATGGCCGGCCAGCCGCGCCACGGCAGCATGAGCGCCGCGCACGCCATGGCGCAGATCGCGATCGCGTAGGGGATGACGGCCGCGGCCATCGGCCCAAGCTTCGGTCCCATCCAAACCAGGAAGCCGATTGCCGTGGCCAGTACGACAGCCATCGCGCCATAGCGCAGCACTGACGGCTCGAAAGCTGCGCCCATCTCGCGGTGGGTCCAGAAGAAATAGAGATAAGCGAGCTGGCAGATCAGGAAGGCCAGAATACCGAGCGGCAGGATTGACTTGTTGTCGAACGCCAGCACGAAATCGCCGATCGCGGCCGCCGCAAGCGCCAGCAGCACGATTCCGGGCGCCCCGGCGCTTTGGAACGCCGCCGCCAACGCCACCATGAAGAGCGCCTTCAATGCCGCGCGGCCCAAGCTCTCACGCCGCTTCAGGTAGAAGAGGCCGTAAATCGCGGCCGCCGCGGCGCCCAATCCGGCGAGCGTCCAGAACATTGCCCCCAGCGCCCCCGCCATCGATGTCGCCCCGCTCGCATGACTCCACGCGCGAGCCTACACATTTGCGTTCGAGCGCATAGCGGTTAGAAAACGGGCCAAGATTTCGGAGGAGCGCCCATGCGTCTTTCAGCGGATGTCGCGGCAGTGGTGACGGGCGGGGCATCTGGCTTGGGGCTCGCTACGGTGAAGCAATTGCGCAGCCACGGCGTCAAAGTCGCCATCTTCGACCGCGACGAGGACCGCGGTCGCGCCGCCAGCGAGGAGACCGGCGCGCTTTTCTGCAAGGTCGACGTGACCAGCGAAGAGAGCGTCGACGCGGGCTTTGCCGATGCGCGCAAGGCCAATGGCCAAGAACGCATTCTGGTCTGCTGCGCCGGCATCGGCAGCGCCGCCAAGACCGCCGGGCGCGCCAAGGACACGGGCGTCATCAAATCTTTCCCGCTCGACATCTTCAACCTCACCATCCAGATCAACCTCGTCGGCACTTTCCGCTGCGTCGCCAAATCGGCGGCCGGCATGCTTGCGATCGAGCCGCTGGAGGAAGGCGAGCGCGGCGCCATGGTGATGACGGCTTCGGTCGCTGCCGTGGATGGCCAAGTGGGGCAGGCGGCCTATTCCGCCTCCAAGGGCGGCGTTGTCGGCATGACGCTGCCGATTGCGCGCGATCTCTCCAGCGAAGGCATTCGCATCAACACGATTTTGCCGGGAACTTTCGAAACCCCGCTGATGATGGCGGCGTCGGAGAAAGTTAGGGAAGGCTTAGCGGCGGCAGTGCCGTTCCCGAAGCGTCTGGGAAAACCCGACGAATATGCGTCTCTCGCGCTCGAAATGATTCGCAATACGTACTTCAACGGCGAGCATGTGCGCCTCGATGGCGCCATTCGCATGGGTCTACGCTAGCGGCGAAACGGCGATTTGGAAGGAAAAGCCGGGCGCTTGAAAGCACACGCCTGTGCAAAATGTCGCAGAAATCGCGCCAAATAAGCTTTTTTGCATTGCGACTCTCACGGCAATTTGCAAGGGATTTCGCCTGCCATCGCAAAAACGCGCGTTTTTCGCGGGTTTTCGGCGATTTTCGACGAGGTGCGGTCACGCTCCATCAAGAATTGAATGGCATCACTCATGGCAGCTGAGCGGAGACAGCGGGGAAAAACCCCACGTTTTACGCTCAGTTCGTTGAGTTTAACGCAAGACAACCTTTGAAGAGAGGAACTGAAGATGGCCCGCAAGATGGCAAAGAAAGCAAAGAAGTCTCCGGCTCGTAAGGCGAAGAAGGCGGCAGCGCCTGTATCCAAGCCGGTGAAAGTGACGGCGGTTCCGGGCAAGGCGGTCACCGCCAGCGCCTTGCTGCAAGCGATTGCCGACCACAACGGCATGAAGAAGGCCGAAGCCAAGATGTTCGTCGAAGGCTACGTCGACGTCGTGAAGGCTTATGTCATGAAGGGCGCCAAAGTGAAAATTGGCGACATCGGCATGGTCATGATCCGCCACCGCAAGGCCCGCATGGGCCGCAACCCGCAAACGGGTGAGCCGGTGAAGATCAAAGCGTCGAAGAAGCTCGCCTTCCGCCAATCGGCGGTGATGAAGGCGCAAGTGATGGGCGGCCGCTAGGGGCGGCCCGCGTCACCGACGCGAAGCTATGAACTGAAGCCATAAACTGAAGCTATAGCCCTTCGGGGTTGTCGAGACGGCCGGCGTACTACGAAGCGCCGGCCGTTTTCGTTTGGCAGCGCTCTGTCGGTAAGCCAATGTTCGCGCCCACTGGCGCCCGGACTTCGCGGACTGCCGGACCCTGAGGAATGCCCAGACTTCGGAATGCAAGACCTCCAACGTCTCATCGCCCTTTTTCAAGCTGGTCGCACGACAGAAGCGATCGTCCTGGGCGAGACAATGTTACGGGCCGGCGCAACCGATGCGGCAATCTATAACGTGCTTGCCGCTGCGTATGCGCAGATGCGCCGGTCCGATAAGGCGCTCGAATATTATGCCGCCCTGGCGCGCCTGGAACCCAACAACGCCGACGCGCACAATAATCTGGGCATTGCCTTGTCTCAGGTGGGACAAGCGGGGGAGGCGGCTCAGAGCTTCCGGCGCGCCGCTGACGCCGATCCTCGTTTCGCGGAGGCTCTGAACAATCTTGGCTTTACACTGGGCGCATTAGGGCGCGACGAAGAAGCAATCCAGACGCTCGCGCGCGCCGTCGCGGTAAAACCCAGATACCCGGAGGCGCACAACAATCTCGGCGTTATTGCAGCGCGCCTCGGCCGATCCGAGGAGGCGATCAAGAGCTATCAAACCGCGCTGCGGCAAAAGCCAGACTATGCCCAGGCGCACAACAATTTGGGCAATGTGCTCTGGCGTCTTGGCCGGCGCGAGGAGGCGACGGCATCCTTCGAGCGCGCACTCAAGTTCAATCCCGAGCTTGCCGATGCCAATAATGGCCTTGGCAATGCGCTTTTCGAACGCGGCGACATCGAGGACGCAATCGCGCGCTACAAGAAGGCGCTGGCGCTCAATCCCAATTCTGTCGACGCGCTCAATAATCTAGGACTTGCTCTGCGAAAGCAGGGCGCCAACGAGGAAGCGCTCGGATATTTCACGCGCGCCCTGAAACTCAAGCCCGATTTCATCGCGGCCTGGAACAATCTGGGCGCCACGCTCGTGGACATGCGCGAATTCGAGAAGGCCGTGGAAGTGCATGGACGCGCCCTGCAAGTAGATCCCAATTCCCCCGATACACACAACAAGCTTGGCAATGCGTTGAGTGAGCTCGGCAGAATCGAAGAGGCGCTCGCCTCTTACAATCGCGCTGGCGTGCTCGACCCCGGCTCGGCGGGCGTCCAGAACAATATAGGTTTGGCCTTGCTCACCTCGGGGAGAGCCGAGGAAGCGCTGGCGGCCTTTACGCGGGCGACTGAACTTCAGCCAGACTTCGCCGATGCGCATTTGAGCCGTGGCGTTGCTCTGGCCTATCTGCGCCAACCGGCAGAGGCGATCGATGCCTTTAGCCGCGCTCTTGCCATCCAACCCAGCCAGGCGCTGGCGCGTGCACAGCGTCTGTTGCAGCAGGCCTTGATTTGCGATTGGGAGGGGATGGCGCAGGACGCCGCCGAAATTCCGGCGCTTGGCGTATCAGGGGGCGTTGTGCCGCCGTTCGCGCGGCTGTCGCTCGTCGATGATCCGGCCGCACAGCGAATCTGCGCCGAACGTTTCGTTGCGGAGCGCTATTTGGCGCCGCCGCCGAAGCAGCCGCCGCCGCCGACCCAGTATCTGCCGAAGCGGCCGCAAAAATTGCGGATTGGCTATTTTTCCGGCGACGTACGCGATCATGCCGTTATGTATCTCATCGCCAGAGTGCTCGAGTTGCATGATCGCGAGCGATTTGCGGTGCACATGTATTCGTACGGCCCCGATCGCGCCGATGCGACGCGCACCCGCATCATGCGCGCCGTCGATGCTTTTCACGACATCCGCAGCACGCGTGACGCCAGCGTGGTCGAGCTGGCGCGAAGCGAAGGCATCGACATTGCCGTTGATCTGACCGGGCACACGCAGCGCTCGCGTTCGGCGCTGTTCGCGCAGCGTCTGGCGCCAGTTCAAATCAATTTCCTGGGTTATCCCGGCACCATCGGACTGCCGGCGATCGACTATATCGTCGCCGACAAGATCATCATCCCGGAAGCGGCGCGCGCGCACTACACGGAACAACCGATCTACATGCCGCATGCCTATCAGGCCAATGACGATACCCGGCCGATCGCCGAGAAAAGCATTACGCGCGCGGAGGCGGGCCTTCCCGATACCGGCTTTGTCTTCTGCAGTTTCAACAACAGCTACAAGGTCACGCCGGCTGAATTCGATATCTGGATGCGTTTGTTGGCGTCCAACGAGGGCAGTGTGCTTTGGCTGTTGAAGCCTGACGATCTTGCCGTGGAGAATTTGCGCCGCGCCGCGCGTGCGCGTGGGATCGAGCCTGAACGCATCGTCTTCGCGCCTGGACTGGCTCTCGCCGATCACCTCGCGCGCCATCAACTGGGGGATCTCTTCCTCGACACCTTCACCTACAATGCCCACACGACGGCAAGCGACGCGCTTTGGGCGGGACTGCCTGTTGTCACCAAGATCGGCCGAGGGTTTGCCGCGCGGGTTGCGGCAAGCCTGGTAACGGCCGTTGGCCTTCCAGAGCTGATAACAGAGAGCGAAGAGGCCTATTTCGACCTGGCGGATCGCCTGGCGAAGGATCCCGCCATGCTGGACGCGCTCAAGCGCAAGCTGGCGGGCAATCGCTTGTCTGCGCCGTTGTTCAATTCAGCATTGTTCGCGCGGCATTTGGAGCAGGGCTTCGACGCGGCCTATCAGCTCTATCTCGATGGCCGCGGGCCCATGGCGATCCACGTACCCACCCATGTCGAGCCCTGAAGCGCGCTGCCTCTCGCGCCGATCGGTCAGCGCCTTGCGCCGCGCCCGGCCTTCTCCAACATGAAGGCAATGCGCGCAAAGCGCGAGAACGCCGCCGACATCGCGATCTGGAAACCCATCAGGCCGCCGGTGAAGTGTCTGCGCCAGAAATAATACCGGACGAACGCCATCGGAAACTCAGTGATGAGACGCAAGGACAGTAGAAGCGACGCCTTCGGTTTCGAATTCTCGGCATTGTAGCGCGCGCGCTCCAAGCCCTTGCGCATGTGATCTTCGATCGAGCGAACGGAATAATGATAGATCGCGCCCTTGAGCACCGGCGCGTGCGCCCCGTCTAGCACGAGGGAATCGTGGACCGCTGAGGTGCTGAAATGAACGACGCGGCGGTCGTAGAGGCGGGGCTGGCGATAATCGTCGGCCCAAGGCCGGGGCCGGTCAGCGCCCGGATATATGTCGAGGATGCGCAGCGCGTAGGCTGAAGAAGGCGGCGCGCTCTTGAGAAGCGCGCTGATCTCCGTGGCGAGCGCGGGAGAAACCACTTCATCCGCATCGATATTGAGGACCCAGTAATTGCGGCACTGATCCTCGGCAAAACGCTTCTGCGGCCCGAAACCCAGCCAGTCCTGATGAATGACGCGGGCGCCCAAGGCGCGTGCGATCTCGCAGGTGGCGTCGGTGCTGCCGCAATCGACGACGACGACTTCATCGACCCAGCCCGCGACGGCCTCCAAAGTGGGGCGGATGCGGTCGGCTTCGTTCTTGGTGATGAGGAAGCAGGAGAGCGGCGCGCGGTCGGCGGCTGCCGCCGCGCTCCTTGAGCCCGCTTGCGACGAAGCTGTCATGCCAGCCCCTGGAAGGCGAGCGCTGTTTGTCCATTGTGGAAAGCGAGCGCGCCATCCAGCGAACCGCGATAGCGCTCGAGGCGCGCTGCACTGCCGGTCAATTGAGCGAGCATGGCTTTACGCGAATAATTTGCGATCCAATGGTCTGGATCGGATACGACGCCAAACTTCTTGAACACATAGAAGCGCGACCATGCTTGATGCCATCGGCGCAAATAGGCGCCGCCCGGCGTGGCCGTGCTGGAAGCGCCGCGCTTATGCTTCATGGCGACGTTGTCGGCCAAAAGCAAAGTCTTGCCGGCGTCGATCAGGCGACGGCAGAGATCGTTGTCCTCCCAGAAAAGGAAAATGTTGGGATCGAAGCCGCCGATCTGGCGGAGTGCTTCGCGCCGGGCGAGCAAGGCTGCGCCAGAAAGCAGCGTCGCGTTGGCCGCCGGCGGATTAATGGGCGAAGAGGAGAGGGCAAAGGTGCGCCCGTCCGGCTCGACCAGTTTCGGCGCGATCATGGCTGCATGCGGCGCCGCTTTCAAAGCCGCGAGCAATTGCTCAGGGGCGTCCGCTTCGAACGCGATGTCTGGGTTGATGATCAGGCAGAATTCGGTCGTGGCCAAATCCAACGCCTGGTTGATGGCGCGTCCGAAGCCCTGGTTCTTCTCGTTGGCGATGATTTCGGCGCCAGCAGCTCTGGCGAGGGTCACGCTCCGATCGCCCGACGCGTTGTCCACCACCATGGCCCTCAGCCCAGCGCCGCCCACGCTCGCCAGGCAGGCGGGCAAAACCTGCTCGCTATTGTGGCTGATGATGATGGCCGTAACTGCACCTGAGCCGGACGTCGCCATTTCACCCGCACTGCGCCAAGCAAGGAGAGGCGCGCTTTACCGCCTTGGCGGCCCGCGCCGCTGTAATGGCGGGCGCCGCCGTGCGCAAGTCGCGCGCGCCATCCGTCGCAAACGTGCGCCCAGCTCGACCTCCTCGCGCAAACTTGATTGGCGCCGCAGCGACGCCTGAGCGGTAAATCCCGCAAGGGAGCGCGGGTATGAAGAGAGTTCTAGCGGCCGCCATATTTGCGTTGGCGCTGGCAGGACCAACGCAAGCGCAGCAATCGGCTGCGCCAAGTCAGACGGCTGCGCCAAGCCAGGCGTCTGCGCCAAGCCAGCCGGCTGCGCCAAATCAGTTCACGCGTCTCGACATGTTTGCGCTCAGTTTCGGCGGGGCAAACCGCTCGGTCGGGCTCTACGTGCCGCGCTCGTATCAGCGCGGCCATCCGGCGCCGCTCATAATCGCGCTGCACGGGCGTTATTCGTCCGCGCAAGCCATGCACGCGACCAGCCATCTGGCGGCGGTCGCCGAACGGCGAGGGGCGATCCTGTTCTATCCCGAAACCGCCGGCGCTTATTGGAACGATGGCGGGTTTGCGGTCTTGCAGCGGCGTGAAGCGCCGCAAGACGATGCCGGCCTCATCACCGCCGCCATCAATGCGGTTGCGCAGGACTATTCGATCGATCGTCAACGCATCTATGTCGTTGGTTACGATACGGGCGGCGCCATGGCCTACAGCATGGCTTGCCGCGGCCCGATGCACCTTGCCGGCGTCGCCATCGTCAGCGCCTTGATGTGGGATTACGCGGAGCAGGCCTGCGCAAGCGCCCGCGCGACGCCCATGCTCATCATGCATGGTGAGCGGGACGATTTCTTCCCCACCGATGGCGGCCAGCCGGAAGGCGCGCCCGCCAACGCCAATGCGCGCCTGCTCAGCGCCGCGGCCACCGTCGATGTTTGGCGGCGCATCAATGGCTGCGGCAGCGGAGACACGCCGAGCTGTACTGGCGCGCCGCTTGCCTATGTCAGCGTGTCCGGCGGCGAGCATGATTGGTTTCACGAGGGGGCCGGATATCAGCTCAACAACCAGGGCGTAGAAGCCTCAGCCGCGATCGACCAATTCTTCTTCGATCACGCCGGCTTCAGCCCACCGCGGGGGCACGGCACGGCGCGTACGCCGCGTTCGTGGATCGTCTATGCGCCGCCGGCCTACAATCCGTCGCGGCCCACGCCGGTCGTCATTCTGCTGCATGGCCGCCCCAGCAATGGGCCGTCTATGGCGGCGATTTCGCGCATGAACGAAGTGGCGGCGCGCCATGGCTTCATCGTCGTCTATCCCGACGGCCTCTCTCATGAGTGGAATGCCTATTTCGACATCGTCCGCCAGCCCGCGCTTGCGCCGCAGGACGATATCGCTTTCCTCAAGACGCTGACCGAAGACCTCGGTGTTGATTTCAACATCGATCGCCGGCGGCTTTATGTTGGAGGTTTTTCCAACGGCGGCTTCATGACGCTTCGCATGGCGTGTTCAGCAAGTCAGTATTTCGCGGCCTTTGCGTCTGTCAGCGCCGAGCTCTACACGCAACTCACCTCACGCTGCCAGGGCGACCCCGCGCCGATCCTGCTGATGAATGGAACGGCCGATCCGAGCGTAAACTATAACGGCGTTGTGGTTCGCAGTGGCGGCGGCGGCGTTCCTAATCGTGGCGGCACGTCCTCGGGCGGCGGCGGCGGCATGAGTGGCGGCGGCATGGGCGGCATGGGGATGGGCGGCGTCGGCGGCTTTAGCGGCCTTCCGCCCAGCGACGATTCCCAACGCATTACGCTCAGCGCGTTTGCAACCGCGTCCTTCTTCGTGAACCGCAATCATTGCGATGCGGCGGGCGCCAACACAGCGTTTCCAGAAAGCGGCCGATCACCGGGCACGCGCGTTTCGCGCTTTGTCCCGCGCAATTGCACAAGCGGCGACGATGTTGCGTACTACGTGATCACCGGCGGTGGGCACACATGGCCTGGAACAGCGGGCGTGCTGAGCGATCTCGGACCCGTCAATCTCGATATCAATGCGAGCGAGGAGATCTGGAATTTCTTCGCCGCCCACCCTCTGAGTCACGATCCGCGATAGGCCCGCAATAGAGTTGTGACGCCCTAAGCGGAGGCGGCGCAACAGGCGCGGGCTCTGGTTCGACCTCGGCCGGCCTCGACTCAGCCGGCCACAGTCAGATCCGCCGCAGGCGTCCCTGCGATGCGGCGCGCATGGATTGCCGCGAAGGCTGCCTCAATGTGGCGCGTGAAGGCCGCGGAGTTGAAGAGCGGCGCCGATACCCGGTTTGCAAGCAGACGCTGTTTGATGGCGGCCAGTCGTTCTGGCTGTGTCGCCAATTCGAGGGCCAGGCGCTCATAGGCGGCCTCATCGTCGGCTATAAGCTCGGCAAGTCCAGCTGCCGCGAGCACGCTGGCGCCGACGCGCGCGGGAAAGGCGCGGCCCATCTTGGTAAGGAGCGGCAGACCCGCCCACAGCGCATCGTTTGCCGTGCCGTGCGCGTTATAAATGAATGTATCGAGAAACAAATCGGCGGCCTGCTGGCGCGCCAAATGTTCGCTTGGCGGAACGCGTGGTGCAAAGATGAGCCGCGAGGGATCGACGTCGCGTTTGCGCGCCTGACGGCGCAAATTCTCCTCCGCCAGGCGATTGGTCCCCACCAGCCAGAGCACGCTGCCGCTGACGGCGTGCAACAATCGCATCCAGATGTCGAATTCAGCCACGCCGATCTTATGGGTGTTGTTGAAACAGCAGAAGACAAAGCCGCTGTCGGGTAGATCAAGTTGAGAACGCGGCGGGGCAGGCGCGATGGACCTTGTGTTGTCGCTCACCTGATAGCTTTGCGGCATGGTGATGATGCGCTCGCTATAATATTGCCGTTCTTCCGGCGGGATCAGAAAGCGATCGGCGATGAGATATTCCATGAACGGCGCACCCATCGTTCCCGGATATCCCAGATAGCCGACCTGAATGGGTGCGGCCCGATAGGCGAAAATGGCCGTTCGAGAACCGTTCGTGTAGCCCATCAGGTCGATTGCGATATCGATGCCAAGTGCGCGCGCGCGTACCGCTACGGCTTGATCGCTCAGATCATGGACGGCGTGAAAGTGATCGAACGCCGCCATCGTGCGCATGCGCATTGCGTCGGAAGTATCGGGGCCGAACGCAAAGGCATGCAGTTCGAAGCGCGCGCGATCGTGCAGCTCGAACATGCGCGCCATCACATGCATCATCGCATGATTGCGGAAATCCGCCGAAAAATAGCCGATGCGGATGCGGGAGGAGGGTGCGGCGAAACTCTGCGCCAGCGCCTGGCGATGAAAGGTCTCGGCGTAGCGCTGCGCGCGGGCGTATTGGCGCCCGGGATCGCCGTCGAGCGCCAGCAGGGCAAAGGGTGAAACCGGTTGGCGCACACCGAGCGTGCTCAGCTGAGCATAATCCTCCGCCATGGCGTCCCAATCGCAAAGGTGGGCCTGCTGATAGAGGCGTTGCGCGCGCGCAAGCTCGTGTGCCGGATCCAAATCGAGCGCCCGCGTGAGCGATGCGATCGATTCCTCGCGGCGGCCCAGATATTTGAGCGCAACGCCCAAACCATAGTGCGCCTCGGAGAAATTCGGGTTCAGTTGCAGCGCGGCGCGATAGCTCTCGATGGCTTGCTCGATCGCGCCCAATTCTTGTTGAATATTGGCGAGAGTGTTGTGTGCTTCGGGATAATTGGGTTTCAACGCGATGGCGCGCCGAAGCGCTGCCGCCGCGGCCGATCTGTCACCCAGCTTCGCCAGCACCGCTCCCAGATAGAAGTACGCTTCCGCGAAGGCGGGATCGATTTGAATCGCACGCGCGAAGCAGAGCCTTGCCTCTTCCAGCTTGCCGGTTTCTTCGAGAACGGCGCCCAAGTTCAGCTGCGTGAAAGCATCGTTGGGGCGCGCTTTCACCGCGCGCTCTAGAAAATCGCGCGCTTCATCGGGACGTCCCAGCCGCCGCAACACCGAGCCCATGCCGATGAGCGCATAGGCGTTGGCCGGCTCAATCCCCAGCACTTGTGTGAAACAGGTGCGGGCTTGTTCAAACTGGCGCAGCTGGAGGTAGGCAGCGCCAAGATAATAGAGGCCGGCAGCGGAGCAATCGCTCACACGCAGCGCCTCGCCGCAATCGACGGCCTCGCCGAAGCGTCCCGACTGGTAAAGCCCGATCAGCCGGTTGAGCTGTGACATCGAGCGACCTAGGCGAGGCTCTTGTGCAGCGATGCAGCGCTCAGCGCCTCCGCCAAGCGCCCCATGTCGGCGCGAATACGGGCGTAGCCATTGGTTCGCTCCAGCGTGCGTTCGTCCACGTAGAGCGCGCGATTGATTTCGATCTGCAGCGCATGCACGTGCGCGGAGGGGCGCCCATAGCTTTGCGTCGTGTGTCCGCCCGCAAACGGCGTGTTGCGCGCGACGCGATAGCCCTGGCGTCGCAGCGTCGCTTCCACCAGCGCCGTCACCGATGCATGACACGAGGCGCCGAAGCGATCGCCCAATACGATATCCGGCGCATGCGCGCCGCGCGCGCTCGAAGGCATTGAGTGGCAATCGACCAGCACAGCACAGCCAAACAGCGCTTTGGTTTCAGCGACGAGATTGGCGAGCATGGCGTGATAGGGACGGTGCACGGCGGCGATGCGCTGTTCGGCGTCCGCCAAGGTGAGCTTGCGCCGGTAGAGCGCCTGTCCATCGCCGCTAATGCGCGGGATGGCGCCCAAGCCCGCTTGTACGCGCGCCGTCGCTGTCGTCTGCGGCAGCTGCTCTTCAAACATTTCCGGATCGAGTTCGGCGGGGTCGCGATTCAAATCGACATAAGCGCGCGCCACCGACGCCGAGAGCACGGACGCGCCATGTGCGGCGGCGCTTGCAAACAATTCGTCGACATAAGCGTCTTCGGAGCGGCGCAAGCTGAGCAAGCCGACGCGCGTCTGCGCCAGCAGCTCGGCTGGATAGCGCCGGCCGCTATGCGGCGACGTGAAGATTAAGGGCGCGGTGCGGCGCAATGGTTCGATGAGAATGAAGGGCGGCTCAAGGCGTGGTTCGTGCGCCGCCGAAGGCGCTGTTTGCGCCGTCGTGGCGCGCCCGTAGTCCGAACCGTCCATGGCTGGCATTGTTCGCTGGCGCGGTTAGGCGCGTCAATATTGCTCAATGGTTACCACCTGTGTGTGACGGTTCAGCCTGCCTTTACCCGCGCCGTGCTAGAGGGTACCGCTTCGATTGGGGCGAATCCCCCCGGAGCGGCGGATGGCGCGTATCCTGTTGGCCGAAGACGATGACTCGCTCAGGACCTTCCTGGTGACGAGCCTGAAGCGCGCCGGTCACGACGTCGCCGGTTATGGCGATGGCGACTCGGCCTGGGAGGCGCTCGAGCACGGCTCCTATGATCTGCTGCTCACCGACATCGTCATGCCGGGGCTCGACGGTATCGAACTCGCGCGCCGCGGCGCCGAGGCCGATCCAGCCATGAAAATCGTCTTCATTACCGGCTTTGCGGCAGTCGCACTCTCAGCCCAGAGCCAAGCGCCGAAAGACGCCAAAGTGCTCTCCAAACCATTCCACCTGAAAGATCTTGTGGTCGAAATCGAGCGTGTGATCGCGGCGGCTTGAGTTCGACCGCTAGCTCGACCAAAGGCGCAGCAGATTGTTCCGCGTCGTCTCGAACCGCACGCGGCTATCCCAGCTCATCTTCAGACCTTCGATGGCGCCGATCTCGTTGAGTTCGTAGAGCAGGTTGCGCTTGAACTCGTCGGCGATGAGACTTTGCACGAATGTGATCGAAACCAGCCGCTCGCCTGAACGTATTGGCATAACTTCATGCAGTGTCGTCGAAGGGTAGACGAAGACATCGCCTGGCGCGCCTTTGGCGGCAGTCGTTCGGTTGCCAAACCGGACCACGAGCTCGCCGCCCTCATAAGTAGCGGGATCGCTGAGGAATACGGTTACCGAAACGTCTGATCGCAGCGGCCAACCCGGGGCGCCCGGCATAAAGGCGCTGTCGGAATGTGCGCCATATTTCATGCCGGCGGTGTATCGCGTCAGCAGGGGCGGGGCGATGCGCTGCGGGAAAACGAAATCGCGAAATTCGCGAGACCGCGTCAGGGCATCCTGAACGATCTTCGACAATTCAGCCAGCTGCGGCGCCTTCGGATCGGCTTGCATATTTACTTTGGTCTCGTTGGCGGGGTTGGTCGCCCGCCCGTCGACAAAGTTGATCTCCTTGGCGATCGCGCGCAGGCGTTCAATTTCGGGCGCCGCCAACACGTCTTTGATGTCGAGGATCATTGCGCGTCGATGTTAGCAAGCTCGATGCGGCGGCGTAAGCCGTCGGTAAGCGCGCGGGATGTGCTCGTCGTCCTTCGCCAAGGGCTGCGTGAGCGCAGGATGGTGGGCGCGACAGGGATCGAACCTGTGACCCCTACGATGTCAACGTAGTGCTCTCCCGCTGAGCTACGCGCCCTTATCCAAATGCGGATGATCGTGGGTGGACGCCTATAGCCGTGGGGGCCGCCGCGGCGCAAGCACGCCCCCCGCGTCCATTTGCACTGAGCGCGCCTGCTTGACGGGAAGCCGCGTTAGTGTTGTTTATAATCATTCGCAACTACGCGAACGGGCGCTCAGGGCAAATGACCCTCCAAACTCTCCGGAAAGGCCAGAAGGGGCGGGTGCGCGGCATCGTCACCGCCGATGAGGACCTGGCTGTGAAGCTCCGTGAGATCGGCTTTTCCGAAGGCGACGAGGTCGAAATGATCACCAGCGGCCCGTTCGGGCAGCCGCTGGCGGTCCGGCTCAACCGGACGCTGGTGGCGCTCCGCGGCAACGAGGCCGCCGCCGTCGAAATCGACCATGACTGAACTGCGCTTGGCGCTCGTTGGTGCGCCCAATTGCGGCAAGTCCACTTTGTTCAACGGCCTGACGGGCGGCCGCGCCAAGGTCGCGAATTATGCCGGCGTCACCGTTGAGCGCCGCATCGGGCGCTTCCATTCGCCCGCGGGGCGGGCGATCGACCTGATCGATCTCCCGGGCATTTACGGACTTTCCGGCCGTTCGCTCGACGAAAAGATCGCGGTCGATTCCATTGTCGGCGCCAGCGAAGTGGCCCCGCCCGATGGCTTGCTGGTCTTGGTCGATGCCTGCGACCTTCGCACCCACCTGCAATTCGTGCTGCAGGTCCGCGCGCTCAATCGGCCGATGATCGTTGCGCTCAATATGATCGATCTGGCTGAACGCGACGGCGTGCGCATCGACGAGAGGAAGCTTGAGACCCTGCTCGGCGTGCCGGTGGTGCGCACGCGGGCGACGCGCAGCAATGGCCGCGCCGATCTGCTCGCGCGCATCGACGATCTCGCCGCGAAGGGCGAATGGAAGCGCCCGCACCAGACCGGTCAGGTCGACAACATCACCTCGTTCCAACGCAATGCGCGCGATATTGCCAAAGCGGTCATCCTCGCCGAACCGGTGATGAACCGGCTCACGCGCGCCATTGACCGCGTCGTTCTCAACAGGATCGCGGGACCATTCATCCTGGCGGCAATTCTGTTTTTCATGTTCCAGGCCGTGTTCACGTGGGCGCAAGCGCCGATGGATGCGATTGACGGCGGCATCGCTGCGCTCTCGGGCTGGGTCAAAACCGAATTGCCACAAGCGTGGTGGCGCGATTTGTTGACCGACGGCATTATCGCAGGCGTCGGCAGCGTCATCGTGTTCCTGCCGCAGATCGTGATCTTGTTTGCGCTCATTTTGGCGCTCGAAGCTTCCGGCTACATGGCGCGCGCCGCGTTTCTGATGGATGAGTTGATGCTGCGCGTGGGCCTCAATGGCCGCGCCTTCATCCCGCTGCTGTCGAGCTTTGCCTGCGCTATTCCTGGCATGATGGCGGCGCGCACCATCGAGAACGAACGAGACCGGCTGACGACGATCCTGGTTGCGCCGCTGATGACGTGTTCGGCGCGCATTCCGGTCTACACGCTTATCATCGCAGCCTTTATTCCGAACACCAATGTCGGTCCCTTCGGTCTGCAGGGCGTGGTCATGTTTGCGCTTTACCTCGCCGGCGTGCTGAGCGCGGTGGCGGTGGCGTTTCTGTTGAAGCGCACGGTGACGAAAGGCGTCGCCCAGCCGCTCTTGATGCAATTGCCGACCTACAAATTGCCGGACTTGAAGGACTTCCTGCTCAACCTGTTTTTCCGCGCCTGGGCGTTTTTGAAGCGCGCCGGCACCGTGATTTTCACCGTCGCCGTGGCGCTGTGGTTCCTCGCTTCCTTCCCGGTCAGCGACCAAGGCATCGCCGGCTCGTTTGCGGGCCGCATCGGTTCGGCGCTCGAAGTGCTGTTGGCGCCGATCGGTTTCAATTTGCAGATCGCTATCGCGCTCGTGCCCGGCATGGCGGCGCGCGAAGTCGCGGTCGGCGCGCTTGGCACAGTCTACGCCGTGCAGGGCGGCAACGAAGCAAGCCTCGCGCACCTGTTGCAACATGCCTGGTCCTTGCCGACGGCGCTCGCCTTCCTGGCTTGGTACGTCTATGCGCCGCAATGCATTGCCAGTCTCGCCGTGCTGCGCCGTGAAACCAATTCCTGGAAATGGCTTTGGTTCACTGTCCTCTATCTCTTCGCTCTGGCTTATGCCGCCGCCGGCGCGACCTACTGGATCGCGCGCGCCGCTGGCCTTTGAGACCGCGCCAAAGCGCCGCTTGCGCCGGGCGCTTCAGGTCGTAACGTCCGCGCCTCCAAAAGAGAAGGGTGCGGCCCCATGGCGACAAAACTGAATTTCTTCGGCGCGGCGGGCAGCGTCACCGGCTCGTGCATGATGCTTGAACATGACGGCGCTGCCGTGCTGATCGATTGCGGCATGTTCCAAGGCTCGAAGACGGAAAAGGAGCTGAACTACAAGCCGTTCCCCTTCGATCCCACCCAGATCAAAGTTGTGCTGCTGACGCACGCGCACATCGATCATAGCGGCCTGTTGCCGAAGCTGACGCGCAACGGCTTTAAAGGCCCCATTTGGACAACGCCAGCCAGCGCCGAACTGTGCGCCGCGCTGCTCGCCGATTCCGCCGGCATCCAGGAAATGGAAGTGGAGCAACTCAATCGCCGCAATCAGCAGAAGGGCGGCGCCCCCGTCACGCCGATCTATACGCGCGCCGACGCTGAAGCCTGCAAAAAGCAATTCAAGGGCGTTGAACTCGACACCTGGGCGCAAGTGCTTCCAGGTCTGCGCGCGCGCTGGTGGAACGCCGGCCATATCCTCGGCGCCGCCTCGATCGAAGTTGAAGCCACAGACGCGAACGGCGCGGTCGAACGTCTATTGTTCTCCGGCGACCTAGGTCCGGGCGCCAGCCAATTCGCCGCCGATCCAGAAGGCCCCGCCGGCGTCGATTTCGTCGTGATGGAAAGCACATATGGCGGCACAGAGCGCCCGAAGCTCACGCCCGCCGAACGCCAAGCCAAGCTGGTTGAGGAAATGCTGCAGGCGCACGCCGCGGGCGGCCCATTGCTCATTCCTGCCTTCTCTGTGGAGCGCACGCAGGAATTGGTCATCGATCTCTTGCAAGCGATGGATCAGGGCCTGGCGCCGCGCGGACCGATCTTCGTGGATTCGCCGCTCGCTGTGCGCGTGATGGATACCTATTTCCGCTTCGGCAAGGCGCAGGACGGGCACAATCCCTTTGAGCAGCTGCGGGAATCCAACTGGCTCCAGTTCACCGAATCCGCCAACGAGAGCAAAGCGCTTGAGCGCGTGCACGGCTGGCACATCATCATCTCCGCCAGCGGCATGTGTGACGCAGGCCGCGTGCGGCACCATTTGCAGCGTTTGCTTTGGAACGAACAGGCGACGGTGATGCTGGTCGGTTACCAAGCTGTCGGCACGCTTGGCCGCTTGCTGCGCGATGGCGTCAAAGATGTGCGCATCCAGGGTCAGCACATCAAAGTCGCCGCGCGCATAAGATCGCTCGACATCTATTCCGGCCACGCCGACGCGGCAGGTTTGCTGAAATGGGCGCAAGCGCGCGCGCCGATCCGCGGCAGCATTTTTCTGACCCATGGCGAACCCGACAGCCGCGATGGTTTGCAGGGACGTTTGCAGGCCGCGGGCGTCGCCGCGAAGGGCGTGATTGCCCCCTTGCTGGATTCAGGCTTTCGCCTCGAAGGCGCCGATGCGATTGCCGAAACCGGCCCAGCGCCGCGTATTCCAGCCGATGCGCTGGCGCGCCACGATTGGCACAATGCCCGTGCCGATTTCCTCAACGTGCTGGGCCAAGTGTTGCAAAACGCGCCCAACGATCAAGCGCGCGAACAATTGCTTGCCAAATTGAAGAATGCCTTGCCGGCGGCCTAGAAGCTGCGCGCCAGCTGCACGATGCGTTCGACCATTGCTGAGTTTGGGTCCGTCAATGGCGCAATGACGGTGAAGTGATTGGCGGCTTCGACTTCCTCGTAGCGCGTCTCCACGCCGTCCTCGCCCCATGCACGCACGATGTTCGCACTTTGGCGCAGAAATTCCCCGCTCTCGGCGCCGCCGACGACGGCGTCGAGAACCTTGCCCTCGGGCGCCGGCCAAAGCAGGGGGCTCAAGCTTTCCGCCTCCGCTTGGTCGAGGCGCAGTGCGCCGTTTAGGCTTGTTGGAATGAGCGGCGCCAGTTCAAACACGCCGGATATGGCGTAGGCAGCCGGCACGCTCGCCTCCGTCGCCAGCATGCAGGCAGCGAGATGCCCCCCGGCAGAATGGCCGCTGACGATCACATCACGTCCGGTTTCGCGCACGAGCATATGCACCGCTGCGCGAATGTTCTCAACGATGTCGCCGATGCGCACATTGGGGCAGAGATCGTAGCTTGTCACAGCGACGCTCACGCCTTGCGCATTGAGACCGCGCGCATGGATGGAGTGCCAGCTCTTATCCAAGCGCCTGCCAATAGCCGCCATGAAGGTATATGACAGCCGGGCCATCGCCAGCCTCGAACAGATCGAAGTTGTGCCGCTCGCCATCGCCATAACGCACGACGCGCGGCGGTTTCTGCGCGCGATAAGCAGCTGAATCGCTGGCCCAGCCGGCCATGATGCCTGGATTTTCCGGCACCCGGGCGCGGTTGTTGTATTCCTTCTCGAGATCGATGGTCATTCTGTGTCGGGATAGTCGAAGCCCGGCCATTTCGAGCCGTAAATCTGATAGCCGAGCACGGTGTAAGTCTGCGCTACGTTGGAATTGCCACGGATCGAACTCGGTGACGACCTTCTGGATTTCGTTCAGGTCCGGGTGCTCGATACGCACGAGCAAATCCCATTCGCCCATGATCGAATAGATATCGAGGATCTTGTCGCTGCCGTCCTTCAGCGCATTGCCCACCGCCTCGGGTGTGGCGCCCTGCACGCGCACGAACACGAACAAGCTATGATCGGCCATTCCTCAGTCTCCGCGCGCGAGTGTAGGCGCGCGCCTAGCGGGCGACAACCGCCGTCGTCTCGATCTCGATCAGCGCTTTATCCTCGATCAGCGCCTTTACTTCGACCACCGCCATCGCCGGATAGTTCCGCCCCATCTTCTCGCGCCAGATGGCGCCAAGCTCGGCCAGCGCGGCGAGGTAGGCGCGCTTATCAGTGATGTACCAGGTCATGCGCGCCACATGTTCGGGGCCGGCATTCGCCTCACACAGAACGGCAAGCGTGTTGTCGAGCGTTTGCGCGAATTGGCCCGCAAGCGTTGTCGCTTCGAATTTGCCTTCGGGGGTCCAGCCGATCTGGCCCGCCACGAAAACGATGCGGCCTTCGGCTTCGACGCCGTTCGAATAGCCCTTTGGCCGCGGCCAGCCTTCGGGCAGCAACGCTCTCATGTCGAAACTCCCCCGTACGCGGCGATCGCATTGCGCAGATCGTCCGGCCACGGTTCGGCGCGCATGGTCGCCAGATCGGCAAAGACGATGGTCTGATCGAAACGCGCAACGATCGTATCGTCCACCGCGGCCAGATGTTTCAAATGGCACGAAGTCCGCCCGATCTCGTCGACGCCGAGACTTTGGCTCAGCATATCGCCCATGCGCACGGGGGCGATGAATTCGGACTCGAACCGCACCGTCGGCACGCCCTTGCGTTGGTCGAGATGCATCGTCTTGAACGAATGCCCGAGTGCGGCAAACCAGTCTTCGACAATTTCGTTCACCAGACCAAAGAAGCGCGGGTAGAACATGATGCCGGCCGCATCGCAGTGCTCGAAGCGGACGATGGTCTTGCGCGAGAAAACCTTCATGACGCGCCGTCGCGCAACTTGAAGCGTTGCAGCTTGCCCGTATGTGTTTTTGGCAATTGCGTCACGAACGCGATGGCGCGCGGATATTTGTAGGGCGCTATTGTCTGCTTCACATGGTTCTGCAATGCGCGCGCCATGGCTTCGCTGGGCGTTGCGTCATCCTTGAGCACGACGAACGCTTTTACGATCGCGCCGCGCTCTTCATCGGGCGCGCCAATGACAGCGCACTCCGCAACCGCGTCGTGCGTGAGCAGGGCGTTCTCCACCTCCGGCGCGCCGATATTGTATCCCGAGGAAATGATCATGTCGTCGGCGCGCGCGACATACCAGAAATAGCCGTCCCCATCGCGGCGATAGAGATCACCGGTGACGTTCCAACCATTGACGACGTAGTTCTTCTGGCGGTCGTCGGCGAGGTAGCGGCACCCCGTCGGCCCACGGATTGCGAGCCGTCCTTCACCTTCGCCGTCGAACGGCACATTGTCCTCATCGAGTAAGGCCGCTTCATAACCTGGCACGGCCTTGCCTGTGGCGCCCGGGCGGATGTCGTCGCCGCGCGCGGAGATGAAGATATGGATCATCTCGGTTGAGCCGATGCCGTCGATAATGCGGATGCCAGTGCGCTCGAACCATTGATCCGAGGTCGCGCGCGGCAAATGTTCACCGGCCGAGACGCAGGTGTGCAGAGACGTGAGCTTGGTCATGTCCTGCTTCATCAGCGCTCGATAGCCGGTGGGCGAGGTGAAGAGCGTCGTCGCCTTGTGCTGCGCGATGGTGTCGGCCAGCACATCGAAGCCAGGCCGGTCGCAGATTATGGTCGCTGCGCCGACGCTGGCCGGAAAGATCACGCCGGCGCCAAGCCCGAACGTAAACGCCAATGGCGGCGTGCCGATGAATACGTCCGTGGGTTTTGGTTGCAGCACGTGGCGCGAAAATGTCTCCGCCATCGCGGCGATGTCGCGATGGAAGTGAACGCAGCCCTTCGGCGTGCCGGTGGTGCCGGAGGTAAAGGCGATCAGTGCGGGATCGTCAGCGGTGGTAGCGATGGCGCTGAATTCGCCCGGGACATTGGCCATACGCTGCTCGAGCACATCGGTTGAAATGATGTGCTTTAGCACCGGCGCATCAGCGCGCGCTTGCTCAAGTTCGCCGATGCGATGGGCGTCGACGATGGCGTGAGAGACCTGCGCCTTGTTGAGGATCACCGCAAGCTCATGCGCGCGCAGCATCGGCATCGTGCCCACGGCAACGCCGCCGGCGCGCAGCACGCCCCACCACATTGCAATGGACAGCCGCGTATTCGACGCGTGGATCAGAACGCGATTGCCGGGAACCAATCCAAAATCGCGCGTGAGGACCTGGGCAATGCGACACGCCTCTTGGAGGAGCGCCTCGTAACTCAGCGTGGATGATGAAAACAAGACGGCGCTATTGGCGCCGAATTTATTGGCGATGGCGCGGTCAAGAATAGAGCTGGCGTTGAAGCGCTCGGGGAACTGCAACTCTGGCGCCGCGAATATAAACGCCGGCCACAGCGCCGCTGGCGGCAGGTGGTCGCGCACAAAGGTGTCGACGTGGCCCGTCATCAGTCGCCCTCGAACACGGGCTTCTGTTTGGCGGCGAAGGCGACATAGGCGCGCTCGAAATCCTTGGTCTGCATGCAGATCGCTTGCGCCTGCGCCTCGGCCTCGATCGCCTGGTCGAGGCTCATGTTCCATTCCATGTTGAGCTGGTTCTTGGTCATGGCGTGCGCGAAGGATGGGCCATGGGCGAGATCGCGGGCGAAAGCGCGGGCCTCATCGAGTGGGGCGGCGACGATGCGATTGAAGAAACCCCACGCGAGGCCTTCCTCGGCGCTCATCGATCGGCCTGTGTAAAGCAGTTCGCTGGCGCGGCCGTGGCCGATGATGCGCGGCAGGATCGCGCAAGCGCCCATGTCGCAGCCGGCGAGACCGACGCGCGTGAACAGGAACGCGGTCTTCGCGGTCGGCCGATGCAAAGCGAATGTCGCTGGCCATGGCGAGGATCGCGCCGGCGCCGGCGCAGACGCCTTCAACGGCGGCGACGATCGGTTGCGGGCAGGCGCGCATGGCCTTGACGGTATCGCCGGTCATGCGCGTGAAGCGCATGAGTTCCGGCATCGTCATTTTGGTGAGCGGCGCGATGATGTCGTGCACATCGCCGCCGGAGCAGAAATTGCCGCCCGCGCCGGTGATGACGACCGCGCTCACGTCATCGGCGTAGATCAAGCGCGCGAAAGAGGTCGCGCAGCTCGGCATAGCTTTCGAAGGTCAGCGGGTTTTTGCGCTCGGGGCGGTTGAGCGTGATGGTGGCGACGCGATCCTCAACGGCCCACACGAAATGCTCGGCGCGGTAATCGGCCGCTTTCCACGCATCGTCCTTCACGGCGTCGCCTCCAGTTCGAGTTTGCGGCGGATCGAGGTCTTGGCGCCATCGAGCAGCCGCGTCAGCGCTTGTTTGTCGGCCTGCGAGAGATCGCCAAGCAGGCGATCGACGCAAGCCGCGTGCGCCTTGGCCATCTTGTTGAATACGCCTTGTCCACGCGGCGTCAATCGCACGCGCTGGATGCGGCGATCATTTTGATCGGCCTCCGTCTCGATCAGCCTGTCTTGAGAGAGGCGTGTGCGCAGCTGCGTGACGTTGCCGTTCGAGACGAGCAGGTACTGAGACACCTCGCCAAGCGTCAGTGCGCCGTGACGATCGAGCGCCGACATGAAATCGAAGCGGGCAATGGTGGAGTCGAACCGCGCGCGCATCAGCGAATCCACCTCGCGCTCGATCAGCCGGCCCGTGGTGATGAGCCGGAGCGAGAGACGGACAGGATCGCGCGCGTCGGTCATCAGATTTCGCCGCCGGTGATCGGCACCGCGGCGCCGTTGATGGAGGCGGCGGCGTCGGTGCAGAGATATGCAATGGCCGAAGCGACTTCCTCTGGCGTGATGATGCGGCCCTGCGGGTTGAACTGGATCAGCGAGGCGTGCGCCTCTTCGGCGCTAAGCGAAGTCTTGCTGGTGAGACGATCAACGGATTCCGCGATAATCGGTGTGTCGACGTAGCCGGGACACACGCAATTGACCGTGACGCCTTGCTTCGCTGTTTCATGCGCGAGCGCGCGCGTAAGCCCAAGTAGGCCGTGCTTCGAGGCGACATAGGCGCTCACATAGGCATAGCCCTTCAGCGAACACACGGAGCCGACATTGACGATGCGGCCCCATTTGGCCTCGAGCATGTCCGGCAGCGCTGCTTGCGTGCACAGGAAGGCGCCGGTGAGATTGACCGCCAACACGTTGTTCCAGAACTCAAGCGTTGTGCGCTTGAAGGGCGCGGAGGGCGCCTGGCCGGCATTGTTGATGAGGATGTCGACAGCGCCGTAGCGATCGCGCGCCGCGGCGAAGGCGGCGTTCACACTCGCTTCTTCAGTCACATCACAGGCAACGGCGTTCGCGTCTTCGAATTCTTCGGCGGCGGTGCGTACCTTGTCGACAGTGCGGCCAACGAGCGTGAGGCGCGCGCCAGTTGCGGCGAGCGCACGCGCCGTGGCAAGCCCGATGCCAGAACCGCCGCCAGTGATGAAGGCGTGGCGTGCGCTCATGCTTTCAGCTCCGCTTCACGGCGTGCGATGTTGCGTTTCATCTGCGCGTAGCCTTGCCGATATTGCACCGGCGGTTCAACGCCATTCCAGCCGAGCTCAGCGGCCGCGCGCATCGACCAGAACGGATCGAGGAGGTGCGGGCGCGCCAGCGCGCAGAGATCAGCGCGCCCCGCGGCGAGGATCGAGTTCACGTGATCCGGTTCAAAAATGTTGCCGACCGCCATTGTCTTAACGCGGCCTTCGTTGCGGATGCGGTCGCAGAACGGCGTCTGGAACATGCGCCCATAAACGGGACGCGCCAGCTCGCTGGTTTGCCCGGCCGAGACGTCGATGAGATCGGCGCCGGCATTGGCGAAGGCTTGGGCGATGGCGATGGAATCCTCCCCGGTGAGGCCCTCGTCGCGCCAGTCGGTGGCGGAGATGCGGACGCTCATTGGTTTGCGCTTCGGCCATGCCCCGCGCATCGCCTCGAAGACTTCGAGCGGATAGCGCAGACGGTTTTCGACGCTGCCGCCGTATTCGTCGGTGCGCTGATTGCTGAGCGGCGTGAGGAAGGAGGAAAGCAGATAGCCGTGGCCGCAATGCAGTTCGAGCATGTCGAAGTCGGCTTCCTCGCCCATCAGTGTGGCGCGAACGAAATCGGCTTTGACGCGGTCCATGTCGGCGCGTGTCATTTCCCGCGGCATCGCGTTGCGCTCTGACCAGGGAATGGCGGAGGGGCCGATGATCTCCCAATTGCCATCCGGAAGCGGCTGATCGGCGAAATCCTCTTCCCAGGGCAGACGCGTGGAGCCTTTGCGGCCGGCATGTGCGAGCTGCAGCGCGAATTTGGCGTTTGAATGCGCGTGCACGTAATCGACGATGCGCTTCCAGGCGGCGACGTGCTCCGGCTTGTACATGCCGGCGCAAGCAGGCGTGATGCGCGCATCGGCGCTCACGTCGGTCATCTCAGTGAAGATAAGCCCGGCGCCGCCGCTGGCGCGGACGCCGTAATGGACGAGATGGAAATCATTCACTGTCCCGTCTTGTGCGGAATACATGCACATTGGCGAAACGACGACGCGGTTGGCGATCTCCATCTCCCGCAATTGCATCGGTGCAAACATGGGTGGCGGCGGATTGTCGGACAGCGCCTTTCCGGCAAACCAGGTTTCAACGTCGCGGACGAAGCCGCTGTCGCGCAGGCGCAAATTCTCGTGGCTGACGCGCTGGCTCCGGGTGAGCAGGGAATACGCAAACTGGATCGGCTGCAGATTGGCGTAGCGGTCGATGTTCTCGAACCACTCCGTCGAATTGCGCGCGGCGTTCTGCAGCTTCAACACTTCGATCTGGCGCTCGGCCAAATACTCAGCGAGGCCTTCGGCTAACGGCTTGCCGCCGTGCAGCACATCCGCGAGCTTGATGGCGTCTTCAATCGCGAGCTTGGTGCCCGAGCCGATAGAGAAGTGCGCCGTGTGCGCAGCATCGCCCATCAGGATCAGATTGCGGCGCGACCAGTTCTGGCAGACGATGCGTGGGAAATTGAGCCAAGCCGAGCCGCGCAGATGCTTGGCGTTGGTGTCGAGCGCAGCGCCATCCAGATATTTGGCGAAGAGCTTCTCAGCGGCGCGGCACGTTTCGTCTTGACTCATGGCGTCGAAGCCGAAGCTCCGCCAGGTGGCTTCCGAACACTCCACGATGAAGGTCGACGCCTTGTCGTCGAACTTGTAAGCGTGCGCCCAGATCCAGCCGTGTTCGGTTTGCTCGAAGGCGAAGGTGAAGGCCTCAAAGGCCTTGTCGGCGCCGAGCCAGATGTATTTGTTGGGCCGGATGTCGATGTCGACTTGGAAGTCGTCGCGAAAAGCCTCGCGGAATTTGCTGTTGGCGCCATCGCTGGCGACGACGAGGTCGTAATCGGCGAAGATCGTCGGATCGACCTCGATTTCAGTGCGGAATTCGAGGCGTACGCCAAGTTCGCGGGCGCGATCCTGCAGGATGTTCAAGAGCCGCTTGCGGCCAATGCCGACGAAGCCATGGCCGGAGGAGGTGATGGTCTGGCCGTGTATGTGGACGTCGATATCGTCCCAATGCGCAAAGCCCGCTTCGATTTCAGCAGCACTCGTGGGATCGTTGGCGCGCAGATTGTCCATGGTCTGATCAGAGAAGACCACGCCCCAGCCGAACGTATCGCCAGGCTCGTTGCGCTCGAACACGACGATATCGTGCGCGGGATCGCGCAGTTTCATGGAGATGGAAAAGACAAGACCGGCGGGACCGCCGCCGACGCAGGCGATACGCATAAATAGTTCATATATGAACTATCGTAGAAAAGCAAGGCCGGCGCGGCGTTTTCACCGGCCGGCCTTAAGGCTTCAGAAAGCCTATTGCGCCGCCAATTCCAGCTGCGGCCGCACCCGCGCGGCGCGAATGCCGGGCATGAAGCCGCCGGCCAGGCCGATCAGCATGGCCACGATGACCGCCGCGACGATGGTTCCAGGCCCAAGGTCGAGCCGGAAAACCAGCTGCGAGAAGCCGGAGCTCAGCGTCGAGGCGCTGCGTCCGTTGAAGGCGATGAAGCTGATCACAATGCCCAGAAGACCGCCTAGAGCCGAGAGCATGATGGCTTCCGCCATGGTGCCGAAGAAGGCGGCGTAGCCTGAGAAGCCGATGATCCGCAGCGTCGCGATTTCAGCCGAGCGCGTCGCGACCGACGCATACATTGTGTTCAACGCGCCGCTGAGCGAACCGATGGCCATGAAGAAGCCCAGCGCAAACGCCGTGATAATGAAGCCTTGCGTCGATTGCTGGGCTTGGCGCGCATAATAGCGCCGCTCGCTGAGGATCTCGAGGCCGCTTAACCGCGCATCGCGGCGCGCCCATTGCGTGTAGCCCTCGACCGCCGCGGGACTGGTGAGCTGGATGCGCATGGTCTGGAAGACGTTCGGCCGGTTGAACAGGCTCTGCGTCACCGCCACGTCGGCCCACAGTTCGGACTCGAAGAGCGTGCCAGGCGCTTCGAACACGCCGACAACCTGCCAGTTCGTGCCGCGCAGGCGGATGTTGCGCCCAAGCTCAAAGCCGTTGAACTCGCGCAGGATGCCCGCGCCGACCACCATTTCGTTGGTGCCGGGGTGGAACATGCGGCCCTGCGTAATGCGCACGCCATGGCGCAGCGCGATGCCCTCGGGGCCGATGCCGCGGAACGAGACGTTGGCTTTGGTTCCGCTGGCTTTCTTGACGCCATCGACAATGACCAGCAGCTCGCCAGAGGCGATCGCCGCATTGTCGCGGTGGACGACGTTGGGGCCGCTGGCGAGAATGGTCAGCTGATCGCGCGTCACCACGCTGTTGAGTTCGGCGTTGGAGCCGGTGCGCAAAGCCAGCACGACATCATCCGAGCCGGAGCCGCGCACGGTTTGGGCGAGGCCGGAGGAGAGTGCGAGGAAGAAGAGCAGCACGGTAATGGTGAGCGCAACCGCCACGACGCTGGCGATCGACATCGCCGCGCGCTGCGGGATCGTGCGCACGTTCATCGAGGTGACCGCGCCGATCTGCTTGAAAATGGAAACCATGATCGTTGTCCCTCAGCGCGTTGCAAATGCGTCGACGATGCGCATGCGATAGGCGGCGAGCGCCGGCGGCAAGCCGGTGACCAACCCCAAGGCAAGCGCGATCAGCGCGCCGATTGGCAGGATCTGCAGCGTGGCGAAATGGATCGGCGGGCCGCTGCCGCCGCTCGCCTGCCTGAGCAGGAGCAAGAGGCCAGCGCCCGCCAGCATGCCGAGTGCTGCGCCAATGAAGGACAAGAGCAGCAACTCGCCCAGCACCATCCGCAGAATGCGTCCCGATGAGAAGCCCAGCGTCTTCATCACGCCGAGCTCCTTGGTGCGCTCACGCACCGCCAGCGCCATGGTCGTGCCGACGATGAGCAGAATGGCCACGAACGCCGCGCTCACGACCAGCGTCACGATGAGCGCGATTGGACCGATCTGCTCGGTGAAGGCTTTGTTGAACGCGGCCTCGTCGCTGGTGGAGGTTTCGTCCGCCGAATTGGCGAAGCGCGCATCGATGGCGTGGGCGACGCGATCATTCTGCGTCGCTGATGTGGTGAGGAATGGAATCCAGCCGACGCGGTCGCGCCCGAACGTGACCGTTTCGTTGAAATAATCGTAGTGAATGAGAATGCTGCCGGTCTGCGAACTGCCTTCCGGCGTTGGTATGGTGCCGACGAGGGTGAATTCCCAGGTGTGGGAGCCGTTCGAATTATTAGTGAAGATGTTGCTGTTGAGCGGGACGCGTTGGCCGACGCGCCACCCCCATTGCCGCGCCACCGGCTCGGCGACGAGCATGCCGGTGCGCTCGCGGAAGAAGGCGTCGCGTTGCGCGGCCGGTATCTGGAGATCTTCCGAATAGACGCGGAAATAAGTGGGCGGATCGACAGCGAAGACAGGCAGGAAGTTGCGCGGTTCGCGATAATAGCCGCCGAACCAATTCATGTGTGTGGCGGCAAGCACGCCATCCATGTGCGAAACGCGCTCATAGTGCGCCATCGGCAATGGCTCGGTGAAGTTGATCTTCGAGAGCGTCACCATCCGGTTTGGCAGCGTGCGGAAGTTCGTGAAAGCGGAATTGAAGCTCAGCATAACGCTGAAGATCAGGAACGCGATCAGGATCGATATGAGGAGGAGGGAAGTCCGCACCGGCTTGCGCCAGAGGTTCTTCCGCATGAGCATAAGGTCGTTCATGCCGCGAGCTCCTGCTCGTTGAAGTGGCCCTTATCGAGATGGAGGATGCGTTTGGCGAACTTCGCGGCCGCCGCATCGTGGGTGACCATGACAATGGTCTTGCCGAGGTCGCGGTTCAACAGCTGCAGGGTGCCGAGGATTTCATCGGCCGTGGTGCGATCGAGGTCGCCGGTGGGCTCGTCGCACAAAAGCAGCTTGGGGTCGGCAACGATGGCGCGCGCGATGGCGACACGCTGCTGCTGGCCGCCCGACATTTCGCGCGGCTTATGGCGGGCGCGATCGGAAAGGCCGACAATGTTGAGGGCGGTGGCGACGTTCTCGCGCCTTTTCTTCGGCGACAGATTGGTGAGCAGAAGCGGCAGTTCGACATTCTGCGCCGCGGTCAGGATCGGCATCAGATTGTAGAATTGGAAGATGAAGCCGACATTCTGCGCGCGCCAGCCGGTGAGCTGGCCTTCGTTCATCTTGTCGATGCGCTTGCCGTCGAACTCGATGGCGCCGCGGGTGGCGCGATCAGTGCCGCCCAGCAAATTGAGCAAAGTCGTTTTGCCGGAGCCGGACGGACCCATGATGGCGATGAAATCGCCTTGCGGAATGTGCATGGAGAGCCGCTCGAAAATGGCGATCTTCTCCTTGCCCCGCGTGTAGGTTTTCTCCACGTCGGTCAAGCGGATGAGGTCAGTCATGTGGCTCTCCAAAACTGAATTCAGTGCGGGGCGGCGTCGTCCGCGAGGAAGCGGACGCTGATCGCCATTTCAGGAAGAATGCGAGGGTCGAGGTGGTCGAACCCAATGCGCACGCGCACGGTGGCGCGCGAGCGGTCGGCGGACGGGATGGTCGCGATCACATGGGCAGGGAAGGTTTGATCGGGATAGGCGTCGAGGACCGCCTCGACACGCTGATTTTCCCGAACCCGCGCGATGTAGGATTCGCTCACGTCGACCTCGATCTCGAGGCTCGACATGTCGACGATGGTGCAGATGCCGGTGCGGGTGAAGCCGCCGCCGGCTGAGAGCGGCGAAATCATTTCGCCCACTTGCGCGGCCTTATCGACAACGACGCCATCGAAGGGCGCGCGGATCTGGAAATAGCCAAGCTGGGCGGCATAGCTGTTGGCGTCGGCATGCGCTGCGTTGCGTTGCGCTTGCGCCTGGTCATAGGACGATTGCGCGCCGGTCATCGCCGCTTCGCTGGCAAAACCCTGCTGGCGCAGCGCACGCGTGCGGTCGAGCTGGCGTTGCGCTTCGGCGACATCTGCATCGGCGGCGGCCGCGCGGGCGCGCGCGCTCTGATATTGGGCGCGTGCAAGCGTGGGGGAGAGCACAGCGAGCACTTCGCCGCGCCGCACGTGCTGGCCTTCCTCGACGCGCACTTCGATCAGGCGTCCCGTGGTCTCGGAGGCGACCGTCGCCTTACGCCGCGCCACGACATAACCCGAGGCGACAAGGCTTCCAGATGAGGTCGTGCCGCCAGAGGTGCTGGTTGTGCTGGCGGCGGTTTCAGCGGGCGCCGGTGGCGGCGCTGGCGCAGGCTTCAAGAACCACGCGCCCAAACCGCCGATGACGAGCGCCGCCACAGCGATGCCAGCCGGCATCACCCAGCGCGGCAAACCGCCGTCGCCGTCGGAATCGCCGCTATCGTCGGCGCTTGAGCGCTCAATTCTGAGCGATCGCAACTGGTCGGATTTGTCGTTCACTTAGCGCCCCTCGCTCGCCGTGAAGTTTTATCGTTAGACGATATAAGGGCACAAGGCTGTGACCGCAACGCGCCCTATGGGTCCGAGTTTGGGTCCGCGTCCCGGTCCGGGTCGCTGTTTGGGTCGCCGGGTCCGACAGCTTTCCCAGATCTTACCGTATTGCAGCCTCATCGAAGCGTTCCTCGTTCCGCGGTCGTGCGTTATCCGCGGTGCTCTATTCGTCAATGAGGTGTTGCCGCCGGCGGCGGCTGTGGATGCAGAGCCGTTAACGCGAAGAGACGACGGGTTAGACGATGGGAAGAAGCGCCCGGCGCTCACTGCCCGACGGTCAATGCTCGACGCTCAATGCTCAATTGCGGCTGGCTCGCTGCGGCGCGGCGCCAGCGTCTGCTTTGGCATGCGCATCAGCATGACGAGCGGCATCATGGCGAGCGTCACGATGAACATAAGGTGGAAGACCTGGGTGTAGCCAAGCATCGCTGCCTGGTGATCGACCTGCGAAGACAAAACGACAATGCCAGTCGGATCAGTGATGCTCATTGTCCCCGGCAATCCGCCTGATTGCACCATGGCGTTCTCGGGCGAGTAGGGCTCGACCAATTGTCCGCGCGCGCCGGCGGAGAAATTCACCAGCATGGCCAGCATGATCGAAATGCCGGCGCTGCCGCCGAGATTGCGCATCAAAGTGTAGAAGCTGGTGGCGTCGCCGCGTGTTTCCGGCGCCAGCGTGGCGAACGCCATCGTTGTCAGCGGCAGAAACACAAAGCCAGTGCCCAGACCTTGGAATACGCCGTTTGCGATGACCTCAAAGGACGAGGTGTCGAGCGTGAACAAGCTCATATGGAAGAAGCTTGCGGCAAACAGCGCCTGACCGATGAGCAGCAAGAAGCGGGTGTCGACGCGTCCGATCAGACGGCCCACGATGAGCATGGAAACGATGCTGCCGAAGCCGCGCGGCGAGGTAAGCAGGCCCGCCTGCAGAACCGAATAGCCGTACTCGGTTTGCAGCATGGTCGGCAGCAGCGCGCTCACCGAAAGGATGACGACGCCCACCATCACGCCAAGCAGGCTGGCGGCGCTGAAATTCCTGTCGGTAAAGATGCTCAACGGCAAGAATGGCTTGGCGCTGGTAAACGAGTGCACCAGCGAGAACCAGAGCGCGACAAAGGCGATCGAGGCCTCCATCACGATCTCAGCGGAATCGAACCAACCCTGACTTTGGCCGCGGTCGAACACCAGCTGCACCGCCGCGATCCCGACCGCGAGCAGCAGGAATCCGACAATGTCGAATTTTCGCGATCGGTCCGGAGGCGTGTCGGGGATGAACGTCATGATGCCGAGCAGGCAAAGCGCGCCGACCGGCAAGTTGATGTAGAAAACCCAACGCCAACTCCAGGAATCGGTGAGCCAGCCGCCGAGCACAGGCCCCACGATCGGCGCCACCATGACGCCAACGCCCCAGATCGACATGGCCGGGCCTCGTTCGCTCACCGAGAAGATGTCGAGGATGAGCGCTTGCGACATCGGGATAAGCGGCGCCGCAAACGCCCCTTGCGCCACGCGGAAAAGCACGATTTGCGCGAGGTTTTGTGCCGCCCCGCAAAGCGCTGAAGCAGCAATGAAACCAACCACAGAGATGATGAGCAGGCGTTTGCGGCCGAAGCGGTTGGAAAGCCAGCCGGTGATCGGCGTGCAGATGGCGCCGGCCACGATGTAGGAGGTGAGCACCCAGGCGATCTGGTCCTGTGACGCCGACACCGAGCCGGCCATATGCGGCAGCGCCACATTGGCGATGGTGGCGTCGAGCGCGGTCAGGATCGTGGCCAACATCACCGAGGCCACGATCATGGTTCGGTTGAGCGGCGCTGGCGGCGCGCCGGCGACGGCGGACGCGGTCATGGCGTGCGTTGGCGCCAGTCTGCCGCCGAGGCCACATAGAGCGCGGCGATGTTCTGGTAGAGCAAGACCTGGGCGTCGACTGCGCCCAAACGCGCGCGATTGGCTTGCCGTTGCGCGTCAACGACGTTCAGCAATGTGCCCGCGCCGTTGCGGTAGGCGAACTGGGCGTTGCGGACATTGACGTCGGCGGTGCGCACGGCCTGTTGCTGCGCAATGAGCGTTTGTTGGGCGTTGCCAATGGCCGACATCACGTCGGCGACCTGCACGAAGGCTTCAAGCACCGTTTCCTGATAGACGGCCAGCGCTGCGCGTTGCGCGGCGTTGGCGCGCTGCACGTGGGCCCGCAACGTACCGCCGTGGAAGATCGGCGCCGTGAGACTGGGGCCGACCGACCAGCCGGCGCTGGTTCCTTCGAAGAGGGCGGATGGATCGATCGCGCTCTGCGTCCACGACGCCGCGATGCTGAGATTGGGATAGAGCGCCGCCGTATCGACGCCGATTTGCGCCGTCGCCGCATGCAGATCCGCTTCCGCCGCAAGAATGTCGGGACGGCGGCGCACGAGTTCGGAGGGCAACGACACGGGGATTGTCTCAGGCGTGCGGAACGCCGCCAAATCGAGATCCGGTGCGGCCCATTGCGATGGCGCTTGGCCCACATAAAGCGCAAGCCGGTGACGCGCCTCCGCGAGCTGCTGACGCAGAGCAGGGGCGGCGGCTTGATCTTCCGCGACCTGCGCCTCGATCGTGTTTGCCGCCGCGGGCGGTTGGCCGCCGGCTTGAATGGCGCGCCGCACCATGTCGAGCACGCGCTGATCGCCAGCAATGATTTCGTCCTGTGCGGCCACCTTGTCGCGCAGGCCAGCGACGAGCACGGCCTGGCGCACGACGTTGCCAGTGACCGTCAGATAGGCGGCGTCGACGCGCGCTTGCTGGGCCACCGCGTACGCCTCATCGCGCTCGATGGCGCGGCGATGGCCGCCGAAGATATCGAAGTCGAACGCAACCGAGGCGCCAACCGAGTAGAGCGAAATCGTCGGACTTGGGAAGCCAGTGAAGCCGAAGGCCGCGGTGTTGATGCGTTCGCGGACGGCTGAACTTGAAGCATTGGCTTGCGGCAGCGCTTCGCCGCGCGTGGCGGCGGCCTCCGCGCGCGCGCCTTGCAAGTTGGCATCGGCTTGGGCGAGCGTTTGATTGTGCGCCAAGGCTTCAGTGATCAGCGCGTCCAATTGCGGCGAGAGATCATTCCACCAGCCAGAAGGGGCGCTGGCGCTTGGCGTCAATTGGATGTTGGCGGAGGCAGGCGCGTCTCCGGCCATGGAATAGCCGTTCAGGCGAGCCGCGCTCGGCCGCTCGTAATTGGGGCCGACCGCACAGCCGCCGGCTATTATTCCGAACGTCAGCGCCGCAAAACTGAGCGCACGCATCAGTCTGCGCGTCCCCGAAGCGGCGGGCCCGCGCGGCGATTGGTGTCGACGCGCACACTGGCGGAAAGGCCAATGGCCGGCGTCTGGCCTTGCGGGAGGTTGTCGAAGGCGATGCGCACGTTCAGGCGCTGCACGACCTTCACCCAATTGCCGGACGAGTTCTGCGTCGGCAGCACCGAGAAGGCCGAACCCGTGCCTGGGCTCAAGCTCGCGACATGGCCATGGAAGGTTGCATGCGGATACGCATCGATGTGGATCAGCACTGGCTGACCGGGCTGCAAACTCTCGAGCTGATCTTCCTTGAACGCGGCGTCGACCCAGGGCTGGCCTGAGATCAGCCAGAAAAGCGCCTGCGCGGGCTGCGCGTAGGTGCCGATCTGGATCTGGTCGACGCGCGTGACGATGCCGTCGCGCGGAGCGCGGAGCGTGGTGTCGGCGAGGTTGGTTTGCGCCTGCGTGAGCGCGGCTTGCGCGGCCAGCACAAGCGGGTGCTGATCCACGTTCACCACCTGGCCGTCGATCAAACCGGCCTGACGCGCCGCTACGTTGGCAGCACTTGCCGCTTCTTCCACGTCATGACGCGAAGCGACGCCCGCCGCGAACAGATTGCGCTGCCGGGCATATTCACGCTGTGCGTAGCTGGATTGCGCGCGCGAGGCTTCCACCTGCAGCCGTGCGGAGGCGAGCTGCGCTTCAGCATTGGCCAATGCGGTCTGATAGTCGGTCTCGTCCAGGCGCACGAGGATGTCGCCGGCGTGAACCAGCTGGTTGTCGTGCACCTCGACCGAAACGATCCGCCCGCGCACTTCCGAACTGATGGCGACGCGGGCTGCTGAAACCGTGGCGTCGTCGGTGGACACGCTGCCGGCATTGAGCGCGAAATAGATCAGCCCGGCCACCAAAAGCAGGGCAGGACCAATTCCAAACAGGAAGATGCGATTGCGCACGATGCCGCGCACGCGGAGAGCCGCTTCGCTTCCGAGCAATTCGCGCAGACGCGAACTGCTTATGCGGCTGCCTGAATCGTCCATCGCCCGAGCATGATCCCCAAAAGTGTAATGACCATTACTATTTAGGCCGCGCGCATGCCCGCGGCAAGGCGTTAGCCATCCGATACTGCGCGTCAGCCCTTAAATAAAAGACCAGAGGCTGCACCCAAGCTTACGCCCGGCTGCAGCCTAAAGTCTCACATTATGTTGGGTGCGAAACGGCGTTCGCGAACCGCCTGCGTTCAGGCCGCGACGATACCCGCAGTCTGGGTGGCGCCGGCCTCTTGGGGGTCGCGCAGCACATAGCCGCGGCCCCAGACGGTTTCGATGTAATGTTCGCCGCCGGTCGCCGCCGCGAGCTTCTTGCGCAGCTTGCAGATGAAGACGTCGATAATCTTCAGTTCCGGCTCGTCCATGCCGCCATAAAGGTGGTTCAGGAACATTTCCTTGGTCAGCGTCGTGCCTTTGCGGAGCGAGAGCAGCTCCAGCATCTGATATTCCTTGCCCGTCAGATGCACGCGCTGGCCGGTGACTTCGACGGTCTTGGCGTCGAGGTTCACAGTGATGTCGCCCGTTCTGATAACGGAATGAGCATGCCCCTTCGAGCGGCGGACGATCGCGTTGATGCGGGCGATCAGTTCGTCCTTGTTGAACGGCTTGGTCATGTAGTCGTCGGCGCCGTAGCCGAGGCCGCGGACCTTAGTGTCGATATCGGCTGTGCCGGAGAGAATGAGGATCGGGGTATTCACCCGCGCCACGCGCAATTGCTTCAGCACGTCATAGCCGTGCATGTCGGGCAGCGTCAGGTCGAGTACGATGATGTCGTAGTCGTAGAGCTTGCCGAGATCGATGCCTTCCTCGCCCAGATCGGTCGAGTAGATATTGAACCCTTCGGACTTCAGCATCAGCTCGATGCCCTGCGCCGTCGCGCTATCGTCCTCGATGAGCAGAACCCGCATTAAACTCTCCCCGACGGCGCAAACACCTCGGCAACGTTAATCCACAGAATCGTTGGGATTTATGGATCAATCGTTAAGGCGGGTAACAAATCTTACCTGCTCAGTTGCCGTGTTGTAGTTGCCGTGCCCCAAATCAGCTCCGTTAAAGAGAGATGAATCAGCGTTCGCGATACGCCGCAATAGGCGCGAACATTGAAACTCACCAACGCAAGCGGTTGCGAATGAATTGGTTTCTGAACGAGCCGCGCTGCAATTAGGTTTTCATTCACCATACGCGCTCACAGAAGTTGTGAGAAAACCGCGCGCGGCGATGCATTCAGTCCTTTCCAGACTTGCACACGACATTGAGGCGCTTGATCCGCGCCGGTTCGAGGGCCGCGTGACAGGTTTGTCAGGCGCGCTGATCGAAGCCAGCGGTCCGATCGAAGCACTGGCGCTGGGCGCACGCGCAACCATTCATGGAACCCACACCAGCGTCGGCGAGATCGTCGGCTTTCGCGGCGATCGCGCGCTCATCGCGCCCTTCGATCCGATTGAAGCGATCCGGCCGGGCGCGCGCGTCTCGCTTGAGGGCGCCGCACCCAGCGTTCGCCCGTCGCGGGCCTGGCTCGGGCGCATCATCAATTGCTTCGGCCAGCCGGTGGATGGGGCAGGGCCGCTCGCGCACGGCGCCAAGCCGCACCTGGTGCGCTCGCCGCCGATATCGGCGCATGAGCGCGGCCGCGTCGGCGCCCGTCTCGATGTCGGCGTGCGCGCGATCAACATCTTCGCCGCTCTATGCCGGGGCCAGCGCATGGGCGTCTTCTCTGGCTCGGGCGTCGGCAAGTCGGTGCTGATGTCGATGCTCGCGCGCTGCGCCAATGCCGACGTGATCGTGATCGGCCTCGTCGGTGAGCGTGGCCGCGAGGTCAAGGAATTCCTCGAGGATACATTGGGCGAAGAGGGCCGGCGGCGTTCTGTTGTCGTGGTCGCTACCTCTGACGAAAGTGCGGCGCGCCGGCGGCTTGCCCCGCACATGGCGTGCGCCGTCGCCGAACACTTCCGCGACGAAGGGCTGGACGTACTCCTGCTCGTCGACAGCGTGACGCGTTTTGCCATGGCGCAGCGCGAGATCGGTTTGTCGGTGGGTGAGCCGCCGACGACGAAAGGCTACACGCCATCGGTGTTCGCTGAATTGCCGAAGCTGCTCGAACGCGCCGGCCCCGGGCGCGAGAACGAGCATGGCTCGATCACCGCGCTTTTCACCGTGCTCGTCGACGGCGACGATCACAACGAACCGATCGCCGACGCCGTGCGCGGTATTCTTGACGGCCACATCGTCATGGAGCGCTCCATAGCCGAGCGCGGCCGCTATCCGGCCATCAACGTGCTCAAATCGATTTCGCGCCTCATGCCGATGTGTCACTCGGCGGAGGAGAACGCACTCATCGCCCGGGCGCGTGCATCGCTCAGTCTCTACGGGGAGATGGAGGAACTCATCCGCATCGGCGCCTACAAGCCGGGCGCGGACGCCGAGGTCGATGAAGCCATTCGCGTGCGCCCGGCCGTTGAAAGCGTCTTGCGGCAAGACCGCGCCGAGCGCACGTCGCTCAAGGACGGCTTCACCATGCTGGCTGAAGCGCTGCAATGAAATCGCTGCATACGCTCCTAAAGCTCGCCCAGCGCGATTTGGAAACGCTGCGGCGCGCTCTGGCCGAGCAGGTTGCGATCCAAACCGCCGTGCACGATCGCATTCTCGGACACGAACAGACCATCCTCAACGAACAGAAAGCCGCTCAGCGCGATTACGAATCGGCGCGCGCCTATGGCGGTTATGCGGCCGCGGCGCTGGCCGTGCGCAGAGCGCTTGGCGCCGAGCACGAAAGCCTCGGCCAAGAGATTGATCGCCTGCGCACGTTGATCGCGGAGGCGCACGTCGAAACGCGCAAGTTCCAGCGTCTGATCGAGTTGGATGAAGCGCGCAAAAAGGCGGCTGCGGTAAAGCGTGAGAATGCCGAACTCGACGAGTTTGCCACGATGACAGCGGGACGGACGAAGGCGCGCTAATTGGCGTTGAGCGTCTCGACGATCCGGATCACGTCTTCGTAGGCCTGGCTCTGCGGGTGGCGCACCGGCAGCGGCGTTTGTGCGCGGATCGAATCCGGCACTCGCGGATCGCGGCAGACAACACCGGCAAAGCGCGGCTTGAAGCCGAGATACTCGTTACACGCCATCGAGAATTGGTCGAACACCTTGCGGCCTTTGACGCGGTTCTCGGCCATGTTCACGATCACCCACGGCGTCACTTGCGCGCCCTGCAGGCGCAAGAGCTTCACCATGGCGTAAGCGTCGGTCAGCGCAGTGGGCTCTTCGGTCGTCACCAGGATCAACCGATCGGCGGCGCGCGCGAAGCGCAGCACGTTGGGGTCGATGCCGGCGGCGAGATCGAGAATGATGCGATCATAATGCGGCGCGAGTTTTATGAGGCCGTTGGCGATGCGCGACACTTCTTCGAGTTTCACCGCGCCCAAGGCGCCCGAACCCGAATGGCCAGCAATTAGATCGAAGCCGCCATTGCGGCCGGGACCCCCGAGTACGGGCGTCACCGCCGCGTCGAGTTCGAGGAAGCCACGCACCACCGAGTGCACGTCCGCTTGCGGCCGAACGCCCAGCTGCACATCGACATTGGCAAGGCCCAGATCGCAATCGACCAGCATGGCGCGCTGCCCGGCGCGGCCGAAGGCGATCGCCAACATGGTTGACAGCCACGTCTTGCCGACGCCGCCTTTGCCGGAAGCCACGGCATAGATGGGCGCTGCGCGCGTGCGCGCGAGCGGCTGTTCGGAAGCGGCGGCGGTTGCGCCTGACATGCATCGATTTCAGCCCGAATGCGTTTCGGAGCCGTTAGCGTCGGCGTTATAAAGGGTGTACAGTTTCTTAATGAGTGGAAGGCTGACAGCGCTCGCACTTGCGTTAACCATAATGACGGCGATGAGCGCGTTTGCCTCGCCGATAGCGGCAACGCCGTGCGCTACAGGCGCCAGCATCGAACGCGGTACGGCCGCGATGCGGCCATTTCTGCAAACACAGGCGGGCGCGCCTCAGGCGTCAGGCATGGTGCTGCTCGATTGCGTTGTGCTGGCGGATCAGAAGCTGCGTTGCCAAGCGCCGCATCAAACAGCGTCGCGCTATGATCTCGCTCGCGCCGCGCTCGCTTTCGCCGGCGAACTCGAAGTTTGCCCAGGCACGCAGCGGCGGCTGATGTTTCCGCTAGTCTTCCGGCCGGACGAAAGCGTTAGACCGTCCCCATCGCCTTGAGGCGCACTTTGGCGTGCACTTCGGCCTGGCTCATCACCGCCGTTGAGGGTCGGAAGCGCTCGATCAGCGACCGCACGAACGGACGGATGGTGGGGGAGGTGAGCAGCACAGGCGTTTCGCCCATCTGTGCTGCTTTCTCGAAGGCGCCGCGTATGTCGGCGACAAAATCGTGCAACTTCGATGGCGCCAGCGCCAGCTGGCGGCTCTGACCCTCGCCGATCAGCGCTTCTGCGAAGGCCTGCTCCCAGGGCGGGGAAAGCGTCACGATCGGCAGTGCTGCCTCGCCGTTGCGATGCTGGTAGCAGATCTGGCGCGCCAGCCGGCCGCGCACATGCTCGGTGATCTGCACCAAATCGTGCATGGCGGGTGCGGCCTCCGCGATCGCTTCGACAATCGAGGCGAGGTCGCGAATGGAGACGCGTTCCTTGAGCAGGTTTTGCAGGATGCGCTGAACGCCCGACCAGGAAATGTGCGCCGGCGCGACGTCGTCGAGCAGCGTTTGGGTGTCCTTCGGCAGGTCCTTGATCAGCTTCTTCACCTCGGCGAAGGTGAGGAGCTCGGCCATGTGTTCCTTGATCACTTCGGTCAAGTGCGTTGCAAGCACGGTGGCGGGATCGACAACTGTGTAGCCGCGGAAGCTTGCTTCTTCGCGCATGCGATCGTCGATCCACATCGCATCGAGCCCGAACGCCGGCTCCTTTACTTGCTCGCCGGCCAAGCCGACGCCTGCGCCCGACGGATCCATCGCCATCAGCGCGCCAATCTTGAGCCGGCCTTCGCCCACGCTCATCTCACGCACGCGGATTGAATAATGATCCGGTGAGAGCTGCACATTGTCGAGGATGCGCACGCTCGGCATGACGAAGCCGTATTCCTGCGCCAGCGTCTTGCGCAGCGCCTTGATCTGATCGGTGAGCCGGCGGCCCTGTACGTCATTGATCAGCGGCAGCAGCGAGAAACCGAGCTCGACGCGCACATCGTCCATCGCCAGCGACGATGCCGGCGTTTCTTCCGTGGGCGCGGCCGCGGGCGGCGCCTGTGCCGCCGCGTCGAGCGCTGCCTTGTTTGATTGTCGCAAACGCCAGGCCAGCGTTCCCGCACAACCCGCCAATGTCCAAAACGGAATGAGCGGCATGCCCGGCAGTACGCCCACGCCCAGTGCGCACGCGGCAACGACACCGAGTGCGATGGGGTAGGAGGCGAGCTGTTTGGCGAGCGCCTTGTCAGCGGCGCCGTCGATGCCGGCTTTGGTCACCAGCAAGCCGGCGGCCACCGAGATGATCAAGGCCGGGATTTGCGTGACCAGACCGTCGCCGACCGTCAGCAATGTATACGTCTTGCCCGCGTTTCCGAACGACATGCCGTGCGAGACGACGCCGATAACGATGCCGCCGATCGAGTTGATGAACACAATCAGCAGGCCGGCGATGGCGTCGCCCCGCACGAATTTGCTGGCGCCGTCCATGGCCCCGAAGAAGGCGCTTTCGTCTTCGAGCGCCTTGCGGCGTTCGCGCGCTTGCTGCTCGTTGATGAGGCCCGACGACAGATCGGCGTCGATCGCCATTTGCTTGCCGGGCATGGCGTCCAAGGTGAAACGCGCCGCGACTTCCGCGATCCGCGTCGAGCCGCGTGTGATGACCACGAAGTTTACGATGACGATGATCGTAAACACGATGAGCCCGATGACAAAATCACCGCCCATCACGAATTGCGCGAAGGCGTAGATCACTTCACCGGCGGCGTGTTCGCCGGTGTGACCGCCCGAGAGCACCAGCCGCGTTGAGGCGATATTGAGTGAAAGCCTGAGCAGCGTCGCCAGCAGCAGGACGGACGGGAAGGCGGTGAATTCCAGCGGCTTCTTGATCAGCAGCGCCGTCATCAACACCAGAATGGCGAACGTGATCGAGATCGCCAGCAGCACGTCCAATAGCACCGCCGGCAGGGGCACCAGCATGATGGCGAGAATGCCGAGCACGCCGATGGCGAGCGCGATCTCGCCGCGCAGGATGAAGCCGCGAATCTCGCCGAACGAAAGCGTGGGCCGCTGTGGTTGTGCCGCGTCGACCATTTCGGCTTATGCCGCCTGACCCGTCGGCGGCGGCGGCACGCGCACGCCTTCGTCGGAATAGAGCTTCAACTTGTTACGCAGCGTGCGGATCGAAATGCCCAGAATATGCGCGGCATGGGTGCGGTTGCCCAGGCAGTGGGTGAGCGTTTCCAGAATGAGATCCTGCTCAACATCGGCCACGGTGCGCCCGACCAAGGCGCGCGCGGCGGCTTGGCCGGCCTCGATCGCCGCGCCCAGATCGTCGCTTCGTGTCCCAACCGGGGCGCCGTCCGGCGCGCGAATGGCTTCGGCCGCCACGTCCTCGCCGCTCGACAACAACACCGCGCGGTGCATGGCGTTTTCAAGTTCTCGCACATTGCCCGGCCAGGCATGGCCCAGCACTTGGTTCATCGCATCGCGCGACAAACGCCGGGCAGGGCGGCCATTGGAGCGCGCATATTTCTCGATGAAGAACTTCGCCAAAGCCGCAAGATCGTCCTTGCGCTCGCGCAGCGGTGGAATGCGCAGGTTCACGACGTTGAGGCGATAGAGCAGGTCTTCGCGGAATTCGCCGGAGCGCACCAGGCCGGAGAGATCGCGGTTCGACGTCGCCAGCACGCGAATGTTCAGGAATACGGGCTTGGCGCCGCCGACGCGATCGATCACGCGCTCCTGCAGCGCACGCAACAGCTTTGATTGCAGCCGCAGATCCATTTCTGAGATTTCATCGAGCAGCAGCGTGCCGCCATCGGCTTCCTCGAACTTGCCGATGCGCCGCGCGATGGCGCCGGTGAAGGCGCCTTTCTCGTGGCCGAACAATTCGCTCTCAAGCAGATGCTCGGGGATGGCCGCGCAATTGACCGCGATGAACGGCTTGTCCTTGCGCTTGGACTTCTTGTGCACGTAGCGCGCCAGCACTTCCTTGCCGACGCCGCTCTCGCCCGTGATCAGGATCGAGGCGTCGGACGCTGCGATCTGATCGGCGAGCGCGATCACTTGCTTCATGGCGCCGTCTTCGACGATGAGCGGACGCTCATCGTCAGAGATCGCCGCCAACACAGCTGCTATGAGTTCTGGTTCCGGCGGCAGCGAAATATATTCCTTGGCGCCGGCGCGGATGGCCTTTGCGGCAAGCGCTGGATCGATGCCGACGCCGGCGGCCACCACCGGCACCACTATGTGCTCAGCCTCGTTGGCCGCGATCAGTGTTGCGATATCGAGCCGCGCGTCGACCATGAGCAGATCGGCGCCGCGCCCAGCGCGCAACGCGGCGGTCGCTTGTTCGATAGTGTCGACGTGCGCGACCTTAGCGCCGTGATCCATCGCGATGCGTGTCGCAGCGGAGATCTGGCCTCCGAGCGCTCCAACGATAAGTAGCCGCATCTTCGTTCTCCAACCTTCGCGAGATCTAGCTCGCGTCGCCGTCCTTGATGATTTCCGTCATGGTCACGCCCAGCCGCTCGTCGACGACGACGACCTCACCGCGCGCGACGAGGCGGTCGTTGACGTAAATGTCGATGGCTTCGCCGACTTTGCGGTCGAGTTCGATCACCGAACCGCGCGAGAGGCGCAGCAATGCGGCCACTTCCATGTTGGCGCGCCCCAGCACGGCCTGGATATTGATCGGCACGTCATAGACGGCCGCCAGATCCGCGGCGCTATGGATGCCGCCGCTGTCATTGGCAGCTTCGGGCGGATTGGGCGCGAGCTCGTCGAGTTTAAGGTCAGTACTCATCTATCGCCTCACGTTTGGCCTTCGGCGGACGCAAGCGCCGCTTCGAGGAGTGTGTTGATGCGTTGGGCGGCTTCGTCGGGGTTGAGGGTGACGACGCCGTCGGACCAGTCGATCGAAACTTCGCCGGCGCCCATGCTGGGCTCGGGCCGTACAAGGATTGCCCCGGCATAGGCGTGGGTTTCGCACATCGCAGCGATGCGCGGGCGCAGCGCCTCGGCGGCCTCCGGCGAAAGCTTCACCACCAGGCGCGGCTGATGGCGCAGCGAATCCATGGCGGCTTCGATTGCCGCCGCGACGCGCTCAGCGCCGAACGCATCGAGAGCCGCGCCTGCAATTGTGCGCGCCGCGACGAGTGCGACGCGCGCTGCTTCCTCGCGTATGGCGCGGCTTTCGGCGTCGAGACGCGTCAGGATCGCGGAGGAGGCGTCCGCCAGCGCTTGTAGCGCAGCAGCTGCTTCACGCTCGGCCTGCGCGACAGCGTCGTGCTTGCCTTTCTGATAAGCCTGGGCCGATTGCGCCTCGATCTCTTCGGGCGTGATCTTTTTTGCAGCCTCGCGCAGGATCGCGCCATCCGGCGCGAACTCTGTCTCGAAGGCGAATTTGCGAACCTGGGTCATCAATAGATCAGCTCGTCATCAGACTTGCCGTCCGACAGCATGATCTCGCCGCGGGCGGAAAGCTCTTTTGCGGTGGCCACCATGCGGGTCTGGGCGGCATCGACGTCCTTGAGTTGCACCGGGCCCATGGCTTGCATTTCTTCCTTCAAGAGTTTCGAGCCGCGCTCGGACATGTTGGAGAAGAAGAGCTGGCGCAGCGTGTCCGACGCCCCCTTCAAGCCGAGCGCCAAGTCCGACTTGTCGATCGATCGCAGAAGCGTCTGCACGCCGCCGGAATCGAGTTTGCTCAAATCTTCGAACACGAACATCAGCGACCTGATGCGATCGGCGCTTTCGCGATTCTTCTCCTCGAGCGCGGCCACAAAGCGCGATTCCGTCTGGCGGTCGAAATTGTTGAAGATCTCGGCCATCAGCTCGTGGCTGTCGCGTTTCGAGGTGCGCGCCAGGTTCGACATGAACTCGGTGCGCAATGTCAATTCGACCTGGTCGAGCACGTCACGCTGCACTGGCTCCATCGCCAGCATGCGCAGCATGCACTCGGACGCAAAATCTTGCGGCAGTTCCGATAGCACTTTGGCGGCGTGCTCGGGGCGCACCTTGGCGAGGACAACAGCAACCGTCTGCGGATACTCGTTCTTCAAATAGCTCGCGAGCACGGCTTCGTTGACGTTGGCGAGCTTGTCCCAGATGTTGCGTCCGGCGGGCCCTTGTAGCTCCGCCATCAAAGTGTCGACCTTTTCTTTCGGCATGATCGCCGCCAGCATGCGCTGGGTCTGGTCGAACGAGCCCAAAATGGCGCCGGAGCCGGAGAGGCGCTGCACGAACTCCATGACCAGCGCTTCGACGACGACGGACGGCACCACGCCAAGCGAAGACATCGCCTGCGAGACTTCCTTTATTTCTTCCTCGTCGAGCATGCTCAGGAGTTTCTTGGCGTCTTCGCCCAGAGCCATCAGCACGATCGCGCATTTCTCCGCGCCGCTATAGCGCGACAGATCCGGTACCGGTTCGGGCAGGCCAGGTGCGCTGGGTTTGGCGAGTGCGTTCATGGCGTCACATCGCGTTGTTCAGCCAGCCGCGAATGATCTGAACAGATTCATCCGGATGCTGGTTGACGACTTCGGCCATCTTCCTGACCGACGACCCACGCACGCGTCCCTCGATCTCGGCGACATCGATGGCGCTGTCGCCGCCGCCTGCGCCATCCGGCGCCGGCAATGCGGCGATCCCGCCGCCGCCCGGCGCGGGAAGGGCAGCTTGTCCGGCATTGGCGCCGCCGCGGATCAGTCCGCCGATCAGCGGCCGCAACACGAAGAACACGAACGCAAGCGAGGCGACCAATGCCGCGAGGATCTCGATGATGCGCGTCATGTCGAGGCCAGCGAGATTGAAAGGGCCGGGGGCCGATGCTTCGGCGCCTTCGCTGGCTGGGCGCGAAAAGCGAACGTTCACCACCTCAACTGTGTCGCCGCGCTGTTGATTGAAGCCGATGGCCGAGCGCACCAGCGCCGTCAGCCGCTGCATCTCTTCAGCGCTGCGTGGCGCATAAGTTGGGGCCCCGTGCCCGCTCGCCGGCGGCGTCGACACTCCGTCGACAGCAACCGCGACCGAGAGGTGGTTGATGGTGCCGCCATCGCTCACGGTCGTCGTGGTTGTGTGCGAGATCTCGTAATTGATGGTTTCCTGGCTCGAATTGTTGGCGTTCTGCGAACTGTTTCCCGAGGAGGGCGCAGTGGCGTCGGGAACGTTGGCGCCCGTGGTTGCGCCTTGCGGGCGCTCGTTCGTGCTTGCGGTTGATTCCGTCGTCGACGTCGAGCGCACGACCCGGCCCTCGGGATCGAACCGCTCCTGGGTTTCGCTGACGCGGTTGAAGTTCATGTCGGCGGTGACTTGCACGCGCGCATTGCCGGCGCCGACGACGCCTTCAACGATATCGGTCACGGTCGAGCGAATGCGCTCCTCGACCGCGGCCTGCCGGGCATCCTCGCCGTCATCGCCGGTAGGATCGTTTGGATCGGTCGCCGCCGCCAACAGGCGGCCGGTCTCATCCAGGATGGTGACGCGGTTGCTGGTCAGCCCCGGTGTCGCGCTCGCCACCAGATTTCGGATCGCACGCACTTGCTCGGGCGTCAGCGCGTCGCGCCGAAGCTGCAGCACGATCGAGGCAGAAGCCTGCTCGGTATCGCGCGCGAACAATTGACGCTCCGGCAACACCAAGTGCACGCGTGCACTGGAGACCCCGTCGAGCGAGGCAATGGTGCGGGCAAGTTCGCCTTCGAGCGCGCGCAGGCGATTGATGTTCTGCTGGAACTGGGTCTGCCCGAGCGCATCGGGCTGGTCGAAGATCTCGTAGCCGACGGAGCCGCGCGAGGGCAGGCCGTCGGCGGACAGCATCATGCGCGCTTCGAGCACCTTTGAACGCGCCACGAAGATGGAGGTGCCGTCGCCGCGCAGTTCATAGGGGATGTTGGCTTGCTCAAGGTGCTGGGTGATCTCGCCGGCCTCGCGCATGTCGACGTTGGAGAAGAGCAACGCCTTGTCTTCCCCGCCCATGCGCAGCACGAGCGTGAAGAAGATCGCCGCGATCACGGCGGCCACACCGAGCGCGGCAAACAAGCGCGTCGGTCCCGCCTTCAGCAAAAAGTTGGTTATGCCGTTCACGCCTCAACGCCTCTCCGACGCGCAGGCGAGCCAGAATCAGCTGGGCAAATCTCGCCGGTGGGCAAGAATTGCCGCCTTCGTGGTGAAGGGATGGTTAAGCGCCAAGCGGAACGAGGCGCCGCGTTTCAGGCGCCAGGGCCCAAAACGGCGGCCAAAACGCCGGCCCAAAACGGCGAAAGCCCCCGCCGCGAGGCGAGGGCTTTGAAACCTGAGGCGTGTCGGCCCGCGGCGACACTTAGAGGATCTGGCGCCTTATTAAGCGTCAGCCAGACGATAGTGCTGGATGCGCGTCGTGCGCAGGCCCGGAAGACCGTGCTTTTCGATCGACTTACGCCAGCCGTCGAACTCTTCTTCTGAGAGCCCATAGCGTGCGCAAGCGTCTTCAAGCGAGAGCAGCCCGCCGCGAACCGCGGCAACGACTTCCGCCTTGCGGCGGATCACCCAACGGGTCGTGCCCGCCGGCGGCAGATCATCCAATGTGAGGGGATTCCCGTCGGGACCCATCACCACCCCATCATAGCGGCGTTGCTTCTGCATAGCGCCTCACTCCTGTTCTTAAGCACCAACATAACTTGTGGTGCTAAAGAAACGACTAAGGCGAATCGAATTTCTGAGCAGACGCTTGTATCGAATTAGAACACGACGCGTCTTACTCATTTCTTACCTCACATCATTTTCTTATCGCTTGATCTGGAGAAGTTCCTCCAGCATCTGGTCGGCCGTCGTGATGATGCGCGATGCGGCCGAGTAAGCGCGTTGTGTGGTGATGAGGTTCGTGAACTCAGCAGCAAGGTCGACGTTCGAACCTTCAAGCGCGCCCGAAACGATTCTGCCCGAGCCGCCGGCGTTCGAGGCGTTGATATTGTAGAGGCCGGAATCGAGCGTGACGCGGAACGCCCCGCCTTGATCGGCCTTTAAGCCGTTCGGGTTCAGGAACGTCGCCAGCGGGATCTGGTAGAGCGCGCGCGAGCGGCCGTTGGAGAATTGCGCCGTCAGCATACCGTCGCCTTCGAGCGTGAGCCCGACAAGATCGCCCGGCGGCACGCCGTCGGCGGTGACGCTGGTGACGCCGTAGGCGTTGGCGAATTGGGTCATGCCGTTGGCGAGGTTGAGCGTGATGGGCTGCACCGCCGCACCGGTTGCGGCCGCCCAGTTGACGTTGAAAGTGGAGGCGATGGTGCCGGTTGTGCTGGCGACCGTGCCGTCCGTGTTGAAAGTGACGGTGCCGCTTGCGAGCAGACCGCCCGTGACCGCGCCGTTCGTCACGTTGGTGTTGGGCCGTGCATAGGCTTCGACTTGCCAGGTATTCGGCGCTGTCTTCAAAAAGCCGATCGCGATCGTGCGCGGCTCGCCCAAACTGTCGTAGATTTCGAGCGAGCTCTCGAAGTCGGGCGTGATTGTGCCTGTGGCCATCGTTCCCGCCGAGTAGGGGCCTTGCGCGTTTGCGTAGGAAGCCTCGCCGGATTGTAGGTTGGCGTTGATGCTGACGTTCGCCGTCGGTTCCGCGAGACCGCCGACGCCAGAAATATTGACCGGTTCGATCGCCGAGAGGCTTGTCGGCGAAGAAGTGACGCTGCCGTCGGGGGCAACGGGCCAACCCTGCAAGAACAAGCCTTGCGCATTCACCATGTAGCCGTTGTGATCGACGGTAAACGAGCCCGCGCGCGTGAATAGAACGCTGCCGCCATTGGTGAGCTGCTGATTGTTGGTCGACACGATGAAGAAGCCCTCGCCTGAGATCGCCATGTCCGTCGCTGAACGCGATTGCTCGAGCGAGCCTTGCAGTGAGATCTGCTGGCGGGTCAGCGGCAGCACGCCGCCGGCATTGTAGGTCGTGTTGGAGTTTTGCGCATTGACCAGCGCGGTGAAATCGACGCCGCTGCGCTTATAGCCAACGGTGTTAACGTTGGCGATGTTGTCGGAAATCACGGCGAGCGCGCTTGAATTGGCGGTGAGGCCAGAAACGCCCGCGCGCAGGGCGGTATAGATCGACATAAGCCTGCTCCATCATTGTCTGCGCGCGAACGCAGACTCGAGTCCCCTGATGTGAGCGCTTCTGCGCGTAAAGCGCCGGCATTCGGCCGGCGCTTGTCCCGTTAGCCGTTCCCGTTAGCCGTTCAGGATCGCACGAATGGTGCTCAAGTCGCGCGAACCCGAAGTGGTGATGACCTGTGGCGTTGTTCCCGTGAAATCGACGCCGTTGATCATTTCCTGAACCGTCATGGTCGGTCTGATCGTGTTGCCCGCAGTGTCGGTTGCGGTGACGACGAGATGATAGACGCCGCTCGGCATGGTGTTGCCGTTGATGTCTTTGCCATTCCAGGTGAAAACGTGATCGCCAGCGGCTTTCTGACCGTCCGTGGTGAACACCGTGCGGTTCGAGGCGTCGCGCACCTGCAGCGTCACATTGCCGGCGGTATTCGCCAGCGAATAGCCCCAAGCGGCTTGGCCGTTGGCAAGGGTGGTGGTGTCGCTCTGAATGAGCGCGTTCTTGCCGAGATAGGAGAGGGCCGCGCCCGCGGACGCGGCCTGGAATTGCGCCGCCAGGCTTTCCAGATTCTGGTTGGTCTTGATCTGCTGCTCGACCTGGCTGAACTGCACGAGCTGTTGGGTGAATTGTGTCGAATCCATCGGTGACAGCGGGTCTTGGTTCTGCAGCTGCGATGTGAGCAACGTCAGGAACGTGTTGAAATTGCCAGCCAGCGTTTGCTGGGCCGATGTCGCGTCGGTCGCTGTTGGATCGCTCACCGGTGTGGTGTTGTTGACGCCTGAGACGCTCATATCGCCAAAGTCTCCTTACGCCATCACGTCCACGCGCGCGCCGCGCCAGCGATCGATGCTGAGCGGGCGCGACGTCGTAATCTCGGGCGCGATTGAGGTTTCTGCATGCGCCGCGTTCGCGGCGCGGACATTGGATTGATCGTGCTGGGCCTGCGCTTGCGCGAAGGTGTTGCCTTGCCCGTTCGACGAAAGGTCGAAGCGCAAGCCGTCATCGGCGAGGTCGAGGCCCGCCGATTGCAGCGCCTGTTGCAGATCGCGCGCGCCGCGCGCGAGATCACTCAAAGCTTGGGGATTGTCAGCGGAGATCACCGCGGTCACGCGATGGTCGCGCGACACGTCGAGGCGAACATCGACCCGGCCCAGATCCGGGGGATCGAGGCGCAACTGAAAACTGGTGTCCTGGCCATTGAAGCGGCGGATGATCTCGCCGCCGACTTGGGCGGCGACCGGCGCTGCTTGCGACCGCGCGTCCGTGCTCGCTGTGGCGCCTTGCTCAACGGGCGCTGCCAGTTGCAGATGCGCAGACGCTGGCGGCGGCGCAGGTGAGGCCGCCTGCGCCTTGGGCGTTGCCGGCGCAAAATCCTGAGCCGCTTGCTTCAGCGCCTCGGCTTGTGGCAGCGCCTTGCCAGCATCACGCGGCTTTGCCTCTGGCGTATTTGTTTGCGCAGGCGCATCCGGCACAATGATGGGCGAGGCCATGGACCGCCGCGCTTGATGCGGTTGGTCTTGGGCTTGCGCGGCGCGCGCCGCCGCCAGCGCGTCTTCGATGGCCTCCGACTTTGTCTGGCCATCGCCCTTCACAATGTCCTGGACGTTTTGGCCGTCTTGGCCGTCTTGGGCGTTTTGGGCGTTTTGGGCGCCTTGGGCAGGCGCCGCCACTATGATCGCTGCAGCGCTTTGCGCCTGCGAAACCGGCGCCGCGCCTTTCGCGACGGCGCCCGTAGACGCGGCTTCTGTCTTCTCGGCCGCGCCCTTGGCGGTCTTGGTTTGCGCTGGGCGTGCTGCGCTCGCGTCCGCCTTCGCCGTCACCTTGATCGGCGCCGCTGCGCTGACGAGCGTGGTCGCTGATGCGCTGTTTGCGGCCGCTTGCTCCGCCGCTTGCTGCGCTGCCGTCGACGCAGGGGTCTCTTGCTGCGCTGATGTTTGCGCCGCTTTCGCTCCGATCGTCGAGGCGATCGCATTGGTGATCAGCTGGAGGAAAAGGGGTGCAGCCACAGCGTCGGACTTTGTCTCGCTGTGCTGCTCGTCCGCTAGCGCCGGTTCGCCCCGCGCAGTTTCCTCGCTTTGGTCGCTCGCCTGGCTCGATGCTGATTGCGCCGCTGCTTGTGCGGCTCTTTGCGCCGCCCTTTGCTCTCGTGTTTGTTCTCGTGCGTCGCTCTTTGCGCCTGGCCGCTCATCGCGAGACGCTGGACGATCATTGTCCCCGTCCTCTTGGATGTGGTCCTGGATGCGATCCCGGAAGCTGGGCGCGTTGTCGTTGTCGTCGCTCGCTTGCGCTGAGTGGCGCGGCGAAGGCGGCGGTGCTCCGACAAGGTCCGCAACGGCGTTGGCCGCGATGCCCATACGTCCCCCAAGGCGCGCCTCGCGCAAAATGCACGGGCGGCAAGTCCAATCAGCAAGCGCCGGGCCACGCCGCTAACCATGAAAATTCCAGCAAAATCAGCGCCGCGCCTCTTCGTTTCGCGGACATAACCGGCAAACGGCGCCGTTTGGCCGGCAGTTCTTGCCGGGTGAGCGGGCCCTGGTCCGGCCCTTGCGAGAGCGATGGTTAACGAGCGGCGCGTGACGTGTGGGTTAGCTCGCTGCTCGTGGAGAGAAGATGTGTTGTTTCAAGCGTTTAGCTATGCCTTCGCGCACGCCGGCGAGCGCTCACGCGCCCGGCAAATTTGGCCGGGCGCTCGGCGCCTTATGCCGGGCGCGCGTATGCCGGGCGTGCGCGCGTGACGTCGCTTAGCTCTGTCCTGCTTTCGGGCCTCTCCGGCTTGCGCGCCGCGCAGGCGGGCCTCGGCTCTGCATCGCAGAACATCACCAACGCCAACACGCCAGGCTATGTGCGCACGACGGTCACGCTTGCCCCGCACGCCGATCTCGGAGACGGCGGCGGCGTCGATGTCGTCGGCGTCACGCGCGCGGCCAATCGTTTTCTCGCCGCTGCAAGCTTCATCGCGCAAGCCGCGCAGGGCGCTTCCGCCGCGCGCGCCGATATTTTGAACCGCGCGCAATCGAATTTCGGCGATCCTGCCGATCCGACCTCGATGTTCGGCTTGCTTGATCAATTCTGGTCTGCGGCCACCCAGCTTGGCGCCGACCCGTCCTCGGCGCTGCAACGCGGCGCCACGGTGAGCGCACTGCAAGCCACTTACAACGAAGTGCAGCGCGTCGGCCAAACCATCCAGGATCTGAGATCGGAGGCTGATCAACGCATCGCCGATTCTGTTCAGCAGGCCCAAGACCTGATGAACCGTATTGCAAGCTTCAACACACAGATCCGTTTGACGAGGAGCACCGGCGCTGACAGCACCAATGCGGAGAACGCCCAATCGCAGCTTATCGATCAGCTCTCCTCGCTGATGGACATCACCGTGACCCAGACCGACGGCGGCGGCGTCAATGTGCGCACAACCGGCGGGGCGCTTCTTGTTGGCACGCAAGCAGCGACGATCGCCTATACGCCGAGCGATGGAAACTTCGCATCGCACGGCGTCATCAGCCTCAACCCGCAACTCGGCTCGGCCACTAATCTCGAGCCTTTCCTCACCGGCGGTTCGATCAAGGGCTTGTTGCAGGTCCGCGATCAGGATTTGCCGAGCTTGGCTGAAGCGCTGGGCGGCTTCTCTGGCGCACTCGGTGATGCGCTCAACGAAGTACACAACAACAACGCCTCATCGCCCGCGCTTGGGACCATGACCGGCCGTCAGACCGGCTTGCTCGGCGCCGACTCGCTTAATTTCACCGGCAAGGCGGTCATCGGCGTCGTTGATGCGAACGGTGTGCTGAAGGATCGCCTGCACATTGACTTCGATGCGGGCACAATCACTTCGGATCTGTCGTCGACCAGTTACAGCTTCTCTGGCGGCGCGATCGCCGATCTAACAGCGGCGCTGAATTCGGCACTCGGCGCTCAATCGCCGGCCGGCAGCGCCAGTTTTTCCAATGGCGTCTTGTCGCTCAGCGCCGGCGGCGCGGGCGGCGGTCTCGTCATCCAGCAAGACCCAACCACGCCCAGCGATCGCGCCGGCAGGGGTTTTTCGCATTTCTTCGGTTTGAACGATCTCGTCTCCAGCCCAACGCCCATGTTCTTCGAAAACGGCATCAAGGGTAGCGACCTGCTTGGTTTCAACGCCGGCGGCGAGATCGATTACCAAGTGCGCGACACCTCGGGGCGCCTGATCGCGACCCGAGCCATCTCCATTTCCGGCGCCTTGGCGCAGCCGACAGCAACCTGGGACGATCTGCTCAACACGCTCAACGCCAGCGGCAGCACCGGGCTTGGCGACTACGGCGTCTTCACGCGCGACGCGACGACGGGTCAGATCAGTTTCACCGCCAATCCGAAATTCCAAGTCTCGCTGACGGCCGACTCGACCCAACGTGGCGGCACCGGCATTTCGTTTTCTGCATTGAACGGTTTGTCGCAAGCAGCGACCGCGGGGCGCGCTCTCACCGTCAATATCAATCCGCAGGTCGCGACCAATCCCTTGTTGCTGGCCGTGGGCAGTCCTGACCTGACCGCCCCGCTTGGCACGCAAGTCATTGAAGGCGGCGACAATCGCGGCGCGGCAGCGCTGGTCGCGGCGCGCGACGCCATTCGGCCCTTCGCCACCGCAGGCGCACTCACGGCGCAATCGACGACGCTCGGCATTTACGCGGCGCGCCTAGGCGGCGAAGCCGGCCGGCTTGCGTCGGATTCGCAAAACGCAGCCAACGGTGCGCGAGCGATCGCAACCGCGGCCAACGATCGCCGTTCGCAGGTCGAAAGCGTGAGCATGGACGACGAATTGGTGAAGATGACGACCTATCAGAACGCATACGCGGCGGCGGCGCGCGTCATTCAAGCCGCGTCGCAGATGCTGGATGTCCTCATGAACCTCGGCATCGAGACCCCCGTCTAAGGAGATTATGTCATGGTGGCCGGTGTTGGCTCGACGACGCAAATCCAGCTCGATCTGGCGCGTATGGGCAAGCAATTGAACGACATCCAGACCCAGCTCGGGTCGGGCGCGATTGCATCGGACTTGCAGGGATTCGGCGGCCAAGCCGGCTCGCTGTTGAGTACGCAGAGTTTGAAGGCCGCCGCCGACGCCAAGAGCTCGCTCATCGATCAGCTGCAAGCGCGCTTCGATGTGCAGGGCGCCGCACTTCAGCAAGTCGCGGCCGGCGCACGCGCTCTCGCACAATCCATCCGCACCGCGATCAGCGCCAATGACGGGCGCGGCATATCCACCGACCTCGAACTCAATTTCAATTCCATCGTCTCAGCGCTCAATCAAACCTGGAACGGCCAGCCGCTGTTCGCCGGCGAACGCCAGGGCGCGCCGCCGGTTCAGGTCGACACGCTGCAGCAACTCGTCAATGCCTCGCCAACGAGCTCGATCTTCAACGAAGCCGCGCGCGCGCAGACCATCGATCTGGGGACCGGCGCGCCCATCGTGCTGTCGCAGAAGGCCTCGGATATGTCGCAAGGTCTCTTCGATGTGATGAAGACCTTGCAGATAATGATCAATGCGGCGGGCGGCGCCATCGGCCAGCCGATCAGCCAGGCCGATCAAACGACGCTCAACGCGCTTGCTTCCCAGCTCGACACCCAGGCCTCGAATTTCGACACCCAATCGGGACGGGCGGGTCAAATCCAGGCGCAGCTGACGACGCAGAGTACGCAGCTGCAGGCGCAATCCGACCTGATGACCAAGGAGATCGGCGATCTGCGCGACGCCGATCTGGCGAAGCTCTCGGTTCAGCTCAATCTGCTGATGACCCAGTATCAAGCCTCCGCCAAGGTCTTCAGCGACCTTTCAAAACTCACCCTTCTCAACTATCTCTGAGCCATCGCTCTGGGCCTTGACCCCGGAGGGAAGGATGAGATGTCAGCTGTTACCGCGCCGATCGGGCGGCGCACCCTCAACTCATTGGGCTTGCCCAAGCCGCCCGCGCAAACGCGCGTGGTCGCGGCGATGTCGGGCGGGGTCGATTCTTCCGTGGTCGCCGCCATGCTGGCGCGCGAAGGCTACGACGTCGTCGGCGTCACCCTGCAGCTCTATGATCATGGCGCGGCGGTCAACAAGCCGGGCGCCTGTTGTGCAGGCCAAGACATCCACGATGCGCGTCGTGTCGCCGACGCCATGGGCTTCCCACACTACGTGCTCGATTACGAAAGCCGCTTCCGTCACGCGGTGATGGAAGATTTCGCCGATACTTATCTTTCGGGCGCGACGCCGATCCCGTGTGTGCGCTGCAATCAAACCGTAAAGTTCAAGGATCTGAAGCGCGTCGCCGAAGATGTTGGCGCCGATTGCCTGGCGACGGGCCATTATGTGCGGCGTGTCGAAGGCGCTGAAGGCGGCGAGCTCCATCGCGCTGCCGACGCCAGTCGTGACCAAACCTATTTTCTGTTCGCCACCACCCGCGACCAGCTCGCATTCCTGCGCTTTCCGCTCGGCGACAAGCCGAAGAGTGAAACCCGCGCGCTGGCGGCTGAACTTGGCCTCAGTGTGGCGGAAAAGCCGGACAGCCAGGACATCTGCTTTGTGCCGAGCGGCAAGTATCAATCGGTGGTCGAAAAGCTGCGGCCCGGCGCCATCGAACCCGGCGACATTGTGCATGTCGACGGGCGCGTGCTCGGCCGCCACGATGGCGTGATCAATTTCACCGTCGGCCAACGCCGCGGCATTGGCGTGGCCACTGGCGAGCCGCTCTTCGTCATCAAGCTCGATGCCGCCAACAAGCGCGTCATCGTCGGTCCGCGCCAAGCACTGGGTGTCTCGCGCATTGCGCTCAAAGACGTGAACTGGATCGGCGAACGCGTCGCCAGCGAAGATGCGCTCGATGGCCGCGACGTGCTTGTGCGCGTGCGTTCGACGCGCCCCCCGGTACCGGCCAAGCTTTCGATGGGCGCGGGCTGGTCGGTTCAACTCGAAACCCCCGAAGAGGGCGTGGCGCCAGGTCAAGCGGCGGTGTTTTACGATCCCAACTCCACGCGCGTCCTCGGCGGCGGCTGGATCGCGGCGACGGAGCGCTAAAATGAGCGAAGCGGACGATATTGCACGCGCCTTGATAGGCCTCTCCGGCCTTGAAGCCATGCGCGCGCTGATTGCGGGCAAATTTCCCCCGCCATCGATCGCCGCAACGCTCGGGTTCAGTTTGGCGGAAGTCGAGGATGGGCGTGCCGTATTTGTGGGCAAACCGTCGGAGCGCGTGCTCAATCCGTTGGGCATTGTGCACGGCGGATGGGCGCTGACGCTGATCGACAGCTGCACCGGGTGCGCGGCGCACACAACGCTGCCGGCGGGTGTAAGTTACACCAGTGTGGAAACCAAAGTGAATTTCGTCCGCGCCATCCAAGTTGACACCGGCGAACTGCGCGCTGAAGGCGTTGTCGTCGCGCGCGGCCGCACCATCATTACCGCCGAAGGCAAGCTCACCGATGCGAGAGGCAAGCTCTACGCGCATGGCACATCGACTTTGTTGGTGCTACGTGCAGGCGGAAATTCTGAAGGGAAGTCACAATGAGCGAAGACGTCGTAATCGTCGGTATGGCGCGCACGCCGATGGGCGGGCTGCTGGGTGAGCTTGCCAGCTTCACGGCGCCGGAGCTCGGCGCGGCCGCGGTGAAAGCGGCGGTGCAGGAAGCCGGCACCGGCGGCGCCGATCAGATCATCATGGGCAATGTGCTGTCCGCGGGTCTGGGTCAGGCGCCGGCGCGGCAAGCCGCGCTGCGCGCCGGTCTGGATGAATCGACCGAGGCGGTGACGCTGAACAAGATGTGCGGCTCTGGCCTGCAGGCAGTGGCGATGGCGCGCCAGGTCTTGCTTGCCGGTGAAGCAGAGACGGTGATCGCCGGCGGCATGGAGAGCATGTCGCGGGCGCCGTACCTGATGCCGAACTATCGCGGCGGCCGCAAATTTGGACACGACCGCGTCTTCGATCACATGGCGTTCGACGGCCTCGAAGATGCCTATGAAGGCCTCGCCATGGGCGTCTACGCCGATCAGGCCGCCAAGGACTATCAGTTCACACGCCAGACCCAGGATGCCTATGCGCTTGAAACGCTGACGCGTGCGCAGAACGCCGGCAAGGAGGGGCGCTTCAAGCGTGAGATCATCAAGCTCGAGTCGAAGTTCGGCGATATCGACACTGATGAATTGCCGCGCAAGGCAAAGCCCGAAAAGATTCCCTCGCTCAAGCCCGCTTTCACGGATGGCGGCACGGTGACGGCGGCGAACGCTTCGGCGATTTCCGATGGCGCCGCCGCCCTGGTGCTGACAACCGCGAACAAGGCCAAGAAGCCTATTGCGCGTATCGTGGCGCAATCCTCGCATGCTCAGCATCCCTCGAAATTCACCTCCGCGCCGGTGCCGGCGATTCGGAAGGCGCTCGATCGCGCCGGTTGGAAGGTGGGCGACGTCGATCTCTGGGAGATCAACGAGGCCTTCGCCGTGGTGCCGCTGATCGCGATGAAAGAGCTCGGCATTCCGCTCGACAATCTGAACGTCAATGGCGGCGCCTGTGCGCTCGGGCACCCGATCGGGGCATCCGGCGCGCGCGTGCTGGTGACTTTGCTCGCTGCGATGGAAGCGCGCGACGCCAAACGCGGCGTCGCTGCGCTCTGCATTGGCGGCGGCGAGGGCATTGCGCTTTGCGTTGAACGGGCGTGAGGCGCCCGTGAGCGCTGAAAAGCTTCTCGATCATTTCCGCGAACAAGCGATGTATTGCACGATGTTCGGTTCGCCGTTCACGGGCGAACTGGTCACGCGCATGGCCGATGATCTCGAAGCCGGCGGACCGCTCGCCGATCTCGTCGGCAATTGGCAGGGCAGTCCGCGCGCCGATGTCGTGGCTTTGCGTCTGTGCGGCGCGCTTCACGCAGCAGTGCTGATGGGCCGGGACGCCGAACTTGGCGCAACCTATCCCGATGCCAGCGGTGCGTGGGACATGGACACGGTCTGGCCGGCGGCGCGGGCGTTCTTGAAGCGCGAGCAGGCATGGGTGGCCGATTTCATCAAGTCGGCGCCGCAGACCAACGAGACCCGCCGTTCGATCGCGTTGCTCTCGTGCTTTCTTGAATTCGCCAAGTCCTGGGACGGGCCGATCGACACGTTGGAAATCGGCGCAAGCGCTGGTCTCAATCTCAACTGGGATCGTTTTGCCTATCGCACCGCGACTTGGTCCTGGGGCGATGCAAGCCCAGTTGTGATCGATACGGAATGGAATGGCCCCCCGCCGGCTGTGCAAACGCGCATCGCCGTGCGCGATCGCGCAGCCTGCGACCTCAATCCGCTCGATATCCGCGATCCAGCGCAATTGCTTCAACTCAAGTCCTACATTTGGCCCGATCAAGCCGATCGTCTCGCGCGTTTCGACGGCGCTGTGGCGCTGGCGCTCGAAACCGGGACGCGCGTCGATCGCGCCGATGCGGTGACCTGGGTTTCCGACAAGTTGGCCGCACGCGCCAAGGATGCGGCGACCATCGTCTATCATTCCGTCTTCCTGCAATATCCGCCCCGCGACGTGCGCGCAGCGATCATCGATGCGATCGAGCAGGAGGGCGCAAAGGCGGATGCGACCGCGCCTTTGGTGTGGGTGCGCGCCGAGCCGGAAGCATTGTTTGGCGGTCCGCGCGACAGTCAGCGCATGGTGATCGATTTTATCGCCTGGCCGAGCGGCGCGCGGCGCATCATGGGCTACACGGACGGCCACGTGCGCGCGGTCTATGCAGGCGTCTAGGCGCGGCGCTTTTTTTTCAGCGCTGGAGGGCCGCTTCGATAAAACTGAAGCGTGCACATTCACCGTCACCCTCCAAAGTGTTGGGCGGCCAAATGTTCGATGGCGAACAGTTTGAATCTTATGTTTTCAGCGGCTTGTCGGAAAAAAGCGCTGGAGACGATGGACGCGCGGAACTGAGATTAGGCGGTAGGCGTTGCCGCGCATGGAGGGTCCTTAATCAAAGCAAAGCTCGACAGCGAAATCGCGACGGGACCTCTGAATGATTTTCAGGAGACGATCATGAGTCACGAACCGGCCGAGGGAAAGCCAGTAACGATCCATGCTTCCAAGGAGGGCGGAGGCGCCTGGAAATGGCTGGCGGGCGCGGCGGTGGCCGCGGTTCTTGCCGGCGGCGGCTATTTGGCGTGGCAGAATTCCGAACACGGTCAGCCTAACCAGAACATTGGCCAGAACCTTGCGTCGAACGAAGCGCAATTCGGCCAAACCTCACAAGCGCCGATCCAGGCCGGACCGCTTCCCGCCCAACAAGCTGACAATTCCATCGCCTCGCCCAACGAAAGTGGTTCGTCTTCGAATTCCGCGGCGCCGTCTCCCCACAGGAGTGCAGCCGCGTCTGTTCCGCAGGAAACCATCGGGGTCACGCCCGCCAGCACAACCAGAAGCGCAACCGGAAATGCAGGCACAAGCGAAACCGCAGACGCGCAGGACAGCGAGCCGATCATTGTCGAAGGTCAGCGCCGTCCGGTCTGGACGCGGACGCCGGCCGCGTGGCGCTTGGCTCAGACCTATCCCACGCGCGCCCTGGAAGAGGGCCGTGAAGGAGAAGCGTCTCTGCGTTGCACGGTGCTGAGCAATGGCGCGCTTGATTGCGCGCCGGTGTCCGAATACCCAGCCCGCTCCGGATTTAGCGGCGCGGCAATGCGCGTGGCGCACATGTACCGTCACGCGCAAACGACGAAAGACGGGCGCGACGCGGTGGGTTCGCCGGTCAATCTGCGTGTGCTCTTCCGCGTCGACGACAATACGCGCCGCGGCTAGTAAGAAGCGCATTTTGTTGGACGGCCACGCAATCGGATTGGTTGCGTGGCCGTCGCTTTGCGTGGTCGTCGCCTTGCGTGGCCGTCGCTTTACGTAGCCCGTGCGCGGAGGTTTCGATGAACAATTCTTTGAACACCGCAGGCGCAAACATCTCCTACCGCGTGGTCGGAGCGGGGCCTGCGCTGTTCCTGGTCGGCGCGCCCGCTGGCATGGCTGGTTTTGCCGCGCTCGCCGCTCACCTCTCCTCTGCGTTCAAGGTCGTCACGCACGATCCGCGCGGCATTGGCGAGAGTGCGCTGAAGGAGGGTGCGCGCGTCGATGCGGAATCGCTCGCCGGCGATCTGCACAAACTCATCGCCGCTGTTGGCGATGGACCGGCGCTTGTGTTTGGCTCGAGTGGCGGGGCGGTGACAGGTTTGGAGCTGCTTGGGCGCCATGCCGGCGACGTCGCCCTGCTGATTGCCCACGAGCCGCCGGTGTTTTCGCTTTTGGACGACAAGAGCGTCATGGAGCGCGCTGAAGCAGTGTTCGACTTGGCCGAGACGGATCCTTCAGGCGCGTTCGAGAATTTTCTCAACCTCACCGAGATCACGCATGAGACTTTCGAGTGGAGTGCGCGCCCGGCGCCGATCAAGCTGCCGCCGCTGGCGGACGCGGAATTAGTGAAGAACAAATTCTTCCTGACCCGCATGGCGCCGGCATCGGTGCGCTATAGGCCTGACTTGGATACGGTCCGCGCCGGCGCGGTCGTCGTCGGCGCAGGCGAGGCCTCCATCGGTCAGCCGGCACGCGAGGCTGCCGCCGCGCTCGCGAACGCGTTAGGGCGCCCGCTCTTGGACGCGCCCGGCAATCACACTGGCCCGTTTACGAAGCCAGAGCCTTTCGCTGCATGGCTGAGCCATGTGATCGCCACGCGAAGAGGCGGGCGATGAGTGCGTTGAGATTCACGCAAACGAAGAGTGCGCTTTCCATGACCTGCCGTATTGAAACGGCAATTGGCGCGCCAGCCGCGATCGTGTGGCGCCTCTTGACCGATGCGCCGGGATTTCCACGCTGGAATTCCACGGTGAGTGCGATTGAAGGCGAAATCCGCGAAGGCGAGCGGATCAGAATTCATGCGCCTGGCACAAAACGGACCTTCATCCCCAAAATATCCGATGTCGCGCCGGAGCGGCGCATGTTGTGGAGCGATGGCGTCGCTCTCGTCTTCCACGGCGCGCGCAGATTTGAACTTGAACCAAATGCCGCCGATGCAACCTACTTCATCATGGAGGAACGCTTTTCGGGCGTCATGTTTGCGCTCACCAAGCGCATGATGCCGGATTTCTGCCCGATCTTTGAAGCTTACGCCAACGATTTGAAGCGCGAAGCAGAGCGTATCGCGGCAAATCAATAGGGCGTGCCGTCCTTGCGGGTGAAGCGGCCGTCGGTATTCGTGCTCATCATGTCGATGTCGGAGCAGGTGGTGACGTCGGCGCGATGGCGCGAACCGATCTCGAGATAGATCGCGGTCGTGTCCGATCGGTTGGCCATATGATGGCCGTTGCCGGACCCTTTCGCAAAGGCGGCGCAATCGCCGGCGCGCAGAAGCGTTTCGCCGCCGTCTTCGATCAAGGTCAGCTCGCCTTCGAGGACATAGACGAACTCGTCTTCGTGGCTGTGCCAGTGGCGTTGGCTTGACCAATTGCCCGGCGGCAATGCCATGAGATTGACGCCAAAATCCGTGAGGGCGCCGGCCTCGCCGAGGCGTTGACGCACACGCTCGGCGCACGGTGCGTTGAATTGCGGCGGATAGCCTGTGCCTTTGCGCTTTGGCGCCGCGGCGATGTCGATCTTGGGCATGAAGTCCTTTAAGGGTTCAGTTCTCGTTGAAGGCAAGAGGCATGGATGAAGGCGGCTGTCGTCACGCGCTACGGACCCCCCGAAGTCATCAAGGTGTGCGAGGCGCCAAAGCCGGCCCCCGCGGCGGACGAAGTGCTGGTTCGGGTCCATGCCACAACGGTCAATCGGACCGATTGCGGCGAGTTGCGTCCGGGCCTCTTGCGCCTTTTCTACGGGCTTCGACGCCCGCAGCGTTCGATTTTTGGATTCGACTTTGCCGGCGAAGTTGAAGCAGCGGGGCCGGACGTGGTCTCGCTCAAGCCGGGCGATCGCGTATTCGGCATGTGCCCGCTCAGGCGCAATGGCGCGCATGCTGAATATGTTTGTGTGCCCGAAAGCGGGGCGATGGCGCTTTTACCTGAGGGCCTTGCCTTTGAAGAGGCCGTCGTTTGCGAAGGCGCGTACTACGCTGACGCCGGGCTGAAGGAGTTTCACATCGGGCCAGGAAGCAAGGTCATGGTCTATGGCGCGTCCGGCGCCATCGGTAGTGCTGCCGTTCAGCTTGCGAAATCCTACGGCGCCGATGTGACGGCGGTGGTCCCCACCCGCCATCTCGACATGGCGCGATCCCTCGGCGCTGACAGGGTGGTCGACTACACCGCCGAAGATTTCACCAGAATCGGCGAACGCTTCGATTACCTGCTGGACGCGGTGGGCAAGACAAGTTTCTTCAAATGCCGGAAGTTGCTGAAGCCCGATGGCGTCTTTGCCTCGACCGATATGGGGCCAGGGGGGCAAAACCTGCCGCTCATGCTTTGGTCGATCATCGCACGCAACAATAGAGTCGTGGTTCCGCTGCAGCGGCGCGGGATCGCACACGCCTTTGTCGAGTCGCTCAAGAACCGTATGCAGGCGGGTCAATTCCACGCCGTGATCGATCGACGATACCCACTCGATGAAATTGCCGACGCTTACCGCTATGTCGCGAACGGGCAGAAGGCCGGCATTGTCGTGATCAATGTCGTGCCGGCTCGTCCGGCTGCGCCGCGAACTTGAACAGCCCATCCCAGCGCGCATCCAGCTTGGCGAGCGCCGCGGCGGGCGCCAGTGCAGTGACCTGCTCGCCGTCGCGGGTGATGAGCTCAAGGCGTTCAAGTTTTGCCAGTGCGTCGCTCACCTCAAAGTCGATCGCCAGTCCGAACTGATCGCGCAGGAACGCTTCCGCGGCTCTGTCGATGTCATCCTTGGCTAGCGCGCCGCCCCCGCGCCGAAGCGCCCAATAGGCGATGAGCGCTTCCTTGACGTCTTGCTCTTCGCCGGCGCCGACGACGAGATCGATGACGCCGGTATTGTTGGCGAGATTGCGGAAGTACACTGTGTCGGCGAGCTGCTTCTGATAGCGCAAGCTCTGGGTTTCGTATTTCATCCGCTGGCGCATGACGAAGGCGCCGACCGCGATCAGCCCGGACGCCGCGGCCAGCGCGCGGCGCAATTCGCTTTGTTCGATGACGCCGCGCGCGCCAAAGTATGCCGCAAGCACCGCGAAGATCACGGTAAGCGCAGGCCAGAGGTTGAGGAGCACAGGCGCGCCAGCGACGATTGCCGGTGCTGCGAGAAAGACTTGATCGCGCGGCCGCATGCTTGGGCGCGCGCCTGGATGGAGCGTCACCAGCTCGGCTGTGGCCACGTTGCGGAAATGCTTGATCAGAGCAGCACCTGGCCGCATGCCGCGGCGCATTTTGGCGAAGGCTTGTTTGTCGCCGCGCTGCACTTCCGCTTCCCCTTTGAAGCCGACGAAAACGACGACATCGCTCATCATCTCGGCTTCGATCTCGCGCGTTGCGAGCCCGGCCCAGGTCCGGAGCTTGACTTTTTCTGGCCGCACGCCACGGGCGAAGAAGCGGATGCGCCGGATGCCGGCCTGCGACGGCTTGATGCTCAAGCCGGTCAACAGCTTTGTGGCGTCTCGCGTCTGCACCGTGTCGTGATCGATCTCGACGAAGTTCGCGCGCGTCAGCGCCTCGACGAAGGCTTGTTCGAATGCATCGAGTGCTGCTGGCGTCACATTGCGGCGCGTCGGAGGCGCATCGGGATCGAGCGGATCATAGAGCGCCTTCAGCGCTTCGAGGCGTTCATGGGCTTCGTATTGCAAGAGCGCGTCGAGCAGCTTGAGCACGTCGCCGAACGCGCCGACTTCGCCTGGCGGCAAGCCGTCGGCTGCGACGATCCCTTGCGCCAACTCGGCGCGGCGGACGGCGATGTAGCCGTCCGGCTTTGGCGTCCCCTCAATCATGGCCCTCAACCATGGCCGTAGTGCTACAGGAGCGGGCGGCTTGGCGGCAATGCGCTGCACCGCTTGCGGGCGCCCGTGGCGCACTCCATTCTAGGTTCCGCTGAAGGAGGCCGGGCATGGGGCGTCTTTGGGGCCGCTGGTGGGGATTGGTTGCCATCAGTCTCGTTTTGCTTGCTGTGCCGGTCGCGGCGCAACAACAAGCCCAGCAGCAAGACCCGTTTGGCGGCCAGTTCGGCGCCATGCAGCTTGCGCCGCCTGCGCCGGAGGCCGCGCGGCTCACCCGATTGATGGGCGATACGCTCAACGCATTGCAGCCGCAACGCCCGGGCCATCAGGATGTCTATCTGATCGTCGCCGCACTTTGGGGCGAGCCGGTGTTCGAACGCGAAGCCACGCAGGCCGAGCAGATCTTGCGTGCGCATCTGCATGCTGAAGGCCGTTCGATATTGTTGACAGCTGGCGGCGAAGGCGATCGCACGCATCCGACCGCAACGCCGGAGAATATCGCCGCGGCGCTTGGCCAAGTCGGCTCGATGATCAATCCGAATGAAGATCTGGTGGTGCTGTTCATCACCTCGCACGGATCGCCCGATGGCGCGGCCGCGATGCGCAATCGCCAAGTCATCGGCGCGCTGCGGCCAACCAATCTGCGCGATCTCTTCACCCAGGCCGGCATCGTCAATCGCGTTGTGATCATCTCAGCGTGTTTTTCCGGCGCTTTTGTTGCGCCGCTCGCCGACGAAAACACCATCGTGCTGACGGCGGCAGCGCCCGATCGCACATCGTTCGGCTGTCAACCGGAACGGGAATGGACGTTTTTCGGCGACGCCTATTTCAATCATGGTGTGCGTGGAGGTGCGGGTCTCTTGCCGGCCTTCGACCAGGCCAAGGTGCTGATCACGCAATGGGAGCGGGCGCAAAACCTGACGCCGCCGTCTAATCCGCAGAAATGGATTGGCGGCCACGCGGCTGAGATGCTGCGGCGTGCCGAAGCCACGCAGTGAACCGAATCATTGAGGCAGGGTGTCGGCGATGAGGTCGAGCGGGGCGGCCGTTGTGCGCTTGGCGGTGCGCATGACGATGCGCGACTGCACATCGGAGACAAGGCCAAGCGCCAGCATCTTGTCGCGGATGAAGTCGTCATAGGCGTGGATGTCGCGCGCAATAATGCGCATCATGTAATCGGCAGCGCCCGTGACGGTGGCGCACTCCACCACTTCGGACCATCCGGTAACGGCTTCCTCGAAGCGCTCCAGGTTTTCGCGCGACGGCAGTTGCAATTTCACCGATGCGTAGACCTCGAACTTGAGGCCTAGTTTTTCGAAATCGAGCACCGTGACTTGGCGCTGGATGATGCCTGCGCGTTTCATCCGTTCGATGCGCCGCCATGCCGGTGAAGAGGAGAGGCCCACGCGCTCAGCGATCTCGGCGATGGACAGGCTGGCGTCGCGCTGGAGCAGATCCAGGATGCGGGCGTCGGTGGCGTCGAACTCTTCGGCCAAATCTTTCCCCGCATGTTGCGGTTCGGTGGGCAATGGCGCCCAATTTGGGCTGGCCCTGGGTTCGAAGCAAGGAAATCGGCTCAACAGGCGAAACAAACGTGCCCAAGAGGCGGGGGTTTGGCGAAACGGCGCTTGCGAGGCGCGCGCGAGCCGCTTATCAGTCGCGCCCTTCAAGCGAGACTTGAGGGGTGGCGTAGCTCATCTGGTTAGAGCGTGGGATTCATAACCCCAAGGTAGGTGGTTCAAGTCCACCCGCCACCACCAACCACTTGTTTTTGACTCAGTATTTTCTGGAATTGGCTCGAAAAGTCCCCGCAATTCCGGGGCTTTGCAATGCGATCCACGGCACAGAGATCGGCAATTGCGCGTCTCTGTGTGCGGTTTGCGCAGTTATCTCTTCGGCGCATTTTTGAACCTTGGATTTCTTCGCCAGAGTTGAGTTTGCACGTTTGCTCCCTTGAGCAACGAGTCGTGTGCGAACTTTTGACTCCCTACCTTGCGTTCCAGAGATCGGTTTTTTCGACTGCTCACTAGGCAAGCAGTTCAAGTCCGCAGAGAACCACCAACCAGTCTGCCTGTGCGCGGACCGATTGGGCCAAGTGCGAAAAACCTCCCGCAGTTCCGGGACTTTGCGTCTCAAATCCAAGGCGGAGAGATCCATTCGGCGCGCGACGACAAGCGATCTTGCGCCGATCCCTCCCGCCGCGATTTTGCTGCCTTGGATTTGAACGCCAGAGATCGGCTTGCTGCCGTGGGCGCGCAGGTTGGAGCACGCAGTCGTCTGCGAACCGCTAGTTAAATTGGGCGAAGAGATTGCGCTGATCAGTCCAACGCATGGGAAGGCCCGCCTTGATCAGCGAGACGAGCGAAAGCCGTTGTGGCTGACGCCCGTCAACGATGGCTTCGATCAAGTCTGGCGCGAGACACGCGAGCGGCAGCAACTGCCCCAAATAAATCGGGCAAGCCTGTTCGACTTCGGCCAGGGCCTCGATCGAGGCGACTTCACCGGATGCGAGCCTCTCATGCCAGCGCCGCGCCTGCACGATGGCCCGGACAAGCGATCGGTCAACACGCGGCTCAGATCTATCAAGCGATTGAATGACCCGCCGGCCCATGACCGGCGGCGCCAGGTCATGCCCAAGCTCTACGGCAGGCGATGCATGGGAATCTTGCAAACATTCTACATCGAGGTCGATCTTCAATCGAGCGGCGCTCAACTCAACGCGGCGGATTGCGCGCAGCGGATCGTTGGCCGCACACGCCAGCCAATTTTTGTCCACCAGTGGCGCCAGCTGTTCTCGTAGCAGCGTCTCAAGCCGTGCTGCCGACACCCGCGCCAAACTGCCGGCAACCTTTCGTGTCGTGCGCGCAGTGGACACATAGTAGAAATAGCGTCTGCCGCTTTTGTTGGCGTGCGCGGTGGTCATCGGCGAGCCACGATCATCGAAGAGCTTTCCCTTAAGCGGAGCGATGCGACCGCGGCTCTCGATGCCGGGAGCAGGCGGCGTTCCAGCCCGCAGCTTCTGCTGCACTGCATCGAATTGCTCGGTCGCGATAATCGCCGCATGCGCGCCTGGATAGGCACGATCGCGATGGACGATATCGCCCACATAAACGCGATTGGAAAGAATGTGATAGAGTGCGCCATGCGTGAACGCCGCGCCGCCATGTTTGCGCCCCGAGCGCGACACCCAACATTTCGAGCGGAGGCGACCCGCATTCAACTCATCACGAAGCGCATAGACATTGCGGATCTTCAGATAGCGATCGAAAATTTCACGCACCGCTGCTGGCTTCACCCTCGTTGATATGCAGGGCGCGATCACGGACGTCGTACCCGAGTGGCGGGTTGCCGCCCATCCACATGCCCTTGGCTTTTGATGCCGCAATCTTGTCTCGGATGCGTTCGCCAGTTACTTCGCGTTCGAACTGCGCAAATGACAGCAGCACGTTGAGCGTGAGCCTGCCCATCGAGGTCGTGGTGTTGAACGCTTGCGTGATCGACACAAACGAGGCGCCTGCTTTGTCCAACACTTCAACAATGCGCGCGAAATCCGCGAGCGATCGAGTAAGGCGATCGACCTTGTAGACGACGATGACATCGACGCGTCCGGCTTGGACCTCGGCGAGTAGTCGCCGTAGCGCTGGGCGTTCGATCGTGCCGCCCGAGAAGCCGCCATCGTCGTAGACGTCTTTGAGGCCAGTCCAGCCTTCGCCAGCTTGGGAGAGGATATAAGCGCTACAGGCTTCACGTTGCGCATCGAGTGAGTTGAAGTTTTGATCGAGGCCTTCGTCAGTGGATTTGCGCGTGTAGATGGCGCAACGGAGCTTCTTCATAAGCTGGCCCGCTTTCCGTTTTCGCTCACAAGGCCGAAGAAGCGCGGGCCACTCTGATGGATGCCAGTGATCGCCTTGGCCGCCTGGGTCAGCGAAGAATAAGTGCGCTCTAAGTATTGGTACCCTTCGTTGGTCACTAAAACGACATGGCGAACGCCGTTCCAGTCGCGTACCAGTGCGCTTCCGACCGATAATGCAAGGCGCGGGCTCGGATCGAACTCATGGCACGAACACATGGGCCACAACGACTTACACTTATCTACCGACCGGCCGCGTCGCCACCATGACAGATCCGCTCAGTCACGTGACCACGTATTCTTACGACGCACTTGGACACTCAACCGCAACCGTCGATCCGATGTCGCGCCGTAGCGAAACCAGCTACGACGCCGAAGGGCGCATTACGCTCGAGCGGCGCGCAGTCGGAACTTCGTCGCAAATCGACTATGCGACTTAGAACGTGGACCCCCAACGGTTTGCTCGACACAGTGAAAGACGCAAACGGCAATCTATCGGATCTCGTCTATGATGGGTTCGACCGGCTTTGCCGCCTCTATTTTCCAGAAACCGCCTACTCACCAACAACAGGCGGGACTGGATACGCAAATACCGGCCAAAGCCATGGGACTTTGATGACCTGTGACAGTCCCGCCATCGGCGGCGACTATGAAGGTTATAGTTACGATGCCAATAGTAACCGCACTCAAGTGCGTTTGCGCAGCACGACAAGCACACAGACCGACACGATCGGTTACAGTTACGACGCACTCAACCGCGAGACTTTCCGCGACATCGCCAATACTTCAGCGACTGATGTCAGCACGCGCTACGATTTGCAGGCGCCGCGTGCTCGCGCGCTTCGGCACAGGCGTGACGCCCAATACGGGCTGCACATCCACCAATAACGGGGTCGATTATTGTTACGATCAGGCAGGGCAACTCACATCCGAGACGAGCTACGGCCGACGCCTGCAATTCCAGTACGACAACGCCTCCAACCGGACGCGTGTCACGTTCCCGGACTCCAATTACTTCACCTACGATTACGACGTTATGAACCGGGCTACGGCGGTGCGCGAGAACGGCGCAGCAAGCCCGCCAGGGGTACTCGACCTGTACGCCTATGACCGGCTATCGCGCCGCACCTCGCAAGGTCGCGGAAACAATGATGCCGTCACCTACACCTATAATGACAGTTCACAACTGGTGACGTTGTTCAACGACCTTGCTGGCGCGACAAACGATGCGAGCTATACGTTCGGCTACAACAATGACGGACAGGTGACGTCACGCACGTTTGTGACCGCATACGAATGGCCCATCGGAACTGTCAGCCGCACGTACGATCGCAACGGCTTGAACCAATACTCCGCCGTGTCGAGCACAGGCTATAGTTACGACGGGCGTGCTAACCTCACGTCAGATGGATTGCGGCTCTTCTGCTACGACCTCGAAAACCATCTGACGGGCGAAGCAGCGAGCGGGGGCAATGCGTGCTCAAACCCGACATACGCGCTCACATACGACCCGCTCGGACGTTTGCATTCGACGACGGCAAGCGGCGCGACAACGGAGTTTCTCTACGACGGCGACCGGCTTGTCGCTGAATACAACGGCTCCGGCACGACGCTGCGCCGTTATGTGCATGGTCCAGGCGTCGACGAACCGATCGTCTGGTACGAAGGTTCTGGCCTAACCGATCGCCGTCATCTCATCACCGACAGACAAGGCAGCGTTATCGCTGAAGACGGCGCATCCGTCGTGCGTTATCAGTACGGCGCATATGGCGAACCCAATGCTTGGACCGGCTCACGCTTCCGCTACACCGGGCAGATAGCGCTGCCGGAAATCCAGCTGTATCACTACAAAGCGCGTGTCTATGATCCGGTGCTGGGGCGGTTTCTGCAGACAGATCCGGTGGGGTATAGGGACGACCTCAACCTTTACGCCTATGTGTCAGACGACCCGATGAACCGAAGCGATCCCACGGGTCGTTACGGCCGCGGCGTTGGCTGGAGTGATGAACAGTGGTCCAAATTCGATGCAGCCCAGCGCCAGGCAGCTGTACGCATGGAGAGAACCGCGGGACAATTGCGAGGGGCTGCCGGCGATTTAAGCGCGGGCCGATCAGCAAATCGTCAGCTGGTCGCTAAATTCGAACACACATTTGGCCAAGGAAGCGCAACCTCGGGAAACCTCACGCGCGCCGCGGAAGCGCTGTCTAATGGAGCCGCCGCTCTGCGCAGTGATGGAACTGATTTAAGAGTAGCAAATATGGCGAGCGCCGCAGGGTACCTATCGATTCCGAACGCAAATGCCAATGGTGTTGCCGCGGTGGTGGGGAACGGAGGTGTCCTGACGGCAAACGGCGGTCATCCTTATTGGACCAATCCCAATGCTCAGTTGCCCGTCGGCCTTGACTATGTTACTGCGCACGAGTTTTTGCACACAGCTGGGTTGCATGACTTTAGAGCGGGTTCCGATGTAGCGGTTCGTTTTGGGACGTCGTCGCAGCGGCAAGCCTACGATCGGATTTCTGGGACCGATACAGCAAGAGACAGTGTGGAGCACGTTTTGAGCTTGGCGTACCCCTAGATGAAAACTCTGTCTCTTCTCTTGTTGCTAGCGTGTGTATCCTGCACCCATTTTCCGACCGTTCAACGTGATGATAAGTTTGCGCTTAACATTCACGATAATCCGGACCGCGGCGCCTTTGAGATCACGCTGACGTCGCACTCGAATTCCACCCTTTGCTTGCCGCTTTGGCCAACGCCGAGTGGTTCAATGGGGCCGGCTCCCGCACCAGGGACGCCAGAGGCGATACAGGTGCGGATCGGAGACGCTGTCTTTCACGCAATGCCTGTGGATGATGCTGGTTATTGTATGCCTTATGAGTGCGACACGAGGGTAGCGCCAAATTCTTCAATTGTGGGAGTGATTCCATATTCACAGTTCGGCATACCAACGGAGCTATTTCGCGCACCTAAGGTCGTGGAGTTTCATCCGCGCGCATATACTTGCCCGCAGACCAACAGCGTAGACTCTCGAAGGTAATGCAGCCGCATCACCACGTGGGTCTTGGCTTGACAGCACGACCTCCGACGAGCAGCCAAAGCAGCGCCCGCGAGTGGTGTGGCCAGCCCAAACCTACTCGACCCAACATACTCACCTACCTACGACAGCAGGGATAAAGCGTCTTCGCGCGGCGCCGCGCGCCCGCGGTTCATCACGGACATACGCTTCTCGGGGTCCGTTCGCGACAATCGGACCGATCGCGCCTTCTTATAGTGCTCCTCTCGGAGAGAGCAGAAGACTCTGCTTATCGTCCGAGTTCGCCGGCGCCCGGCCCGGATTTCCAACGGCGCCCACGACGAGTATGTCCGTGTCAGAGGCGGCGCTGTTGCCTTAAGAGGAGATGGCAAGCACGGTATCTGGATAGGCCACCAGTGCGTAGTGTCTGGAGCACACAAACTCCGCTATGACCAACCCCCCTCGAACAAGCCGCGCATGAGCGGCCGCCAGAGCGGAGAACAGCTAGGTCATATTGCAGAGCGCTCAGCAACGCTTGGATCGCCGCAGCGCTACATGGGCAAGTTGAGCTGCCAGTCTCGCCCAGGTTGAACTAGCCATACTCGCCGTTTGAGTTTCACCGAATTTAGCCTAAAAATGGCCACGACGAGGCATTGATTCACCTGCGCGGCACACACATGCAGATCCCAGAACCTCGCACCGTGACGGAAGTCGACGCCCAGATTGGCGAGGCTATCCGTGTCCGTCGCAAGGGCCTGGGATTCACGCAAGCGGATATCGCCGACCAAGTTGGCATCAGCAAACAGCAATTTCAGAAGTATGAGGCCGGGGACAGCCGCCTAAGTGCGGCTCTCCTGTTCCGCATCGCGATCGTGCTTGGATGTTCGCCTCAGGATCTCTTTCCCGGACGCCCAAAACAGCGCGTCGCGAAGGTAGGCCATAACGATGTCATGGGATTGCAATTGAAGCGGGCGTTTGAGCGCATTCGCTCGAAGCGCGAGCGGAAGATGGTTCTGGACCTGGCGCGCCGCTTTGGGGAGCCTGTGAAGGTGCGGTCCAAGCGCTAAACGCGGCGTTCGTTTTTGCGAACCAGCCTATGTTCTGCAGCAAGACGGAGCGCCGCCATCATCGCAATCGCAAGAGCGTTGATCAATTCTTGTCGTGTTTCCGTGCCGGTCTCAGGCAATTCCGCCGCCATTTGAGACACCACCTCGATCAGCCCGAGAAGCTGATCGGGCGGTGATCTGCCATTTCCCCTCATGGTCGCGCTCTCCCACCCAACGCGTGCGTTTCACGAAAGACAGACATTTTGTCGTTGCCGGCCCTTTCGCAGCACAACGCAGCGTTCGCTTGTCTCTGAAACTGTCCAGTCGCGCACGCTTTCGCCGCTATGAACATTGAAGACCTGATGATCCACGCGATCACGCAGAAGCGCCACGCGCGCTGCGCCATCGCCGGCCAAACCAACAAGCGCAAATTCATCGCCTGGCTGTGGACCCGCGAGCGCTGCCGGCGCGGTCGCTGCGCGAAACAAGGGCGGTGCCGACACGTCAACGTTTGCCACATTGCGCACCGCCAGCGGTGGAGGCGCGGCGGGGCGGGTTTGATGCGGCCGCGCCGCCGCGACGATAGGCGGCGTCTGGGCCACGTCGTTGAGGCTGAACGAGCCCCAGAGCAGCAAACCAGAGAGGGCGAGAAGGACGAGCGGGAGTTTCATCGGGTCCGCGCCTGTTCAAGCGATGGTGCGATCGCTTCGAATTGAGCCTCGGTTGCGATGAGGCCGCCGGCGCGGCTCATGGCGAGACGTGACACAGAGAGTTCTGGCGAGCGCGCAGCAAGTGCGTGCAATGCCGAGGGGCTGGTCTCAGCGGGTTCGCGCCAGCGCGCCGTGAACACCATGCGCACCATGTGTTCGCCAGCGGGAGCGAGGGTTGCGTCCACGACTGGCGCCTGAGCGCCCAAATCGATGAGCTGCTGCCGCATTGCGTCCGCTGCTGCGCGCGCATTGTCGGGCGCAACGGGAGTCCAAGAGACGCGGACGAGGCCGCCAAGGCGATGATCCAATGCACTGGCATTCGCTTCGGCGGCACGAGCGCGCGCTTCTAGGCGGTGTGCGACTACGCCTTGGCCCGCAATTGCCGAAAGATCGGCGCTGCGTTGATTGGCATAGTCATATAAAGAAGCGCTCGCCTCAACTGCGCCCCATGCCAAGAGCGCTCGTAACGTCCAGGCAGAGAGAGTGCGCATCAGGCTCATTGGGGAGCCTCAGCACTCACGTCGATGCGCGCCTGAAACGGAGCAGGCGCCGCGCCGGGCTCGCCGGTGAAAGAGACGCGCGCGCCCTCAAATGCGCGGCGAAGGGCAAGTTCAGTCGCGTCGCTCGAATAGGCAGCGCCGGCGACGCTGAGACCGCGATCGTCGAATGTCGCGCTATTGAGCGCGCTGTCGCTAGGCTGGTTTCGGGCCAGGAGCGCCAGTTGATGGGAGATCTGCGCCAAGGATGGCGCCGTCCGCGCACTAAGCGCTGCGAGACTGGCCTGGGATTGCTCGGCGCGGTGCTCGGCGACGCGAATGCGCCGCTGAAGCGTCGCGCGCTGACCAGACGCGCTTTGGCTTAGGCGATCGAACGCAGCGCCGCCCGCGCCCAAGGCTTCGTTGCCAGCATAAACAAAGAGGGCGAGCGCGATGGCTGTTAGGGTGCGGCGCGAGCGCCCACCGGCTTGCGCCATACTAAGGATCACCGACCGTTACCGTAGGTCCATTGCACAAATGATTTCTCGTGCAGGATTCTCTCCCGGCACATTGAGTGGCGCGTCAGGCGCTCAAACGCCGAGAAATCGGAACGCGTGGATTGAACGAGAGCTAGGTGAAGCGCGCTGTGTTGTTGTGCCCTGGAGCAGGCGGTCGCGGGGTAATCGGTTGGTCCGCCAGGAAGCGCGCTAAGCCGTTGACCATCATCCGATACTTGGCGACCAGGATTGTCACGGGCTGTGCGGTCGCCGCCGCACTTGTGTTGCTGCGACGCTCAACGCCGGAGGAGGGCGCTTGAGCCCCGCGGAACGTCCGCTTTGAGGCTGAAGCTGTCGAGCCGAGGCGAAAGTCTCTTCGTGGGATTCTGCGGGCTGATCAACGCGTCTATAGTTGCGGCCCCTGGGTGAGACTCCGCAAGATGTGGTATGCTGCCAGTGGACGGGATGAATGACAGATCCTCTGACTACGATATGGGTCCCCGCTGGGATCATTTTCGCGTTTCAGATCCAAATGGTGCGCTGGCGAATTGACCGCGAGATTGCAATGGAAGCGGAGTCGGAACGCGTCTGGCTGCCACTGTGTGATTATCTCAATTTGCTGTCGATGGCGACGACGGCGTTTGTCGTCTTTGTTTTGCCGATCGTCTTCCTGAAGGTGAATGGCGGCGCGTCCTCCATCGCGTTTGCGAAGTACGGGGTCGGTCTGACGGCGATTCTTCTCATCGGCTATCTCGTCGCCCTGATGGCGCACTATCGATTGTTCGTTGCTGGGCGGGGACCACGACCTCCTGTGACGCTGCAAGAGTTGGTCGCCGTTGGCATCACCATTTTTGTCGCGCTCGCCTATATGTTCGCAGTTTGGGGAGCGGTCGAACCTGAGATTCAAGCCGCCATCCATAGGCAAGGTCCGCTCTAGGGCTTCCGCGCGCGGATGGCCGTTGTTGGGATCTCTCAGACTGGCCCCATGTGGACAATCCAATGCCTAACGACGGACTTCGGGTGAATGTACTAGGGCTGGCAGCGCCGGCGAGACTCGAACTCGCTCTTCCGCAGTGAAAGTGCAGCGTCCTACCTATAGACGACGGCGCCGAATGCGTCTGGGGTGCGCTGCGTGCAATGGTCTGGGCGGCTGGATTTGAACCAACGACCTCCTGCTTCCAAGGCAGGCGCTCTTCGCGGGCTGAGCTACGCCCAGACGAAGCCAGCGCCTTGCAGCGCTAGCTGATCTCTCGGAAGGGTGGCGGTCGAAGCATGATCAATCTTTTCTCATTCAAGTTTGTCGATTGTTGGTCGTCAGGATTGGATTCGAACCAACGCGCCCTTGCGGGACGAGATTATGAGTCTCGCAGCTTCAGCCACTCGCCCACCTTGACTCCAAACAAAACTGGATGCCCGGCTACGACTCGAACGTAGATTTCCGGAGCCAAATTCCGGCGTCCTACCATTAGACGATCGGGCAACACCGAGCCTTGGCATGCGCGAGCGAAAGCTCGCGCATGCTGTCAGCCCTTCACACACACGATCTGACGAAGCGTGTGCACGACGTCGATCAAGTCAGCTTGCGCGGCGATGACGGCGTCGATGTCCTTGTAGGCCATCGGCGTTTCATCGATCACGCCTGCGTCCTTGCGGCATTCGACGCCCTCGGTCGCCTTCACATGGTCTTCGACCGTGAAGCGCCGCTTGGCTTCGTTGCGAGACATCGCGCGTCCTGCGCCGTGCGAGCACGTGCAGAACGATTGCGGGTTGCCCTTGCCGCGAACGATGAACGACTTGGCGCCCATCGAACCCGGGATAATCCCAAGCTCGCCGACGCCTGCGCGCACCGCGCCCTTACGGGTTACGAACACGTCCTTGCCGAAGTGCTTTTCCTTGGCGACGTAGTTGTGGTGGCAATTCACCGCCATCTCATCCACGGCCAGATCCGGCCATTCGGCGCGCAACGCATCGAGCACCAGCTCCATCATCGCCTCGCGGTTGGCGCGCGCGTACTTTTGCGCCCACGACACCGCCTTGACATAGTCGATGAAGCCCTCGCTGCCTTCGGCGAAGTAGGCGAGGTCCTCGTCCGGCAAGTTGATGAACCAGCGCCGCATTTCGTGCTTCGCCCGTTCGATGAAGTAAGTGCCGAACTTGTTGCCGACGCCGCGCGAACCCGAGTGCAGCATCACCCACACCGCGCCCGCTTCGTCGAGGCAAAGCTCGATGAAATGGTTGCCGGTGCCGAGCGTGCCGAGCTGGCCCAAGCCGCGCGCATGCGCCGCCTTCGGGTGACGCTCGATGACGGCCTTGTAGCCATCTTCAAGCTCCGCCCACTTGGCTTTCGCGTGCTCCGGCGGCTCCTTTTGCCAGGAGCCGACGTCGTTGCGCCCGCCATTATCGGAGCGGCCGTGCGGAACGGCTGCTTCGATCGCCGAGCGCACGTGCGCCAACGAGTCTGGCAAGTGTTCAGCGCGCACGTTCGTACGCACCGCCATCATCCCGCAACCGATGTCGACACCGACGGCCGCCGGGATGATCGCGCCAACAGTCGGGATCACCGAACCGACTGTCGCGCCCATGCCCCAATGCACGTCCGGCATCACCGCGACGTGGCTGTGAATGAACGGCATCGAGGCGACGTTGCGCAATTGCGCAAGCGCTTGAGCCTCAATCGGAACGCCCTTCGTCCACGCCTTGATCGGCATGCGCTCGGACGCAATAAGTTCGTATCCGGCATCATTGGTCATGGCCGGCCTCCTTCACTTCAAAATTCAACGGCCTGGAGCACATACGAAAAACCCCTCCAGGCCGCGCCTTGGAGGGGTTTTTCATGCTCCGATGTCCGAAGAGATCAGACGCTGAAAGTCCTCCGCGCGCACGCGATCCGTTGCTCGTCGCGCAGTGCGACGGGCATCGGGTAGCTGGCGAAGAGGTTCTTTATCGACGACATCACTTCCTCAGAAGGCGGCGCTCGTATCACACGGGTCGCGGCGTTGCACGAAAAAAGTGAAGGTCGACTGGCCCGAGGCTACGTCGAAGAGGATGTCTGGTTCCGGCGATCTTCAGACTTCCGACGTCCGGTTTGCGGCAGAGCAGGGCGACCGTCCGCCTCTGGGATGAAACGAAGCTGAGAGTACGAAGCGGCGCACAAGGGTTTCTCGCACGCCGCTTTTCATGGTCAGGCCTGATGCAGCGTGCGGAACGATGCGCGCATTTCCTGAGTGAAGAGTTCTGGTTGTTCCCAGGCCGCAAAGTGACCACCACGCGGCAGCTTGTTGTAATGCAAAAGATGCGGATAGGCCGCTCGCGCCCAGCTTTCCGGCGCGCAGTAGATTTCGTCGGGGAACGCGCTGACCGCGACCGGAATTTGAAGGCCGCGCACGTCGAAGAAGCCTCCGGGCGGCAGATTGTTCGCCGTGTCCCAATAGAGTTGCGCCGAGGAAATCGCGGTGTCGGTCAGCCAGTAGAGCGTGACGTTGTCGAGCACGTCGTCTTTGCTCAAGCCTTCATGTTCGCCCGCGAAGGCGCGCGAAATCATTTCCATGCTTGCCTCGTCATGATCGAGCATCCACGCCGCGAGCCCCACCGGCGAATCCACCAGCGCGTAAAGTGTTTGCGGCCGGTTGTTCATCTCGATCGCGTAGCCGAGGCCTTTGCCGTAGAAGAACTTGAGCTGGTCCCACGCTCTGCGCTCGTCCGCCGTGAGATTGGCAGGTGGCGCCTCGCCAAGGTTAAGCGCACGCGAGATGTTAGCGGGCACCGTGGCTGCCATGTTGGTGTGGATGCCTAGTAGGCCCGCCGGCCGTTGCAGCGCCATGACTTCGGAGACCGCATTTCCCCAATCGCCACCTTGCGCGACGTAGCGCGTGTAGCCGAGGCGTTGCATCAGAGTCGCCCAAGCCTGCGCGATGCGCGGCGGATTCCATCCTGGCGCTGTCGGCTTTCCGGAAAAGCCGTATCCCGGAAGCGATGGGATTACGAGATGGAACGCGTCAGCTGCGGTTCCGCCGTGTGCGGCTGGGTTGGTGAGCGGCTCAATGATCTTCATCTGCTCAATGATCGAACCCGGCCAACCGTGCGTGACGATCATCGGCAGCGCATTCTCGTGTCGCGAGCGCGCGTGGATGAAGTGGATGTCGAGGCCGTCGATCTCGGTGAGGAAATTCGGAACCGCGTTAATGCGCGCCTCGCAAAGGCGCCAGTCGTAATTGCTCAGCCAGTGGCGAGCGAGCGCTTGCATCGTCGCCAGCTTCACGCCTTGCGAATAGTCCGAGACGGTTTCGCGCGCCGGCCACTTCGTCATTTCGACGCGCCGGTGCAGGTCAACGAGCGCCGAATCCGCGAAGCTCACGCGGAAGGGACGGATGGCTGTGTTGCCGGAAGTTCCGCTTTGAGCACTCGTCATTGTCGCCTCCTGTTCAGTTGCACATGCGGACAGCCCTGAAAGCGGACTCGCCGCGAGAACGCCAGCGGCGCCGAGCTTCAAACCTTCTCGGCGGTTCATCGCTCGCGTCGGTACTTCGCTTGGATTCCAATTATTCATGGCGCTTCTGCTCCCGCATCCGGTGCAGACTAGGTGGACATTTGCTCGTCAGTCGCATGCACGTCAGTGCCCGCCGCCGATGTGCGTGGCGCGCCTCTAACATTTCACTGAGCCGGATGTCCGCTGGTACAATGCGCCTAGCGGGCGACGAACTCCAGTAATACTTAATACAACTTCGATCACATTTTTTAACATCGCCACGCTGGAACTTCACGCCGCTAGCAGGTGCATTATGACCGAACCCACTTCCAAATTAAGTCGCCGCGCGCTCATTGCAGCAGCCACTCTTGGCGTTGCCATCGCGGAGACCAGCGCGGACGCACAAACGCAAAGGAGCGCGAGCATGCAAGCAGATACGCTGGCGGCCTTCGCCACACCGAAGCAGATCAACGCCGGCATCTTGACCGTAGGCTACGTGGACCTCGGCGCAGCACGCGCGCCGCCAGTGCTTCTGCTGCACGGCTGGCCGTACGACATTTACAGTTTCGCCGAAGTCGCGCCGTTGCTCGTCACGCGCGGCTATCGCGTGATCATTCCGTACCTGCGCGGATATGGCTCGACGCGCTTCTTGTCCGAAAGTTCCGTGCGCAACGGCCAGCCGGCCGCGATCGCCCGCGACATCGTTGCCTTCATGGATGCCATGCACATAGAGCGGGCCGTCATCGCAGGCTTCGATTGGGGTGCGCGAACCGCTAACATCATCGCCGCGCTTTGGCCGCAACGCTGCAAGGCCATGGTGTCAGTAAGCGGCTATCTCATTGGCAATCAGGCAGCTGGCCGGATGCCGCTGCCGCCGGAGGCAGAGCTGCAATGGTGGTACCAATTCTATTTTGCCACCGAACGCGGCCGGCTCGGCTATCAGCAGCACACACGCGACTTCGCCAAACTGATCTGGCGCACTGCGTCTCCGCGTTGGAATTTCGACGAAACGACGTTCGATCGCAGCGCCGCTGCGTTCGCCAACCCCGATCACGTCGCCATCGTCATCCACAATTATCGATGGCGCCTCGGTCTTGCCGAAGGTGAGCCGCGCTACGACGATTTCGAAAGACGCCTGGCCGAAGCCCCAGCCATCACAATTCCGACCATCACGCTCGAAGGCGATGCCAATGGCGCGCCGCATCCTCCGCCCGCCGCCTACGCCGCCAAGTTCACGGGCAGATATGCCCACCGAAACGTTGAAGGCGGCGTCGGCCACAACCTTCCGCAAGAGGCGCCCCAAGCCTTCGCGAATGCGGTCATCGCGGCGGATAGACTTGCCGCATGAACGCAAAGGCGCTGTCAACCGGAAGGGGTGAACATCTGGGCGCGCTCAAGCGAACTGATTTGCCGATTGACCCAGTTGCACTTGCGCGTTTCCTGATCGGCGTCACTCTGGTGCGTCGCGTTGGCCGTCAGGCAATGACAGCGCGCATCGTGGAAACCGAGGCTTACATCGCCGGTGATCCGGCCGGCCACGGCTTCAACGGACAGACCAAACGCAACGCTGCATTATTCACCGAGCGCGGTCATGCCTACATCTATCGGATCTACGGCGTCTGGTGGTGTCTCAATATCTCGGCCGGAAAGGCGGGCGAGGGCGTGGGCGTGCTGATCCGCGCCGCTGAACCGGTGACGGGACTTGCAGTGATGCAACGCCGCCGGCCACATATGGCCACGCGAAACATACTGCGCGGCCCAGGACGCCTCTGTGAGACATTGGCGATCGATCGCAGCCTCGACGGCATTGATCTCATACGTAATGACGCGCTCTGGCTAGCAATGCGACGCCCGCCCCGGGAGATCGGCAAGAGCGTCCGCATCGGCCTGACCAAGTCCGAGGACGCGGCCTTGCGTTTCTATGAGCGTGGAAGCGCTTTCCTCAGTGGTCCGGTACGTTTGAACCAGTAACGCCTGAGCGGAATCGAAGTCGCAAACGTCCGCTTTCGAGTTTGATTTCCCCGACGTCCGTTCGTGGGATGAAGCAGTCGCTAAAGGCGATTGGCCCGCGCGATCGCTCCAAGATGGAGAGCACTTGGTTTCGCACTTCTTCGAAAAGTCGTCAGGTCGACCGTAACGAGGCCGAAATGCTTGCTGAAGCCGGATGTCCACTCGAAATTGTCGAGCAGCGACCAATAGAGGTAGCTGTGCACCGAAATGCCGTCGGCGATGCATGTGCGCAGGCCCGCTAGCGCCTGGTCGATGAAAGCAATGCGACGGCTATCGTCGTTGGTGGCGATGCCGTTTTCGGTGACGTAGATCGGCTTGTCGAATGTGGCGTGCGCCCAGCGGATCGTATTGGCGAGCGCTTGGGGGTAGAATTCATAACCCGCGTCGGTGAGTTCAGCGTCTGCAGGCGGGGGCACTAAGCCTGCTTCGTTCACGCGGAAGCGTGTATAGGGTTGCACGCCGATGAAATCGGCGTGCGTGCGCGCGACGTTGATCCAATCGCCATAGAGCCGCTCACGCGCTGCCTCCGCCCATGCAGGATCGCCCGTCGATTGAATGTCCTGAGTAGTGAGAGTGATGCCGACGGGCAGCTCGGGGCGGACGCTTTTAATGGTTGCGTAGCCTCGACGATGGGCTTCTTGCAGCAATGGCGAGCTTATCGCCGGATCTGAAAATGCAAGACTGGAAAAGCGCGGTGAATTGGTCGCTTGCGCGGCGGCATTCATGGCCGCGCGCACCGCCGGTGAGACGCCGCCATAGAGGAAACGTACCAAGAGCGTGATGTTGGCTTCGTTAAAGGTTGTTGCCAGGTGCATGAGGGCGCCCAAATGTTGGGCGACGCGTGCGCAATAGGCGGCGAACAGATCGGGAGAGTCAGCAGCCTCGAAGCCGCCGCGCGCTGCAAACCAAATTGGAACGGTGAAGTGGTTGAGGGTAACAATGGGTTTCAGCCCGTGTGCGTGGCACGTTTCAAGGACGCGGGCGTAGTGATCGAGTTCTGCGTTTGAGAATGAGCCTTCGCTCGGTTCGATGCGAGACCATTCAATACCTAGTCGATAGCAGTTAAACCCAAGACGCGCGGCTATTCCGATATCTTCCGCATAGCGGTGGTAGCTGTCGCATGCATCGCCCGAGCGTTCTGCGAACAGGCTGGGGCGCACATTTTCACGCACCCAGGAATCGCTATTGGTGTTGTTGCCCTCGCTTTGGTGGCCGGAAATTGCGGTCCCCCAAAGAAAGCCGCGCGGCGCTCTTAAGGTTCTTTCCTCGGCGCTCGCTAAAGTCGCGGCAGAGCTCATAGCTAAGCCGAGTGCCAAGACATCGCGGCGTGACGTGTGCATGGGCTCACCTTTGGCGGTTGCAGCGGGCCCATTTTATGCGCCCTTCGACCTTAACGTCACCATATTCATTCGTGAGAGAGTGAGTATTGACGCCGTGTGGGAGACGATCCATGCTTGCCTCGGACGGACAATAAAGACGCTTGATAGGGAGGGTCCGTGATCGCGACAGTTCGCAAGCGCCCGCCGTGCGCTTGGACGCGCGCTTGGCTGAAGCGCGCAGCGCCGTCCCCCAGGTGAGCGCGAGATGGCTGCGCCATATATGTCCGCGCCGGTGACGCGGCGCACACAACAGCCGACAGCAAAACCCTACGCGTGGTTCGTACTTGGCATGCTGTGTTTCGTTTACGTGCTCAATTTTCTGGACCGCCAGCTTTTGGCGATCCTCGCGAAACCCATCCAGGACACGCTGCATGTGAGCGACGGTCAGTTGGGCTTGATCGGGGGACTCTATTTTGCGTTCTTCTATTGCTTCATCGCCATTCCCGTCGGCTGGATCGCCGACAAGACGAGCAGGGTGGGCGTGCTGGCGATCGCGTGCGGAATTTGGAGTGCCGCCACCATGGCGTGTGGACTTGCCGCTAACTACACCCAATTGGTGTTTGCGCGCATGACGGTTGGATTTGGCGAAGCAGGAGGCGTGCCTCCATCCTATGCGATCGTCACTGACTATTTTCCGCCTCAGCGCCGGGGCACCGCGCTCGGCCTCTACAATCTGGGTCCTCCCATCGGGGCCGCTTTAGGCATTGCGTTCGGCGCCTCGATCGCAGCTGCGCTCAATTGGCGCTTCGCCTTCATCTTGCTTGGGAGCGTTGGGCTGCTTGCCGCCGTCGCAGTCATCGTGCTTGTGCGCGAACCAAAACGCGGAGGACTCGACGCAAATTCATCGATTCCAGCCAAAGCTGGGTTCTTTTCGACTCTGAGGATGTTCTTTTCGCACCCGGCGCTGATGCTGGCCGCATTGGGAAGCGGCGCCGCGCAATTCATTACCTACGGCGTGGGCAACTTTACGACGCTTTTCCTCATGCGTGAAAAGGGCATGACGCTCAATGAAGTCGCCCTCTATTACGCGCTTGTGGTCGGCATTGGCATGAGCGCGGGCATCTTTGTCTCAGGCTGGGCGATCGATCGTTTTACGCGCAGGTCCAAAACCGCATATGCGCTCGCGCCCGCCATATCGCTCGCGCTTGCGATCCCGTTCTATCTCGCCTTTGTTTGGGCGCCCACGTGGCAGCTCGCCATTCTCTTTCTGATCGGGCCCACGTTTCTCAATTATTTTTATCTCTCCTCATCGGTCGCGCTGGTGCAGCAGGAAGTGCGGCCCGACCAGCGCGTGATGTCGGGAGCGCTTCTATTATTGGTGATGAACTTCATCGGACTTGGTCTTGGTCCGACTTACGTCGGCGCAGCCAGCGACTATTTCCGGGGGAGCCATCCCGGTCATTCGCTGCAAGCCGCGCTCTATACGATGACGCCGTTCTATGCCGTTGCGATCATTCTTTTCGTTTGGCTCGCATGCGTCTTGAAGCGCGAGCGGGCCAGGGAGGCAAACTGATGCTGATGCTTCGCCGTCTCGCTTTGTGCGCCATCGCTGCGGTTTCTGTCGCCGTAACTTCTTCTTCGTGTGCACAAGAAAGGCGCGCCATGCCTTTGGTTTCGGCTCCGATCGTTCATGCTCCCGCCGGCGCTCTTGAGGGGCGTTTGAACGGCGCGATCCGCGTCTTCAAAGGCATCCCCTTTGCAGCGCCACCTGTCGGGCCCTTGCGTTGGCGCCCGCCTCAGACGGCCGCGCGCTGGCAAGGTGTGAGAAGTGCTGTTGAGTTTGGCGCTGCTTGCATCCAACCGCGGCCGCGCATTGCCACGATCTACACCTCCGACATTGGTCCGCTGAACGAAGATTGTCTCACGCTGAATGTCTGGACGCCTGCCGACGCGCGCGGCGCGCCCGTGTTCGTTTGGATCCACGGTGGTTCGCTCAGCGGTGGATCGAGCAAGGAGATGCTCTATGACGGCGCACGTCTTGCCGCGCGCGGCATCGTCGTCGTCACCATCAATTATCGGCTGGGCATCCTGGGCTACCTCGCGCATCGCGGACTAAGCGCGGAATCGCCCGATAACATTTCCGGCAATTACGGCCTTATGGATCAAATTCAGGCGCTTCATTGGGTGCATGACAATATCGAGGCCTTCGGCGGCGATCCGGCAAACGTAACAATTGCGGGAGAGTCCGCCGGTGGTCTCAGCGTCATGTATTTGATGGCGGCGCCTTCGGCGCGCGGCCTTTTCGCCAAGGCCATCGCCGAGAGCGCTTACATGGTTTCGGCCCAAGAGCTTAGGAATGAAAATCACGGCACGCCCTCGGCCGAAACCACTGGGGCAAGTCTGGTATCAGCGTTGCACGCGCAAAACATTGCAGCGCTGCGTGCAATGGACGCCCAGACCATCACCGATGCGTCCGCAGCCGTGGGGTTCTTTCCGTTCCTTGCCATTGATGGACATCTTCTGCAACGCCAGCTCGTTGAAACCTTCGATCGAGGCGAGCAGGCGCATGTGCCCTTGCTGGCAGGATTTAATAGCGGTGAAATCCGCTCGCTAAGATTTCTGACGCCGCCTCCGCCGGCGACTGTGAGCGCCTACGAGGCGGCAATCCGGGATCGCTACGACGACCTCGCGCCGGAATTCCTGCGGCTCTATCCGAGCAGCAACGTACAAGAGAGCATGTGGGCGACTACGCGTGACGCGCTTTATGGTTGGACCGCCGAGCGGCTCGCCGCGAAACAGTCAGCGATTGGTCAACCGTCCTATCTCTACCTCTTCGATCACGGTTACCCCGCGATGGATGCGGCGGGTTTACACGCCTTCCACGCCAGCGAACTGCCTTATGTGTTCGGCAACCTCGATCGCACGCCGCCGCTTTGGCCGCCAATTCCTGCGACTGAGAATGAGGGCGCGCTTGCCGATGCGATGCTCGGTTATTGGAGTTCGTTCGCGCGCACCGGCATACCGAGCGCGGATCACGCGCCGCAATGGCGTCCGTACAGTGACAGGCGCGCCTACATGCACTTTGCAGACGCTGGACCACAGGCGGCCGAGCATATCTTCCCAGGCATGTACGAATTGCACGAGCAGGCGGTTTGTCGCCGCCGCGCCACTGGCGATCAGCCTTGGAACTGGAATGTCGGCATCATCTCGCCGCCGCTGCATCCTAGTGCGCATTGCCAATGAGGGCGTCTCTTCAGGCCTTCGACTTGCGCGTTCGCACACGCGGCACGGAGCTTGTGCCTTTGAGGGCTAGGAAACCCGCGGCCATGAACTTCGCGATCCGCTTCTTCACGGCCGGGAAGTCATCGGAGTGACATACCCCATCAGAGAGTTTGTCGATGCGCCCCGTCCGCGCGAGCGTGTTCATCAAGGCGCCAGTTACGAAGTGATAACCCCAGAACAGATCTTCTTCTGAATAGTCCGGCAAAGCGCGGCGCAGGATCGAAATCAGCTTCAGGACCACTGGGTCGAAGTGCCGATCCATGAGCTTGGCGCCCTCAGGTGTGTTGCTCACACGCGCGCAGAAGGCTGCATAATTCATCCAAGGCGGACCGCCCTCAAAGTAGAGGTCAAGATCGGTATCGAGGAAGGCGTGCAGCGCGCCTTCGACGGTTGGGTTCTTGCCTGCGGCCTTTTCGTACTGCTCAAGGGCCACGATGCGCCGACCGCTGGTAACGGCCGCACGCCGCGCGAACACCTCTTCGAATAGGTGGTTCTTGTCCTTGAAGTAATAATGAAGGAGCGTCGTATGAATGCCGACGCGCTGCGCCACATCGCGCAGCGTCACCCCGTAAAGGCCATGCTTGGAAAACAGGTATTCGGCGGCGTCGAGGATCTGTTCGAGGCTCGCTGCGCGCTGCTCGGCTTTGCTGCGGCGAATGGGTTTTGCACTCATGCCTTCCGCCATCGAGTCACTCGGTTGTCCGTCGGCAAGGTGTCGTGACCCGTGTCAACGATTTGCGCCCACAGCGCCAATCCTTCCATTTGCGAAGTCGGCGCGCAATTGGTTCTTGTCAATCTTGCCTGTTGCGGCGAGCGGCATAATCCGAATTTCGAGAACTTGATCGGGGATCCACCAATCAGCGACTTTGCCGCGCAATAGGCGAAGTAGGGCGCGGCCGTTCGCCTCTTGGCCCTGGCGCGGTTCCACGATTAGCACAGGCCGCTCACCCCACTTGGGGTCCTGACGCGCGATCACCGCGACTTGGGCGACGTCGGGGTGTTGGCCGACGATCTCCTCTATCGCGGCCGGGTTGATCCATTCGCCGCCAGACTTGATCAGGTCTTTCGAGCGGCCGCTGATCGTGACGCTGCCGTGCTCGTCGATGGTGGCGAGATCGCCGGTGTCGAAATAGCCTTCGTCGTCGAGCACGTGCATCTCCTGTTTGAAATAGCCGTCGACGACGCTCGCGCCCTTTACCTTGAGATGTCCAACTACGCCGCGCTGCTGCGGCAGGGTCGCGCCGTCCGCGTCGGTGAGCTTCAAATCGAGCCCAAGCGGGGGTTTACCCGAAGCGCGTGTGTCCGACGGCAGCGAGTTGAGCGCAGCGATCGTGCCGAGCGGCGACAATTCAGTCATTCCCCAGCTCGTTTGTACGATCGCCCCAAGTCGATCTTCCATGCGTTTAAGGAGTGCGTCTGGGCATTTGGCGCCGCCGATCAGCAGACGCTTCAGCGCTGGCACATCGCCACCCGTAGCGTCGAGATGATCGAGTAGGCCAAGCCAAACAGTCTGCACGCCGACAGCGACAGTGACGCCTTCTTCCCGCATCAGCGTGGCGAGGCTGGCGCCGTCGGTGTGCCGCCCAGGTAGAACTAATTTAGCGCCGACCGCAGGCGCAGCAAACGGAATGCCCCAACCATTGGCGTGAAACATCGGCACCGCAACCAAGATGGAATCGCTGCCGGTGTAAGCGGTCGCATCGGCCTGCAATGCGCGCAGCGTGTGCAGGTAGTTGGAGCGGTGCGTGTAGAGGACGCCTTTCGGTTGGCCCGTTGTGCCCGAGGTGTAACAAAGGCCCGCTGCGGTATTCTCATCGAAGGCGCCCCACACGACTGGCGTCCCAAACTCTGCGAGCAGCGCTTCGAATGTCCATTGTTTGGCTTTGTGACCGCCAAGCTCGAGCGGGGCCTGGGGATCTTCGTCCATGACTACAATGTGCTCAAGCCCGGGGCAAAGTGGCGCGAGTTCCGCGAGCAGGGGCGTCAGGTTGGATGCAATCGCCAGGGCGTGGTCCTCGGCTTCGTTGATCATCGCCGCAAGGTGGGCGATCGTCAGCCGCGGATTAAGCGTGTGACAGACAAGACCCGCGCCCATCGTTGCGTAGTAGATCTCCAGATGATGCTGGGTATTCCAGGCGAGCGTGCCGACGCGATCGCCGAAGCGGAGACCGAGTGCGTTAAGTGCGCCCGACAATCGATTGCTGCGCACGCGGAGCGTTTTGTAGTCGACGCGTGCCGCGCAACCCCCGGCGTCGCCGGTAACAATTTCCCGGGCGCCGCACCATTTGGCGGCGTGGTCCAAAAACTTGTCTATCGTGAGAGCGTAGGATTGCATGAGCCTCAGGGAAGCGAATAGAAAGTAGGACCGCCGGCTGGCTTGACAGCCGCGCGGCGGCCCGAACGTGGCGCGCGGTTAGAACGTTCGCGCGACGCGGATTCCATATTGCCGCGGCGGTCCTTCAAACCGCAGCCCTGAATTTAGCGCCGCGACGTAATGCAGGTCACTCCCGTTGATGACGTAGAGTGTCGTGACGATGTCATCGTGCGCCCAGGCAAGCTGACCGCCCCAAACATCGCGCGCAGCGATACGGTCCCCGAGCGCTTCGTTCTCGAACAATGTCGCCCATTGCTCCGACACATGTCCGTAATTGACCCGCGGCGTTATCCTGTCGTGGGCGCCTATGGTAAACTCATATTGCGCGCTGGCATTGAAGGTGAAATTCGGCGCATAGGTCTGGTCATTTCCTGTGAGGTCGATGCATGACGCGCTAGCAGGGCCAGTTTCCGGGTCGCAGGGCGTGAATGTGGCGATGCGTGGGTCGGTCGCGAAGAAGCGGCCAAGTGAACTGCGCATCCAAGCGACGCCGAGGTCAAACGAAAGTGCGCCAAACGAAGCTTGGGCTTGCGCCTCAACACCATAAACATGTGTCGTGTTTGGGTTGTTGAGCTCGAACCCGAAGATCGGCAGCGTCGGGTATCCGACGATCACCTGGAAGTTGTTGTAGTCGTCGTAGTAGGCGTCGATCTGCGTGCGGAGGTGGCCGCCAAAGGCGATGTTTTTCCAACCCGCCTCGTAGTCTGTGATCGTTTCCTCCCGGAAGGCAGCGGGTGTGCCGAAGCCCACCGGAACGTTGAGTCCGCCAGGGCGGAAGCCGGTGGAGACGAAGCCGTAGAGGAAGTTGTTTGGGTTGACTGTCCAATTCAGAGAGACTTTGCCGGAGAAGTTGCTGAAGTCGACCGATTGCTCATCGATAATTGGCGTGCCGTACTGAAGAATTTGTACGTGATTTGTCGTCGAAGCTTGTGTGTATCGGCCGCCCAGCTGCAGCTGCAGGTCCGGTGTAAAGTTCAGACTGACTTGACCGAACACCGCCGCATGTTGCTCCGGGTTGGTGCCTTGCAGCCAATATTGGGTGAAGATGCTGCCTGGAGGTATGCCAATCTGGAATCTGTATGGCTCGCTAAACCAGTACTTGAGGTAGTCGACGTAGCCGCCGACGATCCAAGTTACGAAGCCCTGATCGGGCGAGATGATGTCAACTTCCTGCGACCATAGCCTGGTAGGAACGTAGTCTGAGAACGTGAAATTCCCAGAAGCTGTACCATCGAGATCGGCGCGATATTGACTGATGGCGTACTGATAGCCCGTAAGAGATCGCACCGTGATGCCGTTCGCCAGTTCGTAGTTCAACGTGAGCGATGAACGAATGCCACGATCAAGCGCTTGTTGCGGCGCGTTTGCCGTCAGATTGAACGGATCATTGGGCGCATTGAACGGGTCAGCCGGATAAGCGCCAAAGTCGAGGTAATTGCCGTCGGTTCTAAAGAGCGCGGAGAATGAGGAATTTGGGCGCCATAAAAGACTGATACGAGCGCTGTAGGTACTCATGTTGCCTGGATTGCCGTCGTAGGGCGTTCCACCCGGGCCGTGAAAAGTGTAAAAGCTGTTGCGGACTTCGCTGTTGAACGCCACGCGTGCGGCAAGCGTATCGGTCAGCGGAACATTGAACGCGCCTTGCACACCCAAGTCGCTATAATTACCGACTTGGCCGGACATGTAGCCGTGAAAGCCTCCGTCGATCACAGGCAGGTTGCTGTTGACGAACACAGCGCCACCAGTGGCGTTTTGTCCGCCGAACGTGCCTTGGGGCCCGCGCAAGATTTCGATGCTTGCGATGTCGTAGTAAGGCTCAAGCGTAAAGTAGCCTGGGAACGTGGCGATACCATCGCGATAGGTAATGACGCCTGTTGAAGTCTGGGTGTTATGCTCGCCTTTGCCGATGCCGCGAATGTTGAAGTCGTTGCCCTGTCCGAAATTGTTGACGGTGGCGACAGGCGATATGAACTGCAGCGCATCAACAGTGTTGACGCCTCGATTGGCTAGGTCTTCGCCGCTCAAGACAGTCGCCGAGAGGGGCGTGGTCTGCAAATTTCGAGTTCGCCGCTCTGCTGTGACGACGATTTCGTCATCGCTGGACGATGCCGTGGATGCATTGCTGTTCGGCGTAGTCTGCGCGGCGGCCGCGCCGCACCAACCCAGCGTCAACACGGACGCGCTCAGCCACAGTGCGTGGATCCTCATTTTTTCCTCCCTAGGCCCATTCTGGCGAGCGCTCCGCGGCGCTTTGGAACCAAGCTCACCCCGGCCTCTGGGAGCTGTCAATATTAATTCACGCGCGAGTGAATATCTTGTTTGCGATCGGGTCTTGCTGGCCACGTTTCGCGCCAGACGCGTGCGATCTTCTAGCACCGGCCGCCACGAGCTGGCCGGGCCGCATTCGCGTTAGTGGGGAGCCGTCGGTCGGTGTGACTGCCGGCCGCGGGGATGTGCAACAGTCGGCTGAGGCGCACGCGCCGCTTCGGGGACCAGAGGCGACGGCATTCGGCGATCTCGCGCCTGACGGTACCCGGGGTGCTGCACCGGCCGGCCTCGAGCGACCTGCCTTCCGTCGGCAAGAGTTTCTTTTGAAGCTTTGCGAACCTTTGTCGATGCGGTCGTGTGTTCGACCCGTTGATCAGCTCACATCGCCGCCGGCCATAATGCCTTCCACCAAGACGGGCACGCGCTCGAAACGCTGGGCCAATTGTGGGTTTGCCCGTCTTCCGGGGTCGACCGATTTGCCCTCGACCAATCTGGCGCCTGTCGATACTAACTAAGGAAAGAATGAATAATGAACCAGGAAGAAGGTAGTGGTTGGCATTGAAATACGGTCGCTGTTTCTGGCGGTGCTATGGCTGAGCGTTGCGACGGCTCAAGCCCAAGCCCAAGCCCAAGCCCAAGCCCAAGCCCAAGCCCAAGCCCAAGCCCAAGCCCCAACTTCATCCGATCACGACACCGCTGCGCACGTGGACTATGGCGTTGGCGACAACTGGCTTTGCCTTCCTAATCGGGCCGACGCGTGCGCGCAGGATGAAACCGCGACCATCATAGCCGCCGATGGGCGGATGACGCGCGAAGCGTTCACACCAAAGGCCGATCCAGCGATCGATTGCTTCTACGTCTATCCCACTGCGTCGCTCGATCCGGGCGGCAACAGCGATCTCGTGCCCGGTCCCGAAGAGCGTTCGGTGGCGCGTGCCCAATTCGCGCGCTTCGCCGCGCAATGCCGCGCTTTCGCGCCGATGTATCGCCAGGTGACGCTAACGAGTTTGCACGCGCGTATGACAGGCGCCGCCAGCCCGGCGCCCGATCGTGTGCTCGCTTACAACGACGTGTTGGCGGCTTGGCGCTATTATTTGGCGCACGACAATCACGGTCGCGGCGTGGTGCTGATCGGTCATAGTCAGGGATCGGCGGTGCTTATCCCGCTCATTCAAAATGAAATCGACGGCAAGCCGGTGCAAGCCCAGCTGATCTCCGCGATCCTGCTGGGCGCCAATGTGTTGGTCCCGAACGGGGCCGATGTGGGGGGGACCTTCCAGCATATTCCGGCGTGCCGCGCCGCGACCCAGACCGGGTGCGTCATTTCATACGTTTCGTTCCGTGACACCGCGCCGCCGCCGATGATCGGATTGTTCGGTCATGCTGTTGACACGGTGACCCTGAGGCCCGTCGCCAACGTTCACGCGCTGTGTACAAATCCAGCGAACCTCGCGGGCGGCGCCGGCGATCTGCATGGTTATTTCCCGACGGTTGCGCGGCAATGGACGCCGCCTCAATTTCCGTGGATCGCCACGCCGCAACACATCGGTACGCCTTTCGTATCTGCGCCCGGCTTGATCAGCGCGGAATGCGCCACGGACGGGACAAGCGCGTATCTCGCCATCCACGTCAACGCGCACGAAAACGATGTGCGCACGCACGATATTCCGGGAGACGTGATCGTGAATGGGCGGTTGTTTCCCGATTGGGGGCTTCATCGCATCGACGTGACCGAAGCGATCGGCAATCTCGTCGACATCGTTGCGCAGCAAGGCGCCGCCTACACCGCGGCGCGTCATTAGCCCCTCATCTGACGAAAGGGCAAGCCGCTGCGGAATTGATAAGCTGGCTCGCGGGACGAGAGAATCGAATGACTGAACAGACGGCTGCTGCTCCCAGAGTATCGATTATCAAGGTCGCGGTTACCGCGTCCGCGGCGGCCTCGATCGAATGGTATGATTTCTTCATCTACGGTACTGCCGCCGCGCTCGTATTCCCAACCCTGTTCTTTCCCGCGGACCTGCCGCCGTTCGTGGCCCAGATCGCCGCGTTCAGCACGTTCGCGGTAGGCTTCATCGCCAGACCAATCGGGGGCGTCCTGTTTGGGCATTTCGGCGATCTTTTCGGCCGCAAGCGCGCTCTCGCGGGCGCGCTGCTGCTGATGGGCATCGCCACCACATGCGTTGGCCTGTTGCCGAGCTACGCAAGCATCGGTGCGATCGCGCCGCTCGCGCTCGTGGTGTTCAGGTTTGCGCAGGGGCTCGCTGTGGGCGGGCAATGGGGCGGCGCGGCGCTCATGGCCATCGAGAGCGCGCCCCAGAACAAGCGCGGATTTTATGGCAGCTTCGTACAGATCGGCGTGCCGATCGGCCTAGTGCTGGCCAACGCCATTTTCCTGCTCGTCGGGAGTGGGGTTTCGCAGCAGGACTTCCAAGCCTGGGGCTGGCGAATTCCGTTCCTGCTCAGCGTAGCACTTGTGTTCATCGGCCTCTTTGTTCAGTTCAAATTGGAAGAGCCTAGCGAATTCGAGAGGGCCGACGCGGGCGGCGCCTCGAAGGGATTACCGCTCGCGAAAGTGTTGCGCGGCCATTTGGGCGACGTGCTGTTGGCGGGCGGCGCGTTCGTCGCCAACAACACCTGCTTCTATGTGGCGATCACTTACGTTGTCGCGTACGGCGCCGCAACCTTGGGGATCGCCAAAGAAACTTTGCTGGCCGCGGTGATGATCGCCAGCGTACTCATGATTCCAATCCTCATTATTTGCGGCGCGATTTCAGACACGCTTGGCCGGCGCGGCATCTTCATGCTCGGCGCGCTGCTGGCGGGAGGCTGGGTGTTTGCGATGTTTCCGCTGATTGAGAGCGGGTCGCCGTTTCAAATCACTGTGGCGATCAGCGTGGAAATGTTTTTTCTCAGTATGATGTACGGGCCGCAGGCCGCGCTGTTCGCGGAACTGTTCCCTGTCGAGGTGCGCTATTCAGGCGCGTCCTTGGGTTACCAGATCGGCGCTGTCGTTGGCGGCGGCTTCGCGCCAATCATCGCTACGGCATTGTTCGCCGAGTTCCACTCAACGCTGTCAATTTCGCTCTACCTGTGCGCCATGTGCGCGATCTCTTTTCTCAGCGTGTTCGCGCTTGGCGTGAGGGCTGCGGGCGCGCGCGGGCAACACCGCGCATGATTACGCTGACGCGCAAACGACTATTGTTTGGCCTAGGCGCTGTCGCCGGCGTCTCGGCGCTGCCGATCGGCGCCGCGGAAGCGCGCGCGCGCTGGCTCACGCGAGTTAACCCAAGCTGGGTCGTATCCGAAAGCGAGGCGATTCAATGGCGCCAGGCCGTTGGCAGAAGCGATCGAGACTGCGCTTCGTTTGGGCGCTCTCACCAACCCGGTCATTCGCTGCGCCGGCGTCAGCCTCAACACCTCAAAGCTTGACGAAACCCAAGCGCGCCGATCGATCGAGCAAATTTCGGAGAAGCTTGAACTGCCAGTGGCGGACCCCATCCGCGGCGGAAGCGCGTTCGATCTCTTGGTTGATGCGTGTTTGACTAGCCCGACGCGAGCCGCCAATGACGGCGCGATGCCGCGAAGGAGCGCTTTGGGCGATTAGACGAACTCGGCGATCGCCTTCGTCAGCGCGCGGGGCGAGGCACTTGGGGCTGCAACCTGGGCAAAGGAAGCTTCGGTCAATGCAAGCCGGGGAGGGATAATCAGACCCCCCGAAATTTCCAGAAGCGCTTGTAAATGATGCAAAAGCGCCTGCTCGACGAGCGCGCCCTTCTTTAGACCATGGGCGCTGGTGAAGCGCTCCATCTCTTCTTGCTCTCATCGGAGACGTAGGCGGAAACCGATTTGCTGCCTTCGACGTCTGCTTTGCGACAGAACGGGGCCAATGTCTGTTCGTGGGAATTGAAGGGGCGGGAATGGGCCGTGATCGCGCCCTCCGTAGGATGTATTGCGATCGCAAAGCCTCACGCCACGCGGCTTGGAATCGCGGAATCCATGGCCACAGCTGCGCCGTGAAATCGCCTTATCCACTGTATAGCTAACGCCACGCTCTTGTGGCCGTTGTTGCTTCCGCTGCTGCAACTCCGGTCAAATTACCGGTGGAGGGCCCCACATTTCAATTCTGACTGCAGATCAACGCGATAGCGCGTTCAAGTTTGGTCACCGCGGCGCAGCCGGCGGGCGCAAGAAAGAGAGTCCGGGTTCGGGCCGCGACCTCAATGCACTGGCGCAAGACACGGAGGCGCTGGCGGACGAGCCGCAGACCGTGCTGACGCAGTTCCGGGCCAGGAGAGCGCGCGCGCAGAGCGCCGTTGAACTCGAACTGAACAACGCGCAAACCGATTTCGCCCGCGCCTATCGCGACTATCGGGCGTTCCGCATTCGCCACCGGCTGACCGAGACCGAGCCGAGTTACGACAATGTGTTTTGGCGAAAGGTGTTTTGGCTGGCCGTTCTGTGCACAGTCGAGGTGGCTGCGAACGGCTGGATCATCGGCCAAGCCAGCGTGGGCGGGCTGTTGCAGGGTTGGGCCACGGCGCTGATGATCTCGGTGTTGGTCGTGCTCACGGGCTTTCTCCTGGGCGCGGGGCCGTGGCGCTACCTCAATTATTGGGGGGCGAACTGGACCGGCCGACTGCACAGCTTATGGGCGCTCCCGTCGCTCGTGCTCGGTGGCGGTCTGCTCTTGCTTTTCGCATTCTATATCGCGCACTATCGCTACGCGCTGTCGCACACTGCGCTTGATGCGCCCGTGCCTGATAACATCTTGACCTCGATCCTTAGTCGGCCATTCCAGCCGTTCGAGCAGCTTGAATCGCTCTTGCTGTTCATCATTGCGTTGCTGATCGGCATTTTCTCGATCGCACGCGGCGCGCATTGGGATGACCCGTATCCAGGCTATGGACCCCGCCATCGGCGCCTCGAGGAAGCGCGCGAACGCGCGCACGAGATCGCGCTTGGCCTCGCGAGTGAGATCGATGAGGCGAAGGATCTTGCGGCGAATGAGTTGGGCGAGATCGCCGTCAAGAGCCAGCAGCATGGCGGTGCGCTTCGTCAAGCCATAGCACGCACTCATGCGGACCCAGCAATTTGGAATTCTACAGTTCCGCAAGGTCTGTCCGATGGCGACGACGCCATCGAACTCTACCGCGGCGCCGATCGAAAAAAGCCGCGCTCAATGCGCGAGCCCGCCTATTTCGTCGAGGACGCCGCCCCGTCCAGCAGGATCGAGATCTTGGAGGACTTTTCCGCCGCAGCGGTGCGCGCCACTGACAACATTAAGGTTTGCAAGAGTCAGATCGCACGTGCGCGCGCCCAGGTCGAGGCCGAGTATCTTTCGTTCTATGACGCTGAACTTTTGCCTTTCCTAAGGGCCATCGCAGACGCAGCGAGCGTGAGCGTGCGAGACGAATTCTCGGGTCCCCTGTTCGAGCAGAAAATCCGCGAGACGCCGACCGGCGAGGTAGAAGATGCGCCGGTCGCGCGTTCGCTCGAGCGAGGTAGGCGCTGGCTTTAAAGCGAACAAACCAAGCTGCAAGACTCTAATTCGGCGGTTCCAGCCGTCACGATTTGGGTGGCGACGTCTGCTTTCGGGCGCGTTCAAGCAGGGTCCGCCATTGGATTTCGGGGCAAGAGTTGCGGCGACGGCGGCGCGCCGGCTAAGTCGGCGGTGCTAGGGGCGCTCGGACGCTACGGTCGATTGGCGGGGCGCCCATGACTATCGCGATAACGGCCCAGCGCGGCGATCTGAAGCAATTCGCCTGTGACTTGCTAGTTCTCAAATATGCTGACGCAAGCCACGGAGCGGATCAGCTGGTCGCCGCCGCTCTTGATCGAAGCATCGCAGTCGAAAAGGGCCAACACTGTCAATCGGCGTGGGAATCTGACCCGGCATCGGCGTTGAAAATTGACCCCTTTCAGCTTCGCGTCTTGAAGCGCCAGCTTTCGTTGCCGGTTTCGATGATCTCGCAATGATAGGTGAGGCGATCGAGTAGTGCGGTCGGCATCTTGGCGTCACCGAAGACGCTCGGCCATTCGCCGAAGGAGGCTTGCGGCCTGTGCGCGGTGAGTTCGTTTTTGGATGTTGGCCGGATAGGGTCCGTCGTTGGGATTCTTCACGCCAACGAATGGCCCCGTACGCGGAGAATCGATTGTTCGGTGGAAGCGCGAACGGATGGCGGCCCATAGTCGGTTGGTTCGTCCAGTCAGTTGCGGCCTAGGACTGATCGCGCTCTTCATCGCGGCCGCCCTGCAACTTGTTGAGCAAGTCGATCGGCACCGGGAACACGATCGTCGATGTGCGGTCGCCCGCCACATCGTGCAACGCCGCGAAATAGCGCAATTGCATGGCGTTGGGTGAAGTCGCCAGGATATCGCCGGCCTCGACCAGTTTGCGCGCGGCCTGTTCTTCGCCCTCGGCGTTGATGATTTTTGCGCGCCGATAGCGCTCGGCTTCGGCCTGCTGGGCGATAGCGCGGATCATGCTCTCGTCAATGTCGACATGTTTGATCTCGACATTCGAGACCTTGATCCCCCAGGCGTCGGTCTGCGAGTCGAGTATCTCCTGAATGTCGTGATTGAGCTTGTCGCGCTCGGCCAGCATTTCGTCGAGCTCGTGCTTGCCAAGCACCGAGCGTAGCGTGGTCTGCGCCAGCTGACTCGTGGCCGCGGCGAAATTCTCGACCTGCAGTATCGCCTTATCGGGCTCGACGATGCGATAATAGAGCACTGCGTTGACCTTTACGGAGACGTTGTCGCGGCTGATCACGTCTTGGCTCGGCACGTCCACCACCACAGTGCGCAGCTGTACCTTCACGATCTGCTGGATGATAGGGATCACCAGAACCAGCCCCGGCCCCACGACTTTCGAATAGCGCCCTAGTGTGAAGAGCACCGCACGCTCGTACTCGCGCAGAATCCGGACCGCGCTTGCCAAGAGCAGAACAACGAAGATGAGAAGCGTTAGAATGGGAATCATGAGGCTTTTCCTGGCGGCGCATCGTCTGGCGCCACTTGCAGTTTGAGTGACTCCAATGCGCGCACGCGGACCCAATCGCCTGGCGCAATGCCTTCCGGCCCTTCGGCGTTCCAACGCTCGCTGGCGGCCCACACGTGTCCGGCGCGGCCAGACCAATCAAGCACTTTCGCCCGCGCGCCGATTAACGCCTCTCGTCCTGTCCTCACGGGGCGTCGGTAGGTGCGGATCGTGTAGCCGACGGCCAATGCGGCAAAGCCAAAGGTCAGCGCGCCCACGCCAATGATGACGATCCATGACAGGCGGTATTCGGGAAGGTCGGTGTCGATCAGCATCGCCGATCCGATTATGAACGCCAACACGCCGCCTATACCAAGCAACCCGAAGGTCGGCGTAAACGCTTCGGCAATGATGAAGGCCACGCCGAGCAGGATAAGCGCCAGGCCCGCATAATTGAGCGGCAGCATGTTGAGCGCATAGAGACCAAGCACCAGACAGATTGCCCCGATGACACCCGGCGCCACGTGTCCTGGATTCATGAACTCGAATATGAGCCCGTAAATGCCGATCATCATCAAGAGGAAGGCGACGTTGGGATTGGCGAGCACGCCCAGTGCGCGTGTGATCAAGCTTGGCTGCACACGTTCGATCGGTTGTCCCTGAAGCAACAACACGCGATCTCCGCCCGGCATGGCCGCCGAGCGCCCGTTGAGCTTGCGCATGAGATCGTTCAAGTCCGTTGCGATCAGATCGACCGCGTGGATCCGCAGCGCTTCGTCGGCCGAAACCGCTTCACCCAAGCGCACCGCTCGCTCGGCCCACACTGCATTACGTCCCCGCAGCGCCGCCAGGCTGCGAATGAAAGCTGCGGCGTCATTGACGACCTTGCGATCAAGCGCGTCGGCGTTCGTTCGCGCGGATTCCGCGTCGTTGGGCGCCGGACTGGGCGCGCCGCCGCCTTGCAGCTGCACGGGTGTGGCCGCGCCGATGTTGGTGCCGGGCGCCATGGCGGCGATGTGGGTGGCGTACAGGATGTAGGTCCCTGCGCTCGCTGCACGCGCGCCCGACGGCGCCACATAACCGATAACGGGAACGCGGGAACGCAGAATGGCCTGGACGATTTCACGCATTGAGGTTTCCAGACCGCCGGGCGTGTTGATCTCCAAAATCAACGCCTCGGCGTTGCGCGTTTCTGCTCGTTCGATCGCGTTCTCGACATGGTGTGCGGCGGGCGGGCCGACGACGCCATCGAGCTCCACCAACAAAACCGGCGCGTTCCTCGACTGCGCCGTCGCGAGCGGGTTTAAGGTCAAAATCGCCAGAATGGCGAAAAGCAAGGGCCAGCGCCGCGCCATTGACTGAAAGTGTATCGCGGTCAGGCGCGGGGCTCGACCCAAAACGTGCATGAATAACGTCCGATGTGCACCTTCATCCTGGTTCACACCATGCTCTAGGACACGGTCGGATATATCGCCGTTGACGTCGAAGACACCCTTGCAATCGCTGAAAGAGCATCGGCGGTTACCCTCCGCGCGTTTTACGCTCGGAAGGCCCCGATAAGATGAGGTCTGACGTCCGTTATCAGGGTGTGCTCGTGCAGAGTCCGAATTTGGGATCTTTCTGTCGCTGGCTACACGGTTAGCTAGACCCTAGGCCACGGGCTCACGACAACTGACGATCAACTCTAACAGCCGAAATTGCCTTTGCGGCTTGCCCAAGCGTTGTTGGCGCTTACGCAATATTCGAGCGGCGAGCCCAGGTGACTCAACCTATCAATGGCGCCGCGGTTGACCTCAAGAGTCTCGCGCACTTGCCCCACCGCTGTGGGGTTCTGAGCCGACACATGATCCAAGCACGCTTGCACGGAATTGAGATAAGCTTGGCATTCCGCGGGCATGGCGCCCGGCGAGCCGGCTGTCGTGCCGCCGGCCGTCGTGCCGCTATTGGCGGAGGTCGTGGCGGTGGTGTTGGATGAGTTGCTGCCGACGCCGCATCCGGCTGTTGTCATCAAGAAAGCGGCAAGAACCGCCGCGGCAGCGACGGATCGGAACTTGAAGGTCATTGCTATTCTCCCCCTGATCGCGGGCCGCAGGCGAGGCCGCTAGGCCGGAGTATAGGGCGGCCGGGGCTCGACGGCGAGTTTTCAGAGAAGTCGTCCAACTCATCGAAACTCACGATTGAAAAATTCATCGCCTTTCGGCGACCAGCGGACGGCCAAGGTCCGTTTGCGGCGCTCGGGCGGGGAGGGCAGTTATTGGGATCGAACGGCTCGCGCCGTTATTAGTTTGACGGTCCTACTGGCGGCGGTCCTGCAGCCAATCGAAAAGTGATTGGCACGCGAACACGCTTGCCTGGGGCCGGAACGCCAGTCGTGCTCTGCAAAACCCGAAAATCTTGTGCGATGTGAAGCGCCGCTTCTCCGAAGCCTCCGCCGAGCGGGTCCTCAAAGCCAACCAGGCACCGCAAAGATCCGTCCACATTGACGAGACAATCAAGCGTCGTACGCCCTTCGATATTCGAGTCGCGGGCGCCCACCGGATAGAATTGTTCAAATGAATGGGCGTGGGGTCGCGATATCCATTGCGGACTCACTAATGATTGAGCCCGGTCAAGTTCATCGAAGGTAACGGACGCCAAGAGCGGGCCCGCGTAAGGGAGCTGAGCATTGAAGACAAGCACCACGTTGCAGCCGCCTTCCCTAATTGGATCGCCCTCGACCTGAATGAACATCCCGCGGCGTCGCGAGGCATAGATGACATGATTGCCGTTCTGGTCGGTGCGCTCCCGGATTTCCGAACCCAAGCTCGTGATCGACGTGCTGACTAGCTGGCCGCGCTCGCGCGGTCCGGGCGCACTGCTGAACACGCCAAAGCTCGGTTCGAGTTCGCCTTCAATGCGCGCCCTGATGGCCTCTTCGCAACGCGCCGACGTTGGTCCGTTCAAAACAATAGATTGAAGTGCGCCGTGATCGAAAACAAAGCTCGCCGAGAAGCGATCAGCGCCAACTTGTAGGAGCGGCCCCCCCGTTAGGGCTTGACTGTCAGCACGTGCGTCGACTTGCCAAGCAGCGCGCGGCGCGGTCGCCTGGGCGTCAGCCAAACTCATTCCGAAGTGGTACGGGCCGAGGCCATTTTCCGAGACGGATGTGTTTTGCGCGGCAGCGGCGGAGACCCAGGCTGCCACCATAAGGGATAAGACCGCACTTCGCATTTCCTGGTGATAGCATCTCGGTGACCGTAAGGACCAGTTCTAGCCGTTGCCTCTGGCGTCCGCTTTCGGGTGCGTCCGAACGCAAGTCAGCTATTGGGATCATGCGGGCGAAACCGAACAACTTGAAAATGGCGGCGCTCGGTGTTATCTGCCCGCAGATGATGATGAGCACAAAGGCATATAAATCGTATTGTGGCGACGCATAGCGTCTCTCGATGAACGAGAGGCGAGGCCTCTCTTGTGTTCTTCCGAACCCTGGTGGCCTGGCTCCCAGGGTTTTTTGTTGCGCGGATTTGGCCGCGTGAATGGCAGGAAGGGCGATGACGAGTTTGTTTGGTTCTGAAGCTTCGACGAACGCGCGCGTGAACACGCTGCGTGCGGCCGAAGCCGCATGGGCAATCGCCCCCTAACGCTCCGCGCATCCGCTCGGAGCCGCCAACGAACTCCGGGCTTGATCTCCACATCAACCCGCCGGGTCCACCGGCGGGTTTTTCGTTTGGGCCGTGCGCGGCGCGGCTCGCACAGAATTGGCGCGCCAATGCCAATGGCCGCTGGGTTGAGCTTGATCGCCTCGGCTCAGCGGCGTTTGTAGAGGAAGTAAGTGTGATGCAATGAGCAAAGTACACGTGAACGTTGGCACCATCGGCCACGTCGACCACGGCAAAACGACCCTGACGGCTGCAATCACGCAGGTGCAGGCGAAGCGCCTTGGCGGCAAAGGTTTGGCGTTTGATGAAATTGACCGTGCACCCGAAGAAAAGGCGCGCGGCATTACCATCAACACCACGCACGTCGAATACGAGTCCGAGGCGCGGCACTACGCGCACATCGACTGCCCGGGCCATGCCGACTATGTGAAGAACATGATCACGGGCGCGTCGCAAATGGACGGCGCGATCTTGCTTGTTGACGCCACTAAGGGCGCCGCCAAGCAGACGATCGAGCACATCCTGCTCGCGCGACAGGTGGGCGTTCGCCACATGGTCGTGTTCGTCAACAAGATGGACGCGTTGGCCGACGACGAGCGCGACGACATGAAGGCGCTGATTCAACTCGAAACCAACGCGCTGCTTGAAGCGCAAGGCTACGAGCAAACACCCTTTGTGTTCGGCAGTGCTTTGAAGGCGCTCGAAGCCGTGGGGCGCGATGATCTCGCCGATCCCACTGTCGCGGGCATCGCTGATCTGGTGGCGGCGCTCGATAGTTCGATCCCCGATCCGGTGCGTGACTTCGACTCCCCGTTTCTGATGCCCATCGAAGGCGTGCACACGATCGAAGGCCGCGGCACTGTTGTGTCCGGCCGCGTCGAGCGTGGCGTGCTGAAGGTTGGCGACAAGGTCGAGATCGTCGGCCTCGACAACGAGGGCGCGGAAGTCGTCGTCACCGGCACGCAGGCGTTTCGGAAGGATATTCCGCAAGCGCGTGCGGGCATGAACGTCGGCTTGCTGCTCCGCGGCCTGAAGCGTGACGATGTCGAGCGCGGGCAAGTTCTGTCCGCGCCCGGCGCGATCAAGGCGCATACCAAGGGCCGCGCGCAGATCTTTGTCCTGACCAAGGAAGAAGGCGGCCGGCACACGCCGTTCGCCAGCGGCTACCAGCCGCAATTCTTCTTTGGCGTCACTGACGTTAGCGGGACCATTCGTCTCGCCGACGAAAGCAGCGTCGTGTCGCCCGGTGAGCAAGCCGAGATCAGCTTCGATCTTGGTAAGCCTGTCGGCATCGAACAGGGGATGCGCTTTGCCATCCGCGAAGGCGGCAAGACCGTCGGCGCGGGCTTGGTGACTAACGTCATCGCTTGAAGGCGTGAAAGCTCCCGGCGCTAGGCATGCTTAGCGTCGGGAGTGGCGCTTATGTCCGCTGTAACGAAGCTGGCCGCGGTCTCTTCTTGGGATCTTGCTGACGTCCAATCTTCCCGAAGCAAGGTCTCAAAATCCTGCCCGCCATAGAACATGGCGAGGACGGTGACTGCTTTTGCGGAGACAGAGTAGGCGATTACAACACGTTTGCGGAAGAAGGTGTTGCGTAGGCCGCGTCGAATGTCATCTCGTGCGAGGCCGGTCAAAGGCATTTCGCCGAGTTGCTCGCACCGCTCGACGATTGCGCTGGTGTATTTTTCCGCGATCGCAGGCGAGGCGTGCTCGGTGATGTACTCGTAAAGGGCAACGATCTGGGCCTCCGCCTCGGGCGAGAAGACCACACCCTTCACGTTCGTTACCCGCGCTTCGAGTTACGTTTGCGCGCGCGAGCCAAAGACGCCTTGACGTCCGAGGGGGACCGAGTGCGCGAAGGGTCAGCCTTCATGGCATCGTATATGTCGCTGACATCGCCGGTGAGCCACTGCTCCACCGCCTTATCGCGAGCCTGCAGAGCCCGTAAGCCATCGCGAATGACTTCGCTCTCGCTCGCGTATTCGCCAGAAGCGACTTTTGCTGCCACCTCTTTGGCCATCTCGTTCGGCAGCGTTACGCTCAGTTGCTTTGTGGACCGCATGAGATTTCTCGCCGATAGGATTTAATCCTACTCAAAAGATGTCAAGAGGGAAGACGCAATTGCCATAAGCGCGAGCCCACGTCTGCTATACGACGCACAGACGCGAAGGGCCGGTGTTGAACCGCTCTGCCTGAGCGCGTCGTCCTGTGGCCGATACCATTCAGCAATTAGGTTTTCGTTTTGGTAGCGTCTCGCGATTGACGAGAGGCGCTCGGATCCGGAATGTCGCTGCAGAATTGCAGGTGTGCGATGTCCACGGAAACCAAAACGCCGCTCTTGGCTGTCCTAATAGACGCCGAGAATGCGTCAGCGAAGATAGCGGACGCCCTGTTCAAGGAAATCGCCACAATAGGTGAAGCCGCCGCTAGGCGCATCTATGGCGACTTCTCGAGTCCACAGATGCGCAGTTGGACCGAGATCCTGGCTCGTTTCGCTATACAAGCGCAGCAGAATTTCGCGAACACCAAGGGCAAGAACGCTGGCGACATCTCTCTGGTGATCGACGCGATGGACCTTTTGCACTCAGGCAGGTTCGATGGCTTTTGTCTTGTGTCGTCAGATAGCGATTTCACTCGGTTGGCGTCTCGCATCCGAGAAGAGGGTGCAGACGTCTTTGGGTTTGGGGAACAGAAGACGCCGGAGAGTTTTAGGCAGGCCTGCACGCGATTCATTTACACAGAGAACCTCACGGCGAACCTTGAGGTCGGCCAAGCCGCGACCGCGAGCCAAGTGCGAACCAAGAGCGGATCGGCACAGGCTGCACCGCTCATCGAGCAAGCCATCGCGAGCATGGAGGATGAAGATGGCTGGGTCACCCTTGGGGCGATTGGCAGTCGCCTTCGAAACGCCTACCCGGACTTCGATCAAAGGACCTACGGCTACACGAAACTCTCGGACTTGATCCGCAGTCTCGGGCAGTTTGATGTTCAGCGAGCCGAACCGGGCGGCACAATGCGAATTCGGCGCAAGAGCAACGGGGGCTGACCATTTCTCTGAGTACTAGCCGGTCGAGAGTCTGGTTTGAGCGTCTGGTTACGGCGTGCTGCAGTCAGAGTCCGATATTGGGATCGTTCGGAAATCGCGGATTGCGTAGCGCCATTGTGCGTCGAGCAGACGTCACGGTGTTCCGACGGCCTCCACTATGAGCCTGCAATCGACCGTGCGACACGGAAGCCAATGTTCACGTTCCGATTGCGGGGATTTATTGCCACGCGCGCGGCGGAACGCAATTGTTCCGGGCGGTCGAACCAAGAACCCCCGCGGATTACTGCAAAACACGGCTCGCCTCGGGAACGTCGAGAGGTTTCCATGACCCAACCGATCACCGGCCGCTGTCTCTGTGGCGCCATCCAATATTCCAGCGGCGCCGAACCGATGATGATGGGCCATTGCCATTGCGAGGACTGCCGTCGCTCAAGCGGCAGTGGGCATACGTCTCATTTGGCGCTTCCCGAAACGAGCGTCACCATCACCGGCGCGCCCAAAGCGAGCCTCGACGATCTCGAGGTCTTCAAGCCGCAAATGCATGTCTATGCATCGCGCGCGGCGAGTTGGGACAAGCCGGGCCCAGACTTGACCGCGTTCGACATCATGCCGTCCGGCATGTGAAACGAGGAGGCAAGCTCCATGAAGCGCTTCGTGCTGATGCATGTCGGGTTCGAGCAACCGACGCCCGAGATCATGCAACGCTGGAAGACTTGGTTCGCCTCCGTTGCCGATCGTACCGTCGAGCACATTGGCTTGAGGGCTGCGCGCGAGATTACGCGCGATGGCGCCAAAAACTTACCGTTCGGCTTAGATGCCCTGACCGGCATGACGATAATCGATGCCGAAAGCATGGACGAAGCCGAGGCCCTGGCAAAGACCAACCCCTTCATCTCAAGCATCCGAATCTATGAAGTTGCCGCCCATTGAGGAAAGTGCAACCGGTGAGGCGCCTCATGGCCGGTTTCGTTTGAACACCAGTCCGCGACGTGGCATCGACCGCACTCGATGCCGATTATCGTCCTCCTTGCCATCGCCATGGTTGTGGCCATCGTCGCTCGGCGATTGAAGCTTCCCTATACGGTGGGCCTCGTGCTCGTTGGTTTGGGCATAGCGTTGGCGCATGTCGATGTTGGCGCCACGCTCACCCATGACTTCATCTATTACGTCGTCCTGCCGCCGCTTCTTTTCGAAGCGGCGCTCGCATTGCACTGGCGCGAGCTTAGCAAGGACGCTGGCATCCTGCTGACGCTCGCGATGCTGGGAACCGTCATCGCCGCCGTCATCGTGGCGTACGGCGCGGCCTTCGTCATGCATTGGCCTTTGCCCGTGGCGTTCGTCTTCGGCGCGTTGATCGCAGCGACCGATCCGGTCGCGGTCATCGCCATGTTCAAGGACAATGGCGTGAAAGGACGCCTGCGCACGCTGTTGGAAGCCGAGAGCCTCTTCAACGATGCGGCGGCGGCCATTCTGTTTGCGGTGGCGGTCGGTCTGGCCGCACCCGGCGCCTCCTTCGATGCTTCCGCGATCGGAACAGGACTGGTTTGGAGCATTGGCGGCGGCGTGTTGATCGGTGTGATCGCGGGCGCTGGGGCTCTCATACTCGCCTCCCGGTCCAGCGAGCATGTGGTCGAAGTCGCGCTGACCGTGCTTGCGGCTTACGGGGCGTTTCTTGCGGCTGAGGAGCTGCATGCGTCCGGCATTCTTGCGACCGTTGTCGCCGGGCTCATTGTGGGGAATTTTGGCGTTCTGTCTGGACGCACCCGCATTTCTGAAAAAGCAAAGACGTTCGCGCTTGAGTTCTGGGAGTTCGCCGCCTTCTTGGCCAACTCGGCGGTATTTCCGCTTATCGGATTGGCCATAGGCGCAACGCTCTTCGCGCCAACTCTGTTACTTTCGCTCGCCGCCATGATCGCGCTCGTCTTGATGGCGCGTGCGGCGACGGTCTTTCCGCTCTGCCTTGCGTTCGCGCACACGGGCCAAGCGGCGCCGGTGCGATATCAGTACGTCTTGTGGTGGGGTGGGCTGCGCGGCGCGCTCGCTTTGGCGTTGGCGCTTTCTCTGCCTGAGGCCATGGCGCATCGCGGTGAGATCCTGGTCGCGACCTTCGCTGTCGTTGCCTTCTCCATCATTGTGCAGGGCGTGACCATGCCGATCCTGTTACAGCGTTTGAAATTGGTCGGGGTGAGCGACCGATGACGAGCGACCTGTGGGCTCTAGTGGCGGCCATCCTCTTGGCGGTCGTGCAAATCACCATCGCGAGCGTGCTCACGCTGCGCCAGCTTGGCGGCGATTGGGTCTTGAGTGCACGCGACGCACCACGCGAGGTCACGGGACTGAGCGGTCGCTTCGTACGCGCACAGCGCAATCTGTTGGAGATCTTTCCGCAGTTTGTCGCCGCGCTTTTTGTCGTTCACGCAGCGCAGGCGGCAAACTCACTCACAAGCATCGGCGCTTGGACCTTTGTTGTCGCGCGCATCCTCTACGTGCCCGCCTATGCATTTGCGCCGCCTGGCATTCGGCCACTGTGTTGGACTGGAGCGCAAGCCGGCATCTTTGTCATCCTTGCCGATCTTTTCTGGTGAGATCCAAAAAACGGGGGGCGTATGCCGCTGAAACCATTGGCGCCGAAGGTGCTCGGGCTGTTTTTCGCGCTCGCGACCTTCATTTGCCTGACAGCCGGGATAAGTCTGCTGTGGCCCGAGACGCCGCTCTCTGGAATCTGGGCCATCAAGCCCCGCGAATACCGGGAGCTCCTTGCTCTCGCGCCGTGGTCGGGACTTGGGTTCACAATTCTCGCAGTGCTGATGGCGACGACCAGCTTCGCCACGTTTCAACGCACGCGATGGGGATGGCGCCTGGCGATCGTGATATTCGCCATCAACGGAGCGGCCGATGCGGCGCGCCTGGTCATAGGCGACGTGTTTGAGGGCGCTATTGGCGTCGTTGTCGCTGGGGCGATCCTTGTTGTGCTGAGCCGATCATCTGTGCGCAGTGTTTTCGACCGCTGAAACGAAATCAGACCGTCCAGGCGATGCAACGAACCGCAGCCCCGGAAGCGAGCGCGGGCGCGTTGGGTGCGCGCTCTACCAGGCAATTGGATGCTGATGGCGACGACCAGCTTCGCCACGTTTCAACGCACGCGATGGGGATGGCGCCTGGCGATCGTAATATTCGCCATCAACGGAGCGGCCGATGCGGCGCGCCTGGTCATAGGCGACGTGTTTGAGGGCGCTATTGGCGTCGTTGTCGCTGGGGCGATCCTTGTTGTGCTGAGCCGATCATCTGTGCGCAGTGTTTTCGACCGCTGAAACGAAATCAGACCGTCCAGGCGATGCAACGAACCGCAGCCCCGGAAGCGAGCGCGGGCGCGTTGGGCGCGCGCTCTACCAGGCAATTGGATGCCGCCAGCACGCTCATGAGCGAGGAATCCTCGTCGAGGCACGGTGAAACCTCTTTCTCGCACGCCGTGGCGCGGAGATAGGCCTCGCGTGGGCCATTCGCTGGCAGGGCCGCTGTCAGCGTGGCGTGAAAGGTTTTGTTCGATTTCAGCGCCGCGCCCGTCAGTTTCATTTCTATGATCGGCGCCAAAAAGAGCCGCGCACACACGAGCGCCGAGGCTGGGTTGCCGGGCAGGCCAAGGACAAGTCCTCCGTCCGGCATCTTCGCAAACCAGGTCGGACGCCCGGGACGGACGTTCACGCCTTCGACCAAGAACCTCGCCCCAAGCGCTCGCAGCGCTGGACGGACATGATCGTGCGGTCCAAAAGATGCGCCGCCGACGATAACGAGGATGTCGCAGCGCGAAAACGCCTCGGACGCAGCGCGGCGAAGCGCACCTTCATCGTCGGCAACCGGCGCCATGGGCATTGCCGCAGCCCCCCAAGCGCGCGCCAGTGTGGCGACCGCGTGGCTCGCGGAATCAAAGATCTGATCGTCTCGCGCGGAGGCGCCCGGCGAAACCAATTCGTCGCCGTTGGCGATGATGGCGACGACAGGTTTCCGAGTTACGCGCGCGCTGGCGTGACCCGCGCCGGCAAAAGCGGCGATCGCACCCGCATCAAAGACGCGGCCATTGTCGAGCAGCAAATCGCCGGCGCGAAAATCACCGCCGCGAAGGCGAACGAACTTGCCCCTCTCTAGCGCTAGCGCATCCAGCATCGCGCCTCGAACCTTCGCATCCTCTTGTGCCAGCACGGCATCGGACCCCGCAGGCAAGGGCGCACCGGTTGAGATGCGCACCGCTTCGCGTGGGCCAATCCCTCGATCAAAGGCGTGACCTGCGGCGGACTCGCCCACAATGCGCACATCTGCTGGCGTATCGGCGGCCCGAACCGCGTAGCCATCCATAACTGCTGCATCGAAGGGCGGCTGATCGCGCGAAGCGAAAATGGGCTCGGCAAGGATGCGCCCATCGAGCGCTTCAAGGAAAACCAGTTCGGACCCCAGCCTCCCGACGCCGGCGAGCATGCGCTCGCGTGCATCATGGACGGTGATCATTCGCTACGCCGATAGTCGCCAGATGCGCCGCCGCTCTTCTCCAGGAGGCGGATGTTCTCGATCGTCAGCTCGCGATCGGCGCCCTTGAGCATGTCGTAAAGCGTCAGGCAGGAGACGCTGACCGCGGTCAGCGCCTCCATTTCCACGCCGGTGCGGCCGCGCGATTTCGCCGTCGCGGTGACGATGAAGCCGGGTAGCGCGTCATCAGGTTCGACGCTGACTTGAATGTCCATGATCGGCAGGGGATGGCAAAGTGGTATGAGGTCCGCCGTCCGCTTGGCGGCCATGACCCCCGCGATTTCGGAAACCGAGCGCACGCTGCCCTTCTTTGCATTGCCCGAAAGCGCCAGCTCCAACGTCGTTCTGCGCATCCGCACGGCCCCGGCGGCGCGGGCGATCCTTTCGCTCTCCGGTTTGTGACCCACATCGACCATATGCGCACGCCCAGCTTCGTCTAAGTGCGATAAGCGCTTTTCCATTTGTTAGCGCTCCATCAGGCGCGGCATCAGTTCGACCAGATTGCAGGGGCGGTAGCGGTTGTCGAGTTGCCAACGAATGATCTTGTCCCAGCCGTCCTTGCAGGCGCCGTTTGATCCCGGCAGGCAGAAGATGAATGTGCCGCGCGCCAGGCCGGCGCAAGCGCGCGATTGCAGCGTCGAGAGGCCAACGCTCTCGTAGCTCATTGTGTGCCAAACGGTTTGGAAGCCTTCGAGCTCTTTTTCAAACAGGCCGCGCACCGCTTCGGGTGACACATCGCGGCCGGTGAGACCGGTGCCGCCGGTGGAAATCACCACGTCGATGCTTGCGTCGTCGCACCAAGACTCCATGCGTTGCCGGATCGCTGCAGCATCGTCGTGTACCCAGTCCCGCACAGCGAGGAGGTGGCCATCACGCGCAACGCGATCAGCGAGGACGCGACCAGAAGTATCGCTTTCCTCGTCGCGCGTGTCGGAAACGGTAAGTATGGCGATGCGCACAGGGATGAAAGCGCGCGCGATGTCAAGTTTGCCAGCCGGAGGAGATGGTTCATCGTTCATGGTTTGGGGAGCTTGGCTTGCCGGCGTTCATAATCGAGCGTGGTGGGCTCGATCCAACGCGCGCCCGCGCTGGAAAGCTCTCGCTTCCAAAGCGGAGCATCTGTTTTCAGGAAATCGATGAGCGCCTCAACCGCTTTGAGCGCGGCCGCGCGGTGATCGCCGGCGGCGGCGACCAAAACGATAGCCTCGCCCGGTGCGATCGCGCCCACGCGATGGACAACGAGCACATCGCGCAAGTCGGCGTCAGCAAGGGTTTGCTGGACGAAGTGAGAAATCTCTTTTTGCGTGAATTCTGGATAGTGCTGTAACTCGAGTGCGGCGACGGCAGCGCCCTGCGTTCGTGGGCGGCAGCGGCCAACGAAGCTCGCAATGGCGCCACACAAAGCGTTGCCTTGCTCGAAGGCTTTGAGCTCATCGAGCGGTTCGAACGGGTCTTCAACCAGAGCCACACGCATCAGGTCACCAAGGCGATAGCGGCAATTCCCAAGACGACGCCAAGTGCGCGCAAGACGCCGCGTTTGTCGAGCTTGGCGAGACTAAACGAAGTTCCAGCGAATGCGCCGATGACGACCGCCGCAACGAGCCAGGGTAGATAGGCTGGGAGCGAGGCCAGGCTTGAAAACCGTCCCGCCAATCCAGCGAGCGAATTCACGACGATAAATAAGGCCGCTATGCCAGTCGCGCGCTTGGCATCGCTCCAGCCGGCATAGACAAGCAACGGAGATAGATAAACGCCGCCGCCGATGCCCGTCAGCCCCGCAAGCGCGCCAAGTGCAGCGCCCGCGGCGAGCGCAATCCACAGATGAGGCGGTCGCGTTTCTTTCGCGGCGTCAGTCTGGGGCCAAACCAAATAGCGCAGCGCCGCCAGCGCCAATGCGAAAGCAAGGAGCGGCCGGTAGAGTGTGGGCGCCAGTTCAATGCGGCCAGTGAGAAAGGCGGCGGGAATGGCCGTGATTGCGAACGGCCAAAACACACGCCACTCGAAGCGGCCGGCGCGAAGGTAGCGCACCGCACCAAGACCTGCGACGATAATGTTCAATACCAGCGCGGCGGGGCGCACTTCGGCGGGGCCCAAGCCCACGAGCGTCATAAGTGCGATGTAGGCGGATGCGCCGCCATGCCCGACAGCGGAATAGAGGGCTGCGGCTGCGCCAAGCGCGAGGGTCAGCAGCAAAATTGTCTGCCCATCCATCGCGGGCTAGCCTCCGCTCAACGGCGACATGAGCGCCACTTCGCTTTGCGGTGTCACCACCGTGTCAAGTTGGGCAAAATGTTGATCGACGGCGTAGCGCAGGCCCGGCCGTTCAAGTGCTATCGCGAACTCTTTATCACCCGCGCGAAGCCAAGCCACGAGTTCGCGCACGGAACGCGCATTGCAATCGATCTCCGCGCCATGCAGATGCTCGGCGCCGTCGCGGACTTGGCCGAAAAGCAAAAGCCGCATCAGCCACCCGTAACCGACATGTGACGATCGAGTGCGCGCGCCCCGCGTTCGATGCGAAAATCGTGCGCCGCTGGCTTCCGTTCCACCGCACAATCAATGGCGGCGTGCAGATCATTGTCGTGCGCGCCGTTGCGCATGAGCGTGGCCAGATCGACGTGCGCCTCGCGACCGAGGCAGAGATAAAGACGCCCCGTGCACGTCAGCCTAACGCGATTGCACGACGCGCAAAAAGCGTTTGTGATCGGCGTGATGAAGCCGAGCCGGCCGCCCGTTTCTTGGACGCGCACATAGCGGGATGGTCCTCCAGTGCTGAAGACCTCATCGATGAGCGTCCACCGCGATTCCAGGACCTTGCGAATGTCCGACAGCGGCGCGTACTGATCGGTGCGATCTTCCTCGATTTCACCAAGCGGCATGGTCTCGATCAAGCTGATGTCCATGCCCTGCGCGTGGGCCCAGCGGATCATGTTGGGAATGTCGCGTGCGTTGTCGTCTTTGAGGGCCACCGTATTGATCTTGACCTTGAGCCCGGCCGCGCGCGCTGCCGCGATGCCTTCGAGAACCTGCTCCAGCCGATCTCGCCGGGTGATGCGTGCGAAGGTCCCCCGGTCAAGCGTGTCGAGTGAGACGTTGATGCGCCTCACACCTGCAGACGCGAGCGTCTGCGCATGCTGGGCCAGTTGCGTGCCGTTGGTGGTGAGCGTGATTTCATCGAGTGCGTTCGAGCGCAAATGGCGCGACAGGCAGCCGACGAAATCCGGCAGGCCCTTGCGCATGAGCGGTTCGCCGCCCGTCAAGCGCAACTTGCGCACGCCGCGGCGAATGAAGAGGGAGCACAAGCGATCCAGTTCGTCGAGCGCAAGCAAATCGGCGCGCCGTGCAAACGCCATGCGCTCGCTCATGCAATAAGTGCAACGTAAGTCGCAACGATCGGTTACCGAGACACGCAAATAGGTGATGCGTCGGCCGTAACCGTCGATGAGAGGGCTAGATTCCGGCATACCACTCATAGCCTGTCGTATCTTCCCAATAGCCGCCTTTGCCGCCGAATATGCCGTCAAGACTGGCGACTGCTCTGATACGCTTAATGTACTTGGCTTGCTTATAGCCGAGCTGGCGTTCGACACGGAGCCGCAGTGGCGCGCCGTGACCGACTTCGAGTGGCATGTCGTTCAGGGCGTAGGCCAAAATCGTTTGTTGATGAAAGGCATCGATGAGGTCGATACTTTCATAATAGGGCGTCATGCCGCCGGCGACCGGTTTCAAATCAAAGCATTCGAACACGATGAAGCGCGCCGCCGGAAGGATATTGGCGCGCCGCAACACCTGATGAAGCGGAACGCCAGTCCACTTGCCGATGGCGCTCCAGCCCTCAACGCAATCATGGCGCGTGATCTGGCTGCGCGACGGCAGCAGCATGAGTTGCGCAAGCGACAGCGATTGCGGCGAGTTGACTAGGCCGTCAACGATCAGGCGATAGTTGGAGAAGTTCGCTTCCCGCAACGCTACATAGTCCGCGTTCTGGGGGTTTACCGAGCCGTTCGTTCGAAATGTCGGTGAAATATCGCGGGGCGAAAACTCGCGCGCCAGGCGCTGCCCGGAGAGCAGCGCACGTTGCAGCGCAAACGATAGCGATTCCGCAGATCGGACGAAGTCTCTCGCTGCTGGCGCGCGGACGGCAAAATCGCATCCCGAGACCAGGAGGCTCGCCAGACTTGCCGCGCCCCAAGCAAGCGCTGTGCGGCGATCAATCTGAAGCTGGCTCATTGGCGCTTCTCCGGCTTCACTTCGTACCAACCGGTGATCATGGAGCGGATTTCGTTCCAGGCGCCGACAAGGAATATTTCGAAGAGGTGAACCGCCACGAAGGCGACGATTGAAAAGGCGACCACAAAGTGGATCGTGCGCGCCGATTGCCTGCCGCCAAAGATGTCGAGAAGTACGGGAAATGCCGCATCCACTGCTGGCGACATCGTGAGTCCCGTCAGCACCATCAGCGGGACGAGCCCAAAGATGACGGTAAGGTAGGCGATCTTCTGCAGCGTGTTGTAGCGCTTGGACTCCTCGCCGCGCGGTACGTGCAGCTTGATGTGCGCCCAAATATCGGACGCCAGGTGCTTTAAGACGAGCTCGTCGCGTCGCAGCGACAGGTCGCGCTGAATGTGTCGGCTCGCGAACGATAAGATGAGATAAGCAAGCCCGTTGAAGGCAAGCAGCCAGGCAAAGAAGAAATGATAGTTGCGGCCCGTCGCGAGGTCGCGGAGGCTCGGCAAAGTGAGCCAACCCGGAAAGCCGCGGCCTTCGCGGCGACCGTTGATGTCGGAAGCGCCGAGGAAGCCCGTCGTATTGAAGGCCAATCCGCCGACATGGGTGATGCCAATCGGACGTCCGTCTGCCCCGATCCGCGTTTCAAGCGCGATCACCGCGCCATCAGCGTTCGCGCCGTACTGGCCCCAGTAGAGTCTTGGGTGCGCGTTGAAGATTTGCAGGCCGCTAAGCAGCAAAACGAAGATGCAAAGCACATTGACCCAGTGTGTGATGCGGGTCGGCAGCGCGTGGCGATAAATGCGCTCGCGCACGGGCTTCGGCGGGGAGGCGACTATGTTTTCGGCGCCGTCATCCACAGCAGTCATTGGCTTTCCCCGCTCAATGCGGAGACATTCGTTGAACCACGAGCATCGGTTACACAAGAGGAAAAGCGGCTCCGGAAGAACTTGCCGGCCTTAGATCTGAGCAGGTTGTTGCTTTGCGCTTAGCCGAGGCAGCAAAAGGCCGACCGCGATTGCACTGACCATCGCTATGTATGCCGCGGCGGCGGTGGGTTGGAGCAAGGGCAAGCTAACCAGCACCAGCGAGTCGTTACCGCCTGGGATCATCGCGGCGCCGGCGCCCATGAGGACGCCGCCGCCAAAGTGACGAGCCGCGTCCGCAATTGCGGGAGGCCTAAATCGGTACGCGCCACCACTAGCCGCCCCAGCAAACGCGCCCGCGAGCAGCGCCAACGCAAGCATCGCGCGTCCCAACAAATCTGCGCCGCGACCGGATGCGAGGTCGGAAAGCAACGAAGTGTAGGGCCAGGAAAAGATGTTGATGAGCAGACCGACGTTCACCAGTGCGATGACAGCGACGGAGAGAGCCGGTGGCCACGGCCCGCGTACGAGCTGTTGGACTTGACCGCGCACGCCCGCAAACCGCACCGCCGCTAAGAGCCGCCACAACACAAAAACCCCAAGCGCGACGAGCGTGGGCGCCAGTGCAGCGCCAGCAATGTGTGTGGGCGTCGCGGCTGGCGGCGCTCCAAACATGCCGGTAAGATGCAGGCACCATACGCCAACCAGAAAGCCAGGGACCAAGGCAAGAAACGAAAAATCACCGGACCCGAGGCGTGCAATCGTCCCAAAAGCACAAGCGCCATTGAGGAGGGCGCCGAGTCCAAAAAGGGCGCCCCGATTAGGGCGCCCGCAACGAGCATACGCGATGGCCAGCCGCCGATGGACATGAGACCTACGGCATTTGCTAAAATGAGCGCGAGTAGCGCCCAAGCCGAACACTCAAGAAATGATAGAAAGATGTGCGCCTGACGCGTTTCAATAAGTTGTCTTACGCCGGCCACGGCGCATATGCCGCCGCGCGCCACCGCGAAGCCGGCAATCAAGGCAAGTCCTATTGCGAGTAACCAAACTGCCACCTGATCAGCGTAGCCGACAAACTGCCCATGGCGCCAGCTGGGTAGCAGCCGTACTTTGATCGCTGCGGTCGTCAGCTTAGATATCACTTGGAGCCAATTGGCGAACCCGCACAAACCTCTGATAACGAGCAAAGGGCGCACTGCCCGCTTCTGGCGTTTTTCAGACTAGCCCATTCCAGGCATTTGAGTCAGGTGTGCTACAGAGCCTGGGCGCGTTCCATCTCCTCGACATAGCGGCGCGTGATGTACGTCTCGTTCAAGGTGCCAACGAGATGACCTCGCTCAAGGCTGTCGACGACCGCAAGCGTGTCGCTCTCGGTTTCGTCGAAGGCGTGCATAGCGTCCTTGATCGACATGGCGGGAAGGAGCGGCTTGTCCGTGGTCCTGGCGATCGAGTGCGCGGGCGCATCATCGCTTAACCCCTCAACGTGGGCATTGGCGACGGTCACGATGCCTTGCACACGCTTGTGATCGTCGACCAGCACGACGCGCTGGCGCGAGCCCAGCGGGAAACTCTGCTGAAAAGCGCCGATTTTGATGTCGTGCGGCGCTGTCGCCGGATCCGTCCGCATGAGGCGCGCAACGGTCAGTTCGCGCACCCAACCGACATCGCGGGCGCTACGCACCGCCTCGCCGCGCAGATGGAAACGCCAGGTCGAGAACGAATAGCCGAACAATTCACGGGCGATGAGGTTACTGGCGACGGACGCCGTGAGCACGGCGGCTGTAAGCCCATAGTCGGAGGTCGTTTCGAGCACGAGGAACGACATGGTGAGCGGCGTGCCGATAACCGCGGCCGCCAGCGCGCCCATACCGACGAGCGCGAATGCAACGGCGTCGGGCGCGACCTGCGGCCAGAGCTGGGTTACCTCCAAGGCGACGGCGCGCCCGATCAGAGCGCCCACCAGTAGCGACGCAAAGAAGAGGCCGCCACGAAAACCCGCGCCGAGCGAGAGCGTCGACGCCAGCATTTTGAGCGCCGCAAGCGCGATCACACCCGCAAGACCCATGCCGACGAACAGCTCGAATTCCAGCGCGCCGTGGCCGCTCGAAAAATCCTTCGGGTCAAATGTTGCGATTTCGCCAACGAGAAGCCCGCCAAGGATTGGATGAATCATGCGGGGTGCGCGTGTCAGAGCAAAAAGACGCTCGGCCAGCGGCAGCGAGCGCATCCAGACAATGCCGACGAGGCCACAAGCTACGCCCAGCAACAGAAACCAGGGAAAATCCCATGGCGTCACTTCGCGCTCGGCACTGATCTGAAGCGCGAACGGAGCACCTCCAAGTGCGTGCATGGCGAGCGTGGCGCAGATCGAGGCGGCCATCACCGGCGCGACATAGCCAATCGCGTATTGCGCGAGTACAAGTTCGAAGGCGTAGAAGGCGCCGGTCAATGGGCCGTTGAAGGCGGCTGCGATGGCGCCGGCGGCGCCGCTTGCCACGATGATGCGCATGTCCTCGCGCCGCAGGCGCATCCACGATCCCATGCGCGAAGCGGCGCCGGAGCCGATCTGCGTGTAACCGGCTTCCAGCCCCACCGAGGCGCCGAAACCGTTGGAGACGAGCGTCTGGAGCGCCAAGAGAGCGCTGTCGCGGAACGACATGCGCCCGCCTCTGAGTGCGTTGGCTTCGATCGGGTCGACCACAGCCGTGCGCCCGACCTGAGCGCCGAGCCAAGTCATGGCGCAGAGCAATAACCCGCCAAGCATGGGCACGAATGGATTGTCAAAGCGCGGCACGCCGCTTAGCCGCTCACCTGGCTGGAGATTGAAGAGAAAGATGTGTGCGCCGGTGGAAAGCCCGCCCATGGTGGCGACAAATACCGCCGCGATCACGCCGATCAGCGCGGCAAATAAGGTCAGCCCGATTTCGCGCGAGCGGACAAAGCGGCGCAGGAAGGCGGGCATCAGGGCGCTACCGCGACGCGCCCAGTGCAGCGCCCCGCGTGGCGGGTTCATCGCAGCTTCCGCGCGTGCTGCACGGCGCTCAGGTTCGTGCTCCTTCATGCCGCCAGAAGCGCTCCAAGCTGCTTCGATTCAAGAGCGCGGTTGTCGCGGCGTGACGGAGGTCCATCGGCGGCGATTTAGACCTCAATGTTTGCGTTCGGACGTCTGCCTTGCGGCTCTAACTCAAAAATGGCCGCTTTTCTCGCCGACCGTGCTCATTTTTTGCGGCTCGCGGCCTTTGGGCCAACCATCGGTGGAGAAACCGCCGGCGCCGCCGGCGGTCGGCGTCCACTTTTGGGAAGGCAACGCTAAAGTCCGAACCTCGGATGTCGCGGTCACGCAGACGGCGCCGTCCTCTCTTGAAGAGCTCTGGCTCTAGCTCAGCAAGGAGGCCGAGGCAGAGGCATCAGAAATCCTTGCCCGTGATGTCGGCTTCCTATCGTCCCATTCGTTCATCTAATACGCGCCCGACGTGGGCAGTCCGCAACAGGAGAAACGCATGCGCGTGATGGTGCTGGTGAAGGCGACCAAGGAAAGCGAGCAGGGCCTCAAAATGACGCCCGATTACGTCAAGCTTTTGGGAGAGATGGGCAAGTTCAACGAAGAGCTGATCAAGGCCGGAATCATGATGGCCGGCGATGGTTTGCGGCCGTCATCGGACGGCAAACGTGTCGCTTTCAACGGTCCCAACCGCATGGTGATCGATGGACCTTTCACCGAAACCAAGGAGCTGGTCGCTGGGTACTGGGTCTGGTCCGTCAAGGACATGGACGACGCGGTGGCGTGGGTAAAACGCTGCCCCAATCCAATGCCAGGCCCGAGCGAGATTGAAATTCGGCCGCTCTACGAGGCGGCTGATTTCCAATAGATCGGACGACCTTATGTTGCGTTTAAGCCCTGAGGATCTGTCATGGCCGCGAAGAAATCAGCTTCTCGTCCGGTCCAGGCCAAAGACGAAGCGCCGGCTGGCATACAGTCCGCAGCGGCGCGCCGAGCGGCCGAAGAGCAGCTTCGTGCGCTGATCGCGAGGTTCGCGCCTGACCATCTCCGCCTTATAAGCGCAACGCGAAGGAGCCTGCGTAAGCGGTTGCCCGCCGCAAATGAGATTGTCTACGAATATCGCGACTGGTTCGTTATCAGCTTTTCACCGAGCGAGCGCGGCTATGAAGGCGTCCTTGCAATCCGTGCAAGTGTGGACGGCGTTAAACTGTACTTCACCCGCGGCAAGGAATTACCTGACCCCTCGAAGCTGTTGCGGGGAACCGCACAGACGCGCTGGCTTAGCCTGGAGCGAGCCTCCACACTGAAATCGTCCGGAGGTTACGCGCCTGATTGAGGAGGCCATTGCTCTAAACCGGAGACAGCTCGCACACACCGGCGCCGGGTCGGTGATCATTCGTTCGGTGTCGGCTCAGCCGCTGCGGCGCCGTCATCCGAAATGACGGATCTTCCCGAGGTATCCTCTTTGGCGCGTACTTGAGCCAGTCCGTTGTTTGGATCCTGCGGCATTGAGGGCGCAACGCGGTCGTTCGGCCACATCGTCGACTTGGGGATTGAGATTGGGTAGATCGGGCACATGGCGCTCAAACGGATGGACAATGTGGGGATCGTCGTCGATGACCTCGGAGCGACGATTGATTTCTTTCGCGAGCTCGGCCTCGAACTCGAAGGGCGAGCCACGATCGAAGGAGAATGGGCCGGACGTGTCACTGGATTAGGCGATCAGCACGTCGAGATTGCCATGATGCGCACGCCGGACGGCCACAGCCAACTCGAACTCTCTCGCTTCCTCAGACCGCCTGTTGTCGCAGATCACCGCAACGCCCCGGTGAACGCCCTAGGCTACCTCCGCGTTATGTTCACCGTGGACAACATCGACGAGACGCTTGAAAGGCTCTGCAAGCGCGGCGCGCATCTCGTCGGCGAAGTCGTTCAGTACGAGGACGCGTATCGGCTCTGCTATGTTCGCGGGCCCGGAGGACTTCTCATCGGACTCGCCCAAGAACTCAGCTGAGCGCAAAACGAAGACATTAACCCCGACAGCTGTTCGTTCCTTGCGAACAACAGGGCTTTGCAGGGCCTGCAGCGAGAATAGAATGCATTGCATGAGATGGGCGCCCAACCGTTCTTGCTCTCACATGGCCAAAATAAGTCGTCGTGATATTGCGCTCGGTCTGGCGCTGCCGTTCGTCGCGCCGATCGTCGCGAGCGCGCAGACAAATTTGCCCGCCGAGGCTTACCACGCCCGCCATCCTTCACTCCGCCAGGTCTTGGATCACTTCAGCCATCGGCGCTTGGGAAATCTGACAAGACTGGTGCGCGCACTGCCGCCGCAAAGCGTTGACGTTGACGTGATTGACGTCCCTCCAGCGCCGGGTGGAGAGGCCCGTCCAGGTCGCGAAGAGGCTTGCTCGGCGCGAATAGCGGCAGTGAAGGGCTAGTCCGCCTTCTACCCTAGGCGAGAACTTCCGGGTTTTTGGATTTCACGGCCCGTCGCTCATCAAGCCCACAATCGCGACGAATAGCGCCGCGTCGCCGGCGCCTTGAGCACATTAACTTCGCGATCATCGCCATAGATTTCGGCTCTAAGCCAATCGAGTTCGGCTTGCGGATCGTTGGTCAGGAGCCACCAGGCCTTTACGCGCTTGCCTTCGCCATCATCCCAGCGATAGCCGCGTGCCTTGAGCGAAGCGCGCTGCTCGAACGCGGTGTCCTCGGCGCGCACCACCCAAAGCTGGCGGCGTGCGCATTCGAGCAGGGCGCTCAAGCCCAGCCTGCCGGAGGCCGGCAGTGGCAGGGTCAAGAGAAACAGTGCGGCTGTGGCATCTGACAGGGCGCGGTGGCCGTCGTGAAACCAGCCGCGCGCCCAAAAGAGATAGTCGAGCTTGGCTG
>CAWIND010000002.1:0-15490 GCA_963837475.1 uncultured Pseudomonadota bacterium
GAACCAGGCGTCCACCTATCATCGGAATCCAGAAAGGCGATCCAATCAGCCTGCGCAACTGCGACGCCCGCGTTACGCGCAGCAGCGGGGCCCCGATTTTCAGCAAACGTACGATCTTGACGCTCGATCGCGCGATCGCAATCGGCTCTGCAGACCCGTCGTCCACGACAATAATCTCAAGCGCCACGTTTTGGGATATCGCCGAGTCAACAGCGCGGACGACCTGCGGTGCACGGCCAAATGTCGGAATGATGACGCTGATTTCGGGATCAGGCACACATAGCTCGTAGCTCGGTTGGCCGCGCTGGTTTAATCTACCTACGCTCCATTGGAATGTCTCCACCCTTATGGACAATTCGGCGTGCCGCTTGCTATAGGCCCAGCAGATTTGATGGAAAGAGCGGGAACGTTGACATGAATGCCTGCAAGATTGGCTTCATTGCCATTATGGTTGCGGTGTCCACGCTGACGGCGTGTGGTGCGCCCCAGGAGAAACAAGCTCAAGCGCCTGTTGCGGCTGTCCATTCCGATCCGACAGCTCAACGCAATCAGGATTTGTCTCCATCAATCAAGCCCTGGCGCGGTATCATGCCGCCAATGGCACTTATCCTGGCTCGAGCGGTTTTCAGGGTTACAAGTCCAATTGGGGCGCGAGCATGGGCTCAGATTGGATCCCAGGCCTGCAAACACCCCACTTCCGCGCGATCCATCGGGGAGCGAAACAGCAGAATCGCAGTATTTGTATTTTTCAAACGGGACTGACTACAAACTCATTGCTCACCTGACTGGCGATTGCGGCCCAAGTGTTGAAGCGAACGGCGTGCACATTGATCCGAGCCGTCGTGATGCAACCCATTGTTGGGCGTACGGGTTTTGGTCCGCGGGCGGCGAGCGTTTCTAACCAGCTCGACACTGCAGGCTGTATGGCTGGTTCAATTTCCGTCATCACGCCAATGCTCAACCGCGCGGCGATGCTGAGGGAGATGCTCGTCAGCCTCCGCAAGCAAGGCGATGCTTGCTTCGAACACATCGTTATTGACGGTGGCTCCACCGACGGATCGCAAGGTATCGCAAGGGACGCCGGCGCACTTGTAATCGAGGCGCCCGGATCATCCATCTATGAGGCGCTCAATGTCGGCCTTGCGCGCGCATCGGGCGAGATCGTCGGCTTCCTCAATAGCGATGACTTCCTCGCAGACGGCGCGCTGGATGCGGCGCACAATGCCTTCCGCGCCAATCCTGAACTCGACATTGCGCGGGGCGGCGCCGTCGACAGCGGCGAGGCAGGCCCACCGCGATCGACCGCGGATTTGACGCTCGCCGATGTGCTTCTGGGCGCGCCCAACATCAATGCGTGTTTTGTTCGCAAAGCGATGTTTGAGCGCGTGGGGCCATTCGACACCCGCTACGCCATTTCCGCCGACCGCGAATGGCTTGCGCGGGCCTCATCGCGGCGCCCGGACCGCGCCCATCGATGACATCGTCTATATTTATCGCCGTCACGCCGGCTCGCTGACGATCGGGCGCAACAAACCCGCGACCGAAACATGGGTGCGCGAACACATCGCCTTTTCGCGCGCTCTGCTGGAGCGGCGCGATCTATTGCCATCCCAACGCGCGACGCTGCGCGCATTTCACGCCAAGGAAACAGCGCACCTCGCGGCTCTGGCGCTGGGCCGCGGCGCACCTTTGAGCGCGCTCGGTGCGCTGGCCGACGGTTTTCGGGGCGACGCTCTTTGGCCGCTCAATGCTCTCGCACCCCTCGCCAACATCGCCGCGCGCCGTGCCCGCGGCGTTCATTGAGGCGAGCACACGGCGCCACGCCATCGCAGCGCAGGCGGCAGCGTCCGCTTCAGTGTAGGCGGCAACGGTGCGGGCTCGGCCCGCCGCGCCCAGTCTTTGGCGTAAGGACGCATCGTTTGCGAGTTGACGCAAAGCGGTGGCCAAGCGCTCGACATCATCGCGCGGCACGACGAGCCCGCCGCCTGTATCAGCGATAAAGTCACCGCATCCGGGTGCATCGGTGGTGATGATCGGCGCCCACAGGCAGCCGCCTCCAGGAGCGATCGTGGCAACCCCTCGCCCCCGCGTGAGGGTAGGCAGGCAATATGGGCGTTGGCCCAGAAGGCATTCACGTCGGCAATGCGGCCAAGGAGGCTCACGCCTGGGGTTGCGCGCCAGCATGCGAGCTCCGTCTCCACAACATGCTCTGGATTGTCGGGATCGACCGCGCCGGCGACGCACAATTCTATCGCCAGGCCCTCATCTCGCAAACGCGTCACGGCGGCGACGGCTAAATCGACGCCCTTCGATCGCACGAGGCGCGCGGCAACACCCACCACGATCGGCGATGGCGGTGGCTCTGGCGAGGGTCGAAAGGCGTCTGGATCAACCCCCGCCCCCGGCATCACCAACTTCCATTGGCCTGGCAGCGGCGCTCCCGCCTCCACCCATTTTTGGTCGGCCTCGTTTTCGGTGAGCAGCAATGCCTCGCCCCCGGCGACGGCCGCTCGCATGCGCTTTGCTATCGCGTCGAGGATGATGCGCCGCCAGCCGCCCCGCGCTTCCAGATAGCCGCGCCCGGTCAACGCCATCACAATCGGCGTCCGCACAATCGTACGGGCCAAGAGCGCGAGCGCGATCGGTTTTAGGGCAATGGCGTGGACAAGATCCGGCTGCTCCGCTTCAAGCAGTTTCTGCACCGCACGCGTCTCACGCCAAATGTCGCCAGGCGCCAATGCGCGCCGGGCAAAAGGCATCGGCGCAATCCGATAGCCTTCGTCTTCTTCAAGCGCGCCTGATGCGCGCGCCGCGATGACGACCTCAAAGCCGTCGGCGCGAGCCCGCCGCAATAAAGGTCGAAAATGCGAGGCTACAAACCAATCCTCAGTCGCCAAGAAGAGGATTTTGGGCGTCTTCACAGAGTTGACGCATCGTAAGCAGCGCCGCACGCGAATACCGCCGCCTGCGCATCACCCGACCAAGCCTCGCCAATGGCGCCCCGGAGGCGGGTGTCATCAACCTCCAAACTCTCAGTCAATTGCCGGGGCAACAACGCCTGGACGCCTCCAAACATGATTGCACGACGACCCATGCCAGCGCTGAGCGCCTCCACGATTGATGACGTCGAAAGGGCGGGACGATCGGCGATATGAAAAATCCCCTGGGGGCCCTCCTTGTCCAAGCAGAGGGCTGAGATCGCTGCAACCAGGGACGTTCGCGACAGCAGGCTGCGCCGGTTTGCGATGCCGGCGAGGGGTAATGGAATGCCGCTGGCAACCAGGCGCATCAGCGATGCGAAGTTTGCCTTCGCGTCGGGCGCCACCACCAAAGGAGGCCGCAAGACGACGGGATGAAGCGAAGGGCGGGCCATAACGGCGGCCTCCGCCGCCAGTTTGGCGCGCCCATAGCCGCCTTCTGGGACGGGTCGATCGTCTTCACGGACGGGGGCGCCAAACGTTCGCGCGCACGCTGCCTTGATCGAGCTTACGTACACAAACCGCCGAACACCCGCCGCCTCGGCCTGCGCCGCCAACGCCTGAGTGGCGCGTGTAATCTGCTCGTCCATAACCGCATCGGCGAAACGGCCATGCGCTGGCCCAGCCAAGTGGACAACGGCATCGATGTCCTGAAGCGCAGACATCCAGTCCGTGGAGGCGCTGAGATCACCAACGGCAATGCGGTCTCGCGATAACGCGAAATCTGGCTCTAATCTGCGAAGGGCAGGCGCGCGCTGAGACGCCATCGCGCAAAAGCGCTTCGATGAGGGCCGATCCGATAAAGCCCGATGCGCCGGTGACGAGGACACGGCCTGTCACTTCAGCATGGTCCCGCTGACGCCTCTTCCGAGATATTCAAAGGCAAAGCCGCCGGTTCAATCTTGGCGCGAGCACTCTCAATGCAGTCGGGTGCGCTTAGAGGCTTTCGTGCGCGAGCAGGAGCGCGGCAAGCTCGAGATTGCCATCGCGATGCGCCGCCGGAACGGCGGCCGCTTGTTGCGGCGCAGGCTCTGGAACGGTCGGCGCTGCAAGCGAGGTCGTCGTCACTGTCATGCGACGCAGCATGACGCAACCCAGCCATCGAGGTGTTGATGCCTGCGTGCTCGGCGATGCCGCGCACATACTCGATCTTGCCTTCGGTGGCGGCGCGCGTGATTTCGAGCGAGGCCGCCGTGCGGGCGAGCTCGCCGCGAATGTCGGTCAGTTCAGTTTGCGACAGCGGCGGCGTAAACGGTGGCAAATGCGCATACGGATCGTCGCTCGCACGCGCGGTGCGATCGAGACCGAGGCCTGCAGCAACGCTTGTGCCGATTACCCCGCCGAAGCCGGCGGGTGAAAAAGCGGTGACGGCAATGACAGTCGCGGCAACGCCCGTAAGGCTGGACTTAACGATTGTGTCGCGCACTTCGCGACTATAATCGGGCCGTTCTGCCATCGTAATGCTCCCGCCGCACGTCCAGGGGCAGCGCTCCCTCGGGATCGCTGTACACGCCGAGGGGTAACAAAGCCTAAAACTCTTGTGGCGCCAAGCGCTAAGGCAACTTCTCCGGTGACGATGCTGAAATGTTGCGTACGCTTTTGCGCCATGAGATCGCTGCCTCCTAACGGAAGGTAACGTTCGTGAAAATCCGGTTCGACCTGGGCGCGGCGGCGCGCACTTTGCTCTTCGTCTTGCTGCCCTGGCTTTGCGCGGTCGCCGTCCTTGGTCTCGCGGCGTTCGTCAGCGTCGCGGGTTATCTATCCTTCCGCCTTTCGCTGGTGCGGCAAGCTATTGAAAAAAGGCCGTTGCCGCTTCTGCTTCTCTTGGCCTTTGCGGGCTGGGTGACGCTGTCGTCTCTCTGGTCGGTCTACCCGAACCATATCCAGGCGCTGAAGCTTGGCTGGTGCTCGCGGGCGGGCTCTTGTTCGCAGCCGCCGCAAGCGCAGACCACGCTGCCCGCCGGCTGACCGTCTCCGGCGGCTTGGCGGCCTTCCTGGTGATGGCGACCGTCCTGGGCGTTGAGGCTCTGGGCGGCCGGTCAATAAATCATGCCCTCCACCCCGAAATGGCCCTCACTGATATCGATCGAACGACGGGTCGGGCGACATCAGTGCTGGTGTTGATGACTTGGGCGGGCGCTGCCGGCCTGATCGCCTGGGGCGGCGCTTCGACAGCGCGGATAGCGGGCGCTTTCGCTGTGCTTGTGATCGGCGCACTCGTTTCGCTGCAGTTCGGCGAACTCGCAAACGCCGTCGCGTTCGGTGTCGGCGTGATAGTGTTCGGCCTTGCGTTTCTTGCGCCGCGCCTCGCTGTGATTGGCGTGAGCGGCGGGCTCGCAGTGTGGATGCTGGTGGCGCCCTTCGCGACGCCGTTGCTCCTCTCCGATCCGCGCATTTTCAACGCGCTGCCATTAAGCGGCGCCGCGCGGGTTGTGATCTGGCGCTATGTCGCGGGCCGCATTCCGGAGAATTTCTGGTTTGGCCATGGACTGGACGCATCGCGCACCGCCACGCAACTACTGCCCGTGCGGGGAGATTTCTACACTGCGGCCATCCCACTTCATCCGCATAGCGTCAGCATGCAGGTCTGGTTCGAGACGGGCGCAGTCGGCGCGGTGCTCGCGGCTGGCGTATTGCTGACCGGCGGCTGGGCGCTTTCGCGTCTGGTCGCTAACCGTGCGCATGCGGCGGCGGCCGCCGCAACGATGGCGGCTGCGGGCATCATCGCCAATTTGAGCTATGGCATTTGGCAGGAATGGTGGGACGCAGCCCTCTTCCTGGCCGCCGCACTTGTCGCGGCAGCAGCACCCGGGAAAATCCGTCCAAAGAGCTTGAGCGGTTGATTTCGCACCGCACGGCCCCTACGCAGCGAACGCTTAGCAAGAGATTTCCCACCAATGGCGCCCGTACTCGTCACCGGCGTAGCCGGCTTTATCGGCTATCACCTCGCCGCACGGCTTCTCGATCAAGGCCGCAGCGTCGTCGGCATCGACAATATGAGCGATTATTACGACGTGAACCTGAAACGGGCGCGCTTGGAAGAGCTGCGTGGGCGCAACGGCTTTAGCTTCGAAGAGCTGGACATCGCCGACAACGATGCGCTGAAGGCGCTCTTCGACACCCACCGCTTTGAGCTTGTGTTCAACATGGCCGCGCAGCCGGGCGTGCGCTATTCGCTGATCAATCCCCACGCCTACGTGAGATCCAACATCGAAGGCTTCGTAAACCTCTTAGAGGCGTGCCGGCACACGGGCGTGAAACACCTCGTCTTCGCGTCTTCGAGCTCCGTCTACGGGGCGGTGACCGCGATGCCGTTCTCGGTGCATCAAAACGTCGATCATCCCGTCAGCCTTTATGCGGCAACCAAGAAAGCCGACGAGCTCTTGGCGCACAGTTATAGCCACCTCTTCCGTCTGCCGACGACGGGCTTGCGCTTCTTTACGGTCTACGGGCCGTGGGGGCGCCCGGACATGGCGGTGTTCTCGTTCACGAAATCCATCATCGCCGGCGAACCAATCGATGTGTTCAACAACGGCGAGATGCAGCGCGACTTCACCTATGTCGATGACATCGTCGAAGCAGTGGTCCGCGTCGGCGATGCGCCAGCGAAGGCCAATCCAGCCTGGGACGGCGCCGACCCCGATCCTGCGACCTCCAATGCGCCCTATCGCATCTTCAACATTGGCAACCATTCGCCGGTGAAGCTGATGCGCCTGATCGAGGTGCTTGAAGAGAAGATCGGCAAGCGGGCGATCAAGCGCATGGCGCCGCTGCAGCCGGGCGATGTGCTGGCGACTTACGCCGATGTCGACGATCTGGCCGCGGCCGTCGATTTCGCCCCGCGCACGCCAATCGAGACGGGCATTGAGCGCTTCGTGAAGTGGTATCGCGACTTTTACGGCGTCTAAGCGCTGAGCCTTGGCTCAAGGCGCAGCACTTCCGAGAAACACAGGAAAAAATGATAGAGGATCGAGGCCGGCACGGCCTTGGCGATCGGCCGGCCATCGCCGTCAAACTGATCCATCCATGCGCCGCGCGGCTCAACCGCCAGGTATTTGCTAAACAGGAGCATCGAGCGTTTCGTTCACCGGGCCCGACGGATCGGCGCCCGTGAGTTCGAACAGCGCCAGATGCGCTTTGATCCGCTCTGTGTTCGGCCAGCTGCGCGACGAGCGCTGAAGCGGCGCGCCATCGTCACGGATGGCGTCGATGGCCATGTGCGTCTTGGAATCGACCCCCTTCTCGCCGAACAATGTCAACGCGCGCGCTTGGGTGATCATGTCCTCTCCGGTGACGCGCTGATATTGCGCCAGGATCCAGGCCCATTCGAAATGATGGCCGGGTTCAAGCACACGACCTTCGTCACCAGCGATGCGCTGCCAATCGTCCGTGAAGCGCTCGCCAAGCGTGCGGCCATCGAAGAATGCTGCATTGAACAGCGCGGCGATTTCTTTTGCCTGATCCAAGAAGCGCTGCTCACCGGTTGCGTCGAACAGGGCGAGGCTCGCCTCGATCATGTGCATGTGCGGGTTCTGCTGGCGCGGGCCGGTCGGCGGCAGCCATTGCCAGAACCCGCCATGGGGGGCGCGCATTTTCTGCTGGACGAAGTCGAGCGTCTCGTGGGCGCGCTCAAGCACAGCGGCGTCCCTGGTCAGCCGGTAGCGCCAGGCAAGGCCAAACAACGCGAAAGCGATGTCGTAAAGATCAGGTGTCGGATCCTTGATGTCGCCCTGGCGTGTCAGCAAGCGCGCCCAGCCCCCGTCGGCGGTGCGCGCCTTGTCGATCAGATACTCATAGGCGCGGTCTGAGAGCGCTCTACCCTCGTTCCAGCCCAGAAAAGCTGCATGCGAGAACGCGTAGAGCTGGCGGCAGATCACCCGCACGCGCTTGAAATCAACCGCCGTCGGCTTGCCATCGAAACTGAGTTCTTCGAGAAAGCCGCCATAGGCGCGGTCGATTCCCCGCTCGGCCCAGAACGGCAGCGCGTCCTCAAACATCCAGCCGCGCACCCGGGCAAATGGAATTGGCGTCATGGCCGACGCTCGCGCGGGGAACTGAAGCAGCGTTTCTTCACTTGATTGCCTTGCATGCAGGACTTTCGCGACGCAAGCAGGCGGGTAACAAACCAATGAACCATCGAATTATCCCCGCCATCATGTCGGGCGGCGCAGGTACGCGCCTCTGGCCGCTCTCGACGGAGGCCAAGCCGAAACAGTTTCACCGACTGGGCGGTTCCGCCACCTTGTTCGCCGAGACCTTAAGCCGCGTACGCGGCGATGTGGGGGCGCTTTCGTTTGCACCCCCGCTGGTCTTGGCAAATGGCGCCCACGCCGGGCTCGTCGAAAGCGAGATGGCGGCGAACGGGATTGCGCCTGCCGCTATCGTGCTCGAGCCAATGGCGCGCAATACGGCCGCCGTTGCCGCAATCGCCGCCGCGCTTGCAGAGGAGATTGATCACAAGGCGCTGGTCTTGCTCTTGCCGGCCGATCACGTCGTGGCCAAGCCGGACGCGTTTCACGCCGCAATCGAACGCGCAGCGCCGATCGCGCGCGAGCGGATCGTGACATTCGGGATCACCCCGGATCGCCCAGCGACCGGTTACGGCTATATCAAACGCGGCGCCGAATTGGCGAACGGCGTTTTTGCCATCGATGCCTTCCGCGAAAAGCCGAACGCCGCTGCCGCGCAGGCCTATCTGGATGAAGGCGGCTATGTCTGGAACGCCGGCATCTTCCTCTTCAATCCAAAGGTGATGCTGCAGGCATTCGCGGCCTCACCGGATATTCGTGACGCCGCGCTTGCCTCGCTAGAAACCGCCGAACGGCGCGGCGCAGAAATTCACATCGGCGCGGAGGCTTTCGCGCGTGTGCCGGCGCAGCCGATCGACATCGCGGTGATGGAAAAGACCAAGCACGCCGCGGTCGTGCCGTGCGATATCGGTTGGGCCGATATCGGCTCGTGGGACGAGATGTGGCGGCTCTCGGAGCAAGACGAGAGCGGCAATGTCCGCCACGGCGAAAGCGTCGTCATTGACGGCTCGAACAATCTGCTGCGCAGTGAAGGTGTCGCGATCTATGCTGTGGGCGTGCACGATCTCATCGTAGTAGCGACGCCAGATGCCGTGATCATCCTTCCCCGCGAGCGCGCACAGGAGGTGAAGGCTCTGCGCGAACGTTCCGCCGAGCGAGGCGAGAAATAGTTACTCGGCAGTCTGGGATTGACCCACGCAAGCGCCATGCGCCGTTGTAACCGCGCGCAGGTCTGCGCACCCGTCCGAAATCAAGGCGTGCGCCAACTCCTCCCAATCGTACGGGCCTTGGATCTTGAGCCCGAGCTCGATCTTCGCCAATGCGCCATGGGCCGAGGTTGGGCGCATCTGGGCAATCCGCCCCGCTGCTCGATCGAGCTTCTTGCCCGCAACTTTGATCTTGCCGTCAAGCGCCCGCATCGCTCGCGCCTCAGGCAGCCCGCTGCGGCCAGCTTGTGTGAGGTTCATCCCCATCGGCCTGATCTTCTCGCAAAGCGCGGTCTCCCAGTCTTGCCACCTACGGATCATCGCCTCGCGCGCGTGATAGTCCGCCATCCAAGCCGCGACCTTGGCGACGATGGGATCGGGCTTTGACGCGATTGCGCGAGGCGGCGCGAGCACGGCGGGCTGTGCATGCGCGGCGCCATCCAGCGCCAACGGTGCAGCCGTTGCGCCGGCGATCAATTTGCGGCGGGACAATTTGGGCATGCACGAGACCTCCGGACATGAAGCCGCGTCTCCGGCACGGGCGCCGGGCAGCGAGTTGTTAGAGAATTCCTCGACTACACTCAGCGGAATTCCACCCGACAGTGTCAACTGAAATTCATCAAGTTTTCGGAGAATTTCTCTAAATGCCAACTACCCGAGCAGATCCGCATGGCGCGCGCCGGTCTTGGGATCAGCGTGCGCGAATTGGCCGAAGCGAGCAGACGTAGGCCGAAGTCCGACGATCCTCCGCTTCGAGACCGGCAAAGGCGGTGATGCGACCGGCAGCCCTCGCGCGCCTGCGGTCTGCGCTCGAAGCCGAAGGCGTGAGCTTCGTCGAGGGCGACGACAAGCTCGGCCCTGGGGTGCGCATCGAGCTCTAAGCGCAAGACGCATGATGTGCTCGAGAGGCGAGCGAAGCTAGCCCAGCAAATCCTTGGCGACATCCACGACTGCTTCGGCCGTGATCCCGAAACTCTCATAGACGTCCTTCGCCGGCGCCGAGGCGCCAAAGCCGGTCATGCCGATGAAGGCGTGGAGGCCAAAGGCTTCCATCCAGCCCTGCCCGACCGCGGCCTCGATGCCGATGCGGATTTCATCGTCGTCGCCGCAGATCTCGTCTTGGTATTCCTCGCTCTGCAGATCGAACAATTCAAAGCACGGCGCCGAGATGACGCGCGTCGGGATGCCTTGCGCTTGCAGCATCTCGCGCGCTTTCACGGCGATCGAGACTTCCGTGCCCGTCGAATAGATAGCCACGCGCGCTGGCCCGCCTTCGGCCTTCATGAGTTCGTAAGCGCCCTTGGCGCTCAGGTTTTCGCTGGCGTCTCCGCGCAGGCCTGGCACGGCCTGGCGCGAAAGCGCCAGAACGCTCGGGCCGTCTTGGCGTGCAAGCGCGATCTGCCAACACTCCGCCGCCTCGACCGCATCGCAGGGCCTGAGCACGTAGAGATGGGGAATAGCGCGCAACGCTGCGAGGTGTTCGACGGGCTGGTGCGTGGGACCGTCTTCGCCGAGGCCGATGGAATCGTGCGTCATCACATAGATCGAACGCACACCCATCAGCGACGCCAAGCGAATGGCTGGGCGTGCATAATCTGTGAAGCAGAGAAACGAGCCGCCGTACGGAATAACCCCCCCGTGCAGCGCCATGCCGCTCATGGCCGAGCACATGCCATGCTCGCGGATGCCGTAGCGGATGTAGCGGCCAAGCCGGTTGTCCGGCGTGAAATCATCGCCGCCGGTTTTTGGCTTGGTGTTGTTGGAGCCGGTCAAGTCGGCCGAGCCGCCCCACAATTCCGGGCAAGCACCAAACATCGCATCGATCGCTGCACCCGAGGACGCGCGCGTGGCAAAAGATGGCTTTTCCGCCGCCATTTTGCGGGCATGGAGTGCGAGTGCGGCGATCGCAGGCTCCGCATTCAGCTTGCTCATGGCCTGGTCGAACTCTTTGCGCCGTGGAGAAAGCGCCAACCGCGATTGCCAGGCTTCCCGCGCCGAGCCGCCGCGTTCGCCGACTTTGGCCCACGCCGCGCGAATGGCGTCGGGCACCTCGAATGGGCCGTATGGCCAATTCAGCGCCTTCTTGGCGGCGGCCAATTCTTCCGCGCCAAGCGCTTCGCCATGTGCGTGCGCAGTGCCTTCCTTCTTCGGCGCGCCAAAGCCGATCACCGTCTTGCAGTCGATCATCGTTGGCTTGTCGGACTTGGTCGCAGCCTCCAGCACGCGCGCGACATCGTCGGCGTCGAGGCCGTCACACGCGAGCACATTCCAGCCGCTGGCGGCAAAGCGGGCGCGCTGATCGGTGTTGTCGGAGAGCGAAACGGCGCCATCGATCGAGATCGAATTGTCGTCCCAGAGGAGCGTGAGCTTGTTGAGCTTCTGGCGGCCCGCCAACGCCAGCGCTTCTTGGCTGATGCCTTCCATAAGGCAGCCGTCGCCTGCGATCACCCAGGTGCGGTGATTGACCAGATCGTCGCCGAAGCGCGCGTTCAAGTGCGCCTCCGCCATCGCCATGCCGACAGCGTTGGCGATGCCTTGCCCCAGCGGCCCCGTCGTCGTTTCGACCCCTTCGGCGTGGCCGTATTCCGGGTGGCCTGGCGTTTTTGAGTGCAGCTGGCGGAAGCGCTTGATCTCATCGAGCGTCATGTCGGCGTAGCCGGTCAAATGCAGCAGCGCATAGAGCAGCATCGAGCCGTGACCGGCGGAGAGCACGAAGCGATCGCGATCGGCCCATTTCGGCTGTGTCGGATCGAATTTCAGGAATTGTGAGAAGAGCACGGTCGCTGCGTCCGCCATGCCCATCGGCATGCCGGGGTGACCGGATTTGGCTTTTTCCACCGCATCCATCGAAAGGGCGCGAACGGCGTTGGCCATGGTGCGCACATCGACGCCATCGACGGAATGAGCTTTTGCCATATGTATGATCCTGTTTGAGGCTGTTCTTAGCGGCGATTCGCGCGCTTGGCCCTGTACACCTAGTGCACCTAGTGTGCGCCTGGGTCCGCTACTCGGGTCCGCTAACAGCCGAACGCGGTCACGTGAATAATGGAAGCGAGCGGAAATGAAGATTTTCATCGACAGCGCTGACGTGAAGGAACTTCAGACCCTGGCTCAGAGCGGGCTGGTCGACGGCGTGACCACCAATCCCTCGCTGGTGGCCAAGGCCGGTGGGAACATCTTTGATGGGCTCAAAGCCATCTGTGCGGCCGTCCCGGGGCCCGTGAGCGCTGAGGTTGTGGCGCCGGACTATGAGAGCATGTTGGCGGAAGGCCGCAAGCTGCGGACCATCGCCTCCAATATTACTGTGAAGGTGCCGCTGACCCCGGATGGGCTCAGAGCCTGCGCCACGCTCAGTAAGGAAGGCCACCCCGTCAACGTGACGCTTTGCTTTTCGGCGGTGCAGGCCCTGCTCGCGGCCAAATCCGGCGCGACCTTCATTTCGCCCTTCCTTGGCCGCTTGGACGATGGCGGCCAGGACGGCATGGAGCTCATCCGCGAAATCCGGGCGATTTACGATAATTACGGCTTCAAGACCCAGGTGCTGGCGGCTTCCATCCGCACCACGCTGCATGTGCGCGACGCCGCCCTTGCCGGCGCCGATTGCGCGACCATTCCGCCTGCAATCTTCAAGGCCCTCTACAAGCACCATCTGACCGATGCAGGGCTTGAATCCTTCACCAAGGATTGGCGCGCGACCGGGCAATCGATCCTTTAGGGATCGCGCGCCTTTCAAATTCTAGGCAGATTTTAGGACGTGCCTTTCGGGACGTGCTCAGCGGCCGGCGAGGCGGTCGAGACGGTCGATGCTGGCTTGGCTCGATTGGCGAGCAGCCGCCATCGCACGTTCGGCTTCGGCGAGTTGGGCGTGCACTTGCGCAACGTTGACCGGCTGAATGGCAGGGCCATTGTGGTCAGCGGTGGCCGCCCATGCATCGCGCATGCTCAAACCACCCTTCACCGCGACAGGCGCGACGAAGCCCAGCATCACCATGGCCGCAGCGCCAGCCAGGAAGCTCCCGGCGACTACGCGGAATGTGGCTTTGAACTTTTCGTCGGCGGGCGACATTGTGGAAAACTCCCTTCGCGGCGGCGGTCAGTTAACAAACGCCTGACCATGTTGCAATTGCTACTTTGCGGCGCCGAAGAGATTTCCGATGTGACGAACGTCACCGAACTCGACACCATACCCGCTGACTTCTGCAGCTTGACCCAGATCGTAGCGGAAAAAGCTGAATTCAAGGCGAATTCGCCATTCAGTTGCTGTTGCGATTTCATTAGCCTTGCGGTCTAACGTCGCGACCCGCCGTTATGTTGCGGCGCAGTAATGTAACCACCACGGATAGCGTTCTGATGAGTTCCAAACCGCTACGGAAAGCAGTTCTCCCTGTGGCCGGTCTGGGCACGCGTGTGCTGCCTGCGACCAAGGCAATTCCTAAGGAAATGCTGCCCGTGTTCGATCGCCCGGCGATTCAATACGTCGTCGACGAAGCGTTGGCGGCAGGAATCGAGCACATCGTCTTCATCACCGGACGTAACAAATCCGCGATCGAAGATTATTTCGATCGCGCTTACGAATTGGAGGACACGCTCCGCCTGAAAGGCAAAACCGGCCTTCTTCAGGAATTGGAAACGGATTTGCGCCCGGCCGGCTCGATGAGTTTCGTGCGCCAGCAATCGCCGCTCGGACTTGGCCATGCCGTATGGTGCGCGCGCGACCTTATTGGCGAGGAGCCCTTCGCCGTGATGCTGCCGGACATGCTGATGATGGCAAAGCCCTCATGCCTGGCGCAGATGAATGGCGCCTACGAGAAAGTCGGCGGCAACATCATCGCTGTTGAACCGACCGACACCCCCGAGCAATACGGGATCATCGATCCTGAAAGCAGCCCAGATGGACATCAGGGCCGCTTGCTCAAGATGAAGGGCATGGTCGAGAAGCCCAAGCGCGAAGACGCGCCGTCAAACCTCTTCATCAGCGGCCGCTACATCCTGCAGCCCGAAATCTTTGATCTGCTGGCTTCCCAACAAGCCGGCGCCGGCGGCGAGATCCAGCTCACCGACGCGATGGCGCGGTTGATGACGATGCAAGCCTTTCATGCGCTGGAATACGAAGGGCGCACCTATGATTGCGGCGATAAGCTCGGGTATCTGCGCGCCATCGCAGCCTTTGCGCTGGCCCACGATGAATTGGGCGCGAAAGCCGCCGAGACGCTGCGTACAGTGCTCGCGGACAAGAAGTGACGCTGACCATCCAGGCGTTTACTGACCGCGACACGCTCATGGGGCGGGCCGCTGACGAGATCGCCGCGGCGCTGAAGGAAGCCATCGCGGCGCGCGGCAGCGCCTGTGCGGCTCTTTCGGGGGGCACAACGCCGGGAAGCGCCTACGAGCGGCTGGCGGCGATGCAGCTCGATTGGCCGAAGGTCACCTTCGCGCTGGTTGATGAGCGCTGTGTGCCCCCGACCGAGCCTGCCTCCAATGAGGGGCTGCTGAGACGAACCCTGGCGCGGGCCTTATCTGCCGGGGCCCGGCTCGTGGCGATGTATTCTGGCTCGCCGACAGCCGACGGCGTCGATGCCGCCTATGCGGGTCTCCGCCTCGACATTGCGGTCATGGGCATGGGCGCCGACGGCCATACCGCGTCCTGGTTTCCCGGCGGCGATGGGCTTGCCGCTGCGCTCGATCCAAAAAGCGCCCGCACCGTCATCGCCGTACGCGCCCCGCAGGCTTCCGGCGCGGCAGACCGGCTGACGCTCACGCGCGCGGCACTCGATCGCGCCGATCGTGTGCTCCTGCTCATCACCGGCGCCGATAAGCGCCAGCGTCTGGAAGCCGCACTCACCCAGAAGCTAGAAGACGCCCCGGTCGCAGCGCTTTTCGCGAGACCCGGGCGTCCCCCAGAAGTGCTCTGGGCGCCTTAAGGGCCGGCGTCTCGGGCCTAGGCGACTTCAGGGTGAGGGATGCGTCGCTTGGCGCGCGGCGCGGAATTCCGCGTTCGCCCGCCACGCCGGCCACGACGAACCGCCCGCCAATCCGCGCCCGACATTGTAAAGAACGGTCAGATCTTGCGTCGCGCCCGTCATGTCCCAATCCGGGCTCACCTGATCCTGCGGCGAGTGATAGCGGTGGGCGATGTAGTCGTTCACCAGCGCGGCGCCACGGGCTTCGCCGCCATTGACGAGATCGATGCCGGCGCCGGTGTAGAGTACGGGCACGCCAATGCGGGCAAAATTGAATTGGTCCGAGCGGAAGAAGCTGCCGCGCTCGGGGAACGACC
>CAWIND010000003.1:0-417500 GCA_963837475.1 uncultured Pseudomonadota bacterium
GTTCAGCGAGACCTTCAGCGGTGCAGCGCTTGCAGACGTCCTCAAAGGCATCACCTTCGTTCAGGACAATCAGTCGTGCTCACGCGCGCGCGGTACATTGCGCGGCATGCACTTTCAGATCCCGCCAAAGGCGCAGGACAAGCTCGTGCGTGTCCTGCGGGGCGCAGTGCTCGATGTGGCCGTTGATCTTCGCAAAGCCTCGCCCAGCTACGGCAAATGGGCCTCGGCGGTGCTGAGCGCGGAGAACGGCAAGCAGATGTTCGTGCCGAAGGGGTTCGCGCATGGCTTCTTGACGCTCGAGCCGGACACTGAGGTGTTCTACAAGGTAAGCGCGTTCTATAGTCGCGAGCATGAGCGCGGCCTGGCTTGGGACGATGCCGCCATCGGCATCGATTGGTCGATAGAAGCTGAAAGTGTGATCATGGCCGAGCGAGACCGTGCGCTTCCCCGCCTTGCCGATCTCCCGGCATTTTTCTAACCGTTTCCGATGAAGGCGCTGATCACAGGAGGAGCGGGGTTCATCGGTTCGGCGCTCGCACGCCATCTGGCAACCGAGCGCGGCTGGTCTGTCGTTGTCTTCGACAAGCTCACCTATGCCGGCCACCTCTCATCGCTGGCCCCCATCGCCGAGACGCCAGGCTTTGGCTTCATCCGCGCCGATATCTGCGATCGCGCCGCTCTGGATGATGCGATTGGAGCGCATGAGCCTGATGTGATCTTTCATCTCGCCGCCGAGAGCCACGTCGACCGTTCGATCACGGACGCCGCCGCTTTCATGCACACCAATCTGATGGGGACCTTCAACGTCCTTGACGCGTCTCTTGCCTATTGGCGTCAGCTGGGGTCGCAGCGCAGCGAGCGTTTCCGCGTGCTGCATGTTTCGACAGACGAAGTCTACGGCTCACTGGGCGCTGAAGGTCTCTTCTGCGAGGAGACGCCGTATGACCCACGCTCGCCATACTCAGCCAGCAAGGCAGGCTCCGATCACCTGGCAAGCGCGTGGCGCCATACCTATGGCCTGCCGGTTCTGATTTCCAACTGCTCCAACAATTACGGCCCATACCAGCTTCCGGAAAAACTCATTCCGCTGACCATCCTGAACGCGCTCGATGGTCAGAAGCTTCCCGTCTATGGCGACGGCGGCAATGTGCGCGATTGGCTTTATGTAGACGATCACGTCGAAGCGCTTTGCCTTATTGCGGAGAAGGGAACGCCTGGGCGCACCTACAATGTCGGCGGCCGCAACGAGCGCCAGAACATCGAGGTCGTGCATCGGGTTTGTGATTTGCTCGACACGCTTGCGCCAAAGCCGCACGCGCACCGCGACCTGATCGAGTTTGTCGAGGATCGCCCCGGCCACGATCGCCGCTACGCCATCGATGCAAGCCGACTTGAGAGCGAGCTTGGCTGGCGTGCACGCGCAACCTTCGAGACCGGCATGGAGGCGACGGTTCGCTGGTATTGCGACAACCAAGCGTGGTGGGGTCCGCTGCGCGCCGCAGGCGTAGGTGGTGAACGTCAGGGCCTGATCGCGCCAAAGGTGCGCGGGTGAAGCTCCTTATCGTGGGTCGTGAAGGCCAGGTCGCACGCGCGCTCTTGCACGCTGCGATAAAGGAGGGCGTTGAAGCCATCGCGCTGGGGCGCCCGCAGCTCGATCTCGAGCGGCCCGAAACGATCGCGCCGCTCATCGCGGCATCGAAGTCAGACTTTGTCGTCAACGCCGCAGCCTTCACCGCCGTCGATGGGGCAGAGCGCGAGCGTGCGCGTGCGTTCGCCGTCAATGCAGCAGGCGCGGAAGCCGTCGCGGTCGGCGCCGCGCTTGCCAGGGTCCCGCTCGTCCATATCTCGACTGATTATGTCTTCGCCGGCGACAAGCCGACGCCGTACTCTGAGGCCGATCTAACCGGCCCCAGAAGCGTCTACGGCGCCTCCAAGCTTGAAGGTGAAGAGCGCGTGCGCGGCGCGCATCCGCGCGCAATCATCGTGCGCACCGCCTGGGTCTACGATGGCAAGGGGCGCAATTTTGTTCGCACTATGCTGAGGCTTGCGCGCACGCGCGATGAAATCTCGGTCGTCCGCGATCAAGTGGGATGTCCAACCTATGCGTCGGACCTCGCCCAGAGCCTGCTCGCTCTTGTCAAAGCGAAGGCAAAAAAGCCAGGGCTCTATCATTGTGCCGGCGCCGGTGAGACGAGCTGGGCGGGCCTTGCTGAGGAAATCTTTCGCCTCTCTCAGGCGCGCGGGGGTCCTTCGGCGCGTGTCGTCCCCATCGCTTCAAATGAATACCCAACGGCTGCGCCACGGCCTGCCAATTCGCGGCTGGATTGCTCCAAGATCGCCGCTGACTACGATGTGCGCATGCGTCCTTGGCGCGCGGCATTGGCCGACTGCATCGAGGCCATCGCCGCTGACGGCTGGAGAGTGGAATGAAGGGAATTGTTCTCGCCGGCGGTCTGGGAACGCGCCTCTATCCGATTACGCGCGCGATCTCCAAGCAGCTTGCACCCGTCTATGACAAGCCGCTCATCTACTATCCCATCTCGACACTTATGTTGGCTGGCGTGCGCGAGTTATTGGTGATCTCCACGCCTGAGGATCTGCCCCATTTTCAGCGTCTGCTTGGCGACGGCGCCAGCTGGGGGGTGAAATTCTCGTACGCAGCCCAGCCGACGCCCGCGGGGATCGCGCAGGCTTTTCTGATTGGCGAAGAGTTCCTGGCCGGATCGCCCACGGCTTTGGTGTTGGGCGACAACATCTTTTATGGCCATGGCCTCATCGAACAGCTTGAGCGCGTAGGGTCGCGGCGCGATGGCGCGACCGTGTTTGCCTATCAAGTGGTCGATCCCGAGCGCTTCGGGGTGGTTGAATTCGACGCAAACAATCGTGCGCTCTCGATCGAGGAGAAGCCTGCGCGTCCGCGTTCGAATTGGGCGGTGACTGGTCTCTATTTCTATGACGCCAAGGTTGTCGAACTGGCGCGCAGCTTGAGGCCTTCATCCCGCGGTGAACTCGAAATCACCGACCTCAATAAACTCTATCTAGAGCAAGGTAAGCTCAACGTGGAGCGCCTGAGCCGTGGCTTTGCCTGGCTCGATACAGGCACGCCTGATTCGCTACTGGAGGCGGCCGAGTTTGTTCGCACGCTGGAAAAGCGCCAGGGACTAAAAGTGGCTTGCCCAGAGGAAGTGGCGTTCAGACGCGGGTTCATTAGCGCCGATCAGCTTCGCGCATTGGCGCAAAGCTACGCTAAGTCTGAATATGGCGCTTATCTTGAACGCGTCGTGCGCGAACAGGGGTGAGTTGCCGCAAAGACCGCCAATTCACCAAAGTGTACAAAGCTAGGATGTCCTTGCAAACACGGGCTCAAAATGACGACGCAAAAGCCGAAGGGTCCGATCAGGATCGAAAACATCCCGTGGCAGGAATGGGGAGAGGGCGCTCGTTTCGGCTCGCGCTTCAGGGTGCTTTCCGACACGCGCGGTGAAGACAAACGCAAGATCGGCGTAAGCTTTGAGGAATTGGCGCCCGGCAAACAGAGCGTACCGTTCCACTATCACATGATCGAGGAAGAACATATCGTCGCACTCGAGGGTGAGGCGACGCTGCGCCTGGGCGATGAACGCCACACGCTTCGCGCCGGAGATTATGTTTGCTTCCCGGCCGGCGAACGCATCGCCCATTGCCTGCTCAATGAATCCGGCAAGCCGTTTCGCTTCATCATGATCGGCGACAACGCGCCGGATGAAGTCTGCGTCTATCCGGATTCGAATAAGATCCAGGTGCGCAGCCTCGATCGCGCGCTGCTGCGCGACGGCGAGCGGCTCGATTATTGGGACGGCGAGAAAACCGACGAGCCGCTCTGACCTAGGAACTTACGTTCAAATCTGGCGGCAGCGGCGCCGTCGAGGCGCTCGTGAGCGGTGGCGGCGTCGGCAAATCGCCAGGCTGTTCACCAGGCAGCATTTGGTGCGCCATTGAAGCAGGTGCGTGTTGGATGACGCCGTGGACGCGCCCCGCACGCGGACCCGCGCTCACGCGTGTGACACGCGCTTCGCGGGCAGCGAGGCTGCCGGCTGAAACGCGATAGCGGCGTGCGCCGGGCGGATCAGGCACATCGCGGAAAAAGATGTGCGAGCCAATGACGAGCGGGCCGGTCGCGTAACGATCCCACACCGGGCGCACCGCGAGCGTGTGATAGAACAGCGCGCCGTTTGTCGGATCGATTGATTGGCCCGCGAGCACTTGCGTTGCGACCTGCTGGGCAATCTGCCAGCTGTCCTTGTCGGCGCCGCCGGTGGCGTAGCGCTCGGGGTTTTGTGCGAGAGGACGGTTGGGATCGCCTATGTTCCACGCCGAGAACTGCTTTGGCGCGCGGATCACGGTTTGCAGATCCTCGCCGAAGCGATCGCCCAGGCGATTGACGATGACGTGCGCAACGGCGCGCATGCCTTCTTCGCCTTCTGAACGTGCTTCAGCCCACGCGGTCGCTGCCAGCAAATGCGCGTCGGCGGGATTGACGTCGATCGGCGTCATCGCTGCATTCATTCCAGGTTCGCTCGGAACAAAGCCAAGACGTGCGGATTGTACCCCGACAACGGCGGCCAGCGCGTTCGGATAAAGCGCGAAGTTCAAAGCCGCGGCGAAGAAGAGCACGCTCGCCATGCCAAGCGAATGCAACGCGTGGCTTGCGCCGCGGGTAAAGCCCGGACGGCGACGAACCACGGGCGCGCGCTTGCGCGTCAGTCCAACCCAACGTGATCTCATTTTAACGGTCGCTCCGCCGTAGCGCTCGCAAGTCGCGTGCGTCAGATTTCCAACAAGAGTATCGGTTGCACGCGCGCCGCAGCACGAAGTGTGCACGCGGTCTTTTATGGTTGGGGAGGGCGAAAATACGGCGCTGAGCGCGCGCTGATGCGGCGCCTACAGTGTATTTGGCGCCAAAATGTTCGGCGCCGGTGCGATTTTACCCGAAAATGAATGGAACTTGAACGCGGCGTAATGATGGCGTGCCGCTCCAAGCTGAGCAGGAGCGTGCCGGTGCTGCATGCCCGAGCGCCGCGAAGCATTCGATGCGGTGCTTGGTTTCGGGGCGCGCGCCACGCCAGGATCTTTGCGGGCCGGCGCGCGAAGCATTGGCGAGACGAGACGCGGGAAGGCGCCGGGTTATTGAAGGATTTGGCCTGGATGTTGGATGTGCGGTTGGATTGGCATCCCAACAGCCTCGCCGCGCGCTATCGGGCCTTGGTCTGGAATGCTAGAAGGGCGTGCTGGGGTGGCGTTCGGGGAGGAACGCCGTGGCTCATCATCGCACGAAGACCGCTGCTGCGGCGGCGTTGCTCGCGTTTGGCGCCGGCTTGCTGCTAGCGCCGGCGGCCGCGCAAAATCAAAGTGCATCACAAAGCGCAACACAAAGCGCAACACAGGGCATTCCCTGCCGCATCAGCTTCCAAGACACCACGCACGGCGGTGATTGGGAGACGGTAGAAGGTGAGGTCGAACTCACACGCATCATACCGCAGGGAAACGGTCGTTTTATCGCCTTCGGCAACGGGCATGCGACGGTGACCTATCACCCCGCCAATGGTTGCCAGATTGTCGGCTCGCCTTGGACTGCGAATTACGAAGTCACGGTGATGAGCGAGGATGGGCAGACTGCAGAGATCGACATCGCCTCGGACGATGAGCCCCACGAAGTGGTGGTTTGCCCAGCGACGGCGCATTTCCAGTTTGATGTCGATGCGCGGGGTTTGCCGACGGTCACTGCGCCCCTGCATGAGGGCTCGACGCCGTTTTCCGTGGATCATGCCGGCGATCACGGCCCCGCCGGTGATCAAGGAAATGTGACGCTGCATTATTGCACGCTGCATTGAGGACGCGTGTCGGCAGCGGCCTAATTTGTTCGTCCTAGCACCATGGCAGATGGCTCTCAGAGCAAATGCTCAAGGAGGAACATGATGCGCTTTCTTTGTCTTTATACCGCCGACCAGCTCTCGGAACCTTCGCCCCAACACATGGCCGAGATGGGCAAATATGTTGAACAGCAATTCAAAGCCGGCAGGCTCGTCGATACGGGCGGTTTGAAGCGCCGCGACAAGGACGGCTTCACGGTGCGCAAGAAGAGCGGTGATTTCACTGTAAGCCAGAGCGGCGCGCCATGGGCGGGCGCGACCGGCTGGGCCATCATTCAAGCGCCGACGCGCGAGCAGGCGGTCGCCGATATCAAGGAATTCCTGTCGCTTGCAGGCGATGGCGTTTCCGAAGTCATCGAGATCTCGGAGCCGATGCCGCGCTAGTGCGAAAGCGTCAGTAGCGAAGGGTCAGCGCCAAAAGCGCTCCGCGCGCTTCAGGCGCTGGCCCAGCTTGCGTGTAGCGGCAAGGCAAGCGTCAGCTTCATACTGCTCCTGCCCAATGGCGTAGCCGAGCGCGTATTGGATCGCGGGCGCCGTATTTTCGTTGCTGGCCGTGGTTGCGCGGTTGAGGTCGATCAGCGTCCAGGCTTCGACGAATTCCTGGCCGAGCCGGCGATGCACAGCAAGATCGTTGAGGCGCCCGAGATTGTCCTGCAAGCTCGCGAGAATTTTTGCGAAACGGCGTTGCGCGCGCGCCGAGCCCGGGAAGATGTCGGCGAAGAATTCGGCCGCATAGCGCAGCTCTTTCACGTGCAGGCGCAGCTTGTGGCGCTGGGCGACATCGAACTCGTCAATCTGAGCGAGCTTACGTGAGATGCCGCGCGCACGCTTTTCGAGCGTGCGGCGCGCAAACGGGGCGATGCGGCTATCGGCCCGGACGCCTTCGACTTCGGCCAGGTCCGACCATTCGCCCGCAAGCACCCAGAGCGCTGTGCGCAGCACGAATTGGCGGAAGCGGTCGCTGGCGACGGCGTCCTTGGCGCGCTCCAGCGCGTCCTTGCGGCGGGTTATGGTATTTTCGAGCAGGCACTTGAGCGCGGTGTCTTCCGCGGCGCTGGCGCTGAGCGGCGCCATGGTCTTTTCAACGAAGACGTCGAGGTCACGCGCGGGGCCGAGCTCGTCCAAAAGCCAATGCAGTTCACCTTCGATGGCGTCGGTCTCAGGGCCATCGATCAGTTTTTCAAATATGGAGAGCACCGTGCCGAGGCGCCGCAGGCCGACACGCATCTGATGCACGCCCTCGAAATCGCCGATGCGGATGGCATCGGCGTTGAGCGCAAATTGCCGCAGACACGACCAGGCGATGAGCTGGAACGAGCGCCCGATGCGTGCGCGTGGACCGACCCGAACGTGCTCGGCGCGATGGACGCGGGCGGACTGGTCGGAGCGCAGATCGAAGCCGCGGTCGGCTTTGGTCTTGAGGCCAAGCGAAGCGGGCACTTCGCTGGCGAGGCGGCGCGCCAGGCGCGCAAGCTCGGCCGAGGCGCCGCGTTTGAGTTCGAGTTCGATCTCGCAGAACGCAGCATTGGCGTTTGCGGTGGAGATGCTGCCGCGATCAATGGCCAGTTCGATGGCGCTGTTGGCGGAGAGAACGGGATAGGCGCTGCGCTCGACCTTCACTTCGAACACCGGCGTCAAGCTCTTGCGCAATTTCTTTCGCGAGAATTCCTGCAGCGGCGTGCCGAGCACATGGCGCAGTTCAGGGACCTCGCCGTTGATCTCGCGCTCCCATTCGCTGCGGTCGATGGGCGAGGCTTTGCGCGGACTGATCGCCTTGACGGTTTGGATGTTCTTGGCGCCGACGCGGCGCACCCGCAGGCTGATGCCTTTCTGGCGAAGCGCGTATTTGGGCGTGTCGTAATAGGTGGTCGACATCTGGCGCGGCTGCATCTCGCCGCTGGCCTGCTCCCAGAGCCAGGGCAGGCGCATCACCTTGTTGGCGGCAGCCGCCGGAATCTCCAATTTTAATTCAAACTCACGACCCATCAGACCCTCAGCCCCTCGCATGCACCCAGCGGGCGAACGCTAGCGGGTCTGCACCCCAATGGAAACACATGGGGGAGGCGACAATTCCCTGAAAGTTTTGTGACAGCGGCCCGTGTGGCGAAGAGGGCGCGCTTTTGGACCGCGCCCTCCAACGCACTTGGGCGCACTGGGGCCCTCAGCGGATCTCGGCGGCGCTGTTCACGATCTTGCCGACGAGGCCGTAGGCTTTGGCTTCTTCGGCCTGCATCCAGTAATCGCGGTCGGTGTCGCGCTTGATCTTGTCGAGCGGCTGGCCGGTGGCGTCGGCGAAGATGCGGTTCAAGCGCTCACGCATACGCAAGACTTCGCGCGCCTGGATCTCGACGTCAGAGGCCATGCCGCCAATGCCGCCGCGCGGTTCGTGCAGGAGGAAGCGCGTGTTGGGCAGGCAATAGCGGTTCTCACGCTGGGCGGCGCAATAAATCAAGGCGCCGGCAGAGGCGACCCAGCCGGTGCCGAGCATGCGCACGGGCGCGTTGATGAACTTGATCACGTCATGGATCATGTCGCCGCTTTCGACGTGACCGCCGGGCGATGAGATCACAAAGGTTATCGGCGAGGCGCTCTGCGCGGAAAGCGCAAACAGCCGCTCGGTGACGCGGCGGGCGACGCCATCATTCACTTCGCCGGTGAGCATCACGACGCGCGCGTCGAACAGCGCCTTTTCAACGACATCGGGCGCATTGCGCATATCGTTGAGGTTCTTTTCTTTGTCTTCGTCGTCGAGGCGGATGATCGAGCCGACCATGGAAACTCCTGTCATGGGCGAAGACGTAGGCGGGTTCGACGCGTTTTCCTAGGCCTGGCCGGCGGCGAACGGCTGTTCATCGAAAAACGCCGCAAATGGAAGAGCTTGTCGCCCTCCAAAGCCTTGCGCCAGCTTGCGCCGGCGCGCGGAGGCAGCCAAGAGTGCCCAAGCGAGGGGATTGGTAAACGGGGAACGCTGATGCGCGCATTGATCTTTGCTGCCGTGATGATGCTGGGCGCTCTGCCCGCGTTTGGCCCCGCGTTCGGCGAAACGCTGCCGCCGCCAACACCGGAAGACGTGGCGGTGCGCATTTCGGGCGGAAGCGGGCAAACGGTCGCGGTGCAGCAGGGCGAGAACATCGCAATCGAATTGCAGAGCAGCCCATCTACGGGCGGACGCTGGACAGTGAGCGAGAAGCCCGACTTCCTCGATGATGCTGGCATGGAGAGTGGGCCGGTGAATGCGCGCCCCGCGAATGGCCGCCCGATGATCGGCGCGCCGGTGTGGAACGTGTTCCTGTTTACGGCAAACGCGGCGGGCTCGGCGCCGCTGACACTTCAATTGCGCGGACCGGGCGGTCAGGTCTGGCAGACTTTCACCGTCACCATCAACGCCCAATAGAGCCGGCGGCCTTCCATGTTCAAAGACAACGAACTCACGATCCGCGGGCTCATCCTCGGCTCGCTCATCGCCATGGTGTTCACCGCGGCCAACATTTATCTGGGCCTTCGCGTCGCCATCACGATTGCTTCCTCAATTCCCGCGGCGGTGATCTCGATGGGGATCCTGCGCGCGTTCAACACCGGCACAATCCGCGAAAACAATATCGTGCAGACAGTGGCCTCGTCGGGCGGGACGCTGTCAGCCATCATCTTCGTGCTGCCAGGTCTTGTCATGATCGGCTACTGGCAGGGCTTCGACTATGTGACGACATTCATGATCTGCGCGCTCGGCGGGATCCTGGGCGTGCTGTTTTCAATTCCGCTGCGGCGAACGCTGGTTGTGAACACCCCGCTGCCATTCCCGGAAGGCGTGGCGGCAGCGGAAGTGCTGAAGGTTGGCGCGACCGGCGATGAAGCCTCGCCCGATGCGATCGAGCGCAAGCGCGGGCCGCTGGTGGTCGCGTTCGGGGCGCTCATGTCAGCGGGCCTGCAGGCGATCACTTTCACCGGCGTAGCGGCGGTGGAGATGACCAAATACTTCCGCGTGGCGATGGGCGCTTCAGGGCTCGACCTCGGCTTTTCGCTGGCGCTGTTGGGCGCAGGCCACTTGGTTGGCTTGTCCGTCGGGCTCGCCATGCTTGTCGGCTTGTTCATCACTTGGGCGGGCTTTGTGCCGATCTGGACGCAAGGCATGCACGGCGATGCGGCGACGATCGCCGACACCGTCTGGCGCCAGGTGCGCTTCGTGGGCGCGGGCGCGATCGGCACGGCCGCGATCTGGAGCATGATCCGCCTGGTGAAGCCGCTCCTAGAGGGCTTCCAGGCGACGATGAAAGCGCGGCGGCGATGAGGCAGGCGCAACTGCCGTTCACGCGCGCGACGACCGCGACATTCCCGCCTGGCTCATCGTGCTCCTGAGCGTGATCTGCCTGGTGATGATTGGTTGGCTTTTGAACAATTTCATCGACGGCGGCGTGCTCAGCCCGCTCTCGTGGCCGCTCACCATTGGCGGGGTGATTTTCGTCGTGGTCGTCGGCTTCTTCATCGCCACCGTCGCGGGCTACATGGCAGCACTCATCGGCGCATCGAACTCGCCGGTGTCCGGCATCGGCATCCTGGCGACCGTGATCGGCGCGGTGCTGCTTGCATCCTTGGTGCAGCCGCTGCTTGGACCAGGTTCTACGCGTGCGCTCGTGGCGTTCTGCTTGTTTGCGGTGGCGATCGTGTTTTCGGTGGCGACGATCTCGAACGACAATCTGCAAGACTTAAAGACTGGCTATCTCGTTGGCGCGTCACCGTGGCGCCAACAGCTGGCCTTGATCGTGGGGGTGATTGCGGGCTCGCTGGTGATCCCGCTCGTGCTCGACATGCTAAACCACGCTTACGGCTTCCCGGGCGATCCCAACCGGCATGCGATTAACGCCGAGCCCCTCGGCGCCCCGCAGGCGACCCTGATTTCGACGCTCGCCAACGGCATATTGAACGGCAACGTGCCGTGGAATCTCATTGGCATCGGCGTCATCGTCGGCATTGTGTGCATCGCCGTCGATGAAACCCTCGGCGTCATGAAGCTCATCCGCTTGCCGCCGCTGGCGATTGGCATTGGCATCTATCTGCCGATGTCGGCGACGCAGCCGGTGATCCTCGGCGCGGTTCTGGGCTGGCTCTACAATCGCGCCATGGACAAGCGGCCGAACGCGGAAATGGCCAAGCGTTTCGGCGTGCTGTTGGCGTCAGGCCTCGTCGTTGGCGAAAGCTTGCTCGGTATCGTCAATTCGGGGGTCATCGTTGCGACCAACAACCCAACGCCGTTTGCGGTCGTGCCCGCGAGCTTCGCCGAACCGGCGAACTATGTTGGCATGGCGCTCTTCGTTCTGTTCACGATCTACAGCTATTGGTGGGTGAGCAAGCAATCGAAGGCATGAGCGTCGTTTTCACCAAGCGGCTGGGCAAGTTGGCGCAGAAGCCCAACATGTGGGCGCTTGGCATTTCAATTCTGAGCGGCTGCGTTTCCGTCGCCGCCTTCATGATCGGACTAGGCGCTGCCTTGCGCGGCTCCAACGTGACGCTGTTTCCGGTCGACGCCGTCACCTTCTATCGGCTTCCCGAAAACGGGCGGATCGCCGTTTCAATGCGCACCGAGTTCGCGAATACGGCAGGTTCGGACTATCCCGACGCGATCACCGATCAATGGGTGACGATCGCGGTGAACGGTTCGCCCTTTGCGTGCCTTGGCCAGCGTGGTGATGCTGTTTTGCTTGGCGAGGCAGTGGGCGCAGCCACCCAACAAAGCGAGCAGGCAAGGATTGATCAAAGCTGCACGCAAGGCAGTTGTCTGGCGATCAATCGGCGTATGACGCTGCTCGTGCGCGATACGCCCATTCGCCGGGCCCTCTCGGCAGGGCAGGTCACCAGCGCCGAGCAATATTTCGATACCAGCGTGATCACGCCCGTTACATGCGTGCGCGCAGACCTCTGAGAGGCTGGGCCGGCCGACGGTCGCGCAATTTATCGCAACCGCTCCGCGCGACGTTCGCGTGGAATATCACGTCACCACGCTCGGTGATGGCGCATCCGTCGCTCAATGCGCGCTTCGCCTCGACGAGGACTTCTGGAGCAAGCTCGATCGGGAAGGCTATTCCACATTCGCTTGCGCCTCCGCCTCGGCGCGCCATCTCTAGTTTCGATCTAGCTTCGAATATGGCGGCGCCGCTCAAGAGCGCTGTTCCAGCATCCGGGTAAGGCGATCGACGGCCGCGGTCAGCTGCGCGATTTCCTGCTCGCGCATCATGTCGATCTTTGCGTGCAAGGTTTCGATCTCGACCTCGGCTTTGCAATTGATGTCGAAGTCGTCGATGGCGCGCTTGCGGTCGATTTCGCCCTGACGGTTTTGGCTCATCATGATGATGGGTGCAGTATAGGCGGCCTGGAATGAGAGCAGCAGATTGAGCAGCACGAAAGGGTAGGGATCGACGCGGTTATTGCTGAGCGCATTGAAGATGATCCATGCGACCAGAAGCGTGCTCTGGATAATCACGAAGCGCCATGAACCAACCCAGGTGGCGACGCTGTCGGCCATGCGTTGGCCGAGCGTGCTGGCCTCAAATGGCTCTTCGGCTTTGGCGCGGCGTTTCTCGGCGCGCAAGCGCATGTGGTCGAGCGTGTTCTTGATCGGATTGGACATCTGGGCCGGCTCCTCGGGAGACTCGGCCCAATGTAACGCCTCTGCGCTAGCTTTCGGCGATGCGGTCGAATAGCGCGTTGAAGGCCGCGATCGCCGCGCGCGGGCCCTCGGCATGCGACCAGACGGCGTTCGACACGGCGAGGAAATCGGCGCCGGCCCGCACCAGAGGCTCGGCATTGTCGAGATTGATGCCGCCGATGGCGACGCAAGGCGTGAGCGCGGTCTCTTGCCAGATTTCGAGGATTTCGGGATCGGCCCAATGCTGCGCCGCTTTGGTCTGGGTCGGGTAGAAGGCGCCAAAGGCGACATAGTCGGCGCCGGCTTCGGCGGCTTCGTAGGCGAGATCGCGCGAATTGTGGCAGGTGACGCCCACGATCTTGTTTGGCCCGAGCAGGCCGCGCGCCTCGGCATAGCTTTTGTCGGATTGTCCGATGTGGGCGCCATCGGCATCGAGCTCGGCGGCAAGGTCGGGGCGGTCGTTGACGATGAAAGCCGAGGCCGCGTTCTGCACGATCGGCTGCAGCGCTTTGCCGGCCGCGAGGATGTCGGCGTCAGCGGCGTCCTTCATCCGCAACTGAAACGCAGCCACATGACCCTCAACCAGCGCGTCGCTGAGCGTGCGCGTGAAGGCGCCCAGCGCGAAGCTGGGCGGCGTCAGAAGATAAAGCTGGCAGCGGCGTTGCATGCCGCTTCCTAGCGCGCGTGCGCGGCGAGCGAAACTCTAGCGCGTAACGGCGCGGCGGCCGAAGGAGGGCGCCGCCGGTTGAGCCGGCGCCCGCGCGAGCCCGAACCCCGGCGCTGCCCGTGGCGGTTCGCTCTGTGGCGGGCGGGCGCGCTCGGCGATGGCGCGATCCATGGCCGATTGCGCGCCGAAGAGCGAAGACGATGCCTCGACGGCGCCGCTCGGACGCGATGGTTCAAGCGGGCCGCCCGCACTCCCAGGGGGCGGACCGTATTTGTTGGCGCCGTCAACGCCGGGCAAGCAGCCGAGTTCGATGAAGATGTAGAGGTTGATCAGCATGCCGATGATCGAATAGGGCTGCAGGGAAGCTGCGAGCTCATACGGCGAGCCGCCGCGCGCCATGGTTTCGCCAACCGCCATGCCGACGAAGATCGCCGGCGCGAAGGGAAGCAGCACCAACCACCAGGGGCGGTCGCGGTCGTGGAAACGTTTGATCTGGATGGCGATGCCGACCCAGCAGGTTAGAACCGCCAGCGGCAAAACAATAAGTGCGAACAGTCCGGCGCCGGCCATGCCGGCCTCGCCTTTGGGTGCGTTCTCAGCTGCACCGCCCGCCGCCGAAATCGCCACAACGATGGCGCCAAAGAAGACGACGCTCGCGATAGCCGAGCCAAGCCAGTATTGCGCGCGATTGATGCGCCCGCGCACGCTAAAGAAAAGATCAACCAAACCCACGACACCGCGCCCCGCGTTCGTTTGGGTCTGGCATAGCAGAACGCGCTTAAGCGTCGGCTAACCCCAGGCGCCATTCGTGGTTGCCAAAAGGAAAAGGCCCCAGCCAACGCCAGCGCCTTCAAACGTGATGATCGAAACCTTTATGCCGCTTGCTTTTCAAGCTCCGGCTTCCACGTGCCGAGGCTGGCCAGCCCGTTCATGCGCGCGCGATGCAAGAAGGCGCGTTGTGCTGCGGCGACGTTCTCGCGTTTACCGCTCCAGGCCTTTTGCGGCGCGGCTTGCAGAGCGCGGCCATAGGAGAACGTCATCTTCCATGGAAAGCCGCCGATCTCGTTCATGCGCGAGAGGCGTGCTGTCGCCTCTTCGTCGGATTGGCCGCCGGAGAGATAAGCGATGCCCGGCACCGCGCTCGGCACGGTGGACTTCAGCGCCGCGATCGTGCGTTCGGCGACTTCGTCCACATTGGCTTGGCGCACGCTGCCCTTGCCGGAAACGACCATGTTGGGCTTGAGCACCATGCCTTCCAGCGCCACGCGCTGTTCGGCCAGTTCGTTAAAGGTCGTTTGCAGCACCCAGCGGGTTACCTCGTCACACCGCGCGATGTCATGGGCGCCGTCCATGAGAACTTCTGGCTCGACGATCGGCACGATCTGTTCTTGCTGGCAGATGCGGGCGTAGCGGGCGAGCGCGTGGGCGTTGGACTTGACGCAGCCCCAGGTTGGGATGCCGTCGGCGATATCGATCACCGCCCGCCATTTCGCGAAACGCGCGCCGCGTTCGTAATAGCCGCGCAAGCGCTTGGAGAGGCCGTCCAACCCCTTGGTCACGGTCTCGTTCGGGAAGCCGGCCATCTTGCTCGCGCCCTTGTCGACCTTGATTCCGGGGATTGATCCGGCGGCGATGATGATGTCGACCAGCGGCGTGCCGTCGGCGGCGTCTTGCAACAGAGTCTCTTCGAACAGGATGACGCCTGAAACGTAGGCCATCGCGTCCTTGGCGCGGAACAAGAGCTCGCGATAGTCGCGGCGGTTGTCTTCGGTGTTTTCCACGCCGATGGCGTCGAAGCGCTTCTTGATGGTGCCGGTGGATTCATCCGCCGCCAGAATGCCTCGCCCCGGCTCGACCATGGCGTTGGCGACTTTGTTCAATGCGTCGAGATTTACGTTTCCGCCCCTAACGACAAGACCCTGTTTGTCTCCAATGAATGGCGTTCGTTTAGCCCGGCTCATGGCCAAACGCCAAGCCGAAGCGCGCTATGAGCGCGCCATCTTGGACAGCTTTCGCGCGCAGAGCAGTTCTGCACTTTACCGTTTGAGCGCCTCCACGCCCGGCAGCGGCTTGCCCTCCATCCATTCCAGGAAGGCGCCGCCGGCGGTTGAGACAAAGGTCATGGCGTCGGTGACGCCCGCATGGTTGAGGGCCGCAACCGTATCGCCCCCGCCGGCGACCGCGATCAGCTGGCCGGCTTTGGCGCGTTCAGCGGCGTCTTGGGCGGCGATGACCGTGCCCTGGTCGAACGGCGGCATTTCGAAGACGCCGAGCGGGCCGTTCCAGATGAGCGTGTGGGAATGCTTCATCGCCTCGCGCAGATGGCGGATGGTGCGTTCGCCGACATCGAGGATCTTCTCGTCGGCCTGGATCTCATCAAGATCGCACATGCGCGCTTGGGCATGCGGCTTCACTTCCTTGGCGACGACGACATCGAGCGGCAGCAGCAATTCGCATTTGCCTTTGGCGGCCTCGATAATCTGGCGGGCGGTATCGGCCATGTCCTTTTCCGCGAGCGAGCCGCCGATCTCGACCCCTTGTGCGAACAGGAAAGTGTTGGCCATGCCTCCGCCAATGGCGAGCCGGTCGAGCTTGCCGATCAGGTTCGCCAAGAGATCAAGCTTGGTGGAGACTTTCGCGCCGCCGACGATGCCGAGCACAGGGCGCTTGGGGTTGCCGAGCGCTGACTTCGAGCGCATCGAGTTCACGCTCCATCTGCTTGCCGGCATAAGCGGGGAGAATGTGGGCGATGGCTTCGGTGGAGGCGTGCGCGCGATGGGCGGCGGAGAAGGCGTCGTTGACGTAGATCTGGCCGAGGGCGGCCATTTGCTTGGCGAGTTCGGGATCGTTTTGTTCCTCGCCGGCGTGGAAGCGGGTGTTTTCCAAGAGGATGACGCCGCCGGCGGGCGCCGCATCGATCGCGGCTTTGGCTGCGTCGCCAACGCAATCGTCGGCGAACGCGACGGGCGCACCAAGCAATTTCGCCAGCGGCTCTGCCACCGGCTTTAGCGACATCTCCGGCACGCGCTTGCCCTTCGGCCGATCGAAGTGTGCGAGCAGGGCTATTTTGCAGTTTTTGGCTTGCAGCGCTTTGATCGTCGGCAGCGCCGCGCGCAGGCGGGTGTCGTCGGTGATCTGGCCTGCCTGCATCGGCACGTTGAAATCGACGCGCACAAGCGCGGTGACGTTATCGGGCGCTTGTTCGATGCGGCGGAAGGTCATCTCTCTACTCTATCAAGAAAAACATGGTCGTCATGCCGGCGCGATCTCGCCACGCGAGAGCCGACCCGGAACTCAGAACCCCGAAATCGGGGAAACGCTCAGTTCTACGATTTCCCATGCGTTCCGGATCGCGCTTGGCGCGTCCGCAATGACGACGCTGGTGCGTGGCCGGAGCGCTCTGCCTTAGCCCGGCAGCTCGATCATACCGGCCAAGAAATCCGGCTTGCTGAGCGGAAGGCCGTTGTGGCGGAGAATGTCGTAGGCCGTGGTGATGTGGAAATAGAAGTTCGGCAGCGCCATGCGGGTGAAATAGTCGACGCCCGGCTGGCTCATCTTGATCTCAGGGCCGAGATTGTAATTGACGATGCGCGCATCCGCGCCCTCGAGGTCGGTGGCGCTGATCGACTTCACGATATCGATCGTACGCGCGATGCGGGCGCGCAGCTGCTCGAGGGTGACGTCGGTGTCGGGATAATCCGGCGGCGTCTGGCCGGCGAGACGGCACTGGCAATTCTTCGCCCAGGCGGTGGCGAGATGGATCTGGCCGCGCAGCGGCAGCATGTCCGGGGCAAGGCGCGCGGAGAGCAGCGCCTCGATGTCGAACTTCTTGGCCTTCGCGTAATCCTCAGCCTTGTCGAGCCAGGCATTCAGATTGTTGAGGAGCGCGACATAGATCGGCGCCGAGATCGCGTGCATGGAAAACTTGCTCATGTAACCAGGTCCTTGGCGTTCAGGCCGAGCCAATACGAGCCGGCCAGGATGGCGATGATGACGGAAATGGCGAGTGCGGAAACACGCGCCCATGTCGCGCCGCGCAAGCGGTTGAGCACCCGGCGGCGGGACCAGCTCCAATAAGCCAGCATCGCGAACGCCACCAGCCCCGTGACCCACAAAGGCGCGTCGAAAAGGCCGCAGGCGAATGCTGCGATGGCGAAGCCGCCGTCGCAGGCCGCGACGGTGAAATCATCCGGGTGATGGCGCGTGGACACGGGATGCGAGCATGCGTCGTCACAGGCGTTTACGCTGTTGGGTTCACCAGCGTGGCGATGTGTTCGCGCCAAGGGTGCAGATATCAAGGGTGCAGATATCAGAGGGTGCAGATATCAGGGGTGCAGATATCAGGGGCGCAGATATCAGGGGTGCAGATATTAGGGGCGCAGGTACGCAAGCAGGCCTGCGAGCGCGACGCCAAGCCATGGAAAGGCAAAGCCGGTGGCGATGCCGTAGGCCATGGCCGCGACATCGGTGCGCGCCGAAGGCGCGCTGCGCGCGAACAGGAACTCCCAGCCGAACCAGCTGGCGGCAAGCCCGAGGATCATCGCCCAGAAATTCAGCTGCAGCTTGTCGATTGTGAGCCAGGCAAGTGCAAACCCGACGGCAAGGCCCCACGCTTGCGCTTTGGCGAACGCGGGGAGCTTGCGGAGATCCGGTAGCCTCAAATCAATTTCGCGAACGCGACAGAGGTGTCCGCCATTCGGTTCGAGAAGCCCCATTCGTTGTCGTACCAGGAGAGGATCGACACGAACGTGCCGGCCATGACCTTGGTTTCGTCGGTGTGGAAGATCGACGAGTGCGGGTCATGGTTGAAGTCGTGGCTGACGTTTTTGTGGTCGGTATAGGCGAGCACGTTCTTCATCGCCCCGTTGGCGGCCTTGCGGATGGCGTCGTTGATTTCGTCCTTGGTGGTGGCGCGCTTGGCGACGAACTTGAGATCGACAAGCGAGACGTTCGGCGTCGGCACGCGGATGGAGATGCCGTCGAGCTTGCCCTTGAGTTCAGGAATGACGAGGCCGATGGCCTTTGCAGCACCCGTCGAGGTCGGGATCATGTTCAGCGCCGCGGCGCGGGCGCGATAGAGGTCCTTGTGCAGCTGATCGAGCGAGGGCTGGTCGTTGGTGTAGGAGTGGATCGTCGTCATCATGCCGTGCTCGATGCCGACGAGATCGTTCAGCACCTTGGCCACGGGCGCCAGGCAATTGGTCGTGCACGAGGCGTTGGAGATGACCTTGTGGTCCTTCGTCAGCCCTTCGTGATTGACGCCGTAAACGACGGTGAAGTCAGCGCCCTCAGCCGGGGCCGAGACGATGACCCGCTTGGCGCCGGCTTCAAGATGGGCGGCGGCCTTATCGCGGGCGGTGAAGATGCCGGTGCATTCGAGCGCGATGTCGACGCCCAGATCCTTGTGCGGCAGCTCAGCCGGGTTCTTGATCGCGGTGACTTTGATCTTACCCGTACCGGCGTCGATCCAATCCTCGCCGGTTTTCACTTCGCCGGGGAAACGGCCGTGAATGGAATCGTAGCGCAGCAGGTGGGCATTGGCCTCGACGGGGCCCAAATCATTGATCGCCACAACCTCAATGTCGGTGCGCCGGGCTTCGACGATGGCGCGCAGAACGTTGCGCCCGATGCGTCCGAAACCGTTGATGGCCACCTTCACGCCCATGTCTTGCTCCATTTCGCTGATTTAACAGGGGACTTAGCGTCCGACTGCGCGCGCGTCCATGCGCGGAAAGGCAAAGCTGGTTTCAACGAATCAGACAAAGGCGTAACAATTCGTCGCAATGGCGAGCAATTCCCACCCGGATGATCGCGCCGAGCAAGGGCGGCGCTTGGCGTTGGCGCTCGATGCCATCGAGGCGCAGCTCGACGCGCTGGGCATGGGTGCGGCACCCGACGCTATTGTCGATGCGCTGGCCGAGCCGATCCGGGCGTTCGACGCCGCCGCCAGGGAGGCGAGCCGCTGATGACCGTGACGGTGAGCATCCTGGGCGAAGACTTCCGGCTTCAATGCGCCGCTGGCGAACAGCGGCGAATCGAGGATCTGGCAAAAGCGCTGGAAGCGCGCGTGGCCGCCGAGGGCGAAACCAGCGATTTGCGCAAGCTGATCCTGACCGCGCTGGCGCTGATGGACGAGGCGCAAACCACAGGTGCGGCGCTGGTGCGCGCGCGTGGCGAAATTGAGCGCCTCAACGACATGATCGCCGAAGCCAGCATCGATACGGCGGAGGGCGCCGCGCTCCCCCAGGACCAAAGCCGGGTTAGAGCGCAGCGCGCCGGCGTGGCTTGAGGCGCGCGCCGCGTGCGCTTAGAATTCCCCTCGGGCGGTTGCTGTGGCGTGCGAGAGGTACTTGCATCCCTGGGACCGTATCATTTCTCTCGGGAGCTGGCTCTGTTCCGGATCGTGGTCTGGAGCACCTGGCGCCCACCTAGCATGCTAGGGTTCGAGAGGATGGGTATGCCTTCCGGCGCATATGGCCCGCCCAACTTTGCGTGCTGCGATGAATGATGTCGAACTCGAGGCCGCAAAGGCCGATGCGCGCATGCTGATGCGCGCCGAGCGCGCGTCGGTGAAGCCGGGCGATGCGGCGCTGAAACTGATCGAAAACTTTCCGTTGGAATTGGCGAAGCTTTCGCCGGTGGCGGGCTACTGGCCTGTCGGCGGTGAGATTGATGGGCGCCCGCTCCTTGCCGCTTTGGCGAAGGCCGGGCGCGTTGTGGCGCTGCCGCGCATGGAGACGCGCGCCGGGCCAGCGCGATTTTTGGCGTGGGGAAGGGGTGAGGCGCTGAGTGCCGATGCGTTCGGTGTGCCGGCGCCGCCGTCAACCGGCGCCGATCTCGCGCCCCGCCTGATCCTCGTGCCGCTGCTCGCCTTTGATCGTTCGGGACACCGTCTCGGCCAAGGCGGCGGGCACTATGACCGCATCATCTCGCTTTATCGCGCACATGGCTGCATCGCGGCTGGCTTGGCGTATGGGGAGCAGGAGATGGGCGCTGTGCCGTACGGCGCCCATGACGCGCATCTCGATTGGGTGATCACCCCGAAGGAGGCGATCCGCTGTGTGCGGACGGGTGGGCTGCGTGGGACGAGCGCCACTTAACGCCGCTTCATTGACTTCAGGCAGCGCGGCTATAGGCTTTGCTCAAGGCTGATGCGGCCTGCCGCTTGCGCCCTTTCAGGGTAAGGTGAACGCATCGAACGACGCGTTCTGATCCGCTTCGCAAAAACGGGCGACGGGGTCGGCAAGGCAAGCGCTGACGGTCTCGGTCGCCCGATGTGGAGATGGATCATGCGCGATTATCGCGATGCGAAACTCATGGCGCGCGCTTTACGCGAAAACCTGAAAGCCAAGGGCGTTGAGCTTTCCGTGGCCGAAAGTCTCGAACTCGTGGCTCGCCAATTTGACTGCGGCAATTGGAACGTGCTGGCCGCCAAAATCGATGCGGGCGAACCGGCCGTTGCCGACAGCCCTATCAGGTTGACGGAGATCGTCCCGGTCATCCGCATGTTCGATGTCGCCAAGGCCGTCGAGTTCTACTGTGATTTCCTTGGCTTCAAAGAAGATTGGCGCGGCGAGATTTTTCCGGGTGCGCCACTCTACATGCAGTTGTCGCGCGGCGCGGTCAGGCTGCATTTGAGCGAGCACCACGGCGATGCTGCCCCGGGCGGGACCAGCGTCGTCAATTTGACGGGCATCAAGGCGCTCCATGCTGAGCTCCAGGCCAAGAACTACAAATACAACCGGCCTGGCTTGGAAGAGACGCCGTACGGGGCGACGGTGATGCACGCCATCGATCCGTTCGGGAATTGGCTGCGCTTCACAGAAACGCATCCGCGCTAGACGTTCATCTGGACGCGGCCTGAATTGCGCGCAGCAGCGCCCGCTCAACGTGGGTCGCGAGCATGATGAGGCCCAGCGCCACCAAAGTGTAGCCTCCCACTGCCGCAACGAAGATGAGCGCTTGCGTGCGATCGGCAAAATTGGTGAGCAAAAGCATCGCCACGATCATGAAGGCCTCGACAATCGCCCCGCACGCGAGCGCCAGGTTGAAATAACGTTGGCTGCGTTCGGCGCGATCAAGGATGGTCTTGGTTAGGTCGGTCATATTGGTTCCTCAGGTCTTGATCAGGACTAAAGTCACGAATGCGGCGATGATCACGAACTCGATCGCCGCGGCGATGACGATCGCCTTGGCGAGCCAGGAGCGGGGCGTCATGGCGCTGTCTCCATGAGCGCGCGCATCTGCTTGAGCCCGCTTGAGAGCCGCGATTTCACCGTGCCAACCGGAATGTCGGCGGCGGCGGCGGTTTCCTCGAGCGATAAATCCTCGAGATAATGGGCTGCGAGCACGACGCGGGCTGCGGGTGAAACGCGCGGCAGGCAGCGCTCGATATCGCCGCGAAGATTTGGGTCAGCGGCCGGGGCCGGCAGCGTGTCCAATGTGGTTGCATCGGAACGCCCTTCGACGTGTTTGCGTTCGCGTCCCATCGTCCGGTAGGCCTCGCGGGTGGCGATCCGATATGCCCACGGCCGGAAAAGCTTGGGGTCGCGAAGCCAGCCGATCCCGCGCCACATCCGCCAAAACGCCTCCTGAGCGATTTCCTCGGCAATGGCGTCGTTACCGACGAGGCGGCGGATATAATTGTGAAGCCGGGGCGCAATCGCGCGCAACACGTCTTCGAACGCGCCGACGTCGCCCAATTGGGCGCAAACAATGAGCTTGGTTTCATCGTCAGCCACCGGAAACCCTCGTTTCGCTCCTTAAAGACCCGGCGTTGCGACAAACGGTTCGGTTGACCCTGGAAGTTTTTTGCGCGCGCCGCTAGAAGCGCCGCCCATGGCCGGCCATTCCAAATTCGCCAATATCCAACACCGCAAAGGCGGGCAGGATAAAAAACGCGCGCAGGCGTTCACCAAAATCGCGCGCGAAATCCAAGCCGCAGTGAAGCTTGGCGGGACTGACCCCAACGCCAACCCGCGGCTCTTCCGCGCCATGGCGGCGGGCCGGGCGCAGAACATGCCCAAGGACAACATCCAGCGCGCGATCGATCGCGGCGCGGGCGCAGGCGCCGAACAACTCGATGAGATCCGCTACGAGGGGTTTGGCCCCGGCGGCGTCGGCATCATCGTTGAATGCCTATCTGACAATCGCAACCGCACGGCTGGCGATGTGCGCGCCGCGTTTGCGAAGAACGGCGGCAATATGGGCGAAACCAATTCGGTGTCGTTTTCGTGGAGGCGCGTCGGGGAAGTGCGCTATCCGCTGGGCGCCGCTGACGCAGATGCGATGCTGGAAGCAGCGATCGAAGCCGGGGCCGATGAATGCGAAGTCGAAAGCGAACAGCACGTCGTCACCTGCGAGATGGGCGATTTGGTTGCAGTCTCGCAAAAGCTGGCCAAGAAGTTTGGCGATGCGGCGTCGGCGAAGTTCGTCTGGCGCACCGATATCGCTATTCCGGTCGAGGGCGAGGGCGCTGAGCTGTTGATGAAGCTGATCGATCAGCTCGATGACCTCGATGACGTGCAGGATGTCTATTCGAACGAAGACATCAGCGAAGCTGAGCTGGCGCGCTTGAGCGCTTAATTGCCCAGCAGACGCTCTGCGATCACCCACACCGGCGGAATGAGAAAGCCGATCACAGCCGCCCAGAAAGCGGCGACGCAGGTGATCCAGATATTGCCCAGGAGACCGCGCTTGCGCCCGACAATCTCAAAAGTCGCGTCGATGATGGGCGCGTTCGCCGCCGCCGCGTTTGGCGTCTCGCGCAAAAGGATGGGACGGGGCGCCCGCATGGCGCGCCACTAAGCCCATCACCATGGCGAGCGCAAGGCAAAGCCGCCGGTGTTTTCACACCGGCGGCCAGCCCAGGTATGGCTCAATCGTTCGACTTAGCCGTACCAATTGTTGCGATCGCGGCGCTCGGCCGCGATGCGGTTGCTCAAATAGTCGAAGCGACGCTGCAGGTCAGCGCGTTCGAAGCGATTGAGGCCGTTGGCGCGATAACGCGCTTCGAGGCGGGCGATAGCGTTGAACTCCATGCGAAGCCGGGCGGCTTCGACACGCGAGAGCGAACGATCGCGCAGGCCTTGATCGATACGGAAATCGAGCTGGCGCTGGCGCTCGTTGATGTTCGTCCAACCGCCATTGCCGCGGCCATTGTTCCAGCCGCCGCGCTCTTGATCATCGTTGCGCTGGAAGCGGATTTGCCGGCTTAACGCATCGAAGCGGCGGTCGAGGTCGGCGCGTTCGCCGAGGCTGAGGCCGTTGACGCGATAGCGCGCTTCGAGGCGGGATATGTCATTGAACTCGCCTCGCAGACGGATGGCTTCTTGACGTGTCAGCGAGCCGTCACGCACGCCGGCATCGATGCGCGCGTCGAGTTGCGCTTGGCGTTGGTTGATGCTCTGCCAGACTTGGGCAGATGCCGGGGCAGCGAAGGCAAGAGCGCCCGCCGCGACGGCGATGGCCAGTAATTTCTTCATGGTATCCTCACAGTTTCGCGGCCCCTCGCGGGCCTCTATTGTTAAGCGGCCAGCCAGCGATCTGTTCCTGAGGAACCTAAGGCCAACACGCCGCGCCAATTCGGTTCCCCTCCTGTTGCCAAGTTTTGCCAGCGCACGTAGGCAGACAAAGTTTGGCGCCGCTTCGGGCGTCCGAGGCGAATACTCGCGCATTGGCGCTGAATTTGCGGTGATGAGGCAATTCATGGCGAACGATTTGGTGGTTGTGTTCGGGGGTTCGGGTTTCGTTGGTAAACAAGTTGTGCGCGCGCTGGCCAATCGCGGTAAGCGCGTGCGCGTGGCGATGCGGCGCCCGCATTTGGGCGCTGATCTGCGCGTCCTGGGCGATGTCGGCCAGATTCAACTTGTGCAGGCCAATGTGCGGTTCCCGGAATCGGTTGAGCGCGCGCTGGAAGACGCCGATGCTGTGGTGAACCTGGTGGCGGTGCTGCACGAGAAGGGCAAGCAGAGCTTCCAGGCTCTGCATGTGGACGCGGCGCGCACCATTGCGGAAGCGGCGCGCGCACATGGGCTTGAACGCATGGTGCAGATGTCGGCGCTGGGCGCAGGCCCGAAGGGCGCCTATTATGCGCGCACGAAGTTTGCCGGCGAAAATGCGGTGCGCGAACTGGTTGCGACCGCGACTGTGTTGCGGCCCTCGATCATCTTTGGCCCTGAGGACCATTTCTTCAACCGCTTCGCCCGGATGGCGCTGGGGCCGGCGCTACCCTTGATCGGCGGCGGCAAAACCAAGTTCCAGCCGGTGTTCGTGGGCGATGTCGCCGACGCGGTTTGTGCAGCACTCGATCGCGCCGATGCGCGCGGGCGCATCTATGAACTGGGCGGGCCGGCGGTTTATAGTTTCAAGCAGCTCATGCAATTCACGCTGAGCGAGATCGACCGTCGCCCGTTGTTGGTGTCCATCCCGTTCGTGTTCGCGCATCCGCTCGGATTGCTGGTTCAATGGGCGTTTAAACTCAATCCGTTCGTCGATCCGCCTCTGACCAGCGATCAAGTTGCGATGCTGCACAAGGACAACATTGTCGGCGCCGATCCAAACGCGCGCGGCATAGAGGATCTCGGCGTGACCTCGCTTGAAAGCATCGAAGCGATCGTACCAAGCTATTTGTGGCGCTTCCGCCCATACGGACAATTCCAAACCCGGCAGCTGGCGTGAGACGCCGGTGAGACATCCATGAGACGCTTTTGGGCGCCTGCAACCGCCATCCTCGGCGTTGCGACGCTGGTTATTTTGTTTGCGTTCTCGATGTTGCCCGATGTGCGCGCGGCTTATCCGAACGGCGATTTCGCAACCGCGCTCAACGCCTTTCAGCATGCCACAACGCCGCGTGACCTCGACGCTATCTTCGGCAGTCCCGCTGATCCCGCAAAGCTGGCTGCCATGACCGCCGGCAACACGCTCGACCTATTCGGTTTCATCCCCGCATACGGGCTCTTCCTCATTGCAGGCGCGATGCTGGTTGGCGGCAGCCTCAAGCATCCCTTTGTGTTTGCAGCGGTGGCGCTGGCCGGGATCGGTGTTGCCGGCGATATTGTCGAAACGGCGCGGCAGTTGCGCATGACGGCGGACTGGGCTCATGCTGGCGCGCTGCTGCCGATTGCGCCTTGGTATTGGACGAAGTTCTTCGGTCTTGCCGGCAGCGCCCTGGCGATGAGCGCGATCTGCCTCTTTGGTGAACGCAAGCGCTGGGCTCTTGGCGTGCTCGCAACCTTGCCTATTTTGGGCGTTTCCGCCGACGCACTGCATGTTTTGCCGGCGCCGGCGCTGATGAGCGCGGTGTTCGGCGCTTTTTGGATCGCGCTTTTGGCTCTGGGGATTGTGGAGACGGTTCGGGCGAAAGGTGCGTCGCTCTAACGCCGAACGCGGCTTCCAGATGCTGGGCGACGATGTTGCGGTGACAGATGCGCCAATCGTGTTCGAGGCACATGAGGCAGATGCGGCCTTTGCTCGCCAGTTCGGCGGTCGAGGCAAGCGCAAGCTGACTTTCGGGCTCTTCGAGGCGCGCCTCGAAGATCCGATGCATGGTTCTTGCTATCGCCGCGGCGCGCCGCTTCGCGGCCGAGTTTCGGCGTGCCGAGCGCTTTCATATGGATGTAGCCGATGCCGGCTGCCGCCAAGCTGGCTGCAAGTATGTTTTTCGAAAAGCCAGCACGGCGGGAGAGCGGGACCTCGCGCACGTCGACCAGCGTTTTCACTTTCGCCGCTTTCAGCGCAACGATGAAATCTGGAACACCGACGCGTTCGTAGCCGATAGTCCAGATGCGGCTCACTGCAGATAGCCGCTCGCCATCGCCGCCAGCACGGCGCCGCCAGCGAGGATGCGATAGCCCGCAAACGGCATGAAGCCCACACGCGTCACAAAGGCGAGGAACGGTTTCACGACAAGGAGCGAGGAAAGAAACGCAAAGATGAAGCCCACCGCGATCTCAGCAGCGCGATCGGTGGTGAGGCTGTCCTTCACGTCGATGAAATCGAGCACGAACGCCGCCGTCATCGTCGGCATGGCGAGAAAGAAGGAGAACTCGGCTGCGGCGCGGCGATCAAGGCCGGTGAGCAGGCCGCCATAGATCGTGGCCCCTGACCGCGACACGCCCGGGATGAGCGCAAAGCACTGGAAGATGCCGATGACGAACGCGCGCCAAACGGGCGTTTGCGAGGCGTCTTCCACCTTAGGCGTCGGACGGAAGCGCTCGATCAGCAGCATCAGAATGCCGCCGATGATGAAGGCCCACGCCATCACCTGAAAGCTCTCGTGCAATACGGTCGTCACATAGTGCTTGCCGAAATAGCCAATCGGGATTGCCGGCAAGAAGGCGACAAGCAGCATGAGCGCAAACCGGCGCGCCTCCGGCTTGGTCGGCAGGCCGGTGATCACCTCGAGGATCTTTTGACGGTAGAGCCACATCACAGCCAGGATCGAGCCGAGCTGGATCATCACGGTGAAAACGCTTTCGGGATCGCTGAAGCCGATCAGATGTTCCGCGATCAGCAGATGCGCTGTGGATGAAATTGGAAGAAACTCGGTGAGGCCCTGGATGACGCCAAGGATGGCGGCATAAACGAGATGCATGATGTCCAAGGGCGACCTCCCGCTTTAGGGCGCAGCGACCATGGCGTGCGTCGCGCCGTCGCGAAAGGCCCAAATTCGGCCATGGCGATGAGGCCCCAAATTCGGCCATGGCGATGAGGCCAAGAGCGCACCAAGGAGAGCGCACCAAGGAGGAGCGCACCAAGGAGGAGCGCACCAAGGAAGAGCGCACCAAGGAAGAGCGCACCAAGGAAGAGCGCACCAAGGAAGAGCGCACCAAGGAAGAGCGCACCAACGCAGCAAGGAAGACGCGGGCCAAGGAAAAACCATGACCACGCCATCAGGCATGCTGACCGCGATCCTGCCATGCAACGATCTCGACGCCTCGGAACGTTTCTACAATCGCTTGGGCTTCTCGCGTCGCGACGGCGAAAGGCCGCCGAGCGGCGAAGACGACAGCTACCGCATGCTCGCCAATGGCGCCGGCGGCTTCCTGCATCTGACCGACGCGGTCGAAGGCTGGCTCATTGCCGGGCGCAATCCATGCGCGCTCTATCTCTACACCGAGGCTGTTGATGCGCTTGCGTCGCAGTTTCTGGGCGAGACGAATCGAAAAGGGCGGTCCCGAACATGAACCTTGGGGCATGTACGAGTTTTCGTTGTCCGACCCGGACGAGACTTTGGTGCGTGTGGGCTGGCCCAGCAGGCTAATCGCCTTGAACGCGCCTTAGCAGTCGCGCCATATTGCAAACGTGGATTCCGGGACAAACACAGCGCACGCCAACAGCGCCCAACACGCGCGCCTGACAACGCGCGCCGCAGCGCTTTCGACCGCTGTTGCGCTGTTGCTGATCGTGCTGAAGGCGTGGGCGTGGCTTGCGTCTTCCTCGGTGGCGATGCTGGCGTCGTTGGCGGATTCGACGCTCGATTTCGTGGCGTCGTTGATCACCTATTATGCCGTGCGCTACGCGGCCGCACCGCCCGACAACGAACACCGCTTTGGGCACGGCAAGGCCGAGGCCTTTGCCGGGCTCATGCAGAGCGGACTGGTGGCGCTTTCCGGCGTGCTCATCGTGATGGAAGCGGTTCCACGCTTCTTTACCCGCGCCGAGGTCAGTCAAGGCATGGCGAGTCTTGCCGTCATGGTCGTTTCAATCGTGCTCACCGCCGGCCTCATCTCGGCGCAAACCCATGCCATCCGCCGTACCGGCTCGGTGGCGACGCGCGCCGATCGTCTGCACTATGCCGGCGATCTCATCTCCAACCTTGTGGTGATGGCTGGGATTGGCGCGGCCGCCTGGTTTGGCTGGACCTGGGCAGATGCGGCGGCAGCGCTTGTCGTTGCGGCCTGGCTTGCTTGGGGGGCGCTGCAAGTGGCGCGTGAAGCGGCCGATCATTTGCTCGATCGCGAACTGCCGGACGAAGCGCGCGCCCAGATTCGCGCACTGGCGCAAAGCGATCCGGAGCTCGGCCGCGTTCATGATCTGCGCACGCGCACCAGCGGGCCTTATGTGCATATTCAATTCCACGTCGATCTCGCGCCGACGCTGACGCTGGAAGACGCCCACAAGATTATCGTCGCCGCTGAAGATCGTATCCGCGGCGAATTTCCAACCGCGGACATCATCATCCATCCCGATCCGCGTGGCCGCGCCGAACCGCACGGCCACGAAGACTTCGAGCGCCGGCGTGGACACTGAGGCGCTCAAACGCCGCGCGCACGATCTCGGATTTGATGCGATCGGCGTGACGGCGGCGGATGGGGATTGGCCAGCCGGTGCGCGGCTATCGGAGTTTCTGGCACAAGGCCGACACGGCGACATGGCGTGGATGATGCGCGAGGGGCGCGGGCATCCGCGCGCCTTATGGGGCGAGGCGCGCAGCGTCGTGATGGTGGGGCAAAGCTATGCGCCGGCCGATGATTCCATCGCGCTGCTTGGCGAGCGTGAGCAGGGCCTGGTTTCAGCCTACGCGGCGCGGCGCGATTATCACGACATAGTCAAAGGCAAGTTGAAAGCGCTCGCGCTTTGGCTCGCGCGCGAGACCGGCGCTGAGGTGAAGGTGTTCGTCGACACCGCGCCACTCATGGAAAAGCCGCTAGCGGAGCGCGCAGGGTTGGGCTGGCAAGGCAAGCACACCAACCTCGTTTCGCGCGAGCATGGCTCATGGCTCTTCCTCGGTGCGATTTTGACGGCGGCGGCGTTGGCGCCCGATGTGGCCCATGAGGATCATTGCGGCTCATGCCGCGCTTGTCTCGACGTTTGCCCGACCAAGGCATTCCCGGCGCCCTATCAGCTCGATGCGCGGCGATGCCTTGCCTATCTCACCATCGAGCACAAAGGCCAGATCCCGCTCGAGTTTCGCGAGGCGCTCGGCAATCGCGTGTTCGGGTGCGACGATTGCTTGGCTGTGTGCCCCTGGAACAAGTTTGCGCAAGAGGCGCACGAGACGCGGATGCGTTTGCGCGACGACCTCCGCTTGGCGCCGCTGGCGGAATTGGCCGCGCTCGACGAGGCGCAGTTTCGCGCGCGCTTCGCGGGCACGCCGGTGAAGCGAACCGGGCGCGATCGCTTCGTGCGGAACGTCGCGTGCGCGATCGGAAATTCCGACGATGTTGCACTGGCGCCAGCCGCGGAGCGCTTGCTCCAAGATAATTCCCCGCTTGTGCGTGGCATGGCGGTATGGGCTTTGCGACGCCTGCTTGACGCGGACGCGTTTCAAAGCCTCAAATCGGCGCGTGCAGCGCGTGAGCAGGACGCCGGCGTGGCGCAGGAGTGGGCGGCATGAACCCGGACGAGGAAGAGCCAAAGCCGGCCGCCCAAGAACCGACCCCGCCCAGCGTTGAAGAGCCAGCGGCGAATCCGGAAGCGCCTTTTCCGCCTGTTCAAGATGCAGCGCCCGCAGAAACGCCGCCTTCTGCTGAGATCGTCGAGGCGCATGAAGCAGAGATTGCGCCTCAGCCGGCGCCCGAACCAGAGCCCGAACCTGAGCCCGCGCCCGAACCTGCACCCGCGCCAGAACCGAGCCCGCGCCCGAACCTGCACCCGCGCCAGAACCCGAGCCCGCGCCAGAACCCGCGCCTGCGCCCCAAGCGGCGTACGATCCGCCCGTCTCTGCGGCGTCGCCGCAGCCAGAACCGCTGTTGCAGGAGCCGTTGGCGCCTGCCTATAGCGGCGCGCATGCGCTCGATGAACCCATGAGCGACGACGCGTTCGTACGCCACGACCCGGACAGTGACGAGCCGGTGTCGAGCTTGTTCGGAACGCCCGAAGCGCCGCCCGATATCCGCTTTCCGGGCGAAGGCCGCGCGCGTGGCCCGCGTGTGCGCGACGCGCAGGCCAATCTTGATCTCGATCTCGGGCGCATCAAACGCCGCAAACGCTATGGCTTGCTGCTGACAACGCTTGGCGTCTTCTTCGTGGCTTTAGTGCTGGCGCCCGTGACCTGGGCGGTTGCCTATCTCTTCTTCGATCCGCCCTCGACGGTTTTGATGTTGCAGCGTGCGTCGGAAGGCCAAGTCATCCATCACACGCCGGTGCCGATCAATCGCATGTCGCCTTATGTCATCCGTTCGGTGATTGCCGGGGAGGATTCGAATTTCTGTACCCATCACGGTTTCGACGTGAATGCGATCCAGGATGCAATTGAGTCAAACGCCGAGGGCGGACGCATGCGCGGGGGCTCGACCATCAGCCAGCAGGCGGCGAAGAACCTGTTCTTGTGGCCGCAGCGTTCGTGGGTGCGGAAAGGCTTTGAGACCTATTTCACCGCGCTCATCGAATTCATGTGGCCCAAGCATCGGATCATGGAGGCCTATCTGAATTCGGCCGAATGGGGCGACGGCAATTTCGGCATCGAAGCCGCCGCGCGCGCGCGCTTTGGCGTGGCGGCCGCCGATCTGACGCCATTGCAGGCAGCGCGCCTCGCAGCTGTGCTGCCAAGCCCCAACCGCTGGCGCGCCGACAGTCCGGGCCCCTATGTGCGCCGGCGCGCGGCCAGCATCGTCGAGCGCGCGCAAGTCGTGCGCAACAACCACATGGCCTCGTGCGTGCTTATGATAGACGCGCCGTAATGACGCCAGTCACGCCAATGCGATCAGATTCCGCTCCAAACGCCGCGATCTTGCGCTAGGCTAGTCCCGCTCGCGGAAGGGACATTCCATGACCATGATGCTTATCGTCGGCGCTGTCGTCGCGATCCTGGTGATCGCTGTGATGAGTTACATCTCCACGCGCTATTATGAAGGGCGCTACGACCGCACCTACATGACGCAGGACGAGCGGGGTTTCAGGCGCGCGCTCAAGGGCAAGACCGTGCTCTGGGATCTGGAGGAGTCGATCGTCAAGGGCCCGGACTCGCCGCGCATCGAGTTCGTTGGGCTCGATCCCGCCACTGGCGGACGGCGCACGGTGCAATTGCTCGACGCCAAGACCGGGTCGCTCAGCCTGCGTCCCCAATATTGCGCGCCGTTGCCGTTTGAAGCGGTGACCGCCGATGATCACAAGGTCGTCGTCGAGGCGCGCGTGCAGTTCAGTTTGAACCGCGACTTGCTGAAGCACGTCTATGAAATCCAGGAATTCTCGCTTGCACTGGAGACACGCATCCAGAGCGCCTATCGCGCGGAAGTCGGCAAGCGGAATGACGAAGTGCTGCGCGCCTCGATCAGCGAAGTCGAGCGCGGCGTCATCGAACACTTGCGTACAGCGGAAGCGGAAGGCGACGAGAAGGGCGAGCCGGGCATGGCGCTCGGCGTCAATTTCCACACGGCGAGCTTCGCGTTCAAGGAGCCGGACGAATTTGCCGCCTCGCTTGCCGGCTTGTCGGCTTCCACGCCGGAAGGCGCCGCGGCGATGGAGAAGGCGCGCGCTCTGGCGCGGTCCCAAGGCGTGTTGGCGCTCAGGCCCCAGCAGCTCGACCAGATCGGCGATGTCTTCAACAAACGCGACCCGGCATCGACGGCGGCACTGCTTGCGCTGCTTGAAATGCAGACGCGGCAAAACATCGCCGAAGCGCTTGCCTCGTCTGGTCAGCTGATTGTGGTCACACCGCAGGAATTGGGCTTGGTGGCCGACATAGCGCAACGGGAAGCGCTTTTGCGTGCTCGTCCCGCGGCTTCCGGCATGCAGCCGTCTGTGACAAACGGGTCGGCTCAGCGGCCCGAAGCGCGCCCTTGAGAGCAAACGATGCACACCACGGGCTTGCGGGAGCATGCCGTGGCCTGCCATGAGGGCGCGGGTTTGCGGGGACGGAGTTTTTCGGCTTGAGTGGCTTGAGGTTGGTCTTCGGCATTGCCGTGTTCGCCGGCATGATCGTGCTTTGCGCCATCGGCTGGAGCTATGGCGGCGCCGGGGGCCTGATTGGCGGGGCTCTGGGCTTCCTCTTGCGCTTAGGCGGACGCGGACTGGATTGGGGTGAGCGTCTGGGCAATGGCTATATCGGCGCGCTGATGGGCTTGCCGTTGGGCTTTCTGGTCGGCGGCATATACCAACTCGGCTGGCCGATCATCGAGGCAGCGATGAACACGCCGGCGCACTAGGCGTCGATTTTCTGTTCTGGGCGAAGAGTTCTGCGCCCGCGAGAAGCGCAGAACTCTCAGCGTAAACCCCTCACTCGCCGAATACGCGCACCGTCGCTGTGCGATGACGCCAACTGGTTTCTTCGTAGCTCATGTCGATGCGATCGATATTGCGGAAGCGCCCGTTGAGATTGATGGCGCGCGTGCATTGGCCCGCGCCAATGAGGTCGCGCACGGACACATCCTGCACGCCGCCATTCCTGAAGCGCACCTGCAAATCATAGAGGTGGATCGGGTTGCGATAGACGCAAAGCCGGATGTGATTGAAGACGCGATTGCCCGGCAACGAGATCGAAGTCATGATCGGTGCGGTCGGCGACGTTGCGCGTGCCGAGCAGCGTCCAGGCGAAGGCCGGCGTGGCGAATGCGGTCACCGCAAGCGCCGCCGCGATCAGGGATGCTTTGATATTCACTTTAGTCCTCCCGGAAGAGACAAAGCCCTCACGCTAGGACTAACGGATGAGATGCATCTCTCCGTCGCCGGAAATTGTTGAAGCGGGGCCCAGGAATTGGCTAGCGACGGCCACCGCGGCGGCTACTGCGACAGCTATTGTTCTTGGACCGGGGCGCCGGTGCGCTTGCTTTCGCGCACATTGCCGAGGACGAGAAGATTGTCGACGTTCCTCGGTTCGAGGCGCACGGCGGCTTGCGCGTCGGCTTCCGCAAGGTCGAACGAGCTTTGCTGCATTCTAGCGCTGGCGCGAAGGCGCAACGCCAGCGCGTCGTTGGGGCGGATGTCGAGCGATTGCGAGAGATCTTCTTCGGCGTGACGATAGTCACGCTCCATCGCATAGGCGCGTGCGCGATCGATCAATAGATCCGGCAAGTGATCGCGATCGCCATGGATGGTGGCGATCGCCAGCGTAAAGGCGCTGCGCGCGTTCGTCGGATTGTGATCGAGGAGATAGGTGTTGCCGGCTTGCGAGAAGAGCTCGGCGCGGAGCGCGCCCATATCGGGGCTCAAGGCCGTTGCCAGCGATTGGAAGCGGCGGGCGGCCTCTTCGTAGCGATGCTCACCCACAAGAGCCATGGCCGCGCATCGATAGCCGAGCATGGAATGGGTCTCGGCCGCCCACGCCATGCCGGCTTCATAGGCGCGATCCGGATGGCTCTCGATTTGGGCGACGCATTGCTGGAAGCGTGCGTTGTTGTCCGACGGCGGATCGGCGGGCGCTGCCTGGAACAGCGCGAAGGGTAAAATGAGGGCGGCAATGGTCATGGCTTGTGTCTAGCGTCTCCCCAACGCACAGAGGCCCAACCATGGCGCCGAAAGCAAGCGGCGAATCCAAGGCGGAGGTGTGGATGCCGGGGCCGGTGACTGCAGTCGCGGCTTCGTTCGCCGCCGCGTGAGGGCGTACCCTTCGCCATCGCTGGCGCCCGAATCGGCCGCCGGCGTGTGGAATTAATGAATCTCAACGCCTTCTTAAGCAAAACCGATATCTATCATCGGTTTAGGCCGAAATGGGCGATTTCGGGCAGCGAACAGAGCATTGCAAGAAGGTCACATCCTGACGGTTCTGCAGGTTACGCCTGAGTTAAACGCTGGCGGCGTCGAGCGGACCACGCTTGAAATAGCGCAAGCGATCAGCCGCGCCGGGGGGCTCGCTTTGATCGCCAGCGCCGGCGGTCGCCTTGAGCCGGACCTCAAGGCGACCGGCGGCGAGCTGATCAAGCTCCCAGCTCAATCCAAAAATCCGTTTGTCGTTCTCGCCAATGCTTGGCGCTTGGCGCGTGTGATCAGGAAGCGTCGCGTCGACATCGTGCATGCGCGCTCGCGCGCCCCGGCATGGAGCGCCTGGATAGCTGCGCGCATGACAGGGGCGCTTTTCGTCACGACATTTCACGGCATTTACAACGCGCGCACGTCGCTCAAGCGCTTTTACAATTCGATTATGGCGAAGGGCGATATCGTGATCGCCAATTCGGAATACACACGCGAACACATCCGTTCCCACTACGCCATTGATCCCGAAAAGGTCGTGGCCATACCGCGCGGCGCTGACCTCAGCGTGTTTGATCCCGACAAGGTGTCAGCCGCAGAGATCGCCGCGCTGCGCGCGGCGTGGGGCCTCGCTCATGACGACGGGCGATGCGTTGTGCTCGCGCCAGCGCGGCTGACACGCTGGAAGGGACAGCTTGTTCTTATCGAAGCGGCCAAACGCATCGAACAACGCCGGCCGGGAACCTTAAAGGTGATTTTCGCCGGCGATGCGCAAGGTCGGCTCGCTTACCTGCGTGCAATGCAAGCTGCAATTGACGCCGCCGGGTTGCGCGAAACGGTGGCGATTGTCGGTCATCTCGACACTATGCCGGCTGCACTCGCGGCGTCGGACGTCGCTGTGTTCCCCGTGACGGAAGCCGAAGCGTTTGGGCGCGGCGCGGTGGAAGCGCAGGCGATGGGCGTGCCGGTGATTGCTTCGAATTTGGGCGGATTCACCGAAACCATTGTCGACGGCGAGACGGGAATCCTCGTCGCGCCCGGTGTTGCGCAAGCGCTTGGCGCCGCAATCGAGCGATTCGCGGACATGGATGAACATGAACGGCGTGAAATGGGACAGCGTGCGCGCGAACGCGCCCGTCAGCTTTACGCCACATCGACGCTGCAATCCGCCACATTGGCGGTTTATCGGCGTCTGCTAGACGGCGCCGCTTCGAAATTGGCTGCGTCGGGACGAAGCCAAGCAGTGCTCTAAAAGAATACGGTCCGGAGATTAGAGATGGTCGTGTGGCGCAAGCCCCAGCCGAAGAAGAAAAAGAGCGAAGCGGTCGTCGCCATGAAGAGCGCCGAACGCGTGCTCGTCATTCAGCTGGGCGAACTGACTGCGTTCGTGCAGGCGCTCGCCGCTGCAAAGCGCATTCGTGATTTTCACATTGGCGCGCGCATCACGCTGATCACCACCGAGGCCGCGCGTGAATTGGCGGAGAAGTGTCCGTACTTCGACACCGTCGAGGCGGACGGAAAGCCGACCGAACCGCAAGCCATAACCAAACTTATCGCGCGCATTCGTGCGGCGAAGTACGACATGGTCTACGATCTCGAGGGATCGCGCCGCACGAGCAATTATTTCCAAGGCATGCGCCCATGGCCGCCGTCTTGGTCCGGTCCCATTGCCGGCGCCTCGCATCGCTATGAGATCGAGCGCGGAGAGGTGCATCTTCTCGATCGCTACGCAAGGCAGTTGGAAGCTGCGGGCATTGCCGTCCCGCTGCCCTTGGCGCCGGAGCTGGGTTGGGTGCGTGCAGCCTTGCGTGACCCGCCGCGATTGCAGCCGGACTTCTTCGGCATTCGCGGCCGCTACGTCCTGGTGCTGCCGCGCGGGGGCGATCCGGAGGCCAATCGCCATTGGTCGCAGGAGAAATATATCGAGCTGGCGCGCAGAATGGTGCGCCGGGGGGTGACGCCGGTGATCCTCGGCGCCCCAGAAGTTCGCCCGATTGGGGCCGCCCTCGCCGGCGCCGAGCCTGGCGTGAAGAACCTCGTCACCCGCGCTGACCTCTTCCAGACCATTGGCCTGGCCGAGCGCGCCGCCTTGGCGCTGGGGGATGACGTCGAGCTGATGCATGTCGCGGCCGCCGCCGGCGCGCCCTGCGTGACCTTCCTTTCGGCCTTGGCCCGCCCTGAGCTGGCGGCGCCGCGCGGCAAGGGCGGCGTGGTGGCGCTGACCGCCGCCGTAGTGGCCGATTTGCCGGTCGAACAAGTCGAACGTCAGTTGCGGAATTGCGGCGCTTATATCGATCACGCCGCAACCGCTTGATGGCGGACGCTACACAAGCAATATTCCAAAGGTGAGTCCGCGCCCCGAGGAGGGGCGCGGGTTCGCTTGTTTGATCAACAGCGACAGGAGAATGCCCGATAGCCAGACGACCATATGCAGCGCCGCCACCGTCCAAAGACGGGCCGCGCGTAAATGAGGACATCCGGGGCGTCGCCCGTGTCCTCCTCATCGATGCAGAGGGAGAAAAGCAGGGAGAAATGCCGATTGGCGCGGCGCTTGAAGCCGCCCGGGAAGCAGGCCTCGACCTCGTCGAGGTATCGCCCAATTCGAACCCGCCCGTCTGCAAGATCCTCGACTACGGCAAGTACCGGTTCGAGGAGCAAAAGAAGAAGGCCGAGACGCGCAAGAAGGCCAAGCGGATCGAACTCAAGGAAATCAAGGTTCGTCCGAACATCGACGACCACGACTACGAAGTGAAGATGAAGGCCATTCACCGCTTCTTCGAAGAAGGCGACAAGGTGAAGGTCACACTGCGCTTCCGCGGCCGTGAAATGGCCCATACGCACCTCGGCATGGAATTGCTCGAGCGCATGCGGGGCGAACTCGAGCCGATCGCCAAGGTCGAGCACGAGCCGCGCTTCGAGGGCCGCCAAGTCGTCATGGTCATGGCGCCGCGCGCAAGCTAAGCCGCCGTTCAGCTGCGACAGGCCATCCAGCAAGAGCCGGCCGAAAGGCCGTAAGACAAGTGTGTGCCAATGCGCGCGATAACGTTTGCGGTGCTGATGCTGGCGGCTTGTGCAGCGCCCTCGGGGCCTGTCGTGGCGCAACCGAGCGCGACTTCGCCGCTGGCGCAGCAAATCCAAGCGGACATGGCGCGTCTCGACAGCGCGTTGCGCGCCGATGGCGTGGTCGCAGCAGCCATCGGCGAAAGCGCTGATCTTGGCGGGGGACTTCTGGTGCGGCCCCTCGAAGTGATCGAAGACAGCCGCTGTCCCAACAACGTGCAATGCATCTGGGCGGGGCGTTTGCGTCTGGCCGCGAACGTCTCGGGCAGCGATGTGGTGCTGACGCTCGGCGAGGCTTCGGTGACGCCAAACGGATCGGTTTTGCTTGTGATGGCCAGCCCTGGCCCCTGGGCCGAGTGGCCGACAAGCGAACTTGGCCCAAAGCCCGCGTACAGATTTGGATTTCGCAAGCCCTAGCGTCGGGCGCGCAGCCAGAGCCACGGCGTGATTTCGCCGTCATAGCCTGGACCCTCGTGGCGCTCGATTTCAAACGACCGCCAGTGGGCCGCCAGCGCGGCGAGCGTGTCCTCGTTCATGGCGCAGAAAAAGCGTCCCAGGGCATCACGGCGATCGTGCGCGCCGGCCTTCACCGTGGCGTGGAACGAGCCGTTGGCTTTCATGGAACGATGAACCGCCGCGAAAATGCCGGGCAAGTCGTTGGCAGGAGCATGATGGAGCGACGCCGAGGCCCAGACGCCGTCGAATGCATCGATGACGTCGAGACTGGAGAAGTCCGCGAGGCGAACGTCAACGTCCCAAAGCCGCTTGGCTTCGGCCGCAAGGCCTGCCGAGCGGTCAATCGCGGTGACGGCGAAGCCCTGCGCGCGCAGCGCAGCGGCGTGAGCGCCCGCGCCGCATCCAAGGTCGAGCACCGACCCGCCCGGCCTTGTCTCCGCGATGAAAACTTGCAGCAGAACGTATTGATGCTCGGCCGCTGCATAGGCGCGCGCCTCCGCATCGTAGAACGCGATCGTGCGTTCATCGGCGCTCATTGACGCGCTAGCCCCGCGTGTGGGGGCGGCGCTTGGTCATGATGGTCATGTTGATGAGCAGCAAAACCAGCGCAACGCCAAAGCCGGCATAGTTGATGATGGGAATCCAGGTTGCTTGCTGGTCGATGAGGCTGGTCACGTGCGCGCCCACGTTTTGACGTTGCGCGGCTTCCTGGGCTTGGCGCGCCTGTTCGCCGACGACGCCGAAATCGATGTTGGACGGCAGGCCGACTTGCGCCAGCGACAGCCCGCCAATCGGGGGCAGCCGCGCCGGCGCGTAGATCGCATGCAGACCGAACGCCAACACCAATGCGGCGAGGATCGCCATCAGCCAGCGCGAGCCGGCGATGGCCGAGAGCGAAGAGGTCACCTTGACCTTCTCCTCGTGATAGATCGCCTTGGCTTCGTTGAGGCTGTGGGGCGTGCGCATGGCCTATTCTCCCGCCGCTCCGAGACTACCGGCGGGCTGGGCGGTTCGGCAACGCTATCCTTCCAAACCGTCGGGGTCGTGGATCAGGGCCAGCCGGCGAAACGCATTGGCCCATTCCAGGAACCAAATGCGCGCGGCGGGATCGTCCGTTGACGAGGCCAGCCGCGCCAGTTCCTCGGCGTTTCGCGCCGGCGTCTGATGCAGGTTTTCTAATCGTCGTCTGTCCACGGCGGGCGCTCCAGCTTGCGCTTAGTCCGTCTTGCCTTGTTCGCCCAATGCGCCGGGCGCGTGAGCGGTTCCGGCCCTGGCTGCGAGACCGCTGGGGATGGCTTGTTCCGCCGGGGACCCCGTGCTAGAGGCCCCGGCTCTTTGGGCGGCCCGGCGAAACGGCATGCCGTGGCGGCCCTTTTTGTGCGTCTTCGGCACGCCTCACGATCCTTGGAGGATGAAATGCCGAAACTGAAGACCAAGAGCGGCGTCAAAAAACGCTTCAAGCTCTCGGCCACCGGCAAAGTCATGGCCGGCGCCGTGGGCAAGCGTCACCGGCTCTCGAGCCACAATGGCAAATATATCCGTCAGAACCGCGGCACCTCCGAGCTCGCCAAGCCCGATGCGGATCGGGTGAAGCTCTGGATTCCGTACGGCCTGAAATAGGCCAACGCCCAACCTGATGGAGATTTGAAATGGCTCGCGTCAAAGGGGGCGTCACCGCTCACGCCCGTCACAAGAAAGTTCTGAAGAAAGCGAAGGGCTTTTACGGCCGTCGCTCGAAAACCTTCCGCACCGCCAACGCGGCCGTTGAAAAGGCCGCGCACTATTCCTACCGCGACCGCAAGGTGCGCAAGCGCGAATTCCGCGCGCTCTGGATCCAGCGCATCAATGCGGCGGTTCGCGAAGAAGGCCTGACCTATTCGCGATTTATCAGCGGGCTCGCCAAGGCGGGCATCGAGCTCGACCGCAAGGTCATGGCCGATATCGCCATGCACGAGCCCGCGGCTTTTAAGGGTCTTGTTGCGCAAGCCCAAGCCGCACTGAAGTAAGCTTCACGTGGTTTCCTCTCCGCTTGTCGCGGCGAGGCGGCCGCGAAGCGGCCTGAAGGGCCTTTGGCCCCAAATGCTCGCTGCGCGGCCTGCAAAGCACAGGGCGATCGCAGAATGAACGCCAATACCAATGATCTCGAAGCGCTCGAGCGCACGCTCATGGCGCGCGTCGAGGCCGCCGATGACGAAGCGGCGCTCGAAGCGGTGCGCGTGGACGCGCTCGGCAAGCAGGGCGCCATCTCGGCGTTGATGAAGAATTTGGGCGCCATGGGCGCTGGACGAGCGCAAGACCTTCGGCGCAGCACTCAACGGCGTGAAGGACAAAGTCTCCGAAGCCATCCTCGTCAAGAAGGCGACGCTCGCGGAAGCAGCGCTCGACCGTCAACTGCACAATGAGGCGCTGGACGTGACCTTGCCGCCGGTGAAACCGCGGCTGGGCGCGATCCATCCTGTCAGCCAGGTGATGGAAGAGCTGGCAATGATCTTCGGCGAGATGGGCTTTTCGGTCGAAGAGGGCCCCGACATCGAGACCGACTTCAACAATTTCACCGCGCTCAATTTCCCGCGCAATCACCCCGCGCGCGAGATGCAGGACACGTTCTTCATGAACGCTCTCGACGAGAGCGGTGAACGCAAGGTGCTGCGCACGCATACCTCGCCGGTGCAGGTGCGCACCATGCTGAAGCAAAAGCCGCCGATCCGCATGATCTGCATGGGCCGCACCTTCCGCAAGGATTCCGACGCCACGCACACGCCGATGTTTCACCAGATCGAGGGCCTCGTCATCGACGAGACCACGAGCATGGCGGATTTGAAGAGCGTGCTCGATGGCCGCGATCAAGGCGTTCTTCGAAGTCGATGACGTGCGGCTGCGTTTCCGCCCGCACCATTTTCCGTTCACCGAACCGAGCGCGGAAGTCGATGTCGGCTGCGATCGCCCAAAAACCGGAAAAGACGCCGGCACGATCAAGATCGGCGCCGGCGACGATTGGCTGGAGATTTTGGGTTCCGGCATGGTGCACCCGAACGTGCTCAAGAATTGCGGCATCGATCCGGAGAAATACCAGGGCTACGCCTTCGGCATGGGCATCGATCGCTTGGCGATGCTGAAATACGGCATGCCAGATCTGCGCGACTTCTTCGCCGCCGACACCCGTTGGCTGGAGCATTACGGCTTCAGCCCGTACCTGTTGCCAGGCTTGGCGCAGGGAGTGGGCTGATGAAGTTCACGCTCTCCTGGCTCAAAGAGCACCTGCAAACGGATGCGAGCACGCCCGACATCGTCGAGCGCATGACCATGACTGGCCTTGAGGTCGAAGCCGTGGAAGATGCGGGCGAAACGCTCAAGGCCTTCAGCGTCGCGCGCGTCATCAGCGCCGCCAAGCATCCGAACGCCGACAAGCTGCAAGTCTGCCAGGTCGAAACCAAGGACGGATTGAAGGAGATCGTTTGCGGTGCGGCGAACGCGCGCGCCGGCCTCGTCACAGTCTACGCGCCCATCGGCGCCTACATTCCAGGCACTGGCATCACGCTGGAAGCACGCCCCGTTCGCGGCGTTGTTTCCAACGGCATGCTGTGCTCGGGCGCCGAACTCGAGCTCGACGCTGACGCGGAGGGCATTTTCGCGTTGGACGATGGGCTGAAGGTCGGCACGCCGCTCGCGGAAGCGCTGGGCCTCAACGATCCAGTGATTGAGATCGAAGTGACGCCCAATCGGCCCGATTGGCTGGGCGTCGTCGGCATTGCGCGCGATCTGGCCGCCGCCGGCCTTGGCAAACACATCACCAAGCAGGTGTTGCCTGTGCCGGGCCGTTATCCATCGCCGCAAAAGGTCGGCATTGAGGCGCCGCAAGCTTGCACCGCTTTCGCCGGCCGGCTCATGCGCGGCGTCAAGAACGGGCCCTCGCCGGAATGGCTGCAGCGGCGGCTGCGCGGAATTGGGCAAAAGCCGATCAGCGCGCTGGTCGACATCACCAATTTCATCACCCACGACCGCAGCCGGCCGCTGCATGTCTATGACGTGTCGAAATTGTCCGGAACGGTGCGCGCCCGCATGGGCCGGGAAGGCGAGAGTTTCCTGGCGCTTAATGGCCGGGTCTACGACGTCACGCCGGCAATGTGCGTGATCGCCGACGATGCGCGCGTATTGGGCCTGGGCGGCGTCATTGGCGGGGAACATTCCGGCTGCACTGAAGCAACCAGCGACGTGCTGATCGAAAGCGCCTATTTCGATGCGACGATCACGCACCAGACCGGCCGTGCGCTCAATCTTATCACGGATGCGCAATATCGTTTCGCGCGCGGCGTCGACTCCGGCTTTATCGTGCCGGGCGTCGAGCTGGCGACACGCCTGATCATGGAGATTTGCGGTGGCGAGCCGAGCGAGATCATGCTCGCCGGCGATATTCCCGCGCCGCCCAAAGCAGTGACGTTCGATCCGGATCGGGTGCGCAAACTCGCAGGGATCGACGTAAAACCCACGCGCGTGCGCGCGCTGCTGAAGGATCTGGGCTTCGAAACCAAAGCCGAGGGCCAAGGGTCCAAGCGCATCATCGTCGAACCGCCGACCTGGCGGCGCGACATCGAGGGCCAGGCCGATCTCGTCGAGGAAGTCGCGCGCATCGAAGGCTATGACAAGATGCCGACGCTCGAACCCCCGCGTGCGCCGGGCTTCCGCGCGCCCCCGGCAAGCGTCGGCGAGAGCCGCGCCCGGCTGGGCAAGCGCGCGGCCGCCGCGCTTGGCTATTTCGAAGCAGTGACGTGGAGCTTCTGTTCGCGCGCGCAAGCGGCCCAATTTGGCGGCGGCGGCGATGAGATGCTGGTTGCCAATCCGATTTCGTCTGAACTCGATTGCATGCGTCCTTCGGCGTTGCCGGCCTTGCTCGTCGCCGCACAGCAGAACGCCAATCGCGGTTTTGACGATGCGCGGCTCTTCGAAGCCGGTCCGATCTATCGCAACACCAGCGATAGCGGCCAGGAGCGCACGCTGACGGCCGTGTGGCGGGCGCGGCCGCCGCGGCATTGGCGCGCCGCCCCGCAGCCGGACATTTTCGACATGAAGCACGACGTGCTGATGGTGCTTGAAGCCATCGGCGCCCCGGTTGCGTCGTTGCAGACGGGGCCCGACACGCCAGCTTGGTGGCGGCCGGGCAAATCCGGCGCATTGATGCTCGGCGCCAAGACAATCGCGATCTTCGGTGAAATCCATCCGCGCACGCTGAAAGCGATCGATGTCGAAGCGCCGGCCCTGGCGCTGGAAATCTTCCTCGATGCGTTGCCGGCGCCGCGCGCGAAGAACGGGCGCACCAAGGCGCCGCTTGAGCAGCTCGATCTCATGCCGCTGACACGCGACTTTGCCTTCATTGTCGATGACGCCACGCCGGCGGCTGACGTCGTGCGCGCCGCTGCCAGCGCTGACAAGCAGCTCATCACTGATGTGGCGCTGTTTGATGTCTATCGCGGTGAACGCATGGCGGCAGGCAAGAAGAGCCTCGCCATCGAAGTGACGCTGCAGCCGCGCGAAAAGACGCTGACCGACGCCGACATCGAAGCCGCGAGCGCAAGAATTGTCAGCGCCGTGATGAAAGCGACGGGCGCCACGCTGCGCAATTGAGGGGAGCGCGACCATGCAGGCTTGGGTGATCTTGTTTCTCGCCGGCCTTGCTGAAATCGGCTGGGTGATCGGGCTCAAATATTCCGAGGGCTTCACCAAGGGTACGGCTTCGGCGTTCACAATCGTTTCGATGACCGCATCGATGCTGCTGCTCGGTTGGGCGGTGCGGTCGCTGCCGATCGGCACGGCCTATGCGGTGTGGACGGGCATTGGCGCCATTGGCGCAGCAATTGCCGGCCTCGTTCTGTTCGGGGAAAGCGCCAATCCGATGCGGCTCCTCTGCATCGGCCTCATCATTGCAGGCGTTGTCGGGCTCAAACTTTCAACGCCGGGCTGAGCGGCCTTGTCGCCGCGCTGCGGGCGCCGTTAAGGAGGCTCGCGGGAGCGTCTTCATGCCATTGATCAAGCGCAAGCACGCAACGCTCAAGGCGTACATTCATGACTGGCTGGAGCCGGACGACCCCAACAGCGTAAATTTCTTCAGCGGCGCGATCATTGCTCTGGTGCTGATCAGCTTGGCGGCGCTCGCGCTCGAAACCGAAGCCATCCGGCCGGACTCGCACTTCGCGCCCGGGTTCGAAGGCTTCCTCAGAGACATCAACGCAGCGATCGTGATCATCTTTGCGATCGAATTCTCGCTGCGCTTCTGGTCTGAAGGCGAAAATCCTCGTCATGCCGGCGTCGTGGGACGCCTGCGCTTTCTCTCTCGCTTCATCACCATCGCTGACGTTTTGGCGTTCTTGCCCGAATTGATGGTGCTGTTGTTCATCCCGCATCTGCACGGCGGCTGGCTGGCGGGCTTGCGGGCGCTGCGGCTGTTTCGCCTCTTCAAGCTCGCGCGCTACGTCTCGGCCTTCGCCATCGTCGGCGCTGCCGTGCGCCGCGCCGGCGCGCCATTGCTGGCATCGCTCTGCGTGGCCGGGGCGCAGCTTTATGTCTCGGCGATGCTGCTCTACTTCATTGAAGGCGAGAACAATCCCCAATCCTTCGGCTCGATCACGCGTTCGCTCTGGTGGGCGGTCGTGACGCTCACCACCGTGGGCTACGGCGATGTCTATCCAACCACCGTGCTCGGGCGTGTCGTTGCCGGAATTGTCGCCGTCACCGGCATTGGCATCGTCGCATTGCCCACGGCAATCCTTGCCTCGTCCTTCGCTGAGGAATTCCGCGAACGCTACGAAGCGCATAAAAAGGCGATCGAAGAGGCCAAGGAGCAGAGCGAGTGATCGGCGCGTGATCGGCGTTCTCGATCAGCTCTCTGGCGGCGGCGCTGAGAGATTGAGCCGCCGGCGCTCGCCGACGCGATTGCCGGAAATGCCGCCCTCGATCATCTCCGTGCCGGAGAGCGCAAAGATACGTCCGCCCGTGAAGATCGCCCGTGTGTTGCCGTACCAATCGATGCAGGAGACTTCGCAGCGATAGCTCGGGTCCTGCGCATGGTCGTTGGCGTTGAGCAAACCCATGTCGCCAAGTTGACTGGCGCCGTTGACGGATAGGAAGCTCACATCAGAAGCCTGGCTGCGAAAAACCCAGCGACCGCTTTGCTTGACGCCGCCGACAGTCGGCAAGCCCATCAAACCGCCTTCAGGACCGATCAGGCTATTGAAGGCGTGCGAGCGGTTTTCCGATTCAAAGCGCCCGGCCAGTAAATGCGTATCGGCGATACGCGGGCGGGCGCGAAGATCGAGCAGCGAGATGCTCAAGCCCTCGTCGTTGCGATAGCCGGTCAGCGCGATGTTGCTCGCCCCGGCGCGTTCGATGCGCAGCACGCCGTGCGGCGCCTCGATAGTGACTGGGCTCGTCGGGCGCGCCAGCGGCACAGCGACGACGCGGCCGGTCACAGTCTGCCCTTGCGGCGGATACGAACTCCAACTCGGGCGTGAGCCATAAACGAGATAGTTCTCAGTGAAGCGCGGTTCGTAACGGGCGCCCTGCGGGCTCGGCTCGTTGACATAGCTCCAAGACGGCGCTTCGCGCGGCGTCGTAGCAAGCCGCGAGAGCGGGACATGGAAATAGCGCACCTGCGGGTTCTCATTGGCGCGGCTGCAGCCGCCGTCCCAGCCGAGCAGCGCGCGGAATTCGCCGCCATTGGCGTCGAGCGCGAACTGGTTGATCGGCGCGCCGCGCGTGAACATTGCGCGCGGGCTTTGGCCCGACAGCGGCACTTGATAGAGCGTGGCGGGGACGGCGCTGTCGCGCGCATTGTCCCGGCATTCGCGATCTCCCCAACCCGGCGTCACCCAGAGATAGATGTCGCTGGTGGAGACGAAGAACTCGCGCTCGGATGTGCCGACGAAGGCGGTCGTGCGGCAGTCGAGTTCATCGCCTGCACGCAGATCGCCGAGTGGGCAGACCGACACCGAATGCACGAACGGCGCAAGCGTCGGTCGGATTGGCCTATAGATGTCGTGGGCGTCGAACAGCGGTTTGCCGCGCGTCGTTTCAGCCTGCCGCTCGCCATCGCGAACCCAGCGGCGGATGAGCGGCCAGCGCAACGGCCGATCGGGATCAAGATAAGCGACGTTGAGCGGCGTATAGACAACGAGGTTGCCGTTCACCAGCCGTGTCGCGTAATTCTCGGCGGAGTAATAATCGTTCGAAGAGAGATAATAGATCGCTTCGCGGTGCAGCTGGCCTGCATCGTTGATGGTGAAGATCGTAATTTCCGAAGCGCTTTCGCGATATGAATAGCCGGTGACGAGGATGCGGTTTCCGCTCACCAGCATTTCGTCGTACCACATTTGATTGCGCGCACTGCGATAGACGTTGGCGCGTGATCTCAAGGCGAGGCCGGGCTGGCCGCCAGGCGCGGTGTCGACGACAAACAAGCGTCCGTCCTGCAGGACGATCAGGAAGCGCCCGAGTTGTTTGACGATGTCGCCTTCGTCGACGCCTTGCGTCTGCACGTTGGTGACTGATGCCCCTGCGGGCATCGCCACATTTGCCTGCGCTTGGGCCGGGGCGCCGGCGACGGCTGCCGGCGGGGGAGGCGGCGCAGGCGGGGGTGGCGCGCTGGCCATGGTGTCGGCTTCGTAGCCGCGATAGCGGCGGCCATCTTCGGCGTCTCTCAGCGCACGGACCGTGCGCACGTATTGCAGGAATTCCGCATCGCCCGAGAAGCGCTGCAAGTGTCGCCACGTGGGCGGCTGGCCCCGCTCAGTTTCGCGCATTGGCGTTTTGACCGGCTGCGCGGCAGCCGAACCGACGATCGCGACAAAGGCCAGGCTGGCCAGCCAACGAAAACGCATGAGCGTGATCTCCCCTTGAGGGGGGATCACGCTACCGCATTGTGGCGCCTATATGATTCAAAATTGGCGATGCAAAGTTTGGCGGCAACGCCTCAGAACGGATTGAGGCGGCGGTGTCGCGAATAATTGAGGTAGCCGACATTGGCGCCCAGTCGGAAGCCGACCCCAGCGCGGATGGGCGCCAGGATGATGCGGCCGCTTTGCTGATAATTGGCGCCGAAGCCGCCCACGAAATACGCCGAGCCGTCGACGCCCGGGAAGCGTTGGAAGATCCGGCTCGGATCGCGCATGTGATAGACGAGCGTGAACACTTTCGAGGCGTTGCCGCCGGTGTCGAAACCAACCGATGGGCCTTGCCAGTAGACTGGCGTTACGTTCGAGAGACCCTTCAAGCGCAGACGGCCGCCGCCATAGCGTAAGCCGATGCCAATGGCGCCTGAGCCTTCGTCGCCAGTGATATAGCCGTTCGGGCGGCCCTTCTCATTGAAGACATGGTGGATCACGTTTGCGAGACCCTCAGCGGCCGCGCCGAAAAAGTCTTCCGCCGCGCGCACGATCTCAGGTTCAGAATAGGTGTCGCGGTCGCTTTGCGCCCAGGCCGCCTCCGGTAGGAGTGAACTTGCGGCGGCTGCGCCAAGACCCAACGCAATGGTGCGGCGTGTCTTGAAAAGGTCTTCACTCATGCGGCGTCCTCCAGGTCCCCGGTTGCGATGTAAGCCTCGCCAAACCGGTATTCAATTACAGGCCCGCGCCCCTGAGCGGCGGCTGAATTGCGCCTCTTGAACTGGGTGGGTGCGGTATTGGCTTCCAACGGCCAATGGCCGGGAAACGTTCCCACTGACGGAACGTGGCGCCCCGTTCGTGTCGGCCTACCATCCGGCGTTTGCAAAATGCTCGCCGGGGCAATTCTTCGCGGTTATGGCATCAAGGCGGCCCACGCGCGCGGTCTGATCTATGATTTCCGCATCGGGCGACGACCCATACAAGGATTATTGGGCCAATGGGCGCAGCGCGTTGCGCAGCTATAAGCTTGCCGTGACACCGATGGGCGCTTTGCGAAATGGATGGGGCGATCTGCGGCAAACCTGGCGCAGGCGCGCCAATACGAAGCGCGCGGCTGTTGCGCAAGCCGCATAGCGCGCGGCAAAACCCTTGCGCTAAGCACGCGACGAACAAATTCGGAGCGACGGTGCGCTATTCCTGCGGGATGGAATGCCAAGCGCGGCGCCGGTCATGGCGGCATCCGACACTGGCCTCTGGGCGTAAAGTTAAGCTCCCGCGCACCGATCCGTTGAGGACATCAGCTTTTGACCGCGGGCAGGATGTTAACGGTGCGCCTTGCCATATCTGGGCTGAGCGTGCAGTCCGACTCTGGCTTGTGCACGATCAGCTGGGCCGGCTGGAGCTGAATGAAAACATGCGAACTCATCACCGACTGGGCCGCGCTGAGCGCGCTCGAGGCGGATTGGCGGCGGCTTTGGCGCAGCCGAAGTGACGCCTATTTTTCGCAGTCGTTCGCGTGGTGTGCGGCGCGCTGGAAAACGCTGGAGGCCACCGGGGGCTGCGAACTCGCTTGCGTCGTGATGCGCGCCCAAGGCCAAGTCATCCTGATTTGGCCTTTCATCATTCGGCGCGAAGCCATTTGGCGCATCGCCCGGCCGTTGGACCAGGCGACCACCGAATATTCTGCAGTGCTCACCGAGAAAGCTGGCGATCAAGCCCATATCGCGGAAGCGTGGCGCTTCCTGCGCGCGAACGCGCGCTGCGACCTCATCATGCTCAAGGCGACGCCTGCGCTTTCGCCGCTGGATCAGGTGCTGCGCGAGGCCGCGCCCGAGGCCGCCTTGGACGTCGCGCCAAATCGCTTTGTCCGCTTTGGCGACTTTCCCGATTGGGAAAGTTATTATCGCTCGGTCAAGAACGATAAGCGTCGGGGTCTCGAGCGGCGCATTCGGCGCCTCGAAGAGACCGGTGCGATAACGATTACGTTGGCGCGCGACGCCGCTGAACGCGCCGTTGTCATCGCGTGGATCTTCAAGATCAAAGCGCAATGGTTGAGCGAGCACGGAGAGGTCGCGGTTTGGCGCGAGATCCCAGGCTATGAGCAGTTTTTGGCAGCGCTTCCCGCTGACGACGGCGCTGACGGCGGCATTTCCATCACGGTGCTGAAGCTTGACGATAAGATCATCGCTGGAGAAATCTCACGCGTCGATCGCGCGCGCGTCGAGCCGTTCGCGTCGACCTACGATCCTGAGTACGCGAAATACTCGCCTGGCGAAATCCTGTGTCGCGCCTGCATCAAGGCAGCGCAAGCGCGCGGGCTTATCTATGATTTCCGCATCGGCGATGACCCGTACAAAGATTATTGGGCCAATGGGCGCAGCGAGCTGCGCTCCTACAAGGTTCCAAGAACGCCAATGGGCGCATTCCGCAACACCCTCGTGGATCTCCGAAGAAACTGGCGCCGGCGCTTGAACACCAAGCGGATGGTGGTTGAACCGGCGGATTAGTCCGCAACGAAATCCTTGCGGACAAAATTGGCCGATAGCGGCCGTAACCCCAATAGACGCGACAGACGATGGCGCTCCAGAAGGCGGCGACCGAGTTCGGTGCGCCAAATGGGCAGCCGCATGAGGAAAAACTCGTAGTTGGGATAGAAGTTCTCGGCGCTGCCGACATGCTGGAAGCCGCTTCTCTTCCAGTAGCCGAGCGGGTTGGTCGTGTCGGTGATGCACTCGCCATGGCAATATGCGGCGCCCGCCTCGGCAAACCGTCGCTCCGCCTCGGCTGACAGTTTGTGCCCGACCCCAGTGCCGCGCGCTTCAATGGCGATGATCGTGCTCAGATAGTGCACGCGCTTTTCGGCGGGATAAAAAATTCCGTATGAGGCGCCGATCAAAGCCCCGTCCCGGAAGGCGCCAACGCCGATGAAATCCGGATTGCCGAGGATTTGCCGCAGACGCTTCCTAGAATAGGGGATGCCCGGGAAGTTGCGGTCCTCAAACGCCCGCAGCACGTCTAGGTCTGTCGGGCCCAAAGAACGCAATTCAACTTCGCCCGTTGCGTTGCTCATGCGCTGGCCCCGGCTGCCTCCAACTCAAAACGCCCAATCGCCAGGAAGCGGTCGCGCCGCTGGGTGCGCAGGTCCGCGGCAGACATCTCCGAAAGCGCATCGAGCGCTTCGGCCACAGCCGCCCCGACGGTTGCGATGGCCGCACTCGGTTCGCGGTGTGCGCCGCCGACGGGTTCGGGAATGATGGCGTCGATGACCTTCAGTTCGTTCAAATCCTGTGCCGTGATCTTCATCGCCGTGGCCGCGTCCTTGGCGCGCGCGGCGTCCTTCCAGAGGATCGAAGCAGCGCCCTCCGGCGAGATCACGGAATAGATGGAGTGCTCAAGCATGAGCACTTTGTTTGCCGCCGCGATCGCGATGGCGCCGCCTGAGCCGCCTTCGCCGGTGATCACCGCAACCATCGGCACGCCCAGCGTCAAGCAGCGCTCGGTCGAGCGTGCGATCGCTTCGGCTTGGCCGCGCTCTTCGGCGCCTATCCCGGGATAGGCGCCGGCTGTGTCGACGAAGCTCACCACCGGCAGTGTAAAGTTTTCAGCCAGATCCATGAGGCGCACGGCCTTGCGATAGCCCTCCGGGCGCGCCATGCCAAAATTGTGCTTCAGGCGCTCAGCGGTGGTGCGGCCCTTTTCGTGCCCCAGCACCAAAACGGGACGTCCCAAAAACCTACCGAGGCCCCCGAGGATGGCGGCGTCCTCGCCGTAATTGCGGTCACCCGAAAGCTCGATGAAATCGGTGACCAATGCGGCTGCATAGTCGCGGAAGCGCGGCCGGTCCTGGTGTCGCGCGACTTGGGTTTTCTGCCAGGGGTCAAGCTTGGAATAGATGGTGGCGAGCTGGTTTTCGGCCTTGCTCTTCAGGCGCGACAATTCTTGGCCCTGACTGATGGCGTCGGCGCCGGAGGCCTCGGCCAAGGCCTGCAGCTCTTCGATCTTGGTTTCGATCTCGGCGACCGATTTTTCGAAATCCAGGTACGTACGCAAATCGAACAGCCCAGGCCCGGGACCGCCCCCCGGAAAGCGGCGGACAATAGCCGCCAAGTGCTTTGCATCAAGGTAAAGCGCCAGCCCGGCTAGGGCGATTGCGCCTGCGGGCGGCTCATATCATGCTGCGCATGCGAACAGAACAGGACCGAGACGCCGATGAAGCCACCCCGTCAGTTCTTCGCCCCCTTGGCGAACGGTGCGCCCGCGCCCCTGCGCGAACTGCCGGTCAAGCTCGAACGGATGATCCATTTCGTTCCGCCGCATAACGAAAAGCTGCGCGCGCGCGTAGCCGAGATGGCCGGGCAGGTGGATGTCATCCTCGCCAATCTCGAAGACGCGATCCCCGCCGACGCCAAGGCCGCCGCGCGCGCCGGCGCCATCGAAATGGGCACGAGCTTCGACTTTGTGAAAGCAGATGTCGGCTTCTGGTCGCGCATCAACGCGCTCAATTCGCCGTGGCACTTGGATGATGTGACAGAGCTTGTCGCCAATATCGGCAATCAGCTCGACGTCATCATGGTGCCGAAAGTCGAGGGCCCATGGGATATCCATTATATGGATCAGCTGCTGGCGCTTCTTGAAGCCAAAAACGGCGTCAAAAAACCGATCCTGCTGCACGCGATCCTGGAGACCGCACAAGGGGTTGCGAATGTCGAGGCGATTGCAGGCGCAAGCCCGCGCATGCATGGCATTTGCCTCGGGCCCGCCGATCTCGCCGCGTCGCGAAAAATGAAAACGACGCGGGTTGGCGGCGGCCATCCCGGCTACAAAGTCATCACCGATCCAGTCGACGGCCAGCCACGCGCGGCCGCGCAACAGGACCTCTGGCACTATACGCTCGCGCGCATGGTGGATGCGTGTGTCACTTATGGCATCAAGCCGATGTACGGACCGTTCGGCGATTTTGCCGACGAAGCCGCGTGCGAACAGCAATTCCGCAACGCCTATCTGATGGGCTGCGGCGGCGCCTGGACGCTGCACCCTTCGCAAATCGCTATCGCCAAGCGCGTATTCACCCCTGCGGTGGAAGAGGTGAAGCTCGCCAAGCGCATGCTCGAGGCCATGCCCGATGGCGCAGGCGTTGCTCTCGTCGACGGCAAGATGCTCGATGACGCGACCTGGAAACAGGCCAAAGTGATCGTCGATTTGGCGCGACAGGTCGCCGCGAAGGACCCGGCCATGAAGGCGGCGTATGGGCTCTAAGCATGACGCGCCAGGAATGACGTGACGGGCGTCATGCGATCTAATCGTGCGTTGGGCATAGACTGAAGCTGGCGCGTTCGAGGGAGAGCGCCGGAGGACTTGTCCATGAAGATCCGCAACACGCTGGTGGCTGCGGCCACGTTCATTTCGCTTTTCGCTCTAGCAGGAAGGGCCTCGGCCGCGGGCGCTGACCTTGTCCCAATTCCGTCGCGGCTGGCCTTTGGCGTGGTGTCGGTCCGCAATGCGGGCGACGCGGCGGCGGCGGCTTCGGTCGTCACCATCAATTGTCACAAGCCCGGCATGCGCGGCGGATGCGTGGACATCCCGGCGCGCTTTGCGCCGAACTACACAAATCCAGCCTATCCAAACAAGCTGGTGGTGAACGTGCCGGCGCTGGCGCCGGGCCACGTGTACAATCACACCTTGCCGTTCTGGGGCGGTCTCGCTTGGCCATCCGGGACGTATCATTTCGATTTCGTGGCCGATGCAGGCGCTGTGGTTGCCGAAACCAACGAGGCCAACAACACCGGCACTTATATCAAGGTGGTTCCGTAACATCGCGCTTGGGCGCGTTGGCCCGCGCCCAAGCCCCATAGCGCTTTCAAGCACAGCTGTTAGTTTGCGCCGCGGGGGAACCGCGATGCGCCTTTTTGCCTGCCTGTTTGCGCTTATGTTGGTCGCGATGAACGCGGCCGCACAGCAAGCGCCCCAAGACGCGATAACTGCCCAGCAGCGCGCTCGCATTGAGCGCCTCATGCGCGCAACGCCGCTGATCGACGGCCACAACGATCTCGCCGAGCAAATCCAGGAGAAGTATGCGGGCGATTCCGCACGGGTCGATCTGAACGCCGACACAGCCCATCTCCCCCAGCCGCTGCACACCGATATTCCACGCCTGCGCGCTGGCCATGTCGGCGCGCAATTCTGGTCCGTCTACGTTCCCGCGGAATTGCAAGGACCGGTGTCAGGCGAGGCCGTCCGCGTGCAGATGGACATCGTCCGGCGCGTCGTTGCGCGTTATCCGAACACCTTCGAGCTTGCTCAAACGGCAGCCGACATTGAGCGCATCCATCGCGGCGGCCGCATCGCTTCCATGTTTGGCATGGAAGGCGGGGAGGCAATCGATTCCAATCTCGCGGTGCTGCGCGAATTCCGCGCCTCCGGCGTCCTTTATATGACGCTCTGCCATTCGAAGACGACGGCTTGGGTCGATAGCGCCACCGACGCGCCGCGCCATGGCGGCCTTTCGCCGTTTGGCGAAGAAGTCGTGCGCGAGATGAACCGCATCGGCATGATGGTCGACCTAAGCCACGTCTCCGCCGATGCGATGCGCGATGCGCTGCGCGTCTCGGCCGCACCCGTGATTTTCTCGCACTCCTCGGCGTTCGCACTGGTGGCGCATCCGCGCAACGTGCCAGACGATGTTCTGCGCATGGTTCACGACAATGGCGGCGTGGTGATGGTCAATTTCAACGCGCCGTTCATTTCCGAGGCGATGCGCCAATGGTCTGCCGCGCGTTCTGCCGAAGAGGAGCGTCAAAAGCGCCTCAACCCGGGCGACCCCCGGGCGGGCGCCGCTGGTCTTGCGTCATGGGACCAAAGCCATGCGCGCCCGCACGCGACGGTGTCGCAATTGGCCGATCACGTCGAGCATATCCGCGATGTTGCGGGCGTGGACCATGTCGGCATCGGCTCAGACTATGACGGCGTCGACTATCTTCCCGACGGCATGGGCGGGGTGGATGGCTATCCGCTCTTGTTCGCCGAATTGATCCGCCGCGGCTGGAACGACGCTGATCTCGAAAAGCTTGCGGGCGGCAATCTGCTGCGCGTATTGCGCGCCGTCGAGCAGTACGCGGCGCATCACTGAAGGAACTTTCCCAGCGCCTCCTTGGTTGGCCCAAGACCCCCCAAGAAACCGGGGAGATCGGCCAGGGAGATCGGCCAGGGAGATCGGCCATGGAAACCGAACGCAGCGGCTCGACAGAAAGCTACGACATCGATCGCGTCTGGAAGCTGATCGACAAGATCAAGATTTGCATGTTGGCCACGCGCGAAGGCGAGACCATACGCGCGCGCCCGATGGGTGCGATCGGCCGCGACAGCGAGAACGCGATCTATTTCCTCACTGACGCGAAGGGCCACAAGGACGATGAGATCGATCAGAACGGGAGCGTCTGCTTGGTCTTCGCCAAGCCGGACACGGGCAAATTCCTCGCCGTGAACGGTCAAGCCCGCGTGCTTGATGACCGCGCTCTCATCCGCGAACTGTGGAATGTTGCGGCCGAAGCATGGTGGGAGGGCCCGGAGGATCCGAGCATCCGCGCCATCGAAGTCACGCCAGAGCAGGCGGAATTCTGGGAAGGACCACACGGGCTGGTCGCCACCATTCAGATGGTGATCGCCGCCTCGACGGCAGCGCCGCCAGTGATGGGCGATCAGCGCAAAGTCGATTTGCACTGATCGCCAGCCAGCACGCTTGGGCTACATCAGGCTTTGAGCGGCATCACCACCGCGCCTGTTTCCAGCAGCGACTTCAAGTTCGAAAGAATCTTCGGCCAGCCATTGGAGACGCCTTCGTTGATGAAGGCGGAATTGGCTTTGTCCATTTCATGGATGACCGACAGCTTCACCGCATCGCCGGCCGGTTCAAGCTCCATCGTGCAACGCGAATAGCCCTCGGCTTTGAACTCCGGCTTCCACTCGTTGCGCCATTTGATGACGAGGCGGCGCGGGGCATCGGCCTCGACGATCTCGCCGGCGTCCATGAGCCGGCCGTCATCGTACATCATCTCCCAGGCCGAGCCTGCCTTCCATTCGCTCTTCATGGTCACGCCGAACCAATATTGCGTCGTGAACTCGGGCTGTGTCAGCGCCGCCCAGAGTTTTTGCGGCGTGGTGCGGATGTAGGTTACGTAAACGAATTGCGTGTGGTCCTTGCGCATGAACGTGCTCCTGCGGGGCTGGTTACTGTGAAATCTTGATCGGCTGACCGGTTTCGAGCAGCGATTTCAGACTCAGAGAATCTTTGGCCAACCGCTGGAGACGCCCTCGTTGATCAAGAGCGCGTTTGGCTTGTCCATTTCGTGGATGATCGTGAGCCGCACCGCCTCGTCGGCCTGCTCGAGCTCCATCGTGCAGCGCGAATAGCCTTCGGCGGTGAAGTCCGCGCGCATGTGGCAAAGCCATTTGATGACCAATCGGCGCGGCGGATCGGCTTCAATGATGCTGCCAGTATCGGCGAAGCGGCCGTCTTCGAGCCGCAGTTTCCAGTCGCCGCCGGCTGTCCAATCGCTGATCGCTTCCACTCCGAACCAATACTGCCTGGTGTATTCAGGCGCTGTAAGCGCCACCCACAATTTCTCCGGCGTGGTGCGGATATAGACGACATAGACAAAACGACTCTGCGCATCTTTCATGCTCATCACTCCGGAGCTTTCATCTGAATGACAAGCGGGTGTCCGGTCTCGAGCAGGCTCTTGAGCGAAGACAAGATCGCCGCCCAGCCTTGCTTGCCTGCCTCGACAAACTTGCGTGGCGCAGGGCCGGTATTGTGTTGGGTCAAAGTGAGCTTCACGACATCGCCGGCTTGCTCGATATCGTAAGCGATGATCGCCGGCTCAAGCGTGCGGGCCTCTTCCAGCCATTCAACCTTCCAACTGAGCCGCAGCTGACGCGGCGGATCGCTTTCCAGCACTTCGCCTTCAACATCGGTGCGGCCGTCCTCCATCACGAGCCGCCAGCGCGAACCCTTGCGCCAATCGCTCTCGATGGTGCGGCCGAAGAAGAATTGCGTCGTGAATTCGCTTTTCGTCAGCGCATCCCAAACCTTCTGAGGCGTCGCGCGAATGAAGGTGACGTAGACCAGATCGGGCGGCGTAATGAGTTCGTTGCCGTCATTCATCGTCGCTCTCCAACGCCTTTTTCAAATCGCTGAGCGCGCTCAAGCGCCCGCGTTCATATTTGGAGATCCAGCGTTCGCTGATCTCATGAATGGGCACGGGATTGAGGTAGTGCAGCTTCTCGCGCCCGCGCCAGACGATCGCCACGAGGTTGGCGTCCTCCAACAGCGCAAGGTGCTTCGTCACCGCCTGCCGCGTCATCGCCATGCCATCACACAACTCGCCAAGCGTCTGACCGTTGCGTTTGAACAACGCGTCGAGCAGGGCCCGGCGGCTGGGATCGGCGAGGGCGCGAAAAACGTCGTTGACCGCCTCACTCATGTGCTGCGGCCTAATATGCAACCAAATGGTTGCCTGTCAAGAGCGGGTTCTCAGCTGCCGCGGATGTTCTGCGCCAGGGTGCGCGCGGCAGTGACCCCATCATGCACACGCGGCGACTGGCTTTGCGCCCATTGTTTGAGGGGCGAGTCCGGCGCCGTGCTGGTGAATGAATCATAGAGGCCAGACGCGCTGATAAAAGAGAGCGCTTGTTGCGAAGCGTAGATCGAATCGAAGTTCGACGCGTTCGCGTGACGGAGCATGTCGAGATAGGCGTTGTAATTCTCGTCGAGCGCCCCGCTAGGCTGGGGCATGCCGGCGGCTTGCACAGCGCCGTTCAATTGCTGCAGCGAGGCCTGATGCTCGGCCAGTGAGGCGGCCGCGAACGTCTTGGCGGCCTGCGACTGGGCGCTCTGTTGTGCGATTTGCGCAGCTTGGATCTGATAATTCTCGAACATCGCCGCACGCGCCGCGAATTGCGCAGCCGGCGTCGCCGTTTGCATCTGCGCCAGCGTGCTGGTCGCCAGATCAGTGGCGCTCGGCGGCGGCGGCGAAGCGGGTTGACCACATGCGCACACGGCAAAGAGGGCGGCGTATGCAATCGCCATCCGGAACTTCATACTAGTTCTCCACAAATCGCGTGTTCGGCGCGTGCGGTCTCGCCAGTTCGCCATCTAAGGGGCAATTCGAGGCCGCGGCAAAGGGTCTGCGACAGGCGAAGTCCCAAACCGCGTCTCGACTTATGCGTGTTTGCATGGACCGCAGCCGCGAAATGACCTGTACACTTGCCGTTTCACGGGGACCGCGAATGCCACAGCGACGTTTATCCGGACGGACGCGCGAGGACGGATGAAGCGCCGGCGCATTGCCATCATTGGAGCCGGCTTCAGCGGCGCCGCCGTCGCCGCTCAGCTTTTGAAGCAGCGCGGACGCGCGGCGCCCGAAATCGTGCTTATCGAACGCGGCCGCCGCTTCGGGCCGGGGCTCGCCTATGGCGGCCTTGAACGCGCCCATCTCTTGAACGTGCGCGCCTCAAACATGAGCGCGTTTCCAGATTCTCCCGAGGACTTCGCGCTCTGGCTCAATCGGCGCGAACGTGGCGACCAGGCGGGCGCGTTTGCCGCTCGTCCTCGCTACGGCGCCTACATTGAGGATGTGCTCGATCGCGCGGCGCGCGCCGCCCCGGGCCGTTTGAAACGCCTGCGCGGCGAGGCAATTGCGTGCCGTCCATTCGAAGATGGCTGGGAAATCGACTTGCAGAAGGGTCTGCCGATTATTGTCGACGCCGTCGTGTTGGCGATGGGCAATGGCGCGAGCGTCACGCCTTCTGTATTCGAGGCCAATGGCGTACCCGTGTTGGACGCATGGGACCCTGAGGCCGTGCGCCGCGTGCCCCGCGGCGGCGATGTGCTGATGGTCGGCGTTGGCCTCACCATGATTGATATTGCGCTGACGCTGGCGCGCGACGCGCGCATGGGGACGATCTATGCGCTCTCGCGTCGTGGTCTGCTGCCGCGCGCGCATCTAAATGATCCAGCGCCGGCGCCGCCCGAAGCACTGGCATTGCCGGGCGAGCTGAGCGACGCGCTCCATGTTTTCCGCCGCGAAGTGCGCTTGATCGCCGAGCGGGGCGAGCCATGGCAATATGCCGTGGACCGCCTGCGCGCACGTACGCCCGACCTGTGGCGGCGGCTCACGCCGACACAGCAACGCCGCTTTCTGCGACATCTGCGGCCATGGTGGGACGCCCATCGCCATCGCTGCGCGCCGGAGATCGCAGCGCGCGTGGCCGAGTTGCAGACAGCCGGGAGGCTGCGCATTCTTTCCGGCGAGATCGTCAGCGCCAAACGTGGCAAGCATGGCTTCGAACTTTTCCACCGCCAGCGCGGAAGCTTGGTCCGCCATCGGATGGAAGTTCGCCGCGTCATCAATTGCACCGGCTCCTCGCAAGACGTGGCGAACGCCACCGATCCGTTGCTCCGCCAATTGCTTGCCGACGGGGTCGCGCGCCCGCATGCGTGCGGAATTGGCCTCGAGACTGACACGGAGGGCCGCGTCGTGGGAGCATCTGGCGAGCCACACTCAAGCCTGATGACGCTGGGTCCGCTGACGCAGGGCGCCTTCTGGGAAGCCACCGCCGTCCCCGAAATTCGCGTGCGCGCAGCATTGCTTGCTGATTTGTTGAACGCTGAAGGCTGAAGCGTTGAACTGGCCGCGCGCGCGTGGTCGTATCGGCGCCATGGATCGCGATGCACCCAGCGCTGGACGCTTCGAGGGACGCCGGCACCTCTTGCCGGTCCGCGTCTATTACGAGGACACGGATTTCTCCGGCCTCGTCTATCACGCCAACTACCTTCGTTTCTTCGAACGCGGCCGCAGTGACTTTCTTCGGCTCGCTGGAATTCACCACAATGAGCTTCTAGCCGGCGCCGAGCCGCTGGCTTTCGCGGTCAACAAGATCAGTGTGGAGTTCCACAAACCTGCACGCATTGACGACGCGCTCATGGTGAACACCGGCTTCGAAACCATGCGCGGTCCGCGCATTTTCATCGCCCAGAAGCTCGTGGCCGGCGGGGAGACGCTGGTGACGGCCGCCGTCCAGGTCTGTTGCATTAGCCTCACGGGCCGGCCCCGAAAGCCGCCGGCCCTGCTATTAGAACGGCTTAAACCATTTCTAGAGCCTTCCACGTCCAGCTTTTGACAAACTCATCCGGCTCTAGACCTTCAGGGGCGCGGCTTGAGCGATTGGGCTGCGGAAGCGGGAGCAAGCATGGAATCCGGCGCCGACCACATCACCATCGTCTCGCTCTTCATGCAGGCCGATCCTGTGGTGAAGGGCGTGATGCTGATTCTCGCTGTCGCCTCGATCTGGTCGTGGGCGGTGGCGGTCGACAAGTGGCTGCAGTTTGGCGAACTCAACTCGCACGCCCGCAAGTTCGAGCACCGCTTCTGGTCCGGCCGCTCGATCGACGACATGGAAGAGGCGAGCGATCGCCCGCGCGATGCGCTCAGCCGGGTTTTCGCGGCGGCGTTGCGCGAATGGCGTGAAGCGCGCCGCACCGGGCTCGCCGGCGATGCGGCCCAGCTCATGCTCGACCGCGTCGATCGTCTGATGCAGGCGCAGGTCGCGCGCGAGATGCAGCGCGCCTCTCGCAATCTCGGCGTCCTCGCCACGGTTGGCGCCTCGGCGCCGTTCATCGGTCTTTTCGGGACGGTGTGGGGCATCATGAACGCCTTCACCAACATCGCCCAGCAGCAGCAGACCAATCTCGCCGTCGTCGCCCCCGGCATCGCGGAAGCTTTGTTTGCGACAGCCATGGGTCTGGCGGCGGCGATCCCCGCAGTCATCTTCTACAACAAGTTTACAGGCGACCTGGATCGCTTCGGCGACCGCCTCGACACTTTCAGCGATGAAGTCGCCGCGCGGCTCTCGCGGCGCCTGAGCGAGCGAACCTAATGGCCATCCGGCTCGCTGCCTCGTCACGAAGGGGCCGGCGCGGACGCCGCTCCGCCCGGCGCAGCCGGCTGTCGGAAATCAACGTCACCCCGTTTGTCGACGTGATGCTCGTGCTGCTCATCGTTTTCATGGTGACGGCGCCGCTGCTGACGGTCGGCGTGCCCGTCGATTTGCCGCGCACGCAGGCCAAACAGCTCGAAAGCGAAACCGATCCGCTTACCATCACCATCCACGCCGATGGCGCAGTCTACGTCCAAGAAACCGTGGTTCCGGTTGATAATCTCGTCGCACAGATGCGCGCTATTTCGCACGAGGGTTACGACCGGCGCGTGTTCATCCGCGCTGACGCAAATTCGAGCTACGGGCTGGTCGCCGACGTGATGGCGCGCTTGTCCTCTTCCGGCTTCCGCAATCTTGGCCTGGTGACTGACACCCAGCATGGCCCTCGGCCCGCAGCACCGGCGCCTCCGCGTGAACGGAATGGCTGAGATGCGCGCCACCGGTTGGGCAATCTCCGCTGTTGGTCACGTCGGCTTCGTCATGATGACCCTGCTGGCCTGGGAGGCGCGCTCCACTCTTGTCGCCAATGTCGGGTCGGTGGTGCCGGTCGATATCGTCAATGTCGCGCCGGAATCGAACGTGCGCGCGCTTGCGCAACCGACGCCGGAAGATTCCGCGCCCGAGGCGCAAGACGAATCCACGCCCCAACCAACGCCGGCGCCTGCACCGACGCCGGCGCCTGCGGCGCCGCAACAGCGCGCCCAGCGTCAGAACGACACGTTCGATCTGGCCTCCATCGCCCGTCTCGTTGACCGCAGCCGCAGCAGCGGACGCGAACGCGCGGAGGGCGCAACGTCCGATCGCACGCAACAGGGCGCGGGACGAGGCACTGAGGATGTCGTCTCATTGCAGGACCGTGCGCGTGCGCTTGCGCGCGCCCACCTCACGCGCTGCTGGCGCATGCCCATTGACCTTCCCGATCCCGATCGTCTGGTGGTCACGGTGCAATTCGATCTGAACCGCAATGGAACCTTGAACGGGCAGCCCATTGTCACAAATCCGCGGAACTATTCGTTCGATCCCGCCATGCGCACGGCGGCAGAGGCCGCCTTGCGGGCCGTGCGCACCTGCGACTTCAGCTTTTTTTCCGATGATCCTGTCGTCGGCGACCATTATGAGATTTGGCGCCGAACCGAATTCACGTTCCGGCCCAATTCGTAGGCAACAAGCGCCGGCCGATAATGGCGGTTGGGCCGATTGAGAGAGAAGATGGCGATGTTCCGAGCGTTGTTCGCGGTTGTTTTTGTGGCTTTCGCACTGGCGGCGGGTCCAAGCGAGGTGCGCGCACAGAACAATCAGGCGCCGCCGAGTGCGGCTGCGCCCGGCCGGCTGCACGTCGATATCGACCAGGGCAATCTCAATCCGATGCCGATCGCCATCGTCGACTTTCTGTCGAACGCGCCTGGCGCCCAGCGTGTGGGCGCCGATGTAGCGGGCGTTATCCGCGCCGACCTCGAGCGTTCGGCGCTGTTCCATTCCGTCGAGCCCAGCGCCTTCATTGAGCATATCCAGGCGCTGGAAGTGCCGCCGCGCTTTGCCGATTGGAAGATCATCTCGGCGCAGGCGCTGGTCGTGGGACAAGTGACGCCGATGCCAGACGGCCGCTTGCAGATCGAATTCCGATTGTGGGACGTGTTTGCCGAACAAGCGATGACGGGCCCCGATGGTCGTCCAACAGCGTTTTCTTACACAACGACGCCGGACAATTGGCGGCGCATCGCGCACAAGATTTCCGACAAGATTTACGAGGCCATCACCGGCGAGCGCGGCTATTTCGACACGCGCATCGTCTTTGTGTCAGAAACCGGACCGCGCACGCGCCGAGTGAAGCGGCTCATGGTGATGGATCAGGACGGGGCCAATCCGTTCTTCCTGACCGGCTCAAACGCAATGGTGCTGACGCCGCGCTTCTCACCCTCGACACAGCTCATCACCTATATGAGTTTCGAAACCGGCGCGCCGCGCGTCTTCTTGTACAATCTCGCCACCAATCGCCGCGAGGTGCTCGGCGATTTTCCGGGCATGACGTTTGCGCCGCGCTTTACGCCAGACGGAAATGGCGTCGTGTTCACCGTCGATCTCAACGGCAATTCCGAAATCTACGCCATGGATCTGCGCTCGCGCGCCCAGCGAAGACTGACCAACAATCCAGCCATCGACACTTCGCCGTCCTATGCGCCCGATGGATCGCAAATCGTGTTCAACTCAGATCGCGGCGGTTCTCCGCAACTCTACGCCATGAATGGCGATGGCTCGAACCAGCATCGCATCAGTTTCGGCGAGGGCCGCTATACGACCCCGGTTTGGTCCCCGCGCGGCGATCTCATCGCCTTCACGCGCCAGAGCGGGGGCCACTTCGCCATCGGCGTCATGCGGCCAGACGGCTCAGGTGAACGCATCTTAACCGAAAGCTTCCTTGATGAAGCGCCGACTTGGTCCCCCAATGGGCGCGTCATCATGTTCTTCCGGGAACAGCAAGGGCAGGGACCAAAACTGTGGTCGGTTGACCTTACCGGGCGAAACCTTCGCCAGGCGCCAACGCAGACCGATGCATCCGACCCAGCATGGTCACCTTTGCTGCCGTGATGGAAACATGATTGCCGGCTAGGAACCTGCTTTATAAGGATTGCATTCAGAGACACGGGGTATGCGTCCGCCGAAAGCGCCGCCATCAGGGGAGAAGTGACCCAATGCGTAACAGTTATATTGCACTTGCCGCCGTCGCGACGCTTGCCGCCTGCGCAAGCCGGCCCGCTCCTGCCCCGACGCCCGCGGCGCCTGCGCCTGCGACACAGCCGGCCCCCTCCGGACCGGTTCCCGGCTCGGCCGAAGAGTTCCGCGTCACCGTCGGCGATCGTGTCTTCTTCGGCTATGACCGCTTCGATCTGACCCCGGAAGCGCGCGCCATCCTTGAGCGTCAAGCGGCCTGGCTGCGGCGCTATCCGAACGTGCGCATTCTTGTCGAAGGCAATTGCGACGAGCGTGGCACACGCGAATACAATCTGGCGCTCGGCGCCCGCCGCGCCGCCGCTGCGCGCGACTATGTCGTCTCGCTCGGCATCTCCGGCGACCGCTTGCAGACGGTCTCCTACGGCAAAGAGCGTCCGATGGATCCGCGCTCGAACGAACAGGCTTGGAGCGTTAACCGCAACGCCCACAGCACGATCGTGAGCGGCGCTGTTTCGTAAAGCGCGGCAACGCCCAAATTTGGCGCCCCAATTTGGACAGGGGAAGCAGGCAGGTTCGCCCATCATGACGGATCAGTTTGCTTCCCCATCGCCGAAAATCCGGCTGGCGGCGTGGCTCATCGCGGCCGGCTTTTTGTTTGCAACGCCTGCTATGGCGCAAAATCGCCAACAGCAGCAGGCCGCCGCTGCCGCGCAAGCCCAGGCCGATGCGCAGCAAGATCGCATCGAAGACCTGCAGCGCCAGCTCATCGACGCCACCGCCGCCAATGAGAACCTCCAGCACCAGCTCATGGATGCGCAACGCGAAATCACGCGCCTTCGCGCCATGGTCGGCAATCTGGCGCAAGTGAACCAGGACGCAGTCGCGGCGATCCAGAATCCTAACGCAGCAGCGCAGATCGGCGGGCCGGCGCTTGCACCCGACACCAGCGCCCCGCCGCCTCCGTACACCGCACCGAGCACTGGCGGCCCGCGCGCCGATTTGGACGGCGCCGCCGACGCCGGCGGCAAGCCGCTTCCGCCCGGCGCCCAAGGTCAGCTCGGAACGCTGACTGAACGCGAACTGCCGGCGTTGCCGGCGCCGACGGCGGACGACGCATACGCCAATGCGCGGACGCTGCTCGTCAACGGCCAATACCCGGAAGCGGAGGAGGCGTTCAGCAATTTCCTGCAGCGTTATCCGAATGCGAGCACGGCCGCCGATGCGCGATTTTGGTATGCGTTCACGCTCCTGGCGCGCAACAATTACCAGGATGCCGCGTCCAACTTCGTCCGCTATCTGCAAGCCGCGCCCAACAGCCCGCGCGCGCCTGAGGCGCAGGTGCGCCTCGGCATGTCGCTTGCCGGCATGGGACAAACGCAACAGGCATGCGGGGCGTACGCAAACCTCTCGCGCCGTTATCCCAACGCGGCGCGCAACATTCGCGATCTCGCCGCGCGCGAAGCACGCGCCAGTCACTGCCCCACAACGTGAGCTGCGCCTTGAGCTGAAGCCATGCTCGATCCGGTGACGATCGAGCGTATGGAAGCGGCCGCTGACGGCGGGCCGATCATCGTTGCGCTGTCCGGCGGGGGCGATTCAACCGCGCTGCTCCATTTGCTGAAAGTGCGATTTGGCGCCCGCCTCAGGGCTGTGGTCGTGGACCACGCCCTGCGCGAAGGCGCGGCGGACGACGCCAAGCGCGCGCAAACGCAGGCGCACACGATCGGCGTCTCAGCTCAAGTCGTGAAGCTCAGCTGGCCCAGCGGCGCCAATCGCTCACAGCAAGGCGCCCGCCAAAAGCGCTACGCCGCGATCTGCGCTGCGGCCCGAGAACAGGGCGCGCGCCTCATCGCGCTAGGCCACACGGCCGATGATCAAGCCGAAACCGTATTCATGCGCGCTGCCGGGGGCTCCGCATGGCGCGGGCTTGCAGGCATGGCGCCGATGGCGCCAGCGCCGCTTTGGCCAGAAGGGCGCGGCATCGCTCTAGCGCGGCCTTTGCTTGAGGCGCGCCGTGAGGATTTGCGCGCCTTCCTCCGCGACCGGGATGTCGATTGGATCGACGATCCGGCAAATGCGAACACAGCCTACGAACGCATCCGCGTCCGCAGGCGCCTGCGCGACCTTGCGGCGGTTGGCGTTGAGCCCATGCGTCTGGCGCGCCTGGCGAAGAGTTTGCGCGTGCACGCGGAGGCGATCGATGCGGCGGCGTCTGATTTGATCGCGCGGGTCGCTTGGTTCGAAGCCGACCGCATTTTCATCACGCGCCCATTGTGGGCAGGCCCAGGTCGCCCATTGTGGGCAGGCCCAGGTCGCCCATTGTGGGCAGGCCAACGTGAAGTGCGTCGGCGCGCATTGTCGGTTTTGGTTGCAGCGGCAGCCGGGGCGCAACGCGAACCGCCAGCCGAAGCACTGGCGCGGCTGGAAGAGAAGCTGACAGATCCTGCCTTTCGCGGCGCCACGCTCGCAGGCGCGCGTGTGCAGATTGAGGGCGGCGCGCTTCTGTTGGACCGCGATCGCGGCGCGCTCGAAGGCCGCGCCGGCGGCGCGGCCCCATTGGCGCCGCTTTTGCTTCCAGGCGGCGTCGAAACCGTCTGGGACGGGCGGCTTTTGCTTCATGCGTCTGCAGATGGTGTGACGGTCTACGCTGTTTCCCCGGCGCCGAGGCTGTCCATCAGTGAGCATAATCCTCCCATCGCGGTCACCAGCCGTTGGCTCCTCGCTGATCGCGTCGCGCACGCGCTCAATCTCAATGCGCCCCTCTCCATACGCCCTTGGGCCGACCAAGCGGCCGGTGTTCATCGGCCTAAACGAGATTAACGTTCCGAAAGCCTGATGAATTTTCCACCACGGCCGTTCACTTGGCCTTGACCCCATTCGTGGCAGGGAAAGGGGTGTTCATGGGGGCGGCTGGTCCCTATCTTGCTGAAGATTGTGTTACGCGCGCGGGCGAGGCGCTCCCCGGGCCGACCAGAAGGTTCTCATGCCCATTCGTTCTTTGCTGATCTGGGGCGTCATCGCCATCGTGCTCGTCGTGTTGTTCGGCGTGATGACCGGCGGCTCGACGCCGCGCAACGCCAGTGAAATCGGCTACACGCAATTGCTGCGTCAGGTCGCCGACAACACCATCGCCAGCGCCGAGACTTCCGACAACACCATCATCAGCCGCTCGAAGACGGGCCAGACCTACATCACCTATCTGCCGACCGGCACCATGCCCGGCGTCGTTGACCGCCTTACCTCGGCGAATGTCGATGTGAAGACCGATCGTCCGAAGACGGGCCCCGGGATTGGCGACATCCTGCTCGGCATCCTGCCGATGCTGCTGCTCATTGGCGCCTGGTTCTTCTTCATGCGTCAGATGCAAGCCGGCGGCCGCGGCGCCATGGGTTTCGGCCGCTCTAAAGCGCGCCTGCTCACTGAAGCGAAGGGCCGCGTCACGTTCGATGACGTCGCCGGCATCGATGAGGCGAAAGACGAGCTTGGCGAAATCGTCGAGTTCTTGAAAGACCCGGGCAAGTTCCAGCGCCTGGGCGGCAAGATTCCAAAAGGCGCGCTGCTTGTCGGCCCGCCGGGTACGGGCAAGACGCTGCTCGCACGCGCCATCGCCGGCGAAGCGAACGTGCCGTTCTTCACCATCTCGGGTTCGGACTTCGTCGAAATGTTTGTCGGCGTCGGCGCCAGCCGCGTGCGCGACATGTTCGAGCAAGCCAAGAAGAACGCGCCGTGCATCATCTTCATCGATGAAATTGACGCGGTCGGCCGCCATCGTGGCGCCGGGCTCGGCGGCGGCAATGACGAGCGCGAACAAACCCTCAATCAATTGCTCGTCGAGATGGACGGCTTTGAAGCCAACGAGGGCATCATCCTGATCGCGGCGACCAATCGCCCCGACGTGCTCGACCCCGCGCTGCTGCGTCCAGGCCGCTTCGACCGTCAGGTGGTCGTGCCGAACCCGGATGTCGGCGGGCGCGAGAAAATCCTGCGCGTCCACACCCGCAACGTGCCGGTGGCGCAGGGCGTCGATCTCAAAGTCATTGCACGCGGCACGCCGGGCTTTTCGGGCGCCGATCTCGCCAACCTCGTCAACGAAGCAGCACTGCTCGCGGCCCGCCGCGGCAAGCGCGTCGTCACCTCCAAGGAGTTCGAAGACGCCAAGGACAAGGTCATGATGGGCGCCGAGCGGCGCTCCATGGTGATGACGCAAAGCGAGAAAGAACTCACCGCCTGGCATGAAGGCGGCCACGCCGTCGTCGCGCTCAACGTGCCGGAATCGGATCCGGTGCACAAAGCCACGATCATTCCGCGCGGCCGCGCGCTCGGCATGGTGATGCAGCTGCCGGAAGGCGACAAATACTCGATGAACTTCACTCAGATGACCTCACGTCTCGCGGTCATGATGGGCGGGCGCGTCGCTGAAGAGCTGAAGTTCGGCAAGGACAAGGTGACGTCTGGAGCCGCCTCCGACATCTCTGCGGCCACGCGCCTTGCGCGCATGATGGTGACGCGCTGGGGCTATTCGGATGAACTCGGTTTCGTCGCCTACGGCGACAACAATGACGAAGTCTTCCTCGGCATGCAGGTGAACCGCACGCAAAACGTCGCTGAAGCGACAGCCCAGAAGATCGACGCTGAAGTCAAGCGGCTGGTGGATCAAGGCTACCACGAAGCCAAGCGCATTCTCACTGAGAAGGCCGAAGACCATCGCCTCTTGTCGGAAGCGCTGCTTGAATACGAATCGCTCACCGGCGAGGAAATCGCCCAAGTGCTGCGCGGCGAAAAACTTAGTCGTCCGGAAGACCAGCCCAAGTCTCCGACGCCGCCGACCCCGGCGCTGCCGGTCACCGACGAAGAGCCCGCTCACCCAAGCGGTTGGCCGGGAGCGGCCCCGCAGGGCGCGTGAAGGGCGCCTGAGGTTCGAACCGCAACGAGAAACCGCCGGCGCGCGACGCCGGCGGTTTTGCTTTCAGGACAAAGCCAATGGACAAAGCCAAGCGGCGTGCCGCGATCGCTGCCTACAAAGAGCAGAAGGCGCAGGCCGGCGTGTTCGCAGTGCGTTGTGCTGCAAGCGCAGAGGTGTGGGTTGGCGCAACACCCACGCTCAATACGATCAAGACACGGCTCTGGTTCGTGTTCAAACAGGGCGCCTCGACGCGGCCTGACGCGCAGGCGGCTTGGAATAAGCACGGCGAAGACAGCTTCAGCTTAGAGCCGCTCGAGACATTCGACGAAGAGCGGGCGAGCTTGATGCAGCGCGAATGGCTGAAGGATCGCGCCGCGCACTGGCGGACTGAGCTTGGCGCCAGGCCGATCTGATTGATCCTGCAGCAGGGCAAGGGTAGAGCAGGTCCGGCTCAAGTCTCTCCGCGCCGTGGCCGGCATTGACGCTCACCTTTGGGCTGTGGTGAAGCTTTCGGGCAAGACGGGAAGGCTTATGTCCGGCGCAATCGCCAAGGCTGTCGCGGAACTCCCATACACGTATCGATACTTCCGCGAACTATCGCCTTCATTTCTATCGCTGGCGCTGCTCAATCAAGGCGTCGCCTTCGATGCGAACCGACCCTTGCGCTATCTTGAGCTGGGCTTTGGCCAGGGCGTCTCGCTAAACGTGCATGCAGCGGCTTGTGACGGCGAATTCTGGGGCAATGATTATAACGCCAGTCATCTGGCGCATGCCCAGGCGCTTGGCGAGGCCTCCGGCGCCAATGTTCGATTTGTCCCGGATTCCTTCGTTGATCTGGCAGGCAAAGATATTCCCGAATTCGACGTGATCGCGCTGCACGGCGTCTGGTCATGGGTGTCGGAAGAGGATCGCGCTGCAATCGTTGAATTGGCGCGCCGCAGACTGGTCGAGGGCGGTGTTCTCTACATCAGCTACAATTGCTCAATGGGCTGGGCGGCGGCTTTGGGCCTGCGCGAACTCCTCACTCTACATGCAACCCATGAGGCAGCAGAGGACGCGGCCATCGACTCGAAGGTCGACGGCGCACTCGCGTTCGCCAAAGAACTCGCCCAAGGCGGCGCACGCTACTTCACCGCCCATCCCGACGTCGCGACGCTGCTGGGGAGCATTGCGGGCAAGGATCGCGCTTATGCCTCCCATGAGCTCTTTGGCTCCAATCTCGCGCCGCGATCGTTTGCGGCGGTTCATGAACAGCTCTCTGCGGTCGATCTCCATTTCGCTGGCTCGGCCATGTTGCTGATGCACGACCATGACAAGCGGCTGCCGGCCGCGGCGGGGGCATTGCTGTCGGGTCTGAAGAGCGAAGTTATGCGCGAGATGACGCGGGACGCCTTTTCGAACATGCAGTTTCGCGAAGACATATTCGTCAAAGGCGCGCCTGCCCGGTTATCCCTTGAAGAGCGTGTGGGCGAGCTTCGGGAGCAGCGATTTGTGCTCACCACACCGTACGGCGCCTTGCCGCCGACGGTTCACTGGGTCGGTGTAGAGATCAATGTTGCGAAGGAAATAAACGCCGCGATGGTCAAGGCGCTGCGCGACAATCAGTACGCGCCGAAATCCGTGGCCGAACTGGAGGCCGCACTTGGCCGGCCAGCGCAGCAATTCCTCTCAGACTTGATGGTGCTGGTGGGTTCTGGCGCGGTGCAGCCGGTCCAGCGCCGGCGGACTGAGCGCTCAATATCGCAATGCGCGAAACTCAACGCTCATATTTGCCGGCGCGCGCAGAGCGAAGCCAAAGTGGGCGCGTTGGCTTCACCTGTGCTTGGCGGCGGCCTTCATGTCGGGCGGCTGGGGCAACTATTCTTGCTGGCGATGGCGGAAGGAATAGAGACCCCGCGCGAGCAAGCGGCCTTTGCCTGGCCGTTCCTGCGTGAGGATGACAAGCCGCCAGCCTCGCAAGGGGGGCCGCCTCGGGACTATATGGTTCAACTGACGACGATGGCGCAAAAGTTTGCAGTCGAGCTTCACCCAATTCTTAAGGCCACAGGGATTGCTTAGATGAGGGCGCACGGCTTGGCCTAGCTTGCAACCCAGGAGGTAATCATGCTCGCAAACGCAACCGTCACAGCGCTCGTCGGCACCATGCAGAAAGAAGCGTCGACTGCGTTTTATCGCGACACGCTCGGCCTCAAGTTTATCGCCGACGACGGCTTTGCCGCGATATTCGAAGGCAAGAACGCACGCGTCCGCGTCTCGCGCGTGCCGGCGATCACGCCTGCAGCTTATGCCGTGCTCGCCTTTCAGGTCGACGATATCGACGCAATCGTGGACGGCCTCACCGCCAAGGGCGTGGTGTTTCAGCGCTACGGCTTCTTCATCCAAGACGCCAAGGGCGTTTGGAGCGCCCCGGACGGCACGAAAGTCGCCTGGTTTCACGACCCGGACATGAACCTGCTTTCAGTCGTTCAGCATCCGTGACAATCCGGCTCTGGCGGAGGCGGGCGGGATCGGTTAGAGCGCCTTGCAAGCTTACGAATCCCAATTCGCGTCTTACTGGGGAAAGAGATGGAAGCGGTTATCGCCATCGCCATTTTCGTCGCAATGATCATCCTACTCAACATCGTCGAGTTCGGCCGCGCCGACTAAAGTGCTCGACGGCGCTTTTCGCTCCATTTTTCGGGCGTGCGCAGCTAGCTTCCTCTGGCGGAGAGCGGCGCGGACATGACCGGGCGAAACCAGATCAATATCGATGAACTCGGTTACACGTACCGCTATTATCGAGATCTCTGTCCATCCTATCTGCGCTTTGCCGCGCTGATCGCCGGCTATCGCTTCGATCCAAAACCGCTCTCCTACCTCGAACTGGGGTTCGGTCAGGGCGTTTCGATCAATATGCATGCGGCTGCATGCGAGGGCGTGTTCTGGGGAAACGATTACAATCCCGCGCAGGTCGCCTACGCTCAGGGCCTTGCATCCGCATCCGGCGCGCCGGTGGCGCTGGTGCAAGATTTGTTCGAGCAATTGGCGCGGCGCGACGAGCTTCCCGCTTTCAACGTCATCGCCCTTCACGGCATTTGGACATGGATTTCTGAAAGCGACCGCGCCCATATCGTCGACCTCGTGCGCCGCAAATTGGCGCCCGGCGGTCTTCTCTATGTTTCCCACAACAGCCTGACTGGCTGGGCGAAGATGCTGCCGCTGCGCAAGCTCATGTTCGCGCACGCACAAATGAGCGGATCGCCGGACGAACCGCTGACAGCAAGAGTTCGCAAGGCGATCGACTTCGTGCAATCTCTGGACAATGCCGGCGCCAAGCACGCGCGGACAAACCCGGGGGCGGTCGCCCAATTGCAAGCGCTGGGCCCGCGCAGCGACACCTACCTCGCGCATGAGTTCTTCAGTCACAATTGGCAGCCGACCACCTTCCTGGACGTGGCGGCGCAGTTCGGCGAAGCGGGCCTTTCGTTCGTCGGCACGACCCATTTGATGGATACGGTTGCCGGGTTCTCGGTCCCTCCGGCGGCGCAGCGCCTTTTGGAAGCTGTTCCAGATCCGGTCCTGCGTGAGGCGGCGCGCGAGTACGTCATGGATACAACCTTCCGCAAGGATGTGTTCATGAAAGGTGTCGAGCGCTTGAGTGTGCGCGACCACGACGAAGCGCTCCTCAATGAGCGCTTCGTGCTGACGGCGATGATCGATGACGTGCCAATGCAAGCCAGCAGCTCGGCGGGCACGGTGAACCTCGACCCGCGCCATTTCACGCCGATCCTGGAGGCTCTGGCTTCCAATGCGCATGCGCCGAAGTCGTTACGCGAGCTCCGGCATGGGGGTCTCTTTCAGGGACAAAGTGTTCGCGAAGCCGCGAGCGCGATGATCGCCTTACTTTCAGGGCCGCTTGTCTTTGTCGCGCCCTACCCGGCGCCCTCACAAGCCCAACGCGCGCACTGCCGCGCCCTCAATCAGAGAATCTGCGCATTGACGGCCTATAGCGGCGGCGAAGTCGCGGACTTAGCTTCGCCCGTTGTCGGAGGCGCCGTCCCGGTGGGCGACGACGAGCAGCTTTTCATGCTCGCTCATTTTCAGGGCGCAACCGACCCCGATGCCTATGCAAAGTTCGCCTGGACATGCATTGAGGCGCGCGTGCGGGCGTCGCGCGCCGACATTTCTCCCGATGATGCACGCGTGTCGTTGCAAGACCTCACAGCGCGCGCGCATGCTTTTGCCCAGCGGCGTTTGCCGATTTTGAAGGCGATCGGGGTGGTTTGACGCCTTGGCGGTTAGCGCCGAACACGCTTGGCGGCCGCTTGCGCGTAGACCGCACCGCTGATCAAGGCGCTGGCGGCCGCGGCCCATAGCAAGAGCCTGGCGGCCCAATACAAACCCAACACGACGTTTGCCGGTATCAGCAAGAGGGCAGCACCCTGATAGGCAAGAAACGCGCCCACGCCGGCCATTTCTGCGGCGGCCTTCCATTTTCCCAGCATGTTCACCGGCAGCGTCCGCCCGGATGTCGACAGGCCTTCACGCAAACCCGCGACCGCGAGATCGCGCCCCACGATGATCACCGCCGCCGCCGCCAGATCGAGCGGCAGAGCCGAATAGGCGAGCGCCACCAACACGCACGCGATGAGCACTTTGTCGGCCACGTGATCGAGCGCTGCGCCGAGCGGCGTTACCGCGTCGAGCTTGCGCGCGAGCCAGCCATCAAGCCAATCCGTTGACGCGGCGATGACGAAGAGGGCAAGCGCGAGCGCAAACAGAAGGCCGGCAAGCGGGCGATCGCTGTAGAGCACCGCGCCGGCCCACAGGATAAGCCCCGCCAGGGCTGGGCCCATGATCATGCGGAAGAGGGTTAGCACCGTAGGCCAAACAGATCGCGGACCTTTGGGCCCGCTCTGCGCCTCTGAAGACGTGCGATCCAGCTCAGCGTTTGTCGTGGAAGAAGTCATAAATCCGCTTCGCCAGTTCTTTGCTCACGCCGACAACCAGTTCCAGCTCAGCCAGTGCGGCGCGTGAGACCCCGCGCGCCGAGCCGAAGCGATCGAGCAAAGCGCGCTTGCGCGTTGGGCCCACGCCATCAATCTCGTCGAGCGGATTTCTGGCCAGGCCCGCTTTGCGCTTGCCGCGATGGGCCCCGATGGCAAATCGGTGCGCCTCGTCGCGCAAGCGCTGCAGGTAGTAGAGGACGGGGCTCTTTTCGTCGAGACGGAACGGGGCGCGCCCGGGAACGAAGAAGCGCTCGCGGCCGGCGTCGCGGTCGATGCCCTTGGCGATGCCGGCGACAACGATGCGGTTCTTCAGTCCAAGTTCGTCCAGCGCGTCCAAGGTTGCGCCGAGCTGGCCTTCGCCGCCATCGATCAGCACCAGGTCAGGCCAGGCGCCGAACTTGGCCTCGGGCGCTTCGGTGTCGCGTTCTTTCGAAAAGTCGACGCCGCCGTTTTCGACTTTGCCCGTGTCGGTTGCCGCGAGCTCACGTTCTTCGCCGGGCTCAGCCTCGTCGCCGCGCTCTTGCAACATCCGCGCAAACCTGCGGCGGATCATGGCCTTCATCATGGCGAAGTCGTCGCCCTGGAACTCCTCGGTCTTCATGTTGAACTTGCGGTACTGGTTTTTGATGAAACCCTCGGGGCCGGCCACAATCATGGCGCCTAAAGCATTGGCGCCCTGGATGTGGCTGTTGTCGTAGACCTCGATCCGCTCCGGGCGCTGCGAAAGTCCGAACGTCTCGGCCACGCCATCCAGCAATTTCGCGACGCTTCCGGTTTCGGCCATGCGCCGGGCTAGGGCCTCGCGGGCATTGAGCAGGGCGGCATCGATGATCTCTTTCTTCTCGCCGCGCTCGGGCACGCGAATTTCGACTTTACAGTCCGCGCGCGCACACAACGCTTCCTCCAGAAGCGCGCGATCACTCGGATCGACGTTGCTCAAGATCAGTTTCGGCGGTTCGCGGTCATCGTAGAATTGCGCAATGAAAGCCGAAAGCACGTCCTCGGCTGTTTCCTCCGCGCCGTGGCGCGGGAAATAGGCGCGGTTGCCCCAATTCTGGCCGGCGCGGAAGAAGAACACCTGCACGCAGGATTGTCCGCCTTCGCAGTGCAGGGCGAACACGTCTGCTTCGCTGAAGGTTGCGGGGTTGATGCCTTGCGAGGCGCGCACCGACGCAAGCGCGCGAATGCGATTGCGCAGCCGGGCGGCGTGTTCGAACTCCAGCGCATCGGAGGCTTGGCGCATTTCGGCCGCGAGCCGCTCCTGCAATTGTGTCGAGCGACCTTCGAGGAAATCGGCGCTGTCCTTCACCAGCGCGGCGTATTCGCTCTCGCTCACCAGGCTCACGCACGGCCCCGAGCAGCGCTTGATCTGATAGAGCATGCATGGCCGCGTGCGCCCGGAAAACGTCGAGTCCGTGCATGAGCGCAGCAGAAACGCCTTCTGCAGGGTGTTGAGCGTGCGGTTGACTGCGCCGGCGCTGGCGAAGGGTCCGTAGAACTTGCCCTTGAAGTTCTTGGCGCCACGATGTTTCTGCAAGGCCGCGATCGGGTGATCGGTGCGGATGGCGATGAACGGGAAGCTCTTGTCGTCCCGCATCAAGACGTTGAAGCGCGGCTTCAGCCGCTTGATCATGTTGGTTTCGAGTAGGAGCGCTTCGGTCTCGGTGGCGGTGACGATGATCTCCATCGACACGGTCTGATGGATCATCCGGTAGATCGCATTGGTGTGCCCGCGTCCTTGCGCGTATTGGCCGACGCGGTTCTTCAGGCTCTTGGCTTTGCCGACATAGAGCACTTCACCGTCCGCGCCGAGCATGCGGTAGACGCCTGGCCGCCCCGGCATCCGCTTCCATGCGTCGCGAATCGCCTCGATGCCTTTGAGCTGTGGCGCGGGCGCGCCTTCCGCTTGAGAGGCATCTGGGGATGCATCTGGGCGCGCATCTGGGGGCAAGCCATCGAGTGCGGGAAGGACGGGTTTGTCGGCGCCGGTCACGGGATCAACTTAGCGCATTACAATGGGGTCGGGCGCGGCTTGATCCCAGTGGCGCGTGCGCCTAAGGCCGATTCAGTTGGCTGGTTACACCCAGAACGGGAGGTTTTCATGCGCGGTCTGCTCGCGGCTTTCGGCGTTGGGCTTTTGTTCGCCGCCGCCGGCGCGGCCGCCGAGCAGGACCATTCCGCGCAAGTGCGCGCCTACCTCGAAAACGGCATGGCCGTGCATCGCGGCATCGGTTATGCGCGCGATCCCGGCAATCCCGATGTCGTGGCGCCGCTTCGCCTCGACCATCCTTTTATTTGGCCGGTCTATCTCACGCGCGGCCTCACCTATCGCGCCTATGGCGCCTGCGACGACGCTTGCAGCGACCTCGACATGGAAATCTACGACGCCGCCGGCAATCTCGCCGACCGCGACACTGCCGCCAATGACACGCCATACGTGCAGATCGTGCCGACCCAGACCGGGCGTGCTTATGTGCGCGCATGGCTCTATGCGTGCAGCCACGAGCCCTGCATCGTTGGCCTGCGCCTTGTCTCAGGCGGCGCAGCTGTGCCGCGCGCCGGCGAAACCGTGCGCGAGAGCGATATCGGTCATTCGCAAGAAGAAGCCAACGAACGCGCCGTACGCGCGCAACTGGAAGCGCAGGGCCTCGCCCATGAACAAGCCAATTATCGCCAATTCGGCGAGGATATGCTGGCGCAGCTGACGCAGGACGATGTTGGCCACACTTGGACGCTGCACCTAGAGGGCGGCGTCACCTATCTTTTCCAGGCCGCCTGCGACCAGCAATGCCTCAACGCCGACATGGAAATCCGCAATCCTTATAACGAGCGCATCGCCTCCGACATCAATGGCGACGCCGTCCCCGTCGTCACCATCACGCCGCCGCGCGCTGGCGACTACACGCTGCGCATCTGGCTGCGCCAATGCACGCACGTCCCGTGCACGGCTGGATTCAGAGCCTATCGGCGCGTGGCAAACTAGCGCCGCGACCGCATGGGCACTCGACACATGCTGGTTCGCACGCCATGTCGAAGCCATGGATGACGCGCGTCCCCCGACCCCCAAAGCGGCCGGCCCATTCGCGGCGCCTGAGCCCGACGTTTGCGAAACGATGAGCGAGGTCCGCGAGGGCGTCGACGAGATCGATCGCATGCTGGTGGCGCTGATTGCGCGCCGGCAGGGCTATATGGACGCCGCCGCCCGCATCAAACCATCCCGCGACGTCGTGCGCGACGAAGTTCGCATCAATCAAGTGCTCGCCAACGTGAAGAGCGAGGCTGCGCGCATGGGCCTTTCCTGGGGCATCGCCGAGCCGGTGTGGCGCGCGCTCATGGAACGCTGCATCGCCTACGAATTCGACGTGTGGGACGCCACGCGCGAGTGACTGCGGTCGCAAGCTGACGCGCACTCTTTCCATATGGTAACCAGGGTCCAGGCTGGGAGGGCGTCGTCGGGGGTCTGATGACGCCAACGTACTTAATGGCTCGCGCTTGGCGGGAACGCGCGGTTGCGCATGCAAGCACGCATGGTCCTGCGTGGCTCGCGGAATCGGCAAGTGGTAAGGCCTTGCGTTCCCCCACGGCTGGGAAGGGCGGGGCATGAGGTGGTTTCTAGGGCTGTTGCTCGTGATCGCGCTTGTTTGCGGCGCGCTCTACGGCGTTGGCCAATTCCTTTTGCCCAACGCGCTCGCTGTAACGCGCACCATCGTCGTCAGCCGGCCGCGCGCTGCGGTGTTTGCGATGTCGAACGACCTGCGCATCGCCAAGGAATGGTCGCCGCTCTACGCTCAAGATCCTGACGCCGATTACGCCTTTGGGGGCGATGGTCCGGGCGCTGGTCAAAGCATGCGCTGGGCCAGCAACAATCGCGAGATCGGCTCGGGCCGCATGTCGATCGTAAATTCGGCCGAGAACCAGTCGATCAACTCGATCCTCGAAGTGAGCAACCGAGCCACGCTCAATTCACACATGGAATTCCGCCCTGGCGCGGGTTCGACCGCGATCGCCTGGTCGATGTCGGCGGAGTGCGGATCGGGCGCGGTCAACGTGCCGTGCCGCTACATGAACCTCGTCATGCGCCCGATGATCGAGCGGCGCATGGATGCGGGCCTGCGGCGTCTGAAGACGCTGGCCGAGCAATTGCCAAACGTGGACTTCGAGCACCTCAATCCGCAATTCGATCGCTACGAGCCGCAGACATTTGTCTATTCGACCGTCGACACCTCCACCAACGATCAGGCTCAGGTCGACGCGGCGGAATCGCTTGCGCTGACCCAAGTCCGCCAGTTCATGGGTCAGTACAATCTAACGCCCTCAGCGCCGCTGATGCGCGTCGTCACCGATTATGATGTCGCCCACGCGCGTATGAGCTTCCGCGTCGGTTATCCGTTCTCGGACCGTGCGCCCTCCACCGTTGTCGGGGTGCAAATCGGGCAGACGCCGTCGGGTGAAGCCATGCACGTCATGGTGCGCGGTTCGCGCGAGCGGGTGCGCAACACCTATGCCCAGATGTACGCCTATCTGCAGGCCCACCGCATCGCCATGCGTGAAGGCGGCAAGCCATGGGAAGTCGTGCACGAGGCCGGTTCTACCGATGGCGCAACGCCGACGCAGATCGAGATCTTCGTGCCGCTGGGTTCGTAAAAAACCACAGCAACAAAGAAGGCCCGCTGGAAATCGCTCCGGCGGGCCTTCGATTTCAAACCTTGGCTCGACTTAGTCGACGGCCTTGAGGTTTACCGCCTTTGGCCCCTTGCCCTTGGTGTCGGGCAGGGTCTGGAAGTTCACGCGCTGACCTTCATTGAGTGAGGTCATGCCTGCACGCTCGACTGCGCTTACGTGCACAAACACGTCAGCGCCCCCGCCGTCCGGCGTGATGAAGCCAAACCCGCGCGCGCCGTTGAAGAACTTCACAGTGCCGTTCTGCGGATCGCCGAGCGGCTGCCGGGGCGGACGATCGCCGCCGCCAAAACCACCGCCGCCGCCTTCACGCGGGCCGCGGAAACCGCCGCCGCCACCGCCGCCGCGATAGCCGCCGCCGCCACCGCCGCCGCCATAGCCGCCACCGCCGCCTTCACGGCCGCGGAAACCGCCGCCGCCGCCGCCGCCGCGATAACCGCCGCCACCGCCGCCGCCGTAACCGCCACCGCCGCCGCCTTCACGGCCGGCGCCACCGCCCCGGAAACCGCCGCCGCCGCCGCGATAGCCGCCGCCGCCATAACCGCCGCCGCCGCCGCCGAAGCCGCCGCCGCCGCCGCTTGGGCCGCCACCGCCGAAGGTGTCGCCACCACCGCCGAACTCCGGCGTGCTTTCACCCCTGTCGCGGCCGCGCTTGCGATCCTTTTTCTTGTCGTTGTCCTTATCGTCTTCAAAATCGTCGTCGAAACTCATTTCCCATGGTCCTGATCGAACCGAACGCGCACGCGTTCGGCCGCGCGCACGCAAAGGCGCACGCACGTCACCGCGAATTTCTGCTTTGATGGGGTTAGACTACTCTGCCGCACGCTGCGGAACTTCGCACCTTCCCGGCCCAACTCTGCCGGCGGCTCCGCTTATGCGGGAGGGGTTTTGCCCACGCAAGCGGCAAACCTGTGCTTTACGCCGGATTCATCTCGTTTTTGTGCGGCGCAACGCGCTTGCAACACTGGCGGCACTGGGGGTGACGACTGTCACGCCACGCGCGCCGTAGCCGCGCCATTATCCACCAATCGGTTTGGGCGGAATGGATTTCGGACTTGCGGGGCGCCCGCCCTGGTGAAATTCTCCGCCCCCTAAAGTCCAAGCCGCGATGGCCGCCGCCTGAAGGTGCGGCGCGCGTGGCAAGGGGGAAGGGCGCGGAGCAATCCGCGCCCTTTGCTATTGGAGACGCCAGCCCGCGTGCGCGACGGCCAAACGCTGCGCCAGCGGCGGCAAAGCGTCCTGCAGCGCCTCTCGGGTCCCGAACGGCGGATTGATCAGCAGCAGGCTCGATCCCGTGAGCTTGCCCTGCGGCGTCGGCGTATCGACCCACAAATCCGCGCGCAGCGTTGCTTTCGCACCTTGCGCACGCGCCTCTGCATCAGCCGCATCGAGTGCGCTTTCGCTCTTCAGCGGCCGCCACCACAGATACACGCCGTGGGCGAACCGCCTCAGCGCCGGCCCAAGCGCACGCGCGCCGCGTTCCAGTTCACCAGGCTCTTCGTACGGGGGATCGATGAGCACCAAGCCGCGCGGCTTGGCCGGCGGCAGCAGGGCGGCGAGCGTTTCCCAGCCGTTGCGCTCATGCACGCGAACGTTCAGCGTGCGCAGGGTCTTGCGCAGCGTGCGCGCGTCCTCTGGATGCAACTCGCAAGCGTCGAGCACGTCATCGTCGCGAAGCGCTGCCGCGATCAGGGCCGGCGAGCCAGGATAGGTGCGCAGGGCTCCTTCGCCATTGAACGCGCGGACGGCTTCGAGATAGCGCCCCACCGCCATCGGCGGCGCGCCCCAATCCCACAGCCGCGCGACACCGTCCTGCCATTCGGGGCTGCGGAGCGCCTCTTCACTTGCCAAATCGTAGGCGCCGCGCCCGGCATGGCTGTCGAGCACCGCGAATGGCGCGGGCTTGCGCTTCAGCGCATCAAGGCAGTGCACCAGTATGAGATGCTTGAGCACGTCAGCGTGGTTGCCGGCGTGAAAGGCGTGGCGATAATTCACGCGTCTTGACCTAGCGGGCGCGCCGCGAAACGCCAACTATGCTCCGAGGCTAAGTATGCTCAAATGTGCTAAGGTCATGCCATGAGTTTCCGCGACAATACGGCCGCGCATCGCTACGAATTCGAGGAAGACGGCTTTCTCACCTTTGCCGACTACCGCGACATCGGCCACGTGCGCGCTATCACCCATGTCGAAACGCCGCACGAAGCGAGAGGACGCGGACATGCCTCCAAGCTGATGCATGCAGTGGTCGAGGAAGCCAAAGCGCGCGGCATGAAATTGCGCGCCAGCTGCGCGTTCGCCGTAGCCTATTTCAAGCGCCATCCAGCCGAGGTCGAGCCGGTCGAGGCATGAGCTTTGGGGCCTAAGCTCGTGGCCTAACTTTGTGCGGGGCCGCTTTCAGTGGGATAGCCGCGCTCGATCCAGGTTTTGATGCCGGCATCGAGCCCCATCACGTTGGGGAAGCCCATTTCCTTGAGCGTCGCGGCCGCCAAGGTCGAAACCTTGCCCACCTCGCAATAGGCGACGATCCGCACGTTGGGATCGGGAAAGGCCTCATTGACGCGCAGCTCCAACTGCCCGCGAGGCAGATGCCGCGCGCCGGGAATATGAGCCGCCTCATAGGCATCCCGCTCGCGCACATCGACAAGGATGAGGTCGCTATCGGCGCCGAGACCGGCTTTCAGATCGTCGAGTTCGATAAAGCGTCACCGTCGCTGCGGCTTCGCTCAGCAGCTGCGCGACACTCTTTGCGCCGCTCAAATTCACCCGCAGCGCTTCGGTCAAATGCTCGGGCATTGAAAGCGACAGCGAGCGCATCATCGTAACAAATTCACCGCGGTCACGCTTCTGTAGACGCGGATTGTTGGCGATCTCATCGCCAATCGTGGAGCAGGAGCGGCCCTTATAATCATGCGCTGGATAAACCAGCAGCTTGCGATCGAGTTTCAGCAGCTTGTTGAACAAGCTGTCGTAGAGCATCTCTGGATCGCCGGTCGGCAAATCCGTGCGCCCGGCGCCCCCGATCAGCAGCGTGTCGCCAGTGAAGACGCGATCCTCGAAGATGAGACACAGCGAGTCGCCCGTATGACCCGGCGTCGCCATCGCCTTTAGCTTTAGCTTGCCAATCTCGAGCGTGTCGGCGTCCTGCAAGCGCTTCGTGCCGTATGGCGCCGAGGTCACCATTTCGGCGCCATAGAGGCGGCCCAGCTCCTTTACCGCACTGAAGTGATCGGCGTGCGTGTGCGTATCGATGACTTTGCGCAGGCTCAGCCCATGGCCGTCGAGGAGCGCCTTGTAGCGATCGATCTGGCGCACTTCGGGATCGATCAGGGCGGCCATGCGGGTTTTCGCGCAGCCGACCAGATAGGATTGACACCCGCCTTGGGCGACTTGCTCGAAGATCATTTCAAGCCTTGGGTTGGGCCACGATGCGCAGGTAGGGCTTCACCGTCTTCCAGCCGTTGGGGAAGCGCGTTTTCGCTTCTTCATCCGATACCGCCGGCACGATGATGACGTCTTCGCCTTGCTTCCAGTTCACCGGCGTCGCCACTTTGTGGTTGGCCGTCAGCTGGATCGAGTCCACCAGGCGTAGGATCTCGTCGAAGTTGCGACCCGATGACATTGGGTATTGCAGCGTCGCCTTGATCAGCTTGTCTGGGCCGATGATGAAGACGGTGCGCACCGTCGCGTTGGTCGCGGCCGTGCGGCCCTCGCTTGTGCCGGCGGTGTCCGCGGGCAGCATGTCATAGAGTTTGGCGACCTTGAGATCGTGATCGCCGATCATCGGGTATTGCACGTCGCCGCCGGTGACGTCGCGGATGTCCTTCTTCCAGCGATCGTGATCGCCGACAGGATCGACGGAAAGGCCAATCACCTTGACCCGGCGCTTTTCGAATTCCGGCGCCAGCTTGGCCATGTAGCCGAGCTCAGTGGTGCAAACGGGGGTGAAATCCTTCGGGTGCGAGAACAGGATGGCGTAACTGTCGCCGATCCAGTCATGGAATTTGACGCGGCCTTGCGTGGTCTCGGCTTCGAAGTCGGGTGCTTTATCGCCAATGCGTAGCGCCATGGGAGGATCTCCTGGCCTGAAAGGGGCTCGTTTAGCATGGCGCGCGCTGCGCCGTCATGTGGAGATGGGGCCCAGGCGCCCAAGCGCAAGCGCGTCTTAACCGCCGCTGCGAATGCCGCTATGGTATTGGCGCGTTGGCGGCGGAGACGGGGCGAAGTGTTCAAGTGGTTCAACGCGCATCCGCTCAGGCCCGCGATCGCGGCGATTGTGCTCATCCTCCTGCTTGGCGCCACTGAATTCGCCAACCACCCCGCGCGTCTGCACCGCAATTGGTATCCCTACCTCTCGCACACGACACGCGTTGAGCGGCAAGGCGACAGCTTCACCGTCGCGCCTGTTACAGATTGGAGCTACGCGCCTGCGGGCCCGACGCGCCAAACCTACACCAGCGTCAGCTACAAGATCTCTGAACTGCAAGCTCTCTGGTTCGTGATCGAGCCTGATCCGCACCTCTCGTTTGCAGCCCATACCTTCATGCTGTTCGAATTTTCGGGCGAGCGCCTCTTGGGCCTCACCATCGAAGCGCGTCGAGAAGCCAACGAGGACTATTCGGCCATCGCCGGGACCTTCAATCAGTTCGAACTCTCTTATCTTTGGGGCACGGCCCACGATCTTTTGACCCGCCGCGCCGTCATGCTGCAGCACCGCGTGATGATCTATCCCGTAAACATCACGCGCGATCAGATGCAGACCATGTTGCGCAATGTTCTCGAGCGAACCCGTTCGCTCGAATACACGCCGCGCTATTACAACACCCTGTTTTCCAACTGCACTAACGAGCTTGCGAAAGCCGCTGGTTTCCATTGGGCGCCAGCTTTCATCCTGACCGGCGAGTCGGACGAATACCTCTTCGATCGCCATTTGCTCGAGGCGCCCAGCCTCGTTGTCGCGCGCCGACGCGCCGAGATGGAGAGCTTCATTGTCGCGCTGAACGGCGGTGCGGCAACCGAATTCGACGCGCGTTTGCTCGCTGAACTGCGCCGACGCAATGCTAACGTGACGCGCGAATAAGAGCATCGCGTTCGGCGGCGTCGAGCATCCGCCACTTGCCTTCTTGAAGGTCGCCAAGCTTGAGCGGTCCAATCCGGATGCGAAGCAGGTCGCTCACGCCGAGTTCGACAAGCTCGCACATCCGCCGGATTTGCCGCTTGCGCCCCTCGTTCAGGATAAAGCGCAGACGCTGCGGCTCGATGGCCGCGATCTGCGCTGGCCTTAACTTGCGTCCATCGAGTTCGAGCCCGTGGCGAAGCAGCGTCAGCTTTTTGTCGGTGATCTGACCGCTCACGCGCACCAAGTATTCTTTGTCGAGCTTGGTTTCCTCACCCACAAGCGCCTTGGCCAGCACCCCGTCCTGCGAAAGCAAGAGCAGCCCGCGCGAGTCCTGATCGAGCCGGCCGAGGGGCGCGAGGCTGATGCTCTTAGTGTTGGCGTCGCCGGCGCCGACCAGATTGGCCTTCGTCAATAAGCGCGCTGCTGGAACCTGATCCTTCTCGGGTTGTGATGAGACGTAGCCGATGGGCTTGTTGAGCACTGCGGTGAAGGCCTGATCGCCATCGACGCTGACTTCGATCCTCTGCCCAGCCTCAACCTTGCGGCCCAGATCGTCGACGCGCGCGCCATCGATCCGCACGCGGCCCGCCGCAATCAGCGCTTCGGCCTCCCGGCGTGAACACACGCCCTCTTGTGCGAGCCATTTGTTTACGCGCAGCGGGCCGGGACCGTCATATGTCTTGCGCCAAGTCATCGGCTCAGAGCTTAGCCCACCAAGGCCGGCGGCGCGAAACGCAGCATTCCCCGGGCGCTTCTCTTGACGCGCTTGCCCGCGTCCAGGAGGAGGGCGTTGCTAGAATGCGTTGGAGCGAGCCCCTTGTCGGCGGTGGACGTTTCCCAGATCATTGTACGCAATGCGCGCGCCCGCCAGGTCGCCGCGCACGCTGCCGCATCCGATCCGACGAGCCCCGCAATCCAAGCAGCCGCCGCGCAGGCCTTTGCGCTCGCCGGCGACTACGATCAATCGGTGGCGCATTGGAAGCGCGCCGCAACATTGGCGCCTGCGAACGCCGCCATGGCGGTGGGGCTGGGAAAGGCTCTCGAGATGACCGGTGATCTGGCCGGCGCCAAAGCTGCCTTTCGCCGCGCCATCGCCTTCGAACCGGACAATGCGGACGCTTATTACGCGCTCACCCACATCGACCGGCAGACGCCGCTCAACAATCATATCGACGCGCTGAAGCGAATCTTTGCGCTGCCATCGCCGGACGGTGTCTCAGCGCTGCAAGCCGGCCATGCACTGGCGCGAACCTACGAAGATTTCGGCCAGCTCGAAGACGCTTTCGCATGGTTGGGCAAGGCCAAGGCCATTCGCGGCCGCCTCAACCCATACGCTGCCGCGCGCGCGCGTGCGGCCGCCGAAGCAGCGATGGCCGCCGCACCGAGCGATGCCAGAGGTTTTCCATCCGAAGAGCCGATCTTCGTCGTCGGCATGCCGCGCACCGGCACCAGTCTCGTTGATCGCATCTTGTCGATGCATCCCTCCGTGACCTCGGCCGGCGAGTTGAGCAATTTCACGCAATTGCTCAAGGCCATGGTTGAAACCGGCGACAGCCTTCCTCTGGACGCCGCCAGTTTGACGGCCATCGGCTCAACTGATTTGGGCGCACTCGGTCGCGCCTATGTTGAGAGCACGCGTCCCATCACCGGAAAAACGCCGCGCTTCGTCGACAAGACGCCGATCAATTATCTCTTGGCCGGCATTATCCTGGGGGCCTTGCCCAATGCGAGGATCATTTGCCTCGTGCGCGATCCCATGGATGCTTGCCTTAGCCTCTATCGGCAAATGTTTTTGACCGACAAGCCCTATTACAATTTCAGCTACGATCTTGCGAACACGGCGCGTGCTTTTGCCTTGCACAATCGGGTTTTGGCCCGCTGGCGCGCTGTGTTGCCCGCGGACCGCTATCTTGAAGCGCGCTATGAGGATTTGGTGAGCGATCTCGAAAGTCAGGCGCGTAAGATGACAGCGTTCTGCGGACTTGACTGGGATCGGCGCTGCTTGTCGTTTCACGAAAACCCGGCGGCTATCGCCACGCCAAGTGCGGCCCAAGTTCGCCAACCGCTCTACGCCTCTTCGGTCGGGCGCTGGAAGCAATACGGGTCGCTTTTGGCGCCGGCGCGCGCTGTGCTTGAGAGCGAGGGCGTTGAGATCGCTGATTGAGCCATTGCGCATGGTCAGGCGACACAGACGCCCTCCGCCGCGAGCGCCCCAACGAGCTCGCCAAGTTCTTCGCGATAGGCGCGCCATTTTCCAACCGACGACGTGTAGAGCGGTTGACGGACTTGGGCCGCGCTTGCGGAGGTGACCGCTGCATCGGATTGATGAAACGCCAAGCAGCGGTCGTCCCAATCAACACCGGCAAAGCTGATCAGCGCCCGGATCGCGGGTTCCGGATCGGCCACCAAATCCTCGTATCGAACTTCCAGCAGCCGCGATCCAAGCGCCTGGCGCCAATGATCCATCAGGCGCGTCCAGGCGGCGAAATAGCGCGCCACATCGCGCAAGCTGGCGGTGAACGCGTAGCGGCCGGTCAGGTACGATTTGAACATGGCGTAGCAAGCGTCGGCGGGTTCGCGTCTCACAACGATGATCCGCGCGTTTGGCAGGGCGCGGCTGATAAGACCAACATTGAGATGATTGGTGAGCATCTTGTCCACGAAACGCGCTCTTGCTCCTGTCTGCGGCCGCGTTTCTTCAAGGTAGGATTGGCCCAACGTTTTCGGATCGAGCGTCAGACCCAGATCGGCTGTTTCGATCAACGATGGCAGGCGGCCCAACCGCGCCTCAAGCGCATCGCGCACGACGACAGGGAAGGCGGGCGCTTCTCCAATTGCCCCAATCGCGGGATGGCTCGTCAAAATGCGTTCGACCAGCGTGGTGCCGCTGCGCGGCAAACCGATGACAAAGATCGGATCATCGTTCCTGCATCCGTCGGCTGCCAGGGCCTCAGCATTTTGCCGCTCGATGAGGCGCTTCATGGCGGCGAGTTCTTCGTCGATGCTGAAAGGCGCATGCGCGCATTGCAGGCGCGCGCCGCGCGCCAAGAACGAAAACGAGCGGGCGTGTTCGCCGATGTCCTCAAGCGCCTTCGCCAAAGTGTAGCATAGCGCGATCTCGTCGTGTGGCCTGCCGCGCGCGCTCTCGAGTGCGCGCAAGGCCTCGGCCACGTGATTATTTGTTACGGTCTGGCGGCGCAGATCGGCGCGCATGAGGTGGGCGCGCCCATCGCCGGGCGCCACCGCAAGCAACCGCTCGAGCGTTTGCTCCGCATCCATGCTGTTGCCGCACATGCGCTGCGCGGAAGCCAGATTGAACAGGAAATGCGGATTGTTTGGTTGCGCCGCGCAAGCGCGGTCAAACCAATCCAGCGCCTTCGCGGGTTCTTCGCAGAACGTGAACACAGTGCCGATCGTATCCTGTTTGACCGCTTCCATCGGGGCAAGGCGCGCCGCAGCGTTCACCGCTTCGAGCGCAATGCGGCGATGGTCGCTTGCAATCGCCGCTTGCGCGAGTTCGAGCTGGAGATCTGTGTCGGTCGCAGCGCACGCAATTGCGCTTTGGAACGCCTTGATCGCCAGAGAATACGCGCCCGTGCTTGCCGCGACATGCGCATAGAACCGCCAAGCGGCGGCATCATCGTGATGACGCGCCGCGAGGTCGCGCGCGCGCTCCAGCGCGTCCCTGGTGCGGCCGCCTCTCGCCAATGCGGCGATTTGATTGATTTCGGCCGACAGCGCCTCGTGCATGGCCTCGTTCTAGGCGGTGAACGCGATGGGACAAGCCGCTTCTGCTGAAGGTGACGACGCGGTTTCGCCCAATGCTTGCTTGTCGCGGACCCGGTGGAATCCCATATCTAAGCGGACGCCCCGGCTTTTTGCCCCTGCGCCACCTTCCAGAAGAGGACATTCCATGGCGCAAACCCGATTTCGCGCGGGCCAACGCGTGCAAGTCACGCGCGGCAATAGCTATGGCGGGCCGAGCGGCTTTTGTTCGATCGTGACCGTGCTCCCGCGCGACGACGCAGGTCCGCAGCAATATCGCGTGCATGGCGATGGCGAGAGCTTCGATCGGATCATCGATGAAGCGCGTCTCGAAGCTGTGACTTATGATTGAGGAATCCCGCCCGCCGAAAGCGATGGCGCTGACTTTGAAGGTCAAGGACGCCCAAGAACACATGCTGCGGAGGCTCGGGCAAGCGCTTGTATTGCAATGGGAAGAGCTGCCGTATGGTTTGCAGGAGGTGCTGATCGATCAGGCTGTTATCGTGGCCGATCGCGAACCCACCTCACAGAGCGAGATCGAGACATTCATCCGCGGTGTGAAGAGCGTGGCGATCGCAACCTAGTGTGCGGCTTCCAGAAGTCCCGCGCGCTCGAAGGCGATGAGCGCCTGACGCAGGCGCTCGAGTGCTGACGCCGAGGACGGCGCTTTGGGATCGAGCGCCGCCGCCAACGTATCGTGTGAGCGCGTCCCGTCGAGCAGCGGCAAGAGGATCCGTTCGTCTTGCGAAAGATTCGCTGGGAGATGGCGCAGTGAGGTTGCCCAATCTTGTCCCTCCCGCGCCTCAAGGCGGGCAAGGGCAAAGGCGCGCGGCGCGACGTCGCTGGCGCGGCCTATTGCAAGGGGATGGGTGAAGAGACCAATGCGTCCCATCCAGGCGATCTGCAAAATGTTTCTAAGCGCCTTCGCATCGAGGTCGGCGACCGGAAGCGTCGCGGGAAAGAGGCGACCCAGCGTTTCGAATGTTTCGCGCGCTTCGGGTTCGGCCCGAAATGTGTCGCCCTCCGGCGTTCGGAACATCCCTGGCTGAGGCCCAGCCTCCAATGCTGCGGAAATGTGTGCAGCGCGCAGTTTTTCGATGTCGCCGGGCATTCCCGGCGGAGACTTGCCGAGCATCGCGCGGCGAAACAAGCGTCCGGAATAGAGATCGATAAGGGTTTGCGTCGCAGTCCGATCGCCTTGCGCGGAAGCGTTGATAATTGGCTCTGCGCGCAGCATGAGCTGATCGGCCGTCGTCGTCCCCGACTGGCCTTCACCGAGATAATGTAAACCAACGGCCGCCGCCGCCGCGGCAAAATCGCTGAAGAAGAAACTGTCGTTTATCGGCGCCAGATATTCGCCGAGAATGTAGGGGGATCCGAGTGTTGGAAAGCGTTGCGCCGCGCGCCTGATGATTTCGCCGTAAAGAGTGCCAGGATCGACGGTTTCGCTCAGCCGCTGCAACCCCGCGCGCGCCTGTTCGACTTGCTCCAACGGCGCGGCGTTTCGATCGACGCTCGCCAGGCAGACATCGCGCGTGACCTTGTGCAGGTTCCAGCCTGGCCGAACGTTGAAGCTGATAACAGCGATGCCGTTATCGGCGAGGCGGCTCGCACAAAGACGAAAAATCTTCTCCTGCACGGGCTTGGGAACCCAGCTCAGGACGCCATGGCAGATGATGTAGTCGAACGGCTCGCCGCTTTCGGGAATGTCGAGAATATCGCCCGCTTGCAGCGTGAAATTAGATAAAGCCAATGCAGCGGCGCGAGCTTGTCCCACTGCGACCTCAGCTTCAGAGAGGTCGACGCCGAGGAAGCGTGCCTGAGGGAAACGCACGGCCAGCGGAATGATGTTGCCGCCGGAGGCGCAACCCAGTTCCAGGACGCGAGCGCGTTCAACCGCCGGCGGCGTGAGCGTCCAGCCCAAAAGGGCGGCGTTGGCCGCAAGCGATGCCGGTTGCGCGTAGGCAAAAGGCCGCGACTTGTAGAGTACGGCATCAGGGCTGATGCGGGGGGAGGCGGTGTGCATGCGCGGGTCATAGCGTGCGCCAGCTGGTGTTGGGAATGCGCCAGCGCGCACTTGCTGCATGCCTGAGCACGCGCCAGCGCTCGACGCTCGACCATTAGACCGCGCCGAGACGCTCAGGACGCTCAGGGCCCCTTGCGCCGGCGCCCCCGATAGGCATTGCGCGGGCGCGGCGTCGAGGGCGCTTTGCCGGCGCTTTCGCGCATCGACGCATTCACCGCAGCGTTGAGATCGCTTTGGCGCGCCAGCGGATCGTCAGCGATCAGCAGTTCGGTTTCTTGCAGGCGTTTGATTTCGTCGCGCAGGCGGGCGGCGGTTTCGAATTCGAGATCGGCGGCGGCTTCTTTCATCTGCCGTTCGAGATCGGCGATGTAGCCCTTGATGTTGTGGCCGATGAAGGGCGCGGCGTCCTCGCCCCTGCCGCGGGGGCGCTCCTTCAAGCCGGCGCCGCGCTTCCACGCCATCGGGTCGCGCGGGTCGATGGTGAGGCTATCCTTCTCGTAGACGCTGTCGAGGATGTCCTTGATGTGTGATTTGATCGATTGCGGCGTGATGCCGTGTTCGAGATTGAAGGCGGCCTGCTTCTCGCGCCGGCGCGCGGTTTCGGCCATGGCGCGCTGGATCGAGCCGGTTTCCCTGTCGGCGTAGAGAATGACCTTGCCGTCGACGTTGCGGGCGGCGCGGCCGATGGTCTGCACCAGCGAGGTTTCGCTTCTGAGGAATCCTTCCTTGTCGGCGTCGAGAATGGCGACGAGGCCGCATTCGGGAATGTCGAGGCCTTCGCGCAGCAGGTTGATGCCGACCAGCACGTCGAAGGCGCCCAAGCGTAGGTCGCGGATGATTTCGATGCGCTCAACAGTGTCAATGTCGGAATGCATGTAGCGCACGCGCACGCCTTGCTCGTGCATGTATTCGGTCAAGTCCTCGGCCATGCGCTTGGTGAGCACGGTGACGAGCGAGCGCAGGTTCTTCGCCGCGGCTTCCTTCACTTCGGCGATGACGTCGTCGACCTGGGAATGGCCGTGTGCTTGCACGGGGCGCACTTCGACCGGCGGATCGATGAGGCCGGTGGGGCGGATGACTTGTTCGGCGAAGACGCCGCCAGTGCGTTCGAGCTCCCACGGGCCAGGCGTTGCGCTCACATGGATGGAGCTGGGGCGCATCGCGTCCCATTCCTCGAATTTGAGCGGCCGGTTGTCCATGCACGAGGGCAGGCGGAAGCCGTAATCGCTGAGCGTCTTCTTGCGGTTGAAGTCGCCGCGATACATGCCGCCAATTTGGGGGATGGTGACGTGGCTTTCGTCAGTGAAGACAAGCGCGTTGTCGGGGATGTATTCGAACATAGTCGGCGGCGGCTCTCCCGGTTTGCGGCCGGTAAGATAGCGGCTGTAATTCTCGATGCCGGCGCAGGAGCCGGTGGCGAGCATCATCTCCATGTCGAAATTGACGCGCTGTTCGAGGCGTTGGGCTTCCAGCAGCTTGCCTTCGGCGCGGAACCAATCGAGCCGTTGCTTGAGCTCCTCCTTGATGGAGGACACGGCCTGTTCGAGCGTCATGCGCGGGGTGACGTAGTGCGAGTTGGAATAGACCTTTACCGCTTGCATCGCGGCGGTCTTGCGGCCGGTGAGCGGATCGAACTCGTCGATCGAACTCGACTAAGTCGCCGAAGAAGGAAAAGCGCCAGGCGCGGTCTTCCAAGTGTGCGGGCCAAAGCTCAATGGTGTCGCCGCGGACGCGGAAATTGCCGCGCGCGAAAGCCGCGTCGTTGCGGCGATACTGGGTGGCGACGAAATTGCGGATGAGTTCCTGTGCGCCGTACTCGTCGGCGACCTTCACGGTGAAGGTCATGCTGGTGTAGGTCTCGACCGAACCGATGCCGTAAATGCAGCTGACGGAGGCGACGATGATGACGTCGTCGCGTTCGAGGATCGCGCGCGTGGCGGCGTGGCGCATGCGGTCGATCTGCTCGTTAATGTTGGATTCTTTTTCGATGTAGGTGTCGGTGCGCGGCACGTACGCTTCCGGCTGGTAGTAGTCGTAATAACTGACGAAGTACTCGACTGCGTTCTCGGGGAAGAAGCCCCTGAACTCGCCATAGAGCTGGGCTGCGAGCGTCTTGTTGGGCGCAAGGATCAAGGCCGGGCGCTGCACCGTCTCGATGATCTTGGCCATGGTGAAAGTTTTGCCCGAGCCGGTGACGCCGAGGAGCACTTGATCCTGCTCCGTGCCTTTGAGGCCTTCGACCAGCTCCGCGATCGCCGTCGGCTGATCACCGGCAGGCTCGTAATCCGAGACAATCTTGAAGCGCTTGCCGCCTTCGAGCTTCTCCCAGGCCCGTTCCGGGCGGTGCGGCGTCCAGATTGCGGCCGCGTCGTCGAACGCAGTACTCGCCTCGGCGAAGCCGGGCGCGGGAGGGCGGGATCGAGGCATGTTTCTAGCGGGCAGGCCAAAGATAGTGGGCCAGGCGCGCCGCTTCTAGGCGCGGAGGCCGAGGCGTGTCGGGGCGTGAGTTCCAGCCCTTGCAGGCGCTTGTTGAGCGAGAGTATGCGAAACGAGCAAAGCGCGCGGATATCCTTAGCCCATGAAATTGCTGTCGCCATTCGTCCAGCTGCCGCTGATGTTTGACGCCCAACGTCTGGCCGAGGAAGTCGGCCGGATCGAGGAATCGGCCTGGCTGCCGCATCCGCAGGGATTTGCGGGCAACGATTATTTGGCGCTGGTGTCGGTGCGCGGCGATCCAAACAACGACAACTTCCAGGGTCCGATGCGCCCAACGCCGCATTTGGAGCGCTGCCCTTATCTGATCGATGTGCTGGCCAGCCTCGGCGTCTCGCTTGGACGCACGCGTTTGATGCGCTTGCTTGGGCACGCGGAGGTCACCCCACACGTCGATGTGCACTATTATTGGCGCGACCGCATGCGTGTGCACGTGCCGATCGTCACCCAACCGACCGTGCGGTTCATGTGCGGACCCCAAGAAGTGAACATGAAGCCGGGCGAGTGCTGGATCTTCGATACCTGGTCCAAGCATCGTGTGATCAATGATGCCGAGAAGGCGCGCATTCACCTGGTGGTCGATACGGTTGGCGGCGAGAAGTTTTGGGACTTGGCGATCAAGGGCCGCGTGCCCAATCAGCCGAACAGTTCCAGCTGGACGGCGCGCACGGTGGCCGTCCCTCCGGGACATCCACCACGCAACTCGAATTTGAAAAGATGAACATTCCCAAGGTCATGACCCCTTGGGAGGTGCGAGACCACACAACATTCCTGCTGCAAGAGGCAGATCCCAATCAGCCGGCGTACGCGCCAACGGCCCAGGCGATCTCGCAATTTCACCATGCGTGGCGTTCGCTCTGGTCGACGTTCGGCGAGTCCGCGGAGGGATGGCCGCGCTATCGGCGCGCGTTGGATGCCTTCGTTGCCGGCCTACAAACTGCCCGCACGGACACGCTCAAGCTCAGAAACACATACGGCTTTTCGCAAGCTCTGAACGCGGCTGTTATCGGCGTGGCTCTCGCAGACCGCACGCAAGACGATGGCGCCGGTGAAACCAGAGACAGCGCCGCCGACGGCCAAAAGCAAGCGCCTCCCGCACCGACCGCTGCTTCGATATCTCCAAGTCCGGCATCTGCAAGTCCGGCATCTGCAAGTCCGGCATCTCTAAATCAGACGGCCGCAGACGGGTCGGACGCCTTCTTCGACCGGCCAGTTTTTATCGTGAACCCGCCGCGCTCGGGCTCATCGGCGTTGTTTGAAGCTCTGGTGAACGCTCCCAACGTCTACACAATCGGGGGAGAAAGCCACGAACTGATCGAGGGCGTGCCCGGTCTCAACATTGTAGACCGCCAATGGGCGTCCAATCGTCTCGACGCCGCCGACGCCACACCAGAGATCGTGGCTGAGCTGCGTGCGCGCTTTGCATCCGCTCTGAGAGATCGCGCCGGCAACCGACCGTTCAATGGCGCGCGCGTTCGCATGCTGGAGAAAACCCCGAAGAACGCTCTTCGCGTTCCCTTTCTTGCAGCGGCATTTCCAGAAGCGCGTTTTGTCTATCTCTACCGTGATCCGCGCGAAGTGCTCTCATCTATGGTGGAGGCTTGGCAATCGGGTAGGTTTCGCACCTATCCTGGCCTTCCCGGATGGCGGGGAGAATTGCCTTGGTCGCTATTGTTGACGCCGGGATGGAGCGAATTGGCGGCAATGCCGATGAATGAGCGCGTCGCAGACCAATGGGCGACAGCAACACGCATATTGTTGGATGACTTGGAGGCGTTGCCCCGAGAGCGCTGGACAATTGTGCGCTATGACGATTTTGTGCGCGATCCTGAGGCGGAGGTGAGGCGCATTTGCGGGACGCTCGGATTCGATTGGGACCGCACGCTGCGCTCCGAACTGCCGCTGTCAAGACACACCGTCTCCAAGCCGCGGGCGGATAAATGGCGTGAGCGCGAGGCTGAGATCGTCGCGGCGATGCGCAAGGTCGCTGATGTGGCCGCACGGGCAGAGCGCGTGGCGGCGCGCTGAACAATGAGCGCAAGTCAGCGCATTCGCGAAGCCGTCGCACTTGTGAATGCCGACCCCAAACGGGCCGAGCAATTGTGCCGGGAAGCCCTGCGCGAGCAGCCTGGCGACGGCGACGCGCAGCTTTTGTTGAGCGAGGCGCTACGCCTTCAAGGCGATTTCGTCGCGGCGCGCGCGGAAGCGCAGGCGCAGGTGCAAGCTAGGCCGACCTGGTTCGGCGTCCATCGCCAACTTGGCGTCATCTTGGCTGATCTAGGCGAGCTAAGCGCGGCTATCGAGGCGCTTGAGCGCGCTGCGGACCTGAACGCCGGGCAAGCGACGATTTGGCGTGATCTCGGCGATTTGCACGTGCGCGCGGGCAATGCCTCTCAGGCAAAAGCCGCCTACGAGCGCTACGCTTCATTGCCGATCGTCGAACCGCGTCTGCAAGAGGCGATGCGTGCTTTGTCGATCAACGATTTCGCCGCCGCCGAGCCGATTATCGCCCAACATCTCGCCATCTATCCAAATGACGTGGTGGCGATACGGCTGTTGTCAGAAGCGCAGGCGCGCGGCGACCGGCCTGATCTGGCGGAGAAATCGCTTCGCCGGTGTCTAGAACTGGCGCCGGGTTTTACGCTTGCTCGCCACAGCCTTGGGCAATTGCTGAATGGGCTTGCCCGCTACGACGAAGCTTTGGTTGAAGCAAAGGACCTGCTGCGTCGCGATCCGTCCAACAAAGGTTCGGAGCGGCTGCTGGCGGCCACCTACAACAATTGCGGCGCGTTCGATAAGGCGCTGTCCATCTACGAAGATCAGTTGGCGGCCCATGCCGCCCAGCCGACGATTTGGATGAGCTATGGCCACATCCTAAAAACCGTCGGCCGCACAGAAGAAGCGATCGCTGCGTATCGGCGAAGTATAGAATTCGCCCCCGGTGCGGGCCTTTCATATTGGAGCCTGGCGAACCTCAAGACCTTCAAATTCACTGACGAAGAAATTGCCCGCATGGAGCGGTTGCTGGCGCGCAAGGACACGCCAGCGCCTGAACGCGTCAATTTTCATTTCGCCATGGGAAAAGCCATGGAAGACGCCGGCCGCCCGGGGGAAGCCTTCACGCATTACAGCGAAGGCGCGCGTTTGCACCGCGCCGAGGTCGTTTATGACCGCGTGCGCGCATCGCAATCCGTGGCGCGGGCGGTTGAGTTCTTTTCCGCGGCGTTATTCGCCAAGTGGGCGCAGGCGGGAAACCATGCGCCGGATCCGATTTTCATTGTGGGCTTGCCGCGCTCTGGCTCAACGCTGGTTGAGCAGATCCTGGCGTCGCATTCTGCAGTCGAGGGCACGATGGAGTTGCCGAACCTGGCGCTCATCGCCGCCGATTTGTGCGGCTATGAGCGGGCCGCGGCCGGCGGCTCCTATCTTGATGCGCTGGACGGTCTCGATGAGGCGGCGTTCGCCGCGCTTGGCGGGCGCTATCTTCAAACGACGCGCGTGCATCGCAGGCTCGGGCGAGCGCATTTCATCGATAAGACCCCCAACAATTGGTCGCTTGTCGGCCTTATCCAGCTCATCTTACCCAACGCCAAAATCATCGACGCGCGCCGTCATCCGTTGGCGACTTGCTTTTCGTGCTTCAAACAACACTTCGCGCTGGGTCAAAACTTTACTTACGATCTCGCGGACCTGGGTCAGTATTATTCTGATTATTTGCGGCTCATGTCGCATTGGGAACGGGTTTTGCCGGGTCGCGTTCATCGCGTCATCCACGAAGACCTGATCAACGATCCCGAGACCCACATCCGGGGGCTCTTGGAATATTGTGGCCTGCCGTTCGAACCCGCATGCCTGAGGCCCCATGAAACCGACCGTCCGGTGGTCACCGCCAGCGCCCAGCAGGTGCGCCAGCCCATCAGCGCCAAGGGCGCAGACGAGTGGCGCCGATTCGAGCAATGGCTGGATCCGCTGAAGCAGGCGCTTGGTCAATCGCTGCAGACCTGGCGCGCCTGAGAATCGTTCCGCGGAGGCGCGGTTTTTGTTGGATTCGGCGGGATTGCGGGCGTTGGCGCTCGCCTCGGTTGAAACTGTTGCGGCCCTGGTGAAGCGTGGGCGACACACCTCACCGTCCCTGAGCGTCCGTTCCCCGTTTATTCCCCGAATTGCGGCGAGAGGTGTTTGACCTTGGTTAAAATGTGTCGTTAGCGTTGCCTCAGCATGGCGGGAGTCGACGCCGGGCCACGGCTCGGTCGTCCCTGGGGGACGACGATCATTTCCGCAGCGTTCGGGTCATGGTGACCCGGAAAATTTGGGTTCGCCGTGAAGTGCGGTGTTGGCCCGGCCGCTCTAGGGGGTTCGAAATATGTCAAAGAAGCAAAGCGGACAGCGTAAGTCTCTGCTCACGGGCGCTTCGGTGCTCGCGGCGGCGGCGGCCGCAGTGGCTGCAAGTCCAGCGATGGCGCAAGATACCAGCGCCGCTAGCTCGAACGACGATGAAGCCATCGTCGTCACCGGCACACGCCTTGTGCGCCAAGACTTCGAAGCAATCAGCCCGGTTACGACCGTCGGCGCCGAACAGCTCGAACTGACGGCGACGCTGACGACCGACAGCTTGCTGAACGAACTCCCGCAGATCGTGCCGGGCAACACCCGCACGTCCAACAACTCGGGCGGCTTCGACTATGCCACGGTCGACTTGCGCGGCCTCGGCCCGCAGCGGACGTTGGTTCTGGTCAACGGCGAACGCGTTCCGGTCAGTTCGACGCTCGGCGCGGTCGACTTGAACACGATCCCGTCGTCCTTGATTTCGCGGATCGAAGTCGTCACTGGCGGTGCGTCCGCGGTTTACGGTTCGGACGCTCTCTCGGGCGTCGTCAACTTCGTGCTGAAAGACGATTACGAAGGCGCCGAACTCAACGCCACTTACGGATCCGAACTGAGCACGGGCAACGCCTCTGAATTCGAAATCAATGGTCTCGTCGGCGGCAACTTCGCCAACGGCCGCGGCAACATGACCGCCTACGGCTCCTACTATAATCGCAACGGCGTCTTCCAAAGCGCGTACGATTATTCACGTACCTCGGCGGCGCTCTGCTATGACGGCAAGAACGTCGGCGGCAAATATCACGTCGTGCCGTGCGACAACACCGCCACGGCTATTGCAAACGGCTGGTACCCGCTCTTCCCGGGCGGCTCGGCCACCCCGCCATGGGGCTGGATCGCCAATAGCGCGCCGGGCAAAGGACCCGACAAGATTGCGTGCACGAAGGACGACATCATCGGCAACCCGTTCGGCGGCAGCCCAACTGGTTGTACGCTCGGCAAGGACGGCATCGCCGGCACGACCGACGATGCTTTCACCTGGACGGCGGGCGCGGGCCTCGACGGCCTTCTTCCGGGCAATTTCGCGGCCGGCAACACCGACACCAATTGCGATGGCGTCGCGGGCGGCCGCTACAGCACCGGCAATCTGTCATTCAACGATGCGGGCGAGCTGACACCGCGTAACGCGGCTCGCTACTGCAGCATCCCTGAGCGTTCCAATGGGACGACGCGCTACAACTACGCGCCGGACAATTACATCGTCATCCCGGCCGAGCGCATCGCGCTTACGACAAGCGGGCACTACGACATCAACGACAATCTGCGGCTTTCGGTGTTGATGAACTACACCAACAGCCGGACGCAAATTCAGTTGGCGCCAACGCCGGCCACCGGCATCGTGGTGGCGATCACCGATGATGGCGCGGGCAACGGCAGCGGGCCGTTCATCTCGGCCAATCACCCGGACTTGTGGGCCGCGCTGCAAAGCCGCCCGGATCCAACGGCGCCGTTCGTGCTCAATCGCCGGACGACCGAGGTCGGTACCCGCGTTGGCCACTTCGAGAGCAACAACTTCTACGTCATGACGGGTCTCGATGGCTCCCTCGGCGACAATTGGGATTGGAACCTGACGGCTTCCTACGGCCAGGTTCTGTTCAGCACGCGCTCCGAAAACAGCGTGAACTTGACGGCGATGAACCAAGGTCTGGCGGGTTGCCTCGACTCAAGCGGCAATCCGCTTGGTTCGGCTGCACTCCCGGGCTGCGTCCAGCTCGATATGTTCGGGGCAGGCACGCTTGATCCGACGATGGCCAGCTTCATTCGGGTCAACACCTTCAATAACACGACCATCGAAGAGAACCGTGTTGCAGGCTATGTGCGCGGCAATCTGTTCCAGCTGCCGGCTGGACCAGTGAGCACGGTGTTCGGCTTTGAATATCGCGACACCTATTCGGGGTCGTTCAATGACAACGAACAGCGGACGGGCAACATCGCGGGCTTCAACGCGGTGCAAGACCAAGAAGGCCAAGTCGATGTGTACGAACTCTATACCGAGTTCGCGATTCCGCTGATCAGCGAACAGCCGTTCGCTTATTATCTCGGCTTCGAAGGCGGCTATCGCGCCTCGCAATACTCGTCCGTCGGCAACGTCGAGACGTGGAAGGCAGGCGGCGAATGGGCGCCGACTCGCTGGCTGCGCTTCCGTGGCATCTACAACGTCGCCACCCGCGCACCGAGCGTGTTCGAACTGTTCCAAGCGGGCGACCAAGGCTTCCCGGCCTATGTCGATCCGTGCGCTCAGTCTTCCCCACCGGCCGCCTGCGCGACCGCTGGTGGCATCGGGGGCGCTCAGACGCCAATCGTGGTTTCGCAAAACAACGCCCAGGTCCAAGCGTTCTCGTTTGGCAACACCAATCTGGCGCCTGAAACGGCGGATACCTGGACAATCGGCGCGGTGTTCCAGCCTGACTGGTTCCCGATTGGCGATCTGCGCGCGACGGTCGATTACTATAATATCTCGATCGAGCAAGTCATTGCCTCGGTGGGCGCTCAGACGATCATCACCAATTGCTATCAGAACGACGACCCGTTCTTCTGCTCGAGAATCGTTCGCGATCCGTTGAACGGCTTCAACATCGCCTCGGTCGACACGACCGTGTCGAACCAGGCATCGTTGGAGACGAGGGGCGTCGACCTTCAAGTCGAATGGTCGGTGCCGGTCGGGCCAGGGCAGTTGTCGATCAACGAACTGTACTCGATCCTCGACTCGTTCAAGTTCAACGGCAACGAGTATGCGGGCGGCACGGGCGGCGGCGTTGGCTCGGCGACGCCTGACTACAAGTCAGTCCTCTCGGTGACCTACACCTTGGGCGATTGGACCTTGTTCGGCCGCTGGACTTATACGCCAGCGATGTACTCTAACGGCACGTGCGCGGCTTACTTTGCCTGCGATGACGCGCCGGCGGCGAGCTACGTTGACCTCTCCGCGCGTTGGAATGTGACCGACAACTTCACTCTCACCGGCCTCGTTTCCAACGTCTTCGATGATTACCCGCCGCAAACCGCGGAAGGCATCATCGGCGGCCAAGGCAATACCGACCCGCAAGTCTATCGGGTCACTGGCCGGTCGTTCGCGGTCTCCGGTCGCCTGCGCTTCTAGGCGATACTGGGACGTAACAGCATTGGCGGCGGGTCCCTTGGGGCCCGCCGCTTTTGTTTGCGCCCAGACACCAGAGCCCAACGCAGGGACCGCTTCGCCACGCGTTTGCCGCAAGAGCCGCCTCTCGTACGGCCATGTTTCAGCTTGTAGGTTTCCCGCCATGAGCGGTCTCAGGGACGTCTACATTACGGGTACAGGGGCGTTTCTGCCGGGGCGCCGGTCGACAATGACCGGATGGAAGATCACCTCGGCCGCATTGGCGGGCGCGACAGTTTGTTCGGGAAGAAGGCGCTTCGCTGGAACGGTGTCGAGAGCCGCCACTATGCCATGGGGCCAGATGGCAGCGTGTTGCATTCGAATGCGGAGATGAGCGCGCTGGCGCTGCGCGCGGCCCTTGAGGGGACAGGCCTTGAGCCGAGCAATATCGGCTTTCTGGGCGCGGCGACCACGCAAGGAGATCTCTTCGTGCCTGGTCATGCGGCGGCCGTCCACGCAGAGCTCGGCGGCGGGCCGATGGAGATCGCGAGCTTTCAATCGGTGTGCTGCTCATCATTGATGGCGGCGAAGGCGGCCTGGCTTTCCGTGCGCGCCGGCGAGCACGATGTGGCGGGCGCGTGTGCGGGCGAGTTTTCATCGCGCTGGTTCAGGCCGAGCTTTTACGAGGGCTCAACGTTGGTCGACGCGAAGGGACGCTTGCGGCCGGAAGCGGATTTCCTGCGCTTCACGCTGTCTGATGGCGCCGGCGCCATCGTGCTTGAGAACAAGCCGCGGCCTGGCGCACTAAAGATCGCGCTGATCGACATCGTCTCGCTCGCCGATCGCTACGACCCGTGCATGTGGGCGGGCGCGCGGATCGAGACGCGCTCGGATCTGAAAACGAGCTGGGGGGCGGTGGGGCCGGTCGCCGCGCACGCCTCGGGGTCGCTTGCGCTTTTACAGGACTTCGAGCTCTTGAAACGCGTGATCCGCGCTTGGATCGGGGTCTATCTGCAGAAGGTGGAAGCGGGGCGCATCATTCCAGCGGAGATCGATCATTGTCTGGTGCATTATTCCGCGAAATCCTTGCGCGCCGAGATCGTCTCTCTGCTGCAGGACACCGCCGGCATGGTGCCCGAGGAGAAGTGGTTTTCGGTGCTGCGTGAGAAGGGCAATGTCGGCTCGGCCTCGATCTGGCTGATGCTGGATGGCCTGATGAAGAGCGGCAAAGTCAAGCCGGGAGAAAAGATCTTGTGCGTCGCGCCAGAGAGCGGACGCGCGCTCGTTGGCTTCATGGTGCTGGAGGCGTCATGAGCGACGTCACTGAGACACTGCGCCGGCTCACCATCGTCTTCACCGAATTCGAAGGCCGGCTCGAACAGACGCCGCTCATCCGTAAGCTCACGCGCGGCCGCTTTGAGCGGGCGGACTATCAGGCGTTTCTGGTGCAACTCAGGCAGCAGGTGAAGGATGGCGCGCTTTGGATGTCGCGCGCGGCGTCGAATATCGACGAACAGCATTTGGAGCTGCGCTCGCTGTTGATGAAACACGCAGTCACTGAGCATCGTGATTTTCGCTTGCTGGACGCTGATTTTGTGGCGTCCGGCGGCGACGTCGCCGTCATTCAGAGCGGTGAAAAGAACATCGGCTCAGAGGCGCTGTCGGCCTGGATGTTTCATGAAGCGGGCAAGCCCAATCCGTTTGGCCTGCTTGGCGCGATGTGGATCATCGAGGGCTTGGGTTCGATCAAGGCCCAGGAATGGGGCAGGCGCGTGAAGGAGACGCTTAATCTGCCCGACGAGGCCGTGCGCTTTCTTCTCTATCACGGCGAAAACGACGCTGAGCACATTGAGGCGTTCAAATCGATGCTGGCGATGGTGTTGCCGAACGAGGCGGCGTCAAAGCGCATTGTACGCACAGCGCAGGTGACCGCGCGGCTCTATGCGCTGCAGATCGAGGAAATCTTGACGTGAGCTTGGCCGATTTCAGCGTCGCGGACTATGACCCGAAAGACCCCAATCCGTGGCTGGCGCTTGCGCTCGATCAGAGCTTGCCGATCGATGCGGAGGCGAAGGCTGCGCTGTTGCGGGGCGCCTCGTCGTGGTCACGGCGCTGGATGTTCAATGTCATCCGGCCGTTCGTATTTCTGTGGTTTTTGCTGGTGAAGGTGCTGCGCGGAATTTCACCGCATCATCCGAATCTCAACGCCACGCTGCATCGGACAATCCATTGGGGTCTGAAGATATTCGGTTCTCCCGATGCAAACTTCCTCATCCTTCGCCACTTTCACGTCGGTACGGAATTGCTGGCCTTCATCAAGGCCAATGCGGGGCCAGTCGAGATAGAGACCGTGCCGCTGCGCCCGCGGACGCTGAAGGATCTGGAGGCCAATGTCTTCCTCCAGCACGACCTCAACGTCTTCAATTTCATCATTCAGCTGAACAAGAGCCTGCGCGCGCAGGGGCGCGATCTGGCCCCCGTCGACAAGCCGGATTTCTCGATGATCACGGACGGGCCCTTCGATGTGGAGCCCACCAAGAAGGGCTGGCTCAATTTCGCGGACGTGCAAACGGCGGTTGAAGTTTACACCCCTCTCTATGCGCTTTTGCTGCCGCGGGCGGATTTTGTCCGCGCTTCGAACTCGCTGCAGCTCGATGAGCCGGTGGCCATTTATATTGGCAAAATATTGGGCTCAGACTATCATTTGTCCTTTATCAAGAACGGCCATCCGCTGGTGGCGCTGTCGACGCTACAAGCCGGCTATCGTTTGATGCTGCACGGGCTTGATTGTGAGGCATTGCACGGATGGCTGCGCGTCCTCAAACGCCGCCAGGAGCAGGGGCTGGCGCTTGACCCCCGCGCGCCGACGGTCTGAGCCAGACAGTCTGGGCCGACAGCCTGAGCGTCTGGCCAAGCCAATCCTGGCCCCAGGCGCTCGCGGCATCGACTGCGCCGGCAAATGGCGACCATTGTGTCGCCGAATATCGCGATGGGTTAGAAACGCCTCGTGGACAAGCCCGCGACCCCGCCAAATTCTCAGCTCGTTGCCGGTCGCTCCTGCGATGGCTGCACGCTGTGCTGCAGGCTCTTGCGCATCGAGAGCCTGCAAAAGGAGCGGCTGGTCGAATGCAAGCATTGCGACCCCGGCGTCGCGTGCCGCATTTACGCCGATCGTCCCAGCGCCTGCGCTGAATTTTACTGCACCTATCGGTTCAGCTCTGAACTGGGCGAAGAGTGGAAGCCGTCGCGCTGCCACATGGTGTTGAACTACGACCCCGGCAGACAGCGTGTGAACGTGTCCGTCGATCCCGAATTCGCCGGCCAATGGCGGCGCGAACCCTATTATTCGAGGCTCAAGCAACTGGCCCAGCACATGCTGCGCCAGCGCGGTTATATTTTGGTCTGGGAGGCGGACGAGCTTTTCGTCATCCTGCCAGATCGCGATGTCGCGCTGGGCCCTGCCTTCGACAAGGTCATCGGCGTGCTCGGACGAACATCGCCCTCCGGGACGCAAGAATACAAAGTGCTAGCCTTGGCGCCTGACGATCCGCGACTGGCGGACCTGCGGCTTGGACTGGCGCCTGAGCCCCCAGGCTAGGGACATCTCCAAGGCCGTTTTTCCCGAGGATCGCGTCGCCAAGCACAGGGCAGCCACGGGGCGCGCGCCCCGCGCTGGGCGGCAAGCTGCCTCAGACGTCGCGCCCGCGCCGCCTTGACCTCGGACGGCGCCCCCCGTATCTAGGCCCCCTCATTCGGAACGGCTGTGGCCCTCATGTCCGGGCTGCCCCGCCGATTGGACCTACAATCTAGCGCGCCGCAGGCGGCTCCTGGGAGGGGCCGCTTGGCGCGCTGTTCGAGTTTGAAGCGCGGGAAGGGAAAAAGGCCGAAATGCCGACGATCAACCAGCTGATCCGCAAGCCGCGGCGCCCCAAGCCGGTGCGCACCAAATCGCCGGCGCTGAAGGAAAGTCCCCAGCGGCGCGGCGTCTGCACGCGCGTTTACACAACAACCCCGAAGAAGCCGAACTCGGCGCTTCGCAAAGTCGCCAAGGTTCGCCTCACAACGGGCATCGAAGCGGTGTGCTACATCCCAGGCGAAGGCCATAACCTGCAAGAGCACTCCGTCGTGCTTATTCGCGGCGGCCGCGTGAAGGACTTGCCGGGCGTGCGCTATCACATCCTGCGCGGTGTGCTCGACACGCAAGGCGTGAAGGACCGCAAGAAGCGCCGTTCGCTCTATGGCGCCAAACGACCGAAGTAAGGAAAGACAAGCATGTCCCGCCGTCACCGCGCCGAGCCGCGTGAAGTTCTCCCCGATCCCGTTCATGGCGATCTCGTGCTCACGAAGTTCATGAACTACATCATGTACGAGGGCAAAAAGTCGGTCGCTGAACAGATCGTCTATGGCGCGCTGGACAACGTCGAAAAGAAGATGAAGCGCCCCTCGATTGAAGTCTTCCACGATGCGCTCGGCAACGTGGCGCCGGCGATCGAAGTGCGGTCGCGCCGCGTTGGCGGCGCCACCTATCAGGTGCCCGTCGAAGTTCGCCCCGAGCGCCGCCAGGCGCTGGCGATCCGCTGGCTTGTCGGGGCGGCGCGCGCACGCAACGAAAACACCATGGAAGAGCGCCTTGCCGGCGAAATCCTCGACGCGTCGAACAATCGCGGCAACGCCGTCAAGAAGCGCGAAGACACCCACCGGATGGCCGAAGCCAACCGCGCATTCTCCCACTACCGCTGGTAATCCAAACGGATCGCCGGCGCTCAAAGGGCCGGTTCAAACCTGGCCTCGCCACGAGCGCCGGGGTTCAAGCACACGGACAGAATTGTCATGCCTCGACAGTACAAAATTGAAGACTACCGCAATTTCGGCATCATGGCCCACATCGATGCGGGCAAGACGACGACGACTGAGCGGATCCTTTTCTACTCCGGCAAGAGCCACAAGATGGGCGAAGTCCACGATGGCGCGGCCACGATGGACTGGATGGAGCAGGAGCAGGAGCGCGGCATTACCATTACCTCGGCGGCGACGACGACGTTCTGGAACGGCAAGCGCCTCAACATTATCGACACCCCAGGCCACGTCGACTTCACCATTGAAGTCGAGCGCTCCTTGCGTGTGCTCGATGGCGCGGTTGTTGTGCTCGACGGCAACCAAGGCGTCGAACCGCAGACCGAAACCGTTTGGCGCCAAGGCGACAAGTACAAGGTTCCGCGCATCATCTTCGCCAACAAGATGGATAAGACGGGCGCTGACTTCTACATGTGCGTCGAGGACATCAAGAAGCGCCTGGGCGCGCGTCCGGTGCCGCTGCAATTGCCGATCGGCATCGAATCCGGCTTCAAGGGCCTGGTCGATCTCGTCGAGATGAAAGCCGTCATCTGGAAGGATGAAGCGCTCGGCGCGAAGTTCGATATCGTCGAAGTCCCGGACGACCTGAAAGAAAAGGCGATCGAGTATCGCAACAGCCTGATCGAAGCCGCCGTCGAAATGGACGACGACGTGATGGCAGCGTACCTCGATGGCAACGAGCCGGATAAGGCCACCTTGAAGCGGCTCATCCGTCTGGCGGTGCTGAAGGCTGCCTGGTACCCGATGCTGCTGGGCTCGGCGTTCAAGAATAAGGGCGTGCAGCCGCTGCTTGACGCGGTCGTCGACTATCTGCCGAACCCGACCGATCGCCCCGCTATCAAGGGCGTCGACATGGACGACCCGGAAAAGGAACTGGTGCGCAGGAGCGACGATAGCGAGCCGCTCTCGCTGTTGGCGTTCAAGATCATGGACGACCCGTTCGTCGGAACCATCACATTCTGCCGCATCTATTCCGGCGTGCTGAACGCGGGCGACGGCTTGCTGAACTCGACGCGCGACAAGAAAGAGCGCGCCGGGCGCATGCTGCTGATGCACGCAAACGACCGCGAGGACATCAAGGAAGCCTATGCCGGCGATATCGTCGCTCTCGCGGGCCTGAAGGAAGTGCGCACTGGCGACACCCTCTGCGATCCGCGCAAGCCGGTCATCCTCGAGCGCATGGAATTCCCCGAGCCGGTCATCGAAGTGGCCGTCGAGCCGAAGTCGAAGGCCGACCAGGAAAAGCTGGGCGTGGCGTTGGCCAAGCTCGCTGCCGAAGATCCGTCTTTCCGCGTGTCAACCGACCAGGAAAGCGGTCAGACCATCCTTAAGGGGATGGGCGAACTGCACTTGGACATCAAGATCGACATCTTGCGCCGGACCTACAAGGTCGAAGCCAATGTGGGCGCCCCGCAAGTCGCGTATCGCGAAAAGCTCGGCCGCGCCGCGACCATCGACTACACGCACAAGAAGCAGACCGGCGGTTCAGGCCAGTTCGCGCGCGTGAAGATCGAATTCGCGCCCGGCGAGCCGGGCTCGGGCTTTGTATTCGAGAACAAGATCGTCGGCGGCGCGGTGCCGAAGGAATATGTGCCCGGCGTCGAAAAGGGCCTGAAGAACCAGAAGGAAAACGGCCTGCTTGCCGGCTTCCCGCTGATCGACTTCTCAGCCCGGCTGATCGACGGCGCCTATCACGATGTCGACTTCAACGTGCTGACCTTCGAAATCGCGTCGCGCGCAGCGTTCCGCGAGTTGAAGGAGCAGGGAGATCCGCGTTTGCTCGAGCCGATCATGAAGGTCGAAGTCACCAGTCCGGAAGAGTACGTGGGCTCGGTGATCGGCGACCTGAACGCGCGGCGCGGCATGATCCAAGGCCAGGACATGCGCGGCAACGCGACGATCATCAACGCGATGGTCCCGCTCGCCAACATGTTCGGCTATGTGAACACCTTGCGTTCGTTCTCGCAGGGGCGCGCGTCCTATGTGATGGAATTCGACCATTACGAGGAAGTGCCGCGCGCGGTGGCCCAAGACGTGCTGACCAAGCTCCGCGCGTAAGACCGTTCGCATCGCACCAAGGTCAAAGGCCGCCCGCCGGGCGGCCTTTTTCTTTGCAGTGATTAGATCGTTACGCTGCTTTCTTGAAGTCGCCGATCTGGGCGTCGTACGCGCGCTTGAAGGCGTCGCGCGCCGTACAGCGTGCGACGAACGCGGCCAGATTGGCGTGTTCGTTGGTGAGCTCCGGCATGATGCGCAAAACCGTGCACATGAGGAGGTCGCCGGCTGTGAAGCGATCGCCGTCGAGATAGGGCTTGTCGCCGAGCGCCTTCGAGAGGCCGCCGAGGCGGCGGTGGGCGAACTCAACCGCACCGGGCGCCGCGACCTTGCCCATTCCTGCTCCTTGTAGAAAAGATCGATTGCCGCGACTTGCATGACAAAAGGCTCGATCGAATTGAGCGCGGCGATCAGCCATTGCGTCGCGCGGGCGCGGGCTTTGGGATCTTTCGGCAGCAGCGTTTCGCTGCGCTGGGCAACGTAGAGCACGATGGCCCCGCTTTCGAACAGCGTGAAGCCATCCTCCTCGAAGATCGGCACTTGGCCGAAGGGCTGGATGGCGCGGTATTCAGGCTTGTCTTGATCACCTTGCGAAAGAAGGCGCGTGCGATAGGGAAGTCCGGCTTCCTCCAGCGCCCAGCGCGCGCGCAAATCGCGCACCTGGCCCTGTGCGAAATCGGGCACCCATGCGAAGGCTGAAATCGTGATCATTGTGCGTGCTCCATTGCTCGCTTTTCTGCGTAGACCCCAAGCTTGTCGAAGGCGCCGTTCCATCCCCCGACATGGGCATCGCGGCGTTCGACATTGAGGAATGGCGTTTGGTGGAAGAGCTGGGTGGTTTTGCCGTCGCGTTCTTCGAAGGTGATGGTGATGAGCGATTCGACCTCGCCGGAGGGGCCGCTATCCCACGCCCAGGTGAAGACCAGACGCTTGTTCGGCACGATCTCGCGATAGACGCCGCCGAACCAGCTTTCGCCGGTGTCGTCCGCATAGATCATGCCGCGATAGGCGCCGCCGACGCGCACATCCATGCGCGCTTCGCGGCATTCGTATTTGCCGGGGCCCATCCAATGTTTGAAGTGCTCCGGATCGGTCCACAATGCGAAAACGACATCGGCCGGCGCATCAAAAGTGCGGGTGATGAGGAGTTCGTCGTCTGCGAGGGTGGCGCTCATTTGCGCTTCTCCTTTTTGAGTTTGGCGATGTAGGCGTCCATCTTGTCGAAGCTCCCGGTCCAATAGCGGCGATAGCGCTCGAGCCAATCGTCGACGCGCTTCAGCGCATTTGGCTCCAGCTGGCAGGGGCGCCATTGCGCCTCGCGGGCACGCGAAATCAGGCCTGCGCTCTCAAGCACCTTCAGGTGCTTCGACACCGCAGGCAGGCTGATCTCGAAGGGCGCGGCGATCTCGTTCACCGATGCCGGTCCGCGCGCCAGCCGCTCAAGAATGGCGCGGCGCGTCGGGTCGGCGAGCGCGAACAATGTTTCAGAGAGGGGATCGGCGCTTTGCATTGTATTTAACGTATCAGTTAAATAAAGGCGGCGCCTGCGTTCGTCAAGCCCCGTTTGTCAGGTGACGGTTCGCCAAAGACCCTGTTCGCCAAGTTCCATTGATAAGGCCCCCGCACGGTTTTGCGTCCAAACCGGTCTTTGTCCGCATCTTCCAGGGCGAGGGGACGAAAAAGAGGGAGTGATTTCGTGCGCCTATTGTTGACCACGGCAGCAATGAGTTGCCTTGCCGCCAGCCAGGCTATGGCCGAACCCTATCATGCCGTGAGCGTTCAGGTTCGCGATGCAGCGGCGCTGCTCACAGTCATTGCGGAAGACCGTGCCGACATCGAAGCCACGGTTTCGCCGGGCGCGCGCCTTCCTGCGCCAAATGTGCGCTTGCAGGGCGATCAGTTGGTGATCGACGGCGGCCTGCGTGTGCAAGGCTGTGGCGGCTGGTTTCAGAGCGGGCCGCGTTCGTCGGTTCGCGTTGCCGGTTATGGCGCGCTCGCCCCCGAGGCCCTGCAGCGGATCACGCTGCATGTGCCGCGCACCCTCAATCTCAGCGTCGGCGGTGGCGTGCACACAACGATCGGCGCTTCGCTTGGCGGGCGCGTGGAACTGAACGGTTGCGGCAGGACCGAGATCGCCGATGCGCAGGGCGCGCTTGACCTCACGCTCAACGGCTCGGGTGATGTTCGCGTCGGCGCCGTTAGCGGGCCGCTCAACGCAATGCTGAACGGCTCGGGCGATGTCGCTGTCTCCCGGGCTGGTGGAAACACGGCGCTACGCCTGACGGGATCAGGCGATTTGAGCGTTGGCGATGTTGCCGGCGCGCTCGATGCGCGGCTTCTCGGTTCTGGCGATGTGCGCGTCGCGACCGCGGCTGGCGCGCAGCTGGCTCTCAATGGTTCGGGCGATGTCAGTGTCGGCGATGTCCGTGGGCCGCTCAGTGCGCGCCTTGATGGCTCAGGCGATATCGCGGTGGGTTCGGCGCAATCGCCGACCATGGAATTGGAGCTCAGCTCGTCGGGCGACGTGCGGGTTCGCTCCGGTCACGCAGACGCGCTCAGCGTCGTAAATACCGGCTCCGGCAGCGTCACCTTCAATGGGCGATCGGAGGCTTCACGGATCACTCTGACCGGCTCGGGCGATGTCTCCATTGCCAATGCCGGGCGTATCGACGCGCTGCGCGACGTTGGCTCCGGGGGCGTTCACGTCGGCAAATAGCGCACCGCTCGTGCGCATAAACTAAGAGCCCCGCCTTGCGGCGGGGCTCTCTGTTTTCAGTGCCCGTGTTTTCAGTGCCCGTGTTTTCAGTGTCCGTGGCTTAGTTGAAGAGCGTGGCCAGGAAGCCGTGTGGCGCGCCTAGACCGGCGCCCGACCGGTTGCGCTCAAGCAGCGTGCCGCCCCAATTGTAGCGAACGCCAACCTCCCAAGCGCTGGTGTCGCCGCCGCCATCAAAATTATAGCCTTGCCAGCCAGCATAGATGCTCACGGGGAACGAATTGGCCTGCCATTCAGCGCCGACGCCATAGTTCCAAAGGTCGCTGTCGCCGCCCCCGCCACTGAGGTTGCCCCAGCCGAGATTGCCTTGGAGGCTGAAATTATCGGTGGCGAAGAAGCGAGCCTCGCCGTCGATCTGCCAAAGACGGAGGTCGCCTTCGGTGTCGCTGTAGGCGAGATTGCCGCTGAGGGTGGTGCGCGGCATGTAATATTGCGTTTGCAGCGCTGCGGTCCACTCATTGATATCGGTGCCGCCGCCGGAGACGGTGTCGTAGCCGACGTAGCCACCCCACAGCCAAGTATCGCCGCGGCTGAAAAGGTGAGCGCCAATGTTCCAAGCGTTGGCGTCGACATCGCTCAGGTCTCGATATCCAGCATCGAACTGGAAGTTCTGCGCTGCGAATGCGCCGTTGATTCCCCAGGAGCTGATGTCGGTGTCGTTATTGTCGGAATATCTAAGACCAACATAGCCCCCGTCAGCGTGGGCTGTGCCGGCCACCATCAGCGCAGCAGCGGCGGCGCCTAAGAAGGCAACTTGCTTCTTCATTTTGAAAATTCCCCGTGAAGTTTCCCGCAACGGCCGGAATTGGCCTTCCCATACCCATTGGAAGCGCAAGCATGCTGTGATGGCGCGCCCCGCTCAAGGGAGTACTGAACCGTTTTTGAACCTGTGGCGTGCGCAGCACAGATATATCCAACTGAAAACAAACAATATATTTGTTGGTCGCAGCCGGCGGTTGAACCGTCGATGCGTTCCGGTTGGGTATAAGAGTTGAGCCGCCCCGTCCCTTGAGCGGGGCGCTCGGTCGCCACGCGCGACTGACCTTAGAAGAGTTCGCAAACCAAGCCGTGCGTTTTGTGTGTCTCGCGTGCATACGCCTTTGGCGCCGGGCGGCCGCCGATCAACGCCATGCTGACAAAAAAATCGCGCCCCGGCGGTGAGCCGGGGCGCGACAATGTTGCGTCAGTGAGCTGGTTTTATCAGAGTCCGAAGATAGCGCCGAAGTTCACGAGATCGGCTTGGCTTGCGCCGTTACGATCGCGATCGCGCAGCGACCCGCCGCCGAAATTGTAGCGGACCGAAACGCTCCAGACGTTGGCGCTGATATCGGCATCGTTGAATTCGACGTGGTTGTAGTTTGCGCCCACCGAGACCGGGAAGGAGGCGGCTTGCCATTCGGCCCCGATGCCGGCGGTCCAGGCAGTGTCGTTGCCCGGGTTGAAGTCAACGCTGGCGTAACCAACGTTGCCTTGCAGACGGAAGTTATCGGTTGGGAACACGCGTGCTTGCAGGTTCGCGCCCCAGCCGCTGATATCGGCGTCGTTATTGTTGGCGTAGCCAACCGCCGCGGCAGCCGTCCAACCTTCGAAGTATTTGTTGCCTTCGAGCCCGACCGACCAGGTCGTGCTGTCGTCAGCGTGCGCGGCGCCGACGAAGCCGCCGAAGAGATAGCTGTCGTTGCGTGTGAACACGTGCGCGACGCCACTCGTGACGGTGTCGGTTTCGTCGCCGTCGGCGATTGAGCCATCGAGTTCGAAAGAGATTTGCGAGCTGCCGGAGAAGACCACCGAGCCCTCGGCGCCCCAAGCATTGTTGTTGCCGCCATTGTCGACGTCGGTGTTGGTGTAGTTCAGGCCGACATAGCCGCTCGCCGCGGATGCCACGCCTGGCGCCGCCGCTACAGCCAGCAAGGCCGCAGCGCCGATTATCCAAGTACGCATGTGGTTCATACCCCTTAGTGATCACCCAATCTGGGGAGCCCACATCTGGGCGCGCTGGTCACACCCAGCAATTGTGCACAGTCTCGCAGGTGAGGATTTCAGCGCCTGCGATGCGGTAAAGACACTGCGCAAACCGCGAAATCCCTTTGCTTTTTCCCCTGATTGGCGAAGCGCGCCGCTGCTTTGATGAAGCGTCGCTGACGGCGTCGGACGCTTTTCGTGTGCGCAGAATCCGTCCAGGGATGCGGGACTGAAGACGCCCGCGCGTCAGGTGTGGAGGTGAGGCATGCCCCTAGCGATTTCTTGCGTCACGGTTCCGGTGGACGATTTGAAGAAGTCGTTGGCGTTCTATCGCGACGGCCTGGGTTTGACGCCGGAAGAGGCCGACGAAGATCACGCCGCGTTCGATGTCGACGGCGTCTATCTCACGCTGCTCGATCGCAGCGGTTTCGGCGCTTATGTCGAGCAAGTCGGCAACCGTCCAGCGACGCGCGGCAATGCCAGCATGATCATTTCTTATTTTGCCGACAGCAAGGCTGACGTCGATGCCGTGATGGCGAGGGCGCAGAAGGCCGGCGCAACCATCTCGGCCGCCCACGATGATGAGGAAGGCTATAGCGGCTATTTCACCGACCCGGACGGACACACCTGGGAAGTGCTCTTCGCCGAGTAGATGCTTTCCGTTTGGACGTCTGATCGGGCGCGCTAGCGGAGCTTCACCGATCTGCGTAGCATGTCGTCTCCAGGGGCAGGGAGGCGGCGGATGCGTGCGATTTTCATCGCAATGCTTGTGGCGGTTTTGGCGGCGTGCGCGCAGGGCCAACCGCAAGCGCCGACACAATCACCGGAAGCCCGGAAGCTATTGTGCGCGCGGTTTATGACGCCGCTGTGCAACGCAACGCCCATCAGCAGCCGACGGATGTCAACGAACTGCCGCTTTCGGAAGCGCTCGCAGCGCTCGTTCGCCAGGCTTCGGCGGCGGCAGACGCCAACCAAGAGCCGTTCCTGGACGGCGATCCGGTTCTCGATTGTCAGGATTGTTCGCCCTTGAGCGCCATTACCGTGACGACAATTTCGCCGCCCGACCATGGCCACGCCACAGTGCAAGCGCGTTTTACGGTTGCGGGCGACGCGCGCGTCGAAACCTGGGAGATGGTTGAGACGCCGCAGGGCTGGCGCGCCGACAACATCCGCAGCAGCGACGGTTACGATCTGCGCCAATCGGCGAGGGAAGAGATTCGCGTGGCTTCGCTCAGTTGCGCCCAGACGCGGGGCGCTGAGGAAGCTGCACGTCTGGTCGCGCAATGTACGCAGGTTTCGCCGGCGACCCATCCGCCGTGCAACGCCGCCAATGCGTGCGCGATGATCGAAGCGGAAATCCGCCGCGGTTGTGGCTTCCTGGACGCCGCCCACCAGCCGGCCTTCTGCAACCAGGCCACCGACGAGGAAGCCCCGTAGGCGCGGTTTTCGCAAACTGGTCTGGCGGCACGTTGAGGAAAGAGCCGCGAGCTCCCCATGTACAGAAAGATTAGGCTGCCGCTCCAATTCGAATGCGGCGCCGGGCAGCTCGTCAGCGCCGATGTTGCGGGGCCTTGCACCCGCTGGTTGGGGGAGGGTATCCGACTAGGCACGCTGCGGGAGTTCTCAGCTCGATGAAATTGCAGTCGCCCTTTCTCCAGCTGCCGCTGATGTTTGATGCTCGGCGCTTGGCCCAGGAAGTCGGCCAGATTGAAGAGAGCGCTTGGCTGCCGCACCCTCAAGGATTTTCGGGCAATGATTTCCTGCCGATAGTTTCTTTGCGAGGCGACACAAGCAACGACAACTTCTGGGGCCCGATGCGCGCGACGCCTTATCTCGATCGTTGCCCGTACATGATCGATGTGTTGGCCAGCCTCGGTGTGTCGCTCGGGCGCACGCGCCTGATGCGCTTGTCAGGGCACGCGGAAGTCACGCCTCACATCGATGGTCATTATTACTGGCGAGACCGCAGCGTGTCCATGCGCTGATCGTGACCCAGTCGACCGGGCGTTTCACCTACGGCAATGAAGAAGTCAAATGAAGGAAGGCGAGTGCTGGATTTTCGACACTTGGTCGAGACATCGCGTGATCAACGATGCGGAAAGGGCGCGCATTCATCTCGTTGTCGACACCGTCGGCGGCGAGCGCTTTTGGAATCAGCGACGAGGGGGATCGCACCAAATCGCATGGGCTCTTGGACGCCGCAGTCGGTGGCGCCCTTTGGCGCGTCCGTCGCGCAACTCGAATTTGAAACCGTCAATACGACAAGTGTGATGACGCCTTGGGAGGCGCGCGACAATATTACGTTTCTGTTTCAAGAGACCGACGCCAATCAACCTGCCTTTCGCGCGACTGCGCAGGCCGCGATGCAATTCCTTCATTCATGGCGCGCGCTTTGGTCCATATTTGGCGAGTCTCGCGAAGGTCGGCCGCGATATCGGAACGCTTTGGATCTGTTTGTGCGGAACCTGAAAGCTGCGCGCGCCGAAACCGTCCAACTTCGAAACGCCTACGGCCTCGAGCACGCGCTCAACCAATACATCATTGGCATCGCGTTGGCGGACCGTGCGCAGGACGATGGGGCAGGAGAGGCGCGAGAAGATCCAGAAGCCAAAGCCAAAGGGATGGCTTCTGGAGGGATCGGCGCCGCATCAGCGCCCATCGCGAGCGGCGCACTGAGGGGGTCAGAGTTGGCGTTTGACCGGCCGGTCTTCATTGTAAGTCCGCCGCGTTCGGGTTCATCGTTTTTGTTTGAAACGCTCGCCCAAGCGCCTTCTGTGTATACAGTGGGCGGCGAGAGCCACGAGATCATTGAGGGCGTTCCCGGTCTCGATGTCGTCTCACGCCGGTGGTCGTCCAATCGTCTCGAAGCCGCAGATGCAACGCCGGAAATCGTGTCCCTGTTGCGCGCACGCTTTGCGGCCGCGCTGAGAGATCGCAATGGCGATGGCCCTGCCTCTCACGCGCGCGTCAGGATGCTCGAGAAGACGCCCAAGAACGCTCTGCGCATTCCCTTCCTCGCCGCAGCCTTTCCCGAGGCACGGTTCGTTTATCTCTATCGCGATCCGCGTCAGGTGCTCTCATCCATGATTGAGGCATGGCAAAGCGGTGGATTTCGCACCTATCCCGGTCTTCCCAATTGGCGCGGAGAATTGCCTTGGTCCTTGCTGTTGACACCCGGTTGGAGCGAACTCGCAAAACTGCCTTTGAACGAGCGCGTCGCGTCGCAATGGCGGACGACGACAACTATCATGTTGGATGATCTGTCCGCACTGCCAGCAGATCGCTGGGTGGTGACGCGTTATGACGCTCTGGTGCGCGATCCAAACGCCGAAGTGGGGCTGATCTGCAAGGCAGTGGACTTTGATTGGGACCGTCAGCTTGGAGCCGATTTGCCTTTGTCTAGGCATACTGTCTCAAGACCGCGCCACGACAAATGGCTTGAACGAGCCGCCGATGTCGAGGCGGCAATGGAGAAGATCGCCGATGTCGCTGCGCGCGCGGAGCACATTGCGGCCCGCCGATAACCCGTCGTTTCCGTCGGCTAACTCAGTGAGCGATATTCGTTGCGCGCATCACGCGGTTGGCGCCACGGGCTTGCCCCTGCGACCTCGATTCAAGGAAGGTGTTGCGTCCATCAGTTGGACCGACGGCAAATTACGGACCTAGCCGCTAGCTGCGGAACCCTTGGTCTTGCAGACCGAGAGTTGGGAAGCTGACGCCATCGAGCGCCCGACGCGCCGTGCGCCGTTTTGGTTTCGGCCCTTCAGGCGCTTTCAGCCTTGCTTGCTTCGTTGCTATTGCGCGCGCACACCCTCCGCATTAGAAGCCCCAAATCCCATGAAAAATGGTATCAAGTGTACGGGCTCGCCCCGTCACACTTGGTGATTATTGTAGAAAGTCTTGTAAATACAAGGCGTAGGAGTTTAGCTCAGCTGGTAGAGCATCGGTCTCCAAAACCGAGGGTCGGGGGTTCGAGTCCCTCAACTCCTGCCACCCGCGCCTTGCAGGCGCGTTGGGCGCATACGACTTGAAGACGGCGAAACGGACACGGAAAGTTTTAGAACTCAGATGGCGATGGACACGGCCGACCAAGAAATAGAACCGCGCCGCAAAGGCGGACCACTTCAGTTCTGGCGCGAAGTGCGCGCCGAGGCGCGCAAGGTCACCTGGGCCACGCGCAGCGAAGTCACTGTCTCCGTCATCATGGTGATGATGTTCACGGTTGTGGCGGCGTTGTTCTTTTTCCTCGTCGACTTCATCGCAAGCAACGCCATCCATTTCATTTTGAGCATCGGGCACTAAGGCCGCATGACCATGGTTGAAGCGCAAGAATCTCAAGAAGCGCAGGCGCCGCGAGCCGGCTCAGGCCGTACGCGCTGGTACATCGTGCACGCTTATTCGAACTTCGAAGGCAAGGTCGCCGAGGCGATCCGCGATCAGGCTTCGCGCCAGGGTCTCGAAGAGCAGTTCGAAGACATCCAGGTGCCGACCGAGGAAGTCACCGAAGTCGTGCGCGGCTCAAAAAAAGTACGTCAGCATCGCCATTTCCCGGGCTACGTGCTGGTGAAAATGGAAATGACCGACGAGGCCTATCACCTGGTCAAAAACACCCCGAAAGTGACGGGCTTTCTCGGCACGCAAAACAAACCCCAGCCCGTCAGCGACAAGGAAGTCGAGCGCATCCTGGGCCGTGTCGCCGAAGCGGGTGTAGCCAAGCCTCGGCCAGTGATCAATTTCGAGATCGGCGAGAAGGTGAAAGTCTCCGATGGGCCGTTCCAGAGCTTCGAAGGCATGGTGTCGGAAGTCGACGAAGAGCGCGGCCGCTTGAAGGTCGCCGTTATGATCTTCGGCCGCGAAACGCCAGTCGACCTCGAATACGGCCAGGTCGAAAAGATCCGCTAAGGTTCCCCGCAGCCTTGCTCAGCAGCGTTGCTAATGGGCCGCCGCGGCCTGCGCGTTGAGGCCGCCGCTTTCAAGATAACGCACAGCAAAGAGAACGTGTGCGCGCACGCCCAGCGGCAGGATGCGCTCGTTTGGATTGAAGAGCGGCGAGTGATTGGGCGCTGAAGTCGCGGGATCGACGCCGTCTTGGCTTGCGCCCAGATGCACGAAGAGGCCGGGGATGTGTTCCTGGTAGTAGGAGAAATCTTCCGACACCATCGTACGCGCGTGCGCGGGATCGACGTGGCCTTGGCCTGCCGCTTCCGTCATCGCCGGCAGCGCCCAAGCGGTGAGCGCTGGATCGTTATAAGTAACGCGGCCGTGTTCGGTGAGGTGCAGGTCAGCGGTCGCGCCATAACTCTGCGCCAGATCGTGCACCGTTTGCTCCATGCGGTGCTGAACCGCGACACGGCCAGCGGGATCGAATGTGCGCAGCGTGCCGGCCATGGTCACTTCTTGGGGAATGATGTTCCAGCGATTGCCGCCGTTAATGGTGGTGACGGAAAGCACGGTCGGCGCATTGGTGACGTCAACGGTGCGCGCCGCGATGCGATTGAATTCCGAGACGATTGACGCGCTCAGGGAAATGACGTCGATGCCTTGCCATGGCCAGCCGCCGTGCGTTTGGCGCCCGTGCAGCACGATTTGGAATTCATCGGCCGCGGCCATCAGGCCTTCTGGTCGGTAGAAGATCGTGCCGGGAACGCCGGGCACGACGTGAAGCCCAAAGATTGCCGAGGGCGCGGGATTGTCGAGACCGTGCTCGGCGAGGATGCGCGCGGCGCCGCCGGTCTCGCCGGCGGGGGGACCTTCTTCCGCTGGTTGGAAAATGAAAAGGATTGTGCCGGGCAATTGTGCGCGCATGCCGGCCAGCACTTGGGCAGCGCCCATCAACATGGCGATGTGCAAGTCGTGGCCGCATGCGTGCGCGACGTAGGTGGTTTGACCATTGTATTGGGTCTGAACGTTCGAGGCGAAGGGAAGGCCGGTGGCTTCGTGCACGGGAAGCGCGTCGAGTTCGGAGCGTAGCGCCACGACTGGGCCGGGACGGCCGCCGCGCAGAATGCCGATGACGCCGGTGCCGGCGACGCCGGTGCGCACATCCATACCGAGCCGGCGCAGATGGGCGGCGACCAGCGCAGCGGTGCGCGTTTCGCGATTGCCGAGTTCGGGATGCTGGTGGATGTCGCGCCGCCAAGTGATGAGCTGGGGCGCGACCTGATCGATGCGCGCATTGATGTCGGAGAGTGCGATCTGAGCTTGCGCAAGCGGGGCGCAGGTCAACGCCACAACCGCGCCAAGCGCTCCCATCCAGCCCAATCGCGCCATCCGCAAACTCCCAATCTCGGCGCCAACCATGCCGCCAAGGACGGGCTATCGACAAGGGCGACTATCGACAAGGCAAGTGCGCGCCCCTATAAGCCGCCGCTTCCCGCGTGGGAGGCTCTAGCCGGCCGCACCACGCACCCTCAGGTCCGGGTCCCCAAGAGGACATCTCCGGTCCAAACCTTGAGAGGACAACATGGCTAAGAAGGTTCTGGGGCAGATCAAGCTCCAGGTGCCGGCAGGGGCTGCGAACCCATCGCCCCCGATCGGCCCCGCGCTCGGTCAGCGCGGTTTGAACATCATGGAATTCTGCAAGGGCTTTAACGCCCGCACGCAGGACATGACCAAGGGCGATCCGTGCCCTGTGGTCATCACCTATTACCAGGACAAGAGCTTCACCTTCGAGATCAAGACGCCGCCGGCGTCGTTCCTGATCAAGAAGGCGGCGAAGTTGCCGACGGTAAAGAAACCGGGCTCCGGCTCGAAGAAGCCGGGCGTCGATGTGGTCGGCAAGATCACCATGGCGCAGTGCAAGGAAATCGCCAAAGCCAAGCAGAAGGATCTCAACGCCGCCGATCTCGATCAGGCCGCTAAGATGGTCGCAGGCACCGCCCGCTCGATGGGCGTGGAAGTGGTGGGGTAACAGGCCATGGCGCAAGCACCCACCAAGACCAAAGGCATGAAGACGACCAAGCGTATGGCCAAGAGCCATGCCGGCATCGATCCGCGCAAACTGCATACGCTCGATGAAGCGGTGAAGCTGGTGAAGTCGCGCGCCAGCGCGAAATTCAATGAGACCATCGAGATCGCGATGAATCTCGGCGTCGACCCGAAATATCCCGACCAACAGGTACGCGGCGTCGTCTCGCTGCCGAGCGGCACGGGCCGTTCGGCGAAAGTGGCCGTGTTTGCGCGTGGGGCCAAGGCTGACGAAGCCAGGGCCGCGGGCGCCGATATCGTCGGGGCTGAAGATTTGTTCGAAACAGTCAATGGCGGCACGATCGATTTCGATCGCCTGATCGCCACGCCGGACATGATGGCGCTCGTTGGGCGCCTCGGTAAGGTGCTCGGGCCGCGCGGCCTGATGCCTAATCCAAAGGTCGGCACTGTCACGATGGACGTGAAGAAGGCCGTCGGCGACGCCAAGGGCGGCGCTGTGGAATTCCGGGTCGAGAAGGCGGGCATCCTCCATGCCGGCATCGGCAAGGTCAGCTTCACTGAAGAGCAGATCCTCGCCAACGTGAAGGCATTCGTGGACGCGGTGGCGAAGGCCAAGCCGTCGGGCGCCAAGGGCACGTTCGTGAAGAAGGTGGCGCTGTCGTCGACGATGGGTCCCGGCGTGCGGATCGATCCCGCGGCTGCGATCGCTGCCTCGCAAAGCTAACGCACGGATAAACCCACGGCGGCTGATTTACAGCTAGGATGGGCGCTCCGGTCGAAAGGCCGGGGCGCTTTTTCGTGTGAGGAGGGCTCCCATGGCGGTGAAAACCTATAGCGGCTCATGCCATTGCGGCGCCGTGCGCTACGAGGCCGACGTCGATCTCGCAGCCGGTGGAGCACGCTGCAATTGCTCGCTTTGCCGCAAGACGCGTGCGTGGGGCGCCAACATCAAACCGCCGGCGTTTCGGCTGTTGTCGGGCGAGGATAAGTTGAGTTCCTACGAATTCGGGTCGAAGGCAGGCCAACACAAATTCTGCCAGACGTGCGGGGTTCGCACACACGGCGTGTTCAACATTCCCCAACTCGGCGGCGAGACGGTTTCCATTCAGATCGCAACGCTCGAGGCCAGCGACGAAGAATTGGCCGCCTCGCCGGTCATGTATTGCAATGGTCGTGAAAACGATTGGTGGAACGCCCCCGCCATCAGCGCCTACCTGTGACTTCCCCATGGCGGTGAAACCGAAGACGCCAGGCCAATGGGGCGTTCTCTTCCTGGCGCTGCTCGCCGCCTTGGCGGTGGCGGCGTTCACGCAGCAGGCCGCGGCCGCCCGCGTCGGGGGCTTTATCGCCTGGCTTTGGGTATCGGTGATGTCGGTTGTGCTTCAGATGATCGGCGCTCTCTTCGGCGCGCACTGAAAAAACGCCCAGCAAGGTCTCATTTCACAGTTCAAACATTTCGAGACCGCGCTAAAATTGGCATCACTGGGCGTGGTCGCTAACCCAGTCGGCCTGGCATTTTCTAACCCCACCCGCCGCCGGCCCGACAAATTCCGGCGGCGGCGCTTCACGCGGAGGCTGGGCATGCGTTTGTCGGTTGATCCAGAACGGGTCGCGGCAAAGCGCGACGAAGCGGAAGCTGAGCCGCTGTCGCCCAAGGAAGCCGTCCGTATCGTCCTCGGCATTCCGCGCAAGGCCGCGCGCGCACGCAAACCAGACCAGAGCTTTGCCGTGTGTGAGGTCTGTGGCCAGATCTTCGACGAGCGCGACGATGGACAGCGCGCCCATCACGTCGGCGGTGAGCACGAACCGCTGCTGTCGTCCCCAGCCGGGTCGCACACTTAGGACACGACCCCCTTGCCAAGCACACAGAATTGTGCCGAGCGCCCTTGCGGCGGTGCAATAAAGCGTGCATATCGCGCGATCCGCCGGGGGTTAACCCTCGGCGACCTGTCCGAGACTGCAGGCGCCACGCATATGGTTCGCCCGAGAGGGTCCTGTGCGCGTGGCTTAATCCGTTGAAAGCTTAGGCTTTCTTGGGCCGGCAATAGACAGAAGCTGACGTTTTTCGGGGGTGGCTGTCAAGCCGTCTCCCGCAGGCCGGCTCCTGGGACAGGCTGCGCGTGGACCGCGCGCCGCTTCGGGGGTCATTTCCGCCGGCCGGCAAGTCCGCGTGCGCTTCTCGGGCGCCCGGATTGGCCGGGGGCCCAACTGAGGAGACCGCAATGGATCGTGCTCAGAAGGCCGAAACGGTGGAAGCGCTGAAAGGCGTGTTTGCCGGGGCCGGGGTGGTGGTCGTCGGCCATTATTCCGGTTTGACCGTTGCGGATTTGACGGTGCTGCGTTCCCGCCTGCGTAAAGAAGGCGGTGCGCTGCAAGTGGTGAAGAACCGCCTGGTGCAACGCGCTATCGACGGCACGCCGAAATCGGCCGCCGCCAAGCTGTTCACCGGCCCCACCGCGATCGCCTATTCCGCTGACCCGATATCGGCCGCCAAGGTCGCCGTCGCGTACGCCAAGGAAAAGGAACGGTTCGCCATCATTGGCGGCCTGTTCGGCGATCAGCTGCTCGACGTGCAAGGCGTCCAAGCTCTGGCCACCTTGCCTTCGCTCGACGAGCTGCGTGGCAAGATCATCGGCCTCGTGCAGGCGCCCGCGACCAAGATCGCCGGCGTGCTCGCGGCGCCGGGCGGCCAGTTGGCGCGGGTTTTCAACGCTTACGCCACCAAGGACGCCGCCTAACCGTCATTTTCGCATTCATCGAACACCAAACGTCAGGAACTAAGATCATGGCAGACCTCAACAAAATCGTAGACGACCTGTCGAAGCTCACGGTGATGGAAGCCGCCGAGCTCTCGAAGCTGCTCGAAGAAAAGTGGGGCGTTTCCGCCGCGGCGCCGGTGGCGGTTGCCGCTGCTGCTGGCGCAGCCCCGGCGGCCGCGGCCGAAGAGAAGACCGAATTCACGGTCCAGCTCACGGCGGCGGGCGACAAGAAGATCGAAGTCATCAAGGAAGTGCGCGCCATCACCGGCCTCGGCCTCAAGGAAGCCAAGGACCTGGTCGAGGGCGCGCCGAAGCCTGTGAAGGAGGGCGTGAACAAGGCCGATGCCGAAAAGTTCAAGGCTCAACTTGAAAAAGCGGGCGCCAAGGTCGATCTGAAGTAACTCGCACAAAACAAGCGGAAGCCGGGCCCGGCAACGGGCGCCGCTTCCGCCACTGCGCGTCCGGCCAAGATTTAGAGAATCTGGCGGATGCGCCGGAGCGTCCCCCGCCCGGGACGTTTCGTCGGAGGGTCGGGTTCGCGCAAGCGTAACGCGAATTCAGGGCGGAAAGGCGGCTCATGCGCCGCGCTTGGCGAGCCTAGTGGCCGGGGTTCGCGTCAAAGCGCAGCGCGCATTGGGAAGATCAGATGGCTCTGTCCTACACTGGTAAGAAGCGTATCCGTAAATCCTTCGGCAAGATCCCGGAAGCGGGGCAAATGCCGAACCTGATCGAGGTGCAAAAAAGCTCCTACGATCAATTCCTGCAAAAGGACCAGCGCTCCTACGAGCGCATCGAAGAGGGCCTGCAGGCCGTTTTCAAGTCGGTGTTTCCGATCCGCGATTTCTCGGACCGGGCTGTGCTCGAATACGTGTCGTACGAATTCGAAGAGCCGAAGTTCGACGTCGAGGAATGCCAGCAGCGCGACATGACTTATGCCGCGCCGCTGAAGGTGAAGTTGCGCCTGATCGTCTTTGAAACCGACGAAGAAACCGGCGCGAAGTCGGTCAAGGACATCAAGGAACAAGACGTCTATCTCGGCGACATCCCGTTGATGACCGACAAAGGCACATTCGTCGTCAACGGCACTGAGCGCGTGATCGTGTCTCAGATGCACCGTCAGCCCGGGCGTTTTCTTCGACCACGACAAGGGCAAGACGCATGCGTCCGGCAAACTGCTTTTTGCCGCGCGCGTGATCCCCTATCGCGGCTCGTGGCTCGATTTCGAATTCGACGCCAAGGACATTCTGTTCGTTCGTATCGACCGCAAGCGCAAGCTGCCGGCGACGACGCTGCTCTATGCGCTCGGCATGTCGAGCGAACAAATCCTCAGCACTTTCTACCAATCGTCGGTCTACAAGCGCACGCGTTCGGGCTGGACAACCAAGTACCGCGCCGAGCGCTGGCGCGGCGTAAAGCCGAATTACGATCTCGTCGACGCAAAGACGGGCAAGGTCGTCGCTGAAGCAGGCAAGAAGATCGCCGCGCGCTTGGCCAACAAGCTCGTGGAAGACGGCGTCGTCGATATTCAGGTGCCGTCGGAAGATCTGTTCGACCGCTATCATCGCAGAAGACATCGTCAATCCGGAAACCGGTGAAATCTACATCGAAGCGGGCGACGCGCTCTCTGAAGGCGTGCTCGCGACTTTGATCGAAGCGGGCATCGACGAACTGCCGATTCTCGACATCGATCCGATGACGGTCGGCCCCTACATCCGCAACACGGTCAAGCTCGACAAGAACGAGAACCGCGAACAAGCGCTGTTCGACATCTACCGCGTCATGCGTCCGGGCGAGCCGCCGACGATCGACACCGCCGAAGTGCTGTTCAACGGGCTCTTCTCCGATGGCGAGCGCTACGATCTCTCCGCCGTCGGCCGCGTGAAGATGAACATGCGCCTGGGCCTCGATACCGATGACGGCATCCGCATTCTGCGCCTGGACGACATCATCGAAGTGCTGCGCACGCTCTCCGATCTTCGCGACGGGCGCGGCGAAGTCGACGACATCGACAATCTCGGCAATCGCCGCGTGCGCTCGGTCGGCGAACTGATGGAAAATCAGTATCGCATCGGCCTTGCTGCGCATGGAGCGCGCGATCAAGGAACGCATGAGCTCCGTCGATATCGAGACGGTGATGCCGCACGACCTGATCAACGCCAAGCCGGCGGCGGCGGCGGTGCGCGAATTCTTCGGCTCCTCGCAGCTCTCGCAATTCATGGACCAGACCAATCCGCTCTCCGAGATCACGCACAAGCGGCGTCTCTCGGCGCTGGGTCCGGGCGGTCTCACGCGCGAACGCGCGGGCTTTGAAGTCCGCGACGTGCACCTGACGCACTATGGCCGCATCTGCCCGATCGAAACGCCGGAAGGTCCGAATATCGGCCTCATCAATTCGCTGGCGACGCACGCGCGGGTGAACAAGTACGGCTTCATCGAAAGCCCGTATCGCAAGGTCGTGCACGGCAAGCCGACGGAACGAGATCCACTATCTCTCGGCGATGGAAGAGGCCAAGCACAAGATCGCCCAGGCCAACGCCGCGCTCGACGAGAAGGGCAAGCTTTCCGAAGATCTCGTGCAAGCGCGCGAGAACGGCGAAGCGCAGCTCATTCCGCGCGACGAAATCGATCTCATGGACGTGTCGCCGAAGCAGGTGGTTTCGGTTGCCGCAGCGCTCATCCCGTTCCTCGAGAACGATGACGCCAACCGCGCGCTCATGGGCTCGAACATGCAACGCCAAGCGGTGCCGCTGCTGCGTGCAGATGCGCCGATCGTCGGCACTGGCATGGAAGGCACGGTGGCGCGTGACTCCGGCGCCGCGATCACGGCGCGCCGGACCGGCGTCGTCGAGCAGGTGGACAGCCAACGTATCGTCGTGCGCGCCACGGAAGAGACGCGACCCGACCAAGCCGGGCGTCGACATCTACCGTCTGCTGAAGTTCCAGCGCTCGAACCAGAACACCTGCATCACGCAGCGTCCGATCGTGAAGGTCGGCGACCTCGTGCGCGAAGGCGACATCATGGCCGACGGTCCGTCGACGGAGCTGGGCGAGCTTGCCCTCGGCCGCAACGTGCTCGTCGCGTTCATGCCGTGGAACGGCTACAACTTCGAGGACTCGATCCTGATCAGCGAACGTATCGTCAAGGACGACGTGTTCACGTCGATCCATATCGAAGAGTTCGAAGTCGCCGCCCGCGATACCAAGCTCGGTCCCGAGGAAATCACCCGCGACATCCCGAACGTCGGCGAGGAAGCGCTGCGCAATCTCGACGAAGCGGGCATCGTGGCGATCGGCGCCGAACTGGAGCCGGGCGACATCCTCGTCGGCAAGGTGACGCCAAAGGGCGAAAGCCCGATGACGCCGGAAGAAAAGCTGCTGCGCGCCATCTTCGGCGAAAAGGCCTCCGATGTGCGCGACACGTCGCTGCGTCTGCCGCCGGGCGTCAATGGCACAGTCGTCGAGGTGCGCGTTTTCAATCGCCACGGCGTCGAGAAGGATCAGCGCGCGCTGCAAATCGAGCGCGAGGAAATCGAGCGTCTCTCCAAGGACCGCGACGACGAACTTGCGATCCTTGAGCGCAACATCTTCGGCCGTCTGCAGGAAATCCTCATCGGCAAGACCGCGGCTTCAGGCCCGAAGGGCTTCAAGAAGGGCGAAGTCACCCAAGATGGCCTCGACCAGCTCAGCCACGGCCAATGGTGGCAGATCGGCCTCGAAGACGAAGCCGCGATGGTCGAAATCGAAGCGCTGAAGAAGCAGTACGACGACGCCAAGAAGCGCCTCGATGCGCGCTTCGCCGACAAGGTCGACAAGCTGCAGCGCGGCGATGAATTGCCCCCGGGCGTGATGAAGGTCGTCAAAGTGTTCGTCGCGGTGAAGCGCAAGCTGCAGCCGGGCGACAAGATGGCCGGCCGTCACGGCAACAAGGGCGTCATCTCGAAGATCGTGCCGGTGGAAGACATGCCGTTCCTGGATGACGGCACGCATGTCGATATCGTGCTCAATCCGCTGGGCGTGCCTTCGCGCATGAATGTCGGACAGATCCTGGAAACCCACTTGGGCTGGGCCTGCGCCGGCCTTGGCAAGCAAGTGCGCCAGGCGCTCGACGTTCTTGAACGCGATGGCGACAAGCGCCCGCTCGAGAAGAAGATGCGGGAAGTCTATGGCCCCGGCGTCGAATTGCCGAAGGACCAGGAAGACCTCCGCGTCTTGGCGCACAATATCGAGAAGGGCGTGCCGGTGGCGACGCCCGTGTTCGACGGCGCCAAGGACAGCGACATCCGCGCCATGCTGAAGGAAGCCGGGTTCTCCGAAACCGGCCAGGTGATGCTGCGTGACGGCCAGACGGGCGAGACGTTCAAGCGCCCGGTCACCGTCGGCTACATCTACATGCTGAAGCTGCACCACCTGGTGGACGACAAGATCCACGCACGCTCGATCGGTCCGTACTCGCTCGTCACCCAGCAGCCGCTGGGCGGCAAGGCGCAGTTCGGCGGCCAACGCTTCGGTGAAATGGAAGTGTGGGCGCTCGAGGCCTACGGCGCTGCCTACACTTTGCAGGAAATGTTGACGGTGAAGTCAGACGACGTCGCCGGCCGCACCAAGGTCTACGAAGCGATCACGCGCGGTCACGACACATTCGAGGCCGGCATCCCGGAAAGCTTCAACGTCCTCGTCAAGGAAATGCGTTCGCTGAGCTTGAACGTCGAGCTGGCGGACGGCGCCAAACCGAAAGCGGCCGAATAGCCGTTCGAATTGGCCCGCGCGCTTTCGCAAGAAGCGCGCGGGCGCTGCGTTGAAAATGCCCCCAAGGCTCCGGCCGCACACCGGAGCGACGGAAGGTAGAAAACCATGAATGCCATGAACCAAGACCTGATCAACAACACCTTCGGCAACCAGCCGCCGGCGCCGGTGTTCGATCAGATCAAGATTTCGATCGCATCGCCGGAGCAGATCCGCTCTTGGTCGTTCGGCGAGATCAAAAAGCCGGAAACCATCAATTATCGTACGTTCAAGCCTGAACGCGACGGCTTGTTCTGCGCGCGGATCTTCGGGCCGATCAAGGACTACGAATGCTTGTGCGGCAAGTACAAGCGGATGAAGTACAAGGACATCATCTGCGAAAAGTGCGGCGTACAGGTGACATTGCAGCGTGTGCGTCGTGAGCGCATGGGCCACATCGAGCTGGCGGCGCCAGTCGCGCACATCTGGTTTTTGAAGTCGCTGCCGAGCCGCATCGCGCTCATGCTCGACATGGCGCTGAAGGATATCGAGAAGGTTCTCTACTTCGAGCAATACATCGTGCTCGAGCCCGGCTTGACGCCGCTCGAAGCCAAGCAGCTGTTGACCGAGGAGGATTATCTCCGCGCCCAAGACGAGTACGGCGAAGACAGCTTTACCGCGGCAATCGGTGCTGAAGCGGTGCGTGAATTGCTCATGGGCCTCAATCTCGAGAAAGAGGCCGAGCAGCTGCGCAAGGAAATCGCCGAATCCACCTCGGAGCTGAAGCCGAAGAAGCTGGCAAAGCGTCTGAAGCTGGTCGAAGCCTTCATCCGCTCCGGCAACAAGCCGGAATGGATGATCCTCACTGTCGTGCCGGTGATCCCGCCAGAACTGCGTCCGCTGGTTCCTCTGGATGGCGGCCGCTTTGCGACCTCGGACCTGAACGACCTCTATCGCCGCGTCATCAACCGCAACAATCGCTTGAAGCGGCTGATGGAGTTGCGCGCTCCCGACATCATCATCCGCAACGAAAAGCGAATGCTGCAGGAGGCCGTCGACGCTTTGTTCGACAACGGCCGCCGCGGCCGCGTCATCACCGGCGCCAACAAGCGCCCGCTGAAGTCGCTCGCCGACATGCTGAAGGGCAAGCAAGGGCGCTTCCGCCAAAACCTGCTCGGCAAGCGCGTCGACTATTCGGGTCGTTCGGTTATCGTCGTCGGTCCCGACCTCAAGCTGCACCAGTGCGGCTTGCCGAAGAAGATGGCGCTCGAACTGTTCAAGCCGTTCATCTATGCGCGCCTCGATGTGAAGGGCCTCTCCGGCACCGTGAAGCAATCACGGCGCATGGTTGAGAAGGAGCGTCCGGAAGTTTGGGATGTGCTCGAAGAGGTCATCCGCGAACATCCGGTGTTGCTGAACCGCGCGCCGACGCTCCACCGCCTCGGCATCCAGGCGTTCGAACCGAAGCTGATCGAAGGCAAGGCGATCCAGCTTCACCCGCTCGTCTGCGCGGCGTTCAACGCCGACTTCGACGGCGACCAGATGGCCGTGCACGTTCCGCTGTCGCTGGAAGCGCAGCTGGAAGCGCGCGTGCTGATGATGTCGACGAACAACATCCTCTCGCCCGCAAACGGCAAGCCGATCATCGTGCCGTCGCAGGACATCGTTCTGGGGCTCTATTATCTGTCGCTGATGAAGGACGGCGAGCCGGGCGAAGGCAAGCTGTTTGCAAACGTAGGCGAAGTTGAAAGCGCGCTCGAAGCGGGCGTCGTGACGCTGCACACGAAGATCAAAGGCCGTTTCGACACGGTCGACGAAAACAACAAGCCAGTGCGCAAGACGATCGACACCACGCCGGGCCGTCTGAAGTTGGCCGAGCTCTTGCCGCGCCATCCGAAGATCAGCTACGCGCTCTTGGATCAGACGCTGACCAAGAAGGAAATCGGCAACCTGATCGACAACGTCTACCGGCACTGCGGCCAGAAGGCGACGGTCATCTTCGCCGACCGCATCATGCAGCTTGGCTTCAAGGAAGCGGCGAAGGCCGGCATCTCGTTCGGCATGGCCGACATGGTTGTGCCGGCGGCGAAAGAGAAACTCGTCGAGGACACGCGCAAGCGCGCGGCCGAGTACGAGAAGCAATACGCCGACGGCCTCATCACCAAGGGCGAGAAATACAACAAGGTTGTCGACGCCTGGTCGAAGTGCACGGACAAAGTCGCTGACGCGATGATGGATGAAGCGTCCAAGCCGGCCAAACTCAAGGATGGCCGCACGGGCGAACTCAACTCCGTCTTCATGATGGCGCACTCGGGCGCTCGCGGCTCCAAGAACCAGATGAAGCAGCTCGCCGGCATGCGCGGCCTGATGGCCAAGCCGTCGGGCGAGATCATCGAGACGCCGATCATCTCGAACTTCAAGGAAGGCCTCTCGGTTCTCGAATACTTCAACTCGACCCACGGCGCCCGCAAGGGTCTCGCCGACACCGCGTTGAAGACGGCCAACTCTGGTTACCTGACGCGCCGCCTGGTCGACGTCGCGCAGGATTGCATCATCAACGAAGAGGATTGCGGTACAACCGACGGCATCCAGATGACGGCCGTCATCGACGGCGCCGACATTGTGGTCAGCCTCGGCCAACGTATCCTTGGCCGCACCGCGGCGGTGGCGATCACCGATCCGGGCACCGGCAAGGTGATCGTGCCGGGTGGCGCCTTCCTCGACGAAGACACGGTTGTGCTGGTCGAAAAGTCGGCGGTGCAAGCGGTGAAAGTGCGCTCGGTGCTGACCTGCGAAACCCGTAACGGCGTGTGCGGGGCCTGCTACGGGCGCGACCTCGCGCGCGGCACGCCGGTCAATATCGGTGAAGCTGTCGGCGTCATTGCGGCGCAATCGATCGGCGAGCCGGGCACCCAGCTCACCATGCGCACCTTCCACATCGGCGGCGCCGCTCAAGTCGCGGAAACCTCGGCGATGGAATCGGCGCATGACGGCAAGGTTCGCTTCGTCAACCGCAACACGGTGAAGAACGCCCAGGGCGAACTCATCGTCATGAGCCGCAACATGCAGGTGGTCGTCGTCGATGACGAAGGCAAGGAACGCCAATCGTTCAAGCTGCCGTTTGGCGCGCGTCTGAAAGTCGACGAAAAGGGCAAGATCTCGCGCGGCGATCGCATCGCCGAATGGGATCCTTATGCGACGCCGATCCTCACCGAAGCGGCGGGCAAGGTGCGTTTCGAAGATCTGATCGAGGGCGTTTCCGTTCGCGACGAGTTCGACGAAGCGACAGGCATCTCGTCCAAGGTCGTCATCGATTGGCGCTCCACGGCGAAGGGCTCTGAGCTGAAGCCATCGGTCTCGGTGCTCAACGCCAAGGGCGCCGCGGTAAAAACCTACGCGCTTCCGGTGGGCGCTATTCTATCGGTGGTCGAGGGTGACGACGTGGCGCCGGGCCAAGACTTGGCGCGTATTCCCACAGGCGGCGCGAAGACTCGCGACATTACGGGCGGTCTGCCGCGCGTGGCGGAGCTGTTCGAAGCGCGCCGCCCGAAGGATCACGCCATCATCTCGGAATCCGACGGTCGCGTGGAGTTCGGCAAGGACTACAAGAACAAGCGCCGCTTGCGGGTTGTGTCGGAAGACGAAAGCCTTGAGCCGTTCGAGTATATGATCCCGAAGGGCAAACACATTCCGGTGCAAGAAGGCGACTTCGTGAAGAAGGGCGATTACCTGCTCGACGGCAACCCCGCGCCGCAGGACATCCTCTCCATTCTCGGCGTCGAGGCGCTGGCCAACTACCTGGTCGAGGAAATCCAGAAGGTCTACCGCCTGCAAGGCGTGCCGATTAACGACAAGCACATCGAGGTGATTGTCCGGCAGATGCTGCAGAAGGTGGAGATCATGGATGGCGGCGACACCGAGTTCCTGAAAGGGGAAGCGGTGGAGGCGCTCGATCTCGAAGACGAGAACCGCCGTGTGCAGGAACTCGGCCTCAAGGCAGCGACCGCCCAGCCAATGCTGCTCGGCATCACCAAGGCAAGCTTGCAGACCCGCTCATTCATCTCCGCCGCTTCGTTCCAGGAGACGACGCGGGTGCTCACTGAAGCGGCGTCCTACGGCAAGTCGGACACGCTTGAGGGCCTGAAGGAAAACGTGATTGTCGGGCGTCTCATCCCGGCAGGCACGGGCGGCCAATTGCGCCGCTACCAGAAGCTCGCCGCCGACCGCGACGCGCAATTGGCTATCGAACGCGCTGAAGACGCCGCACGGCTCGCCGCGCAACGCCAGCCGGAAGCGGCTGAATAAAATAACGAGGAAACGCCTAAACGAACGGCCCGGGAGCAATCCCGGGCCGTTTTCTTGTGTCCGATCTGAAACGATTGGTGAGTTGCCCTAAGCTGTCTCCCATGCGAATCGGGCCCGGTCATGAGCATTGAACTTTCCGCCGCGCTGAAGCGCGTGAAGCCGCCGGCCACTGCCGAAATGAGCAGAAAGGCGCGCGCGCTGAAGGCCGAGGGGCGCGACGTGATCGCGCTCGCCGCGGGCGAGCCGGACTTCGATACGCCGGACAATATCAAGGAAGCCGCCGCGCGCGCCATGCGCGAAGGCAAGACCAAGTATACCGACGTCGACGGCATTCCGGAGCTGAAGGACGCCGTCGTCGCCAAGTTCAAACGCGAAAACGGTCTCGACTACAAACGCACGCAGGTGAACGTCTCGCCCGGCGGCAAGACCGTCATCTTCAACGCGCTGATGGCGACGCTCAATCCGGGCGACGAAGTCGTGATCCCGTCGCCCTATTGGGTGAGCTATCCCGATATCGTGCTTTTCTGCGGCGGCACGCCGGTGTTCGCGCCGACGACGCTTGAGCGCCATTTCAAAGTCGCCCCGCAGGAATTGGCGAAGGCGCTGACGCCGAAGACGAAATGGCTCATCCTCAATTCACCCTCGAACCCGTCAGGGGCGGCCTACACGGAGGGCGAACTCAAGGCGCTGGCGGAGGTGCTGCTCGGTTTCCCGAACGTGCACATCCTCACCGACGACATGTACGAGCACCTGACCTACAATGATTTCCGCTTCACCACCATCGCGCAAGTCGAACCGCGCCTATACGAGCGCACGCTGACCATGAACGGCGTCTCGAAAGCCTATGCGATGACGGGCTGGCGCATCGGCTATGCCGCCGGACCGGAGAAGATTATCAAGGCGATGGCCGGCGTGATGGGGCAGACGACTTCTTGCGCCTCATCGGTGGCGCAATGGGCGGCCGTCGAGGCGCTGAACGGCCCGCAGGATTTCATTCCGAAGAACAAGCTCGTGTTCCAGGGCCGGCGCGATCTCGTTGTTTCGATGCTCAACCAAGCGAAAGGCATTAACTGCCCGACGCCGGAAGGCGCGTTCTATGTCTATCCCTCGATTGCAGGCTTGATCGGCAAGACGGCGCCGAGCGGCAATGTGATCAAGAATGACGAGGCGTTTGCCTGCGAGCTCTTGGAAGCGGAAGGGGTCGCCATCGTCCACGGCGAAGCGTTCGGCCTGGGGCCGTGCTTCCGGGTTTCGTATGCGGCATCGAACGCTGAACTCGAAGACGCCTGCGCGCGGATCCAGCGCTTCTGCGCAAGCTTGCGTTAGCTCTCCAACGCGAACGTCAACCCAGCCTTGGCCTGCAGGCGAGCGATGAGCTGTGCGCCCATAGCGCTCATCGGCGTCCAGACGCCCCCTGCGGTGGCGGCGCGATCCACGTCCTGCGCCAAGCACAGGGCGGCCTCCGAAATCATTTTTGACGTCGACGCATAGCCTGGATCCTTGTCGCCGCTGACCGCGGCGCGCAGCGTGTCGCCTTTCGCGGTTTCGCCGACATAGAGCACTTCATAGGAGCCGTTCTCGCGCTCTTGCTTCGAGGGTCCTTGCCCCGGCTTTGGCAAAACAAATCGCGTCAGCATTGCGCGCGTAGGCCCAAAGCCGAGCAGATCGCGCTGCATCTTCGCAGCCGACACCGCCGCGCGCGCGCGCTTTTCGCCACCTCGGCCGTCGCCGGTCAGCATCATTTCATCGTAGGCGAAGTCGCGCCCATAGGCGTAGCCGAGCAGGGCGTTGGTGCGATGCACGTTCTTGGTGTTGATCGCGGCCATCACGAACGGCGCCGACCACGATGGAATGATCTCGTCATAGACAGCGATGTCGCCGTTCGGCTGCGGGGCGCCCTTCTCCGGGGAAAGCGCGAACGGGTCGACCAACACGGCGCCGATGCGCGGATTGCGCTTAACCGCCTGCATAGTCGCCAGCATCGAGGCCAGAGTGCCGCCGGAGAAGCCGCCCTTCATTCTGCGCACGCGCCCGCGCACGCGAAGCGCCGGCGCGCCGAAGCGCTGCTGCATTTCCTGTTGCAGAAAGAAGACGCCGCCATCGAACGGGATCGAGTCAAAGCCGCACGAGAATACGATGCGCGCGCCCGATGCTTTCGCGGCGGCGCCATATTGGGCGATCATTTCCGCCATCCAGTTGGGCTCGCCGCAAAGGTCGACATAATCCGTGCCGGTCCTCACGCACGCCGCCACCAGCGGCTCGCCATAGAGCTGGTAGGGCCCAACCGTGGTCAGCACGACTTTTGCGCGCTTTGCCATCGCTTCCAGCGAAGCGGCATCGTGCGCATTGGCGCTGATCACGGAGGCTGTGGCGCCGATTTCGCTCTTGATCCCCTCGAGCTTGGCCGCGTCACGACCGGCCATCGCCCAGGTGACGTTTGACGGGCCGCCATAGGTCCGCTGCATGTACTCAGCGACGAGCCGGCCGGTGAAGCCGCTGGCGCCATAGACAATGACGTCAAATTCCCGGGCGTCGCTCATATCGTCCCCATGATCGGCGCCCACGCATAGCACGCATGGCGCGCGCGGCGGAACGTCGTCCGTAGCGTCAAGCTTGCGCGGCGCACGCTTCACACGCAAACACGATCCGTGCCGCTGCTCGCCATTGCCGCCGCCATTACTTCGGCCATCATTCATGCGAGCTGGAATGCCGCGCTGAAGGGCGGGCGCGGCGACCGCGTCGTGGATGCGTTTCTGATCGCTGTCGGCGGCATGGCCACCGCACTGGTGCTGTTTGCTTTCATGGGTGTGCCGGTGGCGGCCGCGTGGCCGTACCTGATGGCCTCCGTGCTCATCCATCTGGTCTATTGGGTGACGCTGTTTAAAGCCTACGACCTGGGCGACCTTAGCCACATCTATACGCTCTCTCGCGGCTCGGCGCCGCTTCTCGTGGCGCTAGGCGCTGCACTCACCGCCCACGAGATTCCGCCGCCGCTCAAGATGTTCGGCATCGCGCTTGTCTCCGCCGGCGTGCTGGCAGTCGGCGCCAGCTCGAATGCGCCGATCAAGGCCACGCTCTGGGCGCTGGCGATCGGCGTCTCCATTGCCTCCTACTCGCTCGTCGACGCACTCGGCGCGCGCATCTCGGGCAACGCGGCGCTTTACGTCGGCTGGACCAGCGGCGTCATGGGCGTTCCCATGATCGCGTTCTCGGTTTGGCGCAGGGGAGGCGCGCAATTGCTCGCCGATGCGAGCGTGGCGCCTTGGCGCGGCATTTTCATCGGCATCATCAGCTTTGCCGGCTACGGGCTGGTGCTCTGGGCGCAGACCTTTGCGCCGATCGCGCAAGTGACGGCGCTGCGCGAGACATCCGTGGTCTGGGGCGCACTGATCGCATTCGTGTTCCTGCGCGAACACTTGGGGCCGCGGCGCTGGCTGGGTGCGGCGATTGTCGCGTTCGGCGCTGGCCTCATAGCGTTTGGCTGAGCTAAACTCCAGAGGCGATGGCTGACCTTCACATCATCCGCATCGACGACGCCAAGGCGCTCGTGCGCGTCGGCGTGCCCGAGCCGGAGCGCGCCGCCCAGCAGGAAGTGCGCATTTCGGTCGCCATGGCCCTCGACGATCCGCCAAATTACGTGAAGCACGATCGCATCGGCGCGACTGTCGATTACGATCGCATCCTGCATTTCATTCGCGACGATCTTGGCGAACCGGCTCACCTCATCGAAACGCTCGCGGATCGCGTCGCCCGTCACTGCCTTTCGCTGTCGCTGCGCACGCGCTGGGTTGAAGTCACGGTGAAAAAACCGTCGGTGATGTCCGGCGACGGCATGGTCGCGGTTACAATCCGGCGCGAGCAGCCATGAAATGGGTGCTCGTCACGGGCAGTGCGCAACGGCTCGGACGGGCGGTTGCGCTTGAGATGGCCCAGCACGGCTGGGGCGTGGTCGTGCATTATCGAAATTCCGCGCATGAAGCCGCGCAGGTGGCGGAATTGGCCCGCGCCCATAGCGGCGGCAGCGTCACCATCAAAGCCGATCTTGGCGATGCGGGCGAGCGCGGCGCGCTTATTGGCGAGGCGACGCGCGCCGCCGGCGCTTCACTGGCAGCGCTGGTGAACTGCGCGGCGATCTTCGAGCACGATACAATCGACACGCTGAGCGAAGACCATCTGCGCCGTCACATCGAGATCAACGCGTTTACGCCCTCACTGCTGGCGCGTGAGTTCGCGGAAGCGCTGCCGGAAGAGGGGCGTGGCGTCGTCATCAACTTCCTCGATTTCAAGCTCGCCAGCCCATACCCAGATCATTTCTCCTACACGCTCTCGAAATATGCGCTGTCAGGCGCCACCGATCTGCTGGCGCGAGCGCTCGCGCCGCGCGTGCGCGTGAATGCGGTGGCGCCGGGCTATGTTCTCCCAGCACCTGGGCAAAGCGAAGCGGACTATCAGCGTTTGCATGCCGACACGCCGCTCGGGCGCGGACCGACGCCCGATGACATCGCCCATGCCGCGCGGTTTCTCATCGAAAACGAGGCAGTCACGGGGCAGACGATTTACGTCGATGGCGGGCGGCGCTTCCGTTCCTATGATCGCGACATGGGCTTCATGTAAGGTTCCCGTGTAACGCCCATGCGAGGCGCGCCGCGCCATCCGATGGGATGAAGCAGCGTAGTTTAAGCTACTTGCATCTTCTGCATCATGGGGAACCGGAGCCGCCCTGGATGCTTTGATCAGGGCATGGCGAACTTCGGAACCCCCACACTGGCGGAGCGGTTGCGCATTGTTGCCGGCAATCTGGGGCGCGTATATGCGCCGGCGCCCATAGAAGAAGCCGCCGATTTGCGTGCGCTCATCGTTCATTTGCGCGCCAACAATCGCAGGCGTCTTCCGAACGTGCGCCAACTCTGCGCCGGCGTTGGACCAGACGACGAGCGCCTGATCATTTGTCCTGTTTGCGGCCAAATGTTCGATTGCAGAGATGAAGGCCATCTCGAACATCACAGCAGCGAAGAACACACGCCGAAATATGCGATGAAGCCCTCATAAGGCCGGCATTTCGATTGCGGCGGCCGCGCGTGTCATCGGCGTGCCCGCCGTCACAGCGTCAAAGTCAATTCCTGCTTACCTTCTCGGCATCGGATCGGTGGTCGATCCGGGATGGAGCTGAAAATGACCAAGCTGATCGCGCTCTGTGCAGCTCTCGCGCTCTTTGCGCCGGCTGCCTATGCGGTGTTGCATCAGGCGTCGCAAATGATCGCCTAAGCGGCCAAGCAGAGGGGCAAGTGTTATGAGAGCCAACAGCTAGAAGGGCGCGGAGCACACCGCGCCCTTTCGTTCTGTGCGGAATGTTCTTGATTTGTTCTCATGACAGATTATATTCCCAAGTTCGATGTCCAAAGACGCGCTGCACGGGCGCGGCGCGCGCACCAATGCGAGCGGCCGTTACGAACGCTTCGAGCGCGAGGCCTACGATGACGGTTGGACGGCTGAGGAGGTGAAGCCGCTCGAGACCATCGTCACGCCAGAATTGGCGAAGTCGATCATTTCCACCAACACCAGCCCAGACATTTCGTTCGACCAATCCATCAACCCATACCGCGGCTGTGAGCATGGCTGCATCTATTGTTACGCGCGGCCCAACCACGCCTATGTCGGTCTTTCGCCGGGGCTCGATTTCGAAACCAAGTTGTTTGTGAAGTCGAACGCAGCCGAGCTGCTCGAAAAGGAATTGGCCAAGCCGAGCTATCGCCCGCGTACGATCATGCTGGGCGGCGTCACCGACATCTATCAGCCGATCGAGCGCGGTTACGGCGTCACGCGCGCCATCCTCGAAGTGCTCGAACGCTGGCGCCACCCGACCGCGCTGATCACCAAATCGCAGCTCGTCCTTCGCGATATCGATATTCTCTCGCCCATGGCCGAACGCGGGCTGGCGAAAGCGGCGATTTCAGTGACGACGCTCGAACGGCGCATCGCGCGTGTGATGGAGCCGCGCGCCGCCGCGCCGCACCGCCGCATTGAATCCATTCGCGCGCTGGCTGAAGCCGGCGTGCCTGTCACCGTGATGGTCGCGCCCATCATTCCGGGCATCAATGACAGCGAAATCGAACAGATCCTGGAAGCAGCGGCCAAAGCTGGGGCGACGGGCGCCGGCTACGTCGTCTTGCGTTTGCCGCTGGAGATCAAGGACCTCTTTCAAGAATGGTTGGCTCAGTACTTTCCGGATCGCCGCGCACGGGTGATGTCCATCGTGCGCTCGATGCGCCATGGCCGCGATTACGATCCGGAATGGGGCAAGCGTCAGAAAGGCGAGGGGCCGTACGCACGCCTCATCGCCGATCGTTTCGCGCGCGCGGCGCGCAAGTTCGGGCTCGACAAACCTCGTTTGCCGCTCGACCATACCCAATTCCGCCGGCCGGTCGAAGCCGGCGGACAGGCGGACCTATTTCGCGGTGCGGAAGATATTTGTCACAATTGACAAATATTGCTCAGTATAGCAATCAAGCTGCGAAGGAGGTCCGATGCCAATTCAGCCCGGCCGCCACGCGCTTGTCTTCATTTTCTTCACCGTCCTGATCAACTCGATCGGGTTTGGCATCATTTTGCCGGTAATGCCGCGTCTGCTCACGGAATTGACCGGCGAGACGACGGCGCAAGCCACGCTGATCGCGGGCTTCCTGCTGACGACCTACGCGGTGTTGCAATTCGTGTGCGGCCCGATCATGGGCAATCTCGGCGATCGCTTCGGCCGCAGGCCCGTGCTGCTGGGTTCGCTCGCCGCGTTTGGCTTCGACTATCTGCTGATGGGCTTTGCCCCGACGATAGGCTGGCTCTTTCTCGGGCGCGCCATCGCCGGTGTGGCGGGCGCCGTCTATTCCCCGGCGATGGCCTATATCGCAGACGTGTCGACGCCGGAGAAACGAGCGCAAAGCTTCGGCGTCATGGGGGCCGCCTTCGGCGGCGGTTTCATCCTGGGACCGGCAATCGGCGGCCTGCTTGGCGAACTCGGGCCGCGGGCGCCGTTCCTGGTCGCCGCAGCACTGGCTGGCGTCAATCTCATCTACGGCTATTTCGTCTTGCCCGAGAGCTTGCCCCATGAGCGCCGGCGTAAGTTCGAATGGTCGCGCGCCAATCCGTTGGGCACGCTTCTGGCGCTCAAGCGCTATCCCGCCGTGATCGCAATCGCCGGCGCGGTCTTTCTCTGGCAGCTGGGGCATCAAGTCTATCCCAGCACGTGGGCGTTCTTCGCCAAGATCCGCTTTCATTGGTCTGAGATCGAGATCGGCGCTTCGCTTGCGTTCGTCGGCATCCTGATGGCGTTCACACAAGGCTATCTCACCGGCAAGATCGTGCCGCGGGTGGGTGAATATCGCGCCGTTTTGCTGGGCGTCGGCTCAGGCGTGTTGAGCATGACGATGTTGGCCTTCGCCACGCAAAGCTGGTTTGCGTACGCGGCGATGGCGGCGGGCATGCTGCAGGGCCTCGCCTACCCATCGATGAATGCAATCATGTCGAAGCAGGTGCCAGCCAACGAGCAGGGAGAGTTGCAAGGCGGCGTCGCCTCGATGATGAGCCTCACCACCATCCTCGGCCCCTTGATCATGACCCAGACATTGGGCCGCTTCTCAGCCCCTGACGCGCCCTTCTATTTCCCGGGCGCAGCCTTCGTTCTGGCTTCGGCGCTTGCACTGCTCTCGCTGGTGATCGTGCTGCGGGCGCTTTCGCCCGCAAGTGCGTTGCCCAGCGCCGGACGCGCGGGCTAAGCTCCTCGCGCTACGGAGGACCAGCCCCAATGCGCACCGACAATCAGCGCCCATCCGACAATTTCCAGGACCGCGGCTCAGGCGGCGGCGGCGGCGGCGGTGTCGGCGCCATGGCGTTGTTCGGCTTGTTCCGGCTCTTGGGATTTCGCGGTGTGCTGATCGCGATTGTGGTGCTCGGCGCGGTCTATCTCTTCAACCCGTTCGGCTTACGCGACGCCATCTTTGGCTCGCTGGTCTCCAATATGCCCGGCCAATCCCAAAGCGCCGGCGCCGGCGCCAGTACGTGCGCGGCATCGCCGACAAACCAGCAAGCGTGTGATTTTTCGCGCCGTATCCTGGGCTCGACCGAAGATGTGTGGACGCAGCAATTCCGCGATGGACGCTTGCCGAACTACGGCCAGGCGGTGAGCGAGTACCAAAAACCAACCCTGGTTGTGTATTCGAACGCGGTCGACACCGGCTGCGGGGCCGCAACATCGGCGGTTGGACCGTTCTATTGCCCCAACGACGGCAATCTCTATATCGACCCGAGCTTCTACCAATTGATGGCCCAGCGCCTGCAGGCGCCGGGCGATTTCGCGCAGGCCTACGTGATCGCGCACGAAGTTGGTCACCACGTGCAAAAGCTGATCGGCGCGATGGATCATCCGATCCAAGGCGAGAGCCAGAACCAAACCTCGGTGCGCACTGAGCTGCAGGCGGATTGCTTCGCCGGGGTGTGGGGCCACACGGCGCAAGCAACGCTTGCGATCGACGATACGGATCTGCGCGAAGCGCTCACCGCCGCCCACCAGATCGGCGACGACACGCTGAGCCGCGGCGGCGACCCGCGCGAATACACGCACGGCACCAGCGATCAGCGCATGCGTTGGTTCCGCCGCGGTTTCGATTCAGGCGATGCGCGTCAGTGCGATACTTGGAGCGTTCCGAGCTACAATCAGCTCTGAGGCAGCTCTGAGGCAGCTCTGGGACAGCTCTGGGACAGCTCTGCGACAGCTCTAGGGCCGCCAGTTCGCCGCTTGATCGATCAGGAATTGCCGGAACGCGGCAATGCGTTTCGAGCGTTTGAGGTCGCTTGGATAGATGAAATAGACCTCGAAACTCGGCCCCGGCAAATCCGGCAGCACCTTCACCAGATCCGGATTTTCGCGCGCCATGTAATCGGGCACGCTGGCGATGCCAAAGCCGGATTCCACCGCGCGCAGCATGCCGTAGACATTGTTGATCTCTAAGAGCGGCGCGCGCGGCTTGGCGTCTTCCCGGCCCGCGCGCTGGGCCCAATCGAGTTCGCGCATCGGCGAGGGGACGCCGGCTGTGTAGGCGACGATGCGATGATGATCGAGATCGTCGACCTTCTTCGGCGCGCCGTGGCGTTTGATATAGGCCGACGACGCATAGAGGCTGACGGTGACTTCCAGCAGCTTGCGCTGAATGAGATCGGCATGTGTCGCTGCCCACAAGCGGATCGCGCATTCCGCTTCAAGCTTCAACAGATCGTATTCGCGATCATCGAGCAGCAATTGCACGCGTGTTTCGGGGTATTGATCAGCGAAATGCGTGAGCCGCGGCGCCAGCCACGTCGCGCCGAACGCGATCGGCGCGGTGACCTTGAGATCGCCCATGACCTTTTCGCGCGCGTCCTTCAGCGTTGATTCAGCGATGACCGCCGCGCCGGCCATTTCGCGGGTGAATTCGCGCAGCGCCATGCCGGGGCCGGTGAGCAGGAGGCCGCGCGCGTGACGCTGAAACAGCGGCACGGCCATGTCGTTCTCGAGCGCTGCGATTTGGCGGCTTACCGACGATTGGCTGACGCCGAGCTTTTCGGCAGCCGCGGTGAGGCTGCCGGTCTCCGCCGCGAAGTGAAACGTCTTCAGCTTGTCCCAGTCCATGCCCAGTCCATGCGCGCCGCCCGAGGCGCCCACCCTCGCGCCTACGGCTTGCAATATTGCATAGCTTCATCAGCCGGTCGATACCGCCGACAACCTCTTGCGCTGATTTCGTTTTCCGAATAAATGTATACAGTATGCAATTACAGACCGCCGCTCACGCCGCCGCTGATGCTGTCCGCGCCATGATTATCGACGGCCGGCTCAGCGATGGCGCGCGCATCAATGAGGTGCATCTTGCCGCGGAATTGGGCCTCAGCCGCACGCCGCTGCGCGAGGCGCTCAGCCGCTTGGTCGCGGAGGGCGCGCTTAACGTTCGGCCGCGCCTCGGCTTCTTCGTGAAGCCGCTCAACGTCGCGGAGTTTGAACAGCTCTACGACATTCGGCCTCTGCTTGATCCCGAAGCGCTGCGGCTTGCCGGCATTCCAGCTGTGGCGACGATCAAGCGGCTTGAGCGAACCAATGCGATGCTCGCCGCGCGCACCGGGGCCGCAGCGGTCGAATTGGACGACCTCTGGCATCTCGACCTCATCGCTGCGTGTCCCAACAAGGTTCTCATCGAGATGATCGAGAACATTATCCTCCGTACGCGACGCTACGAATTGGCGCTGATGCGCGAAGCAAGGAACGTCGCGGTCGCCACAACAGATCACACAGACGTTCTCGAAGCGCTGCGGGCCAACGATCTCAAGGCCGCGTGCGCGGCGCTGAAACAGAATATGCAGAGCGGCAAGGCGCCCATTCTTGAATGGCTGCGCACGCGCGAGGCCAAGCGGGGTGCGAGCCGGTGAGAAAGTTTCTTGTGCTGGCTCTATTGCTTGTGGCTGGGCTCCGGACGGCGGTGGCGCAAACGCCGCCCGACACATCCGTTGCACCGCTCGAAGGCGTCTGGCTCGCCGAAGTTTCGCAAGGCGTAAGGCGCGGACCGCTGACGATCATGCGCGACAACGGGACCTGGAGCGCGGCGTTCGCCGATGAGCACGTCAATGTCGCAACGCAGGGGAGTGCGCTCTCCTTCACGCTGCCGCAGGATCAGGGAAGCTTCCGCGGCGTCCTTCTCGGTGGCGAAATCCAAGGCTATTGGACGCAGCCGCCAACGCTGTCGGGCCAAGGCTATGCAACGCCAACGACGTTGCGCGCCGCCGGCCCCCACGCCTGGCGCGCCGCCGTCGCGCCGCTGGACCAGCGTTTCCATCTCTACCTGCGCATCTTCCGCGATAGCGACGGCCGCTGGCTCGGGGCCTTCCGCAATCCGGAGGCGAACTTCAATGGCGGCGCATCGCGTTTCCTTGTCAGTCGCAACGGCAGCGTCGTGCACTTTAGCGTGCCCGGCGATGCGACCGCCCATGATGCAACGCTGCTTCAGGCGCCCGATCGGCTGCGCTTGCATTGGCCGCCTTTCAGCGATGATCTCGAATTGCGGCGCACAACGCCGGCACAGGCGGCATCCTTCTATCCGCGCCCGCCGGGAGCGCCTCTTTATGTCTACGCGCCGCCTGCAAGCATCGGCGACGGCTGGCGCACAGCACGGGCCCGTGCTGTCGGCATGGACGAAGCAGCGCTTGCAGGGGCGGTGCGGCACGTCATCGACGTCGATCCGTCTTCGCGCCGACCCTCGCTGATCCACGCGCTCCTGGTCGCGCATCATGGGCGGCTCGTGCTCGAGGAATATTTCTACGGCCATGATCGAGACACGCCCCATGATGTCCGCTCTGTCGGCAAGACGTTCGCGTCCATCATGCTGGGGGCTGCAATGCGCCAAGGCGCGCCCATCTCGCCGCAGACGCGCGTCTACGAAGCGGCAGCGAACTTGGGGCCCTTCGCTAATCCCGATCCGCGCAAGGCGCGCATGACGCTGGCGCACCTGCTTACCGAAACATCCGGCTTCGCCTGCGACGACTACGACGACAATTCACCAGGCAATGAAGGCGCGATGCAGAGCCAAACCGGGCAGCCGAACTGGTGGAAGTATATTCTCGATCTGCCGATGGCCCACGAACCCGGCGAGCGTTACGCTTATTGCTCGGCCAACATCAATCTTGTGGGCGCCGCACTCCGCTGGGCGACCAATACCCCGATCGTGGAATTCTTCGATCGCAGCGTGGCGCGGCCGCTGCAATTCGGCGCCTATCATTGGAATCTCATGCCGAGCGGCGAGGGCTATCTCGGCGGCGGCGCGGAAATGCGCCCGCGCGACTTGCTGAAGCTTGGCCAACTCTATCTTGACGGCGGCGTCTGGAATGGCCGCCGTATCGTGTCGCGCGACTGGGTGCGGCTCTCGACTTCAGCGCTGCAGCCCATCAACGAACACACCACCGGGCGCGACGCCGAGACGTTCGCCAATTCCTATGTGCGCGGCGCCGATGGTTATGGCTGGCATCGCCTCGCCATCCGCTCCGGCGAGCGGACTGTTGAAGGCTATGCGGCCAACGGCAATGGCGGCCAATTGCTCATTGTCGTGCCGGAATTCGATCTCGCCGTCGTCATCACTGGCGGCAATTTCGGCCAAGGCGGCATCTGGCTGCATTGGTATGACGATGTGGTTGGCGCCCAGATCATCCCGGCGATCCAGCGCTAATCTGCGCCAGGCTCGCTCGTCATCGGCGCCGTTGTGTGCGCGGCGCGCGCTTCACCCAGCAAGCGGCGGGCCCGGATGAACATCTCCAGTCGCTGCAGCGCGAACATGGCGACAGCGAACGCCATCGGCGCGTCGGCCAGCAGATTTAGGCTAAAGCCCCACGCCTGCGCCTCCTCGCCCAGCATGTAGCGCAGGCCATAGCGAAAGGCGAAGATGGCGAGAATGAAGAGCATCGCTGTCGGCGACGCCGCCTGACTGAGCGCATGGGTCTTCGGGTCGACAATGATGCGCATCATCTTGCCGCGATACCAGCCGACGATAGCGCCCAGCAAAGCGACGCCCGCAAGCCAGGGCGTATCGCGCATGGTTGGAGGCGTTTGGACGAAGATGAGCGCCGTGATCACCGCAAAAACCAGCGGCACGATCCACAATTGCTCAGCCTTCAGCGGCCGCGCTTGCGCGTAGCGCCGCAGGCGCAGCACGACGAACAATGCGAACACGCCGATGGTGATGATGAGCTGCATTGGGCTCATCGGCATGGCGAGGGCATGCATAAGCGTTAGGCTGCCGCGCCGGTTTTCGCTTTGGCGTGATCGAGTTCCCGCGCGGCGAGAAATTTCTCCGCCTCCAACGCGGCCATGCAACCAAGACCCGCGGCTGTCACAGCTTGCCGGTAAACATCATCGGCGACGTCGCCGGCGGCGTAGACGCCTGGAATGTTCGTCTCCGTCGTGCCCGGCTTGACTTTGATGTAGCCGTTGTCGCGCATCTCGACTTGGCCCTTGAAGATCTCTGTCGCCGGCGCGTGGCCGATGGCGATGAAGACGCCGTCGAGTTTGCGTTCTTCGCGCGCGCCCGTCTTCACATTGCGGATGACGATGCCAGTGACGCCCTTGGGCTCTTCGACGCCTTCGATGTCTTCGAGCACGCTGTCCCATACCACTTCGATCGCCGGGTGATTGAACAGCCGCTCCTGCAGAATCTTTTCGGCTTTGAAACTGTCGCGACGATGGATCACTGTCACGCTGCGCGCGAGGTGGGCGAGATAGAGCGCTTCCTCGACAGCGCTGTTGCCGCCGCCAATGACGGCGACGTCCTTGCCGCGGAAGAAGAAGCCGTCGCAGGTGGCGCAGGCTGAAACGCCGAAGCCGCCGAACGTGTGCTCAGCCGGAAGGCCCAGCCACTTGGCCTGGGCGCCGGTGGCGATGATGACGCTGTCGGCGAGGTAGATTTGTCCGCTGTCGCCGATGAGGCGGAAAGGGCGTTTGTCGAGCTCTGCCTTGACGATGATGTCTTCGACGATCTCGGCGCCGACATGTTTCGCCTGCGCGCGCATTTGCTCCATCAGCCACGGCCCTTGGATGACGTCGGCGAAGCCGGGATAGTTTTCGACGTCGGTGGTGATGGTGAGCTGGCCGCCGGGCTGAAGTCCGGCGATGAGCATCGGCTTGCGCATGGCGCGCGCCGCATAGATCGCCGCAGAATAGCCGGCGGGGCCGGAACCGATAATGGCGATGGGCGCGTGGCGGGCGACGGGCTCTGACATGAAGACCTTTTGAAGGGGATTCGCGCTCTCGCCTATATGGTTACAGAGCACGTCCGGCGCGAGCGGATCCCAGGATAACATGGGTGAAAGGCTTGTGATCACAAGCTGATAGGGCCGATTGCCCCAGCTGCGCGCTGGGTTATGGTGCGCTGGGATCATTGGTCGGGTTTGGATGGGCGGACGCAAAATTCTTCTGGTCGAGGACGATGCGCTGATTGCCATGGAAATGGCGGAGCGGCTGGTTGAGTTGGGCTACAACGCCCTCGAACCGGCGCGTTCGGTCGAAGCGGCGGAGAAATTGATCGCCGCCCAGCGCCCCGATGCTGCTCTGCTTGATGCAAATCTGGCCGGCGTTTCGAGCGTGCCGCTGGGCGCAAAGCTTGCAGCGATGGGCGTGCCCGTGGCGTTTTGTACGGGCTATGACGCGATCAAGAACCTGCCGCCCGAATTGGCGAAAGCGCCCATCCTCACCAAACCGATCAGCGACGATGCGCTCACCAGCACGTTGAAAGCGTTGCTGGCTTAACCGCGCACGCGTGCTGTGTAGGCGGTGAGCACGGCGGCGGCGACGCGATCCGTTTCGAGAAGCGGCGGGTAATTCCAGCTTTCCAGGCGTCCGTTGAACGGGCGCGCGCAGCCGCGGCGCAGCAGGCTTTGGTGAAAGCGATCCAGTTTGCCCCCTGGACCATCGATGGCAAGGATGTGCACCGGCTTGCCAGTAGCCGCCGCTTCCGTCGCCATATTGACGCTGTCGGCGGTGACGAAGATGTGGTCGGCCGCGCCGAGCATGGCGAAATAGGGATTGGCGCCCTCGCCTTCATAGAAGAGCGCGCAATGCGGCGCGAGATGGGTGCGGAATTGCAGGCGCGCCGCATCTTTTGTGCGGCGCGACAGCGTCGCCATCAGCGTGCCGCCAGTCTCGCGTTGCACGTTGGCCAGCGCTTCGGAAATCTCGCGCGCGCGCTTTGCTGAAATGTCCTGGCGCTTGGACTTGCCGCCGATGAGCACTGCGAGGCGGGGCGGGGCAAATTCATCCAATTGGCGCGGAAATTCGAGCACGGCGGAATCGAGTTTTTCCGGCGTTACGCGATGACAGGCGCCGACGATGGCAAGCACGTTGGGACCTTCGAGGCCGTCATGGATCGGCGGCACGACGATATCGAACTCACGCGGGTTCACGCGCGGGTCCTGTAATTGCACGACGAGCGTGCGCCGGCCCGACCACCGGCGCACGCCCATCGACAGGGGAATGGAGGCGCGCCCGCAACCGATCCAGATGTCAGGCCAGGGCCGCTCGATCGGATCGGAATCTGTCGTGAGCGCCGTGCGCGAGGCTGGCACAAATCCCGCCGGCAGCCATGACCAGGGGCTGCGCAACGCAATGCGCTTCGTCGTCAGTCGGATGGGCGTCTTGCGTGCAAGCGCTTCGGCGAGGCCCAAAGCTTGCGCTTCGATGCCCGCGCGCCCGTCGGTCAGCGTCCATACATTGATCGGTTCGGCGGGTTGGAAACCGACGCTACGCATCAGTCCCGCGCCCCAAACCGCTCAGAGGTATTTGACCTTGGTGATCTCGTAGGATTTCGGCCCGCCCGGCGCCATGACCTCGACGACGTCGCCTTCCTCCTTGCCGATCAGCGCGCGCGCGATCGGGGAGGTGATCGAGATTTTGCCGGCCTTCACGTCGGACTCGTCTTCGCCCACGATTTTGTATTTGGCTTTGTCGCCGGTGTCCTCGTCCACGAGGTTCACGGTCGCGCCGAATTTGACCTGTTTGCCCGAGAGCTTCGAGACATCAATGACCTGGGCGCGCGCGATCCGGTCTTCGATCTCGGCGACCCGGGTTTCGATGAAGGCCTGGCGCTCTTTAGCCGCATGGTATTCGGCGTTCTCGGAGAGATCGCCATGGCCGCGCGCCTCCGCGATCGCTGCGATGATCGTGGGCCGTTCTTGCGTCTTGAGACGTTTCAGTTCTGCGTCGAGGGCTTGGTAACCCTCGGCGGTCATTGGAATTTTATCCATTGGCGTGTGGTGTTTTGTTCCGTTTAGGAAAGGAAAAGTGTGCCCTGTTCGGCGGTCCGTCAAGCATAAGCCTGAAGGGCCCGGACGCCTAGGGGCGCCCCGGATTTCAAGCGACGAATGGCTTGAATGGCGGCCCGAGCGCCGGACACTGTCGTGTAATAGGGGATATTTTGCGTCAGCGCTGTGCGACGAATTGAATAACTGTCCCGGTAGGATTGAGCGCCTTCGGTCGTGTTGAAGACGAGTTGGACGCCGCCATTCTTCATCGCGTCGACGACGTGGGGGCGGCCCTCCGCCACCTTGTTCACACGCTCCACCGCGACGCTGTGTTCCTTTAGGAAGGTCGCGGTTCCCCCCGTCGCCATGATGGTGAAGCCAAGCGCGATCAGGTCGTGCGCCATCGGCGCCAAGGCCTCCTTGTCGGCATTCTTCACCGAGATGAAGACGCACCCTTGTGTCGGCAGATTGATGCCCGAGGCGATTTGGCTTTTGGCGAAGGCAACCGCGAAATTGGCGTCGAGCCCCATGACTTCGCCGGTGGAGCGCATTTCCGGACCGAGCACTGGGTCGACGCCGGGGAAGCGCGCAAACGGGAATACCGCTTCCTTCACCGCCACGTGCGCGCGCTTGGGCCGGTCGAGTTTCAGTTCGGAGAGCTTCATGCCCGCCATCACCTTGGCGGCGGAGGCAGCGATCGGGCGCCCGATCGCCTTGGCGACGAACGGCGCTGTGCGCGAGGCGCGCGGGTTGGCTTCGAGGATATAGATGTCGCCGTCTTTGACGGCGAACTGGATGTTGATGAGGCCGCGCACGTCAAGCGCCAGCGCCAGCTTGCGCGTCTGCGATTCGATCTCGGCGACGATGGCCGCCGACAGCGAGTAGGGCGGCAACGCGCACGCGCTGTCGCCGGAATGCACGCCCGCTTCCTCGATATGCTCCATGACGCCGGCGACAAACACATCCTCGCCGTCGCAAATGGCGTCCACATCCACTTCAATGGCGTCGCGAAGATAGCGATCGACCAGCAACGGCCGCTTTTCGGAAACGATAAGCTCAGAGGGACCGCCAAGCGCGCGCGAGATCTGATCAACGTATTCGGTAAGCTCGCCTTCCGTGTGCACGATCCTCATGGCAAGGCCGCCCAATACGTAACTCGGGCGCAGCATCACCGGATAACCAATCTTGCCCGCAGCCGCGCGCGCAGCGTCGAGGGACGCGGCGATCGTGTTGTCAGGCTGCTTAAGCCCGATCTTGCGCAACAGCGCCTGGAAGCGGTCCCGGTCTTCGGCGAGGTCAATGGCGTCGACGCTGGTGCCGAGAATGGGCGCGCCTTCGTCGGCGAGCGGTTGGGCAAGCTTCAGGGGCGTTTGCCCGCCGAATTGCACGATGAGACCAAGCACCTCGCCAGCGGCTTTCTCGGTTTCTAGAATTTCGAGCACGTCTTCGGTTGTCAGCGGTTCGAAGTAGAGGCGGTCCGAGGTGTCGTAATCCGTCGACACCGTTTCGGGATTGCAATTGACCATGATCGAACTCGACGCCGATCTCGTTGCAGGCAAAGGCGGCGTGGCAGCAGCAATAGTCGAACTCGATGCCCTGGCCGATGCGGTTCGGCCCGCCGCCAAGGATGATGATCTTCTTGGCGTCGGTCGGCTCAGCCTCGCAATCGGCCTGCGTGTGGCCATAGGCCGGCGTTTCGTAGGTCGAATACATGTACGGCGTGGTGGCGCGGAATTCGGCCGCACAGCTGTCGATGCGTTTGAATTGCGGACGCACGCCCAGTTTCCGGCGCGCGGCGCGCACATCGCGTTCGCGCGTGCCGGTGAGCTTTGCCAACCGGGCATCGGAGAACCCCATGGCCTTCAGCGCGCGAAAACCAACGGCGTCCTTCGGCAAACCTTGGCCGCGCACGCGCGCTTCGGTTTCAACGATTTCTGCGATCTCGCGGATGAACCACGGATCGTAGTGCGCCGCGGCGCAAATCTCTTCCACACTCAGGCCGCGCCGCAGCGCTTCAGCCGCCACCAGCAAGCGATCGGCCTTCGGCGCCACGAGCCGTGCACGCACCGCCGCGCGGCCTTGGTCTTCATCGGCGCTGCCTTCGATTGCGATTTCGTCGAGACCAACCAGGCCCGTATCCAGCGAGCGCAGCGCCTTTTGCAGGGATTCCTTGAACGTGCGCCCGATCGCCATCGCTTCGCCGACGCTTTTCATCGAAGTCGTGAGCGTTGTGTCCGAACCCGGAAAGCGTTCGAAGGCAAAGCGCGGGATCTTAGTGACGACATAATCGATGGTCGGCTCGAACGCCGCCGGCATGGCGCCGCCGGTAATGTCGTTGGCGATTTCGTCGAGCGTATAGCCGATGGCGCATTTCGCCGCGACCTTGGCGATGGGAAAGCCCGTCGCCTTTGAGGCCAGCGCCGAACTGCGCGACACGCGCGGGTTCATCTCGATCACCACCATGCGGCCGTTCAGCGGATTGACCGCGAACTGCACGTTGGAGCCGCCGGTTTCGACGCCGATTTCGCGTAGCACCGCGATGCTGGCGTTGCGCATGATCTGGTATTCGCGATCGCTCAGCGTCAGCGCAGGCGCCACTGTGATCGAGTCGCCCGTGTGCACGCCCATCGGATCGACGTTCTCAATCGAGCAGATGATGATGCAATTGTCCGCCTTGTCGCGGACAACCTCCATTTCGTACTCTTTCCAGCCGATGATGCTTTCCTCGACCAGCACTTCGCTGATCGGGGAGGCGGCAAGCCCGCGTTCGACGATCTCTTTGAACTCTTCGACATTGTAGGCGACGCCGCCGCCCAAGCCGCCAAGGGTCAGCGACGGTCGGATGATCGACGGCAGTTGCACATAATCGAGCGCGCTCAGCGCTTCGTCCATCGTGTTGCACAAACGCGAGCGCGGGCTTTCAAGCCCGATCTTATCCATCGCGTCGCGGAATTTCTGCCGATGTTCGGCTTTCTCGATGACCTCGGCCTTCGCACCGATCATTTCGACTTTGTATTTCTTCAGCACGCCGCTGCGGTCGAGCGTCAGCGCGCAATTGAGTGCGGTCTGGCCGCCCATCGTCGGCAACAGGGCGTCGGGCTTTTCGAGCGCGATGATCTTCTCGACCATCTCAGGTGTGATGGGCTCAATGTAGGTCGCGTCCGCCAGCTCGGGATCGGTCATGATCGTCGCTGGGTTCGAATTGACAAGGATGACGCGATAGCCTTCGGCCTTCAGCGCCTTCACCGCTTGCACGCCGGAATAGTCGAACTCGCAGGCTTGGCCGATGATGATGGGGCCTGCGCCGATGATCAGGATCGATTTGATGTCAGTCCGTTTCGGCATGCGTCTCCGGCCCGCATTTCTAGCGGCTAGAATCGATCCAATTGACGGATCACGCGTATTTATGCGGCGGCGGAGCGCGGCGCAAGGTTCGGGCGCCCAAGAGCCACAGCGAAAACGCCGAGCGCCAATGCAACGAAGCCGCCAATGCCGACGATTCCCGCCCAAGGGAAGTGCGCGTCGTTGATCACGATGGCGGTGACGCCGCCCAGCGCGTTGAGGGTTCCGTGCGTGATGCCGGGCGCCCAAGTGGCGCGGCCCCGATCGCGCACCAGGGTCATGATCGGCGCCGTCAGCATGCAGAACACAACGAAAATCGGAATGCCGATCAGGCGATTGTCGGGATAGTTGAGGCCGTAAAGGTAGATCGCCGGCGCGTGCCACACGCCCCAGATGAACCCGCTCGGCAACGCCGTGCGCCAAAAGCCGAAACGCCGCCAAAGATCATAGAGATAGCCGCGCCACCCAAGCTCCTCCGTGAACGTGAGCACAAAGGCGTTGATGATGCTGCCAATCACGATCTGTACTGGCAGGATCAAAGCAAGGCTCGGCGCCAGGGCGCGCAATTGCGCCATTTTCGCCTCAGGCACATGTCCTTGCGACAAGGCGATAATCTGTTGGCCCGGGTCCGCGAGATGACGTCCGCCGATGAGAAGCGTTGCCGCGATTGCGATGCCGGCGAGGGCAAACGGAATGAGCCAGGCATAGAGCCACCAGATGTTGAAGGTGAAGCGCAAGCCTAGCGCATCGATGCGGCGACCCTTCTCGAACATGAGCGCGCACGCAAACGCGGCGATGGCCGGGCCCGCCATCATCAACACCAAAGTGAGGAAAGCCGCGAGCTGATCGCGCGCAGCGCCGAGCGCCCAGCCGCCAATGGTCACGCCCCAGCTCAGCGCGAAGGTGAGCGTCAGGAATACGATTGCCTTGCGTGTGATCGACATTAGCTCTCCCCGCCTTGCTCGGCTTCCGTTTCCGCCTCCAGGCGCACGCCGCGCGCCTTGAGCGCCTCGCGCAGGAGGTACTCGATCTCCGCATTGACGCTGCGCAGATCGGTGTTCGCCAGCCTCGCCAGCGCTGCGTAGAGCGCCGGATCGAGGCGAAGCGCGAAGGCTTTCTTCTCAGGCGAGGCCATGACGCGGCGCTATTGGTAGATCGTGCCCGCGTTGACGACCGGCTGGGTGTCGCGGTCGCCGCAGAGCACGACGAGCAGATTGGACACCATCGCCGCGCGGCGTTCGTCGTCGAGTTTGACGATGTCGCGCGCGGAGAGCTGCTGGAGCGCATTCTCCACCATCGATACCGCGCCCTCCACGATCAACGTGCGCGCAGCGATAACGGCTTCCGCCTGCTGGCGGCGCAACATGGCGCCCGCGATTTCCGGCGCGTAGGCGAGGTGGGAGAGCTTGGTCTCGTCGATGACGACGCCGGCGACGCTGGTGCGGTCCTGAAGTTTTTCGCGCAGCAATTGCGCCACCTCATCGGCATTGGCGCGCAGCGTGGGTTCTTCGTGCTCGGCGTGGTCGTAGGCGAAATGCGAAGCGATTTCGCGCACCGCCGTTTCGATCTGGATGTCGATGAAGGTCTGATATTGGTCGACATCGAACATGGCCCGCGCGGTATCGGTGACGCGCCAAACGACGACGGCTGCGATTTCGATCGGGTTGCCGCGCTTGTCGTTAACCTTGAGCTTCTCACCGGTGACGTTGCGCACCCGCAGCGAGATTTTGGTGCGCTTATACCAGGGCAGCACCCAGCGCAGGCCCGGGATGCGGTCGGTGCCCTCATAATTGCCGAAGAGGGTAATGACGGCCGCTTCGTTCGGCTGCAGCGAATAATAGCCGCTGAGCAGCAGGATGAGGATCAGCGTGAGCGAGCTCAGGATGATCACCATGCCCACTTCTTCATGGCTAATGAGATCAACCAAGCTCCAGGTCATGAGCGCGAGCACGATGAAGGTGATGAGCAGCATCAGCCCGCCATTGGCGGCGGTGGCCCGGCGTTCCTCGGTGCGTTTCAACGCGGCGGCGGCCATGAATTTCCCTCCGTTGAGATCAAAGTGATATCACCATAATACCAATATTCTGCCGAAAGCAAGCGAAATCGGTTCCCGTTCACCACGCGGGTAAATCGGGTCTTAACGGCAGTCTGGTAGCTTGTAGGCCGGTAAATATCGGTTTTTGAGGCCGAAAATGGGTACTCGTTGGTGGGCTAGCGGACGCTCTTTGCGGGCGTTCGGGCAAAATCGTCGCGGCAATGTCGCCATGCTTTGGGGCCTGATGGCGGCCGTCCTCCTGGGCATTTTGGGCCTGGCGGTCGACTTTACCCGCGCGCAAATGATCCACGTGCAGCTCCAGAACGCTGCCGACGGGGCAGCGCTGGCGGCCGCGCGCGGCGTGGGGCTGAGCCTCAGCCAACGCCAACAGGCCGCGCGGGCCTTCTTCGACGCCGAAGCCGGCGAATACGCCCAGACCTCAACCTTTTCGGTGACGCCGCTTCTGGACGGCACCTATCAAGTCAACGCCTCGGCGCCGATGCCGATGAGCCTTGCCGCATTGGTCTCCAACCAAGACTGGAACATCGGTGTTCGATCCGAGGCAATTCAGAGCGGGGTCAATCTCGAGGTTGCCATGGTGCTCGACACCACCGGCTCGATGTCGGGGCAGAAGATCATCGACATGCGCGCAGCGGCGACGACGCTCGTCAACACTGTTGTCCGTCCCCAGCAGACGCCGTTCTATTCCAAGGTCGCCTTGGTGCCGTTCTCTCTGGGCGTCGAGACCAGCACCTACGCCAGCGCCGTGCGCGGCCCCGTCACCGGCGGCACTTCAATCACTGGCGCCACATGGCGCAGCGGTACGGGCAAGGCCATCACCGCTGCGGTGCGCTCCGGCAGCAACGTGACGATCACGTCGGTGGGCCACGGCTTCTCGAACGGCGACACCGTCTACATCACCGGCGTCGGCGGCATCACCCAGCTCAACAATAAGTATTGGACGATCTCAAATGTGACCGCGACGACTTACCGTGTATCGGGCGTCAGCGGGTCGACCAGCTTCACATCGGGCGGGTCTGCGCAGGAGTGCCTGACGTCCGCGTGCGAAGTTGTTGTTACGTCGAACAGCCACGGCCTCGCCAATGGCGACTATGTCTACATCCAAAGCGTCGGCGGCATGACCCAGATCAATAGCGCCGCCAACTCGGCCTGGCCGGTGAGCAACGCCAACTCTCAGCTCACCGCCAATACGTTCGTGCTCTCCGGCAGTACTGGTCCGAGCTACAGCAACTATACCAGCGGCGGCACTTCATATTGCGTGCGCCAAGGCTGCCAGTATTACCGGTTCACGAACCGGTCGGGCAGCATCCGCGTCTATGGCATCACCACGTGTGTGTCGGACCGGACCGGCCCCAACGCCTACACTGATGTGGCGCCAAGCTCGACCTATGTGGGGCGCAATTACTCAGTCGGCGGCGACCAATGTCAGGGCATCGGCGCAATCATGCCGCTGACAACCGACACCACAGCACTCAATGCGCGCATCGCTTCGCTGAATGCAGGCGGGGGCACGTCGGGCCATCTCGGCACCGCATGGGGCTGGTACATGCTGTCGCCTAATTTCGCCTACCTCTGGCCGGGGCCGAGCCAGCCTGCCGCCTATAACGCGCCCAATACGCTCAAGATCATGGTTTTGATGACCGACGGCGAATACAACTTGTCTTATTGCAACGGCGTCGAGAGCGCCGGCGGCAGCAATTCAAGCATGATCAATTGCAACTCGCCGAACGGCGACTCGCCAACCCAAGCAGCAGCACTGTGTACCGCGATGAAGGCGCAAGGCGTGATCATCTACACGGTCGGCTTCCAGCTCGGCGGCAGCCAGCCAGCCATCAATCTCTTGACCAATTGCGCCAGTGATGCGCAGCACTTCTATCAAGCTGACGACGGCGCGCAGCTGCAGTCGGCGTTCCAAAGCATCGCCAACCAGATTACGCAGCTACGAATATCGCACTGACGCTTCTATTGCGGCGGCGCCTGGAACTGCACAGCGATGCGGGTCCGGGTGCCGACTGCGCCGCTGCCGTCGCTTAAGGTCGGCATGGCGCGATAGGCATTGGCGACGCTCAACGCCGCACGACCAAAGCCCAAATTCGCTGGCGTTTCATTGGCCACGACGCAGCTCAGTCCAAGCGATGAGGCGACGGTGCAATTGAGCTCGACACGGCCACCGACGCCCAAACGCGAAGCGCTGCCCGGATAAAGATCCGCAATCCGGCGCGCAGTCGGGCGCGCAGCCCAGCGCACCGCACCTTGCACAATTGTCTGCGGCGCGGGCGTTGGCGGGGTTGTATTCGGCGCTCCATTCATCGCGACGACGGTTGAAGGCGGCTCAGGCAGCGGGCCGATCGGCGTCGATTGAGATGGCGCCGGGCGGATGGTGTTGGCGCCCTGCGAGCCGAAGAGCTGAATGGGTCCGGCGCTGCTCGCAGTGTTCGCGGCCGAGTTGGCCCGCGGCGGCGTGGCGGCCGCATTCAAATTGCGCTGCGGTTCTGCGCGCGGCGGCGGCGGCTCTTGGCGGCGTTGCACTGGCGCAGGCGCAGGTACTGCCGGCCGGGCGCCGGTTGAAAGCTGCGACAGCGAGGCGCCGCTGGTCTCGTCCGCCGATGGCGGCTCGAGCGTAGGCGGCGCCGAGGCTGGCTCTTGCGATGGCTGGTTGGCGGCCTGGCCCAGATTGGGCAGCCCGCCATTGCCGAAATAGAGGCCCCCGGCGAGCGCGATGCCGCCGAGCAGGGCGATGAGCACGAATGCCCGCAGCGGACCGCCTTCGCCTTTCGGCGGGTCACGGAGTTCTGGGCGCTCATGGTAGCCGCCGCGCGCGGGGGCGCGATCGTATGCCGGTTGTGCGCGCGGCAGATCTTGGCGCCGCGGTGGGGGCGGCGGCGGCGGCGGCGTTTCCATCACCCGCCGCGGCGGGGGCGGGGGCGGGCGCACGCTGGGCTCGCGCCGTTGCGGTTCGCGCCGCGTTGGCGCTTCCATGCGCGGACGCGGCTGGCCGCGTTCCGGGGCTGCCGTGAGTTGCTTCAAACGCAGTTCGGCGACTTCCGAGAAAGCGCCGTCAGGGCCGTAGCGGGCAAGGTAATCCATGAAGTCCGCTGGATTGCGGCTGTCGCGGATCGCGCGCCAATGCTCGGACTCCGATTGCAGCACATCGCCGCGCGGCGGCGCCGACGCGGTTTGACGCGGCGCAGGCGCTGCGCGCGAGGACGTCGCAGCCCGCGGCGGGGGCGGCTCATAAGCGGGCGGGGCTTCGTCTTCCGTCACCGCGCCTGCCGCTGCGCGCTGAGAATTCACCATACGGTCGACGGCGAAGAAGAGCGGGTCGAGCGAAGGATCGTTCGGGTCGCCGTTCCAATCGGCGAGATCGAAAGTTGGTGAATTGCCGACGCTCGACGGCGGCGGCGGTTCGATGAGGCTCGCGACCACAGCCTTGTCGGCGTTGATCACACGTTGGGCGGCGTCGAGGAAGGGGCGCGAACGGATCGAGGCTTGCGACCAGACGACAACGCCAGCGCCGCTAGAACGCAAGGCGCCGTCGCTTGACGGGGCGCCGCCAATGGTAAATCCCGCGGCCTCGAACATCTCGGCCAACGCCTTGGCCTGAGGCTCGTCCTCGCGAACGCAGACAATGAGCACGTCCGCCATGCAGACTCCTGTGTCCCTCAGGCCCCCTCGAGCGGAATTAGCCCCATAACACGGAACATTGTGGCGTGAACACGGTGAACGTGCGTAGCGAGATGAATTCCGTGTCAAGCCACCAGTTCGAAGGCCCCAGTATCAAGATTGAGGACTTCAAGACTGCCGTCGGCGACCCCGTAGCGGGCGCCTGCAAGCTTTAGACCATTCTCCTCGATGGCGTGCCGGACGAACGGGAAGGTCTGCAGGTTCTCCAGAGTGACGCGAATGGATTCGTGTTCCAGGGCTTCCGCATGATCGCCGTCACAACCTTCGATGCGCGCTTTGGCGGTATCGAGCAGGCTGATCCAGTGATCGAGGAATGAGCCTGGGTCGCGCGGCTGATCGCTGAGGGCGGCCGCCACGCCGCCGCATTGCGCGTGACCCAGCACCAGAATGGTTTCCACGAAGAGCTTGGTTATCGCAAACTCGATTGCGGCGCTGACGCCGTGAAAGCCCATGTGTCCGTCCTCGCAAGGCGGGGCGAGATTGGCGACATTGCGGATAACGAAAAGTTCGCCGGGATCGGCGTTGAAGATGGTCGCCGGATCGACGCGGCTGTCAGAACACGCGATCACCAATGTGCGCGGCGATTGCCCGCGTTCCGCTAGCCGGCGGTGCAGGGCGCGAAGTTCCGGCCAGCGCTTCTCGCGATAGATGCGATAGCCTTCGATCAAGTGCTCCATGGCGTCCTTCAACCGCCGCGAGGCGGCGAGGGCAAGGGCTTTCTAGCCCTCGATCCGCCACGGCGGGTGCGTGCGATTGACGCCGGCATGATAGAGGCACAGCGCATTGCCGGCCGGATCGCGCAGCCACGCTTCGTACCAGAGCCAAGTTTGCATGATTGGCTCGTGCTCGAACACGATGCCCGCCGCCTTCAGGCGTGCGACTTCGGCGTCGACATTTTCGCATTCGAAATAGATTTGCGGCGCGTTCTCGCGCGCAATCTCGCCGTCAGCGACGTGTAGTGAAAATGTAGCGCCCGCGTCCGCGATCTCGAAGCGCGCATAATGGGCGCTTTTGACGATGAGCTTGAAGCCGAGCTGGCGATAAAATCCAATCGAGACTTCGAGGTCGCGGCAGGTCACGGTCACTTGATTGAGGCGCATGCTGCTTATTTAGCGACGCGTCCGATTTCGGCCAGTCATGCGCGCGTGATCGCATCATATTCAGCGCCAGGAGTTGATGATGAGTTTTCGCGTTTCGGGGCTTGACCCCAATCTGTTTGCGGATTTGCACGCGCTTTCCGATGCGGCTTTGGCCGCGAAAGGCGCTCAACGGGTGCGCGTCGATCAAAAGCCCAACGCGCCATGCCGGATTTCGCTGGATGACGCCGAAGTCGGTGAGAGCGTGCTGCTGTTGAATTATGACCATCAGCCGGCGGATACGCCCTATCGCCAGCAAGGGCCGATTTTCGTGCGCGAGACAAAGGCTCGCTTTGACGGGAGCGACGTTATTCCCCCCGCGCTAGAGCGACGGACGTTGTCGTTGCGCGGTTTCGACGCCAATCACATGATGATCGAGGCCGATCTCGTCGACGGCGCCCAGGCCGCACAGCTGATCGAGCGTTTCTTCGCCAATCCGGAGGTGGCTTACATCCACGCCCATTACGCCAAGCGCGGGTGTTATGCAGCGCGCTTCGACCGCGCTTAATTCATCAGCATGGTGGCGGCCAGCGCCTTCATGGCGCGCGCGGCGTTGAGGTGCGGGGCGATCGAGCCTTGCGCCTTCGACACCACCATCGCGCCTTCGATCGAGGCGAGCATGGCGGAGGCGAACGATGTGGCGTTCTTCGCCGTCATGCCGCGCGCGCGCGCAGCTTCCGCCATTTCTTTTTCCCAGCCGGAAAACACCGTGCGCACGATTTCGTTGAGTTTCGGGTTGGTGTTGCCCATTTCAGCGGCAATGGCCGCGATCGGGCAGGAGGCTTTGTAATCGCGGTCCTTGATGCCCTTGGCCGTCGTCTTGAACACCTGGTCGATATAATAATCCATGTCGCAGCCGGTATTGTGCAGGGTGCGGAATTGGCCGTTCACATTTTCGCCAACACGCTTGACGGCTTCGACCCCGATTTCCTCTTTTCCGCCTGGGAAATGGAAATAGAGAGAGCCGCGCGGCGCCCCTGATTTTTCAAGCAATTCCGCAACGCCGACGCCCTCGTACCCGCGCGCGCGGAAGAGCTCCACAGCGGCGTCGATCAGGCCCTCGCGGGCGGATGAAACTTTGGCCATGGCGGCAAGATAGCACTTGTATGACGACCGGTCTAGTGATAGCTGGTAATAGACCGGTCATCATAGTGGAGATGGCCGGGTTTTCCTCCCCGGGAGACTTTTCATGCGTACGACTGTTTTTTCGATTTTGGCCCTCGGTGCGGTGCTGGCGCCGAGTTTCGCTTCTGCTGACACGGTCAGCGATCGCGCCGCGGCGGTGACGCTGTGCCGCACGCAAGTGGCCCAGCAAGCGGGCGTTGACCTGGTCAATGTTCGCCTCACCAACGTTCGCGCCGCGCTGCGCAATGTGCGCGTTGACCTCAACGTCAGCGGCGCCCGCCATATCCGTTGCGATGTCACGCGCAGTGCTGACGGCTCTTTGCAAGTCGCTTCGATCACGCCGCCGATTCAAACGGCGTCAGCTCAGTAATTCACTGCCGAGCGTCCGAGGCGCCTCCCGCACGGACGCTTCTCCTCCCCGGCGCCTTCGTTCACGCGAAGGCGCCGTTCTTTTGCGCGAAAGCGATGGACGCTTGAGCCGGGCGCCGCTTTAAGCGGCTCGCTATGGCCGAAATCCGCACGCTCTTCGTTTCCAAGCTCTACCAGGCGACGCTTGACGATGCGGCCCGCTTGAACCGCGATCTGGCGAAAGCGTGCCGCGCCATCGCCGCAGACGATGGCGCCGGCCAGCTTTGGAGCAGGGAGCACGGGTACAAGGGCTATACCTCGTATGCGTCGCTCGATGATCTCCCCACACGCGATCCGGCCTTTGCCGCACTGAGGCGTGTACTGGACAAGCACGCCGCGGCGTTCGCGAAGGCGCTGCATTTGGATCTCGCTGGCAAGCGGCTGAAGCTCGATTCCATATGGATCAACGTGCTGGAACCTGGTGGCGCCCACACAGGACACATCCATCCGATGAGCGTCCTCTCCGGCACATATTACGTTGAGACGCCGCCGGGATCGTCGAGCCTGAAGATCGAGGATCCGCGCCTGGCGATGATGATGGCCGCGCCGCCCCGCGCCGAGGATGCGCCCGAGAGCGAACGCGCGTTCGTGTACATCACGCCGAAGGCGGGCGATGTGCTGATGTGGGAGAGCTATGTGCGTCATGAAGTGCCCATGAACGGCGCCAGACGTGCGCGCATCAGCGTGAGCTTCAATTACGGGCGCTAGCCGCGCACCGACCAGAAGGTCGCATCGGCCAGAAAAGCCCAGAAGAGCCTAGAAAAGCCCAGAAAAGCCCAGAAACCAGAAAAGCGTGGCGCCGACTGCGCCGAGGATGATGACGATTGCACGTGCGCGCCGCGAAGCCGCCTAAAAGACGCACGGAATGAGCCGCCAGCGGACGTGGGCGGCGTAGGCTTGGTAGCGGGGCTCAGTCTTGAGGAGACGTTCTTCGGCGTTGATGCGCAGCACTTGGAGAGCGGTCCAAGCCGCGATGATGGCGGCGTTCCAGAGCGTCGGAAAGGCATAGAGGAAGCCCAGTTGGGCGATGAAATAGCTTGCGTACATCGGATGGCGCAGGAAGGCGTAGGGCCCATGAACTTCGACGCCGCGAATGGCGGGAGCAACGCCAAAATTGCGGAAGAGCGCGGCTTTGCACCAGAGCGCGCCTAGAAACCCGACGGCTTGCAGCGCCCAGCCGATTTCGCCGGGGCCCAGCGACGCTAAAGTGACCGGGCGAAGAAACAGCGTCGCGCAAGCGCCGCCGAAGGCAAGCGCCCAGTCATCGAGGCGGAATGTGATGGTTTGCGGCGTACGCCGGATGAGCGCCAGCACCACGACCATGCCTTCGGAGGCGAGCGCCAGGACATTGGCAATGTTGTGGGTCGCAGCGTAGTTGGCGACGAGGCGAACGGCCAAGCCATAGAAGAGCGCAATCAGAACGACGCGCTCGATCAAGTCGAGCCCGATCGACGCGATCCGCCGCGGCGACGGTGCAGCAATGGCGTGCGCGTGCGCCATGCGTTTTTCCGATGTCTCCGGCCTTACCGGTACGGCAGCGGACTAAGACGTCAAGCGCTCATCTGTCGACGCGATCACGAATGTGCGCGCGAGACCTTTGTCGCGGTGGTGCAGTGCTGCGCGATAATCCGGCGCGTGCTCCAGGCTGAGGATGGCGCGCGGGTTTGGGTAGTGCATGGCGGCGACATCGCTCCACGCGCCCGTCATCGGGCCGGCGGCTGGCGCGCGCACAACCTCCGTGATGCGGCCGTAGAAGAGGAGATGGCCGCCAGTGCGATAAACGGTGCGCAGCGCCACACTGCCATAGCGTGCGTAGGCGGCGCGGCCGGAGCTGGCGGCTGCGTCGCCATCCTGCGCGCTTGGATAATAGCTCAGGAAGTTGACCATGCTCGGTGCGTAGTTTTGCGCTTGTGCGAGGAGGTGGGCGATGGCGCTCTGATCCGGCATCAGTTCGGTGCGGTAGCCTTTGGCTTGTATGTCATCGCTGACCGCGCCCCGCGGTTTGCCGAGGAGACCGGTGACGACCAGCAATTTGAGAAGGCCGAGCGCCAGCCTCGGCGGCGCGCCGAAGGTGAGGTGCGCGACGTAGGCGTCTTCGGCGTTGGTGAGATCAATAGGAAGGCTCACCCGGTCGCCGCCGGCCAAAACATAGAAGCGAGACCAATAAGGCTCGCCGCCGCCGATGAAGGAAAAGTCGGCGCGTCCAGACCAGGTGATGGTGACGTCGGGGGAGAGCGCAGGCGCTTCATCGCCGCCGCGGATGGCGACAAACCAGCATGCGTTGCGCGCAATGGCGTAGGCTGGTTCGCGCACGCCCAGCGCCCAGACGATGACGGCAAGCGCCCCGAGCGTCACAAGCGTCAAGAGCGTCACGAGCGTCATGAGCGTCATGAGAAGAATGATCAGCCCCATGCATTTCCCCCATGCATTTCCCGTCGCGTTCTAAGCGCTCGGCGGCGCATGCATTGTCAAGCGGGCTGGGCGTGGCGGCGCTCTTTGTCGGCCATGCGCGAGGCCGCCGCTCAACGATCGTTTCGCCATGCGTGAAGCTGGCCCGAGAGGGCGTGTTAAGGCGCGCTCAGCCGGGATCCAAAACCAGTGGATGGGGATCGTGCGGCTCGGGGCAATCGGCTTCGTTGTGACGCGCTTCTCGCGCCGCGAGGCAGCGCCGGTATTGTTCGAAACGGTCGAAGACGATTTGGCCCTGCGCGTTGTAGCGCCACAGATGCGGCGGCGGTTCCGAGGAGGGTGGTCCGAAGAAGGCCGCAGCGACAGAGCGCGCCGCCTGCTCGGGCGGCGGTTTGCGCGGCGCTGTCTCGCGGCGCGGTGTGGGCGCGGTGACGATGTAGGAAGTGATGGTCAGCGCGGCGAAGTGTTCCTGTGCACGCTGCACACGCAGAGCCGATGCGACCAGTATCGCGATCGCCGCGAGCGCGAGCGCGGCGAGCCGTGAATAGAGGCGGATGCGTGACCAACCCATCGGGCCGGCCTTAGCACAGCGGCAAGCAGGCGTTTGTGCGGCGGATCATGTTCCGGGCTCTTCGAGGGCGCTGATGATGGTGAGCTTTTGCCAGATTTTGCGGCCGAGGCCAGAGGTGAGGTTTTCAACGTCGTTGACGGCGTCGATCACCACGGAATCGCGCATGCGATCGCCATAAAGCGCCGCAAGCTTGCCGAGAAGCGCCAGCATTTCGGCCGAGTAATCGAGATACCGCGTGAGCTCGAAGCGCGACATCGGCTTCTGCGACGACGACTTTGTCTGCACATACGGGCCCAGAAGGATGGTCGGGTCTTTGGTGAGCTGATGCATGTCGACAACATGGGCGAGTGAGCGCAGACGGTGCAGCCCGTCGAGGACACGGCGACGCTTGAAGCGTTCTTCGAGCGTCAGCAAGAACCAGATCGCGCCGCCGAAGAGAATAAGCAGGTTCACCGCGGCCTCCAGGCCTTGCACAAGTTCGGGGGCGCTAACGCCCAGGCCGGTCAGATGGATGAGCTGCGCTGCATAGATCTGCGCGGCAAGACCAGCGGCGAGCATGGCGAAGAGCACAAAGCGCCAAAGCCAGTTGGGCCGCGCAAGCCGCATGGCTTCGGCCGCCGACCAGCGTCCGGTTTCGATCACTTCGGCGCAGACTTTGGAAAGGCCGGAATCGGGAAAGCGTTCGCTGATGCGATCTCGTAATTGCTCGAGCGTCGCGATGATGCGGTCGGCGCGCAGACCTTGGTATTTGGCGGCGTATTTGCTGGGCGGACCGGTCATGGCGCCGGCGCCAAATCGTGCGTGCGTGTAGTGGCGGCGGCCGGCCCAAGGCGGCTCAGGCGGAAGGCGGCAAGGGCGGTCGCGGGCCGGAGCATGCGGGCCAGACCATGCCACGGCGTCGGCGCCGGAAACAAGGCGCGCTACATAAGGGCGATGGACGCCCGCGTTCCTGCGCTGCCGCAATTGTTTGACGGCTGGTTCGCCAGCCGCAATTGGCGCCCGCGTGCGCATCAGCTTGAGTTGGTGCGACGATCCGGTGACGGGCTCTCGACATTGCTGATTGCCCCAACCGGGGCGGGGAAAACACTGGCTGGCTTTCTGCCGAGCTTGATCGAGCTTTCGCCGCTGGTCGCGGAAGGACCGCAGCGGCCACATAAGCTTCATACTTTGTACGTGTCGCCGCTGAAGGCGCTAACGACCGACGTGGCGCGCAATCTAGAAACGCCGGTCAAGGAGATGAAGCTCGGCGTACGTGTGGAGACGCGCACGGGCGATACCCCGGCGCACAAGCGCACGCGTCAGCGCGCCTATCCGCCGGACATGCTGCTGACGACGCCCGAGCAATTGTGCCTGCTGATTGCCAGCGAGCATGCGCGCGTGTTTTTCGAGGATTTACGAGCGGTGATCGTCGACGAAGCGCATGCGCTGGCGCCGACGAAGCGCGGCGATCTCTTGACGCTCGCGCTCGCGCGTATCGCGCGTTGGGCGCCGGGGCATCGGCGGATTGGGTTGAGCGCGACCGTGGCTGATCCGGAGAGTTTGGCCAAGTGGTTGGTTGGCGCAAAGATTGGCGGCGACATCATCGTGCAGGCCCCGCCCGGCGCGCAGCCGATCATCGATGTGCTCGACTCCAATGCGCGCATTCCCTGGGCCGGGCATACCGCGCGCCATGCGATGGCGGAGGTGTATGAGGCGATAAAGCGCGCCAAGCTGGCGCTGGTGTTCGTCAACACGCGCGCGCAGGCCGAGATGACGTTCCAGGAATTATGGCGCGCGAACGATAACGGCTTGCCGATCGCGTTACATCACGGCTCGCTCGACGTCTCGCAGCGCCGGAAAGTGGAAGCGGCGATGGCCTCGGGCGCCCTGCGCGCCGTTGTCTGCACGTCGACGCTCGATCTTGGCATCGATTGGGGCGATGTGGACCTGGTGATCCAGATCGGCGCGCCGAAGGGCTGCGCGCGGCTGGTGCAGCGGATCGGGCGCGCCAATCACCGGCTCGACGAGCCGTCGCGTGCGCTTTTGGCGCCAAGCAATCGCTTCGAAGTGCTGGAGTGCCGCGCGGCGCAGGAGGCGGTGGCGGAGGGCGCGCTCGACGGCGCCGATGCGCGCATCGGCACGCTCGATTGTTTGGCGCAGCACATAATGGGCTGTTGTTGCGGCGAGCCGACCGATGCCGATGAACTTTACCAGGAAGTTGTTTCAACCCAGCCATATGAAGCCTTGACGCGATTGCAGTTCGATCGCGCGCTCGATCTGGTGGCGACCGGCGGCTATGCGCTACGCACCTACGATCGCTATCGCCGCATCATCCAGGATCCGCAGACCAATAAGTGGCGCCCCCGCAATCCAAGCGTGACCCAGCAGCATCGGATGAATGTCGGCGCCATTGTCGAAGCCGAAATGATGGATGTGCGCCTGGCGCATCGGGCGCGCGAGCAGGGCCGCCCGGGCGTGCCGCAACCGGCAGGGCCTGCGCCGCTGACGCCGGGGCGCATTCTTGGGCGGATCGAAGAATACTTCATCGAAGGACTGACGCCGGGCGACACATTCATCTTCGCAGGACAGATGCTGCGATTTGTCGGCACGCGTGAAACCGATGCCTTGGTGGTGCGCGCGGCGGGGGAAGAGGTCCCGCGCGTTCCGTCATACGCCGGCGGCAAGTTTCCGTTATCGACGTTCCTAGCCGAGCGCGTGCGCATGTTGCTGCATGATCCAAACGCGGCAAAAACAATTGCCCCAACAGGTGCGCGATTGGATCAATATGCAGCGTGCGCGTTCGATGGTCCCCGCGCCGGATCAGATGCTGATCGAGACCTTTCCGCGCGGCGCCAAACACTATCTTGTGGCGTATCCGTTTGAGGGACGCCTGGCGCAGCAAACGCTCGGCATGCTGATCACCCGCCGCTTGGAGCGCGCGGGCAAGCATCCCCTGGGATTTTTGGCCAGCGAATACGCGATGTGTGTGTGGGGTCTGGAGCCGATGGGCGGCCTCGATCTCGGCGCGCTGTTCGACGAGGACATGCTCGGCGACGATCTCGAGACGTGGCTCGGCGAAAGCACCTTGATGAAAGCGATGTTCGCGAAGTGCGCGGTTATTTCAGGCATGATCGATCGCAAGACGCCCGGCGCGGAGAAGAAAACCGGACGGCAGGTGACGTTTTCGTCGGACCTGATCTTCGACGTGCTGCGCCAGTACGAACCGGACCACATCCTGATGCAGGCGGCGTTTCAAGATGCCGGCGAGGGATATCTCGATTTGAAACGCCTCGGCGCATTGCTGCGGCGCGTGAAAGGGCGGATCGTGCACAAGGATTTGCCCCACGTGTCTCCGTTTGCCGCCCCGGTGATGCTGGAAATGGGGCGCGTCTCGATCGAAGGCGCCGGCGAGGAGGCTGTGCTGGAGGATGCAGCGTCGCTGATCATGGAGGCGATGAGCTGAAGTGCGCGCCCGTCTAGGCTAAACCCATTCATCGAGAGATCATCAGGTATGAAGCTCAAGCAACTTTGGCTTGGCGCGAGCGTCCGGGCAGAGCAAACCAAGCCGCGCCGCGATAGGAATCCGTCACCACCCAGCCGCTGGCGGTGAGCACGCATGTGACGACGAACTCGCCCCATTGAAATGCGCCGATGTGGCCGGAGGCGACAAGCGGAATCCAGATCAGCACCGCAAACAAGCCCATCTGCAGCGTTGAAAGCGCAGCGGCAAGGCGGGCGAACACGCCGGTCAGTATGGCCACGCCTGCGGCGAGATAGGCGCCGCCGGTGAAGTATGCCCAGCCGACGGGCCACCCCAGCCAAGCGGGCACCAGCGGTGCGGTCAGATTGAGATAGACAAAGTGCGAGAAGCCGAAGGCGATCAGCGCCAAGCCGTAAAGCACGCGCGCAATGGGTATGCCGCTGTCGCCCGCGGCGAAGGCGAGATGGCGCTTGTCCCATGCGCTGGCGAACCAGGCGTAAAGAACCCAGGCGCCGGCTACGATCACTGCGGTTTCGCCGGCGCTTTGATAGGAGCCTTCCTCGAGCGGGGCGATGAGAATGAAGCGCCCTTTGAACACAATGAGCCAAAGCAATAGCCAGACCAGAAGTGTGCGCGCCGCGAATGCGGCGGTGCGCTGAAACAGGAGGCCACTGCCGCAGGCCACGGCGACGAAGGCGCACAGATAGGTCAAGAGCTCGCGCCCCGGCAGGTGCGCCGGCGGGCCGCCCCAAACCCCTTCGAAATCGCCTTTGATGAAACCAAGGATGCCGAGGCCGATCATTGCCGCAGCGAAGATGAGGTGACCTAGGCTGGCTATCCGCATCACGCACCCCCGTTTTTCGTGTGCTCAGGCTCTGGCGCAAAAAGGCCCGACGCAAAAAGGCCCGATGATCCGGTTCCTGCAAGAGATTATCGACGATCAGACACGCACACCGTCGTGAGCAGCGTGTCCGCCTTCCATCGTTGCGAATCCCCGCTAGTGTCCGGTCCATGCCGCTCCTGTCGCAACCGGGCAAGAAGCCGACGCAAGCGTTGCGTTCGCGCCAGCGTGCGGTGCGGGTCACGCCGGTTTTTGCGCTTGTCGGCAATCACGTCGAAGCAAAGCTTGGCGATGTGACCGTGACGGCGTTGCCGGAGGGTGGGCTGTGGATCGCGGATGCGAAGACGCTGATCATCTCCGATCTACACTTGGAGAAGGGCTCCTCGTTTGCGCGCGATGGGCAGATGTTGCCGCCGTACGACACGCACGCGACGTTGTCGCGCGTGGCGGCGCTGATGGAACAACGCGCGCCGGACATCGTCGTGTCGCTCGGGGATTCATTTCACGACGGCGGCGGGCCAGCGCGGATGCATGAGCGCGATCGCGTGCTGCTCCACACGCTGATCGCGCGCTGCGACTGGATTTGGGTCGAAGGCAATCACGATGGCCGTAGCGCTGAGACCTTGGGGGGCGTGGTGCGCGAGCACCTGGCCATCGGCGCGCTCAACTTGGTGCACAAGCCAGCAAAGCGCGCAGCGCCCGGCGAGATCGCGGGACACTTGCATCCGTGCGCTAAGGTGAGCGGGCGCGGACGTGTGGTGCGGCGGCGCTGCTTTGCCACGGATGGCGAGCGGTTGGTGATGCCGGCCTTCGGCGCCTATACTGGCGGGCTCAACGTTTGCCACGAAGAATTCGCGCCGCTGTTTCCCAACGGCGTGACAGCGCTGGTGATGGGACGCACGCGGGTGTTGCCGGCGCCGATGGAGCGGTTGCTCGACGATTAGATGCGCCGAAGTGCGGCCGCCAGCGGGATGAGGAGGCAGACGATCATCGCGCCGCCGGTGAGCACTTGGCGCAGTAGCGGGTACCAAGCCGGCGCGCCTGCGTCAGTGGCGCTGCGGTGATCCCACACGGCTTGGGCCGCGAAGAGGCCGGCAAAAATCGAGGCAGCGCCCAGTACGCCGGGAACGACAACGACGAAGAGCGCAAGCGCCCAGCCAGAAAGAGCCGGCAGTGCGCTAAACAGCAGACGCAGCGCGTTTGGCGCGTGCGGATCGCGCATCAATTCGAAGCCGCAGCGTACGCCGCCGAGAAACGAGAGCAGGACGGCTGCGTAGATTGAGAAGCTGACGCCGGCGAGGTGCGCAGTGGCGATGTGATTGGAAAAGGTGATGAGCGCTGAGATCGCCAGCGGCGCGAGGCCAAGGAAGCCAAAGCGGACAGCCGCGCGCGGCAGCAACGGAGGGCGTTCGAAGGGCGTCACTCGCGACGGAAGAAGTAGGCCGCCACCCATCCGGCGCCAAGCGCGAGCAGGACGGTGAGGATGCCGTAGAGCACCGAGACGTCGGTGGCGAGATTGTGGACGCTGCGTTCGATGCCGATGCGCGACACATCAATCGGAATGTGCTGCGAGGAAATGAGGCGTCCATCGCGGAAGAGATAGGTGTCGGCATAATATTGCGCGATCGGCGCGTTGGCCGGCAGGCGCACGACGGCGCGGAAGAGACCGCCCGCGAACATGGTCAGGCCTCCGCGCGATTCCGGCGCTGGGCGGCCTGAGTATTCTTGGTAGAGATCTTGCGTGCGGCGAAGGCGCACAAGCGCGGCGCGATAGGCCGAGGGATCGTCGCCAAGCGGCACGGCGCTCTCAAGGTGCGCGGACGCGGCGGGATCAAGGCCGTAGCGCCAGATCGATTGCGGGCTGGCGATCTGACGCAGCGGACGATTGGAGAGAACGGCGAAGAATGACGGCGCATCCGAAAAGCGCACCGGCGCGCCATTGATCCAGAGGCCGAAGACGCGGTGCTTGCGCATAACCGCGGCGGGTTGGCCGGGCCCGCGCAGGACCACGACGATGTCGCCGCGACCGCGGCGGTCGGGGTTGACGCCGAACACAGTGATGAAGGAGCCGCGATAATCAGAGCTGACGGTGATGTGCTCGTCAGCGACGGCGGAGGGGAGGTCGGAGCCGAGGTCCGGCGGCTGTTGGGTTTGCAGCGGCGCAGGTTGCAGCTGTGCTTGCGCGGCGGGAGCAAGCACCAGCAGAGCAAGAGCCGCCAGCGCACGCCTCACTGCGCGGCTCCGCCGAGGACGTAAAGTTCGCGGGGCGGCAGCACGAGGTCGGCGGCGAACTTGACGCTGGCGATGACCAAAAGCAGGCCCAACAGCGCGCGCAGATGCTCAGCCTTGAGGCCCGCGCCCAAGCGTGCGCCAAGTTGTGCGCCGATGACGCCCCCGGCCATGAGCATGGCGGCGAGAAAGAGATCGACGCGTTGGGTCGCTTGCGCCTGCAGGATGACGACGAGCGCGGCGACGATGAGGACTTGAAACAAAGATGTGCCGATGACGACGTTTGTCGGCATGCGCAGCAGATAGATCATCGCCGGGATGAGGATGAAGCCGCCGCCCACGCCCATGATGGCGGCGAGCGCACCGATGCCGAAGCCGATGGCGAGCGGCGGCAGCACGCTGATGTAGAGACCCGAGCGCGGAAAGCGCAGACGGATCGGCAAGCGATGCGCGATGGTCTTGATCGGGCGCCTGAGCACGGTGACCGCCGGCAGCGAGCGGCCGCGCATCACGGTGACGCTCTCCATCAGCATCAACGTGCCGATAGCGGCGAGGAAGATGAGATAGAGCAGTGAAATGATAAGATCGAGCTGGCCGATGTTCAGCAGCCGCTGGAACAGCCCAACGCCCGAGATCGAGCCGAACACGCCGCCGACCGACAAAAGCACGCCCATGCGCCAGTCGACCGCCTTGCGGCGCGTCTGTGTGAGGATGCCGGAGAAAGAAGTCGCTGCGATCTGACTGGCGCCGGTGGCGACAGCGACGGGTGCGGGAATGCCAAGAAAGATCAGCGCCGGGGTCATGATGAAACCGCCGCCGACCCCGACAAGGCCCGAGATAAATCCCACCGCGCCGCTGACCAATAGGACAAGCAGCACGTTCACCGGCATTTCGGCGATCGGCAGATAGATCACATCGAAACTCTGGATTGGGCCGGAGCCCGCCACGCGAGGCCCTTATGGGCGCCGCTGCGCGGAGTCGCAACGCTTGATGGCGCTATTTTACGCCGCGGCCCTAGTGGCTGGCGCGACGACGCGCGGCCGTGGGCGTCGCCGCTGCTTGCGCAGGCGTGCTCCAGGCGCGCTGGCCGAAATCGCCATTGGCGGCCGCGATTGCGGCGCGCGGACGGAACGCTGCCGCGCGGGCGCGTGCCTGCTGCACTTGGGTGGTGGTGAGCTGCGCCTCGATCGCCGTGGCGCGCGCAGCGGCGTCCGTGTCGCCTTGGCGCGCGGCGACCGCGAACCAGAAGAGCGATTCCACCGGATTGGCCTGCACGCCGCGTCCTTGCTGATAAAGGACGCCCAGATTGTACTGGCTATCCCCGACGCCCAGTTCAGCGGCCTGCCGGAACCAGCGGAAGGCGGCGGCTTCGTCGAGCGCGGCGCCGTCGCCGCGCGCATAATAGACGCCGAGATCGTGCATGGCGCGGCGATTGCCGGCGGTCGCCGCGCGTTCAGTCCATTGCCGCGCGGTGGCGAGATCAACGGGCACGCCTTCGCCGCGCTCATAGACCTTGGCGAGGCGATATTGCGCCATAGCGAGGCCGCGATTGGCCGCGGTGCGCAAGAGCTGCAGGCCATCGGCGCTGCGGCCGGCGCCGAGACGCTGCAATGCAAGTTGGTATTGCGCGACGATGTCGCCCGACTGCGCCGCCGCTTCGAGCGTGACGGAGCGCGGCGCCAATGGGCCGGCGATGGCAGGCGTGGGCGCGGCTGGCGTCGATGGCGCCGCTTGCGAAGCGCCTTGGGTCGTGCGCTGGAGAGGGGCGGCTGTAATCGGCGCGGGTGGCGCCGGCGTCTGTCCAGAAGCGGGCGGCAGATTTGGGTCGACCGGTTTCGCTTGCTCAGCGCGTGGGTCAGGCGCTGCGCTGGTCGGCGGCGGCGGCTCAACCACATGCGTGGGTTGCGGCTGCGTTTCCGGCGCCGGTTGCGCCGGCGCTGGCGCGTGGCGGTTGCCGGCAAAGAAGTAGGCGCCGCCGACGAGCAGCAGGGCGATGCCGCTGGCGGCGCCCCAGAGCACAACGCGGCTCGAACCGCGCAGGCTGAGCTGCGGCGTTGGGCCAGGATCGGGACGCGTCTTGGGCAGCGACTGCGCCTGTGCGGCGCGCCGTGCGGCGGCGAGATAATCGTTCTTTCCCGGCGGCGGCAGCGGCTCGTCGATCGCGGGCGGCGCTTCTGCGTGCGGCGCGGGAATATCGAGATCGAGGTCGAGATCGTCGTCGTAGAGGTCGGCCGCAGCCTGCCCGGCAGCGCCCGCATGGCCTTCTGCATGGTCGTCTGCATGGTCATCAGCATGGTCATCTGGGACCGAGGCGAGCGGCGCATCGCCCGCCGCTTCGTCTTGCGGCGTCCAGAACGGGTCGTCGTGTTGGGCGGCGGCGGGCGTGTACGGTTCGACATCGTCGAAATCGTCATCGGCGTCGCTGATCAGAAGATCATCATCGGCGCTGCCGAAAGATTTGAATGCCGGCGCCGGCGGCGTTTCCTCGATATGGGACGGGGGTTGCGACGATTCTGTCGCAACGAGGTCGTCGTCGGCGAAGAAGATATCGTCGTCGCTCGACCCGGCGGGTTCGTTCGTGCGCGCCGCCAGCGGCGCTGCACGCACAGGCTGAGCCGCGTCCATCGGCGAGGGTTCGACCTCGCCGAAGCTCGGAAAATCGTCGAAGCGGCGCGATTGCGTCGGGATTTCGTCGCGCAGGTCGTGCGCCGACGACGTCGCATCGTGGGCGCTCTCGAATTGTTCGAGCTTGTTGGCGACGCTGGAGACCGCTTTCTGCACCGGCGCGATGGCTTCGGCGGAATGCAGCTCCACTTCCGCCAAACGCTGCATGATCGAGCCGATGGCTTCGGTGACGCGTGCGCCGGCGCGCTCTTCGCTGTCGAGCATGCGCTCGCCCAGATCGCGGGCAAGCAGGTCATGGCGTTGGTTGAAGCGCTCAGCCATGCGCGCGACCTGTTCGCCGACATGTTCGATCGCTTGGGCGCTGCGCGTTTCGACCGCGCCGACGCGTTCTTCCAAGCGCTCGGAAAGGCGCCCGACCTCGAGGCCCATGCGGTCGAAGGCGGCGGCTTCGCGGCGCTCGATCTCGTCGAAGCGCGCCTCGAGCGTGGACGACATGCGCGTCAATTCTTCGCGCACGGCGGACGCCGCGGCGTCGTCATTGCGCGCCTCGACGCTGCGAAGGCGCTTATCGACCGTCTCCGACATGCGCTTGATTTCAAGCGAGATGGCTTCGATCGTTTGTGCTTGCCGGCGTTCCGCCGCAGCGAGGCGCTGGTTCACGTCGCGCAGCGCGCCTTCGACGCCTTCAGCGTGGGTGCCTTGCAGCACGGCCTGAAGCTGGCTCTCAACGTGCCCGACGGTTTGTTGCACCGATTGCGCCATCGCATCGAGACGCTGTTCGAGCAGGGCGCGCACGGCTTCGGTCTCCGGCGCCGCGCCAGATTGCTCGACGCGCGCATTGAGCGTGGAGACGGTTTGCTCAAGCGTGCGGATGGCGGTGTTGGCGGTCGATTCCGTTTCCGCGATACGGTCGGAGAGCCGCTGCAGTGCTGTGTCGAGCGACTTCACCGCGCCGTCGACTTCCTGAAGTTTGTGACCGCCGCCGTCGGTTTCGATGGTGGCGATCCGGCGTTCGAACGCGCTCAACGCGTCCGAGACCGGGCTGTGCTCCTTGCCTTCGAGCGCAGCCAGGCGCTCGGCGATGTCTTGCTGCTGCTGGCGGATGCTGGTGAGATCGGGCGCCGCTGCTCCGCCATCCTCCACCTGCTTGAGACGGGCGGTGATGGTGAGTTGCGAATTGCGCAAGTCGGCGATCGCTGCGCCGGCGGCCTGTCGAAGGCCGGCTGTCGCTTCGCGCGAACTTGCTTCCGCCCGCTCGATGCGGGCGATGAGCTCCGATTGGTCCGTCTTGATCAGATCGACTGCGCCAATGCGCTTGGAGATCTCGCTTTCGAGGCGCACGACTTCTTCGAGCAGCGCTTCGCGCGTGTTGCGGGTTTCGCCTTCCTGTTCGGCGCGCACTTCTTGGATCGCGCTGGCGATGGTGCGGCGGGTGGAGGTTTCGGTCTCCGTCAGACGCTCGCTCATCTGTTCTTGCAGACGGCGGAGTTCGGTCACGGCGTCCGCCGACGCTTCGCTGGCTTGGCGCGCCGCTTCTTCAGCGACTGCGCGCGCTTGTTCGAGCGTGCGCGCGAGCGTGGTGTCGCGGTTTTCGAGTTCGGTGCTGAGGTAAGAGGCGGCCGCTTCGGCGCGACGCGCGACCTCTTCGGCGACGGCAACCTGGTTCTCCAGGCGCTGCTTCACGCTGACGACGTCGTTCTTGGCCTCTTCGACAAACTCGAACTTGCCGGCAAGCGCGTCGCCGGCGGCGCGGAATTGTTCGAGCGCATCGGCGATGCGCTCAGCCGCTTCGCCCGACATCGCTTCGGCGTCTTCAACGCGCGCGGCGAGGCCCATGACGGAGCGGTCAATGGTGGAGACGGCCCGGTCGAGCCCGCTCACCGCGAGCTGTGTGCGCCGCTCGATGGATTCCAAACGCTGCGCCAGGCGCACCGGGTCGCTGTTGCGCGGTAATGCTGACGCCCCGCTGATCAACCAATCCTCTTCGTCTTCCGCTTCAGCGGCGAGATGGGAGAAACGCGTGCGCGCCCGCGGCGGCGCTGGCGTTGCCGTCGCCGGCGTTGTTGCTGGCGATTGCGGTTGCTGATTGGCAAGCGCTTGATTGAGATATTCGCCGAGGCTCATGCCCTGCCGCGCGGCCGCTTCACGCGCGGCTTCTCGCACTTTTGGGTCGATGCCTTTCACGCTCCAGCTTTGCGCGCCGCTCATTTGCCCTCGCCCGCGTTAGAGCTCCGCTTTTTCAGCGCGCTCACGCCCAACCCCTGAGCAAATCTCGCAAGATTCGAGAATCGCTCACAACTTCGCAGTGTCGATCAAACGCAAGGCCGTGTTAATGGAGCGTGAAGTGGTAAACGGGGGACAAAACATGTCGGACGCGCCACGATCTTTCGGTCCCGAAACGCAAGGCGCGATCTATTTGCGCGGGCTTGGCGGGACAAAACCCGAGATCCCGACTTCGTTCACCGGCCTCGAGGCGCGCGCGAAAGCAGCGATGAGCCCCAAGTCGTGGGCCTACGTTGCGGGTGGGGCGGGATTAGAGAGTGCGATGGACGCCAATCGCGCGGCGTTCACGCGGTTTCCGATCGCGCCGCGCATGCTGGGCGGCGCCGGTCAACGTGATTTGAGCTGCGAAATATTCGGCGCGAAGGCGGCGGCGCCGGTGTTTACTTCGCCGATTGGCGTCCTGGAGATGATGCACAAGGACGCCGACCTGGCGGTCGCGCGCGCGACGGCGCGCTTGAACATCCCGATGATCATTTCGAGTCAGGCGTCGTTTCCGATGGAGGAGATCGCCAGCGCCAACGGCGATGGCCCGCGCTTTTATCAATTGTATTGGGGCAAGTCGGACGCGCTCGCAGAGAGTTTCGTGAAGCGGGCCGAAGCGTGCGGATGCAAAGCCATCTTCATCACGCTCGACACCACGATCCTTGGCTGGCGTCCGCGCGATCTGGATATTGGCTTTCTGCCGTTCCTGCGATCACAGGGGATCGCACAATATACAAGCGACCCCGCGTTCCGCGCGCTGCTGGCGCAAACGCCGGAAGAGAACCCGCAGGCGGCCGCCTTTCAGTTCACCCAAATCTTCTCCGACCCGAGCCTCGATTGGGCGCGCATCGCCAAGATCAGATCGTGGACGAAACTGCCGGTGATCCTCAAAGGCATTATGCGCCCCGACGACGCCGACAAGGCGATGCGCGAGGGCTATGACGGCATTCTGGTTTCAAACCATGGCGGCCGGCAGGTGGACGGCGGGATGGGGGCGCTCGATGCGCTGCCGGGGATTGTGGCGGCGGTCAACGCCAGGGCGCCGGTACTATTCGACAGCGGCGTCCGCTGCGGCGCGGACATCTTTAAAGCCTTGGCTTTAGGGGCAAAAATCGCCTGCATCGGCCGGCCATACGTCTATGGCTTGGCGCTCGGCGGCGAGGCCGGCGTGCACACAGTGCTGGAACACCTGCTGGCGGAGCTCGACATCACCCTGGCGCTCAATGGCTGCACGACGCCTGCGGACATCAAACGGGCCTGCTTGGCCTGATCACAATATATGACGCATCCGTCAACTTTTATTGACGCTGGCGTCAACGGAAGGTATTCCGGATCGGCAACGACCGTGGGGTACCCCAATGACGAATGTCGACCGCACCTACACCATTTCCCAACTGGCCCGTGAATTCGAAGTGACGCCGCGCGCGCTGCGCTTCTACGAGGACAAAGGTCTGCTGACGCCGCGCCGCGAAGGTTTGAACCGCGTCTATTCGTATCGCGACCGCGGCCGCTTGCAGTTGATCCTACGCGGCAAGCGCGTCGGGCTCTCGCTGATCGAGATCAAAGAAATTCTCGATCTCTACAAAGTCGATCAGCGCGCTCAGGCGCAGACGGCGCTGAAGAAGTATAAGCACCGTATCGTTGAACTGGAGCGCCAGCGCGAAGACGTCGATGCGGCGATCCAGACCCTGCAGATCGGCATCCGCCAGATCGAGCAGTTCCTTGCCAAGCCCGCGGCGCCCGCGGCCGTCGGCGCAGCACGCGCCTTCGAGGAAGAAGCCAAGAAGCGGCTCGAAAGCACGCATTGAAGTCAAGGCAATTGGGAGTAGGCAGTAGGCAATTGGCCGCTGCCTATCGCCTCATTCGGAGTTTCCGATGCCAACTTACAAAGCGCCTTTGCGCGAGTACCGCTTTCTCCTGAAAGACGTGCTCGACATTGATCGCTTCTCCAATCTCCCGAGCTTCGCCGATGCGCCGCTCGATGTCGTCGAGCAGATTTTGGAAGAGGGCGCGAAGTTCTGTGAAGGCGTTTTGGCGCCGCTGAACAGGGTTGGCGACGAACACGGCTGCAAGCGCGGCGACGATGGTTCGGTGACGACGCCGCCGGGCTTCAAGGAAGCCTACAAACAATTCGTGGAAGCCGGCTGGCCTGCGCTCTCGTGCGATCCGGCCTATGGCGGCCAAGGCATGCCGCACCTGGTGGCGCTGGCGTGGAATGAAATGGTGGCGAGCGCCAACATGGCGTGGGGCATGTATCCCGGCCTTTCGCATGGCGCCTATGAAGCCATTCACCAGCACGGCAGCGATGCGCTTAAGAAGAAGTACCTGCCCAAACTCGTGACCGGCGAGTGGACCGGCACGATGAACCTGACCGAGCCGCATGCGGGCACCGATGTCGGCATGCTGCGCACCAAGGCAATTCCACAAGGCGACGGCTCTTATCGCATCACCGGCCAGAAGATCTTCATCTCCGCCGGCGAGCACGACTTCGTCGACAACATCATCCATCTGGTGATCGCGCGCATTGAAGGCGCGCCGGCCGGCACGAAAGGCATCTCGCTCTTCATCGTGCCGAAATTCCTGGTCAACGACGACGGGTCGCTGGGCAAACGCAATGGCGTTGTGTGCGGCAAGATCGAAGAGAAAATGGGCATTCACGGCAATTCGACGTGCGTGCTCAATTACGATGACGCCGTCGGCTATCTCTGCGGCGTCGAGAACAAGGGCCTCTCGGCCATGTTCACGATGATGAACGTGGCGCGGCTGGGCGTCGGTCTCCAGGGCCTCTCGCAATCGGAGGTCTCGTATCAAAACGCCGTCGCCTACGCGAAGGATCGCCTGCAAGGGCGCTCGCTGACGGGGAAGAAAAATCCGGACGGCCCTGCCGATCCAATCATCGTCCATCCAGACATTCGCCGCATGCTGATGGATGCGCGTGCTTTCAATGAAGCCGCGCGCGCATTCGCTTTCTGGACGGCGCTCTACGGCGACCTTCTACATGCCTCGCCCGACGAAAAAGTGCGCGAGAAGGCCGACGATTACATGGCGCTGATGACGCCGGTGATCAAAAGCTTCCTCACCGACGGCGGCTACAAGAACGCGACCAACGCCCAGCAGATCTTTGGCGGCCACGGCTATATCGAAGAGCAGGGCATGAGCCAGTTCGTGCGCGATGCGCGGATAACCATGATCTATGAAGGCGCCAACGGCATCCAGGCGCTCGATCTGGTCGGCCGCAAGCTCGGCGCCAATGCCGGCCGCGCCATATTCGCATTTTTCAACGAGATCGATGAATTCACACACGCGAACGAAGACAATGGCGAGCTGAAGCCGTTTGTCGAAGGGCTGAAGACGGCGAAGGCCCAGCTGCAGGACGGCGCTACCTGGCTGATGCAGAACGGCCTCAGCAATTTCGACAATGCCGGCGCTGCGAGCCACGATTTCCTCGATCTCTTCGGCGTTACCGCGCTCACTTATATGTGGGCGCTGATGGCGAAGGCGGCCCTGGTTGCAAAAGCCAATGGCGCAGCCGGTGATCCCTTCTACGACGCCAAACTGGCGACGGGCCGCTATTTCCTCGCCCGCGTGCTGCCGGAAGCGGGCGCGCATCTGGCGAAGCTGAAGTCGAGCGCTGAACCGGTGATGGCGCTCGCCGCGGAGGCGTTCTGATCGTGCGGCACGGCGAACCTCAACGCTCCCCACATCAGCGCCCCGATTTTGGCGAGGCGCAGCCATGGGAGCGTGTTGAGGAGAAGATTGCCGCCCATTGGCCAGAGCTTTCTCTTTTTGTGCACGAGATTCGGAAACGTAAGATCGATCATGCCATGTATGCGGCTATCGGTATTGGAGGGCCGCTCTATCTTGCGATGTCGCGCACCTGGCCGTTCGACGGAGATGTGCTTCGCGTCGGATTAGATAAGGGCGCGATCCGCCTGACCTACCTTGCGTCAGGGCGTGCGGCGAAAGGGTTTTACGACTACAACTGGGACCACGCTTATCCACCGGATCAAGTATGGGCCGCCTTTGCGCGCTTTCTGGTGCGCGCTCATTGGTTCCCCAGCGCGCATCCGGCGCTCCAGGAGGCTCCATATGGGTAGCTACACCGCCACGGTCACCTGGAAACGCGGCGAGGCTGTCTTCACCGACAACAAATATTCGCGCGCCCACGAGATCGCCTTCGATGCGCCGCTGACGATTGCGGGTTCCTCTTCGCCGCACGTGGTGAAGCTGCCCTATTCGCGCGAAGACGCGGTCGATCCTGAGGAGATGCTGGTGGCGGCGCTTTCATCGTGCCACTTGCTTTCATTTTTGTATGAAGCGCAGCGCGCGGGGTTTGCAGTGAACTCTTATGTCGACCATGCCGAGGGCGTGATGACAAAGAACGAGGCTGGCAAGCTTTGGATTTCGAAGACGACGCTGCGGCCGCAGATCGAATGGACCGGCGACAAGCAGCCGACGGCGCAAGAAGTCCACGACCTCCATCACCAGGCGCACGCGGCGTGCTTCATCGCCAATTCGTATCGCGGCGAGGTGGTGGTCGATGGCTGACCGTCAGCACCTCAACGCAAATCTCGCGCAAAAACGCTTGCTTCGCGCAGAAGCCGATGCGCGGCTGCGGGAACTGAGTTCGGAGGCGATGAAGGCTGAGCCCGACGAATTCACGGCCGAGCAGATCAACGAAAAGCTCGCCGCCGTGCGTGACGAGATCGAAGCTTTGGATGTCGAGATCGCCAAGCTGGAGAGCCAAATCTCCAGCGGGGGATGAATTTGCCGCGCTGTGCTCAGCCCGGGCGCAGCGGTCAGCGGAGTAGGCGCCAGGACATGCGCCATGGGACGACTCCGGTCCCTTGAGGGTGCGAAAGCGGCAATGGCCGCTTTGAGTTGGAGTGAAGACACATGGCTGAGGCCTATATCTATGACGCGGTGCGCACGCCGCGCGGCAAAGGCAAAGCGAACGGCTCGCTGCACGAACAGACGTCGCTGCAATTGGCGACGCAAGTGCTCGAAGCCATCCGCGATCGCAACAACCTCGATACCGCGAAAGTCGATGACGTTTACCTCGGCGTGCTCTCGCCTATTGGCGAACAGGGCGGCAATCTCACGCGCACGGCGGTGCTGAATGCAAATTACGCGCAAAGTGTCGCCGGCGTGCAGGTCGAGCGCTTCTGTGCGAGCGGTCTGGAAGCCTGCAACATCGCCGCGGCGAAGGTCAAATCAGGCGAAGCCGATCTCACCATTGGCGGGGGCTGTGAAAGCATGAGCCGGGTGCCGATGGGCTCGACCGGCGGGTCATGGGCGACCGATCCATCGATCGCGATGAAATCCTATTTCGTGCCGCAAGGCGTGGCCGCTGATGCGATCGCGACCAAGTACGGTTTCTCGCGCACCGATCTCGATCAATACGCGGTGCAATCGCAGCAGCGCGCGGCGAAGGCCTGGAAGGAAGGCCGCTTCAAGAAGTCGATCGTGCCGGTGAAGGATCAGCTGGGCGCGATCTTGCTCGATCATGACGAATACATGCGTCCGGACACGACCATGCAGGGGCTGGCCGCGCTCGAACCAAGTTTCAAGATGCAGGGCGAAGTGATGCCCGGCTTCGACGGCGTCATTCAGCAGCGTTATCCGGAAATCGAAAAGATCGAGCACGTCCACCATGCCGGTAATTCGTCGGGCATTGTCGACGGGGCCGCCGGCGTACTGATCGGTTCGAAGGAAATGGGCCAGGCGCTGGGCCTCAAGCCGCGCGCCAGGATTCTCGGCGGCGCCTCGATCGGCACAGAGCCGTCGATCATGCTGACCGGCCCGGAAGCGGTGACCGCGAAGCTGATGAAGAAGCTCGGCCTCAGACGTGAGGACATCGATCTTTGGGAGCTGAACGAAGCGTTCGCCGCTGTCGTGCTGCGCTGGGTGCAGGCGCTCGACCTCGACATGGACAAGGTCAACGTCAATGGCGGCGCCATTGCGATGGGCCACCCGATCGGCGCCACCGGCGCGATGATTCTCGGCGCCATGGTTGATGAGCTCGAGCGCTCCGACAAACAACGCGCGCTCGTCACGCTCTGCATCGGCGCCGGGATGGGCACAGCGACTGTGATTGAGCGCGTGAACTGATGGCTCATTGCAATCGCGGGCGCGATACCGACATCGGCGTCGCATTCGGCGCGGCGTTCAACAATGTCGCGCTCGGGATTGGCGTGGCCATCGGGGCAGCGCTGGTGTGAGCTTCGCGCTTGGACACAACGGCAACAACGAACGGGCGGGCGAGCCGCCGAAGGATGGGTAGGATGGAAAACTTCAAACTCGACGTCGATAGCGACGGCATCGCGCTCATCACCTTTGACGTGCCAGGCCGCTCGATGAACACGATCACTGCGAGCGTGGTCCGCGACCTCTACGAACTCGCCGGCAAGATCAAAACCGACGACGCCATCAAAGGCGCGGTGTTTGCTTCTGGCAAGGAAAGCGGGTTCTGCGCTGGCGCCGATCTCGGCGAAATGAACGAGCGTGGCGTGGCCACGGACGCCAAGCCGAAGTCGGAAGACGAAAAACTGAAGGCGCAGTTCGAGCGCGGCTTCGGCTTGAACAAGGTCTATCGCGAACTTGAAACCTGCGGCAAGCCGCTCGCCGTGGCGATCGAGGGTCTTGCCCTCGGCGGCGGCTTGGAGCTTTGCCTTGCCTGCCATTATCGCGTGGCGTCGGACAATCCGAAGATCAAGCTTGGCTTGCCTGAGTCAAAAGTCGGCTTGTTGCCAGGCGCCGGCGGCACGCAACGCTTGCCGCGCCTGATCGGCGTGCAAAACGCGGCGATGATGATCCTGCAGGGTCAGGATAAATCGCCGCAAGAAGCCAAAGGCCTCGGGTTCGTCAATGAAGTCGTGCCGGCGGGCAAAACCATCGAAGCCGCCAAGGCGTGGATCAAGACCAAGCCCAGCGCGATCGCGCCGTGGGATGTGAAGGGCTACAAGGTCAAGGACGGCCCCTACACGCCGGGCGGCGCCATGGCCAGCATCGGCGGCAACGCCATGGTCTCGAAGCAGACCAATCTCAACTATCCGGCGCAACGCAATATTCTTTCCTGCATCTTCGAAGGCGTGCAGGTGCCGATCGATGCGGCGCTGCGCATTGAAAGCCGCTATTTCCTGAAGACGGCGGCGACGCCGCAAGCCAAGGGCATGATCCGCACGCTGTTCGTGTCGATGCAGGCGCTCGGCAAAGGCGCCAATCGCCCGGATGGCTTCCCGCAATACAACATCAAGAAAGTCGCCGTGCTGGGCGCAGGCCTGATGGGCGCGGGCATTGCCTACGTGCAAGCGAAAGCGGGTATCGAGACGATCCTCTTGGATGTCAGCCAAGAAAGCGCCGACAAGGGCAAGGCCTACTCGCAGCGCATCGTCGACAAGGACATTTCGCGCGGTAAGACGACGAAAGAGAAGGGTGATGCGCTGCTCGCTCTGATCAAGCCGTCGACGGACTATTCGCTGATCCAAGGCGCTGACCTGGTCGTCGAAGCTGTATTCGAAAACCCGGCGCTGAAAGCGGACGTGACCAAGAAGGCCGAAGCCCATCTCGGCGATACCGCCGTGTTCGGCTCCAACACCTCGACGCTGCCGATCACCGGCCTCGCCGAAGCCAGTGTTCGACCGGCGAACTTCATCGGCATCCACTTCTTCTCGCCGGTCGAGCGCATGGGGCTCGTCGAGCTGATCGTTGGCGCCAAGACAACGAAGGAAACGCTGGCGAAAGCCATCGATTACGTCGTCAAGATCCGCAAGACGCCGATCACGGTCAACGATCACCGTGGTTTCTACACCTCGCGCTGCTTCGGCACTTATCCGCAAGAAGGCATCGAGATGCTGATGGAAGGCATTGCCCCGGCGATCATCGAAAACGTCGGGCGCCAAGCCGGCATGCCGATGGGGCCGCTCGAAGTCTCCGACAGCGTCGGCCTCGATACGGCGCTGAAGATCGGCAAGGCCAACGCCGAACTCAATCAGCAGGACTATAAAAAGGATCCGCGCGCGGCGCTGCTGTCGTGGATCGTGGAAGACAAGGGCCGCGTCGGGCGCAAGGGCGCCAAGGGCTATTACGAGTACGGCGAGGACGGCAAGCCGACGCGCATCTGGCCGGGGCTTTCAGAACGTATCGAAGTGAAGGTCAAGGAGTGCCCGCCGGAGCTGAAGCAAGAGCTGACCAAGCGTTTCCTGGTTCGCCAGTGCATCGAAGTTGCACGCTGCTTCGAAGAAGGCGTCATCACCGATCCGCGCGACGCAGACGTGGGCTCGATCTTGGCGTGGGGCTTTGCGCCGTACACCGGCGGCGCCATCAGCTACATCGACCTCTTCTGGGGCTCAAAAAAGTTCGTCGAGGAAGCGGATCGGCTTGCAGATGCATACGGCGAGCGCTTCCGCCCGAATAAGCTTTTGCGCGACATGGCCGCGAAGAACGAGAGCTTCTACGACCGCTTCGGCGCGAAGGAGAAGAAGGCGGCTTAAGTACACGCTGCCAGGGGAGGCCAAGATGGATGGGCTCAGTCTGATGAACCCCGTGTTCGTCACGTACGCCATCGCCGCCTCGCTGATGGTGTTGAAGATCATGCTGCAGGGCTGGGTGAGTGTCGTGCGGATGATGTCCAATCAGGGCGGCTTCGTGAACCCCGAGGACGCCAACGCGGGTCCTGCAAATCCTAGGCCGAGGGCTGGTCAGCTTGACCTCAATGATGATGTCGAGCGCTCGCGCCGAATCCATCGCAATGACTTGGAGAACATTCCGGCGTTCCTGGCGATCGGGCTTCTCTTTGTTTTGACCGCTCCGCCGCTCGCGGCTGCACAGTGGCTGCTATACGGTTTCGTCGTCGCGCGGCTTCTGCACACCGCGGCGTATTCGACGGCGCAATCGCACGAGGTGCGCGCAACCTGCTACTCGGTTGCTTCCCTGATTGTGATCGCCATGGCGGTTTGGGTTCTGATCATCGGAGCCCAGCATTTGTGATGGGCGCTCTTCGCATTCTGGCTTTTGCTGTGATCATGGTGACGTCGGCATGCGTTTCAGTGCAAGCGCCGGTGGCGCAAACGCCCGTTCAGCAGGTCTTCGTGATCGCATACAAGCCGGGCCCCGCATGGCAGGGGGGCGTACCGATGAACCGGCAGGCGCTCGCGCCGCATGCCGCATATTGGACGCGCCTCGCACGCGAAGGACGAGCGATAGGAGCAGGTCCATATCTCGACGTCGATGGCGGCATGGCGATGATCAGGGCGATGAACTTGGACGAGGCGCGCGCCATCGTGGCGGTCGATCCTGCGGTTACAAGCGGTGTGTTCGTAGGCGAGGTCCATGCCTGGTCTCCGCGTATTCGCGGCGCCGGCGAGTTACCGCGGTAAGTTCGCGATCACCGCGCGCCAACTGACAATGATGCAAGGTGCGGCTCTGGACTTTGTCAAAGTTTGCCAGATGCGGGTGCGGCCGCGTGCGGCTGCGCATTTTGTGATGAAACTGGCGCAAATTGCGCTCGACGTGCTGTAGCTGGAACTGGTCTTTAAGGCGTTATGTTGCAAAAGAAACGGTGATTACAGTAGGACTTCGTTAAAAGGGTCTTCCGTGGACGGCAGCCTTCCCAGCGTTGCGACCGACGACGACGTGAAAGTTCACGCCCGCCGCCATTTCTTCCTGGCCGGCGCGATCGTGCTTGTGGCGCTCATGCTGATCGCCGGCGTAATGCGCCTGGCGTTCCCGTCGAGCACCGCAAGCGGCGCCCAGCGCGCCGCCGGGCGGGCAACACAGGTGACAGCGGTCGCCTCCGTGATGCGCCCGTTCACCGATAGCATCGAGGCGCTCGGCGCCGCCAAGGGCATCCAGTCTGTCAATCTGAGCGCCAACAACACTGAACTTGTGACCTCCGTGCGCTTCAGTGACGGCGCCTTCGTGCATCGCGGCGACATTCTGGTGCAGCTGAAATCGACGGAGGAAGCTGCCGATGTTTCGCAAGCGCGCGCGGCCGTCGATGTCGCGCAGAGCAATTACAATCGCTACAACACGCTGGCCCAAGCGGGCTTCCTGGCGCCGGCGGCGATGGACCAGTATCGCTCGGCGCTCGAACAGGCGCGCGCCAACTTGGCAGCGGCGCAATCGCGCCAAGCGGACCGCGTCATTCGTGCGCCGTTCGCGGGACGCTTGGGACTGACCGACATTGCGCCTGGCGCACTCATTAGCCCTGGCGCGACGATTGTGACCTTGGATGACGTTTCCACCGTGCGCGTCGATTTCGATGTCCCCGATCGTTATCTGCCTGTGCTGCACGTGGGCGGCGCCATTCAGGCGCGGCCCGATCCTTACCCCAATCGTGTCGTGAACGGGCGCATCTCCAATGTCGACACCCGGATCGATCCGAACACGCATGCGATCCGCGCGCGGGCGGAGTTCGTGAACGCCGACGCTTCCCTTGTGCCCGGCATGCTGATGCATGTGCTGATCGAGAATGGAAGGCGCCAAGCGGTGGCGCTGCCGGAGGCGGCGGTGCAGTCGCAGGCGGATCAGTCTTTCGTTTATGTCATTGCTCGCCAGGGCAATCGCACCATCGCACGCCAGACGCCGGTCACGGTTGGCGCCAATGAGAACGGCTTTGTGGAAATTCGCGAAGGCCTGCCGGCCGGCGCGCACGTTGTCGCCGACGGTCTCGACCGCATCGAGCCGGACGCGCCGGTGCGGGTAGGTCAGCCGCGCGGCCGCGGCCAAAGCGGCGGACAAAGCGCCAGCAACGGCGCTCCTGCAGACGGATTGCGGCCAACGTCCCAATGATGCTTTCCGACCTTTCGGTCCGCCGCCCGGTTTTCGCCACCGTGGCGGCGATCATCCTCGCGGTCATCGGCATCGCCGCTTTCTTTGCGCTGCCGGTTCGCGAGTTGCCGAACGTCGACCCGCCGCAGGTGTCGATCACGACGACCTATGTGGGCGCGTCGGCCGAAGTGATCGAAGAACGGATTACGCAGGTCATCGAGCAGCAGGTCTCGGGCATTCAAGGCGTTGACCGCATTACATCGTCGTCGCGCGACGGCGCTTCGCAAATCTCGATTCTGTTCACGCTCGACCGCAATCTCGACGAAGCCGCCAATGACGTGCGCGACGCGGTCTCGCGCGTGCTCACGCAATTGCCGGACGAGGCCGACGCACCGCGGATCGCCAAGGCGAGTGCGGATTCTTCGCCGCTCATTTTCTTGACCTTCAGTTCGCCGACGATGAGCCGGCTGCAGCTTTCCGATTACGCCAATCGCTACCTGGTGCAGCGGCTCTCGACCATTCCGGGCGTCGCGCAGGTGTTTGTCGCCGGCCAACAGCTCTATTCGATGCGAATTTGGCTCAACTCGGATCAGATGGCCGCGCGCGGGATCACCGTTGGGGATGTCGAAAACGCGCTCAGGGCGCAGAACCTCGATCCGGCCGCCGGCGCCATCGAGTCCACCGCCAACGATTTCACCATCCGCGTCAACCGCCTGTATTCGACGCCGGCGCAGTTTGCGCAATTGCCGGTAACGCCGGCGCGCTCAACTGCGCCAGCAGCCGGCGGCTCGGCTGATCAGACCCCGTATGTGGTGCGGCTCGGCGATATTGCGCGCGTCGAAGAGGGGCCGGCGGAACGGCGCAGCGTGTTCCGATCAAATGGCGTCGACCAGGTCGGTTTGGCGCTCACGCGCCAATCGCAGGCCAACGATCTGCAAATCTCGCAGGGCGTGCGCGAGGCGATCGACGCCATCAATCCGACGCTGCCTGGCGGGGCGCGCATCGGCATGGCGGTGGACTACACGGTGTTTACCTCGCGCGCGATCAAGGAAGTCTGGATCACGATGGGATTGTCCCTGGTGCTCGTCGGCCTGGTGAACATGCTGTTCCTGGGCGATTGGCGCGCCGCGGTGATCCCGGCGATTGTCGCGCCGCTCTCGATTATGTCGACGTTCATGGTGCTTGCCCCGCTCGGGTTCTCGATCAATTTGCTGACGCTGCTCGCTTTGGTGCTGGCGATCGGGCTGGTTGTCGATGACGCGATCGTTGTCGTTGAAAACATTCAACGCCGCGTCGATGAGGGCGAGCCGGCTTTGCTGGCGGCCGAGCGTGGGGCCCGCCAAGTGTTCTTCGCGGTTGTGGCGACGACGATTGTGCTGGTGTCGGTATTCGCCCCGCTGATGTTTCTTCCCGGCTATATTGGCAGGCTCTTCGTTGAACTGGCGGTAGCGATCGCCTCGGCGGTCGTGTTCTCGGCGTTTCTCGCCTTGAGCCTTTCACCCATGCTGGCATCGAAACTGCTGCGGCCCGCGAAGGGCGCCGGCTGGATCAGCCGCAAAATCGATGCGGCGATGACGCGCCTGCGCAGCTCGTACCACGACACCCTCGACATCGCGCTCGGCAATCGGAGTGCAAATTTTATCGTCGGCGGCGTGTTGGCGGTTTTGGCGCTTTTGGCGGTGGGCTTGTTCATGGTCTTGCCGCGCGAACTTGTCCCCGCCGAAGATCGCGGACGCGTCGATGTGGCGATCATATCGCCTGAGGGCACCGGCTACGATTTCCACCCTGCGCACCGCCGATAGGGTCGAGCCGGTCTTACAGCAGGCGGTCCGGCAGGGCGTCGCCAGCCGCTACATCCTTGGCGTTCCGCGCTTTGGTCAGAGGGCCTACAATACCGGCTTCGGTTCGCTTGTGCTGCGCGATTGGGATGAGCGAAACATCACCGCCCTGCAGGAGGCGGCAGCACTCAATCGTCAGTTCAACAGCATTACCAGCGCGCGCGTGCTCGCAAGCGTGCGCGGGCCGTTTCAGCGCGGCGGCAGCGGCTCCGGCTCCAATGTCGATCTGATCGCCGAAGGCAACGACTATCCCACAGTGGCGCGGTGGATCGCGCCAATCCTCGAAGCGGCCGAAGCCAATCCTGGACTGGTGCGGCCGCGGCTCGACTATCAGCCGACGTCGCCGCGGCTTGCGGTTAATTTGAACCGCGACAAGGCCGCACAACTCGGCGTCTCAGTAAGCGATATCGGCGACACGCTGCAGACCATGTTCGGCTCGCAGCGCGTGACGACATATGTGAAGGACGGCCAGGAATACGATGTGATCCTGCAAACGGATCTCGCCCAACGCCGGTCATTGGACGATCTGGAAAACCTTTATGTGCGCGGGAGCGCCGGCGCGCTGGTGCCGCTGGCGAATGTAGTGAACACGCAAGTGCGCGGCGACACGCCGAGCCGCAACCGCGTCGACCGTCAGCGCGCGATCACGCTGACGGCGGAATTGGCGCCGGGCTACACGGTCGCCCAAGCGGTTGATTTTTATCGTCAGCAGGCGGCGCTGCATCAAACGCCTGGCGTCAGCATCGATTGGGGCGGGCAGGCGCGTGACTATCTGCAGGCATCGGGCGGGGTTGGCCTCGCGTTCGCCTTCGCGCTGGTGCTGGTGTTTCTGGTGCTGGCCGCCCAGTTCGAGAGCTGGCTCAATCCGCTCATCATCATGCTGACCGTGCCGATCGCGGTTTTGGGCGGCCTGTTCGGGCTGTTGATGGCGGGCTCGAGCGTCAACACTTACAGCCAGATCGGGTTGATCATCCTGGTCGGCATCGCGGCCAAGAACGGCATCCTGATCGTAGAATTCGCCAATCAGCTGCGAGACGAAGGCATGTCGGTCTTTGAGGCGGTGAAGGAAGCAGCATCGCTGCGTCTTCGCCCGATTATCATGACCTCCATCGCGGCGGCATGCGGATCGCTGCCCTTGGTGTTTGCCTCCGGCCCTGGCGCCGGCAGCCGGCAAACGATCGGCGTCGTCATTGCATTCGGCGCCGTGTTTGCAACCATGCTGACGCTGTTTGTCTTGCCGGTGCTCTACGCGATGGTGGCCAAGTACACGCGCTCGCCGCATTGGACGGCAAAGAAGATCGAGACCTTCGAAGCCGAAGAGCGCGGCGCCGGCGCGACCCCGGCGCAGGCTGAGTAGGGCCAAGCGCTACCAGAAACGCTGGAAGTGGCCGCGCGAGCGCACTAGGTTCGCTCGGATCGCTCTACGCTTCCAGGAACACGTTGATGGCCGAAATCGCCCAAGCCCATTTGCGCAAATTCACCGATGAGATTTGGCGCGACGAGATCGTGCCCACCTTGGTCGAGTACATTCGCATTCCGAACAAGTCGCCATCCTTCGAACCCGATTGGCAAAAGCTCGGTCACATGGACAAGGCGGTCGATCTGCTGGTCGGCTGGGCAAGGCCGAAGGTGGCGGCGTTGGGCGCCACGCTCTCGGTTGAGCGGCTGCCTGGACGCACACCACTCATCCTCATCGACGTACCGGGCGCCAAAAGCAGCGACACCGTGCTGCTCTACGGGCACTTGGACAAGCAGCCGGAGATGACGGGCTGGGCTGAAGGCATGGGTCCGTGGATTCCGGTGCTCGAGGGCGACAAGCTCTACGGCCGCGGCGGCGCCGATGACGGCTATGCGATGTTTGGATCGCTGGCGGCGCTGCTGGCGCTGAAGAGCCAGAACATTCCCCATGCGCGCGCTGTCGTCGTGATCGAGGCGTCGGAAGAATCGGGCTCGCCGGATTTGCCGTTCTATATGCAAGCGCTGGCCGACCGCATCGGCTCGCCGTCGCTGGTTGTATGCCTCGACAGCGGCTGCGGCGATTATGAGCGTCTGTGGTTGACGACGTCCCTGCGCGGCCTGATCGGCGGTACGCTGCGCGTCGATGTGCTGAGCGAAGGCGTGCATTCCGGCGACGCCTCCGGCGTCGTGCCGTCAAGTTTCCGGATATTACGCCAGCTGCTGGCCCGGCTTGAGAATATCGAAACTGGCGAAGTCATTGTGAAGGCGTTGCACGGCGACATTCCCGCCGAACGCATCGCCCAGGCCAAGGTCGCGGCGAAGGCGCTCGGCGATCAGGTCTATGCGAAGTTTCCGTTTGTGAAGGGCATGAAGCCAGCCCATGACGATCGCGTCGAACTGGTGCTGAACCGCACCTGGCGTCCCGCACTTTCGGTTGTCGGCCTCGAAGGCGCGCCGCCGCCCTCGAATGCCGGCAATGTGTTGAGGCCCTTCACGGCGGCGAAGCTCTCCATGCGCTTGCCCCCGACTTTGAATGCCGACGAAGCCGCCAAGCGCATGAGCAAGATCCTCACAGACGATCCGCCCTATGGCGCCAAAGTGTCGTTCCACTTCGAGGAGCCGGGCACCGGCTGGAACGCGCCGAAAACCGCGCCGTGGCTTGAAGTCCGCGCTCGAAGACGCCTCGCACAGGTCGTGGGGGCAGCCGATGGCGATGATGGGAGAGGGCGGCTCAATTCCGTTCATGGCCATGCTCGGCGCAAAATTCCCGCAGGCGCAATTCGTGGTGACGGGCGTCCTTGGCCCGAACTCGAATGCCCACGGCCCCAACGAGTTCCTGCACATCCCAACCGGAAAGCGCGTGACGGAAGTCGTCGCGCGCGTCCTGGCGGCGCACTACGAACGCAAGTGAGCCGCTAGCCTGCGTGCTTTTGTGTGAGTGGGGTAACGATAGTGCTCGCAGCGGCGGGCTGGGGGCGTTTGCGGGCATAGCGCATCACAGTGGCCGCGAGCACGTCACGATCCGCGGGCTTCACCATATGCTCGGCCGCGCCAAGCGCCATGGCATGGGCGCGGTCTTCGTTCACCGAGAGGACAACGACGGGAATGTCCTGGGTCTTGGGATCGTGCTTTAGGCTTTGCAGCACGCGCCAGCCGGAGCGGTCCGGCAGGAAGATGTCGAGCAGCACCAAAGCCGGCGCCTTGGTGCGCGCGAGGGCAAGGCCCGCTTCGCCTCCGCCAACGCCTTGCACGGCAAAGCCGGCGCGGGTAAGCGCGCGCGCGGCGAGTTCGCGCGCATCGGGTTCATCCTCGATGACAATGATGAGGGGCGCGTCGGCCGAGCCCTGGACGGCGTCGACCGCGGCCGCGGCGCCCAGTGCGCTCGCGGCATCGGCGTAGTTCGAAGGCACGTGCAGCGTAAAGGACGAGCCCTCGGCCAATTTGCTGCGCACGGTGACGTCGCCGCCGAGCAATTGCGCCAAGCGGCGCGTAATGGTGAGCCCCAGGCCGGTGCCGCCATATTGCTGCGTGATTGAAGGATCGGCTTGCACGAACGGCTGGAAGAGGCGTGACAGCTGGTCGCTCGACATGCCGATGCCGGTGTCGCGCACGGTGATGAAGAGCTGTTCGACGCCGTTGCATGGCTTGCGCTCAAGCGCGATTTCGACATTGCCGTTGCGTGTAAACTTGCAGGCGTTTGACAAGAGGTTGAGTACGCACTGGCGCACTTTGAGCGCATCGGTTTGTGCAGTCCCCGCTGGCGGCGCCCCGACAATGCGGATGGCGTTGCCGTTCTGCTCGGCCATCGGGCGCATGGTCTCAATCAGGTCCGCGAGCATCTCGATTGGATCGAAGGTGCTTGACGCAACATCGACGCGGCCAGCCTCGATCTTGGAGAGATCGAGGATCTCGTTGATCAAGCTCAAGAGATGCTTGGCGGCGGTGAGAATACGGTTGAGGTCTTGGACGGCGGTTGCGTTGTCTTCGTCCTCGGCGTCCTCTTTGAGCATTTCGGCGTAGCCGATGACGGCATTGAGGGGCGTGCGCAATTCGTGGCTCATATTGGCCAGGAATTGCGATTTGGCGAGGTTGGCGCTTTCGGCGGCGTGGCGCGTGTGCGCGAGATCGTCGATGCCGGATTCGATGAGCGAGGCGCGATCGGCAAGAAGGCGCAGCATCGCCGGCAGCGTGGTGGCTTCAACCTCCAGAGCAAAGGGCGACGCCAATTCGTTGCTCAATGTGCGCAGCGCCTCGGTTTGTGAAGTGAGGGCGGCGGCCACATCGTTGGCGGCGTTATCGCCGCTGGCTTCTTCCAGGCGTTCGACAATCTGGCTGATGCAGGTGAGGCGAACTGCAGCGCCATCGGGGGCGGCGCGCACGAAACCCTGGTGACGGATGCGAAGGGTCGTTCCCGCGGCGCCGACAATGTCGTGCTCCATGGCGATGGAGCGCACGCCTGCGCTCTCGGGCGAGAATGCGCTGCGCACCATGGCGCGATCGGCTGGCGTGGCGAAACAGTCTTCCGTGAGGATCTCATCGAAGCTGACGGGCCGCCCCAGGACGGCGGCCAGCCGATAGCCGCCAATCAGCCGGCGCTGCGCGAAGTCGAGTTCCCAGGCCGCCGATTGTTGGTCGCCGAAGCTCATATTGAGCTGGCGCACCCATTCGGCGTCCTGCATGCGCTCGTGGGCGGCGCGGTGCGCGTGCTGAAGAGCGGCCGCAAAGGCGTAGCCCGCGACCAGCAGGCAAGCGAGCGTGGTTGCGCCGGCATTGACCGCGCTGGCTTCCAGCAAGAACAGCACAGCCAGCACGCCATAAGGCGCGCAGGCGGCGAGTGCGTGCAAGCGGCCGCGTTTGGCGGTGAAGGCGGCGTTGCTCGCAAGCGTTATGAGGAGCGCAACGGCCAGAGCTGCGCCGATGTCGGCGCGCGCGTACCAAGCCATGGCGGGGGCTGTTGCAAAGATCGAGGCGCTGGCGACGTCGAGGCCAAGATGCCCGGCGCGCGCCTCTTGCGCCGGCAGCGCGTTCAGGCGCGTGCGCAAAACCCGGCAAGTTTCTTCGACGAGGAGGGCGACGCCAAACCAGATTGTCGCGAGCGCAAGTCCCGCAGCGGCTGCCGTAACCAGGGCGACGAAGCCGAGTAGATAATAGCGCGCGCGCGGGCCATCGTAGAACTCAGCGGCGGCTCTCTCGATTGCGGCACGGTTGATGAAAAGTTGCACAGCGCCCGTCCCAATGGCTAATTTCGCTTAAGCCTAGCGAGATGTTGTAAAGTAAGCGTTGGTTTGAGCCGAGAACGTGCTGGTTTGAGACAGCTTTGTTTGGATTTCTCGCACAAACACGCGATGAAAATGAACAAAGCTTTGCTGCAAGAGTAATGATCGATGAACTTCCGTTCGGACAACAACGCCGCGATCGCACCGGAGATATTGAAGGCGTTGGTGGAGGTGAACGCTGCTGAGACTGCAAGCGCCTACGGCGATGACGATTGGTCGAAGGCGCTCGATGAAAGCTTCAGCGCGGTGTTCGAACGCGAGGTGCGCGTTTTCACCGTCGCCTCTGGGACCGCGGCAAATGCGATTGCGCTGGCGAGCCTGGTTCCGCCCTGGGGCGCGATCCTTTGTCACCGCGAAGCGCACATTGAGCGCGATGAATGCGGGGCGGTGGAGTTTTATGGCGGCGGCGTCAAACTCGCCTTGCTCGAGGGGACGCAGGCGAAGGTGACCCCAGCCGCGATCGAGGCGGCGATTGCAAACAATTGGGGCGACATCCATGCCCCGAAGCTCTCGGCGCTTTCCATCTCGCAAGCGACGGAGCGGGGAAGCGTCTACACGCCGCAGGAGGTTGCAGTCTTGGGCCAAGCAGCGCGCCAACACGGCCTTGCCTTCCATGTCGATGGCGCCCGGTTTGGCAATGCGATTGCCGCATTGGGCTGCGCGCCCGCTGACATGACCTGGCGCGCCGGTGTCGATCTTTTATCCTTCGGCGCGACCAAGAATGGCGCCATGGCGGCGGAGGCCGTCATTGCGTTCGATCCAAAGTTTGCCGAGGCAATCGAACGCCGGCGTAAGCGCGGCGGCCATCTCTTGTGCAAGGGGCGTTATCCCGCAGCGCAATTGCTGGCTTATATTGAAAACGGCCTGTGGCTGAAATTGGCGCGCCGCGCCAACGCTTTGGCCAAGCAGCTCGGCGCGGCGGCGCAGACACATCTATCAGCGCCGGTAGAGACCAATCAGATTTTCATCAAGCCGGGCGCTGCGAACATCGCCAAGCTCAAGGCAGCGGGCGTCGCGTTTTACGATTGGGGCGCGAAGGGCTCGGGCGAGGCGCGCCTGGTCGTTTCTTGGAACCAGAGCGAGGCGGACGTGGAAGCGATGCGAGCTTTGCTCGCATCGCTTCGTTGAGCAGCTAGCGTCCGTAATTGTTGTATTCGATCGTCAGCGTCCGCGGCGAGGTCGGCGACAGGCCGATAATGCGCATACTTCCACGCCGCCCGTCATTGGTCTGGTAGCACAGATAATAGCCGACCGAGAGCGACGTCAGCGGGATGCGGTTGTTCGAAAGGCTGCCACGGCATCCATCGGCGCCGCGCCGATCACCCAATGCGATGCGCGCTCCGTTTTGAGGTTCAAGATAGAGCTGCGCTATTGTGATGGCGTGGAACCAAACGTCGGCGCTGCGGTCGCTTGTGATGCGGCCGCGATCGAGGTCAAACAGATAGGTTTGCGGAATGGCGAGCGTGCCGCGATCGCTGCCGCCGCCCGGACCACCGGGACCGCCTGGACCACCTGGGCCGCCCGGTCCCCCTGGTCCGCCTGGCGGGAATGGGCCAAGCCGTGTGCAATCAAAGCCGCCGCGGCGCGCCGCGCAACGCTGGAAGCGGGGCGCATTGGTTTGCACTGATCCAGCATCGCCATATTGGCAAACGAGCGCGGGGCGCCCGCCAATGTCTTGTACGCGCGTGTCGGTGAGCCGATTGCGGATCGGCGTCGTCCACCAATCGCGCGGCAGTGTATTGGTGATCGTGCGCGTCGCGTCTGGCAGCGGACACTCAATCCGCGTCTGCGCCGAAGCCGGCGCCGCATTGAACGAGAGGAAAAAGGAAAAAACAGCGGCGGCGACGCCGCCTAGGATGATGCGCATTGGCTCTCCCCAGCAGGTTTAGGCGCGTCCTCGCAACGCGACATTGGGCGCCCAAACATGGCGTTTCGCAGGCGCCTGGGCACAATCGCGGCAGAATATAGTCTCTGGCGCGAAACGCCATGGTCGGTTTTTCCGCCCCTGGAAGGCTGGAACACGCAAATCGAAGAATACGCGCAGGCCACAAACCAGAGAGGGGCCAGTAAGAGGCTCGCGCGTGGCCGTCTCCCATAAGCGCGCTTTTTTTTGGAAAATTAGAGGAAGGATGCGCGCGCGATGCGTTGGGCGGCTTGTGGGCTCTGCGCCAGCGCCGCCTGAAGGCGCTCGGCTGTTTCCTCGGCGAGCGCTTCAAGCGCGTCGGTTGGATGAGAGGCGATCACGGCCCGCGTAAGACTGCGCGCGCGCGCTCCATAGGTCACCGGGTCAAGGGCAAGCAGGGCCACCGCATAGTGGAGCTGGATCAGTACGTCGTTCGGCGCCAACGCCCGCGCCCGTTCGAACTCGGTGATGCCGGCGCTGGTGCGCGCGCCATAGAAGAATGCGCCGGCAGCGCCCCCGCGGCGCATAACTTCGAGGTGCCAAGCACCCAGCATGGCGTGCGCGTGCGCGTCATTGGGATCGAGAGCCAGGGCATCGTCGATCAATCGTTTTCCTCGCGACGCGAAGCGGCTGGCAAAAGCGTGCGCGAGCGAAACACGCCGTCCTTCCATGCCGAAAACCAGCGCGAGCTGAAGGCGCGCATCGACCGAATGGGGATCGAGTGCGAGCGCCTGCCGGGCGCTGCCTTCAGCGCGCGTCAACAGTGCGTCGATCATCGCAGGAGATTGGGCAGAGGCGCATGCGGCCACGAGCGCGCGAGAGGCGAAGGCGCGGCTGGCGGCCGAGGGCTGGGTGTCGGCCAAGTCGGCCGCGGCCACAAACTCGCCGGCGGCGTAAAGGCGCAGCGCAGCATTGGGCGGCTCGGCAAAGGCAGGCGAGCCCGCGAGGCAGGTCAGAAGCGCAATGAACAAAAGCGTCCGACGCATGCGGCAAACCCTGAACCGGGCCCATCAAAGCGTAAAGCGCCGGGGGCCGCATTTGGGTTCACTCTTTCGTTGATTTCATCACTGCTGGGTGCGGTATAGCCAATGAGGCGAGGTGGGCATGGAACGAACCGCTTTCGAAAATTTGCTGCAGCGCATCGCAACCGCGGCCGCTGCCTATCGTGCGAGCGACGCGACGCGCTTGCATCGCCCCGAGATCTCGTACCGCGAGGCGCTGGCGCGCTTCGCGGCGCCGACCCCGGAGCGCGGCGCCTCCGAAGAACAGGTGATCGCCGAACTGATGGAGCGCGCGCCGGCGGGCCTTGCCGCGATGACGGGACCGCGCTTCTTCGGCTGGGTCATCGGCGCGACGGAACCTGCGGGCGTGGCCGCAGATTGGCTGGCGAGCGCATGGGGTCAAAACACCGGCAATTCGACAGCGACGCCGACAACCTGCGCTGTTGAGGAGATTTCCGGCCGCTGGCTGCTCGACCTGCTGGATTTGCCGCGCCAATCGTCCGTCGGTTTCGTCACCGGCGCGACGATGGCGAACTTCACCGGGCTTGCTGCGGCGCGCAGCGAAGTGTTGCGACGCGCGGGCTGGGATGTTGAGGCGGACGGTTTGTTCGGCGCCCCGCCTGTCAATGTCGTGCTCGGCGAGGAGGCGCACTCGACCATCTTCTCGGCATTGAAGTATTTGGGACTTGGCGTGAAGCGCATCGTCTCAGTGGGCGTCAACGCCGAAGGCGTAATGCGCGCGGGGGCATTCGCACGGGCGATGCAAAAACTCGACGGGCCGACCATCGTCATCACACAAGCCGGACACATCAATTCCGGCGCCTTTGATCCCATCGCCGACATCATCCCGATCGCGCGCGACAAGGGCGCGTGGGTGCATGTCGACGGGGCGTTCGGCTTGTGGGCGCGCGCGGCGCCGGACTTAAAGCGCCTGGCGGCCGGTTTCGAGCTGGCGGATTCTTGGGGCACGGACGGTCACAAATGGCTGCAGACGCCGCACGATTGCGGCTATGCGATCGTGCGCGAGGCAGAGGCGCATCGCCGCGCCATGACCGTTGCGGCGAGCTATTTGCCGGCGGGCGCCGAACGTCACCCGGCCGATTACGTGCCTGAATTGTCCCGCCGCGCTCGCGGGCTGCCGACCTGGGCAATGATCAAGACGCTGGGGCGCGAAGGCGTCGCCGCGATGGTGAGCCGCCATTGCGCGCAGGCGCGGCGCTTCGCCGACCGGCTTTCCCAGGATCCAAGCATCGAGATCATGAATGACGTGGTCTTGAATCAGATCGCCGTGCGATTGGGACGCGACATGGAGGGCGAGCGTTCCGATGCGCTCACGCTCAAGACCATCGAGCGCATCCAGCGCGAAGGCGAATGCTTTGTCGGCGGCGCGCTCTGGCGCGGCCGGCAGATCATCCGCATTTCCGTGATCGGGGCGCCGACGACAGACGCCGATATCGACCGCAGCGCGGACGCAATCCTCAGCGCGTGGCGCGCGCAAAGAGAAGCGGGCTGATCGACAGATCAGCCCGCTCTTTGCGATAGATGTTACTGGCTGCCCGGGGCGACGCCGGGCCCGATATTCTGTTGAAAGAAGGCAAGCAATTCTGTGAACACCGTCCGCCACGCATCGCCTTGGTCCGGCAGGTAGTAGTGGTTGGTCCCCGGCAGAGTTATTAGTCGAACGGGATGTCCCGCGCGCTGCATGGCGCGCTGCATGATCTGGCTCTGCTCGATTGGGACGGTGAAGTCTTCGTCGCCGTGAATGAGGAGGAGAGGCATTGTCACACGTGAGGCGTTTTCGGCGGCTGAGTGCGCAACCAGAATGTCATGATCGCGGTTCAGATCGCCCATCGCGTCGGACCAGTATTTAAAGCTCGTACTCTGGCTCCCGGCGCCGCCCGAGCTCCGCACATCGTCGCGGACTTCGCCGTCTCGTGCCCATCGCAACATGGCGGTCATGTCCGAAATCCCGGCGCCCGCGACTGAGCATTTGTAGAGGTCTGTGTTTTGGAACGATGCGGTGAGAGCGACATAGCCGCCGTATGACCAGCCCCAAATGCATGTTCTGTTGGCGTCGACAACGCCTTGTTGAATGATCGCGCGTACGCCGTCGCTCACATCATCCTGCATGCGTTGGCCCCATTGACGCCAACCTGCTTCGACGAAGTTGCGTCCGAAACCGCCGCCGCCGCGGAAGTTTGGCTGAAAGACCGCGTAGCCGTGGCTGGCGAAAGCCGCAGCGATCGGGTCGCCCCAATCGTCTCGTCCCTCTGGGCCGCCGTGCGGCATGACGATGGCTGGCAGATTGCGCGCGTTGGTCACGCCTGGGGGCAAGAAGAGGTAACCCCAAAGCTGCTGACCATCGCTCGTCGTGTAATTCACGATGCGCTCCGTCGGCAGGAGCGATGGCGAGATTTCGGGACGGGCGCCGAATAGAAGATTCAAGGAATGCGCGTTGGCGTCGTAAAGGTAGTACGATCCCAAGTCCTGCGGTCCGCTGGTGTACACCAGCCAGCGGCTGCGGTCCGGACCGCCACGTCCGATGTAATGAACCGCCACGTCGTCGCCGAGGGCGTGGACAATGGCGCTCCAGCTGCGGCCAAAAGCGGGATCTTTTGGATTGCACGTCCAGCGCTGCGCAAGATAGCAAGCGGCGAGAATCGAGTGGCTATGCACGTCGCGGATGGCGTCGACGACGTCGTAGTTTGGATTGGTCTCGACTGTTTGCACAAACTGGCCGGCGGCTGTGTCGTAGATGAAGATGCCGTTTGTGTTGTCACTGTCGCGACGCGCCGAGACAAAGACCTGGCCCGGCTGCAAAGCGGGTCCAAGCCCCCGGAATGTCGGCGCGCTGTTGGCGCCGTCCGCGCCAATGAATCGTGACACCTCCGTCCAGTTGCGCTGACCTGGAGCGCGTCTCAGCCACACGTAACCGCGGCCATTTGAGTACCCGTCAGTGCGCAGCACTGGGCGCCTTGATTGTCGACAACATAGTCAAATGTGAACCAGGTTCCCTGATCGACGACAGTGTGTTGGGCCGTTCGCACATTGACACGCCAAAGTTGGGTGCCGCCCTCGTACGGCGCGACCAGGAGAATGTTGTCTGGATCGGAATCCATGAGGTCGACGATGCGGGCGCTCAACCAACGCGGATAACCCTGTTGCGTCGAAGGATCGTACAAGGGCCTAGCGTCGCTGCCGTCAATGTTGCTGGAGTAAATCCGCGAATCGTACTCCCAAGCATCGTCGACGATCTCAGTGCGAAACATCGAGGTTCGAGCGCCAACTACGTGCACTTTCTGCACGATCACAAAAACCAAGCGATTGTCGGACTTAAAGGCGACGTTTTCGATTTGCATCTGCTGGTCGGCGCGTGCAACGGAGACACGAGAAATGCGCCGTGTATCGAGATCAAGGATGGTAAGCACGTCGCCGATAGCTTCGCGGTGAACAGCTGCAACGTAGCGACCGTTGGGCGAAATGTCGGGTGAACGGAAAGTGTCGTAGCCGACGAAGAGATCGAGCGGAGCTCGCGCTGGGGCGCTTGCAGCAGCCGGCTGAGCCGTCGCCGCGGATTGCTGCGCGGTCGCGCCATGGGTCAAAACACTAAGCGCCAGCGCGCCAGCCAGGGCGGCGAAACGGAAATGCTTCACAATGATACTCCCCAAGCCGCGTTGGCGCGGCCCATGTCCCGCGCACAGCAAAACAATGTTGATCGTAGGAATCAACCCGTCTGTCGCAGGTTTTAGGTCGCGCCCAGCAGATCGCCGGCCAATGCGCGGCGCAGCAGGGCGGACGTTTCGCGAACGCCGAAGATCGCAGCGAACGAGCCGAAACGCGGGCCGGCTTCTTGGCCAAAGCAGACTTCGTAGAGCGCTTTGAACCAGTCGCGCAACGGCTCGAAGGCGTGCTCCTTGCCCACCGCATAGACCTCGGTCTGGATGGTTTCCCCATCGGTGGCGTCCGCCGGCAGCGCATCGAACCGCTTGATGAGGTCCTCGAAGGCGGCGCGTTCCTTGTCGCTCGCCGCGCGGAATTTTTTCATCGGCTTCACGAAGTCATCGTAATAGGCGATGGCGTAGCCGCAGAGACGATCGAGCATGGGGTGCGTTGCGGGCGAAGCGCCCGGCGCGTACTTAGCGATGAACTTCCAGAGCTGATCCTTGGTCTCTGCGTTGGCGGCGGCGACGAGATTAAGCAAGAGCGCGAATGTGATCGACGAGGGCGCGACCGTTGCGTTGGCCTGATAACTGGCGGCCATTTCCGGCGCCGGCGGGGCGCCGTTGTGCATGTGCCAGACCGGATTTTCCATCCGCTCGGCGAGGTTCTGCTTGGGGTAAGCGTCGATGTGGGCGAGATATTCGTCCACCGCTTTGGGGATCACGTCGAAATAGAGCCTCTTGGCCGTCTTCGGCTTGCCGTAGATGTAATAGGCGAGACTTTCCGGCGGCGCATAGCGCAGCCATTCATCGATGGTCAGGCCATTGCCCTTCGACTTGGAAATCTTTTGGCCGTTCTCATCGAGAAAGAGCTCGTAATTGAAGCCTTCGGGGGGCGTGCCGCCGAGCGCGCGGCAAATCTTCGAACTCTGCTGGACGCTGTCGATGAGGTCCTTGCCCGACATTTCGTAGTCAACGCCGAGCGCGGTCCAACGCAGCGCCCAATCCGGCTTCCATTGGATTTTCACATTGCCGCCGGTGACGGGGATTTCGATCTTCTCGCCGTCCTCGTCCTTAAAGACGATCGTGCCCTTGGCGAGGCGACGTTCGAGCGTCGGCGTCTGCAGCACCTTGCCGCTCTTCGGGCTGATCGGCAGGAACGGCGAGTAGGTCGCGCGCCGATCTTCGCCGAGCGTCGGCAGCATGATCGCCATCACCGCATCGAAACGCTCAAGCATCGTGAGCAGTGTCGCGTCGAAGCGGCCCGACTTGTACTGCTCGGTGGACGACAGGAATTCGTACTCGAAGCCAAAGCCGTCGAGGAATTCACGCAGCTTCGCATTGTTGTGGTGCGCGAAGCTCTGATGGCAGCCGAACGGGTCGGGGATTGCGGTCAGCGGCTTGTGGAGATTGACTTCCAGCACAGCCTTGTTTGCGATGTTGTCGGGCACCTTGCGGAGGCCGTCCATGTCGTCGCTAAAGGCAATGAGGCGCGTCGGGATCTTGTCATCGGTCAGCACGCGGAAGGCGTGGCGCACCATGGTCGTGCGCGCCACTTCCTGGAAGGTGCCGATATGGGGCAGGCCGCTTGGACCGTAGCCGGTCTCAAACACGACCGGCGCATCCTTTGGATGCTTCTTCAGCCGCTCGATGACGAGGCGCGCCTGCTCGAACGGCCAGGCCTTGGCGGCGGCGGCGAGGGTGGCGGCTTCAGACATCGGCGAATCTCACGCTTTCGAGATAGCGTTGGCGCGCGCGTCACGCAAAAATCTTTGCTGTTTTCGGCGCGCGCGGCATGCTGGCGCGCATGCGGACGCTCATTCTCCTGCGGCACGCCAAAGCGGTCAGGGCCCACGAGGCCCCCGACGACAGGTCGCGGGCGCTGACTGGACGCGGCCGGCGCGAGGCGGCCCAAGCCGGCGCGGTCATGGAGGACGCCGGCCTGAAACCCGGGCTGGCGCTGGTCTCGACTTCGGCGCGAACGCGCGAAACCGCCGAACAGGCGTTGGCCAGTTTCAAGCTTGAGACGCGCTTTGAGGATGCGCTCTACCACGCCGCGCCCGAGGGCATCTGGGACGCCTTTGAGTTGACCGAAGCGGGGAGCGTCGTCATCGTCGGACACAATCCGGGCATCGGTGAACTGGTCTCGATGCTCGTGCATCAGGCCCATGACGGCTCCAAGCTCGCGCGTGATCTCGGCGGGCACTTGCCGACAGCAGCGTTTGCGGCCTTTGAAATCCGCGGCGACCTGATGCGCGCGGCGGGACCACGCTTGATCACGGCGTGGAAGCCCGATCGCGAATGATGCGGCGCTATTGGGGATAGATTTGCGCGGCGCCCAAGGCGGCGTCTGCGATCTCGCCGTGTTGGGCGTAGGTCGATCCGGTCCATTGATAGACCGGATGCGACATGCCTGGTCCCGCAAACACAATGTCGCGCACGCCGTTGTGGGTGGTGGTCAGTACAGCGAGAAACGCGCCCTGCTGGGTGTGGATTTCGCTGAAGGTCGCCCCGGTGCGGCGCATGACGTGCATGTCGCCGGGACCGTCGCCATAACAGGTGGCGCTGTTGGGGCCGCCTGGAATGATCACCAGCTGCGTTGTGCCGACCGCGCCGCCGAGATCGACGGCGATGAATTGCGGTGCAACTTTCTCGTCGCAGGCGTTGGTGACCTGGCCGCGCGCATCCGGGGCTGCGTGAATGGCGTTGAGGATCGCGGTGCGATCGGCAGCTGCCAATGCATCTCCCGGTGCAGCGCCCGGTGCAGCTCCCGGTGCAGCTCCCGGTGCAGCTCCCGCAGCGTTCTGCGCCGCCGGCGCTTGCGTTTGCGCGTCAGCCGCCGATGGCGCGCCTTGACCGCAGGCGGCGACAACCAGACCGAGCGCGGTTGCTATCAAAAGCGATGAGCGCATGAAAAGTCCCTCCCGCACCTGTTCTGGCGCGCGAAGAGAGCGCTGTGAACTGTTAATTGGCTGGTTATTGGCTGACCCAGACGATGCGGGCGATCCAATCGAGTTCGCTAGGCGCAAGTTCGCGCCGCGCATGTGCGCCATTGAGCGAGACGAGTTCGACCAATCGGTCGTCGCGGCGGCCGAGCACCTTGGCCATGACCTCGCCGGCGCGCGTGCGCACAATGATGCGATCGCCGCGCCGCACCGGCGCGCCCGGCTGCACGATAACGACATCGCCGGCGCGATAGGTGGGTTCCATGGAATCGCCGGCGATCTCGAGGGCGTAAACGCGATCCTCGCCGAGACCGGGGAAACGAACGGTCTTGTCTGCCCCGACTGGGAAGCCGCTTGCATCGAAGAAGCCGTCGCCGCCCGCGCGCGCCATGGGGACGATGGGAATGGCGCGCCCGGCGCTGGCCGTGTGGCCGGCGATGAGGGCGGCGAACTCATCCCAGCTCGCGTCGGCGGCAGCGAGCGCGCGCGAAACGCTCTCGGTGGAGGGCCAGCGCGGCTTGCCGTCGCGCGCTTGACGCTTGGATTTGTTGAAGGTGGTGGGATCGAGCCCGGCGGCGCGCGCAAGACCGGAGGCGCTCATTCCGCGACGCGCCGCAAGGGCCTCGATGGCGCGCCAGACATCGCCGTGTTGCATGGCCTATTCTAGAGGAGAGTAAGAGGAGAGGAAATTATTCCTAGTTGTGCCTGGCCAGAATTGCACGTTTGGATTGAAACCGCCTGACGCGAAACAATCCGTGTCAGTTCGTCGGAAAAGCGTGCTAGGCGTCGCCAACTTTACCGCCTTCAGAAGCATGTTCATGCACGATATCGCCACGCAGGCGCTTCGTTTCGTTGACCCAGAAACGGCCCATCGCGCCGCCATATCGGGCCTGAAATTGGGCCTTGGTCCGCGTGCGCGCGCCGATCGGTGGACGCGCCTGAAGACAAAGATCGCCGGGCTCGATCTACCCAATCCGATCGGTCTTGCAGCTGGCTTTGATAAGAATTGCGAGGCGCCCGACGCCATGCTCGCGGCGGGCTTCGGTTTTGTCGAATGCGGCACCGTCACGCCGCGCCCGCAGGAGGGCAATCCGCGTCCGCGCATCTTCCGGCTCAGCCCCGATCGCGCCGTGATCAATCGCCTGGGTTTCAACAATGAAGGGCTCGATGCGTTCTCCGACCGCCTCGACGGTCGTTCCCATCGCGGCGGCGTGGTCGGTGTGAATGTCGGCGCCAACAAGGATAGCGCCGATCGCATCGGCGATTACGTGCTGTGCATGGGCCGGGTGTGGCGCCATGCATCCTATGTGACGGCGAATATTTCCTCGCCCAATACGCCCGGCTTGCGCGGCTTGCAGGAGCGCGGTGCGCTGGAGGAATTACTTGGTCGCTTGAACGAAGCGCGCGCGTCGCTCGAATCCGTGCACGGCAAGCGGCCGCTGTTCCTAAAGGTGGCGCCGGATCTGGATGAAAACGCTATTGCCGACATCGTCGACCTCGTCGTGCGCAACAGGCTCGATGCACTGATCGTGTCGAACACGACTATCGAACGCCCGCAACATTTGACCGCTGATGATCGCGAGGAATCCGGAGGACTGTCAGGTCAGCCGCTTTTCCAGATTTCAACGCGAGCCTTGCGTTTGTTTGCGCAAGCGATGAACCGGCGCTTGCCGCTCATTGGCGTTGGCGGCGTCGACAGCGGCGTCACCGCGCTGGCGAAAATCAAAGCCGGCGCGAGCGCGGTGCAACTTTACTCGGCGCTCGTGTTCGAAGGGCCGGGGCTCGCCGCGCGCATCGCGCGCGAACTCGACGCACTGCTCGGGGCGGAAGGGTTCAGCGGCGTTGGCGAAGCCGTGGGGGCGGAAGCGGCCTAACGGCCGTTCGTCGACTGGGCGTGTTGGCGCAGCGATGCCGTCGTCTGCTGCACGCGCGCGATCAGTGCGCGAATATCGCCGTGCGTCTGGTCCAGTTGCGACAGGAAATCGAGCTGCTGTGCTTGCGCCAGCCAGATCTGGTTGCCGCCTTCGAAGATCAGCGAAACGTCAAACACTTTCCACGCTTCGCCTGTGCGCAACAGACGCCATTGCACCGGCATTGGGCGCTGACCGCGCGGCGTGATTTCACTGTTCACGACGATGTCGCGCCCCGGAATGCGCTCGATCGAGCCCGTCACCCGAATGTTGCTGCCGCTATAAGCCGTCAGCTGGTCTTCATAGACCGCAACGGCATAGTCTTTGAATGTATTGATCCACAGCGCGCGCAGCGGCGGATCAGCGCGTAATTGCGCACTGTAGCGGCCAACCACGAACATCGCGATGCGGTCCATGTCCGAGAACTGGCGCATCAATTGATCGAACAAGCGCCGGCGTTCAGCGCCCGTGACGCCGCGATTGCCGAGCGTGCTGAGCGCCTGTGAGGCATTTTCCTGCACATATGTTTCGGCGGCCGCGTCGCGCGCGGCAAATGCGTTTGGCGCGGTCGCCAACATGCCGGCGCCGATCAGCGCGGAGAGGAAAGCGGTGCGCGTAAGCGAAGCAATAGTCACGGTTCAGATCCTGGCTTGCAACATCGGCCTGGAAATAAGCATGGCTTCCGCCGACGCCAAGACTTACGGGGAAGAAGAAGACTGGATGTTGTTCAAAGACGGGTGATCGTTGGGCGCGCCTTGATTGTCGGTCGACGGCGTTGCCGGGGTCACACCGTCTGGAATGGTTGATTGCGGTGTTACATTGTTCGGCGCCACATCAGGCTCGGCGCTTGGAATGTCTTGCAATGCAGGCACTTCCGAGGGTTCGCCGTTATGAACAGCGCTGTCGCGCAGCAGCGAATAGCCGCTTCTCACCGACACGTAAGGATCGAGCGACGTGCGCCGCAGCTGATCGTTAGCGTCAAGTAAGCTTTCGCGTGTCGACACCGCATAGAGTGCGCTGCGCGTCGCGATCACTGCAGGGCGGTTGTCGTAATCGGCCCAGTTGAGTGGGTCGAACGCCAAGTCAACAACGCTCCCGATGCCGTCGCGCACATTTGTCGGGCCGATAACCGGAAGGAAGATGTAGGGGCCAGGCCGTGCGCCCCAGGCGCCGAGCGTCTGGCCGAAATCTTCGTCGCGGCGCGCCAAGCCCATATTGGTCGCTGGATCGAGTATGCCGAGCAGGCCGACCGTGCTGTTGACGCCAAAGCGCGCGACGGTTGTGCCGGCCTGGCGCGCATCGCCCTGCAGCACGTCGTTAATGAAGACGACCGGCGAGCGGAGGTTGTTGAGAAAATTGACAACGCCATGGCGAACTGGACGCGGCGTGATGCGGCGATAGCCGCGCGCGATCGGCTCGAAGAAGGCGTGATCGAGCGCATCGTTCAGCGCGAACATCTTGCGGTTGAAGCCTTCCCACGGGTCGTGAACGGTCTGGGTGGTTGTTGTCGGCGCGTCCGCGGCGGTTGCATCAGGCGTTGTCGCATCCTGCGCGTGGGCGTTCGACGCGATAGCGCACGCCGCCGCAAAGCCCAGAGCCGCTAATCCGCTTCGCATTGGAGAAAATCCCATAGTCCCGGCCACATAATGACGAGCCTTGGTTAATCAACGTTAGCGGGGCGCTACGATCATCCTACGCCCATTGGCGCGTGATTATCCACAGCGAGGTAGGTCCTTGGCCGGGTTGAGAAAATTGCCGCTGCGGCGCAAGCGCAACACGGCGAGGGAACTTCGATTCCCGCCGCATTAGGCACAAAAGCGGCTTCCCACACGGCGCCATTTCTGCTTGATATAAAGATATGTTTATATCTCCAACCCACTCGCCAGAACGGCGCGATGCCGATCGCGTCGTGACCGCCCTGCGCGCTGCGGGCGAGCAGACGCGGCTGCGGGTGCTCGCGCTTTTGACCGAAGGCGAGTTGGCGGTTGGCGAATTGGCGCAGGCGCTCGCCCAGAGCCAGCCGCGTGTGAGCCGGCATTTGAAATTGCTGACCGAAGCTGGGCTGGTCGAACGCGCCCCAGAAGGCGCGTGGGTGTTCTATCGCTTGCCGCGCGCGCACTCGACCGAGCGTCATTTCGCCGACGCCGCACTTGCGATGCTTAATCCCACCGATCCAATGCTTGCGCGCGACGCTGAGCGTTTGAATGAGATCCGCGCCGCACGTGATGCGGCGGCTGCTTCTTACTTCGAACGCAATGCCGCTGATTGGGAGCGCGTGCGGGCGCTGCATTTGCCGGAAGCCGACATTGAAAGCGCGATCCTGACCGCGGCGGGCGCCGGGCCGTTCGATCTGATGGTCGATGTCGGCGTCGGCCAAGGACGCATGATCCAACTCTTCGCCGATCGCGTACGGCGCGCTGAAGGTTTCGACACCAGCCGTCAGATGCTGGCGATTGCGCGCGCATCGCTCGATGGTTTGCGTGCGAAGGCGGCGTTGCGTTTCGGCGACGCTTATGCCCCGCCGGTTGAGCGCGGCGGGGCCGATCTCGTCACCATTCACCAGGTGCTGCACTTCCTCGCCGATCCCGCGCGCGCGATTGGCGAGGCCGCGCGCCTACTGAAGCGGGACGGACGTCTGCTGATCGTCGATTTCGCGCCTCATCAGCTTGAGTTTCTGCGCGAAGAGCATGCCCATCGCCGGTTGGGCTTTTCGGACGCGGAAATCGCGGAATGGTGCGACAGCGCCGATCTGGGCGAGATCAGCATCACCACGCTCGAGCCCAAGAAACGCGGCGCGCTCACCGTCAAGATCTGGACGGGGCGCCGGGCATGAGCCACGCCAATCTCATCGCCGAAGCTGCCGAGAAGCTTGGTCAGCCGCGCGTCTCCTTCGAGTTCTTCCCGCCGAAGACGGAAGCGCTCGAAACACAACTCTGGGAATCGATCCGCAAGCTCGAGCCGCTCAATCCAAGCTTTGTCTCAGTCACTTATGGGGCCGGCGGTTCGACGCGCAGCCGCACCCACCGAACCGTCGCGCGCATCGTCAAGGAAACATCGCTGCGCCCGGCCGCGCATCTGACCTGCGTCGCCGCGGATCGCGACGAGATCGAGCAGGTGCTCGACGCCTATTGGGGCGCAGGCGTTCGCCATTTGATGGCGTTGCGCGGAGATGCGCCGGGCGGCGCCGGCGCAGTGTTTGAAGCGCATCCGCAAGGCTTCAAGAATGCAGCCGAACTGGTGTCGGCCGCAAAGCAACAGCACGATTTCGAGATTTCAGTCGCGGTGCATCCGGAAAAGCATCCCAATTCGCCTTCATGGGAAGTCGAGATCGACAATTTCAAGCGCAAGCTCGATGCGGGCGCCTCGCGCGGCGTGTCGCAATTCTTCTTTGAGGCAGACACCTTTCTCAATTTTCGCGATCGCCTCGCGCGCGCCGGCGTCGCCGCTCCGATCGTGCCGGGCATCATGCCAGTGACGAACTTCAAGGGTCTCATGAAGATGGCGCAGGGCTGCCAGGCCAGTGTGCCGCATTGGCTGGCGACATTGTTTGATGGCCTAGACAACGATCCAGAAACCCGCCGCCTGGTGGCGGCGGCGACCACGGCGGAACTTTGCGCGCGCCTATCAGCCGAAGGCGTCGAGGATTTTCATTTTTACACGCTCAATCGCGCCGATCTGACGCTGGCGATCTGCCGGATTGTCGGCGTGCGGGTGGCGAAGGAGGCCGCTGTATGAACCGCGAAGAACGCATTGCCGCGATGAGCCGCGAAATGGAGCAGCGCATCCTGATCCTCGATGGATCAATGGGCGCTTATCTGCAGGGCTTTGGCCTCACCTCGAACGATTTTCACGGCGAGCGCTTTGTTGAGCATCCGATGTCGCTGAAGGGCGATAGCGATGTTCTGGTGCTGACGCGCCCCGATATCGTTTCGCGCGTGCATGAAGGATATCTCGCCGCGGGCGCCGAAATCATCTCGACCAATACCTTCACCGCGACGCCCGTCAGTCAGGCTGAATACGCGCTGGAAGAGGTTGTCTACGAGATCAATATCGAGGGCGCGCGGCTGGCGCGCGAGGCGTGCGACAAGTTCGAAGCCAAGCACGGTTTGCCGCGCTTGGTGGCGGGTTCGGTTGGGCCGACGACCAAACTGCTCTCGATGTCGCCTGACGTCAGCGATCCTGGACGTCGCGACATTGATTTCGATGAGATGGCGAAAGGCTACAACGAACAGATCCGCGGCCTCATCGAGGGCGGCGCCGATGTGCTTTTGATCGAGACGATCACCGATACGCTGAACGCAAAGGCAGCGCTTTGGGGCGCGTGGGAGGCGTTCGACACATTCGGCATCGAGTTGCCGCTCTGGATCAGCGGCACCATCACGGATCGCTCCGGGCGCACGCTGTCGGGGCAGACAGTGGAAGCGTTCTACAATTCGGTGCGCCACGCCAAGCCGTGGGCTGTCGGGTTGAATTGCGCGCTGGGACCGACAGAGATGCGGGCATTCCTCGCAGACTTGGCGCGTGTCGCGGAGTGCCCGGTGAGCGCCTACCCGAACGCGGGCTTGCCCAACGCCATGGGCGGATATGACGAAACCGCCTGCTCGATGGAAACCCACTACGCGGAATGGGCGAAGGCGGGCCTCGTCAACATCGTGGGCGGGTGCTGCGGAACGACGCCCGAGCACATCACCCACATGCTTCACGCCGTTGAGGGCGTGGCGCCGCGTACGATCGCGTCGCATGAAGGGCGCCTGCGCCTTGCTGGTCTCGAACCGTTTACGGCGGCTGCGTGAGCGAGACCGCCAATCCCTTCGCTAATTTCGTCATCGTCGGTGAGCGCACCAACGTCACCGGCTCGGCGAAATTCCGCAAGCTGATCGAGGCCGACGATTATGCCGGCGCGCTTGTGGTTGCGCGTCAGCAGGTCGAGTCCGGCGCCAATGTGCTCGACGTGAACGTCGACGCGGCCATGATCGATGGGCCGGCGGCGATGAAGCGCTTTCTCAATTTGATCGCCTCAGAGCCGGACATCGCAAAAATCCCACTCATGATCGATAGCTCAAAATGGAGCGTCATCGAAGCGGGCCTGAAGTGCGCGCAGGGCAAGTCGATCGTGAATTCGATATCGCTGAAGGAAGGCGAGGAGGCATTCTTCGAACACGCCCGCAAAGTGCGCCGCTTCGGCGCGGCGGCTGTCGTCATGGCGTTCGACGAAAAGGGACAGGCCGATACCGCTGAGCGCAAGATCGCCATTTGCACGCGCGCCTATCGCTTGCTCGTCGATAGGATTGGCTTCCCGCCCGAAGACATCATCTTCGACCCGAACATTTTCGCCGTCGCCACCGGCATCGAAGAGCATGGGGACTACGCCAAGGCCTTCTTCGATGCGACGGCGCAGATCAAAGCGACGCTGCCGCATGCGCATGTGTCGGGCGGCGTCTCCAACGTGTCGTTTTCGTTCCGCGGCAATGAATCCGTGCGCGAGGCGATGCACGCAGTCTTCCTCTATCACGCCATCCGCGCCGGCATGGACATGGGCATCGTCAATGCCGGCTCGCTGACGCTCTACGACGATGTCGAGCCGGAATTGCGCGAGCGGGTCGAAGACGTGCTGCTCAATCGCCGCGCCGACGCGACGGAGCGTCTGCTGGAAATCGCCGAGCGCGTCAAAGGCGGCGGCAAGAAGAAGGACGAAGCGCGCGATCTGTCCTGGCGCCAGAAGCCGGTCAACGATCGGCTCAGCCACGCGCTCGTGCATGGCATCAACGAATTCATCGTCGAAGACACCGAGGAAGCGCGCCTGTGCGCGCAGCGCCCGCTGCATGTGATTGAAGGGCCGCTGATGGACGGCATGGGAATCGTCGGCGACCTCTTCGGTGCAGGCAAGATGTTCTTGCCGCAAGTGGTGAAATCCGCGCGGGTCATGAAGCAGGCCGTCGCACACCTCATTCCGTACATGGAAGAGGAGAAAGAGCGCACCGGGCTTGCCGGCAAATCCAACGGCAAGATCGTGATGGCGACAGTGAAGGGCGATGTGCACGACATCGGCAAGAATATTGTCGGGGTGGTGTTGCAGTGCAACGGCTACGAGATCGACGATCTGGGCGTCATGGTTTCGTGCGACAAGATTCTAGATCGCGCCAAGGAGATCGGCGCCGATGCGATCGGACTGTCAGGCCTGATCACGCCATCGCTCGACGAAATGGTGTTCGTCGCCAGCGAAATGGAACGGACGGGTCTGAGCTTGCCGCTCCTGATCGGGGGCGCCACCACCTCACGCACGCACACGGCGGTGAAGATTGCGCCTGCCTATTCCGGTCCCACAATCTACGTGAACGATGCCTCGCGCGCGGTGCCGGTTGTGCAGAAACTGCTGGGCAAGGAGCGCGACACGCTGGTCGCTGAAACCAAAGCAGACCAACGGGCCGCGCGAGAGCAATATTTAGCAGGGCAAGACAAGCGACCGCGCCTGCCGATCGCGAAAGCTCGTGAGCGGGCGCCGAAGCTCACCTACGCGCCGGTGAAACCGAGTTTCCTCGGCGTGCGCTCATTCGAGAGCTTCCCGCTCGATGAGCTCGTTGCCTATATCGATTGGACGCCGTTCTTCGCATCGTGGGACCTTGTCGGGCGCTATCCCGCGATCCTGCAGGACGACATCGTTGGCGAAGCCGCCCGCAACCTTCATCACGATGCGCAAGCCATGCTGACCCAGCTGGTGGCGGAGAAATGGGTCAAGGCCTCCGGCGTCGTCGGCTTTTGGGCCGCGAACCGCGACGGCGATGACATCGTTCTCTGGCAAGACGAGAACCGGCAAGTCGAGCACGCCCGTCTCTTCACGCTGCGCCAGCAGATGGACAAGGGCGAGGGCAAGGAGGCCAACAAGGGCGCCAACATGGCGCTGGCCGATTACATCGCGCCCCATGGTGCGCGCGATTATGTCGGCGCGTTCGCCGTCACCGCCGGTATCGGCGAAGAAGACGTGGCCATCCGCTTCAAGCGCGCGAACGACGATTACTCGGCCATCATGGCGCAAGCTTTGTGCGATCGCCTGGCGGAGGCGTTTGCCGAGGCCATGCACGCGAAAGTTCGCCGCGCGCTTTGGGGATACGCTGCAAGCGAGCATCTCGGTTACGACGATCTCATTGCCGAAAAGTACAAGGGCATTCGTCCCGCGCCTGGCTATCCCGCCCAACCCGATCACACCGAGAAGCAAACCTTGTTCGCGCTGTTGCAAGCGCGTGAGCGCGCCGGCATGGATTTGACCGAGAGCCTGGCGATGACGCCGCCCTCGTCGGTTTCCGGCCTTTACCTTGCGCATCCCGAAGCCGAGTACTTCGGCGTTGGCCGCATCGACCGCGATCAAGTTGAGGATTATGCGCGCCGCAAAGGCTGGGATGTGGCGACCGCCGAGCGCTGGCTGTCGCCGATCCTGGCCTACGACCCCACCATCGCCAAGGCGAGTTAGGGAACCGCTCGTCTCAGTTCTGCGGCGTTTCGTCAGTCTGCCCCCGGCCCTGTCGCAAATTCGCTGGCGGGCGTTTTCGCGTCCCTGCTAGAACCGGCCGGATTAATCGGGTGGTCTTCCATGAAACGCGTATTGACCTTCTTTGCGGCCGCATTCGCGCTCGTCGCGTGCACCACGGCCTCGACGCCAACGCCGCCGAGCCAAGCGCCGGCTGAGAGCGCCAGCACTACGCTGCACGTCGCGCCGCTGAATTATCACATGCGCACGCTGGCAAACGGCTTACGCGTTTATGCGATGCCCGATGCCAACACGGCCAACGTCTCGGTGCAGGTCTGGTACGATGTCGGCTCGAAGTACGACCCGCCGGGCCGGTCCGGTTTCGCCCACCTCTTTGAACACATCATGTTCAAGGCCACGCACAACATGCCCGCCGAGAACATCGACCGGCTGACGGAAGATGTCGGCGGCTTCAACAACGCCTCCACCTATGACGACTTCACCAATTATTACGAAGTCGTGCCCGCAAACCATTTGCAGCGCATGCTGTGGATGGAAGCTGAGCGCATGGGCTCGTTGGTGATTGACGCACCAACGTTCAATTCTGAACGCCATGTCGTGCAAGAAGAGCTCCGCCAGCGTGTGCTCGCCTCGCCCTACGGTCGTCTCTTCTATCTCGATCTCGCCATGGCGAACTTTCAGGTGCACCCGTACGGGCGCCCCGGCATCGGCTCGATCGAGGACCTCGACGCAGCGACTGTCGATGACGTGCGCCGTTTCCATGCGACCTATTATCGGCCGGACAACGCCGTCCTGGTCGTCGCCGGCAATTTCGACGAAGCGCAATTTAACCAATGGGTCGATCAGTATTTCGCGCCGATCGCGCGGCCGGATCGGGCGATCCCGCGCATCACCGCCGTTGAGCCTGCCCATCCTGCGCGCGACATCACGACCTATGCGCCGAATGTGCCGCTCCCGGCGGTTGCGATTTCCTATCCGCAGCCGCAAGCGACGAGCCCCGACATTCCTGCGCTGATCGTACTCGATGCGATCATGGGCAATGGCGATTCATCGCGCCTGCATCATGCGCTCGTCTACGACCAGCAGGTGGCAACGCAGGTGCTGACCAATCTGGAATCGACGCAGGACGCCGGCGCCTACACGATGGGCGCCATCCTGTCGGAAGGCAAAACCCCCGACCAGGTGGTGTCGAGCCTCGAAGCCGAAATCGCGCGCGTGCGCGATGGCGGCGTGACGCAAGCGGAGTTGGACAAGGCCAAGAACCAAATCGTGTCGCAGACGATTCAGGGTCGCGAAACCGCCTATGGCCGCGCCGCTGAACTTGCCGACGCGATCATCCGCTATGGCGATGCGGCGTACGCCGATCGATTGCTCGCAGCGATTCAAGCGACGACGGCGGCTGACGTGCAGCGCGTCGCGCGCACGATCTTCAACGACGATCACCGCGTCATCATCCGCTATCTGCCCGACAGCGCGCGTCCCGCGGGCTCCACAACGCCGGCTCTCGCCATATCGCCGGGGATCGCGGCCCAGCAGCTCACCATCGCCAGCGCTGACGTGCCTATCTATGCGCTGGCGCCCGAAGGCCAGCGCCAACAGCCGCCGGCGCCGGCCGCGCCGGTCAGCGCGCGCATTCCCCCGACCGCGACGCACACATTGGACAATGGTTTGCGGGTGATCGTGGCGTCCAATCGCGCCTTGCCGCTGATCAGCGCCGATTTCCGCATCGCCTATGGCGACGCTGCCGACCCCAACGGACGGGACGGGGTTTCGCAGATGACGGCGGACTTGCTCAACAAAGGCACATCGACCCGGAGCGCAACCCAGATTGCCGAGCAGATCGAGTCTCTCGGCGCGGGTCTTAATACATCGAGCGGCGCGGATTCTTCGGATGTGTTTCTGCAAACGCGATCGGACCGGGTCGATGAAGCCTTCACCATCTTCGCCGACGTCCTTCGCAATCCGACGTTTGCCGATGAGGAGCTCGAGCGCGCGCGCCAGCAGACGCTGGATGGCCTGCAAGTGGCGATGAGCGACCCTGGCAGTCTCGTCGGGCTTGCCATGCCGCGCGCCATTTATGGCGATGGGCCCTATGGCGGTGTTGCCTCGCCCAATAGCGTACATGCGATCACGCGCGCCGATGTGACCGCCTTCCACGCAACCTATTATCGCCCCGACACGGGCGTGCTGGTGATTTCTGGCGATGTGACGCCAGAGCAGGGCTTTGCACTTGCCCAGCATTATTTCGGCGATTGGCAGCGCCCGGCCGCACCGGCGCCGGCTGAACCGGATGCGACGGCGCACGCACCGGCCGCGCGCACCATCATCATCGATCTGCCCCAAACAGGTCAGGCCGCGGTTTCGATGGGATTGCGGGGCATCACACGCCGCGATCCCAATTATTATCCGATGGTGGTGGCCAACGCCGTGCTCGGTGGCGGCTATTCAGCGCGGCTGAACGAGGAGATCCGCATCCGCCGCGGCCTTTCCTACGGCGCCAGCGCGCAGCTTTCGGCGCGCCTAGCGCCAGGGCCGATTGTTGCGGCAGCGCAAACCCGCAACAACGCGGCGGTGCAAGTCTATCAGTTGATGTCGGCTGAGATCGCCCGGCTCGGGCGAACGCCGATCGCCGCCGACGAATTGAACGCGCGCAAAGCGGCTTTGATCGGAAGCTTTGGACGCACTGTCGAGACGACCTCCGGCCTTGCCGGTCAGATATCGACGCTGGCGCTTTACGGGCTGCCTCCCGAAGAGCTGCAGAACTACGTCGCCAATGTCGGTGGGGTCACGCCGCAACAGGCGCAGGCGGCGGCTGCGCAATATTACGATCCGGCGCACGCCGATCTCGTGATTGCGGGCGACGCTCAACATTTCTACAGCGGCATTCGCCGGCTGCGTCCAAATGCCGAGCGTATCCCGGTGGGACAACTCAACCTCGACCGAGCCGCGCTGCACTAGAGCTTGCCGCCTCGGATTGTTGTGCCGGATTGTTGTGCTGGATTGTTGTGTCATTGGGCGAACCGAGCCGTCGTGACGGCTCGGTTCGACTCGGTTAATGCTGGCGGGCTCATGCGCGTTCTCTTTGCCGCCCTTGCGCTCAGCATCTTGTCCTTCGCCGCAGGGATTGCGGGCGATCTGTCCATCGCGGCCCCGCCGGCGCCGTCCGTGATTGTGCGCCTGCCGCCGCCGGTCTCGGTCCCGGCGGACGCGATTCGCGCCCATCCGCTGGCGCCGCTGACCAGGGTGGCGGTACGCGCCGAGCCTGCCGTTGCGCGCGTTCGCGTTGTCCACAGCCGGCGCCAAGCACGGCTCGAGCAGATTGTGGCGCGTGCAAAGCCGCAAACAATTCAACTGATTGACACAGCCAAGGTCGATCCGGACCGGGCCCCGAAAGATGACAGCCCGGAGATCGCCCAGATTTAATTGCGGCTTTGGTGCAACACTGGCGCCCGGTGTCTGCAACAGCGTCAAAAAACCGACAAGGTCGGAGGGCTTCTCCCAGCTTGAAATGAGCCAATCCCTCTCTGCGCGCGGAGCCGCGGCCTTTGCCGCGGCTTTGACCATGACGGGCGCGCCTGGAACGGCTTTCGCCTGGCAGCGCTCGGACGTTCCAGCGCCGCCGGCCATGCAGGGGCTTTATGCAACCTCACCAGGCGCGGCGCGCTATTCGACGCCGGATGGCCAGGTTCGCTTTGTTTTCGACCGCAGCGGCGGGCGCGCGGCCCTCGTGCGCTTCGAGGGGGACCCTGAAGTGCACGTGCTGCGTCCGCTGATGGCTGCCGGCGGCGGCGAGATCTACACGACCGAAGACGCCAGCATTCAGCTGCGCGTCATGCCCCACGGCGGCATCATCGTTTATACCCGCAACAACCGCACCGGCTCGCCGGTGTCGGAGGACGGCAGCGCCGCGCCGCTGACGCCGGCGGCGATGGCGTTCGAGCAGATGATGGCGCGCATGCGCATGCTGCAGGAGCAAGCGCGCCGCCAGTTCGGGCAGACGGTCACCTTCACTTTGCAAACCCGCCAGCAGGTGGCGCCGCAAGTCGCCGGCGTCATCATGGATGCGGCTGAGCGCGTGCGCGAAGGGATTGCGGCGGCGCAGACCACGAACGTGCACCGGGTTCTGATTGTCATTGGAGCAACCCCGCGCGTGGCGTTGCAAGGCGATCTTCTGATCGTTCAAGTCGCGCCGCAACTAGGCTACGCTGGACGCCCGTCCTCCACGGCGATCCGCAACGTGGTGACAGGGACAGTGCAAGGCCCCGAACAATAGGCCGCCGAAGAGGCGGCTTTTCATTAGCCCTTGAAATTGTCCTTGCGGCTTCGGATTTCCGCAAACGCTTCCCAATCCTGCGCATGCGGCATTGCGATTGCCTCCTTGAGCAACGGCGCGCGCAAGAAGGGATTGGTCGCCTTCTCGAGGCGCAGGTTCATCGGCACCGTGGGCTTGTTGTGCGCGCGCAGGCGTTCGACGTCGGCGACGCGCTCTTTGAGCGCTGGATTGTTCTTGTCGACCGTCACCGCAAAACGCGCGTTCGATTGGGTATATTCGTGCGCGCAATAGAGCGTGGCGTCGTCGGGGAGAGAAGCGATCTTCTGCAAGCTGGTCCACATTTGCTGCGCCGTGCCCTCGAACAGGCGCCCGCAGCCCATCGAGAAGAGCGCATCGCCGACAAAAGCGACCTTGGCCTCGTCAAAGACATAGGCGATGTGCCCGAGCGTATGTCCGCCGACATCGATGACGCGCGCGGCAATGTTGCCGAGCTTGACCACATCGCCCTCATGCACCACCCGGTCAGGCGCAGCACCAATGCGTTCGACCTCGGTCGGCCCGGTCACTTTCACACCCAGCTTGTCCTTGATCGCCGCATTGCCGCCGGCGTGATCGGGATGCCAATGCGTGTTCCAGATATCGGTGATGCGCCAATTCTTGGCGTCGGCCTGACGCATGATCTCGTCGGCGTCGGGCGTGTCGATGGCCGCACTCGCGCCGCTCTCCGTATCGTGGATCAGAAAGCCATAATTGTCCGACAGGCAGGGGAATTGATGGATTTGAAGCATTTCCTAGCTTAGCGCTTCCTCGCCATGCGCGTCGATGTCCTTGCTCTTCAGCGCTTCTATGCCTCGCCCCTGGGAACAGTGGCGCAGCGCGCCGCGGCCGCGCGTCTGCGCGCCATCTGGCCTAAGTCTGACGGGCTCGATGTCTTGGGCGTCGGCTATGCCGCGCCCTTTCTGCAGCGCTTTCGCAAGGACGCCCGGCGTGTCGTTGCGATGATGCCCGCCGAGCAGGGCGCGGAACGCTGGCCGGCGGAGGCGCCGGGGCTCACCGCGCTCGGCGAAGAGGCGCGGCTGCCGTTCATGGACGCCGTCTTCGACCGCGTGCTGATGGTGCACGGGCTTGAGGAATCCGACGCCGCGCATTCGATGCTGCGCGAGGTATGGCGGGTCATGGCGCCCGAGGGGCGGCTCGTCGTGATTGCAGCGAACCGCTGGAGTTGGTGGGCGCAGGCCGACGCAACCCCCTTCGGCCGCGGGCGCCCATATTCGCGCGCGCAACTCGCAGACCTTCTGGCGGATGCGATGTTCCAGCCGGTCGCTTCAGCGCGCGCTCTCTACGCGCCGCCGGTGTCGTGGACGCCGTTCGTGCGCACCGCGGATGCGTTCGAACGCGTGGGCGAGGTCATGTGGCCGGCTTTAGGCGGGCTCGTTTTGATGGAAGCCGTGAAGCGTCTTTATGCCACAACTGCGCGTTCGAAAGGCCGTGTCCTCCTGGCGAAAGCGCCCGAAAAGGCCGAGCAGCCCGCGCCGCCGGAACCTTCCGGGCGATGATCGGATAGCGAACGCCGTTCGTCGCAGCTACGATGCGGCCCGGGGTGGTTGGGCTAGGTTCCCGGCCGGGACAAATCGCTGAGGAAGAGCAAACATGATCACGACACGCCGTGCGGTGTTGACCGCGACTGCCGCGGGCTTGGCCATTCTCGCCACCGGCTGCAATCAGCCCGGCGCGGCCGACGGCAATGACGCGCAGCTGAATGCGCTGCTCGATCGCATCTCGACGCAGATCCTCCAGAACGCCCCGGAGTTCGCGACCAGCTTGGCGGTGGACGAGGCCAAAGCGGGCGGGCGCTACAAGGATCGTCTCTCCGACGCCTCGAAGGAGGGCGCCCATCGCGTGCTGGCCTTGTCGCAACAAGCCGTGCGCGATTTGCAGGCCATCAGCCGTGACTCGCTCTCGGCGCGCGGCAAGGTCAGCCACGACGTCGTTATGACGGCGCTTGAGAACAACAATGCCGCGTCCGCGTTCGATTATGGCGGCGGCGCCCAGGCGCCTTATGTCCTCACCCAGCTTACGGGCGCTTACACGGGCATCCCGGACTTCCTTGTCAGTCAGCACCAGGTGCACTCGCGCGATGACGCCGATGCCTACCTGACGCGCTTGTCGGCCTATGCGCGTCAGCTCGATCAAGAAATCGCCGTGCTCAACACGGATGTGGCCGCCGGCGTTATCCCACCGGATTTTTGCCTGATGAGCACGGATGGCCATAGCGGCGCCATTCCCCAACTGCGCACCTTCATCGCAGTCGCGCCCGCGCAAAGCGTGCTGGTGACGACGTTTGCCCAAAAGCTGAACGCTGTGAACGAGATCGCCGCCGCCGATAAGACGACGCTGACGCAGCGCGCCCAGACCATTTTGCACGACGAGGTCTATCCAGCCTATCAGCGCCAAATCGATGCGCTCACGGCGTTGCGTCCGCGCACCAATCATGACGCCGGCGTCTGGAAGTTGCCGAACGGCGCTGCGCTCTATTCGGCGGGGTTCAAGGCCTGGACCACGAGCTCAATGTCGGCTGACGAGATCCATCAAATGGGATTGGATCTGGTGCAGTCGCTCAATGCCGAGATGGACACCATCCTGAAGGCGCAGGGCTTGACCCACGGCAGCGTCGCTGAGCGGCTGATTGCTCTGGGTCGGCGTCCCGATCAACTCTATCCGAATACGCCAGCGGGGCGCGAACAATTGCTCGCCGACCTCAATCGGCAAGTGCAGGCGATCCGTGCGCGCATGCCGGAAGTGTGCGGAACGCTCGCGCGCGCCGATCTGCAGATCAAGCGCGTCCCCGAGTACACGGAAGCGGGTTCGCCGGGCGGTTATTATCAGAACGCCGCGCTCGATGGTTCGCGTCCAGGCACGTACTACATCAACTTACGCGACACTTCCGAGTGGCCGAAATACTCGCTGCCGACGCTGACCTATCACGAAGGCATCCCCGGCCACCATTGGCAGATATCGATCGCGCAAGAAGCGGGCTCGCTGCCTTTCATCCGCAGCGCCTTATTGAATTTCTCCGGCTACGCCGAGGGCTGGGGTCTCTACGCCGAACAGCTCGCGGACGAGATGGGCGTTTACGCCAACAATGCCTTCGGCAAGCTGGGCTATTTGCAATCGGCGGCGTTCCGCGCTTCGCGCCTGGTTTGCGACACCGGCATCCACACCAAACGCTGGACGCGCGAGCAAGCCATCCAATCGATGGCGCAAGCGACGGGTCGTCCGGTCACGGCGGTGACGACAGAGGTTGAACGCTATTGCGTGTGGCCCGGTCAGGCATGCGCTTACATGGTCGGACGCCAGGCGCTTAATCGTATGCGCGACCATGCGCGGCAAACGCTTGGCTCGAACTTCGATCTCAAGGGCTTCCACGACACGGTGCTGACCAATGGGGCAACCCCGCTCTCGGTCACTGAAAGCTTGGTCAATGATTGGGTCGCATCACGCCAACGCGCGTGAAGCGCCAACCGGATAAATTGCCCAGATCAATTTGTAAACGGCGAGGATATGCACATGGATACGACACGGCGCGCAGTGCTGACGGCGACGGCCGCAGGCCTGGCCATTCTGGCTTCGGGTTGCAACCAGCAAGGCGGCGCGGCTGGTGCAGGCGATGCGCAACTGAATGCGCTCTTGGATCGGATCGCCACGCAATTCCTGCACGAAGCGCCGGAGTACGCGACGAGCCTGGCGGTCAGCGAGCAAAAGGCCGGCGGCCGCTACAAGGACCGGCTGAGCGATGTGTCGAAGGAAGCTTCGCACCATCGCCTTGAGCTTTCCGAACAGGCGGTGCGCGATCTGCAAGCGATCGGCCGCAACTCGCTCTCGAACGCTGGCAAAGTCAGCCACGACGTCGTTATGACGGCCCTGCAGCAGGCCAATGATGCTTCGCGTTTCGATTATGGCGGCGGCGCGCAATATCCCTACGTGCTGACGCAGCTGTCGGGCTCCTACACTAGCCAGCCGGATTTCCTCGCCAGCCAGCACACGGTCGCCAGTCGGGACGATGCGGACGCGTATCTGACGCGCCTGTCGGCCTACGCGCGCCAGCTCGACGCGGAAATCGCTGTTTTGAACGCCGATGTCGCTGCCGGCGTCATCCCGCCGGACTTCACCATCGAGCGCAATCCGGGTCCGGGCGAAACCGGCAAGAAGGGCGCCGTGCCGCAATTGCGCGGCTTCATCACCGCAACACCGGCGCAGAACGTGCTTGTGGCCACGTTCGTGGAGAAGCTGAACAACGTCGCCGAGATTGCGGCGGCGGACAAAACCGCGCTGGCGCAGCGCGCGCAAACCATCGTCCACGATGAAATTTATCCGGCCTATCAGCGCCAGATCGATGCGCTCAACGCATTGAAGCCGCGCGCCACCCACGACGCCGGCATCTGGCGGCTGCCGCACGGCGCGGAAATGTACGCCGCCGCGCTCAAGGCGCAGACGACGACGTCGATGCAGCCGGATGAAATCCACCAGATGGGCTTGGATCTGATCCAGTCGCTCACGGCGGAGATGGATACGATCCTGAAGGCGCAAGGCCTGACGCGCGGCAGCGTGTCTGAGCGCGTGCACTCGCTCTATGCGCGGCCCGATCAGCTTTATCCGAACACTGACGCGGGGCGCGATCAATTGCTCGCCGATCTGAACCGGCAAGTGCAAGCGATCCGCGCGCGCATGCCGGAAATGTGCAACACCCTCGCGCGCGCCGATCTGCAGATCAAGCGCGTGCCGGTGTTTACGCAGGACGGCGCGCCGGGCGGCTATTATCAGAACGCCGCGCTCGATGGATCACGGCCGGGCGCTTACTACATCAATTTACGCAATACCGCCGAAGTGCCAAAGTTCACACTGCCGACGCTCACCTATCACGAGGGCATTCCCGGCCACCATTGGCAGATTTCGATCGCGCAGGAAGCAGGTTCGCTGCCGTTCATCCGCAGCGCGCTATTGGGCTTCAACGCCTATGCCGAAGGCTGGGCGCTCTACGCTGAACAGATGGCCGACGAAATGGGCATGTACGCCAACGATGCGTTCGGCAAAGTCGGCTATTTGCAATCGGCGGCGTTCCGCGCTTCGCGGCTGGTGTGCGACACCGGCCTCCACGCCAAACGCTGGACGCGCGAGCAGGCGATCGATTCCATGTACGCGGTCACCGGCGATCAGCGCTCGTCGATCACGACGGAAATCGAGCGCTATTGCGTTTGGCCGGGCCAGGCGTGCGGCTACATGGTCGGACGCCAAGCCATTAACCGCATGCGCGAGGCGGCGCGTTCAGCGCTTGGGCAGCGTTTCGACATCAAGGGCTTCCACGACACCATCCTCACCAACGGCTCGACGCCGCTCTCGGTCACCGAGAGCCTGGTCAATGATTGGGTGGCGTCGCGTCAGCACGCTTAAGGCGGCCGAAAGCGCGCGGCGCACTCACGCCGCGCGCTCTTTGCTCACGGCGTTCTCGATCTTGTGTGCAAATCTGTTGAGCAGCGCTGGGCGATATTTTGCGTTCGCCATCCAGCGCAAGCGCGCGGTTTCGTGCACGTCGTCGAAATGGTGCAGGCCTTTGCGCCAGCGCGCGCCCATGAGCGCGGTCACCGAAAAACCGCCGACCGCTTCGAGCGGCGCATCGATCGGATCGATGTCGGCGAGACAGCCGGAGATGACGCCGCCGGGTTCGCGCAGCAAAGTGAGGCCCGCTTGCTCGGCCCCCTCCAGCACCCAGAGCAAAGAGCAATTCGACAGCCCCTGTGCGCGTCCGCCGCCGCCGACGCCGCCATGGTCGCCCGGAAACCAGTGCTGCAGCGCGCGCGGCGGCGCGCCGGGTGCGTTGAGCTTGTGCAGATTGCTCCACAGCGTTGGCGCGAACGCGGCGCGTTTTTCATCAATGGCGACGGCGTGACGCGCGAACTCCACTGCGCGCGAGAGCGATGTGTCATGGAATTGGTATTGCCTGTTCACGCCGACGGCGAACGGCAGTACGCGGGGAATGCCCAAAGATCCGACCGTGTCCCAGACGCCGAGATAGCGGATGCGCAGGTCGATCGTCGGCGCGCCAAACTGCATCGCGCCCTTGTCGACGCGCGGCCAAGCGATGGCGTGGGCGTAGCGGAAGTGAGCCGCGGTGGAACTATCTGTCTCAATGCGGCCGTCGCGATATAGCTGCAACGCTGCACCTGCTTGATTGACTTGCTCGCGCCGCAGGATGCCGCATTTGCGCAAGAGGCCGGCCAGGCTGCGCACCGTGTAGGCGCCGCGCGAAAAGCCGAAGAGATAGATTTGGTCGCCCGGCTCGTAATTGAAATTAAGGAAGAGATAGGCGTCGAGCAGGTGCTGATCGAGATCAGCGCCGGTCATGCCGTCCCACAGGCTCAAGCCGCCGAGTGACGCGCCGACGCCGCAGGAATAATACACGATCTGCGGCTGGCCGCGTCCATCGCGCGGCGCAATCGAGCGCGCCGTCAGCGCGACATTGGTGAGCGCGCCGCGATAGATGCGCTCCCAAGTGCCGTCGCAGCAAATGATGAGGCGCTTCATGGCGCGAGCAGGAACACCGCCTCTTCGGCAAACCAGTTCGGTCGCCAGAGCTTTTGCGCAAACGGGGCCCCGGCGCGGCCGCCGCTGAGCGGGACGGCGCTTTCGATGGTGAAGCGCATGTCGCGCGCGAGTTCGGCGAAATCGCGGATCGAGCAGGGACGCAGGATGTCACTGTCGGCCCAGCCTGGCGTTTGCATTTGCGGGCGGGCGATGCGCCCGTTCTGTAGAAACTCAATGCGTGCGCGCCAATGCGCGAAATTGGCGATCGAGACGATGACGCTGTCGCCGATGCGCGCTGCCTGCCGCAGCACTTCGCGCGGATGTTCAAGCGATTGGAACGTGCGCGACAGGATCACGTATTTAAAGGAGCCGGACGGAAAAGCGACGAGGTCGCGTTCCGCTTCGCCCTGCACGACGGCGAGCCCGCGCCCGACGCAGGCGCGCACGCGGGTCTTGTCGCGTTCAATACCGCGGACGCGGGCGGCGCTTTCGCGCGCCAGCATGCGCATCAACGCGCCGTCGCCGCACCCCACGTCGAGGACGCTGGCGCCTTGCTCAACGAGCCGTGCAATCACTTGGTGATCGGGGCGCGGCCGCGCGGCCGCCTCCGGCGCAACATGGACGAGTTCGAGGTGGGCCATTCAATTGGCTCCCGCTTGCAGTGAAAGTCCGCGCGCCGTGGCGGAGGCGTCCACAAAACCGATCAGTGCGGCTTCGAATTGCTGGTCTTCATCGAGGTGGGCGTCATGGCCTTTGTCGCTGTCAATCTCGATGAAGGCCGCGTCCGCGCCGGCGGCGAGCAAGGCGCGCGCTAGGCGGCGGCCCTCCTCGGTCGGATAGCGCCAGTCGCTGGAAAACGAGAACACGCAATGGCGTGTCGCCGAACGGGCGAACGCGTTGGAGAGGTTGCCGCCGAAGTCGGCGCCCAAGTCGAAGGCGTCGGCTGCGCGCGACAAGTAGAGAAACGAATTGGCGTCGAAGCGATCGACGAAGGCGTTGTTTTTCGCCGCCTCATCGAGCAGGGAAGCCAGCGCGAAGCGCTCCTTGGCGGCGGCCGCGCTAAAGGTATCGCGCAAGGCAGGCTCGGCCAGATTGCCGATCTGCGCGGCCGTGCGCGCCACCGACAAGCCTTTCGCCGGTCGTACGCCGTGCGCCAGGTAGCCCCCGCCGCGCCACTCGGGATCGGCCATGATCGCTTGCCGGCTCAATTCCGAAAGCGCCATCGTCGCGGCACTTTGGCGCGCGCCTGAAGCAATCGTTGCACAGGCAAAGACGCGCTTTGGGTAGGCGCTCGCCCATTGCAGCGCCTGCATGCCGCCAAAGCCCGCGCCGATTACCAGAAACAGGCTCTCGATATCGAGCGCCTCGATCAGCATCGATTGGGCGCGCACCATGTCTGCCGCATTGATCGGCGCAAAGCGCAGGCCGTAGGGCTTGCCATCGGGCGCAAGCGAGGCGGGTCCTGTCGTGCCCATCGCGCCGCCCAGAACGTTGGCGCAGATGACGTAGAAGCGGTTGGTGTCGATCGGGCGGCCAGGACCGACGATGCGTGGCCACCATGCGGGACGCCCCGTAATCGGATTGGGCCCGGCGACGAACTGGTCCCCCGTCAGCCCATGACAGACAAGCACCGCGTTCGAATGCTCACTATTGAGCGCGCCATAGCTTTCGAAGGCGATGGTTAGCGGCGACAGGGTCTCGCCATTCGAGAGATGCAGCGGTGCGCTGGCGTCGAACGCCAGGGTCCTAATGCCGCCCGCCGCCTGAATTTTCGCCGTAGAGCCGTAAATCATGGCGGCCATGGTAGCGTGCGTCGCCGCCCGTGCATCCCCTGCGAGAGCGCGCGTATGTGAACGACTCGCGCTACGTGCGGACGTTGGCGCTCACACGAAAGTTTCGTAAGGTCCGCCCATGGATGACGTCGGCCAGCCTGGTCACGATGCGTTGGAGGCCATTCGCCGCGAAATCGATGGTCTCGACGATGCGATGCTTTCGCTCGTCGCCGAGCGGTTGAAGCTCGCCGACAAGCTCGCGCAGATGAAGACGCAAGCGAGCGGCGTTCCCATTCGGCCCGGACGCGAAATTAACCTTCTGCGCCGCCTGATCGCGGCCGCTCCAGCGCCGATGGAGCGCGAATTGGTCGTCGAGATTTGGCGCACCTTGATGGCGGCGGCGCTGCGCCGCCAGCGTGTGATTGATGTCGTGATCGGCGGCGGGCGCAGCGACCCGGCGCGTCTGTTTGACATTGCACGCCGCCATTTCGGCGCGCGGGTGCGGATCAAAGATCTGGGCGAGCCGCAGGCAGCGCTGCAGAAGGTGACAGAAAGCCCCGACACAGTCGTTGCGGTTACGACATGGCCGGCGGCGCCTGGCGTGGGCGCGTGGTGGCCGGCGCTGTCGGAACAACGCTTCCAGAAACTGCACATCATTGCTGGGCTGTCTGTGCTGGGTGCGGCGAGTGAACCCCCCGATGCGGCGGTGTTTGCGGCCACTGACCCCGAAGAAGCGGGCGATGACGTTTCAATTCTGATGGCGTTCGATCCCCATCATCGCTTGCAGCGCGCCCTCAACGACGCCGGCTTCACCGGCAAGGAATTCGCACGCGCCGAACCGCGCGTGCTGGTGCGCGTGGAGGGTTATATCGGGCCAAACGATCCGCGCGCCGCGGCGATGACGCGTTCGGGCCTCGATAGCGTGCGCGTACTCGGCTCATACGCGCGCGTCTGATGCTTGTTTTTGAACGCATTGCCATCATTGGCGCCGGTCTGATCGGCGCTTCGATCGCCCTTGCGGCGCGCCAGAATGGCGCGGCCAATATCATTTCGCTCTACGATGCGAACGCCGCTGTGCGCCAACGCGCGCGCGCGCTTGGCTTGGGCGATGTCGCCGACGATCCCGAGACGGCGGTGGCGCAGGCCGATCTTGTCGTGCTCGCGGTTCCAGTTGGCGCCATGGGTGCGGCCGCCTCAGCGTGCGCCCGGGGCCTGAAGCACGCCGCCATCGTCACCGATGTCGGATCGGTGAAGCAGGCGGTGGTTGAACCGATCGCCGGCGCCTTGCCAACGCACAGCTATTTTGTCCCAGGCCACCCGCTGGCCGGCACCGAGCATTCCGGTCCCGATGCGGGCTTTGCCTCGCTTTTCCATAATCGCTGGCAAATCCTCACCCCATTGCAGGACGAGCGGCCGGACTACGCCGCCGCCGTCAATCGGTTGGAAGACTTTTGGCGCGCGCTCGGCGCCAATGTGGAGCGCATGGACCCCGAACGCCACGACGTCGTACTGGCCGTGACGAGCCATCTTCCGCACTTGATCGCGTTCAATATCGTGGCGATGGCGGAAGATTTGGAAAGCGTCACCGAGAGCGAAGTGGTGAAATACTCCGCCTCAGGCTTCCGCGATTTCACCCGCATCGCCGCTTCCGATCCGACCATGTGGCGCGATGTGTTCTTGAACAACAAGGACGCCGTACTGGAAGTGCTCGGCCGCTTCTCGGAGGATTTGGCCGCGCTGCAGCGCGCCATCCGCTGGGGCGAGGGCGATGCGCTTTATGCGCTCTTCGATCGCGCACGGCGCATGCGCCGCGAAGTCATCGAAGCCGGCCAGGACACGGCCGCACCCAATTTCGGCCGCGACACGCCTCAATAAACCGGCGCCAGCAGCCGCACCGGGATATTCTCGATGGTAAGGACGCCGTTATTGGCGCCCACATCAAGCGTGATCTGGCGGCCCGTCACCAGATAGCCGGCGGCAAGCAATTGCAGGGCGGTGCGCGCGTCATTGCTGATGTTCTGGCCGTTGGCGATAGCATTGAGAATGGGCGCGGGATGTTCGATTGGAATCACGAGGCGCCCTTCCAGGCGCCGCTGGGCGTCAAGCTCGCCCTCGCCGGTGGCGCTGGTTTGCACCGGTCCCCAGTTTAGATCGAGCGCTTCGAAGCGAAGCTTGCCGCCGGCCTCACGCCAGGGCCCCAATGGATCGCCTTGCGACCCCTGCAGCAGTGCTGCCCCATGCTCGACAACGATCGCTGCGCGCAGAAGCGGCGCGTTCAGGCCGAAAGTTTCGAGGCTGCGCACCGGGCGTGGAAGGGTGAGATTGTCGGCTTGCAGCGACAGCTGATAATCGCCGGCGCGTCGCGGATCGGGACGCGTGTTGGCCACGAGCTTGGCGATGGTGAGCATGCCCGGCTGGGCGGGATCGTCGAGCACAACGTTGTCGCCCTCGATCCCTGCAACCGCCAATGCACCGCCCTGCATGCGCACGCTGGCGACAAGCGATTGCGCGGTCACGTTGGTGACAGCGCCGTCGGCGCGCGACACCGCGATGGGTGCTATCGCCTTGAGGATGATGTGCTGGGGATTGAGAAGATCGACGTTCAGATCCGCGCGCGCGGTTTGCAAGCGCCAGCCGGCGCGCGCCGGCGCATAGGAGATGTCTGGGATTTCAAGCCGCAAGAGGACGGGAAAACCATGGCGCACGATGGTTCCGTGCGAAACCTGCGCGCCGCTGGCGTTCTGCGTGAATTGCCATGTCGTGAGCTGACGCTCAGCCTGCGAGGCGACGTAATTCCAATAACCGACCCATCCCAATGCGATCGCGACAAAGAGCGCCCACGGAACAATGAGCCAGGCAGTACGTCCAAATTTCATGCCTGCAACGTGCGGCGGCGCTCTGGCGGCAGCAAGGCTTGAGATTCACTTTCGATAACTTTTTCGAGTTCCCGCATGAATTCGTCGCGCGAGAGGCCAGCGGGAATGGGGGCCAAGACCTTGAACGTGACGGTCCCCGGCGAACGCATAATGCCTTTGGGTTTCCAGATGAGGCCGGTGTTGAGCGCAATCGGCGTCACCGGAATGTTGAGATCGCGATACATCGCAGCGATGCCAGGCTTGTAGTCTGGCGGCGCATCGACTTCTTGGCGCGTGCCCTCCGGAAAGATAAGCACTTGGCGGCCTTTGCTCACCGCCTCGCGCGCGCCGCGCACCATGCTCTTGAGCGCGGTTGCATGGCCGCCGCGATCGACAGCGAGCTGGTTGCGCCCGAGATAGAGGCCGAGGATCGGCGTCTTCGCCAATTCGCGCTTGTAGATGAATACCGGCTCTTTCAGGAACAGCGACGGCACGACCGTATCGAGCATCGCTTCGTGCTTGCACGCGATCAGCGCACCGCCTTGCGGCAAGTTTTCCAGGCCTTCGAACTTTACATGAGCCCCGACGATCCAGCGCAATCCCCACAGGATCGCGCGTGTCCACGCGCGCAGCGCCACCCAGACGTTTCGTTCGTCGGCGGCCACCCACGGCAACATGCCAAGGCCGACGACCGCCATCGAGCCATAGAGCCAAATGACGAAGAGGATCGAACGGATGCGTTTCATTGCTGCTCGTGACCGGGCGCGCCGCCGGACTGGCCGGTGGACTGGCCGGTGGACTGGGCGCCGGACTGGCCGCTTGTCACGTCGATCAAGGCTTCGCGCCCGCGGATGACAAGGTATTTCACGTACTCTGCTCCAACCCGCCCAGCGGCAAGAACGTCGCTGCGCCACAGCCGCGGGTCGGTCCAGCGTGTGCGCACCGGATAGCGATAGATTTGCGCCTCGGGCATGGCGAGCGAGAGTTCGGCGTCCGCGCGCGGCATGTGATAATCGTCGGTGACGAGGATGAGGCGCCGATAATGATGCTCGCGCGCCCAGGCCGCGGTTTCCGATGCATTGCCCAGCGTATCTTCGGCTGAGCGGCCAAGATCAACGCAGCATTGCGCTGTTGGACGATCAACGTTGAGCGCGTGGAAGAGTTCGTCGTCGGTGACGAGGCGATTGACGCCGGAGATGAAGAGCCGCTCGGCCCGGCGCTCCTTCAGCAAACGCACGCCGGTGGCAAGCCGCCCCATCGAGCCGCCGGTGAGCGCCACAATCGCGTCCGCACGCGGGGGATCTTGCGCTGGCTCGCGGACGGTGGTTGCGAAATGCCAAAAGCCCCAGATGAAGGCGATCACAGCGGCAGCGATCGCCAACAGGAAGAGCCGCTGCATTAGCCCAGCCTCGCGGCTTGCCCGTGAAAATATCCAGCCGCTGCGCGTGCGCCAGCGCCGGCGGCAAGGGCGGCGATGAAGGGCGCCGCGATGATGGGCGCGAGGTCGACGGGCAGAATCATCTGCCGCAGACTTTCAACATTCATGCCCGGAATGGCTACGAACAAAAGTGCAAGGCCGACGACGCCGGCGAGTGCGCCGCCGACAAGGCCGGCATAGAGGCCGAGGATCGCGGCTTCGTCAGCGATGCGCCCGGCGGCTTGCCCGCGCGTGGCGCCAAGGTCTGTCATCACTGTCACCAATTCACGCCGCCGCGCCGCTAGACTGCGCGCACCGAGCGAGATGATGACAGCCATCACCAGCGCAAACGCAATCGAGCCCCAAAACGCAACCGCGCGCGCGCGTCCTGCCCAGCCGCCGCCGCTCGCATTGTCGGGCGCTTCGATCACCTGTGCGGTGACCCCGCCCTGGGCGAGTGCAGCGACTATGTCGCCGGAAATGTCGGCGCGCGGCGAAGCGGGCCCAAGGTCGATCTCGATCAGTCGCAGCGGCGGCATGTCGCGCGCATTGACCCGCGACCCGCCCCATTGGGCCAGAAGCTCGGCGGCGCGGCCGGCCGTCATCGGCGCCGCACTAGTGACGTGGGGTGCGTGCTGCAGGGCGGCGACCGCCGCATCGATGCCTTCAGGCCCATCCGGGGCCAGCACGCGCACCACGGCATAGCCTGCGCGCGCCTGTTCGTAGCCCACGGCGGCGCGATCGATGGCGCGCGCGGCAAGCCCGGCGCTCGCGGCGGCGAAGGCCGCGAAAGCCAGCGTCCAGAATAGGGCGCGTTCGACGCCCGTCAGGGCGTTCCTCATTCGAACGCCTCCGCCGGCGGCGCCTTCATCGACCGGGATCAGCCGGCCACGCTCGATCCGCCAACGCTGCATCGGGGCGCAGTCTGCCAAGGTTTCGTCCTGGGTGGCGATCACGACAGCGGCGCCGACGCGGCGCATCTCACCGAGCAAGCGCACAATGCGCCGCCCGTCGCCTGGCGACATGCCGGCGGTTGGGTCGTCGGCCAAGATGAGGTTGGGCTTGCCGGCGAGCGCGCGCGCAAGGGCGGCCCGGCGTCGTTCCGCGCCCGAAATTTTTCAACAGCCAAGTCCGAAGCGCCGCCGAGGCCCACGAAATCCACAAGTTCGCGCACGTCGTGGGCGTACTCGGCCGGCTTCATGCCGATGAGCTTGAGCGGCATCGCGATATTGTCGAAGGCGCTCCAATGCTCAATAAACACTGGGTTTTCACCGACATAGCCGATGCGGCGCTTGGCGCGCGCGCGCATCGAGCCGCTGGCTGTGGCGATATCGACACCGAGGATCACGGCGCGCCCGGCGCGCGGCGTCAGCGCTAGGCGCAGCAAATGAGTGAGCGTAGTCTTCCCGGCGGCGGCGGGGCCGGTAATGATCGCCACCTCGCCAGTGCGGATTTCGAAATCTACTCCAACCAGAACGGTTGCAGGGCCGTAGCCAGCATCGACGCTGGAGAGGCGGGCGAAAACACCTCGCTCGAACAGCTCTAGGTCAGGATTGAGGGGACGGGCCATGGCTGGACAAGCTGAATAGAATCAATGCACGAGGAAGAGTTACCGGGGCTGTTGAACGTTTCATTACCATGATCCTAACCTGCACGTCTTGCTCGACACGCTATTACGCTGACGACGCCGCCATCGGGCCGGCCGGCCGAACCGTGCGCTGCGCGGCTTGTGGGTTCTCCTGGTTTGCCGAGCCGCACCTCGAACTTCGTGACCCCGAGCCCCGTGCCGAGGCCACGATTTCCGCAGCGCCGGAACCTTTGACACGCGAGCGTGTCGAAAGATTGCGCAAGGCCGCCCAACAACCGGGCCCAGCGCCTTCCGCAGCTGCGAAATTCCGCGCCCAACAGGCCGAACGCATGCGCCGTGAACGCACCCGTGCTGCAGTTGCGGTGTGGGGCGCGACAGGCGCTGCCCTAGCGGCATCCGCGACCGGCATGGTGGTCTTCCGCCAGGACGTGGCCGAGCTGTGGCCGCGCTCGGCAAGCGCTTTTGCGGCGCTTGGCCTCGACGTGAATGTCTATGGGCTCGAGTTCTACAATCTGGGCGTCCAACGCTCCTTTGAGGGCGATACGCCGGTGCTGGTTGTGAGCGGCGAAGTTCGCAATATCGGGCGCGACAGCAAGACGATCCCGCCTGTGCGGCTGTCGCTCCGCGACGCCCAATCGCACGAGATTTTCCAGCTTGTAAACACCATCGCCGATCACCCGGTGGCGGCGGGCGCGGCGGTGCCGTTCCAACTGCGTGTCGATAATCCGCCCGCGGATGCGGTCGATCTCGAAGCCACGTTTGCAAACCCCGGGGAAGCGACCGTGGCCGGCGGGCCCGCGCACGTAACGCCGGGCACGCGCGACAATCGCGAGCCGCTGGTGCTGACGACGCCCGCAGCTGAGCACGTCGATCCAGCGACAGCGACGCCATCCGCGGAAGCGCAGCCGATTGAAGGCCTGCAGCCGCGCTTCACGAATGGCTGACGCGGGTGACTGACGCGCGACTGCGCGTTCTCCTTGATGCTCCCGACATAGCCGCGCGCGTAAACGCGCTTGCCGACGGCTTTGCCGCGCAGGTCGATGACGGCTGGACGGTGATCGCGCTGCTGCAGGGCGCCATTCCCTTCGCCGCAGACCTCATGCGCGCGTTCGAAACGCGCGGACGCCATCCCATCTACGACTCGCTCTGGCTCGAAAGCTATCGCGACGCGCGCGAAAGCTCCGGCAAGGTTGTCGTGCGCGCCGATATTTCGCGCCCCATAGATGGCCGGCCCACGCTCATCGTCGACGATGTCTTCGACAGCGGGCGCACCATAGCCTATGCGCGCGCGCATCTGCTGGCGAAGGGCGCAACGCAGGTTTTATCGTGCGCATTCGTGCGTAAGCCCCAAGCGCTGAGCGAGCCGATCGACGCTGTGGGCTGGGATGCGCCCGACGCGTTCCTGGTCGGGTACGGCATGGATGACAGGGGCCGCTTTCGCGGCCTGCCCTATATCGCGGCGCTCGAATAGGACGCGATTCTCTTCAATTCTGGCTTCAAATCCGGCCTCAAATCCGCACCTTGCTCAGGGTGACGGTGCTGTCGCCGAATTGCACCGTCGTGCGCGTCGCGGGGCGGTGGGCGATGGCGCCTTGCGCGGGCGCCGCAGCAGCTGGGGTCAAGCCGATGATCGACCAATCCGTTGCGTTGGCGCCCATCGTTACGGTCAGTTCGGCGCCGTCGCACGAACGGCCTTGGCAGCCGAGCATGACATGATCCGGCAGTTCAGCTGAAGCGCCGACATCGGCATAGTCCGCCTCGGCGCCGTTCATGCGCACGTGTTGGGTGTGCGCCTCATTGGGGATGCGCAGATAGATGCGATAGACCCCATGCATGCGCAATCGCGCGCGCAGTTCGCGGCCGCCGTTTTCGGTGGCTGTGATGGTGATGTTTTCGAGCGCCGGCGCCGGCGTCGGTTGTGCGGGCGCGGGTGCGGTCCAGTAAGGCGTCTGGTCGCCTGGGAGCACGATTTCTGGCGCAAACGCGAAAGCGCTGGTGAGTTCGCGCGGCAAGGCGCGGCGCGCGGAGCCGGCCAGGAGGCGCGCCTGGTTGGTCGTGGCGTTGTAGAAATAGCTGATGTTGAGCGGCAGCCGCCGTTCAACGCTGGCGCTTGGCGCCAATGCGGCGGCGACAAGTGCGGCGACAGAGGCGCCGGCGACAACAAAAGATGGCGCCTTCCAGCTCGCAGCGCCCTGCAGACGCGCAAGGGGGCCAAGCCACGGCAGCGCCGCAAGCGCAAACAGCATGGCGTTGGCGAACGGGAATTGAAACCCAAGCGCCAATTCGTTGAGGGCCAATATCGGCGCCCAGATGACGAGCGCGGTTATCGCGCCGCCCATGGCGCCCATAACCTGCGCAGGTTTCCAGACAAAGGCTGCAAGCACGCCGAGTGCGTAGAATGCCCCCGGCGCCAGAAAGAGAATGGAGATGCCGGGCATCGCAAATGTGAGAAGCAAGCCTAACGCAGCAAAGGTGAGCTGAGTGCTCGCTTCGATCCCTTTGGCGCTCATGGCGGGGCCTAACGCAAGCATGGTCAGCGGCGCGCCGACGAGACCAAGGGCGAGACACCAAGCGCGTGAGATTTCCGGATGCGCCCACCAGAAGGCCTCGCCCGGGCGCAGCAGCAGCGCAAATAACGCCCAGACCAGAGCGCCAAGCAGGGCCGATACGAGGATCGAAGCAAGCGGAAGCGCGAGCGCGCGCCAGCGCCGCTCAGCCCCGCTTTGCCAGAATGCGAAGAAAGCGATCAATGCGCTCACCGCCAGCAGCGCCAGCGAGAGCCAGGCGGGCAAGCTGATGAAAAAGCGCGACAGAATGTCGGTATAGACCAGGTCCTGGTTCTCGCCGCGGTCGCCGCTGGTCGCCCATGCGCCGATCACACCCAGCGCCTGGTCGCCCATGTGCTGGACGCTGGCGAGATCTTGGGCGGCAAACGAATCCTGGGGCGTATGATAGTCCTCAAGGCCTTCAAGCACGGCGATATTGATGACGTCGAGATGCGCGCGCTTCAGCACTGTCACGTCGGTTGAATTTGGCAGCAGCCCATAGATGTTGGCTGTGATCGAGTTGGCGACGGGACGCGCGACGTGCGTGTAGGTGCGCACGGCGTCGGCATTTGGCGAATTGCTTTCGAAGAATACTGCCGGCCCGCGTGTGCCGCGGGCTTCCAGTTCGATCAGCGACTGCACATCGCCCATCAGCGCATCGGATTGCGCAAAGGCGTAGGCGCCGAGGAGCGCTTGTTCCTCGCCGTCGCTCAAGAGGAAAATCACGCGCCGGGTCAGCTGTGTATGCGAGAGTTCGCGTGCGACTTCGAGCAGAACCGACATGCCCATGCCGTCGTCGCTAACGCCCGGGCCCGCTGGAACGCTGTCATAATGGCCGGCTGCAAGAATGGCCGGTCCAAGCGCTGGTCCCAAGCTGAACACGACATTGCGCACGTGACCACAATCGATCAGCGGGTAGCGCGGCTGCGGACGGCAGGCGAAGGCTTCGTGGATTTCCGGGCGCAAACCGAGCGCGGTGATTTCGCGCATCAGATTGGCGCGCACGACATCGGCGGCGGCGCTGTCGACTGGGTGCGCAACCTCCGGCGCAATGATCGCGCGCAAGCGGGTCTGCGCGGCGCGCGCGTCAAAGCCGGGCGCGCCCTCCGCGCGCACAGGCGCCGGTTCGACGCTTGCGCCGGCAATCATGAAGACAAAGAAGAGCGCGGCGATAAGAGCCAGCGTCTTGAGCATGCAATCGTCCCCCAGCGATGTCGCTCATCTGTGGTATCGCGCCGGCCACGGGGGGCAAGCGCAAGCGCGCGCTTTACGTGCCGTCAAACGTATCGAGCAAGCGCCGCAGGTACTCACGTTCGGCTTCGGGGCGGTTGGGGTCGTCGGCGCGGCGGCGGATTTCGTCGAACAGTTCGCGTGCGCGCACTTCGCCGGAGAGATCCCCGTTTAGACGCATGCCGCGATTACCCTCGCCGTTACCAGGCAGGCGGTTCAGCGGATCGCGTCCATTGTCGCTGTCGCCGCTGGTATCGCCGGTTTGATCGCCTGGTTCGCCGTCGCGCATTTGCTGTGAGAGTTGTGAGGCGCCGCGGCGCATGCGGTCGAGCGCTGCATCTTGCGCAGTCTCTGCCCCGCGCAGATCGCCGGAGCGCAGCGCCTGCTCGGATTGCTGCATGGCGCGGCCGGCGGCGTCGAGATCAGGGCTTGGATCGGCGCCGGCTTGGTTGGCTGAACGCTGCGCTTGAGAGAGGCCTTGGCGTATTTGCGATTGCCGGTCGGCCAGCTCTTGGCCGCCTTGGCCGCCTTGCTGGGTTCCACCGCCGCCGCCGGCTTGCGATTGGCGCTGCTGTTGGGGCTGGTTTTGCGGGTTTTGCTGTTGATCGCCTTGCTGCTGCTGGGTGTCGTCGCGAAGCGCGCGCTGCGAGCCCAAGGCTTGCGAGAGCTCATCCATGCTCTGCTGCATGTGCTGTTCGCGCGTGCCTTGGTGGCGCCCGCCTTGGCCTTGCGCGTCGCGCTGGGTCAGACGGACGTCGAGATTGGCGAGAATGTTGGTGAGCTGCTGTAGGAGCGCTTGCGCCTCGGCGTTGCGGCCCTGTTCGGAGAGTTGCTGCACCTGGCGCATCATTTCTTCGATATCGCGCTGGCTGATCTGGGCCTGATCCTGGGTGTCCTCGGCGCTGTCGCGCTGGCCGTTGCGCATGGCCTGCTGCACCAGCGCCTGCATGTAGCGCTGGGTGGCCTCGCGCAGCTTTTGCATCAATTGCTGGATGCGCTGCTGGGGCGCGTTTTGCGCCAAGGCTTCGTTGAGCGCGCGTTGCGCTTCCTCAAGCGCACGGCGCGCGTCGGCGGCGCCGCCATATTCGGCGCGCAGCGCCGTGCGCCACAGAATGTCAGCGGCGATATTGGTTTCGCCGATATTGCGCGCCGTATCGAGCTCCGAGCGCGCCATGCGGAAACCGAAATAGACGGCAAGATCGCGGAAGTAGCCGTCTTGGGGCGCCATCATCAGCGCATCAAGCAGACGCGCAGCGCGGCGCACGCCGTCGGGCGCGCGTTCGAGCGCGGGATGGCGGCCATAGTCGCGGATTTCGATGCGCGCGTTGCCAAGCAAGATGTCGCCGGCCGGGATAGTGCGGCGCACCTCGTTTGGGGCCGCCCGGTAGGCGCGGCGATCGGTCAGGATGTGGCGGCGGATTTCGACAGCAGCGCGCGCAAGCGGCTGCAGAAAGATTTTTTCCGGCAGCGTAATCTTCATCGGCTGACTGGCGCCTTCCTGGCCCAGCGCATCGACGGCGACGATCTGCGCTTCGACCTCCATGCCCGCGTAAGGATGGGCTGCGAGGTCGATTTCGTTTTGTCCGTCGGCGTCGCGGGGATCGCCGGCGGGCGCTTCGAGTTCAGTATCGACGGGATCGGCGTGCACAAGGCCGGGCGGCGGCGTGACAGGGCGCACGCGCAACAACAGACGCCGCACGCCGTAATCGTCGCCGACGCGCCAGCCGATCGTGGCCCGTTCGCTGGGCATCAGTTCGATCGGCTGTGTGAAGGCCGCACGGGGTGCTGCGTCCGGCGCCGGCGCGATGCGCCAGGCAGCGCGGGTGTGGAAGCGTACGATTTTGAGCGAACCGGCGCCGGGAAGGCTCAGCTGCGCTTCCCAGGCGCCGTCCGCGGCGCGCGCGAACACGGCGCTGCGACGCCCGCCGGCGCCCTCGAAGACAAGACGCGGCGCACCGTTTGGACCGGTGAGCCGGACAGTCGCTGTAACCGAAGGGGGCGTCACGATGGTTTGGTTGAGCCGGTCGCTCAACGAAACCGGCGCAGCATGCGTGTATTCGGCCGGCGTCACCCAGGCTTCGATGGCCATCGCTCCGTCGCCGAGCAAAGGACCGGGATCGGGACTGAAGGCGTTGCTCAGCCGGTCGCCCGCATCGGGACCTGCGACGAGAAAGGCGCCGACAAGTGCTATCGCAATAATGTAGCGCAATTTGTGCGGGTCGACGTCGTCGAGCTCCGGCCGCGGCGGGCCGACGCGTGCGCGCTCGGCGCGCTCGAGCGCACGCTCACGTTCGCGCCGCCAGAGCGCCATCGAGAAGGCGTCGTATTGCGCGGGCTGGTCGCCGAGCGCTTCGAAGGCGCCGAGGTCAAGCTTGGAGTCCGATGCAAGCCGTGCGCGCGCCTCCGTTTCCGTTGGCGTGCGCCAGGCGCGCTTGGCCAGCCAGCCGAGCCAGACGAAGATCGCAAGCGCCAGCGTCGCTGTGATTGTTTGCGCCAGCAGCGGAAGCATTGCGTGGGCGCCGGTCAGCGCCACGATCGCCCATACCCCGATGGCGAGCAGCAGCATCAGCCCCGCCCGCAGACCGCGCTCGACCATCAGCCGGCGGCGGGCCCGCTCGGTTTCGCGAGCCAGTTGGTCGAGGGCGTCCTGGAGCTTCATCCCGTGGGGGCCAAGCCTAGCAGGGGCGATCTGGCCAGACCATGACGCTCCCACAGCGGGGAACTGCCCTTCATCGACAATTTGCCCCCCTCACACATGTCTAGCGGGCGGGGTCTCGCAGCCAAGAAGGGACCTCTTCCAAAACGAGTTGATCGGCGATGTTCCAGCGGCGGCGCACAAGTTCGAAGGCGCCGCCGCGCACGAGCACCTCGGGAACCAAGGGGCGTGCATTATACGTGGACGCCATCGTGGCGCCGTAGGCGCCTGCGGTCATGAACGCGACATGATCGTTGGCGTTCAGCGCCGGCAGCGCGCGAGCCCGTGCAAACATGTCGCCGGTTTCACAGATCGGACCAACGACATCGTAGCGCTTCAAGGCATCGTTGCTTGGCTGGCGCAGCGGCTTGATTTCATGGAAGGCGCCATAGATTGCCGGGCGGATAAGATCGTTCATCCCCGCATCGAGAACGAGAACCGGTCGCGCGCGATCCTGCACCCGCAAGACGCGCGCGATCAGAACACCCGCATTGGCCGCGATCATGCGCCCGGGCTCGCAGATGAGATCGACGTTGAGGTCGTCGAACGCGCGCGCAACCAAGGCCGCGTAGTCCTGCGGCGATGGCGGAGGAGCCTCGTTGAAATAAGGAACGCCAACGCCGCCGCCCAGATCCAGCCGCGCGACGGCAAGGCCATTGCCGCGCAAGCGCTCGGTGAGTGCGCGCAGAGCGCCAAAGGCGCGCTCCAGGGGCGCCAGATCGCGGATTTGGCTGCCGATATGAATGGCCAGCCCTTCGATGGCGAGATCACGATCGCCAGCGGCGCGCGCATAGAGCGCCGCGGCTGCTTCAATGGGCACGCCAAATTTTGCTTCCCCGCCGCCGGTTGAGATTTTGTCGTGCGCGCCGGCGGCGACGTCGGGGTTGATGCGTATGGCGATGGCAGGGCGCTTTTTTTTGGTCCGCGCAATATGCGATAGCGTTGCGAGTTCGGCGGCGCTTTCGACATTGATCTGATGCACATTGACGTCGAGCGCGAAGGCAAGTTCAGCGTCGGTTTTGCCGACCCCAGAAAATACGATGCGATCGGCGCCAACGCCCGCCGCCAGCGCCCGCTCGATTTCGCCTTGGCTGACGACGTCGGCGCCGGCGCCGATCTTGGCAAGCGTGGCGAGGACGGCGATGTTGGCGTTTGCCTTGACGGCAAAGGCGATGAGAGCGTTGCGCGGCGCCAAGGCGGCTTTGAAAACCGCGAAATGATGTTCGAGCGTCGCCGTCGAATAGACGTAAACGGGCGTGCCCACGGCGTGCGCGATTTCACTCAATCGCACGTCCTCGCAGCAGAATTCCCCGCCGCGATAGCCGAAATGGTTCATCTGGGCGCGGTGGGGCTCTGCGGCGGCGGCGGCGCTGTGTCCTGCGCATTGGCCGGCGATTGGCCGCAACGGCTGTCGAGCGGGCGCGGATGCGCCGGGTGGTCGGCGTTATAGGCCCGCTGGCGGGCGCAATCGTGCGCAATGGCGCTTTGAGAATTCCACAAAGGATCAGGGCGCTCGAGGCCGCTCTTGATCCCGCACGCAGAGACCAGCGCCAGCGCGGCAAGGCCCAGAAAGAGGCGGCTCATTCGAAGTTCTCCTTCCAGCGCGCGATTTGTTCGCGCACCCGATCCGGCGCGGCGCCGCCATAGCTATCCCGGCTCTCGACGGATTTTTCAACCGTTAGCGCGCTGCGCGCCTGCTCGGTAATGCGAGGATCGATCGCGTGAAATTCGCTTAACGGGAGGTGCGACAGTTCGCGGACGCCGGTTTCCTCGGCGCGGCGGACGATGCGGCCGGTGATTTCGTGGGCCTCGCGGAACGGCGTGTTCAGCGCGCGCACCAGCCAGTCGGCGAGATCGGTGGCTGTCGAATAACCGCGCGCGGCGGCCTCGCGCATCGCGTCACGGTTGAAGGCGAGCCCCTCGATCATGCCGATCATCGCGGTGATGGAGAGCGCAAACGAGTCGATCGCATGGAAGGTAAGGGCTTTGTCTTCCTGCAGATCCTTGGCGTAGGCGAGCGGCAGCTTCTGTATGATGGCGTTGAGCGCCGCGAAATCGGCGCCGATGCGCGCGGCCTTGGCGCGGATCAGTTCAGCTGCGTCCGGGTTGCGCTTCTGGGGCATGATCGAAGAGCCGGTGGACCAGGCGTCACTCAAGCGGGCGAAGGCGAATTGCGGCGAGGTCCAGAGCACGATCTCTTCGGCGAGCCGCGACAAATGGGTCGCAGCGATCGAAAGGTTTGCAAGCGCTGCCAGCGCAAAATCACGCGAGCCGACAGCGTCGAGCGAATTGCTCGCCGGCGCGTGGAACCCGAGCGCCTCCGCTGTCATGTCGCGATTGATCTTGTAGGAGGTGCCGGCCAGCGCGGCTGCGCCCAGCGGACATTCCCAGGCCGCTTCGAGTGCGGCGCCTATGATGCGCACGCGGTCGCGCTCGAACATGTTCACGTAGGCGAGCAAATGATGGCCGAGCGTCACCGCCTGCGCCGTCTGCAAATGGGTGAAGCCGGGCATGATCCAATCGGCGTGCTCATCGGCGCGTTTCACCAGCGTCTTCTGCAGCGCGCGCAGGCCATCAGCGGCTTCGCGCGAGGCGCGCATGGTCCACAGCTTGAAGGCGGTGGCGACCTGATCGTTGCGCGAGCGCGCGGTGTGCAGGCGCTTGCCGGCTTCGCCAATGCGCTCGGTGAGGCGCGCTTCGATGTTGAGGTGGATATCTTCCAGTTCCGCAGAGAAAGGGAATTTGCCGGCAATGATCTCCGCGGCGATCTGATCCAGCCCGGCTTGTATCGCCGCATTGTCTTCGTGCGTAATGATGGCTTGAGCCGCCAGCATATCGGCGTGGGCTTTCGAGCCTTCGATGTCTTCGCGCCAGAGCCGCTTGTCGACGTCGATAGAGGCATTGATTGCTTGCATCGCGTCGTCAGGCGTGCTCGCAAAGCGGCCGCCCCACATGCTTTGGCCGCCTGACGAAGAGGAAGACTTGGACACCGACACTCGCTCCACTCCCGCGCGCCGAAATTGGCCTCTTTGGGCCGCGATGGCGATGCTCGCCTTTGCCGGGGTCGCCATCCTTTACGTGCTTTTCGCCGCCGGTTCAAAGCCTGGGCAGACACAAGGCATGGCGCGATTCGCGACCGGGGCTATGCACCGTTTGGCTGTGCTCGACGATCCCCCGCCATTGCCGATGCGGGCGATCCAGGATGGTCAAGGCCGGATCACCAATCTGCACGCATTCAGCGGCCAGGTGTTGGTGCTCAATCTGTGGGCCACGTGGTGTGCGCCCTGCATGGAAGAGATGCCGACCTTGGGCGCGCTGCAGCGGCGCTTCGCCGGGCGCATTCGCGTTATTCCGGTGAATGTCGACGACACTGCGCATTTAGAGCAGGCCAAGCAGGAACTGGCGCAGCTGACGCAGGGCGCGCTGCCGCTCTACAACGACAATTCGCGCGGCATCCTCTTCGACGTGAACACGCCCGGCATGCCGGTGACCATTATCTATGACCGGCGCGGGCGCGAAGTAGCGCGCTTGGCTGGCGGCGCCGATTGGTCGAGCGAGGCGGCGACGCGGCTGATCGAGAGCGTGCTGGCGAGAGAAGCGACATGATCCCAATTATCGAAACCGAGCGCTTGCGCCTGCGCGGACACACCCACGCTGATTTCGATGCGACCGCCGCGATGTGGGCCGATCCCAAGGTGACGCGCCATATTGGCGCCAAACCCTCGACGCGCGAGGAAAGCTGGGCGCGCATGATGCGCTATCCTGGGCACTGGGCGCTGATGGGATATGGCTTTTGGCTGCTTGAAGAGAAAGCGACGGGCCGCTTGGTCGGCGAGGCAGGCTTTGCCGATTTCAAGCGCCCCATCGATCCCCCGTTCACAGAACCCGAGCACGGTTGGGCGTTGGCAAGTTGGGCCCAAGGGCAGGGCTTTGCCTCCGAAGCGCTTACCGCACAGCTCGCCTGGGCGGAGCGTCATTTCGGGCGCGTGCCGTTGGTGTGCATGATCGATCCCGGCAACGCGCCGTCGATCCGGTTGGCGCAAAAGCACGGCTACAAGGAATTCGCCCGCAGCACTTACAAGGAAGAGCCAACGATCCTATTTCGGCGGCTACCGCGCTAAAGGGGCTTGCGCGGGCGGGGAAGCGGCCGGCGCCATGCATGATCTGACCAAAGGCTCGATCACGGGCCACATCATCAGCATGGCCGTTTTCATCGGTCTCGGGCTGGTGTTCCAGACACTCTATTTCCTGGTCGACCTCTATTTCGTCTCGCACCTTGGCTCATGGGCGATTGCCGGCGTGAGCGCCGCGGGCGTGAGTTCGTTCGTGGTCATGGGCGCCTCGCAGCTCGTGGCGGTGGGGGCCATGGCGCTTATCGCCCAGGCGGCCGGGCGCAAGGACCAGGCCGAAGCCAATCTGGTTTCCGGGCAGGCGCTTTCCTTGTCGATTGTGTTTTCAATCGCAACTTTGATCCTCGGTTACACGCTCGGCGCTGCGGCGGCGACGACGGTGAGCGCCGACGCGCAAACCTCGGCAGCTGCGCGCGCCTATCTCTTTGCTTATCTGCCGTCGCTGGCGCTGATGTTTCCGACCGCGGCGCTTGGCTCGGCCTTGCGCGGCGCGGGCGTCGTGCGTCCGACCATGATCTTGCAAACGATGACCGTTCTGTTGAACGCAGCGTTGGCGCCGGTGCTGATTGCGGGTTGGGGCACAAATTATCCCCTCGGCGTTACCGGCGCGGGTTTGGCGACGACGATTTCGGTGGCGGTTGGCCTTGTTCTGCTCTGGGTGATTTTTCCGCGCGTGCAGAAATTCGTGACGTTGGAACGCAAGACCATGCGGCCGCAGCTGCAGCAATGGGGCCGCATTGTCGGCATCGGCCTGCCCTCGGCGGGCGAGTTTTTCCTGATGTTTGTGAATTTTGCCGTCATCTATTGGGTGATCCGGGGGTTTGGGCCACACGCGCAAGCCGGTTTCGGCGTCGGCATGCGGATCATGCAATCGATCTTCCTGCCGGTGATGGCGGTGGCGTTCGCGGCGGCGCCGATCGCGGGGCAGAATTTCGGCGCCGGCCTTGCCGATCGGGTGCGTTACACTTTCCGCGACGCCGCGCTCATCTGCTCAGTCTTGATGCTGGTGATGACCCTGTTCACGCAATGGCGTCCCGAATCCCTGCTGGCGCCGTTTACGAGCGACCCGCAGGCGCTCGCGGTGGCCGCGGAATATCTGCGCATCGCCTCGTGGAATTTCGTCGCAAGCGGGGTGGTGTTCACGTGCTCGAGCATGTTTCAGGGTTTAGGCGATACCCGGCCTTCGCTCATCTCAAGCGGATCGCGGCTGGTGACGTTTGCGGCGCCGGCGATCTGGCTCGCCAACTATCCGGGCGTGACGCTCCACACTTTCTGGCTCCTATCGGTGGCGTCGGTTTACCTGCAGATGCTGCTGGCTCTGATGCTGTTGCGTCATCAGCTAAAGGTGAAACTCTATGGCCTGACGCCGCGCGCGGCGCTGGCGCCTGCGCCGATTGCGGCGGCTTGATCAGCGAAATGGCTGGACGTCGCTATGATAGAGACCGCCATCGAGCATTGCGTGTGGCTCTGGCGGCGGCTGACGTTTCAGCGCGATCCACGCAAACGCAATCGCCGAAACCAGTGCTACGGGCAGGCCGAGCACGAGAGCGAGCGGCAGCATCGCCATGGCCATCGGCAGCGAGAAGTTGGCGCCGGCGCCTGCGCGCGAATAATCGGCGACGACGGAAAGCAATTGGGTGAGCACGAACGGCGCGATGAGGCATGCGAGCACGCCTGCGATGATGACATGCATCACGGCCGTGCGGCGCGTCCGCGGCGGTCGGCGGACCATCCAGCTGGCGCCAAGCGTGATCAGCGCGAACGCAAATACCCCAGCACCTGCGATCACGACGAGCTGCTGCAAGCCCGCATCGTTATAGAAGAGCGCCGCCGGCCAGCCGATCGCCACGGCGAGCGCAAGCGGCGTCCACAGCACGGCCGGCTGGCGCCAGGTGAGCGGCGGCATACGCTGTGGGATCGGCGGCGGGACCATCTGGGACACTCTACTTGCAAACTTTGCGGCGTCATGGGGGCACAACCGGCGGGCTTTGGCTTTCGCCCCCGCCAAGAGCGTGTTTGGTTAGGGCCGATGCCTGAGCGCCTCACATCGCCTGCCACCGCGCGCAACCGCGCTGCTATCCTTACCGTCTTGCAACGCCTATTGCCGGGCGACGCGCGCGTCCTGGAATTGGCCTCGGGCGCGGGCGAGCATGCGGTTTTCTTCGCAGCCGCAATGGCGCGTGTGACCTGGCAGCCAAGCGACCCTGACGCGGCGGCGCGCGAAAGCATCGCGGCGTGGATCCAAGAGACGGGCGTGAAAAACGTGCTGGCGCCGATCGCAATCGACGTCTGCGCGCACGATTGGTATCTCGCTGCGCCATTCGATGCGCTGGTCGCGATCAACATGATCCACATCTCGCCGTGGCAGGCGACGCTTGGCTTGATGCAGGGCGCGGGACGATTGCTCCGCGCGGGCGGCATCCTTTTCACCTATGGCCCCTACATGCGCGAGGGACGCCACACCGCGCCCTCAAACGAAGCGTTCGACGCATCGCTGAAAGCGCGCGATGGCCAGTGGGGCGTGCGTGACGTGGCCGATGTCGCGCGTGTCGCTGAAGCAAACGGCTTGGGCCTGAACGAGATTGTGGATATGCCGGCGAACAATTTGTCGCTGGTGTTCGAAAAGCGACGCTCCGTCGCATAGATGCGCACTCTCACAAAGCTTTAACGTGCGCGCCACATTCGCGTTGCGCCGGGCGCCTACATCCCGCACGCGAACGCAACATTGTTCGCGTCATGTGGGGATGCGCAATGCGCGCGACGATCAAGTTTCTGGAGATGGCGATTGGCGGAGCGCTGCTCTTGGGCCTGGGCGCCTATATCGCCCACGGCCTTGTGCTGATGGCTAGCGCCGTCTTTTAGGGTGATTGTGGTGTGGGAGGCGGCGCAAAGACGGTGTCGCCTCCCGTCTCACGCCTACGAAGAAGAATTCACAAAACCCAGCGGCCCTCAGCGCGTGGGCGTGGGCGGATCGGTGCGATAATCGTAAAAGCCGCGCTTGGTCTTGCGGCCAAGCCAACCGGCTTCGACATATTTTACCAGCAATGGACACGGGCGGTATTTGGAGTCCGCGAGCCCCTCATAGAGCACTTGCATGATGGCGAGGCAGGTATCGAGGCCGATGAAATCCGCCAGTTCGAGCGGTCCCATAGGATGGTGCGCGCCCAGCTTCATCGCCTTGTCGATGGCTTCCACCGAGCCTACGCCTTCGTACAATGTGTAGATGGCTTCGTTGATCATCGGCACCAGCACACGGTTGACGATGAAAGCCGGGAAGTCCTCGGCGTTGGCCATCTTCTTGCCGAGGCTGTCAACGAAGGCGACCGACGTGTTGTAGGTCTCTTGGCTCGTGGCGAGGCCACGAATGATTTCCACGAGTTCCATCACCGGCGCGGGGTTCATGAAATGAACGCCGATGAATTTGTCGGGACGGTCCGTGGTGGCCGCAAGCCGGGTGATGGATATGGAGGAGGTATTGGAGGCAAGGATTGCGGTGGGCTTCAACACCGGATGGAGATCGGCGAACACCTTCTTCTTGGCGTCGGCCTGCTCGACGATGGATTCAATGACGAGGTCGCACGCTTCGAACGCATCATACTTGGCCGCACCCTTGATGCGGCTGAGCGCGGCGTCCATGTCGGCTTGCTTGATCGTCGCCTTGTGCACCTGGCGGGTGAGGTTTTTGCGAATGGTGTCGAGCGCCGCATCGATGCGGGCAGCGTCGGCGTCGTTCAGCAGGACCTCGTAGCCGGCCAGCGCACATACGTGCGCGATGCCGTTGCCCATCTGGCCGGCGCCTACGACGCCTACCGTGCGAATGTCGTTCATCATGCTCCCGGCCATCGCCCGTTCCGTCCCACCGTCGCTGCCTTAGCACAGAGTCATGTTGCAGTGCAGCAACATTTTCCAAGCCTGAGCAGGAACCCGGTTCAGAGCAAACGGTAGCCGTGGACGTCGGCGCTTGCCAGCGGCGTCACACACCGGCCTTCGTCAGCGCGTCCATGAGTTCAGGAATTGCGGTCTTGTAGTCCTGCACCAGGCCGTAATCGGCGATCTGGAAGATCGGCGCTTCCTCGTCCTTGTTGATGGCGACGATGACCTTCGAGTCCTTCATCCCAGCCAGGTGCTGGATGGCGCCCGAAATGCCGATGGCGACGTAGAGTTCCGGCGCCACCATTTTGCCGGTCTGTCCGACTTGGTAGTCGTTTGGCGCGTAACCGGCATCGACCGCGGCGCGCGAAGCGCCGACGGCGGCGCCGAGTTTGTCGGCCAGCGGATCGAGCACGCGGTGGAACTCTTCCGAAGAACCGAGCGCGCGCCCGCCGGAGACGACACGTTTGGCCGCCGTCAATTCAGGGCGATCTGATTTTGCCATTTCTTCTGAGACGAACGCCGATTTGAAGGGACCCGCGGGCGCTGCGATCTGCTCGATGGCCGCACTGGCGCCGGTTCCGCCGGCCTTGAACGCGGTCGGCTGCACGGTGAGCACGTGCTTGGCTTGCGTGTCCTTCACGGTGACGACCGCATTGCCGGCGTAGATCGTGCGTACGAAGGCATCGGCGCCTTCAACGCCAATCACGCCCGACACTTGGCTCACGTCGAGCTTGGCCGCCACGCGCGGGGCGGCGTTCTTGCCGGTCGTGGAGGCGGGGAAGAGCACGGCGTCGTAATTGGCCATCAGCGGCACGATCAAAGCTTCCAAAGGCTCGGCCATTTGTTTGGCAAGCGTGGCCCCATCGGCTTGCAGAACCTTGCGCACGCCGTCGATCTTTGCCGCAGCTTGAGCGGCGCCGCCCGCGTTCGAGCCGGCGACCAGGACATCAACATCGCCGCCCATCGCCTTGGCTGCAGTGACGACCTTGCTCGTCGCGTCCTTCAGCGAGGCATTGTCGTGTTCGGCAACAACCAGAACGGCCATCAGATCACCCCAGCTTCTTTGAGCTTGCCGACCAGTTCGTCAGCCGTTTTTACCTTGACGCCGCCGGAACGCTTCGGCGGCTCTGTCGTCTTGGTCGCTTTCAGGCGCGGCGTGGTGTCGACGCCGAAATCGGCCGCGCTCTTCATGTCGATCGGCTTCTTCTTCGCCTTCATGATGTTTGGCAGCGATGCATAACGCGGCTCGTTCAGGCGCAGGTCGGTCGTCACGATCGCCGGCAGATCGACATCGAGCGTTTGCAGGCCGCCGTCGACTTCGCGCGTCACCGTCGCCTTGTTGTCGTGAAGAACGATTTTTGAGGCGAAGGTCGCTTGCGGCCAGTCGAGCAGGGCAGCGAGCATCTGGCCCGTCGCGTTCGAGTCGTCGTCGATCGCCTGCTTGCCGAGGATGACGAGATCGGGCTTTTCGGCCTCGATCACGCCTTTCAGGATTTTTGCCACCGCCAGGGGCTCCACTTCCCCGTCGGCCTTCACCAGGATGCCGCGGTCGGCGCCAATGGCGAGAGCGTTGCGGATCGTCTCTTGCACCTGGTCGGGACCGATCGATACCGCCACCACTTCGCTCGCCGCGCCAGCTTTGTGGCCGCCGCCGCCTTCCTTCATCCGCACAGCTTCCTCGATGGCGATCTCATCGAAGGGATTGATCGACATTTTCAGGTTGGAGAGGTCGACGCCCGAGCCGTCCGGCTTGACGCGTACTTTCAAATTAAAATCGAGCACCCGTTTGACCGGGACGAGGACTTTCATCGTTGAAATCCTTGAATCAATTGACGGAACGGCAAGCGATCCGAACGCGGGCGGACACTAGCGGCGCGGTGTTTGTCGCGTCAATGCGGCTGGAGGCGTCAGGCGCAAGCGCGTTTTCTACCAGCGCAGCAGCTTCGAGCCGACAAGCGCCCCGCACGCGGCGCAGATGGCGATGGCCACGACGTACCAGGTGGTGACGAACGCGACAGAGTCGACCGGGCAATACATCGCGTACGCCATCGCGCCCAGGCCGCCAGAGAGAGCGCCGATGGCCGCACCCGATAGCGTCAGCCGCGTCGGCGCAAGCGAGCGCGCCAGCCAGACCATCAGCGCGGCCGCGGGTGCCGCGAAGATCGGGATCAGCACGATGCACCAGGGGAAGCCGCCGCCCATCCACGCATGCATGCGCGCTTCGCTGGGCATGCCCATCAGCGCGATGAAAGCTGCAAGCAAGCTGACGCCGGCGAAGACCAATCCCGCCAACAAGCGCCAGCCTAGCGCCGCACCTGGCGCCATGAGCCGCATGGCCAGCGGCAGGATCGTCGCCGCGGCCGCCGCCGAGAATCCTGCCTTGAGCAGAACCGGCCAAGTCGCTGTCCCGATGTCGGGGCGCATGTGCATAAAGGTGAGCACCAACGCCGCCGCGATCGCTAGCCCTGCGAGCAATGTGAGCGTCATGCGCATGGGCCAATGGGGGCGCTCCGCCGGCTCGACCTTCTTGGCGAGCATGTCGATGAGATCGTCGGTTTTCATGCCGCGTTCTCCTCAGCCATGAGCTTCATCAGCGCCTTCATGCCGCGATGGATCGAGACCTTGATGTCGGACACCCCGTAACCCGTGAGCTTGGAAGCTTCTTCAACGCTATGTTCCTGAAGTTTCACCAGTTCGATGGCGCGGCGCTGCTTTTCGGGCAGCTTTGCCAGCAGGCGCGTTACGTCGCGCTTGGCGTCGCTGGCGTCGAATTCCGGATCGACGTCGCCGATCTCGAGGTCATCGATGACGGCATGCTCGCCACGCCGCTTCTTGCGGCGAAGCAGGTCGATCAGGCGATAGCGTGCGATGGCGTACATCCAGGCCGTCAGCGGCAAGCTCGGATCGTACGTGTCGCGCCGGGTGTGCAACGCCACCAAAGTCTCCTGCACCAAATCCTCTGCGTCGTCGGGGGCGCCCCGCAAGCGGTTGCGGAAATAGGCGCGCAGCAACGCCGCGGCCTGTTTGAGGAAGGTGCGGTGTGCGGCCTCATCGCCGGCGAGACCCTTCAACAGCAAGGCGCGAAGTTCGGCTTCGTCGGCCATGACCCCGTATGGGACTCCTTCGCCAGAAGCGGCGGTTCGGTTACGTCAGCGCCGGTTAGTGCGCCGGAACGGGTCGGCGGGATAGACGCCGAGCACGTTCAGCGAGGTGGAAAAGAAGCGCAACTCGTCGAGCGCGAGCTGCATCAGGCGATCCTCAGGGTGGCCTTCGATCTCGGCAAAGAACATGGCCGCCTCGAACGACCCGCCCTCGATGTAGGATTCAAGCTTGGTGATGTTGACGCCGTTGGTCGCAAAACCGCCGAGCGACTTGTAAAGCGCCGCTGGCACGTTGCGGACGCGGAAAACGAAGCTTGTTACGCATGGGCCGGCGCCGGGATCGCAGTTTTCCGCTTCGCGCGCGAAGACAAGGAAACGCGTGGTGTTGTGGTCGGCGTCGGCGATGTCGGCCTTGAGCGTGATGAGCCCGTAGATCTCGCCGGCCAGCGCAGAGGCGAGCGCGCCAATGGCGGGATCGCCGAGCGCTGCAATCTCGCGCGCGGCGCCGGCGGTATCGGCCGATTGTACCGCCGCGACGCCGAGATCGCCGAGCAGCTTTCGGCATTGGCCGAGGGCTTGGGGATGCGAGCGCACGCTGCGCAAGCCCGCGAGTGTTGCGCCTTTGACGCCCAGCAATTGATGGCGAATTGGCTGGAAGCGCTCGCCGACGATGAAGAGGCCCGATTCTGGAATGAGGTGATGGACGTCGGCGACGCGGCCCGCGAGTGAGTTCTCGACCGGGATCATCGCATAGCGCGCTTGATGCTCGCGCACGGCCGCGAAGGCGTCCTCGAAGCTCGGGCATGGCAGGGGTTCAAGAGCGGGATAAGCCGACCGCGCCGCGATATCCGAATTCGCGCCACGTTCTCCCTGAAAGGCGATGCGTTCCTGCATGCGGCGCTGTTAGCGTAGAGGCCAAGATTGCGGTAGAGGCCATAATGTCATGAGCGTCACCCAATCGGTTGAAACAGCATTGCTGCGCCAAACGCGCAGGGCGCTGCGCACGCTGATGGCGGTGGCAAGCGCGCGCGCGCCGGGTTTGGCGAGAGTTGAGGATTTCGAGATTCCCGGCGCGGCAGGCCCGTTGCGTGCGCGATATTACGAAGCGGCAAAAGCCGCCGGCGCGCCGCTGATGGTTTATTTTCACGGCGGCGGTTTTGTGTGTTGCGACATCGATACGCACGACTCGATCTGCTCTTGGCTTGCGCAATCATCGCAGGGCCGCGTGCTCTCGGTGGGTTATCGCCTGGCGCCGGAGACGCGCTTTCCCGGCCAGATCGAAGACGGGCGCGCGGCATGCGCTTGGGCGTTTCAAAATGCCCAAGGCTTTGGCGCTGCGCCAAATGCTATTGCGGTGGCCGGCGATTCCGCTGGCGCCTATCTCGCAGCGACGATGGCGCTCGAGATCAACGCGCGCATGCCTGGCGCCATTGCATTGCAGATTCTGCTTTACCCACTGATCCACGTGCAGGATTCCCTGTGGGCGAGTGAGGAGCTGCGCAATTTCCGTTTCTTGGGGCGGCTGGCGGCGGTCTACATAGCGCGCAGCCTCGGCGGCGAAGATCTCCCGTCGCTGCTTGATGTCGATGTGTCGCATGCGCCGTCGACGATTGTTGCTGGCGGCGGCGCTTTGGATCCGGTGCGCGCCGATGTGAAAGCCTTCGTCGACAGGCTGCGTGCGGCGGAGATTGGCGTCACCGAGAAGAAATACCCGGTTCTGATGCATGGCGGCCTCAACTTCACCGCCTATTCGAAAATGGCCACATCCGCGCTCCAGGAGGTTGGGGAACTGGCGCGAGCCGAACTCGCGCGCTAACCTGGCGCGGGGAGATGGTGGAGCAGGGCGATGCGTCTTGGTTTGATTGTGTGCGTGGCGATGTTGGCGCTCGGCGCCTGTTCGCGCATCGGCTCGACGCGGCCAAGTTCGCCGGACGCCCTGCGTGGCTGTCAGACCAGCGCCACGGGCGTCTGGCATGCGAGCCCAAACCAGACGCTGCAAGTCGAAGCCACGAGCGCCGGTCCCGATTGTACGCATGCTGTGGCGACCATCGCTGTGCGCGACATGAGCGGCAAAGTGTTGTGGGCGGATGCAGCGCCGAGCGAGCATCTCATGACGTTGGCGCAAGCACGCGATCTGCCTGCCATGGAACGCGCATTGGGCGCCTGGATCGACTCCAATAATCGCACCATCGCGACGAGCTCGGCGCTTCCCGATTGGCCGCAGGGCGCCGATGCGCCGCAGAACGGGGAGTTTCCATTCTATCCTGAGAACGCATTCGATCGCGATGCCTACCTGGCGCTGCGCACGGCCAACGTTCCGGTTTTCTGCTATGTCCAGGGCATGGAAAGCCAAGCGTGTGTGGCGTTGCAGAATGGCGCAATGACGAAAGTCGGCGTGCAATCCTTCCCGGGCTGAAGCCTCAAGGCGTGACGCCATAGCCTTGATAGAGGCTGGCGATATTGGGGTCTCGCAGTGTCGCCGCGGCAATGTCGGCTTGGCCGTCGCCGCGGCCCAGGCGCAATGCGGCGATGCCGCGGCCATAGAGATAGGCTGCGTTGTTTTCGACGCGCCGGACGGCGGAATCGTAATCGTTCCAGGCTTCCTGATCGTGGCGTTGCCTTAGATTCAGCAGCCCCCGGCTCATGAAATAGGGCGCTTGATCTGAAGCCATGATGGCGGCGTTACATTGTGTGCGCGCCGTGTCGAGGTCGCGATTTGCGAGCACCCGCGCCCAGCAGCCATTGTTATTGAATTCCGGGTTTGTCGGCGCGATGGCGACCGCGCGATCGAAATCCGCAAGGGCGTGGTCAGCGTCATTGCGCGCTTGATAGACGAGGCCGCGGCCATTGAAGGCGATCGCGTCCGGTCCGATGGCGAGTGCGGCGTTGAAGTCCGAAAGTGCTGACTCATAGCGACGGGTGTCGTAATTGGCCCGCCCCCGCGAGGTGAGCGCTTCGGCGTATTGTGGATTGACGCGGATCGCCTCACTCCATTGCGCGATAGCGTCCTGCTTGTGGCCCTGCGCCTCGTAGGCCTTGCCGAGATTGTAATAGGCCAAAGCGTAGTCGGGATGGGCGGAGAGGGCTGCCTGATAGTCGGTGACGGCGGCGTCGAAATTGTTCTCCGAGAAATAGACGTTGCCGCGTTCGATGTGCGCGTCGGCATTAGCGGGATTGAGTTCGATGGCGCGGTTGTAGTCGATCAAGGCGTTGGCGAGATCGCGGGCGCCATATTGGTAGGCGTGGCCGCGATTGTATCGGAAAAGCGCATTGTCGCGGATCGCAATCGCTGCACTGTAATCGGCAATGGCGTGCGGGTAATCGTGCAATTGCGTTTCGTAGAGATTGCCGCGATTGCTCAAGGCTTCTGCGTGCTGGGGGTTGGCCTGAATGGCGGCGTTGTAATCGGTCATGGCGTCGGCGTACTGGCCGAGCGCGCTTCGCGCCGCGCCGCGCCCGTAATAGACGTCTGGCTGCTGAAAACTGTGCGAGAGCGCCTGGGTGTAATCGCCAGCCGCGGACTGCGCATTGCCCAAACTCATGTTGGCGTTGCCGCGATTGAAGAAAGCGATGCCGACATTGACGTCAGATTCGCGGTTGCTTTGGATGATTTGCGAACAGGTCTCGACGGCCTGCTGCGCCGCCCCGGCATTCACGCATGCCGCCCAAAGCTGCGCGCGCGTCGGGGGAGCGGTGGGAACGGGCGCTGCGGCGGGCGCGGCAGGGGTGGTCGCGGATGCGGTTTGGGTAGGCGGGCTCGATGGCGCCGAGCCTGGTTGTTCTTCAGCCCAAGCCGCACCCGCCGCCAAAGCCAGCGCCGACGCCGCCAACGCCAATGGATTGCGCGCCAATGGATTGCGCATGAGCCGCCTCCACCGCGCGCAAGGTTCTGCCGCCCGGCGCTAAACGGCAAGCGCAATTTGCTTGGATTACCGTCTCGCCAGAATTGTGCGCGCGACCTCGAGATCGGCGGGGCTGTCGACGCCTTTCGGAAAATCCGCGATCGCGTCGGCGTAAATCGTCATGTCCTGTTCGAGCGCGCGCCATTGTTCCAATTTCTCTCTTAACTCGAGAGGCGAGGGCGGCAGCGCCACGAATTGGGTGAGCGCGTCGCGCTGATAGACGTAAATTCCCACGTGACGTTCAATCGACCCTTCGCCCCATGGCGCCGGCGCGCGGGTAAATGCAAGGCAGCGGCCGTTGCCGGCGCGAAAGACTTTCACGACGTTGGGATTGTCGCGATCAAGCGGATCGTTCGACGGCGAAACGAGCGTTGCGATGTCTCCGCCGCGCGCAAGCCGGGCGACGGCGCGCGCGATGTCCTCAGCGCGCATTGTCGGCATGTCGCCCTGCAAATTTACAACCACATCGAAACGTCCCTGTGGATCGAAAGCGCTGATCGCGGCGTGAACGCGGTCCGAGCCTGAAGGCAGCTTTGGATCGGTCATCATTGCTTCAGCGCCCGCTTTGCGCGCGGCCTCGGCGATCTCCGGCTCGGCGGCGGCGACCAGCACAGGTCCGGCGTTGGCGGCGTGCGCAAGTGCTGCCATCCAGGCGATCATCGGCTTGCCGGCGATGTCGGCCAACGGCTTGCCGGGAAGGCGCGTGGACGCCATCCGCGCGGGGATCACGATGATCGGGTTCATCGCGGTGAGGCATGCCGTGCGGCGGTTCGCCGCGCAAGGCGGCGCCCGGCGCGACGTTTTCGCGGCCCCGTCTTGGCGAGGCGCGCAACGCAGGCCATAAGCGGCGCGACTTCAAAGACGGGGCCGCGAAACACGTGGCCCTCGAAACGAGGCCTCGGGGCAGGACAGCTTATGAGCGGCGATCTCAGGACCAATTCCATTCTCGGCGCGACTTTGGGCGCAGTGCTCGGTGTGATGGCGATTGGCATTTTCGCAAACAACCTCGTCCACCCGAATTATCCGGAGAAGGCGGGCTATCTGCCGGAGGTCGCGGCGCAAGACACGGGCAGCGGCCCGGCAGCGCCCGCGGGTCCGCCAGATTTCGGCCGCTTGTTCGCCGATCAAGCGCAGCTCGCAACCCTTGTCGCGCACGGTCAGCAGGTGACGGCGGTGTGCGGCGCCTGCCACGACTTCACCGCGGGCGGCCCCAACCGCACAGGACCTGACCTGCATGACGTCTTCGGCCGCCATTCTGCATCACACGCGGGCTTTAGTTATTCCGACGCCATGAAGGCCCACAACGTGACCTGGGATTATCTCACCTTGAATACGTTCCTGACCTCGCCGGGCGTCGCGGTGCCGGGCACACGGATGGCGTTTGCCGGCATTCACAACGAGAACGACCGGGTCGCGGCGATCGCGTACTTGCGCTCGATCTCGCCGAACACCGTGCCGCTGCCTGCCCCGCTGCCGGAAGCCGCGCCAACACCAGCCGCCGGCGCTGCCACACCGGCGACGACGACCAGCCAACAGGGCGCGGCTGCGGGGCATGGCGGCACGCACTAGGTTCGCACGCTTCCTTTTGCAAACAAAATGGCCGCGCCCGGGAGAGCGCGGCCACATCGTTTGCGGATGGTCGCTTTACGACGCCAGGCCGAAGACCGGACGCGGCGCTTGCGTGGGTTGCAAGGCTTCGCCCGAAACGATCGTTTGGCCGAGCAGATCGAGGAAGGCGTCGCCTTTTTCCGTGCGTTCCACGAAGACGTTGCGGCCGTCCTTCGGGTCGCGGCGGCGCTGCACGAAGCCAAGCTTCGTCAGCGTATCCAGCGCCCGCGTGATTGCCGGCTTGCCGACATTGAGTGCGCTGGCGAGGCCGCGCACCGTGTGCGGCGCCGGCTGCAAGCGGACTGTCATCAGCACAGCCATTTGCCGGGCGGTTAGGTCAGGGGCGTCGGATCGCACGGTCGAAACCGTCACCCGCCGCCACAAATCCAAAGCTTCTGTCGAGTTGCGCGCGAGCTCCATGTCAGCTCCCCTTCGTTGTCGATAGGCAAAATCTGCCGACCGATTTGAGTCGGTTCAAGCCCGAAACACAAGATATTGTGCATCCGAAGCTGGTTTCCACACAAATTGTAGATTTCGTATACGAAACGGAAGGTCAAGGCCCCGAGGGACCTGGCGTGATTGAACGCGTCGCAAACTTTATCCACAGCGCAGCGGGCGTTGCTGTGGCGTTGGGGGATTGCCTCGGCCTGACGCGTCGTTCGCGTATTTGCCGGCCCGCGATTAACGCGCGAAGCGTCCCTTGAGCACGCGCCAACAGGCGCGCAGCGTTTGTGCTTCCCCGCCTTGCGGGCGCGCCGCGCGTTCCTTTGGGGCCCAAGCGAAGATGTCGAAGTGCGCCCAAGCCGGGGCGTCGACGAAGCGGCGCAGGAAGAGGGCGGCATAGATCGAACCGGCGAAGGCGCCGTCGCCTGTATTCTTCAGATCGGCGATCGGCGAATCCATGTCGCAATCGTAGGCATCCCAAAGCGGCATGCGCCAAATCGGGTCGGCTGTTTCGCTCGCGGCCGATGCAAGCTCGCAGGCAAGGCTATCCTCGTTGGCGTAGAAGGGCGGGATGTCGGGACCGAGCGCGGTGCGCGCAGCGCCTGTAAGTGTGGCGAAATCCAAGAGCAGCGCGGGGTGATCTTCACTCGCGCGCGCCAGTGCGTCGGCAAGGATCAAACGTCCTTCCGCGTCGGTATTGTCGATTTCAACCGTCAAGCCTTTGCGGCTCTTGATCACGTCGCCCGGACGGAAGGCGTCGCCAGAGATTGCGTTTTCGACGACCGGCAAGAAGAGGTCGAGTTTGACCGGCAGTTTCGCATCCATGACGATTTGCGCGAGCGCCAGCGCGTGCGCCGCGCCGCCCATGTCTTTCTTCATCAGACGCATGCCGGCCGACGGCTTGATGTCGAGACCGCCAGTATCGAACGTCACGCCTTTTCCAACGAGCGCAAGACGCGCCGCGTTAGCGTCGCCCCAAGAGAGATGCAAGAAGCGCGGCGCTTGCAGCGCCGCCCGCCCGACAGCGTGAACAAGCGGGAAGCCCGCAGCAAGCAGCGCCTCGCCGACAATGGCTGTAAACGAGGCGTCGTATTTGTGGGCGACGCCCGCGGCTGCTTCATGGAGCGCCTCGGGTCCCATATCGCTGGTGGGTGTGTTGACGAGATCGCGCGCGAGCCATGACGCCAAGACGATGCGGCTCGCTTCGGCCATGTCGGCGCCGTCGGGCGCGGCCAGCCGCGGCGCGAGGCGCTTGCGTTTCTTGTAGCGGTCGAAGGCGTAAGCGCCCAATCCCCAGGCGGTGGCGACCAAGGTGGCGGCAAACTCCCGCGGTGCGGCAGCGATACGATAATCGCCTTCCGGCAGGTTCTGCGCCAGCGCACCCATGGCCATGGCGTTGGCTTTGTCGCCGACGCCGAAGAGCACCCGCTCGATCGATCCATCCGTTGCCGGAACGAGGAGAATGCGACCGTTCTGGGCGTTGAAGTCGTGCGCTGCCGCCAGCTTGCGCAGCGTCTCCGAATGGCGCTCGACCCACTGGCCCCATTCCGCTGTACGCATGGCGTGGATCGGGGTGGTGGCGGCGTCGCCGCCGTTCAGGAAGGGGAGCGTCTCAATCATATGCGGTGCCTATAACGCCGTTAGCGCTTTGTTGAGCATGTCAGGAGCAGCGTCCACGCGAATGTGAGGATTGTGTCCACATGTCTCGTCTCGGCTTAAGTCTCTTGGCGGCGTCCGCGCTGGCCGCGTGCGCCACCACAGGCGAGCATGCAAGCGCCGACAATGCCGGCAGCGTTGCCCAAAACAGCGCCGATAACGCTGCCCGGCAGCGCCCCGCGCGGGCAATCGCGCGTGCGCCGGATCGGCGCGCGCGCGAGCAGATCGCCCACCAGGACATGCTGACGCAAATGGCGTTCTGGGCCGGCGAGTACGACACCTTCCCGAACGATCTCGAAGCAGCGCAACGTTTTGCCGAAGCGCTGCGCAAGGGCGGGCGAGCCGATCGCGCGGTGTCGATCGCCCAAGAGGCGTTGCAGCGTTTCCCGAACGACAGGCCGCTGACCTTGACCTACGGTTTGGCCCAGATCGCGGCGCGCAATCCCCAAGAGGCCGTGCGTCCGTTGACAATCATTGCCGCGGGAGATCCGCGCGATTGGCGCGTGCGCTCTGCGCTGGGTGCGGCTCTCGATCAGCTCGGCCGCTTCGCAGAGGCGCGGCAAGCCTATCAGGAAGCGCTCGCCCTTGAGCCCAATGATCCGAGCGTGCTGACCAATATGGGCGTGTCGCATCTGATGGAGGGCGATCCTGCCGGGGCCGAGCCGCTGCTGCGCCAAGCGATGACGCAACCGAACGCGCCGGCGCAATCGCGCCAGAACTTGGCGATTGCCGTCGCACTTCAGGGGCGCTTCGACGAAGCCCAGCAGCTCGAGCGCATCGATCTGCCGCCAGCGCAGGCCGCAGCCAACATCGAGTACCTGCGTGGGCTGCTCAGCGATCCCCATCGCTGGGGCGACGTCGCCCAACAGCGCGCAGGACGCTAAAGCGTCCGGGCCGCGCCGCTTTCACGCGCACGCAATATCTTCGACGATGCATGGCTTTTACGCCGCAAGAGCGCGCCCGAAGGCCCACGCGCACTTCTAGCGATGCAGCATGTGGCTGACTTGGATCATCGCCGGCCCGATAATCACGGCGAAGAGGACCGGCAGAAAGAACACAATCATCGGCACCGTAAGCTTCGGTGGCAGTGACGCGGCCTTCTTTTCGGCTTCCGACAAACGGAGCTCGCGGTTTTCCTTGGCCATGACGCGCAGCGCCGAGCCGACGGGCGTACCGTATTTCTCAGCTTGCGTCAGCGCCATGGCGACGGACTTCACGCCAGGGTGGGCGGTGCGCCGCGCCAAATTTTCGTAGGCCATGCGCCGCTCGGGCAGATAGGAAAGTTCAGCGCAGGTGAGCTGCAATTCCTCGGCGAGTTCGACCGAAGCGGTGGCGATCTCATTGCCGACGCGCTGCAGCGCCATTTCAACGGACATGCCGCTTTCCACGCAGATCAACATCATGTCGAGGCTGTCTGGAAACGCGCTCATGATGCGGGTTTTGCGATTGTCGGCGCGGTTCTTCAGATAAAGGTTCGGCGCGTAGAAGCCAGCCGCAACGCCCCCGACGATGGCGGCGAGCTTGAAGTGAAACGGCCAAGCGTGGCCGGCCAGGAGCACGTAGAACAGGCCAAAGAGGCCAAACGCGATCGGCAGCGAGGCGCGATAGAAGTAGAACATGGTTTGCGCGGCGTGGCCGCGAAGGCCGGCGCGGATGAGCTTTTCAGTGAGCGTGTCGTCGGCAAGCGCCTTTTGCAGCTGCAGCTTGTCGACAAGGCTCTTGGCAAATTGGTTGGCGTTCTTGTGCTGCAGCGAGCCGCCGACGCCCTTGGCGAGTTCGGCGCGCGAACGCTTGCGCAATTCCTCGCGCCGCTTGGCCACCTCCTTCAGCCGCGTGCCGAGCTTGTCTTCCGCGAGCATTGGGCCAGCAACGGTGACGACGGTCGCAAAGCAGGCCCCCGCGCCGAGCACGGCGGCGATGGTCATCGGATCGATCAAGGTTTCAATGAACTGGCTGGCCATGCATTGCTCAGAATTTGAAGTTGACCATCTTGTGCATGATGAAGATGCCCAGAGACATCATGATCACGCAGCAAATCAGGATAAAATTGCCCATCGGATCGGTGAACAGGATTGAGATGTATTGCGGGCGCGTGAAGTAGACCATGCCCATGACGAAGATGGGCAGCGCGCCGATAATCATCGCCGACGCCTTTGCTTCGGCCGACAGCGCTTTCACTTTTTCCTTCATGAGCTTGCGCGAACGCAATACCGCCGACAAGTTGCCCAGCGATTCCGAGAGGTTGCCGCCAGTCTTCTGTTGAATGATAAGAACGATCGCAAAGAAGTTCACTTCCGGCAGCGGCATGCGGTCGTACATGCGCTGCAAGCCGACATCGAGCGGCACGCCCATGGCTTGACTGTCGACGAGAGCTTGGAACTCCGAACGCAGCGGCTCGGAGCTTTCGCTTGCGATGATACGCAGACATTGGCCGAGCGGCAGGCCCGACTTCACGCCGCGCACGATGACATCGATGCCGTCGGCGAGCTGATTGGCGAACTTCTTCTGCCGGCCGCCGACGAGGAAACCCAGAACCCAGCGCGGAAAGCCGAAAAGGCCGACGAAGAATCCGGCGGCGGCGCCAATCCAGCCTTGGAGCAGGAGCCCAGCAAGGCCAAGCACGAAAGCCAGCACGGCTGAGACAATCCAGTACACGGTGAGCGACATGCCCACGCCCGCTTGCGCGAGCTGGCCTTTCACCGAGAGACGGCGCTTGCGCGATTGCCTTTCGGTGAGCGTGAGCTCTTTGAGCGCTTCTTGCGTCGTCTGCTTGCGCTTGAGCGCGGCTTGCTCAACCGCTTGTTTGCGCCGGTCCACTGTCCGCGGAGAGGCGACGGCTTTCACCCGCTTGGCTGCGGTGGCCGGTTGCTCGCGGCCGGCGAAGGCAAAGCCGACGCCGCCAATGGTGACGAACGCGAGTAGAGCGACGAGAAGGCTCGGATCCATCTACGGGTTCTCCGCCTCGTCGAGAGCCTGCGCCAATTCTTTCTCGAGACCGAAATAGCGCGCCCGTTCCCAGAAGCGCGGACGACCGACGCCCGTGGCCTTGTGACGGCCGACAATGCGCCCGTTCTGGTCTTCGCCTTGGATCTCGTAGAGGAGGATGTCCTGGGTGATGATGGTCTCGCCTTCGAGACCCATCACTTCCGTGATCTGGGTGATGCGACGCGAACCATCGCGCAAGCGCGCCGCTTGGATGACGACGTCGACGGCGGCGACGATGATTTCGCGGATGGTCTTCGGCGGCAACGAGAAACCGCCCATGGTGATCATGAACTCAAGACGGGAGAGGGCTTCGCGCGGCGTATTGGCGTGCAGCGTGCCCATCGAGCCGTCGTGGCCGGTGTTCATGGCTTGCAGCAAGTCGAACGCTTCGCTGCCCCGGACTTCGCCGACGATGATCCGTTCAGGACGCATCCGCAGGCAGTTTTTGACGAGGTCGCGCATGGTGACTTGGCCGGAGCCTTCGAGGTTCGGCGGCCGCGTCTCCAAGCGTACGACGTGGGGCTGTTGCAATTGCAGTTCTGCGGCGTCCTCGCAGGTGATGACGCGCTCGCTTGGGTCGATGAACGCCGTCAGCGTGTTCAGCAGCGTCGTTTTCCCTGAGCCGGTGCCGCCGGAGATCAGCACGTTGCATCGGCAGGCGCCGATGATCTGCAAGATCTTCGCGCCCGCAGGCGAGATCGAGCCAAACTCGACCAGGTGCGAAAGCTTAAGCTTGTCCTTGCGGAATTTCCGGATGGTGAGCGTCGGGCCGTCGATCGCCAGCGGCGGCACGATGACGTTGACACGAGACCCATCAGGCAAGCGCGCATCGCAGATCGGAGAGCTTTCGTCGACACGGCGGCCGACCTGGCTGACGATGCGTTGGCAGATATTCATCAGCTGGCCGTTGTCGCGGAAGCGAATGCCGGTCTTGGAGATCTTGCCGCCGACTTCGATGAAAACAGCGCCGGCGCCGTTGACCATGACGTCGGCGATGTCGTCGCGCGCGAGCAGGGGTTCAAGCGGCCCATATCCCAGAACGTCGTTGCAGATGTCGTCGAGCAGCGCTTCCTGCTCGGAGATCGACATGACGACGTTCTTGATCGAGATGATCTCGGCGACGATGTCGCGGATTTCATCACGTGCGCTTTCGGGATCGAGCTGCGCCAGCTGCGTCAGGTCGATGGTTTCGATGAGCGCGTTGAAGATCGTCGATTTGACGCGGTAATAGGCCTCAGAGCGGTACTCTGGCGTTTCGGCGACGTCCGCCGAGGGCTGCATGCGCGCGTTGCTGTTTGCCGGTGGCGGCGTGGCGGCGGGGCGCGGCTGCGCGGGCGCTGCGGGTTTGGCGCCCACAGCCGATTGGACGCGCGCAGCGCTTGGCGCTGCGGGCGCTGGCGCCGGTGCGGGCGCGGCGTTCGGAACGTCGCCCTGGCTTCGTTTTCCGAACATCTAGCCTCTCTAGCGCTTCAGGAACGGGATCTTGTCGGTCAGCGACGCCTTCTTCGTCTCGACCGGTTTGCGTCCCGTCAGGGAAGCGGCGAGTTCGTCGACCGCCAGCGCAATCTTCGACTGCGCGGCGACTTCGCCGATCATCTGGCCGTTGTTGGCGGCCATCCCGAACAGCTGCGGATCGAACGCGAATTGCGCAACCGGCTGTGAGCCCAGCGCTTCCGCGAAATCCTTGAACGGAATTTCCGGCCGCTTAGGCACGCCGACCATCGAGAGCGCGACGGCGGGCTGGGCGTCATAGGGACGCATGGCCTTCAAAAGATCGAGGATGTTCTTGGTATTGCGCAGGCTCGCGAGATCGGGTCCCGCGACGATAATCACATCATCGGCCGCGAGCAGGACCTGTTTTACCCACGATGTCCAGACGTGCGGCAGGTCGAGAATGACGAACGGGCTGGTGCGGCGCACCCGTTCGATCACCGTGTCATAGGCGGCATGATCGAGTTCGAATTCGCGCTCCAGCGTCGCCGGCGCGGTCAACATCTGCAGGCGCTGTGTGTGCTTGGTGGTGACGCGATCGAGGAAGACGTCGTCCACCCGATCTGGCGCCAAGAGTGCATCGGCGATCGATTGTTGCGGATCCTGGTTGAAGTCGAGCGCCGCGGTGCCAAACGACAAATCGAGGTCGAGCAGCGTTGCGCCAGATTCTTGGCGTTCGGCGATCGACCAGGCCAGATTGTGCGCGATAGTTGAAGCGCCGACGCCCCCGCGCGCGCCGATAATGGCGATGACGCGGCCTGCGAAAGGTTTTTCTGGATTGACGTAGAGGCCGCAGACCGTGCGGATGAGATCGATCGGCTGGACCGGCGGCACGATGTATTCGCTGACGCCGCGCGCCATCAGTTCGCGGAAGAGGGCGATGTCGTTGACGGCGCCGATGATGACGACCTTGGTGCCTTGTTCAATCACCTGCGCGAGGCGGTCGAGGCTGTGCAACAGCGCCGGCCCCTGCATCATGCTGTCGAGGATGAGCAGGTTGGGGCTGGCTTGCGAAGAAAAGCGGATGACGGCCGCGTCGATGCCGCCTAAATCGACGCTGATCTCAGCGCGGCCCATGCGGCGGTCGGCGCTGATGGCGGCGATGACGTCGGCAATCTCCGGCCGGTCACAGCTGGCATGAATGGTAATGCGCGGCACCGGCTGCTCGGTCGAACGGGTGTCTTCGTGCGAAGGCGCTTGGTGCGCAGCCGCCAGTGGTTGGGCGCGCGTCGGTGTAAAGGCATCGTCGCCGCTCAGCGGCGCCTGGATTGCGTCTTCGTTGCCGGTAGCGGCCTCTTCGCCGTCGAACGGAGGCAAGTCGACGCCTTCGAGGTCGCCGACGCCGAAGGTGGAATCTTCTTCGAGAACGAAGTCTTCTTCGTTCTCAAGCCGCCAAGCTGGATCGGGGGTGCTCATGACTACCCTTGCCCTATTGTGATGCGACGTTGCTGACGGTGGCGCGTTCGTCGTTGTCGCGCGTTGCGTGCGTAACTTCGCCGGCGCGGTAGTGATTCATGACCGTGCCGCGGCGGTTTGAGTCACGCGGGTCATCCGCACGCGGGGCCAACAGATCGGCGGGATCCTCCACCAACGCGGCCAAATTCGCTTGCATGGCGCAACCGAAGCTGTCCCAGGGAAGGTTGTCGGATTGGTGGGCCAGGTCTTGTTCGTAGAGCGGCGCGCAATGTGGCGCCGCCGCTTCAAATCGCGCGAAGCTCACCACGATCGGCGCATTGGCGTTGTCGCCGGCATCGTAGGTCGAACCCGCGACAGCGCCGTAAGAAACGCCGGCGTCAACGAGCGAGATGCGCATCTGCCCCGCGAGCATCGAGGCCGCGTTGGCATTGGCGCTGCCGGACGGCGTGCTCAGGATCATCGCGCCGTGGCCGTAACGGAGATAGGCCGAAGCGAAATCACGCAGATCGGAGCGCGCCTTGTCTGTCAGCGTCGCCTCGCCTGCAGCAACCGGCACTTCGAGGCGCGCCGAACCTTGCGTCACATTGATGACGTGAGCGTCCGCACGCGTTGGCACGGGACCGATATTGGCGGGTGCGATCGCGCTGGTGGCGCAGGCGCCAAGCGCGCTGAGGCCCAGCAAGGCGAGAGGGAGGCGGGAGGACATGAGGGACTTCATTCGATCACGTGTCCATGCGGCCCTTGCAGGCCCTCGGGACGTCCGTCGTGCGATTCCGGCGGACGATAGATTGCGTTCAAACGGCCAGTGAGCAGGCTTTCGGCCTCGGTGGGATCCATGAAGCCGTCGGCTGGCGTGTGGAGGTTGGCGCCCGATGTCCCGCGTACGAGATACGGGGTCACGATGATGACGAGTTCAGTCTCGTTGTTGAGAAAGTCGCGCGAGCGGAAGAGCGAGCCGATCACCGGCGTATTCATCACGCCGGGCACGCCTTCAAGGGCGTGGCGGGTGCGCTCCTGAATGAGCCCCGCCAACACCATCGAGCCGCCAGACGACATCTCAAGCGTCGTTTCTGCGCGCCGCACTTGCAGAGCGGGAATGGTAATGCCGTGAATGACAGTGGTCGTGCCGTCTTGGTTTCGAACCGGCGTGTCGCCGGTGCTGACCGCGCCCTCCGACGTGAGCTCGCTGACTTCCGTCGATACTTTGAGCGAGATCATGCCGCCGGACATGACGACAGGCGTGAACGCCAGGCCGACGCCGAATGGCTTGAACTGCACGGAAATACGCCCGTCGTCGGAGCTGACGGGGACCGGGAATTCGCCGCCGGCGAGGAAGCGCGCCGCTTCGCCGGAGATGGCTGTCAGGTTTGGTTCGGCGAGAACGCGCACCAGACCCGCGCGCTCGAATGCTTGGATCGTGGCGTCAGTCGTGCGCGAACCGTCGACAACGCCGCCGTTTGCGTTCAGGCCGCCCTGGAGGCCGTTGACCGAGAAACCGTTGGCGGTGGCGGCGGTGAGGAAGTTGTCACTGCCGAGGAGCTGGTTGGCGATTTCCTCATAATTCATATTGATGCCGAGCTGGCGGATCAGCGTGCGGCTCATCTCGACGACGCGCACCCGCACGAGGACCTGCTCGCTGCCTTGCACTTGAATGAGGTTGATCACGCGTGGAGCGTTGCCGCCCGGCGTCGATGTGCCGGGCGCTTGCGGACCGCCCGTACCGGAAGCCGCGCCCGCGCCAGTGCCCCCGGCGATGCCAAGGAAGGTCTGCGCCAGTTGAAACGCTTGATCCGCATCGCTGGCGTTGCGGGCCGTGCCGGTAAGCACGACTGATGCGTTCATCGCCTGGGCCGTGACTTGTGCATTCGGCACGTGGCGGCGCAGAAATTCATTGAGCGCGCCAACATCCGGTTCGACGCGGATTTCAACGTTGGCGATTTGGCGTCCGCTTGCATCGAAGAAGAAGATGTTGGTCGCACCCAGGGCGCGCCCAATGATATAGGCGCGGCGCGGCGTCCTCACGGTCGCGTCGGCGACCAGCGGGTTGGAAACGAGAATGTCGTGTGCTGCGGCAGGCAAATCTACAATCGCGGATTTGCCGAACGGCAACACCAGCGAGGCCGATTGCGGCCCGCTCATGCCGCCGCTATTGATGTGCAGCGTCGACGCATCGGGCGGCTCGACCTGCGCGACCGCATGTGCAGGCGCAAATGCGACAGCGCCTGAGAGCGCTGTCGCGAGCGAGACGCGAAGTGACTTGTAGGCCTTCATCGGCCGCCTCCGCTGACAGTCCCGAAGGCATGCAGCTTCACGCCCCCTGATCCTTGGGTGAGAGTTTCGCCGCCGTGGCTTGTGCGCAGGCCGACGGTTTCAGCCTGTACGCCCCGAAGTGCTAGACTGATGTCGCCCATGCCGTCGGCGAGCGCGAGCGTGCGCGCGTCATCGGCGGAGAGTTCGAGCACGGCAATGTGAGAGTCGCTGGTGGTGGGGTGGTCGCCGCTGGTTTGCGGCGTGGTGGCGTCGCCCATGGCGAGCACGCGCACATCCTGAAGAACGATGGCGCTGTGCACTTCTTGGCCTGCCCCGCCGCTCTCATGCGTGGTCGCGATCACGTCGACATGATCGTTTGGCTGAATAAAGCCGCCAACGGCGTCCTTCTGCTGCACTTCAACGGCAATTGCGCGGAAGCCTGGCTGCAACTGCGCCGCCAAGAAGCCGCGTCCATCCGGCATCACCACGGAGGTCATGGTGATCGGCTCGCCCTGCACGAATGGCCGGCGCGTCACGGCGCCGACGAATTGGGCCTGCGCCGAGGGTTGTTGGTCGACGCGGATGAAGGAGGCCGAGACTGACGCGGTTGGAAACAACGCGACGGCAAGGTCGCTGGGGGCTAAAGCTGCGCCTTGCGGCACGTCATGGGCCGCGACGAGCACTTGCTGGCCCGCGATCGGCGGGCCGGCGGCTGCGGTTGTCGTTGGCTGGCGCGCGCCCATGCCGCGAATGACGAGGAGCGCGCCGATCGCCGCAACCGCGGCGACGACCAAGACAATTATCTGGCGCGGCGACATGAAACTTTACTCCCGGGCGAATGGATCCCCGAACCATTCGGGGCGAATGGATCACGCTCGTGGCTAAGGCAGGGTTAACGCATGTCCTGCAAACGGGAGCGAAGGCAGCGCCATCAAGCCGCCCAGCATGATGGCGACGCCATAAGGTACGCCGGATTTCGGCGTTAAGAGTCGGTTTACGAATGCCGGCTGCACCGGCGCTGGCGCAAACTGTTGGCGCGCCATGAGCAGGGCGAGCGCGATGAGGCCTCCCGCCATCGTCGTCCAGAAGATGAAGGGGACAAAGGCCGGAAAGCCGGTCCAGACCGCAGCGCTAGCCAAGAGCTTAGCGTCGCCGCCGCCGATGACGTTGGCTTGGAAGAGGAAGAAGCCGACAGCAAGTAATCCAAATCCAAACAAATAATGAATGCCGATCTCTGAAAGCGGCATGCGCGTCAGCAAGGCGATCGGGACGAAGAGCAAAGCAAGCGCAATCGAGACCCAGTTGTGAATGGTCAGCGACATGACATCAGTACAGGCCGCGTAAACAAGCAGGCCCGCGAAGATGGCGAGTGCAAGAAGCTCAAGCATCGCTTCATCTTGTGGGTGTTTCGCATAAAGAAAGACTGAATGAGCCCGGCCTGGCGCTTGCAAATCCGTGACTGGAAAGAAAAAGCGCCGCCCCGAGGGGGCGGCGCCTTGAGAGAGGAAGAAGGGCGCTAGTACGGGCCGTCGTCGAGGACGCCAGCCCGTCAGCGACCGGCTATTAGCCGGCCAGCGCGTTGCTGATCGAGGTGAACGTGGCCTGGAGGCTGGTGCCCACCGTGCCGACGACGCCGATAATGGCAACGCCAATGAGGGCGGCAATCAGGCCGTACTCAATCGCGGTAGCGCCGTCTTCGTTCTTCAGGAAACGCTTCAAAGAGGTCATTGGAGACTCCATATTGTCGAGTGCTTTTCACCAAGCCTGGCCAAGCGTCGCACCCGACACCCAACCCAGACGCCCGTGGACAATAGCCCGGGAGCGCTTAACGCTCCGCCCAACAAGAAGGGTGAAGATTGCGTTTACCGCAGACCGGCTTTCGCGCATTTCATCATCGCGCATGGACGCGCCGCTTTAGCGATACGGCAACTATTGGCGCGTAGCTCCTTGAGTAATTGGGTGAGAAGAGGAGCGCCGATGCGCCTGATCATTCCGCGCACATTGCTTGGCGCCTTGGCTGCGACGCTGTTTGCGGGCGCCGCGCAAGCGCAGGACATTCGCGTCGCCATCGACCAATCCTTCCCGGTTCGTCTTGCTAATTCCGCCTCCGGCGTCGCCATCGGCAATCCCTCGATTGCCGGCGTTTCGATGCAAAACGATCATTTCTTCTTCGTAACGGGAAGAGCCTACGGGACGACGAACCTCACCGTGGTTGACGCCAATAACCATGTCATGTTTTCGGGCCGGGTCGTTGTCGTTCCCGATGAAACCAATACGGTGCGCGTGATGCGCAACAACGAGACCGCCTCGTACGAATGCACGCCGACCTGCCGGCCTGCGCCTAATATCGGCGACGCAACGTTCGACGCAGTGAACCAGCAGGCGACGGCGCACGCCTCGGCGGCCAGTAGCAGCGCCGGCAGCGGCAACCCGCGCTAGCTAAATCGGCCGTTCACTACGTCGTTGGGCCAGTTTGGAAACCTCCTTCGCGTAAACTTTGCGTTTCGGAGGCCCGTATGATTTGGCGCATGCGCAAGGCAGGGCGGGCGTTTGGCCGCTTCGGTCGCGCCACGCGTGGTGCGGCCGCGGTCGAGTTCGGCCTCGTTGCCGTTCCTTTCTTCCTGCTGATGTTCGGCGTCGGCGAGGTCTCGATGATGGGTCTCGCGCAGACGAGCCTCGACTATGCCGTCAATGAAACGGCGCGCCGCATTCGCACCGGCGAAGCGCAGACCTCCGGATCAAGCTACACCGACATGCAGACGCAGATCTGCAACGGCATGAACCGCTTCATGGTGTTGAGTTGCAGCGGCAACTTGTATCTCGATGTGAACCATTATGCATCGTTCACGGACGCTGCCAACGGGCAGACCAACCCCATCCAGAACAACCAGTTCCAGAGCAACGGTTTCGGCTACAACCCTGGCGTCTCTTCCGAGATCGTCGTCGTGCGCGCCTATTATCGCTGGCAGGTAATCACGCCGCTGTTTCAGCCAATCTTTCAGAGCATCTCGGGCGGCGATCGCATTCTGGTCTCCACCATGATGTTCCGCAACGAGCCCTATTCATGAGGCGGCTGGCGAACTCCCTTCGTCGCTTCGGCGGCGCGCGCAAAGGTCTGGCGGCGCTTGAGTTCGCCATTCTGTTGCCGACCATGGTGTTCGTGCTGCTTGCGGCCGTCGATCTGATCGATGCGCTCAGCACCTATCGCCGCGCTGAAAACGCGGCGGCTTCACTCGCCGATGTCGTTTCCCGCGACACCTCCGTGTCGAACAGCGAGATCGCGGGCCTGTGGTCGGCGGTCGGGCTGCTGATGTATCCCGACACGGACGCCAGCATGGCCGAGCGCGTCACCAGCGTCATGGTCAATTCCTCGAGCAATGCCACCGTGGTGTGGAGCGAGGGGCACAATGGCCTAAGCGCACGGACCGCCAATACGACGGTTACACTGCCTGCGGCGATGATGACGGCGGGCACCAGCGTGATCATGGCCGAAACGACCTATCACTATAATTCGCCGCTGAACTTCTTGTTCTCCGGAACGATCGACTTCAGTCATACCGTTTATCGCCGTTCGCGCCTGGTTGATCCAATTCCGCGCGTGCCCTGAGGCTGTTGAAGCTGAGGCTGTTGAAGCTGAGGCTCTTGACGCTGGCGCTTGAGGCTGGCTCTTGACGGGCGGCGCGGAGAGGCGAGACTCCCGCGATGGAAGATCCCAAAACGCCGGCTGAAGCCGTCGATCGTCTCGAACATCTCCATACACGCGCTGTCACCGCTTTGATCGAAGCGGTGCGCCGGTTTGCCGAAAACGGAACGCCGCCAAGCGCTGAAGAGCGCATGCTGTTCCGCTATCCGGAATTGCGCGTGACGTATTTGGGTGAACTCGCGCCCAGACTGGCGCGTGCCTACGGTCAGTTGATGTGGCCGGGCGAGTATGCCGTGACCATCACGCAGCCAGGTTATTATCGCGATTATCTGGTCCAGCAGCTCTCGCTGCTTGTGGAAGATTACGGCGCCGAACTCAGCGTGCGGGTCAGCGACACGGAGATTCCGTACTCCTTCGTACTCGATGCGGCGGGCGCCGCGGCGTTCGAGACCGTGCCGGCCGAAGAACTGGCGCGGGTGTTTCCCAATCCGCGGCTGACGCAGGTGGGCGATGCGGTGGTCGATGGCCTGCGCGTCGAGCGTCTTGATCGCTCGCGGCCCTTGGCGCTCTTCGATGCCCCGCGCACGGATTATTCGCTGAAGCGGATCGAACACTATACCGGGGCGCCGTGGCAGGACGTGCAGCCGTGGATCCTGTTCACGAACTACCAGCGTTATGTCGATGAGTTCGTGCGCTGGGCCGCCGCCGGCGTGAAGGATGGTCCAAAGGGTTGGACGCTTTCGTGTCCCGGCGGCGTACGCGTCGACGGGCGAGACAAGGACGGCGAACGCAAGGCGATGGACGCGCCGTGGCGCAAACACCAAATGCCGGCCTATCATTTGATGACGCCCGATCGCGATGGGGTGACGTTGGTGAACATCGGCGTTGGTCCATCGAACGCGAAGACGATCACCGACCACCTCGCTGTGTTGCGTCCGCATTGCTGGCTCATGATCGGCCATTGCGGCGGCTTGCGGCACACCCAGCGCATCGGCGATTACGTGTTGGCCCACGCCTATTTGCGGCGCGACAAGATCCTTGACGATCGTGTGCCGCTGGAAATTCCCATCCCGGCGATTGCGGAAGTGCAGGTGGCGCTGCAACAAGCCGCGGCGAGCGTCGTCGGCGACGACAAGGCCGAACTGCGCCGGCGCATGCGAACAGGCACAGTCGTGTCGTACGCTGACCGCAACTGGGAGCTCAACTATAACCAGGAGCGCCAGTTGCTTTCACAATCACGCGCCATCGCTGTTGACATGGAAAGCGCTTGCATCGCCACACAGGGCTTTCGCATGCGCGTGCCTTATGGCGTGCTGTTGTGCATTTCCGACAAGCCCGCGCATGGCGAGATCAAACTGCCTGGCGTTGCCGATCGCTTCTATGACAGCGCCGTCGGCGCGCATTTGCGCATTGGCCTCGAAGCCATCGCCGGATTGAAGCAAAACCGCGATCGCTTGCACTCGCGCAAACTGCGCGCGTTCGACGAGCCGCCGTTTCGCTAGGCGCTCAAAAAGTTCACGATGGCCTGCGCCAGTTCGCTCGCTTGCACCGCGCTTAGGTGATTGCCTGGGGTTCGCGCGGCGTGGGCATTGTTCAACAGTTTCGCCAATCCTTCGGCGCTGCCATTGTCGTTGTCGTCGCTGCCGCTGACGACCAGGATAGGGGTCTCGACAGAACCGAGTTCGGCCGGAGTTGTCTGTACCTGCGCCTTCAGGACATTGAGCATGGCTTTGGGCTTTAGCTGTCCGCGCTGGATCATGGCGTGAATGATCTTTGCCGCCTGCGGGTGAAGCGATGCTTCACCCTTGGTGATTGCGTCAACGAAGAAGGCGCCGCGCGCGGCCGAACCAAGAATGCCGCTGTCGCCCATGCCGCCGAGCACGCAGCGCCGCGGCCGTGCGCCGCGCACGAGCATTCGCATCGCGGTGCGCGCGCCGAGCGAGTAGCCGACAAGATCGTAATCGCTGAGCTTCAGATGCGCGAGCAGAGCCTCGCCATCGCGCGCCAGAACATCCGGCGGATAGGCGCTGGGATCTTCGCTCGCCTCGGATTGGCCGTGTCCGCGCAGATCGAGCATGATTGCTTGAAAGCCCGCGTCCGTGATTGCTTTCGCAATACCGGGCTCCATCCAGTTAAAGCGCGAATTGGCGAGAAAGCCGTGCAGCATCACGACAGGCCGGCCTTCGCCTTCGATACGATAGGAGAGGCGCGCGCCGTCGAAACTTTCGAAAGTCATGGGTGACATTGCCATGATCCTGGCGCGGCTATGCCGCGCCGACAACCTTTGACGTTACGCCAGCAAGGCGCCAATTAGGCGCCATGACACCCGATCGGCTCGTCGCATTCGAGCGCATCTTGAACTTTCGCGATTTCGGCGGCTACGACACGCCAGATGGGCGCCTGGCGCGCGGCAAGCTCTTCCGTTCTGCGCATTTCCACGAAGCTAGCGACGCCGACATCGCGCGTCTCGACGAGCTTGGCGTGCGCTTTGTTGTGGACCTGCGGCGCAGCGATGAGCGCAACGGCGAACCAAATCGCTGGCCGGGGCAAAGCGTGCGTTCGATTTCCAGCGACGAAGGCGTGACCTCGGCATTTCCGCCGCATCTGCAAGCCTTGCTGCAAAGCGATCTAAGTGCGGCCTCGGTCGCCACCTACATGCACAGGCTTTATCGCGAATTCGCTTCGCAGCCGCGTCATATCCAGCTCTACTCAGAATGGTTCCGCCAACTCGCGGCAGGCGAGGGCGCGGGCGTCATCCATTGCGCCGCCGGCAAGGACCGCACCGGGCTTGGGTGTGCGCTCACGCTCTACGCCTTGGGCGTCGACGAAGAGACGATCTTCGCCGATTACGAATACACCAACACCGCGATGAACATCGACGTGCGCCTGCCAAAGATCCAAGCGCGCATGGAGGAGCGCCTGGCGCGCAAGCTCGATGCGGAGGCGCTGAGGCCCATGCTTTCTGTGGACGGCGCCTATTTGCGCACGGCGTTTAACGCCATTGATGAGCAGTACGGCTCGCGCGCCGGCTATCTGGAAGTATTGGGCGTCGGTCCCGCGCAGCGCGCCGCATTGCGCAGGACGTTGATCGCCGCTTAGGTCGCGACCCAGTTCGTGCGCGATGTGTTCGCGACTGTTATTAGTTTGCGACTTAGTTTGCGACTTAGTTTGCGCCTGCGGTTTTGCGCTTGTCCATCATGGTGTCGAAGTTGGACCACACGCCTTGGCCGCCGTGCCAATCGCCCTTGGTGGCGGCTTTCGAGTATTCGGTGGCGCGCGCCTCGAAGAAGTTGGCGTGCTCGACGCCGTTCAGGATCGCCGTCAGCCATGGGATCGGGTGCTGGGTGACGCCGTACACTTTCGGCAGGCCGAGCTGGCCCAAGCGCCAATCGGCGATGTAGCGGATGTATTGTTTGATGTCGGTATCGGTCATGCCTTGCACCGGACCCATCTCGAAGGCGAGGTCGATGAACTTGTCTTCCATGCCGACGACGGTCTTGCAGCACTCGACGATGTCATCCTTTACGCCTTGCGTGAGTGCGTTGGTCTCTTTTGCAAACGCATGGAAGAGCTTGATCATGCCTTCGCAATGCAAGCTTTCGTCGCGCACCGACCAAGTCACGATCTGACCCATGCCCTTCATCTTGTTGAAGCGCGGGAAGTTCATCAGCATCGCGAAGGACGCAAAGAGCTGTAGGCCTTCGGTGAAGCCGCCAAACATCGCGACTGTGCGCAGAATGTCGGCGTCATTCTCGACCCCGAACTTAGACATGTAGTCGTGTTTGTCGCGCAGCGCAGAATAGTCCATGAACGCCGCGAATTCGGTCTCCGGCATGCCGATCGTCTCGAGCAGGAGGGCGTAGGCGGCGATGTGGACGGTTTCGATGTTCGAGAACGACGCGAGCATCATCTTGATCTCGGTCGGCTTAAACACGCGCGCGTAGCGCTCCATGTAGTTGTCGTTCACCTCGACGTCGGATTGGGTGAAGAAGCGGAAGATCTGCGTCAGCAGATTGCGTTCCTGATCGTTGAGCTTGGAGGCCCAGTCCTTCACGTCCTCGCCGAGCGGCACTTCTTCCGGGATCCAGTGGACTTGCTGCTGGCGGCGCCAGAATTCATAGGCCCAGGGATAGCGGAAGGGTTTGTAGCCAATGGAAGGGGTGCGAAGCCCCGTCAGCTTGCCATTGGTGTCCCCAGCCATGCGCGTCGCTCCCCGTTCGTAACCGAAACGTCCCCAAGATATAGGGATTTGGCGGCCGACTGGCCACCATATGCTGCGTATTCCGGGCCGAGTCCGGTTTAAGAAACGTTACCCGGACGGGCAAAGCGGACCTTGCAGCGATTTATTACGCACGAAAGGAGATTTGGGACGGCCGGTTGTGGAAAATTGGCAGCGCCTAGTGGCGCATGGTGACAGTGACGCCGGCGAAATTCTCGTCCTGGGAATAGCCGCGATTGCCGACCCGGGTGCGGACCGTGCGCTCGACATAGGCAAGCGAGGCCTGAACGCCGTTGTGCTCGTAGGTCACGCCCGCGGAATTGTCGCCGACATTGACGGTGTCCTGGATGACCAGCGCGTTGGCCGCCCCGCCGAATTCGCTGCGGGCGCCGGGTCGCCAGGTCAGGGCTTGGTTATCGGAGGCGACGAAAGCGTAAACGCTGTCGCCGCGCCGGGGCGTGCCGTCGTCGCGGGTCACCAAACCGCGCCCGATACGCACTTCCGAGCCATGTCCTTGGCGGTCTTCGTCGGTTCCGACGAGGCCGCGGTGGGCGATGGAAACGTCGACCGGAGCGCCCGTGTGCTGGCGATCGGCCGCGATTTGCAATTCAACCGCTTGGGGACCGGCGCCGCCGTGCGCCTCCGATTGGCCCTCCGGTGCAAAGCGGGAGTCGTTGGAGCGGGCCGAAATGTTAAGGCCGCCAGCGCTGCTGGACAGGGCGGTCGTGGGATCACGAAAATCGATACGCGGCGCGGGATTGTCCTGCGCAGGGGCCATTGACGCCCTTTGAGATGCTACTTGAGATGCTTCTTGAGACGCGCCTTGCGGCGCCTCTTGCGCTTGCGATTGGGGGATAAACGATGCCGCTGCCAGCACGCCCCCCACCAAAACCGCCGCCCGAACCGCCGGCAACGCCGACATGACAACCTCTCCAAGCCACGCTCGGGAAGCCAATGCATATATGCTGCCAGAGGTTCCCGGCGTAGTTAAATTTGGTGGCCGTCTCATGACCGTCCCCCCAGTCACGCTACCTATCAGTGGCGCATCGTCAACGTTAATCCGGTGAAGTTCTCGTCCTCGGTAAAGCGCTGGGCGCCGACATACATCCGTATCTTTCGCTCGACGTAAGCCAGCGAGGCTTGGATGCCGTGCGTTTCATAAGTGATGCCGGCTTGGCGATCGCCGATCTCAACACGGTCCTGCAACGCGAAGGATGAGCCCACCCCGCCAAACTCATTGCGCACGCCCGGCTGCCAAATAATGGCTTGATCCGAGGAGCCGGCGAACAAGTACCAGCGCGACGTGTTCGGCGAGGCGCGCGGCGCCATCGGCAGGAGCCCGCGCCCGACACGGATTTCCGAACCGCGGCTGCGGCTCGAGATATTGCCGTTGGCATCGAAACCCAGCCCGTCGCGGTGCGAGAGCGAAACATCGACATAGGCGGTTGGGTGGGCGACGAGGGCTATTTCATAATGCGTCAGCGGGGCGCCCGGCGCTGATTGCGGCGCCGATGTGAGGCTTGCAAAACGCGGCGCATCGGCCTCGTCGAAATTGATGCTGAAAGGTGCAACCGTGGTGGTGCGGTTGTCGGCGAAACTAACGTTGCTTAGGCCGACGATAGAAACAGTTGGCGCAACCGCATCATCGGCGGCTGCGATGTTGGCGATTAGGCTCGTAACCCCCACCAGGCCAACGAGCACGAGCTTCCTGAGCATCGCGATCCCTCCTGGTCGCATGAGGATGCTGTAAGCTTGGCTAACGAAGTGTTACTGGCGCTGACTGGTTCGTCCACGCGCTACTGCAGCGACCTCTGCATAACGACGACATCGAGCGTGCGGCCGAACTTTTCGCCGACGCCCTTGAGCGTGCCGACGTGGCTGAACCCCGCCTTTTGGTGCAGCGCAATAGAAGCGGCGTTGTAGCTGTCGCCGATGAAGGCAAGGGCTTCACGCACGCCGTCGCCATAGAGCATGCCGAGCAATTCATTCAGCAATGCAGAGCCCACGCCTTGCCGCGGCATCGTCGGTGCTGTGTAAACCGAGACCTCGAACGTCTTTTTGTAGGCAGGGCGATCGCGATATTGCACCGCGTATGCGAAGCCCACGACGCGCGAAAGATCGTTGAGCGGACTAGCAACGAGATAGGGCCAGCTGTTGGAAACGACTTTGCTCCAGCGCTGCGTCATTTCTTCGAGCGATGGCGGTTCGAGCTCGAAAGATCCGGTCCCAGTCAGCACGTGAGTCGTGTAGATGAGCTGCACGGTCTCCATGTCCTGCTGAAAGCAGGGCCGGATGATGAGCTGAGGCGAGTTTGGGCCGGACATGGCGTGTTTTCCTGCGCTGAACCCGTTCGCGATCCCGGGTCAAGATTAACCATCCGGTAACTGTGACGCCTGGGCGCATTCACGCGATCCCAACCAGCCTGGATTAGGATCGCTGTTGAAATGGTGGGTCTAGAATGGATCAGAGCGGTCCGCGCCTTCGGGCTCGGGCTGGCGGCAGCCTTGTTGGCCGCGTGCGCGAGCATGCCCGCGCCCGTCACCGTTTTGGGTGAGGGGCCCGGCCCCCAAACCAGCGCCGTTGCAACGCCATCCGATCAAGGCGCGCCGCCGCGCGTGGTTGAAGGCCGCGCGCCGCTGCAATGTGTGCCGTTCGCCCGCGCCCAATCGGGCATCGAGATCTATGGCAACGCCAACACGTGGTGGGGCCAGGCCGCTGGGCGCTACCCGCGCTCGAATTCGCCGGCCCCCGGTTCGGTCCTCGTCATGCGCGGCTACAGCAATGCGCACCGCGGGCACGTCGCGGTGGTGACGCAAGTCGTTTCGAGCCGCCTCATCCTTGTCGATCACGCCAACTGGCTTAATCGCGGCGAGATCAGCACCAACGTTCCGGTCACCGACGTTTCGCCGAACAACGACTGGAGCGAAGTGCGCGTGTGGTACATTCCAAGCCGTCAGTGGGGCGCGCGCATTTATCGGGCGAACGGGTTCATTCACCCCTTCCTTGTCACCGCTGCGATCAGTTGAAACGCGCGTTAAGAAGTATTGATGCGTTGATCACTTTCTCTTCTTAACTGACCTTACGAATTATACAGCACTAGATATCGTCTTAGTGCGTCTTGTTTACCATAGAACGCCGTTCTTTCCCTCAGTTCTGTCTGCGCGATTAAGTGTTCTTTAAGCGGCAGCGGGCGTTTCTGTGTGCCGGTTTGGGGCAAATTCCCCGCTTGGCTTCGACAGGGCATGTTGACCACGCGAACGATTTTGCTGACGGCTGCCGCCGTGGTGGGGCTTCCGGCTGTAAACGCCGAAGCGCTGACGCCGTTGTCGACGGATCTTTCCATTGATCCGAGCGTCATCGACGGTCCGTCAGAACACGCGACGCTGGCGCCGTCTGCATTTGAGCGGCAGCCGGATTCTGCGTACGAGCCGATTGCGCGCATCACCAATCGCCGCGCCAATCTGCAGTGCGTGCCGTTTGCGCGCAACGAATCGGGCGTCAACATTCGCGGCGACGCCTACACATGGTGGGATCAAGCTGCCGATCGCTACGAGCGCACCAACGCGCCGGAGGAGGGCGCAGTGCTTGTTCTGCACGGCTACAATGATCCCAATCGCGGCCACGTCGCCGTGGTGAAGGAAATCGTGTCGCCGCGCATGATCATCGTCGATCACGCCAACTGGCTCAATCACGGCGAAATCACACGCGACGTTCCGGTGCGTGACGTGTCGGCGAACAATGATTGGAGCCAGGTGCAAGTGTGGTATGTGCCCACGCGCCAATGGGGCGCGCGCAGCTATGATGTGCAAGGCTTTATTCTGAACATGGTTCAGGATGCGAAGAGCGCGAACGAACCATCGCAAACCGCCCAAACGTCTCACGTTGAAATGAGAGCTGCGAGCTAGCGGCCAGCGCCGTTGAGACTTGCGACCATCACCGGCGGCGCCAGCACAGAATTGATTCCTTGAAGCACGCCGTTGCTGGCGCGGATGTCGCGCATCGCGACGAGTTGATCATTTACGCGCAGCCCGTCGCTGCCATCGACGGTGACGCGATAGCCGTTCAAGGTCTCGACCGATTGCGTGCGCGCGTGGAGCGCATCGCTCGTCAAACGGCCGCGGATGATGTGATAGGCGAGCAGCGAGCGCAGTTCGTCGCGATTGCGCGGCTCGAGCAGGCGCGCCAGATTGTGCTGGTCCATGTCGCGGAACGCCTCGTCGGTCGGCGCGAAGATTGTGTAAGGCCCCGGACTGCGCAGCGTGTCTTCGTAACCGGCGGCGTGCACAGCCGCGAGGAAGTGTTGGAATTGGCCGGTGGCGGCGGCGACTTCCAGCACATCGCCCGCAGGGTTGGGCCGCGTCGTCGATGAGAGTTCGACAAGGAAGCGCTCCGATGTCTGAGCCAAGACCGCCGGCGCGCACGCCAGCAGCGCAGCGGCGACGCCAATGCGCGCGAGAGGGGAAATCTTCATAACGGCAGAACGGCTGAAGCCGGACAAAGGTTTCATTTGTTCGTGACTGGCGCCGCAACGCAGCATGGGCGAAGATGGGGATATGTCCGTCTGGTCCCGCATTGTTGAGAAGGCTGGCCGCGCCTTCGATCCCGAAGCCGAACCACCCATGTTCGGCGAGGAGTGCGCGCCTCAGGTCAATGATGTCGGCTTTACCGCCGCTGTGATTGGGCTGGCCGCCAAGATGGCGCGCGCCGATGGCGAGGCCACTGAATCGGAGCTGCGCGCCGCCGCCCAGGTTTTCCGGCCGCCGCCGGGCGAGGAAGTCGCTTTCCGGCGGGCCTTCTCGCTGGCCAAGCAAACCGTTCTAGGATTCGATTCCTACGCACGGCAGATCGGACGTAAGTACCGCGCGCGTCCTTGCCTGCTGGAAGACGTGCTCGACGGGCTTTTCCATATCGCCTCCGCTGACGGTTTTCCGGGGGATGCCGAGCTTGCCTACCTTGAGCAGGTCGCCACGCACTTCGGATTTTCCGAATTGGAATTCCGCCGCATCAAGGCGACCAATCTCGGCCCCGACGCAGGCGATCCCTATGCGATTCTTGGGCTTTTGCCGGGCGCCAACATGGATGAAGTCCGTCATGCTTGGCGGCGTGCGGCAGCCGAGAACCATCCCGACCGCATGACGCAACGGGGCGCGCCGCCGCAATTCGTCGCCATCGCGCGCGAGAAGACGACCGCAATCAACGCCGCCTATGCGCGCATTCGCGCGCAATCGTCGGTCGGCGCAAAGTAAACGCCGTGTGCGCGCCGCACGGGCGCCGCATTGATCGGCGACCCTGGAAGGCCCATTACTTGCTGCAGGAGTCACGGGATCTCATGGCGAGCATGCTTACCGAAACCGGCAACGCCGCACTCAGCGCTTTTGTGCGCGCGGCGGGACTTGCGGCTTTGGTGTTTGGCGCCGTGCTTGTCTTCATGTTTGCAGCGGCCGCGGCTTTTGTCATCGGCCTTATGGTGGTCGGTGCGGCGATTGCACTGCGCCTGGCGCCCAAGCGCACGACGACGCCGAGCGATGTTCTCGATGCGCGCCACACGCCCTCCGGCTGGGTTGTCGAGACCGCGCGGCGGAAGTCTTAAGCCTCAGCACGGGAGCGTAGCTTCGTGAGCGCTCTCCGGTTCATCGATCGCCCATCGCCGAATTTCGATGCACGCACGCGCGCGATTGATCTTGTGGTGCTGCACTATACTGGCATGCAGGATGGCGAGACGGCGTTGCGGCGGCTGACCGATCCCGCGCCGGTCGCGGCCAAATATGCCGGGCCCTGGCAGGACAAGAGTGCAGCGCCAGATGCGCCATTGTCTCGGGTCTCGGCGCATTACGTCGTTGGTGAAGATGGCGTCGTCTATCGTGTTGTCGCCGAGCAAAACCGCGCCTGGCACGCGGGCGCTTCGAGCTGGCAGGGCGAGGGCGACGTCAATGCGCGCTCCATTGGCGTCGAGATCGTCAATGGCGGTCACGATTTCGGATTGCCTGACTATCCGGCGGCGCAAATCGACGCCGTGATCGCGCTGGTGGGCGATATCCTTGCGCGCCATCGGTTGAAGCCCAGCCAGGTCGTGGCGCACTCCGATATTGCACCCGAACGCAAACAGGATCCGGGCGAGAAATTTCCCTGGAAGCGGCTCGCTGATGCGGGCGTTGCGATCTGGCCTGAACAGGGGCCAATCGAGCGCAACGGCGAGGCGCCCGTCACCGCCTTGCAGACCCAACTTGCTGCGATCGGATACGCCGTGATGCAAACCGGCGTCTTGGACGCGCAAACCAAGACCGCGTTGATGGCCTTCCAGCGCCGCTTCCGTCCCGCCCTCATCGATGGCGCTGCCGACGCGGAAACGGCCATGTTGCTGACAGCGCTCGCAAGCGCGTCCTAAGCTGTGATGACGATATCGGTCGGGGCCTCGTTATTGAGATAGCGGGCGTAGACTTGCTCAAATGCCTGCTCGAGGCAGCGCGCGAAATGGTCGGTGTCGAATAGCGGCGCCGAAAGACGGCTTGCCGCGAGCTTTGCTCTTAAGCCCGCGAGCTTGTCGCAGTTCATCGCAAGCTCAAGCGCGAGCGCCTCATAGTCAGTGGCGTTGGTCGTCACCAATTCCGGCAATCCAACCGCGTTGAGCAAGCTTGCGCCAACGCGCGCGGCAAATCCCGCGCCTGCTCTTGTCACCAGCGGCAATCCGGCCCAGAGCGCATCAGACCCTGTGGTGTGAGCATTGTAGTTGAAGGTGTCGAGGAAGAGGTCGGCGCACCGATGTCGCGCGAGATGCTCGCAAACAGGCGCGCGCGGGGCAAACACAATGCGGCTTGGGTCGACGCCGCGGCGCAGCGCTTGCGTGCGCAGGTTTTCGCCCGCCCAAGGATTGGCCTCCAACAGCCAAAGCACGCTGCCGTCGACCTTATCGAGCAGCCGCATCCAGATATCGAACTCGGCCGGCGTGATTTTGAACGTGTTGTTGAAGCAGCAGAAGACGAAACCGCTTTCCGGCAAAGCCGCAGCCGCGCGCGTGACGGCGCGATCGGAAATGACGCGCCCGTCGTCGTTCACTTGATAGGAGTGTGGTAGAAAGACGATGCTTTCCGAATAATGCTTGCGATGCGCGGAGGGGATCGCTGTCGCATCCGCCACGATATAGTCGATGAACGGCGCCCCGATCGTACCGGGATAGCCGATATAGCTCATCTGCACCGGCGCTGGACGGTGTGCGAGCACCCCCAAGCGACCGTCGGTGGTGTGGCCTTTGAGATCGACGGCGATGTCAATGCCTTCGCCGCCTACAAGTTTGGCGATCGCCTCATCGCTCTGGCCCCGCACGTCATGAAAGCAATCAAACGCCGCCTCGGCGCGGGCGCGCATCGCATCTCCTGTTTGCGGCCCATAGGAAAACGCGTGCAGCGAGAAACGGCCGCGGTCGTGCTTCTCAAACAATTTCGCCATCAGATGCATTGTCGCGTGATCGAAAAAGTCGCCGGAGAAGTAGCCGATACGCAAACGATCGGGACGCGTGGGCGGCGGTTGGCGCGGCGGCATCGGCGCGCGCAAATATTTCTTCTGTACGGCGCGCTCCGAGCGGATGCGGTGCCTGTCGGGCGCATCCTCCAGCGGCAGCATGGCGAATGGCGACACCGGCTCGCCAACGACGCCCAGGTCCGCAATGAGTGCGGCATCGGCGGCGATGCCGTCCCAATCGCAAATATGCGCTTGCTGATGCAGTTTTTCAGCGCGCGCTGTCGCGTGGTTGGGATCGATTTCGAGCGCACGCTTGTAGCAGGCGATCGCTTCATCGCGGCGGCGCAGATCTGCGAAGGCGCCGGCCAGATTGGTCAGCGCATCGGCGTAGGCAGGGCGCAGCCGCAAAGCGTGCGTGTATGCGTCGAGGGCATCGCCCAGCTCTCCGCTATCGCGCAAGGCGTTGCCAAGATTGTTGTATGCCTCGGCATAGTCGTCTTTCAGCGCAATCGCCTTGCGGAAACATGCCGTCGCTTCGGGTAGCTGCGTGAGACGCCGCAACGCAATGCCCAGATTGTTGTGCGCTTCGGCATCGTTGGGCGCGATCTGGACCAGTTTGGAAAGAACCGCCTTCGCCTGGTTAAACTTGCCGCTCGACAAATGCGCCACGCCCAGAAGCGTCAACAGCGGTGCTGAGTTCGGAAATTGCAGCAGGAGCGGCTGGCCGGTGTTCACCAACGCCTGCATGGCGCCCTGCCGATAGAGCTCGGCAAGCTGCCTCAGCGCGTCGTTGGGCGGATTTTCCAAGCCTGCCTCGTGATCCGCTAGTGCGCAGGCCGCGTCGCTTGCCGGGCGTCGGACGCTGGCGCGGCGGCTTGACCGGTTTGCGCATCGGCGCCTGCGGCGACGGCAAGGAAGGCGCGTGTCGTGGGCAAATGTCTCATCATTTGATCCCTCACATACTATCGCCCCATGCGCCAAGCGACTATCTACAGGCCCGCCAGTCGGCCGGACGGCCGCGGGCGCAATGCTGGAAACGGCGCGCTCGAGGAAAGTCCGGGCTCCACGCGGATACGGCGGCGGATAACATCCGCCGAGAGTGATCTTAGGGATAGCGCCACAGAGAATAGTCTGCCGAAAGCGTCTTGGCCGAAAGACCATGGACGCAGGCGATGGTGAAACGGTGGAGTAAGAGCCCACCGCCGCGACCGTAAGGAAGCGGGCACGGCAAGCCCCGCCGGGAGCAAGACCGAATAGGGATGCACGAAGCGCAAGCTTCAGCTCGTCCGTGAGCGCGCATCCGGGTAGGTCGCGAGAACCATGCGGCGACGCACGGTCCAGAGGAATGGTCGTCACCGCGCAAGCGGTACAGAACCCGGCTTATAGGCCGACTGGCATTTTGTTTTTGGAGCACGCGATGGAAGGCGGATGCTTCTGCGGTCAGGTCCGTTATCGCGTTGACGCCGAACCCGTCGCGCGCACCTTGTGCCATTGCCGCTCGTGCCGGCGCGCAACCGGCGGGATTGCCGTGGCCTGGGCGGTTTTTGAGAACGACGCGTTTCGCATGCTGCGCGGCGCCGTGACATGGCGCTCCTCATCACCCGGCATTGATTGGGGCTTCTGCGGGGCGTGCGGCTCGCTGGTGCTCTACCGGCGCGACGGGCGCCCACAGCATACCGACGTCACCACGGTGACGCTCGATGATCCCGATCAGCACCCGCCAAATGTCGAGATCTGGACGGAGCAAAAGTTGGCTTGGGTAGAGCTCAACGAGGCGCTGGAGCATAAGCCGCGGAGCAGCCTCAACGAGTGATGTCGGTCAATAGAGGCCCGGCACCAGCCGGTAGCGGACGTTGCGCAAATAGCTGGCGTAGACAGGGTCGCGCGAAAGCAGGCCCTCTTCAGCGCGCATGCGTGCGACCTGGAAGCCGATCTCGATACTATAGACGCACAAATTCCAGAGGGTGGGGTTGGCAAGCAGGAAGGCGACGTGGCCGATGAAGTAGCTCGCATAGACTGGGTGGCGCACAACCGCGTAAAAACCGGTGGTCACGACGCCGCGATTGGCCGGCACGATGCCGAACGAGCGGTTGAGATTGAGTTTGGTCGCCACCTGCAGAATGATGCCGACCAGGAAGATCACCGCGATGAGTTCAATCGGCAGAAACGGCGAACCGCCCGGCGTCGCCAGAAGCGGCACGGCAGTGCCGGCAAAAGCGATCCCCCATTCGCGGGTGCTGGTCGAGCCGTCCGAGGCTGGGCGGGCGAAGACGACAAAGAAGAGCAGCAGCACTTCGCCGACCAGAACCAGCGCCGACACCCAGTGCTCGTTGCCGCCGAGGACGGCCGCGCCGATCCGCCAGGCCATCGACCCGGTCAGGGCGGCGAGCGCCGCACGCTCAAGGATGTCGCGGACGATCGGTTTCATGGGGCTGCGTTCCAGCTGCGAAACGCCTTCCTAACTGTGCGCTTGTTAAGGGCGCGTATGGGCGCTGCCGCAATGTGTGGCTAACAAAGCGTGAATTGTGAGATTCATAGGCGATGGGCCACGCCCCGGTTTTGCTCCATGAAGCGATGGATGCGCTCGCGCTGAAGGATGGCGGGCTCTATATCGACGCGACCTTCGGCGGCGGCGGCTATTCGCGCGAAATGCTGGCGCGCGCCCGCTGCCGGGTGATCGCCTATGACCGCGATCCCGACGCTATAGCGCGGGGGGCGGATATGGCGTGCGACCGGTTCACGCTTTTGCAAGGGAGATTTGGCGATTTAAGCGCCGATGAGCCGGTTGACGGCGTCGTCTTCGATCTCGGCGTGTCGTCCTTCCAGCTGGACCAAGCTGAGCGCGGGTTTTCGTTTCGGGCGGACGCGGATTTGGACATGCGCATGGCAAAGGCGGGCCCGAGCGCTGCGGATGCAGTGAACAAGCTTTCAGAGCCTGCGCTCGCGGAGCTGATCTATCGCTATGGCGAGGACGATGACAGCCGGCGGATTGCCCGCGCCATCGTACAAGAGCGCGCGGCGCGCCCCATCAACCGCACGGGGCTGCTCGCCGACACCGTCGAGCGCGCCGTCGGCGGACGCAAAGGCGCGCGGGTTCATCCGGCGACGAAGACTTTTCAGGCGTTGCGGATGCTGGTGAACGACGAACTTGGCGAGCTCGCCCGCGGCCTCTCCGCCGCCGAGCGTGCTTTGGCGCCGGGCGGACGCCTTGTTGTCGTCTCCTTCCATTCGCTCGAAGACCGCATGGTGAAACAATTCATCACCGAGCGCGCCGACGCGCAGGGGCGGGGCTCACGCTATGCGCCGGATCTGCCGGCGCAGCGTGCGCCGAGCCTTGCGCTCGAACGTCGCCGCGCCACGGCGCCGAGCGAGGCGGAGACCGAAGCCAATCCGCGCGCGCGCTCGGCCAGCTTGCGCTGGGCGACGCGCACGCAGGCGCCTGCCTGGGATGAACTCGAACCGGGCGCCTTGGCGCCGCGCGCGGAGGCCGAATGGGCAAAGCTCAACTGATCCGCGCGCTGCAGATCGCAGCCGCCATCATTGTCGTGGTGCTGGTCATTGGCCTTTACAAAGCCAAGAGCGACGCTGCGAACGCTGAAGCGCACGTGCGCCAATTGCATCGCGAAATCGCCGACACCGAAGCTGCGAACCGCGCGCTCAATGCCGAGATCGCGCACTTGGAGAGCCCCGAACGCGTCGAACAGCTGGCGCACGAACATCTTGAGCTTACCCCGGGCGGCCAAAGCGCGGCGCTGCCCGAATCCGATCTCAATCGCCGCCTGCCGGCGGCGCGCAATACCCAGAGCCCGCATCCGTGAGGCCCATCGCGCCCTCGCGCCTGTTTGCGGCCGACCAAAAGTTTGCAGGCGAGGCGATCGAAGCGGCGCCTGCGCGCAACCGCGTGCGCTTCCTGGCGATCGGTCTGCTCGTGATGTTGTTGCTTTTGTCGGGCCGGGCCATCCAGCTCGCCTTCTCCGGCGACCCAACAGCGGAGTCGCGGCGCAACATCGCCACAGCACAGGTCGAACGCGCCGACATCCTCGACCGCAACGGCGTCCTGCTCGCCACCACTGTGCGCGCCTTCACACTGACGGCCACGCCAGAGCGGGTCTGGAATGCGCGCGACACCGCCGCTGCGCTCGCGCGCCTTTTCCCAGACATGGATCGCGACGCCAGCGTGCGCCGTCTCGGCGACCGCTCGCGCGATTTGGTCTTCCTGCGCCGCGGACTGACGCCGAACCAGCGCGAAGCCGTCCTATCGCTTGGTCTCGCGGGCATCGGCTTTGCCCCCGAAGAGCGGCGCGTCTATCCGCAAGGATCGCTTGGCGCGCATGCGCTCGGCTTTACCAGTGTCGATTTGCATGCGCTGGCGGGCGTCGAGCTTGGTCTTGACGATCAGATCCGCCGCGCCGGCGGCGAAGGGCGTCCGGTGCGGCTCTCTCTCGACGTGCGTATCCAATACGCGCTCGAAAGCGAACTCGATAACGCCGCGCGCGCCGCGCACGCATCGAGTGGCGCGGCAATCCTGCTCGATGGCCACACTGGAGAGACCTTGGCGCTCGCCTCTTGGCCGTCCTTCGACCCCAACGAAGCCGGCTCAGCGTCCGAGGCAGCCCGCAGCGACCGCGTCACTGGCGACGTGCATGAACTGGGCTCGACGCTGAAGCCCTTTACCGAAGCCATGGCGCTACAGGAGCAACTGACGACGTCGGGCGAACTCTTCGACCTGTCACAGCCGTTTGTGCTCGATGGCACGACCATAGTGGATGACGAGCGGATTCTTGGTCCGGCGTCGCTGCGAGACATTCTCGCACGCTCATCCAATATCGGCGCGGCGCGTCTGGCGCTGCGCGTCGGCGGCCAACGTCAGCGCGCCTATCTCACGCGCCTGGGACTGCTGTCGCCGCCGACGCTCGAACTCGCGCGCAGCCAGGCGCCGATTGCCCCGCAAGCGCGGACGCGGCGCGACATTGCGGGGCTTGGCTTTGGCTATGGCCTGGCCGCCACGCCTGCTTCGCTCGTGGGCGCCTATACGATATTCGCAAACAATGGCGCGCGCGTTGCGCCGACGCTGTTGCTGCGCAGGCCCGACGTGCAGATCACGCGCACGCCGGTTTTCTCACCGGCGGTCACCCAGCAGGTGCTGAGCTATATGCGCTCCGTCGTCACTGACGGCACCGGTCGCGCCGCCGACGTGCCGGGCCTTGTTGTTGCCGGCAAAACCGGGACCGCCGAAAAGTTCGCTGGTCAGACTTACGCCGAAGACCACAATTTCTCTTCCTTCGCAGGTGTTTTTCCAGCCACCGCGCCGCGTTACGTGATTTTCGTCGCGCTGGACGATACCGGCCAAGGCGCGGCCGGCGGGGCGGTTGCCGCGCCTGCCGTTGCGCGCACGCTGCGCAGAATTGCGCCGATGCTCGGTCTGCGTGTTGAGCCGCGCGCGCCCAGCCACTAGGAAGGGCGCATGAAGCTTGGCGACCTGTTTGATGCTGGCGTCCCGGCGGATGCCGCGTCTGTGGACATCGCCGGGCTCACAGCGGATTCACGTGCGGTCAGGCCGGGCTTTCTGTTCGCGGCGCTGCAAGGGGTCGCCGCGCATGGACGCGATTTCCTGGCGCAAGCCAAAGCGAATGGCGCTATTGCTGTATTGTCCGCCGGCGACCTCGCCGATCCTGGCATTCCACACGTCGTTGTGCGCCAAGCGCGCCGGGCGTTCGCGCTGGCCGCTTCGCGCTTTTTTCCGCGCCGCCCCGCGACAATCGTGGCGGTGACTGGCACCAACGGCAAAAGCTCCAGCGTAGATTTCCTTCGCCAGATTTGGACACACGCCGGCAAGCGCGCCGCCAGCCTCGGTACGCTCGGCGCACTCGCCCCATCCGGCGTCATCGATCTTGGCCATACCACGCCCGATCCGGCGCGCGTGCACGCTGTGCTTACGCAGCTTGCCGATGAAGGCGTCACCCACATTGCGATGGAAGCTTCGAGCCACGGTCTCGAACAGCATCGCATCGATGGCCTAAGCTTCTCGGCTGGGGCCTTCACCAACCTCACCCAAGATCATCTCGACTATCATCGCGACATGGCAAGCTATCGCGATGCGAAGCTGAAGCTTTGGTCGCTGGTGCAAGACGCCGCGCCCGCGATCATCAACGCCGATGCTTCCGAAGGCGAGGCGTTCGAGCGCGCCGCCAAGGCGCGCGGGCTCGATGTGTGGCTCTGCGGCTGGCGCGCCCCGCGCGAACACGCGCTCAAGATCGTCGAAATCCAGCCGCGCCCGAACGCACAGACAATGACGCTGCTCTGGGCCGGCAAGGAATTCAAAGTCGAACTGCCGCTGATCGGGGAATTCCAGGCGCTGAACGCGGTCTGCGCGGCAACGCTGGCGCTAGCGCTCGGCGAGGCGGCGCACGCGGTGTGGGCCGGCATGGAAAAACTGAAGCCGGTAAAGGGTCGCATGGAGCATGTCGGCGCCAGCAATACTGGCGGCCATGTGTTCGTGGACTATGCGCACACGCCCGATGGCCTTGACGCGCTGCTGCGCGCAGCGCGTCCCCATGCGCCGGGGCGGATCATTGCCGTGTTCGGCTGCGGCGGCGATCGCGATGTCGACAAACGCGCCAAGATGGGCGCCATCGCGCAGCGCCAAGCCGATGTCGTGATCGTCACTGACGACAATCCGCGCAATGAAGACGCCAGCGCCATTCGCGCCAATATCCTTCGCGGCGCCACCGCGGCGACGGAAATCGGCGATCGTGCTGAAGCCATCCGCGCCGCCATCGCCATGCTGAAGCCGGGCGACGCCTTGATGATCGCCGGCAAAGGGCACGAGACCGGACAGATCGTCAAAGGCGTTGTGCATCCGTTTTCGGATCAGGACTTGGCGCGCGCGGTGCTGGAGAGCCAGGCATGAGCGAACCATGAGTGAGCTCTGGGGCGCGGACGAAGCTCGCAGGGCGACGGGCGGGGCGCTGCACGGCGGCGATGGATGGAGCGTGACCGGGGTTTCCATCGACACCCGCACGCTTGAACCCGGCGACCTTTTCGTTGCTTTGAAAGATGTTCGTGACGGCCATGAATTCCTGGCGCAAGCGTTCGTGAGCGGCGCCAGCGCTGCGCTCATCTCTGATCCGTCGAAAGTCGAGGGGCTCGGACCCTCGCTCGTCGTCCATGATGTTCTCGAGGCTCTGCGCAAACTCGGCGAGGCCGCCCGCGACCGCTGTTCCGCCAAGCGCATCGCCGTGACCGGCTCGGTGGGAAAAACCTCGACGAAAGAAGCGCTCGCGGCGTGTCTTGCGGCCAGCGGTTCAACCCATCGCTCGATCAAGAGTTACAACAATCATTGGGGCGTGCCGCTGACGCTTGCGCGCATGCCGCGCGACAGCGCCTTCGGCGTCTTTGAGATCGGTATGAATCATCGTGGCGAGATCCTGCCGCTGACAAGCTTGGTGAAGCCCCATGCGGCCCTCGTCACCACAATTGCGCCCGCGCACGTCGAAAATCTGGGCTCGCTCGAAGCCGTCGCTGACGAGAAGGCCGACGTGTATGCCGGGCTCGAGCCTGGCGGGGCAGCGCTTGTGCCCAACGAGGCGGCGCATGCGAGCCGTCTTATCGCCGCCGCTGAACGCAATGGCGCCACGCTCATCCGGTTTGGCCGCGACGGCGAATGCGAAGCGCGTCTCCTCAGCTTCGAGATGGACGATAGCGGCTCCAATGGGCAGGCAGACATTCTTGGCCGCGTCATCCGCTATCGCGTTGGCGTCGAAGGCGCCCATTGGGCGCTGAACTCGCTCGCCGCCCTTGCCGCCGCCGATGTCGTCGGCGCCGATCTCGATGCAGCAGCCCACGCGCTTGAACATTTGCGCGCCTTCGATGGCCGTGGCGTTGCAGCGAAGGTCAAAGCGCCTTTCGGCGAATTCATGCTTGTGGATGATTCCTACAACGCCAATCCGGCCTCGATGGCGGCGGCGTTCGCGACGCTTGCTGCGCGCAAGACCGGCGCCGGCGGCCGGCGCATCGCAGCGCTTGGGGATATGCTCGAACTCGGGCCCGACGCGCGCACCTACCATGCCGAACTGGCCGAACCGCTTGATAAGGCAGGCGTTGATCTCGTTTTTGCAGCCGGGCCGCGCATGGCTGCACTCATGGAGGCGCTTCCGCAGAGCCGTCGCGGCGGCTATGCCGAGGACGCGGACGCTTTGATTCCGATCATCGCCGGTTCCCTGCGCGCAGGTGACGTTGTGCTGGTGAAAGGATCGAACGGGTCGAAGATGAGCCGTGTGGTGAACGCGCTCACGCGGCTCGAAGGGGAAGGTTGATGCTGCAACTACTCAGTCAGTTCACGTCGCAGTCTCAATTTTTCAACCTCTTCAATTACATCACCTTCCGCACTGGCGGGGCGATGTTCACCGCCATGATCATGGCGTTCGTCATCGGCGCGCCGTTCATTTCGTGGCTGCGCACGCGTCAGGGCAAGGGTCAGCCGATCCGCGAGGACGGACCGCAAGGCCATCTGCTCACCAAGAAGGGCACGCCGACAATGGGCGGGCTCATCATTCTTCTGAGCCTCGGCGTCACCACTTTATTGTGGTCCGATCTGAAGAACCCGTACGTGTGGGCGGTGCTGCTGGTGACGATGTGCTTCGGCGCCATCGGCTTCGTCGACGATTTCGCCAAGGTCACCAAGCAGCATCATGGCGGCCTCTCCGCAAAGATGCGCCTCTTCTTTGAGTTTCTCACCGCGGCTGTCGCGTCGGTTGCGATGTTGGTGGCGGAGTGGGTGGCGAAAACGCCGAACGGCGTCCACGACATCCCTCACTTCCTCAATGCCTTGATGTCTGGGCAGCCGCTGACGGCGGTTGCGCTGCCGTTCGTGATTGGCTGGGGTCTCCAGCTTTTTGCCTTCTACATACTTTTCATGATGGTGGTGATCGTCGGCTTTGGCAACGCGGTGAACCTCACCGATGGTCTCGACGGCCTGGCCATCGTGCCGGTGATGATCGCGGCCGGCACGTTCGGGGTGATCTGTTATCTGGTCGGCCGCGTCGACTATTCCACATATCTTGGCATTCCCCACGTCGCCGGCGTCGGTGAGCTCGCAACCATCTTGGGCGCGCTGCTCGGCGCTTCGCTGGGCTTTCTCTGGTACAACGCGCCGCCCGCGCGCGTGTTCATGGGCGACACCGGCTCGCTGGCGCTCGGCGGCTTGCTCGGCGCGGTTGCGGTGGCGACGAAGCACGAAATCGTGCTGGCCATTGTCGGCGGTCTGTTCGTGCTCGAAACCTTGTCGGTGATGGTGCAGGTGGCGGTGTTCAAGCGCACCGGCAAGCGCGTCTTCCTGATGGCGCCCATCCATCACCATTTCGAGAAGTTGGGCTGGCAGGAGCCGACCATCGTCATCCGCTTCTGGATTATTTCGGTGATTTTCGCGCTCGCAGGCTTGGCGACATTGAAGTTGCGTTAACGGTGCGAAGCAGCGCACACCGGCGCCTCTTCGGAGGATCGGTCGGATGATTCCGATCACGGAATTTGCGGGCCGCGACGTTGCGGTGTTCGGCTTGGCGCGGACAGGCCGTGCCGCCGCGCGCGCACTCACGGCCGGGGGCGCGCGCGTGCACGCGTGGGACGACAGCGAAGCATCGCGCGCCAAAGCGGAAGCCGCCGGCATTCCCGTCTCCGACATCAACAACCGCGATTGGCGCACCTTTGCAGCTTTGGTTCTGTCGCCCGGCGTGCCGCTGACGCTGCCTGAACCGCATCGCGTCGTGACGCTTGCCGACGCCGTTGGCGTGCCTGTGCTCGGCGACATCGAACTCTTCGCGCGGGCGGTAAACGCATTGCCGGCGGCGCAGCGCCCGAAGCTCATCGGCATCACCGGCACCAACGGCAAGTCGACGACGTCGGCGCTGATCGCCCACATCCTAAAGGAGGCCGGAAAGGACGTCCGCCTCGGCGGCAATATTGGCGAGGCCATCCTCGATCTCGCGCCGTTGCACGCCGGCGCCTATTACGTCATCGAGCTTTCGTCATTCCAACTCGATCTGACGCAGACGCTGCGGCTCGACGTGGCCGTTTGGCTCAACACCACCCCCGATCACCTCGATCGGCACGGCGACATGGCCCATTATGTCGCCTCCAAGCGCCAAGTGTTCGCCAATCAGGGCGCGGCCGATTGGGCCGTCATCGGGGTCGATGACGAATATTGCGCGGCCGTCTGCACCGACCTGACGCGCGCGGCGGTGCAACACGTTGCCCCGATTTCGGCCGGCCAAGTGCTCGGACGCGGGGTCTGCGCGCTTGGGCCGAAGATCATCGATGCGCTGAACGGCCGCTCGGAGACAATTGCCGATCTCTCCAACGCGCCCGCGCTCGCCGGGCGCCACAATGCGCAGAATGCCGCCGCCGCTTACGCCGCAACGCGCGCGCTTGGCGTCGACCCGCGCATCATTGCTCAAGCTTTCACCACGTTCGCAGGGTTGCCGCACCGCCTCGAGCGTGTCGCCACCGTGCAAGGCGTGCGCTTCATCAACGACTCGAAAGCCACCAACGCCAACGCCGCAGCGCAAGCGCTTGCGGTTTATCCGCGCGTCTATTGGATAGCGGGCGGGGTGGCCAAGGAGGGCGGCATCGCTGATCTCGCGCCATTCTTCCCGCGCATGGCGCGCGCCTATCTCATCGGCCAAGCCGCAGGCGAATTCTCCGATACATTGCGCGACAAGGTCCCGGCCACCATGGCCGGCACGCTCGAGGCTGCTGTGAAACTCGCCTTCGACGATGCGCGCGCTTCGGGAGAGCCCCATCCGGTCGTGCTATTGTCGCCCGCCTGCGCTTCGTATGACCAATTCCACAGTTACGAAGAGCGCGGCGACAAGTTCAGAGCCTACGTTGCAGCCCTCACTGACAGCGGGCGCAACGGCGCGCGCGCGGGAGCCAAGGCGTGATCGCGGCCATGCAGGAGCGCTTCGGCGCGACGCTTGACCGGCTACGCACCTATGATCGGCCGCTGATCGTCATCGCCGCAATCTTGTTTGCCCTCGGCATTCTCTTCTCGATGGCGACGAGCCCCGTCGCCACCGCGCGCATCCGCATTGACGAAGCATTCTACTTCGCCGCGCGCCAAGCCGCTTACGCGCTGCTCGGGCTGATCGTAATGTTGGGCGCCGCCTCGCTCGATCACCGCCAACTCCGCCGCGCCGCCGTCATTATCTTCGCCGTCGCACTACCGCTTTGCGTGCTGGCGGCGCTCTTCGGTTCGGACGTGCGCGGCGCACGCCGCTGGTTCGATTTCGGCCTCTTCTCGCTGCAGCCCTCGGAAGTCCTCAAACCCGCCGCTGTTGTGGTCTGGGCCTGGATGCTCAGTGAGAGCATGAAGCAGGCCCAATTTCCTGGCCGCACCATCGCCATCGCGCTTTATTTGGTCACAGCGGCGGCCTTGCTCGCACAGCCCGACATCGGCCAAACGGCGCTGCTTGCTGTCGTGCTCGCCGCCTTGCTCATGCTTTCGGGCATGGCGCTGCGTTGGCTGCTCGGCGGCGCAGCGTTCGCGGGCGTTTCGGGGTTCGTCATCTACAACCTATTCCCGCACGCGCGCGAGCGCGTGGACGGGTTCCTGCATCCGGAAACGGCGTATCAGGTTGGCCGCGCGCTCGACGCCATTGCCTCGGGCGGCTTGTTTGGCCGCGGCCCGGGCGAGGGGATTATCAAACGGTCCCTGCCCGACGCCCACGCCGATTTCGTTTTTGCCGTTGCGGCTGAAGAGTTTGGCATGCTTGCGTCGCTCGGTGTTATCGCTTTGTTCGGCGCGCTGGCGTTTCGTGGATTGTCGCGTGCGAGCCGTTTGAACGATCCGTTTGAGCAGCTTGCGGCTGCGGGATTGGTGACGCTGCTCGTCGTGCAGGCGTGTATTCATGTCGCGGTGAATTTGAGTCTCATCCCCGCGAAGGGCATGACGCTGCCTTTCATTTCGTTCGGCGGTTCGTCCATGATTGGTTCGGCGCTGGCGCTCGGCTTTTGTTTGTCGCTTCTCCGCGACCGGCCGGGCGCCTATCTCTACCCGCGCAGCAGACGCGATTAGGACAATGGCAAAAAAGATCGTCGTCATTGCCGCGGGCGGAACCGGTGGGCATTTGTTTCCAGCCGCGGCGTTTGGTGAAGAAATGTTCCGCCGCGGCTGGCGCGTTTTTTTGATGACCGACGCGCGCGGCCGCCGCTACGCGGAAGGTTTTCCCGCAGAGCGCATCGAAGATGTCTCCGCTGCATCGCTCTCGCCCAATCCCGTGACCATCGTACCGTCACTGATCAAGATCTTGCGCGGCATAAACGCCGCCAAACGCCGCTTTAGCGAATCGCCGCCATCGCTCGTCGCCGGTTTCGGCGGCTATCCGTCGTTCCCAGCGCTCATGGCGGCGCGCGCCAAAAAGACGCCCATCCTCATTCACGAACAGAATTCAGTGCTCGGGCGGGTCAATCGCGCCATAGCGACAAGCGCCAAAATCGTCGCTTGCGGCTTCGAACGCCTTGACCGATTGCCCGAGCGCGCTGCGCCCCAAAAGCGCGTCGTCGGCAATCCGGTGCGCTCGCCGATCCTGGCGGTGCGCGAGCGGCCTTACCCGGAAGCGCCCGCTGGCGGTGATTTGCATTTGCTCATTATCGGCGGCAGTCAGGGCGCGCGCCTATTTGGCGAGGTGATCCCAGAGGCCATCGCCATGCTGCCGCAAGCGCTGCGCGCGCGGCTGAAGGTCGTGCATCAGGTCCGCGAAGAGCAAATCCCCGAGGCGCGGAAGGTCTATGAACGCGCCGGCGTCAATACCGACGTGGCCGCTTTTTTCACTGACATGGGCCAGCGCCTGGGCGCCGCACAGCTCGTGATCGCGCGCGCTGGCGCCTCCACCGTCACCGAGCTGCAAGTTGCAGGTCGGCCAGCCATTCTGGTGCCCTTTGCAGCAGCGGCCGACGATCACCAAACCGCCAACGCCGAAGGTCTGACCGGCGTTGGCGCCGCTGATCTCTTTACCGAGGCGGAATTCGAACCTGCCGCGCTCGCCAGTCTTCTCGAGCGCCGCCTGGGCGATCCGCACGGACTTGCCGTCCGCGCCGCGGCCGCGCGGGCCGCGGCAAAGCCCGAGGCGGCCAAAACGCTGGCGGACCTGGCCGAATCGATCAGCGCCTAAGCCGCTTTCGGCGCTTGCGCCTTCGCGGGCGCTTGGCGACAATCCGGGGCTCAATTTCGCGGGACCAATTCTCATGAAACGTTACGCCGTATGTTACGTGTCGCGCTTGCACGGCGAACCCATCGTGATCAGTGAGACCGATAGCCCAGCCGAAGCCTATCGCGGCGCGCTCAAGGCGGAAAAGGACGGCTTGAACGAGGTGCGTGTGGCTGACACACAGAAGATTACGGCGCACGCGGCAAAAGACTTCGCGGCGATGCACCGCCTGTGACGCAGCCTTAAGCCCAATAGAAGTCGGGAGCCGCATGCAGCGCCGCGCCATTCCGTTCGACACTGGGGCCATCCACTTCGTGGGCATTGGCGGCATCGGCATGTCCGGCATCGCCTCGGTGATGAAGAATTTCGGCTACGAAGTGACGGGCTCCGACGCCAAGGAAAGCGCCAACACCGAACGGCTGCGCGCGCAGGGCATCGTCGTTGCGATCGGGCACAAGGCTGAGAACGCCGCGCACGCCGGTGTCGTGGTCGTCTCGTCCGCGATCAAGAACGGCAATCCTGAAACTGACGCTGCGCGCACACGCGGCGTGCCGGTGGTCAAGCGCGCCGAGATGCTTGCCGAGATCATGCGCTTGAAGTGGACGGTCGCTATTGGCGGCACCCACGGCAAGACCACCACCACTTCGATGATCGCCGCATTGCTCGACGCCGGCGGCAAGGATCCGACCGTCATCAATGGCGGCATCATCAACGCCTACGGCGCCAACACCCGCATCGGCGAAGGCGAGTGGATGGTGGTCGAGGCCGACGAGAGCGACGGCACCTTCACGCGCCTGCGCGGTACGGCGGTCGTCGTCACCAACATGGATCCTGAACATCTCGATCATTACGGCTCGGTCGAAGCGATGAATGACGCCTACCGGCAGTTCGTCGAAAACATTCCCTTTTACGGCTTTGCTGTGATGTGTCTCGATCACCCCCAAGTGCAGGCGCTGGCCGCGCAAGTGCGCGACCGGCGCGTCATCTCTTACGGCTTCAATCCGCAAGCGGATGTCTGCGCCGTCAATGTGCGGCCCTCACGCGAAGGCGCAACCTTCGACGTGGTGGCGCGCAAAAGGGGCGAAGGCCCAGGGGTCACAATGCATGACCTCTTCCTGCCCGTGGCGGGCCGCCACAACGTGCAGAACGCTGTCGCCGCCATTGCGGTCGCGCGCGAACTCGGCGTCACCGACGCTGGCGTCCGTAATGGCTTGAAGAAATTCTCCGGTGTGAAACGTCGCTTTACCACCACCGGGTATTGGAACGAAGTGCGCATCGTCGACGATTACGCACACCATCCGGTCGAGATTTCTGCGGTCCTCGCAGCCGCCCGCGAGCTCACCGAAGGGCGGGTCATCGCCGTCGTGCAGCCGCACCGCTACACGCGCTTGCGCGATCTCTTTCAGGATTTCTCCACCTGCTTCAACGACGCCGACACCGTCCTCGTGGCTGATGTGTACAGCGCCGGCGAAGCGCCCATCGACGACGTCAACGCCGACGCGCTCGTGATCAGCCTGAAGAGCCACGGCCATCGTGATGCGCGCCGGATCGGCAATCTGGATTCGCTCTCCGATTTCGTGCGCGCTGACGCCAGGCCGGGCGATATTGTGGTGTGCCTCGGCGCTGGCGACATCACCGCCTACGCTAACGCGCTTCCCGGCAAGCTGGCGGCGAGCGCGGCGTGATGGGCTGCTCTGGCGGCAGCCAGCTTTCAAGACCGGCCGCGCTCGGGCTTTATTGCCCATACCAGACGCGAACGCCGCTGGGCGTGCGATAGACACGCGGGCCCGGGCTTGGCGGCGCCATAATAGCAGGCCCGTGCTGGACAATGGCGCCGGTCGTCAGGACGGGCGCGAAGGCGGGAACCGTGCCGTACCAGACGCGAACGCCGTTTGTGTAGCGATAGAGGTGGACGCCGGGTGCTGCGTACATCACGTACGCGCCTGGCGCGTAATAGAGTGGGGCTGGCCCCGCGCGGCCGTAATCGGCGCGCGGATAGTCGGCGCGTCCCATCTGCAGCCAACCGGCCGGGCGCGCCTGCGCCACAGCGGGCAACGCCATCACCAGCGCCAATCCACACACCAATAGACGCAACAGTGCACGCAGCAGGGTTCTCATGCGTCAGCTCCTCGAATGCTGAATCGTGATTGTACCGGAGCGTGCGTCAGAGGGTGAGTTGAAACCGAAATAATTGACCGCCGCCCCGACTCTCCGCAGCGGGGAATTATGGCCGACACCGCTCATCGCAAACCCCGCCGCGAGCCGCTCCGCGCCGCGATCATCTATGATTTCGACGGCACCCTGGCGCGCGGCAATCTGCAGGAGCGCAGCTTCATCCCCGATATTGCGGGCATGAAGCATGCGGACTTCTGGATGGAAGTGAAGCGGCTCGCCAAGGCTGAGGATGCTGACGAGATCTTGGTCTACATGCATCTGATGCTTGATCGCGCCCGCGCCGCGGGCCGCCCGGTCACGCGCGCGCAATTGCAGCAGAGCGGCAAGGATCCGGATTTCTTCGACGGGCTCGATCATTGGTTCGATCGCGTCGACGCCTTCGCTGACGATTTGGGCCTTCAGCTCGATCACTACATCGTCTCGTCGGGCATCTACGAGATGATCGAGGGCTGCCCGCTCTTCCCGCGCTTCCGCAACGTGTTTGCATCTCGCTTTCTCTACGATAAAAACGGCGAAGCGAAATGGCCGAGCGTCGCCATCAATTACACGACCAAGACGCAATTCCTCTTTCGCATCAACAAGGGCATCGACAACGTCTACGATACCGAGGCGATCAATCGCTGGATGCACAACGATGCGCGGGAATTGCCGTTCGAGCGGATGATCTTCATCGGCGATGGCGACACCGACATTCCGTCGATGAAGATGGTGGCGAGCCAAGGCGGATGCGCCATCGCTGTGCTCGATCCCTATCAATGGACGGAGCCGCGCAGCCTAGACAAGGTTGCGCGGCTCATTGCCGAAGATCGCGTGAACTATGTCGCGCCGGCGGACTATCAGCCCAAGAGCCAGCTCGACGTCATCGTCAAGGGCGCGCTGGGCCGCATCGCCCTGCGCGCCGGAATGTCCGTTACTTAGGCGCCTCGTCATTGTGTTCGCCGCGATAGCCGGGCGACCAATGCGGTGGTTCTCCTGCAGGCGCCCGTTCGATCCCCACGACCTGGTGTGGGATCGGCGGATAGCCGCCCATCAATTGCACGCCAAGTCCGTTGCCGGTGCAAATGAACGTCGACAATGAGCGAACGCGAATATTGTGATCCCAATCGAGATCGCGTGCGCTGTCATTGATGTGCAGGAAATAGTGGCGCGTGCCGACGGTCAGGTAGGCGGTATGCTCGCCGCTAATTCCGTAGCCGGTGATGGCGCGCGTTGGAAAGCAATCGCGCACCGGCGATTGCTCAGACGATTGCTCGGCGGCGGTTGCCGCCGCAAGCGGGGCAGCACCGGTGGCGGCCGCCAAGAAAGCTGCTGTCAAAGCCAAACGAAGGTTCATGTCTTCTCCTTATGACCCTTGCGGCGCTGGCTCAGGCGCGCGCGCGATCCCCGTGATTGGATAGGTTTGCGAGGGACGTCCGCCAATGACGCTGACGCCAAGACCATTACCGGTGCAAATCCAGCCCGTGGTCGAGCGCAGCGCAATCGCTTCGCCCCAATCCAGATCTCTGGCGTTCCAGGTGGTGGTGAGAATGTAGTCGCGGCTGGCGCCGACGCTCACTTTCACATTGTGGTCGTCGATGATCGAATAGCCGAGGATGGAGCGAGACGCAAAGCAATCGCGTCCTGAAGGCGGATCTCCGCCCGCCGACGCCGTTGTGCACGCGCCAAGCGTCAAGAGGGTGGCGAACAACGCGCCGAACAAGGACCAACGCAACATGTTCAGTCTCCTTCGCGCCCCGTCTCTACACCAAAATAGTACCGCAAGGCGCTTTGACGGCGCGAGAGCGGACCGGTAGGCCATCAACAATGAGTGAAGTCGACCTGCCGCCGGTGCGCGGCCAGTTGTTGCGCCATGAAACTCTCGCGCCGTTCACGTGGTTCCGTGTGGGCGGTCCTGCCGAGGTGCTGTTTCTGCCCGCCGATGCCGATGATCTTGCGCAGTTTTTGGCGGCTTTGCCGGCGCGCTGTCCGGTGTTGCCAATTGGCGTGGGCTCCAATCTGATTGTCCGGGATGGCGGCGTCGAAGGCGTTGTGATCCGCCTGGCGGGACGCGCTTTCGCGCACATCGAGCCGTTGGGTGAGGCAAAAATTCGCGCCGGCGCTGGCGCGCTCGACGCGATGGTGGCCAAGGGCGCGGCGAAGGCGGGTATTGCCGGGCTCGAATTCTATGTTGGCGTGCCCGGTACGATCGGCGGCGCACTGACCATGAATGCCGGCTGTTATGGGCGCGAGACCAAGGACGTTCTTCTCGAAGCGACCGTGCTGACGCGTTCTGGCGAACGCGTGACCATCCCGGCATCAGAGTTTGGCTTCACCTACCGACACAATGCGCTGCCGCCGGATCTGATTTTTCTCGACGCGACATTTCAGGGGACGCCCGATGCGGCCGATGCGATCGCCGCGCGCATGGCCGAAATCACCGGCAAGCGCGAAAGCAGCCAGCCGATCCGCGAAAAAACCGGCGGCTCGACGTTCAAAAATCCTATTGGCGCCGACGGCGAGAAGCTCTCCGCCTGGAAGCTCAACGATGAAGCCGGCATGCGCGGCTATCGTCGCGGCGGCGCCCAGGTCAGCGAGAAGCACGCGAACTTTCTGATCAATACCGGCGAGGCGACGGCCGCCGATATTGAGGGCCTGGGCGAAGACGTCCGCGCCGCGGTGAAAGCCAAAAGCGGCATTGAGCTCCAGTGGGAGATCAAGCGCGTCGGACGGACATGAGGCTATGGCGCTGCTGGAATGGACGCTTGTGCTTCTGTTTGCGGCAGTGGTGCTGACGGGTTTCTCGCGCCGCATCGGCGTTCCTTATCCTTCCTTGCTTGCGCTCGCGGGCGCCGCCATTGCGTTTCTGCCCTCTAGTCCCGAGATCATTATCGATCCGGAGCTGGCGTTGGCGCTGTTCGTGGCGCCTATTCTCACGGACGCCGGCTTTGACACCTCGCCGCGTGACCTGAAGCGTAACCTGCCTTCGCTGCTTTCCCTGGTTCTGGTGCTCGTCGGGTTGACGATTGCGATCGTCGCCTTCGTGGGCTGGCGCTGGGGCGGATTGCCGCTCGCGGCCGCCATTGCCTTGGGTGCGATCGTGGCGCCGCCCGACGCGGTCGCGGCGGGCGCGGTGCTCGGGCCGATGCGGCTGCCGCGGCGCATCATGCAGATCTTGTTGGGCGAAAGCCTGTTCAACGATGCGCCGGCGCTGCTCATCTATCGCTTTGCCGTCACCTCGGCCGTCGCCGGCGGCATCACGCTTGCGCACGCCACGCCGCTCATTGCACTTGCCGCTGTGGGCAGCGTGGCGGCCGGTTTTGCCTTGGCGCATGTCTATATCTTCGCCACGCGCCGCGTCACCGACGCCCCCAGTTTCACCGTGCTCACCTTTGTTGGGACGTTTGGAGTTTGGATCGCCGCCGACCGTCTGGGTCTTTCCGCCATCATCACCGTGGTCGTCTACGCGATGACGCTATCATCGCTGGTCTCGTTGCAGCATTCGCCGCGCATCCGGGTGAGCTCCTACGCGGTGTGGGAGACCGTGGTGTTTGTGCTCAACGTGCTTGCGTTCCTCATTATGGGATTGCAGGTGCGGCCAATCCTGGCGCGTCTCCACGGGGCGGGGCTCGAACACGCGCTGTGGTTCGGCGCCGGGGTCCTCGCCACGGTAATCGCCGTACGATTTCTCTACGTGATGGCGTATAACGGCGTTGTTCGCCTCAAGAACAAATGGTTCGGCGTCGACCTGCCGCAAGGTGTGGCGCCCCCGACATGGAAGAGCGGGGTGGTCGTTGGCTGGTGCGGCATGCGCGGTCTCGTCACGCTGGCGACGGCGTTTGCGCTGCCCGTGAATTTTCCAGGCCGCGACGTGATCGTGCTTTCGGCGTTCGTGGTGGTGATCGGCACGCTCGTGGTGCAGGGGCTGACGTTGAAGCCGTTGCTCAAGGCGTTAGCCTTTCGTGAAGACGCGGCAGTCGAGGCGGAAGTCTCGCGCGGGCGCACAGCCATGCTCAAGGCCGCGCTCACCGCAATCGACGCCAATGCATCCAACGATGCGCTCGTCGTGCGCCAGATCTATGTGGCGGCCCTTGAAGTTGCCGGCAGCGCCACCCCGCAAGGCGCGACTGCTTATGAAAGCATAACGCTTGAAATCATTCCCAAGCAGCGCGAGGCGCTGGGCCAGCTGCGTGGCAGTGGCGAGATCGGCGACGAAGCGTTTCATCGCCTGCAGGAAGAATTGGATTGGGCGGAATTAGCGGCCGCGCCAGCGGGACGTTTTCAGCCGCTGGCCACGGACTAAAGTTTTCAACCGCAAAAAGCGGCGACGTGGTGAACGAAGCTCAATCAGTTTGAACGCACAATTTACTATAAAAAACAGCAACTAACATCAGCGCCATCATCATGCCTTAACCCCGAAGCGTTTCATTGTGAGACTTCGGTGTGCGCGCGAAAAGGCGCGCCGCCGGGTGTTGGTGAGGGTGCATGGCCCGCGTTGCGGTCCTTCTTGGGGGCTTAAGCCCCGAACGGCCTGTGAGCTTGAGCTCGGGACGCGGCGTCGCAGCCGCGCTCACGCGCTTGGGCCATGACGTTGTCGAGATCGACCCGCAAAACCCCGGCTGGATCGCCGAACTCCAAGACGTCAAGCCCGACGCGGTTTTCAACGCGCTGCACGGCGAATGGGGCGAAGATGGACGCACGCAAGGCGTGCTCGACTATCTGAAGCTCCCTTACACGCACTCCGGCATGCTCGCGTCCGCCATCGCCATGGACAAGGACAAGTCCAAGGCGATTTTCGCGCAGGCGGGCCTTCCGCTCGCCAATGGCAAGCTCATGCATCGCCGCGACGCCGCCAAGGCCCACCCGATGCCGGCGCCCTATGTGGTGAAGCCGAACGCGCAGGGTTCTTCGGTCGGCGTGTTCATTGTGCGCGAGGGGGCAAACCGACCGCCTGAACAATTGCTCGATCCGGAGTGGACATTCGGCGAGGAAGTGCTGGTCGAAGAATTCATCGACGGCAAAGAACTCACAGTCGCGGTGATGCACAATCGCGGCGCGCTCGCCGTCACCGAAATTCTGCCTTCGGGCGAGTGGTACGATTTCGACGCCAAGTATTCCGAAGGCGGCTCGCGCCACGAAGTGCCGGCGCAGATTCCGCAAACCGTCGCCGATCAGCTCATGCGCGCCTCCGAAGCCGCCCATCACGCGCTTGGCTGCCGCGGCGTCACGCGCAGCGATTTCCGCTACGATCCCAAGCGCGACCGCATCGCGCTGCTCGAAGTCAACACCCAACCTGGCATGACGCCGACCTCGCTGGTGCCGGAGCAGGCCGCGCACGTCGGCATGAATTACGACCAACTCGTCGCCTGGATTCTGGAGGACGCCTCATGGCCGCGGTGAAAGCGCGCCGACCTGGGCGATCCTCTGGGGGCGGCGGCCGCGCCAGGCGCTACGCGCCGGCGCCGCCACCGGCGCCGTCGGCGATGCCGCGCCTGGCGACGATCAAGCTCAGCGGCGGGCTCTCCACCGATGAGGCGCACGTCTCGGGCAAGAGCCTGGCTTTGGCGCTCACCGGTCTTTTCCTCTTCTGCGGCGCGGCCATTGCCGGCGCCGCGTGGCTCGGCTCGTCTTTGTTCGACGCGCGCGAAGCCTTTGCACGCACCGCCGATGCCAGTGCGGCGGAAGCCGGCTTCACCATCGCCAACATCGACATCTCGGCGATGCCGGGCGCGGCGGCGCTTTCGTCGGCGCGCATGCATGAAGTGCGCGGCGTGATCGTGCCCGAGGGCCGTCACTCCATCATCTCACTCGATCCCGAGGACGTGAAAGCCCGCGTCGAAAGCCTCGATTGGGTCGCCTCCGCGCGCGTGCGCCGCCTGTGGCCATCAACGCTGCAAGTCGAAGTCGCGCGCCGCCAGGCCTATGCGCGCTGGCAGGAAAACGGCGAAGTCGCCATTATCGACGCCAATGGCGAGCGTCTGCTGGCGGAGCGCGCCGCCGATCATCCCGAATTGCCGCTTGTCGTGGGCGAGGGCGCTGGCCCCGCCGCCGAGCCGCTGCTTGTTGCGCTCGAAGCGCTGCCGCAAGTGCGCGCGCATCTAAAAGCGCTTGTCCGCGTCGGCGATCGCCGCTGGAACATGCAGCTCACTTCTGGCGCCATTGTGGCGCTGCCGGAAGCGGGCGCGCCCGAAGCGCTCGCCGAACTTGAATCCCTGCATGGCCGCTATCACTTGCTCGACCGCCCGCTCGCCGCGCTTGATCTGCGCACGCCTGGTCGTCTGGCCGTTCGCGTTCAGCCCGAACTCGCGGGCGGCGAACATCCATACCTGGGAGGCGTGTGATGGGCGCCGTCCTCGATCTGATTGATCCCGTGGAAGATGATATTCCCCAACAGCGCCTGAGCGCTCCTCTCGTCGCCGCCCTCGATGTCGGGGTGTCGAAAACCGTGTGCCTTGCGGCGCGCCGCGATCCCATTCTCGAAATGCACCCCGATAGGCCACTGCGCGTGCTTGGCGTCGGCATGCAGACCGCGCCCGCTATCGCCTCGGGCAAGGCCGGCGATTTCGACGCCTGCGCGCGCGCCATTCAAGTCGCCATCGAAGAAGCATCGTGCATGGCTGGCGCGCCGATCACGCGCGTCGTCGCCGCCTATTCCGGCCCCGGCCTCAACGCCCGCATCGTGCGCGGCGCAGCGCGTGTGCGCGGCAAGCTCATCACCGAACGTGACATCGACGCGGTTGTGCAAGCGGCGATGCAAGCAGCACCCGCTCCGCAGCTCACCTTCCTGCATGTCGAGCCGCTTCGCTACATCATCGACGACGGCGAACCGATCGCCGATCCCGTCGGCCAGCCGGGGAGCATGCTCGCGCTCGAAGCTTGCGTCGTCACCGCGCCGACGATTGCGCTCAATGCGCTGAAGCAATGCATTCAGCAGGCTGGCGTCGAGGTCGAAGAGATTGTCGCTGGCCCAAAAGCCGCCGGCTTCTCGGCGCTCACGCCCGACGAACGCGACGCTGGAGCGCTGTTGCTTGACCTGGGCGCCGGTGCGGTCGGCGTCAGCGCCTTTGCAGCCGAAGGTCTCCTCCACGCTGAAACCATTTCCGCCGGCGGCGTGCGCCTCACGCGCGACTTGGCGCTGCGCCTCGAAACCACGTTTGCCGCCGCTGAGCGCGTGAAGCTTGCGTTTGGAGCAGTCGCGGGCGCCTGCGATCCGCGCGAGGCCATCCAAGCGCCGCGCCTCGGCCTCGATGGGCGCCTCGAAGCTGCGACCACATTGCGCGGCGTGATCGCTGAAACCATGACCCCGCGTCTTGCCGAAATGCTGCTCGCCGTACGCGATCGGCTCACGCGCGCGGGCTATGTCGGCGATAAAGCGTTCAAGCGCGTCGTCCTCGTTGGCGGCGGCGCGCTCATTCCCGGCGCGCGCGATCTCGCCGCTGAAGTGCTGCGTATGCCTGTGCGCGTGGGCAGGCCTTTCGAATTGTGCGGTTTCGATCACGGCGAAGCCGGGCCTGCCTATGCAGTCGCTGCGGGCCTCTTGCGCTATCGGCTCGATAATCCCTCGCTTGACGATGTCGAGGACGCCTACCAACCCGCACTGGCGCATGCGGCCATGTTGATGCGCAATACCGCGTCAAACGCCTGGAACTGGCTGCGCGAGAACTTCTGAGCGTTTCAGATTTTCGCTGTGAACTTGTCGGCGACGCCTTGGTCTGCGCTCGCTTCTGCGCTCACTTCTGCGCCTAATGGCGAATAGTCTTTGCCAAGCGCCTCTGGTCGCGGCTTGCGCCCAACGCCATCAGGACGCTCAACGCATGCCCGCGCTGGCAGGCCATCCCAAGCTAATCCGGCCGGATTGCGGCTCTCGATGCAGGTTCGCGCGGAAGTCCACCAATTGCGTTGTGGCTCGAAGATCCGCGCCTCGGCTTGGCTCGCGCAAAAGACCAAAAACGTAAGCGCAATGCCTGCGCAAGCAATGAAACGCTTCATGGCCGCCTCCTGGCCGTCATCCTAGAACGAACGCGTTATCGAAAACACAGTAGTGGGATCGCCGCGCCTGTCGCCGAGATCGTTGTCGATATAGGTGATTGCGATATCGAAGGCTTCGAAATCTCCGGTAAGGCCCAACGACCAATCCGAGCGTGAGCGCGCATCGGCGAAATGGCCGCGCATCCGCCCGACGCTGGCGCTGAGCGTTACCGGCGCACCGAGCAAGGTTCCGACCGGCGTGCGCGCCCGCACGACGGCGTAGACATTGTCCTCATCGTCGAGATTGGCTTGTGGGGGCGCATAAAGGATCGAGGCTGTCGCATCGATGGGTCCGATGGCGCGCGAAACGCTGGACTGAAGCAGGACGAAATTCCCGTTCGGATCGCGCGGATAGGTGATCAAAGTAGCGCCGAGACTGAGATCGGCATCGCCAAGCGCGAAGCTCTTCGAACCGTAGAAGGCAAACTCGACATTGCCGTGCTTGGCGACATTCGACCCGCGGGCGCCTAAATTCCAACCATCGCGCATGCGGACATCAACGCCGCCCTGTAATGCGGGCTTGCCGTCGGTGCGGCTGGTTCCCGCGCGCATGTAATCGGAAAGAAGCGTGATCGTGTAGGTGACGCGCGCGGCGTTTGCTGGCGGCGGCTCGTAAGAGGGTTTCTCGACCGCAGCGTTGGCGACGTCTGCGATCGGCAAGAGCCAATCACCGTTGTCGGCCAGATCGCGCTCGGCGCAATCGAAGACATCGAGGAAGGCAACATCGCAAGGGCGGGCGCCGCGCCGAAGTTCATTCGGCGTGATTGCAAGCGCGTCGCCGTCCGACAACGCCGTCCACATGGACGTTCCCCACCCGCGCTCTCCGCGCGTTGTGGTAAGGCTATGCCATTGCCGCAGGCCCCGCCATAAGCCTTAAGTCGTGGCTATGCGCGCAACGGCTCGGCTGCTGCGGCTTCGACGGCGGCTTCGGCTGGATCCAATTCGGTCGGCGCCAGCAATTTGCGGAACAGCATCGCCATGACGAACAACACGACACCAGCGGCGGCAATGATTGCGGCATGCATGGTCCAGAACGCCGAACCGCTCATAGTCTCGATCATGCCGGCGAGTTTGCCGGTGGCGAAATTGCAGACCGCCAAGTGCAGGTAATAGACGCCAATGAAGAGCCCGCCGACGCTCTTGGGCGCCGCGCGCGAATAGAGCGCCAGACCGACTGGAAACACCATCGCAAAGCCGATGTCGTTGAAGATGTGGAAGCCCAGGCCAACCAGGAGCGACGCCTTTTGTCCTGTCGCCAATTCATGCGCCGAAGCCCATGCCAGCACCAGCGGACCAATCGCTGCAATCAAAGAACCGATGGCGATCTTGACGATCTCATCGGGCTCCTTGCGCCATTTGGCGTAGAACCGCCAAAACGCCACGACGCCGACCATGGTCACGAATGAGACAATGGCGTCGAGCGAGACGAGCCAAGCCGTCGGCATGCGCTGACCGAAGAAGGTCAGTTCGTAGTGGGCGTCGCCCCACAACAGGTAGGCGTTGAAGATTTCCTGATTGCCGATGGCGCTTGCCGCCAGCACTGGCAGCAACGCCACCAGCACCGCCATCGCCGCCCAGTCGCGGGCAGTGAACTTTTCCTTCACGCCGCGGGCTTTCGCTTCAGCGACGATTTTGCGGTGATCCGGCGGCAGGTGTTTGCGGCCGGCCAGATAAACGAAGAGCGCGATGGTCATGCCGACGCCGGCAGCGCCAAAGCCCCAGTGCCAGGCGATTGCGCCCAAGCCGCCAGTCACCAGCGGCGCGGCGACCACCGCAATCTGGATGCCGAGAAAGAAGAGCTGAAACGCTTCGCCGCGGCGCAAATCGTTGATCGCGTAGAGTTCGCCAACCTGGCTGGCGATGTTTCCCTTAAAGCACCCGACCCCAAAGAAGAGGCAAAGGATCGCTGCCACGAATGAAACGTCAAACGCCATCAGGAAGTGGCCAAGCACCATCAGCACGCAGCCGATGATCACGGTAGCCGTTCGGCCCAAGATGCGGTCGGCGATGAAGCCGCCGATCAGCGGCGTGATGTAGACGCCGCTTGAATAGAGGCCGGTGATCGCCGCGCCGACCGCGACCGGCGTCGCCAGCGGACCGTACAAAGCCGACAGCGTTTCCCGGAATGGGATAAAGGCGGCGACGTGTTCGATGTGTCCCGGCAGCAAAAGGTACTGCGTGAGGTAAAGCACGAGTAGCGCTTGCATGCCGTAATAGGAGAAGCGCTCGAAGCCCTCGCAAAAGCACAGGTACCAAAGCCCGCGCGGATGTCCGAATACGTCCTTGCCCGCAGGCGCTTGCGCCTGGATCGCTGCAGATGTCATGCCTTCCCCGAGAATGCGCGCGTCCCGACGCCCTTATTCCAGGCTCATGCGCCTCATGACAAGCAAACGTCGCAGGGTGGGCGAGCGCGGCGCTTGCATTTGCGACGACTGACTGCGCCGCCTTGAACCGATACCGCCAGCCCTCTAAGCCGGAACGCGGGGGACACCCCCCAAGGGGATGCCCAAGGGATGCCCAGGGGGATGCCCAGGGGATGCCCAGGAGATGCCCAGGGGATGCCCAGGGGATGCCCAGGGGATGCCAAGGGGATGAAAAGGGGACATCGGGAGCAATCCATGCGCGCATTTCCGCTTGGCCTTCTGGCGCTCGCCTTGAGCTGCGGCGTCGCCTTCGCGACCGCCATAGACAATCCCCCGGCGCCTGCGCGCTCGCCGTTTCCCGTTCAGCGCGGAACGGCGCCGCCGCCGCCGGCGCCCGGCGCCAGCACGCAAACGCCGCCGCCGGAAGGTCAGACCCCCGCCGGGTTCGATTTCGGCTTGTGGCGCGGCGCCGAGGAAGCTTCCTACTCCGCCAATTTCGCGCGTCAGATCGTAGCGCGCGAGCAGGGGCGCGATGCCCCGCAGGTCAGGGCCGATCTCGAGGCCAACGGCTTTGCCTGCGAGGACGCCACGCGCCTCGATTGCCGCATCGAAATCCGCGAGCATCCTTGCGCCTATGAGTGGTATGTCATTGTCGAGGCGGGCCGCGCCGCGCCGGTGGCTGCCTTCGAAAAAAGCTGCGGCGCGCGGCAATAGAGGCAGGCGATGAAGTATGCAGCGCTCGCTCTGGGATTGGCGCTTCTGGCTTCAGGATGCGAGACGATGTCCGAGAGCGCGCCAAACGCCGCCACCGCGCCTTCCAACGCTCTTGACCTTGGCGATTGGCGCAACGCCACGCCGGCCGCAACGCTGACGCTCTTTGAAAGCGCGGTCGCGGCGCGTTACGCCATTGGCTCATCGCTCAGCGCCGCCGCCGCGGACCTTCGGCGCAACGATTTCACCTGCGCCGCCAACAACGACACCACCGGACGCGGCGATCCGCCCGCTCAAATCTGTCGCAAGACGCTCACCGCTGATGCCTGCACTGGCACGTGGCAGGTGCATCTCTTCGACGCGCACGGCAACGGCGCCATCGCGCGCGCCCGCGCCTTGTTTGACAAAAGATGTGGCCGCGAGGGCCTATTGGGCGGGCCCAGCTGAGAGCGGCTGCGCGTTCGGCGCTGCATCGGCGCCGAGGAACGCGTCGACGCCAGCGGCGTCGAGCGTCAGGTACGGATCCAGGTTGATGTTGATGATAACGAGGTGGGCGCCGCGCAAGCGCTGTAGCGCTTCGCGGCCCGTCATCATTTGGCGCGGCGAGCGCGCGCCCATGATCTGTGTGGCGCGCGCGTCGCTGGTGAAGATGAGGCATGCTTCGCCCGCGGGCCCAAGCCGGACGAGGCGCGGCGCCGCGTTGGCGCCAGTCGAAACCGTCGCAAGCGCGACTTGAGCATCCAAGAAGGTGTGCCGGAACGCGGCGCGTTGGTTTTCCTGGCGCGCGGCGGCGACGAAGGCGCGCTCCAATGCGTTTGCCGGTTCGATCGTCGAACGCGGCGCAGTGGAAGCGCTTTGCGCGCCATTGGCGTGCACGCCCGGCGCCGCCACGCCCGGCGCGGTTTGGCCGGGCGTGGCAGCGCTTGAATTTGCGGTCGACCGCCGGGGCGGGGTGCTCGTCGCAGGACCTGCCTCGTCGGAATTAGAGATGCTGATGCCCGGCGCGGCGACGCCCGATGCTGGCGGCGCCGGCGTGTCAGCGGCGGGTTGCGAAGTTTCCGCGGCGGGCAGCGAAGGTGCGCGCTCCGCGCCCGGCGCATCATTTGCGGTCGTTGTTGTGGCTGTCGTTGTATTTGGTGCGATCGCCGGCTCATCGACGAGCGTGCCGCCTGTGCTGCTGGTCTGCGCCCAGGCCAGCCCAGGCAGAGCGATCGCTACCGCCAACACCAAGCCGCGCATTCCTGCCTCCGTCTCGCCCGCATTGCGCCTGTTGCGTGCCCCGCAAGGAAGGCCACATAAAGGCCAATGGACGACCTCTACCACCCGCGCGTGCTCGAGCTTGCCGCCGATATTCCCCATCTCGGACGTCTCGATCAACCTGATGGCGCAGCCACGAAAGTGAGCCGCGTGTGCGGGTCGGTGGTGACCGTCGAGTTGAAGCTGAAAGACGCGAAAATCAGCGACATCGCCGTGCACCCGAAAGCCTGTGCGCTGGGCCAAGCCGCGACCGGCGTGCTCGCCTTGAACGCGATAGGGGCAACGGCGGAAGAGATTCGCGAAGCGCGCGATGGTCTGCGCGCCATGCTGAAGGAAAATGCCGAGCCGCCGGGGGGGCGCTTTTGGGAATTGCGACACCTGCAGGGCGTGCGCGATTACCCGCCACGGCACGCCTCGACCATGCTGGCGTTCGATGCCGCCGTGGAGGCGCTGGAGCAAGCCAAGGCAAAAGCCAGGTGAGCTTTGTCATCCTGCTGGGGCTTGTGTTTCTCGGCGCTTGCGCAAGCGCGCCACATCAAGCGCCGGAACGGGCGGCGGCTTCATCGGCGGCTTCATCGGCGGCTTCATCGGCGTTTTCAAGTGCAGCGCCGTTCGCCGGTGCCCCGGGCTATCTGCATGCGCATTACCGCGCGATGAACGTCCAGCCGCCCTGACGGCCGACCTCGTTGCCAGCGGCCTCAGGTGTATGGCCGCGCCAAACGCCAATATTTGCGATTGCGACCATCCGCACGCAGCGCCATCGTCATCGTGTTTCTCTTCGGACGCGGTCTTTTACTATCCAGACGGACGCATCATTGCGATAGGGGATGGGCCCCGCCGCATGGGCGTCCAACCGCCGGCGACACGATGAGCGCACCGCCAATCAAACATGCCGACGCCAAGAAGCTGCGCCAAGCCGCGCTCGCCTATCCCCAAACGGTCGAAGATTTTCCGTGGGGCGATCGTGCGATGAAGGTTGCCGGCAAGAAGGTGTTTTTGTTCATGGGCGCCAGCGAGAGCGGCGGCTTCAGCTGTTCGATGAAGCTTCCCTACCGCCACGCAGAAGCTTTGAAGCTGAAGCATACGCGGCCCACGCCTTACGGCCTCGGCAAAGCGGGCTGGGTGAGCTTCACGTTCACGGCGAAGTCAAAAGTTCCCATGACAAAAATGCTGGATTGGCTCGATGAAAGCTGGCGCGCCGTGGCGCCGGCGAAACTCTCCGCTACACATGCGCCGCCCGCGGTTCCCAAGCGACGCAAAGCGTCGTGACTTCCGCTTCATGCGTGGCTAGCCTCCGCGCGGGGAATTCGGAGCACGCTCATGAAGTGGTTCATCATACTCATTGTCCTTGCGGGGATCGCCGGCTATTTCACACGTCCCGACGAAAGCAAGATGCGCGAAGCGGCGAACGCCTTGCTGAGCAATCCCGGGAACATCTCGCAAGGCGTTGAAAGCCTCGGCGCTTCGCTCGCGGGCAACCGTAGCTACGACAATTATTACGTTGCCGCGCGCTATACCGTGACGCTCAACAACGATCCGGTCGTCACCTGCTACGGCGCGTTCACGCAAGTGCAGTGCAACCGCGCCCAGCAAGCCGGCACGGCGAGCACCAACGGCTAGCCGTGCGCATCCTGCTGGTCCTGCTCATCGCCGCGGTTGCGGCGTACTTCACCGTGCCCACGCGCGCCCAGCATGAAGCTGCGGCGCGCACGGCCATTCAGGCTTATCATCCAGGACCGGAGGCCGAGCATTTCTCGCTCGACGATGTCGTCGGCTATGCCAAGGGCATGTTCGCAGGGCAAGGCAGCTACCAAAGCTATTACGTCGCCTCGCGCTACACCTTGGACATGCCGGGCCCTGAGTACGTCGAATGCTACGGCGCCTTCACGATCGTGAAGTGCCAAGTGAAACGGAGCTGACGGGGCTTTCCGGGCCCGCGAATTCTGGTATGAGCCGCCTTATGGAAAGCCGCTTGGCCACCACGCGAACGACGACGACCACCTGCTAAGGCCGGCGGCGCGGGATCGGGCGCGCCGCAGCGGCCCGCAAGCGTCCCGATCGATCCATTCCCAAATTCCTAGTCGTCATGTCGCCAAGCATTCCCGCGCGGGGCCTTTTGGGCCTTATCCAGCTCTACAAGTGGACGCTGTCGCCGTTGATCGGCAATGCGTGCCGCTACCAGCCGACCTGTTCGTCCTACGCCGCTGAAGCCATCCGCCATCACGGCGCTTGGGCGGGGAGTTGGATGGCGGGCGCCCGCATCTGCCGCTGCGCGCCATGGGGCGGTCGGGGGCTAGATCCGGTCCCGAATAGCGTGAAACCGAATTCCTGGTGGCGGCCGTGGCGCTACGGCGATTGGCGCGGTCCCCGCGCCAATGCACCAGAACATTAGTGCAAGCCAGGGCAAGTAGTGCAAGCAAGAGCAAGTTCATGAGCATTTCCCTCAAATTTCCCGACGGCGCCGAGCGATCGTATGACGATGGCGTCACCCCGCTTGCGGTGGCTGAAGGCATTTCCAAATCGCTGGCGAAGAAAGTTGTCGCCGCCAAGATCGATGGCGGCTTGGTGGGATCTGACCCGCGCGCTCGATCACGGCGGCGGCGTTCGAACTCGTCACCCGCGACAGTCCCGCCGGCCTGGAGGTTCTCCGCCACGATGCGGCGCACGTGCTTGCACAAGCGGTGCAGGAGCTTTTCCCCGGCACCCAAGTCACCTTCGGCCCGGTGACCGAAGACGGCTTCTATTACGACTTCGTGCGCGATGAGCCGTTTTCGACGGAGGATTTCCCGAAGATCGAAAAGCGCATGAAGGAGATCGTCGACGCCGATCTGCCGATCATCCGCACTGTGTGGGACAAGGACCAAGCGATCGCGCACTTCAAGTCGCTCGGCGAAATCTACAAGGCTGAGACCATCGACGAAGTCATCAAGCCGGGCGATCCAATCAGCGTCTATAGTCACGGCGATAAATGGGGCGATCTCTGCCGCGGCCCGCATCTCCCATCTACCGGCCGTCTCGGCAAGGCTTTCAAGCTGATGAAGCTCGCAGGCGCCTATTGGCGCGGCGATCAGAAAAACCAGCAGCTGCAGCGCATCTACGGCACTGCTTGGGCCGACGAGAAGCAGCTCGAAGCTTATCTGCATCGCCTCGAAGAAGCCGAGAAGCGCGATCACCGCAAACTCGGCCGCCAGCTCGAACTCTTTCACATGCAGGAAGAGGGCAAGGGCATGGTGTTCTGGCATCCGAAAGGATGGACGCTATGGCGCGTGCTGGAGAATTATCTGCGCCGCCGCCTCGATGACGCGGGCTACAGCGAAGTGAAGGCGCCGCAAATTCTCGATCGCTCGCTTTGGGAGCGCTCAGGCCATTGGCAGAAATTCCACGCCAACATGTTCACCTGCGAAACCGTCGAAGGCGAAATCCTGGCGGTGAAGCCGATGAATTGTCCCGGCCACATCCAGATCTTCAACCAGGGTCAGAAGAGCTATCGCGATCTGCCGCTGCGTTTGAGCGAGTTCGGTTCATGCCACCGTTATGAACCCTCAGGCGCGCTGCAGGGTCTGATGCGCGTGCGCGCCTTCGTGCAAGACGATGCGCACATCTTCTGCACCGAAGAACAGCTGGTGCCGGAGACCATCGCCTTCTGCAAATTGCTGCGCTCGATCTACGAAGATTGCGGCGTCGAATTGCATGCCGTGAAGTTGGCGCTGCGTCCTGATCTTCGCTTCGGCGAAGACGAGATTTGGGACAAGGCCGAACGCATTCTGCAACATGCCGCCGAAGCCGCTGGCGAGAAATTGGAGTTGCTGCCTGGAGAAGGCGCCTTTTACGGACCGAAGCTCGAATTTCATCTCCGCGACGCCATCGGCCGCACATGGCAGTGCGGCACCCATCAGCTCGACTTCGTGCTGCCCGAACGGCTAGACGCGGAATATGTCGGCGAAGACGGCGCCAAGCATCGCCCCGTCATGTTCCACCGCGCCGTTTTCGGCTCATTCGAACGCTTCCTCGGCATTCTCATCGAACACTATGCGGGCGCTTTCCCGATGTGGCTGGCGCCAGTGCAAATCGTCGTCGCCACCATCACGCAAGAAGCGGATGGTTATGCCAATGAAGCCGCAGCCGCCCTGCGCGCCGCGGGGTTGCGGGTTGAAACCGATCTTCGCAATGAGAAGGTCGGCTACAAGGTGCGCGAGCATTCCTTGAAGAAGATCCCGGTGATCGCCGTGGTCGGCCGCAAGGAGGCGGAGGAAAAAACCGTGGCGCTGCGTCGGCTTGGGGGCGAGGCCCAGACGGTTTTGGCGCTCGATGCCGCAGCCAAATCCCTTGTGGAGGAGGCGACGCCTCCCGACCTTAAGCGCGCGTAACCGCGGCGTTTTGTTCACGGGCATAGGTCGCCTCCGCCTAGACGCCGACGCAAGCGCGCGACAGGATGGCCAGGCAGGCAGAGGTCAGGTGGACAATTTTCCCTCACGCGAACGCGAGGCCGCCGCGGCGCTTGAGCCGCGCGTGTCCGCGATCGTGGTTGTCCGCAACATTCAATCGGTCAGCGCCCAACACGCCCTCGACCTCAGCTTGCGCGCCGCGCTCGCAGAACCTTGGATCGATGATCTGGTCATCGTCGACGCTGGCAACGCGCCTGAAATCGCTTCCTCGCTGCGCGCCCTGCACATGGATCGGCGGGACACCAAACTCGTTGCAGCGCTTCCCGGCGCAAGCGCCGGAGCGGCCGCCAATCTGGGTGCTGAGCAAGCGCGCGGCCGCTGGCTGCTTTTTCTCTCGCCCGATGTCGTGCTTCAGCGCGGCGCCGCCGAACGCCTCGCGGCGGCTGGCGGCAGCGCGCGCACGCCGTGGATTGTCGGCGGCAAGCTCACGGACGGCGAAGGCCGTGAACGCCGCGCAGCGCGCGCCGGTTCACTCAACACCTGGTCAGCCATTGCAGTGGCGATTGGTTGGGGCGGCGCAAAGCCTTCGCAGCGCCGTGGCGCTCTCGGGCGCCATGATACGCCGCTGCCATCGGAAGTCGGGGCGGTGTCCGGCGCGTTCATGCTCGTGCCCAGCCATGACTTTCGGCAACTCGGCGGCTTCGATGAAGGCTTCCTGACGGATGGCGCCGATCTCGATCTTTGCCGCCGCGCCGCGGCCGCTGGCGGCAGCGTTCTTTTCCAACCCGTGGCGGCTGGCGTTCAGTTTGTCCGTCCGCAAATGCGTGGCCGCAAGCAGGCGCAAGGCCTTGCACTCTTCGCTGAACGCAGCGCACGGACGCCGATCGAAAAGGCGTTTGCAATCATCGCCGCGCCCGCCTTGGCCGTGATCGTGGGGCTGCGGGATTTCGTGGCTGGTCGTCCGCCGACGCGCTGACGCGCCCGATGGAAAGCGCCACGCGCTTGCCGTCGTCGAGTGCGACACCGCGCACCGGTTCGTCGACGCTCGCGAAGGTCAGGTTGCGCTCAGCGAGCGTTGTCTGCAGGGCGTCGACCTGACGTATTTCCACAACCAGCGTGTCACCTTCCCGGGCGTGTGCGCCGGCGCTGTCGGCGCTCGCCATGCGTGTTGCACTCCGGGTCAGAAACACGAAGCTCGCCTGGGGATAGCCTACGACCCAGAGGTCATGTCCCGCGCGCGGCATAAGCCGCGCGCGCTGCAACTCAGCCACTGCTTCGCCGCTGACGTTGAATTCACGGGCATCCGGCAAGATGTGTTCGCGCACGCTATAGGCAAACGCCAGCGCCGCTGCGATCACCACGGCCGCGCGCGTGGTCGAGCGCCGCCAGAGCATCAAGCCTACAATCGCCCCGCCGATGATGATGAGGCCAATCAACGCCGCCGAGATTGCACGCCGCACATCGGTGCCGAGGTCGCCCGGCATGAACGTCGCCGTCGCGGCCAGCAGCACGATCAGCACAATGCCGACGACGCCGAACAACACCAATCCTACGGGATGGGTGGAGCGCCACCGCCGCCCCAGCATCGCTGCGATGCCTGCCCCGCACATGAGCGCGATCGCCGGGTACGCCGGCAGTGCATAGGTCGGCAGTTTTGTCGGCCAGAGTTCCGCGAAGAAAAACACCGCGCCCGTCCACGCAATCAGAAAGCGGAACGGCGCCGGCTGCGTGCGCGGCGTCCGCACAGCCTCGATAACGAGGCGCACCGCGGCGGGCAGCGCGTAGGTCGCCGGAAAAATCAGCAGCGGCAGCAGCAATGTGTGAAAGCCAGGCAGCTGCAGATGGCGGTTCAAGATGTGGACGCTCGTCCATACCTGCCCACCCAACGCAAAACTGAGCGCAAGGATGAGTATTGCCGGCGCGAGGGCGGGCCACCACAAGAGCGGCCGCAGCCAGGCCGCGTTTTGCTCCCAGAGGATGAGCCCCGTGAGCGTGAGAACGATGACCAGCGGCGCCAGCACCGCGTCGATGCAGAATGCCGAGGCGAGCGCTGCCCAAAACACGGCCGCCACCAGCCGCGTGCGCTTCAGCGCGGCTGCGTATAAGTGAGCCAACGCCGCCAGCGCCAGCGTTGTGAACGCCAATGTGAGCGCCACCGGCGTTGCGCACATGGCTTGAAAGCCAGCAAAAAGTCCCGCCCCGAACAGTCCCGCGCCGATGCATGCGCCGCGTCGCCCGATCAGGGCTTTGCCCGCCCACAGGCAAGCAAGTGCGCCCATCGCCAGTCCGAAAGCAGAGGGCAGCCGATAGGCCCAGATCTCGTCCAGGCGCGCGCCGGACAAGACGCTCACCGCCAACGCCTGCACGGCGTGTACAACGGGCGCGTCTGCGGGATGGCCGCCGGTTTCCATCATCTGCCGCGTGCCGAGCGCGAACTGCGCCTCGTCTGCGTCCAGTGGCGGCATCGCGCCGGCGCCAAACAATGCCGAGGCCAGCGCGATCAGCGCGACCAAGGCGTAACCGCGCCAGCCGCGCGCGAACTGATCGAACAAGGCCGGTGAAGGAGGCGCCGCCACGGGCCGGTGCTTAGCCGCGCTCGTCGGGCTTGTCTCGGCGTGGCGCTCCTGCCGCAGGTGCGAAGGCTCGCCATCCACAGGTCGAGCGGCTAAGAGACGCCGCTTCGAGGGAGCCCGCGTGGCCGAAAGCATTGAATTCAGCGTGGTCGTGCCGGTGCGCGACGAGGCCGGCAACGCCGCGGTTTTGGCGCGAGAAATCGCGTCGGTCCTCGATGGTCGCTCCTACGAAATGATTTTCGTCGATGACGCCAGCCGCGATGACACGCGTGGGGAACTCGCCGCTGCGCGCCGCGAATTGCCGGCGCTTCGTCTGGTCGGTCATCGCAAGAATTCCGGCCAGAGCCGTGCTGTGCGCACCGGCGTTGTGGCCGCACGCGCGCCCCTCATCGGCACGCTCGACGGCGATGGGCAGAACGATCCCGCCGATTTGCCGCGGCTTTTGGCCAAACTCACACGTGCGGATGCGCCCGCAAATCTCGGCATGGTCGCCGGCAAGCGCGCCAAGCGTCAGGACGATTGGAGCCGGCGGATGGCCTCGCGCATTGCCAACAACGTCCGCCGCAGCCTTTTGAAGGACGGGGCCGACGATAGTGGCTCCGGCGTCAAGGTCTTCAAACGAGAGGTTTTTCTCGCTCTCCCTTATTTCGACCATATGCACCGCTACATGCCTGCGCTGATGCTACGCGAAGGCTATGCAGTCGAGTTCCTGGAGGTTAATCATCGACATCGGGGCGCTGGCCGCTCCAAATATACCAATCTCGGCCAACTCGCCGCGAACATGACCGACCTGTTCGGCGTTATGTGGCTCAGAAGCCGAGCACGTCAGCCCGGGGGGGCAGACGAGTTGTAAGGCAGGCCGCCGGATCGCCCGGTTCGAGGCGCAAACGAGGGGAGTCCCATGGGGGCCATTTTCAACGTCTTTCCGCTGCTGCTGATCCCAGTGCTGATCTACAATGTGTGGGGCTTCGGCTCGACCGTTGCGAACCACGATCCCAACGCCGTGCGTCAGCATCTCTTCGATGCGTGGCTGCGCGTACCGATGGCATCTGGGGTCGAATGGATCGTGACATTTGGCGATGTGATGGTGCTTCTGTCGCTGCTGCTGCTGTTCATCGAATTGCTGAAATCAACCTCGACCGGCACCGCGGCGATCTTCAACCACGCGCTCTCGATGCTGGTGTTCATCATCTGCCTGGTCGAATTCCTGCTCCACCCGGCGTTCGCGACGACGCCGTTCTTCCTCATCCTGGTGATGTCGTTGTTGGACGTGCTTGCAGGTGTTGTGGTGACGATTGTCTCGGCGCGCCGCGACGTCGAGTTCGCCGGCCAACACTAACCGAAATGAAATCTCAGAACGGAGACGGCAGCCTTAACCGGCTGCCGTTTGCGTTGCTCACATACACCAAAGGCCCAGCGCCAAGGCGATCCCGAAGTCGAGCCAACGCCCGAATCGCGGAATGATGAATGCGGCCATGAGCGCTTATCCTGCAGGATCGGCGCCGGATGGAGGGTGGATGTCCTTGTTCTTCGACGCAAACTGGTTTGACGCGCGCCTTGCAGAACGTTGGCTCGACCGCACTGCGCTCGCCGCATGCGCCGGCATCGACAAGGGCGAGCTCGAACGGCTCTTCACCAATGCGCGCGCACCGAGCGGCGACGAGCTGCAGGCGTTCGCAAAACTCCTGAGCGCCGATCTCGTTGAGGTTACCTTGCGCGCCGGCGTCGCCGCGCGCGTGACGCCATCCGAAGGCGAGACCGCCTCGACCCGCATCGAAGACATCGAAGCGCGCCTTGATGCGGTGGATGCTTGGCTCGAGGAATTCGAAGCGTCGCGGAAGCGCGCTTAGGCTTTCACATCAATGGCGATGCCTGCGCGCAGCGCGCGCTCGGCGCGATAACCATTGAATGTGGCGTGCTCAGGCGAAGCGACGTGGTTGACGAGGGTCGCCGCAAACAGCGGATCCATCCCTAAACCCGAGCCGACGCGTTGTGCGCGCTGGTCGCCGGTGCGACGGTCATGCGCGCGCCGTTCACCCACTTCTTCGAAGGCGGCATCGTAAACAAGCGAGGGTCGGGCTGCGCCCATGACCCAAGGCGCTGCATTCAACGTGCCAAACGAAAATTAACCGCTATCGTGGCGCTGGAGGCGCCCGATGCAGAATTACGCCGATTATGATGGCCTTGGCCTTGCAGAACTCGTCCGCAACCGTGACGTAACGCCAAGCGAATTACTCGAAGCCGCCATTGAGCGCATCGAACGCCACAATGCCAAACTCAACGCCGTGGTTTACAAGGCCTATGACGAAGCGCGCGCCGTCGCCAAGGGCGCGCTCCCGGACGGACCGTTCAAGGGCGTCCCATTTTTGATCAAGGACCTCGGCCTGCGCGTAAAGGGCTGGCCGCGGACCTCGGGCAGCCGCTTTGCGGCAATCGACGCCGACGCTGATGATAGTGAATTGGTGAGCCGCTATCGCGCCACGGGCGCGGTGCTGACGGCCAAGACCAATACCCCGGAATTCGGCATCCCCGGCGTTACCACCTCAGCCAAGCTTGGTCCCTGCCGCAATCCTTGGAATACGGATCACATATCGGGCGGCTCATCGGGCGGTTCAGCGTCCGCTGTTGGCGCAGGCATCGTGCCGCTCGCGCACGCCAGCGACGGGTTGGGCTCGATCCGCATTCCTGCGGCATGCTGTGGTCTCGTCGGCCTCAAGACGACGCGCGACCGCAACCCGAACGGACTGCACGATAGCGATCGCGCCATCGGCTTTTCGGTCGACCACGTCGTCAGCCGTACCGTGCGCGACAGCGCCGCCATGCTCGACGCCACCGGCTATCCCCAACCCGCAAGCCCGTACGCGCCGCCGCCACAGGAACGGCCGTACATGGAAGAGATCATGCGCGCACCCGGCAAGCTGCGCATCGCTTGGTCCAGCGAAACGCCGCGCGGCGCGCCGATCGATCCGGAGGTGCAAGCGGCGATCGAGCGCACCGCCGATGTGCTCGCAAAACTCGGACACGATGTTCGCAACGAAGGCCTGGGCGTCGACTATCGCATGCTCTATCGCGCCCAGGCGCTGGTCTCCGCGTCGAACTTCGCCGCCAGCATCAAGCGCTGGATCGAGATCAAGGGACGCGAGCCCGGCGACGACATTGAGGGACTTGCGCGCCGCGCCTACGAAGCGGGTAAAGCCATTAGCGGCATGGACGCGATGTGGGGCTGGCAGCAATTGCGGCTGATGAACCGCCAGATCCTGGCAAAGTTCGAAACCTGGGACGTCTATCTCACGCCGGTGCTCTGCACGCCGCCGCCGCGTGTCGACTATCTCGATACGCTGAGCGACGACCTCAAGGAATTCGATCGCCGACAAGCCGCGACGTTCGGCTTTACGCCGCCGTTCAACTTCACGGGCCAGCCGTCGCTGTCGCTGCCGCTCTGGCAGTCGCAATCCAAACTGCCGATCGCGATGATGTTCACTGGCCGTTACGCCGGTGAGGACGTGCTCTTCCGAACTCGCCGCCCAGCTCGAGAAGGAACTGCCCTGGAAAGACCGCAAACCTCAGCTCTGGAATTAGGCGTAGCGGATAGCGCTTCGGGTTTGGCGTGGTTATCCTGCGTTGGAGGAGGCAAGGCGATGCCGATCTTTATGGATCGTCACAACCTTGAGAACACGTCGCCTGAAGATCTGGCCCGCGCGCACCAGATGGACTTGGCTGTCCAGGACAAGTACGGCGTCAATTTTCTCACCTATTGGTTCGATCACAAATGCTGTCGTGTGTTCTGTCTTGTCGACGCGCCTGACGCTGCGACGGCGCTCAAGGTGCACGAAGAATCGCATGGCTTCTTGCCAACCGAGATCATTGAAGTGAACCCGCTCGTGGTTGAGGCTTTCCTCGGGCGCATCAGCGATCCCCATTCGGTCGTGGCGTCGAACGCGCCGATCGCGGAATCCGCCCACCGCGTCGTCATGTTCACCGATATCGTCAATTCGGTCGCGATGACGAACAGGCTGGGCGATGCGGCTTCGGTGGATCTCGTGCGGGCGCACGACGCGCTTGTGCGCAGCGAATTGCTGACCCGCCACGGCCGCGAGATAAAGCACACCGGCGATGGGATCATGGCGGCGTTCACGGAAGAACCGATTGCGGTCGCCTGCGCCTGCGGCATCCAACGCCAGGTCGCCGCCTTCAACAAGAATAGCGCCAACGCGCTGCAATTGCGCATCGGCATGCATGCTGGCGAACCGGTTGCCGACAACAACGATCTTTTCGGTGCAACTGTTCAGATGGCCTCGCGCATCACCCAGGATGCGGCAGTCGACGCCGTGGTGATTTCCCATGATGTCCACCACGCCATCGACGGCCAGTTCGCAACCGTGCCGCTCGGCAGGCGTATGCTGAAGGGCTTCCATGAACCCGTCGCGCTGTTTGCCGTCGACTGGCGTGCTTAGTGGTGGTTGAAGACCATCACTACAAGCACGGCGATCGACACTCCAAACAAGAAGCCCGCGAAGAGTCCCGCGCGTGATGCCGGCATATGTTCCTCCCGCCTCCCGGGGCAAAAAACGTGCATGCGCGGCTGCGGTTCCGTGAACAGTTCCCCGATGCGTGCAGTGCGCTTAAGCCTGTGGCGCCAAGGTCATCATCGTGAGGTCGATATCGTGACAGGGGTCACGGCGGGCGCCGCCGGCGTCTGCCAAAGGCAATTTCACGGGACCTTTGAAACCGCTGCGGAGGTGTGCACATGAAACTGAAGAATCTCGCATTGGCCGTCGCATTCGCGCTGTCAGGAATGATCGTTGCGCCGATGAGCGCCAGCGCCGAAGGCACGCATCTGTCGCAGTGCACGCACAACGCACTGCTTGGCGCCGGCGCTGGCGCGCTTGCGGGGGCGCTCCTCTCGCGGCATCGTCTCCGGGGCGCCGCGCTTGGCGCAGCCGTCGGCGGCGTGGGGACCTACGCTGTGTGCAACATCCTCTCGCAAAACGATCAGCGCCGCGTTGAGCGCAATTATGATCGCGCGCTCGACAGAGATCGCCGCGTGACCGATAGCTGGGGCGGCGGCAACGGAAAATATCTGACCGTCAATCGCCCCACCCACACTGGCGACGGCTGCAGGCGGGTGACCGCGACGATCACCGACACCGCGCACGGCGCCCAGCAATTGCCGCCGGAAACCTATTGTCGCAATTCGCAAGGGCAGTGGGCGCCGTCTTAAAACGCGCGCGCCAAACTCAAAGGAGAAAGCGGGGCGAGCAATCGCCCCGCATTTTTTTTGGGAACGCTACGCGTCATTTGCGCGACATTGCGTCGAGCTGCTTTTGCATCGCTTCCATTTGCCGTCTGAGCTCGGCGACTTGGGCTTCCTTGGCGCTGTCGGTTTCTTCTTCGCCGACCGCGCCCGAGGCCTTCGTCATGCCCGGCATCTGGCCGGTGAAAGGCGTCCACATCTGCAGCGCTTGTTGAAACATTTGCATGTTGCGCTGCGTTTGTTCTTCGAACGCCGCCATCGGCGTTGTTGCGCCGAACGCGCGCGACATGTTCTCGCGCATCTTCTCCTGCGCCTTGGCGAAGGTTTCCATGCTCATTTCGAGATAGGGCGGTAAGAAGCCCTGCATCTGGTCGCCATAAAAACGAATAAGCCGGCGCAGGAACTGCACCGGCAACAAATTCTGACCGCGGCTCTCTTGCTCGAAGATGATCTGCGTCAACACCGAGCGGGTAATGTCGTCTCCGGTTTTGGCGTCCAGGACGATGAAGTCAGTGCCTTCGCGCACCATCTCCGAGAGATGCTCGAGCGTCACGTATTGCGACGCCGCGGTGTTGTAGAGCCTTCGGTTCGCATACTTCTTGATGATGACCGGCTCGCTTTGCGTCCCCGCGCTGCTGCTGGCATCCCCCTGCTCGTTTCCGTCCGCCACGTCCATGTCCCCGTCTCGCGCCCGCGAAAAGCGGGCAGGGGCGGCAAACTCCTGCTTCCCCCGCCGCAATGCAAGACAAACAAGCTGTTTTCGCCTGCTAAAGGCTGGAGCACCGCTTGGAATTCGCGCGCTGCTTGTGCGATACGAGGCCAGAAGTCTCCTTTATCAACCATGGCTTAGCCAGTTCGGAGTCAGTCGCAATGACCGACATCGTCATCGTCTCCGCCGCCCGTACCGCCGTTGGTTCCTTCAATGGAAGTTTTGCTGCGACGCCCGCACATGAGCTGGGCAAGACAGCGATAACAGCTGCGCTGCAGCGCGCAAAAGTCGAAGCCAAGGACGTTTCCGAGGTCGTGCTTGGCCAGGTGCTCACCGCCAACCAGGGCATGAACCCCGCACGCCAAGCCGCACGCGCGGCCGGGGTTCCCGATGAAAGCCCAGCCTGGTCGCTCAATCAGGTCTGCGGTTCGGGTCTGCGCGCGGTTGTCGTCGGCTATCAGCAGCTCAAAGCCGGCGACGCGAAAATCGTTGTCGCCGGCGGCCAGGAGAACATGACGCTGGCGCCGCACGCCCAATATCTGCGCGCCGGGGTGAAGATGGGCGATGTTTCGTTCAGCGACACCATGATCAAGGACGGTCTCACCGACGTCTTCAACCAGTATCACATGGGCATGACCGCCGAGAACGTCGCCGAGAAGTGGCAGATCAGCCGCGAACAGCAGGACAAGTTCGCCACGCTTTCGCAGAACAAAGCGGAAGCTGCGCAAAAGGCCGGCAGGTTCAAAGATGAGATCGTCGCGGTTACGCTGAAGACGCGCAAAGGCGATGTCGTCGTTGACGCGGACGAATATATCCGCGCGGGCGCCACACTCGAAGCCGCCGCCAAACTGAAGCCTGCGTTCAAGAAGGACGGCGCCGTCACCGCCGGCAATGCCTCGGGCATCAATGATGGGGCAGCCGCGCTCGTGCTGATGACAGCCGAAGAAGCCGATCGCCGCGGTCTTGCGCCGCTGGCGCGGATCGCGTCATGGGCCTCGCGCGGCGTCGATCCCGCTCTCATGGGGACCGGACCGATCCCAGCGTCGAAAGCAGCCCTTGAGAAAGCAGGCTGGAAGGTCGGCGATCTCGATCTCGTCGAAGCCAACGAGGCCTTCGCGGCGCAAGCCTGCGCCGTGAACAAGGACATGGGCTGGGACGAGGCGATCGTGAACGTCAATGGCGGCGCCATCGCCATCGGCCACCCGATCGGCGCGTCCGGCGCGCGGGTGCTGACGACGCTCCTCTACGAACTGCAACGCCGCGGCAAGAAGCGCGGCCTCGCCACGCTCTGCATTGGCGGTGGCATGGGCATCGCGCTTTGCGTGGAGCGCTAAGCGCTCTTCCGCGATGTCCGAAGTCCGACGGAAACTCACGACCATTCTCGCCGCCGACGCCGACGGCTATAGCCGCGTTATGGAAGCCGATGAGGTGGGCACGCTCGGCGCGCTGCGCGCCGCACGCGGCGTCTTCCAGCAATTCATCGAACGCCATCACGGCCGGATCGCCAACACCGCCGGCGACGGGCTGATCGCCGAGTTTCCGTCCGTCGTCGAGGCTGTTCAGTGCGCCATCGAAGTGCAGCGCGAATTGAGCGCCGATGCCCAAAGCGGATTGCGTTTCAGAATTGGCGTCCATCTCGGCGACGTCATGGTCGACGGCGACGATCTGCTGGGCGAGGGCGTCAACCTCGCCGCACGCCTGCAGAGCATGGCCGAGCCCGGCGGCATCCTGATTTCGCAGCAAGTCTACGATCAGGTGCAAAAGAAGCTCTCGGTTGGTTTTGAGTATCTAGGCGAGCGGCAGCCTAAGAATTTCGCCGAGAGCATCGCCGTCTACAGCGTCGGCGGCAGCGAGAGCGCTGCAGACAAAGCGCCGCGCAACGCTGCTCGCGCCGCCAAGCCGGCCGTCGATAAGAAAGCGCGCTTCTATAAGTCGGCGGCGCGCCTTGTCGTAATCTGGCTGGTGTTGCTGGCGCTCAACGTGATGACGGGGCCGCCTTATTGGGTGCAGTGGCCGGCGCTCGCCATGGCGCTCTATCTGGCGCTGCGCTCAGGGGTTCTGTTCGAGCGTTCGCAGTGATGTACAAATTCGTCTCGCGCTCGAATTGACCGCGTTAACGATTGAGTTTGGAATCGCAGGGCATCGTCCGCGCCGGACCGATAAAGGTCTCTGCCATCGAGGAGCAAGTCATGGCGAAGAAGGCAAAGAAAGCGAAGAAGGCGGCGCCGAAGAAGGCGAAGCGCAAGTAGCTTCATCAGCCGTGGCGCCGCGTCCCAGACCGCGCGCCACAACGCCGCCGCGGAGGCTCAAACCTCCACGGCGGCGTTTTGCTTTTAGGCCTTAAGCGCGCGCTGGGGCCCGCGCTGGCAGCACCTTTGGATTGCGCAGCACCGCCGCTGAGATCAGCGCGATCAGCACGCCGACTGGGAAAATCTCCAGGAACGTCATCGGCAAGCGGATAAGCGGGTTGGCATAACCGGCGCGCATGGCCTCGATCTCATCGAGTTTTGCTTGCAGAGCAGCGCCCGCCAGACCCGACCCACGGGCGCGTTCGGCCATGGCCGCGGCGTAGTGCTCCATGAACTGGTAGTGCGTGGCGTTGAGGTAGATCTCCCAGCCAATCACGTAGGCGAGGCCGGCGATGAAGGCGATCGACAGGCCCAGGCCCAGCGCCGGCAAGAACTTGATGACGCCGCCGAGCTTCTGGTTTCGGTAATCGCGGATGGCCAGAAAGATCGTCGACAGCGCGACGAGCATGACCGTGTAGCCGAACCATTCCGTCGAGAAGATGCTGCTCTGGGTCTGGTGCTCGCTGGTGGCGACTATCCCTGCCAGCAGCACCGCGATGACGATGAAGCCCGCAATGGCGCCGTAGCGAAGAGCTATGCCTAACATGATTTCCTCCCTGCTGTGATGCGCGAGGAAAGGCAAATGTCGCGACACGGATAAATCACCCGAAAGGGTGAATTCAGCGAAATCAGGCGTTTGCCGGCGCGCCGCTCACGGAATGATCGCCAGTTCGCGCGCTTTCTGTACCGCTTGGGTCCGTCGCTGCACCGCGAGCTTCTGGTAGAGGCTTGCGATTTGCGTCTTCACCGTGTTGGGGGAGACGCCCAGTTTCTGGGCGATCTCCTTGTTGGATCTGCCCGCAGCAAGCTGGGCGAGCACCTCCTGTTCGCGCAGCGTCAGGCCAAGCGACGCGATGGCCGCTGCGTTCTTTTCAAACGCTGCCGGTGGGGGCCGCCGCGCCAATCTCAGGCCCGCCCAAATCCCAAGCCCTGCAAACGTCGCCGCGATCAGACCGATATAGATCTCGGCTGGAAACGCCCGAACCAGAAACCGGTACTGCAGCCATTGCAGCGCAAAGGCGCCCGCCGCCAGCGCCAAGGCGTAAAGAAGAATGGTGCGCCACATGAGCCCCTCTTACAGCGCGCACGCTCTCAGCCCACAAGCGCGTTCGCTCACCAATGTGCGCTTGTAGGCGCGCCGCCAAACACTTCCGCCAGCCGCCGCCGCGTGCCGGGCGTTGTCTCCGCAGGCAGTGCATCGCGCGCAAAAAAGCCGCGCTCGGCGATTTCGCCGCCAGCTTTCGGCGCGCACGCACGCCACGCCGAGAAGCGATAAAGCGCGATATGGTCGTTGGGAAAATTGGCATGATTGGCGTAAAAGCCGATGAGCGCGGGCGGCGCGGTCGCTTCGACGCCGGCTTCCTCGGCCGCTTCGCGCGAGACGGCGTCCAGGGCGGTTTCGCCGCGCTCGACCCCGCCGCCTGGCAAGTGCCAGCCCTTTGAATAGGTGTGGCGAACCAGGAGCACGCGCCCGGCATCGTCGCAAATCAGCGCACGCACGCCCAGCGTCGCAGGGCGGCGAAATCGCCACCAGGCGCGAAAGACGGGCGTCAGCACCGGCGAGAGGCGAATGCGCCAATCGGTCATTTGTGCGCTTGCCCGCGCAAAATCGGTTTGCCAGCATGCACAAGCGCGGCAACGCATGGGCCCAAGTGCTTGTGTTTGTTCGTCGCACGATCGTGAGTGCGGCGCATGCGCACGCCGCCAACTGCGTATGCCGCTTGCGGAGATGTCATCAACTTGTCATCCGCGCCACCCATGAACATCCCTTTACCGCCGCCGAAGCTGGCAGGCGGCCCTTACATCATGGGCGTGCTGAACGTCACGCCGGATTCCTTCTCTGACGGCGGCAAATGGGAAGGGCGTGCGGCCCCGCACGCGCTTGCCATGCTGGAAGCGGGGGCAGATCTCATCGATGTCGGCGGCGAATCCACGCGGCCCAACGCAAGTCCGGTGGACGAAGGCGAAGAGATCGCCCGCGTCGTGCCGGTGATCGCAGCTCTTCGATCCGCAACCAGGGCGCCGATTTCCATCGACACAATGAAGTCTGCCGTTGCGCGCGCCGCCATCGCCGCCGGCGCCAGCATCTGGAACGACGTCAACGCGCTGCGCGGTCCCGGCGCGCTCGAAACCGCGGCCTCGCTTCATCGCACCGTCGTGCTCATGCACATGCTGGGCGAACCCCGCACCATGCAGAACGATCCGCGCTACGAAGATGTCGTCGCCGAAGTTATCGCTTTCCTGCGCCAACGCATCGCCGCCGCCGAGGCCAAGGGGGTCGAGGACATCTGGGTCGATCCGGGCATCGGTTTCGGCAAGACGCTCGAACACAATCTGGCGCTGCTGCAGGCGGTGGGGCGCATTCGCGCGGAAACCGGAAAGCCGGTCCTCATCGGCGCTTCGCGCAAGGCCTACATCGCCAAGATCGATCCTGGCGCCGATGCCGGCTCGGGCCGGATCGGCGGCTCGGTTGCAGCAGCACTGCAAGCGGCGCAAGCGGGCGCCGACATGCTGCGCGTGCACGACGTCGCTGAGACCGTGCAAGCGCTGAAAGTGTGGCGGGCTATGGCGCCGGCTGGCCGATGAAGGATGCCGTGAAGTCCGGATCTTCGATGATTTCGCCGGTTGACCGGAGTTTGTAGGATCCTTTCGGCGCTTCGCGGTAGGCGCGCAGATCGGGCGGCAACCAGTACAATTCGCCTGACCGCGACCGCTCAAGCAGGATAGCGACGCCGCGATCGGCGTCCGCTATTTCAATCGCCCCAAACATCTGTTCTTGGCCGCGAACCGAGCCATCGGGCTTGAGATAGGTCATGCCCACGATGACGGTCGAACCGACCAGCTTTGCGGCCATCAGCGGGTCCCAAGCAGGTCGTGGCGCGCCTTCGTCATGCATGCGCCGTCATAGCGCACGAGAGTGAGCGGCGCTATTTGTGGAGCAATGACTAGACCCAAAGGCCGCGTCCTCATCGTCGCCGGTTCGGATTCCGGCGGCGGGGCCGGCATTCAGGCCGACATCAAGACCGTCACCGCATTTGGCGGCTACGCCATGACGGCGATCACCGCCATCACCGTGCAGAACACCCTTGGGGTCAGCGCCGTGCACGCCGTTGCCCCCGAGATCGTGCGTGCGCAGATCGAAGCGGTGATGAGCGATCTCGGCGCCGACGCCTGGAAACTCGGTATGCTCGGCTCCGCCGATCACGTGCGCGCCGTCGCTGATGCTTACGACCTGTTCGGCCAAAATGTCCCGCTCGTGCTCGATCCTGTGATGATCGCGAAGGGCGGGGCAGCGCTTCTGGCCGATGACGCGGTCCAAATCATCGCCACCCAGCTCGTCAAGCGCGCCGCCATCGTCACACCGAACGCACCAGAGGCCGAGCGCCTCACCGAGATCGAAGTGCGCGACCTCGGTGGCCAGATCGACGCCGCTGAGAAGCTGGTAGAAGAATTCGGCGCCCACGCCGCCCTCATCAAAGGCGGCCACATCGAGGGCGACGTCATTCGCGACGTGCTGCTCACACGCGAAGGCTATCGCGTTTTCGAAAGCCAACGCATCGCCACCAAAGCCACACACGGCACCGGCTGCACGCTCGCCTCGGCCATCGCCGCCGCCATCGCTCAAGGCGCGCCCCTCGAGCAGGCTGTCGAAAAAGCGCGCCTCTATCTCCTCGAGGCGATCCGCAACGCGCCTGGTTTTGGCCAAGGCCACCAGCCGCTCGGGCACAATGGGGCGCTCGCCTCAAAGGCGAACACTTGAGCGGCGATGTCACTGGCGAGCCCGCGCCAGCGCCGCCATATCTGAGGCCGATGAAAATCTGGATCGTCCACGCCTTCACGGACCGTGTTTTCACCGGCAATCCGGCCGGCGTGGTGCCGCTCGATCGCTGGTTGCCGGACGCCACGCTGCAAGCCATCGCCACCGAAAACAATCTGAGCGAAACCGCGTTCTTCGTGCCAACAGGCCTGAAGGGCAATTACCAGCTGCGCTGGTTCACGCCGGCGACGGAAGTCTCGCTTTGCGGCCACGCGACGCTCGCCGCCGGCGCCATGCTGCTCTCCGAACTAGAGTCCAATCTCGAAGTCGTCGTTTTTGACACCCACGCCGGGGCGCTCATCGTGCGCACGACGCCCGAGGGTTACACGCTCGATCTGCCACGCGTACAGCGCACGCAATGGACGCCGCAGCCGGACTTGCTCGCCGCGCTTGGCAATCCGAGTGTCGTCGACGCCTTCGTCGCTGGCTACGCCACCATCGTACTCGAAAACGAAGCCGCGGTGCGCGCTCTCCAGCCGAATTTTGCCGCGGTGAACCGGCTTGTGCGCGGTCCGAAGCAGGGATGTCTCTCGGTCACCGCGCCAGCAGACGAAGGCAAGCCGTACGATTTCATCTCGCGTTTCTTTGCGCCCGGCGTCGGCATTAATGAAGACCCGGTCACCGGCTCGGCTTTCGCCGACCTCGCGCCCTATTGGTGCGATCGCTTCGACATGGAAAGCGTCGTTGGCTATCAGGCGTCTTCGCGGGGCGGCTACGTGCGCGCGATCCAGACGCTGTCCAGTGTGCGTTTGCTTGGCCAGGTTTCGGTCTATATCCGCGGCGAACTCGATGCCGCGATCTCGCGCCTCAGCAACCGCATCGAGGCGCCTGAAGCGCCGCAACGCAAAAAGCGGCGCACGCGCCGCGCCTTGCCGCCAATTTTCGAAGAGCCGACGCTGCCGGGTATCGACATGACCGCGCCGGAGCCGCCTCCGCCAGCGCCGCCGCCCCCGACGTCACATCCTGCGCCGCCCACTGAAGCTGAAACGCACGCCCCGCGCGTCCTGCCAGCTGATCCGAAGTAGGCCTTGTTCGCCGCGGCGAGCGCCTATATCGGCATCATCAATGCCATCCCGAGGCGCCAAACTCAGCGACAAAGACTTCGCCCGCATCGGTCGTGCGCTGGCGGAGCCGCGCCGCGTCGACATTCTGCGTCAGGTCAGCGAAGCGGACGGCGAGATTCAGTGCAGCGCATTGCAAGGCAAGCACAAGGTGAGCGCCGCGACGATGTCGCATCATCTGAAAGAGCTTGAGACCGCAGGCCTCATCGAAACGGAGAAGCAGGGCAAGTTCATGAACATCACCCTCAACCGGCGGGCCTTGAAGGCCTATCTCGACCGCCTCGCCAAAATCTGACGTGAGCCCAATCTAAATCTTCGGCAAGCCTTCTTGCCGCAGACACTTAGATACTTATCTAAGCGTCGAACTCAGTGCAAGGGGCGTATTTATGAACAAGTTACAGGGCAAGGTCGCGATAGTTACGGGCGCGTCCAAGGGAATCGGGGCGGCTATCGCCAAGGCGTACGCGGCGGAGGGTGCGACCGTCGTCGTGAATTATGCTTCCGACCGCGCAGGCGCGGAGCGCGTTGTAGCGGAAATCGAGGGCGGGCAAGGTAAGGCCATTGCCTTGCAAGCCGATGTGGCGAAAGGAGCGGATGTTGAGCGTCTGTTCGCCGTGACCAAGGAAACCTACGGACGCGTCGATGTTGTTGTGAACAATGCTGGCGTGTTCGCTTTCCACCCGCTGGACGCCATCACCGAGGCCGAATTCCATCGCCAGTTCAACATCAATGTGTTGGGCTCGTTGCTGGTCGCGCAGCAAGCGGGCAGGCACTTTGACGAAAAAGGCGGCGCTATCGTGAATGTTAGCTCGGTCATCAGCGAGAGCCCGGTTGCGAACTCGACGATATATTCCTCCACCAAGGGTGCGGTTGATACGCTGACGCGCGCGCTCGCCGTTGAACTGGCGGCGCGAAACATACGCGTCAATGTCGTGGCGCCGGGCGGGACCGAAACCGAAGGCGCACACACGTTGGGCATGATCGGCAGCGATCTCGAAAAGAAAATTGTCGCCGATACGCCCCTCGGTCGCCTCGGCCAGCCCCACGACATTGCCAAGGTCGCCGTGTTTTTGGCCTCCGACGAGTCCTCTTGGCTCACCGGCGAACGCATCTCGGCCTCGGGCGGTCTGCGCTAGGGCGTCGGGCGGGGCGCTCGCTGCGTTCCGCCCGTTTTGTTGCGTTGCAAAAGCCCGCGAACTGGATCACCAGAGTCGGCGGGCCATCCGCTCCCAACGGCGGACGCCCATCTGTAAGGATGGGAGACAAGTTGATGACGACCCCCGCCAAGCCGGCACTGCGCCCGGCCGACCCCCGGTTTTCTTCGGGACCCACCAAAAAACGCCCTGGTTGGACGACGAGCGCGCTCGACGGCGCGGTTCTCGGCCGTTCCCATCGCGCCAAGCCGGGCAAGGCCAAACTCAAGGAAGCAATCGATCGCACGCGCACCGTCCTTTGCGTGCCTGACACCCACAAGATCGCCATCGTGCCGGCTTCCGACACGGGCGCTGTCGAGATGGCGATGTGGTCGATGCTTGGCGCACGGCCCGTAGACATTTTCGCGTGGGAAAGCTTCGGCGAAGAATGGGTGCGCGACGCCAAGCAACTGAAGCTCGACGCCAAGGTGCACACCGCCGCTTACGGCGCGCTGCCTGATCTTAGCTGCGCGCGCAAAGAGGCCGACGTCATTTTCACGCAGAATGGCACCACCTCCGGGGTGCGCGTGCGAGACTTCGATTGGATCGCCGCGGACCGCGAAGGCGTCACCATCAACGATGCGACCAGTGCGGTGTTCGCCCAGCCCATCGATTGGGCCAAATGCGATGTAACGACGTTCTCGTGGCAGAAAGTGCTCGGGGGCGAAGCCGCGCACGGCATGATGGTTTTGAGCCCGGGCGCGATTGCGCGGCTGGAGAGCTTCACGCCGGATCGGCCGCTGCCGAAGATTTTCCGCCTCACCAAGAAGGGCAAGGCGGATCTCGAGATCTTCGAAGGCGCAACCATCAACACGCCGTCGCTGTTGGCGACCGAAGACTATATCGACGCGCTCAAATGGGCAGAGCGGATCGGCGGTCTGGCCGCTCTGCATGCGCGGGCCAATGCCAATGCCAAAGTGCTGAATGATTGGGCAGCCCACACGGACTGGGTCGACTTCCTTGCCGCTGACCCAGCGACGCGTTCGAACACCAGCGTGTGTCTGAAGGTTGTCGATCCGCGCATCACGCGCTTGAGCGACGAGGCTCAGGCGGCGTTCGCAAAGAAACTCAGCAGCCTCCTAGAGAAAGAGGAGGCAGCTTTCGACGCCGGCTCTTACCGCGCAGCGCCGCCGGGCCTGCGTATCTGGTGCGGCGCGACGGTGGAGACTGGCGACCTCGAAGCCCTGACGCCTTGGCTTGATTGGGCGTTTGCCGCCTGTGTCGCCGACATCGCCGAGCAGGCGGCCTGATATCATGCCTGGCCTGGCATCATGCCTGTAAGTGTGATGTGGCCGCCGATCGCTGTCGCGACGGACGATGGCGCGCTCATCATCCGCCTTGCGACGCAAGCGGATGCGCCCACGCTCGCGCGCTGGGACGCCGATCCTGACGTGATTGCCTGCACAACCGATGATCCTCATGCGGAGCAAGCTTTTCCCGGCGCGGTTTGGCCCGATGAGATCGCCGCCAATTGCGATCTGACTTGCTATTACATTGCAGAACGCGACGGCCGTCCCATTGGGGCGATGCAAGTGATCGATCCGCACAGCGAACCCACGCATTATTGGGGCGCGTGCGAAGCGCACCTGCGCGCCATCGATATTTGGATCGGCGACGCGGCGGATCGAAATAAGGGCTATGGCGCGCTGATGATGCGCGCGGTCATCGGCCAATGCTTCGCCGATCCCGCCGTCACCGCCATCATCATTGACCCGCTCAACAGCAACACCGCCGCGCACCGCTTCTATCGGCGTCTCGGTTTCAAACCCGTCGGCCGGCGCATCTTCAACGACGAAGACGATTGCCTCATTCACCGGCTCGAGCGCGCCGATTGGCGCCAAGACCACAGACAAGGCCACTGACAAGAACAGCGATAAGGACAGCGATCATGCCCAAGGTTCTCATCTCCGACGAACTCTCGCCGGCGGCCATCGACATCTTCAAGGCGCGCGGCATTGAAGTGGATTTCCAGCCGCAGCTTGGCGCTGACGCCGCCAAGCTGAAGGAGATCATCGGCAAGTACGATGGCCTCGCCATCCGCTCGGCCACCAAGGTGAAGCCCGATATCATCGCGGCTGCGAAGAATCTCAAAGTCATCGGCCGCGCCGGCATCGGCGTCGACAATGTCGACATTGCCGCCGCCACCGCCAAGGGCGTCGTGGTCATGAACACGCCGTTCGGCAATTCCATCACCACCGCCGAGCATGCCATCGCGCTGATGTTCGCGGCGGCGCGGCAAGTGCCCGAGGCTAATGCGTCGACGCAAGCGGGGAAGTGGGAAAAGAACCGCTTCATGGGCCGCGAGCTCTACGCCAAGACGCTTGGCCTCATTGGTTGCGGCAATATCGGCTCGATCGTGGCCGATCGCGCGCTTGGGCTCAAGATGAAGGTGATCGCCTACGATCCATTCCTCTCCGCCGAACGCGCCGTGCAGATTGGCGTCGAGAAGGTCGAACTCGAGGATCTGCTGGCGCGCGCCGACATGATTTCGCTGCATGTGCCGCTGACTGATAAAACCCGCAACATCTTGTCGCGCGAAAACCTGGCCAAGACCAAGAAAGGGGTCATCATCGTCAACGCCGCCCGCGGCGGTCTGGTTGACGAAGCTGCCTTACTCGATGCCCTGAAAAGCGAACATGTCGCGGCCGCAGCGTTCGATGTGTTCACCGTCGAGCCGGCAAAGGATAACGCTCTTTTTGGCGCTCAGAACTTCATCGCAACGCCCCACCTTGGCGCCTCCACTAACGAAGCCCAGGAGAACGTCGCGCTGCAAGTCGCCGAGCAGATGAGTGATTATCTGCTGACCGGCGCTGTCACCAACGCGCTCAACATGCCCTCAATCACCGCCGAAGAAGCGCCGCGCCTCAAACCCTTCGCAGCGCTTGCGGAAAAGCTCGGCACGTTCGCGGGCCAGATCGTCGACGAAGGCCTCGACGAAGTCGCCATCGAATACGAAGGCGATGTCGCCAAGCTCAACATGAAGCCGCTGACGGCTGCCGCGCTCGCGGGTCTGCTGCGCCCGCTATTGCAGGACGTGAACATGGTTTCAGCGCCCGCGCTGCTGAAAGAACGCGGCGCAGCACTCACCGAAAGCACGCGCGATGCCTCGCCCACCTATGACAGCCTCATACGTATCAAGGTGAAGACGGGCGGCGGCTGGCGCACGCTCGCAGGCGCTGTGATCGGCAACCAGCCGCGGATTACCGAAGTGAAGGGCATGGCGCTCGAAGCGCCGTTCAGCGCCGCCACGCTCTATATAAACAATTCCGACAAGCCGGGCTTCATCGGCGCGCTCGGAACCTTGCTTGGCGACGCGCAAGTCAATATCGCCACCTTCCATTTGGGCCGAGACACGCAGGGCGAGGCGATTGCGCTTGTCGGTGTAGATTTCGACGCCGTCCGCCGACGTGATGGCCAAGATCAAGGCGCTGCCCCATGTCCGCTACGCCAAACTTTTGCGTTTCTAGACGGAACCGGCGTTGGCCTGCCGCGTTGCGGGCTGATGAGGCGCTAGGCCTCCCGGCAGGGACGCGACACGGGGACCGACACAGGGACCGACACCGGGACCGACACGGGCACCGACACCGGGACCGACACGGGCACCGACACCGGGACCGACACGGGGACGATCATGAATGCTCAGCTCTTCTCAGCGGCATGCTTGACGCTTGCGTTTGGCGCTGCAGTACCTGCGCGCGCCGAAATTGACGAACTTCGCATCGGCGTCACGCACAATTTCAACGTTGAGCATGATCAACTTACCGACGGCCGCGAAGGCGACAATGTCGAAAGCGAACTCGTGTTTTCATCGCCGGAGCTGTTGGGGATCATCGGCTCGCCGCGCCCCTATCTGGTCGGATCGTTCAACACCGAAGGCAAAACTTCGTTCGTCGGCGTGGGCGTCCTATGGCGCTGGAATTTCGCACGCCACTGGGCGTTTGAGCCCGGGTTCGGGTTCATCGTTCACAACGGCGAATTGGACAATCCATTCCCGGACGGTTCGCCCCAAGCAGCGCAATTCCAAGACGAACACCAATTGCTGGGCTCGCGCGATCTTTTCCGCGAAACCTTCGCGCTTGAACGCAGCTTTGGCGAACATGCCGCGCTGCAGCTCTATTACGAACACGCCAGCCACGGCCAGATTCTAAACCAGGGCCGCAACCAGGGGCTCAACAATATCGGCCTGCGCTTCGTCTGGCGCTTCCACCCCAATGGCGCCGAATAGCGACGACCGACGCGCGCTTATCCTTGCGGCGAAATCCGCCTGCCGTACAATGACCGGCACTTCAGAAGGGGGACGCGATGGGCGAGCATCTGCGCGAGCGTTTTCGTCAACCTGGACCGAAGCGCATTTTGGCGCTTGATGGCGGCGGCGCGCGCGGCTTGCTCACGCTTGGCGTTTTACAAAACCTTGAGGAAGAGCTTGGCCGCCGCAGCGGCAATCCCGGCACATTCCGCCTGGCGCACTATTTCGATCTCATCGGCGGCACCTCGACCGGTTCGATTATCGCCACCACGCTCGCGCTCGAATGGAAAGTTCGCGATATCGTTGCGCTCTATTTCGAATTGCTGCCGTCGATTTTCGCCCATCCCCAGGTCCCGTCCTTCCTGCGCATCTTCATGCCGGGCTTCAACAACAAGGCGCTGACGCGCGCGCTCAGTGAACACTTGGGCGATCAGACGCTCAACTCCGATCTCTTGAAAACCGGCCTCGCTATTTGCGCCAAGCGCATCGACACCGGTTCGGCGTGGATTCTCGTGAACAATCCGGATTGGCGTTTTTTCAATGCGCGGTCGAACAGCCAGGGTGTGCCGAACGCGCAATTCTACCTTCGCGATTTGGTGCAAGGCTCTGCGGCGGCGCCGACCTATTTCAACGACGTGCGCGTCGGCATCGGCCGCAACAAGCATGGCAAGCTCACCCAGTACGCCTATTTCTTCGACGGCGGCGTTAGCCCCAACAACAATCCGGCGCTGCAATTGTTGCTGACGGCGACGGAGCCCGCGTTCGGTTTCAACTGGCCCACGGGCGAGGACAATCTGCTGCTCTGGTCAATCGGCACGGGCTATGTCCGCAAGCGCTTCGAAAAGGTCAATCGCAAGCGCCGCTCCAGCGCCGAGCCGATCGGCAATTTCAAGAACGTCTCCTATTCCTCGAAAGTGCAAGCAGCGCTCGAAGGCTATAATCACGACATCAGCCAGCAGCAGATCACGATGCTGCAGACGCTCTCGCGCCCGCGCTTTCCATGGTACGTCAATTCCGAAGTGAGAATGCAGATCGAGACGCCGCTGCTTACCGCGCAACCGGTGCTGACGTACCAGCGTCTCGATGCGCGCATAGAGGTCGATGAGCCGAACTATCTCCGGCCTGAGCACATCGAAGCGCTGCTCGGTGAGAAACTATCGATCAAGCAGGTCGCGGTGTTGCGCAAGATGGACATCAACAACACCGATTTGCTCGACATTCTTTATCGCGCCGGCCAAGCCCTCGGCGCAGCGCAATTGGTTCACCGCGACACACGCGACGATAAAAATCCCGTCCGCGGCGCGGCGATCGCGTCCGATTGGCCGCCGCCCCAGTTCGATTTACCGAACTGGCGCAACATGGCCGCACCTGCGGCGCCGCAGCAGGCCTAAAGCAGCTTTGACCTGAGCGGCCCATTCGGCTAGGAATCGCCGCACAAATTGGCCAGCCGACGCGCCGAGCACCTGTCGAAGGGCGCGTAGGTCTCACCGGGCAGGTGAGGGTTCGTATCCAAATGTCTGCAGTCGTGGTGGTCGGCGCCCAATGGGGCGACGAGGGCAAGGGCAAGATCGTCGATTGGCTCTGCCATCGCGCCGATGTGGTGGTGCGCTTTCAGGGCGGCCATAACGCTGGCCACACACTCGTCGTCGGCAACACGACATACAAGCTTGCGCTGCTGCCGTCCGGGGTGGTGCAAGGCAAGCTCTCCGTTATCGGCAATGGCGTTGTCGTCGACCCATGGGCGCTCGATGCGGAGATCGAAAAGATTCGCGCCCTCGGCGTCGCCATTTCGCCCGACTTGCTCGTGCTCTCGGATCAAGCCTGCCTTATCCTGCCGTTCCATCGCGATCTCGACGCCGCGCGCGAAGCGCAAGCAGGCGCGTCCTCCATCGGCACCACCAAACGCGGCATTGGCCCGGCCTATGAAGATAAAGTCGGCCGTCGCGCCCTGCGCGTCGCCGATCTGGCTGATTCAAAATCGATGGATTGGAAGATCGAACGCCTCACCGCCCACCATAACGCGCTGCGCCGCGGGCTCGACTTGCCGGAGGTCGATGTCGACGATCTGAAGCGCCAGCTTGCCGAGATCGCGCCAAAAGTGCTGCCCTATGCAAAGCCTGCCTGGCGCGTGCTCGACGCCCAATTGCAGGGCTCCAAGCGCGTCCTGTTTGAGGGCGCTCAGGGCGTGTTGCTCGACGTCGATCATGGCACCTATCCGTTCGTCACCTCATCGAATGTCGTTGCAGGGCAGGCGGCGGCGGGTTCAGGCATCGGCCCGCGCGCGATCACCTACGTGCTCGGTCTCGTGAAGGCCTACACCACACGCGTCGGCTCGGGTCCCTTCCCGACAGAACTGAAAGACGAGATCGGCAAGAAGATCGGTGAGGTTGGCCGCGAAGTCGGCACCAATACTGGCCGCGCCCGCCGCTGCGGCTGGTTCGATGCGGTGCTCGTGCGCCAATCCATCGCCTTATGCGGCGCCGACGGCATCGCACTTACCAAGCTCGATGTGCTCGATGGCTTCGATGAGATCAAAATCTGCACCGGCTACAAGCTCAACGGCAAAGTGATCGACTATCTCCCCGCTGGGGTTAAAGACCAGGCAGCGGTCGAGCCGATCTACGAAACCCTCGATGGCTGGAAGAAGACCACCAAAGGCGCGCGCTCGTCGAAGGATTTGCCAGCCAAGGCGATCAAATACATACGCCGCATCGAGGAACTGATCGGCTGTGCCGCAGCACTTGTTTCCACCAGTCCCGAGCGCGAGGACGTCATTCTTATGCGCGACCCGTTCAAGGCGTGAGACCGCCTTGGGGGTGTGTAGAGAAGGCATGGCGCGCCCGGCTGGGCCACGCTAAGAATCGAGCGCGGAGGACGCATGACGGCCGATAACAACGAACAGCGCGAAACGCCGAAACGCTTCTCAGCTGAAGCGGCGCGCGACTACGCCAACGCCGCCCGTCAGAAGTCGGAGTTCATTCTCTCTCGGTGCTATGGATTGTTTCGCGACCCAAAGGGTGAATGGAAGCAGATCCGCGACGAAGCCACGACCATCCCCAACATTCTGATCGGCTACGTCGCGCCACTCGCGGCCATCCCCCCGATTTGCGACCTGATCGGATCGTCGCTTTTCGCGCATATGCTGCAAGTGGAACCCGGGCAGGCCATTATTCGCGCCGTTATCACCTGGATCGTCAGCATTGCGCTCGTCGGCTTCCTCGGCATTTTGATCAATGTCATCGCGCCGAATTTCGATGCGGAACAGAGCGATCTCGCCGCGCAGAAAATCGCGGCCTATTCCATGACTCCAGCCTTCCTTTCGGGCGTGTTTTCGCTGCTGCCGTGGCTCTGGTGGGTGTCGCTTTTCGCACTCGCAGCGATGGTGTTCCTCATGTATCGCGGCTTGCCAATTTTGATGAAGGCGCCAGAGGATCGCGCGCTCGGCTATGCCGCAACCGTAACGATCGCCACCATGGTGGCCGGCATCGTTTTGTTCTCGCTCTCGAGCTGCATCACCACCCACTGACCGCTTTTCGGTTGGCCGCAAGCGGCTTCGCTCCTAGCATCGCGACCGACGACTCGCCGATCAGGGAGGGAACATGACCACCACACCTACAAGCGCAGGCTCGTCGGGCCTCATCGATCGCGTCAAGAACATCCTGCTCACGCCGAAGGCGGAGTGGGCGCGCATCGGGCCGGAGCCAGCAGACGTTGGTAAGCTCTACACCGGTTATGCACTGCCGCTCATCTTGCTCGGGGCAGTCTGCAGCTTCATCGGCATGGCCTTCATCGGGCTCCCGTTCATCGGCCGCTTGCCGATCATGTGGGCGCTGACCGACGCGATTACGAAAGTGGTGATGGGTTTCGTCACGCTCTTCATCACCGCGTTCATCGCCAACGCGCTCGCCCCGACCTTCGGGTCGAAGCAAGACATGGGTCAGGCGCAGAAGCTCGTTGTCTATGGTTCGACCGCGGGCATGCTTGCCGGGGTGCTGGCGATCTTCCCGCCGCTGGCCATGCTCGCCATTGTCGGGGGTCTCTATTCGATCGTGCTGATCTATTTCGGTTTGCCGGCCACGATGGGCACGCCGGCCGACAAGCAGGTGGGTTATGTCGCGGTGCTGATCATCGCCTGCATCGTAGTGTTCATGATCCTCGGCTACATCATGGCGATGATCATGGCGACGATGGGCTTCAGCATGGCCGGCGCTGCCCTCGGTGCGTTGAGCGCGCCGAAATAAAACTAGCCTCGATCTGAACGGCGAGCAGGAGCTGCTGGCGCATTTTGCGCCAGCAGCTCTTCGCAATTGGCGTCGTGCGCCAGACCGGCATCGACAAAGGGCAGCACCGCCGCGATCGGCGACAACATCGAGGAGAACAATGCCGCAAGGCCGCCTTGCCCGGCGGCGTGGCCCACATCGACGCCGATGCTCGGATCGCGCCAGTGGTCGCGCACCGTAATTGGCGCCGCCACACGGATTAGCCGGACGCGCTTGGGTTTGCCTTGCAGCCGCAGGTCCAAGGTCTCGTTGCGCAGATTCACATCGCCTTGGCCATGGATCAGCATGGTTCGGGTGTCGAAGAGCATGTTGCGGGTGTGGGCGATCCCGTCGCGGACATCAAAATGGGCGACGCCGCAGCGAATGTCGATCTTGCTCTGATCGCGCGCGAGCAGGAGGCCGAGGCCTCGCACGACATTGATGCCGGTCAGCTCGGCCAAGGATTGGCGCACTTCGCCGGATGGCGTCACCAGCGCCAGCGCGCCATTGGCGTGCGCTGCGGCTTCGCGGACCGATGCGCCGCGACCCACCAAGCGCGCACGCCCATATAGGCTGCCCGTCAACGGCGGATCGCCGCGCAGCGCAAAGACCGTTTCCATGCGTGCATTCGAGAGCCGGACGTCGATCGTCGAAACCGGCACGCTTTCGCGCGCATTGATCGAGGCGGCGCCGGCGATGCGTCCTTGCGCGAGTTCTAAAGTCAGCGGGTTCATGCGCAGCAAGCCGCGGTCGAGATTGATGTCGAGCGCAAAGCCGCGAAGATTGAAGCGATTGCTGCGCACGTGGCCGGCGCGATAAGAGACGCGCGCGTCCATGCTGCGGACGCGGCTGATATCAAGCCGTGCGTCGGGCAGCACGCGATCTTCGGCGTTCAGCTGCGCTGCCATGCGCTGTTGGCGCGGCGAAGCTGGATGCCCGGCGCGCGTCGGCGGCGCGCCGAGCACGGCCAGCAGATCATCGAATGTCAGCGTATTGGTGCGAAAATCACCGTCGAAGAAAAGCCGGCCATTGCGGCGTTGCGCCGTCCACGCGCCCGTGAGATCGCTGGCGCCGACGCGGCCGGCGACATGGGGCATGGCGTAGACATCGCCATTGCGCTCGATGCGTCCGCGCAGATCGTAGGGCGGCGTGTTCGGCAGCGCGAGGCCGGTCAGCTGATAGAGGTCAGCGAGGTCGGCGCCTGTGCCTTCGAGATCGGCAGACCAGGTGTTGAAATCGAACGGGCGCGTTATGGCGCCGGCGCCGACCAGGTGGGTGTTGCCCGCCCGCAAGTCTGCCGTGAACCCGTAAGGCCGGTCGCGGCGCACATGGATGAGCGGCGGGCCCGCAAACGTAAGCGAAAAGGCGTTGGCGTTGATCGTGCCCTCGCCGTTGAGCTCGAAGCGGCCGGGATTGTTGGGATCGTTGCTTTCTTGCGTCGTGAACACGCCATCGAGCGCCAGATGCATCTTGTCGTCGATGTAGCGGACGTGGCCGTTGGACAGTCCGAAGTGGCGCATGGCCGGCACGTTCGCTTGACGCCCGGAGCGCGCTAGAGCGGGCGCGCTCGCCCAATTCGCATCGCCGTTTGCGGTGCGATAGAGCGCAAGGTCGGCATCGTAGAGATCGAGACTGACGATTTCGAAGCGGCCCAGCAAGAGCGGCAGCAAGTTGAGCGATGCATCTGCATCGGCGACGTTGGCGAAGACGCCGCGATTGTGGAAGCGCGGCGGATTGCCGATGCGCAAGCCTTTGACGCGAATCTCCGGCGTCCACGACCACGGATTGATACGAAGATCGCCCATGATCGCGATTTCGCGCCCCGTCGCGGCGGAGGCGAGGCGCGCGATCGGGTCACGGAATGCGTTCCAATCGGCGAAGGTGATGAAGAGCAAGAGCGCAGCGATAAGCACGCCGAATGCTCCGGCAACGCCAATGCCAATCAGTTTCCAGGGCAGAGCGATAAATCGCGCCCAACTCCGGTGCGCGCTCGCGCGCATGCGGCGGGTCTGTGTCGTGCTCCATTGCCGTAGCCCGGCGAAGCGGTCCGGCGTGTGATCGGCCGTGTATTTGTTCATTTTTCCAAGAAGCAACGCCCCCGGCGCGCCGGACGTTCCGGGTTCAGCCGGGTCCAACGCGCCGAGGGCGGATCACGCCTCAGAAAAGAAGCGGTACTATCGTATGGACGCGCTTTAGGCGGTCGCTTCAGCGACCAAGCCGCGCTCGCCGGCGCGCTTCTTCATCGCTTTTTGCAGCTTCTCGAAGGCGCGCACTTCGATCTGGCGAACGCGTTCGCGGCTGACGCCGTATTGCACAGAGAGCTCTTCCAGCGTCGCCGGCTCGTCCTTCAAACGGCGTTCCTGGATGATGTGCCGCTCGCGCTCATTCAGTTCGCTCATCGCTTCCTGCAGAAGCGTCATGCGCGCGCCGAATTCTTCGCTCTCGGCAAGACGGGTTTCCTGCGTGCCTTCGGTTTGGTCGTCGGCGAGCCAGTCCATCCACTCGCTGTCGCCTTCGCCGCTGGCGCCGCCGATCGGTGCATTAAGGCTGGCGTCGCCGCCGCCGCTCATGCGGCGGTTCATCGAAACGACTTCGTCTTCCGTCACCGCGAGCTTGTGGGCGATGGTCGCCACTTGCTCGGGGCGCAGGTCGCCTTCTTCGAGGGCGGCCATCTCGCCCTTCATGCGGCGGAGGTTGAAGAAGAGCTTCTTTTGCGCCGCCGTGGTGCCCATTTTCACAAGCGACCAAGAGCGCAGGATGTATTCCTGGATCGAAGCGCGGATCCACCACATCGCATAGGTTGCGAGGCGGAAGCCCTTGTCCGGATCGAACTTCTTCACCGCTTGCATGAGCCCGACATTGCCTTCGGAAATCACTTCGCCGATGGGCAGGCCATAGCCGCGGTAGCCCATCGCAATCTTGGCGACGAGGCGAAGGTGGCTGGTCACGAGCTGGTGGGCGGCGTTGGTGTCGCCGTGTTCCTGCCAGCGTTTGGCCAGCATGAATTCTTCTTCTTTGGCCAGCATCGGGAATTTCCGAATTTCGGAAAGGTAGCGTTGCAGGCCTTGTTCTGGTGAAAGCGCAAGTGTGAGCGCAGTGGACGATGCCATGTAGTCGTATCCCCTCTACGGCCGCTTTCGCTGGCTCACCGGGTGCACTTCTTACGAACGAACAGCCGGGCCGGTTGCGAGGCGCCGGGTCCATATATAGGGAGCCGTTCAAGGCGTTGCCGTGGCCCAGATGGGGCGGCGCGGCGACGCGAGGACGACTCGAAAATCGCCTGAAGAACATATCAAGAACTTGCGTTTTGCGCAAGTGAAACGATTCCAAGAGCTAGGCCCGGAGGCGGAACGTTATGGCAAGCCTGCCTAGGGCTTGTGGGGCCGGCTTATTTCTTCGTGTTCTTCGCTGGCGCGGGCTCGAAGGTTTCAGCCAGCGCCCACATGGCGCAGACGAAAGTGACCCCGGCAAGCGCCCAGCGGCCCGCCATATCCCAGACGCTCAGATAGGCGGTGGCGGGTTCTCCAAAGAGCTGCATCCAGATGCCGTAAATGTGGCCGTGCGCTGGGTCGGCCGTGTGCGGCAGGAATTGGTAGATCCGGAACTCGTTCAGCGTGAACAGCGCCAAAGCGCCAATAGTCACGAGCACGCGCTCGGCGTTTGCGAACGTGGACGACACGGGAAGAACCCCTTGAGAGCAGCGCGCGGGTTTTACCCGCGTCGCGTCCATCGCGCGAGCCACGACGCTGCAGTTCCGGTAGCCGAGCCCGTCATTGTGTGTGTGGGCAAGCAGTCGACCAGCGATGGCGTGCTGCCATCCCAACGCCCCGCGCCGATCAAGCTGCGCGCAGATGCGGCCAAAATTACGTAAACAGAGGTTCCGCTTGCGTCTCAAAGACGCCGCAAGGCGCTCAGGAGCGCGTCCATATCCGGTGGCAGAGCGCTTTCGAAGCGCAGCTCTTGGCCGCTGATCGGGTGCTTGAACCCGAGCACCGCGGCGTGCAGGGCCTGGCGCGGAAACGCCGCCACAACAGAAGCGGCTTCGTCCCCATGCGGCCCCTGCGCTTTGAACGCGCGCTGCTTGCCGTAGAGCGGATCGCCGATCAGCGGCGCGCCCAGATGCGAGAGATGGGCGCGAATCTGATGCGTACGCCCGGTGAAGAGCCGGCATTCGATCAAAGCCGCCGCTGGCCTTCCCGCTGAAGCGCCAAGCGCCTGCCCGAACGTCTCGATGGTCCAGTATTGCGTGATCGCCCGTTTACCCGCGCTCGTGTCGGGATTACGCGCCACCACGAATTTGCGCCGATCTTCGCTCGAGCGCACCAGCACGTTTTCGATCCGCGCCGCGCGTTCTTTCGGCGCCCCGCGCGTCACCGCGTAATAGACGCGCTCGAGATCATGCTTCGCAAACAGCGCAGCCAATCCGTTGTGGGCGGCGTCGCTCTTGGCCACGACCACCAAGCCGGTGGTGTCCTTGTCGATGCGGTGCACTATTCCCGGGCCGCGCCACGCCCCCGATCCCGCTTAGGCTCGCGCCGCTATGGGCCAGCACCGCATTCACCAAAGTGCCCCGCATCGAGCCCGGGGCCGGGTGCATCGCCATCCCCGCCGCCTTGTCGATGACGAGCAAGTGGGCGTCCTCAAACACGATCTTCAGCGGGATCGCTTCCGGCAGCGGTGCGGCCGGTTCGGGCGCCGGCAACACAAGCACATAACGCACACCCGCGCGCGGCTTGTCCTTGGCGTGCGTGACCAGAGCGCCGTCGGCGCTCAGCTTGCCGGCGCCAATCAGGCCCTGGATACGCGCGCGCGACAAATCCGGCCAAACCCGCGCCAGCCACGCATCGACGCGCTCATCGCCCGCCTGCGCGGGGGCGATCGTCATCCGCGTTTCACTGTTTTCGTCGTTCACGCCTCTCCATAGCCGCTCGTGTGCAGCCGCAATAGGACAACACGCCGCCCGGTTTCCCGTGCGGCGCCAATTCACGCGGCAGGGGCATTTGGTTAGGGTCGCAAGCGAGGGACAGCTCATGGCGAAAATAGATTTCACCCGGCGCGCCGCATTGGTCGCGGCGACCAGTGCGGCGGCAGCGACCGCGGCATGCAATCAAAGCGTCGACACCCCGCCTTATGCGGGCCAGGTCGCTTTCAATCATGGCGTCGCCTCCGGCGATCCGCGCACCGACAAGATCGTGATCTGGACGCGGGTGACGCCGGCGCAGGCAGGCACGGTGCCGGTGCGCTGGATATTGGCGCGCGACCGCGAGCTGACCGACGTCGTGAAGACCGGCGTCATCCAAGCCACCGATGCACGCGATTATACAGTGAAGGCCGACGTCACCGGCCTGCGCCCTGGGGCGCCGTATTTCTACGGCTTCCGCGCCGGCAGCGCCCACTCGCCGATCGGCAAAACCAAGACGCTGCCCAGCGGACAACTTGCGCAAGCCAAGATCGCTGTCGTCAGCTGCGCCTCGTATCCGCACGGCTTCTTCAACGTCTACGAAGCCATCGCCCAGCGCGACGATGTCGACGTCGTCGTCCACCTCGGCGACTATATCTACGAGTACGGCCTCTCCGGCTATGGCGGCGACAGCGCCATCGCGCTTGCCCGCATCCCGGCGCCGCAAGTCGAGTGCGTGCGGCTTGCCGATTACCGCCAGCGCCATGCGCAATACAAAGCCGAAGCCGAGCTGCAGGCGGCGCACGCGAAGGCGCCGTGGATAACAGTGTGGGACGACCATGAGGTCGCCAACGATGATTGGACCGGCGGCGCTGAAAATCACCAGCCCAATGAAGGCGCCTGGGCTGATCGCAAGCGTGCTGCGCTGCAAGCCTATTATGAGTGGATGCCGATCCGCGAGCCTGAGCCCGGGCGCGCTTTCGAGGCCATCAACCGCTCCTTCCAGTTCGGCGATCTCTTCACGCTGATCATGCTGGAGACGCGTCTGCTCGCGCGCTCGAAACAGCTCGATTACGCCACCGATATGCCGATCGCGATGCAGCGCTGGAATTTCTCCGATCCGCGCGCGCCTGTAGCGCTTCGCCAGGGCGAGCCCGACGGCGAGAGCATGCGCCAGCTGCCAGCCATCTACGAAGACATCGCCGGCTCATTGCAGCCCGTCCTCGATTGGCGCCGTGCTGGCCCGATGCTGCAGAACCCGCGCAATCTGCCGCGCAACTTCTACCTCGCCCCCGATGTCGCCGAGATCAATCGCCGTTTGAGCGCACCAGATCGCACGCTCATGGGTGACGCCCAGGAGCAATGGTTTGCCAACCAACTCGCCGCTTCCAAGCGCGCGGGCGCGGTGTGGCAGGTGATCGGCAATCAAACCGTGATGGCGCCGGTAATGGCGCCCGATCTCTCGCAAACGCCGCCGCAATTGCTCGCAGCCCTTGAGCGCGTGCGCCCAGGCACGACGCAATTGCTGAAGCTTACGCGCTTTCCCTTCCCGGCGAACACCGATCAATGGGACGGCTATCCAAGTTCGCGCGCACGCATGCTCGAAACCTTCCGCCGCAATGGCGGTAACGCCGTAGTCGTTTCTGGCGATTCACACGCTGCTTGGGCCAACGAGCTTAACGACGCCCAAGGCCGCGTTGGCGTCGAATTCGCCGGTACTTCGATCACCTCGCCAGGGCAGGGCGCCTATTTTCCGGGCATGGATTTCGGCGCGCTCCTGCGCGCCCGCAATCCGCACATCAAATGGACCGATCAGACCGATCATGGCTTCATCCTGCTGACGCTTACGAAGACGCAAGCGAAAGCGGAGTATTTCGTCGTGTCGACAATTCAAACGAAACAATACCAAACCCGCGTCGCCGCCACATTCACCGTCGCACCGAACGCCGGCGCGGGGATTGGCGCGATAAATCCGGCCTGATCAGGCCGCATCGTAATCGAGATCGGGCTCGAACGGCTCGTTGTTTTGCTCTGCGATCATCTTACGCATGAGCATGGTGTGCGTGAACAGGTTGGCGGCATTCAGGTCGCGGCCGCTTTCGAGCGCGTAAGCGCGCATCGCATCGGCCAGAGCAATGACTTCAGCGGCATCCATGGGCGCCTCCATGGACTGACTCCACGACAACATCGTGACGACCTTAGGGCCGCTCGCCCAGATGCGTCGCTGCGCGCGCGCGTTTCTCGATCGAGAACGCATCGAGTTCCGCGGACGGTTTTCCCGTCAGCCATTCCTGTGCGAATTCGCCATAGATTGGCGCATACTTGAAACCATGGCCGGAGCAGGCCGAGAACACGAGCACGCGCGCGTTCGCGGAACTTGGCGCAATGAGAAAGTTTTCATCTTGTGTCAGCGTGTAGAGACAGCGCGCAAGCTTCACCGGCGTCGGATCATGTTTCGGCAGCAACAGCCGCGCCTGCTGGGCGAGCAGATCGCGGTCCGCATCATCCGGCTCATGCACATTATCCGGATCGACGACGCCGCCCACGGAATGAAGTCCAATCTTGTAGAACCCGCGCGGCGCCGACATGCCGAAGAGACCGACATCATTGTCCACGCACACCACTGGCAGCATCCGCGGCTCGGGCGTTGCAAACCACCCCAGGATCCGCCGCCGCGGCGACAGCTTCTTGGCAAATTCCGGCAGCATTTTCCCGGCCCAACTGCCCGCCGCGACAATGATGGCGTCGAACGCCTGCTTCTCGCCGCCGATGCGCAGCGACAAGTCCTCGATCGGCGCATCGATGCGCACATTATGAAAGAGCTTGGCGCCCCAGCGCGGCGCCTGCTTCAGTAAGAATGCGCGCGTGGCATCGGCGCCGACAACACCGCAATCTTCCTGTCGAAAGACGTCCCATTCGTGCGGCATGGCGATATAGCCGCGCGTCAGCACATGAACCGCGTCGCCCGGCAACAGCGAAGCGGGCGTCTTGCTCATGCGCTGGCACGCTGCAACGAAGGCCGACCCGCGCGGCCCCGCCATCAACCCGGTCGTCCATTCGATCAGCGGCTGGCCAGCGAGGCCTTCCCAGGTCCGCCACAGGGGTGCTGCCCGGCGCGCCAGCGTCACGTAGATTTCGCCTTCGCCCGGCGTCAGCCGCGTGATCCGCGTATCGCCGTGCGACGAGCCTTGCTCATGCATCGGTCCGAATTGCTCAAAGCCAGAGACATCGTGGCCCGCCAGCGCCAGCCGCGCGCAAATGCTCAACCCGGCAATGCCCAGTCCAACGACCGCGACTTTCATAGGAGCCGATGTACACACCCGCTTCCCGCGAGGGGAGGGGGCAAGGGGTGCGGCGCCGTCGAATGTGAAAAATTTTGCCTGCGCCGCGCAAGCTTTCTCTTGCGCAAACCGCGCCCGCACAGCCCTTATTTCCGGATGAGCCGCTTGAGCCTCAAAGACCGCATCAAAGCCCAAGTCGAAGCCTTCGACCGGTGGGCGCGGCCGTGGGCGGGGCAAGTCGAAATGGCATGGCTGGGCCTACGAGTTCTTGCTTTTTGGCTTGAAGCAAGCCTGGGCATGCCTCTTCGGCGCCCTGATGCTGGCGCTCATTCTCGGCACACACCTTTTGTGGCCGCACAACGCGCCCATCGCGCGCTACGATTTCCTCGTCGTCTCCGCCATCGCCGTGCAAGCGATCCTGCTGGCCACCAAGCTCGAGCGCTGGGAGGAGGCGGTCGTGATTTTCATCTTCCATGTCGTCGGCACGATCATGGAAATCTTCAAAACCGCGCACGGCTCCTGGATCTATCCCGAAGCCAGCATCCTGCGCGTCGGCGGCGTGCCGCTCTTCTCCGGCTTCATGTACGGGTGCATCGGCTCCTACATCGCCCGCATCTGGCGGCTCTTCGACATCAAGTTCATTCGTTACCCGCCGATCTGGACGACATGGCTGCTCGCTGTCCTCGCCTACATCAATTTCTTCACCCACCATTATCTGCCCGACATTCGCATCGGCCTCTTTGCGTTCTCCGGCCTCATCTTCTGGCGCACCTGGTTCGTGTTCACGCCAGATCGGCGCCCGCGCCACATGCCGGTGATCATGGGCTTTGTGCTGGTCTCGCTCTTCATCTGGTTGGCTGAGAATCTCGGCACCTTCGCCTCCGCCTGGGTCTATCCCAACCAGCGCAATGGCTGGCATCTGGTGGCGATCGAGAAGATGGGCGCTTGGTATCTCTTGATGCTGCTGAGCTATGTGCTCGTCACCATCGTGCACAAGCCCCAAGCGGCGCCGGTTGAAGTTGCGCCGCGCATTTCACGAAAGCCCATCCTGGCTGCCGATTAGGGCGCACGCGTTTCACAATCGCGAGAGACGCCCCGCGCTCGCCATCACGACGCGGTGAGATATCGCGGCTCGTGATTGTTGCGCGCACGGATCGCGATCACGCTTGCCTCAGTGTTTGGGGAAGAGGGTCCATGTCTCGTTCGATCATCTGCGCTGTTCTATTGGCGCTTGCCATCGCTGCACCATCGATCGCGCAGGACAGTGACGGCGAAGACGCAGCCATCGTTGTCACCGGATCGCGCTATCGCGACGCCTATCAGGATTTCGTCGTTCCGCACGTGGCCATTGTGCGCCGCGCCGACGCGGCTGCCATGGGCCTCACGATTTCGTCGGACACGCGCGACGCCAACGCCCGCAGCGAAGAGCTGCGCCAAGCGTTGCAAAGCCTTGCGCACCGCGCGCAAGCCGGCGCCGTCACGCTGGGCATCCTCGATGATGACGGTGAAGGCGGTCAAACCCGTGTCCGCGCGTTCAGCATAGGTTTGGCGATGACGCTGCTGCGGGCCGGCGCCCGGCCCGACACCTCACAGATCAGCATCCTGACCCGCACACCCGTTGGCGCCAGCGATACCCGCGATAGCGTCGAAGATCGCTTGAACGCCTTCCGGACCTCGATGCAGCGGCCCGGCCGCGTTGAAGCCCTGGGCGGGGATCTGGATCTCGTCGTGATCAACCCGCCGCAATACCGCGCCCAGATCATCGCCAATATCACCACTGACGCCGGCCGCATCGCGGCGGGGCTCGGACCAAATTACGGCGCGCGCATCGAAGGACTGGAAAATCCCATCGCCTGGAAGCGCGCAGGCGATCTCGAATTGCGGCTCTTCATTCCCTATCGCCTTGTCGTCATGCCGCGCGATTCCACTGCCTCGTGACCGCTATTGGCCAATGAAGTGCAGCGCCACCTCACGGGTGTGCGCGGCACGGCGGTGTTCGAATGCGTAAATGCCTTGCCACACGCCAAGCGCCAGCTTGCCGTTTTCCAGAGGGATGGAAAGGTGGGTTTGGGTCAGCGCCGCGCGAATATGCGCTGGCATGTCGTCGGGCCCTTCCGCGTCGTGGACATAAGGCCCGTTCTCCGGCGCAAGCCGCTCGAAGAAGTTTTCCAAATCAGCGCGTACATCCGGATCGGCGTTCTCCTGGATGAGCAGGGAGGCCGAGGTATGGCGGATGTAGAGCGTCACCAACCCGGTGCTGAACTGCTCGCGCGCGATCCAGGCGTTCACATCGGGCGTGATGTCGGTCAGCCGCTTGTCGCTGGTGGGGACGCGGAGGCGGTGAAACGCTTGGCGCATGGGGGACAACTCAGCGCGGACAAAACAAGAGGAGCGCCGCTTTCGCGACGCCCCTCTTTATCAGAAACAGCTGAAGCTCGGCACCCTGCTCAGTGTCTTGGTCGGTATCCTGGTCAGTACCCGGCCAGCTTCAGGAACCGGTTGCGCAGCTCCGGATCGTCCTTGAACGCGCCGATGAATTGCGTCGTCACCGTCGTCACGTCCTTATGGTGGACGCCGCGCGTCGACATGCATTGGTGTTCGGCATCGATCAGCACCGCGACGCCGCGCGCCTTCAGCGTGTCATTGATGACTTCCGCGATCTGAGAGGTCATCGTTTCCTGGGTCTGCAGGCGCTTAGCGAAAATCTCGACCACGCGCGCAATCTTTGAAATGCCGACCACCGCATCGGTCGGCAGGTAGGCGACGAAAGCCTTGCCGAGGAACGGCGCGATGTGGTGCTCGCAATGGCTTTCGACATCGATGTTTTTCAGCATGACGATGTCGTCATAGCCTTGGACGTCTTCGAATAGCGTCGTGAGTTCGTCCTGCGGACAGCGGTCATAGCCGCCGAACCATTCCCGATACGCATCGACCACGCGCTCAGGCGTGTCGATCAGGCCTTCACGGGTCGGGTCGTCGCCCGCCCACGCGATCAAGCGTGCGAACCGCTTCCATGGCCGCTTCGCGCGATGGCCGCTTCGCGTGCGCCTCTGCGGGCGAGCGCCACTTCAGAACTTCACTCATCAGGGAGGATCCTTGGACTGAGGGGCGGAGGTCGAGCCGGGAGGGTCTTGTCCCCAACAGAAAGAAGAAGGGGGAAGCACCCGGTCTTAACGCCCGCCCGCGGTTTTACCCTCAGGCAACAGGGCCCACATTGGCCCATCAGCAAGAGATAGTAAGTACCACGTTTGATGCTAGACCGCAGCCCACGTTCCCGTGTTGCACCATGCCAATAAGTCTCACCAATACCCTCACGCGGCGTAAGGAAGCCTTCGCCCCCGCCGATCCGAAGCGGGTGACGATGTATGTCTGCGGCCCCACGGTTTATTCCTACGCCCATATCGGCAACGCCCGCCCGCCCGTCGTGTTCGACGTGCTCTTCCGTCTCCTGCGCCACTTCTACGGCGAGGACGCCGTCATCTATGCGCGCAACTACACCGACATAGACGACAGGATTATCGCAGCGGCGAACGCAGCCGGCGCGCCGATCGAAACCATCACCGACAAGTTCAAGTCGATCTATGATTCCGACATTGCAGCGCTTGGCGTGTTGGCGCCGAGCTTAGGGCCGCGCGCGACCCAACACGTCGATGGCATGATCGCGCTGATCGAGAAACTGATCGAAAGCGGTGCGGCTTACAAAGTCCCCACCGGCGTCTATTTCGCCGTCGCCAAGGATAATGATTACGGCAAGCTCTCCGGGCGCAGCCAAGACGAATTGCAAGCCGGGGCGCGCGTCGAAGGCGAGGACGACAAGCGCCACCCATCCGATTTCGCGCTTTGGAAAACCGCCAAGCCCGGGGAACCGTCATGGGATGCGCCGTTCGGGCAGGGCCGCCCCGGCTGGCACATCGAATGCTCCGCCATGATCGAGCGCGAACTTGGCAGCCCCATCGACATTCATGGCGGCGGGATCGATCTCATCTTCCCGCACCACGAAAACGAAATCGCCCAGAGCGAAACCGCCCACGGCCATCCGCTCGCGCGTTTCTGGCTGCACAACGGCTTTCTCACCATGGACCGTGAGAAGATGTCGAAATCACTCGGCAACATCGTCACTGTCCACGCGCTCTTAGAGCAGGGCTGGCAAGGCGAAACACTGCGTTGGGCGCTTTTGAGCGCCCACTATCGCGCTCCGCTCGATTTTGGCGAGGAGCTGCTGAAGCAATCGCAAGCCAGCCTCGATCGTCTCTACGGCGCGCTGCTGCGCTTGAAGCATGTGCCCAGCCCGCCGCTCAAGGACGAATCCGCGCCGCTCAAAGCCTTCCGTGCAGCACTCGCCGACGATCTCAACACGCCGGCGGCAATCGCGGAATTGTTCGCGCTCGCCACCGCCGCCAACACCGCCACCCGCACCGATCACCAAGCGCGCGCGAAAGCTGAACTCATCGCGGCTGCCTCGCTCTTCGGCGTTCTGCAGGACGATCCCGAACATTGGTTTCGCGCCAGCTTCGGTGAAGACGCTGCGCGCGAAATCGACGCCCTTGTCGGCGAACGGGTCGCTGCACGCGCAAGCAAGGATTTCGCGACAGCCGACAAATTGCGAAGCGTTCTCGCCGAACGCGGCGTTGAGGTGATGGACGGCCCCGCCGGCAGCACCTGGCGGCGCAAAGGTTAGCGGCAGGAGGGCTAGGCGATATCCCGTGCTGCTGCGAGCACTTCCGTGATGATGGCGCCCACATCGTCCTCGCGCGTGCGATTGTTCACAAAGCATGCGCGCAAGGCGAAGGCGCCGCGGATGGTGGCGTTGGATATATAGACGCGTCCGCGTTCGATCACGCGCTTCAGGAGCGCTTCATTATCCGCACGCCGATGCCGGAAACACACGGCGCTGAGCGGCCCCGCGGCCATCAGCTCGAGCTCCGGCGCGCCGCGCACCAGCGCCTCCAGCAATCGGGCATGGTGCAAGTCGAGCGCAATCGCGTTCCGAAAGGCGGCGCGGCCGTGATATTGCAGCGACATCCAAAGCTTCAGCGCCCTGAAGCGGCGTGACAGCTCGATCGTCTCGTCGAAGAAGGCGAATGCTTCCACTGGATCGGTGTTTGTCACTTTCACGTAATCGCCGCTGTGCTGGAACGCGGTCCGCGCCGCGGCCCTGTCCCGATAGAGGATGCAGCCGCAATCAAGAGGCTGGTAGAGCCATTTGTGCGCGTCGAGCGAAAGCGAATCCGCCAGCGCCAGCCCTTCAAACAGATCCGGGCGCGCCAAAGCTGCGAGCGCGCCATAGGCGCCGTCAACGTGCAGCCAAAGATCGTTGGCTTTGGCGATCGCGGCAATCTCCGGCAACGGATCGATGGCCCCGGTCGATACAGCGCCTGCGCTCGCAACGATCGCGAATGGCCGTTTGCCGGCCATACGATCCGCTTTGATCGCCGCGGCCAAGGCATCGGTGCGCATGCGGAAATCGTCGTCGCTCGGCACGAGGCGCAAATTGCGCCGCCCGACGCCAAGCAGGGCCACGGCCTTGTCGATCGACATGTGCACTTGATCTGACGCGTAGAGGACGCATGCGCCGCCAACGCCATCTTCGTTCGCCGGCGTTTTTGCCTCGCGCGCCATGGCCAGGCCCATCAAGTTCGCCGCCGATCCGCCGCCACACAAACTGCCCGAAAAACCGGCGCAGCCGACGGCATCGGCGAGCCAGCTGACAATTGTGCGTTCCAACGCCACTGCCGCCGGGCCTGAGCGCCAGGCCGTCACATTCTGATGCAGCACCGCGGCTAGAAACTCCGCCAGCGCCGCCACTTGCTCATTGGAGCCAAGGACATAGCCGAAGAATTTTCCCCCCGGCGGCCGCGAGCGATCGGCGACTGCGGCAAAATCATCGAGCACCGCTGCGCCACGTCCTGCTTCCTCCCAAGCGCGTGAGAAGAGCCGCGTGGTCTCAGCGCCGCTCGTGCTGTGATAGGCGCTGCGCTCAGGCAGCGTCGCCCAGAAATCCTTCGCCAGCGCGAACGCTTTCTCCATCGCCGCCGACAGTTCGTCGGGCGAAAGCTCCAGTCTTGTCATGCTTGGAGTGTAGCAAGCTCACGCGCGCTTGCGGAATGCCTTAGCCGAACTTGCGCCTGAGCTCGCTTGCGCCCTCGGCGACCAGCGCGCCTTGCGTGGCGTCATTCATGCGTTCGCGGATCATGCGCTCGGCTGCAGCGACCGCCGCTTCAGCGGCGGCTGCGCGCACTTCGTCGGTCGCCTTGGTCTCGGCCTGCGCAATGCGGTCTTCAGCCTGTTTCTCACGCCGCTTCATGGCTTCCGCCATCGCTGTGCGGGTTTCCTCGACCACAGCGGCGGCTTGCTCCTTGGCGTGATCGACGATGGCCTTGGCGTCCGCCTCCGCCGCCGCGCGCTTGGCCTCGTAGGAGGCGAGCAGCGCTTCTGCCTCTTCACGCAGGCGGCGGGCGTCGTGCAGTTCCTTGGCGATCGCCTGACTGCGCGTGTCGAGCGACGACAAGATCATGCCCGGCACTTTGAGATAGATCACCAGCACGAAGAACAGCGCGAAGGCGACGAAGGCGATAAAGGTGGCGTCGATCTCGAACCCCATCACGCTTCTCCGACCACGCGCGCACGCGGCGCTGGGGCGGTATGGTCAGGCGCGATGCGCTCGACGATGTCGCGCGCCAGGCCGTCAGCCAGCGCCGGCACTTCCGCCAGCGCCTTCTGCTTTGCTGCATCCACGCGCGCTTCGGCGGTGCGAATTCGCTCGGCGATGCGCGCTTCTGCGGCTTCCTGTTCGGCGTTGAGCTTGGCTTGCACCTCGGCGCGCGCCGCATCGACCATGGCGCGCGCATCCGCACGCGCTTTGGCCACGGCTTTTTCCATCGCCGTGCGCGCGTTTTCGGCCTGGGCGCTCTTTTTGGCCGCCTGATCGAGGTCGCCTTCGATCGTGCCCGCGCGCGCCGCCAGCGTCGCGCCGACCTTCGGCAGCACGAACCGCGACATGATCACGTAGAGCGCAATAAAGCTCAGCGCGAACCAGACGAGCTGGCTGGCAAAGAGCGCCGGATCGAACGGCGGGAAGCCGCCGGCTTCGCCGCCATGTCCGGCGCCCGCGCCTGCCGCTTGATGTGCTGCTTCCTGCAGCGCCATGCCTCAAGCTCCGTTCAGAGACGGACGAACAATAGCAAAAGCGCGATCAGCAACGAGAAAATGCCGAGCGCTTCAGTCACCGCGAACCCGAAGATCAGGTTGCCGAACTGCTTGGGCGCCTCGGTCGGGTTGCGCAGCGCACCTTGCAAGAAGTTGCCGAAGATGATGCCGACGCCGATGCCGGCGCCGCCCATGCCGATGCAAGCGATGCCGGCCCCGATCAGTTTCGCTGCTTCCGCGTCCATGTTGGTAGTCTCCAGTTTTCTCTTTGCGATGGCCGTTAGTGGCCAGGGTGAAGGGCGTCGTTCAAATAGATGCAGGTGAGCAGTGCGAACACGTAAGCCTGCAGGAACGCGACCAGGAATTCGAGCGCATAAAGCGCAACCGTCATGACCAGCGGCAAAATCGAGCCGACCGCAACCGCCCCGCCCGCCGCCACCATCATCGGCACGAAGCCGGCGAACACTTTCAACACCAAGTGGCCGGCCAGAATGTTTGCCCAGAGACGAACCGCGTGGCTCAAAGGCCGTGAGAAGAACGAAATGATTTCGATGACCACCACGAACGGCAGAATGTAGATCGGCACACCCGAGGGAACGAACAGCTTCAAGAACTTGAAGCCGTTCTTGCCGATGCCGACGATCAGCACTGTTGCGAACACCATCAGCGCCATCGTCGCGGTGACGATGATTTGGCTCGTCGGCGCAAACCAATAGGGGAACATGCCGAGCATGTTGGCCATGAAAATGAAGGTGAAGAGCGTGAACACGAACGGGAAGAAGCGTTTCACCCCTTCGTCGCCTGCCGCATCCTTCACCATGCCGTGGATGAAGCCGTAGCCGATCTCAGCCACCGATTGCGCGCGCCCGGGCACCAAGGCTTTCGGCCCCATCGCCCAGGCCATGAACCCCGACGCCACCACCACGCCCGCCACCATAAAGAGGCTCGCATTGGTAAAGGTCGCGTCGACCGCGCCCAAATGGATGGGCTGCGAGATCGGGTTGACGTGGAATTGGTGGATCGGATCGTTCGACAAGCTTCTCTATCCTCAATCGTCCCTCAATCGTCGTCGTCGTCCGGAATTCGCGGCGCGTTGGGATCGGGAGGGTTGGCTCTGTTGTACGCGCTTGCAACGCGCACAATGTTCACCACCCCCGCTGCGAAGCCGAGCACCAGGCCGATCACCAATCCCCACGGCGAGGTGTGGATGAAGAAGTCGACCCCGTACCCGAGCAATGCGCCCACCAGAATGGCCGCACCGAACTCCCCTCCGAACCTGAACGCCAGCGAAGCGGCGCTGTCAGGCGGTTGGGACGTCGAGGATGTCTCGCCCCGCGCCTTCGCCACACGCGTGCGCAGGTCGTCGAGACGGTCCTCCGGCGGGTTTCTGTCTGCCATCGAACGGTCGAATGCACGCCCACGGGGCGACTCGGCTGAGCCCCCCGTTTGCGCGCGCGGAAACTAGGGGGAGGGTCCCTCGCGGTCAAGCAAACCAGCCTGCGACAAACGCCGCAGAATAGGCGGGCGTCAAGGGTCATCGGGCGGGCAGAATCCGGCTCATGGGCCTTCGTCCGTCGCAGGCGACGTAACGCTTTGCGGCGGGCCAGCGTACCAGGGGACCTGACTATTCAGGCGGCGAGACCCATGGTTCTGTTTCTTCTGGCGTATCTGGGCGGCGTCCTCACCATCCTCAGCCCGTGCGTGCTGCCGGTGCTGCCGTTCGTATTCGCACGCGCCGACCAGCCGTTTGTGAAAAGCGGCCTGCCGCTGCTCGCCGGCATGGCGGTGACGTTCTCAGCCGTCGCCACGCTTGCCGCGGTCGGGGGCGGCTGGGTGGTCCACGCCAACCAGATCGGGCGCATCGCCGCCATGATCATCCTCGCCTTCTTTGGGCTCACGCTTATCTCACGCACGCTTGCCGACTTGCTGACGCGCCCGCTTGTGGCGCTCGGCAACAGGCTCTCGCAATCGGCGGACAATTCCGGCGGCGGCGTCGGCGCGTCACTTTTGCTGGGCGTCGCCACCGGCTTGTTGTGGGCGCCGTGCGCGGGTCCAATTCTTGGGCTCGTGCTCACCGGTGCGGCGCTGCAAGGCGCGAGCGCCTCAACGACAGTGCTGCTGCTTGCCTACGGGGCGGGTGCAGCGACGTCGCTGGGCGCTGCACTTCTGCTCGGCGGGCGCGTCTTTGGGCTGATGAAGAAATCGCTCGGCGCCGGGGAATGGGTGCGCCGCGGTTTGGGTGTGTTGGTGCTTGCCGGCGTTGGGGCCATCGCGCTTGGTCTGGACACCGGCTTTCTGGCGCGGCTCTCGAGCGCCAACACTGCGCGCCTCGAACAATCGCTGTTGAGCAACGCCCATGGCGCGGGCGCCATGGCCAATTCCGTCGGCGCAGAACTCCTCGATCTCGGTCCCGCGCCCGATTTCACCGGCGCCACAGCATGGATCAACCCGCTGGCGCGCGATCAATTGCGCGGCAAAACCGTGCTCGTCGATTTCTGGACCTATTCCTGCATCAATTGCCTGCGTTCGCTGCCTTATGTGCGCGCCTGGGAAGCCAAGTACCGCGACCACGGCCTCGTCGTGATTGGCGTGCATTCGCCGGAATTCGCGTTCGAGCGCGACGAGCGCCATGTGCGCCAAGCCGTGCGTGACCTGGGCATCGTCTATCCCGTTGCCATGGACAATAATTTCGCCATCTGGCGGGCGTTCCACAATCGCTTCTGGCCGCAGCACTATCTCATCGATGCGCACGGGCGCGTTCGCTACATCCATTCCGGCGAGGGCGAATACGAAAACACCGAACACGCCATCCAGGCGCTGCTGGTGCAGGACGGAAACAGCAATGTGCCGATGGGCGTCGTCAATCCGAACGCAGCCGGCGCGATGGCCGAAGCCTCACAAGGCAACGGCCCGCGTTCGCCTGAGACCTATGTCGGCTATTCCCGCGCCGCCAACTTCGCGTCCGGCCAACAGGTGCATGATCAAGCGCACACCTACACAACGCCGGCTCAACTTGCGCTCAACCAATGGGGTTTGACCGGCAATTGGACGATTGGCGCCCAACCCGCGATCGCCAACCAGGCCAGCGCCAAGCTCACCTACCGCTTCCGCGCCCGCGACCTGCATTTGGTCATGGGCTCAAGTGCGGTTCGCGGCGCGAATTCTGGTGCAAACTCTGGCGCTCATCGCGTGCGCATCCGCGTGCGCCTCGACGGCCGAGCGCCCGGCGCCAATCATGGCGCCGACATCAACGCCGCCGGCGAGGGCGTTGTGAACGCCGAGCGCCTCTACCAATTGCTGCATTTGCCCGCAGCTGGCGAACACACCTTCGAGATCGAATTCCTCGATTCTGGCGTGCAAGTGTTCTCGTTCACTTTTGGCTAGAAAGCCGCCGGCTAGAAGCAGCCGCCCGCTTCCGCATCGCCAATTGCTTTCAGGGCAAAGGCGTAATCGTGCGCGAGTTCTTTCAGGAAATCGAAGCGTCCCGCAGCGCCCGCATGGCCTGCGCCCATGTTCATCTTCAAGAGCACCGGTCTGTCGCTGGTTGTGTGCGCGCGCAGTTTCGCGGCCCATTTGGCAGGCTCCCAATACGTCACGCGCGGATCGGTGAGCCCAGCCGTCGCCAGCACGGCGGGGTAGGGCTTGGCGCCGATCGTGTCGTAGGGCGAATAGCTGGCGATATAATCGTAGGCCGCCGGATCCTCGATCGGATTGCCCCATTCAGGCCATTCTGGCGGGGTGAGCGGCAAAGACGCATCGCTCATCGTGTTGAGCGCATCGACGAACGGCACGCCTGCGATCACGCCCGCCCACAGGTCCGGGCGCAGATCGGTAATCGCGCCCATCAGCAAACCGCCCGCGGAACGTCCCTCGCAGACGATACGACCGGCGCGCCCATAGCCGCGCTTGATCAATTCTTCGGCGCAGGCGACGAAATCGGAAAACGTGTTCTTCTTCTTGAAGCGCCGACCATCCTGGAACCAGCCGAAGCCCATCTCGGCGCCGCCCCGAACATGGGCGATTGCGTAAATCCAGCCGCGATCGACGAGGCTGAAACGGCGAATGGAAAAATCCGCATCGAGCGAAATGCCGTACGAACCATAGCCGTAGAGAAAAAGCGGCGCTGCGCCGTCGAGCTTGGCGCCCTTTAACATCAGCACCGTGATCGGCACGCGCGCGCCGTCGCCAGCGGTCGCAAACAAGCGCCGCGCCTCGTACTTGGCGGCATCGTGGCCGGATGGAATTTCCTGGGTCTTGCGCAGCGTCCGTGTGCGCGCGGCCATGTCATAATCGAACCACTGCATCGGCGTCGTCGGCGAATTGTAGGCATAGCGCTGGATATTGGTCTCGTATTCGTAGCCGCCGATCGGCTCGATGGCATAGGCTTGTTCATCCATGGCGATGGCGTGTTCATCGCCGCTGCGGTGGCGCACGATGATGCGCGGCAATGCCTCTACGCGCTCGGCGCGGATCAGATAATCGCGCGTAGCGCCCAGTTCGAGAATGTAGCAGCCGGCCCGATGGGGGATGAAGTCACGCCAGTGGGTGCGGCCCGTCTCATTCTCCGCGCAGATCATCACCTTGAAATCGGTGGCGCCATCGCCATTGGTCAGCACATACCAGCGCCCATCCCAATGCGTCGGCGTGTAGAGATGATCGGTTTCGCGCGGATGAAACACGCGCGGCGCTGCAGTCGGATCGTGCGCGGGGATCAGCCAGTATTCGGATTGGCTGCCATTGCCGGCGTGGATCATGATCCATTGCCGGCTCTCGCTGACATTGACGCCCAGGAAGAAGCCGTCGTCCGGCTCATCATAGACAAGCACGTCTTCGCCGCCGCGCGCGGGGCGGCGATAAATTTTCGCCGGCCGCCCATTGTCGTCGCGATAGGTCCAGAAGAGAAATGCGCCGTCCGGCGAGAAGGCGAAATCGCCGGTGCAATTCGTCACCGGCGCTGAAAGCGTCTCGTCGGACGCCAGGTCCTTCACGCGCACCGTGTAGATTTCCGAGCCCTGCTCATCCTCGGCGTACGCCACCAGCTTATGGTCGGGCGAATGCTGGGCCGAGACCACCTTGTAGAAGGTCTTGCCCTTGGCCATAGCGTCGACATCCAAGAGCACGTGTTCGGGATGATTTCCGCCGCGCAACCGGCGCGCGAAGATCGGATGCTGCGCGCCGGTTTCGAAGCGTCGGTAATATTCCCAATCGCCGTCCGCGGCCGGTACGCTGGCATCGTCCTCCTTCACGCGCCCGCGCATCTCCTGATAAATGCGCTCTTGCAGCGCCTGGGTCGGCGCCATCAAGGCCTTGGTATAGGCATTCTCCAATTCGAGGTGCGCGCGAATGTCCGACTGAAGCACGGAGGGATCGCGCATGACCTCTTGCCAATTATCGTCCTTCATCCAGCCATAATCGTCGACGCGCACGCGCCCCAGTTGTTCGATGTGCTTGCGATCGCGTCGCGCCACGGGCGGCTTCGGCGTTTCACTCATCGTCCGTCCTCAACCCAGGCGCAGGAGCAGCGCCGTCGCATCGTCACTGGCCTTGAAGCGCGGATGCTTGGCCGCACTTGCGTCCGCTGCCTCGATGGCGCGCAATTCGCGTCCAAGGTCTTGCAATCCACGCGTCATGGCGGCCGCAACGAGGTCGCCGGCGCCATACGCATCATAACGGTCGGTCAGCGCCGCAAACCCGTCGGTCATTAACAGCAGGTGCGCTGGCCGCTCAAAGGCAAGCGACCAGGTCCGCGCATAGTCGGCGCACGCCGGATCGAGCCCGAACGTCCAATGTAGTCCGCCGGGCCGGTTGAGCGCGGCGCGATTGCGGCGCAAGAGCTCAATCGTCTGCGTGCGCTCGAGCAGGGGCTTGTCGGCATCGGTCTGCTGGGCGGCGAGCTTCGATTCATGATCGCCGGCGTCGCCCGGTCCTCCGATCACCTGTGCGGCGCCATCGGCATCGCGCGCAAACACGCGGCAATCGCCGAGATCGGCGCCGCGCACCACGCGATCGCGCGCTTCGATCATCAGCACGGATGCGATCGGCGATTGCCAACGCTCGATGGCGCGGCCTTGGGTCATGAACCGGAATGTTTCGCGCGCCGCCGCACTTGCCCCGCGCAGCGCCGAGACAATATCGCCGCCGGCGGCGCCATGAAGGTAAGCGTTGGTGAAATGCGCGATCCAGCCCGCATCCGAGGCAGCGCCTGTGAGCGGCGCATCGTGCATGTCGGTGGCGCCGTCAATCACCCAGGCGCGCTCGCCTGTGAACCCGCATGCATCGTCATTGTGCTTGGCGCGATCGCCGGCGAGCGAAATCGCTTCGATGAAGGTCAGCATTAGGCCGGATAGATAAGCCCGATCGTCTCGGCCACACAGGCCGGGCGATCCTGGTTCTCCACCTCAATCGTGCATTCGTTGGTGACCATAAAGCCCCCGCCGCGCGCCTCGCAGGAGAGCATTTTGATCCGCATCCGGATCCGCGATCCCACCGGCACCGTGCTGACGAAGCGCACCTTATTGGACCCGTAATTGATGCCGCGGCTGACGCCGGAATAGGCCACGATATTACGCGCCAGGAACGGGATCAGCGATAGCACCAGATAGCCGTGCGCGATGGGTGAGCCCAATTCCTTGGTCGCCCGCTCGATGTCGATATGGATCCATTGGTGGTCGCCGGTGGCGTCAGCGAAACGATTAACGCGGTCCTGGGTGATTTCGAGCCAGTCGGAAACGCCGACCTCTTGGCCCACAAGGCTCGGCAGGTCCGCCAGGGCAAGCTCGCGCATCGTCGTCTCCTCGTGCGTTTCCGGACTAAGGCCATGCGCGCCCCTTGTCGAGTTCACCGATAGCGCCAACGTGCTATCCGTCGCAGCAATTGCCGCGACGTCCAACACACGCTACCTCGGCCCCATGTCCATCGCCCCGACCGCTCCCGGCACGCTGGAGCTCGCCGAAGAATTCGGCCTATCGCGCGAAGAATACGCGCTGATCCTCGAAAAGGTCGGCCGTCCCATCAACGCAACCGAGCTCGGCATCTTCTGCGTCATGTGGAGCGAGCACTGCTCGTACAAATCGAGCCGCGTGCATCTGGCGAAATTCCCGACCAAAGCGCCGCACGTGATCTACGGGCCGGGCGAAAACGCCGGCGCCATCGATATCGGCGAAGGGCTCGCCGCCATCTTCAAGATGGAGAGCCACAACCACCCCAGCTACATCGAGCCGTATCAAGGTGCTGCGACCGGCGTCGGCGGCATTCTGCGCGACGTCTTCACCATGGGCGCGCGCCCGGTCGCCATCATGGACGCGCTGCGCTTCGGCGATCCCGCGCATCCGAAAACGCGCCGCCTCGTCGACGGCGTCGTGCGCGGCATCGCCGGTTACGGCAATTGCGTCGGCGTGCCAACGGTTGGCGGCGAGACCAATTTCAACGCCCGCTATAACGGCAATATCCTGGTCAATGTGTTTTGCCTCGGTATTGCGCCGCGCGACAGAATTTTCACCGCCGCCGCCAAGGGCGCGAACAATCCGGTGGTCTATGTCGGCGCCAAGACCGGTCGCGACGGCATCCACGGCGCCACGATGGCCTCGCGCGGAGTTCGACGACGATGCCCAGGCCCAGCGCCCGACCGTGCAAGTCGGCGATCCGTTCCTCGAAAAGCTGCTCATTGAGGCGTGCCTCGAACTCATGGCCACCGACGCCATCATCGGCATCCAGGACATGGGCGCGGCGGGGCTGACCTCGTCCTCGGTCGAAATGGCGTCGAAGGGCGAAGCCGGCGTCGAACTCGATCTCGACAAAGTGCCGGCGCGCGAAGAGGGCATGACGCCTTACGAATTCATGCTCAGCGAAAGCCAGGAGCGCATGCTCATGGTGCTGAAGCCCGGCCGCGAAGACGAAGCCAAGCGGATCTTCGAAAAGTGGGGGCTCGATGCGGTCGTCATCGGCGCGACCACGGACACCGGCAAGCTCACCTTGCGCTGGCACGGGCAAACCGTCTGCGATCTGCCGCTTGGGCCGCTGGCGGACGAAGCGCCGAAATATGAACGCCCGTGGGTCGAGCCGCTGAAGGCGATCCCGCTCACACAAGCCGAGAATAAGCGCCTCATCGACGATTATCCGGGCTTTGCCCAGTCGCTGACGGCGCTGATGACGACGCCAGACATGGCCTCGAAGCGCTGGATCTGGGAGCAGTACGACCGCCACGTCATGGGCGACACGCTCGCCGACAGCGACGGCGGCAGCGACGCGGCGATTGTGCGTCTCTATGGCTCGAAGCGCGCGCTCGCCATGACCTGCGACGTGACGCCCCGCTACGTCGAGGCCGATGCTTATGAAGGCGGCAAGCAAGCGGTCGCCGAAGCGTGGCGCAATCTCACCGTCACTGGGGCGCGTCCGCTTGCGGTCACCGACAATCTCAATTTCGGCAATCCGCAGCGCCCGGAAATCATGGGCCAGATCGTGCGCGCCATCGACGGCATGGCCGAAGCCTGCCGCGCGCTCGACTTTCCGGTGATCAGCGGCAACGTCTCGCTCTACAACGAGACTAACGGCCAAGCGATCCCGCCGACGCCCGCGATTGGCGGGGTCGGCATTCTCGACAATCTTGAACGCCGCGCGCGCGTCGATGCGCTGGGTCCGGGCGATGCGCTGGTGCTGATCGGCGAGACGAGCGCGCATCTCGGGCAATCCATCTACGCCCAAAGCATGCAGCTCGGCGGCGCCGCGCCGAAGGTCGATCTCGCGCTCGAGAAAAAGAATGGCGATTTCGTGCGTTCGCTGATTGCCGACGGCACGGTGCGCGCCGCCCATGATCTTTCGGACGGCGGCCTTGCCTGCGCCATCGCCGAAATGGCGCTGTCGTCGAATGTGGGCGCGGCCCTGGGTTACCAAGGCGATCTCGCCGATGCGCAATTTCTCTATGCCGAAGATCAAGCGCGTTATCTGATCGCGCTGCCTTCGAACAAGGTGGACGCGCTCGACCAACGCGCTCGCGCAGCCGGTGTCGGCTATCTCGTCGTCGGCGAAGCGGGGGGCCGTGAGCTCAGCTATCTGGGCTCAAGCGGCCAACGCGAACGGCTGAGCCTCGAGGATCTGCGCAGCCTTAACGAAAGCTGGCTGCCCGACTACATGAAGAAGGCTGGATAGCGCCGCCAAGGGAGCGCAGGAGCAATGTCGGAGATCATCGGTCTGATCGCTGCCTACACGATCTTTGGGGCATTTGCTGTCGCTGGTGGGATCGCGTTGCTTTGGCTCGCCTGGCAAATGCTTTCCGACGGTGTGAACGCCGAGCTCTCGCCGTTCTGCCATTTCGTGCGCTTATTGCCCCGTCGCGAGCGCTGAACCGCCAAGGACACCATGCCCCCACACGAGTACGATCTCTTCGTCATCGGCGCGGGCTCGGGCGGTGTGCGCGCGGCGCGGCTGGCGGCAAAGGCGGGCGCGCGCGTGGCCATCGCCGAGGATGACCGCATTGGCGGCACCTGTGTAGTGCGCGGCTGCGTGCCGAAGAAACTGCTCGTCTACGGCTCAGATTTCGCACAGCACTTCCGCGACGCGCGGGGCTTCGGTTGGACCATCGACGATGCGCGCTTCGATTGGCCGACCCTGCGCGACAACGTGCAAAACGAAGTGAGCCGGCTCTCCGGGCTTTATCGCAAGAACCTCGAAGCGGCGGGTGCTGCCATCATCGAAGAGCGCGCCGAAATCCTTGATCCCCACACCGTGCGCGCAAAGAAGAGCGGTAAGACGTTTACCGCCGAGCGCATCCTCGTCGCCACCGGTGGTCACACCACCATTCCACACGACCTCACAGGCAATGAACTAGGCATCACCTCGACCGACGCCTTCCACCTCGAGACGCTGCCGAAGAGCATCGTCATCGCCGGCGGCGGTTACATCGCCATCGAGTTCGCCACCATCTTCTCCGGTCTCGGCGTCGAGACCACGCTCGTTTATCGTGGTGAGCAAATTCTGCGTGGCTTCGACACCGAAATCCGCGCGCATGTGCAAAGCGAATTGCAGCGCACGGGCGTCACCATCGTCACGGGCGCGACATTCCGTGAGATCAGCGCATTGCCGGATGGGCGCAAGCTGCTCTTCCTCTCGAACAATATGCGGCTCGAAGTCGATGCCGTGATGTTCGCCATCGGCCGGGAGCCGAACACAAAAGGCCTCGGCCTGGAAAAGGCCGGCGTGAAACTCTCAACCCGTGGGGCGGTGGTCGTCGATGAATATTCACGCTCAAACGTGGCTTCGATCTGGGCTGTTGGCGACGTCACCGATCGCATCAATCTCACCCCCGTGGCCATCCGCGAAGCGCAAGCCTTCGCCGCGACCGAATTCATGCGCCAGCGGACGGCCTTCGATCACGCCGACGTGGCCTGCGCGGTGTTCGGCCGCCCGCCGATCGGCGCTGTGGGGCTCTCCGAAGACGACGCGCGCGCCAAGCTTGGCGGCGTGCGCGTGTTTCGCTCGCTCTTCCGCCCGATGCGTAACATTCTCGCCGGCAACGAACAGCGCACATTGATGAAGCTCGTTGTCGACGCCGCAACCGATTGTGTCGTCGGCGTCCACATCGCAGGTCCCGAAGCCCCGGAACTCGTGCAAATCGCAGCCATCGCCGTGAAGGCGCGGCTCACCAAAGCGCAGTGGGACGCGACCTGTGCGGTGCACCCCACTGCAGCTGAAGAATTGGTGCTGATGGGCGAACCTGTCGCCCATGACAACGAGGCGCCAGCCTAAACTGACGCCTCTGCGCGCATGCGCTAATTGTCGTAGCCATAGTCGTCATAAGGATAGGTCGTGTAGCTAATGCGACCAACCGGCGGCGCGGCGGTGGTGCTGTAATCATTGTCGTAAGGGTCGTACACCCGCACCAAGCACTCGTCGCCGCCAGACCAGCATCTATTCGTGTAGGTGTAAGTGTTGCCGTCCTTGAAATAGTAGGGGCCGCTTCTCAGCTCCCAATACAATCTATCGCTTCGATCGACAGTGAATTGGCGGGCGTGTTCACGAACGGTAATCGTGTGCGGCCGGGCGAAAAACTGCGCGCTTGCCGGCAGCGCCGTGAGCGTGACAGCTGCGGCTGTCGCCGCGAGAAAAAGTTTCGCATTCATCGTCCGAGCTCCCTTCGATGTTGTCGGGCATGTGTTCCCGGGGATGCGTGACCCAGGCCCCCCGCTGGTTTCAACGCTTGGACGCCCGCGCGGATCGCGTTTGACGGTACTTGCGACCACCGATGACAGTGCGACATACCCGCGCTTCGCTCGCGACAATGTGAATGTGGATTTCAAATGCAAATGCGCCTCCGCGTTTCAGCGGAGGCGCATCTCACATGTTGGCGTCGTCGTGCTTAGCGCGGGGCGCCTTCGAGAGTGCGATCGTCGCGCAGATCACCGCGATAATCGCGATCGCCGTCAAAGCGGCCATCGTGATCACGATCGTTCCAGCGGCCATCGCCGCGTCCGTCGTAACGGCCATCACGGTCTCCAGCGAAAATGAAACGGTTCAACCGCGGCGCCCAGGTGCGATCGACAGGGCCGCGCGAGAAGCGCGAGAACGCCAGCACCATGCACTGATCGCGTCCGCAACGATTGGTGTAGACATAAGTCAGGCCCGGCCGGAAATTGAATGGCCGTTGCAGAAGGCGATAGAAGGCGCGGTCGCCGCGGTCGAAGGTCATCAGCCGCCCGTCCTGACGAACGCTGATTTGCTGACGCATGCGCCAATCGCCGCCGCCGCGGAAATCCTGCGCAGCCGCTGGCAGGGCGCCGGCAACCAGCGTTAGAGCGGCCAAAGCGGCGACGAACAGTTTGTTTTTCATCTCAAAATAACTCCCAGAAGCAGTCTGTTGCTTCCCTCGAGACACAATTTGACAAGCCGGCGCTGAACGTTGCGTGAGTCAGAAATTCGGCTTGCATGGGGGTAAGGCTGCCCGTCGCCCTTGACCCAAATTTACCGAAAACTAACCGTCTTAGTTCGACCGTCCCTCGCTTGAAGACGGCCTAAAGACAAAAGGTGGGAAAGCCATGCCGGCGCGGCTAGTTTCCGTGATCAATATGAAGGGCGGCGTCGGTAAATCGACGACGACCGTTTCGCTCGCAGAAACATTGGCTGCGCATCAGCGCAGGCGTGTGCTGGTGATCGATCTCGATCCGCAGACCAACGCCTCGATCATGGTCGCCGGCCCCGAGAAATGGAATGCGCTCCGGGAAAAGGAGCGCACGCTCGACTTTTACTTCGAAAGCTACATCGTCCAGCAAAAGCCGAAGCCGTTCAAATCGCTCGTCGAAAAGAACGTGAGCGATCTGAAGGGCAAGCCCGATGTCGCGCTCATCGCAGCAGCCCCGGAATTTCGCATTGTCGAACGCGACATGATCGAGAGCTTCGTCAAGCGCGGCTTCCAGATCGACATGATCCAAAAGTGGATTTGCGAACGTTTCGCCAATGGCTTGAAGACGGTCGTCAACGATTACGATTACATCCTGATCGATTGCCCGCCTGGCATCTCGCTGTTCGCGGAAGCGGCCCTCATCGCCGCAGACGCGATTCTGGTGCCAACGATCCCCGACTACGTTTCGCGCCTTGGCCTCATCACGTTCCGGAAGCGGGCGCTGCGGCTTATCAACGAGCGCCGCGGCGGCCCATCGCAGCTCATGGTGGTGGCGACGAAATACGAAGAAAGCTTCTCGCTGCACCGCTCGGAATCGCAATTGCTGAAGGACAATTTGGGCGAGGCTATGTTTGACGTGCGCATCCCGCAGAACGTGGACATCGCCAAGGCGGCCGAATGGTCTGAAACGCCGCGCACGTTCGAGCAGAAATACGGCGCGATGGCGGGCGTGGTGAAAAAACTGGGTGAGGAATTCCAAAGCAAAGTGGAGCTCGCGCCCGCTCTATGAGCCTCAACAAGACGCTCGACCGCCTGTTCGATGAAATTCGCCGCGAGGCGAAGCGCAATCGCGAATTTGCGGATCGCCTCGACGCGGTCGTGCGCCTGCATGATTCACGGCGCGAGGTCGGCGAAGAGGTGATCGAGGAGGTCGCGCGCGAAGAGGCGCCCGATCCTGCGCCTGCATCCGCTCCAGCGCCGGCAAAGCCCGCGAAGAAGGCGAGGAGCGCTCAGCCCGCCCCGCCTCTGCTCAACCCGGTCGGCATCTATAAGCGCTCCGGCGAAGAGGCGCTCTCGACGGCGCTTGCGACCCAAGCGCTGCCGGCGCTGCGCGCGCTGGTGGCCGAACACAATCTCGACCCCAGCGGCGAAACTGAAGCGCTCGACCGCGATGCACTCGCCGCGCACGTCGTCGCGCAAGCCAAGCGCCGGGCTGAACGCGACGAGAAGATGTTCGACTATTAGACGCGTGCCGAATGGGGCGTGGCGAGGAGGGCCCGCTCTGGACATTCCATGCGCCATTCGCCATTCGCTATGCCTCAAATGTTCGAGAAAATCCTGATCGCCAATCGGGGCGAAGTGGCGGTGCGCATTATCCGCACCGCCCGGCGTATGGGGATCAAGACCGTCATTGTCTATTCCGAGGCCGACCGCGACAGCCTTGCCGTCGACATGGCCGACGAAACCGTCGCCATCGGCCCGCCGCCGGCGGCGCAATCCTATCTGGTCATCGACAAGATCGTCGCCGCCGCCAGGCAAACCGGCGCGCAGGCCATCCATCCTGGCTTCGGCTTCCTATCGGAGAAGGCCGAGTTCGCCGACCGATTGCTCCAGGAAAAGATCACTTTCATCGGCCCCAACGCGCACGCCATCCGCGCCATGGGCGACAAGATCGAATCCAAGAAAGCCGCGCAGGCCGCGGGCGTCTCGTGCGTGCCGGGTTTTATCGGCGAGATCGAAGGCCTCGAGCACGCCATCCAGATCTCCGAAGAGATCGGCTACCCGGTGATGATCAAGGCGAGCGCCGGCGGCGGCGGCAAAGGCATCCGCGTCGCCTACTAACCGCAAGGAAGTCGAAGAGGGCTTTCCCGCGGTGCGCGCCGAAGCCAAGGGCGCATTCGGCGACGACCGCATCTTCATCGAGAAATTCGTCACCGCGCCCCGCCACATCGAAATCCAGGTGCTGGGCGATAAGCACGGCAATGTCGTGCATCTCTTCGAGCGCGAATGCTCGATCCAGCGCCGCAACCAGAAGGTCATCGAAGAGGCGCCCTCGCCGCTGCTCGACGACAAGACGCGCATGGCGATGGGCGAGCAGGCCTGTCGCGCTGGCGCGTGCGGTCAACTACGATAGCGCCGGCACCGTCGAGTTCGTCGCCTCGGGCGCCGACAAGAGCTTCTACTTTCTCGAAATGAACACGCGCCTGCAGGTCGAGCATCCGGTCACGTGAGATGATCACCGGGCTTGATCTCGTCGAGCAAATGATCCGCGTCGCGGCGGGCGAGAAGCTCGCCATCACAGCAAAAGGATCTGAAGATCAAAGGCTGGGCGATCGAGAGCCGCATCTATGCGGAGGATCCGTACCGTAACTTCCTGCCGTCGATCGGGCGCCTGCGCGCATACCGGCCGCCGGAAGAAGGCAAGTTCGGCGACATTATTGTCCGCAACGAAACCGGCGTCCGCGAGGGCGACGAGATTTCGATGTTCTACGATCCGATGATCGCCAAGCTCGTTACCCACGGGCCGACGCGCATCGCCGCCATCGATGCGCAGGCGCGCGCGCTCGATGAATTCCTCATCGAAGGCATCGCCGACAATATTCCGTTTCTCGGCGCGGTGATGGAGGAGGATGACTTCCGCAAAGGCGACATCACCACCGCCTACATCAAGCAACATTTCCCCGACGGCTTCCAAGGCGCTCGCGCCAACCAAGACCCAGGAGAATTTGCTGATCGCGACGGCCGCGGTGGCGCGCTCATTCACCGCCCGGCGCGCGCGCCAAATCAGCGCGCCGTCAATGGACGCGCCAATGGCTGGCAGCGCGAATGGGTGGTGATCATCGACAAGAGCCATCATCTCACCCACGTCGATCTCGACGACAGCGGCGCTGACGTCGTTATCGACGGCAAAAAGCATCGCTTCGACACCGCTACGCGACCCGGCGCGCGGGTGATCGAGGGCATGTTCGACGGCGCTCCGTTCGCGGTGAAGATCAAGACAGCGCCAGAGGGCTACACGCTGAGGCTCCGCGGCGTCAGCGTGCAGGCGCAGGTGGCGACGCCGCGCGGCGCCGAGCTGCACAAGAAGATCCCGGAAAAGCAAAAGGCGGACACCTCAAAGCTGATCGTCTCGCCAATGCCGGGGCTGGTGGTTTCGATCGACGCCAAGCCTGGACAAGAAGTGAAGTCTGGCGAGGGCGTGGCCGTCGTCGAAGCCATGAAAATGCAAAACATCATCCGCGCCGAACGCGACGGCGTGGTGAGCAAAGTCCATGTCGCCGCCGGCGCATCGGTCGCCGCCGACGAGGTGATGATTGAGCTGGCGTAGGTGAGGCCGCGTCGCAGACGCGGCCTCTTGGTCGATCACTTTTAATCGGTCGTTGGCAATCGGTCGTTGGAAATCGGTCGTTGCGTCGATTGTTGGCGCGTCGACCTCCTAGGCGTTGGGGGCGTCGCGCTTTTTTGTCATGTAGTCGAAGACTGCCAGCGCCAGGAAGGCCGCGCCGACTGAGCCCATGATGATGGCGGGAATAAGCATGCCGCGATTGTCGTCCCAGCCCCAGCCCCCGCCGACATAGCCGGCGAGAACAAAGCCGCCAGCGAGCGCCAACAGGATGACGCCATTGCCGAGGCTGCGACGGGGGCGGTTGCCGTCGTAAAAGGTCTCTTGGCTGAGGCGCTGCAGCAGCTCCGGATCGAGCTCTTGGCCACGCGCGATCGCTTGCGAAACCAGCTGATGCGCGGAGCGCTTGGTGGCTTCCTTGGCCATGATTGGCAGCACGATAACGGCGGTCAAAAAGCCAAAAAACAGAAACGGCACAAAGGTCTCAGGTCCCATAACATGCTCCATAAGCCCGGGGGAGTTTTCGCCCCTTTGGCTGGAGAGATGCGGGCCGGGCGCCGTTTGGACGCAAAGTTTCAGATCGCGATGAGTTCGCAGAATTTCTTCATGTCGAGATTGCCGCCCGAAACAACGGCTACAATCGGCCCATCGCCTGCCTTGCCGGAAAGGGCGGCGGCGACCGGCAAGGCGCCGGCGCCTTCAGCAATGACGCGCGCCTTCTCGGCCATCAATTTCATGGCTTGGCGGGTTTGGTCGAGCGTGACGACAATGGCGCCGTCGGTGAGGGGGCGCATGCGCTGCCACATGCGTGGAATGATGCTGGAGCCGCCGGCGCCATCGACGAACGTGGTCTGACGCTCGCGAAATTCCTGCGGCGCATTGGCCGCCCAGGAGCGGGCAAACGGCGCTGCGGTTTCGGGCTCGGCGCCGAGCACTTTCACCTCTGGCTTGACGGCTTTGATCGCGCTCGCGACCGCCGTGATAAGACCACCCCCGCCAATGGCGCAGATGATGGCCTTGGCGTTCGGTTCGTCTTCGAGGATTTCGAGGCCAATGGCGGCGTGACCGGCGATGAAATTGTGATCGTCGAATGGATGCACGAGCGTGCCGTCCATGCCGGGGAAGGCGTGCTCTTCGAGCGCGCGCCAACAAACGTCGAATGGCGTCGGGATCAGTTCAGCGCCGAGCGCGCGCATACGGTCGATCTTGGCCTGCGGCGCGCTGTCGATGACGACGACCTTGCACGGCACGCCGGCCGCACGCGCGGCGTAGGCAACACCTTGGCCGGCATTGCCGGCGCTGATGGTCCAGACCCCGCATTGCTTGGCTTCATCGGACAGCATCGCCACGGCGTTGACCGCGCCGCGGATCTTGTAGGCGTTGGTCGGCTGCAGGTTCTCGAGCTTCAAGCGGATGTCGGGGCCGCCTTCGCCAGTGTCGAGTTTCACCAGCGGCGTGCGCAGCACGACGCCCTTGGTGCGTTCGCGCGCCGCCTTGATTTCATCGAGCGTAACGGGACGAACGGGCGATAAAGACATGGGGGCGTCTTAAAGCTATGAAGGCGCATGCGCTATATCGACCGCGATGAAATCGCTCGCCGGCTGACTTACGACCGCTGCATTCCCATCGTGCGCGAAGCCATGATCGCGTTTTCGACGGGCGAGACAAAACAATTGCTGCGTTCGATCCTGCCGCTGTCGGAAGGGCGCCTGTTTGGGGTCATGCCGGGCGCGTTGGGGGCGCACGAGCCGTTCGGCGCCAAGATCCTGAGCGTGTTCAAGGACAATGGGCTCAAGGGCAAGCAATCGCATCAAGGCGTGGTGCTGCTGTTCGAGCCGGACGGCGGGGAACCTGTTTGTCTGCTGCATGCAGGTGAAATCACAGCCATCCGCACGGCTGCAGCAAGTGCGGTCGCGAGCGATGCCTTGGCGCGCATCGATGCGGTGCGGCTGACGATCCTTGGAACCGGCGAGCAGGCGATCACGCACGCGCGCGCGATCAACAAGGTACGTAAGCTCGAAACGCTGGTCATCTGGGGCCGCTCACCGGAGCGCGCGCACAAGCTTGCCGAAAAGCTGCGCGGCGAACTGGGCATCGAGATCGTTGTTGCGCCGAGCGCGCGCGTGGCGGTCGTCGATGCCGATATCGTCTGCACGGTGACATCGGCGCCCGAAATGATCCTCGAAGGCAAGTGGCTGCGGCCGGGCGCACACATCAACATTGTCGGATCGAGCTATGCGGGGCCGGTCGAGGTCGACCATGACGTGGTCACACGCTCGCGCTTCTACGTCGACAGCCGCGAGGGCGTGATCGCGCAAGGGGCTGAATTCCTCAACGCCAAGAAGGCAGGGCTGATCGGCGACGATCACATTGTCGGCGAGATCGGCGAGGTGTTGGCGGGCAAGGTCGAAGGCCGCCGCTCAGCCGACGAGATCACCGCCTACAAATCGCTCGGGCACATCGTGCAAGATCTCGCGAGCGCCTGGGCGCTCTATAAGAGCGACACTTGAGCCAAGGGCGACACTTGGCGCGCGCGACGCTTAGCGCCGCTCGTCGTCATCGCCCCAGCGCCAGCGCCAGCCGCCTTCGGTCTTGCGCCAGGCGACGAAAGCGAAAAGCGCCAGCAGAACCAACGACACGCCGATGAAAACGAGCGGGTGGGGTTGTTGGTGGGCGTGGGCAGGCGGGATGAGGATCGGGCCAAGCGCAATGATGAGCGCAACGAAGCCGAGCGTCAGCGCCCAGCCCTTCCAGTTCGCGGGCGTTGCGCCCAAGCCGTATCGCTTTTGCTTGAACCAATGTTCGCTCACGATGCGGCCTCCAGCTGCTGGATGAATTCCGGAAACGATGCGTCGCGCACGGCGCCGAACACGTCCTCGAACGAGGCGCGCAACGCTGCGTCCGCATCGTTCATCGTCACCGGCAAGCCAAGATCGATGAGGCTGGTGACGCCAAATTGCGGACCGGAGATGCCGCACGGCGTGATGCCCGAGAAATGTTCGAGGTCGGGTTCGACGTTGAAGGCAATGCCGTGGAAGCTCACCCACTTGCGCAGACGCACGCCGATCGCTGCGATCTTGTCTTCGCGCGACCAGCCCGGGCCCTTGCGCTCAACCCATACCCCGACGCGGCCTTCGCGCACTTCACCCTTCACGTTAAAGCGCGCCAGCGCCCCGATCAGCCAGCGTTCGAGATCGGCGACGAATTTGGTTACGTCGCGCCCGCGCTTGCGCAGATCGATCATCACGTAGGCCACGCGCTGCCCTGGGCCGTGATAGGTGAATTGGCCGCCGCGCCCGGTTTGGAAAACCGGGAAGCGGTCGGGCACGAGCAGGTCGCCGGGCTTTGCCGAAACGCCAGCCGTATAGAGCGGGGGATGTTCCAAAAGCCAAACGAGTTCGCCGGCCTCGCCCGCCGCGATCGCGGCGGCGCGCGCCTCCATGGCCTTCACCGCCGGGTCGTACGGCGTCAGCCCAGGCGTCACGATCCAGCCGATGGCGTCCTCGTTCACGTGCTCGCAACCCTTTCAGGATGGACTAGCGCAGAATCAGATGGGGCGCGTCATTGTCCGATAAAACCCAAGTCCAGCATGTCGATATCGAGGTGGCAGTACTCCTTGGCCGCTGTCGCATGCCCATGCAGCAGCTGCTGCGGATGGGCCGGGGGGCAGTGATCCCGCTCGACACCAAGGAAACCGACCAGTTGTGGATCCTGGCGGCAGGCCACCCGATCGCGCGCGGCGAGATCACCATCCAAGGGGACAGGCTGTGCATTACGGTGACCGAACCGGCTGATGTGCACGAATTCAACGCCGCCGCCTAAACAGCGCCCGGCGCTGGACGGCCCCGCGACGATCTGATCATCTCCGGCGCGCGCGCGGGGGATGCGCTAATCTGGGGGAGCTGGATCATGCCGGCTTTCGGACGAGTGGCTGTGTTCGCCGCGTTAGCCGCGCTCGAAGTTGGCGCAGCTTATGCACAAAACGTCGATCTTGATCCGAGTTATGGGACAACGGCGATCGCGTCAGGCTTTACGCCCGACCCACTGGTCGTGCAGGTGCGCTCCGGCGGCTCGATCGACGCGCAGAGCATCAATCCAGGCTGCAAGGGCTTCATTGCCAGCGCCCCAGACCTGCGCCTGCAATTTGCGGCAGGTCAGCTGCCGCTGATCATTTCGGTTGCGTCGGAGGCCGACACCACGCTCGTCGTACACGGGCCCGAAGGCGGCTGGTTCTGTGACGACAATAGCGGCCAAAACCGACGCAATCCGTCGCTGCGGTTCAATCGGCCGCAGAGCGGCCAGTACGACATTTGGATCGGCGCGCCGGCCAGCAACAGCTTAGAAGCCGCTGAACTCAACATCTCCGAGACGATGAGCCAATAGGAGCAGGGCGGGGCTCTTGTTCGGCGTGGTCGGCTCTGCTACCCCCGCGCCCTCATTCTACCGAAGCGGGCCTCAAGACCCGTCTCACTGTGCGCTCGTGGCGGAATTGGTAGACGCACTGCCTTGAGGTGGCAGCGAGTAAAATCGTGGAGGTTCGAGTCCTCTCGAGCGCACCATCCTCTTGGGGATTCGCCGCGATGGCGGCATGTGGGTGACGCCTTAGCTTGAGCGCAAAACCTCCATGGGGAAGCCGGCGCAAACGCGGAAGTCCAAGTCCTGACATTCGCGGGGGAGCCGCAGAGAGCGGTCTCGCCAGCCATGGGAGGGCGGAGAATATCCCTCTAATCACCGCATATTATGCGGATATTAATTTTGCGCCTGCGGTGAATGATGGCCACAATCTCCGCAAGGAGTGCGGAGATTGACCTACGTCCAGACACTGGGAATGTGGATATCCCAGGCAAGAAGCGGATTGCGATCATCGTCGCCATGCACTCTGGGCTGTTCGATGTTAGCGCAAGGCCGTGGCGGGACATCGCGGCCACGACGGTGAGCCGGGCGTTCTAGCCGTTCAGCGCGCCATGGGCGGCGCACTGTCCTTTAGGCTAGCTGATCTTGAAGCGCACAAAGCCCATCGCGCCGAGGGGATCGCCATCATAGGTCGCCTCGAGGGTGCTGGGCGTGAAGTGGCTTTCCACAAGCGCGCCAACCCCGAACACCGCATGCGCATGGATACGCCAATCGCGGATGGCGCCGAGGCTCGCACGCGCCATTGTGTGCGTCCCAGGCGCAAGCTCGTCATTTTCCACCCGCTCCGCGCGCGTGAAGAAGGTCCAGCGATCGTTGGGATGCAGTGCCGCTTCGGCAAGCCAGCCATCGAGCGTGACGCCATCGCTGCGTTGCTTGCGTCCGAAGGCGCCGGTCGCAGACCACCAGCCATGCTCGCCGATACGCTGCGTATAGATAGCGCTCGCCGACCAGCGCGTTTCGTCTTCGTCGGCATGCAATTGCTCGGGGCTGGTTACGTCTGCCCAGGAAGCTTGCAGCGCCCAGTTCGGCGTCGGGTTCCAGCTGACGCGCACCGCGGTGGAATCGAGATCCCCGGTTTCGATGTCGTAGCGATGCTCGTCCGGTTCGCGGCCGCGGAAGCGCGAGGCTTCGAGTTTCCAATCGTCATGCACCCAGCCTGCCGTCACCACGCCGAAGGTGATGTGATCGGAATCGAGCCAGTGGTGCGTGATCGGCGCTTCCGGTAAATCCATAGCCGACATGCGATGCATGAAAGCGGGCGGACCGAACGCCGGTTCGCCGGGCAGGCCTCCATACACGAACACGCTGTCAGTATCGCTCAAGCGATGGCTGTAGGAGGCCGATAGCTCCATAAAGAGATCGTGTGGGTGCTGGCGATCGACAAGCGGGGTCACGCCATTGGCGGTTTCGCCAGTCTGGAAGAGCAGCGGATAGCCGCTTGCGCCCATGAACGGATCGGGGCTCGCCATGGCGCGCAATTGCAGAGCATCGCCATTGGCAAAGTCGCGTCGCGCCATGCCCATCACCATGCCGGCAAGAAAAGTCTTGTCGCCGCCGCGCGGGCCGTCCTGCCAGTCATAGACGCCGTTGAGCAAGGCATGCGCCATGAACATCCACGGACCGCTGTGAACGTGGATGCCCTCGTGCGTGGACGCGTCAGGCTGCCACGACGTGCCGGAAGCTTCGCGGCCCATGGCATAGGGGCCAAGCGCGCCGGTCATGCTCATGCCGGCATGCTCGTTTCCGGCATGCTCATTTCCAGCATGCTGATGTGAAGGCATCTGCGCGTGCTCCATGCCAGGCATGGAGGGCATTTCCTCCGGCGTTTGCGCGGGTGTTTGCTCGGATGCTTGTTCTGGCGCTTGTTCTGGCGCTTGCGCTGGTGCGTGCCCTGAGCCTTGCGCACGCGGCCCATGGTGGTGTGGCTGCGCCGGCTGGCGGGGCATCCCCATGCCCGCCATATCCTGCGCTACGGCGGGAACAGCGCACGCCAGCGCACCCACAAACACGATCCCGAGATGGCTTCGCATGCGACCGGTGTGCCGCGCTCTGGCGGTGAAGCGCAAGACATCTCGCGCATGAGGCAATTCGAAGCTTGACGCGGGCGGCGATGCGGCGTTTGGGAACGGATCAATTCCCTCTGACGCGAAGCGACGGCCGATGAACACCGAACAAGACGCGGCGGCCGCCGAAGACGTGCGGCGCGCCCCCTCAGAAGATGCGAACTTTATCGCCCGCGTGATTGGCGCGGCGGGCGATCATGACGGTCCGCTGATGCGGCGCCTGTTGACCCCGCTCGATACGCCCGACCTCGCCGACGTTATCGAACACGTCCCCTTGGAAACCGCGCTGACGATCGCGCGGATGATTGGCAAGGATCTGCCCGCGGAGTTCCTGGCCGATCTGTCGACCGAGCGGCGCGAAGAGATCTTGCCGGAACTGCCCGCCGATTATGTCGGCCGCGCGCTGGGGCAGCTCGACACGGACGACGCAGCCGCCGTCGCCGGCGACATCGACGAGAAACAACTCCGTGCCGTGCTTGCCGCGGCAGACGAGGACACGCGTCTGGCCGTCGAAGAAGCGCTCTCGTTCGACGAGGAGACGGCCGGGCGCCTGATGCAGCGCGAATACGTCGCTGCACCGGAAGGCGCGAAGGTCGGCGACGTCATCGACCGAATGCGGGCGGAATCGGCGGAACTGCCGGACGAGTTTTTCGAGATCTATGTGGTCGACGCGGCCATGCATCCGACCGGCGCCGTGCGTGTCTCGCAGCTTATCCGCTCACGGCGGGAAACGCCGCTCGCCGGCATCAAGCAGCCGCTGAAGGCTATTGTCCGCCCGGAGATGGATCAGGAAGAGGTCGCCCGCACTTTCCAGAAGTATCACTTGGCCTCTGCGCCCGTCGTCGACGATGCGGGGCGGCTGACCGGCATGGTGACGGTCGACGACATCGTCGACGTTATTCAAGAAGAAAGCGAAGAGGACTTGCTGAAGCTGTCAGGCGTCAGCGAGGCCAGCCAGAGCGACACGCTCCCCCGCAGCGTGCGGGCGCGCGCGCCTTGGCTGTTGATCAATCTCGGCACCGAGATGACGGCGTCGATCGTGATCGCGTTCTTTCAGGGCTCGATCAATCAATTGGTGCAACTCGCCATCATCATGCCGATCGTCTCGTCGGTTGGCGGCAACGCCGGCACACAAGCGCTTGCGGTTGCTGTGCGGGCGCTCGCGTCCCGCGAGCTCACACCCGTGAACGCCATGCGCTTCGTCATCCGCGAGGGCCTGACCGGCGCCCTCAATGGCTTGATCGTCGCGGTTGCTCTCGGTGTTGTCGTGGGTCTGTGGTTCAACAATCCGGGCTTGGCGATCGCCTCCGGCCTCGGCGTGCTTGTCAACCTCTTGAGCGCCGGCTTGGCGGGAAGCATGATCCCGATCGGACTACAGCGTTTGGGATTCGATCCCGCTGTCGCCTCGTCGGTGCTTGTCACCTGGCTCACCGATCTGATCGGCTTCCTCGCCTTCCTGTGGATCGCGACGATAATTCTGCTGCATTAGTCGTCGTGCGATTCGTGCTCGTCGTCGCTCTGGTCGTGGCTTTGGGGGCAATCATGATGCGCGCGCGCGAGCTGGCGCAGGCGATCGGCGTGCGCGCGTAGCTGCGCGCGCATTTGCTCGCGCTGCGCCTGGGTCATCCGCGCATCGTGGGCCAGATGCGCGGCTTGCGCCGCCACGGCGCGGATCTCAGCTTGCATTTCCGGTGAGTTCACCTCGCGCGCGGCGGCAACCGCGGAGCGCACGGCTTCAACTTGCGCCTCACGGGCCGCGCGCATGCCCTCAGCTTGCGCTTCGCGCGCAGCGACACGCGCTTCGGCAGCAGCTGCGCGGGCCTGCGCCATGGCTTCGCGGACGGCTTGTGATTGCGCCACGTGTGCGGCGGCGCGCGCTTGGGCCGCGGCTGCCCGGCCCTGCGCGACGGCGGCGCGAATTTGCGCCCGTTCTTCGGGGGTCAGTTGGCGCCGGCTGACATGGTCGTCGTTGATAATGACGGCGTCGCCTTCTGAAGCGTCATCGGCGTCGTCGACATTGGCGTCATCGGACTCGTCGGAAGCATCGCCGACATTTTCGTCATCGCGATCGACGGCCTTGGCGAAATCTGGATCGTCCTGGGCCCGCTGGTCGGCTTGGGCGAGCCGCCATTGCTCTTCGATTTGCGGCGCGCCGGCGAGCATGCTGCGGTCAGCGACCGGCGGTTCAATGAAGGGTGCTGCGTCAGCGCGCGCGATGTGCGGCGATTTTGCGATCACGACTTGCGCAGGCTGGGCCGCCCACGCCGCGGCGCAAACGCCGGCCGCGACAATGGCGATGGCGGAAACGCCGAGGACGCGTTGGGTGCGGTTCGGCAGCGTGCGTTTCAACATGGCGATGCGCTCCTTGAGAGAATGGGCGGAGTTGGGCGGCCAGGCAGCGCCAAGGGGCGCCCCAGCCATGATCTGTGTCTTGAGGATGGCTTCCGCGTACGCCCGGCGCGCAGCCGTGGCGAGCACGGCGGCGTCGGCGGCAAGTTCCTGGTCCAGCCGCAGCGCGCGCGCGCCGATATGGACGAACGGGTTGAACCAGTTGGCGCATTGCAGCGTCACAACAAAGGCGTTGATCAGCGGATCGCCTTGCGCGAGGTGGGCGCGTTCATGCGCGAGCACGATGCGGCGCTCTTCGTCGCTGTAGCGCTCGTCGAAGTCAGCTGGGGTGACGATGATCGGACGCAGCACGCCAATGACGGCCGGGCCGTGCTCATTTGATTCAGCGCCGAAAACGCCCTCGCCAAGGTCATTGCGCGGCTTGAGACGACCCAAGGCGCGCGCGAAACGGCCTTGCCGTAAAGCCAAGACCGCAAGACTGAGCACCACGCCTGCGCACCAGATCGCAAGCCACACGATCGGTTGCAGCTGCGGGATCGCAACGCCGGGAGCGGCGGGAAACGAGCCCATCGAGGAAGAGACCGGCGCAAGCGACTCGGTGATTGTTAGGCGCTCAATTCTAGGGGGAAGAAAGCAAGCGCCGGCCGCCAGCACCGGTAAGAGCCAAAGCGAATAGGCGATGCGCGCGCCAAAGCCATGGCGCGCCACAATGCGCAAGCCGAGCACGACAAGGATGCCGACAGCGAGCGCAAGGTTGATGCGCACGATCAGACTGATGAGATCATTCTCCATCGTCGAGCTCCGCGATCAGACGCTTCAGCTCCGCAATATCTTCGGCGCCAAGCTGATTGGTTTCTGCGAAGTGAGAGACAAGCGGTGCGAGCTTGCCGTCGAACAGGCGATCAATGAGGCCGCGGCTTTCGTCCTGGACGTAAGCCTGGCGCTTCACCAGCGGTGAGTAGAGGTAGCGGCGGCCGTCTCGTGCAGCGGCGATGGCTTTCTTGGTGAGCAAGCGGTTGAGCAGGGTTTTGACGGTCTTGTCCGACCAATTCTGATCGGGACCGACGGCGGCGACGATGTCCTCGGCGCTGAGCGGGCTTGCCCGCCACAGCGCCTCCATCACCAAGCTCTCGGCTGCGCTGATCTTCATGAGATTACACCCGTAATAGTTAATACCGATTACAGACGTAAACGCTCTCGTCAAGCCGGTTTTCGCTGAGCGAACTGCTTGGCGCGCTCAACTGGGGCGCCGACGGCGCAGGACTTGCCTGTTTGGGGAAGTCAGACGGTCGGGAGCCCCAATCCGGGACGTACGGCTGTGCCTGACGACCGGAAAGACGCGCCCATGACTGCCCAAACCATTTCCGCCGCCGGCCTTGCTCTGATCCGGGACCATGAGGGCTTCCGCGCCGAGCCGGCGCAGATGCCGAATGGCGGCTGGCTGGTGGGCTACGGGCATGTGCGCGACGAGGCGGGCGAGGCAGTCAACGAGGGTGAGGCGCTTAACCTTCTCAACGTGGACCTGATGCCGATCGAAGGCGTGGTGAGGGCGCTGGTTACCCAGCCGCTCACCCAGTCGCAGTTCGATGCGCTCGTCTCGTTTGCGTTCTCGATCGGGGCTGAAGCATTCGTCCAAAGCCAGGTGTTGCGCCGCCTCAACGCCGGTGAATGCGTCGCCGCGGCGTGCGCGATGGACGCCTGGCGCAAGGGCGAGGTCGCCGGCGAACTTGAAGTGCTTGAAGCGCTGGTGCGTCGCCGCGCGGCCGAGAAGGCCATGTTCCTCAAGGATACGCAGTGCGCGCGCGCAGCGTCGGCTTTGGTGCGCGCCAGGCTCGATCACGCCGCTTCCGTCCTTGGTGCGCCGATGAAGTTTGCCGCCGCGCCCGCGATCATTTCAGCACCGGCGGCGCCTGCACCGGTGGCGGCTGGGCCGCTGCCCAATGAAGAGACCAGTGAAGAGACCAGTGAAGAGACCAGTGAAGAGACCAGTAAAGAGACAAGTGAAGAGACGCTTGAAGCGACAAGTGAAGTGACACGTGAGGAAACACGTGAAGAGCCGGCAGAACACCCTGCTGAGATCCTGACGTCAGACCCCCAGACTGAAGCGCTATTGTTGACGCAGGTCGTGCCCAGCGATGTCTCCGACGCGGCTGAAATCGCCACCGCGCACGCGCCGCCTGTTGCGCGCGCGATCCCATTTGTTGAACTGCCGATCGATCGCCGCATTCGCGACAATGAGAAGGGCGGCGTTGCGGGCCTGTTCAAAGCCGCGTGGAGCGTGCTGCGTTCGCCGAAGCCGCAGCGGGCCTGATTTTTTGTTTTTCCTTGGTGAGGCTAGCCTTGGGCGGGAGCGATCCCGCCCATTTTTTTTGGCCTAAAGAACAAAGGCCGCTGCGGTTTCCCGCAAGCGGCCTCCATTGTCTGTCCTCAGGACGAACTGGCTTAAGCGCGTCCCCCAATCGAGCCTGCGCTCGAGGTGGTCCACGCCTTCTGCTTCGCCCCTACAGGGTGACAATGAGACATGGATCACCTCCTTTCTTAAAAGCCGGCGACCGCCGCCGGTTACGCCACGAAGATAAGTGCGGCTTGCGCTTCTGAAAAGTGTGATGGTGAATTCGTACTGCGTCTAACGCCGATCGGGGGGCGAAACCCCCTGGCGCAACATCCCCCAGAAGCTATCCCAGCTATTCGCGTTCCGGCGTGCGCGAGCCCAGCAAAGTTGCGTGATCGCCGCTCATGGCGACGCAGGCGTTGCTCTCAGCGCCGTCCGGATAGCAAAACAGCGGCCCTTGCGCGCCGCGGAAGGATTCGTACTGGCCGCGCGAGACTTGCGGATGGAAAAAGGGCGGATGATCGGCGCCCGACGGCCAAGCTGGCAGCCAATCGGCGGTCGGCGTGTCGGCGACATTGGCGGTCCATTCCTCAAGATCGGAACGGAAGCCGGTCTGATCGCTATTGGGATTGAACGCGAGCGGCACTTCCGCCACCGGATAAGAACGCTGGAAGAGCACTGTCTGTCCGTCGTGCGCCTTGATGCGGATGGTGGCGACGGCTTCGCGGCACGTGGGCCCATGCGCTTCGGCTTCGATCATGTAGTATTGGCTGCCGACAGCCGACCAATCATGCGATGCAGTCGCGTTGCAGCCGGCGGCCGCGGCCGGGATCGCGGCTTGCGAGGCGGCATTTGCTTGCCCATTCGGCGCGGGCGCCTGGCGCGAGCACGCCGCCATCGCCAAAACCAGAATAGCAAGTCCCAAACGCTTCATCGTGTCGTCTCCAGATTCCGTTCGAAATATAAACCGGCGACCCCCGCGGCAGGCTCCCAAAATGCGCAAACCTCGCGTGCAGCGCTGGAAAGATGGCACAGCATCGGCAAGTTCCGCGCGCGGATGTCTTCGTAAGTGAGGCGTTCCAATGTCGTTTGACCGGGCGCGAGCCGGCGCCATTCGGGTGCAGTGCTCGTGGTGGTGACGTTGGCGAGCGCCCATTGCTGCAAGAACGCTTGGGTCCCGTTAGCGCCCTCGGCAGCGTCCCCAGCGCCGTCCCCAGCGCCGCCCTCGGCATAGAGTTGGCGCAGCGGTCCGGCCCACGTCCAGATCAAATGCCCGTCTGCTTCGCGCACGGCGTAGAGTGCGATCGCTTCTTGGCAATTTGGACCGATCGTGCGCGCGGTGATCACATCGCTGGCGCCGGGACGCGTGAACTCGGCATTGCGCGTGGCGCTATACGCGCATTGCGCCGCCGGAGGCGGCGTGCAAGCGGCAAGCGCGAGCAGAATGAGGAGAGCGGCGTATCTCACGGACCGTACGCCACGATCATCGCCGGTGCGTTCGACGAGGGCTCCACGACCAGGCACTGGGTTGCGTCAACCGCCGCGGCATAGCAGATCATGCGCAGATTGCGTTGACGCGTCGCTTCGTAGGTCGCGCGGCTGAAGGCCGTATTGTAAGTGAGGCGCCCATTCGAGCCGATGTTTTCGGCGCCTTGGGGCCATTGCGGCAATTGTCCGGAGGTTTGCACCGTGACGTTGGCCCAGCCGGCGAGGAAATGATCGACGCGCTCGGGCGAAACCGCTGGCGCGTCCTGGGGTGCAGCGCCGCCGATTGTCATGTCGTGATACGTGGAGATGAACTGCCACAGCGGATCGCCTTGTGCATTGCGCACGATGAAAGTGACGACCGCTTGCACGCAAGTGGGGCCTTGCGCGCGCACGGCGATGGTGTCCGGCGCGTCGGAATTGGTCCACACCACGTCATGGGTTGCACTGCGCGCACAAGCATCGGCCCTCGGCGCTGATGCAGTTTGGGTTTGCTGTCCGCATGCGCATACAAAAAGCGCGGCGGCGCCCAGAACCATCCGGCGCATGGGAATCCTCATTCGCGGCGGAAGATAGCGGCGCCTTGGCGCCGCGCCAGCCTAGTCGGCGGCCTCTAGAGTCGCACTGGGTGAAAAACTGGCCGCTTCGGGCGTTGGTTCATGGAACAAACCGTGCGGCCGTTGCAACGCCGCCACGGCGGCTTCGTAACCCATCGCCACGACGTCATCGAAGCGTTTCCAACTGCTCATCTCGACGCCTGTCAGCTCTGGGGCGATCAGCAAATCGGCGCCGGAACGACCTTCCCAAGGGTCGGTGCCGAAGGTGGCCGCGCGCATAAGCAAGGTGGCGATCGGCGGCGGCGTCTGGATGCCGTGCGCGGCGACCCAGCCAAAGAAGCCCGGCGGATTGCGGAAATCTTCCGGATCGATGCTGCCGCGTTCGGCGACATCGACGCCGATGATCGGGCCGCGATGGATTTGCTTCAGCACTTCGACGGGAAAATTGCGAATAACGGCGCCGTCGACGAGCAAGCTGCCGTCAGGCTCAACGACAGGGGGCAGCACTCCCGGCAGCGAGATCGAGGCGCGCAAGGCATGCGCTAGGCCGCCGCTGCGGTGAACGCGCAAGGTGCCGCTGACAAGATCGGCGGAGACCGCGAAGAACGGCGCGCCGAGGTCCTCGATCAGGGTGTCGCCGAAGTTTTCGCGCAAGCGATCGCGCACGCGCCGGCCGCGCACGAGCGACACCACTGGCAAGACATAATCGCCGAGCGGATTGGTTTCGACGAACGCCTTGCGGATACGCAACTCGATTTCGTCGTCGTCCCAGCCCATGGCAAGGCACGCCGCGATCACCGCGCCCATCGAACAACCGCCAATGACGTCAAACGGCAGACCCGCTTCGCGGATGGCGCGGATGACGCCCAGATGGGCATAGGCGCGCGCAGCGCCGCCGGAGAGAATGAGGCCGATCCCACGCCCGGCGATGACGCGCGCCAAACGCGCTGCGTCTTCGTCTTCAACGCCGCGCCAGTGGAAAAGACGCGTGGCTTCCGTGGCCATCGTCCATTCGTTGGTGCTGGCGGCTTTGCGGTCCATGCCATGATGCAGCAGGATGACGTCCACCAGCCGGAATTGCCGCGCGGGCGAAGGTTCTTCCGGCGGCAGCAGCGGCACGGACGGGCGCGCATCGGCGCGCGCAAAGAACCACAGGCGATCGGCTTGCCGCAGGCAAGTGCGAAACCAGGGCGTGTCGGCGATCGGCGTGATCAAGAAGACGGCGTCGTTCTTTTTCTCCAGCGCATCGAACCAGGCGCTGTTCATGCCTTCGCCGCTCAGAGATCGTTCGTCCTCCTCGGTCACAATCACAGCGCGGGCGCCGAGGCGTTTCAGCGCCGCTTGCAGCACGCGGGCGCGCAGATGGAGATCGATCGTCGGCGAGGTGGCGATGAAGGCGTAGACCTTCGGCGCGGCGCGCGGGCTGGTGCGCCCGCCGGCGCGGGCGCGCGTGAGCATGATGCGCGCCATATGCTGCATGAGCGCCGGATTGGCCTGCATGAGCTGATCGAAGTCCTCCGGCGACAATTTCAGAAGTTCGCTGTCGCGCATGGCAAAGACGCTGGAGGAGTGCGGCTCGCGCGCGATCAGAGCCATTTCGCCGACCGGTTCGCCGGGGCGGATGTAGCCGAGGAGATGATGGCCGCTCTTGTCGGTCGGGCGGAAGGCGGCAAGCGAGCCCGACACCAGAAACCAGACGCCGTCTGGGGGATCGCCGGCGCTCAGCAGAGGCCAGCCGGAGGGGATCGAAACCCATTCCGTGCGCTCGTCCATCGCCCGCAGCAATTCGGCCGGGGCGGCGCTCAGAAAGGAAATTTCAGCCAGACTGGGCTTCATGGATTTTCCGTTATTCTCAGAGGATAGGTGCTCATCGTTAAGGCGCAATGAGGACCGCTGCCGCGCCTGCTCGCGACGGCGTTGGCGGGCCCAAAGCCATGGCTTAAGAGCGGTCCATGACCGTTTTCCTGGCGCATGCGCCCGCTGACCAGCAGACCGCCGAGGCGCTCGAGAAATTCCTCGAACGCCGAGGCCAGTTCGTTGAGCTCGATGACGGCCACACCGCCATGCGGCCGGTGCAGCCAAGCGATGTGCTCGTGCTCTTGCTTTCGAAGGATATGGTGTTTGCCCCGACCAGGCTTCGGCTCGAGCGGCGCGCGCTCGATGCTTGGGCAGAGCAGCGGCTGGTTGTGGTGAAGCTGGACAAGGGCATAGCGCCGGTGGGCTTGCGCGACCTGCCAGCGATTGACGCCAGTTTCGAGGCCAAGCGCGAGTTCACCTGGCAGGAGGTGGCGAACGCGATCCGCGAACGCGCGCGCATGCAGGTTGGTCCAACCGAGGCTGCGCCAATGCCAACGCCAACGCCGGTCGCACCGAAGCGGCGCGGCAAGGGTGTTCACGGCGCAGTCGTTGCGCTCGGCTTGTTCTTGTTGGCGATCCCGGGATTGGTCGTCGCCGCAGCTTTGATTTCAATCTGGCTGGTCAATCGCATGGGGCCGCGGCCGGGCGGATGGGCCGAGTTGCGTCTCGGCGTCGATGCGCTTGGCGCGCGTTATGGCGTGGCGCCGCTCATGATCGAACTCGCGTTTGGCGCAGCACTCATCGTCACCCTTGTTGTGATCGGCGTGTTCATTGCACGCCTTTTCGTGAGGCCGAAAACCGATGCAACCACACGCGCGGCGCCGTCTGCGCCAGGCGCAGCGCGCAACGCGCCGGAAACACCAGGCCCGGAAGCCACAAACACAGTGTTTGTGTCCTATGCGCGCGCTAATGCGGCGGCGGTGACGCCGGTGATCGAAGGCGCCAAGCGCGACGGCCGCGTCTTCTGGATGGATCAGAAGAATATTGGCGCAGGCGACGGTTGGGCAGGCGAGATCGTGCGCGCCATCCGCGGCGCGGCCGATGTGGTGGTGATGTGCTCGAAGGCGGCTTTCGAGAGCGATCATGTGAAGCGCGAGATCTATCTCGCGGATCGCTACAAGAAACGGCTGGTGCCGGTTTTCATCGAGGACGCGACGCCGCCTGAGGATTTTGAATACTTTTTTGCCGGCGTACAATTGCTGAAACTGTTCGAAACCCCCGAAGCGGAGCGTCCGCAGGCCCTGGTTGCCGCACTTGGAGCAAACGCATGAGCACCTCGCCCGATCCTGTGCTGCTGGACGTGTCGCCTGAGGGCATCGCCGTGGTGACGCTTAATCGCCCGGAGAAACGCAACGCCTTCGACGAGTTGATGATCGGGGGCTTGCGGGAAACGTTCGAAACCTTGAAGGGCGCTGATCATGTGCGCGCGGTGTTTCTGCGCGGCGCAGGCGATAGCTTCTGCGCCGGCGCCGATATTGATTGGATGCAGCGCGCGGCCGCCTATACCGAAGAGGACAATGAGACCGATGCGCTGTTGCTTGCGCGCATGCTTCAGCATCTGCGCGACCTGCCGCAATTGACTGTCGCGCTCGTGCACGGCGCTGCGATGGGCGGGGGCGCAGGCTTAGTCGCCGCCTGTGACATCGGCGTGGCGCTGAAGGATGCCAAATTCCGCTTCTCCGAGGTGCGTCTGGGCCTCACGCCGGCGACGATTTCGCCTTTTGTGGTCGAAGCGATTGGGGAGCGGTGGGCCAAGGCCCTGTTTGTGACGGCAGAGGGCTTCGATGGCGCATTCGCCGAGCGTATTGGCCTTGTTCAATACGCGGTCGCTTCTGGCGAAGAACTGCAAGCGATGATGGAACATCTCTCCGAATTGGCGTTGGCTGCAGCGCCTAGCGCCGTCGCGGATGCAAAGGAGTTGGTTGGCTACGTCGCCGCGCATAGGATCGATGACAGCCTCGCTAAGGAAACGGCGCGGCGCATCGCCAAACGGCGCGCATCCGCTGAAGGCAAGGAAGGACTGGCTGCCTTCCTCGCCAAGCGTAAACCGGAGTGGAACGCGTGAAACTGAAGCGCGGATTGAGCGGTTTTTGGGCGTTTCTTTATCGCGCCCAGCTCGTTCGCGCGCCGATGCCGTTCTGGCGGGTGGTCGTGGAAGCCAAGCTCGATCGGCGCGTCAAGCGCTGGCCGCGCAAGTTCGACACCGCCGTCGGCGCGGTTTTCGTCTGGGCGCGCACCATCGAGGAGGCCGAAGGCCTGGCCTCGCTCGCGCTCTCGGAGGAAGGACTTGAAGCGGTAACGGCTGACGCTCAAAAATGCCCGCCGGCGGCTCGCCCGCGGCGCGCGCCGGCGGCGGTGGCGCGAACGGAAATGGGGTTCCTGCCGCGCGTCGACGGCGAGGCGGATGCAAGCGGCCCATCGCATCGCGGTGCGAAGGCCTGAGCGGCCTCTTAAACCGCCTCTAGGGAGAGGGCATGAGCGGGGAATTGGACGCAGCTGGCAATCTCGCCAACGCGGGTCTCATTGCAGGCGCCATCGAAGGCTCCTCGCCCGGCGCGGCCGGCGAAGGCGAATGCCTGAATTGCGGCGCAAGCCTGAACGGGGGGCGCTACTGCGCCCATTGCGGCCAGGCGGCGCACGCCAACCGCAGCTTGTGGGCGTTGGTCGAAGAACTGGCGTGGAACGTCTTCAATCTCGACACCAAGGCGTGGCGCACAATTCCGCGTCTTATCGGGCGTCCCGGCACGCTGACGCGCAGCTATATTGACGGCAAACGCGCGCGCTATCTGACGCCGTTAGCGACGTTCTTGCTCTGCTACTTCTCGATGTTTCTGATCTTTTCGGCTCTGCCGAAGCCAGAGACGCTGAACCTGAGCGATCGCAATGGCGCGGCCGCGGATGTGAGCGAGCAGCGCGAAAACCTGCAGGAGGCCCAGCAAAGATTGCAAGAGACCCAGCAAAGGCTGGCCGATGCGCGCCGAGAGGCCGGCCCCAATCCCAATTCGGTGGAGCAGACCGTGTTGGCCGCCGCCCAACGCGGGGTCGCAGAGGCCCAAGCACGCGTGCAGCGCCGTCAAGAGGCGCTCGAACGCGCCCAACAACGCGAACGCGAAGCCCAGCATTCGCCGGTCAATGTGCACGTCAACGACGAAGACGCCGCCGCCCTAAGACAAGGGCAGACAGCGACATCTACGCCGCCAGCGCCGCCAGAGCCCGGAGCGCCAACGTCTTCACCGCGAGCGTCAGGGGCGCCAGCGGCTTCACCGCCAGTGTCTGGGGCGCCGCAAACGCCTGGTCCAATTCCAACAACAACGCCAATACCGCCAAACCCGCCCGGGGCCGACCTCACCGACGAGAACGGTCCGGTCACGCTCGATGACGTGCTGCGCAAGGTCGCACGCGAGAATATCACCATCGACGGCAAGCCTTGGCTCGGTCCGGCCGCACGCGCACAACTCGCCAATCCGCCGCTCTTTTACAGTCATCTGCAAGATTCAGCGTCGCGTTGGGGCTTCTTGCTGGTGCCGTTCTCGCTGCCGTTCATCGCCTTCTTGTTTCTCTTCAAGAAGAACCTGACGCTCTACGATCACACCGTGTTTGCGCTGAACTCGTTGTCGTTCGCATCGCTGCTGTTTTCGCTGGTGCTCGCTTCGACCCAGGTATCGTGGCTGCATTGGGTGCCGGGCGTGGCCATCGGCATCGCATTGCCGATCCACACCTTCTTCCACGTCGGCGGCGCCTATAAGATGAAGTGGTGGTCGGCGCTGTGGCGCACCTTCTTTATGCTGTTCTTCGCGATGTTCGTTCTCATTCTCTTCTTCTTCGCCGTGCTGTTCATCGGGCTGGCAGGTTAGGGGCCGTGTCGCAGACCGATCTCTTTGTCACGATCGGCTCAGCGGCGGTCATTGTGCTGATGCTGAGCGTGGCGTGGGTGCTGGGCTTTCGCCAATCGGCGCGCCTGGACGAAACCGAACTCGCGCGCTTGGCCTCAGCCGAGGGCGCGCGTGTCGAGGCCGCGGCGATTGACGCAAAGGGCCGCGCGGCGGTGGCGAAACTCAATGGCGGCAAGCTGTTGATCGCCAAGGTCATGGCGGATGGCGTCAGCACACGCGTGTTATCGCAAGGGCAGGCGCAGGTGCGGCTTGGCGCGCACAAGCTCACCATCACGTTTGGCGATTTGGGCTATCCGTCGCTAAATATGCGGCTTGAGAATCCGCCCACTTGGCTTGCCGAGCTTGGAGCCCGTCCGTGATCGCGCCTGAACCTGCAGCGCCCTTCCATGTGCCCCCGATCGTCACCTATGCGGTGCCGTTCTTCGTGCTGACCATCATCATCGAGATGATTTGGATCCGGGTCACGAAGAAGGGTCGCTATCAGGTCGCCGACAGCTTCTCGAGCCTGTCGATGGGGTTCGGCAATCAGATTGTCGGCATGCTTTTCGGCGCGGCGTTTACGCTGGCGGCGTATTATTGGGTCTATGAGCACCGGCTCTTCACGCTGACCTGGACTGCGCCGGTGATGATCGCGTGCTTCTTCGGCGAAGACTGCGCCTATTATTGGTTTCACCGCATCGCGCACGAGCGGCGGTTTTTCTGGGCGAGCCATGTCGTCCATCACTCATCGCAGCATTACAATCTGACCACGGCGCTGCGCCAGACTTGGACCGGTGCTGCCGGCTTCAATTTCATTTTCTGGTTGCCGCTTCTTTATATAGGCTTCCCGCCGACCATGGTGTTGATGTTCACCGCCATCAGCCTTGTCTATCAATATTGGGTGCACACTGAGCTCATCGGGCGCCTCGGTCCGCTCGAATGGGTGATGAACACGCCCTCGCATCACCGCGTGCATCATGCGGTGAACGCACGCTATCTGGATGCCAATTATGCCGGCGTGCTGATCATCTGGGATCGGCTGTTCGGCACGTTCGTGCCGGAGGACGACAAGGAAAAGCCCCGCTACGGCATCGTCTCTCAGCTGGGCACATTTAATCCGTTCCGCGTTGCGTTCCATGAATGGGGCGGCATCTGGCGCGACGTGACGCACGCGAAATCGTTGCGCGAGGCGTGGTTTTACCTTTTTGGTCCGCCCGGTTGGAGCCCCGATGGCTCGCGCAAGACGAGCGCCTCGATCAAGGCCGCGTGGCGCGAACAAATTGCGCGCGAGCAGGCCGGCGCCGTGCCGGCGGAATAGATGTACGTTCCGGAGCATTTTGCTGTTGGCGATGCAGACGCGCTGATCACGCGCCTGGCGCGGCGGTTTGCCGGGATATTGGTCAGTGTCGATGCCGATGGGCAACCGGCAGCCACGCACCTGCCGATATTATGGGACGCCGAGCGCCGCATCGTGCACGGGCACATTGCGCGCGCCAATCCACAATGGAAGCGGGGCGCCGGGCGGGGCCTGATTGTGCTTGCTGGATCGCAAGCCTACGTGTCGCCGCATTATTATCCCTCGAAGGCCGAGCACGGGAAAACCGTCCCGACATGGAATTATGAGGCGGTGCACCTGAGCGGCGCGCTCACCTGGTTCGATGATGCCGCGCGGCTGGAAGACGTTGTGCGGCGGTTGTCGAAAGTTCATGAAGGCGAGCGCACCGAAGCGTGGCGAATCGAAGACGCTCCGCGCACCTACATCGATGCGCTGCTGCGTGGGATTGTCGGCGTGGAGATGCGCGTGGAACGCGTCGAGGCCAAGCAAAAGCTTTCGCAAAACAAAAGCGCGGCCGATTTCGCCGGCGTCATAGCGGGCTTGCGTGGAGCGCCGGACGCGGCGGCCCATGAGATCGCCGCCATCATGGGCGCGACGGGCGTCGTATCAGACGATCCGGACGGCAATTAGTCTGCGATACTGGTCTATCTTCAAACTTGGCTGGTCTATCCTAGAACTTGGCTTGAGGATCTGAAGCTTCGTAATGCCTATCCACATCGTCAAGCTCTGCGTCGGCGCCGATAGTGTCGAGGATCTGGCCGAGTGGCAGATCGGGCAGTTGAAGCGTGCTCGCAAAGCCAAAGCCAGCGCCGTTCACCCCAAACAGAAGGCCCATCCCGTCTGCGGCACGCGCATGTGGCCCAAACGCGTGGAGGATGTGCTGGCAGGCGGCTCGCTCTATTGGGTGATCAAGGGCGTGATCAGCGTACGCCAGACAATCGTGTCCATTGACGAAGTGATCGACGATCACGGCCAACGCTGCGGCCTTTATCTCGACGCGCATTTGCAGCGCACGGCGCCGCAGCCGCGCCGCGCCTTTCAGGGTTGGCGCTATCTTGAGATCAACGATGCGCCGCCCGACCTCAGCGCTGCGCAAGGCGGCGCGGATTTGCCCGAGCATTTGCGCCGGCAATTGGTCGCGTTAGGGGCGTGGTAGCTAGCGCAGCGCGTGAGCAACGCCGGCGCAGAGCGCGCCAATATCTTCTTCGTCGTGATAAAGACCGAGGCCGATGCGCAGTACGTCGTCGCGCGCGTCGGTGATGATGTTTGCCTCGAAGAGGCGCGCCTTCCACTGTGTCGCGCGCGGATGGCGCAGTGAAATAAATCGCGCTTGCGGGCCGGCAGCGTTGGGTTTGAGCAGTTCCGCCGCGCGCAATATTCCCGCTTCCCCCGCCTCGATTGCGTCACTGAGTTTGGCGCGCAGCGGCGCCAGCCGCGATGTGATCGCTGGCGTGTCCAAGCTTTCGCCCGCCAACATTCGGCGCACGGCATTGAAGCGATAGAGGCCCGTTGCGTCATAGGTCGCGCCGAGATAGCGCAAAGCGTCTTCGCCGAAGGCGACTTTATTGCCGTGCTTGTCTTCGATGGCGCCGAACTCAGCGAACCAGCCAGTGTTTGACGGGCGAGCGCCATAGCCGCGCGGCGCGTGGATATAAGCGACGCCTTCGCCTGCCATCGCATATTTGTAGCCGCCGCCGAGAAGGAAGAGGCGGTTTGCCACCGCGCTGAAGTCACACGGCATCGCCATGAAGGAGTGATAGAGATCGACCACGACCCAGGGACCGTCGGGCTTGGCGATCGCCGCGATTTCTTCAATGCCATCGAAGCGCAAACCGCTCTTGAACATAACGTGGCTCAGGAAGGCGATGTCGGGCGTGCGCTCGGCTATTGCGGCCAGATAGCGCTGCGTAAACGTCTCGAACGGTTCGCAAGCCACGATACGGCGACGAATGCGGGCGTCTTCTTCCCAACGCGCGCCTTGGCGGCGGAAAGAGTGAAATTCGCCGTCACTGGTCAGCACATCGAGCGGGCCGGCGCCGGCCTTTGCGGAGAAAATCCGCACCAGCAATTCGTGCGTGCTTGGCGCGAATGCGATGGTGTTGGGGTCGGGGAGCTTCAGTTCTTGGGCGACGTGTTTTTGCCCTTCCGGGATCACTTCGCCGAAAATCTTCTCCCACTTGCGATCGGAAAGGGCAGCCGCGTCGTTCCAGGCGGCGAGATGGCCGTCGTAGGAGGCGTCGGGCCAGAGATGATGTGAGTGCGCGGCGAAATGGAGGCGGTCGGGATTGGCGGCGATGGCGCGCGAAAAGAGCTTCTTGTACGATTTCACAGTTTCGTCCTGAGCGACCAGATTTCCGGAAAAGCGCGGCGCGCGAGCGTTTGCTGCAGATAGCCGACGCCTTCAGTGCCGCCGGTGCCGCGCTTGCGGCCAATGATGCGTTCGACAGTGAGCACGTGCTTGTGGCGCCAAGTGAGGAGTGCATCGTCGAGATCGAGCAGCTTTTCGGCAAGCTGGTAGAAAGCCCAGTATTGTGGCGTATCGCGATAAATAATGAGCCAGGCGTCTTCGACGGCTTCGCTTGCCTCGTAGGCCGCCTCGCGCGGACGCTCGAGAACCGGCGCTGGAATGGAGAAGCCCGCCTTGGCGAGTTCTGCGATCACGTCGTCATAAAGGCTCGGCGCCTGCAGCGCAGCCTCGAGCATTGTGTAGGCGTCGCTGCCGGGCGTCTGAAATTTCAGGAATGACGCGTCTTTCAGTCCGAGCTGGAATTCGAGCGCGCGGAATTGGTAGGATTGAAAGCCTGAACTGGCGCCGAGCAATTCGCGGAAGTTGAGATAGTCCGCCGGCGTCATCGTCGCCAGAATGTCCCAGGCTTGCGTCATTACCGCCTGGATGCGCGAGACGCGCGCCAGATGTTTGTAGGCCGGAACGAGATTGCCCGTGCGCACTTCGCGTTGCGCGGCGCCGATCTCGTGGATGGCCTGCTTCATCCACAATTCCATGGTCTGGTGCAGGATGATGAAGAGCAGTTCGTCGTGTTCTTCGCTCTGCGGGCGCTGGCAGGAGAGCAGCTCGGCCAACCGCAAATACCCGCCATATGTCACGGGGCCGGCGGAGGCGGTTTTCTGATTCATGCGGATTTGCACCATATCTATGCGCCGCCGCCGCGGAAACCCATTAAATCGAGGGCTGTTCCGGATTCTGCCCGGCTCGAAAACAGTATGGCGCTGCCGCTGAATTTGCTAGGGAAGCCCGGGGGAACCGAGGGAGACAAGGATGCAGGGCATCGGGCGCATACTCATCATCTTGGTGGTCGTCATCGCCGCTGGCTTCGGCGCTTCGTTGCTGGTGCTGCCGTCGACGGCTGCGAAGTCACAAGGCTTCGACGTCACCATGACGCCGCAAAGTGTGATCGCACGGCTTTCGACGGCGCCGCCGAACACGGTGTTGGGCGCGGGCGTCACCCAAAGCGGCCGGCCGACGGTCGCCAATAACGTGGTCACCGCGCCGATCGCGTTCGCGGATGGCGGCACAGGCAAAGCCACCTACACAGTGACGCCGAAGAATGGCGGCGCGCACGTCGATGCGCGCATCGAGCGCGATCTAGGCTTCAACCCAATCACGCGCTTTCAGGGTCGCGATGGTGGTCCGGTTCAAGCCGCTGCCGCTGTGTTCTTCCCAGCGGTGACCAACGATCTCACCCATCCATCCGACGGCGGGCGCACCATCGACGGCACCACGTCGCAGGGGCTGAGCTACGAGGTCGTAAACGTCGCGGCGCAGCAATTTGCCTTCAATGAGTATTGCGCACCCCAGGCGCCATCCGAAATCAAAGAAGCGGTGCGCCAAAGTCTCGTGGCCGTGCGCGCATTCATGGGCTCGCATAATCTCGCCGCGTCTGGCCAACCGATCGCGGTCGAAACCGGTTGGAACGAAACCACGCATCAATATTGCTTCCAGATCGGCGTTCCGTTCACCGGCGCGCCGCCGCGCAACATCTATGTTGCGGGTGTGAAAGTCGGTCCCACCCCGGCAGGGCAGGCGATGCGCGTGCATTATACGGGCACCGAAGAGAACGTCATTCCAGTCTACGACCAAATGGAAAACGCCATGTGGTCGGCGCACATGACGATCGATAAATCGTACGAAATCTATTACGACGACCCGCTGCAGCCGGCCGGCTCGCAAAACCGTGATATCTATTACCTGTTCGCGGGCGATGCAGCGACGCTGCAACGCGTTGCGCCCTCCGCGGGCGTCCCGCCGCCAGTGGGCGCCGGTGCAACGCCAGCGGCTGAGACACCTGCAACGACGACGGCCACAACAACAGCGACGACAGCGGAGACAACAACGGCGACAACAACGAGCACGACCGCGCCGTAAGCATTGCGCCGAGATGCACGTCAAAGGCCGCGGCCGACGCCGCGGCCTTTTTCGTGGCTCACACGGCCATGTTGTCGATGAGGCGCGTCTTGCCGAGCCAAGCAGCGGCAAGAATGCGCGCAGCTTGGCTGAGGTTCGCGATGGGCTGCAGCGTTGTAGCGTCGCGGATGGCGACATAGTCGACAGACGTGAAGCCCGCTGCAGCGAGATGACGGCTCGCCTCCGCCTCGACGGCATCGGTCGGCGCGCCGGCGCGCGCGGCTTTAATCGCCTCGTGCAGCACGTAATTGAGCCGCGCCGCCACGCGTCGCTCGTCGACGGAGAGATAGGCGTTGCGCGATGACATCGCGAGACCGTCGTGCTCGCGCAATGTGGGGCAGCCGATGATTTCGACCGGAATGTCCAAATCGCGCGTCAGCTGCTTGATCACGAGAAGCTGCTGGTAGTCCTTCTCGCCGAAGAACGCGCAATCGGGCAGCGCCTGCAACAAGAGCTTTGTCACCACAGTCGCCACGCCGCCAAAGAAATGCGGACGCATCTGGCCTTCGAGCATGGTCGAAACGCTCGAGACCAGCACGCTAGTTGAAAACCCTTCCGGATATATGACGCTGCGCTCCGGCGCGTAGAGCAGATCGCAGCCCGCGCTCGCCAGCAGATTTGCGTCGCCGGCTTGGTTGCGCGGATAGCGCTCGAAATCCTCGTGCGGCGCGAATTGCTTTGGGTTCACGAAGAGCGTCGCCACAACGAAACCGCAGCGTTGTTTCGCGGCGCGAACAAGCGAGAGGTGCCCCTCGTGCAGCGCCCCCATCGTCGGCACCAGGCCGATGCTTCGCCCGTTGCTGCGCGCAGCGGCGATGGCCGCGCGCAGGTCCGCGACAGTGCCGGTGATAGGGAGGGGCGCGCTCATTTGTTCCGCATCCGCCGCCGCTGCGCCGAGGTCAAGCGGCTTAAGCGCGCCTTAACCTCAAGGCGCGAACCTTTAACAATGTGTTTCGGCGTTGCGTCCTGGGCGAGGACAGCGGCGCCCGCTTTTCTGAGCGGGTGCGCGCAATGAGCCTTGCGCACGTCTATGATCCTGAAGCGGCGCGCCGGCAGGCGCACATCATCGTCGTAGGCAATCAGAAGGGGGGCGCCGGCAAATCCACCGTCGCCATGCATCTCATCGTTGCGCTGATGCGGATGGGCCGCCGCACAGGCGCGCTTGATCTCGATGTCCGGCAGCGCTCGCTCATTCGCTACATCGAAAATCGCTCACGCTGGATCTCGTCGCACAGCGCAAACTTGCCCGTGCCGCAGGTTTTCGAGCTGGAAGAGAGCAATCTGCGCCAACGCGACGCGGCCGAGGCGGTGGATGAATTGGGGTTCCGCGCAGCTCTGCGGCGGCTTTCGGAGACATGCGATTATGTCGTCCTCGACTCGCCAGGCGGCGATTCCTACCTCGCACGCTTAGCGCATGCGTGCGCCGACACCCTGGTGACGCCGCTCAATGACAGCTTCGTCGACTTCGATCTCTTGGGCGACATCGACGAGAATTGCGCCGAGATCGTGCGTCCCTCGATCTATAGCGAGATGGTTTGGGAAAGCCGCAAGCAGAAGGCGCTTACCGCGCGCTCGCCGATCGATTGGGTGGTGCTGCGCAACCGCACGTCCACCAGCCGCATCGAGGCCAAGAACAAACAACGCGTCGGCGACGCCCTGAAGACGCTCTCCCAACGCATCGGCTTTCGCCTGGCGCCTGGACTGTCCGAACGGGTCATCTTCCGCGAGCTTTTCCCGCAGGGGCTGACACTTCTCGATCTCGATGGCGAAGGGGTGACCGGCGAGATGAAAATGAGTCACCTGGCCGCGCGCCAGGAACTTCGCGACCTTTTCATCACCCTGAAGCTGCCTGGGCTCGAAGGCGAGCCGCTGAAGTTTTAAGCAGCTTTTGTCGGCCATCGCTGGAGAACGGCTCTGATCGTCCGCGCGCTTATCATCCTGACGATCGCCTTCTTGTTGCTCGTGGCCGTGCGCCTCGGCTCGGTGCATCGCCGCCAGATCATGGCCCGCTGGCCGGCCCCGGTGTTCGCGATCGCAGCAATCTTGGCGCTCTGGCGTGGCGCGGTCGAGCCGGCGCTGGTGCTGGCCGCACTCGCGGTCGCGGCTTGGTTGGTGAGCCCAGCACTCCTCGCCGCTAAGCCTGCGCCGGCTGCGCACAAGCCGGCTGACGCCGAAGCGCGCTCCATTCTGGGCGTGGGCCTGGCGGCGACGCCAGATGAAATCCGGGGCGCATACCGTCGCAAAATGGCAGACGCGCACCCCGACCGCGGCGGCAGCCACGATGCAGCCGCGCGTCTGACCGCTGCGCGCGATGCTCTCCTGAAGCGCGGACGCCAGGCTTAGTCGTTGGGGTCTTCTTCAGCGCCCGGGGCGGACGCATCCGGGGGGAGCGGTGCGTGCATCGGCGACAGCGTTTGTACGACCTGGCCCTGCGACAGGCCTTGCGCCGACATGGCCGCGGCGCCGGCATTGGCGTTGAGCACGCCTGGCGCCAGGCGCACATCGAGCCGTCGTGTCGGCAAGCGCGCGAATTGCGCCGCGTTCGGATCGCTGCGGCGGGCATATTCCTCGAACGCGCCGTCGATCAGATACGAGACTTGCGAGTCACGCGCGGCGGCGGAACTCTCCGCCCAGCACCACGACGATGACCCGATGCCCGCTGCGCTCGGTCGACGTCGCGAGGTTAAATCCTGAAGAGCGTGTGTACCCGGTCTTGATCCCGTCGAGGCCTTGCACTTGGCCCAGCAGGTGGTTGTGGTTGCGGCTAGAACGCCGGCCCCAGGAGAAGCTCTCGGTTTGGAAATAACCGTAATATTGCGGAAAATCGCGCCACAGCGCTTGGGCGAGAACAGCGAGATCACGGGCGGTGCTGTGGTGAAGCGGGTCAGGCAGGCCGCTTGCATTGACGAAGCGCGTTTCAGTCATGCCGAGGGTGCGCCCGCGCGCCGTCATCGCGGCGGCAAAGCGGGCTTCGCTGCCGCCCAATCGTTCGGCAACCATGGTCGCGACATCGTTAGCCGACTGCACCGCGATGGCGCGGATCGCTTGATCGACCGTGATTGAATTGCAGACGCCCCGGCGGTTGCAACGCAGACCGAGGCGAGAGGGCGGTTGGCGGGTGGCGTTGCGCGAGGCCCTGAGACGCGTGTCCAAAGTGATCTCGCCGCGCTGAAGCGCGTCAAACACCATATAGAGCGTCATCATCTTGGTGAGAGACGCAGGATAGCGCATCTCCTCGGCATGATCGTCGAGCAGAACTTCGCCCGTCCGGGCGTCCATTACGATGGCGGCGTAACGCTCGCTTGCTTGCGCAGGCGCAGCGATGGTGAGCGCGGCAAAGGCTGCCGCGATGGCGAAACCGCGAATGAAAGTTCCCCGTAAAGTTCCGTGTACCGGTGATTTCATCGGCGCCGTCCAAACCCCGCACGAGAGGCACCTATTCAGGCAAATCGCGTGCCGTTCAGCTTACAGATTCATTAGTTCAGGTTAAGCGACCGTTTCCCCAGCAGAATTCTGCTCCAGTTTCTTGCCCTTTACCTGAATTAACCTCAGCAGCTCAGCATGAATTATGTCTGAACGGCCAGATGGCGGACTGCTAAAAGGCCGCACGAATTGCATGTTGCAGTGCAGCATAAATCGGTTGACTTCGCAGGTGCAGCATAACATATAGGGCGCAGATTCGCCGGGCCTGCCTGGCGATCCCCACCACGACCGGGGCCTAAAGCGCCCAAAGGAGACCGACCATGGCAGCTGCCAAGACCGCCCGCGCCGCGAAATCGGCCACCGAGGCGTTTGAACAAGTCACCACCGCCTCTTCGGAAGCGGTTCGCGAAAATTTCGACCGCGGCCTTGCGGCTCTGTCGGAAGCTTCGGCGTTCGGCAAACAGAATGTCGAAGCCTGGGTCGCCTCGGCGACCGCCGCCCAAAAGGGCATCGAAGCCATCTCGGCGCGTTCCGTGGCGTTCTCCAAGCAAGCGCTCGAGAACCACGTCACGGCCACCAAGTCGATCCTGACTTCCAAGAGCGTGCAAGAGTTCGTGGAAAAGCAGAACGATTACGCGAAATCCTCGTTTGAGGCCTATGTCGCCGAATTGTCTTCGTTTTCTGACCTCTTCTCGGGCGTCGCCAAGGACACCTTCCAGCCGATCAACGAGCGCTTCAACGCCGTTGGCCAGCTGATTTAGACCAGCGCTCAGCGCTAAGCGAAATCGACTTCGGGGCCGCACGAGAAGCTTTCGAGCGGCTCTGAGGGGCTGAAACGGACGGGCCTGGCTCAGGGATGAGCCGGGCCCGTTTCGTTTTGCCCGTGCACTGGCATTGGCACTGGGCATTGGCACTGGGCATTGGCACTGGGCATTGGCACTGGGCATTGGACTGGGCATTGGACTGGAGAATGCACTGGGGATTGCCCTTGAGATTGCGGTGGGGATTGCGCCGCCGCAGGGCAAGGCCTTCCATCTGCCCCATCTATCCATAAATTGTTCAGCATGTCGGCTCAGCCTTCCTTGAGTTTGCGCCGGCGCGACGAAGGTTCAACGCGTGCATGAGCGGTGAGTGGGACGACGAGGAAGGCGGCGCCGGCGACGTAGACAGTCGAACCGGAACGAAGACTCTGCACCCGCACTAAGAAGCCTGCGCTGTATCGCGTCTTGATTTTGAACGACGATTACACGCCGATGGAATTCGTCGTTTACGTCCTCGAGCGTTTTTTCAACAAGACACGCGAGGAAGCGACGACGATCATGCTGCACGTCCATCAAAATGGCGTCGGCGTGTGTGGAATTTTCACCTACGAGGTGGCCGAAACCAAGGTCGCCCAGGTGCTTGATCTAGCGCGGCGGCATGAGCATCCGCTGCAGTGCACGATGGAAAAGGAATAGAATGGCGACTTTCTCACGCACGCTCGAAGCACACGCTGCGGCGGGCGCTGTCTCTCGCAAACGAGCACGTCACGAATACGTGACGCTTGAGCATTTGCTGCTGTCGCTGATCGATGACGACGACGCGGCGCAAGTGATGCACGCGTGCAAGGTCGATCTCGACAAGCTGGAAACTCAATCTCAAGTCCTATCGTCGACCGAACTCGACAGCCTGGTGGTGCCGAACCGCGAACACGAAGAGCCGCGCCCGACAGCCGGCTTCCAGCGCGTGCTGCAGCGTTCGATGCTGCACGTCGATTTCAGCGGCGGCCGCGAAGTCACCGGCGCGAACGTGCTGGTGGCGCTGTTCAGCGAGCGCGAAAGCCACGCCGCCTATTTCCTGCAAGAGCAGGACATGACCCGCTACGACGCGGTGAACTTTATCGCGCACGGCCTGCCAAGCGCGCAGGGGCGGCCCAACCGCGCCCGGTGCGCGGCGCCAGCGAGGAAGAGGAGGCGAGCGCGTGGTGAAGCAGGGCTCGGAAGCCTTGGCCGCGTACTGCGTGAACCTCAACAAGAAGGCCAGGGAAGGCAAAATCGATCCGTTGATCGGACGCGAGCCGGAAGTGTTGCGCGCGATCCAGATCCTCTGCCGCCGGCAAAAGAACAATCCGCTGCTGGTCGGCGACCCAGGCGTCGGCAAGACCGCGATCGCCGAAGGCCTCGCGCGCAAGATCAATCGAAAAGCAGGTGCCGGAAGTTCTGGCCGACGCCACGATTTTCTCACTCGATATGGGCTCGCTGCTGGCGGGCACGCGCTATCGCGGCGATTTCGAAGAGCGCTTGAAGAGCGTGATGAAGGAATTGGAGAACCACCCCAAGGCCATCCTCTTCATCGACGAAATCCACACCGTGATCGGCGCTGGCGCCACCAGCGGCGGCGCCATGGACGCGTCGAACCTCTTAAAGCCGGCGCTGCAATCGGGTCAGCTCCGGTGCATGGGCTCGACCACGTACAAGGAATATCGCCAGCACTTCGAGAAGGACCGCGCCTGGCGCGGCGCTTCCAGAAGATCGATGTCAACGAGCCCTCGATCCCGGATTCGATCAAGATCCTCATGGGTCTGAAGCCGTACTTCGAGGAATATCACAAGGTGAAGTACACCGACGACGCCATCAAAATGGCGGTCGAACTTTCAGCGCGTCACATGGGCGACCGCAAGCTGCCGGATAAGGCCATCGACGTGATCGACGAAAGCGGCGCTTCGATGATGCTGTTGCCGCAGAACCAGCGCAAGCAGGTGATCGACGTGGCGGAAGTCGAGGAAGTCGGTGTCGCGCATGGCGCGCATCCCGGCGAAGTCGGTGTCGAAGAACGACAGCGAAATGCTGGCCTCGCTGGCGGGCGATCTGAAACGCGTGGTGTTCGGCCAGGAAGCGGCGATCGATCAGCTCGCCTCGGCGATCAAAATGGCGCGCGCGGGCCTGCGCGAACCGCAAAAGCCGATCGGTTGCTATCTTTTCGCGGGGCCAACGGGCGTCGGCAAAACCGAAGTCGCGCGTTCGCTCGCCAATATCATGGGCATCGAGCTCTTGCGCTTCGACATGTCGGAATACATGGAGCGCCACACCGTCTCGCGTCTGATCGGGGCGCCTCCAGGCTATGTCGGCTACGATCAGGGCGGTTTGCTGACCGATGGCGTCGACCAGCATCCACATTCGGTGCTGCTTGCTGGACGAAATCGAGAAGGCGCACCCGGATCTGTTCAACATCCTCTTGCAGGTGATGGACCACGGCGCCTTGACCGACGCGAACGGCAAGAAGGTCGATTTCAGGAACGTCATCTTGATCATGACCACCAATGCGGGCGCTGCGGATGCTGCCCGCCAGGGCATCGGTTTCGGCCGCGGCCGGAAGGATGAGGAGAACGAGGAAGCGATCAAGCGCTTGTTCTCGCCGGAATTCCGCAACCGCCTCGATGCGTCGATCCACTTCAACGGCCTGCCGCCCGAAATCGTGCGCAACGTCGTGCAGAAGTTCATTATCCAACTCGAAGGCGCAGCTGGCCGAACGCAACGTGCAGATCGAAATCACCGATCGCGCCGCCGATTGGCTCGCCACCCGCGGCTACGACGAAAGCTTCGGCGCGCGTCCGTTGGCGCGGTTGATCCAGGAGCACGTGAAGAAACCGATGGCCGACGAGCTTTTGTTCGGCAAGCTGAAGAATGGCGGCATCGTCAAGATCGACATCGATCCCGCCGACAAGGACAAGCTCAAGTTCCAGTATCTGCCCGAACAGCGCGGCTTGCTCTCGTTCGGCAAGAAGCAGGAAAAGGCGTAACAACGCATTGTAGGATGTGAACAAGCGGCGGTCGCGCAAGCGGCCGCCGCTCTGCTATGGCCGCCCACGGGAGAATCGCCATCGCCCAACACAGCCGTCCGAAGCGCCGGTCCTCGATGCAGCAAGGCTGGGTGCTCGATCACACGTACGGCGCGCGCGCCGTACGTTCGTGGGTCGAGGGCGAGCCGATGCGCAGTATCTGGGTGGGCGTGAAGCTTGAAGGCAAGGCGCCGATCGAGATTGAATTGTGGCGCTGCAGTCGCTGCGGCTATAGCGAGCAATACGCGACGGGATCGTGAGCGGCGCATTCTTGTCTGACTGTGTCAGCGCACGGGATTTGCGTCGTCAAAGACAACGCACTGTATGCGTCGGGGGACGCCGCTGCCGTGCGTTGGGAACCAACCCAATGCAAGTCTCTGGGACAACAAGCAATTCCGCAGCGTGGGCGCTGCGGCAATTGTTTCAACAACAATCGCCCGGTGGGCAACAAACGTCCCGCGCCGGGCAAGCTTTGCCGAGCTCGGGCCTGAATTCGAGTTTGAGTAATCCGAGTTTGAGTTCGAGTCCCGCGGCTGCGGCGCTCAGCGGCATGAATGGTCCGCAACTGTCGCAGGGCACGATGTCGGGCTTTATCAGTCTGCAAGGCCTGCCGCCGAGCGCGCCGAGCGCATCGGACATGGCGACGCAGATGATTTCGTCGCTCGACGCCAATGGCGACGGCGTCATCAGTCTCGAGGAAGCTGAGGCAGGCGGCGGCGCCAATGCGGCGCAAGCCTTTCAGATACTCGACGCCAACGGCGATGGCGCGCTCTCATCGGACGAAATCACCAATGCTGTGCAGCAGGCAGGTCAGCACCATCGCGGCCACCACCATCACGCCAAAGGCGCAGGCTCTGCTGGCGATGCCGCCAACGCGCTCATGCAAGCCCTGGATACCGATGGGCAGGCCGGCTTGAGCCTGGATGAAGTGACCGCCGCTGTCGGCGGCGATGCTTCGTCCGATGCGATTTCGCGCGGCTTTTCGGCGTTGGACACCAATGGCGATGGCGCGTTGAGCGCATCAGAGCTGACGAGCGCCATCAACAGCTACATGCAGACGCGCAATGCGCAGAACGCCGCGAGCGCAAGCGCAAGCGCGACGATCTGATCGTCGCGTCACGCTCGCTTCACATCTCGGTTTAGATCTCTGTTTAGATCTCTGCGGCGATCGACTTTGCGATGGCTTCGAGATCGGCAATTTCGGCGCGCCGCTGATGGGCGTGGCCGGCGAGGCCGACGCCCTCGTAGCGCGGGATGATGTGGAAGTGCGGATAGAAGATGGTTTGCCCGCCGGGCGTGCCATTGTATTGCGCCACGACTACCCCGTCGGGCTTCAGGGCTTTGGTGAGGGCCTTCGCAACGCGTTGCACCCGCTCAAGATAGGGGCCGACGGCCGTCTCCGGCATCTCGAGAAAGTTCTTCACCTTCTGTCCCTTTGGCGCGACCAATGTGTGGCCGCGCGATTGGGGAAAGAGATCCATGAAAGCGAGCGCTACATCGTCCTCATAGACCTTCACGCTGGGGACCTCGCCGCGTAGGATTTTGGCGAAGAGATTGTTGTCGTCGTAGGCGCCGTGAAGACTCATGGGGTGATGCTCCTGGGGGCGATGCTTTGGGGGCGATGCTCCCGGTGTGGAGAAACTAGCGATGGGTGTCAGCAAAGCAAAGCCGCTGATGGACACATCCCACCTCACCGAGCGTCAGAAGAAATGGTTCGCGAGCGTGCAAGCGAGCTTGGAACGCGACACCGGAAAGACGCTGGCGCAATGGGTGAAGATCGCCAAGACCTGCCCTGAGACGACGCACGGCAAGCGCGCCAAGTGGCTGCGCGAAAAGCACGGCCTGGGCGTCAATCGCGCCGCGCATGTGCTCTACGCCGCGTTCCCGCCAGAGGGGCCGAGCTGGGACGATCCTGACGCGCTCTTGGATCAGCTTTGGAAGGAGAAGGAAGGGCGCGCGGTCTATGACGCGGTCGCCGCGATGGTGCGCAAGGAGTTTCCCGATGCGATCATTGGACCGCGCAAGACGTTTGTGTCGTTCTCGCGCAAGGTTCAGTTCGCGGGGATCCTTCCCACGCGCGGCGGCAAGGCGGAACTGGGCCTGCCGCTCTTGCTGAGTGAGAGCAAGCGGCTGACGCCGATGAAAAGCCGTCCATGGGCCGAGAAGCACAGCGCGATCCTCGTCCTTATGTCGCCGCGCGATGTCGACGCCGAGGTCAAGCGCCTGCTGAAGCTTGCCTACGCCAAGGGCTAGGCGCGCTATCGCCAGACTTGGCTTGTCTGCGAGAGGCCGGTGAATCCTGCGCGTTCAAGCACTTAGGCAAGCACTTAGGCACGCACCCATACGAGGCGCGGGCGAGGGGCGCGCGAAGCGGGGGCGACGCGTGTGTTGGATGTCGCGGCGCGCGCGCATCTGAGATCGCAAGCAAGTCATTCCTAGATTTAATCTCGCGCGAATAGCTCCGGCAGCGCCTCTATTCTACGCTGGTTCCTGAGGACTGGGGGGCGCGGGGAGCTGCGTCCTTGGCTGTAGTTGGGCTTCGTTTCGACGAGAGCGCCGTAGGCGCTCCCTTTTCGTATGACCAGTCTCTGGTCCTTCTGTCATTCTTCGTGGCGGTGATCGCCTCCTATGCGGCGCTCGAAGTGGCTGAACGCTTGCGTGGCGCCAACGGCGTTGCAGGTCACTTTTGGCACGCGGCGAGTTCGATCGTGCTTGGCGGCGGCGTCTGGTCGATGCTCGCCATCGCCATGCTCGCTTACGCCTCGCCGCTGAAGCGCGGTTATGATCCAGCAATCGCTGCGCTCTCGGGCTTTGCCATCCTGGCCGCGTCAGCGCTCGCCTTCTGGATTATGCGCGCGTGCACTGTTCGTGGCCGCGTCGGCTGGATGTACGTGGCGCTCGGAGGCGCCGTGCTGGGCGCGGGCCTGGCGGCAACGCTTTACACCGGCATCGACGCAGTGCGCGTCGCCGGAGACGTTGTCTACCGGCCGAGCCTTTTTGCGACCTCCGTTGTCATTGCGCTTGCGATGTCGGCGGCCACGCTGTGGCTTGCCTTCTCGCCCACGCGCTGGTGGCAGCGCGCGCTCGCCGCCATCGCGATGGCGGCCGCCTTCAGCGGCATGTATCGTATCGGCATCGCAGCCAGCGTGATCGAAGCTGACAGGGCTGAAGCCTGGCCCGGTTTCAGCGTGTCTGAACCCATTGTCGCGGCGTGGATCGCGCTCGCCGTAGTCGGCGCGGTCATGGTCGCGCTCATCGCGGCGTTTTTCGATCGCCGCCGCGAGCAAGACGCAGCTTACGAGGCGGTGCGCTTGCGTAAGGAAGTTGCCCAGCGCACGGCCAATCTGCAGGCGACCGCCACCCAGCTCGATGCAGCACTCGCCCACGCGGAGCGGACGAGTGCAGCCAAGTCCGATTTTCTGGCCAGCATGAGCCACGAACTGCGTACGCCGCTCAGTTCGATCCTCGGCTTTTCGCAATTGCTGATGAACGGCAAGACTTTCGAACCGTTGACCCCTAAGCAGGCCGGCGCGGTGCAGCAGATCGAACAGGCCGGGCGCCATCTGCTTTTGCTGATCGACGACGTGCTGGAGCTTTCGCGCATCGAGGCGGGGCGTTTGCCGCTTTCGATAGAGCCCGTTGAGCTTGCGCCGCTGATCGAGGAAGCCGCAGCGATGCTGCAGCCGACGGCGATCAACGCCAATGTCACGGTGCATACTGACGCCGCTTTCCGTGGCCTTTTTGTGCGCGCCGATCGGCGACGCCTGCTGCAAGTGCTGATCAACCTCCTGTCGAACGGCATCAAATATAACAAGCAAGGCGGCAGCGTCAGCGTGTCGTGCCACAACGTTGACGGCGAGGCGCGCATCATCATCAGCGACACGGGCGTTGGCATTCCCGCCCAGCATCTGGGCGAGGTGTTCGAGCCGTTCAGCCGCCTTTCCCAGGAGCGATCGGTCGGCGCCGGCGTCGGACTGGCCGTGTGCCGGCGCCTCGTGCAAGCGATGCGCGGCGTCATCCGTGTCGACAGTCTTGAAGGCAAAGGCTCGACCTTCACCGTGACGCTGCCGGTCGCCGCAGAATCGGAACGCATCGCGCCAAACCTGCCGCTGCGCGCGACGGTGCTTTACATCGAGGACAGCCCGGCCAGCGTTCTTCTGATGCGTCACATCATGAAGGAGATGGCCGACATCGAACTGGTGGTCGCCACCGGTGCGCGCGAAGGGATTGAATTGGCGCGCGGCTTGAAGCCGGGCCTCATTCTGCTCGATATCAATCTGCCGGAAATGGATGGATTTGAAGTGTTGAAGGCGCTGCGGGCCGACGAGCATACCGCCGACGTCCCAGTCTTTGCCGTTACCGCTAACGCCTTGCCGAAGGAGCTCGAGCGCGGTGTTGCGGCAGGGTTCGATCACTATATCGTCAAGCCGCTCAACATCCCGCAATTCATCGCCGCCGTGGACGTCGCACTGGCGCAGCCGCCGGCGCGGCGGCTGAAGCGGGTGCGGACAAAACGCGAGCCTGCCGCCGCCCCGGCCCCGCACGTGGAAGTCATCGGCTTTAAGCGGCCGTCCCCGTTTGGGGCAGCCGCGTCGCTGCTTGCCAGCAAGCTTGCGCCCACGCGCGCGGTAAAAAAGGCGCCGCCACAGGCGGTGCCGTCGCCAACCAGCCCGCCGGCGGCGGGTTAGCGCGGGTTGGCGCGGGGCCAGGCGCCTTGCGTCCGACCCGCATCCGAAGGCGGGTCCAAGTGCATCTCCCTGACTGCAAGCTCTCGGGTTGCAGCTTTAGGGCTGCGGCCCAAGAGCGCCAGCTTTAGGGGATTTCGATCATGAGAACGCTTTTTGCAGCCGCTTTGCTGAGCACGCTGGTTCTGGCGCCGGCCTATGCGGACACCAGAGCCGTGGAGAACCAAGCCTTCCACGCCATCGATGCGCGCGGACCTTATCGGCTGAACATCGTGGCCGGCGCGCCAGCCGCTCACGCGATCGCCACCGGTACGGCCGATCATCTGCGCGATCTCGATATACGTGTGGTGAATGGCGTCCTGCAGATCCGCCGCAACTGTTCAGGCATTTGCAACAGCAACGGTACGCGGGCCGTCATCGATATTACTGCCCCGACGCTCGACCGCGTCGCCATCGGCTATGGCGCGGATGCAAATGTTGAGCATCTTGCCGCCGGCGCCTTCGATGCAAGCGCGTCGATGGGGAGCGATCTGACCCTGCAAGGCGCGTGCGGATCGCTGACTGCCGCTGCCTCCATGGGCGCCGATCTACGCGCCGACGCACTGCGCTGCGAGAGCGTGCATGCTTCCGCTTCGATGGGGTCGGATGTTTCGGTTTTCGCGAGCCGCTCGATCGAAGCGCGCGCCGGCATGGGCGCTGATATTCATGTCTCCGGAAAGCCGGAACGGCGCGAGCTGCACGGCGGCCTCGGCGGCGATGTGACGATCGACTAGGTCAAGCGACCCAAGGTCAACGACTGCGTCAGGCCGGCGACTGAATGTTGCGCACCATGCCAAGCAGGGCTTTGCGTGGCACGTATTTGACGATGCCCGCTTGGAAGGCGTTGCGCGCGCCAGTGACCTTCACCGGCTGATTGCGTCGCCATGCTTCATAGCCCATGCGCGCGACGATCGCCGAGGGCATCACTTTGGCGACGCGCGCCAGGCGTGTTTTGCCGGTGCCGGCGCGTTCGCGGAACTTAGAACTCGGTTGGCCCGGGGCAAAGGCAGCTCACGTGCACGCCCGTACCGCGCGCTTCCTCCCAGATCGCTTCGGAGAACGAGAGCACGTAGGCTTTCGAGGCATAATAGTTTGCCATCAGCGGACCGGGCTGGAAGGCAGCGGTCGAGGCGACGTTCAGAACGCCGCCCCGTTTGTTGGCAAGCATCCTGTCCCAGAAGAGATAGGTGAGCTCGACAAGCGCTCGGACATTCAAGTCGATCATGCCGAGTTGGGTGGGCAGATCAGAGGACGTCAGCGCGCCTGCGTGGCCGTAGCCTGCGTTGTTGACAAGGACGTCCACGTCGAGCCCGCGCATGCGGATGGCGTTGGCGAGTGCGCCGCCGCCGCCAATGGCGCCGAGATCTTGCGCGATGATGGTCGTCTTCACCCCATGCGCGCTGGCAAGCCGTTGGCCCACTTCGTTGAGCGCGCCTTCGCTGCGCGCCGTCAAAATGAGGTCGTAGCCATCGCGCGCAAAGCATTCGGCCAGATCGACGCCGATGCCCGCGGATGCGCCCGTCACCAGCGCCGTTTGTCCTTCACCCGGTTTTCGCCGCGCCATCCTTGCCTCCCACCGATTGCGTGCGACGATAGGCGTGCGCTGGCGCGGTTCCAACAGCTGCGTTCAAACGTGATGGGCAAACGTGATGGGCAAACGTGATGGGCAAACGTGATAGGCAAGAACGATGAAAGAGCCGGCCGCGTTCAAGCTCAATCCGGACGAAGCGGCGTTCGACGCCAAGGGCGCGGAGCGCAATAAGCCGACACGGCCGCGCGATGCGGCGACGCTTATTCTGGTGCGCGATGGGCGCGAAGTGATGATGGGCCAGCGCGCCAAGGGCCACGTCTTCATGCCGGACAAGTGGGTCTTCCCCGGCGGCAGGGTCGATCCGGGCGACGTGCGTGCGCCAGCCGCCAAGGAGCTCCGGCCCGAGACCGAAGCGCTCTTGAAGCTGGGCGGGGTGCGGCGGGCGCCGCGGGCGTTTGCGCTGGCGGCGATCCGCGAAACCAAAGAAGAGGCAGGGCTGATCCTGGGAGAGACCAAAGGCCCCGACCTCTCAAAGCTCGAATTCGTCGCCCGGGCGATCACGCCGCCGCACCGGCCACGGCGTTTCGACGCCCGCTTTTTCTTGGCCGACGCCCATGCCGTGGGCGCGCACGCCGAGCCGGCCGCCAGCGAAGAATTGCTGCATACAAAATGGTTTACCCTCGAAGAGGCGGCCGCCCTGGACCTGCCCTCGATCACGCGGTTCGTCCTCAAAGAGGTGCGGGCAAGGCTCGCCGGAGAGGCCCTCGACCCGCCATTTCTGCGCTGGGCCAGGGGCGGGCACCAAATGGACCGGCTCAAAAGTTGACTTCCGCGGCTTTCTCCGTATTTTCCGCCGCTCTTCAAATCCTTGAACCGTTCTTGAACCCCTCGGACATGCCGTCATGGCCAAGCCAGCCACTATCAAGATCCGCCTTAACTCGACGGCCGACACCGGCTTCTTCTACGTCACCAAGAAGAACCCGCGCACGAAGACCGAGAAGCTGAAGTTCAAGAAGTACGATCCGATTGCCCGCAAGCACGTCGAATTCGTCGAAGGCAAGATCAAGTAAGAGCCGCCATCACGGCCTTCTGGCTCTTCTCCTCACTTCTCTCTTCATTTCGCGTACAAGATCATCTGCGTGCAGCGGAAGAGCGCCATCGTTTTTCCGGTCTGTTCGTTGGTGACCAATGCGTCCCAGACTTGCGTCTGTTTGCCGCCGTGCACGAGGGTCGCCTCGACGGCGACGCCGCCCTCGCGCGTGGTGCCGAGGAAATTGGATTTGAGCTCGATGGTGGTGAAGCCGATCGCCGTCTCGGGTTTCGAAATGATGCAGCCATAGCCGCATGCGCTGTCGGCCAGCGCAATGACGCTTGCAGCGTGCAGGAAGCCATTCGGCGCCATGTGGTGCGGCTTCACACTGAAGCGCCCACGCACGCGCCCGACGTCAGCCTCCAACCATTCGAGACCCATGTGGTCGGGCAGGCGCCCCTTCTGACGCTCGGTCAGATCTTTGACGAAATCCATAGGACCCCTCTCGCGATTGCCCTCAGGTAGGTTTGCGAACGTCGCGGTGCTAGGTGAGCGGCATTGCTCACGCTATGTTGAGGGCATGACGGAACGGCATGTCAAAGCGGCGATCCTGCTGATCGGCGACGAATTGCTTTCGGGGCGCACGCAGGACGTGAACCTGCAGACGATCGCGAAGTTCATGGCGCCGCTGGGCGTGCAAATAGCCGAAGCGCGCGTCGTGGCGGATGTGCCCGAGGAAATTGCGGCCAACGTGAACGAATTGCGCACGAAGTATGATTACGTCTTCACCACTGGCGGCATTGGACCCACTCACGACGACAAAACTGCCGACGCCGTAGCGATGGCGTTCGGCGTGGGCATCGATGTGCACCCTGAAGCGCGCGCGATTTTGGAAGCGCATTACAAGGGACCGGGCAATTTGAACGAAGCGCGCCTACGCATGGCGCGTCTGCCGCACGGCGCGAGCCTGGTGTCCAATCCGGTCTCGAAGGCGCCGGGTTTTCAGCTCGAGAACGTTTTTGTGATGGCCGGCGTGCCCTCGATCATGCGCGGGATGCTGGAAGGCGTGGGGCCGCGCATCAAGGGCGGCGCTGTCGTGGGTTCCTGTGCAGTGCGCGGCAAGGGCGTGCGTGAGGGCGATATTGCAGGGCCACTGCAGGCCTTGGAGGAAGCGACGCATGGCGTGGTGACGTTCGGTTCTTATCCGTGGTTTGGACCGGAGGGGTTTGGCCTCCAGCTTGTGGCGCGCTCGGCCGATGCGGCGGCGTTGGCAAAGGCGGCGAACGATCTGCGCGCGCTGATCCGATCCCGGGGGGCTGAGCCTGAAGACGTCGAGGACGCGCGCTAGATCATGCTGGCGGCGAAATTGATCGCCAGCGCCAGGATCACGGTATTGAACACGAAGGCGATGATGCCGTGCACCGTCACCACATTGCGGATCGATTTGCTGGAGATTTGAATGTCGGCGGTTTGATTGGCGACGCCGATCACCAAACCAAAGTGCATGAAGTCCCAGAAGGTCGGATCGAGGTCGCCGGGGAAGATGAGCCCGCCGCGCGCCTCGTTTGCAGCGCCTTGGCTATAGAATTCGTGGGCGTAGTGGTTGGCGAACGTCGTGTGCACGAACAGCCAAGACAACGCGACGGTGATGAGAACGAACGCCACGCGCTCGGGCTTGTCGACGCCGTGCGCGGCCGAGGCTTGGCCGGCTTCCGCAACAATCGCCACGGTGCTCGCCACAAACGCCAGCAAACAGGTAACGAGGATGAAGAAGCGGCCTTCGTCGGTGGCGGCGACTTTCGCCGCGATCTTGTCGGGGGTTGCGTGGCGCAGAAGGTAAAACAGCGTCGCCAGATAGCCGACCGCGCCTGCGTCCCACGCGGCCAAGCCGCGCGTCAGCGGCGTCAGCGCATTGGCGGTCACTTGCAAGAGCACGGCGACCGCGAGACCGGCGGCGAGGCCAACAAGAATCGTCTTGCGGCGGAAAAGCGCTGCGATCGCATTCATGCGGCGCCGAGTCATGGGCGCATTCGCCGCCTTCGCCAAGACGCCGCCGGGGGCTCGCGTTTGCGGCGCGTGGTCGCTAGGGTCCGCGCCGGCGCGAGCGTGGCGAAACCTGGTAGACGCAACGGACTTAAAATCCGTTTCCCGAAAGGGAGTGCGGGTTCAATTCCCGCCGCTCGCACCATCCTTCAGGGCTTGAGCACGACGCGCCCCAGAACCTTGCCGGCGCGCAGATCGTTGATCGCGGCATTGGCCTCGGAGAGCGGGCGCTCCTGCATCGGCGGCCCGGTGCGGCGCCGTGTTGCAAAAGCGCGATGAGTTCGCGCGCTTCGTCGAGGCGCCCAACGTAAGAGCCGGCAATCGAGATTGGGCGCAGCGGCAGCGATGCAAGCGCAAACGACGCCTTGCCGCCATAAAGACCAACGATGACGTATTTGCCGCCGCGCCGAAGTGCTGCTGTGGCGAAGGCGAAGGTCGTAGGCGCGCCGACGAAATCGATAGCCGCGCCAGCAAGACCGTGAAGCGACGCTGCCTCTTTCCAGGCCTCGCCATTAGGTTCGATGGCTTTGATAGCGCCGTATTTCAGCGCCGCTTCGCATTTTTTAGGATCGATGTCGGCGGCGATGATCGGATTGGAAATCACGTTCTTGGCCAGCGCCAAAGCCATCAGGCCGACGCCGCCCATGCCGACGAGTAGAACAGGCTGATCGCTCGGCGTTGCGGCGATTTTCTTGAGCGCGGAATAGGCGGTGAGACCCGAACACATGGCGAGCGCGCCAAGGCCGGGCGCCAAATCGCCGATGGCAATGAGCGCATTTGCGAAGGGCGTGTGCACGAATTCGGCCATGCCGCCCCATTGCGCGACGCCGAGCGCGCGGCGCGGTACGATCGTGCACAATTGCTGGTCGCCGGATCGGCACGTCGCGCAGTCATTGCAGCCGAGCCAAGGATAGACGGCGACGCGCTCGCCGACGGCCAGATTTGAAACGCCTTGACCCAGTTCAGCGATTTCGCCTTCGATTTCGTGCCCGAGGACGGCAGGCATTTCGATCGCGACGGGCTGCTTGACGTCGCCGAAATCGAAATAGCCATCGTGAAGGTGGAGATCAGAATGGCAGAGGCCGACGCGCGTCACGCGCACCAGAGCCTCGCCAGCACCGACCGTCTTCGGCGTGAGATCCATCGGCGACAAGGGCGCGCCGAACGCGGTCATGGCTTGCGCTTTCATCGCGCCACTATTGCCTGCGGGTGAGCCAATGCAACCGTGCCTCGACGGCATGCGATCAGCGCTACTGGATGCTAGTGATGCTGCTGGGCGCTATTGGGCCCGCTTCGGCGGGGCCGACGCCCGCATCGGTGTTCCCCCGCCGCCTTGTGAAGTAGAGCGCCACCGCTGCGGCGAGGATGCACGCTGCGGCGCCAACGCCAATCGCCCAGCGCGGGCCGAACGTATCGGCGACCCAGCCAACAATGGGCGCGCCGATCGGCGTGGTGCCGAGCGTCACCGCCATCAAGAGCGCCATGACGCGGCCGCGCATCACCGGCGCCGTGGTGAGCTGCACTTGGCCGATGGCGCTTGTCGTCAGCGTTTGCGCGGAAAGGCCGATCAAAATGAGGGCAAGCCCAAACGGCAAATAGTGCGGCGCGAGCGCTGCGAGGACGAGGCCTGCGCCCATGGCCCCAGCGCCAGCGATAAGGATATTCATGCTTGGACGTTCGCGGCGCGCCGCAAGAAGCGCGCCAATGACGGAGCCGACCGCCATCATGGAGGTGAGCAGGCCGAATTGGCCGGCGCCGGCGTGGAAGACGCTGACGGCCATGGTGGAAATGAAGATTGGGAAGTTGATTGCAAACGTCCCGATCAACAGCAGCATGAAAAGGATGAGCAGCAGATCTGGGCGCTCAAGGACGTAGCGCAGACCGCCAAGGAAGCCGCCGCTGGATCGGCCAATGCGCTCGCGCACGTGCAGTTCCTCAGCGCGCAGCATGGTGATGGACGCCAACACGGCGGCAAACGAGAGCGCATTGATCAAAAACACCCAGCCCGCGCCGACAGCTGCGATGAGCAGCCCGGCGATGGCGGGGCCGATCATGCGCGCAGCGTTAAAGGAGGTGGAATTGAGCGCCACCGCGTTGGAGAGATGCGTCTCCGACACCAGTTCGGCCACGAAGGTCTGCCGTGCCGGCGCATCGAAGGCGGCCGCGCAACCGAGCAAGAAGGCAAAGACGTAGACGTGCCAAAGCTGTGCGCGGTGGAAAATGGTCAGCAGGCCAAGCGCCAGCGCCAGCGTCCCCATCGAGGCCTGCGTCACGAAGAGGAGCTTGCGGCGGTCAAAATGATCGGCGGCGAGGCCAGTGATGGGCAGCAGCAGAAGCTGCGGGCCAAACTGCAATCCGGTGACGATGCCGACGGCCGTGGCGTTGTGGCGCGTGAGTTCGACCAGCACAATCCAGTCTTGCGCCGTGCGTTGCATCCAGGTCCCGACATTCGAGACTATCGCGCCCGCAGCCCAGGTCCGGTAGTTGCGGACGCTCAGCGATCGGAAGGTGCTGCTCACGCGCTAGCCGAAGCGAGTTTGGCGATGATCTCCTGGGTCGCGCCGGTTTCGCCGAGGCGCGGGAAGATGCGGGTAAGAGAGTTCTCGTGCGCTTCGGGCGCCATGTCGGTCATCGCGTCAACGGCGAGCGTGACATTGTAGCCGCGCTCGAATGCTTGCCGCGCCGTGGTTTCCACCCCGATGCTGGTGGAGACCCCGCCAAGCACGATTTGTGTGACGCCGCGTTCTTGCAGGCCCGCATCGAGGTCGGTCGCGTGAAATGCGCCCCAGGTGCGCTTGGTGATGATGATGTCGCTAGGTCGCTGATTGAGCTCCGGCACGAGATTGGCCCAGTCGTCGGGGAGCTGGCCGGTCAAGCCTTTGCGTTCGGTGCGTCCCGGTGCGCCGCCCGTTACATTCACCAGGATAACTGGAAGGCCACGCGCGCGAAACGCCGAAGCAAGAGTGCTTGCGTTTTTGATCACGCTATCGATCGGATGCGCCAAGGGAAGCGACACAATGCCCATTTGCAGGTCGATCAGGACCAGAGCGGTTTTCGGATCGATGGCGGTGATGGTCATGAGATCGCTCCTAGTCGTCGGCGAGGCGCTGCAGCAGTTCGATGCTTTGCGCGAGCTGCTTTTGTTCGGCAGCACTGAGTTTGGTTCGGATCATTTGTGAGAGCCAATCGCGGCGCGCGGCGCGATTGGTCTTGATCCGCTTCTTGCACGTAGCGGTGAGCGACAGCATCGATTGGCGGCCATCGTCAGGATCGGGAGACGATTCCAGGAAACCTTGCTCCTGGAGCGCCGCGACAATGGCGCCCATGGATTGGGGGCGCATGCTCTCGGCCTGTGCAAGCCGTGCGGCGGTCGCGGGGCCATCGCGCTCGATGCGCAGCAGAACGGCCACCTGGGACGGGGTCAAATCGCCGAGAGCGCCGTGTTCGCGCAGACGCCGGCGCAGCTTGGGTATGAGTGCTGCCAATACCTCAGCAGCGTCGGTCGGATCGACATCGCTCACGCCCTCAAAGATAGGCAGATAAACTGATAAGTCTATCTGTCAGCCTGTGGATGAGCGCGGCGTTGATGTCGCAGCACAACTCGTGCTGGAGGGTTTCATGGCCGCACTGCCGCTGCTCGTCCTGCCGCCAGCGCTGGATTATGCCGGCGTGACCGTGTTCGCGCTGACCGGCGCGCTCGCGGCGGCGCGCGATCGCCACGACATCATCACCTTCTGGTTCTTCGCCGTTGTGACCGGGGTCGGCGGCGGCACGCTGCGCGATCTTCTGATCGGCGCGCCAGTGTTCTGGATTTCGGAGCCGGCATACCTCTGGATCGGGGCGGCTGCTTCTCTCGTGGTGTGGATCGCCGGCGAGCGGGTGGAGCGCGCGGCGGTATTGATCTGGCTCGATGCGCTGGGGCTGGCGGCCTACGCCGTGATCGGTGCAGCCAAGGCGTTGGCGTTTCAAGTTGATCCGGTCGCAGCGACCGCCATGGGCGTGCTGACGGCATGCTTCGGCGGCGTCATCCGCGATGTGCTGGCGGGGCAGCCATCCGTGCTGTTGAAGCGTGAAATCAGCGTTTCGGCAGCACTGGCGGCGGCGGCGCTGTTCGTGTTGTTGACCGTCTTTCAGGTCGAGCCGCTCTGGGCAGGGGTTATAGGCGCGGTGGCGGGCTTTGCGTTGCGCGCCGGGGCCATACATTATGGTTGGCGGCTTCTGGCGTTCGGAGAACGACGTGGCGAAGGAAAAGCTTGAGCTGGTCGAAGTCAGCCCGCGCGATGGGTTGCAGAACGAGCCGGACGTCGTGTCGACCGAGAACAAGCTCGAACTGATCAATCGCATTGTCGGCGCGGGTTTTCGCCGCTTGGAAGCGGGCAGCTTCGTCAATCCAAAAAAAGTGCCGCAGATGGCCGATGGCGGTGCCGTGTTCGCCGGTTTGCCAAAACGCAACGACGTGACGTTCATTGCACTGGCGCTCAATCTGCGTGGCGTCGAGCGCGCGATTGAAGCGGGCGCGAAAGAGATCAACTACGTCTTCTGCGCCAGCGACGGTTTTTCCATCCGCAACAATGGCGCCACGGTTGAAGAGACGTTCCGCGTGTGGCCGGACGTGGCGCGTACAGCCTTCGCGGGCGGGGCGCGCCTGTCGGCGACGATCTCGACGGCGTTCGGCTGCCCGTTCGACGGCGAGGTTTCGGTGGCGCGTGTCGTTGCTGTCGCGGAGCTTTGCGCCCAGCAAGACATCTTCGAACTGGCGCTCGCGGACACAATCGGTGTTGCCGCGCCGAGCGATGTGCATGAGCGCTTCCGCGCCATCAAGGATGTCACGGGCAGTGTTCAATTGCGCGCACATTTCCACAACACGCGCAATACGGCGCTCGCCAACGCAGTGGCGGCGGTTGAGGAGGGCGTGCGTGTGCTAGACGGTTCGCTCGGCGGCATCGGCGGGTGCCCGTTTGCGCCCGGCGCGGCCGGCAACGTGGCGAGCGAAGATCTGCTCTACATGTTCAATCGCATGGGCTTCGACACGGGCGTCGATTTCGATGCCGCGATCGAGACCGCCCACTTCATCGGCGTCGTATTGGGACGCAAGACCCCGGGCATGGCGAGCCGCGCGCCGAAATGGCCGCATGCCTAAATAAAACGGCCGCCACATCGCCATGGCGGCCGCTCTTCCCTAACCGATCTGGCAGATTTCGCGCCTAACCGATTTCGCGCTTGATCGTGAAGGTCACGCCGGCGTCGTAGCTCGACGGGCCGTACGTGTAAGCTTCGATGTCGGAGCCTGCTTCGATGTCGGTGTCGTGATAGCGCAGGTCGAGGTCAAAGCCGTACCAGCTGTAGGTCGCGCCGATATTCCACGTATTGTAGCTGTCGCTGCTGGTGATCGGGCCCGGACCATCGGGATCTTCGATCTCTTGGTTGCCGAAGGCGGCCGTGAAGTTGAGCGCGTCGTTGAGTGTGTATGTGCCGTTGATTTCCCAGTACGTGGCCTCGCCCGTGCCGCCGTAATTGTCAGGCGAGTAATAGAGTGCTGCGCCAACGTTGACGTGCTCCATGACGTCCATCGAGGCGGCGGCCTTGAGTTCGTAATAATCGAACTCGGCGTCGGGGTCGTCGTGTGCGCCGGGATAATTGTAGGTGATGACGCCCAGATCCCAGCTCACCGGGCCCGTCGTCGGCGTCCATCCCGCATAAACATCGACCTCGATGCCATCGACCACGGTCGAGCCCCAGGTACCGAGGTAGAAATGGTCGTTGCTCCAATCGATGCCGCCCTGGAACGCCGGGCCGTTGTCGTTCAGCGATACGCCGCGAAACACATAATCGGTCGTCGCTTGGAGGTTTGCCGTGATTTCGGCATGCGCGACCCCAGCGCCCGCGACAGTGGCGCCGGCGGCGATCGCTGCTCCAATCAGCTTTTTCATGATAAACTCCCCGCAGCCTCAAGCCGCACCACGAAAAGCGTTGCGCCCGAAGCTGTAAATCACCCGTTAAGTCAAGCATTCCGCGGCGTGTCGCGGCAGCAAGCAGCGGGAAAAAACTACATCCGAAACGATCGAATGCAAACGCGCTCTGCGTGTAATCAGCGTTGCGTCAGGGGCGAAAAGCCGAGGTGGAGGCCCGCATCGACCAGCAATGTTTCGCCTGTGACATGACGTGACGCATCGGACAGGAAAAACAGGCCGACGTCGGCGACGTCTTCTGCGCTTGAGGCAGCCTTCAGGGGCGTTATGGCTTTGCGTCCCCTCACGCATGCGATCGATCTGATCGGCGGAAAGGCCCTTGGCATGCCAGGGTGTGTCGATGAAACCGGGGCAGATGGCGTTGACCCGGATCTTCGGGGCGAGTGCACGGGCGAGGTCAATCGTCATGGTGTTGAGCGCGCCTTTCGAGGCCGCGTAGGCAACCGACGAGCCGATGCCGATGACGCCCGCGATGGACGAAACCATCAATACGCTTGCGCGGTCGCTGGCTTCCAAGAGCGCCCGTGCGGCCCGGATCATCTGGAACGGACCGATCACATTGACTGCATAGATGCGCTCGAAGTCGGCGCGCGTCAGACCATCCAAATTGGCGTGGTTGGGCGCTTGCTTGGTTGTGCCGGCATTGTTGGCGAGCGCATCGATGCGGCCGAACTTGGCGGCGACTTCGGCGATGTTGATGCAATCATCATTCTCGGACACGTCGCCTTGGGCGAGCAGGGCTTCAGCGCCGGCGGCGCGCACGGCTTCGGCTGTCGCTTCTGCCTCCGCCTTGCTGGTGGCGTAGTTGATGACCACCGCTCTTGCGCCGCGCGCGGCCGCGCCCACCGCGAGTGCAGCGCCAAGGCCGGTCGAAGCGCCGGTGACGAGAACAATCTTGCCGTCGAAATCGCGCATGACGCCGCTCCTCGTGAAGGGGATGGCTTGCCATCGGGCTTTCAGCTCTTCAAGTGTCGCCCATGAGCACCGACGCCAAGGGCCTGACACAGCTCGGCCAAACCGCTGCTATCCCGGCCAATCCGGACGCGGCGAAACTGGAGCGCGTTCCCAATCCGCAACCGGGCGCGCTTTATCTGGTGCGCTTCGCTGCGCCTGAGTTCACGTCGATCTGCCCCGTGACGGGACAGCCGGATTTTGGCACGCTCGTCATCGACTACGCGCCGAAAGATTGGATTGTGGAATCGAAGAGCTTGAAGCTCTACCTGCAAAGCTTCCGCAATCATGGCGCCTTCCACGAAGAGTGCACTGTTGGCGTCGCCAAGCGCGTCATCGATGCGATTGCCCCGACTTGGCTGCGCATTGGCGGCTATTGGAATCCGCGCGGCGGCATGCCGATCGACGTGTTTTGGCAGACCGGCGCGGCGCCGGAAGGCTTATGGCTGCCGGATCAGGGTGTCGCCACTTACAAGGGACGCGGCTAACCGGAGGCCGCTGCAATCAGCAAACGATCGATTTCCGGCATAAGCATCGCAAAATAGTGCTCGCGTGGCGCAACGAAGAGAATGAGGTTGAGGCGATCGCCCGACTGGGCAGCGAGCGCGACGCCCGAGACATCGAGGCCATCGGCGGTCTGCATCTCGATATCGAAGCGCACTCCGTCCTGGCCGGCGAGCGCAGCAGGCCGGATATTGCGCGGCGTGACGCTGAGATAGCCGCGCGTCGTGAGACTGGCGTTGATGAATTCCGGGATCTCAGTGCGCGAGAAATCGGCGCGATAGCGAGGATAGTCCTCGCCGTGCGGCGGCGCCCAAAGCGGATCGCCGGGCTTGAGACCGCCCACCAGAAAGAGGCTTTCAAGCGCTTCTCCGTGAATGGTCAGCAGATGTACGTGGTTGGAAAGCCGTGGCGTCAGTCTACTGACATCGGCCCATGGACGTTCGAGGCTGACGCTAAAGCTGTGATCGACTTGATAACGCAGCGCTGCCTGTTGGGCGTGTACGCAAGCGCCGAGCGTGAGCACCGCAAGCAGAAGCAAGGACTTCATGGCGCGCTCAATTGATCGAGGCGCGCTTGGATCAAGGCTCGGTCCTCCGCCGCCGGCGCACGTTCGAGGTAGGTTTGCAACGCTTGGCGTGCGGCTTCGAGGCGCCCCGCGCGCGCTTCCAGTTCGCCCAGGCAGCGCCACGCGGGCGCCGGGGCGTCCGGAGCGTTCACAGCCAGGCGATAGGCCGCTTCGGCGCGTGCGAGGTCGCCGTCTGCGCGCCGCGCGCGAAACGTTTCGCCGCGATAGAAGTGCACGACACCCAAGTCGTGACCGGCGGCGGCGAGCCGATCGAACGCAAACAAGCTTGCCCCATAGTCGCGCCGTTCGAGATCTGCAGCCAGCCAGGCGGCGAGAAACGGGCGAATGTGTTGGCGATAGAGGGCTGGCGCAGCATTTGCGTCGCCGGGCCGCGTCACGCCCGCGCGCAGCGCCGTCAAACGCCCACGCGTGGTCGGGGCTGCGCGGTCAATGTCGCTGGCCTGATGCTGGCTGGGCGCGCGTTGTCGTCCGGCGCGCGCTTCGCCGGCAAGCGCATTGCTGAGTGCAAACGCCTCTGCGCCGTCATAGCCCGCGGCCATGAGGCGCGTCATGCCGAGGCGGTCTGCTTCACGCTCGCGACTTTGCGCCAGGCCACGCACGGCCCCGCCCACACCGAGATCGATGAAGGTGGAGGCGAAATAGGCGCCTAAGGTCGCGGCGGCCACATCGACGACAAACAGCGCGTCATGACCGCGGCGCTGTGTGCGCAGCGCCGCAAGCGCGTGATGCTGTGAATGGTGCGCGATCTCGCGGCTCAGGATGAAACCCAGTTGCGCCTCGTTGGCCGCGCGCCAGAGGAGGCCCGCGCCGATTTCAATGGCGCCGTTCGGCAGCGTTTGCGCGCCAAAATCCGGCGTGTTGATCACATAGACGCGAAGGTTCGCGCATTCCGACGGCGCGACGCGGCACAAGATGCCGTGCAAATAAGCATTGAGCGAAGCATCCCGCTCGACGATGGGAGAAACGCGCAGTGCGTCTTCCGCGCGCGCGGCATCGGCCAACAAGCCGGCCTCGTCGGACGGCGTCGCCTCGCGTGCAACAGCCGTCAACGAGGCTGTCGCCGCGCCCGTCAACGCCAATGCGCACGCAAGCGCCAGGCGCTTCATACCGGCGAATGCCTGAGCAGGTCGCCGATGAGGCGCTGGGCCCCTTCCGGCGAACGCGGGTCGGCGCCGTTATCGATTTGCCGGATCCAGATGATGTCGCCGCTATGAAGATCGACAAGCGATGCGGCCATGCGCCGCCCGCCTCCACCTAGGCCAAACGCATGCAAGCCGAGGGAAGCAGCTGCTCCAACGTTTCCGATTGCGGCTGACGCGGCGGTGCGCAGGGTGGAGGCGAAGGCCAACATGTCGCGTGGCGCGCTTCCATAGACGCCGTCGCCGCCGACGATGAGGGCGTAGTCCGCATGATACGCGTCGGCCAAATCCTGGGCCCCGGCCCCGATGCTCCATCGCGGTGCTGCGCCACGCCGTCCCCTGGCCTTGAGCGCGGCCTCCGCGACCACCGCATGCAAGCGCAGCAATTGGCCGTAGCGGTCCTGCATCAACGCGCTCGCATCGATAAACTGGAACGTGCGGTTTGATGCGCGCAAACGCGTCGCCAGACCTTCCGCCACGTGGTCACGGGCCGCGCGTGACCAGTCCGGCCGCGTTAGCGCCTCGCCAGCGGCGGAACGCTCGGCGAGCTGCATATCGGGGCCGATGATGAGGATCGCGTCGTGCGTGGATGGCGCGTCCGCATGCGCCGCCCCGGCAGCGATGACAAAAGCAAAAGCGAGGAGAGCTTGCCGCAGCACAAGTGGCTCCGCTTGCGCCGCCCCCAATCCGCACCCCGATCCGCGCCCCAGTCCGCAATTAGGTCGGCGTTTGCGGCAGGCTGATGGCGAAAGCGGCTAGAGCGGGTGCTCTTTCAGCATGATCTGGCCGCGCGCCTCGGCGAGCGGCCACAGCGTACCCGCCTCGGGAACGTCCACACCGAACACGGTGCGCATCTCTTCCAGCATTTCATCGGCGCTGGTCATGAGCCGCCGTTGCAAGCGATCTGGTCGGGCAGTGATGCGAAACGCGTTGCGGATCGCTTCGACGCGGTCGTCCCAGCGCCGCTGCAGCACGACGTTTTGCGTGAACGGAGAGCGATCGCTCGTTTGCAGGTAATCGCACATCCGCGCCAGCACTGCCGGGTCGCCAGCTTCAGCACGAAAATCGAAGCTCGGCGCGCTGCCGTTCTGGTGGTTGTAGTAGCGCCAATAGCCGTCGGTTTCGAGCCCAAGGCGTGAGTTGAATTGATATTGCGAGATCGGCCCCTCACGCAGCGCTGTTGGTTCGTAGAGCCCATCGCCAAAGCCGACATCGGCAATGTAGTCGAGGTCGAGATGCACGAGCAGCACCAGGTGATTGCCGATCACGGCGTCGCCCAGATGCATGCGATGCACCGCGCCGGCCATGCGCGTGAGGCGAAAGCCGATAGTCTCAAGCGCCCAGGCCATGAGGCCGTTCATCTCGTAGCACCAGCCGCCGCGGCGACCCGTGACGAGCTTGTCGAAGATACGGTCGATGTCGAAGTCGAGCGTGCGGCCAAGAACGGCGTCGAGATTCTCGTAAGGGATGGCGTTCAGATGCCGGCGATGCAGACGCTTCAGCGTGTCGAGGTCGGCGCGTGGGGCGCCTTCGAAACCAATCCGATCGAGATAAGCTTGGAGATCCACGTCAGAGCCGTGTCACGCGCGAAGCGAGATCGGCGCGGAAGCGCTCGCTGGCCGGTTCGCGGGGCGTGCCGAGATAAACGAACCCAGCGATGCGCTCGTGTTCTTTGAGGCCAAGCGCCGAACGCGCACGTGCGTCGTAAGTTGGCCATTCGGTGAGAATGCATCCGCCGAAGCCCATGGCGTGGGCGGCGAGCAAGAGCGCAAACGCCGCCATCGCCGCGGATTGTTCTTGTTCCCAGTCAGGCGCTTTCTGCGAAGGCGTCGGGCTTGAGACCACCATCACGCACACCGGCGCACGGTGCAGAAGTCCGCGCGCTGCGTCGAGGCGTGATTCATCGACGCCATCGTCTTTCGCGATCACGTTCGCCAAGGCTTCACCGGCGCGCACACGCGCCTCGCCTGCAATCACAACGAAGCGCCAGGGGCCGAGCTTGCCGTGATCGGGCACGCGCGCGGCGAGGCGCAATAAGGCGTTGATCTGTTCATCCGCCGGGCCCGGTTCGGTAAGATGACCGACTTTCGTCGAACGCCGGCGCGCCAGCAGCGCAAGCATCTCGCGGCTTTCGTGCACGGCGTCGACAGGTTCGTTTTCCTGCGGCGGGGGAGGGACGGCGGACGCTGGCAATGGCATGGGGTCTCCGTGGCGCATCTCGGCGCGCAAGGCTAGACAGCTGAAGCATGACAGATTCTGCAAACCAAACTTGGGAAGAAGACGGCAATCCGTGGACGGTGACCGCAGCGAGCGTCCCGTTCAAGAACGATTGGTTCGGCGTTGACAAGAACGACGTCATTCGCCCTGACGGCAAGGCCGGTGAGTATACGGTCGTACGCGTTCGGCGTTTGGCCGTGGGCGTGCTCCCGATCGAGCGGGATGGCAGCGTGCACCTGGTGGGCCAGTGGCGGTTTCCGCTCGGCCGCTATTCTTGGGAAATCCCCGAAGGCGGCGGCGAACCCGGCGAAGCCCCGCTCGCCTGCGCCAAGCGTGAACTGGAAGAGGAGACAGGACTGCGCGCTGCGACCTGGGCGCCCATTCTTGAAATGGACCTGTCGAATTCCATCACCGATGAGGCCGGGATCGTGTTTCTGGCGACGGGATTGGAGGCCGGTCAAAAGCAGCCGGAGGCGACTGAAGTGCTGCGCCACCGCCAGGCGCCCTTCATGGAAGTCCTCAGCCGCGTCATCGATGGCCGGATTCGCGACAGCCTCACCGTTGCCGCTATGCTGCGCGCGCACCACATGGCGGTGACGGGTGCGTTGCCGGTCGGCCTGGCCGCGGCAATGCTCGGTAAAGGGACGCAAATATGAGCGAAGCATCTCCACGCTTGTTCGAGGCGTCGGGCGGCGTCTGGGCGCAGCTGCGTGTCGAGGCGATGCAAGCGGCGGCCGAAGAGCCGCTGCTGGCCTCTTATTTGCACGCCTCGATCCTGCATCACGACAGAATTGAAGAAGCGCTGTCGTATCATCTGGCGCAGAAGCTTGGGTACGGCGATCTTTCGGCGCTGCAATTGCGCGAAGTCATCCGCGAAGCCTACGCCGCCGATCCGAAGCTCGCGGTCCAAGCCGCGCGCGACATGCGCGTGGTGCGCGAACGCGATCCGGCGTGCAGGACGTATTTGCAGCCGTTCTTGTATTTCAAAGGCTATGGCGGCCTGCAATCATACCGCATCGCGCATTGGCTGTGGGCCCAGCAGCGCGAAATCCTTGCCTATCATTTGCAAAGCCGCGTCTCTGAATTGTTCGCGGTCGATATCCATCCGGCCGCACAGATTGGCGCTGGCGTGTTCATCGATCATGCGCATGGCATCGTCATCGGCGAGACCGCCATTGTGGAAGACGATGTCTCCATGCTGCATTCTGTGACGCTCGGCGGCACGGGCAAGGAAACCGGCGATCGTCACCCGAAAATCCGTCGCGGCGTGATGATCGGGGCCGGCGCAAAAATTCTCGGCAACATCGAAGTAGGACAAGATGCGCGCATTGCGGCGGGTTCCGTCGTCCTGGAAAGTGTCGCCCCCCGTTGCACGGTGGCGGGCATTCCGGCGCGGCCTGTGGGCGGCGCTTGTCTCCAAGGCTTGACGCCAGCCAACGAAATGGATCAGCGCTTCGACGTTGGGCTGTGAGCGTGGAGCGAGCCCAGGAGCGAACAGCGTGAGCGAGGGATACGACGAACAGCGCCCCCACATGCCGTTTGTGGTGCTGCTGCTGGCCGGGGCAATCGTCGCCGCCTTCCTGCTGACAGGGCAGTACGACCCCGAACGCAACCAAGCCATCTTCAATCTTCTCGCGATCGTGCCCGCGCGCTTCGATCCGGCATCACCCGATCATTATCAATCGTGGACCGATGCGGCCTTGCCGGTGTTCGGGCATGTGTTCGCGCATTTCGGCTTGCTGCACATCGCTGTGAACATGATGGCGTATTTGCAGGTGTCGCCGTTTCTCTCGCGGCGCATCGGCGGAGCGCGCTTCTTGGTGTTGTTCTTCACCTCCGCACTTGGCGGGGCAGCAGCCTTCATTCTGATCAATGCACACTCGGAGTATCCGGCCGTCGGCGCGTCTGGCGCGATTTGCGGGCTCTTTGGGGCGTATTTCCTGGCCGTGCGGCCAACACCCCAAGCTGCACTTGCCGATCCGCAAGTGCGCAACGCGATCATCTCGTTTCTTGGCATCAATGTCGTGCTGATGGGCTTTCTTGCCGCCGCGCACATTCTGCCGATTGCGTGGGAAGCGCATTTGGGCGGCTTCATTGCCGGGGGCGCTGCCTATCTTTTGCTCGCGCCACGACGCCAAGCCGCGCCGGGGCCTTGGGGCTAGAGCCAGTTCAGCTCCATGCGGCGCCCGTCGATCACAAGCCCTTTGAGCCGCGCAACGCCATCGCGGCCCACGGAGACGATGGCCAGCACGCGCTTGGACCGGTCGTTGCGCTGGTCGGCGAGCGCGCGTTCGATGCGCTGCGCTTCGGCTTGGTTCACGTAGAAGCGGTCAATGCCCAGATCGAGATGGATGACGCCTGGCGCACCCTGGGCGCCGCTTGCGTCGCCGAGAGCGGGCGGCGTGCACGAATAGGTCCCGCGTACGGTGACCGGGCCGACTTGCTCGACCTCCGAACGTGATGATGCGCCGCCCGCGACCACGTAGATGTCGCCGCGTGCGCGCAAGGCCGTCCAATTCCAGCCTGTGCTCGTGGGCGGACATTGCTCTTCGGGATCGAGCTGGCGATTGAAAGCAAGCTGCACATAATGGCCGCTCAAGAGATCGCGCGGATCGACGCCTTCGACGCTCATCAGCACTTCCTGCCCGCTAGCGCGGGCCGCACCCTCGTTGATGACGAAGCCGACGAGGATCGTCGCGCACAAGCCGGCGACGGCAAGGATGCGGGGCGCAGCTTTGATTTTCATGTCGGCTTTGCCCGTCCGCGCAGCAACAAGCCTGCGACAAGAGCGGCGAGCGCGCACACCAGGAAGATGCCGGCGGAAGCAAGGAGGTTGAGGCCGAGATCGCTGAGCAGGGTAACGACAGCGCCGATCAAGCTGAGCACGCCAATGGCTGTGGCCATAGCGTGGTGATCAAGCCGCCCGAGTGCGATCAAGCCGCCGGATGCGGCGAGCCAAACGATGCGGTGCGCAATGCCAGCATTGACGCTGCCATCGCCTCCGAACCAGGGCAGATAACCAGCGATGGCGAAGAACACGATGGCGCCGCATGCGAACCATCCGTAGAAGACGCCCGCGAACTGGCGATTGCGTTGGCGCAGCCAGCGTGCG
>CAWIND010000003.1:422500-2165143 GCA_963837475.1 uncultured Pseudomonadota bacterium
TCACCTTACCAAATCTAACCAAACTCCGAATACCTGGAAGTATAGTACGGCAGACAGACGGCGGGTGCTAACGTCCGTCGTCGAAAGGGAAACAACCCTAACCATCAGCTAAGGCCCCCAAGTAATGGCTAAGTTGTTAAGGATGTGGGTATGCATAGACAACCAGGAAGTTGGCTTAGAAGCAGCCATCCTTTAAAGAAAGCGTAACAGCTCACTGGTCAAGCGTACCTGCGCCGAAAATGTAACGGGGATTAAGCCATTCGCCGAAGCTATGGGTTCTGGAGGTAATACTTCAGAGCGGTAGCGGAGCGTTCCGTAAGCCTGCGAAGGCGAACCGTGAGGTTTGCTGGAGGTATCGGAAGTGAGAATGCTGACATGAGTAACGACAAACAGAGTGAGAGACTCTGTCGCCGAAAGACCAAGGGTTCCTGTCCAATGTTAATCAGGGCAGGGTTAGCCGGCCCCTAAGGCGAGGCAGAAATGCGTAGTCGATGGGAAGCACGTGAATATTCGTGCGCCAGCGGGAATGTGACGAATGCGGAAAGTGGTCGGAGGTTATTGGATTCCGAAGGCCGCCCAAGTGTTCCAGGAAATAGCTCCCGCATAGACCGTACCCGAAACCGACACAGGTGGTCAGGTAGAGAATACCGAGGCGCTTGAGAGAACTACTGCGAAGGAACTCGGCAAATTGCCCTCGTAACTTCGGAAGAAGAGGGACTGATCTTGCGCAAGCAAGCGTCAGTGACACAAGCCAGGGGGTGGCGACTGTTTATCAAAAACACAGGGCTCTGCGAAGCCGCAAGGCGACGTATAGGGTCTGACTCCTGCCCAGTGCCGGAAGGTTAAGAGGAGAGGTGCAAGCCTTGAATCGAAGCCCCGGTGAACGGCGGCCGTAACTATAACGGTCCTAAGGTTGACGCGAGTCACGCTCGTCCGCTTAAGCCATTTGGCCAGCGGATGTTCGCTAGCCTTAGTAAAACTGAACCATATGCGGGAAACTCCTCCACAGCCGACTGGTACTCGTCGATCCTTGCGATCGGCAGTAAAAATCCAGCGGACATGGGGACAATCCGCAGGGAAGACTCGATCAGCCGGATCGAGAACCCTCAGAGACTTTATGTTCAGGAAGCGCAATGCAATTGGATCCGCAATGGATCACAGGATTCGTGGACGGAGAGGGATGTTTCCATGTGAGCGTCAATCCTCACAAGGAGATGTCCGTCGGATTTCAGGTCTTGCCTGAATTCACCGTCGTGCAACACGAACGCGATGTGCAAGTGCTCCACGGTTTGAAGGCCTACTTCGACTGTGGAGTGGTTCGGCGCAATCACGGCGACCGAATGGCGTATCGCGTGCGCAGTCAGGATCACTTGCTGACGCGCATCATTCCATTCTTCATGCAACACTCGTTGAAAACGAGGAAGCGCGTGGATTTCCTAAAATTCCGCGACGTGATGTTGCTTATGGAGAAAGGAGCGCATCTGACGGCTGAAGGTATCGAAGAGATACGTTCAATCGCCGCGCAGATGAATCGCGCTTCAAGATAAAGTCCGACTTGCCCGGAAACGGGCGAGACCAATCGAGCGAAATTCCTTGTCGGGTAAGTTCCGACCTGCACGAATGGAGTAACGACTTCCCCGCTGTCTCCGCAGTAGACTCAGTGAAATTGAATTCCCCGTGAAGATGCGGGGTACGCGCGGCTAGACGGAAAGACCCTGTGAACCTTTACTGCAGCTTTGCTGTGGCGTTATCGACGGTTTGTGTAGAATAGGTGGGAGGCTTTGAACCTTGGGCGCCAGCTCGAGGGGAGCCACCAGTGAAATACCACCCTAATTTTCGGTGACGTCTAACCGCGATCCGTTATCCGGATCCGGGACCCAGCATGGCGGGCAGTTTGACTGGGGCGGTCGCCTCCCAAAGAGTAACGGAGGCGCGCGATGGTAGGCTCAAGCCGGTCGGACATCGGCTGTTGAGTGCAATGGCATAAGCCTGCCTGACTGCGAGACTGACGAGTCGAGCAGAAACGAAAGTTGGTCATAGTGATCCGGTGATCCCGTGTGTGGAGGGTCATCGCTCAACGGATAAAAGGTACTCCGGGGATAACAGGCTGATCGCCCCCAAGCGTCCATAGCGACGGGGCGGTTTGGCACCTCGATGTCGGCTCATCACATCCTGGGGCTGGAGCAGGTCCCAAGGGTATGGCTGTTCGCCATTTAAAGTGGTACGTGAGCTGGGTTCAGAACGTCGTGAGACAGTTTGGTCCCTATCTACCGTGCGTGTTGGAAACTTGAGAGGATCTGTCCTTAGTACGAGAGGACCGGGATGGACGAACCTCTGGTGCACCAGTCGTCATGCCAATGGCGCAGCTGGGTAGCTATGTGCGGACGGGATAAACGCTGAAAGCATCTAAGCGTGAAACCCACCTCAAAACCAGGTTTCCCTTGAGAGCCGTGATAGACCATCACGTTGATAGGCCAGGTGTGGAAGAGCCGCGAGGCTTGAAGCTGACTGGTACTAATCGCTCGATCGGCTTGATCGATCGACGTTCATGCATGGCGACGACTGCGTCGCCTGCACATCGCTCAAGACAATATTCGAACGCTGTGGAACAGACGATGTCGCGCTCTTGTCTTCATACAAGAGTGTTTCGCGTGCGCCTTGCCGACCTGGTGGCTATGCCGGGGGGTCCCCACCCGATCCCATCCCGAACTCAGTCGTTAAGCCCCCCAGGGCCGATGGTACTACGTCTTAAGGCGTGGGAGAGTAGGTCGCTGCCGGGTCTGCACGACGCGCATGCGAAGCACAGTCCAAGAACCCTCAATCACAATGGCGGCTTCGGCCGTGACGTTCTCGGCCGCGGACTTTTCGCGGCCGTTTGCGTATCTGGAGCAAAGTTTGACGCGGGATGGAGCAGCCCGGTAGCTCGTCAGGCTCATAACCTGAAGGTCGTAGGTTCAAATCCTACTCCCGCACCCAAATCGAAAAGGCCTCGCCGGCGACGGCGAGGCCTTTTTGTTGTGCGCCGCTTTCGGACATCGCGGAGCGAAAGCACGGGCCGTGCGTGCGCGCGCTTCCAATCGCTACGACGCGCGAGGCCTGAACGCAGCTCTCAAACAGTCGCGGTGCGCTCTCAAAGAATTGTTCAACGGATACGCTTTTGAACTTGCGAGAGCCTTTGAAAACAGGCGCCTAGGTGGTGGCCGTAGAAACACGCGAAGCGGCGACGAGCCGACAAGAAACGGCGACGAACGGGAAGCGACGCTGCCACGGCCTGTATCCGCGGCGGCTTTCAATTCGGTAGGTTGTTCGCAATGGCGATGACCAGGGCAGCGAGCAGTGCCGCGCCACGCGAGCCCAAGGGCTTGCTCGATCGCCCCGGCTGGACACGCTGGGGCGCCCACATCGCTTTTTGGTCGGCCTATCTTGGCGTCCGCACGGCGGCAGCACTCGCCGATCCGCCGCAAGACGCCGGCGATTTTCCCTACTTCTTTAACCGCGTCATGGTCGTGGCGACCTATGCGGTGCTCACCGGCTTGCTGCTTGTCGTCGTTGCCGGTCCGCGTGCGCGCCGCTCGGATTGGGGACGCAACCTGGCGCTCGTGCTGGGCGCGGTCGCGCTCGCGCCGCTCACGCAATACGGCGAACAATTCTGGCCGCAACAACTCGCGGGCTTTGCACCGGAGCCCTATCCATTCGTGATCTATCTCTTCCAATTCGGCTGGGCGCTGCCGCTATGGGGTCTAACCCAGGCGCTGCTCGGCTATCACTTCGAAACCATGGCGCAAGCGCGCGCCGTCTCTCGTGCGCAAGCGCTGGCTTTCGATGCCCAGCTGCGGATGCTGCACTACCAGATTAATCCGCACTTCCTGTTCAACACGCTCAACGCCATTTCGACGCTGGTGCTCGACAAGCGCAATGCGCAGGCGGAGAGCATGTTGCTGCGGCTGGCGGGCTTCTTGCGCTATTCGCTCGATCGCCAACCCACCGAGCTGGCCAATCTCTCCGCTGAGCTCGAAGCGCAGCGCAAGTATCTCGAGATCGAGCAGACGCGGTTCGAGGACAAGCTCAAGGTGCGTTTCGATATCGCGCCAGGGCTGGAGAACGCCAAGCTGCCGAGCCTGCTGCTCCAGCCGATACTCGAGAACGCCATCAAATATGCGATCACGCCGCGCACGGAGGGCGGCGCCATCAACGTCGCCGCGCGGCGCGATGGCGATACGCTGCGGATCACCATCGAGGACGACGGTCCGGGTTTGCCCCCCGATGGAGATCCCTCGCGCCGCCGCGGCGTGGGCCTAGCCAATGCGCGTGAGCGCTTGGAAGTAATTTACGGAAATCGCGCGGGTCTCACCGCGCAAAACCGCCAGCCCAACGGCTGTCGCGTCGATATCTGGTTGCCCCTGGAGGAAGAACGTGTTGGCCGAACCGTTGCGCCTGCTCTTAGCTGACGACGAGCCCCTCGCGCTCCGTCGCATCAAGCTCGCGCTTGAAGACATTCCTGATGTGCAAGTCGTTGGCGCCGCAAGCGATGGCGTCCAGGCGATCTCGCAGATGCGTTCACTGCGACCCGATGTGGTGTTGCTCGACATCAAGATGCCGCTCGCCAACGGCTTTGAAGTCGCCAACGCCGTCGAAGATGCCGGCGGGCCGGAAGTGATCTTCGTGTCGGCGTTTGATTCCTATGCGGTGCAGGCTTTCGAAACCTCCGCCATCGACTATTTGGTGAAGCCGGTCGAGTTTGAACGCCTCGCCTCGGCAATTGGGCGCGCGCGCGAGCGTCGCGCCGCCAAGGACGCTGGCCGCCGCGCCGAAGAAATGGCGGCGGTGCTCGAAGCGCTGAAGCGTGAAGCGGACGAGCGCGAAGGCCCGCGCTACGAGAAGGAATTCTGGATCCGCGATCGTGGGCGCTTCCTGCGCGTGCCGGTCGCCGACGTCGATCGCATCGAGGCTGAGCGCGATTATGTGCGTCTCTATTGGGAAGGGCGCACGCTTCTGCATCGTGAGACCATGTCGCACCTCGAGGAGAAGCTCGATCCGAACGTCATGCTGCGCGTTCACCGTTCCGCGTTTGTGAACTGGAAGCGCCTGACGGCCGTGCGCCGCGATGTCAACGGCCGTCTCATGGCGGTGATGAGCAGCGGCGATGAGGTGCCAGTGAGCCGCGCCTACGCCCAGCGCGTGATGGCCGAGGTCAAGGCCCGCGGTTAGGCCCCCGCGTTTGGACCTAAATCGCATTTCAAACGCGTCTTCGCCGGCCTATATCTCAGCCGCGGAGGCGAGAGCATGCGCGGCAAGACCATTGTCATCACAGGGGCATGCGGCGCTCTCGGTCGGGCCGCCGCTGAAGAAGCCAAGGCGCGCGGCGCACATGTCGCCATGCTCGACATCCGCGTCTTTGAGCAGAGCATCACCGATTCCGCGCTCGCGCTAGGGGTCGATCTTGGCGACCTAAACGCTGCCTGCGCCGCCATGGCGACGATCCGGTCGCAGACCGGCAGCATCGATGCATTGCTCAATATTGCCGGCGGATTTGTCTGGCAGAGTGTGGAAGCGGGCGACATCGCGGCGTGGGACCGCATGTTCGCGCTCAACACCAAGACGGCTTTGATCGCATCGAAGGCAGCACTTCCCCATCTCATCGAAAGCAAAGGCGCCATCGTCAATGTCGGTGCGAACGCAGCGCTCAAGGCTGGCGCCGGGATGGGCGCCTACGCAGCTTCGAAGATGGGCGTTTTGAAGCTCACCGAAAGCATGGCCGAAGAGCTCAAAGGCAAGGTGCGCGTCAACGCCGTGCTGCCCTCGATCATCGACACGCCGCAAAACCGCAAGGACATGCCGAAAACCGATCCCAATATCTGGGTGAAGCCGCGTGAACTCGCCAAGGCAATGCTGTTTCTTGCTTCCGACGATGCGAGCGCGATCACGGGCGCGCTCTTGCCGGTGACCGGTCAGGTCTGAGTAAGATAGCGTGCGCGCATTTGCGCTGAATACGCGCGCGACATGAGCGGCTTCACCGCGTCGGGGAGCGCGGCATAGGTTTCAAGCGGCATATTGAGCGAGGGACGCGAGAGATGGTTCACGTCGTCAAAGAACCAATTCCGCGCATAGACAATATAGAGTATGGGCCGCGCGACTGCGCTCTCATTGGGCATGCCGGAGTGCTGGGTGCGATAGTCAATGAGCAAACAATCGCCGCGCTGAATATCGACTGACGTGAGATCGTCCGGCGTTGGCGTGCGCGAAGCAGGCCAAAGGTGCGAGCCAAGACACACCGCGGTCGGCCCGATGACTTGGTCCACGTCAATCAGCGGAACCGCTACGTTGATTGCGTAAGGCGGCATGCTCGCACTCATTCCGGGTTGGTCGAAGAGGAACGGATGATCGGCGTGAATGTGCTGCAGCATGGCCCCGGGATAGGATACCACCGCGGTGACGCCGCTTACCTTCATTTCGTGGCCCAAGACCGAAGCGAGGAACGGATAGAGGATGGGACCGGCGAAGAGCATCGGGTTGCCGAACGCGCCGGTGAGCTTGAGCAGCACTTCATAGCGTTTCTCGCCGACGCCGAGCACGGGATTTGCGCCCGGCCGTTTTGAGGCTTTCTCCATATCGGCTTGGCTGTGATAGCCCCATTGGGCGTCGAATGCAGCGCGCAGATGGTCGACCGCTGCTGTCGAAAAGACGCCGCGCAAAAGGACGCAACCATTTTCGTGAAGCGCGGCCTGGGCCGCTTGCAGCGTGCCGGGTGCAATGGCGGACGTGACGCGCTCGCGCTCGGAAATGCTCACGATCCAGTTCATGTCGTATCCATAGCCGGTCGCTTGCGACGAGTTTAGCTAAACTTGCCGTGGCGGCCTTCGCCTTGGGCAAAGCGTTGCGCACCGGATGCAGTTTCGCCCGAGCGGAGCGTCGCTAGCCCCAGCCGCACCTCGTTCTCGATTGCATCGGTCTCGGTCAAATCCCATTGCGCCAGCGCCGATGCGCGGTCGTTGCGCAAGCACGCTTGCGGAAACGCGGCGATCTGCTTTGCCAGCGCGAGCGCCTGCGCCAAAGCTTCGCCGCGCGGCGCCATGCGGTTGGCGAGCCCAATGGCGTGCGCTTCGGCGGCGTCAACCGGCCGGCCGGTTAGGATCAAGTCCATTGCGCGCGCGTGGCCGATGAGGCGCGGCAGCCGGATGGTGCCGAGGTCCACGAGCGGCACACCGAAGCGGCGGCAATAGATGCCGAACGTCGCGCCTTCCGCCATCACGCGCAGATCACACCACAGCGCCAATTCGGCCCCGCCAGCCACGGCGTAACCTTCGATTGCCGCTATGACCGGTTTCGAGAGCCGCAGCCGTGTCGGGCCCATGGGGCCCATCGTGTCCAAACCGCCCATTGCAATGCGGCTGGCGTCGCCGCCGGCGATCGCTTTCAGATCCGCCCCAGCGCAGAAGGCGCCGGCCGCGCCGGTCAGGATTGCAACCGACGTGTCGGCATCGGCATCGAAGGCTTTGAAGGCTTCGTACAAATCGCGTGCGGTCGCGGCGTCGACGGCGTTGCGGCGCTCGGGCCGGTTGAGCGTGACGATGGTGATAGGGCCATCGCGCGAAACGATAATGTTCATGGGACAAGCCTCCGCCGCTATTGTCGCGGCGGAGGGCTCACCGTTCAATGCGTTCGGCTCAATCAGTTCGGCTCAATCAGTTTGGCGCCTGACTTTCTTGACCGGGGGGCGGCGTCCAGGCTGGGCCATTGAATTCGGATTCAATGATGAACGCGACTTCGTCGCCGACGCCCATATTGGCGCCAGGCGGGGGCAAGCCGATGGACATGCCGAAGTCCGAGCGCTTGATCGCGCCGCGCGCAGAAAAGCCCAGCCGTGCGTGGCGGTCATAAATGTTGCCAGCATAGCCGCCGTTGAACCTGGCTTCCAATGTCACAGGCTTGGTAACGCCGTGAAACGAGAAATCGCCGGTAATGCGGGCGGTGTTCGCACCCGTTCGTTCGATGCGTGTCGACCGGAATGTCAGTTGCGGGAATTGCGGTGCGTTCAGCCATTCCGGTCCACGCAACATCGTCAAGAAACCTGCGGGGGGATTGTCGCTCTCCAGCGAACGCGGATCGATCGTCGCTGTGACGGTGGCGTTTTCCGGATGCGCCGGATCGAGCGCAAGCGAAGCGTCCCAGCGTGCGAAGCGGCCAGTGAAATGCGAAAAGCTCAGATGGTCGATGCGAAAGATGAGGCTGGCGTGGGCCTTATCCAATGTATAGGCGCCGGCCGGCAGTCCCGCGACCGACACGGCCGCCTCGACCGATTGGGGGGCCGCGGCTGCGACAGCAGGCGCCTGCGCGCCCTCGTGCTGCGGCGCGGGGGCTGGCGCGCACCCCGCGAGTGCGGCGAACGCCGCCGTGAAAAACAAGCGCTTCATCTCAGCATCCTTGACCATGGGGTTCCATTGCGATCTCACGACCTCGTCCGTAAGACGAGCGGCCAGCCGGGGAGCCGACATGCACAACCAACATTTCTCGAAGGGCTTTGTTGCGGCTCTTGCTTTTGCGTTGGTTTTTGGAGCTCCCGTGACTGATCAGATCACCGCTCAGGGCGCATGGGCACAAACCGCGCCGGCGGCGGCGTCCGCTGGCGATCCCAATTTGTGGCTTGAGGACATTGACGGCCAGCGCTCCATGGATTGGGTGCATCGGGAAAATGCGCGCTCGCTGCCTGTGCTCGAAAACGATCGCCGCTTTCCTGCGCTGCTGCAGTCGGCGCTGCAGGTTGCGCAGAACCGCGATCGCTTGCCGCTAGGCGGTATCCTGCACGGCTATCTCTACAATTTCTGGCAGGACGAAGATCATGTGCGCGGCATTTGGCGCCGCGCCACGGTCGCAAGCTACGCCACCGGCAATCCCGAGTGGCAAACGCTGCTCGACGTCGATGCGCTGGCGGGCAGCGAGCATGCGAACTGGGTGTGGGAAGGGGCCGACTGCGATCCATCCGCCGCACGCTGCATGGTTTCGCTTTCGAATGGCGGGCTTGACGCCATCACACGCCGCGAATTCGATGTCGCCTCACGCAGTTTCGTTGCAAACGGCTTTGTTATCCCGGAAGCCAAGTCACGCATGGCGTGGATCGATCGCGACACGCTGTTGGTGGCGACAAGCTGGGGCGAAGGCTCGCTGACGCCTTCCGGCTATCCCTTCATCCTTAAGCGCTGGCGGCGCGGCACGCCGCTTTCATCGGCGCAGGAATATGTGCGCGGGGCCCAATCGGATGTCGGCATAACCCCGTTCGAGGTGACCGACACCGACGGCAGCCACCACGTCTTCGTCAATCACGACGTGACGTTTTTCGAAAGCACCGTGCAGGTGGTAACGCCGTCTGGGCCGCGGGAGCTTACCTTGCCGCGTAAGGCGTCCTTCAACGGTCTCTATCGCGGCCGCTTGATCGTGACGCTGCTGCAGGAATGGCAGATTGGCGGCCATACCTACGCCAATGGCGAACTGGTTGCGATTTCCCTGAACACCGCGACCGATGCTGCGCCCACGATTGAAGAGATATACACCCCCGGCCCGCGCCAATCGATTGAGGGCGTCGCCATCACGCGCGACGCCGTGCTGGTCTCGGGTTTCGACAATGTGCGCGGGCGTCTGCAGCGCTTCGTGTTGAATGGCGGGACCTGGAGCGGCGCCCAAATTGCACTGCCACAGACCGGCGTCATCAACATTGTGAGCGCCGATTCTGGCGACTCGCACGCCTTCGCCACGTATGAGGACTTCCTGACGCCGCAAACGCTTTATGCGCTTGACGATCAAGCCGCAACGCCGCGCTCGATCCGTGCGCTGACGGCGCAGTTCGATGCCTCGCCCTATATTGTGGAGCAATTCGAGGCGACGAGCCGCGATGGCACGCATGTGCCGTACTTCGTTGTGCATCGCCGCGACATGCAGCTCAACGGAAACAATCCGACGCTGCTCTACGCCTATGGCGGCTTTCAGCTTTCGCAGACGCCAAGCTATTCGGGCTATCTCGGCCGGCTCTGGCTCGATTCCGGCGGCGTCTATGTGCTAGCCAATATCCGCGGCGGCGGCGAATTCGGTCCAGCCTGGCACGATGCAGGCCTGAAAACGCATCGCCAAGTCATCTATGACGACTTTTATGCAGTCGAGCAGGACCTGGTGACGCGCCGCATCACCAGCCCGCGCCGGCTGGGCATCTCGGGTCGCTCCAATGGCGGTTTATTGATGGGCGTCATGCTCAACGAGCATCCGGAAATGGTGCACGCCGCCGTCGTCGGCTCGCCGCTGATCGACATGCTGCGCTACGACCAGATGCTCGCGGGCGCCTCGTGGGTAGGCGAGTATGGCTCGCCCTCAGTTCCGGCGGAGCGCGCTTTTCTGGAGCAGATCTCGCCCTACCAAAACTTGCGCCGGCGCGACGATTTTCCGTTGGTCTTCATCTACACCTCGACAAAGGACGATCGCGTTCACCCGGGACATGCGCGAAAATACGCCGCGCGCTTGGAAGAACTCGGCATGCCGTTTCTCTATTACGAGAATACCGACGGCGGTCACCAGGCTACGGCGAACTTGCGTGAAGCGGGTCGCCGCCGCGCACTGGAATACATGTATCTCGCGCAGCGCTTGATAGATTGAGGCGCGCTTTAATGCAGGGGAGTGTGACATGGCAACGCTGACGCGCCGTGCGCTGACGGCTTCGAGTTTTGCGTTCTTGGCGGCGAGCTGCGTTTCGCCGACCCCCGGTACGCCCCCACCCGCGCCATCGCCGCCGCCGCTGCGTCCGCGCTTCGGCACGTTCGGCGTCGAACTCTCCAATCGCGATCTCTCGGTTAAGCCCGGCGACGATTTCAACCGCTATTGCAACGGCCATTGGTTCGCCACGACACAGATCCCGGCCGACCGCACCAGCTGGGGTTCAGGCTCGATTTTGTCGGATCAGGTCTTGCACGATCTCAAAGGCCTGATCGAAAGCACCGCTGCGGCAGGGGGCGCGCCCGGCAGCAACGAACAGAAGATCGCCGATTTCTACAATGCGTTCATGAACACGGACGCAATCAACAGCAAAGGACTAGCGCCCGTCCAGGCAGATCTCGACGCGATCGCCGCCCTTCGTTCCCATGCACAGGTGTGGGCGCTTGCGTGCAAGCCAGGCTTCGCCGTCGACTTTCCGATCGGCATGTACCCAAGCCTTGATGCACGAGATCCTGACAAGTATTGCATCACGCTCACCCATGCCGGTCTCGGCATGCCCGATCGTGACTATTATTTGCGCAGCGACGGCCAATTCCCGCAGTTGCGCGATCAGTACAAGGCCCATATTGCGCGCCAGCTCGCCAATGCCGGCCAGGCCGACACGGAACGCAAGGCGCAAGCCATCCTCGCGCTGGAAATCCAGATCGCACGCCGGCATTGGGCGATCGAACGGCGCCGCGACGTCGTTGCTACCTACAACAAGAAGACGCGCGCCGAACTCATCGCGCTCAATCCGCGTTTCCCGTGGGCCGATGGCTTGGCGAGCGCCGGCGTCGGCGATCTGGAGACCTATGTTGTCGCCGAGCTCGACACAATGCGCCCGCTGTCGCAGCTCGTGCTTGCGACCCCGATCGATACGTGGAAGGCCTATCTCACCTTCCACTATATCCATGCCGCCGCACCGGAACTGCCGAGTGCGATCGACGACGAGAATTTCGCGTTCTTCGGCCACACGCTGAACGGCCAACCGCAACAACGCGAGCGCTGGAAGCGCGCGATGAGTGCGATGGATGGGGCGCTCGGCGAGGCCGTCGGGAAAGTCTACGTCGAACGTTACTTTCCAGCCTCGTCAAAGGCGCAGATGCAGGCGCTGGTCGAGAACATGCGCCGCGCCTATGGCGCGCGCATCGATCAGCTGAGCTGGATGTCGGCGGAAACAAAAGCCGCCGCGCACGAGAAACTCAGAACCTTCCGCCCGAAGATCGGCTATCCCGATCGCTGGCGCGATTATTCGCCGTACGAAGTCCGCCCCGGCGATGCGTTCGGCAACGCGCAGCGTTCGTCGGCTTATGAATGGAATCGGCAGATCGCGCGCATCAATCAGCCGACGGACCGCGACGAGTGGGGCATCACTACGTTCACGGTCGACGCCTACTACAATCCAACCTGGAACGAGATCGTCTTCCCTGCAGCGATCCTACAGCCGCCGTTCTTCGATCCCGCCGCGGACCCTGCTGTCATCTATGGCGGCATCGGCGCCATTATCGGCCACGAAATGGGCCACGGTTTCGACGACCAGGGTGCGCGTCAAGACGCACGCGGCGTGCTGCGCGATTGGTGGAATGCCGACGATGTGCGCCGCTTCAACGCCCTCGGCGACAAGCTCGTCGCGCAATACAATTCCTATTCGCCGCTCGTGGGCATCCATGTGAATGGACGCCTTACGCTCGGCGAGAACATTGGCGATCTCGGCGGCTTGCAGGTCGCGCGCGAGGCCTACCTGATCTCGCTCAACGGCCAGCCCGCGCCGGTGATCGAGGGCTTCACCGGCGATCAGCGCTTCTTCTTAGGTTATGGTCAGATCTGGAAGCGGATCACGCGCGACGAGGCGTTGCGCAATCTCATTCTCGCCGATCCCCATTCGCCGCCGCAATATCGCGTCAATGGCGTGGTTCGTAACCACGACGCCTGGTATGCGGCGTTCAACGTGCAACCGAGCGATGCGCTCTACCTCGCGCCCGCGGACCGCGTGCTGATCTGGTAGGGAAGCGCCCAAGCGCTTCCCTCGCCGGGAAATGCGCTCGAGCGATGTTAAAGTTTGATTCCGGACTTGCTCCGCGCCTTCGCGGGCGCTCGCACGCTTGCGCGGGCCAAGTGAGGAGTTTGCGCCGTGGCAAAGAAAGCTAAGAAGGCCAAGAAGGCCGCGTCGAAGAAGGCCAAGAGAAAGTGATTTCAACGGCGCCACGAGCGCACGCCCAAACCCGCTCGTGGCCAACGCGCCGCCGCATGACCTGCGGCGGCGTTGTGCCGTGCTATCCTTGCGCGCGCTATCGATAAAGACCGCGACCGGCGCCTATTGTGCCTGCATTCCCGTTGTTCCCCGCTTCGCCGCGCAAGGGTCTCCACACGCCTTCGATGAGGTTTTGCCGCACTGGGCCCCAATACCTGCTGTCAAACGAGTCCGGCGTGTCTCCGAGCAACACCCACTCGTTTCTCCCTAAGCGCCGGCATCCGTCCCAATGTGGAAGCGCGTGTCCCCAGCGATCCAAGTGTTGGCGAGCATAGACGTTTCCATTCACGGTGAACCTCTCGCCGCTTGCACAGACAAAGGCGCCTGCGCCAGCGGCGATGCGCTTCAAGAACCGATCTCCAGCCCGGTCGAAGTCTCTGACATGCGCATAAGCCGGCGCGACATTGCGCGCTTTGACGGTCACGATTGCGCCGCGCCGCAGCGGAACCGTCGTGCGCACGTACCAACCCCGCGGCATTGAAGCGGTCGCGTTATAGATGAGCCAATCATTCTGTTGCGCACCTTGGCGCGGGGTGGCGATCAGCAGAAGCGCCCCCGTTGCGGGCGCCAACCAGCGCCAATCGATCCAGTTCTTCATGGCGCGGGTTGGAGCAAGTCTTGTTCCCACGAACCACCGCATCGCAGGGTGTGTGGTTTCTCGGTCCGACGAATTTGCTCATACGCCTCGGATGGCGCCTCGGATGGCGCCTCGGATGGCGCTTGGGATGGCGCCTCGGATGGCGCTTGGGATGGCGCCTTGGACTGGCGCTTTGGATTGGCGCTTTGGACTGGCGCTTTGGCGGCGTGCTCGATCAACGCGCCTGGCGCGCAAGCCAGCTTTCGATGGCGCGCCCCAGAAAAATGACGGCGATATAGAGAGCCCCGAGCGCGAGCGTTATCGCAAGGGGAATGGCGCCGGGCATGTTTGCCTCCAATCATGCAATTTCGAGCGTGACCGCTTCACGACGGATAACACCAACAGAGCGTTCAATCTGCAAGATCAGCTTTTCAAGGCCACGGAAACTGCGGCTTCGCCGCCAGGCCACTTTGTCGTCCACAATTGAAAGCCCAGGACAACGTTCGAAGAGCCGCCGCACGGCAATTCTTGCTTCAGCGCGCGCGAGCGCTGCACCGAGGCAATAATGCGCCCCGCCACCGAAGGAGAGGTGGGGGCGGCGTTCGCGCGAAACGTTGAAGCGATTGGGCTCATCGTAGGCGCGCGGATCGCGGTTGGCGGCGGCAATGAAAACGTTGATGGCCTCGCCTTCGTCAAAGTCGCGCTGAAAGCGCTTGCATTGTTCGGGGAGGATGCGCGCCAGCAACGGTGTTGGCGGCTCAAAGCGCAAGGCTTCCTCGACCGCGGCCGGCCAAAGCCCCGGGTCTGCCTCGAGCTTGGCGTATTCGAGCGGATGAAGCACAAGCAGATGGATAAGATTGCTGATGAGATCGGTCGTTGTGTAATGACCGGCCACCATCAGGTTGACGCAAAGCGAGATCGCCTCGTCCTCACTGAGTTCGTTGTCGACGAAGGCGCTGTGCGCGAGGTGACCAAGCAGCCCCTCGCCGGCGCCGTTGCGCCGTTGGCCGAGTTCGTGACGGAAGAAAGCGACAAGGTGACGGTGCGCGTCGATCGCAGCGTCGCGTTGGGGCGCGGTGGCAAGCGGGTGAAGTTCGTTGATGACCGCTTCTGACCAGGCGCGGAAGGTTTTGGCGTTGGCGCCTTCAACGCCCAGGATTTCGCAAATCACGCGCGCGGGAAGGGGTGCTGCGTAGCCGTCGACAATATCGAAGGGCCCTTGGTTTGGCATTGCCTCGATCAGGCCATCGGCGAAGGCCGTGATCTGGTTTTCCATGGCGTCGATCGCGCGCTGCGAAAACGCCGGCGCCAAGAGCTTGCGTAAACGCTTGTGGTTTGGGTCGTCCTGGAGAAAGAGCGGGGCGGGTAGCGCGCGCAGATCCTCGGGCAGCAGGTCCTTGATCAGGGCGTGCGGGGAACCAGCTTTGGCGGCCTCACTCGAGACCTTGAGGGCACGGTCGAAGAGGACGTCGCGGACTTCGTTGTATCGCGTGACCGTCGCGCCAAAATGAGGAACCTCATGCAGGGCCGCCGCCTCGCGTAGGCCCGCATAAAGGGGATGGGGATTGTTTAGTCCTTCCGCCCCCATGAGGCGTCGCATCATGGCGTGGACGGGACATTTCGTCATGACGCCATCTCATGAGGCGTCGAGGCTCTCAAACGCGCGAGCGCTAGCAGCGCGCCCACAATGCCGTTGAGCGCTTCCTTGCCGTCTGGCGATCTCTCGATCTCTGGGTAGATCGAGAGATTCTCCTGCAGAAAGGAGAGCTCACGTTCCGCCAAAAAAAGCAGGCCTTCAAAATCTTCTCTGCGTTTGCTCATATCCGCCCCACAGCTTTGAGATATTGATGCATCATGTCGGCTTGCGCCGGCGTTAGGTTGTCTTGGGCCGCAGCCAGTTCGCGCACGCCGCCTTGCAGCCAATCGCGTGGATCACAGCCTTCGACCCAACCGAGGTTTGGCCGGTGCACCTGGTAGCCGATGAGCTGTTGCAGTTTTTCAGGCAGGGTGCGCGCAATGTCCGGCGGGATGGACAAAAGGAGCTTCTCGGCTGGCGCAAGCCAGCCCAGCGAGTAGCTCATCACGACGCCGCGACGCGGCTTGCCGCTGCGATTGTCTCCACCGCCGTGCAGCAGCGAGCCCAACCAGATGATGGCGGAGCCGGCTGGCGCTGCCGCGCTTTCAACGCCCTCTTCGTATTGTTCGATCTCCTCACGCGGCCAAAGATGGCTGCCGGGGGCAAGGCGGGTCGCGCCATTGTCGATGGTGAAGTCCTCGAGCGTCCACATGATGTTGGCCATGAGCTCGAAGGTCTTGGGGATTGGAAAAAGCCCGTCATCGCGATGGAGAAGCTGGCAGGGTTCTTCATCGCCGATAGCGATGGCTTGGGTCAGATTGAGTTGAATGCAATCGGCGTGCGGGGCCCTTCGATCCCCGCACAGGAGGTTTTCGAGCGCCGGCAGAATATTTGGGTGAAGCGCCAGCGCCGCAGAGGTTGGCGATTTTGCGAAAAGGGCGCTGAAGCGCTTGGTGCGCAAGCCGAAGAAATGGCCCTGACCGCACTGGGCGCGTTCAAACCAGGGATCAAGCTCCTCGTTGATGAGACAGAGGAGATCGCCTGGCAGGGCGCGTTCGACGATGGCGCAACCCGCCGTCTCAAGCGCAAGTTCAATCTCGGCGCATGAAGCGTGCGCCCCCAAGCGCGGCAATGTGCACGCCGGACGAAGAGCTGGTTCAAGCAATGTCATCTGAAACTCTCCTCAATCGAGTGAGGGAAGCGAAAGGCGTTGCGCGCAGCCGCGAGTTCGGCCTCCGGCAAACGCGCAGCGAGATCGAGCCAATGACGGGCGAGCTGGCCGCGCTCGCCGGCAAAACCCGGCGCCTCGATCAGGACCGCGTCGTAGATGCCGCCAGCCTTGCGAAGCTCTTGCAAGTGTCCCCGGCGCACGGCGCTCTGGATGGCGACGGCGATCCCTTCGCGGTAGGCGAGCGGCGCCCCTAAAGGCAGCGAGGTCCAACCGAGATCCACCGTGTAGGGCAGAAGCTTGGTTTCAAGCATGCCGATGTAGGAGGTGATCGCGCGCGTTTGGGCGAACTCGAGAATTGCCAGGTTCATCAGCAGCTGCACGCCGATATTGAATTCCTTGCAATGCCTGCGGCCTGGCGTGGTGTGACGCGTCCATTCCCAAATGCCGGGGCCGGTGGGCACTTCACCGGCGCAATATTCCGGAAACAGCGTCTTCAGCAAATTGGGCCGCCAGCTTGGGATGAGCCGCGCTGAACCCATGACAGCGCTGTGACGATCGATGGCGATGAGATAGGTGGCGTCGCTTGTATCAAATTCGTCGATATCGAGCCGGTCTGGGCTTTCCAACGCCTTCCATCCGCGCTCCTCCACGAAGATTTCGTAGCGATGACGATGCATCGCCTCGATCTCGTCGCGATAGAGGGCGCGATTGTTGGCGTGAACGACGTGGACGCGCATCGGCTTCCTCCCGAGCGGGAAGAAGAGCGCCAGACGCGCGAAACCGCACCTCCTATAGGTGTAGGGGTTGCATCAACCGGAGCTAGAGGAAAATGAGACGAAGCGCGATGGCTTCAATCACGGCTTGCGTTCTTGTCTTCACGCCCAGACGCTTGCGCGCTTGTTCGATGTGATCTCGCACGGTGAATTCCGAGATCGAAAGAATTTCTCCGATCTCCCAATCGCTCTTGCCGGCGCGCACCCATTGCAGGCACTCGCGCTGGCGGCGCGACAGACTAACGCCTTGAACGCTCGCCAGCGGCGCAAGCAGATGACGCACGCCCATCGAGAAATAGGCTGAAAGAACATGGGTTGCCGCGCGCACGCGCGAATTTGTTGAAATCGGTTGGGGTGCGCCCAGTATGGTCACCGCGACCGCGCCGTTGGTATAGTGCTGCGGCAGCACGTAGCCGTCCTTGTGGCCAAACGCGCCGGCCTCATCGAACACGCGTTGCTCTTCGCGGCTGACCTGACTTTTTTCCCTCAGATCCCTCCAGACGATGGCGTCGAGGGTTGATGGAATGAGGCGCACAATGGCGTCGTGGGTGAAATGATCTTGCTGAATGTAGTGGTCGCGCCAGACAGGATCGGAAAACCCGGCTTCGTAACTGCCCACCGTGTGGCCGGTCGGGTCGAGCACCGAGAATGCTCCCATGTGCGAGAAGCCGAGCTTCTTGCAGGCGGGTTCGAACATAAGACTGAGCGCCTCGGGCGTATCGACCTCGTGGGCGTGCTCGATGGTGTCGAAGACGAGCTGCTCCAGTCCCTTCTCAAGCGCAAACGAATTGCTCAATAGACGCGTGCTCCCAATGCCGGAGCTGGTCGCGCAGGCAAAGCGGCCCGTTTGCCGCCTTCATATGGCTTAGCCCCATGCCCGTGTTGGCAGCCCCGTAGCGACCAGTTGAGCGCGTCAGGGCGCAACCCTGTCAAGAGAATCGCTGTACTTGACGCTCGCGTCAGCTTCTAATTGACATGCATCAAGTCTCTGCCCCTGCTACCACGTAAACCTAAGGTGGCAAGCGGGCGTGGCCGCCAATGGTGGGGGCAAGTGGCCAAGGCAAGTGGTCAGGGCGAGTGGTCAGGGCGAGTGGTCAGGGCGAGTAGTCAGTGCAAGTGGTCAGGGTTTGGTTTGAATGAGTGAGGAGCGCGCCGCTACCCCCGTCGATGTTCGCATCGGCCAGATCGTTCGCCGCCGGCGGATTGAAATCGCCATGAGCCAGGAACGCTTGGCTGAATTGGTTGGGATCACCTTTCAGCAGATCCAGAAATACGAAAAGGGCGTCAACCGGATCGCCGCGAGCAGATTGTGGGAGATCTCCAAGGCGCTCGATCTTCCGATCGGGAGCTTCTTCGAGGGCGCAGGCAAGGCGCCACGCATGGGCAAGGCCGCCCCAGTCGCCCAAGCCAGTCCAGAGAGCGTCCAACTCTTGAACCTGTTCGCCACAATCAAGAACCGCACTGTGCGCAAGCGCATAGTCGATCTTGTACGCACGATGGCCGATAGCGACGCCTAAGGCCGAGAGCGCGCGCTCGGACGAGGCGCGGCCGCCGCAACCTGCCACCGCGTCGCAAGGTTTCGCTGCCGCACGCCGGGCTTGAGGCGCGTCCTTACTTCGCAGTTTCAGTGTCTTGTTGGGCCGCGCGCCCGGATTTAGACCTACAACCTTGGGTGCTTATTCCGGAAGACGCTATGCCTTCAAACCATGCGACGCTCGATTTCCTGGAGCGCTGCAACAGCGCTGCTTGTGCCGAGGAGGTCAAGCACATGCTCTTCAGCCAACTTGGCGCGTTGGGCTTTGTCTATGTGGCGTGCTCTTCGCACGTCGATCCGTTGCGGCCGCCGCGCGGTGCGGTGTCGATGGTCAATTATCCGGCCGACTGGCTTCAGCGCTTCTCAGAGCAAAATTACGCCGGTCACGATCCGATCTTTGCGACCGCGAAGAAGGCGGCAACGCCGTTCTATTGGGACGCCCTGGTGCGATCGAAGACATTGTGCGCGCGCCAACAATTGATCATCGATGAGGCGGCCTCGCTGGGGCTTGCCCATGGTCTTACCGTTCCCATTCATTCGCCCGGGGCCTTGCCGGCGTCGTGCTCGCTGGTGCCGGGCATTGAGGGGTTCGATCGCACCCATGCGCCAGACGTTTTCATGATTGCGCTTTATGCGCACGAGACGGCGCGCACATTGGCCAATGCGGCGGTCGCGAGCACAGCGCCGCGTCTCACCAAGCGCGAACGCGAATGCCTGGCGCTGGCGGGGCGGGGAAAGAGCGATTGGGACATCGGTAAGATCTTGGGCGTGAGTGCGCGCACCGTGCACAACACACTTGAGCGCGCCAAGCAGCGTTATGGCGTCGCCCACCGCGTACAAGCGGTCGTCAAGGCGGTGTTCGACGGCCAGATCGTCATCGACGATTTGACCGACTAAAGAGTCTCCGGTGCTGTCAATGGGTTTGCGGGGACCTGTTGAAGTGGCGTGTGCGCCTACCCAAACTCGGCGCCTCTTCGTTGGAGGCGTTCGACTTGATTCACATCATCACACAAGACAACCGTCATCTCTTTCACGATCTGATCGTGGAGATGCATCGTCAGCGCAAGCGCCTCTTCATCGATGAGTTGGGCTGGACACTCGATGCGCGCGAAGGGCTCGAGATCGACGCTTTTGACGGCGACGACGCTTTCTATTTGGCGCTCTGCACGCGCGGGGACGGTGCGCTTGCGGCGTCTGTTCGCCTGTTGCCGACAATGCGCGCCCACCTCATGAGCGAGGTCTTCCCCCACCTTTGCCAGGAAGGCGTTCCGCGCTCGGAACGGATCTGGGAGGCTTCGCGCTTTTGTCCTGCGCCTACAACGGCGAAGGGCGGCCCGCGTCGCGCGCTGTTGGGCGCCATGATCGCGGGCATTATCGAAACCGGCCTTATCTACGGAATAGAAGAAGTGAGTTTCGTCGCCGGCGCCGCACTTGCCCCGCTTGCCGCCAAGGCTGGCTGGACAGCGCGCGCTCTTGGGCCATCAACGCGCTACGGCCGCGAACGGGTGTGCGCCATGGCCGCACGGCTCGACACTGAAGGTCTTTGGCGCGTGCGTGCGCGTCACGCTCTCAGTCATCCGCTGGTGCGCCTGGTTGACGGCGCCGCGTTGCGCGCGGCTTAAAGGCGCTATTGCCCATGAGCCAACAGATCTCTTCCGAAGGCGCCGACGCGCGCGACGCGATTGTGAAAGCCCTCGATGCAGACGGTTTTGCCGTCGTGCCCGGCCTGGCGAGCGATCGTGAAATCGCTTCCATCGCCCAAGACCTCGAACCCTGGTTTGCGCAAACGCCGCGTTGTGAAGGCGATTTCTATGGCTGGAAGACAACCCGCATAGGCGGATTGCTGGACAAGGCCCGCCTTGTCCAGGATCTCGTCCAGCATCCCCTGATCTTGAGTGTCGTCGGCGCACTCCTGGGAAGGGCCTGTGATTTCTATCAGCTCAATTTGACCCAGGCCGTGCGCGTTCATCCCGGCGAACGCGCACAGGCGCCGCATCGCGACGAGGAAATGTGGCCAGCCGTCAAAGAGAGCGAGTGGCTTATCAATGTCATGTGGGCGCTCGATGATTTTTCAGAGGTGAATGGCGCGACCCGGCTTTGGCCCGGCAGTCATCGCGAAGCGCTCGATCGCAGCATTGATGCCGACAAGAGTATCGCTGCGATCATGCCACGGGGCTGTGCGCTCATCTTCAGGGGCTCGCTCACCCATGGCGCCGGCGCCAACATTTCCAATCGCGCGCGCACGGGCCTCATCATTTCCTATTGCCTGGGATGGCTTAAGCAGTACGAGAACCAATTCCTGGCCTATCCGCCAGACGTCGCGGCCACATTTCCGCCCGCGCTGCAGCGGCTCATCGGCTACCAGATCCATCGCCCGAACTTGGGTGGCGTCGATGGACAAGACCCGATCCTTGCGCTCGAGGAATGTTCCGCGTCTTCTAAAGCGCGCCGCCCCCATAAGGACGCATTGACCCCGGAGATCGCGCGCGAACTGGCTCAGCTCTACGCCAACAGCGGCGTTTCTCAGCAATGAACGCTGAGCGTACCGGAACGCGCGTCTATGATGGGATTAAGGCGCAGATCCTTGCCGGCAAGCTCGCCCTGCGCGAGCGCATCGATATTGAAGCGCTGGCGCGCGCGCATCGGGTCAGCGCCACGCCCGTTCGCGAGGCGCTCAACCATTTGGCGGCTGAGCGGCTGGTGAGCGCAAGCGGGGCGCGCGGCTATTTCGTGACGCTTTGGACGGAGCGCGAGCTCAAAGCGCTCTATGAATGGCGCGCCATGCTTGCGCTCAGCGCCTTCGAGACCTCGCGCGTTTCCAGCGACCTGGCCGCCAACGCGCGCATCCTTCCTTATGCCCAAGCAGTCAGTGCGGTGCTGCAAGGCCTCGAGGAGAAAGCCAATGACGAATTGAAGCGCGCGGCGATCAACGCCGATGAGCGTCTTCAGCTGGCGCGGCTTGTCGAGGAGGATGTCTTTGGCGGCGCTCTCGATGAACTCGCCAATCTTGCCCAGGCGCTCAATTCCAGAAGTCAGCGCGCAAGACACCTCATCAAGGCGTTTCACCGCCGCCGCAGCGAGCGCGCCGATATCATCCGCAAGCGGGCAGTGCTCGCCGCCTTGCCCAATGGCACATAGCGGCCGCGGCATAACTCAAAATATCTTCACCCAGATAGGCCGACTAATCGCTGTCGCGGCGCGCATTGTCATGACCCGCGGGATCGCTTTCGAGCCCGCGGCTTAAGGGAGGCAAATATGCGCCAAGACACCCAACATCGCGACGACGCGCGCTTGATCGATCTCGGGGCGGCGACAGCCGTCACCCAGGGCGACTTCCTGCGCACGAAGACCGAGCAGGTCGTGATCCCAGATCATTGGGACGCGCCGTAATCGAGTTTCTCTCATTGGAGGCAAGCACATGCGCAAAGACCAAATCATCGACGCCGATCGCGGCCAAACCAAACTGATCGACCTCGGCGCGGCCACGCAATGCACCAAAGGCACATTCATGCCGCAGGCGCGGGAATCGATCCTCATCAAAGATTTCTACGACGAGCCGTGAGCGGGTCCGGCGGCGCGCCGCAAGGCGCGCCACCGGCGTTTGCGCCGGCTCCAATGTCTGCACCGCCCCCCACCTTTGCGCCGCATGTCCATAGAGCGGATTTGGGCGCGCTGACCGTCTTGCTTGACTTGCGGCATGATCGATATCTCGCCGCACCGAGCGTACTCGTTGCGAAGATCGCAGCAGGCGATGATCTCAACGCCGAAGAACATAGGCTGCAGCGCCATCTGAGCGCCGCAGGGCTTCTTGGGACGAGCGCGCCACGCCATTGGGTGAGTTTCTGGCGCGCGTGCATGTGGGCAGCGCAAGCCGTTGCCTCAAAGCGCCTTGATCGCGCAATTGATTGCGTTCGCCGCTCACGGCGGCGCAACGGCGCTGACCTCAATCCAGCGCCATACGTTGCATCGTTTGAGGCCATGCGACCTTGGTATCCGGCGCCCATGGTCTGCCTTTTCAATTCTTTGGCGCTCATGCGCTTTCTTGGAGAGCGAGGCGCGCGCAGCGCACTTGTGTTCGGCGTGCGCGGTATGCCGTTTGCGGCCCATTGTTGGGTCGAGGATGCCGGTGCGCCAATCAACGATGAGGCGGCCTATTGCGCCTCGTTCACACCCATCCTTCGGGTCTGAAGCCCATGCATCGCCTTGTGTGCCTTCGCTGGAAGCCCGCCGATAGCGGCGCCCGGCGCCGCAGCGATGCGATGGCAAGCGTGCTCGCAGCCGAAGGGGGATGGCGCGAAATCGTCAATTGGCGCGGCTGCCGGCTCTTTCTTCACGAAGATCCAAATGACGTGGCGCCGCTTTTGTTGCCCAGAGAGGGCGGCCTCGTCGTTGGCCCGCTTTTCCGTGATAGCCGCGTTGTTCGCAGTGCGGATATCGATGTTGCAACGGGCGCGGCGTGGTGCGCGGATGGAGGGCGCGCCTTGGCGCGCGATTATTGGGGCGGTTATCTCGCCGTTCTTGCCGACCATGGCGGCGACCGCGTGCTCGTGCTGCGCGACCCCGCCGGCGCGCGTCCGGTTCATGTGAGCGATCCCGGCGATGGGGGTGTGGCCATTGTCTTCACCCAGCTCAGCGATCTCGCGTCTCTGCGGCAGCTTGGCGCCATCGATCGGGATTATCTCATCATGTTCCTGGCGCATCCGCGGCTGGTGACAGAACGCACGGGATTGAGCGATGTGCGCGAGATCTTGCCCGGCCAGTGTCTATCGTTTGAGCGCGATGGGCAGGCCACATGGATGACTTGGTCGCCCCCGGCGCGCCGCCGCGCAATCGCGAAGGAAAGCAACGACGTCATCGCGACGCGACTGCGCGCGGTCATTGAGAGAACCATGAGCGCATGGGCGAGTTTGGAGCGGCCGATGATCCATCGCCTATCGGGGGGACTTAATTCCAGTGTGGCCCTCCATGCGCTCAAATGCGCCGGGGCGGATATTCGTTGCGTGTCGGAACGGCCACGCGGCGTGCCGGAGGGAGACGAAACGGCTGCGGCGGCCGCTGTCGCCCACGCGATGGGCCTCGCGCACACAATCATCGATTATGATGCGCAAGACATAGATTATGCGCGATTGCTTGAGGCCCCGGCCGCGCCAAAACCTTCGGCGAGTTTGCTGACGTTTGCGGATCCCCATTTCATGCGCGCGTGTGCAGCGCCACCCAACGCGATCATCACATCAGGGCAAGGGGGCGACCAAGTTTTCTATCGGGCCAATGCGATAGCCGCGATGGCAAGCGCCGTCTCCGATCGCCTGGATCTCGGTTCACTCATCAGCACCGCCCTCGACATAGCGCGTGTGACGCGCCGTTCGGTTTGGCCGGTGATGGCCGAGGGCGTCGAATTTGGCGTCCTTAAAGCAAGCAGTGCTTATCTGAAGCGCATGTTGTCAGCCGCGATGCGCCCGGGAGAAAATGGCGCCCAACAAGCAATCGCGGCGGCGATGTCGCATCCTTGGTGTGTGGAGGCGGGTCAACGCGGAGCGGCGGAGGCCGCGCACGCGCTCTTCCTTGCCGATCTCTGTTATTATCATTCTCCATCCATCCTCACGCGGAGCTTCGTGGCGGCGCCGGTGCTTGCCTCGCAACCGATCATTTCGTTTTGCTGCGCGCTGCCGCCCTACGTCATGATGCGCGGCGGCCGCGATCGCGCTCTAGTGCGCTGGGCTTATCGGGAGCGTTTGCCGGCAATCGCTGTCGCGCGCCGCAGAAAGGGTGACACTTCGCGCTATTTCGCGGCGGTCGCGGCGCGCAACGCAGCATTCGCACGCGAAGTGCTTTGCGAGGGTGAGCTAAAGCGCCTCGGCCTCATTTCGGAACATGGCGTCAGTGCTGAGATGGCGCGCGATGGGGATGGGTCGTCTGATGGCGCTACCTCTCCTGCCTTCATCGCCGAGATCTGGCTGCGTCAGGTCAGTGCGCTCCGGTGTGCGTCGCCGGCTCACCATCCGATATCGTCTGAGCGCTCGACATCGTCTGGCGCATGAGGCCCCAGCGCTGGGCGCGGCCGGGATCGGCGGGGTCTTCCTCCATTTGGCCCCTTAGCCAATAATCGATCCACGCCATGGCGCGGCGTTGGGCGGCGAGAAGCTGGCTTGGACGCGACTTGATGTGGAAGGCGTCGGGGTAGAGGTAGGTCTCAACTGGCACGTTCAATTCGCGCAGGCGGACCTGGAGCGGGGGGCCATAGATTGCCTCGCTCTGCGAAAGATTTATCAAGAGCGGTGTCGCAATGCGATCGGCGTAAAAGACTGGCGCGTTTTCCAGCCACCAGCCCTGCAAACGCGGCCACGGCGAGGAAATCCCTTGCGCCAATAATTGTTGGCGAAAATGCGCGTCGATCAGCCAATAGTTGGAAACGTCGGTCGCAGGATTACTGGCGACAGCGGCGGCGAAGCGGCGATGGCCAATCGCCCAATATAGGGTCTCGGCGCCGTCGCTCATGCCGGTCAGCGCAATACGGTTGTCATCGACAAGCCCACGGCGTTCCACTTCGGCGATGAGACCATCGAGCGAGGCGAGCTTCATGCGTTCTTCCTCGCCTTCAAAATTGAGCAAATGATCGAAGGCTTGTTGAGACATCTGCTGGGCTTGCGCGTGGCCTTCGGGACGTTCGACGCTCATGACAAAATAGCCGCGTGAGGCATAGGCGAAGATCGGATATTCGCCGCCGGTGCCGCCTTTCAGAAATCCGCGCGACCGATATTGGACGATGACCATCGGATAGCGGCGCCCCGGCGCAAAGCCGTGCGGATAGACGAGATGTGCATAGGATTGGAGTCCACGCTCGTCGGTGAAGCTGATGCGCTCGATGCGGGGTTGAGCGCCTGCGTTCCAGACCGGATTGGGATCGTAGAGAATGCGCAAGGCGCCCGTCTCGGCGTTGATCGCAACGATGCGGCGCGGATGGGCCGGCGTTTCCCAGAGGCAGAAGATTTCGTTGTTGCCGCCATTGCAGCCATAGAGGAGTTCGTCCGATGAACGCAGCCGTCTGACGCTATGAGAAGTCGGCGACCAGACATACGTGCCCACATCTCCCGCGTTGAAACCTTCGCCGCGTAAGAACCAGATGCGTCCATCGCTCAACACGCCAGCGTCGCGCAGCATGCCGGTGCAGGCCGAATCCGCGCACAAGATGGGCGCCCCGATGCTTGCGTGCGCGTAAAGGCCTTGCGCGGGTTCTGCGACCGAAGCGTTGGGATCGCGCGGCGCGATCCAAGCAGGCGCACTCGCTGGTGGCGGTGAAAGGGCTGAGGCCTCGGCTTCAGACGCAGCATGTGAAGCGCCATTTGTTGTGTCGATGACAAGAAGCTGGCTTTGTCGCAAGACGTCAGGCTTGGGCGTTTGGCTGTATCCCATGTCGAGATCGTCGCTGAGACGATAGCCTTCGGTGAAATTCGCGGCGGCGGTGTTCTCCAAAAGCGCGCGCGGCGTTGCTTCAAGAACAATGACGCGATGGGGGTCAAGCCAAGCAAAGTCGCGAATATCACCCGGCAACGACGCGAGGCGCTGCTGGCGGCCATCCAAGAAGCTGCGCCAGAGTTCGACGCGCCTTTCGAGGGGCTTCAGATAGGCGACGCTTTCGCTGTCCGGGGACCAGCGCACGAAACGATCGATTGGCGCGCCGCTGCGACGCCCGTTCTCATCGTGCCAAACTATGCCCCCGCCATCGCCGATCGCGCGCGGGGGGCTCGCGCCATCCGGTCTGATCAGCAAGAGCCGGTAGCGGATATCATTTGCGGCGAGGTCCGTCTCTTGCTCGAAGACCGCAAGCCAGTTTCGGTCTGGCGACAAGGCGAGACCGGCGCGAGAAGTGCCCAGCTGACGCAGGGCCATGACATCTTCGATTTGCGCATGCGCCGGCGTCTGCGCTCCAGCAGGGGTTCGAGCCGTGAGAAGGCAGACGCCGGCGGCGATCGCAGCGCAAAGCTCAAGCTTCACCATGTGCGGCGAAGCTCGACCGCCACGAAGCGTCCTATCGGGGAGGCAGTTTGAGCATCGAAGGCATAGCCTTGCGGGTTGTTGACGAAGGGCGGGTCCTCGTCGAACAGGTTTTGAATATTGAGAGCGAATTGGAAGCCGGATGCGTGCTCGCTTGTGCGCCAGTCCCGTGTCAGACGCAGGTCCCAGGTGGTTTGCGCAGCAATATTGCGCGCTGGCACGCTGATCTTGTCGGTATAATTGTCGGTGTAGTTGGCGATGAGCGACGCACCCCAGCCGGCGTTCGTCCATGCAACGCCCGCAGTGGCGCGCCAATCGATGGGATGAAAGAGGGTGTCGAGCGTATCTTGCGGCGTGCCGTGGCCGGTTTCGGTTCTGTATTGCAGGAGATCGGCGCCACTGGCGAAGATCTGTACGTGCCCAAAGTCAGTATTGAAATCGAATGCCGCGGAAAGATCGATGCCGCGCTCGCGCAAGCTTGCAAGGTTGGTGAGCCGTCCATCCCAAATGGCTTCGATGCCGTCAGGAGGAATGGCGCCGACGACGCTGTCGGCGACGCTCAGATAATGATCGATTTGCGCTTGCGTCGGATTGCGGATGAAGACGCCTTCGAAACCGACGGGATTGGCGAGGGCCTCAACGACGCTGCCGGGATCGGAGATGCGGTCGGTGTAGTCAATGTCGAAATAGGTGGCGTGCAGGGAAAAGCCATTGAGCCAAGAAGGCCTGAAATCGAAACCGGCTGTCCAGTTTTCGGCGCGCTCGGGACGCAGCGTGTCATTGGTCCCCGCCAGCAACAAAATGCCGGTCGAGCCGTCGGTGGCGAAGGGATCGAGTGAGGGCGGAACCGATGCGATGGTGCCGCCCGAGCCGCCGAGCAATTGCTGGAATTGCGGCGCCTTGAACGATTTGCCCCAGCTTGCACGCAAGGCAAGGCTTGTGTCCACGGCCCAGGTGATGCCGATTTTTGGCGTCGTGGCGTCGCCATAATCGCTGGCGTGTTCATGGCGCACGCTCATCGAGAGATCGAGCGCATGCACGAACGGCACGTTGTTGTCGGCCGATAGGATGGGTGCGAAAAGTTCTCCGAAGAAGGCATCCGTGGTGCGATGGCCCGCCGGCACGACGATGTCGGCGGTCGTGCCGCTGGTCGTGACGCGATGATGGTTGAGTTCGAAGTCTTCATCGCGGCGCTCGGCGCCCACGGCCAGGCGCACATCGCCGCCCCAGATGGCGAGCACGGGTCCATCGGCGTGGAGCGCGTAGCTCCGGGTTTGCGATGTCCCGTCGATGAAGTCGTCGTAAGTGAGGCCTTCAAGAACCGCGGGATTGGTGTTGGAGCCGTCGGCGAAAGGATTGAAGGCGGTATTGAGATCGTTGCTGGCGAGCGCTGTGCTCAGAAGCGTGGCCGATTGGAAGACGTTACTCTGATGGGAGGCGTCGGTGTTGTGGCTGAGCGTGACATCGGCCTCGAGCGCCCAGGCATTGGCGAAATCATAAGTAAGACCCGCCGCCACTGAATAGGCATCGGTGCGGGTCGTATAATGAGAGGGGCCAAGATCGGCGCCCATATTGTAGCTAATGCGGATCGGGCCTTGGCCGAGGAAGAGGTGATCGAGCTGCCGGTAAGCGTTGGTTTCCGGCACGACCAGAGTGACATTGTTTTGAAAGCGGTCGGTGTCGGCTTGGCGGCGCGTGGCGATCAAATCGGCGCGCAAAGTGAGTTGCGGGGTGAAGCTCTGGCGGAGCGAAGCAAAGACGCTGTTGGCGTCCTGTTCGGGAATAAGGTCGGTGCCTTGGTTGAACGGACGATAGTTGACGACGCCAGGCAAGAGATCGGCCTCGGTCAGATGCGTTCCGTCTTGATTTTCAGGAATGGCGATGACGACATTGGTCGAACCGATGCGGGTGATATTGCCGGGATTGGTGTTGGTGGAAGAAAAGTTCGAACCGCCCCAAGGCCGCAAATCGGACGTCGCCGAGAAAGGCCGATCGGCGGAGGCAAGCGCGCCGCGATGGCGATATTCATAGCCGATCATGGCGTTGCCGGTTGACCAGCTCGCCCCGAACAATTGCGAGACGCCAAACTCGGTCGGATCGCCGCGCGTGGCGGCGCCATAATGCACATCGCTTTCCGCGCCTTGAAAATCGTCGCGAAGGATGACGTTGACGACGCCGGCGATAGCGTCGCTGCCGTACGTGGCCGAGGCGCCGTCGGCCAAGACGTCGATATGATCGACCGCCGCCAGCGGAATTGTGCTGATATCGACAAAATTGCCCCAGCCCGCCGGCGCCAAACGCCGGCCATTGACTAGGGTGAGCGTCGCGTCAGCGCCGAGACCTCTCAAATCGACGGTCGAACCGAAAGCGATATTGCGTCCGGAATTGGCTGGCGCGCCGAGCTGAGAGACGTCGCTTTGGGTTCCGGTGTAGGTTTGCGGCAGCGTCGCCAACACGTCTTGCACCGTGGAGCGTGCGGTTTGTTCGATCTGATCGCGATCGAGCGTGGTCAGATTTGATCCGGCCGGGTGTGCGCCGCGGATGCGCGTGCCGGTGACCACGATCTCGTCGTTGTTGTCCTCCTCAGCGTTGCCTGCGTCGGGTGTTGGGCCTTGCGCTGCCGCTTGCTGGGGGCGTGGGGCGCCTTCGAGAACTAGAGCCCCTTCGGAGCTGATAACGCCGCGAAGCGGAGAGCCAGACAGAAGCTGGCCAAGCGCTTGCGCGCGCGTATAGCGCCCATGCAAGGCCGGCGCGACATAGGGCGCGACGATATCGTCTGGGTAGAGCGCGCTCAAACCCGATTGGCGCGCAAAGGCTGCGAGCGCACTTGAAAGCGGTTGCGCCTCGATGTCGTAAGCCTGCGCCTGGCTTGCGGCCTGCGTTGGCGCATTTACCTGTGCGGCCGCGCACGGTGCGAGCGCCAAGACCGACACGCCCGCCAAAAGCGCACTCATGCATTGCGCGCCAAGCGCGCGGCCCCCCAAGAAACCCATATTGTCTCCCTCTGGCCGACTGATGCGACCATTTCGGGAGAGAGGACGAACGAGCCCGCCAAAAGCGACATGACCCGCCGCCAATAATTTTCAGAAACGGTGTGGACGTCTCGCCTGCCGCTGAAGCGCGCCAATCATGGCGAGGTGCTGCACGCGCGTTTCCAGAAGGGCGCTTCGCGAGAGGATCGACGAAAAGTCGGGGCGCAGCACCGCGCCGCCCCAGAGCCCCTGAGGCGGCGCGGGCGGTGCGAACCGGAGGCTGGGTATGAGCCCGGCCGGTTCCGCTCCCATCTTCTCTTGTATCACTCAGCTGGTGAATCGTCGCTTTGCTTTCGCGGGTGCGGGGCCGGCGCTTCTCAGATCGACATCAGCGCACTGATCAAAACCGCGACGAGGACCAGAAGGCAAATGATGGCCCACGCGATCATGGCCTTGGGCAGGAGCGTTGGGCGGGGTTCAGAAAAGGCGCGTAGACGGTCACGCATGAGGCCTCGGACTGTGTTCCGTCATGGAATTTATCACGCCCGTTTTGGGCCGCAACCATCAGATTATTGGCGGCTCTTTTTCTTCGAGCTGCTTCTTGGGGGCGGTTCTTCGCGCGGTGCGCGCGTCTCACAAGGCGCTGGACGTTGCTCGTGGGGCTCCGGCACGTGATGATGCGCGTCGGCGAGCTTGGCCATATCGTAGCTCTGCCCGCACACCTCACAGACGCGAATGTCCGGATGCGACGGGTTGGCGCGAGGTTCGTCCAGGGTCTCTTGAATGGGCGCCAATTTGGCCATGTGCGGGAGAGGCTATGCCTTTCGGAACCGGAGCACCAAGGGCTTTTGCCGCGAACGCGAAGGCGTTGCACTCAGGCGCCCGTCTTTCAGATCCTGTCGCGTGCGCGCATTTTTGAAGCAGCCGCTACAAATCCAGCGTCATGAGGCGGGCGCGCGGCGCAACACGATGGCCTCGCTGCTGCGCTCAGCAGCAATGCCGAAATTGAGCCGCAACGCGGCGACAAACGCGTCGACATCGCCGCCGTCGAAATAGCCGCTCACACGCACATCGCCCAAGACGGGGTCGGTGAAGGTAAAACGCACGCCGGAGAAGCGGGTGACTTCGAGGGCTGCATCTTCAAGGCGCGCTCTGTCGAGCGCGACGTGGCCATCGCGCCAAGCCAGGCGATTTGGGAGGGCCGAAGTGGCAACGTGGATGACGCCCGGACCGGCATTTCGTGCGAGCAAGGCCTCGTCGCCCGTGCGTACGGTTTGCGAGGCTGGTCGCGGCAAGAGACTGGCCAACAGCGAAGCGCCGCGTGAAGAAGAGGCGACAAGCGTCCCGTCTAGGACAGTGACGACGGCCTCGCCCGCATCGACGCGCACGACAAAGGCGCGCCCTTGTGCGCGGACTTCGCCAAATGAAGTGCGCACGATGAAGGGTCTTGGATCAGCGGCCAGTTCGAAATAGGCGACGCCGCTCTTCAAGACGACGCGGCGCGCGCTCGTATCGAAGCTGGCGCGCATGTCGGCTAACGGACTCGAATTGCGCGCGCGAACCATCGGCCAGCGTGACAGTGCGGATCTCGCGCACCTGGGTGGCGTAGGCTGTCGAAGGCTGCAACAGCGAAAAGTCTGGCAAGGGTGCGAGAAGCAGGGCTGCAGCGAACGAAGCCACGGCGAGGGTCGGAAGCGCCCAATGCCGACGACCAGAGGTTTGGCCGCGAGCTTGCTCGGCGCCGACACCCAAACGGTCTGCTCCGCGATCGTTGGCGGGCTTTGGCGCAACTTGGCGTGTCTCGCGCGGCATGGACGCCAGGACCGGACCAAGTTTGTCCCAGGTCGAGGATGTGGCCGCATAGGCCTGCTTGTTCTCTTCAGAGGCCGCGAGCCAAGCTTGAAAGCGTTGGATCTCGGAGTGCGGGACAGAAGGAGAATTGAGCAGAACGAGCCATTCGGCTGCCTCGATCTCGGCTTTCGTGGGCTCAGCTCCAACCGGCATGGGCCCCAAGTCCTACTCGGACAAAGGCGCGCTGTCGCCGTCCTCGCGAAGGTGAGCGCGGCAACGCGCAATGGCCAGGACGATGAGCCGCTGCACCTGGCGAACCGAGACGCCAAGACGCAAGGCGATCTCTTCAGGCGGCAGGCCCTCGACCTTACGCAACATCAAGGCGGTGAGCTGGTCGCCACTCAGGCAAGCCAACGCGTCCACAAGCGCTTCGCGTCCTTCGGCCGCGATTAGCGCATCTTCGGGCGAGGGCGCCGAGAAATCGCGCCCGACGAGGCCATCGAGGTTCTCGACCCCACGCACGGGCGAGGCGTTGTGCCGCCGCGCGGCATCCACGGCCAAATTGCGTGCGACCCGAAACAGAAAGGCCCGCGGCGAGGACACCTCACGAGGATCAGCGGCCGCCAGGCGCGCAAATGAATCCTGGGCGATATCGTCTGCCCACACTAAGGGCCCAAACCGGCGCAAGAAGCGTCGAAGCCTCGGCGCCTCTGTCACAAACAGGCGGGAGAGATCGAAGTCGGCGCTCAAGCAGCAACCTCAGCCGCTAACCTCGCGACGAGGTGCTCGATATCATCGATGTGCCAAGTCTCGATCTCATCGGAAAGGACGGAGCTCTCCTTGTCGGAGTAGACGAGGATCGCGCGGTCGAATCGCCATCAGCAAGCATCGTTGCGAGAGCGCGATAGTCCGACGCGCCGGATCGTATCGAATACCGAACAATAATTTGCCCATACCTCGCGCCGCATACGCAAGATCCCAATTGGACCCCGAATCCCTCACCTGCGCGAGAAGGCGGTATCCAGCACGCTCCATCGAAGCACAGACCGCTTCGCGGCTTTGCGCTTTGATCGTCGGGGCGTCCTTCCTATTCCGCATTCTGCTGACCGCTTGTTGACTGATTGACGAGTATACTCCGTGGTGAAATGCACCTCAAGGCTGTGCTTTGCGAGGCATGTCACTACGTGACGTTTTCGCACGCAATCTGCGTAGGCATCGGATCGAAGCCGGCTTGTCGCAGGAGGCTTTGGCCGCAGACGCCGGCATCGATATAACCTACATCAGTGCGTTGGAGCGCAGCCTTTACAGCGCCAGCATTGACGATGATTGAGAGCTGGCGGGCGTCATGGATGTCGAGCCGAGCAGCCTCCTTGAGCGGCCGTCGCGGCAAAGGAAATAGACATCTGATTTCGACTGCGGGCGATGGGTGCCCGAAGCGGACCTGTACCTGCATATCAAGAAGTGGCTCGATGCGTCGCCTTCCGCTCGCGCAAGAAGGACGATGCTGATTGAGCGAGCGGCGCACGCTCAATACAGCGAACTTGAATCTGAGCGACGCGGGTATGGATGTGGCCGGAGCTGGCGATAGTCCATCTCTACCGGGCGGGCCTGCACGCCTTTGAAGCGAAATGGCCAGGGCGAACGCCATTTGAGGGGCTTCATCAGACGCTGGCGCATGGCCAGGCGTGCTGTGAAGTGGTAACGTGGTGAGCTGCACGAGCAAAAAGGGCGCGGGGTTGTACAAGCATTGGAATGCAGACCCGCACTGCGCGGGCTGGCGCGCCTAAGCCCCGATCGCTGCAGTTGGAAGTGATGCCTAGTATGCGTCAGTCTAATCCGGAGCTGCCGATCTTCGTTGCGGAGCATTTCCTCAGCTGCCGGGCTGGGTCGAAGGCGGGCTCAATTCTGCGGAAATGCCGTTCGCGCACCCTGGTCTCAATCGGCCCGGCTGGATCAGCGATGGCGTCGAATTTGTTTTCTGAAGGGGGAGGGTGACGTGGCGAGCAGATTGTTTTATTTTTTGGTAGCGCTGAGTGAGAACCTCGAGCTTCAGCGCGCGTACAACCTTGGCCCCGACGCCGTCATGGCGCGGTATGGGCTGAGCGAGAGTGAGAGAAGGGCGGTCAAGACGGGCAACGTAGATGACGTCAGAGCGATGGCCGACATTGGCGGCGATTTCGGGCTCAGAATGCACTGTAACGTCTACCCCAAACCGCCGCCGCCGCCGAAAAAGAAACGTCGCAGATCGAAGAAGGCGCCTCGCAAGTCGAAGAGATAGCGACATCAGGAACAGTCATGACCTCGGGCCAGACCCCGACTGCCTATTTGTTCACCGACATCCATGGCAGCACGGAACGATGGGAGCGATGGCCGCTGGAGATGAAGGCGGCGATGGTGCGCCACGATTGCATCGTCGAGGACCTGGTCCGCCGTCATGGCGGGGAACTGAAAAACCGGATGGGCGATGGTGTGTTCGCTGCCTTCAAGGCGGGAAGTCCGCTCCGCTGTGCGCTCGAGATTCAGCTTGCGCTGCAGGCTGAGGATTGGGGCGCCGTCGGCGGGCTTTTTGTCCGCATCGGCGTGCATGCCGACACACCAGGGGACGGTGACGAGCAAATCTCGATCAATCGCGCCGCGCGCATCATGTCTAGCGGCTGGGGCGGGCAGATCGTGGTGAGTGAGGAGGCCGTGGAGGCCTTTGCACCGCCACCCCAGTGTCGCCTCACCGATCTGGGCCTTTGTCATCTTAAGGGCATCGACGAGCCGATGCGTCTGTTCAGTCTTGTCCACGACAGGCTCGTGCGCACCGAATTTCCGCCGTTGCAAACGCTCACGTTCTACACGGGCAAGCTGCCCGATCAGCCGACGCCGTTCTTCGGTCGCGAGCGGGAAACCGCGCACATCGCCCGCATGCTCGGGTCGCCGCAGACACGGTTGGTGGTCCTCGTGGGTCCGGGCGGCAACGGCAAGACGCGATTGGCGGTGCACTTGGCCGCAAAGTACGCACAACGATTTCTCGCCTGGTTCGTGCCGCTCGACACGGCGGTCAGCGGAGCGGATATCGTGGCGGCAATCGCGCGCGCGCTGCACTTTCCGTTCTACGGCCCGTCCGCCGAAGCTGACCAATTGCTTCATTATTTGCGCGACAAAGAAGCGCTGCTCGTTCTCGACAACGCCGACGCTTTCGTCCACGACCCCGCCTTGGTTCTCAGGCTGTTCGAGGGCTGTCCCAAGCTACGCATCTTAGTGACGAGCCGAGAGCCGCTGCACATCGCTCGTGCGACCCACTACCAGGTTGCAGGATTCGCGACGCCGAATCGAGACGAGGTGCGCACGTCGGCAGCGTATCAACTCTTTTGTCATCAGGCCGGCGGTGACGACACATGTCTTGAAGACGACGACCTGGAATGCTTCCGCGAGCTTTGCGTGACATTGGATGGTTCTCCGCTGGCGCTGCTGCTTGCAGCGCAATGGCGCAGCCTGCTTTCACCGAAAGAGATCCTGGCCAAGGTGAAGGCCGGGCTCGATTTCCTGGGCGCCATCGCACCCGACCTGCCGGAGCGCCATCGCAGTCTGAGAGGCGTGTTCGAGGCCACGTGGGCTCTATTGTCTGGCGATGAGCAACGCGATTTGGCGCGACTGTCGATATTTTCGGGCGGTTTCACGCTCCAGGCCGCAGAAGCCGTGGCGCGGCTCGATCTGCGTGTCCTATCCGCCTTGAAGGACATGGGTTTGGTCGAGCAACGCCAGCATGACCGTTTCCTCATGCATCCGCTGATCCATGAGTACGCGCGCGAGAAACTCGCCGCCATGAGCGACGTGGAACGTGAAACGGGTCAGCGCCATTCCGAATACTATTTGAGTATGGTTGACGCCGAATTCGCCGCGATCGCCTCGGTAGGAGAGAGCCTCGTGCTTGATCGCATCGAGTGCGAGATCGCCAATTTGAAAGCCGCATGGCGCCATGCAATTCGGGAAGGTGCGCGCAAGAGGCTGAGGCAGGCGGCGGAGGCTTTGTTCTACGCCTTGTTGCTGCGCGCCCGATATAGCGACGCATTGGAGTTCTTCTACGTAAAGACCGGCGCGCGCCGCCTCGACAAATACTTTTCAAGTCTCCTCGCCACTTGTCAGGTTCAGCATGGCGCTCTGGACGCGGCCGAAGCGGCCGCCTTGGCGACACTGAGGGATGAAGACCAGAGCTTGACCGCGCGCGCTCATGCACATCACGGGCTTGCATTGGTGGCGCACGGGCGCGGCGATTTTGCTGCAGCCAAGCGCAATTATGAACTAGCGCTCGCCATTCGCCGGCAGCGCAGCGACTGGATCGGTTGTTACTATTCGGCTTCGTCCCTCGCGCTCGTGCATGTCTTGCTGGGTGAGCTGAACGAAGCGCGTGAGCGGATTAAGGAGAGCTATCGTTTATGCGAGCTGCTCGGCAACACCAGTGGCATGATGTACGTCCATCTCCTGGCCGGCGACTTGGCCGCGCGTGAGGGCCGCGCGGAGGACGCCAAGGCCAACTACTACAAGAGTCTCGACATCGAAGAGGCGATCCACAATCCGCAATACCGGGCGCGCATCCTCATCAGCCTAGGCTCTCTGCTCGCGAAACAAGGCGATTCGAGCGGCGCCCAGCGTTGCCACAGCGAAGCAGTCGATCTCGCGGCCGAAGTGGGCGATCGGCTGCGCAGGGCGAATGCTTTGCTGGAATTGGCGACAGATCTGCGCATTGATGGCAAAGCGGAGCAGGCGAAGGCGCGGTTGCTGGATGCGACACCCGTTGCGCTCATGCTGAGCGCGCGTCCGCTTCTCCTGCGATGTCTGTTGGAGCTTGCACGCGTCGAGATGCTCTGTGGCAACGAGGCAGGTGCGCGGCGGTTGGCGGCGGCGCTCGCGAGCGTCGAGTTGGGATCTCTGGGCGACGCCTACCGGGAATTCCTCGACGAACTGTCTTGTCCGCCCTTCGCCGCCAACGATCAATGCACGCCCGAGGCAGCGGCGCGCGAGATCGTCGAGCAGGCCGAACTTGAGACTTTGCGGCTGTGACAACACCAGGGCGCGGGTCGCTGATCGTTGTTGGGACTGGCATCAAGCTTGCCCAGCATTGCACGCCCGAGGCGCGTGATGCGATCGTCAACTGCGATATCCTGTACGCGGCCGGCGGTGACCCAATCACGCAGCAATGGCTGGCCACGCTCAACGCCAACATGGTGTCGTTGCACGACGTCTATCGAGCCGGGCGGCGGCGCGATAAAGTCTACGAGGACATGGTCGAGACCGTGCTCGATGGCGTGCGTTCCGGCAAAGCTGTCTGCGCCGTGTTCTACGGTCATCCGGGGGTTTATGTTTACGCCTCGCACGAAGCCATTCGCCGCGCGCGTCTCGAGGACCATGAGGCACGGATGCTGCCGGGGATCTCTGCGGAGGATTGCCTCTATGCGGACCTGAGCGTCGATCCCGGACGCACGGGCTGCCAGAGTTATGAAGCCACGGACTTTTTGATCAATGCGCGCAAAATCGATCCGACCGCCGCTCTCATTCTGTGGCAAATCGCACTAGCCGGAGAACGCACCCTGCGCGTTCTCAACTCCGATCCGGAGCGCCTTGATGTGCTTGCTGAGGTGCTGATGCACACCTATCCCGCGGATCATCTCGTGACGGTCTACGAAGCGGCGACGCTGCCGATCACGCAACCCAAGATCCAGCAGGTGCGCCTGCAAGATCTGCACACCGTGTCGACTTCGCAGGAATCGACGCTCTATGTGCCTCCGCTCTCAGAGCCGCAACCGTGTCCCGATCGATTAGCCTTGCTGGATGCGCGACTAACGTCGCGTTGACTAGGTTGGCTCCTCGGCGAATAGCCGACGTCGAACCCCCATGGGTCCGAACTAGGTTCGGTCAGGTGCAGATGCGAGGATGTCTGCAGCAACCTCCGACAAGTCATTATTGAGTTGGTGGTCACGATCAGAAAGCCGACGCGCGACCGCTTGAGGGATTGCTTTGGCATAGAGTGCGAGATGCGAGACAGGGGCCGTGTCGTCCTTGTCGCCATGGTAGAGATGAATTGAAATATTGGGCGAGAGCTCTCTGCCCGAGGTTGGACATATCGCCGATTTCGTCGCTCGGCGGCCAGCCGCCGTCGCCGACGAAGGGCGCCGCTACTAGAAAGACGCCGCCCGGCCTGAATGTCCGTGCTTCGTCCGCGAGTGCATTGATGAGAATGGTTGCGCCGATCGAGTGGCCAACGAGAATCGCGCCGTCGCCTTGTTTTGCAAACTCGACTCTGAGCGCCGCGGCCCAGCGCTCATAACTTGGATCGGCTTCATTGGGCATGTTGGGATAGAGCATGTCGTATCTCGGCCCAAGCGCCTGCCTGAGGCTCTCAACAAGCATGCTATCCCATTCGTCATGCGCGTCTTGGCCGCCGCCTTGAACGAAGATGATCCGGCGCTTCACGTCGTTTCTCTATGTCCCCAGAGGTTCAACGCATCCGATCATTCCCAGTTGCGCTTGAGGCGAAAACGTTTTGGCCCACCACTTCCGTTTGACCAGGAGCGTCCGCCGCGACCGGCTGAAATGCTTCATCTCACTCGCGGGTCAGCGCAAGCTGTCCTCTGTCGAAGCGATACGGCTTTGCGCGCAAGCCGGCTAGTGAGCGTGCTGCGAGAACCGGTCTCTCTTTGGATCAGGAGATCCTTTCAGAGACATTGACGGAATTCCATTCCCAGGTCCTACCCCTGTCGGCGGAGAAGGCCTAACTCCATATCGGCAGCTGAGGATTGCGAGCGTCCCACCGGAACACCACGATGATGGGGCGACCGTTAAAGGTATCCGGGCCGAAGAAATGTCCAATGCCGCGGTCAAACGAGCCCACCACGGGTGAGCCGAGCGAGCCGCTGCTGCCGTCGGCCCAATAGATGCTCCAGAGGCGCGTGTGGGTATCGAACAATCGAAGCGCAAATCCATAGAAGGGATCGCCGGTCCTATTCTCGAAGTATTTGTCGGTGTTGCCCGCGCCTCCCAAGATCTTTTCCATTTCCACGTAGGAGTCGAATACAGGCGTCCAGTCCATGCAGCCGTTGAGGCGACACGTCAGCTTGCTGTTTCGCAGCTTCCATCGGCCCACTAGATAATCGAAATCCGACACCGCCGAGGTCGCAGAAGCCCTCACGATCAAGTGTCCGGCATGATCGAATTCGACCGCTGGGATCGGCATCGATCGGTCGACGGAGGGCGCAGGCGCCGCGGAAGCCTCGCCATGCCCCACGACATCCGCCGCCAATGCGGCTGTCGGCAGCGCGGCGCCTGCAAATCCAGCGGCCCGGAAAAGCGCTTCGCGGCGTGTCGTCAACATAGCGTCGGTCATGTCTGTCTCCAGTTCAAGCGGCGTCATGTTATCCGATATACCTGTCATCCACTGTCAGGATTTCAGGAAGCGAAGCATCAGCCTCTCCGGAGGGCGGTTTCCGTGCTTTCGAATTGAGTCATCCTATTGCGCCTTCGCAAACGCGCACGCCGACAAACGCACTGGCCCAATGCGAGTCAAATGACGCTAAATCCTGCGTCGCGCAGCGCCGTTCGCACTTGCGGCGTGACTGCCTCGAGATTGCCGTCATTGCAGGCCGCGACGCAAACTACGCCGGTCGCCGGATCGAATGTCATCTCGGTGTAGAAGAGCGTGTTCGAACCGTTGTGCCAGAAGCGGCTATCGCGCTTGATCCAACCCATCGCGTAGTCGCCTCCGAAGGGCGGCGTATGCAGCGTGTCCCACGTTTGCGGCCGCAACAGGGACGTGCGATCGCGATGCGCAGCGCAAAAAGTCAGCACGTCTTCCAACGTGGCATGCACGCGGCCGGCCGGGCCGAGCACTGCGGGATTGTCGGAAACAGCGCCGCCGGGTGGGTATGGCGTGTGAGGCCCCGCAGCACCAGGCGCGTGGCCAACTGGCTGATCGAGCCGCCCTGGCGTGCCCGGCGCACCGAACCCCGCGGACCGCATGCCCAACGGATCGAACACTTGCGCCGCAATGAGATCTTCCCATTTCGCGCCGCACTTCACCTCGAGCATTGTGCCCGCGATGATGTAGCCATTGTTGGCGTATGCGAACGTCGTCTCCTTCGGACCCACAGGATCCATGCTAAGCGCAATGCGTGACCAGGTGATGCGTTCTTGTCGCGGATCGGGGTTGTCGCGTTGGAAGTCGCCCAAACGCTCCATCGGAATATTCGGCTGCAGCCCGGCGCGATGGCACAGCAAATGCCGGAAGCTGACATCACGATATTCGGCGCGGATTTCGCGAATGCTCGAGCCCAGCACGCCGCCCACCGTATCGTCCCATGACACGCGCCCTGCATCGACCAAGCGGGCGACGAGCGTTGCGGTCATGGACTTCGTCATCGAGCCCAGGTGCCATTGATCCGCTGTTGTTGCCGCCGCGGCGCCGTTGGCGGAGCGAAGGCCGTCGGCGAACGCGATATGCTTGCCGTTGGTGCTTCGCGCCGCACAGGCCATCGCAGGCGCGCCGCTTTGCACACGCAGACCCCGCAACACGTCTTGGCTCATGTGCTGCAACGGCGGAGGCGGCGGTGCTGCGGGCGCTGCGCCCGGCGTAAACTCGAGCGGGAAGGTTTGGCCCTGCGTGAACTGGCCGGTGATGCGGCCGTTGGCGAGCGCACCCTGATAGCTCGCATTCACTGCTGGAAAGGTCATCGAAATCGCCGCACCGTGGATCTCGACCCGATCAGCTGGGATGCGGGCGTTGCCCTGGTCGACGCTGAAGAGCGTCGCGTGCGGTCCCGTTTCGATGACCAGATGCAGCCGCAGGCTTTGCGAGCCGATCATGAGCGTGCCGTTCCACTCGCCCTCGAAGCCAGCATTTGATTGCGCCAGCGCTGGCAGACCTGCAAATCCTGCGGCGACAGCGCCAAGCAACAGAGGACGTCGTGCTATCATGATCCGATCGTGCCTTTGTGTTTGGGCAGACATCACCCCGAGCGTGTCTGCTCTGGAAGCAGTAATGTCCCATGCTGGGGACGACCTCAAGCGCGGAGCCTGGCCTCGAGGCTGCGGTACCATCGCCTCGACGCCACACGCATCAGCCAAAACACCATGACGAGCAAGCACCAGCCCCATGGCGCCGAGCAGAAGCGGTCCACGCGGCACGGCGCGGGGCAGCACTTCCGCACCCTGTGCCGCAAAGGAGCCAACCGCGATCAAGAGCCCGAAACACATGCGCCAGAGATGCCGGGCGAGGCGCTGTGCGCCGGACAAGCCGTGGCGCATCACGACGCTCAAGTCGCCTACTCCTGCGAGTGTCAGGCGCTGCTTACGAAGAGGTTGGCATGGAGGATGTATGGGTTGGCGGCAGCTCTCGCGCCCGTCGCTATAAGGTGTGGGGACCAGAAGCCGCCGGCCGCAAACGTAAGCACAACAAGAGACGCCAGGAGTTCGAATCGGCTCGAATGCTTGTCGCCGCGCCGTGCGGCCACCCGGCCGGTGGCGACGAAGTAGATGGTCATGCCGCCGGCGACGATGTTGCCGATGTCGCGGCCAAGCGCTGCCGCAGTCAGCGACAGGACGATCATGGCTACGCGCGGGGCTATTTTGATTTCGCGGTCGCACGCGGCGCGGACGCGGGCGTGTTGGCGGCGCGGTCGACCGCGCGCTGTTTGAGGACCCCGACAACCGCATTCCGTTTGATCGCTACGTCGCGCTGGTGCGCGCGGGAAAGCGCTGACGGGTGAGGATGCGTTGCCCCTGCGTTTCGCTGAAGCCGTCAACATGTCCGAGTTCTCGGTGGTGGGCCTGCTGACCTACGCGTCGGAGACGATGCTGGAAGCGTTCGCTCAGCTGCAGCGATACGGTCGGCTGGTCACTGAACTCGACCTCGGCGCTGAAGGCCGGTTGAAAGCCGAATTCAGGGACAATGCCCCTGGGTGGTCGATACCCGCCCGCAGCCGAACGCGTTTTTTGAACTGACCGAGTCCACGTTCACGCGCCTGATTGTGGGTCCTCGTCTTGTCGTGCCGTTCCAGCACGTGCTGGAAGCGCATGTCACCCATCCCGAACCAGCGCATCGGGCGGTCTATGACGAGATCTGGCGCTGCCCTATCACCTTCAATGCGTCATGGAACGCACTGCGCATGGACCCAAAGCTGGCCGCGCACCGCTTGCACGCGCAACCGCAATACGCATTCGGCGTACTATCCGCACACGCCGATCGGTTGCCGAAGGAGTTGGAAGCAGCCAAGACCGTGCGCGGTCGGGTTGAGAGTTTGCTGATGCCTATTCTTCACACCGGTGACATCGCCATGACCACGGTCGCGGCGAAGATGAATCAGAGCCGACATACCCTCAATCGCGCGCTGAGAGATGAAGGCGTGACCTTCGAACAAGTGCTCGACGAACTTCGGCACAAGCTTGCGCTGCACTATCTGCAGAGCAAGAAAGTCTCCGTGAACGAAACGGCATATCTCGTCGGTTTCTCCGATGCCGCCGCGTTCTCCCGCGCGTTCAAGCGCTGGACCGGAATCAGTCCGCGCGATGCGCGTGCGACGCGCCAGCCGGAATAGATTTCAAGAGGCCGGACCGCTCGCATCCATGATATTCGCTTTGCGGCAAACTGAGGCGGGTTTTCCAACGTTCCGAACACTCGGCGCCATTGCGCGCACGCTGGATGGCCGCCGGATGAACCTCGACGCGTTTGTGAATTGGCAGAAGGAGGCATCGGACAGAGAAGAAGTCCATCCACGTTTCGGGCAATAAGGATGTGCATCTCACGCCGAGAAGGCGCCAAAGAGTTCGATAGCGCACAGATTTCCCAGCCCAATCGGCGCATGACCTTTCGATGTACGAGATCGAGAAAGTCTTAAAGACAGCATGCACGTCACCGCTCTCCCACGCGCAGCTTCGCAGGCGTCGGTACGCAGGATTGCGAGGATGGCGTCAGGCGCCATTGCGCGGACAACGCGCGTATCATCGCCTTAATATCTGAGCGCGCCGAAACCTGGCCCGCGCCGACCACACTAGCGATGATCGACGCCGACGAGAGCGCACAAGGTGATGGCTCGCGCGACGATCGCGCGCGCATGGAGAGGTGAGGAACTCGTGGTTGCTGTCGAAAGGGCGAAGTCTTCGCATTGGCCATCGCCCGCGCGTTTGGGCATTGAGCTATGGGCGTGGGTTACGGCAGACATCCGCTGCAGACGATGTGGATTGCAGCTCAGGCGAGTGATGACGGGTGTTCGTGTGCGTTACACCGTTGATCCCGATGCCTGGGGACGCCGTTGCAAAGCGCTGACGCCGGACGGCGGTCCACGGACGCCAATTGGGTGTGCTGACCTGAGAGCGGCGACGGCACCGCCGAGTAAGGCCAAAGGGCCAGCCGACTAACTGCCTTCGGCGACCTTCGGACCCCATACGCGCGCTGGCGGAGAATGACCTAATACGGTTTTTGCGGAACAACCGACGCGGCGTGCGGTTAGTTTGTTGGCGCCGAGCGGCCTGAAGAGGCCCCCACATACTTTTGTCGAAAAAGCCGGTTCGCCTTGGAGCAGATTTATCATGCGCAAAGATCTTCGAATGACGGCGACCGTGGTCGCCTTGATGTCAGCGATAGGCATTGCTGGCTGCAACACAGTGCATGGCATGGGGCAAGATGTTCAAGCGGGCGGAAGTGCGGTTTCAACCGCCGCCGCCGAAACTCAAGCGAGCATGCAAGATGGCGCCGCACCGACGATGAGTGACACGGGCTATGCCGGCGAAAACATGGCAGGGAGCGCCAGAATTGATATAGCGAGCGCCCGCGCTCGTGCTCTCAATGAGCGGCCGGGCGAAGTGACAAGTCAAAGTTTGGAAAGACGCGAGGGCGGCAGCGGCCTTCGCTATTCATTCGACATTCGAAGCGACAACGTCACCTATGAAGTTGGCGTTGATGCGGGCAGCGGCGCGATTTTGGAAAATCGTCGCAACGGCTAGGCTTGCATTCGAGACGCCGCGTCCGACGGTTGTGGCGCGGCGCCTCGGGTTTGCCCATTCGGCCCGCAAAATCGGCGCTTTGGCCGTTGCTCCGCCAGGGGCGGCGGAGGCTAACGATGTGGGCGCGGGCCAAGGATCACAATGGATAGTCTGATTTACGCTGCCCGGCCGCTGATCACTGATTTTCTGGGTTCGATCTTTTTCGTCGTCCTGTTGGCCTTCAAAGTCGACGTGTCGGTCGCGGCCGCGATCGGGATCGCGGTCAGTATCGCCGTTATCGTCGTCCCATTGCTCCGCCGTAGAGCGGTCGCCGCGCTGCAATGGGCCAGTCTAGCACTTGTCCTATTGTCCGCAGCGGCGAGCATGCTGACGCACGATCCCCAATTCGTCATGGCGAAACCAACCTTGATCTACGTCGCGGTAGGGTTCGTTATGCTGCAGCCAGGCTGGATGAAGCGCTATATCCCGCCAATCGCTGTTGGCCACATTGATCGTGTCACGGATATCTTCGGTTATGTCTGGTCGGCGTTGATGTTTATCACCGCAGCTGCAAATCTGATCATTGCAGTTTGGTTTACGCCGTATTGGATCGTCTTTCTTGGGACGTTTCCGGTGGCGTCAAAAGTTGCGCTGTTTGCAATTCAATATTGGACCAGCCGGACTATCGCGCGCCGGCGCATTCTCGCCCAGCGAGCCGCACTTGTAGGAAGGCCAGCGCCTGCGTGAGGCAGGGCTAATGGCGCCGAATTCGGACCTCTCGGCTGGTGGATTTGTGGGATTTCCGCGCGGACGTTCCAACCGCAAGCTTCGCTTCAAGGTCTCATGCCGCGACGAATTCGACCTCATCGGCGAGGGCATCCACGAGCGCGCTATCGTCGCGGCCCGGACGTGATGCCTGACATGGAGCGCGCGCGACGCGGTTATGCCGCTTCTGGGGGGCTTCGACGTCGAGAAGGATTGCGTTAAAGTCCGCATCTGGGATTGACGGAAGGCCTTGTCGTTCCGCGGCGCGGCATAGCGTTGGCAGAGCTTGGTTAAGCCATGGCCACCATTGGGGGGCAAATGTTTCGAGTAATCGTAGCGGCGGCTTGTATGGCGATCTTGGCCGCACTCGGGACCGGCGCGGTGAGCGCAGCTGATCGGCCTCCAACCATGCATACTGCCGACGAGCAAGCTGGGCGCGCCGAAGAGCTCATGGACAAGCTCGTCGGACACTGGGTTCTAACCGGCGTCATTGCCGGGCGGGAGACCGTCCATGACGTTGAGGCCGCGTGGGTCTTGCAGCGGAAGTATGTGCGCGTCACCGAAACCTCGCGCGAACGGCGTGGTGACGGCAGGCCTATGTACGAAGCGACCATCTATGTGGGCTGGCTTGAGGCGGCCCACCACTATGTCTGTGTTTGGCTCGACAATACAGAAGTGGCTTCAGGCGATGTAACCTGCCAGGCGGCAGAGACGCCGAATGCCATGCCGTTTGAATTTCGTGACGCGCACGGCGCCATCACCTTCACCAACAGCTTCGTCTATGAGCGCGCCAATGACACCTGGGAATGGCGCATGGCCAATATTCATGACGGCGCTTCCGATCCATTTGGGCATGTGACGCTGCGCCGGCGATAGGTGTTGATTGCGCAAAAGCATCGCACTGTTAATGGCGCAATTCCAAAAAGGCCCAAGATGCCAATGCGGCAAGTACCGCTGCCGCCATCAAGAATGCGAAAACGCCAATCCATCGCCGGCCAGTGTGCGATTTCCTTGTGCCGCGCAGCAAAGCCTCGACGTCTGAATGGCGATAGTCGTGCGCATAGGATAGTGCGCTGCCTTGGTGGATGCTCTGCCGCAGCGGGTCAGCGCCATAACCGAGCAAAAGGCGAACGGTTTCTGTCTTGCCGTTCTGCGCGGCGAGCATGAGCGCGGTGCCCTGGTCGGAAGAGGGTTGGTCGACCTCAGCCCCGCGCGACATCAGCAATTGGACAATAGCGTCGAAGCCCCCGCCCGCGGCAATCATGATCGGCGCCATGCCTTCATACGTCTCCAGACGCGGCGAGGCGCCGCCATCGAGGAGGATCTCAGCGATCGCGCCATTCCCTCGCTCGCAGGCGATTGCGAGTGCTGTCATGCCGTCGCGGCTCTTCAGATCTGGCTGTGCGCCCAGCGCCAGCAAGGCTCGCGTCGCCTTTTCGCGATTGTAGTGCGCCGCCGCAATAAGCGGCGTCCATGAATGACCGGTCTGGAGATTGATATCTGCGCCGCGCTCCAGCAGAAGCGAAAAGAGAGCATCGCGGTCATTGGCGGCCGCGAAGGTGAGCGGGGTCCAACCGGCCTCGCCCGCGCGCTCAACGCTGGCGCCGGCGTCAATAAGCAGCCGAACAGTGCCTTCGCGCCCCATCATGGCCGCGTGCATCAGCGCCGTCTGCAGTTTTTTGTCGGCGACATCGGGCGCCATCTGCAGGCCCAGCAGCACCTGCACAGCATCATCCTTGCCCTCTCGTGCAGCGGAGATGAGGGCCGTGCGACCGTCATTGTCGACCTGATGGAGATCAGCGCCGAGCTCAATGAGAGCTGGTATCAAGGCCGCATGGCCGTTCGCCGCTGCCGCCAGTAGCGCGGTCGAACCGTCCCGGCGCGTGCGATTGATATCTGCGCCCAGGGCGTGAAGGGTGCGGACGATCTCCTCATGGCCATGACTGGCGGCGGAAATGAGGGAAGAGGTTCCTGTCGCGTTGGTGCGCTCGATGGCTGCGCCCCGCTCGGCGAGGAGTTTGACAGCGTTCGTCGCACCTGACATGGAGGCGGAATTCAGCGCCCCCTGGTCGGTTGCGGGACAGGTCTCGAGAGAATTCTGCCGCGCCTTCATGGCGCCTTCGGAGCGCATCGTTGCGTTTCATTATGTGGTGGAAGGGAATGTGACGGTGAGCGTCGACGGCGCCGCCAGCTGGCGCCTAGGCGCTGGCGAAGTCGTGCTGCTGCCCCACAACGACGTCCATGTCTTTGCGAGTGCTACGGGCCTCACGCCCGTCAGTGCGGCCGAGCTTATTCAGCGGACAGAGAAACAAGGGATAGCGCGCATTGTTCACGGCGGCGGTGGCGCGCAAGCACGTATGGTCTGCGGGTTCCTTGGCGGCAATGAGGGCCTCCATCCGCTTCTTGCCAATCTGCCCCCGATCATGACGCTCGACCTCACCGCCTTGCCGAGCGGAGATTGGATGGCGGCAACGTTCGAATACGCCACGCAAACGCAAGGCGAAAGCGACGCGGGTGCGGCGACCGTGATGGCGAAGGTCTCCGAATTGATGTTCGTGGAAGCCCTGCGCCGCTACCTCGCGGCATTACCGGCGGAGGAGACCGGTTGGCTCGCCGGTCTTCGCGACGATGCCGTCGGGCGCGCGCTTGCGCTCATGCACGCAAGGCCAAGCGAAGACTGGACGACCGAGGCGCTTGCGACCGAGGCGTGTCTCTCGCGTTCGGCGTTTGCAGGGCGCTTCACGAGGCTCATTGGCGCCCCGCCCATGCGCTATCTCCTCAATTGGCGCATGCAGCTTGCCAAGCAGAAGCTGAAGAGTTCCCAGATGATGATTGCTCAGATCGCCTTCGAACTGGGCTACGAGTTCGAGACCTCGTTCACGCGCGCGTTCCGGCGCGAGACAGGGCTTCCGCCAGCCGCGTGGCGCGAGCAGAATTCCCTCGATTGAGCGGGGCCGGGCTCCTGCCGATCCGAGCCCAAAACGCTCGCGAAAATGACGACGAGGCCGCTTGCGGCGTACGTGCTAGAGCCGCAGGGTTACTTCACTTCACTTCACTTGACGCCAAGCGCCATCCTCACCCAACGCCCAATGCTCGGGTTTCATGCCGCGCGGTTGAATGATGATATACCGAGCGTCCATGTGGACCGCTTCATCTGAGGTCTGCGCAGCGTCACGCGCTTCTTGGATCGTCGCAAACTCCGGCGTCGGTCGGCTGAAGTACGAATCCGCCCGTCCAGGCGGATTATTCTTATAGAACTCAAGGGTAATCTGCATGTGCGCGCAAGCATGAGCCTGTCGCGGGCGCGGTACAAGCGCAACGATCGCTCGAGACAGGAACCGGCTGCCTGAGCTGCTTCTTTAGAAACCAAAACAAATGCATAGCTGCTTGCCGAGGACAGCGGCGCGCCTCGTGAATTGTCCAGGTTGCAATGCCCGCCTTGTTGAACGTGAACCCGCGGCCAAGTATCGGCGCATCAGGCACGGCGTATCCCCGGTTGGCAGGATCTCAGAAAAATCAGGCCTTTGGCGCGCGGTGCGCCAGTTGAAACTGATATCAGCGATCATCTCAGTGTTTGCGTTGAGCGCTACGCCAGGTGAGCAAAAACGCGGCCAACGCTCCAAGCGCAACGCCGAATGCGACGCTTCGGGCTGGATGATCGCGGACTTCCCGGCGCGCGATGTCGACGCCTTTGCGTGCTCTCGTGCCCGCTTCGTGAGCAACATCGCTGGCGAGATGCGAGGCCGAGCGCGCTTCGGCGGTGAGACGCTGAAGCGTGCGCTTCATCGCTTCGTTGAGTTCGTCGGTGATTTCGTCGACTATTGCATTTGCCATTGAGGCCTGCCTCCAAGCCAAACCCAACTGTGCGCCGAACCAAATGGTTCCATCACCTGGTGTGGCGAGAGCAGTGCTTGCCCGCTGAGCTCGGGCATTCGAGAAAACCGAGTTTCGGCGTCGCGCGACCCCGGTCCTGGCGCTTGGCGGCCAACATCCTTGAACAACGTTGCACTAGCGGTCCCGTGCTGGCGCGTTGCGGGCGTTCCTTTGAAACGGAAGGCGAGTTCAATTTGAGCGACGCCGTGCTCTTGGTGCGAGGTTCAACGCCGCCATGACGCGAGCGGCTCCTCTATCAGCGTCGCCGCTCGAGATGGCCTGGAACTTCTGCACATCAGACCGATTGTCCATGAGGCGGTAACCTCATGGATTTCAATAATGGAAAACATTCTCATCATATTGCTCATCGGCGCGATCGCTGGATGGCTCGCTGGTATTCTCGTGAGAGGATACGGCTTTGGTCTGTTCGGTAATATCATTGTAGGGGTGCTTGGCGCCGTCGTGGGCAGCTGGCTGCTCGGCGCCTTCGGTCTGTTTGTTGGCGGCGGCATTGTCGGCGCAATTTTCGGCGCCACATTGGGCGCCGTTGTTCTGCTGTTTCTTCTAAGCTTTGTTCGGCGCGCTGCATGAAACTAAACTGAGCTCGAGGAGGCCGGTGGGCGGCCGGTTTCTCATGGCGAGCCAGAGGACGCGGGCTCGCTGCCTCTCAAACCCCGCGCGGGTGCGGAAGGCCCGTTTCGGCGACCCGACCAGCAATCGGCGATCTCGAAGCCCCGCGCGAGCTCCGCGCGTTGAGCCGACCGGCCAAGCCAGAAGGCGCGCAGGCTGCGTGATGGCCCCGGACTCACTCAGTTTCTTAGCGAGGACTGAAAGCTCTGGCGACACCCAGTCAGGAAACGGGATCGTTTGAACGATGTGGCGGCCAGACGAGGTGTGCTGCTCTTTGATTTGACCGAGGTGTTCGCGCGGAAATCGATCGGCGAGACGAACCAAGGCCGGCCACAGCTTTCGATGGATGAACGTGACTCTGCCTTTGGCCACTCGGCAAACGATGATCTCGTCGCTATCTCGAACCGCCCGGCTCAGCCTAAATATCGCCTTGCCCTTTGGGTGAGACCACCAGCTCCCCTTGATCGGTCCTTCCGCCACAGCCTCGGCAAAGGAAGGGACCGATCCGCGACGGGCCTCCAGGACGACGCCGTGCTTGCGCACGAACGCGATCGCCTGGCGAGCCGTGGCTATCGTGCTTGAGTGCGAAACCGCACCAGCCATAACAATCTGATCTAGCACGAAAGCGTCAGCGCGACAGTGGATAGCGGAACTCTGCTGGAACGATTGACCGCGTGTGCTGTTGACGAGGCGTTGTGTTCGTTTGTGGCGGTTTCTCCGCGCCAGGGAGCAATTCAAGGGACGTTTTCTTGTGCGTTATTGGATCAGCTATCGAACCCGGAGCTCAGCTGGCGCTTCTGATGCGATGGAGCAAAACGACACCGCTTTGGGCGCCTACCTTCGCGCCACCGCACTGACAAAAGCAGGCGAGCTCAAAGTAAAGATCAGGGACGCTGACACATTCCAGTCGTGGGGCATTGAGGCGTTCGCCGCGCGCCATGGCTTGAATGGACCGCACATCAACTAGGCTCAGACTGCAACGAGGATCAGCTGCGCCCTTCGCGAGCGCCGGCCGTGCGCTCGCTCTTGGCTATGGCGTGCGCAACGCGACGAGACGATAGGGGTCACTGTCAGTCAGCCTGGTGTTTGAACTTGGCAAAGACGCATCGAGCGTTAAGCGCTATCCGTACGACACCGGAGGCGAGCGCCCTGTGTACGCCGCACTCGCCATCGTCAGTCAAGGCGAGCTCGACAGCTCTCCAATTCTTGTGCCGACCGGTATCGGCCAGGCGCCGGGCCCGATGACGAAATCGCTCGCGTCGTTCACGCTCTCGAAGAGGCAGCGCCACAAGATCTCCTAGCCGATCGAATATAGGGATTGCCCGCAGACTGGCGCCATCATGAGGCGGTATGCCACGAAGTGGATGCCTGTCGTGCAAGTCACTTCGCCGAACAGAATTGCGCAGCTTCACCCCCACGGCGCGACGCTTGCTGACGCCGCGCAACTCAGCCTCATTTGGGACACTCGCAGCGCGCTAGGCTTACCGATGAAAGTGAAGGGCGTCGGATGAAAGAGCAAAGCAGCTCCGCGGCCATGGCCACTTACCGCTTTTTTGTCGTGGACCGCTTGGATGTGGTCATGTCCGTGCGGTGGGTCGATTGCACCGATGATGCTGGCGCGAGGGAGATCGGCCAATCTCTGCTCACCGAAACCTGCGGTATTGAGGTCTGGGACGTTGGCCGACGCGTCTGCAAGATGCCCGCTTGTTGACGTACGCCATATGCGACAGGGGTATCTGCTTCATCAGCGCGAGACTGATGGCGGCAGCGATCGAGCATCATGACGGCGAGCTTGTCGCCGTGCAGGCGCGCAACGAGGACGCGGCGAAAGTCTTCGCCCACCAAAGCGCGCGATTGATCGCAGCGTGTGATGCTTCCGGCGCCGGCAAGTTTCGCAAACGCGATCGCGCAGGGAAGAAGAGTCTTCGTCCGAGATGGCGCTTAGAAGCGGCTTGGCAAAGGCGCGCTGAGTGTAAAGCGTGCGCCCGCTTCGCTTTCAACTGAGAGCGTGCCGCTGACTTTAGTGGCCATCATGCGCACGAGCTTCATGCCGAAGCCGAGCTCTTGCTGATAATCCCCCGGCAATCCCACGCCATTGTCGGCGACGATGACACACACTTGGCCGCCATCGCTGAAGACGCTTACATGAACCGCGCCCGACCGGCCTTCCGGGAAGGCGTGCCGCAAAGCGTTTACGACGAGTTCGTTGGTGGCGAGCACAACCGGCTGCGCCAATGCGATCGGCGCGTGGATGAATTCTGCGTCTACTATCACCTGCACCGCATCAGGATCGCCGGCCATCGAATGGAGGGACGTGCACATGGTTTCGATGAGGGCGCCAAGGTTTACATCGTCGGCGCCGCCGGTGAGCTGCAGGGCGTCGTGGATGCGGGCGACGGCCTGAATGCGCGATGTGGCCGTGCGCAAAGCGTGCTTGGCGGCAAGGTTGGTCTCACGACGTTCTTGCACGCCCATGAGGCTGGCCACGATCTGGAGGCTATTCTTGATGCGATGGTCGCCCTCGCGGAGCGCCAGTTCGTGGCGCGCCACCAGGTCTTTGCTTTGGGCGCAGAGCCGGCGCAACTGGGCGTTTTCCGCCAGCAAACTCCAGGTCGCGCGCTTGTCGCCGGGATCGGGCGCGTCCATTTCCTTGCATACGTAATTCATCGCCGCACTCCCTTCTCGGCGGGAACAATCGTGCAAGGCGGGGTCGGAGTCTGTGCGATAAGCGACTCATTGCCTAGTTGGATGCATTTTGCCGCGGGGACAGGCGGCGCCTCACACAGCGGGACTGACGGCCGGCGCGAGGTTGAGCGGGTATTCGCCGAAGAGCGCCCGATATTCGGTTGCAACAGATTCGAAGCATTCGCAGGCGGCGTTCTCGAGCCCGAGGCGATCGATAATGGTGATGCGACCGTGTTGATAGCGAATGACGCCAGCGCGTTGCAGCGTGCTGGCGGCGATGCTGACAGTTGAGCGGCGCACACCGAGCATGATGGCGATCAGGTCTTGCGTGAGCGACAATTCCGCAACGCCGCTGCGATCGTGGGCGGCCAGCAGCCAGCGGGCGAGGCGCTGCCCTAATTCGTGGTGGGCGTTGCAGGCGGCGGTTTGCGCGACTTGGACGTGGAAGACATGAACGTAGCGCAGCAGCAGATCACGCAGGTGCGGCGCATGCAGGGCGGCCGCTTTCAGCTCGCCCGTGGTGATGCGAAAGGCGCCGCCGCCCGTCTGGCACATGGTTTCGCTGTAGGAGTGGGTGGCGCCCAGGATGACTGAAACCCCGGCGACGCCTTCCGCGCCGATCAAGCCGATTTCAAGCGGCTGTCCGTCCGAGAGCATGGTGAGCGCTGAGATAAAGCCGCTCTCGACAAAAAAGACCTCGGAAATGGGGTCGCCGGCGCGGTGAAGCGACTCCCCGAGTGCGAGCTCCACAAGTGTGAGATGCTTTGCCAGCAAGGCAAATTCGAGCGCGGGGAGTGCCGCGAGAATTCGATTTTTGACGGTGGTTTGCAATACTTGAGACATGTGAGGCTCCATGGGCGGGAGCACAAACATCTCTCAGTCAGCTGTACGCCAGGAGGGACGGCTGATGCGTACACAATGCACGAAAAGGCGATAGTGCGCCACGAAAAGCGCCTCATTGTTACGCAGGGGCTGCAATCGTGAGCGCAAAACGACGCTTTTTACGAGGTACGGCCTGCAAAACAGGGCGTATCCGATCAATGTGTGCGCCATCGCACACATTGCGCCGCCGGCAATTCCACAAGCGAACCGCCGCCATTGTACGGGAGCGTACAGACCAAGCGGCCTTTCCCAGGCCATGAAGCACTCGGAGCCGGGGGGCTTCACTCATCCTCGTACGAGAACGGCCTTCCACACTTTCCGGGGAGGCCGTTTTCATATGCGCTTCGTTGGCGCACTTGCCCGCTACCGCACCGACACGCTCTAATGGCGGGCGCAAGTTTCGCGCATCTCTGGCTCGCTTTGCGCTCCCGCCAGACAAGGTAAGTTGTGCGTTCGAAAGCCCGCGTTTTATCGGATTTCCTGGGATGGTCCTTGATCGCATGCTGGGCCGTGCTCACGAGCACTTGGGCCGTCTGGGCAATCGCGCGCACGCACTGACGCACGAATGGGCCAGGCATTCGGCCCCCGCATTTTGTCTGGCCTGTTCGCGAACGGCCTTCCATCACGCGCCATAAGGCCGTTTCGCTGATTTAAGTTTGTTCGTTGATCAACAAGACGGAACGGCCGCGCCGCCCAAACGTTGAGGCTGCAACGGATCGCGATTTGCTGATCTGGGAGCACTCTTAAAATGCGTATGAATATCCTCGCCGCCGGCGTCGCCGCGGCGGCCTTTTTCCCGTCAATCGCCTTTGCCCAACCGCAAACCAGCTGCGAGCAGCAACATACCAACAGAGTGGTTGGAACAGTCGCAGGCGCCGGTATTGGCGCTGTTGTCGGAAGCGCCGTCGCGGGACGCGGAAACCGAACCGCTGGCGCAGTGATTGGTGCGGTTGGCGGCGGTCTTGTCGGCAATCAACTGACGCGCGGCGCTGCCGATTGTGCGCACGCTTACGGCTATTATGACGAGCGCGGCGCTTGGCACGCCAATGCAGTCGAGCGCTCAGCCGCGGTCGGTTACTATGACCGCGACGGCCAATGGGTCGATGGCGCGCCAAACGGCTACTACAATTCAAGCAATCGCTGGATCGCGGCAAATTCAAATGCCGAGGCCAGCGGTTATTATGACTCCAAGGGCTATTGGGTGCCGGCCTCAGCCAATGGTTATTACGACGCCGACGGCCAATGGGTCGGCAATGCTGCAAGCGGCTATTACAACTCCAATCGGCGCTGGGTAGCAGGCGCGACCTATGGACAATACGACTCAAATGGCCGGTGGGTGTCGGGTGCGCCGAGCGGCCATCGCGACGCCAACAACGTTTGGATCGCCGATGCACAGCCAGGCTATTACGACCCTAACGGGCGTTGGACGGCCGGGCCGTCTCGCGGCTATTACGACGCCCACGGGCGCTGGATTGCAACCGCATATTCAACCGACGACCGGTTCGACATGAATAGCCGCTGGGGCGATGCGCCGCGCGACATCCGTCAGCGGGAAGCTTGGTTGCAGCAGCGTATTATCAATGCGCGCAGTGACGGGACGCTCACGACGAGCGAAGCGCGACGCTCGCTGCAAATGCTCTCTTCCATCCGCCAAAGAGAATCACGCATGCGCGATTATCGCGGCCGCCTCAGTACGCGGGAAACCGCCTTCATCCAGTCGCAGCTGGATAATCTCAGCGCACGCGTCCGCTCTCAAATTAACTCGTAACAATCACGCCAGGTTCGGGGAGCGACCTCAGAAGCGCTCCCCGAAGTCTGTCGCGAACGAGCGTGCTGTGCAGCACACGCGATTGAACTTGCATTGAATTCGTTGAGCAAGATCTCCACATGACGTGGGCCGAGCCCGCATGAGCGGCGCTGATTTGCGCGCCGATCTGATGCATAAGGCTCAAGGGCTCGCATCGCCGTTGAGAGGCGGCTCGAATGAATTATTCCGTATGCTTCCTCGATGAGCTGGGGCGCACATTGCGCTCCGAGTTCGATCCCTTTGAAAGCGATGACGAGGCCGTGACTTATGGTCGAGCCGGTTTGTCAAGCAGCGGACTTGTCGAAATCTGGAAAGGCGAGCAGCTCATGGCGCGGCTTTATCGCGACCGCGCCGACCTCTCGGACCAGGTCCCAAAGAAACCAAAGGCTGGGCAACGCGCGCGCGTATCCGATTGGGAAAACGAGGGCGGCGCGACGCTCGCCGGCGCGGAGCATTAAGCGACGCCGCTGTCGGCGCAGAAAAGGTCAACCCCATGCTTCATGAGTGTTCCAATGCGCACCTCGTTGGCTGGCTTGGCCAAAGCGGACGAGCGTGCTGCTATCGCGCCGGTATGACCTGACACGAACGCTGCTCGAGCGGCGTCTCGATCCGGTCGATTGGAAAGCCAAACGCCCACGCCACCGCACTGGGCGACAGATCGATCCACGATTGGGCGTTGTGAAGCCACGGCCCAATGCACGTGCGGACTGCCGCTCCTGCCGTTTGCGCCTCCGCGCGATTGACGCCAACAATCCATTGCGAGAGGCCATCAAACTCCGCCAATCCCGCGCTCATCGCCCAGCGCACGCGTTCATGGCCCGGCGTGTCGATATGCAGATCGAGCGAGATGAGCGGCGAATGCGCGATCACGGCTGAAAAGATGTCTGGATGCGCCGCGCCCATCGCCAGCGCGAAGTCGGCGCCGTTGGAATAGCCGCCGATCGCGCGTTGTGTCGGCGAACCGCGCGCGGCGCGCTCCACCCACGGGATCACCACGTTCAGCACCCAGCGTTCGTGCGCGACGAACGCCGAACGGCCTGGCTGCCCGTACTCGACATCGCGGTTGCGCAGGTTGGCCTCCATGCCCACAATTTGGATAGGCGCCACATGCCCCCCGCTTCGATCGCCGCGCGCAACCGCGCGGCGATGATGTATGCGCCCGGTCCGCCGTCCGCCATGTAGAGCGTGGGCAGCAAGCCCGTCTCAGGCGTGCTCGGCGCGCGCCAAATGTGGATGCCGCGCAGCGTGCCAAGCAGCGGTCCTTCGAGATCTGGCTTGTGTCGCGCTTCGGCGCCGATGACCTCGGGGCTCGCGATTGCAAGGTCCGCGGCGCGTGCGCTCTGCGGAACAAAGACAAGACAAAGGACAAGAGCGAAAAGATCGGCTGGCCAACGCTTCGTCAATCTCCAGAGGAGCCGGCATTATGGTTGCGCTGGGTCTTAACACCACCCCATAGGCGCTCCTGGTAGTGCCTTCGGGGCGAGCAGCAACGGGCATCGTCCCGCTCGTTGCGGCGCCAGTGGCGCGCCGCGGCCACTTCTTGCGGTGTCAGCACAATCGTCGGGACATGTCGATTTGTGCGGAGGCCTCCACCAGTTCGCGCGAGTGACCTATACCAATGTGTGCGACAGCGCACACATCAAATGTCGAAGTAGGCAACATGATCGCGACGAACGCTAGATAACGCCGGTCTCTCGTTGCCGCATCCGCGGGCTTGTCGCCATTTCACACAAGAGACGGCCCCCTTGTCCGCGTTGGCGCGTTGTTAGGGTCCTAGAAAGAGTTCCCAATGAAAAACACACTCATCTCCGCAATCGCGGTGGTTGCGCTCGCCGCGCCTTTTGCGCCGTCGGCATCCGCTCAAGGAGACTATCGAGACCAGCAACAAGGCCAGTATCAAGGCCGCGACAACGATCAGTCGCGTGGCGACAATCGGGCTCGCGACGATGACCAACGCCGGGACAACAATTGGAACAACGGCCAAGGACGCGATCATCGTGGCCGTCGCCATGCTTGGCGCGACAATCGCCGCGACGCGCGCTGGGACGATGCGCAACACAATGGTTATTACAGCTATAACCAATGGCATTACGGCCCGCCGCGGCAGATGAGTCGCAACGTGACGCTTGGCTATCGGCCATGGGCGCGTGGCCAACGTCTGGGCTATTATGGCAATCGCTACTCGGAAGTAGACTATCGCCGTGAAAATCTGCGCGAGCCGCGGCGCGGCTATCACTGGGTTCGCGACAATGACGGCGACTTCCTTCTCGCCGCAATCGCGACCGGCGTCATTCTTCAAGTCGTGCTGAACAGCAGCCGATACAACTAGAAACGAAGCCGCCCAGGCTTGAACGCCGGGGCGGCTTTTTTTTGGTCTGTACTATTGGGCCGTTCAACCCGGTTTTCATCGTCGAGAGCGCCGGGGGAGCTCCCCGGCGCTCCTCGCAGGCAAAAGGACGAGCAGAATGACGCAGATCCGATTCGAGGCGCACCAGCGCGTGGCCATTGCCGGACTGCCCAAGGCGATGGCGCTGACTTTGAAATACAAGGATGCGCAGGAGCATCTGCTGCGCCGTCTCGGGCAAGCCGTCGTGCTCCAGTGGGATGCACTATCGAACGATTTGCAAGATGTGCTGATCGATCAGGCCGCGATCGTGGCGGATCGCGACGAGGCCGCGCACGGCGTGAGCGAGCTTGAGACATTCATCCGCAAGGTAAGAAGCGTGTCTCGCTCGGCCCAAGACGCGCCGGGGGCGGAGGGCTCAATCGTTCTGTGAAATCAAGGGCGCGCCCTGGTCTTTTGCACTGCCCATGGCTCGCAGCCGGGCGCTTTCGCGATTGTTGAGCTGGTCGCTCGTCAGGCCGCGGCTGGTCGCTGCCGTGAGCGAATTGGCGGCGTGATCGGCGTTCGCATCGCGGTGGTTGAGCGCGTGGCGATTGCTGCTAACCCCATCTTGGGGCGTCGCCGCTGAGATCATGCTCGCGCCAACTCTCCTAAAGCGTGCGAGCACGACCGGGCTTTCTACTCCGGCAACGTCGTTGGCCATTGCCGCGTACATGCAAGATTGCCGGCGCGCGACCATGCCCTCTCCCGGGGGAACCTTATCAATGTCGCAGCTTGCCTTGGCGGCGTCGCGAATTCGGCGCAGCAATCTGTCCGCTCCCACCTCGCTGGAAACGTCGATATTCGACATGTTGACCGAGGCTTCCGCTTCGGTGCGACGGGCGCTGACGGGCAAAGGCGCGGCCTCAGTGCAGCCCACAACGAAGAAAGCGGCAAGCGCGATCCAGTTCATCAGTCCATATCCAGATTCAGCTGAGCGATGATGGTGAGGCCATTGAGCCGCCCGTTGAAGCGCGTGGGAGACAATGCCTTGAGTGCCGCGTTTGGCGCTGCCCGTCTGTACGATGGCGTACCGAAACGCGCATTGTGAGTGATACCGTCGCGACCTTAGTTTGCCGGCTTTCGCCGGCCAACGCCAAACCTTCTGGAGAAACATGCGTTCCGAAGAAACATGGAAGGCGCGTTCCGCTCCAGCGGCTCACCCATCGTCCGTCCTGGCGCAAGAAGGCAGCAGTCCGAGCGATGTTGTTTCGCTCAATTCGAACGGCGCGAAGAAGTGGTTCATCCCGCCCTTTGTCGTGCCCGGCGTAATCCTTGCACTCGCAGCCGCCTACGCTGGTTTCCGGGCTTAGATGCCGGACGCCTCACATGACGGGCCGGCGCCTTCGCCAGGCGCGACAGGCAAAGTCGCGCGCTACACCATTGAGTATCTGACTTGGACCCAAGAGGATGCAGCCGTTTGCAGTGTTGTGATGTGCGACGCTTCGTTGGCTTCGGCAGTGCTGCAGGCCAGAATCGGCGCCACCACCGCCAGGATCCAGCACCGCGCCAACGGTTTTCAAATCTGTGATGGTTGGCAGGGCGGGCGTGTGGCGGCGCGCGAGCGGTTTTGGGGATTTGACGGACGTCCAGCGCTTGCCTCCAGTTGAGGCTTTCGTCTGCGACGCCGTCGAAGCGGAACGTTGTGAGATAAGCGGACGTTGAGATGTAGGGGCGAGTAAGTTTAGGACAAGTCACGATGGCAAGCGCACATGAAGCCCAAGCGCCGGCGTTGGAAATACGCAGCGTGCATCGGGCAACCAGCCCGCTCAAATATGTGCCCAGCTTTCTCTACGTCTTGGTGCTCTACGTGATCGGCGTCTACGCCTTCACCGATCCGCGGGCAACGTTAATTCATTGGGGCGTATACGACCTCTCGTGGGTGGAGGTGCTCTTGATCTTCGCCGCCATGATTGGCATGAGCGAGCAGATGAAAGTCTCCCATCCAGGCATGGACAACACGATGGAGGCCATTGTAATGGCGGCTTTCGCAGGCTTGCAGGTGTTGGTGCTTGCGCTTGGAGCGTTTGGCGTGCCCGCGTTTGCGATCTTCAATAGAACCGAATTCCTGATGCTGACGGCGATCAGCATGACCGCGGCTGTTATTGCGCTTTTGATCAATGCCAGAACGCTACGCCGAACGATTGGCGTCGGCGATGGTTCTGGGGGGTAGAGCTCATCCAAGGCCGGCAAGCCCGAGAGGTGGCGAATGTCTAATGTTTGCGAGCCTGCGTTGCTCAGCAATCTGCGGAAAGCCTGAATTCGGCGAGCATCGAGCGTTTCGCGCCACGCTCGCTAACGAAGGAATGTCCGACGCGGGGCGAGGCAACCTCCACCACCTTTGGGACGCTATCTGACATGTTCTGTCGCATCGATTGCCTGAGACGCCGCGTCGTGGCGCCCAACAGACGCGTTGTCTTTAGCCGCCTCGTATCCGCCAAGTCGCAAGCGGAAATTGAAGAGCTGGCGCTCGCCGAATGCCGGGCGCGCGAAGTAGATGGCTTTCGCCTTCGCAACCTGCACACCCGCGAAACCAAAGTGGTTTGGGCCCGCGTGCAAGAAAAACGGCCCCTGGCGGCAGAGGCCGTTCTCTAGTCTCAAGCGCCGTAGAGCGGGGGAGGGCTTTAAAGGCGCTCACTATGAATACGCGCCACGCGCCGAAGCGTTCCACCATCGCTTTGCGAACCGAAGCACGGCTGAGAGCGTGGTTGGCGCCGCCGCGCCGACCTCAATTGGATCTGCGCTTTCTGTGACTGTTGAAACGAGCCTTGGCGCTGAGCAGGCCAATCGCTGATGCCGTGTCGACGTGAAAAAGCAACGTTTGACCTGATCGCCGCATACCAAACCGCCGCGCAATTGCCGCCAATTGCAAGGGCTTTATTCACTCGCCTTGCCATTGCCGGCGGGTGAACAAACACCATCTCCTCATTAGTCAGAGTCCTCTGATGCTTTCCATGAGATTTCAAAATGGCAGATCAACCCAAGACTGGGCCGACGCAGGCCGCGCCCGATCCGGTGCAACAGCCGAACAAGACGACGGACACGAAACCCGCTGCTGCTCCCACTGCTGCTCCCATCGCGGCGGCGACAGCGCCGGTCGAGCCGAAAAAGAGCTAACGATTAAGCGTCGCCGAGAAGGCACGCTTCTCGGCGGCTTCTCGTTAGGCGCGCCATCGCACGAACACGCAGAAACACGTTCACGCTCATACACCAGTGTCGCGACGACGCCGAAGCGGGAGCATCTCCGGAAGGAAAGAGCCTCCGATGCAAAACCGACTAGACGGATTGCTGCAGTCAGTTTTCTGGCCGATAGCAGTGTGGCCGAGTTTCCTGCACATCGCCAAGCACTCCAACGACGATTACGTCGAGCGCACGACCCCAATCATCGGCACAGCCATTGGTTTTTGGGCTTGCGTCGCAGGCGTAGTGGTGGCGCAACTTGCAACGACAAGCCGCGCCATCCAGGTCGACGGCGTTGTCTTCAACTCGCTCCGTGCGTGGGGCGGCGCTGACACGATCTTTGCCGTTCTGTTCTTCTTTTTGCCTTTGTTGTACGTCGCCGGTTTTTGGATGTTCGGCGAACGCGAGCAAAAATATCCGAACTAGCAATGCGCGTGACAGGTTGGAGAATTGGGCATGCCCAATGCCTTAGATGCAAATGCCGACGAGCCCGCCTTGGGGATCAACGACGCATTCTTTAAATTGCGTGATCGTGCCTATGCCCTCGCTGACAGTGGACGCTATAGACGTTGGGACCAGATCGCCTATGCGCTTTTGGCCGAAGGGTTCGTGAGGGCGCTTATTACCCGTCTGCATCGCGACGAACTCGCGATCATGATGATCAACCGATCCTGCGTGCAGGCGAGAGCGAGATGACCCGCGCTCATCGTGCGGGCTCTCTCTGGTTTGGCGCGTCGCGCGCGTTGGTGGGGTCGTGATTGGCGATGTAAAATCGTACGATGCGCGCCGAGGAACCGGGCTAATCAGTCCAGTGTCCGGCGCCGCCGATGTGCCGGTTTATAGCAGCGAAGTGGAACGCACCGGACGTGCTCAATTGTCTGCGGGAGACCGATTGAGCTTTGATGTCAAGACCGACCACGCCCTTGGACGTCGCTTTGCGGTGAATTTGCGCCTTATCTGATGAGAATGCGGGCTGGCTATTGGGGGCGGCGCGCCCCATGCTCGCGTCATGAATTGTCCAGATTGCAATGCCCGCCTTGTTGAACGTGAACCCCGCGGCGACGCGGCCAGGTATCAGTGCCCCAAGCACGGCGTATTCCGGGTAAGCCGCGCCTCAGAAAAGTTGGGCTTCTGGCGCGCACCTCAAGCCGAGCAAGTGTTGGCGCTCAAAAACGGTCGCGCCAACGTCGCCAAGGGCATCGAGCCAATGGCGGTTTACTGAGCAACGCCAATGGCGAAGGGCGCGCGTGGGGTTTTTTGCGCAATGCCAGCGTCCCGGCGAAGTTGGGTTTGCGATCGCGGCGGGAAGGGTCCGCGGGTGTGTCACGCCTACGCCCTGGCGATGGCGTGATGCACTGTGCGCTGAAGGAGGATGCCGCACGATATTTCGCGATCGAACCGGCGCACTTTTCTTACCGACGCTGAGCACTTTGAATTGAGCCGTGCCGCACGAATTTAGCTGAGGCCATCGGGTTGGCGCTGATATCCGCCTTCGGTGACGCGGTCACATCCAGCGTTGGTTTTGCGGTAGGGTAGGCGGTCAAAAAAGCGATAAGGGCCCGCGCTTGACCAGAACCTCGCTGGGCACAGCGATGATCCGCGTCGTCCACCGACGCCCGAGCGCCGTCAACGTCCAAGCGCGCAGCGCCTGAAGCAAGACGAACAACGTAAGCCAACCCGCCTGAATGTGAAGGTTCCACGCCAATACCCAGAGCCCGCCGAGCCACGCCGCATGCAAGGCGACAATCGCGGGACAATGTCGCGCGCCGTGCTCAACCCCGCCGCCGTCTAGCAGCGCTCTCGCATTGCGATGCGCTGACGCCGGTGAAATCGATGGGTAGTGGCCACGCCGCGTGAAGGTAATCGCTAATTGCCGATCGTGAACGTGAACCGCTCATTGCCGAGCGTGCCGTAGCCGGTTCCCCTCGTGCCTTGCGAGTAAAACGCGAATGGACCCGAGCGGCCGTCTTCGCAGGTGAATGTGCCAGAGCCTTGGCGTGTGGTGACGTAGACGAAATCGCCGCTGCAATGGACGCCAATGCTCGTCACGATGGTGAGCGTGCCGGCGCCATTCATGTTGGCTCTGGCGCGGCCGCTAAAAGCCTCAGGCGAGCCCTGCATTTGACCTCGGACCGGCAAGTTCGTCGAGCACCCTGCAAGCGCAACTGCCAATGAAATCACGGCCCAGCGCATCCGAGCCTCCCGAATTAGCGATGCCGACTGGAATAGCACGGCGAGCCTCGCCCATCATCAGTCTTGCGCCAATTGACCGGCGCCCGCCACACGGCGCTCTTCGACGACGAGCTGGCATCGAACGTCGGTTTTGCGGTGGGATGCCGATAGAGCCCAATTCGCCGCCGCGAACGCGGCGATGGCTTCACATCGAGGCGAAATCATCGTCTCTAGCGAACCGGAAACCTTTGAGGAGACTTGCGTGACCGCTCTATTGGCCATTCTTGGCGTCGTCTTGGCGATCGCCTTGGCGGTGCTCTACAATCAGCTGATCGCGCGGCGGCAAATGGCCAACAATGGCTGGGCCGATATCGACGTGCAATTGAAGCGCCGCGCCGACCTCGTGCCGCAACTGGTCTCCGTCGTTGAGGGCTACGCCGCCCACGAGCGACAGCTCTTCACCGACATTGCCGAGAAGCGATCGCGGGCATTGGCCGCCGGCGACGATCCAGAGCGGCGCGGGGCAGCCGAGACCGATCTCACAAAGCCGCTGGGACGGCTTATCGCCGTCGCCGAAGGGTATCCGGAGCTCAAAGCCAGTCAAAACTTCCTCGATCTGCAAAACCAACTGGCCGACACCGAGAACAGAATTGAAATGGCGCGGCGCTTCTACAATGGCGCGGTGCGCGAGCTCAATACGGCGGTCGAAAGTTTTCCTTCGAACCTGGTGGCCGCAATCGGTGGCATTGCAAAGCGTGCGTTTTTCGAAATCGGCGCGGGCGAGGGCGCTCCGCCGCAAGTCGCAGTGAAGTCATCATGATGCGGATGCTCACAATGCTGGCGACGATCATTGCGATCGCCGTCGCAGCACCTGCTTCAGCAAAGGAGCTGATCGACCAGTTCGATGTGCGGGTCGATGTCACGCGCAACGGCGATGTTGTCGTGACCGAGACCATCGATCTGATCGCGGAAGGCGACCAGATCCGTCATGGCATTGTCCGCGATTTGCCGCGTTATTATCAAGATGGCGCCGAGCGGCTCCCATACGCCTATGACATTTTGAGCATCGCGCGCGACGGCGCGCGCGAGCACTTTGAAACCCGTCACGAAGACAATGCCTTTCGCGTACGCATTGGCGAGGAAGACGAGCTCGTCAGCACAGGCTCGCATGAATACATCATCCGCTATCGCGTGCACCGTCAGGTTCGCCGCTTCGAGCGCTATGACGAAGTCTATTGGAACGCGACCGGCAATTATTGGACGTTTCCTATTTTGCACGCGCGCGCAACCATTGTGTTGCCGCCCGGTGCGAACGTCACGCAGACGGCGGCCTATACCGGCGCGCTTGGACAGAACGGCCGCGATTACATCTATTCGCGGTCTGGCGACGAACATGTATTTGCGACGACGCGCACACTCGACGCCGGCGAGGGGCTCTCGGTCGCAGTCGGATTTGCAAAGGGGCTGATCGATCCCCCATCGAGCGCCGATCAAACCTGGCTCTGGTGGCAACGCCATGGCGCGCTTGCGATCCTGGTGTTGTCGATTGGCGCCCTGTCGTGGTTTCTCTATCGCGCCTATGACCGCGTGGGGCGCGACCCCGTCAAAGGCCCGGTGTTTGCGCGCTATGAACCGCCCGCCAATTATTCGCCGGCGGCGACCCATTACATTTTCTATCGGGGCTTGCGTGAAAATCGCGCGCTGATCGCCACCATCATGAACTTGGGCGTGAAGGGGCGTCTCACCATCGATGCCTCTGACAAGGCGGCAACGACGCTTACGTCTTCGCCCAATCCGCCATCCGCTGGCGCCTCCACGGCGGCCTTCACGGGCGAGGATCTGGCGTTTGAACGCGATGTCTTCGCCGGCGGCAACGTCAAGACGCTGGGCGGGCAATACGATGCTGCGTTCACCCAAGCCTATGCCAAGTTCACCCGCCAGCTAAAGCAACAATACGGCAGCACGTATTTTCGCTGGAACGTCGGCTATACATTGGTGGCGGTTCTGGCGACGGCCGCGGTCATAGTGTTTGCGGCGACCTCCGCTTCACAATGGACTGGCTGGGACACGATTGCCGTCTTGGCGCTCGCCGCACTCAACATCGCTTTCATGTATTTCATTCCAGCGCCCAGCAAGCTTGGACAAGACATCCGCACGCAGATCGAAGGTTTTCGGCTCTACATGGAAACGGCCGAAGCGCTCCAGCTCAACGCCGTGAAGGTTGGAAGTGAAGCGCCGCCGCCAATGACGAGAGAGCGCTACGAGACATTTTTGCCCTATGCCGTGGCCTTGGGCGTCGAGACGCCCTGGACACATCATTTCGAACGGTTGTTGCCCGCGGAGGCCGCATCTTATTCGCCGGCTTGGGCGAGCGGGGGCTGGGCGTCCTCGCAGTCGCTCGCGGGGATGAGCCAAGCTTTGGTGTCGAACATGAATTCAGGCGTGTCGAGCGCGATGCCGCAGAGTTCTGGTTCATCCGGTTCGGGAGGCGGTGGGTTCTCAGGCGGCGGCGGCGGCGGTGGCGGCGGAAGCGGCTGGTGAGGCGCTTTTTGGAGCGCGCTTTCACCTAGGGCTCATCTCTGCTGTTGGGATCAAGCTGTTTTGCGTGTCAGGCATCGAGGCTCGAGGCTCGAGGCTCGGGGCGAGCGCGGCAACGCCGTCATTTTCTGTTCGGAAGCCCCGCCTGATCAGGCGTCGCCGGCAATTTCGGCGTCGCGATGCTCGAATGTCAGATTGACGCTTCGTCCGACGGCCCTGGTTCGGTGCAGAATTCCCTTCGGCACGGTCAGCATTTGACCCGGTTTCAGAGTGCGTGTCCCGCCTTCGAAGTCGATTGCCAATTCGCCTTCGATGACGAGGAAGGTCTCGTCGCTCCCGGCGTGACGATGCCAGTGAAAGTCACGGCTCATGACGCTTGCCCGCACGACATGATCATTGACCTCGGCCAAGACGAAATTCCGCCAATCGTCCTTGATGCCTTTGGTGCGTTCGTGAATGTCTACGATGTCTGGGATAGAGGTCATGGCCGCGCTTTGCCTCACGCGGGGCTGCGCGCGCAAGCGATGAGCTATCACAATGCATGTGAGCGTTGTTCACGCTCAGGACTCTGACGTCACAGAGGCCGCTCCAACAGCGCATAGTTTGGCTTTTTCTGCTCGAGGCGGGAACGTTTTTGAGGGGTCGTGGTTTGGAAGGCCGTCAGCCCGTTACCGTTCATGGAGTGGAGTTCCTCATGTTCGTTGGGCACTACGGTGTTTCATTTGCGGCAAAGCCACTCGCGGGTCGCGTTCCTCTCTGGGTTTGGTTCATCGCCACGCAATGGTTGGACGTTGTTTGGTCCATCTTGGTGCTGCTGGGCGTTGAGCGAATGCGCGTCATACCCGGCTTTACCGAGGCTAATGCGTACGATCTCTACTACATGCCATTCACGCATGGTTTGCCTGGGTCGCTTGTGCTTTCGCTGGTTCTCGGCGCAACAGTCGCGGCATTTATATCCGGCAATCGCCTAACAACGCTCGTTCTTGTGGCGGCGGCGTCTTTCTCGCACTGGCTGCTTGATCTCGTCGTGCATGTGCCCGACCTGCCGCTTTACGACAATTCGGCAAAAGTCGGCTTTGGCCTTTGGCGCCATGTGATGGTGAGTTTCCCGCTTGAACTCTTCATTCTCGCCATTGGCGCGTGGCTCTATGCGCGTAGCGTGAAGTTCACTGGCGCGCGCGGGAAGCTTGCATTCGCCGCCTTCCTTTTTGTGATGGCGCTAACTCAAGTCTACGCAAACTTCGGCCCGCCGCCGCCTTCGCCGCAATTCTTTGCGGTTTTCGCCATCAGCCTTTATGCGATCATGGCGTTGTTGGCGCTCTGGGTTGAGCGCTTCGCGACCGTCAAGCCTGCGGCGTCTTGATCATGAAGTGAGGATCGACGGGATCGACATCGCGGATCTCGGTTAGCTGCAGGAGTGTCGCGCATGACCCTCGAACAGGTTTTCTACACCAGCCAAATCATTGCCGCCGCCGCGCTTGTCGGCTCGCTTATCTATCTGGCGCTGCAGACGCGCCAAGCGGCGTTGAACCAGCGGGCGATCATGCATGCGAACCGCGAGCAAGCGGTTGAAGAAATCTCGCTGAGGATCGGCGATCCGGCATTTGGCGCGATCTGGCGGGAGGGGGTCTATGCCTCGCCGGACATGGATGTTTTCAAAGCCCACCAGTTCGCCTGGTTTGCCCGCGCGCATCTCAACCGTTTCCAGGAGCACTTCTTCGGCTGGCGCGAGGATCTTATCGGCGATGAGCGATGGAGCACGACGCGCGGCCACCTGGAAATGATGTTGAGCTACCCCGGCTATCGGGCCTTCTACAGAATGTGGCGGAGCTCCGCTCACCCGGGGTTTCGGGCGCTGGCGGATCAAGTCATGGAGGACGTTCGCAGCGCAAACCCGCCCGACGATGCGCGCGCGTGGCTGACGTTGGCGGCGCAGGAGCGTAGAGCTTTTGCCACGCAGGCTTAAGCGCGATCTCTGGCCTGGGCGCGCGGCTCGATGCGCATAGGCGCATGTTTCTGGGTGCAAACATTCCCAGTTGGCGGCTTGATGTCGCCGCCCGTGCCGCGCATGCTTTAAACGCCCCCGGGAGCCGCATGGCCGACTACATTATCGTCTATTTCAAGAGAGGCTCCCACGTGAGCAGCAGCCCGTGGCGCTGCGATCTCGACACGGCCAAGAAGGTTGCGCGGGATGGCCTTGTTCGGCGCAGCGCGGATGAATTCCAGATCCGATCCGACACATTGGGTGGGCCGTTGGTCTGGCAGGAGCGGCGCGATCCCTGAGCGACGCCATTGGGTAACGGGCGTTTGCGCAAGATCTTAGCGTGATGCTCACCAGAACCACGCCAAATTGAGCCTATGCCATCGCCTTGGAACTCAACGCCTCACCCCCAGCGTCGCGGCGCGGCAAGAAGGCGCGCGTTTGCCGCCAGGCGGTCTCATCTCAGACATCGCGTTCCAATGCCTGTTGCGATCGGGACAGGACGATCGCGGCGATCGTTGCGCTCAGCATCGTTGGGTTCAAGATGTCGGACGGTCCCATAAGGACAGCGACTGAGCGGTCGGGCATGCCAGCGCTGACGAGCCCATCGCCCCATGCCTATTTTCGAAATTGCCGTGAGGCGCGTGAGGCTGGCGTTGCGCCCATCGCGCGCTGGCAGCCTGGCTATCGACGCGAGCTTGACCGCGATGACGATGGCTGGGCGTGCGAGCCCTATCGCGGTGATTGAGCTTGGAGGGGGAGGTTCGAAGCCCCGCTCTCCAGCGATCTCTGGCTAATGTTGCTTGGGAAGCAGCCGCAATGAGCGTTGCCGCTGGTTCTCAGTGATAGCCCAATCCTTGAATGTAGTTTCGCAAGAACTCATCCTCGATCTTGGATTCTTGCAATAGCGCCTGCAAGGCGTCGCGCATGTAGACAATACCCAGCGGCGCGCGCGTTTCGCTCAAGACCGGAATGCGTTGAAGGCCACGGCCCTTGGTTGTGACCAGAACATCGAGGAGACGATCGGAAGCAAGGCAACTTAGGATCTCTTCCGTCATGATCGATGAGACAGGCGCTGCCAAGGCGGAATGGACATCGACGCCGCCAATTTGGGCCAGGATGTCGCTTTTGCTGATGACGCCAACCGCAACATCGCCATTGCACACCACAATGAGATCCGTGTGCGGCCGGATGAGCAGGCGTGCGGCGTCATGAACCGGATGGTTTGCTTCGATGATTGCCAGGCGTTCTCGCGCACGCTCTAGGATCTGTTCAACAAACATCGTGGCGCTCCTCAAACGGCCCTATCGATGTCGCATTGGGGCCTGCCCATCAATACCCGCGCGCGGCAGCACCGAGATCATAGGCGCCGTCTCGTGGCGTTGGGCCCTTAGCGCACCAGCAGGGGCCAAAGCGAACTCAAGAAAACCGAAGCGCCGTCCATCAACCAATGGGCGATCGCAAGCGGAATGATGCGCCGAATGCGCAAATAGACGAGGATAATGAAGGTCGAGAACGGGATCGGCGCAAGCGCCCGGTAGAGCATGTAGTCGAGGTCGAACCGCACCGGCATCACGGCGTGCTGGAACGACCACGGGAGGCCCACCAATGCGACAGCCATGATTGTGCCGCCTAGGACCTGAATGCGCGGCGTCAGATAGCCATTATAGGTCATCTGCTCGGTGAAGCCCCACAGCAATGGGAAGACGATGACGGCGTAGAGCGCGGCGGGAAGCGGCAAGTTCTCGAACGCCAACGGCGCCAACGGCGCTCCATAGACGAGGAAACTCGCTGCGGCGACGCCGCCGACGATGAGCGCGAGGCTGGGTGGAACAAGAAGAAGGCCCAACACCACGTCGCGCCACAATCGCGTACGATCGAAGCTCAAGAGATCGATGAGTTTGGCGCCTTCCCGGCGCATCAGGATCCAAAGCAACGCCAAGCATCCCGCATCAATGAGCGTAGCGTAGACTGGAAACCAGACCGCTGCGTCGCGCCATGGCGTGGCGGCGCCGCGTAGGGCGAATATCGCCGCAACGATGCTGGCGGCGATGACCGCAAAAGCCGAGCGGGCAAACAGCATCATCGCCGGACCGGTCCAGGTCAGCGACCCGGCCGCACGCCGCTCCTCCAACGATCGGCGCGCATTTGGGGCATCAGCCGAGGCCATCTTGGTGAGATGTAGGTCAACTGCATTTGATGTGGAGCAGACCACCGCCGCCAGCGTTGTTGATCCTTCAAGCTCGCGGTGGGTCTAAAGTCACAGGTTCCCGTCGCAGTACCGAACGGAGGACCAACAATGCTGAAGAAAGTTGCCTATGTGGCGCTGTTGGTGAGCGATCAGGATAAGGCGCTCGATTTTTACACAAAAGTCATCGGCTTCGAGAAACGGGGCGATTATCCGACGCCCGGCGGACCGCGCTTCTTAAGCGTTGGCGTCAAGGGACAGGAATTCGAACTGGTTCTGTGGCCAGGAACCCCAGCCAAACTCAAGGGAACAGCGGTCTACACCATCGAAGTGGAAAATTGCCGCGCGGCGTTTGAGACACTGAGCGCGCGGGGCGTGAGGTTCGAGCCACACGAGGTGCTTGAGTTCCCTTGGGGCTATGCCGCCAGATTTGAGGATCCGGACGGCAATCTGCTTCAGGTGCGTGAAGGCCGCCAGCGCTGAAGATCGGGCGCTCTAAACATCGTCAGGCCGAGGCGTCGGTGTTGATCGGACGCTTTGATAAGCGCCAGCGAATGGTTTGCGTCCGGCGTGTGACGCCGCGCCTGACCCATTCCTTCACCTATCAAGCCGCGGGCAGCAGCACCGTGTCGACCACGTGGATGACGCCATTGGATTGAACCACGTTGGCGATGGTCACACGCGACATGTCTCCACGCGCATCAGTCAGAACAATGTCATTGCCCGATTGGGTAACGCTCAGCGCCTCGCCCTCGGCGGTGGTCAGCGTCGCGCGGCCGTTGCCGGCGCGAACGCGTTGAACAAGATTGGCAGCGCTCAGGCGCCCGGCGACAATGTGATAGGTCAACACGCTGGTGAGCGTGCTGCGATTGGCGGGCTGCAGCAATGCATCGACGGTTCCGGCTGGAAGCCGATCAAAGGCCGCATTGGTCGGCGCAAAGACCGTAAACGGGCCCGGACCAGAGAGCGTGTCCACAAGCCCTGCGGCGCGAACCGCGGCGACCAAGGTGGTATGATCTCGTCTCGGTGGTTTCTTCCGCCGCCGCAGATCGTGCTTGCCAGCGCTTCGGTTGAATCTGTTGCGGTGAAATGGGCGCTACGCGTTGAAACTAAAGTGCGCGCCGCGCAGAGAGAGAGTTGAAGGGGCCGTTACAGCCAGGGCGGTACACGCGGCAAACGTTTTTCTGCGGCCAAGCGGCGAAGCAGCGCCGCCGTAACTGGCTTTTTCGGATCCGGCCGCTCGAGGTCCGCGACCGCCTTGAGCAGGTCGCGGGCAGTATTCAGCGCCATATCGAGTTCACCATAGGCGCCGCCCGGCGCGGCCAGTTTTCGGGTCGCCTCATCAACCAGATAGCGCAACGCCGCGTCCGTCAGCGAAGGATTGTCCAGCGCGCGAAGTCGCGCAAGGAGGACTTTGGTCAACCAAGTGCGCCGTGACGTGAGAAAACTCCGTCTCCTGGCCTTCATTGCAGCAAGTTCCGTGCTTCGTTTGCGAGCCATTGTTTTCGCACGACCTCCGAGCGATGGCCAGTCGAGGGTCCCATCGGCGCGATTTGAAACCATCGGGCGCCTTGGCCGACATTCGTGTCACGTGGGCCACGTCCAGGGTTTTCAAAGGCCTGGGACGCCGATCCAGCTGAGAGCAAAGGCGAGAAGGAAGAATGCCAATGCTGATGCGGAGAGGAGTTCAAGCAAGGAAGAGAGGTAGACTTTTCGAGCGCCAGACTTTTCGTAATCGACCGCCAACATCGCTCCCCACGCAAAAAAGCTCCCAACAAGACGCCGAAAGGGAAGAAGGTCGGGGCGTGGACCGCGCTGACCGAGTTGCGCGCATCCAGTATATACAAAAGCACGGCCCCCAACCGGCCAGCAGCGCCAAGCGCCTACCCACAACGTTTTCCATGGCGGGCAGGCTCACTCCAAGCTTTTAGCTGCGTCTACATTGCCAGCGCCCCGTGTGTTCCGCGGCCAACGAACAAAGCTTGCCGAATGACGGCCTAGCGGCAACGCTTGACGGTGGTGATCATCGACACACACCTCGTCCAGCTTTTGATTGCGACGCAATTTCCGGCATGGGCTGATCTGGCAATCAGGCCAGTCGAACACCAAGGCTGGGACAATAGGACCTTCCGCCTCGGCGATGACATGGTCGTGCGGCTTCCGAGTGCGGCCCGCTACGCAGAGCAGGTCGAGAAGGAGCAACGATGGTTGCCACACCTCGCGTCGCGCTTGCCCGTTCCCGTGCCCTTGCCGATCGCCATGGGCACGCCTAGCGACAGTTTCCCCTGGCCTTGGTCTGTGTGTCGTTGGATCGAGGGTAAGGCGCTCACTGTCGAGCACGTTGGCGATACGGCCGCGCTCGCAAAAGCTCTGGCCGATTTCCTGGTATCGCTGCATGCGATCGATGCCAGCGGTGGCCCGCTCGCCGGCCCGCACAACTTCTTTCGAGGCGGATCGCTTAGCATCTATGATTTGCAGACGCGTGCGGCGATCAAACGCCTCGAAGAGCCGAGCGCTGCGAAGCTGACAACGACGGCGTGGGAGGAGGCCATTGCCTCCGAGTGGACCCGTCCACCCCTATGGGTTCACGGAGACTTCACGGCGCGCAATCTTCTTATAGATGGCGGCCGATTGTCGGGCGTGATCGATTTTGGATGCTTGGCGGTTGGCGATCCGGCGTGCGATCTGGCCATTGCCTGGACGCTGATGGAGGCGAGAGATCGCCGGCTCTTCAGCGAGCAAATGGCTCTTGACGCGGCGACCTGGGCGCGCGCGCGCGGCTGGGCTTTATGGAAGGCCCTGATCCTCGCCACCGGCGTCGCTGAGGGACATCCCGACGATGTCAAAGACGCTCCTCGCGTGTTGACCGAAGTGCTGCAGGAATAGCGCCCATTGGCGAAATTCGTGACCCCCGCGATCGGCGCTCATGGGCCGCATGCGCTGAGCCAGAAACGAAAAATGGTGAAACGGGAAAAAGCGCCCCGGGCCTGGACGCCCGGGGCGCTTTCAGTGGTGCGCGCAACACCTGCCTCGAAGGCATTTGAACCTAGTCCAGACTGCGGAAAGGACGGCTAAAAGTTGCGGTAACGGATGCTACCGCCGCCCATGCAACAAATGATGCGCTCAGCGCTTGTCTTAGCAATGGACAAGCCGAAGCTTTCGCCTCGCTTATCCGCGTTGCAATTCGGTCTTTGCATGGCTGGTGTTTTCGTGGTCGCCACAATGCTGCTTAGCTTCATGGCGTTTCGCTGGTGAGTCTTCGCCCCATCACGGGGGCGCTTCCATCGTGGCGCAGGCCGTGAGCTTCGCGATATCTTTGCCCGGCTAGGAATTGCGGCTCGTTATTGCGCTTCGGCGAAGGTGAGTAAGAGCGCCCGTCCTCAAGAAATGGCTCTCGAGATTAACGGTTCTGGGTATCGCTGAACGTGAACTCAGGCGATCCGAAAACGTGATCGCCATACTTGACGATGTAGCCATCACCCAATTGCTGGGCGAGATTTTCGGCATCGAGGCTGGACACGAAGACGCCAGCCAAGTGCCACGGCTTGAGGCGCACGACGCCCCAGCCTTGTTTTAACGCGTCGCCTTGAATTGCCACGGTGCTCCCCTTTCAAATCTCTGTCGCGACGCTCTCAAGTCAGAGCCAGCACTTCGAGACGGCTCGCATCGACGACGCGTTCGAAGCTCTCCGCGTCGTTCTTGACGCGGTATTGAAGCGGTCGGCCTTCGCTCGGCAGCGCCCGAACGATCCGGTAGACGCCAGCTGCTGTCGCCCCGCCAAACCCCGAAATGCTGACGCGCTGCCCGGCCGCAAGCAATTCCAGCGCCATCCGCGCCTCCTCGGACATATGGGATTAGGCCAGTACTGGGTGCAAAAGCATAACAAACAGACAATTGTGGCCGCGCCGTGCTACGGATTGCTCGTTTGATCCCAAGTCGTGGGCGGCGCGCTCGCCGTCTGGTTGGCCTTATCTCAAGACCGCTATGGGTTAGGGAAAGCCGCATGAGTGCGGCGAGCCAATCTTGTAAGGTGAAAGGCCAGCTCCATGGGAAGGCTAGACCTGCTGCGCGCAGCCAATGAGGCCGAAAAAGCGTGGATGATCGAGGTGAGGGCCGTGTTCGGCGAACGCGACGCCAACATGGCGCGCTTTCAGGACCGCGCGACCGGCGCGAGCGGCAGTGAGCTTCGAAAGCTCCACGATCGCTATCAAGCGGCGCGGGAGGCTTACCAGTCATCGTAGAGCTCGAAAGCGTTCGCCGTTGGACAACGAGCCGACGTCTACGCTTGGGTTGCGCCACCCTGGGGCGCAGGCCTGCTTTTGAGCTGTTTGTGGGTGGCGCCTCGACGTCGACCTATCGCGACTTCGGTGCAAAGCCGGCCACGTTCAGAGGTGATAACTTGTGATCACCGGAATGTTGTCGCACGGACGCATATAGGTTCTGGCGTGATCCAGTGCATTGGCCTTTTTCCACGCGTCCATGCCCTCAAAGCCCATCGCCATCACCGTTCCGGAGACCGCGAAGGCGCCGTGGACGCGGCACTCAAACACTTGGCGATCGATGGTGGTCGGGTGCTCTTTGACGGGGGCTTCGCAGACGGGGCATTTCATGGCGCCAGCATGGGCCGCCGCGCACACTCTATCAAGAGGAACACCAATCCGGAGCGCAAACGGCGAGCCAAGGGCCAATGGCGTCATGACAGGAGGCGAACCGCTTCGCGGTTCCAATCAGAGCGCAAGCAGCGTCGGTTGTTCGGCATTTTACGCGCCCCGCCAAGGGTTGGAGGCCCACCGCATCGCCTGGATTTATGGCCGTGCGTGCGCGTAGCAGAGCGTCGTCGTATCGTTGCATGGCGCGCCTGGCGCCAAAGTCGGTACCGTCGCTGCGGCCAGCGTTGGCGAAAGCGGCCCCCATGCGATCTTGAGGCCGCTTGAGTCGAGTATGTAGGCTGCGCGCTGGTAGAATGTTGCGCTGCTGGCGCCGATCTCACGCCATTTGACGACGAAGCTTGATGGCGTGAGCTCGAGCACTTCGCCGATAGGATAGAAAGTGGATACCGAACCACCGCCAGACACGCTCCAAGTGAAAGCCGCGCCATCGGTGCGTTCGCGTCCGACAAGGTATTGGGTATGGTCGGATGAGCCGAGCAAGAAATCGTATAGTGCGGGGTTATAGGCGCCGGCGTTTGGATGGATTGTGGCCACGCTGAATTGTTCGTTCGGCGTTGTCCCCGGCGCCGAGCGCTCAAACCAGCCGCCCAATTGCGATTGGATGGCGCTGAAATCGGTTTCGTCGCGGAAGAGATAGCCGTCATTGTTGCAGAGTGCTGCCTCGGCGCGGAACGCCCACGGCGTGATGAAGGCATTGTCAGCGTAGCGCAGCGATTGCGGATTGAGCATGTCGGCCGTCATCAATGACGCGAACGTTGTCTGCTTGGCGGGCGGCAAATACTGATAGATGCACGTCTCGGCCGTGCGGGCGCCAATCTGCTCCTCGACAAAGAACTCCACCTGGCTCCAGGGCGGGATCGAAGGCCCAAGTTGGCCGCGATAATAGCCGGGATGACCGGCAATCGGGGCAGCGTCGGTTTGCGCGCGCGCGATCTCTTCATGCGCAGAGATTGGAAAGCTTGCGCCATCGAGCACATTGACGTGACAGCGCAGCGGAGCGGGCGGGCAATAATCAGGCGCCCCCGGCGTCGAAGATGGCGTGTAGGTATCAGGATTGATGCCCTTGGCCGCGATCAACCCCGCGCGCACCGCGCCGGTCAATTGCCCCAGATGATCGAAGTGAATTGAAAGCCCGCCGCCAAAAGTAATGCGCACGCTCCAGTGCGGCACGTTGTCGAAATAGTGGGTCTCCGGCGCGCCGGGCGGTCGCGGTCGTTCCTCGTAGGCGATCTCGGTCACCGTGCCATCGTAGGGCGCGCGATACCGCAAGATGCGCGAGCGAATAAGGTCTCCAGTCGGTCCGCCATAAACGCCGCAAATTTCGCCTGCACCGGATGCGACGAGATTGACGTCGCACGCGCCAGGGGCGCCGCCCGTCCCGTTCGCGAGTTCGACCAAATCGGCGGCTGCTCCTGCAAACTGCGCCATCATGTCGGCTTTGGCATTGCCTTCGAGGTGGCCAGTCAATGGCGCAAAATGAGCGCCCCAGCCGCCCAGGCTGAGCGAAAGCGGTTGTCCCGCCACATCGGTGGGCACGATGAGGCGTTCGACGCCTGGCGTATAGGCAAAGGGCAAATCGAACTCGCCCATGTGATTGCCCGAGAGCCGCCAGACGCCCGCTTCTTCAGTGATGAAGGCGTAGGCAGTCTGGCCAGGCGCGCCCGCCGCGACGGAGCGATATTCGCCGGCGGCGTCCGTGCGTCGATCGGAGAACAGCACCACGAGCGAGGAGCCCAAAAGTGGCGTGTGTCCAGCCGGCACGACCGTGCGCATGGCGCTAATATTGTAGAACTCGACACGCCGCCCTGGATGAGAAGCGACCTCAGCGTTGCGCTCCGCCAGAAAATCCCCGGCGTCTTGGCCGAAGTGCAGATATGACGCCGACACCGGCCCATAAGGCGCGCTGAACGTCACCCCGCTTTCGAGATCGTCGGCAAGTTGGCCAAGTCCAGCGAGCACATTGGCCGCATGCGTCGAGCGCGTGCCGAGGTCGCGTCCGCCCATGAGCGTCCCGCCCGTAATGGCGCCGCCGCAACCGCCCGCGTCCGTGTGCGTCCACGTCCCCGAATAAAGCAGGGTGGTGGCATTGAACGTGGCGTTGATGGCGCCCGCGCCGTGGCAGGCGCCGTCGGAGGTGATGGCGATCGTGAGTGCGCCCGCCGCCGTCTCAGCGAAGGACGTAATTGCCCCGCCACAGGCCAGAGGGCTGCAAGACGAGCCGGTGAAATTGCTTGTAACGAGGGCGCCGGTTTCATCCTGCACGATCGCGAACTCGTGGGGATCGCCACTGCCGCTAGTGGGATCAAGAAAAGCAAAGGTTCTAACTTCGAGCGGATCGCTGCGGCGCGTCCAAACTACGGGATAGCTGGCCGAACCCAGATAAGCCGCACCCGTCATCGTATCGCCGGCGACCTCGCCACTCACCACGATCTGTGAGGCTATCCCTGCGTCTTTCATATCGAAGACGAGCAAGACGTGATCGCCGCTGCGCAAAGCGCCGGCGAGCACGCGCCGCGACGTGCCGCCGAGCAGATATCCCATCAGTTTGAGGCCGCCGCGTTCATGCAGCACGACGGCAAATGTTCTTTGTTCGGTGGCGCTGACCGGCAATGGCCCCACCCATGTGCCGGTCACGGGTGGTTGAGTAACCTTGGGCGCAGCGCAAGCCGCCAACGCGCATGCCAACAATAGGGCGGTGATGGCCTTCCGAAGAAGCATGTCCCCCTCGCGCCAGCCGGTAGTTTCTGCATTTCGTGCGGCGAGTGCAATTAATATTGAGACATGCTCCTCGTCGCCCGCGGATATCTTACCAATCGAGGCCGGCGCCGCGCGCGCCGGGGGCTTCTGGGATCAATCGGTCGCCATTTCTGGGTAATAAACGCCGTCTATCCAACAACACGCGACGTCTCGCTTTTTATTCAGCAGCACAAAACTGGCGCGCGCGCCGCTCTCGATCCTGCCGAGATCGCTTAGACCAAGGAATTGTGCGGCGTTGCGGGAAGCCATGGCGGCGGCCTCCTCCAAGGACACGTTCAACAGATCCATGGCGTTGCGCAAGGCACGGCCCATGTCGAGGTCGCTGCCCGCGAGCGTGCCGTCGCTTGCAACGCAGACACCGTTTTCGACCGTGATCGGGCGCCCTTGCAGCATGAATGATTTTTCCAGCGCGCCGACAGAGGCCATCGCGTCAGTCACCAGCATGAATTTCTGCAAGGGCTTGCAGCGGAGTGCGATCCGCAGGACGGCGGGATCCACGTGGCGTCCGTCAACAATGATCCCACACCAGCTCGCCTGATCTTCGAGCGCCGCGCCAACGACGCCGGGGGCGCGGCTCGCAAGCGGCGACATGGCGTTGAAGAGATGGGTAAAGCCAGTAAGACCGGCGCCGAGCGCTGCGCGGGTTTCGTCATAGGTCGCATTGGTGTGGCCTGCCGAGACGACCACGCCCGCACTGATAAGGCGGCTTATCATAGCCGGCGTCGTCTTCTCCGGCGCTAACGTCACCAAGGTGCGTCCGACGCCGAGCGAGGTCAGCCGTTCGAAGCCAGCTTCATCGAGGGCGCGAAACTTAGCCGCGTCGTGGACGCCGCGGCGATCGGCATTCAAGAACGGTCCTTCGAGGTGAATGCCGATCACGCCTGGCACGCCGCGCTCGATCGCGGTGCGTACCGCTGTGATGGCGCGCTCCATTGTAGCGAAATCGTCGCTAATCAGGGTAGGAAGAAACGCCGTCGTGCCAAAGCGGCGATGGGCGCCGGCTATGGCTTCGATCGCTTCGACGCTCTGTTCGTCATTGAACAAGACCCCGCCGCCGCCATTGACTTGCACGTCGACAAAGCCGGGAAGAAGATCACCACCGTCCAGATTGAAGCGGGCGCCCTCTCTGGGCGCGTCCCCTTCGTCGCAGACAACAGAAATGGTTTTTCCTTCAACGACGACAGCGGCGCCTTCGCGAAAACCTCGCGGCGTTAGAACGCGGCCGTTGACGAGCGTGAGCGTCATAGCGTCTCGGTGACCTTTTCAAGGTGTGGCGGGTGATCGGGATCGTAACCGCGGGCGAGCGCTACGTCGTGGGCAAAACGGTAAAGCGATTGGGCCAGCAACATCGGCTGCAGCGCTGGGTGCGCGTCGAGCGAAGGCAGCGTGGCGGCGCCAGGAGCCGAGGCGCCGGCGAGGAAAACATTGGCGCCGAGGCGAGCAAGGTCGCTGGCCAGTTCAGCGACGCTCTCACGCGTCGGATCAGATTGGGCAAGCAGGAGCACTGGAAATCCTGGCTTTATCAGAGCCAAGGGCCCATGGCGAAGCTCAGCGGCGCTGAAGGCCTCGGCGTGAATACGGCAGGTCTCTTTGAGCTTGAGAGCCGTCTCGCAGGCGATGCCGTACCCGAGACCGCGGCCAATGACATACATGCTCTCAGCGTTGGTGAGCGCGCTCGCCGCCGCGCTCCAGTCGAGGTGTGCGGCCTTTCGCAGCTGATCGGGTGCAGACGCGAGCGCGCTTTCGAGCGCACGGTCTTGCGTCCAATGTGCAACCAGGCCGATGATCGCGGCGAGCGAGGCGATGAACGATTTCGTCGCAGCGACGCTCCGTTCTTCTCCAGCACAAAGCGGCAAGACGTCGTCGGCGAAGTCCGCCACTGGGGGATTGGGTGCATTGACCAGGGCCAGGACGTAGGCGCCGGCGCGTTTGGCCTCCTTCGCCGAGAGTACGAGGTCGGGGCTGGCGCCAGATTGGGAAATGATCAGGAAAAGCCCATCCTTGAGCCTCATCTGGGCGCGATAGAGGGATGCGAGCGAGGGCGCGGCTGAGGCGGTGAGGACGCCAGCGTGCGTCTCGATCAGATATTTCGCGAACGTCGCGGCATGGTCGGAACTGCCGCGCGCGCAGGTGGCGACGATGCCTGGGGAAAGCGCCCGAAGGCGCGCGCCCACGCGATCGAGCGAGCCCTGATCCAGCAAAGTGCGCACAACATTAGGGGCGGCATTGGCCTCGCTCGCCATCAGCGCTCCAGCCGTTCCCGGTGAATGGGGCGTTGTCATCCTTTTTCCTTGGCGTTCAATCGAGTGCGCCCGGAAGGTTCGCAAGGGCCGAACGCAAATTGCCGTCATGCTTGTCAAGCAAAGCGCGCGCACCAGCACGATCGACGCCAAGCGCGATAAGGGCGGCGAGTTTAATGTCTCCCTGCGCCGTAGCGATTGCGCGTTCCGCGACAGGGCGATCGCAAGACGCGATGGTTGCGACCATCTCGATGCTGCGCTGGCGAAGTTTAGAATTGGTGGCGCGCATCTCCACCATCAGGCCTTTGTAGATCTTGCCCAGACGCGCCATCAAAGCCGTCGAGAAGAGATTGAGCACGACCTTCTGCGCCGTCCCTGCCTTGAGACGGGTGGAGCCGGCAACGGGCTCAGCCCCGGTTTCGACCAGAATGGGATGTTCGCTGACGAGGAGCAGTTTTGATCCTCGATTGCTGGCGACGCCAATGGTCAACGCGCCGCGTTCACGCGCCGCGGTTACGGCCGCGACTGTGAAAGGCGTGACGCCGCTTGCGGCAAGGCCAAGCACGACGTCGTTGTTGGCGATGGCGATGTTGTGGATCTGGGCGGTACCTGCATCGCTTGCATCTTCGGCGTTCTCGATCGAACCAAGCAGGGCCGCTTCGCCGCCGGCCATGACGATGATCATGCGATCGCGCGGCCAGTTGAATGTTGGGGTCAGTTCTGCCCCATCCTGCGCGGCGATGCGTCCTGAGGTCCCGGCGCCGACATAGACGAGCCGGCCCCCGTTTTGAGACGCATCGTTGCCGCGTCGACCGCAGTAGCGATTGCGCCAAGCGCTGGACCAATTGCGGCGACTGCCGCGAGCTGAGCTTCGTAGAGCGCGCTCACCGCCTCGGTGCTTTCCCACACATCAAGATCGCGGTAGCGCGCACTGGCGCTTTCTGTGGTCTTCTGTTCCATGTGGTTAGGATATAAGCGGTGGCGATTGAACAGCCAGCCAACGCGAATAGATAGGGCCCATGGAGGGCGCGTTTTATCTCGGCGTCGATGGCGGGGGCTCGCGCTGTCGCGCCAGGCTTGAGAGCGCCGATGGGCGCGCGCTGGGCTCAGGCGTCGCGGGTCCGGCCAGCATGCGCTTGGGCTTTGAAACCGTGCGCGACGCCATCATGACAGCGACTCTGCAGGCGTTTGCCCAAGCCGATCTGCCCAAAGAGGCTTTGGCGCGCACCTATGCCGGCATTGGCTTGGCCGGCACTGGTTTGACGGGCGCGCGCCAGGCCCTTGAAGCATGGCGCCACCCGTTCGCCGGCGCCTGGTTTGAAGGCGATGGCTATATTGCAGTGCTCGGCGCTTTTGGCGCTGAAGACGGCGGCGTCGTTATTGTTGGCACGGGCAGCATCGGTCTTTCCTATCAAGATGAGCTCGTGCGGATCGGCGGCTATGGTTTTCCAGTCTCCGATGAGGGCAGTGGCGCCGATCTCGGCTTGAACGCCATCCGCCATGCGCTGCGCACGCTTGATGGCCGCGCCGAAGCAAGCGGGTTTTCAAAAGATGTGCTTGCACTTTTCTCTAATGACCATGTCGCGGTGATCGATTGGCTGGAGAAGGCAAAGGCAAGCGATTACGCTGCGCTGGCGCCACTGGTGGCCAAATACGCAGGCGAGGGCGACCCAGCGGCGCATCAACTGATGCTGCTTGCGGCGATGCATGTCGCCGAAATCATCGACGTTCTATTTGAAAGGGGCGCGCGGCGGGTGGCGCTCTCTGGAGGCGTTGCCGAGGCTATCAAGGAATATCTTCCAGCGCGGATCACAACTAAGCTCTCGGAGCCGCAAGCGGATGCCTTGGCCGGCGGCATCTTGTTGGCTAAACGCCGAGCCTCAGCTCCGCGCGTCTGATTTACTTGGGGAATGGAGCGCGACGCGAGCCCAAAGCGCCGATGTCATGAATGTGAGTGAGGCTACTAGCGATCGCCTTGTTGTGCGCCGAGATCGTGGTTGTTGCGAGGGGCTACTCAGAGACGAAGGCGATTGATCTTCGCGGCGATCTCGGACTGTCTTCGGGCGCTGGTCTTGGCCATGATTGCCTTTATTTGCGAGCGAACGGTATCGGTCTTCGTACCCCGCTGCAGGGCCAGTTCGCGCACGCTCGCTCCTGTTGCGATCCCAAGCGCAATCTCGGCTTCCGCCAGAGTAAGGCCATAGAGTCGCGCCAGTCGCTCTGCGAGCGGGCCGTTTGCGCGCAATTGCTCCTCCAGCACAAACAGGACGCAGCGCACGGGGGCGGCCCATTGTGCGATCGGGTTGTCTGCGCCGATCGGGGTAAGCACCAACACCATAGCGGATGAATTTGCGCGCCGCGCAATGAGCTCGCTTCCAAGTCGAAGCTTGCGCGTCCAATTCTCACCAATGACGCGTCGAAGTGCGGCGTTGAGTTCCGGCTGTGCCGCTTGATCGCTCAGCACGAGGCATCCATCGCGAAGGGCCAATCCGTCCCCGGCCTGCAGAAGCGCTTCCGCCGCAGCATTACGATGAACAACTTTCCCCTCGGGCCCAAAGAAGAATGCAGGTGCTGCAATATTGGTGTAAAAGTCGTGCGCCTCATTGTGGGATGAGAGCGGCGGGGCGTCCAATGTCACGCCGAGCGAGCGCCGCAAGTGGGGCAACAGCCCTTGCAGAACGTCAACTTCAACGCGCGCGAAGGGCTTTGCGCCGACGCGGCGGTGAAAGCTCAAGACTACCGGTTTTTGATTATCTTCTGGCGTGCGCGCGACGCAGAGAATGCCGCTGCCGATGTTGAGCGGTCTTATGATGGTTTGCCAATATTCATTCGTTGCCCGCTCTGAGAGGGGCATCAGGTCATCAAACAGGAAGACGCCGGGTGCTTGTTGCGTCGCCAGTGCGCGTATCGTGAACTCCGGATGGGAAACCAAGGGCCGGCCCTGCACGGGACTGAGATCCATTTGGTGGAAGACGATCGGCAAAGACGCATTTGCGAGCGGGGCAGAAGTCATCATCGCCATGTCGGCGCGCAAGAGGTCCGCAATTGCGGCGACCACGTCGGGCCATGACGCAGGCGCGCGGATCGCGTTGTAGATCAGATCGATGACTTGAACGGCGTCGGATTCCGGCATCACTGAACGGACCAATACCGAGAGTATTTCCGACGAGGCAAAGTTCTCAAAGCAGGAACCTCGCGTGACCCAGGTTATGAGACGTGTTTGCGGAACTGACATTTGCCGTTCTTGGCGACAATGCTGATTGGCTTGCGGCGTACGACTGGCGGGGCCTTAGCAATTTCGATAGCCTGCCGCACACGAAAGATCGAACAGCGGCAAGGAGGCGCCAAAGAGTAGTGCGTCCCGACATCAAGGCGAGGCAGTACATGATCGGCTCTCATTGGCGGTCGCAGGAACGCTTGTCGCTCGTCACCTAGGCCGGCGCGCAATGCGCGCGTTGACGAAGTTGGAAGGCCACAAGGGTCTAAATCGCGGTTGGCACGCTCCCTGACACGACAAAAATCCTTCAAGCTCAGGCGATTGGGAGGCGTAATCGCAATTTTTTACGATATCGCCATGTCTACCCCATTTGGGGGTTGTGTGGACAACTCTACTTTACCCAGGGTAGTGGCACTGATGGTGTGCAAAGTCGGCGCTGGGGATGCTGGGTCATAGCCGCAACGACGCGACACGAACGTCCGTGTTCATGGAGACCGTGCAGGCTCTCCGCGGCGCCGATTCAACGCGTCTGGATGCTTTGCTGCTGACTGATCAAGATCTCCACCTTGTCAGCGCGCCGCCAGAATTGCCAAGATTTCTGGATGGCGTGATTGATATCGCGCTTGGCCGCGTCGTGACGGCGAAAAAAGAGGATCATTCTTGCTTGAGTGGCGCAGCTCAAGCCGCACTCGCCGTGGCGCCGCCTCGATCAGTCCCCTTCAGACTATCGACGAGCGCCGAAAACGTGTTCGTTTATGGATCTGTCGAACGCATTGCGCTCGGGGGACCAATTCCGGTCCTGTTGTTCAGCTTCCTGCATCCGCAGTCGCGGACGTTGCCGCGCGCTGAAAACCTAGTGGCGTGGTTCGGCCTGTCGAAAACAGAATTTGCTGTCGCCATTGAACTCGCGGGCGGAAAGGGTGTCGCAGAGGTCGCGACCAGCAGATCCCTATCGGAACTCACAGTGCGAACCCATTTGCGCACGCTCTTCGAGAAGACGAGCACCCACTCTCAACGCGACCTCGTCGCGCTGCTCTTGCGATTGGCCGCGCTATAAGTGCAACGCCTCGGCTTGCTTATTCCGCACTCGCAATTTTTTACTACGTTTGAGGGAGTGTGGTCTCGATCTTCGCCTCCTAGGGTTTCGCCCGGATATGGAACGGCGGCTCAACGAGCAGCGCCGGAGGGGAATAAGTGGGGCTTTCGCTCTTTTTCGGGCGCGGACGGCCGCGCCGCGAAAATGCATCCGTCTGCGATCGGGGCAGCGTGCACCCGATTGCATACGGGACTGCAGTTTTCGCGAGTTTCTGCTGCAGTTCACAGCGCAGGCGCCCAGGAGGCGCTCACTGTATTTGATGCAGAGCCCCAATATGCGCATGTCGATGTCAGCGGGCGCGTGGCCCCGCGCTGCGGTTTTGCGCCGGGACGCGCGCCGGGCGACACCGGCGCAATAACCATCAGTGCCGTGGCCAGCGCCGAGATCCGCTTTGCCATTGATTGCAATATTGCGTTCGATATTCGGGTCAGCGCTCGCGAGGGCGGGCTTCGCCGCGCAAACAGTTCAATGCTCTCGCCCGCCTCATATGAGGCAGGCTATCGCGACACCATCGCCATCGCGCTCGCCTCAGCGTCGAGCGTGACGAGGGCCCACCGCTCACTGACCAATGCGACGCGGCTGCGATGGTGTCAGGCGCCGGCTGTGCAATGGCGGCGGGGCGTGGTCTTCATTCGGATGTCTCCGCGCGTTTGAAACCCGCAAGTCTCTTGATCGCGCTCGGCAATGCCGATCCCGCGCGCCTTGCCGCGGGCAATTATAGCGACGTCATCACGATCGAAGTGAGTCCATGACGTCCGTAACGAAGCACCCGCGCATGCGCGGCGTGGCCGGTCGAGCGCCGGTTTCCTTAAGCGGCGACGTCAATGCGCGCCTCGCCGTTGTGTGTGAAGAAATGCGCAAGAAGAAGGGAAAGGGAAGTCGTATGAAGAACTCTTTGCTCCTGGCTGCGTGCGCTTTGGCGCTGGGATCGACCCCGGCATTCGCTGCTCATGAGACGGCGCCGGTTCGTACCCATGTGCCGGTCGCGTGCGCGGTGCAAGATCCTGCAACGTTCAGCATCGACGTGACGTTGAACCATGACATCAGCAATATCGGCCCAGGCGGGTATGGCACCATTACGAGCTTTACCCCGGTCGCTGGCCAAAACATCAACATCGCCTGCAATTCCGCAGGGTCGACGCTGACCATTTCGGCGGCCGCGATGCACAATGGCGCCGGCATCTCGCCCGACGCACAAGCCAACGGCTACACGGATACGTTGGATTTCCAGGCCTCGTTCCGCGGTGATCGTGAATTCGACCATGGCGCCAACAATGCCTGGTGGTCGGTGCGCACTGATGGTTCGCCCACCAGCAACGGGCGTCCAGACAGCTATGCGTTCGGCGTTTATGCGGCCACCAACGTGCTTTCCATTGAAGACCTGGACACGATCAACAATGGCCGGCGCCCCATCGCGGGCAACTTCCACGGCACGGTGACGCTGACGCTCACCCCGTAGCGGAAGGCGTTAAAAGCTGGGTGCGTCGAGCCACGGCGCACCCAGCTCCTTGTTGGCGTGGGGGACAAGATGGAGCGGACGCGAAGAAAAATCCTGTTTGGAGGCGCGGCGACCGGACTGGGCGCTGCAATCGGCCTGTGGCCGGACACAGCGGACGCGATGTCCGTGCAGCCCATGGTGATTGATCTTGCCAACGGCGCGCGCACCTCCTCCTTCCAAGTCCAAAATCTCTTCCAAGATCCGTTGCCGATCGAACTGCGCGTGCAAGGCGTGCGGTTTACAGAGGCAGCGCTTGAAGGAGACGGCGTTGATAGCGGCGATGTCGTCGCTTTTCCGCCGCAGACTTTGATCGCTCCGCAACGCACTCAAACCTGCCGCGTCCAATATGTCGGACAACCTCCGACCGTCACGTCGAAGCACTATTTTGTAACCGTCGCGCAATTGCCCGTGCAGCTGCCGGAGGGACAGTCCAGAATCCAAGTGCTCTACAATTTCAATGTTCTGGTTTCGGTGCCGCTGCCGGGCGTCAATCCGAACATCCATGTCGTGAGCACCCGCCAGGTCACCAACGATCGCAACGAACGCTTCGTCGAAATCCTCTTTGAGAACGCCTCGCCGAATTACGGCTATTTGCCGGACGGCAGGCTGCGTCTGGCCCAGAGCGCTTCGAATGGCCACGAAGGTCTGCGACGGGTGCTGGAATTGGGCGAACTCAGTCAATCCGTCGGCGTGGGCATGATCGGGCCGCGGCAGCGGCGCCGCTTCACCATTCGCGTGACGCCGCCCGATCCTCAAACCGAGGTGACGGCTGAGTTCGTCAATGCGCAGTCCTAGGCGCAGGTTGGGCAAGCCAAAGCGTGCAAGTCTCTTCGTCGGACTGTATGCGGCCATGTGGCCGCTCCACGCGCACGCGCAGCAAGAAAGCACCGACACCACGGGGGCCGGCGAGAACACGCCAACGAGCGCGACATCGACCAGGTTGAACCGTACAGGCCATCGTCTGCCGCTGAGCGCGCCTCTCACGCGGGCAGGCGCCGCGATCGGGCAAATCGATCTCATCATCTATCCCGACGACCGGGTCGCGGTGAGCACGCCAAGTTTGCTCGCAGTGCTCCAGGGCCAGGTGACGCCGCTCAAACTGGCTGCGTTGGGTGCGGTGTTCGCGCACCAGGCGGAGGCGTCGTTTGAAGAAATCGCTGCACACGGCGTCTCGCTGCAATTCAATGCGCAGACTTTGGAGGTCGGCCTTGAACTTCCGGGCGATGCCATGGCAGTGCGAGAGATCAGCTTGCGGCCGGCGCCATTGGCGCAAAGCGGCGACTTCACGCACCCAGCCGACGTCAGCGCTTATGTGAACGTCCGCAGCTCATTTGACTATAATTGGGATGGAGGCGAGAGCCGCGATCCGATCCTTTCCTTCGACGGGGCGACGCGCGTTGCGGGCTTGGTGCTCGAAGGCGAGGGCGGCTATCGGCCGACGACGGGGGTGGATAGCAAGTTTGTGCGCGACGGCGCGCGCCTTGTGTACGACGATCGACACGACCTCGTTCGCTGGACAGCGGGCGATTTGTTGACTGAAGGGCGCGGCTTCCAGTCTGCGCCGGGAATGCTCGGCGTATCGATGGCGCGCAGTTACCAGCGGCTCGACCCGACCCGCAACGTTTATCCACGCGGCCAACAATCCTTCACCTTGCAGCGGCCATCGACAGTCGACGTGCTGGTGAACGGCCAACGCGTCGAACTCTCTGTAGCTGGCCCCCGGCGCCTACAATCTTCGGGACTTCCCGTTTTTCTACGGCGCCAACAACGTTCAGCTCGAGGTCGTGGATGAAGTCGGCAGGCGTGAACTCGTCCAGTTCGACCTTTTCTTTGACCGGCAATTGTTACAGGCCGGCGCCGCTGAGTTTGGCGCTTATGGGGGTTATGCGTCGATACCAGCTGGCGACGGACCGAGCTACGATTTCGATCGCCCCGAATTGTCGGCCTTCTATCGCACTGGTCTAAGCGACAGCTTCACCTTTGGCGTGAACCTGCAGGGCGATCGGGTGACCCAGCAATTGGGATTTGAAAGCGTCTGGGGCATCCGTCGGGCGCTCTTCGGTTTAGACGTTGCGGTCTCGAACAACAAGACGTCCGGTTCTGGTTACGCCATCAACGCCGTGGCGCAAACGCGGTCAGGCGCGGGCCCGAGTTCGCAATCGATATTCTTCGGCGTTGACTATAGATCGAAGAATTTTACGTCGCTCGGCGAGGACAGTGCCGCCAACCCATATGGGTTTCAGGTGTTTGCCGGCTACAGCAAATCCCTGGGGATCGATACGTTCTTCAGCGCGACCGTGAACTACTCCGCTGCTCGCGACGGCAAGAACCTGGAAGACTATCGCGCCGGTTTCTCGCGCAATTTTGGGCCGCAGTGGAGCGCTTCGATCGAAGCAGTGCATCAGCGGCGCATCGATGGCGACAACAACGGCGTCTTGTTGACGTTATCGCGCCGCTTTGGCCCGAATGCCAGCGTGCGTGGGCTTTACGATTTGTCGGTCGGCCGCGGCTCGCTCGATTTCTACACCAATCACGGCGAAGGCGTCGGCGCTTGGTATGCTTCGGCGGATGTTCAAACCGACAAGGAAGAGACTGCGGCAAACGCATCGCTTCAATACGATTTCAACCGCGCCGAAGTTACCGTCGAACACTTTACGCCCATAAACGCAACCGACGGCAATCTTTCGCAACGCACCTCATTACGCGTTGCGTCCTCGCTTGCTTATGCCAACGGCGTCTTTGGCATCGGGCGTCCAATCTTCGATGCGTTTGCAGTTGCCGCGCCCCACCGCAGTCTCCACGGCGCTCAGGTCCAAGCAGATATCCGTGACACCAATTATGAAGGAAAGTCCGGCGTGCTTGGTGGCGCGGTCGTCTCCAACATCGCCTCATACACGGATCGCTCGATTGCCTACGATGTGCCCCGAGCGCCGGCCGGTTACCGATTTAGGCGAAGGCTCTATCCGAGCATTCCCGCCCTATCATGGCGGTTATGGAATTGTGGTGGGATCCGACTACTCAACCACGGCCATGGGGCGTCTCTTGGATGCCGATGGCCGCGTTGTTTCTTTGCTGGCGGGGACGGCAACCGAAGTCGGACATTCCAGCTATCCACCCATCACTGTTTTCACCAACCGCGAAGGGCGCTTCCTTGCGGCCGGCGTTCGTCCAGGGCGGTGGATCATTCACATGCCCACGTCGCCGCCAACGACAGCTGAAATCGTCATCCCCGATGGCGCTACCGAATTTGATTTAGCTCGGCGACGTAAGATTGAACTGAGGTTCTTGATGCTGAAAGTCATTCTCCCCTGGCTCGCGCCACTCTTGGCGCTCGCAAGCGCCGATGCATGGGCGTGTGGCGTCCCTGCACGAACAGTCGTCAGTTTTCCACGCTTTGACGGCTTGAGCGCCGGCGTTGTGGTTTAGAATTTCACGGTGCAACTCGCTTCATCCGATCAAGGCCAAGGTGAGGCTTTCCTTCAATTCGCCGATCGCTCGCCAAGCCCGGGGCAATCGATCGGCTCTGGCGGTCCGGGTCCGTTTTCGATTTTTGCGCTTGGCACTGGCGGCGGCGATCTTGTCGCTGGGCCGGTGCCGTCGGGTTTACCCAATCCCATCGCAACAGGTGATGCCTGGGCGTCCGTCGCCACCAACGGCATCCGCGGCGCCATTGCGAGCTTCCAGCTCCGGCTTGCGGCAAACCGCGTCTTGGCAGGCGTGTACCGCGATGATCTCGACATCCGCGTGGCTTGCCGGCGCGCCGACGGCTCATTCGATATTTCGGAGTATCCAGGCGCCTTCGTCGTGCAGGTCGCGGTGGATGACGCCGTTCAGCTTGGCGCCACACAATCGCACATCGATCTGGGCGAACTGCGCGCCACGGGCGGCGCAAGCGAAGGGCGCGTCTCCATCCCATTGCGCGCCACCGGTTCGTTCGATGTCACCGTGCGATCGAAAAACGGCGTATCCGTCGGACAGCCCGGCGGCCTTATGCAGCTTGAAGGGGCGGGTGGCGACCAAATTGCGTACGACATACAAGCCAACACTATTGCGGTGACCAACCAATCGACGCTCGCGTGTTCGGCAGCAACGAGCTCGATTGAGTTGTTGGCGAGAACCGCGCCGGCTCCGGGCGCCAACCGTCTTGCAGGGATTTATCGCGACACGCTTGAGGTGGAGATCACGCCGCGGTTTGGCGGGCCTGCGCCCACATCCGGCTGCTTCGTTCAACGCTAGCGGCGACGCGCGCCGCCATCTTAACAATTGGTAAAACCCTTCGCGCTATCCCTTAAAGCATGGGACGGGCAGGTTTGCTGGCGGGTTTTGGACCCGTTTTTGTTTTTGGGCTTGGCTGTGGGACTGCGCACGCCGCGCACGTCACCGCTGCCGTCGTTGCACGCGTCCCGCTCGAGTGCGCGGTCAGCCCCTTCTTGGTGCGCGGTGAAACGCCGACCAGCATCAGCGGCGTGTTCAACGAAGGTTGCAACGCGCCGGGGGGTTACGAAGTCTATGCAACGATCCCCGACGGCGCACAGGTCGAGGCGATGGATTTCTACGATCCTGCGCCGAGTACCGGCGTGGTGAAGGTTTCCGCCTCGGCAAGCGCCGGCGTGCGCCAGCGCAGCCTGAAGATTTCTTTTTCCGGTCCCGCGCTCAACGCTGGCGAAATCGAACTCTCTATCGTTCCGCGCTAACTGTGGACTGGCTTGGCAGCCATCGTTTTTGGACAAGCGACTTTGCTGGAAACGTCTGCGTTCTGATCAGGGGCGCGTGGAGGCAAAGGCTGGCAAAGCGTTGGCGCGCACAGAGAGTGCTGTTAAGCGCGGATAGTGGTTTCCCACTTGGTCCGGGAATACCTTCGCGGTGAAGTCGAAAGCCGTAACGACTGCCACCGTTGCTCCATCCGGGTCACCGTTGGGACCGCTGAAGCCGGCTTCCGGCGTGTGGGCCTCCATGATCTCGAGGGACTTTGTGATCTGCCGTTCGATGCGGTCGATTTCATCTCTCCAGTGAAGTTCCTTGGGTCGACGCAGACGCTCAGCACTCAGGGCGACAGTCTTTTCGGCCAGCGCGTTGGCGAGCGCGACCCCTTGCAGCCGGCGCCTTCGGTCCTCGCCGCTTGCCGGCAACAGGCGATTGTGGGGCGGCGCGGAATCCTCCAGCCAATCGATGATGGCGGAAGTCTCGATGAGCACGGTCCCGTCGTCCAGACGGAGTGCTGGAATGCGAAGCATCGGATTGATCTCGGCCAATGCCTCGGCGCCAGCGCCGCGCGCCGCCAACGACACGCGCTCGAACACTCGGCCCTGCAAATCATCCAGGCGCCGACGCGACGCGCGAAAGGTGAGAAGTATCGTCCATAAAGGATCATTTTCCACTCCTCGCCGATGCCCGCTCCAAAGCTCGATAGGCAGGCGACGCCGCCAGCAATCTCATACCGCGAAACCGCCAAGTCGTCGAACCGGGATGGCTTCAGCGGTGGTCGGGCGGGGCCGAGGCTGCCCAAAGCGATCCTGGCTTCGGACCCTCCGATGTGTGATGAGGTTTCCATGAAATCGCCAACGCCCGAGAAGCAACTCGCCGGTTTCATCGCCAAGTTCACGCCTGAAATGGCAAAGCGGATTCGAACGGCGCGTGCGAAAATGCGGAAGCGGATTCCGCAGGCGTTGGAACTCGTCTACGACAATTACAACTTCTTTGTCATCGGATATGGCCCCACCGAAAAGGCGAGCGATGCGATTTTCTCGCTCGCCGCCCAAGCAAAGGGTCTCAGTCTTTGTTTCCTGCAGGGCGCCCGATTGCCCGACCCAAAGCGTTTGCTGAGAGGGTCTGGCAATGTTGTACGCAACATCCGCCTTGAAACCGCCGACACGCTCGATCTCCCCGAAGTCGACGCATTGATTGGTGTGGCGCTGAAGCGCGCCAAGACGCCCTTACCCCCGCAGGGCAGACATCAGCTGATCATCAAGTCTGTTTCCGCCAAGCAGCGCCCGAGGAGGGCTAAGGATTAAGGGCGAAGTATCGGTGTTTTCGGTGATCCGCCGCGCCGCACACGATGGCAACCAGCGTCTGATTTTGTCCGACCCAGCCATTCCACGAAATCAGCGCAAACTTTGCCAACCTCCTTGACGAGGCCACGACCGAGAGCGCCACACTCTACCTGTCGATATTGTCGAGGGAGCAAGTCATGGCCGTCTACCGCGTCACCGAAATCATCGGAACGAGCAAGAAATCGTGGGAGGATGCGGCGAAAGGAGCGTTGACGACTGCCGCTGGCAGTCTTCGCGAGCTTCGTGTCGCAGAGGTCGTGGAGCAAGACATCACGCTCAACGCAAAAGGCGAGATCGACGAGTTTCGCACGAAGTTGCGCGTCAGCTTCAAATACAAGAAGTCTGATTGACCTCTCGGGCCGCCACGTTTGCGAACGCGCGCGGCGGCCGCCCGACCGGCCAAGGTCATGCGCCGCTGGCCGCATCGCCCAGTCAGTGATAGCGTGATCTTGGCGCGCCGCATCCAATCCATCGCGGCCGACATTTGCGGCGTTCGTCGTCGGGTTCTTCACAGCGTCAACTGGCTCGGCCGTATTGTCGGCCTCGCTTCTCGAACCAGAAGGCGACGCCCCATGTCTACTACCAAACTGAGCGGCCTTGTCGGCGTGCTCTCGGCGCTGGCGCTCTGTGCGTGCGCGACTACCCCAGCATCTGTCGGCGTGAGCAACGAACCAACCTATGTTGCCGATGTAGAAGTCGTCCAAAGCGATGCCTCGGTTCCCGAGGGTTTTGCCGATGCGCTCCGCACGGTCGTGCTCAACGAAGCGGCGTTCTATGGCACAATCGGTCGCCCGATCACTGTCCGGATCGACATCAACCACGTTCACTTCAAGAATGTCGTGCAGGCCCTGCTTATCGGCGACAACAACGACGCCAGGGGTCGAGTGACTGTGCTGGACGCGTCGGCTGGTCAACAAATGGCGAGTTTCGCGGTTCGCGTGGACGCCGAAAGGTCGCACGGCGTTTCCGGCGCCGGCCTCGCGATGGGCGTGCTCGAAGTCCTCGATCCAACCGGCGTGCTGGCGATCGGACACGCTGTTGGGAGTGCTTCCTCGGCCGATATCAACCGCTCCGGAACGGCGGTGGCGATGCGTGCAAACTTTGCCGATGAAACGCTGCGGCAAACGTTTGGCGATGCGCGCACGCGTGCAGTTATTCATGCGCGACGGGAAGAGTTGCGAAACTCGCGACATTGACCGAGATGGGAGCGATGGCTCCCGCCGGGCCCCACAACGATCACTCTGGTCGCAACACCCAAGCCCACGCCAAGCCGATGTCGTCGTCGCTCGTCTCACCGGCGAATTGAAATCCGTTACGTCGCAGAATTGCGGTTGACGCGTTTTCGTTTGGCAGCGTCTTGGCGGTCAAAGACACGGCGGGGTCAATTTGCCATGCAATTTCTATCATGATCGCCACTGCCTGGGAGGCGTATCCGCGCCCTTCATGACCTTCGAGCGTATAGTAAGCGACCTCAACCGAACCTTTTTTTGGCCTTCCTACGAACGCGCAGCCACCGACCGGGCGGTCATCTTGAACCGTGATGTAGCCCACCCATGGAGGAGCAAAGCCAATGGAGGCAAACAACTTGGCGGTGGACTGGCAATTCTCTTTGAGAACCTGCGCGAGTTCACCCAGATCCTCCAAGGGTTTTCCATCTTGATCGCATTGCACCAATCGAAGGGACATGAGCCAACGCCTATGCGGATGGCTACGCTGAAGCAAGGCTACGCTGGGCAGAACGAATGAATGGCCGGCAAAAACTCCCGCTCATTATGTGCGGGCGCGAACACGATTGATGGCTCGACGCGAACGCCCAGCGGACCCAGCGCAATGGGAGTTGGCGATGAATGCGATGACCTATGCGCTGAACGGCGCTGGCGCTAGAGTGCGCGCTCTAAAGCCTGCAATGAGGGAAAATGGCGAAGCGGACGCTGATGTGGGCACTGGTGTCGGCCCTGTTTTGTCTGACCGCGCATTCTGCAGGCGGGCAAACACCGCCGCTCGCAGCCCCTACCGCTTCCACGGCCGCAGCGGAAGCGGTGCAGCGGCTCCGTCAACGCGACCCCTCGGAGGTGATGCTTCATTCCCGCGAAGGCTTGGAATACCGAATTCTTCTGTCCGTTCCGCGCGGTCCCGCACCCGCGGGCGGTTTCCCTGTCTTCTATGTTCTCGATGGCGACGCTTGGTTCAGCACGGCAGTTGAGATAGTGCGGATGCGCGAGTGGAGCCGGTTGACGCCGTCCATTGTCGTCGGCGTCGGCTATCCAAGCCACGCGTTCTTTGATGGTCCGCGTCGCAATTACGATTTCACGCCGCCGGGATCGGCGGAGGCCGATCTCGCGCCGGAAGAGCAAGGCGGCGCCGATCGTTTTCTGGCGTTTCTTACCGATGTGCTGAGGCCGTGGGTGAGCCAGCATTATCCGATCGATGCGGAAAGACAGGTTTTGTTCGGCCACTCCTATGGCGGATTATTCGTATTGCACACGCTATTTACCGCGCCGCGCAGTTTCAATGTTTACCTTGCCGCCAGCCCGGCCATCCGTTTCTCCAATCGTATCCTTCTAAGAGAAGAGCCTCTGTTCGAAGCCAATCCCGCGCGCACCACGGTGCGCACGCTGATTACTTGGGGCGAGCTTGAGTCGCGCCCGAACCCGCAGCAGATCGAAGATTATCGCCGCTACTTCACAGCCAATCCAAGCGCAACAGGGGGTCTCGGCGTGGAAGAGGCGCTACGGCAAACGTTTCCGCCGATCGGCGCCTTCAACAAGGCCAGGGAATTGCGACAACTTGCGCGGCGGCTGTCTCGAAGCGGCGCGCATGTCTCCGTCGTTGAGTTTGCGGGCGAGGAGCACACATCCTCGGCTGTAAGCGCGCTCAATCGTGGCGTGCCATTTGCACTCAGACCTGCGAACTAGTTGTCGTTTCTGAGCGGGTTGTTCACGGGAGCTGATCCAGAGAAGCTGGTGGTTGCAAACGCCTACCCTCATCTTCGGAGACCTCCCGGGAAATCGACGCAAACGCCAAACGCCGAGCGACGCAGGCGCGGGACACGCGCCAACACGCTGTTTTGAACCTAACTGGTGACACGTGTCACCGCGAAGACACCGGAGTTCGGCGCTAGCTAGGCACGTCGCTATCGCGACCAAAGTGAGAGAAGCATCATGAAACGTTCCCTAATCTTTGCTATCGCGTCTTGCGGCGCATTCGGCCTCCTGGCGCTGGCGCCGGCATCAGCCGCAACCATCGAGCGGGCCTCCCAACGGGTCAGCTACGCTGATCTCAACCTCGACCATCAGGCTGGCGCGGAGGTCATGCTCCATCGCATCCGGAACGCTGCGGACTGGGTCTGCGGCGAGCGTGTCGGTCGGATGTCTCTTCGTGAGCACCTAGCACGTCGCGCCTGCGTTCGGGCAGCCATGAACAAGGGGGTATCCGATGTCGGGCGCCCGGTGCTGACCACGCTCTTCTACGACCGGTATTTCGATCGCCGCCCGAGCGTCACGATCGCGGGACTCTAAAGTCAGAAAGCAAGCGGCGGTCTGAATTGATCGCCGCTTGCTTGCAAATGGAAGAGATAACCGCCGTTGGCGAGAACAGTGCAGGCGCAAACGTCCGCTGGAAGGTCGAAGTCAGGGCGCTTGGCCTTTTTCGAGCGCCAACCATCCCAATTCTACGGAAAGAGTTTGGGGTCGTGGGTGCGGTCTGCATAAATATCGATGTCAACTACATTGACGATTATGTTCTTGGTTCAGAGGATGGGATCGATCAGCCAATCAAGCGTCATATGTGCCGTGTAGGGCGCCAAGAGGCCGCCGCTTCGCTTGCCGGCCCAGGCCCAAAGCAACGCAATCGCGGCGATCAAGGCCTGAAGTGAAAGCGGATATTGAGTGTGGGTCGCGCCGAAGGCGAGGTTGGAGAGGATTGCCGCAGGCCAAAACCCCAGCGCGACGGTGAGAGCGGCAAGAATAAAGCCGCGAAAGACGTATTCCTCATAAAAGTTCGAGAAGATGTTGGCCGCAGCGATCCACGGATTGACACGAGGCGCGTGGAACGCGCCGGCCTGGCCGGTTGCAAGGAAGAAGGCCACAAGCAGGGCGATCGACAAGAGGCCGACGCCCAATCCCCAGCCGAGCGTGGGCAAACGCGGCGAAAGCCGGAACGCCGGCATCCATTGCAGGCGCGCAAGAACGCTCCAGGCCACAAGGCAAAACAGAGCCTGCAATGTTGTATAAAGAAGAAGGTGCGGAACCAGAATCCAAACGCCTTCATAGGGTGGATTGTTGAAGGCTCGCAAAACGAGATCGCGAACCCACCAAGTTGGCCAAAAGCCGATCAAATAGGCGCCCGCGGCGACAGCGATGAGTATGCCGCGCTGCACCAGGCTCATCGAGACCCCCTCCCAATTCGATGCCCAACCAGGCCAACATCGCCCTCAAAGATGCTCATGCTGGCGGGCTTGGATGCGAAGCCGTTCGCAACCGCCGGACGCCTTCTGTCGCGAACGGCAGATGAGCGGGGACGGAGGCGCGCCCTTCTCGGCAACTGGCGGCTGGCCAAGCCGGACTTACGTTTGTTCAGAGTTACAATAAGATGCGGCGTCCTTGGAGAGACAGAAGTGACGAACGGCGAACAAAGGATGCTCTCGCGCGGCGTCGCTGCTGGGACGCTCATGGGCGTAGCTATCGGCCTGATGATCGCGTTCTTTATCATGGCGAAGCCGGACTTCTTTGCAGCTTTTGTCCGGTAATGACGCTGCTTCCCTGGATAGAAATCGGGGCGGACGTCTGGGCCGAAATCTGGGCCGAAATCTGGGGCGAAATCTGGGTGGAGCTCCATCAGGAGCGCAGGGAAAGACCATGGCGACAGACCATCACGCATCCGACCCATTTCATTTGGCGATCCCGGTTCACGACATTGCCGCCGCCAGACAATTCTATGGCGGCGAACTCGGCTGTCCCGAAGGACGAAGCGCCGAGACTTGGGTGGACTTTGATCTCTTCGGGCATCAGCTGGTGGTGCACCTCAGCCCCACAATGACGACGCACACGAAGCACCCTGTGGACGGCCATGATGTGCCGGTGCCTCACTTTGGCGTCGTATTATCCATGGAACGCTGGCGAGCACTTGCCGATCGGTTGCGCTCGTCCAAAATCAGCTTCGTGATCGAGCCCCACACGCGGTTTGAAGGCCAGGTTGGCGAGCAAGCGACGATGTTCTTCCTCGACCCGAGCGGCAACGCGCTTGAATTCAAGGCATTTCGCGATCGCACTGCACTCTTCGCGCGCTAAGGCCTCTTCCTATCAGTTCGGCGGGCCGCTTGGGACGCGCAGAGGCGAAGTGACCCGCTGGGCGGCCGAACTGAGAGGCTTGCCCGGTTGGACCTGGCTCTTGTCCACGGCCGCTTCTCCGGAGCATGCAGCGCTCCCGTCGTCGACGCAGGCGGTTTTCAGCCGCTCGCCGGTAGCGTACTCATCGCTGCGGAGGGAAGCTGATGCCGTATCGCGCTCTTCTAAGCCATGCGCGCAGCGACGAGCGGGTCGCCAAATGGCTGCAGCACGAGCTCAATACCTATCGCACCCCGGGCTCGCTTGTCGGCATTCGCGGCGTGCAGGGTCCGGTCCCGGCGAAGTTCAAGCTCATGCGGACGGCATCCGCGCATTTAGATGACGAACAGGCACGGCAGAACGATCTCAGCGAATGCCAGGCGCTGATCGTATTGTGCAGCCCGTCCGCGGCCCAAGATCCAGGCGTCAATCACGACATTGATGCGTTCGTGGCGCTCGGGCGCGTGCGCCACATCCTGCCGGTCATCGCATCAGACGCGCCCGATAGCGCGGACGTCGAACGCGACTACTTTCCGCCTGCAATCTGTGGCCTGGGCTTATTCAGCGTGGACCTGCGCGAGCAGAAGTTTAGCGACACTTTGTCGGGCGACGGACGTGAGGGCGGGAGGCTCAAACTGATCGCAGCACTTCTGGGTGTCGAGGTGGCGCGCGTTGCCCAGCATGAGCGGCGCCGGCAGGATGGGCGCGTTACTGCCTTGGGAGTGGCGGCAATCATTCTCGCGCTGGCAACCGCAGCGACTGCAGCCTCCAATGTCGCCGAGCGGCAACGCGCCATGACCGTCGAGGCGCAACGGCTCCTGGCGGCCCGCAATGCGATGCGCGCGGTGCAGCTCCGGCGCGAAGCGCTTGCGGCGGCCGAACAACAATCGGCGCAGCAGACACAAGCAAATGCGCAGCTGCAGCAGGCCAAGAGCTCCCTGCTGGAGGCGGTGCGCGACGTCACATTGATGTCTGATCTGGCGCTCGATGAGATCAGCGCAAGCCGCACGGCAAGCCCCACAAACCTGCGCCGGCTAGCCGCCATCGAGCAGACCTACTGGAACCTTGGAGAGATCAGCGCTTATTTCGAGCTGCGCCCGACCTCGATCACGAGCATCCTGGAGAAAGTCTCGTCGACCTATGTTCAACTCGATCGCATCGATGAAGGCCGCCGCGCGGCCGCGCGCTTTGCGCGTTTGAATGATCTTATCGCCCGCAATCATGGTGCAAGTCCGGTGTGGCGCAGCGCCTATGCAGCGGTGATCGCGGCCCTCGCGGGTCAGCGCGGCGTCAACGGAGACAATCTGGGACAGATGAGCGCGTTGCGGCAGGCTGGCCAGATTTTCGAAGACGTGTGCGTCACAACCCCGCCGGCTGACGTGCGCGCGGACGCCATCGTAGATGCGCGCGCGAGCGCCTGCCTTCGTTTTGCCAACGTCACCATGGCGCGCGTGCGGCTCCAGCGCGACGCCCAACAGGATATCGACCAAGCCGCGCTCGGGCGCGCCAAACTGGTCATCGAGGCCACGATCGCCGCCTACCCCAACAATGTGCAGGTGCAAGCGCAAGGCGCCCGGCTTCTAAGCCAGCTCACGCGCGCCATCGAGCAGGGCCAGAGTGGCGATCCCGCCTCGGCGCCGGCGGCCGCGGGCGTCAACGACTGACGGACACACGAGTGGGCGATGCGGGAAACGGCAAGAACGCCATCGTCGCCCGGAGCGAAGCGCGTTGAAGCGCTCAGGCCAGTTCGCTGTTCTGGGCTCTGACCATGACCTCGCGCGCTAGTCTACCGAACGTATCGCCGTTGAAGCGCTCGCTATAATCGCCGCCTGCGCTCGCCGCTTCCTCGATCCACGCCGCATCGGGGATCTCCAGTTCGAGCAGGTGAAAGCCGCCATCCGCCGAACTTGCCTCGGCGCGCATTTCCTTCAGCATCGCCTGATGCGCGGGCGTGTCCTTGACCATGTTCGCCAATACCCAAGGCTTCCTTTGCGTCGGCGGATCGTCATGGCGGGGGCTCCAAAAGACGCTCTTGCAGAAAGCTTCGAGGCCAAGATTGGAAATGAAGTCCGGAACCGTTGGCACCAGGACGACTTCCGCCGAGCGGAGCGCTGCCTCGGTGAGCGCCGAGATGCCCGGCGCTAAATCAAAGACAATAACGTCAAACAGCTTCCGCAGTTCGGCCAATTGCTCATTGAAGAGGTCGCTGACGGCGCGCTCGACCTCGAGCAAATTGCGCTGCCGCCGGGAGAGGAACACGATCAGCGTGCGTTCGACCAACCGCAGCGCCGGGCTTGACGGGATAATGCTGACGCGCCCCGCGAGCGGAGCTTCGGCGGGAAAGATGTAATCCTTCAGGGCAACGTTTTTCTTGAAGACGATAGCGTCTTCCAAATAGGCGTCGATGGTCTTGCCTTGTTGGATGAGAGTTGTGAGCTTCTCATCGCCAAGAACCCAGAACGAAGCGTTGGCCTGAGCGTCGAGATCGACGAGCAGAACGCGCGCCTGGGCGCCGTCAACGCCCTTTGCGAACTCATGCGCCAGCGCCACCGCGACTGTGGTTTTGCCAACGCCGCCCTTCATATTCGAGATCGCAACCACTTTAGCGGTCATCAATCGGACTCCGAGCCGTTCATTCTTAGAAGACGCGCGTTGCGACTCACACTTTTACGGCTTCTTCCACCTGCTTCAGAGTAATCCGCGCAACAGCGAGATTTGCCGCTGCTCGATCCAATGAAAGATGAAGAAAGATAGCCGGATTGCGCGCGATGGTGCGCGCCAAATGATAATGGGCGCCCAGCGCCACAATGGTTTCTTCCACATCCTCGTCGACGCCCAGCACTGGCGCCATGCGGCGCGCCGCGCGGAGAACTTCCATGCCCGCTGCTGCAGCGCCTTCAATGCTACGGCCGGCCAGTTCAACCTGCCCCAAAACGAGGCCCGTCTCGCTGTCCACAACCGCCGCGCCAACAAATCCTGACAATTGCTTGAGCGTCCCTAGTTCAATCCGCACGCTCATCCCCTGGCGTAGATGCAAGCCCGATCCGGGCAAGGCGTCGCGCGATGTCCGTTCCACTCTGCCGTCAGGGCTGTCAACTGGTTACGCGAACGCGCGTTGCGCCCATAGCGCGATGACGGCGCAGACCGTCGCGCGGTCGTGACGCCGCCAACTCGCCCGCAGTGTGCAAGCAGCCAATCAGCCAGCGTCTCGCCGCCGCGGCGCTGCGTGCGCCATGGGTTTCCCATCCCACATTGTCGGCGATACGCAGCGCCTCATAGCCTGCGAGATTGTCCAGCACCTCGCTCATCGTCTCTTCGCCGATGCTGCGCGCAAGCGCGAGAAAATCGCGTTTGTTGACAACACCCTGTACGAGTTGCGTGCGGATCAGCAGAAGCGCGGCCAGCCGCGCAGTCGTCTCGCAGCCGGCAAACGCGTCCGGCCTCGCGGCGATGCGCGCAAGCAGTCTCCAACCGTCAATGTGTTCAGACATCCGGTCACCCAGATCGGCCACTTAACACAAATCTTGCGCGCTGCGAACGCCTTGTCGAGCGTCCCATTTTCTCCCCTCCGCCAAGATGCAACATGGACGGCAATTTCGTTGCCTCACGAATTGTGAACTGCAATCAATCTGGAAGAGGGCGCGCTAGGCGCCTGTGAGCGCGCTTTCCATCGCACGCGCACCACCGAAGGCGCGCAGCCAAACCGTATGCGCTTCAGGTGGATAAGCTTCAGGTGATGAGCTTCAAATGACGCTGGCCGCGAACGCGACACCTCTTGCATCTTTTTTTCCTGCCGCGGTTGGCGATGCGCCAGGCGCGCCGTTCACCCATGATCCCACCATCGTCGCGCTCTCGCTTCTGGCGGCGATTGTGATCGCTTTTGGGTTTTTAGAGCTGGGGGAACGTGCACGCGCGAACGCTGCCACTCGGGGGAGCGCTTGGAACGTAGCCGCGGGAGCCATGTTCGGGCTCTGCGTTTGGACGCCGCATTTCATCGGCTTGCTGGCATTGAAAAGCCCGCTGGCGCATGGAGTTACGCTGGCGCCCACAGCCGCTTCCGCGGCGCTCATGATCATCTTCGGCGCGGCGGCGTTTTTGGTCGCCGGTCGGTTGCCGACTTTTGGGCGGGTCGCGCTGGTTGGTGCAAGCCTCGGACTGTGCGGCGTCGTCATGCACTATGTCGGTATGGCCGGGCTCAGAGTGGAGGCGGCGCTCAGCTATCGAACGGGACCGGCATTGATGACCATGCTTGGCGCTGTGGGCGGCAGCGTCCTTGCATTATGGGTCGCGCATCGGCTCGAATCTCCATGGCGGCGCGTCGCGTTGGCTTTTCCTACAGGAGCGATTGCCGCCGGTTTGCATTACGTTGACGTCGCCTCGACCGTGATGACCCCCAATCCAGATTTCGCCGCGCCGGCGGTGACGAGCAACTTTGGTTTGGCGGTGGCCTCGGCCGTCATAGCCCTGACGCTCGCTATCGGGGCGGTGATCTTGGCCGTGCGGGATCGGCGTCTTGCACCGATGGCCTCTGACCTGACCGGTGCTGGCGCAAACGTCGTCGTCATTCCAAGGCGCCGCGCGGGCGTCCCCGACAGCGACGTGATTGTGGTTCCGCACGCACGCGGCGGTGAATGAGCGCCCGTCGCTAAAGTCGTTGGGCGATCAGGAAAAAACCGACAATCGCAGCGGCAATCGCCAGCAGAAGCACGCCCCACCATAAACGCCGCGTGCGTCTCTTGCGCGTTGGTCTGGCGCGCGCTGCGCGCAACACCCTTCGAGCGGCGATGCGAAGCTCGTCGTCCAGATCTGCTTGTGTGTCAGCCATTGGTCCGGCCTTGCGTCCGGACGCGATGCTAACACGACGCGGCGCACCCTGCGAGCGGACGCGCCTTCAATTGCCCGTGCGGTGTTCCGTTTGGTGGTCGTTTCCTTGGGCGCTTTCTTGAGGCCTCGTCGCGTCATTGTTGCTGCGAACCCAAATCTCAACGCGCCGATTGAGCTCGCGTCCCTGTTCGGTTTGATTGTCGGCCGCGGGGCAGACCTCGCCGGCGCTCTCCACCCCAAGGCCCAAGACGCCGCGTGCTTCAAACGCGACCCGCGCCGCGATGGCCCGCCGCAGCGCCAGCGACCGGTTGCGCACCACATCGCCGGTAAAATCGGTGTGGCCAATGAGGATGGCGACGTCTCCCTCGAGCAAACGCCGGCGCAGATCCAGCGCATTGGAGGCGATGTAGGCGAGGGCGGCGGCGTCGAGCTGCATGGAATTGGGCTCGAAGTGCAATTCGACCGGCAGCCGATGGGCGCCGCGCGTCGTCGAAATAAGCGCTGAATATTCCGGCGTGCCGAAGCGGCAACCCGAGAGGCTTTCAGCCGCCAGGCTCAGCCGGCTGGTTGGCCGAAGTGCTGCGAAGCCATTTGCCTCCATAACGCCAAAGACATCCGGCGCGCCAAAGAAGGCCACGAAACTGCGAACGAAGCTGTTGTTGCGCATCGCGTCGGGGCGCACGTAGGCAAAAAGACGCCGCGCCATCGGATAGGTCTCGTTCAAGACATTTTCAGCGGTGGGCGCGCGGGCCGGACCGCCGAAGGAAATCGCCAGCGCCCGCACGCCGGGCGAATGCGCGACAAGCGCCGTGCTCATCAGCGAAAAGGCGTTTGGATCGGCGCCAATGGCGGCGACCGCAGCCGCTTCGTTGGGCAGAATTCTTGCGCGCCGCGCCGCCTCGATCCAGGCTGGATTGGCCTGCTGAACAAGATCATTCGGATAGTCTTCGCTCTCAGCCCCATCTCTCACCGAATAAAGAGCGAGCGGCGCGTCCTGTCCGCCGAGTTCGCTCCAGTTCGTCATGCGTCTGAAGACGATCTCGCGCAGATAGTCATACCGGATCTGGCGCACATTGCTTGCGGCGTTCACGACCACGCCATAGGCGTCAAAACCCACGACATGTTCGGCAAGCGACCTATCCCTGGAAAAATCGCCAGCGCCGGCTTCGCGCAAGAGATTGATGTCGTTGCCAGTAATGGGACGCTGTGAGAGGGCGACAAAGGCGCCGCTATTGCTGGCAAGTTCGCGTATTGCCTCTGTCGACGTGCTGGGCTGGATCGTAATTGAACAGCGAACGCCTTCACGCACGCCCGAAACCATGGTCTCGGCGTTTTCGCGCGGCGGGCCGACCGTCACCTCATAGCCGCCGTGGCGCAAGAAGCGCTCGGCCACCTGCTGGGCCACGCGTTGCGTCAGCGCCGACGACCCTGCGACCGTTGCATTGCACGCCTCGACGGCCGGCTGGGCGCGTGCGGCGCGCGGCGAGAGTCCGGCGCCGCCGTTTGTCCACAGCCAGATGACCACGACACAAGACGCTGCCGCGAGCATGATGATCGCCATCAGAGAAATGACGCGTCCAACCGCCATGGCGGACCCCCGAAACGCGCGCCGCGAGCTTGCGAGAGCCGCTCTCCCACACAAGGCAGCGCCGCTCGCTTTGCTCTATCGCAAGGTGTTGGCAGGAACTGCTTAAGTTGTGTCCATGCTGGGGACCCCGCCGTACGGCATCACCGGTATGGGTCGGCGATGAGGCGCGCATTGTGCTTGGGCATCTTCGCTGCGAGGAACGAGCCAGTAGCTGAAGCAGTGCAAAGGGGGAGAATTTGAACGACGAGGCCGACGCTTCTTCCGCGAGCCTTGTCGAAAACGGCAGGCTCCTCTTCTCGGTGCCCCGGCGTGATGTTCGCAAATGGGCAAACTACGTGGACCGCGAGTTTGAAGCCCGACCCGGCTCAACGCGGGTGTCGGTCATTTGCGACGCCGACATGACCCCGAAGCGACGCAGACGTGCTTGACGCCAGCGCCCGCTCGCGCGGCACGTGAGCTCTCCGTTGGGGAGGCGAATGAATTGCGGTGTGTGGGGCTAGCGCCTGGCACGCGCCTGAGTGTCCGGTTGAACGAGGTCGACGTGAGAGCAACCAAGGGCCTGCGCCAACTCATAGAGCGTGACGATCGTGGGGTTACGCTGTCCCTGTTCCAGTCCGCTCAAGTATTGCTGGGTGAAGCCTGACCGTTCGGCCACTTCTTCTTGAGTGAGGTTCTTTTCGCGCCGGATGCGCGCGAAGTTTCGCCCCACCAGCTTGCGCATGTCCATGCGCGCAGAATGGCGCTTTACACATTCTAGTATTATCCACTATAGTATGTATGGATTCATGACGAGCGGAGGAGGCTCGGGATGTCGGGATTGCCGCATCGTAAAATGGATTTAGTTGCAGAGGCGGACCAATCGGATCCGCTGTGCGAGGCAGTGCGGCGCTGGCTTGCGGAGAAGGCCGAGCAGAGCCGCCTCGAACGGCAATGGCAGGACCAAGAGCACCGCCTGATGGAGAAGTGCAGGGCGTCCGGGGTTAGCTTCGCGAGCGCTTGCAAGGGTCGATCGGACGAGGCGCAGGAGATGCGTCTTTTGATGCGCCAGATCAAGGCGATCGATCACCGGCTCGACATCGCATCCCAAGGCATTCTTTCAATGCGTGCATCGAGTGCTGCCGGCGCGCTCGCACTCATCGAACTTGGACTTGCCATCCAGGAACCGCTCGACTGCGAAGAGCACGCCTGGGCGCTTCTGCGCAGTGGCGCCGATCAGATGCGCGCATTGCTGCGCATTTAGACATCCCGGGTTACCGATAGCGATCCTCATCCAAACGAGCTAGGCAATGCGCATGGGTCGCCTGCGCGCGCATGTAGACTTGGGGCTCCAGGCCGCTTGGTGACGATGAATAGGTTTTGCCGGTGGTGCTATGTGCCATCATGCAAGGACACTTTATTCAAGTTGGATACGATCCGAGTGACTTCTATTTGATTGTATGTGACCGCGCAGAGGCGCTGGAGTTTGCCCGCGCCACATCCTCGCTCATGATGTGAGTCGTGAAATTGTTGGCGGCTTATCCGATGACGAAGTGCGCCGCCGCTCGCTTGAACCTTTTACAATGCTTCGACTTCGATAGGGCGGATCTCTCCCATGTCCGCGCTTCGGCGCGACGCGGCGAGAGTCCGGTCCTGGGATCTCTCTGAAGGCCCCGATATGATCCGTGAGCGCATCGAGCGAGGTGCGTGATCAAGCAGGAACGTAGGTCAACCTGATCGCGTTCTCGCCAATTCGATCGCTCGCCACAAGGCGGAGCGGCGCGCGGGGCTTTCGCTCACGCCACGCGCAACAAGACGTGCCCGCCAGGCCTGGTTTCCATGCCCAAGCCCTGGATGGATTGCAGATGGGCTGCAGATGGCGCAGTTGCGGCGGCTTTTCCAAATAGCCGCGCGCACCCAACGCCTTCGCACGTTCCTTGTCTTTGTCGTAGCTCGACGTCGAGCACATGATGACGGGAGGGCCCGGGGTCGGATACTTTTGCGAACTTGGCCAACACTTCGAAGCCGTCCATGAGCGGCATGTTGATGTCCAACAGCACCAGATCGACGGGACTAACGGTGTCGCTCACGTCGCGAAGCATTTCGATGGCCTCGCGCCCGCTGCGTGCGCTCAAGATGCGGGACCGCAGTTTCGACTGCTCGATCAGCATGATGCGCGCAAGGTCAATGGCTGCTTCGTTGTCGTCGACGACAAGGATGGCGGCAAGGCCGTGCTTCGGTTGAAGAGGACCCGGCCGGTGCGCTGTCTTGGCGTGAGCCAGAGAGCCGGCGTGCGCGCGTATCACATCGCGATGCCATTTAGCGCTTTTGACCAGATCTTTTGCTGCACCGACCGCGGCGGCGACCTTGGCGATGCGCGGGGTGGCTGGTGTGCCCCAAATTCCGCTCACTCGCGGCGCAATGGCCCCACGACCGCCATTGGCTATGAGTTCACCGGCGCTGCACAGCGATTGCGCGGCAATTGTATGGGAGGTGCGGGTCTGAACAAAAGTCAGGCCAAATATTGCTCTGGCGCCAGTAGCGCGTCAGCCCCACTGCATCGAACGTACGCCAGATGCGCGGATCGCGGCGCAGGGATGCGGTTTCGCGTTCGAACAGCGGCCACGGTCCCGCTTGCCGCGCGGGGTATACGGCACGGCTACATGTGGCCGTAGTGCCGACATAGCCTCGATCAATGTAAAGCGTTTCGACCACTCCCCACACGCGATCGGGTAGGAATTCGGCCATCCTCGAGATCGCGTCATTGACGCATCCTTGTCCGACGCCAGGACCTGTTACACGGTCAAATAATTCCTGCACGAAGCGCCGGTCATCTGCTGGCGTGTATCGACGCCTCTCCAGGGCTTCAACCTGATGCCGGTTCTCCGACCGTATCCTCTCGGATTGTTCTTGCGACCAGCTGAAGTCGTGCGCGATCGCAGCCCAATGACGCTCAGCTTCGTGCAGGGCGCGCCCTGCGCGGTCGGGGTCCCGGGCTTCTTCCATGCGGCTGAGGAAGTCCAGCCAAAGTATGGCGGAGTGTTCGTTCTGATTGACGAGGCGCTCCAAAGCGGCCCACGCGCCATTGACGTCATGGGCATCGAGCAAGCGCTGGATCACGGCGCGTTGCGCATCGATTGAGAGTGGGTCGAGCTGGAGAATTAGTCGTCCGACATTGTCGGCCTCGTGTGCCCGGCCAGTCTTCGTGAGTATGTCCTCCCAATAGTAGAGTACACGAACATCGTTTGGCGCCAGTTCGCGCGCGCGGCCAAAGTGCTGAGTCCGCGCCTGCCAGCTCCACTCTGGCTCGACTCGCCCGAGCATGGCTTCCGCCAAGGCCGACCTCGGTTCTAGCGCCTGCGCCCTTTGCGCGGCGGTGCGTGCTCGTTCGATCAAAGCCGCCTGTTCGGCTTCATCGCGCCGTCTGCTTTGGCGGGTGTAGGCGAGCGCCAAGAGCGCCCAGGCGCGTGAGAAGCGAGGCGCGACACGTGTAGCTTCTTCGAGGTCTTGAACCGCCTCATCAATGCTTGGCGTTGAAAAGTCGACATCCTCCAATTGTTCGACGGCATGGAGATAGTGCTCCAGTGCGCTCGCAGGCATCTGCTCGGGCGGCGCGGCGATGTCGGGAAGCGCGTGGGTCAACAATTGTCCGACCCTGCGCGCCACATGCGCTTGAGTATCGAGGGTCTGCCTAAGGTCCCGGTCGTAGGTTTCGGTCCAGAGCACTGCGCTTGTGCGGGCGTCGATCAACTGGGCGACAATGCGGATGTCATTCCCCTGGCGCCGCACTGATCCATCGATGAGATGGGTAACACCGATTGTCCGGCGCACGTTGCCAGGGTCCTTGGCTGCGCCGCGGAAACGGAAGCCCGTTGCGAGACCTGCCACGCGCAGCCCCTCTTGGTATTGCGCCAGCGCGGACTGAATTTCGGTGGAGATGCCGTCGCTGAAGTAGGAGAGGTCGGCGTCGCCGGATATATTGTCGAACGGCAGCACCGCAACAAACGGCGTTTCGCCCTGCGCTCGCGGCCAGAACGCCCAACCACCCACGATCACGCTCGTCATCGCCAAGGCGACGGCCAGCGCCAGCACTGGCCTGCGCATGCTACGCCAGCGCAGCTGCGCCTCGGTGGCCTCTGGTATGTGTTCGAAGGCGACGACACTCTCGTGCATCTTCTTGAGCCGAACCCGCCCGCACGGCGTGAACCGAGCCTCGATCTCGCCGTGCAGTTGGCTTTTCACAGCTTCCGAAATTACGAGGCCGTTCGGCGCGGCCAGCGCCATCAAGCGCGCCGCGACGTTGACGCCATGACCGAGCAGATCGTCGCCCTCGACGATCACTTCGCCCAGATGCAGGCCTAACCGGATGCGCGGCAAAGCCTCTGTCCTACGAGCAGCTGCTTGCACCAGCGCAAGGGCCGCTTTCACGCCGCTACTCGCTGTTGGAAATTCGAGCATCACGCCATCGCCAGCAGTGTTGAAGATGCGTCCGCCCTCAGTGGACGCCAGCGTCGCCGCTCTCGCGCGCAGGGCCGCCACCAAACCGGCGGCGTGCGCTTGGTCTTGCTCTGTGGAACGCGAATAACCGGCTATGTCGACCGCGAGGATCGTGGCCAGTTTGCGCTTTTCGTTTTGCTGCGCCACCGCCCATCCCCGTGAGGCCGGTCCGCATCTAGCACGCCGCACAGCGCGCCGGGAGGGGGAGAGGACTCCTTTGGCGCAGATTTCGAATGGGTGCGACGCCAGACGCTCGTGCAAGTCCGCGCCGCGAATGCGGAGAGCGGGGCTCGCACCCTTTGCGCGTATCACCAAACCCTTCGGGCCGCTTCTGGTGCTGTACCTCGGCAAACTCTTCTATGCAGCCGCGGGTCGGCTCGATAGCCACGGCATGCTGTCGCCAATAGTGGAAATGCTGCTCGCCATCGGCGCGACACCAGCCGCGCTAATCTTCATGTGGCTATTCTTCCGCAGTTGGCGCCGCGCTATCGCTGAGGCGCAAGCGCTTCATCAATAGACCTTCAGACTGCAACGGCGCCGGTAGATGCTAGGCAAAATCTTCAACTCGTCGCGTCCTGATCCGAGGCAGACGGGCGACCGATTGCCCGCGACATTCTTCCGACGGTATTTGCGCTCTGTCGTCACAACCGCTCCCAGTCACAATCAGTGGCGCGCGAACATTTGTCTGAATAACCGCTCCGCTTCGGCGCGTCCCACATTTGTCAGAACGACAGACTTCGTCTTGCGTCTCGGGTTGGAAATCATGCCCTTGGCGTGCAGGCGATCCATGGCCGACCAGTCAAATCCCTTCCAAACCGAGCCGAATTCATCGTGCAGGCCGAGCACTAGCAAAGCGAGAACCGCCTCGTCGATGCGGTCAGTATCGATGTCATCGTGTGGCATGAGGCCATTCTAAGCGTTCGCAGTCGATAGCAAAGCCTTCATTCCCTTCTGGTCGCGTTCAATCGCGAGTAGAAGGGCCCGAGCCGGCGCGTCTGATCCGGTGACGCCGGGCAAGCGCGATGGTAATGGTGAGAAATGCGTCCCGCACCTCACGATCGATTCAGCACCGATGTGCAACTAACACCTGACATCGTGGCAGCGTTCGCGGCTGGCGTCGGCGACACTAATCCTCTGCACTACAATACCACTGAGGCCGCGCGTTCGCGCTTCAAGCGGCCGATCGCCAGCGGGACGCACACGAGCGCGCTTTTGCTGGGTCTAACCGCCAAGCACTTCTCCGATTTCGGCGGCATGCTTGGGCTCTCATTCTGGCTGAAATTCCGGCGTGCGGTCTTTGCCGACGAGCTGATTTCCCTGGAATGGCTCGTGATCAGAGTTTCTGAAAACGCCAAGCTCGGCGGCCAAGTCGTCGAGCTGCGCGGGCGTGTGCGCGGCGAAGACGGGCAGACCGCAGTGGGCGCCAAGGGGACGGTGCTCGTGACCGAGCGTCCACTGTAGCGCAAGGCGGGCCGGCCGCTTAGCGCCTGAACGCCGTCGATCCCGCACTCCCTACGGAGTTTCGGAGAAATAGTTGAGCACGGCGAAAGCAAGGGCGACCATCGCTGCGAGGATAGCGCCCAGCACGGCGAAATAGACAGCATCGCGATTGCGATCACCAGTCATGGCGAAAGCGTGCGCCCGAAGCGCGGAGGTTGCAATCTCCAGGTCGTTTGGCCTATGGCGGGGCCTCTTGTTGCTGTGGATAATGGTCCCATGCCCGACAGCGCCAAGAGACAGATCGCTGCGATCCTTGCGTGCTGCCACGAGATGCGCGCGCTAACGCCGGGTGTTCAGCTGTCCGCGCTCAAACGCACCTCGAAACCAGATGATCTGTGCTGTAGTCCAGACGCGAGGAAGGGCGCGATTGCGACTACCTGCTTTGGACGCTCATTATTGCTTGTTTGGCGCTAACGTTTTTCATGGCCGAATGAGAACTCACCAGCCTCTCTGGGGAGCGCTTCCAAAAGCTGCGGGAGCAGCGTTTATCGTCGGCGTGCTCGTGGCTGGCCTTCTCAGCTGCACTGAGCGATCCGCAGCGCAGAGCGAAATCGTCGGCGTTGCATCCATCATTGACGGCGACACGATTGAAATCCACGGCACGCGAATTCGGCTCAGCGGCGTCGATGCGCCCGAGAGCGGCCATTATTGCGGAACGGTCAACGTCTATCAACGTGCTTCACAAGCGCTGGAGCACCTTGTGCAAGGACGCACGGTGAGCTGTGCGGTCTCGGGGCTCGATCGCTACGGACGGAGCGTCGCCATCTGCCGCATAGGTGGGACCGATCTTTCGCAGATCATGGTCGCGCAGGGCTGGGCGCGCGATTGGCCGCGCTACAGCCACCGCGCTTACGCCGACGCAGAGGCTTCGGCGCGCGCGGAGCATCGTGGAATCTGGGGTTTGCAGTGTCCAGCCACCTTGTGGGGAAACCGTAACTACGATTGAACAAGGGCGCTTTCGGAGGGGGCGCATGAGAATCCGCTCACGGTCCTCTTCATCGGCCTGGCGTCCAATAGCTCCTGTCAATGGTCCAATGGGACCATAGCGGCATCGCAAAGACGCCGCGCAAATTGGCGCGGGGTTCTGACCTTGCGCATCACCGTGTCATGGGCAGCAATATGCTTGGTTCTCGTCGCCGGAGCTTGGCTCTCGACCTATTGGGTCGCATTGCTCTTCGCTTTCCAGCCGGCATTGGGTGGCGTGACCATCGCCGCACTGCACTTCTACTGGCCTTGGGATGGTCTCACTTGGGACCTGCGCTGGTCTCGCCTTTATCCAAAGCCATTCGCGTTCGCTCGCCTTATCGAGACGCTTTCCCTTGGGCTCTCATTTCTCGCTTTTGCCGCCACGCGATCGCGCGATCTTGAACTCAAACCTTCAGCTTTGGGCGCGTGGGCCAATTTCGACGACGTCCGCCAAGCACATCTCTTTTCAAAGTCCGGTACCGTTCTCGGACGCTTCCGCGGCGAACTCCTCGCTTATGACGGCCCAGAACATCAGCTTCTGATCGGCGCCTCGCGTTCCGGCAAGGGAAGGGGGCATGTCGTCCCGACTTTGCTTGCAACCGAGCATTCAGCACTTGTCCTCGACATCAAGGGAGAACTCGCGGACGGCGACCGCCGTTATGGCTTTCCAGGCACAGCCGGATTTCGCGAGACGCTTGGCCCTGTCCTTCGCTTTGCGCCCACATGCGAGTTCAGCGCGCGCTTCAATCCCTATGTTCGAGATTTAGAAGGGCGCAAACGAAGTTCGCGGCGCCCAAAACCTCATCGATGTCTTGTTCGGCGGCTATGAAGATAGAGGCGCCAAGGATTTCTGGCTGCGCAGTGCGGCCAATATCGCAGCGCCCGTTCTCCTGCATGTCCTCTACACCGAACCGCTCGAGCGCAAGACGCTTGCGGTCGTGCGCGAGAAGCTCCGCACGCTTGCAAAGACCTGCGAGGACATGCGCATCACGCTTCATCGCAATGGCCTAAAGACAGGTTCTCCCGAAGTGCATCCCGAGATCCTGCACGCGGCCGAGAGTTTCCTCGCCGCCGAGGAGCGCGTCCGTTCGGGCATTCAAGCGACGGCCGAAAGCCTGCTCGGCGTCTTCGCCGATCCGCTCGTTGCGCAAAACACCTCCACCTCCGACTTTCGCATCGGCGATCTGATGTGTCTTGATCGCCCCGTCACGCTCTATCTACAGCCGCCGGCCTCCGACGTCATGCGGCTCATGCCGCTCATCCGACTTATCGTTGATGTTTGCGGTCGCACGCTCATGGAGAGCCAGACGGAAGATAGCCTCGGCCGAACCAAGCAGCATCGGCTTCTTCTGCTGCTCGACGAATTTCCGATGCTCGGCCGCATGCCCTTCTTCGAAATGATGATGGGCGCGATGAGCGGCTATGGGCTTAAGGCCTACCTTGTCTGCCAATCCCTCAATCACATTGTCCGCGCCTATGGGCGAGACAACGTCATCCTAGACAATTGTCACATCGTGACGGCGTTTGCAGGCGCCGATAGCGAAACCGCCAAGCGTATTGCCGACATGGCGGGAGAAATCTGGGAGGTGCGCGAGAACCAAACGCAGCACAAACCCAAGCCGCTGCTTGGGCTTGGGAAAGGTTCAACGACGCAACGCGAAGAACGCAGGCCGCTCTTGTTGCCAGGCGAGGTGCGCTCGCTTCCGCGCGACGAGCAACTGATCTTTGTCTCCGGCGCAAAGCCTATCCGCGCCAAGAAAATCCGCTTCGACGAGGAGGCGGTTTTCCAGAAGCGTTTGTGCTTCTCGTCGCAGCGCCAAATGAGGCTCACGACGACCCATGATTGGATCGATGTAAAGCCGCTGGGCGTCCTCGAAGCGAGCGCGACGTCCGCGACCACCAAACAGCGCCCAAAAGCCACGGCCCCGCCTCAAGGCGACCTCTTTGAGCGGCCGCCGGCGCCAAAGACATCTGAGCCATCTGAGCCATCCGAGCCATCCGATCTGGAGCTCGCGGGCTTTCGCGATTCCGGCGGCTCGCGCCCACACTTCGCACGCCATCGGTCTTCCAAGTCCAAAGGGATCTGATTGGCCAATGCCACGCCGAGGCATCACCGTCTATTTGCCGCCCGTTCTCGAAACCAAGGTCGAGAAGATCGCGCGCGACCAGCATCGTTCCGCGTCTTCGCTCATCACCGAGGCCGTCAGACTACGCTTTGGCCGGCATGATTTATCGCTGCCGCAGGAATTGCCGCCTGGTTTCATCACGCGCATCGACGCGCGCCTCGATAAGACGATCGCTGAGACGCTCATCGTGAAGGAGGCAACACTCCTCTTCATACGCGTTTGGCTGGAACACCATCCCCCGCTCGACGAAGAGCATGAAGAAAGCGCCGCAGCAAGCGCGGAAGCGCGCTTTGAGCGCTTCCTCCAGCTTGTGGCCAATGGTCTTGGAGCAAGCCGGCGCTCGGTTGCGGGAGCGCTTGGCGCCGAAGAAACGCCGCCAAGCGATGAGCGATCCTGAACGCGCCGCTCAAAGGCGCCGTTCGGCGCTTGAGCGCGCCTTGGGTGCGCCAATCGCAGGCGCGCTTGCGGCATCCGATGTCGTCGAGGTTCTGGTCAACGCCGACGGCAAAGTGTGGCTTGATCGCGTGGGGCAAGGCCTCTGCGAGACCGCTTACCAGCTGTCAATCTCCGATCGCGAAGCCGCGATCAGGTTGCTTGCCCATGAGGCCGGCCAAGTTGTTTGCGCGAGCCAGCCATCGCTTGCGACTATTCTTCCTCAGTCAGGTGCGCGCATTCAGGCGCTTTTGCCGCCCTTGGTCGATGCGCCGATCGTGTCGATCCGTAAGCGGCCAATGCGGATTTACACACTCGATGATTATGTCGAGGCAGGCATAGCGAGCGAAACCCAGGCCCAAAAACTGCGTCACGCTGTGCGCGAGAGATGGAATATCGTTGTCGCCGGCGGCGCGGGCTCGGGCAAGACCACGCTCCTCAATGCGCTGTTGGCTGAAGACGCCTTCAAACAATCGCGCGTCGTCATCTTGGAAGACACCGCTGAGCTCCAGTGCGCCAGTCCTAACAGCGTCCAGCTCCTGACCAAACGCACCGCTCCGCCCGTCACCATGCGCGATCTGGTGCAGATGACGTTGCGCCTCAGACCCGATCGCATCGTCGTTGGCGAAGTGCGCGACGGGGCAGCGCTTGAAGTGCTGAAAGCCTGGAATACAGGTCATCCCGGAGGCTTACTTACGCTGCACGCCAATTCTGCAAGCGACTCATTGGCTCGGCTTGAGGATCTGGCGTCGGAAGCGGCGGCCTCGGTCCCGCGACGTTTAATCGAAGCAACTGTCGATCTGATCGTGTTCATTGCGCGAACCGACCGGGGTCGCCAAATCTCGGAGATCGAAGCGGCTCGTGATCGATAGCCTCAAATCACGCCGGCTGAAGCGCCTTGCGCACTCCATCGGGATCCCGCGCAATGACTTTGAGATAGGCGCGCGTGGGCATATCGGGTTCGGCTCGCCCTTGCTCCCAATCACGCAGCGTCCCAAGCGGTATCTGAAAGCGGACTGAGAACTCTTCTTGGGTGAGCCCAAGCGCACGGCGCAGCACCTTCACCTGAGGCACGCGCTTCATCGAGCTCATTTGCTTCTTGGTGAGCGGCCGAGCATCACGATCTGCCTTTGCTGCAGCACGCACGGCGTCGGCGTCCATCGTCCGGCCCCGAGGGACCCTCACCGGATCGCGCCCGCGACCCTTGGTGAGGCGGCCGGCCTTATCCATTCTCATGATAATAGTAGTCTTCTTCATCACGGTTTGCTCGTCGGGCTGAAATCAATCGAATACGAGGCGTGTCCGGGTCAGGGCTCCGGTCCGTATGCACTACGAAAAGCAATCCATTTGGGGCCATACCCAGCAGGATTGAACGCTCCTCGCCGTAATCCTCCCGGTCGTCGAGCCATTCGACGCCAAGCGGATCGCGGAACGCTTGCGTCGCCTGTTCAAAGCTGACGCCGTGTTCGCGAAGGTTCTTCGCGGCCTTGTCTTCGTCCCACTCGAACGCGATCATGCGACTAGGTCAAAACTGTCAATTCCATACTACGGGAAACCCGTAGTAGTGTCAATACCGACGCCAAGAGGGAAGTGAAGACGGTGGGGGACCTATCCTCAAGCACAGCCCATGACTCTGTTTTGATTGTCGCAAGGTGCGGCGAGGTGTTTGCGCGCGCGATGGGAATGCGATCACACACAGGCGTTTCCGCAATTGAATGCAATTGGGGCGTGCAACGATTTGTGAGAGCAATCACGCAACGAAGCGAGCAGGGAGTGCTTACGTGTTGGTGCAAAACAAGCTCAAACGAACGATCGCGCTCGCGATCCTGTTGTTCGGAATAGCAGTACCTGCCTATGCCGCGGGCACCGGCATGCCTTGGGAACAACCACTCCAGCAGGTGCTCGATAGCATCACCGGTCCAGTCGCCCGCGCCGCCGCGGTCATCGCCATCGTCATCTCCGGCTGTGGGATCATGTTTTCAGAAGGCGGCGGCGGTGTGCGCAAGCTCGCCTTCGTCGGCCTGGGCATCGCCATCATTTTCGCCGCCGCTTCCTTCTTCCTGCAGTTTTTCGGGTTTGCTGGCGGAGCCCAGATTTGACCGCGAACTGAACGCGGGCGTGTCGCTCGCTACGACTGACATTGGAAACTAAACCAAAGGGGACTTCGACATGCTCGAAGAGCCAGAGGCATATCGCGCGCCTTTGCGCACCAGTCTGACGAGACCCATTCTCATGGGCGGCGTACCCAGAGGCTTTGCTATCGCCAACGCCACCATCGGCGCTGCCATTGGCCTTGGCCTGCAACAGCCGCTCATCGGCTTTCCGCTCTGGCTGGTTTTGCAGGCCGCAGCGGCGTGGGCCGCCGCCCACGATCCCTGGTTTCTCGAAACCTGGCCGCGGCATCTCTCCAAGCCTGTCTACTTCTCGGCGTGAGGCAGGCGCGATGATCGATCTGCGTCCCTACAAACAACGCGGCGCCAAACTCTCGGACTATCTCCTGTGGGCCGCACTCATCGCCCCCGGCCTTGTCTTGAACAAGGACGGCGCGTTCCAGCGCACGCTCGCTTTCCGTGGCCCTGATCTCGACTCTTCCACACCATCCGAATTGATGGGGGCCGCGGCCCGGCTCAATAATGCGCTCCGCCGCTTCGGCTCCGGCTGGTGCATTCACGTTGAAGCCCGCCGTGCGCCAGCGCTGGGATATCCGGACGCTCAATGGCCCGATGCGCTCTCCTGGCTCATCGACGAAGAACGCCGCGCCGTTTTTGAGACCGCGGGCGCTCGTTTCGAGAGCCAATATTTCCTGACGTTGACCTGGCTTCCGCCGGCCGAACGGCAAGGCAAGCTCGAAAGCGTCTTGTTCGAAGGCGGCGAGAGCCAAGCCAAAACCACAGTCGATTATCGCGCTCACCTTGAACGCTTCACCCACGAGAGCGATCAGTTCATGGCGCTGATCGAGACCTTGATGCCGTGCGCGCAATGGCTCGATGACGAGGAGACGCTCTCTTTTCTGCACGATTGCATTTCCGATCGTGCACATCGCGTCGCTGTCCCGCACGCGGCGTTCCATCTCGACACGCTTTTGACCGACGCGCCCTTGCTCGGCGGGCTCGCGCCCAAGCTCGGCGCCAAGCATCTCAAGATCATCTCGATCCGCAGCTTCGTCGCCGAAACCGAACCGGGGCTCTTGGATCAGCTCAATCGGCTGCCAATCTCCTATCGCTGGGTGACGCGCTTCATGCCGCTGGATCGCGAAGAAGCGCGCACGCAACTCGAAATCATCCGCAAGCGCTGGTTCTCGAAGCGCAAAGGCTTGCTGACGCTGCTCCGCGAAGCGCTCTTCCGCGAAGAAGCGGCGCTTCAGGACAATGACGCCAACAACCAAACGCTAGACGCCGATGCGGCGCTGCAGGAACTGGGCGCCGATGCGGTCAACGCCGGCTACGCGACGCTTACCATCACGATCGCGGAGGACGCCGAGGACGCCGCCAACGACGCGGTCCGGCAAATTCAGCAGATTGCGGATGGCCTCGGCTTCATCACCCAAGTCGAAAGCGTCAATGCGGTCGAGGCGTGGCTCGGCTCGTTGCCCGGTCACGCCTATGCCGATGTGCGCCGGCCGATTCTCCTCTCGCCATCACTCGCGCATCTGCTGCCCACGAGCGCGGTGTGGGCCGGCCCCAGCCGCAATGCATCATCTGGATGCAGCGCCGCTCATGCTGACCGCCACCGATGGCGCAACGCCATTCCGGCTCGACCTCCATGTCGGCGATGTCGGCCACACCATGATTGTGGGCCCCACCGGCGCCGGCAAATCCGTGCTGCTGGCGACTCTGGCCGCGCAATGGCTGCGCTACGAGCAAGCCCAAGTCTACATGTTCGACAAAGGCCGCTCGTGCCGCGCCACGATTTTGGGTCTCGGCGGCGATTTCTTCGATCTCGGCGAAGAGGGCGCGCTCGGCTTGCAACCATTGGAGCGCGTTGACGAAGCCGATGAACGCACCTGGGCGCTCGATTGGCTCGCCGGCCTCATCGCCAGCGCCAACGTCATCGTCCCGCCAGAACTCCGCGCCGAACTTTGGCGCACGCTTGAGATCCTGAGTGAGCGGCCAAAAGAGGATCGCACACTCACGTTGGTTTCGGCCCTGGTCCAAGATGCCTCCGTGCGCGCCGCGCTCGAACCGTTCACGCATGCGGGACCTTATGGCCGTCTGCTCGATCATGACCATTCGTCTCTAGGCTATGGGCGCGTGCAAGCCTTCGAAATGGACGATCTCATGCGCCGCCCGCATGCCGTTGGCGCGGTCTTGGGCGTTCTCTTCCATGTGCTGGAGCGCCGCTTCGATGGCAGACCCACTCTGCTCGTCCTCGACGAAGCCTGGCTCTTCTTGAAAGACGCCGCCTTCGCCAACCAAATTCAGGATTGGCTGAAGACGCTCCGAAAGAGGAACGTCGCTGTCATCTTCGCATCCCAAGAACTCGCCGACGTTGAAGCCAGCGCAATCGCCTCCACCATCATCGAAGCATGCTTGACGCGCATCTTCCTGCCTAACGATCGCGCCCGCGAACCGAGATCACGTGCCTTCTATGAGGCGCTTGGTCTCAACGCCCGTCAGATCGAGCTCATCGCCAACGCGACGGCGAAGCGCGATTACTATCTCACCTCCCGCAATGGCGCGCGTCTGTTTGAATTGGGCCTTGGACCCGCCGCGCTCGCCTTCGTCGCCGCCTCGCGTCCCGAAGATCACGCGCTGATCGACCACGTCCTTGAGCAGAACGGGCCAGATGCGTTCGCGAGCGCCTGGCTCGAAGCCCGCGGCTTGCGCGACGCCGCCGATGCGGTGTGCCGCTTCAACGCAACCCGACCCGCAGCTGAGCCCGCGCCCAACTCTATCGCAGCTGAATAGGAGAGACCGTCATGCAGAAGGCATGGATGAAACGACTTGCGGCAACGGCGCTGGTCCTGGCCTTCGCGTTGACGCCGGCCCAGCCGGGGCGCGCCATCACCGTGTTCGATCCGACCAATTACGCCCAGAACATCCTGCAAGCCACCCGCGCGCTCGAACAGATCAACAATCAGATCCGCCAAATCGAGCAACAAGCGCAGATGCTGACCCGCAATCCGCTGCAGCTGTCGCCGGAGTTGCAACAATCGATCAGCGACGCGCGTCAGCTTTTCTCCGCGGCGCAAGGCCTCACCTTCCAAGTCCAGCAAATGAGCCAGCAATTGCATGAACTCTATCCCGACACCTGGGCCAATTTCGATCTCGGTCAAATCGGCGACCGCACGCAGCAATGGCTCCAACAGGATCGCGCCGGAATCGAAGACGCGATGCAGGCCGAAGCGCGCGCCGCCCAATCGATGCAGGCCATGCAGGGGCAGATTGATCGGGCGCTGCAATCCTCCGCCAACGCAGAGGGCCAGACCGGCGTCGGCCAGGCTACCAATCAACTCCTGGGCATCAACGCGGCCCAGCTCGCCGAAATCCACGCACTGTTGATCGCCCAAGGCAGAGCGCTCGAAACCGAGCGACTTGAACGTGTCGCCCGCGAACAGCGCGCCGCGGAGATCCAGCGCCGCGCCTTCCCAATCCAATCCAACGCCTCGCTCGATCCGGCGCGCTCAGCCTTCAATCACTGAGACAAGCGCGGATGAACCCGACCACCACCAATTCCTTCCTTGACCGCTTCTTGAGCGTCGCGGATTCAGGCTTTGGCCTCATCCAAGGCGATGTCAGCGCCGTGTTGAACGCGCTCATAGTCTTGTCCGTGGTGCTCGCCGGCATTCAATGGATCTTGGCCAATGAGGCGCCGCTCGCGCCCTTCTTCCGCAAAGTGCTGTTCGTCGGGCTCTTTGCGTTCCTCGTAAACAATTGGGATCACCTCACCACGGTGATCGCTCAATCGGGCGTCATGCTGGGCCTCAAAGCCGGCGGCGGCGCAATGAGCATGGCCGACCTCCACAATCCCGGCCGCATCGCCCAAACCGGCGTCGACATGTTTGGGCGCACCTCCGCGCTTGGCGCCGGCATGAACATCATAACCGATTTCATGCCGCTCATCACCATCTACATCGCGGCCTTCTTCGTGATGCTGGGCTTCTTCGTGCTTGCGCTGCAGCTCTTCGTCTCGCTGATCGCCTTTAAGCTGGGCGCGCTCGCAGCCTTCGTCGCGCTCCCCTGGGGCGTGTTCAACGGCACGTCATGGGTGGCAGAGCGCCCGCTCGGCTGGGTTGCGGGCTGCGCGATCCGGCTCTTTGTCCTGGCGCTCATCGCCTCGGTCTCGATCACCTTCGTCAATTCATTGCCTGGTGCGTTCACGCTCGACGCAGGGGGCGCTCTGCAAGTGCTCTTCTTTGGCCTCACCATGATCGCGCTTGCTTGGTTCGCGCCCGTGCTCGCAAGCGAAGTGGTGCAGGGTCAACCACATCTTTCCGGCTCGGACGCGATCCGCACCGGCGTCGGCGCCACTTTCGCCACCGCGGGCGGCGTCCTCCTCGGCGCCACCGCGTTCAAATCCATCACCCGCACCGGCGGCGCGCTCATGGAAATGGCTGGCGCCAGCCGTCCGCGCAGCGCCGGAAGAGGCGGTAGGTATCGCGGTGGCGGCTCTTCACGTCCGCAGATCAATTACGCACGCATGCAGCCGCGTCCGTCTTCGCCGCCGCCTCCACCGCCCTCCGGTTCAGGAAGCAACCCATGAATTTCCCATTCCGATCGCCGGCGAAATCATTCGCGCCACCTCAAGCTGACACGCCATACGCACGCGCCCGGCAAGAATGGGATGCACGCATGGGCTCTGCCGTGCTCTCCGCGCGCGCCTGGCGCGCCATCGCTTATGGGTCGCTGGCGCTTGCCGCCATCATGGGCGTCTCTCTCACCGCCGTCGCGATGCAGAAGCGCACGTTCGTGCATGTCGTCGAAGTCGATCCGCAAGGCCAGGTCATGAGCGTGCGCGCCGCCGACGGACGCTGGACGCCAACCCAAGCGCAAATCGCCGCGGAACTCGGGCGCTTCATCCGCCGCGTACGCTCATTGCCCACGGACGGCGTCGTGCTCCGAGAAAACTGGATGGAAGCCTATCGCTTCCTGACCCCGCAAGCAGCGACACATCTGACGCAAATTGCCCGCGACGATGATCCGTTCCTCTTGCTCGGTCGCGTCGGCCGCACCGTGCAAGTGCGCTCCATTCTCGCCCGTTCCGATCACAGCTGGGAAGTGAGCTGGACTGAACGCAACACCAACGAAATGGGATCACCCGATCCAGAGACTTACACCGGCGTCTTCACAATCACCACGCGTGCGCCCACCAACGCCGATGAGATCGCCGTTAACCCGCTCGGCATTTTGATCTCTGACTTCTCCTGGAGCCGCGAACGATGAAACCGGTCCGCCTTCTGTTCATCGCAACAGCGATCGTCGCTGTGAGCATGCCTGCCTTCGCGGAAAGACGCCGCGCCAATGCGGCGAATGCCCAAACGCCGCTCGAAGCATTGGCGGCCGCCAACGCCGCCTCACGTCAGCATCCCACGCACGCGGGTTTCGACGACGCGCGCCAAGTCTATGGCTACGAACCGGGAAAGATCTACGAGCTCTACACCAACCCGTCCTACATCTCGACCATCCTGCTCGAACCGGGCGAAACCGTCTCCAATATCGCCGCCGGTGACACCTCGCGCTGGATGGTGACCGAAGCCGACGGCGAAAGCGAAGGCGATGCGCGCACCATCGTCTTGGTCAAACCGCGGGCCGCCAATCTCCGTACCAATATTGTCATCATCACCGACCGGCGCACCTATTTGGTTGAAGCGGTGTCGCAAGCGGGCAGCGCCTATTCCGCGCAGGTGGCCTGGTCGTATCCAGAGACGCTAGGAGGGAGCGCAAATAGATCGCCGATCGCCAACATCAATTTCAATTACCGTGTGCGCACAACCCGCGGGCGGACACCGATCTGGTCGCCGGTGCGCGTCTTCGATGATGGCCGCCGCACTTGGGTGGAATTTTCCCCCGACGTTGCCGCATCCGACATGCCGCCGCTCTTCGTCGTCACAGCTGACGGCGCCGAACTCGTCAACTACCGCATCCAAGATGGGCCGTCAGGTCAGCGCTACATGATCGACCGGATTTTCGATTGCGCCGAACTCCGTCTCGGCACGCGCGCGCAAACGATCGTCCGCATTGAACGCAATCCGACGCCATCGCGCGCACTGACGATCCGCCATGGATCACATCCATGAGCACGACCACCTCCGCGCCGCCGCAAGCGCCGCCCAACGTCGCTATTCGCGCCACGCTGCCGTCGCCACGACGCCTATCGCGCAAAGTGTTGCTCGCCGGCGTCGCCCTTGCGGGAACCATCATAGCCGCGGCGCTCATGCTTGGCCTTTCCCCGCAAGCGCACCGCGGGGCGGCACAGCAAGACCAAACGGCTGCCGCAAGCGGCCCACCCGAAACCATTGCGCAAGCGTCATCGCAATATGATCCCGCCGCGCTGCCGCGCCACACGTTGCCGACGCCGCCTGCCGATCCTGCGGTGCTCGCCGAGTTGCGAGGACCAACGGATCCGATGTGGGCGAGCAATCCCGCTTCGGCGGCGCCGAACACGGTGGTGGGTGCAAGCGCGCCGCAATCCGCATCGACGGCGGATCCTCAATCGGTCGCGCGCAGCTCGCCGATCCTGTTTGCGACTTCTGCCAGCGCGTCACGAACCGCAAACGTTCGCGATACGGGCGAAGCCTATCTCGACGCCTCGCTCATTCCGCCGCGCTCGCGCTTTTCCATTCAAGCCGGCAGCATCATCCCCGCCGCTCTGGTGAGCGAACTAAACTCGGATCTCGCCGGGCGCGTGATCGCGCAAGTGACAGCGGCGGTCTATGACAGCGTCACGGGCAATCATCTGCTCATTCCCCAAGGCGCCCGTTTGATTGGCGCCTACGACAATGGCGTCCGCTACGGTGATCATCGCATTGTGCTCGTGTGGAATAGACTGATCCTCCCGAATGGCTGGTCGCTCAATCTTGGCCAGATGGCGGCCTCGGATCCAACTGGCGCCGCAGGTCTTTCCGATCGCACCGACAATCATTTAGCGGGTCTTGCGGGCGCCGTCGGTCTCTCGGCCATCATCTCCGTCATCGCCAATAATTCCGAAGACGACCAACGCACCGATGGATCCTTGGCGCAAGGCGTTGGCGACGCCGCCGCGCAACAGGCCGCACAAACGGGTTCGCAGATCGTGCAGCGCGAACTCTCGGTGCACCCGACGCTTCGCGTGCGCCCCGGCGCCAATGTGCGCGTGCTCGTCACCCGCGACATTGCGCTCCGACCCTACATTTCAATCCATTGAGACGCCGCGATCTCCTTCCGCAAAAGGCCGTGGCCGAGGCGGATGTCTCTTGTTGGGATTGTTCTGATCTCTGAGGATCAGTTGGCGAGCGTCGCGCGCAGGCCGTGCCGCTTGCGATAGCGCGCCGGCGGGACGTCGAACTCACGTTTGAATGCGCGGCTGAAAGACGCTTCGGATTCGTAGCCGACGCCGACGGCGATTTGTTGAATGCTCTTGTGTGTGGTCTCCAGGAGGCGAACCGCGAGTTGCAGCCGCCACCGCGCCAGATAGGCGAGGGGCGACTTGCCAAGAAATCGTGCAAAGCGCGCTGTCAGCACCGAGCGCGATGTACCCGCTTCTTCCGCCAATCCACGCAGTGTCCACGCGTTGAGCGGCTTTCGATGAATGAGAGCCAGTGCGGCGCCTACAATTGGATCACGAGCAGCCGCGAGCCAACCGACGTGTTCGGCCGGCAGTTGCGTCATGTATTGCCGCAATCCTTCCACGAAGAGCGCCTCCGACGCTTTGGCCAACAACACAGATTGCCCGGGCCGATTGGCGCCGGCGTCGGCGACGAGATGCCTGATCGAGGTTTCGATCCAGGCGCCGGCGGAGTCTCCGCGGATGTTGATTTTGATCATCGTCGGCAGGCCCGCAAGGAACATACGGTCGGCGTGACGTTCGCATCCGAAATAGCCGCAGATGAAACGGGTGAGCTCGCCGCCTTCGCCAACCCGCATCGTGGCAAGCGTGCCCGTGAGATAGTCGCGAAGCGAAGCGCTGCTGTCGATCCAGGCGGGTGGTGAGCCGTTTGACACGGTGTGCGCATCGCCATGCGGGATGATCAGCACTTCGCCCGCCCTCACCTCAATTGATGGTTCGTCTGCGAATTGCACGATCGCCTTGCCGTCAGTGACGAGGTGAAAGGTTACAAGTCGCTCGGTTCCCGGAGCGAGCACGTGCGCGACATCGCCGAGAGGGGGAACAGAAAAGCCCCACGGCGCCGAGCACTCGAGGGAATAGAAAATCGCCCCGGTCATCCGTACGGCGTTCAAGGCTTCGGAGAGGGCGTCCATGACTTCTCGCCTCTGCAAAGTAACCCGGCATTGCGGCTAAGGTCAGCGGCGCCGTGCGCGAATAGATTGCCTAGGCGGTTTGGGCTTCTAGAGGACGTTACCGATGGTTCACCCAAACAAATCCTACGACGCCATCGTCATCGGCGCGCGCTGCGCGGGTTCGCCAACAGCGATGCTGCTTGCGCGCAAGGGTCACAAGGTTCTGCTCGTCGATCGTTCGACGTTCCCAAGCGACACCATCTCGACGCACGTCGTCCATCCCCGCGCTGTGTCGGCACTCGAACGTTGGGGGTTGCTCGAGGCGTTGGTCGCCACCGGCTGCCCGCCCATTCACACCTACGCGTTCGACTTTGGTCCATTCACCATTGAAGGGGCGCCGGGAACCAAGGCATCGCCCGTCGCCTATTGCGCCAGGCGAACGGTCCTCGACAAACTCCTGCTCGACGCGGCGACCGCGGCCGGCGTTGAAGTGCGTGAAGGATGGACTGTCGATGAAGTCATAAACGACGACGGCCGCGTCATCGGCGTCCGTGGTTCTGCAGGCGACGGCCAAAGCGTTACCGAGCACGCGCGCATCGTCATCGGCGCCGACGGGCGCAATTCGATCGTCGCCGAAAGTGTGCATGCTGAGCTCTACAACGAAAAGCGGCCGTTCCTGGCGATCTATTACGCCTATTGGCGCGGACTGCCGCTCAATGGTCGGTTTGAAACCTACATCCGTCCAAACAGGGGCTTCGCCACGGCCGAGACCCATGATGACCTCACAATGATCGTGGCTGGTTGGCCGCAGGCTGAATTCGCGAATGTCAAAAGCGACATCGAGGACGCATTTCTCACGGTAATTGATCTCGCGCCGGCATTTGCCAAGCGCATGCGCGCCGCGGAGCGCTCAACGCGCTTCGTTGGCGCCATCACGCCGAATTTCTTTCGAAAACCTTATGGCCCCGGATGGGCGCTCGTTGGCGATGCCGGCTACCTTAAGGATCCGATCACAGCTCAAGGCATTCTCGACGCATTCCGGGATGCGGAGCGTTGTGCTCAAGCCGTTGACGAGGCGCTCAGCCCGCGGCGTCCTTTCGACGAGGCCATGGCTGACTATCAGCGCGACCGCGACGCCGATGCGCTGCCTATGTATGATTTCACCTGCATGCTGGCGATGCTCGAGCCACCGCCGCCCGATCTGCAGAAGCTCTTGGGTGCGGTGCACGGCAATAAACAGGCCATGGATGCCTTCGCCCAAACCAACGCGGGGACCATGTCGCCGGCCCACTTCTTTGCGCCCGCGCATGTGGACGCAATATTGCGAGCGGCGCGATCATAGCAGCTCGGCTTGCATCGGCCGCCAATACGGAACAGACCACGGTCACCGCGCCCGATGCTGAGGGGCGTCCGTTTGTCCGCATGCGTCGATATCGACCTCGGCTTGTTTAGCCCAGTTGTCAGCGTCGCTTTGCGCTTGACGCTCTGGGAGGCATGACTGCCTTTATGACGGATCTGGATCAGCCACTTGCCGGACTTAAGTTGAGAAATCACCGTCACTGCATACGCCCCAAATAGAGACGGCTCGTATGCGCTGCGTGTGCACAGCCGACGGAATCGACGGGAATTGAGCTGACGCGGCATGATCGGTGTGCAAATCAAGCCAGCCTCATCTCACCAATTTTGTTCAAAATCATGCTAGATCAAGCACGTAGTTTCTCCATCGCGCCCATGATGGATTGGACCGACCGGCATTGCCGGGCCTTCCATCGCGTCCTCACGGGCCATGCGCTGCTCTATTCGGAAATGCTGACCGCGGACGCCATCCTTCACGGCGATCGCGAACGATTGCTTGGGTTCTCGGACGTGGAGCACCCCGTCGCGCTGCAACTCGGCGGCAGCGATCCCGATAAAATCGCTGAGGCAGCACGCATTGGCGCTGCCTTCGGCTACGACGAGATCAATCTCAACATCGGCTGCCCATCCGACCGCGTGCAAGCCGGGCGCTTCGGCGCCTGCCTCATGCGCGAGCCCGACCTGGTGGCGCGGCTTTGGGCGGCCGCACAGAATGCTGCGCCAAACATTGAAGTCACCATCAAGTCGCGCATCGGCGTCGACGATCAGGATGCACGCGCCGCGCTCTTCACATTGGTCGATCTCGCCGCGCGAGAGGGCTGCGGCATTTTCATTGTGCATGCGCGCAAGGCGTGGCTGAGCGGCCTGTCGCCCAAGGAAAACCGCGATGTGCCGCCGCTCGACTATGAACTCGTTCGCGACCTCAAGCGCGAGCGTCCTCATTTGCAAGTGATCCTCAATGGCGGTTTGCGCGATCTCGATCATGCGCTCAGCGAAAGCGCCGGCCTTGACGGCGCCATGCTGGGGCGCGCCGCTTACCAAAATCCAGCAACGCTACTTGATGTCGATGCGCGCATTTTCGGCGCGCATTCGCCATCGCAATCGCGCGCGCACGCCGTGGAGCTGTTCATCCCTTATATGGAAGCTATGCGCGCGCGCGGCGTGCCCTTGCACGCCATGACGCGCCATATGCTGGGCCTCTTCAATGCACAACCTGGCGGACGGATGTGGCGGCGTACGCTCTCAGAACATGGTGTGCGGCCAGGCGCTGGCGTTGATGTGGTTCGCACAGCGCTCGCGCACGTCGCGGTGGATGCTGAAGAGGCCGCCTAGCGCAGGAGCGAGCCGACGCCCGTCCAAAATGAAATCCCTTCGTAGAGCAGCATGACGAGCAGGAGCACCCCGATCCAGATCGCGGCCGATGCGAAGAGCCCAGGCCCGCCGGCGCCAGCGGCCCTGCGGCGCTGCGCCCGCATCAAGCCCGTTCCGACCAGAAGCAGCGCCATCAGGCACCAGACGACATAGACCCATTGCTCCTGCATCACGGCGTTGGCTCCGCTTTGGCCAAACGCGCTGGCAATTCCCGCATGATGGCGACCCGGCGTGTCTCGTCCATGCCGCCCCAAGCGGCGATTTCCGAGAGTGTGCGCCCGCAGCCGACGCACAAGCCGTTCTTGCCGTCGACAATGCAGACTTTAACGCAAGGCGTGGAGACGGGGTCGGCAGGCATGTTGCTGATTTAGCCCGTCTTTGCGGCCGAGCGCCATATATCGAATTACAATAAAAATATATTGACATTCAATGCGAGTTATTGTGAATCAATATTCATCACAGCGGCGCATCCGGTCGGCCGCTGCTCCGCATCTCAGTCGTGTCCGGCGCGCTCAAAGCGCCGCTTTTTAGGGACCTGGATCGCCATGCGTATCGCGCTCATCACTACCTCGGTCGCGGCGGCTATCGCCATTCCGATGGCTGTGGCGGCTGCTGGACCGCAGATGACCAGCTCGGAATTCTTGAGCGCCGTCCAGTGCGTCGCTTATGAAAGTGCTGCCTCGCCCAGCGCCGAGCTCGGCTTGGCAAAGTTGCGGCTCAATGCTGAGGCCAGCAAGCAGCCGCCAGCAGTGGCGGCCGCAGCCCAACGTGACGCGCGCGCGATCAGCGCGGCGGTCGAGGCCGGTCAGCCGGTCGCTGCCACGCGCTGCGGGGCTTCACGGATTGCTGATGAGGGACGCAGCCCTCGCGCGGTATAAGGTTCGAGGTTCGGGAGGGCGCCATGAAAGCAGCTTGGGTCTTCGCGTTAGGATTTGGCGCAGGGCTATTTCCAGCCATCGCAAACGCTGGCGCCACGCCTGACGCGCGCGACTGCCAGACCGGCAACGCGCGACGCGGCGAATGCATCACCTCGAGCACCCAGCCGGTCGCCCCGCAAGTGACGACCACGACGCGGCAAGTCACGCGCATGCCGCCGCCGCCGCAAACGGCGCGCAACGACGCTCAGCGGCGCCGTAGCGGCAAGCACATTCCTGACGCTGAGTTGATAGGCCCTCGCGGCGCTCTATAGTCGCTCGCGCGCGCATCGATCGTTGCGCGCAAAGCGAGGCGCGCAATGGATCTCGAATTTTCGCCGGAAGACATCGCCTTTCGCAATGAAGTGCGCGCCTTCATCGAGGCAAATTACCCGCCCCACCTGAAGGGTCGCGTTTTGCGGGAGGATTTGTCGAAGGAAGACTTCCTCGCTTGGCACAAGATCCTCGGCAAGAAGGGCTGGTCGGCGCCGGCTTGGCCGAAGGAATACGGCGGCACAGGCTGGACGGCGACGCAGCGTTACATCTGGCTTGAAGAAAACGCCCGCGCCGAGACCATCCCGCCGCTTCCGTTCGGCGTCTCGATGGTGGGCCCCGTCATCTACACGTTCGGCACGCCCGAACAGAAAGAGCGCTTCCTGCCCGGCATCCTCAAAGGCGATGTCTGGTGGGGCCAGGGTTATAGCGAACCCGGCGCCGGATCCGATCTCGCCAGCCTGAAAACCAAGGCCGTGCGCGAAGGCGACTTCTACATCATCAACGGCCAGAAGACCTGGACCACGCTCGGCCAATACGCCGACTGGGGTTTCTTCCTTTGCCGCACCGATCCTAACGCCAAGCCGCAAGAAGGCATTTCCTTCATTCTCGTCGACATGAAATCGCCCGGCGTGAGCGTGCGTCCGATCAAATTGCTCGACGGCGGCTACGAGGTGAACGACGTCTTCCTCGACAATGTCAAAGTGCCGGTCGATCAACGCATCTATGAAGAGAACAAGGGCTGGACCTGCGCCAAATTCCTGCTCGCCCATGAACGCGCCGGCATTGCCGGCGTGGCGCGCTCGAAGCGCAATGTCGAACGCCTGAAGTCGATCGCGAAATCGGAAATCGGCGATGATGGCAAGCGCGCTGATCGAGGACGAAGATTTTCAGCGCAAGCTCGCCGAGCTTGAGATCGATCTCGCGGCGCTTGAGATGACCGAGCTGCGCGTGCTCGCGCGCGAACATGCGGGCAAGGGTCCAGGACCTGAATCTTCGCTTTTGAAAATCAAAGGCACCGAAATTCAGCAGCGCCTGACGGAATTGACGCTCGAAGCTGTCGGCAATTACGCCCAGCCCTATCTGCGCGATACGCCCGGCGGCAACGAATTTCCGGTCGGTCCCGACTATGCGCGCAGTGCAGCGCCTGTCTATTTCAACTGGCGCAAAGCCTCGATCTATGGCGGCTCAAACGAAATCCAACGCAACATCATCGCCAAGATGGTGCTGGGGCTTTAAGCGATGAACTTCGATTATACCGACGAGCAAAACGCGCTGCGTGACTCGCTCTCCAAATGGGCCGCGCAACAATACGATTTCGACAAACGCAAGGCCGCGATGGCCGACGAGAACGCCTGGAAGAAAAACTGGGCGACGTTTGCCGAGCTTGGCCTGCTTGCAGCGCCTTTGCCGGAAGAATTTGGCGGCCTGGGCGGGGGTCCCATCGATGTTAATGTCGTCGCCGAAGAATTCGGCAAGGCGCTCGTCGTGGAGCCTTACGTGCCGACCGTCGTTCTCGGCGCCGGCGCCATCAAATATAGCGGCAACGCCGCGCAGAAGGATCAGCATCTGAACGCGATCGCCTCGGGCGAGTGCGTCATCGCCTTCGCGCAGGCCGAACCGAAAAGCCGCTGGTCGCTCAACGATGTCTCGACCACCGCCAAGAAGGACGGCGCAGGCCATGTGCTGAGCGGCCAGAAAGCCGTCGTGCTCGGGGGTCCCCAGGCCGACCATTTGCTGGTGAGTGCGCGTACCGCAGGCGCCCAGCGCGACACCAAAGGCATTTCGCTCTTCCTCGTGGCCGCCAACGCCAAGGGCGTCACGCGCCGGGACTATCCGACGATGGATGATACCCGCGCCTCGGAAATCTATTTCGAAAACGTCTCGCTCGGCGCCGAGGCGCTCATTGGCGCCGCTGATGCAGGCCTGCCCGTCATCGAGCGCATCGTCGATGAGGCCAACACGGCCTATTGCAGCGAAGCCGTCGGCTGCATGCGCATGATGACCTCCTCGACACAGGACTACGCAAAGCAGCGCAAGCAATTCGGCCGCGCCATCGCCGAATTCCAAGTCATCCAGCACCGGCTCGTCGACATGTTCATGGCGACGGAGGAATCGGTCTCCATGGCGCTGCTCGCGACGATCAAACTCAGCGAAAGCGATGCCGAGCGCGCCAAGGCGGTCTCCGCCGCGAAAGTCGCGATTGGCAAGCACGGCCGCTTCATCGGCCAGAATGCCGTGCAAACGCACGGCGGCATGGGCGTCACCGACGAAATGCGCGTCGGGCATTATTTCAAGCGCGTGACCATGATCGACGCGACCTTCGGCAACGTCGATTATCACCTGAAGCGTTATATCGCGCTCGATCAGAAGGCGGCCTGAGCCAAGCGACGACGCGTCTCATTGCCGGAGCCAATGGGCCAGCGGATCATCGCGCCATGGGCCGCGTGGAGATTCTCTACAACGCTGTTTGTCCGGTGTGTCACGCCGGCGCGTGCGAGCTTGAGAAACGCGCGGCGCTCGCGAAAGCCGATGTCGTCCTCACCGACGTCTCTCAAGATAGAGATGCGCTCCAGCGGGCCAGCGTCACTCTCGATCAAGTGCGGCTGAAAATGCACGCCATCGATGAAAGCGGGCGCGTGCTCGCCGGTATGCCGGCTGTGGCGTTGGCATGGGCCGTAACACCACCATATCGTCCGCTTGGCCGCGTCATGCAGATCCCGCCCTTCAGCTGGATCGGCGCTGTCGTCTATCACTTCTCAGCCTATGTTTTGTGGGGCTGGAATAGAGCCTGTGGCCGCTGGTAGCGAACGCCGGTGAATGAACGCCGGTGAATGAACGCCCGTGAATGAACGCCCGTGAACGAACGCCGGTGAACGAGCGCTGGTAACCTAACGTCTGGCCATCCATGCGCGCGCGCCGAACCAAAACGCACCGATCAGCGCCAAGACCGCGATCCCCAACACCCACCAATAATATCCGATCTGCGCCATCAGCGCGTTGTGCGCGGCTTGGTGCTGGGCGTCATAGCCGCGCGGCATGTCGACCACACCATTGGCCCGCGCATAGGCGCTATAGTCCCCCTGCATTGAGGCAAAGAGCAGCGGTTGTTCGCGCGCGAGATCGTGGGTCTCGCCGGGATCGGTGCTGATGTTGTAGAGCCGCCAAACATTGTCGCCATAGCGCGGCGTGTTACGCACGAGCTTGTAGTCGCCGCGGAAGAGCGCCGAATTGCCGGAGACTTCAATGCCGACCGGTGTTTCGGGATCGCGCATCTGCACGCTTGCCCCGCTCAGCACGCCGCTCATGCTCGCGCCGGTGATTTGTACACTATTTGCGGGCGCCGCACCCGCGTTGGCCCGCTCCAGCAAGGTCGGCGCGATGTCGGTCGCGAACGCACGCGCATCGACGCGCCCGGCGCGCACGCCGGGTCCTGCCACGATCAGCGGCACATGGATGCCACCGTCGCCAGCGTAGAATTTGAAGAGATCGCCGGGTGAAGCCGCAGCACTCGCCCATTCCGGCCCAATGAAATTGTAGGAATGGATTTCGCCGAGCGTGCTGATCTGGCGGGTGTAGCCATGCGCGTCCATCCATTGCGTGAAGCCGGTTTCGTGGATGGGGTCGCTGGGCTCGGGACCGTTGTCGCTGGTGATGACAAAGATCGTGTTTTGCGCCAGCCCGCGCTGCTGCAGATAGCCAATCAGCCGCCCGAGGTTTGCGTCCATTGCTTCCAGCATGCCGGCATAGACGGCCATGCTGCGCGAAAAGAGGGCCCGCTCAGGCGCTGAAAGCGATGACCAAGGCCTGAGCCGCGCAGGCATTGGCGCAAGCGGGGCGCCTTCTGGGATGAGGCCCAGGGCCTGGGCGCGCCGCCAGCGCGCTTGGCGCAAGGCGTCCCAGCCCGCCTCGTAGGTGTTCAAATAGTGCGCCGTATATTCGCGCGGCGCTTGCACGGGAATGTGCACCGCTTGGAAGCCAACATAGGCGAAGAAGGGCGCTGTGCTGGGCTCATCGTCGCTCAGATATTGGATCATCCGATCGACGATGAAGCGGCTTGAATAAAAATCGCGCGGCAGGTGCGCGGGCCTGCCGTTTTCGAACCAGGGCGCATAATTGTTGTACGGCATGTACGGCGCTTCTTGCCAATTATCCGCGCCCGAGGCGTCGAGTACGAACGAGCGGTCAAAGCCGTGATCGTTGGGCAGATCGCCCGCGCCGTGGCCCAAATGCCATTTGCCGGTGATGTAGGTGCGATAGCCGACAGCGCGCAGGCGCTGCGCCATGGTCAGTACGCCAGGCTCCAAGTGCATGGTGTAGCCGCGATGACCTTGTTGTTGGGGCGGCAGCACTTCGGGAATGGTCGCAACACCCGTGCGGTGATTGTCGACGCCCGTCAGCAACATTGCGCGTGATGGAGCGCAAAGCGGCGAGGTGTAATAATGCGAAAACATCGCCCCGCGCGCGGCAAACGCGTCGATGTTTGGCGTGCGCGCCTCGCCGCCATAAGCGCCAAAATCGGAAAACCCCGCATCGTCGACAACAACGACGACGATGTTCGGCGGCTGCGTCCGCGTCTGTGTTTGTCTCTGTGTCTGCGCGCCGGCCGGCGCCGCGCCCAGCAGCAGGACGCACGCAAACGTCAGCACGCCATGCTTCATCCGCGAGGCCTCCGCCGCCATCGGTAAATAGCGGCACGTAAGGTGTCAAAAGTTAGCCGAGGCTTCCGCGAAGGCGCCCGATCAGAGCGTGCGCCAGCCAGGCCATCGTCAGCAATCCCGCGCTCCATACCGCGCCGTCCGCTACGGAAGCTGCATGCGCATTGGCCCAGGCGCCGAGCAGGAAGAGGCCCGCGGCCGCAGCAGTCGCGACACCGCCGCCGCGCAAAGCTGCGCGCATGCCCGCGCGGGCAAAACGCGCCTTCTCCGCACGCTCCAGCACGGCAAGCGCAAAGGCAGGATCGCGTTTCGGCGGCCCGCTCGCACGCATCGCGGCCATGAGCCGATCCTCACCCATCGCTTTCTCCTAAGGCAGCGAGAAGACGCGCGCGCCCACGCGTTACATGCGATTTCACCGTGCCCAGCGGCAGGTTCAGAATGCCTGCCGTTTCGCCGTGCGAAAAACCTTCTCCCAAACACAACGCCACCGCGGCGCGCTGATCTTCGGGCAATTCAGCCATGGCGTTCGCGAGCGCTATTTTGTCTTCGAGCAGCGCTTCGCTTTCAGCGTCCTGATGCTCGAGCCAGGCGCGATCGCGCATGTTTGCCCGGGTACGGGCGCGCCGTGCGTCGCGTGCGATGCGATAACCGATGCCGACCACCCAAGCGCGAAAGCTCGATTTGCCCTCAAAGCGATCAAGGCGCGCCCATGCGGTCACGAACGCCTCCTGGGCAATGTCGTCGCCGTCGAGCCCATCGCCGGTGAAACGCCGCAAGAACCCGCGCACCGCCTGCTGGTTGGCGTCGACCAGCGCCGCGAACGCTCGGCTTTCACCGCGCCGCGCCGCTGCAATGAGGCGGGCTTCTTCATTCGTCGTCATCGGCGGACGGCGGATTGCTGCGTCCGGGCGCCATCAGCGCCAGCGCAAGACAGCCCATGGCCGCGACCGTCATCGATGCGGCGACAACAAGAAACGCTGTCCGGCGTCCGTCGTCCGCATTCGCGTAGGCGAGCCAAAACCCAAACGAGAGCGCGGTGAAAACGACGACTTCACTCCAGGGCGGCTTTGTCTGATTGGCTTGCGTCAGCTGGTCGTAAAGTTGTTGCGGGGGATCTTTGCCGGCCGCGAGCATGGCTTTGATGACATCGAGCGTCTGCGTGCGCCGCTGGTGATCGAGAAACGACACCCAGCCTTGGCCGATCATGCCGACAGCGACTGCGCCAAAGATGAAAAGTGCGATTGCCCAGTTTTCCATGTGCGCCGCCATCAGTGTTCGCGCCGGGGGAAGAAGCGCTCGCGCAGGCGCACGAGCATCTGGCGCCGCCCAGCCAGGAATGACCATCCCAACACGCCCGCGCAAACCCAGAAAAATCCTTCCAGCGAAAGCGCGGCCACCGTCACCACGGCTGTCCACAAGGCAAGGCTCGGATGGAAGAAGAAATATGTGATCGCAACCGCGCCCCAGGCGGCTGCAACCACCAAGCCCGCCGCCGCAACAATCAACCACCGCACTTTCATGGGCCATTCTCCTTGTTTCGATGGAGAGCAGCCGCCGCGCCGCCATTTGGATGCATGTCCGAATCCGGCGAGACATCGGCCCCGCGCGAGCCCATATTCGCGCCTATGACACTCGACGCCGACACCTGCCATGCGGCCTGCATCGCCAAGGACAAGCGCTTTGACGGGCGCTTCTATGTGGGGGTCAAATCCACCGGCATTTATTGCCGCTGCATTTGCCCCGCGCGCACGCCAAAGCGCGAGAACCGCACCTTCTGGCCCTCGGCCGCTGCCGCTGAAGCCGCCGGCTTTCGCCCATGTCTCTTGTGCCGCCCTGAACGGGCGCCCGGACTTGCGCCCATTGACGCGCCGGCGCGCCTTGCTTCTGCCGCTTACGCACGCATCGAAGCAGGCGCGCTCGAGGAGGCAGGACTTGAAGCTTTGGCCGACGAACTCGGCGTCACCTCGCGGCATTTGCGCCGCGTGATGAACGCGCAATTCGGCGCCTCACCTATCGATATCGCCCAAACCGGGCGCTTGCTGGCCGCCCGCCGGCTGCTCAACGAAACCGCGCTCTCGGTCACCGAGATCGCGTTTGCCTCCGGTTTCCGCAGTTTGCGCCGCTTCAACGCCACGATGAAGGATCGCTATGGCGCCCCGCCAACAAAGATGCGCGGCCGCAAACAGCTTACGCGCGGCGAAACTTTCACCGTGAGCCTGTCGCCGCGCGGCGACTACGCCATCGCACCCATGCTCGATTTCCTCGCCAAGCGTGCGCTGCCCGGCGTCGAACGCGCAGATGCGAAGACTTATGCGCGCGTCTTGAAATGGGGCGATGCGCTGGGCTGGATTGAGATCGGCATGGGGCCGAAGGGTTTGGCGCTCACGCTTTCGGAAAACCTTGCGCCGCACTTGCGCCCGCTGGTCGCCAATGTCCGCGGCGCCTTTGATCTCGACGCGGAAATGACGGCCGTCGACGCCCATCTCGCCACCGACAAGGAACTGGCAAAAGATGTGAAGCGCGAGCCTGGCGTGCGTGTCCCAGGCGCGCTCGATGGTTTTGAACTCGCCATCCGCGCCGTGCTTGGCCAGCAAGTCACTGTTGCCGGCGCACGCACGCTCACTGAGCGGCTGGTCACGAAATTCGGCGCTCCCCTGGAAAAAGGACCAGAAGGGCTCGAGCGCGCTTTCCCGGAAGCAGCAGCGCTCGCTCATGCCGGGCCTGCAGCGATCGCCAAGATCGGCATTCCGCTGAAGCGCGCCGAGACGCTGCATCGCCTTGGCGTCGCATCCGTCGATGGCAAGCTGCCGCTTGCGCGCGGCGCCATTGCGTCAGGCCGTACCGCACTCGCCCACATTCCCGGCATCGGCCCGTGGACGATCGAGTACGTCGCCATGCGTGCGCTCGGCGATCCCGATGCTTATCCCGCAACCGACATTGCCCTCATCAACGCGCTCGGGCGCAGGGGCGAGACGCTTGAACATCTAAAACCCTGGCGCGCCTACGCCGCGATCCGGCTCTGGCGGCGCGCCGCAAAGAAGGAACTGCGCAAATGATCAGCACCGTCTATCAAAGCCCGATTGGCAAGCTCACGCTCGTCTCCGACGGCCAAGCGCTGACCCATCTCGATTTTGAAACCACCAAGACGCCTGCGCCGAAAGCGCCGCGCGGCTTGGACAAAGTGCTCACGCTCGCTTGCAAGGAGCTCGACGCCTATTTCGCCGGCAAACTGAAGCGCTTCACCGTGCCGGTACGCCCCGACGGCACCGCGTTTCAGCAACGCTGTTGGGCAGCACTCCAGAAAATTCCATATGGCGCAACGCGCAGCTATGGCCAACAGGCGATCATTATCGGCAACCCCAACGCCATGCGTGCTGTCGGTCTAGCCAACGGCAAGAACCCGATCGCTGTGATCATTCCGTGCCACCGCGTCATCGGCGCCAATGGCGCCTTGACGGGTTTTGGCGGCGGCCTGCCGCGCAAGCAATTCTTGCTGGAATTGGAGCAAGGACAGCGCCGATTGCAGGCAATTGGCTAGGCCGCTCATCTGGGCTGAGGATTACGCATTCGCAACGGCGTTTGCCCGTCGCCTCCGGCCAGCGCCCCTGCTAAGAGCCGCCCGGGACAGATTCTCGGGAGTGGAACACGATGCGGATGCAGCTCGCTGCGGCTCTTTGCATTGCAACCTTGGCGACGCCTGGCTTCAGCGCGGCGCAAACGCAATCGACTTGGACCTCGTCTTATACGGACGGCGTCGTCACCGCGACCGAGACGGACAATCGTGGCCGCGTCACCGCCATGATCCAGTGCCGTCCGCCCACAGGCGAGATTGTGCTGAGCGACTTCACCTTGGCCCGCGATGGGCGCCGCGCGCGCACGACTGCCGTCGGCATCGGCAACATGACCGTCAACGTCCCGAGCCGCGTCGAGCGCAACGGGCGCGACGATGCGCTCATGATCAACCTGCCGCAACGGCCGCCAATCCTGGCTGGCGTGCAGCCGAGCGACCACGTCACCGTCACCGTCAACAATCGCAGCCACGTTCTTTCCGACGGCAGCGCCTTGAAGATGAAGGAAGTGGCCTACGGTTGCTGGGGCAGCTGAACGCAGTTCGCGCTGAGCAGAGCGGTTGCGCTGGGCGTTTGACACATTCTAACATCACCTTCACGGGCTGAGGCGCCGCCGGGGGGCGGCGACAGGGTGAAGGAATGTGGGCCGAACCCATCAAATTCAGACGCGCGGACGCGCCCTCACGGCGCCCAGTGTGCGTCACTGTGCGCGGCGAGGCGCGCGAAGGCGCCGAAAATGATTTCGAAGCGATCCTGAGGGATCTCGCCTTTTCGGTCGATGCCGATGAACCGGACTGCACGTCCTATGTCATCACCCGTCAGATGGGCTCACGCCGTCATTTCGTCGTGCATGCGCGCTTTGTCGATTGGCGTGCGTTTCAGCGCCACGCCGAGACCGCGCACTTTAACCGCATGCTCCCGCGGCTAAACGCGCTCCTGGCCGCGCCGGTCTCCATGGAGATTTTCCTGGAGGTATAGGCGGCGCCCCGACTTGGCCACGACGCCGGGCGCGAAATTGGCCAGGATCGCCAATGCAAATGAGACAGCGCCGAACAACGGCGCAATGGAGCCTGCGACGTCTGGCTGGCCGGGTCTCATCACCATCAGCGCAATGCATGAGGCCGTCATCGCCGCTGCTGCGCCAAACGAGATGCGCGTGCGTACGTTGGCGCCGCGCATGCGCCAGAACACCCAATGCGCCCAATAAAGTGCGGCGGGTGCTATGAAGCCCAAGCCATCGAAGCGTAGAGCCGGCCATGCCACGCGCGAGGGAATGAGGAGCTGCCAATAGGGCGTCAGCCAAAGGGCGGCGATGAGCGCGCTGGCGGCGAGCGAGGCAGCGCCCAGCACAAGGATGCCTGCTTTGCGCGCCGAGCCCATGCGCCGCTTTTGTCCGCGCGCGGCAACCGCGAGCGCTATCGCAAGCCAAGCGGCGATGTGGAAGCCGGCTTCAACAAAGCCCACGGGCTGCATCAAAGGCGCGCCGCCCGAGAAGAGGAGCCGCAGCACCATGTCGGCTGTCGCCACGCTCAAGCCGATGGCCACAAGTTTAGCGAGCCCGCCGCTCACGCGTGCGCCCGCACGGCGCAAGGCTGAGCCGGCAATGCCTGCCAGTGCCGCGGGAAGTGCAAGACCGCCGGCGACAATGAAGGTCGAATTCCAGCCAGGCGTCTCGTGCAGGACGAGCGGGACGCCGCCGCTGGCGACAAACGCCGTCAGCAATGCCGCAACCATCGCGCAGATGCGCCACACCGCGTCTTCGAAGCGCGCAAAAAGCAAGGCAGCGACAAGCGAAAGAGCGCCAAGCGCGGAGGCCGCAAACGGCGCCGGGAAAGCCAAGAGGGCGCCCGCAACCGAAGCGATGAAGGCGCCCGCCGCGAGCACCCAGAGCGTGATCTTGAGTGCGGCCACGCCGCGCTGATGGCGCTGCGCCGCCGCTGCAACGACGCCAGCCAGCATCACAGCAAGGGCGATGAAGGCGCCGCCCGCCGCGCGCGGATCGGCCAAGCCTTGGTGCGAGTCATAAAGTGCAGCGATCACAAGCAGGGGTGCGAGCGCGCCAGTCGCGGCCAGCGTCACGCCGCGCGCGCCAAGCTGGGGAACGCGAACCGCAGCCGTCCCGAGGAAGAGCGCGCCGGCCCAGGTCGCGACCGGCGTGAACCAGATCGCAGCGCTTGGCTGGCCGCTCAAAACGAAGAGCCCGATCAACGTTGCAGCGAAGCCAGCGAGATGCATGTTCTCAAGCTTGAGCGAAAGCGCCCCGACAATGGCCGCCATCGCCGCCATGACGCCGAAGGCGGCGCCCGCCGGTCCAATCATGCCAATCTGGTTGCCCAGCACGAGCGCTGCGAACGCCATCATCAGCGCGGCCGCTTCACCGGGTCCGGGATCGCGCAGCCGTGCATTGACGAGGCTGGCCACGCCGGCCAAGGCGAGCGCTGCGCCAAAGGTCAGCGGATCGGTCTGGGCGACGCGCAGAGCAAACCCGACGACGGCCCAAGTCCCGCCGTGACCATGCCAGTCCACGCCGCGGCGCGCCAATAACGGTCGAACGCCAGCACCATCATGCCAGCCGCGATCAGGAGCCCGCAGGCAACGACCAGGGCGTGATTGGCGGCGAACGGGAAAGCCAGCGCCGGCAGGATCGCAGCAAGCCCTAACGCTGCGCCGCGCGTGGTCTCCGGCGAGACGTATGGCAGCGCCTTCGACAGCGCCTCGGCCAGCGAAAAGCGCGTTGGCGCCGATGGCGCCGGCTCGACCATCGCTGGCGCGTTATCCACCGATGTGATCACGCTCGCGCGTCCGCCAATGGCCACGACCTTGGTGCGCGCTTCGCCGGCGCGGCGCGATGTGCCTGCGCTCTTGGCCGCCAACGCCTGCTTCAGCGTAGCGATCTCATTTTGCTGACGCTCGATGCGCTGCCACAAGAGCGCTGCTCCACCGGCGGCGACAGCGAGTTGGATCGCAAGGAAAATGAACAAAATCATGGGAAGCCCGAAAATGAACGCGCTTCCTAGCCGTTCGGGCTCGCCCCGGCATGCTCAAATCAGGATGGAAGCGCTGCACCTCACGCTGGTGTGACCGCAGCGCTTCACCTTACGTCCGCGCAATCTTTCACCACACCCCTGATTTAAAGCGTCTTTTCGTGACCTTAGAATTTCAGGCCCGTCCTTCATGCAGCCGCGCTGCAATCTGCCGCGCCCGGCGCGACAATCGCTGCTGTTCACGTCGAAGCGCCTTCAGCGCTGCTGCCGCCTGACTGTCGCCGCCCGTCAGTGCTGGCTGTTTTTCGAGCTTGTCGCCCAGCATGGCCAAATCGTGCTCGCGTCCAAGTGCTTTGACGAGCTTCTTGTTGGCGCGGTGGCGCGCGGGTCTCGAGTGCGGCCAAGCATCTTCGAGGAGGGCCGCCGCGTAGAGGCGATCCTTCTCGCGCTGGCGCCATTCGTGACGCTTTTCTTCCGGCGCGCCATGATGATGACCCTTGCGCCAAGCCTTGCGGGCCCGGCGCGCCACGCGCTGGGCGCCGCGTGCGACCTGCCTGGCGGATGCTTCCGGCCAAACCTGCGCCAACGCCAAGAGATCGCGCAGGCCTGCATTGCACCGCAGAATAATCCACAGGGCCGGCCAGATCGCGCGCGCGCTCGAGCGCTTCGCGCGCCGCATCGAGCGCCTTGGCTGCACGCTTCTTTGCGTGTTTGGCCAGTTCACGGGCGGTCTTGGCCTGCGCCGCCAGGTTCCGGGCTTCGGCAAGCGAGCCCATGATGGCGCGCGCGGAATTGTTGAAGACGCCCGCGAGCCCAGGGGCAAAGGCGTGGCCAACACGCGCCAAGGCGCGCGCCCGCTTTAGCCGCACACGAGCCGCGTGCACCGCCTTCGGCTTGCCGTCGCTGCCTTCAAGGGATTGGATGGCGGCGCGCACTTCTTCTGAGAGCGCCTCGCGCAGATCGAATGGCGAACCCGGTGAACGCATCTTGTCACGCTTTCGCTTGCTGTTGGCTTAGCCCACGATCTTCTTGAGCGTGCCGGAAAAGGCAAGCAAGGGTCGCGTTGCTTGTGTGACGAGGCCGCGCACGAAGACCAGCGACCGTGTCGCCCGCAAGACCTCGCCGCGCGCTTCGATCATTTCATCGAGCCCGCCTGGGGATAAAAATTCGCAATTGAATGCGATGGTCACGGCCTTCGCGCCGGCAAGCGCCTCGTGTGCAATGGCGAAGAGCGCAAAATCCGCGAAACTCATCAGCGCGCCGCCGTGAATAGTGCCCCCGCCGTTCAAATGCGTGCGCTTTGGCGCAAAGGCGCAGGTGACCTCGCGGCCTTGGGCGCGAAAACAGAACGGGCCGAGCGCTGTTTCGTATGGGTCTTCGCCCGCGCCCCACGTCATCCAGCCCCGGAAAGGCCCATCATGGATGACAACAGGTCCGGCATTTCCGACGTTCTCTGCCATCGGGAACCTCCCAGACCCATGGTTGGCATGTTAGGACAGACCCCGGCAAGGCAGGGGATCAATGCGCAGACTATTGGCAATCGCTGCGGCGCTGCTTTTGGCGCAGTGCGCGACACGACCGGGCGAAGATCACCGCTTCCGCGTCGGCCAGGAACCGCAAGGCATGGTCTTCATGGGCCTCGCCGAAGCCACTGGCGCCACCTCGCCAATCTACACAATGCTGTGGCGGCGCATCGATCCGGCCACTGGCGCCTTCATGCCGCTCAATGCGCAAACCAATTTCGAGGCCCGCACCGATGATGGCGGCTCGATCCGTATCGACGGCATCCCGGGCGAGTTTGAATTCGCGCGCCTGACGCCGGGCACATACGGGCTCGACAGCGTCTATGCGCTCATCCCCGCAGGTCACGTGAATTATTTTGCCCAGGGCATCATTGTCGGCCCCGATCGTCCGACCTTTGATATTCGCGCCGGCGAGGCGATCTATCTGGGCATCTGGCAGATGAATTTGAACGACACCACCGCCGTCACCCAGCTTTGGCGTCTCGATGCCCGTGACGGCGAGGCCGCAACGCGGCGCGCCAACCAGACCATTGGCAATGTCGTGTTGCGCGAAACCGGCTCGCGCGCCGTGCAATGTTCGCCCCATCGCCTCAACACCATCAGCCAGCGTCAGGTTTGCTGATGCAGGCGTCCGACCTCGAGCCGCTGCTTTTTGGCATCCGCCGCTTCGTCAACGAGCGGCTCATTCCGCTCGAGGGCAAGGTTTCCGAAGACGACGCCATTCCCGCCGATGCGCTCGCGGAAATGGCCGCGCTTGGCCTCTTCGGCCTCTCCATTCCGGAAGACTATGGCGGCCTCGGTCTTTCGATGGAGGCCGAATGCCGGGTGATGTTCGAGTTCTGCCGCTCATCGCCGGCGTTTCGCTCCGCCTTCGGCACCAATGTCGGCATTGGCAGCCAAGGCCTCGTCATGTTCGGCGCCGAAGCGCAGAAGCGGCGCTGGCTGCCCGGCATCGCCAGCGGCGAGATCGTTACATCGTTTGCACTCACCGAACCGGAGGCGGGCTCGGATTCCGCCGCGGTGCGAACCAAAGCCGAGCTTGCAGGCGATCATTACGTCGTCAATGGCGCCAAGCGCTACATCACCAACGCCAATCGCGCTTCGCTCTTCACCGTGATGGCGCGCACCGATCCCAACCAGAAGGGCGGTTCGGGCGTCAGCGCCTTCCTCGTTCCGCGCGATTTCGAAGGCGTCTCTGTCGGCAAGCCCGAAAAGAAAATGGGCCAGCAGGGCGCCCATATCTGCGATGTGAATTTCGACAACGTTAAAGTGCCGCTTGAAAACCGCTTGGGCGAAGAGGGCCAAGGCTTCCGCATCGCCATGCAAGTGCTTGATCGCGGCCGCCTCCACATTTCATCGGTCTGCGTCGGCGTCGCCGAGCGCTTGATCGAAGAGAGCGTGGCTTATGCCGCCGAACGCAAGCAATTCGGGCAGCCCATCGCCAGCTTCCAGATGATCCAGGCGATGCTGGCCGACAGCCGCGCTGAAGCCAATGCCGCTCGCGCCATGGTGTTGGAGGCCGCGCGCAAGCGCGACGCCGGCGAAAGCGTCACCATGGATGCCGCCGCCTGCAAGCTCTTCTGCTCGGAGATGGTGGGACGCGTCGCTGACCGCGCCGTGCAGATCTTCGGCGGCGCAGGCTACGTCGCCGATCACGGCATCGAGCGCTTCTATCGCGATGTGCGTCTCTTCCGCATCTATGAAGGCTCGAGTGAAATCCAGCGGCTCGTCATTTCACGCGAAATGATGAAGCGGGGTTCGTGAGCGATCAGCCGCATTTCCGCTTCCACCCAAACGCCTATTCCGAAGGCGGTCCATTCAAACGTTCAGATCAAAGCTGCGATGTTTGCGAGCGGCAAGCGGTGTGGCGCTATATCGGCGAAATCTACATGGAGGACGAGCCGCCGATCGTGTGCGCGCGGTGCATGGCGTCTGGCGCTCTGCGCGCGCGTCTGCCTGCCGAGAGCTACGTCCTGCAGGACATTGTCCTTGAGGGCGCTAACGAAGAATTGGCGAACGAAGTCCTCCTCGCCACGCCCAGTGTCGCGAGCATTAATCCGTTCGCATGGCCCGTGATCGATGGCGAACCGCTCGCCTATGTCGGCATCGGCGACGATGTCTCGCTGAAAAACGACGCCGCCGCACAACGCGCGATCGCGCGGGCCTTCGCCGATCTTGGCGAGGCGGCCGGCCATTCCAGCCGCGCACTCGTGTTTAAAGCGCTCGAGGCTGAGGACTATGTCGCCGTGATAGACATGGATTGAGCGAGCTATTCCGCCGCCAGCGCCTGGGCGCGCCCGAGGTCGACGCTCACGAGCTGGCTCAAGCCTTGTTCCGGCATGGTCACGCCATAGAGCCGGTCCATGCGCGACATGGTCACCGGATTGTGGGTGATGACGACGAAGCGCGTCGTGGTTAGCCGCTTCATCTCGTCCAGCAATGAGCAGAAGCGATCGACATTGGCGTCGTCCAGCGGCGCGTCGATTTCGTCGAGCACACAAAGCGGCGCCGGATTGGCCAGGAACACTGCAAAGATAAGCGCCGTCGCCGTCAGCGCCTGTTCGCCCCCGGAGAGGAGCGAGAGATGCGTCAGCCTTTTGCCCGGCGGCTGGGCGTAAATTTCGAGACCCGCGTCGAGGGGATCTTCACTCTCAGTCAGCTTCAGCGCCGCTTGCCCGCCCTCAAACAAAGTCGCGAACAATTGCGCGAAATGCGCATCGACCTGTTCGAAGGCGCGCATCAGCCGCACGCGCCCCTCATTGTTGAGCGTCGTAATGGCGCGGCGCAATTTGGCGATAGCGGCGGCGACATCGTCCTTTTCGCGCGTCAGTGTTGCGACGCGCTCGCTTGCCTCGGCGAACTCTTCGTCGGCACGGAGATTAACCGGCCCCGCCGCATCGCGCTCGGCGCGCAAGCGTTCGAAACGGCGCTCCACCTCAGCGATCGGCGCTGAACCCAGCGCCCCGTGCAACAATTTTCCGGCGATCTCCGTCATCGCCTCGATCGGCTTGCCGATGTGTTCAAACGCTGTCGCTGCAATATCGGCGGCGCGCGCAGCCGCTGCCTCTGCATGGGCTTGCGCACTCGCACGGCTCTCGCGCGCGGCGCCATGGGCATGCTCGGCGCTGCGCGCCGCCTCGCCTGCTAAACGCGCTGCGGTCTCTGCCGCGGCCACGTGGTCGCTCGCCTCGGCGCGCTTGGCCTCGGCGGCGCCCGCTTCATCCATCAAAGCATCGAGCTTGCTGCGCGCCTCCACGGGCGCTGCTTTCGCGCCATCGCGTCTGCGCTCGATGTCATCGCGTTCTTCGGCGAGCGCGGCCAATCGCTTGTCGGCATCGGCGATGCGTCCGCGCCATTGCTTCAATTCCACCTCGATTGAACTGCGCCGCGCATCGCGCTGGGCGCGGTCGCGCACCAAGCTCTGCGCCGCCGCGGCCGCCTCGAGCTGCGGCCAGCCGTGCGGCATCCGCCGCCGTGCGCGCAGCGTTGAGCGCGCTCTCATCGGGTGGAGACATATCCGCGCCTGCCGCCGTTTCCGCCGATTGCGCGACGAGGAGGCTCGCTTCTTCGATTTCAGTATCAGCGGCACGGAGCTGTGTATCCAGTTCAGCGCGCCGCTCGCCATCTCGGGCGCGCTCAGCCTCAATCCGCTCCGCCACGCGCGCCGCATCGGCGGCGGCCGCGGCATGCTTTGGCGCCTCGGTGCGCAGCGCGCGCGCTTTCGCATCATGGGCTTGGCGTTCGGCCTTTGCGGTTTCCCACGCAGCCTTCGCCTTGCGCGCACGCTCCTCCGCCGTCGCCAATTCAGTGCGCGCCGCGGCCAGACGATTTTTGTGTTCGAGCCGCGTTGCGGCCGGCTGCGGCGCCTCAGCGCGGCGGACAAAACCGTCCCAGCGCCAAAGATCGCCCTCGCGCGACACCAGGCGTCCGCCGGGCGGCAGCTTGCGCGCTAAAGCTGGCCCATCTTTCGCTTCAACCACCCCGATCAACGCAAGGCGCGCTGCCAGCGCTGCCGGCGCCTTGACGAAGCGCGCCAGCGAATGGGCCTCCGGCGGCAGATGCGGAGCGGGCGCCTCGGCGCCGGCCCAGCGCACCGGCGCCTCGCTATTTGTGGACGCATCAAGATCTTCGCCAAGTGCTGCGGCAAGCGCGCGCTCGTATCCAGCCTCAACTTCAATGGACGCCAGCACTGGTGGAAACTTCGCATTGGCAGGCGGGGCGAGCTTATCGAGCGCCTTCACTTCGGCTTCGAGCTGATGAAATGCCGCGTCCGCCGCACGCGAGGCGCTCCAGGCCGCCTCATCTGCGCTCTCGGCGCGCTTCAATGCGGCTTCAGCCTCTGCGAGCGCCGCACGCGTTTCGCCGCTGCGTTTATTGGCGGCTGCGGCACGCGCATGGGCGTCGGTGATGCGCTGAGTGGTCGCGCTCTCATCGGGCAGCGCGCCGATCTGCGAGATCAGCGATTGCTTGCGTTGCTCTAAACGCTGCAAGCGCGCACGCGCGTCTGTTGCAGCACTTGATAGCGCTTGTGCGCGGGCGCGGTGCGCTGCGGCGCCGGCTGCAAGGGCTTCGAGTTTCGCTTCAGCCTCAGCGCGCTTGGCGGCCGCGGTTTGCTCGACCGCCTGCGCCGATTTCAGCGCCGCCTGCGCCTTGGCGGCGTCGGCGGGGCCGAGGCTCTTCAATTCCTCCTCAAGGCGAGCAAAAGCTGCTTGCGCATCGAGCTTCAGCGCCTCAAGGCGATCGGCTTCATCACGCGCGCGCGCAGCGTCCGCGTCACAGCGCGCGATAACCGCGTCCGCCTCGGCGAGGTCGCGCTCAAGTCCGACGCGCACGCCCTCCAGGCGCCGCAATAGGGCAGCGGCGACCATTTCTGCTTCGCGCAGAGGCGCCAATCCATCGCGCGCCGCCTCGGCGGCGCGCTCGGCTGCGCTTGCGTCCGCCGCCGCTTTCGCCACCGCGCGCTCGGCTTCGCGCAAATGGCTTTGGGCTTCGGCCTCACGTTCGCGCGCCTCGCTCCAGCGGCGATGCATGAGGAGCGCTTCGGTCTCGCGCAAAGTCTGGGCCAAGCCGCGATAGCGCTCGGCTTGCCGGGCCTGTTTTTTGAGCGCCTGCGCTTGGGCTTCGATCTCGGCCAGGATTTCGTCGAGGCGCGTCAAATTGGCCTCGGCGGCTCTAAGCTTCAGATCCGCTTCGTGACGGCGTGCATGCAGGCCCGCAATGCCTGCGGCGTCTTCCAAAATACGCCGGCGATTTTCAGGCTTGGCGGCGATGAGTTCGCTGACCTGGCCTTGGCGCACAAGTGCAGGGGAGTTTGCGCCCGTGGCTGCGTCGGCGAATAAGAGCTGCACGTCCTTGGCGCGGACTTCGCGGCCATTGATGCGATAGGTCGAGCCAAGCCCGCGGCGAATGCGGCGGGTGACTTCGAGGACGTCGTCCTTGTCGTGCGGGGCGGGCGCACGTCCGGCCGCGTCGGTCAAGAGCAGCGTCACCTCGGCATGCTCGCGCGCCGGCCGGCCGGCCGAACCGGAGAAGATGACATCATCCATGTCGCTCGCGCGCATGGATTTGGCGCTGGTTGCGCCCATCACCCAGCGCACCGCTTCAAGCAGATTGGATTTACCGCACCCGTTTGGGCCGACAACGCCGGTCAGCCCCGCTTCGATCGGCGCGCGCGCGGGATCGACGAAGCTCTTGAAGCCAAGAAGGCGCAGCTCGGTGATCTGCACTGTGGAGCTAGCGCCTCATGAACTCAGTGATGCGCCGCCAGAGCCTGATCCAGGATCTGCGACATGCCAACGTAAGAGCCCGTACGCGGATCTTCGAGCTTTTGCCCGTTCAGGATGAAGGTCGGCGTACCGGTGACGTTGAATTGGGTAGAGCCTTGATCGAAGCGCTGTACGCGCTCCTGGCCGGCAGGATCCTCGATGCACTGCATGACCTGTTCCGGCGTAAGCCCGTAATGGGCGCCAACCGTGTCGAGGGTATCGAGCACGCCCTGCATCGTCCCGGCGGCGAACATCTGATGTTGATCGGCGAAAATTTCGCCGATGCGGTCAAAGTATTGGTCGGCGTTGGCGCCGTTGCAGCGCGCGACCTGGAAACCGGCAAGCGCCACCACTGCCGGCGCTGTCAGCGTCTCGCGGAAAATGAAGAACACTTTGCCGGTGTCGATATAGTTGGCCTTGAGTTGCGGGAACACCGTCTCGTGGAAGTGCGCACAATGGGGGCAAGCGGCCGAGGCGTATTCGATCAAGGTGAGACGCGCGTCGGGCGAACCCAACACCATGTCGTCGGGCGAGACTGTCGTCTGCGCATTGGCGCGCCCCCACGCCAGCGCGGCCACGCCGAGCGCGGTCACGCCCACCATCACTTGCCGGCGGTTTGCGCTCATGACTTCACCCTTGCGGACGCGACGCCAACGCCTGGTCGATCATCTGCGACAGGCCCTCGTAGGTGAGCGCGCGCGGATCTTCGAGCTTCTGGCCGTTCAAAATGAGCGTGGGCGTGGCGCTGACATTGAATTGGCGCGCGCCTTCATCGATGCGGCGGATGCGTTCGGGGCCCGCATCGTCGCTGATGCACTGCATCACTTGCTGTTCGGAGAGGCCAGACGAGGCGCCGATTTCAAGCAGTTTCGCGCGCACGCCTTCCATTGTGCCCGACGCAAACATTTCATGCTGCTGGCGGAAAATCTCACCGAGGCGCGCGAAATATTGCTCGGGGGTCGCCCCACCGCAGCGCGACAATTGAAAGCCCGCCACTGCGACCGCCTCGGGCGGCGTCGGGAATTCGCGGAAGATGAAGCGCAGCTTGCCGGTGTCGATGTAGTTGGTCTTGAGCTGGTCCCAGACGGTTTCGTGGAAGTGCGCGCAGTGGGGGCAGGTGGCGGATGCATATTCGATCAATGTTGCGCGCGCGTTCGGCGAGCCCAGCGCCATGTCGTCGGGCCCGGGCGCGTTGCTCGCCCCGCCTGCGCCATTGCCACCGCTACAGGCGGCGAGCGCCAACAGGCTCGCGCCCAAAATCAACTGCCTACGGCCTACAACGCCCATGCCGGGGTCCCTCCAGAAGTCCCCCGGAGGCATAGAGATTTTTCCTCGCCTAGAAAACCTCAGGCCTGCTTCAGTGCGCGGCCAAGCCGCATCAGGGCGGATTTGAGGCCAGGATCGGCGACCGGATCCAGCGCCTCGGAAAGGGCGGCTTCCTCGGCCGCGCTCAGCGGCGCCTTGAGCCGGCGGACATTGGCGGGCCGTGCCGCGGTGGTCCGCTGCTCGACTTTGACCGCCTTGATCTGAGCGCCCGCCACTTTGAGCCGCTCGACTAGAAGCGGGACCTGCTGAGCCAGGAAGGGCGCAAGCGCGCCGGGCGCGCGCAAGGTCAGCGTGCCGGCAACCAGCTTTTCCGGTGTGGCGCGGGAAAAGCTATCGCCGGCAATATCAGCCCAGCGGCGCTTCAATTCATTGAGCCCCATGGCGCCTTGGGGGATGAGGGGTTTGACCACCTTGGCGGCGGCCTTGCCGGCGCGGGGTGCGGCCGACCAGGTTCCCCGGCCCCGCTGGCCGTTCAGGGCCTGCGCGGCGCGCGTCTCGGCCTGCGGGTCAGACGCCAGCGCGGGCGCTGGCCGGAATTTCTCGCGCAAAGACACAGGCGCGCTAGCGAATTGAAAACTCATGAAGAAAGGGTAAAGACGCCTGATGCCTGCGCTTGCCCGATCCGCCCCCGCAACTGTGAGCAAGGCGTCCGCGACTCGGGACAATCTGCGAAAGTCGTTGCTTGCCTGGTACGACCGCAATGGGCGGGACCTGCCCTGGCGCGTTCGTGGCGGGTGCGCCCCGCCATATCGGGTGTGGCTGAGCGAAATCATGCTGCAGCAGACAACAGTGGCGGCGGTCGCTCCCTACTTCGCCAAATTTGTAGAACGCTGGCCCGACGTCGCCGCGCTCGCGGCGGCTTTGAGAGATGATGTGCTCGAGGCGTGGGCTGGGCTTGGTTATTACGCACGCGCACGCAATCTGCATGCGGCCGCCCAAGTGCTCGCGCGCGAGGGCTTCCCCGGTGACGAAGCAGGCTGGCGCAAGTTGCCGGGTGTGGGCGCTTATAGCGCCGCGGCGATCGCGGCGATCGCATTTGATGAACCCAGCACTGTCGTCGACGCCAATGTTGAGCGCGTGATGGCGCGTTTGCACGCGGTGGCAACGCCGTTGCCGGACGCAAAGCCTCATTTGCGCGCGCTTGCGGGCGAACTCGTGAGGCCCAACCGCCCAGGCGATTGGGCGCAGGCGCTCATGGATCTGGGCGCAACTATCTGCACGCCGAAAGCGCCGAAGTGTTTGCTCTGCCCGTGGCGCGAGGCGTGCGCAGCATTCGTTTTGGGCGCGCCGGAGGCTTATCCGCGGCGTGCGGCGAAGACTGAGCGGCCAGAGCGGTTTGGCGTTGTGTTCCGTGCTGAGCGCGACGGCGCCATCTGGCTCGTGCGCCGCCCGGACAAAGGCCTGCTCGGCGGCATGGCTGGATTGCCGACAACAGACTGGCGCGGCAAGACTTGGACGCCCGCCGAGGCGTTAAAGCGCGCGCCGATGAAGGCAAAGTGGAAGCGCATTGGCGCTGTGCGCCATGTGTTCACGCACTTTGCGCTGACGCTTGATGTTTATGCAGCCGGGGCCGAACCTTGCGGTGAAGGCTGGTGGGGGCAAGCCTCGGCGCTGCCGACCGTGTTCAAGAAGGCCGCGCTGCTGGAGGAGAAGCAATGAGCGAAACGTTCGAAGGCGGCTGCAGCTGCGGGGCGGTGCGGTTCAAGCTCACATCGCGGCCGATGTTTACGCATTGCTGCCACTGCCTCGATTGCCAGAAGCAGACCGGCGGCGCCTTCGCGATCAACGCGCTCATGGAAACGGCGCGGATTGAAATGCTCTCGGGCGGCGAGGCCATTCAAGTCGTCGATATGCCGAGCCCGAGCGGGCGCGGCCACGAAATCCATCGCTGCCCGAAATGCGAAGTCGCGGTCTGGAGCGACTATGGCAAGCGCGGCTATCTGCGCTTCGTGCGCGTGGCGACGCTGGATCAGCCACATTCAATCGAGCCGGATGCGCACATCTTCACGCGCTCCAAGGTCCCTTGGGTGCGCCTGCCCGAAAACGCCCGCGCGTTCGAGATTTTCTACGACATGAAGCAGGAATGGCCGGCTGAGAGCATGGCGCGGCGTGAAGCCGCTTCGAAGGGCGGATAAATGGGCGCCCGGGAGGCAGCCATCGGCTCGGCGCTATTTTTCCTGCTGGCGCCTGGGACCATTGCGGGCCTCATGCCTTGGCTCATCACCCGCTGGCGCATCGAGCCCGATGCATCCTCGGCGCTCACTCTTGCCGGGGCGGTGCTGGTTATCCCCTGTGGCGTCATGCTGATCGAGTGCTTCGCCCGTTTCGTCCGCCATGGCGGCACGCCAGCGCCGATCATGCCAACGGAGCATCTGGTGGTGACCGGGCTTTATCGGCGCGTGCGCAATCCGATGTATGTCGCGGTGACGGGGCTCGATTTTCGCCCAGGCGCTCTTGTTCGGCAGTGCAGCTTTACTCGCCTATGGCATCGTCATCTGGCTTGGGTTTCATCTCTTCGTGCTCGGCTACGAAGAACCGACGCTGAGACGCAATTACGGGGAAGAATACCAAGACTATTGCCGCGCCGTGCCGCGATGGCTGCCACGCTTCAAACCCTGGACGCCGCCGGCGTCGTGAAGACGGCCCGGTTTTGCTTGAGGGCGCGGCCTCGTTCTCTCGGTTGGCTTCGGGTTGACCTCTGGGTTGCTCTCTGGTCGCTCTCTGGGTTGCCGGCTCGCGCAGGGACGAACTGATCGTATTTGCCTTTCTCGTGCTCGCCGCGTCACTCGAAGCGACAGGCGACGCCATCAGCCCTCACGGGCTCGGGCCGCACGGGCTATCCGCGGCGCGCTGGCTTCTTTGCCGTCGGCGGCGCGCTCTTGTTCGGTTACGGCTTGTCGCTCAATCTCGCGCCAGTCGAATTCAATCGCGTCGTCGGCCTCTAAATCGCGTCGCTGTTTGTGGTCTGGCGGATCGTCAACTATTTTGCGTTCACGACAGCGCCGACGCTGCCGATTTTCATTGGCGCGGCGCGCTGATCGTTGCTGGCGGCGTGATCGTCGCGCTCTGGGAAGGCTCACCGTCTCACCCATAAAAAGCGAAGGACGCGGAGGGGAGCGATCTCCGCGTCCTTGCTTCATTCAGATCGTCTTGGGGCTCGGTTCGTTAGGCGACGATCTGAGCAGCCTGATTCATGGCGGCTAACGCAGCAGGAAGGAAAAATGCGGCCGCCAGAGCCAGGCTGAAGAATTTTTGCGAGAAGGTCATTGGAAGCGCCCGTTGCTGTTTCAAGTTCGATGAAACCAACATAGATACGCCCGCGCTGGGCCAATATGACCGCGGTCACGATGGTGTCGCGCCCCGGCAAGGAGCTGGAATTGGACGCCAGATGCCCGATCTGCAGCGCTATCCCTGAACTGCGGCGTGCGGGTTATCCGGGCTATCGCGCGCCCGATGCCTACAACATCTACGCCTGCCACAATTGCGATTTGCAGTTCGCGTGGCCGTTCGTCGCCGGCGGCGACATCTACGATGGCATCTATCGCGATCCCGACGTCGTGCCCGGCTATGCGCGTTACGCCGCTTATGCGCGCGCGATGGAGCGTTCAGAGACGCCGCTCAATGTGCTTGCCGAAGCGGAGGCGATGTACTGGTTCGTGCGCGAGGCGCTGAAAGCGCAGGCGCCGGGCGGCGAGATCATCGAAATTGGGTCGGGCTACGGTTATCTCACGCACGCGCTGCGTCGCGCTGGTTACCGCGCGCGCGGCGTCGATATTTCCGAGAATGCCGTTCGCGCCGCGCGTCAGCGCTTCGGCGACTATTATCAGTGCGCCGACGTGATGGCGATGGCGCGCGAAGCGCCCGGATCGGCTGACGTGGTGGTGATGACGGAGGTGCTGGAGCACCTCGATCGCCCCCTTGAGATGCTGGGCGCCATCCGCGACTGGCTGCGGGGTGGGGGCATTGCTCTCATCACGACGCCGAACAAGGGAGTATTCGCCGAAGCTGCGCTTTGGCGCACGGACAATCCCCCCGTGCACATCGCCTGGTATTCGAAAACGTCTCTGCGCGAGATGGCGCGTCGCAGCGGCCTTAGCGTCCGCTTTCAAGATTTCTCCGCCATGAATCGCGCCAAGGTCGCCGGCGTGCCGCGCGAAGAGGGCGAGCGTGTCGGGGCGCCGATTTTGAACCCGGACAATTCTGTGCGCGAAGACATGCGCGTGATGGGCGCCGACCCAGGCTGGCGCGGCGGCGCATCGGCGCTGGCGCGCCTGCAACGGCGGCGGAAGTTCCTGCGCCGCGCGCTCACCATGTATGCGCGCGAGAGTGAAATTATCGGAGCGGTATTCTCGAAACCCGCCTGAAGCGCTTTTGAGGGGCGCTGTTGAGAACGCGCTATTGCAGCGCAATCCAGACGAATGAGCCGAGGCATAACACCGCCCACGCGCCGATCAGCGTCAGTGGAATGATATTGGAACGCCGAGTGCCAATTTGCATCTGTCCGCCTCAGTGCGTCAGCTGCCCCGCTCGTGCAAATATAGCGGAACCGCAACACGCGCGCCCTAGCGAAAGCGGTTCCCAGCTGCGGATTGCGGAACTTTAAGACGGCGCTTTTTTACCCAGTGCGCGATTCTTCAATGAGCGCTTTGAGCTTGTCGCGCGCCGTCAGCTTGATGCCGCTGCGGCCCATGGCGATCCAGCCTTCGTCGGCCCATTCATGCAATTTGCGGTTCACTTTCTCGCGCGACGCGCCGATGCGGCGCGCAAGTTCGGTCTGCGTGAGCGTGACGCTTGGACTGTCGCCAGCTTCCTCAAGCAAACGCTGCGCGAGACGGCCGCCGAGATCGAGCACTTGGGCGTCTTCGATCGCTTCATCCGCATGGCGCAAACGGCGGCTCATCTCAGCGATCAGCTTCAAGAGCGCCTTGGGTTCGCTTTCGAGTGCGGCGATCGCCTGATCGCGATGGATGCGGAGGAACCGCGAGCGGCGAATGGCGCAGATGTCGGCCGAACGCACGCCGCCATCGAGCACCGCCATTTCGCCGATCACTGCAGGGGGTTTAAGGGCTGCCAGGCGCACGTCCTTGCCGGCTTCGGTGGACGTGCGCACTTCCACTTCGCCTTCGAGCAATACGTAAAGCGCATCGCCCTTGTCGCCCTTGGCGAAGAGCAAATTGCCGGGCTCGACCGTGCACGGGGCGCCCTGCTTGGCGAGCCTCGCGCGCGTGGCGTCCGAGAGCGCAGCCATCAACTCGGCCCTGCCCAACGCGGCTTCCACACTCAGGAGATCAATGCCGGCCATCGGCGCGCAGGATTGCCGCCGCGAGGCGGCGCGTCAATCACTGACGCACCGCCTCGCGTTCTCACCGATGGCGAAAATCGGCCCGGGCGGTCAGGACGCCGGCGTGGACGCCTCCAATTGCACCAGCCCGCGCTGAACAAAGCCCGCACAGGCGCTATCGCGCTCCTCGCGAAGCTGTTGCAGGCCGTTATTCATTCCGCTGAGCCGGCGCGCCTGGGCGCGCACGCGCGCGGCGTTCTCGCGCGCGTCGGCAACGACCGAACCGCTATGAAAGCCGACGCCAGCGGCTGCATGCAGGGCGCTGAAGTTTGCGCCATCGGATTGGAGCTCAGGCAGATCGGCATAAGCCAGACACTGCGAGGCGGCGAGATAGCGCGCATCGCTCATGCGCGCTTCCTCCGCGTTTGCCGACAATGGCGCCAGCGTGGCAAGGGCCACAACAATTGAAAGTACGCGCTTCATGTTGAACTCCCGTTTTCGAATTCGTCTCGAACCCGCACGCGCACAAATAGGAAAAGAGATTGTGTCGGATGTGACGAACGAGATGATTTGCGACGGGGCGTAGATCGCGCACGACAGAGCGCGCGGTCTTACTGCAAATTCAGACCGGGCCGTACATGAATGACACTGTGCGCGTGTGATGGCGTCAACGCCTGCGACAAGCGTGCAGTTGCTCGTCGACGAATTGCGCTAGTGCGTCGCAGGCGCTAGCGCCATCTGTCGGCGGATTTCGCGACGAAGCAAATCGATGTTGTGGCCAGCGGGTTGGCTGGCGAGACGCCAAAACGTCCAGCCATTGCATGCGGGCGCATCTGCGACCACAGCGCCGATGCGATGAATTGAACCGGTCATGTCGCCGTGCGCGAGGCTGCCATCGGCGCGCACGCGGGCTTTCTTGCCATTTGGTGAGACGAGGATTTCACCCGGCCGCACAAGTCCCGCTTCGATGAGCTGGCCGAACGGCACGCGCGGTTCGTCTTTCTTGGAGCGGGTGACCATCAAATCCTCGGCAGCGGCGGGCGTGACGTTCTTGATCCGCGCGCGCGCGCCGGCGGCGTAATTGGGGTCGCGTTCGATGCCGATATAATGGCGCCCCAGGCGTTTGGCGGCAGCACCTGTTGTGCCGGTGCCGAAGAAGGGATCGAGGATCACTTCGCCGGGCTTTGTCGTTGCAAGCACGACGCGATGGAGCAGCGCCTCCGGCTTTTGTGTCGAATGCAGTTTGCGGCCTTCTCCATCCTTCAAGCGCTCGGCGCCGGTGCAGAGCGGCAGCGTCCAGTCGCTTCGCATTTGCAGTTCGTCATTGAGCATTTTCAGCGCGTCATAGTGGAAGGTGTATTTGGACTCCTTCGCCTTCGCCGCCCAGATCAATGTCTCATGCGCATTGGTGAAGCGGGTGCCCTTGAAGTTCGGCATCGGATTGGTCTTACGCCAAACGATGTCGTTCAGGATCCAGAAGCCCGCGTCTTGGAGTGCTGCGCCCAGGCGAAAGATATTGTGATAGGAGCCGATCACCCAGATCGCGCCATTCGGCTTCAGCACGCGGCGGGCCTCCAAGAGCCAGGCGCGGGTAAAGGCGTCATAGGCGGCAAAGTCGGCAAACTTGTCCCACGCGTCATCGACGCCGTCGACAACGGACTGATCGGGGCGCGTGAGTTCGCCGCCGAGCTGCATGTTGTAGGGCGGATCGGCGAAGACGAGATCGACACTGCCGTCGGCGATCGAAGCCATCGCCTCGACGCAATCGCCTTCGATGATCTTGTCTTTGAAGTGCCGCGCCATTCATCCCACCAGGGAAAAACTCAAGCTTGAACGGGTTGGCGAATCAATGGGCGCCAGCGGCCATTAACCACGTTCATCTGCAGAGACAGCCGCCCTGGGCGCCGTTATCACATCCGGCGCTATGCACGCTGACGCGGACTCATTTGACGGTTTCGCCCAGTCCTGGCGGGCCTATGCGCTCATCGCGCTGATTGCGCTTGCCTCGGCGCTTTTCGGGGCGGGCGCTGTGCCGGTGATGGACCGCGACGAGGCGCGTTTTGCGCAGGCCACGCGGCAAATGGTGGAAACGGGCGATTATATCCGTATCCGCGTGCAGGACGAGGAGCGCAGCAAGAAGCCCGTCGGCATTCATTGGCTGCAGGCCGCGTCCGTCCAGGTATTTGAACCGATCACGCATCGGCTGAATGAGATTTGGCCCTACCGCGTCCCTTCAGCTTTTGGCGTGCTGATGGCGGCGCTCGCGACATTGTGGGCGGGGACGAGGCTGATCGGGGCACGTGCTGCGTTCTTGGGCGCGGCATTGTTTGCCGCAAGCGTGCTTCTCGGCTTCGAAGGCATGACCGCAAAGACCGATGCGGTGCTTTGCGGTTTCACTGCGCTCGCACTCGCGGCGGCGGCGCACCTCTCCACGGGCGCTCCGCGCCCGCGCTTGCTGGCTTTGCTGTTTTGGGCGGCGATGGGCGTAACGATCCTGATTAAGGGTCCGATCGGGCCGCTGGTGGCGCTCCTCACGCTTATTTCCCTTGCGCTCTGGGAGCGGCGCTGGCGCTGGTTGAAACCGCTTGCCTGGTGGCCAGGGCCGCTTTTGATGCTGCTCATCGTATTGCCCTGGATGATCGCGATTTACTTCGCGACAGACGGGCGCTTTTTCGCCGAAGCGATCGGCCACGATCTCGGCGGCAAGATCACCGGCGGTTCGGAAGGCCATTCCGGTTTGCCCGGCTATCACACCTTGTTGCTGCCGCTGTTGATTTTCCCAGCGACTTTCGCGTTGCCGTTCGCGGTGCGGCTCGGCTGGCGCGCGCTTCGCGCTCCGCGCAGTGACGAGGCGCTGCGCGGCTTGCGCTTCGTGCTCGCCTGGGCGCTGGCGGGCTTCATCATGTTCGAGTTGACGCCCAACAAGCTGCCGCACTATCCGCTGCCGGTTTACCCAGGTATCGCGCTTTTGTGCGGTGCGGCGCTGGCGCCCGCGCTCGATGCTCAAGGGCGCGCGGCCAAATGGATTGGTGTGGCCCTTGCCGCGTTTGCCGGCGCAGCATTCGTTGCGCTCATCGCGCAAGCGGCGCCGTTCGTGGACGCGGGCGCTCGCCTGCTCGTGCTCGCCTTGGAGATTGGGGCGGGGATCATAGTCGTTGCGATGCTGGCTGTGTTGGCGTTCGCGGCGAAACCCTCCGCGCGCGTCGCCGCGGGCGTCATCTGTGCGCTGGCGCTTTCATTCAGCGTGCGCCAATTGCTGCTGCCGCTCGCGCACGGCGTGCAGCCAACGGCGCAAACAGCAACAGCACTTCAGCACGCCGGCCTCGCCAACCGGCCGCTCTGGGTCATCGGCTATCGCGAAACCAGCATGGTGTTCTCAACTCGAACCGACGCCCATCTCACAAATGCGGACGACGCTGGCCAGCATGCCAATCCCGGCGATGCGATTATTGTTGATCAGGACGATTTCAGCGCGCTGCAGAATGGTCTCAATGCACGCGACTTGGCGTATGCGCCCGCAGGCGAGCCGGTGCGTGCGCGCAACATCGGTAACGGCGATCGTGTGACGCTGAGCGTTGGAACGGTTCAGCTCGCCGCGCGCAACTGAAGCTGGGTCTGCAGCGCGTCCTGCACCGGTTTGAAGCTTTTGCGATGAATGGCGCAGGGCCCGAGCCGCGCCAGGGCTTCCTGATGCTCCGGCGTCGAATAGCCCTTGTGCTTTGAAAAGGCGTAGCCGGGAAATTGCGCGCAAAGTTCGGTCATCATCCGGTCGCGTTCGACCTTGGCGATGATCGAAGCAGCCGAGACGATCGGCACGATCACGTCGCCGTCGATGACGCATTCGACCGGGCACGGCAGGTCAGGCGCCATGTTGCCGTCGACGATTGCGGCGACCGGCGCTTCTAGTTTCACGAGTTCATCGAAGGCGCGGCGCATGGCGAGATGCGAGGCGCGCAGGATGTTCAAGGTGTCGATTTCCTCAACGCTCGCTAAGCCAACCGCGACGAAGCCGATGGCGCGGATCTTGGCGGCGAGTTCTTCGCGCGCCTCCGCTGTGAGCTGCTTTGAATCATCGAGCCCCTTGGGGCGGCCCTTGCGCGGCAGGATCACGGCCGCGGCCACCACCGGCCCAGCCAGGGGTCCCCGTCCGGCCTCGTCGATCCCGCAAATCGCCATGCGCGCGAGCATGGCGCAAAAGGCGCCCCTGGCAATGTGTAAGGACGCTCGACTTTTGGACAAGGTCGCTTGACATGGCCTCGGAGACATGTATAGTAACCTTGTCATTTAGACGAGGAAACACGACATGCCCGATTGGTTGCGCTGCGGACAATGGAGCTTCGGAAGCCTGGTGGCCATGGCGATTGGCGTCGCCACGGCGCTGTCGGTCGCGCTTCAGCACTGAGGCAAGAGCAAGAGTTCAACGGAGGGTACGATGTGTGGTGAAAGCGGCAACGGGATCATCGCGGGCCTGATCGTGGCGGCGGCTATCCTGATCTTTGCGTTCGCTGAGAAGCATTCGGGCGCGCATGCCGCGCAACCGGCGCAGCACACGATCTCGGCGCCGGCAACGCATGTGGCCATCGAGATGCATCCCGTCACGCTCGACGTCGATCTCGAACGCGGCCGCGCGTCTCTGGAAGTGAGCCTCTAACGTGACCTGCGAAACCGACGGCTTGGGCCCTAGGGCCAAACAGGCTTCACGCATTTACATGCGCGACATGGCGATCTGCGCGGTCGTCTATGTCGGTGTGGTCTTCGGTGCGGTGACGTTGATCCGGCATATGCCGTTCCACTTGCCGCAGTGGCTCATCGTCATCATCGCGCTAACGCCGCTCATCCCAGCTCTGATGATGCTGCGCACCTACCTGACGTTCTTGAGATCGTTGGACGAACTCGGACGCCGCATCCAAACGGAAGCGTGGCTCATCGCTGCCGGTGTCGTTGGCCTTGCCAGCTTCACCTACAGTTTTCTTGAGGAATGGGCGCAGTTACCACGCATCGACCTCATATGGGTATTTCCAGCTCTGATGTTCGCTTGGGGTGTGGCGCAGTATTTCGTGCGGCGCCGCTACAAATGAAAAACCGCCCTGAAAAGGTCGATCGGGACAAATGATCATGCCCAACCGTATGTCTTCGAGGCCGTTGCTGACGCCTGGCGTCAAACGGACGTTTAGCAGCATTGCGATTTATACGAGCCTCTACGTCATTTTGACATTTGTCAGTGCGGTCGCGGTACGCGTGCTGCATCCATCAGGCGCGCTCGCAATAGCGTTGGCGCTTGTTCCGGCGGTCGCGGCAATCGGGATTGTGCGCCCTTACATGCTTGGCTTGCGCGAAATGGACGAGTTTCAGCGGTTGCTGCAATACGAGGCTATTCTGATCGCCGCGGCGGCCACGGCGTTCGCGAGCGTCGCTTATGGGTTTCTCGAAGTCTTCGCGGGCTTTCCGCGTCTGCCAGCGTTTTGTGTCGTGCTGGCGATGGTCGGCGCGTTCGCGCTGGCGACCGTGTTCCTAAATTTGCGCCACCGCGTATGAAGAACCGGCTCAAAGTCCTGCGTGCGGAGCGCAATTGGAGCCAGGCGGATCTGGCCGATCGTCTCGAAGTTTCGCGCCAAAGCGTGAACGCGATCGAGACAGGCAAATACGATCCGTCCTTGCCGCTCGCTTTCAAGATCGCCGCAATCTTCGGCCTGCCAATCGAACAGATTTTCAGCGCGGACGAAGCGGCAGAGGCCGCAGAATAGGTTGCATCGCCGGCGCCCAGCTTGCTAACCGGCGCGACGGCCATTACCCGGGGCGCGATGGCCGCCTCCCAAAACGCACCGCGCTGCTTTCAGGACGTGATCCTGACGCTCCAGACTTACTGGGCCGAGCAGGGTTGCGCGATCCTGCAGCCTTACGACACGGAAGTGGGCGCCGGTACTTTGCATCCGGCCACCACGTTGCGCGCGCTTGGCCCCAAACCGTGGCGGGCGGCGTATGTGCAGCCCTCGCGGCGCCCGAAGGATGGGCGCTATGGCGAAAACCCGAACCGGCTGCAGCACTATTATCAGTTTCAGGTCATCGTGAAGCCGAACCCGCCGAACCTGCAGGACTTGTACCTGCAATCGCTCGTGCGCATCGGCATCGATCCGCTCCTGCACGACATCCGCTTCGTCGAAGACGATTGGGAAAACCCCACTGTCGGCGCCTGGGGCTTGGGCTGGGAAGTATGGTGCGACGGGATGGAAGTGAGCCAGTACACTTACTTCCAGCAGGTGGGCGGCTTGGACGTGCGCCCTGTCAGTGGCGAACTCACCTACGGGCTTGAGCGACTGGCGATGTACGTTTTCGGCGTCGACAACGTCTTCGACCTGCCGTTCAACGATCCCAAGTCCGCGACGCCGCTCAAGTATGGCGATGTGTTTCTGGAAAACGAGCGCCAGCAATCGCGCTTCAATTTTGAGCTCAGCGATGCGGACATGAACCTGCGCTGGTTCAATGATGCGGAGGCGACGGCGAAGCGTCTGCTCGAAGCGGGCGCTGTGCTGCCGGCCTTCGACTACACGCTCAAGGCTTCGCACCTGTTTAATCTGCTCGACGCACGCGGCGTTGTTTCGCCCACGGAGCGGCAAAGCTTCATCGCCCGCGTGCGCGAACTGGCGAAGGGATGTGCTGAACAATGGGCGTCGAGCCAGACGCCCTAAGCCGGAACCTGGATCACCGTGCCGCGGTGGCCGTCGCAGCCGCAGCGCGTGTGCAGATGCTGGTTTTGATCCACAGCACAGACGCCAATCGTGACCTTGAGCGGCAGCCGCATCGTACGCCCGGTCACCGGGCCGCCGTCGCTACGCCAGGCGCAGACGTTTTGGTAGGTGGGCGCCGATGGCTCGCCGGGCGGAAGCAATCCCCGATGGCGCGCGCGGAGCTGCTCTTCGGTGCCGAGCGGGGCGGTGGTTGGCGCGGCGTTGGCATTGGGGTCAACCGTCTGGGCCGCAGCGATACTGACGAACGCAATCCCGGCGATAAGTGCAAGAGCGACAAGGCGAAGCGCCATGACAGGCCTCCCGCGTTCCAACATGGTCTCGCCGCACGCCTCGCACCCGTTCCCAAGGTCACGCTTTGCGCGCGCAAGAGAAGCAGCTTAAACACGCGCCTCGTGAAAGCCCATGCCTGAACTCCTCCTCGAACTCTTCAGCGAAGAAATCCCGGCGCGCATGCAGAAGCGCGCCGAGGAGGACCTCGACAAACTCATGCATGAGAAGCTCGGCGCGCGCGGGCTTCGCTACGTCATGAGCACGACATTCTCCTCGCCGCGGCGTTTGGGGTTGGCCATTGCCGATCTGCCGGCGAAAGCCGCGGACGTGAACGAAGAGAAAAAGGGCCCGCGCGTCGGCGCGCCCGATGCGGCGATCCAAGGCTTTCTGAAAAGCGCGGGGCTGAAGGCGATCAGCGAAGCGCAAATGGTCGAAGACAAGAAAGGCGCTTTCTACCTCGCGCGTATCGAGCGCGCGGGCGCCGCAACGACGACGATCCTCCAGGACGTGCTGGCGGAAATCATCCGGCAATTCCCGTGGCCGAAATCCATGCGCTCACAGTCAAGCGATCTCACTTGGGTGCGGCCGCTGCACAATATCTGCTGCACCTTTGACGGCCGCGCGGTGAAGATCGCGGTCGACGGCGTGGCGAGCGAAGCGGCGACCTGGGGGCATCGCTTCCATGCGCCGGCGAAAATCGCGGTGACGACATTCGAGCAATGGGATCGCGATCTGCGCGCGGCGAAGGTTGATCCCGTTTCGTGGCGCCCGGAAGGACTATATCGTCGACGCCGCCAAGAAGGCGTGCGCCGAGCGCGGGCTTGAATGGGTTGAGGATCACGGGCTGGTTGAAGAAGTCGCTGGTCTCTGCGAATGGCCGCAGATCGTTTTTGGCGACATGGACCCGGGCTTCCTCGATTTGCCGGCGGAAGTGATCCGGCTCTCGATGCGCACACACCAGAAATATTTCGCGGTGCGCGATCCGAAAACCAAGAAGCTCGCGCCGCATTTCATTGCGTTTGCGAATGTCGAAGCGAAGGATGGCGGCAAAGCCATCGCCGCGGGAAACGCCCGCGTGCTCTCGGCGCGCTTGAACGACGCGCGTTTCTTCTGGCAGACGGACAAGAAGACGCCGCTCTTTACCGAGGAGCGCAAGGAAAAGCTCAAAAAGATCGTCTTCCACCAAAAGCTCGGCTCGGTGTGGGACAAGGTCGAGCGCGTGAAGGCGCTGGCGGTCGAGCTTTGCGCGGCGACCGGCGCCAACAAAGAGCAGGTGATCCGCGCCGCCGATCTCTGCAAAATGGATCTGGTGACGGAAACAGTCGGCGAATTCCCCGAACTGCAAGGCCAGATCGGGCGCGAGCTTGCGTCACTCATCCGTCCGACGGGCGCAGTGACGAGTAAAGGCGCGAGCGCGCCGAGCGAACACGACAGCGTCGCTATCGCTATCGAAGATCACTATCGCCCGCTCGGCCCCAATGATCGCGTCCCGACCGACAAGGTCGCTGTCACGCTCGCCCTGGCGGACAAGCTGGATACGTTGGTTGGATTTTGGGCGATTGACGAGAAGCCAACAGGCTCGAGTGACCCCTATGCTTTGCGTCGCGCCGCGCTCGGTGTCGTTCGCATCCTTCTAGAGAACGGCGTGCGGCCGACGTTCGGCCCCGTCCTCTCGCTCGCGCTCGCGAGAGTGATGCCGCTTGCCGAATTTCATGCTGCACGGGAGCGAAGGAAGCTCGCCAAGGAACTAGAAGAAGGCGGCGATACTGAAGCCGCAGACGCATTGCGCGAAAGGGCCGCTAGGGATTTGTCGCCCGAAGCCGCAAGGAAGTTCATCGAAGAACGCCAGGAGCGGGCGAGTGCGCTATTTGGCTCGGTGATCGCCTTCCTTGCCGATCGCCTCAAAGTTCAACTCCGCGATCACGGCAAACGTCACGATCTCGTCGATGCGGTCTTCGCGCTCGGCGATGACGATCTCGTCCGCATCGTCGTGCGCGTTGAAGCCCTGGACGCGTTCCTGAAAACTGAAGACGGCGCCAACCTGCTCGCAGGCTATAAGCGCGCCGCCAATATTCTCGCGGCCGAAGACAAGAAGGGCAAAGGCCTCTCCGAAGCTGACGCAAAAGCCGGTCTCGACGCCGCCAAACTTGTCGAGACCGCGGAGAAAGCGCTTTACGCTGCACTGGAAGCCGCGATCCCGAAAGCGCGCGCCGCCGTCGAGAAGGAGGACTTTGCCGCTGCGATGAAGGTGCTCTCCGGCCTGCGCGCGCCAGTCGATGGGTTTTTCGATTCTGTGCTGGTCAACGATCCGCAAGAACAGCTTCGCCGCAATAGACTTCTGCTGCTCGCGCGCCTAGTTGAGGCGACATCTGCGGTCGCGGATTTTTCGAAGATTGAGGGATGACAAAGTACGTCTACGGGTTCGGCGGCGGCGAGAGCGCAGGCGATGCGTCGATGAAAGCGCTGCTCGGCGGCAAGGGCGCCAACCTCGCCGAAATGGCAAAGCTTGGCCTGCCCGTGCCGCCCGGCTTCACGCTGACGACAGAAGTCTGCACCGAATTCTACAACAACGCGCGCAAGTATCCCGCTGACCTCGCGGGCCAAGTCGATGCCGCACTCGCATCTCTTGAAACAAAGACGGGAAAGAAATTCGGCGACGCCGCCAACCCGCTGCTGGTTTCCGTGCGTTCCGGGGCGCGCGCCTCGATGCCGGGCATGATGGATACCGTGCTCAATCTCGGCTTGAACGACGCCACCGTCGAGGGCCTGGCCAAACTCTCAGGCGATCCGCGCTTCGCCTACGATAGCTATCGCCGCTTCATTCAGATGTATTCCGACGTGGTGCTCGAACTCGAGCACGGCGCGTTCGAAGAAACGCTGGGCGCGCTGAAAGATGAGCGCGACTATCGCGCCGATACTGAACTCAATGCCGACGATTGGAAGAGAATCGTCGTCGAGTTCAAGCGCATCGTCGAGCGTCAGCTCGGCAAGCCGTTTCCATCCGATCCGAAAGAGCAGCTTTGGGGCGCCATTGGCGCTGTGTTCTCAAGCTGGATGAACGACCGGGCCATCTTTCTATCGCAAGCACAACAACATTCCCGAAAGCTGGGGCACTGCCGTCAATGTGCAGGCGATGGTGTTCGGCAATATGGGCGAGACCAGCGCCACCGGCGTTGCCTTCACCCGCGATCCCTCGACGGGCGAAAAGAAGTTCTACGGGGAATATCTGATCAACGCACAGGGCGAAGACGTGGTCGCCGGTATCCGCACGCCAAAGCCGCTGACCAAGGCGTCGCGCGAGGAGATGGGCGAGGGCGGCCAATCGCTTGAAGAGGCAATGCCCGAAGTGTTCGCGGAACTGACGCGCGTCTACCAATCTCTCGAAGCGCACTATCGCGACATGCAGGATCTGGAATTCACCGTCGAACGCGGTCACCTCTACATGCTCCAGACCCGCAACGGCAAACGCACGGCGAAGGCAGCACTCAAGATCGCCGTCGACATGGCGCGCGAAAACCTGATCAGCGAAAACGAAGCGATCCTGCGCATCGATCCGATGGCGCTCGATCAATTGCTGCATCCGACCATTTCGCCCAACTATCATCGTAGCCTGATCTGCAAGGGCTTGCCGGCCTCGCCAGGGGCTGCGGTGGGCGCTGTCGTGTTCGATCCTGACGAGGCCGCCGACCTTGCCGGCGCCGGCAAGGCCGTCATCCTGGTGCGCGAAGAGACGAGCCCGGAAGACATTCACGGCATGCATGCCTCGAAAGCGATTGTCACCGCGCGCGGCGGCATGACCAGCCACGCCGCCGTGGTTGCGCGCGGCATGGGCCGCCCATGCGTGTCGGGCGCGGGCGAAATCCGCATCGACATGAAGGAAGGCGTCTTCCGCGTCGGCGCCCGTGTTGTGAAGAAGGGCGAGACCATCACCGTCGACGGTTCGACGGGCGAAGTGCTGATGGGCGCAGCCGATATGGTGCAGCCCGAGCTTACCGGCGATTTCGGCACATTGATGGAATGGGCCGATCAAGCACGGCGCATGAAAGTGCGCGCCAATGCGGAAACGCCGGAAGATGCACGCACGGCGGTGAAGTTCGGGGCCGAAGGCGTCGGTCTTTGCCGCACCGAGCACATGTTCTTCGACGCCGAACGGATTGCGGCCGTGCGCGAGATGATCCTCGCTGAAACGAAAGAGGGGCGCGTTGCAGCACTCGCGAAGCTCGAACCGCATCAGCGCAACGACTTCATCGAGATCTTCCGCATCATGGGGGCGCGACCGGTGACGATCCGCTTCCTCGATCCGCCGTTGCACGAATTCCTGCCGCACGCGGAAGAGGATTGCGCTGAAGTCGCAAAGACACTCGGTGTGGACGCGCGCGCATTGATGTCACGCGTGAAGGAATTGGCGGAAGTAAATCCGATGCTCGGCTTCCGCGGCTGCAGGCTGGCGATCGTCTATCCCGAGATTTACGAGATGCAGGCGCGCGCCGTGTTCGAAGCCGCCTGCGATGTCGCTAAAGAAAAGGGTGCAGCGCCAGTTCCAGAGATCATGGTGCCGTTCGTGATCTCGAAAACCGAGTTCGATTTCATCAAAGAGCGTGTCGATGCCGTGGCCAAGGATGTTTTCGCCGAGAAGAAGCAGAACATAGCTTACGCGGTGGGAACGATGATTGAGTTACCGCGCGCTGCCTTGCGCGCCGGAGAAATTGCGGAATCCGCGGAATTCTTCTCGTTCGGCACCAACGATCTCACGCAAACCACGATGGGGCTGTCGCGCGACGATTCCGGGAAATTCCTTGGAACCTTTGTCGAGCGCGCCGTGTTACCGCACGACCCATTTGTTTCCATAGACGCCGAAGGCGTGGGGGAACTGGTGGAACTGGCCTGCGAACGTGGCCGATCAGCGCGTGTGGGGTTGAAACTTGGCGTTTGTGGAGAGCACGGCGGGGACCCCGCCTCGGTTGCGTTCTTCGAGCGCGCCGGGCTCGATTACGTGTCCTGTTCACCCTATCGCGTGCCCATCGCTCGCCTGGCCGCAGCCCAGGCCGTGCTCGCCGCCAAGCGCTGAGCGGCCTAAACCTGGCCGCCTTCCCCAACGGCAGATCCCGCACTGCAGCGCGACCCCGGGTCGCGCCCCGGTTCGCTTAACAGGTGAACCGGCACGATCCTGGCAAGGCTTTGGAGGCTTTGGGCTTTCTCGGCGTGACCGAGAGGCCGCAGCTGGCCCGAAAGGGCAGCCAAGTAAACCGGAAAGCGAGACTATGAACAAAAAGTCAATCGCCCCCCCGGTGAGCGCCGTGTATGTCCGCCAAGCTACGCGGCAGGTTGTTCCTGAAGCGAAATATTGGCGGTCGCGGCGGTTTGCTTGGCGGTTATCTGTGCCAAAACTGCACGCAATTAAGCGGGGCTTAATGCATTTGTCGTTGTTCTGGCGTCGACTGGCTGTCTTTGCGGGCGAAATTCGGACCCAAGTGATGGTGGAGATCGAACGGAACCCCCTGGCCGTGCGCCAGGGCGCAGCGACGATCATGTGCTTGGCGGCGGCAGCCGTCGCCATGCCTGTGATCTCGTATCGCGCTGCCGAACAGCGTGAAGGCGCTGAATGGACGGCTACGTCCACCGCCTTCCGGCAAGCCTTCCAGCAGAACTTGCTGCAGCAAACCGATCCCAATGCCCGCGTAGAACTGACGTCGCTGCGCACCAATGGCGATGGTCTGCGCGCCCGCGGCACGGCCACCCTGTTCGACAGCGCCGACGCCCGTGCGCTTCTGGTTTCAGCAGTGCTGCGCGGCCCGTCCGCGCCACAGCCGGCGACGCCGGTTCAACCCTCGATCAACGTGCGCGAGCACAACTGCCTCTCCGAGGCGATTTACTACGAAGCGCGCGGCGAGACCCAACAGGGTCAGGTCGCGGTCGCCGAAGTGATCATGAACCGGGTGCACTCGCCATTTTATCCAAAATCGGTCTGCGCGGTGGTCTATCAGGGCTCTGACCGCGACACGGGCTGCCAGTTCACTTTCACCTGCGATGGATCGCTGAGCGCGCATCCGCGTGGGCGCGCCTGGATCCAAGCCCAGCGTCTGGCGACCGCGGTGATGAGCGGCTACACCCGCCCGATCACCCAGCACGCCACCCATTATCACACCAATGCGGTCGATCCCCGTTGGTCGTCGATGCTGATCGAGACGACGACGATCGGCAGCCATGTCTTCTACCGCATGCCGAATGCGGCTGAGCGCGCTGAGCTGATGGACGCTACCCAGCGCCGTCACTGGGTTGCGCCGGGCGCGCGTCCGGAAGCAGAGACGCTGATCCCGCCAGCCGATCAGGCCGCGGTCGACGCAGCCGCCGCCGCCAACGACAATGCCAACGACAATGAACGCGCAGCGCCTGCTCAACCGGAGCCAGCCGCTCAGCCCACGACGGCGACGTCGAGTGAGCATACGGCCCAAGCCGAACACGCCGACGGCAGCGCGGTTTAAAACGCCTCAAGCGTCTGTACTGAAGTTCTTGGCAATCTGTTTGCGCATGACGCCAGGAAAGAAGCGCGCAAAGAAGCGTGCGCGTTCTGCCTCTTTGCCGACCATATAGTGGATGTCGGTTCCGTGCGCTGCATCCCAGGCGCGTTCAGCGGCCATGCTCACCGGATAGATCGGGGTTTTGTTCTCAACCAGTGCATCGCGAACGGTGCGGTTCGATTCTGTTGCCGCCAGCCCGTCGAGAATGGCGGTGTCGATAAACCAGGGCATCAGGCTCACCACGCGAATGCCGAAGCGGGAGAACTCCACATCGAGCGCTTCAGTAAGTCCGCGCACGCCGAACTTGGTTGCGCAATAGACTGCAAGCCGCGGCGCGCCGAAGACGCCAGCAACGGAAGCGGTGTTGACGATGCGCGCGCCCGGCGTTTCGCGCAGCAGCGGCAGTGCTGCGTTCACGCCATTGATCACGCCCTTCAAGTTGACATCGAGCACAAGGTCGATGTCGTCGCCTTGCATCTCTTCGATGAAGCCGCCTTTGCCGACGCCGGCATTGTTGAAGAGCACATGCATGCGCCGGTTGGTGGCTTGCCCAAACGCATCGACTGCGCGCGCCCAGCCGCTGCGATCGCGAACATCGAATGCCATCGAAATGCGCTGACCTTCAGGCAGCATCGCGGCGGTTTCTTCAAGGCCCTTCGGGTTTACATCGAAGAGGCCGACAAACCAGCCGCGCTGCGCGAAGAGTTGTGCTGTGGCGCGCCCGATGCCTGAGCCTGCGCCGGTGACGAAAATGGTTTTCTGTGCGTCTTGAGCAGTCATCCGCTCGTCGTCCGACGCGGGGCGTGTTTCGTCAAGCGTGCCGCAACGTTCGACGCAGCGCCGCGGGCGGGGCGCCGTAGAGGCGCGTGAAGGCGCGCCGCATGCGCTCAGCATCGCCGAAACCGGTCTTGCGGGCGATCTCCTGGATTTGTCCGCCGCGCTCGAGCGCCGCGCGCGCTGCGTCCGCCCGCAAGCGCTCCACCGCTTTTGCCGGCGTCACGCCGGTTTCGTCGGCGTAGAGGCGCGCGAAATTGCGCTCGCTCATGCCGGCTTCAGAGGCGAGGCGCTCCACGCTCAAATCCTCGCTGAGGTGCTCGCGCATCCATGCGTTCAGCTTGGCGAAGCGTTCGCTCTCGGCGCCGAGATCGAGCAGGGCGGAGTGCTGGGCCTGACCGCCGGGGCGCTTGGCATAGACCACCATTTCGCGCGCGACCGCGGTTGCCGCCGCTTCGCCCAAATCTTCGCCAATCATTGCGAGTGCGAGATCGATGCCGGCGGTGACGCCCGCCGACGTCCAGATTTTTCCTTCCCGCACGTGAATGCGATCCGGTTCGACTTGCAATTTGGGAAAGAGCCGCGCCAGGCGCGGCGCCTGGCGCCAGTGCGTGGTCGCGCGCTTGCCATCGAGCAGGCCGGCCGCGGCGAGCACAAAAGCCCCCGAACACACGCTCGCCATCCGGCGTACGCGCGGATAGATGCGCTTCAGAGCGGCGATGAGTGCGGCGTCGGCCATTGCAGCGGGCGTGCCTTGACCGCCGGTGACGATGAGCGTGTCCACGTCGCGCAAGCGGGTGAGCATTTCCGCAGGCATGGAAACGCCAGAGGAAGAGCCAACCAATGCGCCCTTGGCGGCGACGACACGCAGCCGATAGAAGCTGGCCGAAACGCGCGTGGCGATTTCGAAGGCCGCAAGAGGCCCGGCGACGTCCAGGATCTGGAAATTCGGGAAGATAACGAAGGCGATTGTGCGCGAGGCTGGCGGAAATGGAGGTGTCTTTGACATTTCAGCCAAGCTATGGCGGGGCTAGAAATGCGCGTCAACGGGAGAACGTCCATGGCAGAGCCGTTCCGCATCGTCTTCATCCTCTATCCGCGGCTCACGCAACTCGATTTCACCGGCCCCTATGAAGTGCTGGCGCGGATGCCGGGCGCTGAAATCGTGCTCGCATCGCAGGATGGCGGCTCGCTCATATCGGAAACGGGTCTCATATTCGGCGGCTTGCGTTGTCTTGCCGACATCGAGCGCGCCGATCTCATCATGATCCCCGGCGGGCCGGGGCAAACCGAAGCCATGCTCGATCCTCAATTCATGGGCGAAGTAAAGCGCCTCGGCGAAGGCGCGCGCTATGTGACGTCGGTGTGCACCGGCTCGCTCATTCTGGCTGCCGCGGGTCTGCTCAAAGGCAAGCGCGCCGGCAGCCATTGGGCCTATCGCGAATTGCTGGCGGCGTTCGGCGCTTTTCCCGATCCCGCGCGTGTTGTGCGCGACGGCAATGCCTATACGGGCGGGGGCGTCACCGCCGGCATCGACATTGCGCTCTCGATTGTCGCCGACATCGCCGGCGAAGAGACCGCCAAGATGATCCAGTTGATGATCGAATATGCGCCAGCCCCGCCGTTCAATTCCGGCCGCCCGGAAACCGCCTCGCCAGAAACCGTCAACGCCGTCAAATCGCGTTTCGCGGCGTTTGCCGAACAGCGCCGCCAAGCCATCGAACAGATTGCGGGGCAGGCTTGATGCTGGCGCTCAAGCCCTCTTGTGAATGCTGCGACCGCGATTTGGCGCCGGAGAGCGCAGAGGCGCGCATCTGCACTTTTGAGTGCACGTTTTGCGTTCATTGCGTAGAGGGCGTGCTCAAGGGCGTGTGCCCCAATTGCGGCGGCAATTTTGTCCCGCGTCCCATTCGGCCTGCGGCAATGCTGGTGAAGCATCCTGCCGCGCATGAACGCGTGCGACGAAAAACGCCCTGCGCGTAATCGCCTCGGCGTTGAAGCCATCTAGCGTGCGCCCGCGCCGGCGCTAGTGTTCTTCACGAAACGGGGGAACCAGCATGCAGCTCAATCGCAGGGCTTTCGTCGCCGGCAGCGCCGTTCTGGCCCCCGCCGCCTCAGCAGCCGCGGCTGCCACCAGCGTAACGGGCGCTGCCAGCGCCGCGCAGCGACGCGCGCTTGGCCAGCTCGCACGCTACGTCGAGCAACATCGCACCGATTGGGGTCTGCCGGGCATGAGCGTCTGCGTCGTCGACCGCGACGGGTACACAGGCTTCGTTCGCTCCGGTTGGGCCAACCTCGAACGGCGCGAGCCGATCCGCGAGGATCACATTTTCCAAATCGGTTCGATCACCAAGATGATGGTCGCGCTCACCGTCTGGACGATGATCCACCAAGGCAAGCTCGCGCCAACCGACAAGCTTTCCCAGCTCATGCCGGAACTCAATGTCGCGAACGGCGCCGACATTACGCTGCAGCATCTGCTCAATCACACCACCGGCTTGCCTGATAACGCGCCGATGTTTCCGCCAGGAGGCCTGTGGAGCGGCTTTGCGCCAGGCGCGCACTGGTCATATTGCAATCTCGGTTACGAGATCATCGGCAAGATCATCGCGCGCCGCGATGGCCGTTCGCTCCAAGATGCGCTTGCAGCGCGCGTGCTCGCCCCGCTCGGCATGACCCAGACGCTGTCCGCGATCCGCGTGGGCGATCGGGAGCGCTATCCGCAAGGCTATGAGCCGGAATTCAACGATCGCGCCAATCTGCGCCCAGCGGCGATGACGCCCTCGCCCTGGATCGACACCGACATTGGCGCCGGCTGTGTGGCGTCCACCGCCCATGACATGGCGATCTTCTCGCGCTTTCTCATTGGCTTGGCGCAAGGGCGCGGCGGCGCTGTGCTCAGCGACGCGGCGGCAGCGCAATTCATCGCAGTGTCGACGCCAGGCTGGGACGAGGGCGGCGCTTATGGCAACGGCATTGCCCGCATCACCCTCGATGGTCGCCATTATCTGCATCATACCGGGGGCATGGTCTCGTTCTCATCGGCGATCCATGTCGACACCGAAGCCGGCATCGCAGCGTTCGCATCGTCTAATGTCGGGGGCCTCAATTATCGCCCGCGCGATGTGACCACCTACGCTTGCCAGCTCTTCCGCACCGCCCGCGATGGGGGAGCGGCGCCCACGCCGAAGCCGACGCGGCCAAGCGTCGAACATCCTGAGCGCTATGCACACACGTTCACGGCCGCCGACGGCGATCATTTCGAAGTCCAGGTCGCGGGCGATCAACTCAAGCTGCGCCGCAACGGCCAGGTTTCCGACATGCAATTTGCCGGCGGCGGCTTTGCCTGCACCGATCCGGCGTTCGCCGTCAGCGGCTTGGTGTTCGACCTCGAAGACGATCACGCTGTTCGCGCCTGGGCCAACGAGGTCGAATACATCGCCAATCCCGCCTTAGGCTACAAACCCGCGCCGGCGCCGGCGCTTCGCGCATGCGCGGGCCGGTATGACAATGACGACCGCTGGTGGGGACCGGTCACGATCGTTGCGCGCGATGGCAAGCTCTGGATCGGCAACGCTGAAGCGCTGACCCCGCTGGGCGAGGGCTCGTGGCGCTATGGCAGCGACGAGTGGTCGCCCGACCGCGTGCACTTCGATGGCGTCATCGACGGGCGCCCAAGCCGCATGGTGTTCTCAGGTTTGCCCTTTGTGCGCCGCTTCAGTTAGGCGCTGCCTTGGGCTGAAGAGAGTTGCGACGGATCGAAGCCCAAAGTCTTGATCGCGCGCTCCCATTTCTGTGCGTGGTCGGCGTCGAACACGATGGCGTTGTCGGCATCAACCACCAGCCAGGCATTCTCCTTGAGTTCGTTCTCAAGCTGGCCCGCGCCCCAGCCGGAACACCCCAGCGCCAGCACGAATTCCTTCGGCGCATCGGTTTTCGCCACCGCTTCGAGCACTTCGCGTGTCGCCGTCAGCCGGATGCCGGGAGCAACGTCTTGTGTGCCTTCGTGCGCGGTAAAATCCGCCGAGTGCAGCACATAGCCGCGATCGGGGCGCACCGGCCCGCCATCCATCACAGCGCGGGCGGCGACATTATCGCCCGCCTGCAATCCCAGATGTCCGAGCACTTCACTCAGCGTCACTTCTTGCTTGGGCTTGTTGATGACGACGCCCATGGCGTGCTCGGCGTCGTGCGTGCACATCATGATGACAGAACGGCTAAAGCGGGGATCGCCGATCCCCGGCATCGCCACCAAGAGCTTCCCCGCCAAAGTGTCGCTCATCGCTTAATCGTCCACCGTGCGGCGCTTGCGCGCAAGTGGCGCTCGCATATCGGGACGCTTGGCCCTACATGGGGCGCGTGACTTGAGAGGAGACGAACATGATCAAGGCCGGCGAGCGTTTGCCCGACGTTCAATTCAATGTGCCGACCAGCGACGGCATGAAGCAGATGCGCACGGCTGAGGTGTTCGGCGGCAAGACGGTGGCGCTGTTTGCGGTTCCAGGCGCGTTTACGCCGACCTGTTCGGCCCGCCATCTGCCGAGCTTCCGCGAGCACGCGAGCGCCCTCAAAGCCAAGGGCGTGGATGTGATCGCCTGCACGGCCGTCAACGACCATTTCGTCATGAGCGCCTGGGCCAAGGAGCAAGGCGTCGTTGACGAAATCGTCATGCTTGCCGACGGCTCGGGCGAGTTCGCAAAGGCCGTGGGCCTTGACGCCGATTTCTCCAAATTCGGGATGGGTTCGCGTTCCAAGCGCTATTCAATGATCGTCAAGGATGGCGTGGTAGAGAGCCTGAACGTTGAAGAAGCTGGTGAATATAAGGTTTCCAGCGCCGAACACATGCTCGGCCAATTGAGCTAGTCTCGCGCGCCGCGAACCGCAGAAGCGGGGATGAGAAATGGGTTCGGTTGTTCTAGTTCTCGCGATCGCCGCCCTCGTGATTGTGTTCAGCACGATCAAGGTGGTGCCGCAGGGCTATCAGTGGACGGTCGAACGCTTCGGCAAGTTCACACGCGTGCTGAAGCCGGGCATTTCGTTCCTGATGCCGTTCGCCGATCGCATCGGACGCAAGCTCTCCATGATGGAGACGGTGCTCGATGTGCCGCGTCAGGAAGTGATCACCAAGGACAACGCCATCGTGTCGGTCGACGCGGTCGTGTTCATCCAAGTGATCGACGCCGCGCAGGCCGCTTACGAGGTGCAAAACCTTAACCTCGCCATTCTCAATCTCTCACTGACCAACGTGCGCACCGTGGTTGGCGGTCTGGAACTCGACGCGGTTCTCTCCGAGCGCGAACAGATCAATGCACGCCTGCTCACCGTCATCGACGCGGCCACCCATCCATGGGGCGTGAAGTGCACGCGCATCGAGATCAAGGATCTGACCCCGCCGGCCGATTTGACCGCCGCAATGGCGCGTCAGATGAAGGCCGAACGCGAACGCCGCGCCGCGATCCTGGAAGCCGAAGGCGAAAAGCAAGCCGCGATCCTGCGCGCTGAGGGGGCCAAGCAATCGGCGATCCTGCAGGCCGAAGGCCAACGCGAGGCAGCTTTCCGCACCGCCGAAGCGCGCGAACGCGCCGCTGAAGCCGAAGCCAAGGCGACGGAAGTGGTGTCGGCTGGCGATCGCCAAGGGCGACGTCAACGCCATCCGCTACTTCTTGGGCCTCAAATACGTCGAGGCTTTCTCCCAGCTCTCCACTTCAAACCAGCAGCGCACCGTGATCGTGCCGGCCGATCTTGGCGGCCTCGCGGGCCTCGTCGAAAGTCTGCGCGCGCTCAACACACAAGGTACGCTCGGCGGCGGCGGGACGCGCTAGAGCCTTTCGGCGGCGCGCTCATTCGGGCTCTTCGCAATGCCCGCAGACGCCAGAGACGATGAAGTTGAGGTGACGAGGGCGAAACTTCACTGCCTTTAGGCGCGCCCTGACGGCGTTCATCGCCGCACCGCCATCGGTCTCGAGGACGGATTGGCAGCGCTCACATACAAGAAAGATCGGATCGTGCGCGCGATCTGGCGCCGTGCACACAATGAAGGCGTTGCGGCTCTCGATCTTGTGTACGAGACCTTGATCGATCAACACCGAGACGGCGCGATAGATCGTGCTCGGCGGCGCACGTCGCCCGCGCCTTTCCTGCAGGCGCCACAAGAGTTCGTAGGCCTTAAGCGGCGTCGCCGACGCCGCCAAGAGATCGTACACTTCACGCGGAACGCGACCGAGCGCTTCAAGCTTTGCGCCCGGTCCCGCGTGGACGCAGGGTGGGCGTGCGGGGTCATCGGCTAAACCTTCTCGGCGGGGCCGCACCTAGCAGCGCGGCCCCGCACGAGACCTCAGAAAGTCTTCCGCAAGAACCAGACGCACGTCGCGGCCCGGCAGTTCAACGACATCGCGGTTGAGCGCCACGGCGTTGCGCTGCACGTCGTCGGTCAAATTGTGCCCGACCAGCGCGATCTCGACGCCGTTGAGCGCAATCGGCCGCCACGCCACGTTGGCGTCGAGGTCAACATAGCAATCCGTCGTGGTGTCGCCCGCCGGCACGTGGTTCTGCGGGCCGACATAGACGAACATGACGCCCGCATCGACGTGTCTCGCTCAACCAGTTGAGACCAGCGCCAACGCGATAGGGCTGAATGCGCGGAACGTCCCCGCCGCCAGCGGCGAATTCAGCCCGCACATAGTCGGCGAGCGCGACGCCCTGCAACGTGCCCGAAGATGAGTTCCACAAGTCGAATGTTGCGCGTCGCCTCGCCGCCCCAGAAATTGGCGTCCTGCTGGCTGGTAGAAGAGCTGCTTCAGGTCGGCGCCTGGAGGATTGGTGCAATCGCCGCTGTCGTCGCAGAGATTGCCGGTCAAGAAGCCGAAAATGTAGTTGCTGAAGCGCGCATCCCAGAGAGAACCTTCAAAGCGGAAGCCGTCATTGTGATAGCGCAACGTCGCTTCGATCGAATTGGCGCGCTCGATACTGAGATTGGGATCGCCGATCTCGAATGTGCCGGGCCCGTCGTGGGGGCCGCGCGCGAACAGTTCGACTTGTCCTGGCGCCCGCGCCGCACTGCTGAAGGTCAGCCCGAGTTTCAGAGTATCGCTCACATCGAACAAGAGCCCCAACCGAGCCGCTGACAGGGGTGATAATCGACGCTTGCTGGGAATATTCGACGCGGGCGTTCCGTCGACGCTGCACGTGCTCGACGCGCGCGGCGGCTTGGAAGTGCAGGCGGTCGCCGAGCGGCATCTCGGTGAAGGCGAACGCCGCTTGCGTTTGGGTATGGGTAGGCGACAGGAAGTCGTCGCCGTTCACTTCAAAGCGGCGGTCGCCGTATTGAACACCAATCGCTGAGGCCGTCAGCGGACCAATCGCGCCCAAGCAACAATTCGGCGCGCCCATTGGTTTCGCGATTGAGGAAGGTCAATTCGATGGTTCCGTCCGGATCCTTCTCATGGTGGCGATAATCGGCGTAGGCGCCGTTCACGTTGAGCGATTGCAACAGCCCCTCGCCGAGATGGAGCGAGGCATCGCCCACCACCTTGTCCTGATTCATGTCGATGAAAGTGGTGTCGCTGGGGATGCCGTAGCGCGCGTCGTAGTGGATGATGCCCAAGCCGACATGGCTCGCATTGCCGTCGCCGAAGAAATAGGAACTGCCGCGCAGAATAGCCGCCCGCCGCGGAAGAAGGAGTTGGGCTGCTCCGTGATCGTCGGGAGTGTCGTAGTCGCTGGCGCGGCGCCCGAAAGCGTCGGCATGGAACGCGAACTGGCCAGCGCGGCCATCCAGCAAGACGGCGCCGTCCGTTCCCGCTCCATTGCTGTCATAGCCGGCTGAGACTTCGCCGGAGAGCGGCGCGGTCGGAAGTTCGAACGGAACGCGATTGTTGATCTCATTGACGACGCCGCCAATGGCTTGGCTGCCATAGCGCAGCGTCGCCGCGCCGCGCACGACTTCGATATCGCGCGCTGAGAGCGGATCAATCGGCACGCCGTGGTCGGGCCCGACTTCGGACACGTCCGAGGAGCTGATCCCGTTCTCTAAGAGCGCGACGCGGAAGGCGTCCATGCCGCGAATGACCGGACGGCTCGCGCCCGCCGCGAAGCTCGTGTCAGAGACGCCAGGCACATTGCGCAAGGCGTCGGCGAGATTGGCGCCGCCGTTTTGCAGGATGTCGTCGCGGCTGACTTGCGTGACAATGGTGGCGAAGCGATCGGGATCGCCGCCGATGGGCGAGGCGGTGACGATGATGGTGTCGCTTTGCGACTGGTTGCGACTGTTGCGCGGCGGTTTGAGCGGCGGCCGAGGCCGGCCATAACGAGCCGACGAAAGCCGCGGCCAGGATCGGAGCGCAAAGCGGAAGCGATGAAGCGGCTCGCAAAAGCGCGCGCGCGTGATTGAACTTGCATGGATGGTGTTCCCTCAAAGCATGTGAGTAGTCGCGCGCGCACAAAGAGCGCGCGCAGGCTCGACGCAGGGTCGCGACGCACTTCTGGCGTCGCAGGCGTAGCGTCAGATGTGCTTAGAGGGCAAGTGGTGGAGCGCGGCTTTGCCAGGCATGGGCGGGCTGGACCGGCGCGCGGCGGATTTGGACCAGCGCTTCATTGGCGATGATGGCGCCTGTCGTGAGAAGCGCGGGCGCGGATGCAAGCAGGTCGTGCCCGAAGTGGCCAGGTCTTCGCAGAACGGACAAGCGGCTGGGTCGCCGGCCTGGTTGCTCGCGTGGGCGCGAAGAGCTTCTCCTGCGCTGCGCTCGATGCCGATTGCGTGCGCCGACGCCGACCGCGTCGACGTGGGTTTGGATCACCAGGGATTGGAGTAAAATCGCAACGATCGCCACGAACGCGAACCGGCGGTGATGGCGCGCGCGCATGCTCGCCAGCGTAAACCCGTTAGCCTTTCGATGGCGTCCCATGCTCATCTTCGCGGCTCAGCGTCCGAAGACCCGACGTTATACAGTATTGCGGCAAGAAGGATTTTCAAAGCGTTAGCGACAAAGGCGGTGCTGGGCGCGACGTGCGCGCCGGGAACCCGTGCGATGCTATACATTCCGGTGGACCTTGGTCGGACTTGCGCAGCGCATGCGCTTTGCGCCGAACCTGTTTTCGGTTCTTCGCCTTTAAGCAACTCACCGGCATTCATCGCGGCGCGGATGGGCGCGCCTAAAAGCGAGCGCGGCGTTTCTCGCGGCAGCAGGGTCGCCGCTCTGCCGGCAAGCGGCGGCGAAACGGGGCGCCGCTGGCACGATGGCATCGAGCCCAACATCGCCGCAAACGTCGCCATTGTCGTACTCAGGCCGCGCAGCGCGCCCTCATCAGCCGCCGCCCGATCATGCGCGCCGGCGCAGGGCGGCGCCAACGCCCAGAACGGCTCTCGCGCAGCCGCCCAGGCATCGCTACATTGGGCCTATGAAGGACCTGCTCGACTTTCTTGTGGGCCTGGGGCCCCAGCACTGGCTTGTGTTTGGCCTGGCGTTGCTGATTGCCGAGATGGCGACTGGCACGACTTACATCCTTTGGCCCGCGGTCGCTGCACTGATCACCGCGTTCCTGGCGCTGATCGGCGTCGACAACGGACTCGTGCAAATCGGCGTCTTTGCAGCACTCACGATTGTGCTCACCGCGTTTGGCCACCCGATTGTAAAGAAGTGGCGCCAAGCACAGCAGGGGCGTTCGCTCAATGAACGCGCCGCGCATATGGTCGGCACCCGCGGCGTGCTGACCGCGTTTGCCAATGGCGTCGGCTCGATGAAAATCAATGACAGTATTTGGCGCGCCGAAAGCGAAGAGGCGCTTAGCGCCGGCGATCAAGTCGAGGTCGCCGCCGTGCACGGCGCCACCGTCAAGGTGCGCCGGCCGCAGGTCTCCTGAAGAGCGCATCGACGCCGCGGCGAGCAGCGGGTTCAACTGGATCGGCATAGCCAATGCGCGCGAGCATATGCGGGAAGTTCTCGCCGTTCTGCAAAGCGATGCGCAACGCGCTGCGGATGTCGGCCATTTCGGAATATTCCTGTAAGCCCTGGCTCCAAGGATGCATCGCAAGCCCGGCGCCGGTGGCCGCAAGGTTCATCCGCGCATAGGCCATGCCTGTATCAAGCCGGCCGGTGGGGGTATCGTCATTCTCCTGCGTCGAGAGCCAAACGAACGCCGGCGCCGTGTCGATCTTTTCACGCCATTGCTGCAGCGCTTGCTTGTTTGCTTCCGAGCTCGGGTTGAGCATGTTGGCGCGGCTGAACATGCCGAAGAGTTTCGCCGCTCCGATCAGCGGCCCCTCGATGGCAAGCCCGTCGCGATGGCGCGCGACCTCATCGCGTCCAAAGCGCAGCCAGCCGAACGTTTCCGCCAGCGCACCTTGCGTATGCATCTCCCGGTCGAACGCACGCCAGACGATATCGCGAAGACGCGCAACCCGCTCGGGCTCAAGCGCCCACGCTACTTCGCCGCCGCGTTCGTAGGCCGCGTCCGCAAGCTTCTGCAAATCTGTGAGGCTGGGACGATGGGTGGGATCGTAGGGATTACGATTGGTGCGGCGCGCGTTGATGTGCGCGAACAATGGATCGGCCGGGGCGTCGGTGCGCGCGCCCAAGATGACGTGGGCAAGCGGTTTTGCGTCGAGACGCGGGGTGGGTTCTCCCTCCGGAAACGGGATGACGACGGGCGCGAAACCCAAATGGCGCGCAGCGAGGCGATAGATTTCAATAAACGCGCCGCAGCCGATCGTGATCTGGCGGTCGAGCGGATCGGTGAAGGGCAGCCGGCGGTCGAGATCGCAATAGAGCGTCATGGCGTCTGCGCCGTCGAGCGATACAAGCCAGGGCTGGGTGTTGTGCGGATTGGGCGCAAGAATGGCGTGCGCCAGTGCAAAGCGGCGCGGATCGCGTTCGCCCGCGCCAGGATTGCGCCAGGCCGCTGCTGGATCAGGGCGTTGCTCGCCGCCGCATGCCGTGAGCGCCGGCGCGGCGGCGAGCACTTGCAGGACATGGCGGCGGGTATTCATTCCCTGAGCAATTCGTTGACGCTGGTTTTCGAACGCGTTTGCGCGTCAACGCGTTTGACGATGACAACGCACGCCAAGCTCGGTCCGCCTTTCGGATCCGGCAGCGAACCGGGCACAACCACGCTATAGGCGGGCACTTCGCCGCGCATCACCTCGCCTGTGGCGCGGTCGATGATCCTGGTCGACTGGCTGATGAATGTGCCCATCGCCAAGACCGCGCCTTGGCGCACGATCACGCCTTCGGCGACCTCAGAGCGCGCGCCGATGAAGCAATCGTCTTCGATGATGGTTGGATTTGCTTGCAGCGGCTCAAGCACCCCGCCAATGCCGGCGCCGCCAGAGATGTGGACGTTTTTTCCGATTTGCGCACACGAGCCGACGGTTGCCCACGTATCCACCATTGCGCCCTCATCGACATAAGCGCCGATGTTCACGAAAGAAGGCATCAGCACGACATTGCGCGCGATGTGAGCGCCGCGCCGCACGATGGCGCCGGGAACGGCGCGGAAACCGGCTTGTTGGAATGAGGCTTCGCCCCAACCCAGGAATTTCGAATTCACCTTGTCCCACCAGGGGCCGGGCGAAGCATCTACGCCATTGGCGCTGCCTGCGGCGCCCATGAGCTGATTGGGCGTGATGCGGAAGCAGAGCAGGACGGCCTTCTTCAGCCATTGCAGCGTCGTCCAGGCGCCGTCGCTCCCACGCGCGGCGACGCGCGCTTGGCCGCTGTCGAGTAAGTTGATCGCCGCTTCGATGGCTTCAACGTGAGCGCCTTTGCTCTGCGGGGAGAGCTGATCGCGCCGCTCCCAAGCGGCTTCGATGGCGGCTTCGATGGCGGCTTCGATGGTCGCGTGCGATTGGCTCATGGCTGTTACAGCTAGCGCGCTTGGCCGCCCAGCGTCGAGAGGACGCAGCGCAGAAACGTCTTCACATCGGGCGCTGTGTGATCAACGTGGCGCGCGCTTTGGCCCCCGACAAGCACCGTGGCGAACCCAAGCGCGTGCGCTGGCTCAAGATTGCGTGCGGAATCCTCGATCAGAACACTGCGCGCCGGGTCGATCCCGCACGCCGCGATGAGGCGCTCATAGGCCGCGCGGTGCGGCTTGGGCGCAAGGCCCGCCGCTTCGATGTCGAACACCAGTTCGAAGCAGTGCGCGATGGCCAGTTGCGCGAGCGCCCGCTGGCCGTGGCCGCCGCCGCCATTGGTGAATACAATTCTGCGCCCTGGCAATTGCTCAATCAGCGCGCCGAGTTCCGGATCGGGATCGAGCACCGAATAATCAACGTCGTGGACGTGCGCGAGGAAGTCGTGGGCGTCCATGGCGTGGTGGCGCGACAGACCAGTGACGGTTGCGCCATAATCCTCGAAATAGCGCTCGCGCAGCACCATCGCCTCGCCGTCGCTGACGCCAAGCGCTCGTGCGATGTAAGCGGTCATGCGTTCGCCCACCGCCTCGTAGAGCAGCGGCGTTGCGTAAAGCGTGTTGTCGAGATCGAAGACCCACGCCTCGATGGAGGCGAGCGCGATCGCCATCAATCGCCAGTGCCTTGCGCGGCGGTCGGCGGCGCAAGCCCGTGCGCCGGGGCCATTTGCTGGGTGATGACATCCGGCACCGAGGACTGGCTCACTTGCAATTGGCGCGGCTGCTGACCGGCCGGCAGGAAATCGTGCTCGGTGAAGTCGACCACCAGGCCTTGGCGTTGATGGGCTGAGATCGGTGTGAACAATGTCGTGCTGTAATATCGCTGATCGCAATGCTCGCGTCCGAGAATAGCAAAGCGCGAAGGGCTCGAGCAGAACGGCTCGCCGCCTTGGGCGAGCAGACGCGGGCCGTCTTCACTGTCGAGGCTCGCATAGACGTAATAGACGTCCTGGAAGAGCACTTCGTCGATCGTGCGCACGCAGCCGCCTGGATTGAGACCCCACCAGCCCCGGCTTTCCCAGCCTTCGCCGCGCCGGCGCGCAACTGCTGTCCACACATGGCCATGCGTGCGGTTGCAGAGTGTCAGGCCAACCTGATTGGCGCGTTGGCGCGCGGCCAATTCGAGCGAGTCGATGAGCTGGTTTTCGCTGGCGTTGGGCGCCAGGCGCGCCGCGGCGCGGAATTGCGCGATGGCGCCGGCGATGGCGCGCGCATCGATGCTGCGCTGGTTGGCGTAAAGATCGTACCCGGCGTCATCGAGCAGCCGCTGCAGCCCCGCTTGGCGCGCACGCGCGAGCGTATAGGGGGCGGCTTCGGCAAACGAAGTGCGCCAGGAATCGCGCTTATTGATCTGCACGCGCCTGAAGAGGCGCTCTTCGAGGCCCTGCACGGCGCAATCCGGCGGATTCTCAAACGAGAAAGAGCGGTTCGGATCGATGCAGATGCGGGCATCGCCGCCCCATTGATTGCGCCCACCGCGGTGCGCGGCTGAGGTGCGGGCATAAAGATAGTGCGTGCCGCGCGCGAGCGGTGCGTTGATGGCGACGCGGCATTCGCCTGGCCGCAGCCGCGTCCAGCCCTGCACAAGGATGGCTTGCCCATCCGGGCGTGCGGTCGCCGCTTCGAGCACGTAGCTCGTCTCGTTGCAAATCTGCCAGCCGTTTTGGCCCTGCGCGGCGGCATGGCCTGCAAACGCAAGCATGACGGCAAAGGCCGCAACGCCAAGAGCGGCGAGCATCCGCGCGTTAGTGAATAAGCGTGCCAACACCGTGTTCCGTGAACAATTCCATGAGCAGGACGTGTGGGGTGCGCCCGTCAAGAATGACCGCCGCCTCGACGCCATGGTCAAGCGCTGCGATGCAGGTTTCAAGTTTCGGGATCATGCCGCCGGTGGCCATGCCGCTTTTGATCGCGTCGCGCGCTTGCGCGATCGTCATTTCGCGCACCAATTCGCCATTGCTGTCGAGTACGCCAGGCACATCCGAAAGCAACAGGAAGCGTTTGGCCGAAAGCGCCTTGGCGATGGCGCCGGCGGCGGTGTCGGCGTTGATGTTGTAGGTCTTGCCATCCTCGGCGACGCCGATCGGGGCAATCACTGGAATGTAATCTTCTGGCGCGGCGATCAGCGCTTGGATCAAAGTCGGATCGACATTTGTTGGTTCGCCGACGTAGCCGAGATCGACGACCTGTTCGATTTTGCTGTCGGGATCTCGGCGCTTGCGCACGGCCTTCTCGACGGTGATGAGCCGGGCGTCCTTTCCCGATAATCCGACGCCGCGCACGTCGGCTTCGCGCCCGGCGGCGGTGATCAGATGCGCAAGCTCTTTGTTGACGCTGCCTGACAGCACCATCTCGGCGACTTCCATGGTGTCGGCGTTGGTCACGCGCAGCCCATCTACGAATTCAGATTTTACCCCGGCTCGGTCGAGCATGCGGCTGATCTGAGGTCCCCCGCCATGCACCACCACAGGGTGGATGCCCACCAGTTTCAACAAGACGACGTCTGCGGCGAATTTGCGGGCGGTTTCGGTATCGCCCATGGCGTTGCCGCCATATTTCACCACCACGGTTTCGCGGTCGTAGATCTGGATGAAGGGCAGCGCCTCCGCGAGCGTCTTCGCCGTGGCGAGGCCGTTTTCCAGCGCCGCAAGGCGGTCCTTCGGAAGGGGCTTGTTCACCGGCGCTGCTTAAGCGGTAACGCTGCTCAGGCCAAGGCCGCGATGTCGGCGCGCAGCAGATCAATGCCGAGGCCGGTCTCACAAGAGGTGGTGCGCAGCTCTGGGTGCGCGGCCGGGCGTTTGGCGATCAGCGCGCGCGTTGCGGCTGTGATTTCTGCGACTTCGCCGGCTTTGAGCTTGTCAGCCTTGGTGAGCACGACCTCGTAGGCGACGGCGGCTTTGTCGAAAGCGTCCATGACATCCTTGTCATGGGGCTTTATGCCGTGGCGGGCGTCGATGAGCAGAATAACGCGCTTCAACGGTGCGCGACCGCGCAGGTAATCGCGTGTGAGCTTTGTCCAGCGCTCGATGTCGGCGCGGCCCGCCTTGGCGTAGCCATAGCCGGGCAGGTCAACCAAGCGCAGCCGATCGCCCATGCGGAAGAAGTTGAGTTCACGCGTGCGGCCGGGCTCGGTCGAAGCGCGTGCGAGCTTGTTGCGCCCGGTGAGCGCATTGATCAGCGACGATTTGCCGACGTTCGATCGCCCCGCGAACGCGACTTCCGGCAGGCTTGCGTCAGGCAGATGCTCCATCGCCGGCACGCCGCGTTCGAACTCGATCGGTCCGGCAAACAGCAAGCGTCCCGCCTCCAGCCAGTCCGCTTCCTCTTGCGCGTCCATTACTCAGCCGGGGCTGGCTGTCGCAGGCGCGCCAGCCATTTGTCGAACTCGGTTTCGACGCCCTGCCTTCGCATAATTGCGTATTGCTGAATGATCGTGATCAGGTTTGACCACGTCCAATAGATCACAAGGCCTGCCGGGAAGCTTGCGAACAGGAACATGTAGATGATCGGCAGATAGCGGAAGATCGCTGCTTGCGTCGGATCGGTCGGCGGCGGCGACAGACCTTGCAGCGCCACCATGGAGGCGCCGTAGAGAATTGGCCACACGCCGATCGCGATCCAGGCGCCGATGATCGGCACGGTGTGGGGGTTGAACGGCAACAAGCCAAAGAGGTTGATGACCGATGCGGGATCTTGCGCTGACAGATCGTGGATCCAGCCGAAGAAGGGCGCTTGGCGCATCTCGATGGTGACGCTCAGCGTTTTGTAGAGCGCAAAGAACACCGGGATCGTCAGCAGGATCGGCAAACACCCCGAGGCTGGGTTCACCTTCTCCGTCTGATAGAGCTTCAGCATTTCCTGCTGCTGACGCTGCGGGTCGGCGGCGTAGCGCTCTTGGATTTCCTTCATCTTCGGCTGTAGCGCGCGCATCTTCGCCATCGATTTCGACGACTGATAGACGAGCGGGAACAGCAAGAGCTTGATCACGACGGTCGAGAGCAGGATGGCGACGCCGAAATTGAAGGCGACGCCCATGCCCGCGAGCCAGCGCGCTAAGGGATGCAGCAGCCAGGTGAAGAACGGCCGCGTCAGCGGCCACATCAGATTGCCCCAGTCGATGGCTTCATCGAAGCGCGGGATGTTGAGGCTGCGCTGATAGGATTGCAGCACGTCGAGCCGCTTGGCGCCGGCAAAGACGTGCTGGGTGTAGGTGACAGCGCCGCCGGCGGGAATATCGCGCCATTGCCCGCGATAGGCTGAACGATAATCGACCTGGTTGCCGACAGCGCGGCTGTCGAAATAACCGTCGATCTGTTCGTTTTGAGCCGGCACCAGTGCGCCCAGCCAATAATGATCGCTGATGCCGAGCCAGCCGCCGCGGCCTTGCGCCTGGGTGATGTGGGCATCGGCTGCGACCTTGCCTTCCGCGCGGTCGCGCACTTGCTGCTCGCCGCGCGCATAGGTCTCGATATGTAATTCCTGGCGCGCGCCGAAGGCGCCGGCAAAGCCTTGATGCACGATGCTGCTGTTGAGCCAATCCGCCGGCTTGCCGAGCCGGCGCACGACGCCGAATGGGCGCAACGTGCGCGCTTGCGATCCGGTGTTGCGCACGGTTTCAGTGCTCGTGATCATGTAGTTCTGATCGATCGAGAGCGTGCGCGTGTATTGAAGCCCATCTGAGGACGTGTACGTCAGTGTGATCGGGCTCTGCGGGCTTAGCCGTGCATTGCCTTGAGCGGCCCAGACATCGTTGGCGCCGACGCCGCAGCCGCTCGTGCAATCGCCCGCGGCATTGACGGTCGAATTGCGATCCTCCCAGCCCCAGAAAATGTCGTAGCCGTGCTGGGAATTGTACGGCGCGAGCAGGCCGACTTCACCGCTGTTTCGGTCGATCGTGCGCCGGTATTGTCGCAAGTTGAGGTTATCGAGGCGTCCGCCCACCAGCGAAATCGAACCGTCGACCGCAGGCGTATCAATGGTCACGCGCTGGCCTGCGCTCGCTGCGACGACCGCTTCAGGGGCAGGTGCGGCCGCCGGCGCCGGTGGTGCGCTTTGTTGAACCTGCTGGGTGTGCTGCTGGGCGGCCTGTGCGCGTTGGGCGGCCTGCAGCCGCTGTTGGGCCGGAAGATTATAGAAGAATTCGAACCCAAGCAGGATCAGCAAGCTCAACACGCCGGCAATGATCAGGTTGCGGGTTTGGTCAGGATCCTGACTGCCGCGATAGGCCATGTGCTTTTTTCACTTCCGGGAGGGGCGCTTGGGCGCGTGCTTTGGCGGCTTGGGGTCACCGCTCTGCAAGGCGGCGGCGAGCCTTATCAGCGCGTTTTGGAGATCGTCAAGCAAAGCCCCCCAGGGCGCCTCCGGGGCGGCTTGTCGCGCGACCAAAACGTAGTCGACCCCCGGGAGCCCATGTTTGGGCAGAAGCTGGCGCGCCGCGTGCCGAAGCCGCCGCCGCGCCCGGTTGCGAACGACCGCATTGCCGATCTTGCGGCTGGCGGTAAGCCCCAACCCAATCGGTCCGTGCGCGGCGCGCCGCTTGGCTTCCACCGTGAGGGTCGCGCCGCTCGCACGCGCCCCTGACTGCACAGCCAGGAACTGGGCGCGCGTACGGAGCCGTTCGATGACGGGCGCGGTCATGGGGGGTGTGTTGGCCCGCTTTGGGCGCCAAACTCAAGCTCAGGCTTTAGGCCGAGAGCTTCTTGCGGCCCTTGGCGCGGCGGCGCGACAGGACCTTGCGGCCCCCGGCGGTGGCCATGCGGGCGCGGAAGCCATGCCGGCGCTTCCGTACGAGACGGCTCGGCTGATAGGTCCGCTTGGTGCTCACGACGTGCCTCGGGTCTGGGGGAAAAAGAGGCGCGGGCCTTACCCCACCCAAGCCGAACACGTCAAGGTGAGAGGCGGCGACAAGCCGGGGTGGTTCGGTTTACGCATGGGCGCGCTGATGACCCTGACGCCGCCCCCAATACGACGCGACGGCCTTTGGGGCGCCTTCCGCGACTTTACCGACGGCCTTGCTGGCCGGCTTCTTGGCCTAACAGCGGTCATCGTCTTTGCCATCGAAGTCTGCGTCTTCGTGCCCGCCTTGGCGCGCTTCCACGAGGATTGGCTGCGCGAGCGCATAAATCTCGCCCAGATCGCTGCCCTCGCACTTGAGCCCGGCAACGACATCGCCGATGCGCTCGAGGATCAATTGCTCACCAACGCCGAGGTCCAGCACGTGGCCCTGCAGCGCGAGGGCGAGCGCGTCTTGCTGTTGGGGGATCCAAACGCTGGTCCCCCGACGACGCCGCCAGTGACCTACGATTACACCAACGCCACCTCCTGGCAGCGTTTTACCTGGGCTTACCAAACCTTCTTGGCCCCGCCCGGGCGCGTGCTCAGGGTGCTGGCCAAGCCGCGCTTCGAAGCCGGCGAGTTCATTGAAGTCGTGCTGCGCGAAGCGGCGTTAAAGCGGGCAATGGAAATCTACGCCTGGAATTTCTTGTGGGCGTCGACGCTTATTCTCGTCGCCGCAGCCGCCCTCATCTACGGCATGCTCACTGTTGCGTTCGTGCGTCCCATGCGCGAGCTCACTGAAGCCATCGAGCGCTTCCGGGACAAGCCGGAGGATGTGTCGATCGCGTTTCCAAGAAGCCGCAGCGCCGATGAAATCGGCCGCGCGCAGCGCGCCGCAGCCGACATGGCCGAGCAGGTGCGCAATTCGTTGCGCCAAAAGGAGCGCCTCGCAGCCCTGGGCGCGGCGGTTGCGCGCATCGGTCACGATCTGCGCAACATGCTTTCAACCGCCCAGATGGTCGCCGACCGCTTGAGCAAATCCGAAGACCCCGAAGTGCAGCGCCAAGCCCAGCGCCTGGAGCGCACCATCGCGCGCGCTTCGGGTCTGGCGACAGGAACACTCAAGTACGGGCGCGCCGACGAAAAGGCGCCGGAACTGCAGCGCATCGACGTCGCCAGCGCCATCGAAGATGCGGTCGATGATGGCTTGGTCGGCTTTGATGGGATCGCCTATCGCGACGAGATCGAACCAGGCCTGGCCTGCATCGCCGATGGCGAGCATTTGCACCGCATTGTCACCAATCTCGTACGCAATGCGGCCCAAGCCATGAGCTTAGAAACCAGCGGGCCCAAAGAAGTCATCGTCCGCGCCGCATTGTTCGAGACACGCTGCGAGATTGAAGTGATCGATCATGGCGCGGGCGTGCGTGAGAACTTGCGCGAGCGGCTGTTTGAGCCGTTTGTTTCGGCAGCGCCTGAAGCGGGCGGCACCGGCCTTGGTCTGGCCATCGCGCGCGAACTCACGCGCGCCATGGGTGGAGAACTGGAACTGACGCGAACCGGCGCCGAAGGCTCAATCTTCAAGATCACCTTGCCGGCGGCGGCGTAAGCGTCTCGCCCGGCGCAATCCGCGCCACACTGCCTTCGCGCCTTGGATCGGCGCCGCCGACCAAGCCTTGCGGCGTCGCACGGATGGCTTGAATGCCGCTGACCTCGCCAAGCGTCAGTTCGCGCGTCACCCAACCGCGCGCATGCAATCCCTCGACGACGCCAGGCGGCAAGCGGTTTGATTCAACCACGACCGGCGCATCGCGCGCGATGACGTTGCCCTGGTTGATGGCGTCCTGCACCGGCAGGCTCCAGTCGAGCATCGCAACCGTCGCGCGCGCGACGTAGTCGATGATGGAAGAACCGCCCGGCGAACCGACGACCAGCACAAGCCGGCCATTGCGGTCGGTGACGATGAGCGGCGCCATCGAGGAGCGCGGCGCCTTGTGGGGTTCGACCGCGTTGGCGATGGGGCGCCCGTTCAGCGTCGGCGAGAACGAAAAGTCGGTCAGCTGGTTGTTGAGTACAAACCCGCGCACCATGCGTTGAGCGCCAAACGCGCTCTCCACAGTCGCTGTCATGGAGACGGCGCTGCCCCATTGATCGACGACGACGACGTGAGAAGTGCCTGGATCGTCGCTCGTGTCGCGGCCCCAGTGTTCGAACAATTCACGCTGGCCGGGGGGCGCGCCCGGTTCGACGCGGGTTGGGGCGTGGGCGAGGTCGATCAAGCGCGCGCGCTGATCGAGATATTGTGGCGAGATCAATTGCTGGGTTGGCATCGGCGCGAACTGATCGTCGCCCATGTAATGGTCGCGGTCGGCATAAGCGAGACGGCTTGCCCACAGGAACGCTGACCAGTCGTCGACACTGTTTGGCCCATCCGGGCGCGGCCGCGCGCGCTGATAAAGTCCAAGGATCGCAATCGTGGCGTTGCCCGAACTTGGCGGGCCCGCGGTGCAGGCGCGGTAAATTCGATAAGCGCCGCAGATCGCTGCAATCCGCCGCGGCTGCGCCCATTGCAAATCCTCAAGCGAGAGCGTGCCGGCGCGCGGTTCGCGCTGGGCGGCGGCGACAATGTCTTCGGCAATCGGGCCTTGGCTGAGCGCGCTCGGTCCATGCTGGGCTATTGCGCGCAGCGTTGCCGCATAAGCGGGGTTGCGCAGGACGTGCCCAACCGGCCACGGATTGCCGCGCCGGTCGAAAAAGTAGGCGCGCGCGTTGCGATCCTCTTTGAGCCGCTCACGCGTGCCAGAATAGGTGAGGAGCATGTTGAGCCGCGGCGAAACCTGAAAGCCGCTGGTGGCCAGTTGAATGGCGGGCTCGAACAAAGCCGCCCATTCGAGACGCCCATGATCTTCGTGCGCCATCTTCAGCATGGCGACGACAAGCGGCGTGCCGATCGAACGCCCGCTTGTGCGCGCGTCGAGGAAATTCATCGCCTGGCCATCTTCGCCGAGAAACATCGTCGCTGTCGCGCCTGCGGGCGCGCGTTCACGCCCATCATAGGCGCCGATGTCGTGGGTCTGGCCGTTATAGAAGAGGAGGAAGCCGCCGCCGCCAATGCCGGACGATTGCGGTTCGACGAGGCCCAGCACCGCCTCTGCCGCAATCGCTGCATCAACGGCGCTGCCGCCCTCGCGCAAGATCTGCGCGGCCGCATCGGTTGCGTAATGATTGGCGGTCGCCGCCATCGCTTCGCCGGATGCAGCAGGGGGCGCAGCAGGGGCCACGGCAGGGGCCGCAGCGGGGCTCGACGGCGTCGCCGTGACTTCCGCGGACGCCGTCACACAAGCGCCGAGCACGAAAACCGAGGCAAGCGCGGAGATGATCTTCAAGTGCAACATGAACTGATCCTAGATCGCTGTTAGCCGCTCGCCGTCAACCACAAACCCCCGCCCGGATTGCGTGCGAAGACGGTCTGCGATGCAGCGACGCGCTCGGGGAAACGCTGCCCGAAATAGTCGTTGAAGAAAAAGATCTGGAAGGCGCGGTTGTACATCAAGAATGCGCGCAGGGCGTAGAGTTCGTTCCAGGCGCGGTTGTCGTCCACCATCCAGGCGCGAGGATATTCGAAAGGATAGAAGATGTCGTGGAAGTGAACGATCACCCCCTGTTTGAGCGACGGCAAGATGTCAAAGATCTCGAAGCACACGTCGCTCCCGGTCTTCAGCACGTGCGAAGAATTTATAAAAAGGATGTCGTTTCGCTCAAGCGCGGAAAAGATTGCGAGATCGACGCTTTGCACTTTGTCGCGGATCAATCTTGTCTTCGCGGCGTCTTGGCCGCGCAGCAAGGTTTCCAGAACCTCTGGATAGGGCTCGATGAAGGTGATCTCCGTGCTCAGCGCCAACAGGTCACGCGCGTCGAGCGCGAGCGCTGAAGAAAAACCCGAACCAATTTCGATGATGCGCGCGGGACGACGATCCCCAAGCAACGCATAATAGAAAGCAGCGTCGCCGTAGGAATAAAACGAATTGTCCCAGTAATAACGGTGCTCGGGATTGCATTGATCGTGAAAGGGCGCTTGTCGCATACGCTCCACGAGCGCCTCCCACGTCGCTAGAAGACGTTCGTCGTCGATTTCGATGCCTGGCAGCTTGGCGAAAGTCGCAGCGCCGATGCGCGCGATATGGGCCGTGACTTCGTCTCTATCGGGGATTGGCGAATAGAAGTGCCCTGGCGGGACGAAGAGACGGCTCATTGGGGTGTTCGCGCGCGATGATGAATTGGCATTGCTGGATGGGCCAATGTGGGTTGTCAAACATTGAGTGTAAGGCGGGCGCGAACTAGCATGCGCTCACAATGCGAACTGGCCCGCTCAACTCTATCTGCGACGTTGCCGGCATTCGCGTCGGGTGCGCGCAAGACGAGGCCGCGCAGACGGGCGTGACCGCCATTGTTCCGGAAAGCCGGGCCGTCTGTGCGGTTGACGTGCGGGGCGGGGGACCCGGCACGCGTGAAACTGATGCGCTGGCGGCAGAGAATCTGGTGGACGCTGTTGACGCCGTCGTTCTTTCAGGAGGCTCAGTCTACGGCCTGGCTGCTGCGGATGGCGTTGTTGCAGCGATGGGCGCTGAAGGGCGCGGCTTTGCCCTGATCGAAACACCGGGTGTGCCGCGCTCGCCGGTCGTGCCCGGCGCAATCCTCTACGATCTCGCCAATGGCGGAAACAAAGCATGGGGCGAGGCGCCGCCTTACGCGCTGCTCGGTAAGCGCGCTTATGCGGCACGCTCAAGCACCGTCGCGCTTGGCAATGTTGGCGCCGGGCTCGGCGCGCAAGCCGGCGCGTTCAAAGGCGGACAAGGCAGCGCCAGCATGGTCACCAGCGACGGCTTCACCATAGCCGCTCTCGCATGCGTGAATTGCTGGGGTTCGCCGACCATGCCCGGCTCGCGCGCATTCTGGGCCTGGCCCTTTGAAATCGATGGCGAGTTCGGCGGTGTGCGTCCTGAGGCAAACACGCACGCGGATGGTGAAGATTGGCGCGGCGCCAAGTTCAACGCCCAGCCGCGCGCCAACACCACGATCGCCTGCGTCGCCGTCGACGCAGATCTGACGCCAAGCGAAGCCAAGCGTGTGGCGCAGATGGCGAGTGCAGGGATTGCGCGCGCGATCCGGCCGGTGTTTGCGCCGTTTGACGGCGATGTCGTGTTCGCGCTCGCCACCGGCGCCAAGCAAACGCCCGCCCCGCGCCCGCTCGCGCTTGCCCGCTTGGGCGCAGGCGCTGCCGATTGCCTCGCGCGCGCGATCGCACGCGGCGTCTATGAAGCGAAAACCGTCGGCGTCCATAAAGCCTGGCGCGATCATCGATGAGCTATGTCATCATCTGGACGTACGATGTGGCGCCTGGGCGCGAAGCGGCGTTCCGCGCCGCTTATGGCAGCGACGGCGATTGGGCGGCTCTGTTCGCCAAAGCGCCGGGCTTTGTGGGGGTCGATCTGCTTGAAGGCGCACGCTACGCCACCATCGACCGCTGGAACGCGCAAGCCGCGTTCGACGCGTTCAAGGCCGAACACGGGCCCGCTTACGCCGCGCTCGACGCCAAGCTCGCGCACCTGACGCTCGCCCAACATCTCATCGGCGCGTTCAACCTGGTGAAGTGATGCGTCGGCGTATTCTCCGCTTATGCATCACCGGCCTTGTGCAAGGCGTGGGCTATCGCGCCTTCGTCGATGCTGAGGCGCGTCGGCTTGGGCTGGAAGGTTGGGTGCGCAATCGGGCCGACAGGAGTGTCGAAGCCGTGATCGCAGGGAGCGCCGAGGCCGTGGGTGAAATGATCCTCGCCTGCCGTCGCGGTCCACCGGGATCACACGTGGACGAGATCGCAATTTCTGAGGCGCAGACTGCGGCGCTTGGCGAGAGAGCTCCACGCCAGTTTCGTGTGCTGGCGACAGTTTGATCGCGGCATTTACGCGGCTTTGCTCTCGCCGCGCAGCACAGCTTCGATGCCAGCGAGCAAAACCGCTGGCGTGATCGGCTTGGCGAGGTAGAGGTCAGCGCCTGCGCGCAGCGCCAAGTCGCGCTGCCGCTCGACCACGTTTGCCGAAAGCACCGCGATCGGAATGCGCGGCAGGCCTTCGCGCGCTTCGAGCGCACGGATCGCAGCGATTGCTTCGAGCCCGCTCATGACTGGCATCAACATATCCATGAGCACGAGATCGAAACCGCCGCGTCGCCGCGCCTCCACCGCTTCGAGACCGTTCGCCGCGAACGTCAGTTCAGCGCCGGCGGCTGCAAGAATGATCTCCACCACGCGCCGGTTGGTGAGGTGATCTTCCGCCACTAATACGTGCAGACCGCGCTGCGCTGTGACTTCCCCCGACGCCTCTCGAGCGACTAGGGCCCGCGCCCGCTCCAGCGGAAGCGTTACCGTGAAGGTGCTGCCCGATCCGACCGCCGAGGTGCAGCGGATCGCCCCGCCCATGCCCTCGGCAAGCCCTTGGCAAATCGTCAGCCCAAGACCGGTGCCGCCATAGGTGCGCGCGATGCAATCGTCGCCTTGCTCGAAGCGCCGGAAGAGACGCGCCGCATCGCGCGCATCGAAACCGATGCCCGTATCGGTCACCTCAATGACAACATCGCCGCGCGCCCCGATCGGCAGGTCCTGGGGGGCGCTCACCCGCACCCGCACCACGCCAGCGTCGGTGAACTTCACTGCATTTGAGACAAGATTGAGCACCAGCTGTTTGATGCGAACCGCATCACCGACGAATGCGCCTGCGCCATCGAGGCGCCGCTCGAGGCGAAGGCCTTTCTCATGGGCGGCTCGCTCGACAATGTTGACCGCCGCTTCAATGACGCTGCCCAGATCGAAAGGCGCGGCGTCGAATTTGATCTTGCCCGCTTCGATGCGGGACAGGTCAAGAACGTCCGACACCAGATGCTCCAGCGTCTCGCCGCAAGACGCGATCAGGGCGACGATCTCGCGCTGTTCATTGGAAAGAGACGTATCGCGCAGCGCGCCGGTCATGCCGATTATGCCGTTAAGCGGCGTGCGGATTTCGTGGCTCATCTGCGCGAGGAAGGCCGACTTCGCCGCACTCGCGGTCTCGGCGCGCGCGCGCATCTCGGCCAGACGCAACGATTTCGCTTCAAGCTTTTTGCGTTCAGAGATGTCGCGCGTGGCGCAGATCGTTCCCCCCGACGGCAATGCGCTCAACGTCATTTCCTGGAACAGCACGCTCCCGTCGCGGCGCAAGCCAATCGCCTCACCGCTCCAGACGCCGTCGCGCGCCATCATCGGCAATGCGGCGGCCGCAACCCGCTCGGCTTGCGCCGGTTCGTAGAGCACGCTCCACGATTTGCCGATGAGCTCTGCGGCGTCGTCGTAGCCAAACTGCAGGACGTGCGCGTGGTTCATGTAGGTGAAGACGCCGTTGGCGTCGGTTATGCCAATGCCGTCGTGGGCAGTGTCCATCGCGCTCGCAATTGTGCGGCCATGGATCAACGTCGAAGCAATTGTCGCAATTTGTGTGAGTGCGGCGATGTCGGCTTCCCGCCACGCACGCGGCGCGGTCGTCATCACGCAAATTGCCCCAATCGTCGCTTGCGAGGCGCTCAACACTGGCACGCTAAGGCTCGCCGCCACGAACGGCGCGCCGATGACGTTTTGATGGCCGCCAAGGCGGCCATCGCGGCTCGCATCGGTGGTGACAAGCACGGCGCGCTTGTCGGCCAGTGGCCGGCAGAACGTTTCGCACTCAATCAGATGCGCCTGCGCCCCGAAACGCGCCGCGCACCGGTAACCCGACGCATCCCGTTGCGAGATGATAGCGATTTCAGCCCCCACGGCCGAGGCCGCCAATGCCGCAAGGCAGGCCATGGCCGCGCTCTCGGCGTCCGATGGACAAGAGCCGGTTTGGTGCGAGGCGTCTGCCATGGCCCTCGTGTGGACCGCGCCGCGTATGCGAGGGGTTAAAAGCCTGCCGCCGCTTGCCAGGGCGCGGGGTGGGCGTTATGCACCGCCCCCTCGCGCCCGTAGCTCAGCTGGATAGAGCACCAGACTACGAATTTGGGGGTCAGGAGTTCGAATCTCTTCGGGCGCGCCATCAGACAAAACCCATTCAGCGGTTGGCAGGCGTTGTCTTCTTCAAGCGCTTGGCGCGTTCGGCGGCGAGGATGGCAAGCTTGTCGCTCGGCGCATAGACGATGACGCCGCCATCGGGGCTGGTGATCAGCACCATTGTCGGGTCTGCCCGCACAGGACCGGCCGGTCGCGATAGTGCGGCTGTGTGGACCCGAAACGAAGTCACACCCTCAAGGGTAGCCGGCGTGTCCTTGGGCGGGGGCGCGGGTGCGAGCGAGGAAGCGATTTGCGACATGCGAGCCCACCATTGTCTGCGCGGGGCGTTGGAATTTTCCTAAGCCGAACAAGGCGCGCGCCAAAGCGTTCTCCACAGCGTCATGTTCTGCTTGTGTTCCGAGAACAAACGCGGTACACACGAGTCTCTGACGGCAAAGCAGCAGCGCAGTTGGTTCGAGTGATGGACTCGACCTAGTGGGAGCAGGGACGATGGCCAATCTAAAGCTTGTTGAGAAAGACATGGAAACGGACAAGCAGAAGGCCCTCGCCGCGGCCCTGAAGCAGATCGACACCGCCTTCGGCAAAGGCTCGGTCATGCGGCTAGGCGAAAAGCCGGTGGTGGAGATCGAGGCGATCTCGACCGGTTCGCTGGGCCTCGACATCGCGCTCGGCATCGGCGGTTTGCCGAAGGGCCGTATCGTTGAAATCTATGGCCCGGAGAGCTCGGGCAAGACGACCTTGGCGCTGCATTGCATCGCCGAAGCGCAGAAATCCGGCGGCGTGTGCGCGTTTGTGGACGCCGAGCATGCGCTCGATCCGATCTATGCACGCAAGCTGGGCGTCGATCTCGATGATCTGCTCGTCTCGCAACCCGACACCGGCGAACAGGCATTGGAAATCACCGACACGCTGGTGCGTTCGGGCGCGGTTGATGTGCTGGTGGTGGATTTCAGTGGCGGCGCTGACGCCACGCGCGGAAATCGAAGGCGAGATGGGCGATCAATTGCCCGGCCTGCAGGCGCGGCTGATGAGCCAGGCGCTGCGCAAGCTCACCGGTTCGATCTCCAAGTCGAAGACGCTGGTGATCTTCATCAACCAGATCCGCATGAAGATCGGCGTCATGTACGGCAACCCGGAAACGACGACCGGCGGCAACGCGCTGAAGTTCTATGCATCGGTGCGCTTGGACATTCGCCGCATCGGCCAAATCAAGGAACGCGACGAAGTCATCGGTTCGGAAACGCGCGTAAAAGTGGTGAAGAACAAGGTCGCGCCGCCGTTTAAGCAGGTGCAGTTCGACATCGTCTATGGCGAAGGCATCTCCAAGACCGGCGAACTGATCGAGCTCGGGGTGAAGGCCGGCGTGATCGACAAGTCCGGCGCCTGGTATGCCTATGGCGGCCAGAAAATCGGCCAAGGCAAGGAAGCAGCGCGGCGCTTCTTAAAGGAACACCGCGACACAGCGATCGCCATCGAAGACGCGATCCGCGCCAAGACGGGCGCAGTCGCTGACGCCATGTATTCGCCGCCGACGGATGAAGAACAAAAAGACGCCGCGGAAGGCTGACAAGTTCGCCGGCTGGTCGGAAGGCGTGACGCCGACCCGACCCCATGCCCTGGCCCGCCTCTGGCCAGCCGGCGAATTCAAAGGGTGGGATGCTCGAAGGGAGCGTGTGCGATGGAGCCGCGCGTTTCGCTGATCACACTGGGCGTGGCGGACTTGGTCCGCTCGCGTGCGTTTTACGAAGAGCTCGGGTTCAAGGCGTCATCAATCGGCGGCGGCGGCGTTGTGTTTCTGCAGGCGGGGCCGTTGGCGATCTGCCTCTGGGCGCGTGACGAGCTTGCGAAGGATGCAGGCGTCGCCGATGGGCCTCTCAATTTCCGCGGTATTGCCATCGCCCACAACGTTCGCACCAAGGAAGCGGTCGACGCAACGCTCGGCGAAGCCGAGCGTGCGGGCGCCAAGATTACCAAGCCGGGGCACGACGCCGATTGGGGCGGCCGCACCGGCTACTTCGCCGACCCAGACGGCCATCTTTGGGAAGTGGCGTGGAATCCTCACTTTGCGCTCAGCGACGATGGGGCGCTCACGCTGCCGCCCTGAAGCCCTGCCCGCCGCTTGGCCCGTTGCTTGGGCCATTGCTTGGGCCGCTGCTTGGCCCACTGCTTGGCCCACTGCTTGGCGTTGTGCGCTGCAATACCTATACCCCAAGGCTGACACTGATTTGGCTTGGGATAGATGAGAAGCGTCAACGACATCCGCCGGCAATTCCTGGAATTCTTCCGCGCGCGCGGCCATGAGCTGCCGGGCTCGTCGTCGCTCGTGCCGCACGACGACCCGACATTGCTGTTCACCAACGCCGGCATGGTTCAATTCAAGAATTACTTTACCGGCGCGGCCAAGGCGCCGTTTGCACGCGCGGCGACCAGCCAGAAATGCGTCCGCGCCGGAGGCAAGCACAACGACCTCGACAATGTCGGCTACACCGCGCGCCACCACACCTTCTTCGAGATGTTGGGGAATTTCTCCTTCGGTGATTACTTCAAAGAGCAAGCCATCCCACATGCGTGGGACCTGCTGACCAAGGATTTCGGGCTGCCGAAGGAGAAGCTCCTCGTCACCGTCTATCATGATGACGATGAAGCGGCCGCACTTTGGAAGAAGGTCGCTGGGCTAAGCGACGACAAGATCATTCGCATCGCGACGTCGGACAATTTCTGGTCGATGGGCGATACCGGGCCCTGCGGTCCGTGCTCCGAGATCTTCTACGATCACGGGCCCGGCATTCCAGGCGGCCCGCCCGGCAGCGCCGACCAAGATGGCGATCGCTTCATCGAGATCTGGAATTCTCGTGTTCATGCAGTTCGAGCAGTTTGCCGACGGCAAGCGCACGAAACTGCCGAAGCCCTCGATCGATACCGGGGCTGGTCTCGAACGGGTCGCTGCTGTGCTGCAAGGCGTGCACTCGAACTACGAGATCGATCTTTTCAAGACGCTGATCGCGGCGTCAGTTGAATTGACCGGCGTCAAGGCCGACGCCGGTCATGCCGCGAGCCATCGCGTTATCGCCGACCATTTGCGCGCATCATCGTTTCTGATCGCCGATGGCGTCACGCCCGCCAACGAGGGCCGCGGCTACGTGCTGCGTCGCATTATGCGCCGTGCCATGCGCCACGCGCACATCCTGGGCGCCAAAGAGCCGCTCATGCACCGCCTGGCCCCGACTTTGATCGCCGAAATGGGCGGGGCCTATCCAGAACTTGCGCGCGCAGAACCGGTGATCAAGGCGCAATTGCATGAGGAGGAAGAACGCTTTCGCCGCACGCTCGCCAACGGCCTGAAGCTGCTCGACGACGAACTCCATAGCTTGAAGAAGGGCAAGAAGCTTGCCGGCGAGACCGCGTTCAAGCTCTACGACACGTTCGGCTTCCCGCTCGATCTGACCCAGGACATCTTGCGCGGACGCGGGCTTGAAGTGGACACCGCCGGCTTCGATGCGGCCATGGAGCGCCAGCGCGAGAAGGGGCGCGAAAGCTGGATGGGCAATGAAGGCGCCGACAACACCGCCATATGGCATTCAATCCTCGAACGCACGCGCGGCAATGAGTTCTTGGGCTATAGCGCCGAAGAGGGCGAAGGCGCGCTCACCGCGATCGTCGCGCATGGCCAAGAGCGCCATGACATGGGGCAAGGCGAAGCGGGCGCGCTGGTGTTCGATCGCACGCCCTTCTATGCCGAAAGCGGCGGCCAGGCGGGGGATCATGGCATCATCCACTTTGCAAACGGCGCCGCGTTCGCGGTCGAGGACACCCAAAAACAGGCCGGCAGTCTCAATGCCCATATCGGCCGCTTGACCAAAGGCGCGATCACGGTCGGCGATAAAGCCACGCTTGAAATCGATCACACCCGCCGCCAGCAGATCCGGGCCAATCACTCGGCCACGCACTTGCTGCACGCGGCGTTGCGCAATGTGCTTGGACCGCACGTGACGCAGAAGGGTTCGCTCGTCGAGGCCGATCGCTTCCGCTTCGACTTCAGCCACGGCCAAGCCATGACCGCCGCGGAAATCGAGCGTGTCGAAGACGAAGTAAACGCCATCATTCGCCAGAACGCCGAGGGCGTGATCAAGGAAATGGCGCCCGATGCGGCGATCAAGGAAGGCGCACTTGCGCTCTTCGGCGAGAAATATGGCGACAGCGTGCGCGTGCTTCGCCTCGGCAATGCGCTCGACGCCGACCGCAACGCCAAATCGGACGCCCGTCTGGACGCAAAGCCCAAGCCGTATTCGGTCGAGCTCTGCGGCGGCACGCACGTCAAGCGCACCGGCGATATCGCCGTGTTCGCGATTTTGTCGGAAGGCGGCGTTGCCGCCGGCGTTCGCCGCATCGAAGCAGCGACGGGTGCTGCCGCGCTCGCGCACTTGAAGGGCCAGGCCGCGCTCGCAAAAACGATTTCCGCGACGCTGAAAACGCCGCTCGCGGAATTACCCGATCGTGTTGCGCAATTGCAGGACGAACGGCGCAAGCTCGAGCGCGAATTGAGCGAAGTGAAGAAAAAGCTCGCCATGGGCGCCGGCTCGTCTGCTGCGAGCGCCGGCCCCGAGCAGGTCGCCGGCGTGGCCCTCATCGCGCGCGTGCTCGACGGGGTGCCGGCCAAGGACCTTCGCGGCCTCGTTGACGAAGGCAAGAAGAGTGTCGGCTCCGGCGTCATCGCTTATGTCGGCGTCGAAGGCGGCAAGGCCGCGGTAGCGATCGGCGTCACCGACGACCTGAAATCGAAGGTGTCCGCCGTCGATCTCGTCAAAGCCGGGGTTGCGGCGGTCGGGGGACAAGGCGGCGGCGGGCGCCCTGACATGGCGCAAGGCGGGGGACCTGACGGCGCGGCCGCGCCCAAGGCGCTCGACGCAATTCGTGCAGCGCTCCAAGGCGCGCTCGCCGCGTGAGCATTTCTTATCGCGACGCTATGGCAAGCGACGCCAAAGCGCTGGCGGATTTCTGCGCGCGGACTTTCGTTGCAACGTTCGGCCATCTTTATCCCGCCGAGGACCTTCGAGCATTTCTCGCGGCGAAGTACAGTGAGGCTATCCAGCGCGAAGAGATCGCCGATGCGAGCATCCGCTATCGCCTCGCCTTCGAGGGCGAGGCGCTCGTCGGCTATTGCATGATGGGCGCGCTCGAGATGAACCTCGAAGATCCTGGCGCGCTCGAATTGCATAGGCTTTACGTCGATGAGCGCTTGAAGGGCGCGGGCGTGGCCGTCGCGCTCATGGACGATTGTCTTGCCTGGGCGCGCGCCAAGGGCGCAGGTGCGCTCTATCTCAGCGTCTGGGAAGAAAATCGTCGCGCGCAAGCCTTCTACAAACGCTACGGGTTTGAGCACGTCGGCGAGCACAATTTCATGGTCGGCGCCACCGCGGACCACGATTTCATCTGGCGGCTGGCGCTTTGAGGGGGGCGATATGTGGCGCAATATCGGCATTTCGTTCGCCAAGATTTTGGCATTCCTCGTGCTTTGGGCGTGTCTCACCGGACTTGTGATCTGGGCCGCGGTGAGTTTCGGCGGCGAGGATTTTTTCACCAAGCTGCCATTCCGCGTCGGCGTTGAAGTTGCGCTCACGGTCGCGACCCTCATTCCGGCCGGACTGCTCGCGCATTTTATCGATCGCAGGCGCTTGGCATCTTTAGGGTTTTCGGCCCGCTTCTATGATGTTTTGACCGGCGCCATCATCGGGGCCGCAATTCTGTGCGCGCCCATCGCGGCGCTCTTGGCAACCGGTGCGGCGCGCATCGAGCCCCATCTGGGTGCGCTGTCGGGGCAAGCTCTGGCGATTGGTCTCATCGTCTGCTTCTTCAACGTCATAACCCAGGAAGCGATCGTGCGGAGCTACATGTTTCAAGAGCTTTGGGCGAAGTATGGCGCGTGGGTGGCGGCCATCGTCACAACACTCATTTTTGTAGCGCTGCACGCCAAGCCAATCTCTGAAGGCACCCAGGGTCTCATCGCCGGCGCCAACATTCTGCTCGCGAGTTTGTTGTTGAGCCTTGCCTACGTGCGAACAGCCCAGCTCTGGCTGCCGATCGGCATCCACCTTGGATGGAATGGGCTACAGGGACCGGTGCTTGGCATCAATGTCACCGGCAACGATCTCGCGTTCGGACACTGGAGTGTGTTTTCGTTTCCCGGCGACCCGCTTTGGACGGGCGGGGCCATGGGCGTCGAAGGCGGACTTGCTGGACTGATGGGGCCAGCCTTGGGCATCGCGCTCGTTGCGCTTCTCTTCAAGCGGCAGCCGAAGCCGGATTTCTCGAGAGTCGAGTCCGCAACGAAGTAACGTCTCGGAAACCAAATCAATTGTTTTTGGTCGAGTTCGATTCGGGGCTTGGGGACGCGAAATGACTCATAACGATGCTCTGGCGGCCTATCTTGGACCAGAGATCTTCGAGCGGCTGGAATGGAGCCGACTTTCGCATGCGCAACGTGATGCGATTCTCTCCGTGTTCCGAGTTGGAATTGGCGCCGGGGCGCAGTCGGGCGTCGTCTCGACGATCGATTGTGTGCTCGCCAGGGGTCGCGTGCTCGTGTGCGAGGACGGTTCGCGCTGGCAGACGCTTGAACGCGACGACGCGGAATTGGTTGAGGATTGGGGCGCAGGCGCGCTCGTGGCCATCCATCGGCAGCTGGTCTACCGGCTCGACCCTTACCAAGCGGCAGAGGTGGAGCTTTTGCGCATCTAAGACTAGCGTCTCGTTTCGGAGACGCATCAATGCCTGAATTCAAGACCATCAAGCTCGACATCGCCGATGGTGTGGCGACGCTGACGCTCAATCGTCCGGATCGGATGAACGCGTTCACCGATCAGATGGCGCGCGAAATGATCGCGGCGTTCGATGTGACGGATGCAAATGACGATGTGCGCGCACTGGTCGTGACGGGCGCTGGGCGCGCATTCTGCGCCGGCGCCGATCTAGGGCTTGGCGGCGACACCTTCGACTATGAGAAGCGCCGCGCCAATCAAGTGAGCGACAATAGCTTCGATGCCAGCGGCGACCGCGACGGCGGCGGCCAGGTCGGCATGCGGATTTACGAAAGCCGCAAGCCGGTGATTGCAGCCATCAATGGCGCTGCAGTCGGCGTCGGCGCGACGATGACGCTGTCGATGGACATTCGTCTGGCGGTCGCGGGCGCCAAAATGGGCTTTGTGTTCGCGCGCCGCGGCATCGTGCCCGAGACATTGTCGTCCTATTTTCTGCCGCGCTTGGTCGGCGTTTCGACCGCGCTTGAGTGGACGATGACGGGGCGCGTGTTTCTCACTGAGGAGGCCCACGCGCGCGGGCTGGTGCGTTCGCTGCACAAACCGGAAGAATTACTGGGCGCCGCTTATGCCTTGGCGCGCGAGATTGCCGATAATACAGCGCCCGTATCGGTGGCGCTGGCGCGGCGGATGATGCTCGATATGCTCGATGCCGGCCATCCGATGGAAGCGCATCGGCTGGAAAGCCGGCTCATGGTCGCGCGCGGTCGCTCGGGCGATGCCAAGGAAGGCGTGACATCGTTTTTGGAAAAACGTGCGCCGCATTATCCCGACAAAGTCTCGCGCGACATGCCCCAGCCTTACCCGTGGCGGGTGACGCCGAAGTTCCGCGACTAGCGCCGATACTGCACGAAGCCGGAATTTGTCGCCAGGGAATCGTAGAGCTTGCGCGCGGTTTCGTTGGTCTCGTGCGTCATCCAGTAGACGCGCGGCAGTTTGAGTTCATCGGCGCGCGCATAGACCGCCTCGATCAAGGCGCGGCCGACGCCGCGTTTGCGCGCCACAGGCGAGGTGAAGAGATCGCCGAGATAGCAATAATTCTGCTGAGACCAAGTGCTGCGATGAATGACGCAATTGACCATGCCGATGAGGTCGTGGGTCTGCTCATCCTCAGCGACGAGCGAAAACATGGGCTCGCTGCGATCAATGAGGCGCGCAAATGTCGCGCTGGTGACTTCGGGTGCGAGGCTGGATTTATAAAACTCAAGATAGCCGGCCCAAAGCGCCTCCCATTGAACGCGATCGGTTGGCTCTAGGTCGCGGATAATCATTTGCGCACCTCGATGCTTTCCTCGACCGCCGCTTCAGCTTCAGCGGTTTCGCCATCGTCATCGCGCACCATGAAGAACGTGCCGCCCCAATCAGGACGGATGACCCATCGGCCTTCGATGCGCATCAGCTTGTCGTCGGCGGCGCCTTCGTAGCGGATCGAATGGCGCGCGCCTTCATGCCCATGATTGTAGAACTTCGTGAACGTGACCGACAGTCCTTCGCGATGACCGTCGATCTCGCCGTGCAGGATTGCGTCAGTGGCATCCAGGAAATCGTTGGGCTCTTGGGTTGTGCCGACGAAAGCGCCGCCGGCTTCTTGGATCTGAGCATTGAACACGGTCTCGTGGGCGCCGCCCGGATAGCGAAATGCGCCGCTCCATGAACCCGTGAGGGAGGAGCGTTGCGCCATCGGATCAGGCCTTTGCCATCGCCTTGTCGAGATTGTTGGCGATGGCGTCGAGGAAGCCTTCGGTGGTGAGCCATTTCTGCTCGTCGCCGACGAGTAGCGCCAAGTCCTTGGTCATCTGGCCGGCTTCGACGGTATCGACAGTGACCTTCTCCATCAGGTGCGCGAAGTCGATTAGCTTTTGATTGCCATCAAGCTTGCCGCGGTGGGAAAGGCCACGGGTCCAGGCGAAGATCGATGCGACCGAATTGGTCGAAGTCGGTTCGCCCTTTTGATGCTGGCGATAATGGCGCGTGACGGTGCCGTGCGCGGCTTCCAATTCCATTGTCTTGCCGTCGGGGGTAAGCAGCACCGAGCTCATGAGGCCGAGGGAGCCGAAACCTTGCGCGACGGTGTCGGATTGGACGTCGCCGTCGTAATTCTTGCAGGCCCACACATAACCGCCCGACCATTTGAGCGCCGAGGCGACCATATCGTCGATCAGCCGATGCTCGTAGGTGAGTTTGCGCTTGTCGAACTCGGCCTTGAACTCGGCGTCGAAGACCTCTTGGAAAATGTCTTTGAAGCGGCCGTCATAGGCCTTGAGGATGGTGTTTTTGGTCGAAAGATAGACAGGATAATTCTTCATCAAGCCGTAATTGAGTGACGAGCGCGCAAACTCGCGGATGCTGTCATCCAGATTGTACATCGCCATGGCGACCCCAGAGCCCGGCGCGTCGAACACCTCATGCTCGATCACTTGTCCGTCATCGCCGACGAACTTGATGGTGAGCTTGCCCTTGCCCGGAAAACGGAAATCGGTGGCGCGGTATTGGTCCCCGAAGGCGTGACGTCCAACCACAATCGGTTGCGTCCAGCCCGGCACCAAACGCGGCACGTTTTTGCAGATGATCGGCTCGCGGAAGATGACGCCCCCAAGGATGTTGCGGATGGTGCCGTTCGGCGACTTCCACATTTTCTTCAGATTGAATTCCTTCACGCGCGCTTCATCGGGCGTGATGGTGGCGCACTTCACGCCTACGCCGACCTTTTTGATGGCGTTGGCGGCGTCGACCGTGACTTGGTCGTCGGTGGCGTCGCGGTGTTCGATGCCGAGGTCAAAATATTGCAGGTTGATGTCGAGGTAGGGGTGGATCAAGCGCTCCTTGATGAGCTTCCAGATGATCCGCGTCATCTCATCGCCGTCGAGTTCGACGACCGCATTGTCCACCTTGATCTTCGCCATCTGCTCGTCCTTAGCTTCCGCGTTCGGCGCGGGTGGTAGCAGCTTGGCGCCGGCGCGCAAACTGCGACTTGCGGTCTGCCCTTGCGGGTTTGGCTTCAATGGGGAAAGGAACGCTCCTTATGACCCGCGCGCCGAACATGCCGCCCCCGATCGAGGACGAATGGCCGGCGATTTGCCTAGTGCGTCCGCAGATGGGCGAGAACATCGGCGCGGCGGCGCGCTCGATGCTGAATTTCGGGCTGGTGCAGCTCCGGCTTGTGGCGCCGCGCGACACTTGGCCGAACCCGAAGGCTGAGGTGGTGGCCGTCGGCGCCGATCGGGTGCTGAAGCAAGCGCGCGTGGAATGGCGTCTTGAGGATGCGCTTGGCGACGCCACTTTGGTTATCGCGGCGACTGCTCGCCCGCGCGGCATGGAAAAGCCGGTCTGGGGGCCGCGCGAGGCGGCGGAGAAATTGCGCGCCGCGATCGGCGCCGGCGAGCGGCCGGTGGTGATGTTCGGGCCCGAGGCGGCCGGCATGGAAAGCGACGAGATCGCGCGCGCCGACGCCATCCTCACGCTGCCGGTCAATCCGGCGTTTGCTTCGCTTAACTTGGCGAATGCGGTTTCGGTGTTTGCGTTTGCGTACGCCGAGGCGCGGCAGGGTGAAAGCGTTCCACCCTGGTTTCGCGATGCCGATAGCCCGCCGGCGAGCCACGAAGAGCTCGAGGCGATGTTTCTGCATCTCGAACGCGAGCTCGAGCACGGGCGCTTCTTTCACCCGCTCGACAAGGCGCCGCTGATGAAGCGCAATTTACGCGCCATGTTCTTGCGCGCGCACTTGACTGGCCAGGAAACACGCACCTTCCGCGGGGTGATCAAGGCGCTGACGATCGGACGCGGCGGCCGCAAGAAGGACGATCCGGAATGAGAGGCGGCCCAGCGTATGCGCGCTGCAACGGACGCCGGGCCGCAATTCCATTCATTGCGCGCGGAGTGGGATGAGCGCGCGGATGCGTGCGTCGCGGAGGTAGAGCCCGCCCCACACGAAGAGCGCGACATAAACGCCGAAGAGCACGTGACTGAAGAGCGGGCTGCCGATACGGACGTGTGTGGCGATAGCGCCGCCCAGATAGCCGGTCAGCAGGATTGCGCCAAGCACGCTTGTTTGCGGGAAGGCGTAGAGCGCAGTCGAGATAAGCAGCAGGACTGCGAGCGTGGTGACGCTGCTCGTCGGCCAGCCCAATTGTTCGGTGGTGCTAAGCACGATCGGCAGAGCCATGAACTTCATCGTCAAATCCATGACAAGGAAGAGGATGACAAGCGTGCTGAGCGTCCAGCCTGCAATAGTCAGCGTCTTGGATTGCTCTTGCATGACAATCTCGCTTACGCGCGTGCGACTTCTTCGAGTTGATCGGTGCAAATGCCCCAGCCGGGATGGAAGCCCATTTTCTCGTGTTTCTCGCGATCAGCGGCCGTTGGATGGAAGACGTGCGCGGTGTATTTGGTCTTGCCTGCACCGGCGTCTTCGAAGGTGATGACAGCGGTCATGAAGGATTTCTCGCGCGGCGCCCACGCCTTCGAATAGGCGTCGGTCCACACGACCTTCTCATTGGGGATCACTTCGAGGAAAACACCCGGCTGGTCGAAGCGCTCGCCGTTCGGACCTTCCATGACGATGTGGCTGGCGCCGCCTGGGCGCAGGTTCATTTCGACGACGGATGCTTGCCACGGACGTGGCGCCCACCATTGATTGAGTTTCTCCGGCGTTGTGTAGGCCGCGTACACGGCTTCGCGCGGGGCATCGATGATGCGGCACAAAACGAGATCGCGATCGCCGATTGGCTTTACCTCGACTGGCGTGGTCATTGGGGCTCTCCTTGGGACTTTTGAGCGGTTCGCGTCCCAAGGACGAACAAGGCAGCGTGCGTCCGACAGGCGCTGGGCGATTATTGCGCGGGCCACGCGCAAACCGGGGCCCGAAGGCTAGAAATCCGGCGGACTGACATCGGTCGTCGGCACGGATCGCAATGTGGCGCCGCCCCGCCGCTTGATGCGCACATATTCGCTCGGCGTAAGTCCGGTCACGCTGCGAAACTCCCGGATGGCATGGGCTTGGTCGGCAAACGCGATTGGCGTTTCGTGAAACGTGTCGTGTTCCCAAGGCGCGTCATGCAGTTGGCGGATCATTCGATCGACACGAACAGCGCGTTGATAGCGTTTCGGCGAAACGCCGTAAGAGCGCGCGAAGACACGGCGGTATTGGCGCCCAGACAGACCGGCGTGCGCCGCGGCGAGCGCAACCGCTTTCGACTCGGCCGTCGCGAGTATCGGCAACGTTGGCTCTATCGGATCGGGCGCGAGGGGCCGCGTTTCGAAAAAGGCAAGCAAGGCCTTCGTGGCGTCGATCCGCCAAGCGTCAAAGGGCTTGTTTGCTTGCGGATCGAGCGCTGCGGCAAGTTCGCCGTGAAGCGCGCTCAAGTCGAGCACCTGGTCGACGAGCGCCGCGGCAGGCTTGGGCGACAACGCGCTGAGCGCTGCGGCATTCAAGCCAATGGCGTGCGCGTAAATGTGGCCGGCCGCATATCCGTAACACCAATGATAACGCGGACCCCATAGCGCGATCCGGGGCAATCGTCGCCACGGCGCCCCCACCGCGGCGTCGCGCAGCCAATAGGGTTCGGCTGTCATGATCTGAATGGACGCACGGACCTCTGGAAGAACGCGCACAAGCTGTCTGCCGGGGTCTTCGTCACGGTGTACGAAGGCGATGACATGCTTGGCCAGTTCAGGCGGGGGGGACCTGCGGGTAAGCGTGCCGCTGGAGATGACCGTTTTATTCAATGTGGGCCGCGCTCGATGAAGTATGAGCGCGGCACATTCGGACCATGTGCATGACGATCTCGACCACCGCCGGGGTTCAGCCCGCTTCCCACCGCGCTCTTGCCATCGCGACGGGGGTCTCTATCGCGCTCGTGTACTCAACGCAAAGCGGCGCCCTGCTGCGGCCTTTGTTGGACGCCGCGAACTTGCCGCGTGTGCCGTATCTGAGTTCGGCTATCACCTCGCTCGGCGACGCCATCGTGCTGCTGGCGCTCGCAGCGGCCCTTGCGTGGCGCTCGCCTCTTGAGCTCATCGCGAGCAGTGGCCTGGCCGCCCCGATCGCGAAGCCCGCGCTCTGGGCGCTCTGTTGGTTCGTTCCCGCTTTGGGTCTGTGCCTTGCGTTTGCCGCGCCTGCCGCGCAGGTCGCTGCAACAGATGTCGCCTGGCTCGGCTTCGGCGGGCCGGCGCTCGAGGAATTGGCGTACCGAGGTTTGGCCGTCACTATTCTGGTGCGCCTTTGCGGTTGGCATTGGCTGGCGGCTTGTTTGGCGCCGGCTGCATTCTTTGGACTAGCGCACTGGGGTCAGGGAGACGACGCCGCAAGTATCGCCGGCATTGTCGCGCTGACGGGCGTCGGGGGCCTTCTCTTGGGTTGGCTCCTCGTGCGCTGGGGCTACAATCTCTGGCCGCCGATTTTCTTGCACGTTGGACTGAACACGCTTTGGACGGTGTTCGATCTTGGTGACAACGCGCTCGGCGGTTGGCTGGGAAATGCGATGCGGCTTGGCGTGATCTCGATCGCTATCGCTGGCAGCTTCTGGCTGGCGCCGTCAAAACGCGAAAGCAGCTGATTCCGCGTCAAGCTAAGGCGGTCGTCCGGGGGGCCGATTATGTGGCGCGCGCGTTTTTTTGAAGCTTGTCCAAGTGCATGCGGATGTGGGCAGCTTCCGCTGGCGAATTGGCGAGCGCGATCGCACGGTTGAAGGCGTCGCGCGCGTCGGCATTGCGCTGCAAATCCAACAGACAGGCGCCGCGCACGCCGTGGAAATGGAAATAGTTTTGCAGCCTATCGCCGAGCGGTTCGATCATGTCGAGCGCGGCCTGGGGGCCGCGGACCTTGGAGACGGCGACGGCGCGGTTGAGGGTGACCACCGGCGAGGGCTGGACGTGCTCAAGTGCGGCGTAGAGCAGCTCGATCTGCGTCCAGTCGGTTTGCGCAAACGTCGGCGCACGCCCATGGAGTGCGGCGATCGCGGCTTGGATCTGATAGGGGCCTCGGCGTTGGTGACGGATGGCCTTGTCGATGAGGGCGAGACCCTCGGCGATCTTGTCAGCGTTCCACAGCCCGCGGTTCTGATCCTCAAGCAGGATGATTTCGCCGCTCTCGTCGAAGCGGGCCGCACTGCGGGCGTGTTGCAGCAGCATGAGCGCGAGCAGGCCCATGATTTCGGGTTCGGCGGAGAAGAGGCCGAGCAGCATGCGCGTGAGGCGAATGGCTTCCTCGCAGAGCGGCGCGCGCATCGGCGCTTCATCGCCGCTGGGGGAATAGCCTTCGTTGAAGAGGAGGTAGAGCATGGCTGCGACCGCAGCGAGCCGCTCGCTACGCTCGATGGCGCTCGGGGCTTCGAAGGGCACGCCGGCCTCAGCGATGCGACGCTTGGCGCGGGTGATGCGCTGCTCCATGGCGGCTTCGCTGACCAGAAAGGCGCGCGCGATTTGCGCAACGGAGAGACCTGAGACGATGCGCAGTGCGAGTGCGATCTGCTGGGTGGCGGGGAGATCGGGGTGGCAGCATACGAAGAGAAGCCGCAAAACATCGTCGCGGTAATCGGCGTGATCGAGCTTCTCGACAACCTTGGCTTCGACGTCTTCGAGATCGGAGAGTTGATCCTCCTCCGGCAGCTCCTGCTGTTTGGCTGAGCGGCGCTTTGCATCGATGGCGACGTTGCGGCCGACGAAGATAAGCCATGCCGCCGGATCGCGCGGCGGACCGTTCTTCGGCCAGGCGGAAAGCGCCTTGAGACAAGCTTCTTGGTAGGCCTCCTCGGCCGTGTCGAGATCGCGGAAATAGCGAAGCAGCGCGCTCACCGCCTGCGGCCGCGCCGACGTCAGCGCCGCATCGATCCAGGCGAGATCGCTCACCCTTGCAGCTGATCGTTGACGAAGAGACGGACGGGGCGGATCTCGTAAGCGCCGCCGGGATTGGCTTGTCCGAGCTCGCGCGCGATGCCAATGGCTTCGTCGAGGTTGTCGCAATCGAGGATGTAAAAGCCGAGCAAGGCTTCCTTGGTTTCGGCATAGGGACCATCGAGGACGAGGTCCTTCTCCTTCACCAGCGTGGTCGCCGCTGTCGTGGGCATCAGCCGCAGTGACGGACCCATTTTCTTTTGCGCGCGAAGCTTCTCGTGCACGACGTCGAGCTTCGCCATCACCGCCTCGTCCTCCTGCTTGGACCAGGACATGACGGCGTTTTCGTCGTTGTAGCAGAGGAAGGCGTAGAGCATCGGAACCTCGGGGCCACCTTGAAGACGAACGAGTATGCCCCGCCCCGACAGGCGGGTGGAGAAAATTTCAGGCCGGAATCAGCCCTGAACGAGCCGGATCCAGTTGCCGCAAGTATCGTCGAAATCGGCGAAGAGCGTCGGGCCCATCGCGGCGGGGGCCGCCTTGAAGATGACGCCCTTGGTTTGGAGCGCGTCGTACTCGGCGGCGATGTCGGCCGTATAGAGCTGCGCTTGCGGAATGCCGCGTGCGTAGAGCGCTTCCGTCATGGCGCCGGCCTCTGCAAACCCGCTATTGGGCTCAAGCAAGAGTTCGACGCCATTGGCATCGTCGGGCGCGGTGAGCGTCAGCCAGAACGCGCCGCCCATGTCGATGTCGTGCTTGATCTTGAAGCCGAGCTTCTCGGTGTAGAAGGCGCGCGCGCGGTTTTGGTCGTTGACCAGGATGGAGATGAGTTTGACGCGGATCATGGGGATCAACTAGCACTTTGGTCTATGAGGTCTATTGCCGATATTGAGCAAGATTTGGCAAGCCCGCGGCTTCGTCTCGACCGCGCTGGAAAGGCGTTGGCGCCCAAACACAAGGGCGGCGAAGTAGAGGAGTTTCATGTCGCGGGTCGCGCAGTTGTGTCGTTTGAACGAGAGTTAGGCGCCGCCAAGAGCGAGCAATACGCCGTCCCTTTGGAATTTCCTGTGCGATGGGATAATCGGCGCTCCGCTTCTCCATCTGCTTAGGAATGACTATCGCTGCTTCCTTATTTTCCATATCGCCCATTTTGATCCGACGTGGGATGGACGAACAGTGAGGGTGGCCGAACCAGCTAGGCCCGAGCCCGTTTCGCTGGCTCTCGTTGAATTTGAACGCTGCATGTCGGCCAAATTGGGATCGCCGAACGACGAAGTGTTTCACAGGCATCCGCTTTCTGACAGGGGGCGGGAAGCCTACGCCGCGCAGCAGGCGATCTTCATCAATACGTATTGTGGTCTCACGACTCGACTTTCGAGTGTGTGGCGAAGGCGTTCCGAGTAGAGTTAAGCAAACAGAGCCTTGCTGCCTTGCTTGATCAGGCCACAAAGAGGCTCCTAGACTAGTCGAACGCCCACCAACTCATGGCCTTCGCCGCCGACGATTTTCACTTTGAAAATAGCCCCGTCGGCGATTTCGCCGTCGCCGTCGACATAGACGATTCCATCGATTTCTGGAGCGTCCGCCTTGGTGCGGCAGGCATAGGCGCCCGCCTCGTCGTCCCAGCCGTCATTGATGACGTCGACGGTTTTGCCGATCATGGCTTGGCCGCGCGCATGCGCGAGGGTGGTTTGCACTTCCATGAAACGATCGTAGCGTGCCTCGACGTCGTCCTGGTCGATATGATCGGGGAGATCACGCGAAGGCGCGCCTTCGACGTTTTCGTATTTGAAGACGCCGGCGCGATCGATTTCGGCTTCTTCGACAAAGTCGAGCAGCGTTTCGAAATCGTCTTCAGTTTCACCGGGGAAGCCGACGATGAAACTTGAGCGGATGGTGAGATCGGGGCAGATCGCGCGCCATTTCCTGATGCGGTCGAGGACTTTGTCCTGGTTCGCCGGGCGGCGCATGGCTTTGAGCACGCCGGGCGATGCGTGCTGGAAGGGGATGTCGAGGTAAGGGAGGATTTGGCCTTCGGCCATCAGGCCAACGACGTCGTCGACGTGCGGATACGGATAAACATAGTGGAGGCGTGTCCAGACGCCTAACGCGCCGAGCTCCCGGCAGAGATCGTAGAATTTGGCGCGGACCATGCGGTCCTTCCATTTGCTCTCGGCGTATTTGACGTCGACGCCGTAGGCGCTGGTGTCTTGCGAGATGACCAGCAATTCTTTGACGCCGGCTTTTACCAGTGACTCTGCTTCCTTCAGCACAGCGTTCGCCGGACGCGAGACGAGATCGCCGCGAATGCTCGGAATGATGCAGAAGCTGCAGCGATTATTGCAGCCTTCCGAGATTTTCAAATAGGCGTAGTGGCGCGGCGTGAGGCGGAAACCGCCTTCGGGCACCAAGTCGATTTTCGGATCGTGCGGTTTCGGCAGATGCGTGTGCACGGCGCCGACGACGGCTTCGTATTGGTGAGGGCTGGTGACTTCGAGCACTTTTGGGTGGGTGTCGCGGATGAGCGACTCTTCCTTTCCAAGACAGCCGGTGACGATGACCTTGCCGTTTTCGCTGATCGCTTCGCCAATGGCTTCGAGACTTTCCGCTTTTGCGCTATCGAGAAAGCCGCACGTGTTCACCACCACGAGATCAGCGCCTTCGTAGCTGGCGCTCAGCTGATAGCCCTCGGAGCGCAGGCGCGTGATAATGCGTTCGCTGTCGACGAGCGCTTTTGGGCAGCCGAGGCTGACCACGCCGATGGTCGGGGCTTTTGTCATGCGAAGCCGGGGCTTTTAGCGGAACGCCCAGCCAATCCCAAGCCCATTAGTCGGTGACGAGCTGCTTGGCGTAATTGGCCATGGAACGCTGGTAGCGCGGCAAGTGCGGCGCAAGCGCCGCAAGCAACACGGAGACGGCTTCCCGATCGCGCCCGAGGCTGGTGAGCGTAAGCGCCATGACGGCGCTGACGGCGTCATCGAGATGATCGGAGGGTTGGGCGCGCTCGGCGGTGAGGAGCGCAAGCGCCTCGTCGCTGTGGCCGGTGATGCGCAGCGAGCTTGAGAGCTGAATGATAGCGCGGCGGCGGCGTTCGCCGCTGAGGCCGATGCGCAAAGCCTCCCGATAGAGCGGCACGGCCGATGCCGACTGGCCGGTGGAGTCGCGCGCACAGGCGCGCTCGAAGGCCGCAATCGCTGGCGGCGCCTCCTGGGCGAGCGCGTCGATGTGAGCAACGAAGTCGGCGCCCGGCGCTTCATCGAGCGCGCGCCATTGCGCCTGCAAACGATCTTCGAATGACATATCTCTTTTCCGATGAACCGGTCCGAAAATGGCCAGACTGGATGCCCGGCGCGGGCCGAGTATCGCGGGCCGCGTATCGCTGAAGTGGAGAAAGATTATGGCGACTGTCCGAAGAGAGTTCCGCTCGCCGCGCTCGGCCGGTGATGTGTGGGATGTGTTGAAGCAGTTCGACCGTGTGCATGAGCTGGCGAAGGGCTTCGTCGTCGCCACCAAAATGGAGCCGGGCGGGGCGCGGGTGGTGACGTTCGCGAACGGCATGGAAGTGCGCGAACACCTGGTCAGCAGCGACGCTGCCGAGCGGCGGCTCGTCTACGCCATCATCGATGATCCCAGGTACACGCATTATAGCGCCTGCGCCCAGGTGTTTGAGGACGGGTCCGGGAGCCGCTTTGTGTGGACGGTGGATTTCTTGCCCGATGATATGGCGCCCATGCAGGGGGCGGCCATGGATGCGGGCGCACAAGCCATGCGGGCGGCGCTGGATTAGTCGGGCGCTCCCGGCAATTGGAAGCGCGCCACTTCCGTGAACCCCTCGCCCGTTTCCAAGCGCACGGCCTTGTCGGGCGAAAGCACAAGCCACGATGCGGCCTCGGCGAAGGTCCCAAATTGACGGGCTTCTTGGGTTTGCCCCTGGCGTGTGTTGCGCCGAGCAATCCAGTGAGCGAGGTGCGCCTGTGCGCTTGGACTGAAAGAAATCCAGGCCGAGCGCCGGAAGATCAATAGCGCCTGTGGCTCAAACAGCACCCGGTATTTCACGACAATCGCATCGAGGTCTTCAAGACTGAGGGCGCTGAAGTCGGCGTTCGCTGCGATGAGGTTGAAGAGGTCATAGCTCAGCCACTCAGGATGGCTGACTTGGTAGTCGCCGAGCGCATGCATTTCGGGAAGCGAGATCGGACCCCGGTATTCGACCCGGTTCAGTTCAATGCTTGGGCTGTGCTGCAAAATCAGGGTCAGGGTTCGAGGCTCCTCGGCGTTCTCGCCCTAACAGAATTCAGCGCAAAGTACTGCGAATGACTTGCAAGAGCGGTTGGGAACCGCTAGATTCCCATTGCGGCTGCTTCGCAGTCGCCAAAAACGTCTTTGCTTTCAGAGAAGTGCTGGATGTACGTCTGCAATTGCAACGGTGTGACAAGCGGCGAAGTGGCGGAAGCCATCGAAGCCGGCGCGCAGTGCCCGAAGGATGTGCTCGCCCATCATGGGTGCGAGCCCTGCTGCGGGCGCTGCATGCCTGAGATCGCCGAGAGCATTGACGGGGCCAGCGCACGGAGCCTCGTCGCAGCGGAGTGACGCGCGATGAAGGGCGACGCCGACGTCATCAAGAAGCTCAATCAGATTCTCACCAATGAGCTGACCTCGATCAATCAGTACTTCCTGCACGCGCGGATGTACGAAAACGAGGGTTTGGGCAAACTCGGCAAGAAGACCTACGAAGAATCCATCGAAGAGATGAAGCACGCCGACAAGCTGGTGAAGCGCATCCTCTTTCTCGACGGCCATCCTAATCTACAAGCGCTGCACAAGCTGAAGATCGGCACTGACGTGCCGACGCGGCTGGATTGCGACTTGCAAGCAGAGACAACGGGACGAACAGCGATGGTCGAAGGCATCGCGCTCTGCGAGGAAAAGCAGGATTTTGCGAGCCGCGACCTGCTGACGGAAATCCTCGACGACACTGAAGAGCACATTGATTTCCTGGAAACCCAGATCGCCGTGCTCGCCCAGATGGGTTTGCAGAATTATCTGCAAAGCCAATATGAGCTCGATAGCGAGGCCGGCAGCTAACGCGCGGCGGCGCGGGCGGGCGGCACAGTGAAGCGGACGATTTCCTCGAAGCCTCCCGCGTGCTCTAGAATGGCGCGTTCCAGAATGGCGCGCTCAATATCCATGAGCAACAGCCAATCAGCGGCTTCGGCGAAGGAGTGGCACTGTTTTACGGTGCTCGACATTCCCTCGCGCGTGTCGCGGCTGAGCCAATAGGTGACGTGCGCCTTGGGTCCATCGTCCTCGCAAAGCCAAACCGCGCGGCGGAAGATTTGCAGCCGCAGCGGCGAGAACAGCATGCGATAGTGTTCGAAGAGCATATCCAGGTCTTGGAAGGTCACTGCGTTGAAGCTGCCGCCGGCGCGCACGACATTGAGGCAGTCGCTGGCCAAGAGGTTTGGCTTGTCGGCTTGGAATTTGGCGACGGCTTTCAATTCATCGAGCGTAATGGCGCCGACGAATTCGACTAGGTTCAGCTCTAAAGTTTCGTTTCGGCGCAGGATGACCGTCAACGCGCGAACTCCTTGGCGCAAGCAGCGTGTGCGCATCGGCCGTTGAGAAAGCGTTAAGCGCAAGGAGCGGCGCTCACGAAAGCGTGTGCGCGCTTGGTCGTACTGTGATGCCAGTTCGTCGCGTGTTTCGTTGACCGATTGCTGCGCGAGCGGCTTCGTCTTCGCACATGAGAGCCATCGTGTTGGCCGTAGCGCTGGGTGCGTGTGCTGGTACGCAACACGCCTTCACTTCGCTGGGTGCTGCACCTGTGATTGAGGCTGAGCGGGCGTTCGCGGCGCGCGCGAGCCAAATCGGTTGGATCCCAGCATTTTGCGAATATAGCGCAAGCGACGCTTTCCTGATTGGACGCGCCGGACTGCAGGCAGCGCATCCCCGCATGTGCGCACTGCCCGATGACGGCGAGCGCAATTTGTATTGGGCGCCGGCCTATGCGGGCCTCGCGCGCTCCGGCGATCTCGGATTTACAACCGGGCCGGCCAGTTTCGACGCGGCGCACACGCCTTCCATTCAATACTTCACCGTCTGGCGCCGACAGGCCGACGGAACGTGGAAATGGATCTTTGACGGCGGCGTGGGGCCAGTTGCCTCGCCCGGTCCCTACCTCGCCAGCGGCCTCGAGACGCCGGCGCTGCCGGTGGCGCCAGCAGGGGTCGGTTCGGCGGGCATTGCGATGGCGCAGGTGAACACGATCGAAGCGAGCGCCAATACGCCGATCGAGCTGCGCGCGTATCTGGCGGCGGGCGCACACGTTTATCGGCAAGGCCAAGCGCGCGCTTATGGCGGCGCGGCGTCGGAAGCGAACTTGTTCTATCCGGTCGCCGATGTGTCCTTCCAATCGCGCCGCGCCGAAGCGTCCGGCGCCGGCGACCTCGTGTTTACACTCGGCGAGGCGCGCTGGAGAGAAAACGGGGCCGCAAAGCAGGGCTTCTATGCCCGCATCTGGCAGCACAATGTGCAGGGTTGGCGCATCGTTTACGACCAGCTTGCGCCGTGGTCGCCGCCAGCCGCGCAACAGGGCAATTGAGCATGCGCGCCCGCGTTCTTGCGGTCCTCCCACTCCTTCTTGTGGTCCTTCTTGGCGGCTGCGTCAGCGCCCAAAGCGAACAGCAGAGCCAACAGCAGAGCGAACAGCTGAGCGGACACCATAGGGTCACCGCCGCGCCCATCATCGCCGCGGAGCGTGCGTTCGCGGCCGACGCGGCGCGGCGCGGTTGGGCGGCCGCGTTTCGCGCCACGCACGCACCGGGCGCGATTGTGTTGCAGCCAGATCCCATCGAAGCAGCGGAGACGCTGGCGCGTGTTCGAGGCGATGGCGAGACAACGCTTGATTGGCGTCCGGCCTATGCAGGCATATCGCGCAGCGGCGATTTCGGCTTCACGACGGGGCCGTTTCAGATCCGCGGCCGCGACGGCATCGTTGGGCATTATTTCACCGTGTGGCGCCGCCAAGCCGATGGCTCGTGGAAATGGATTTTCGACGCCGGCGCCGATGTCGTCGATCCAGGCCCCGCCGTCGCCATCGACGCCGACATCCCAGCATTGGAAATTGCCGGCGCCGAGACCGGCAGCGCCGACACAGCGATCGCGGAAATAGCCGCCATTGAAACGCAGATCGCCACCGGCAATGCGCTTCCAAACGAGGCGCTGGCGCGGCGGCTATCCGACGACGCACGCGTCCACCGCGTTGGCGCGCCGCGCGCCATCGGCAAGGAAGCAAGCGCTGCTTTGATCGCCGCAGATCGCGGCGTGGGCTACGCTTCGCTGCGGCGCGAGGCCTCCGCTGGCGGCGACATGGTGTTCACCATGGGCGAAGTGCGCGATCAGCACGTCGACGCCGAGCGGTTGGGTTACTACGCGCGCATCTGGCAGCGAAAGCCGCAGGGTTGGCGCTTGGTGTTCGACGAAATCGTACCGCGCAGGACCTAGGGCTTGTGTTCTTTCGCGGTTTCGATTGCGGCGCGGAAAGCGATGGGGTTGGCGATGTCGGGGACGATGACGGCGTCTACGCCAGTGCCTTCGATGCGCAGGTGCCCGTAGCCCAGAAGCCGACCCATGAAGCTCTGTTCGAGTTTGACGCCTTCGATATTTTGAAGGGCGATCTCGTTGGTCTGCAGGGTGAAAAGGCCGGTCTTCTCGACGAACCGATGTGAGGTGATCGCGATCTCGGTCGTGCCCCGGCGGACCATCATGGCCACGAAGATCCAGATGCCGATCAGGCACCAGAACAGCAGAATAAGGGCTGCCCAGGCTTTGACGCTGTACCACCAGTGAAAGTGGGCCCGGGCCACGACGCGCTCGCCGGAACCAAGGGATTTTTCAATGTAACCCATGGCCTCTATTTGACTTCCTGGCGCCGTTCCGTCAAAAGCGCTCGCTTCTTTGGGCCCGCCCTCCGTGGCGGGATCCGACATACTGGGCGACGGGCGAACCGCCAGGGCAGTCGTGGTCTCATCGTGAGACCGCCGGGCCCCGTCATGGGACAGAAGGCGCGATCAGCGCATGACCAAGCGTATCCAAGCGAAATACAAATCCGACCGCCGTTTCGGCCAAAACCTCTGGGGTCGTCCGAAGTCTCCCGTCAACAAGCGCCAATACGGGCCCGGCCAACACGGCCAGCGCCGCAAAGGCAAGACGTCCGACTTTGGCCTGCAGCTTGTCGCCAAGCAGAAGCTGCGGATGTATTACGGCAACATCACCGAAAAGCAGTTTCGCAAGACCTATGAGGAGGCCGCACGCCGCAAGGGCAACACGGCGGAAAACCTCATTGGTCTGCTCGAGAGCCGTCTCGACGCGATGGTCTATCGTTCGAAATTTGCCCCGACAGTGTTCTCTGCGCGCCAGTTTGTGAACCACGGCCACGTCAAGGTGAACGGCAAGCGCGTCACCATTCCGTCCTTCCTGGTGAAGGTCGGCGATGTGGTGGAAGTGCGTGACAAGGCCAGGTCGATGGCGATCGTGCTCGAAGCGCTGCAAAGCCAAGAGCGCGACACGCCGGATTATCTGGAAGTGGATCCGAAGGGCATGGTGGCGCGCTTCCAGCGCGTGCCGACGCTCTCGGACGTGCCGTATCCGGTGCAAATGGAGCCAAACCTCGTCGTTGAATACTACGCGAGCTAAGTTCGCTTCGCCGGTGAAAGCCGGCAAACCGGCAAAAGACCAGCAAAAGACCAGCAAAAGACCAGCAAAAGACCAGCAAAAGAATTGGGCCCGCCGTTTCGGCGGGCCTTTTTCTTGTATGCTGCGCGCATGGCCAAGCTCTGGAAGAAACTCGATGAAGCCATCCTAATCGCGCCAGGCGACAAAGCCGTCCTGAAGAAGCGCGATACGATTGGCGGCGATCTCTATTCAGATCGCGAGGCGGCGGAAGCTTCGCTCGCCGACGATGTCAAAGCGATCGATGCGCTGCAGGACACGCTCTGGGCGGAACATGAGCGCTCACTTTTGGTCGTGCTCCAGGGCATAGACACATCTGGCAAGGATGGAACGGTTCGGGGCGTGTTCGGTTCGTGCGGCCCGCTTGGCGTCGTGGTGACGCCGTTCGGCGTGCCGAACGCCGAGGAGGCCGCGCACGATTATCTCTGGCGCATCCACAATGCGGCGCCGAAGAAAGGGCTGATCGGGGTCTTCAACCGCTCACACTATGAGGATGTCCTGGTCGTGAAGGTGCGCAAGTTTGCGCCCGCCGAAGCGATCGAGCAGCGTTACGCCCAGATCAACGCCTTCGAAAAACACCTGACCGAGAACGGCGTCACGATCTTGAAGTTCATGCTGCACATTTCCAAGCAGGAACAAAAACAGCGCCTTGAGGCGCGCCTGGAGGAGCCCGAACACAGGTGGAAGTTCAATCCGAACGATCTCGAGGATCGCAAGCTCTGGGACGATTTCGAGAAGGCCTACGAAATGATGCTGGAGCGCTGCTCGACTGCGCATGCGCCTTGGCGGGTAATCCCGGCCGACAAGAAATGGCGCCGGAATGCAATCATCGCCGCCATCGTGCGCGCCACGCTGGAGAAGATGGATCCGAAATTCCCGAAGCCGAAATGGAAGCCTTCTGACTTTAAGATTGAGTAGGTGCGTCTTCCGCGCGGATGATGCCGAGCGAGATCACCCGCTTGATGGCTTCGTCCGGACCGATGCTGAGCGGCTTCAGCGCCGTGCGCTTCATGTAAAGCAAATAGCCGGAGGTCGGCACTGGCGCGTGCGGCACGAAGACGGCGACGAGGTCTTCGTCGCTGATGTCGGAGACGACTTCGACGGCGTGTTCGTTGGTGATGAAGCCGATCGTCCAGATGCCGGGATAGGGAAATTCGAGCAGCACGGCCTGCTTGAACGATGTGCGTTCGGGGGCGGCGACTTGACGAAACACTTGCTTGGCGCCCCCGTAGATGGAGCGCACGAGCGGCAAATTGCTGATGACTTGGTCGGTGGAATCCACGAACCAGCGGCCGACAAGATTTCCCGCCAGCGCCCCGATCAGAGTCAGCACGGCGACGGCGATGATCACGCCGCTGCCAAAGAAATTCGGTGTGAACGGCTTCAGCGTCGGTGGAATGAGCGGCGCCACATTGTGATCGATGACGCTAACAACGAGCCAGATCACCCAAACCGTGACCACAAATGGCAGAACTACGGCAACACCGGCCAGAAACGAATTTCTGAGCCAAGTGAAGATTTTGAAGCGGCGGACGGCGCGGAGCGGGCTCATGGGCTCGCATGTAGGCCGCGTCGCGGGCGCAAGGAAGCGGGTCTAGTCGCCGCGTTGGCTGCATCCTACCTTTGCTTCCATGTTTGGCCGCAAGAGCACGTTGGTCTCGGCGCCGCGCAAACGCGGAGCGCGAGACGGGTTTTCTGAAACGATCATACGGGTTGTCGACACCATAGGGCCTGCCGTCATCGGCGTGCGCCGCACCAGCCGGATGCGCGACCTCTATGACGGCGCCGGTTCCGGCGTGATCGTTTCGCCCGATGGCTACGCGCTGACGAACAATCACGTCGTGCGCGGCGCTGGACGCGTGGAAGGCATCCTCCATGACGGCAGCGTTGTCTCCGCCGAGGTCGTGGGCGCCGATCCGGACACCGATTTAGCGCTGCTGCGGCTCAGCGGGCGAAACCACCAAAGCGCCGAACTGGGCGATTCCGACGCGCTCAAGGTTGGCGAACTTTCGATCGCCATCGGCAATCCGCTGGGCTTGCAGGCGACGGTGACGGTGGGCGTCATCTCGGCGCTGCGGCGCACATTGCGCGGCGAGAGCGGGCGTTTGATCGAGGATGTCATTCAGACCGATGCCGCCCTCAATCCCGGCAATTCGGGCGGCGCCTTGGTGGACGGCGATGGCTCGGTCGTCGGCATCAACACAGCCATTATTGGCGGCGCCCAGGGCATCTGTTTTGCGGTGCCCAGCAATACAGCGAAAGCCGTCATTCCCGAGCTGATGCGCAATGGCCGCGTCGCGCGCGGATGGTTCGGCATTGGCGGGCAAACGCAGGAATTGTCGCGCGCTTTGGTGCGCCGTCTGGGCCTCGATGTTGAAAGCGGCGTGCTGGTGGTGGCGGTTTCCGGCGGCGGACCGGCGGAAGCGGCGGGCCTGCGCGTGGGCGACGTCGTCTTGAAACTCGATGGCTTCCCAACCCCTTCCGTCGATGCGGTTCATAAATTGCTGAGCCGCGATCGCATTGGCCGGCGCGTCGGTTTGGATGTGTTGCGCGATGGCTCGCGCATCAGGCTCGAACTGTCGGTGACCGAGCGGCCCGACGAGCGCGCCCGCGCCTAGGCCGCGAGTTCGACGCCTTTGTCTTGCAACAGTGATTTCAGTTCGCCGGTCTGAAACATCTCGCGCACAATGTCGCAGCCGCCGACAAACTCGCCCTTGACGTAGAGCTGCGGGATGGTGGGCCAGTTGGCGAATGCCTTGACGCCTTGGCGGAGATCTTCATCGGCCAGAACGTTCACGTCGAAATAGCCCACGCCCATGTGATCGAGGATCTGCACGACCATGTTGGAGAAGCCGCATTGGGGACGATCGGCCGTGCCCTTCATGAACAGCACGACGTCGTGGCCGGCAACCGTGTTGCGGATGGTTTCGAGCGCGTCCGACATGGTCATTCTCCGAACCCGCAGGTAAGTGGTAATGCAAACGGCATCAAGGCTTTGCGCTGGTTTCGAGCGCCAGCGCATGAAGTTCGCCGCCGATTTTGCCCTTGAGCGCGGCATAGACCATCTGGTGTTGGGCCACGCGCGATTTTCCGGCGAACGCGGTTGAACGAATGATCGCCTTGTAGTGGTCGCCATCGCCAGCAAGATCCTTGATTTCGATGTCGGCGTCGGCAAAGGCCGCCCGCAGAAGGCTTTCAAGGTCGTTGGCGCTCATGGCCATGGTGGTCCGCCCATAGAATAAAGAGGGTGAGAGCTTGCCCTTTGGCGTATATGCGGAACAGATGACGATCACGAAAGTTTTGGTTGCACCGGGGTCCCCGTCCAGGGCATCAGGCCCGGTTTGGGGGAGGCAGGCGGTCGAAAAGATCGCCCACTGCGTGGGAGACGTTGACAACGACACCTTTTCCGAAAATTTAGGCGGCTGGCGTCGGTAACCGCCGGGGACAGAAGATCGCGAATGCGACAGCCCGGTGGCACTTGGTGGGAAGGACGGAGACGGTCCCTGGGATGGACCACCCGGATCATTCGCCAAGCGCGCAAAAGAAATTGACCTTGCCGGCGCAAGAGCGCCGAACAAAAACCGCGTTGCTAGAAACAAACTAAAGGCCAGGCAGAAGGGCAGACCATGACGTTGATGAATTCGCTGCTGATGTTCGCGCAGCAAAGCGGCCCCGCCGCAGGACAAGCAGCCACCACGACCGACACCACAGCGGCGCCGGTTCCAGCCGGTCCCCCGCCGTCAGCAGCCGATCTAGCCGCGGCCAAGGAACGCGCCGCCGCCGCCGCTTCAGAAGCGGCCGGTCACAACGAGGTCAGCCTGCTCGACTTGATCCGTCAGCTCAACGCGGTTGAGCTCGGCGTCATGATCATCCTCGGCCTCTGCGCGATCTACGCCGTCGCGCTGCTCTTCGAAAAAATCTACGTCATGCGCAAAGCGGCCCGTCAGACGCGCGAGTTCCTGGCCGCGTTCCGCAAAGCCAACTCGGTGCAAGACGCCGAAACGATTGTGCGCAAGCTGCCGCAATCGGGCATCAAGTCGATGTTCGACGCCGGCATGGCGGAAGTCCGCCGCACTCAGGACCTCGGCCTTTACGCCATGCGCGACGCGCGCGACCACACCATGCAACGCGTCTCGGCTGCGATGACCACGCGTCAGAACGAGCACCTCGAAGATCTGGGCTCGTCGATGACGTTCTTGGCGTCGATCGGCGCAAACGCTCCGTTTATCGGCCTTTTCGGCACGGTTTGGGGCATCATGGTCGCGTTCGTCGGTATCGCTAAAACGCAAACCACGTCGCTTGCGGTGGTCGCGCCAGGTATCGCCGGCGCGCTGCTCGCGACCGCGGCCGGTCTCGCCGCCGCTATTCCGGCGGTGTTGATTTACAACTTCGCGGCCAAGCAAATCTCCAAGCAGGGCAGCAAGCTCGAGGATTTCGCCTCCGAGTTCATTGCCCTCGTCTCGCGCGACATGGATAGCCGTACGGGTTGAGGTTTAGCTGCTTCGGAGGATAGCCAATGGCGGCTAAGATCTCTGCGCCTGGCCACGGCAGTGGTAAGCGCGGTCGCATGGATGTGACGGCGGATCCAAACGTGATCCCCTTCATCGACATCATGCTCGTGCTGTTGATCATCTTCATGATCGCCGCGCCGATCTCGAGTGTGGACATTCATGTGACGATGCCGGTTTCGCAGATTGATCCGTCAAAACGGCCGCCGCGGCCGACTTGGGTTTCGGTCAATTCGCAAGGCGGCGTCGTTCGGGTCTATGTGATGAACGACGAAGTCTCATGGGACTCGCTCGGCGAGCGGACGATCGAAGCGGTGCGCACGAACTCACCGCAAATCGCCAATGACGATTTCGAAGTGAAGGATCAGCGCATCTATATCCGCGCCGACGCCGATCTTCCCTACCGCAATGTCGTTCGCACCATGAACATGCTGCAGAACGTGGGTTTCACCAAAATTGGCCTCGTCGCCGAGGACCGGAGGTAGGCGATGGCCGGCAAAGTAGGTGGTGGCGGCGGAAAGGGCATGCAGCCCAATTCTGAACCCAATGTCATCCCGTTTATCGACATTCTCTTGGTTCTGCTGATCATCTTCATGGTCACAGCCCCGCTGCCGACGGTCGACCTGCGGGTCGATTTGCCGCCTCCCAACCCAGTGCCGATCCACCTTGAAGGCCTAAATCCCACCATCGTGGGCATCCGCGAGGGTGCGGGCGGGCTGGAAGTGTTCGTCGACGAGCAAACCGTGACCATGTCTCAACTGGGTCAAGTCACGTTGGACCACGCGATCCGCAACAACCCGGCGCTAAACGTCGAGGACATTTACGCAGAAGCGCGGATTTTCGTGCGCGCCGACCAAAGCACCGCTTATGGCAATGTTGTCGACGTGATGAGCCGCCTTGAGGAAGAAGGCTTCGTCAAGGTCGGCATCTTCGCAGAACTTGCGCAGGAAGGCTGAACCATGGTCCGCCTTCGCCTCATTTCCCTCGTTCTGGCCGCGATCATCTGCGCTGGCATCGCCTATCTGGCTTTCACCGGCAAATTCCACGCGGTCACGGACATGTTCGAGGACCGCAACGCCGTGAAGGTGGAGGTGGAGGCCAAGCGCCCGCCGCCGCCGCCGCCGCCGCCGCCGAACCGGCCGCCGCCGCCGCCGCCGCCTGAGCAGCGCGTGCCGCCGCCGGATCTGAGCGCGCCGCCGACGCCAACCCCGCTGCCGGTGGCCGTCGACCCGCCGCCATCGCCGCCAACGCCTGGGATCATCACCGGCGCGATCTGGCTGCAACGGCCGGGCGCCCGCGACTTTGACCGTTACTATCCCGATCGCGCACGCGATCGCGACCAGGAGGGCCGGGTGACGCTCGATTGCCTGGTGTCCGCCGACGGCCGCATTTCGTGCTCGGTCATCAACGAAGACCCGTCCGGATGGGGTTTTGGCGAAGCGGCGCTGCGGATCTCGCAATCGTTCCGAATGGCGGCGCAGACCTCCGACGGACGAGCGACGTCTGGCGGCCGGATACGCGTGCCCATTACGTTCCGGCTGGCCGGCGGCTAGAGCGCCGTCCGTATTTTCGTCGGGTTTTCGGGAAACAGACCGCTGCGAGGGCGCGCGTGTCATGGAGAGAGATTGATGAGGATTTTGATCGGCGCCGCTGCGGCGCTCCTGTTTGCCTCGGTCGCCGCGGCGCAGCCGACGACGCCGGCGACGCCTACGCCGCCTGCGCCGCCGAGCGCATGTGGCGAGCCGCAAGCCGCCCCCACGCAACCCGATCCCGCACACGCGAGTGCGGCCCAAATGACGCGCGCCAATCAGGCGTTTGAAACCTGGTCGACCGATACGCGCGCCAAGCTGCAATGCCGTCAGGCCGAGGTTCGCGCGCTTGCAGCGCAGGTCAACGCCGCCGAAACGGCATACAATGCGCAGGCCGCGGCATTCACCAGCGCCGTCAATGCCTGGAACGCGGCGACAACGGCCTTCAACGAGCGCAACGGCTCTGCCAGCACAAGCGGCCGCTCGGACCAGCGCGGCAGCGTCATGGGCCAGGGACACGGCCCCAACTAAGGAGCGTTGACGCCGGATTAACGGTCGCGCGCGCTCACTGGCGCGCGTGATGCCGGTCGCGAATCATCAGGACGCGCCAGAACCGCTTGAGCTTACGCAGCCGCATGCGCCGCGTGCGCGTACCGCTCTCGTGCAGAGGCTGTGCGAGATTGTTTCGTGGCCGGAAAGCCGAATTCCCGCGCATGAACGCCAGCTGGCCGCCGACATCCTGGTTGGGCTCTTGCGAACCAGCAGCGTGGAGCTGCGCAAACGCTGCGCCGAAGGCCTCATCCGCATCAATGATGCGCCCAAGACGCTGCTGCGATATCTCGCGCGAGACGAGATCGCCGTTGCTCTAAATCTGCTCGAGGCCGGCGTGGGCTTCGACGATTCCGATTTGATCGCGACAGTGCGCGCGAGTGTAAGTTCTCATTGGCAGGCATTGGCGCGCCGGCGCGGGCTGAGCGAACCTGTGACTGACGCCTTGCTGCAAGCGGGCGATGTCGCAACCATCGAATTGGTTTTGAAGAACACGACCTCGAAGCTCTCATCGCAAGGCGTCGATATCGTCGTGTCCCGTTCGCGCCAGGCAGCGTCCCTGGCCGCGCTCTTGACCCCGCGCCTTGAGCTGCGGGCCAACCAAGCGCTGGTGTTGTTCTGGTGGGCAGGCTTTGAGGCCAGGTTGCAGATCCTGCGGCGCTTTGCGGTGGATCGCAGCGCGCTTCTGCAGGAACTCGGCGATGTTTTTGGGTTGGCCGCAGCGGAGGGCTGGTCAGACGCCGACACCCGCAAGGCGCTGCAAGTCATCGAACGGCGCCAACGCAATCGGGCCGCCGCCGCGCAGAGCGAATACGGCTCGCTTGAAGGGGCGTTGGTCGCAGCTGAACACGGTCTGGATCGCAAGCTTGTCAACGAGATCGCACACTTGTCCGGCGTGAAGCCCACGACGGCGGGCCAGATTTTCACCGATGTTGGCGGCGAGGCGATCGGTGTCTTCTGCAAAGCGGTGGGTTTGAAACGTCCATCCCTGATCGCGTTGTGGCGCGCGCTTCGCCGTCCCGCCGGCAATCCCGATACGACCGACAACGCGCTTGGACGAACAGCTTACGTGTTTGACACATTGGCGACCGCGAAGGCCCAAACGGTCCTGCGCTATTGGAATTGGTCCTTCACCGCCGACGCGGCCGGCGTCGATCTCGCCTCGTACGAGGACCCCGAAAATGAGCTTAGGTTGGCCCGGCGCAACGCATCCTTGCTGTTTCACCGCAACGGTTGATTCCACACCTGAGTGAACTGGCGAATCCCATGATGTGGCGTTAAGCGTCGTCACTGCGCTGCGCGCAGAGGAAGGCGCGACAATGCTTGAAGCGATCGTATTGTTTTTGTGGACATTTGCTGTTTGGCTATTCCTGCAACAGCAGTTCACGGCCCTTGCCATTGCTTCGGCTCTCTTAGCCTCCGGCGCCTGCGTGCTCGTTGCGTGGCGATTGTCGCGCTTGGGTGGCGGGACATTCACGCGCATGCCGCGGCTTGCTCTATTGCAGGCGATGCGGATCGGCGCGGCGTTTGCTGAAGCGTTCGCAATTGTGCGTGCGGCGATCGCTGCCGACGTCAGATTGAAACCGGCCCTGGTGCGCGTTCGCGCGCGGACTTCCGACGCCGTTGGGCTTGCGACGCTCGCCAATGTGATCGCCGCCGCCCCAGGCGCCGTCGTCATCGCCAGCGATGAGGAAGGCTTGCTCGTGCATGTGAACCAGGAGGGCGATGAGCGCTTCGCCAATGTCAGGGCCTGGGAGGCGGTGTTGGACGTCAAGGAGCGAGGCGCATGATCGCGTTCGGCGCGGCGATCGCCGCTCTTGCTGTCTTGTTGCTGTGTCTCGTGCGCCTTTGCTTCGGGCCGACCCTCTATGACCGCGTCATCGCCGCGAACGCCGGCGTCTATTGTGTCGTGCTGGGTCTTGCCGCATTGGCCGTAGGGCGCGCCGATGCTCGTGGGCTCGACGCTTGTACGGCGCTGATGTTTGCAAATGTGGTTGCAAACTTGGCGTTGTTCAAATTCTCCCACGCCAAGACTTTCCAATCACCGATCGCACACGCGGAGGACGTGCTTTGACCCTTGGCGTGTTGCTCGATTGGCTCCGTTCGGGCCTCGGCGGCCTATGCATCGCAGCGGGTGCTGCGCTGATGCTGGGTTCTGTCCTTGGCATGTTGCGCTTTCCCGACGTTTTTACCCGACTTCACGCGGCGGGCGGGGCGATGTCGGTTGGCGCCTGCGTTGCGCTCTTTGGCTTGCTGATGCTGTCGAGCACGCTTGTGATCGCCGCAAAGCTCATATTCCTGATTGCCTTGGTGGGCGCACTCACCCCCGTCCTGTCTCACATTGTCGGCAGCGCTGCGCATGCGTCGGGCGTCACTCCTGTCGTCGGCGCCTTCTTGGCGCCGCGTCCTGGCGCGCGAGGAAAATGACGTGATCACGGGCGGCGAAAGCGGGCTTCTGTTTGCGGGCATGATCACAGTCGTGCTCAGCGGCGTCATGTTGGCGCTGACAATGACCGCACTTCTGGCGCGCGCCCTGTTTGTCGCCTGCGTGAGCGGGGCGCTTTTGGCGGCAGTCGCTGGCTTTGCGCTGCTCGCCAATGGCGCTGCCCTGCCAGCCATCGGCCTCGTTGTTCTCGGCGTCACATTGTTTCCGCTGTGGCTGCTCGGCGGGATGCTTCTCAGCACCAATTCTGCGAAGGACAATCGGCGCGGGGCGCCTTGGCTGACGCTTGTCGCCGCGCTGGCGACGAGCGGGGTGATCGTGGCGGTGACGCCAGAACTGGCCAGTACAGCCAACGTTTCTTTCCAGGCGCCCGCCGGTCTTCCAGCACTGCTCACAGCTTTGATGTTTGTGGCCGCCGTCTCCGTGATCGGTTTGATCGGATACGGCGAGCGCGGCGCGCTCGAGCGCCGCGCCCGGAACAGGCCATGACCGGACGCGAAAATGTCATCCTCGTTGTCGCGGTGCGTTGGACAACGCCCCTTGCCGCCCTGTTTGCGTTCATGCAGCTGGCCAATTGGCCAGCTGGCGCGGGCGTCGGCTTCGTTGCGGGTCTGGCGATGATGATGCCGATTGCTTTGAACGCGCTGCTTTTCGGCGTGCACGCCATCGTGGCGGCGGCGCCAGCGGCAATGCTGCGCGCAACGCTTGCGCTCGGCTTGATCGCCGCTTTTGTCGGCGCGGGGCTTTCGGGCGCAGGCTGGAGCGCACAGCTCGTTGAAGCGGGCGCCTTTGCGGCGACCACGTCAGGCGCGACGCTCATCCTCTTGGCGGTGATGGGACGCGCGGGCGCTCTTCGGGAAGCGGCTTGGTAATGGCGGCGCTTCTGCAAATCGTGAACCTGACGGGCGGCGTTCTCTTGCTTTGCATTGGGGCCGCTGCCTGCCTGGGCGCCAGCAATGTCAGTAAACGTCTGGTGGCGCTGTTTATCGCCATGATCGGCGCGCTGCTCGCGGCCGCTGCATTGTATGTTGGAGATGGAACGCTATTGGCGGGGATCGCCATCGCCGGCGCTTACGTTGCTCTTGGCTTTGCCGTGCTTGTGCGCCTGCAAGAGAGCTACCAAAGCGTGGAGGCCGATGAGCTCGACGCGCGCGATCTGGCGGACGAACCGCTGGAGCCGCGGGCGTGATTGAAGCCTATTTGGATTTGGCGCGCACGCACGCAGCACTGCTCGTGGTCGCTCTGCCGTTCTTCGGCGCGGGCCTATGCGTCGCCTTCTCCCATCCCCGCATCAGCTGGGTTGTTGCCTCGCTCACCGGTCTGGCTGCGGCGGGCCTGGCGATCGACCTCAGCGTCCGCGCCCTGACCCCTGGCGGCGTTGTCGGCGTGCGTGAGGGGCTTGCGATTGCATCGGACCCCTTGAGCGCGCTCTCACTTGTTGTCATCGCGAGCGCAACGGCTTTTGTCGCGATCTGCGCGCAAGCTTTTTTCAGCGGCGCCGAGCGGGCTTCGGCGGGTCTTTCACCGGCCTTGGTCCTCGCAGGCGGAGGCGCCTGGTCCGGTGCGGTGCTGGCGCGCGATTTCACGACGCTCTTCGTTTTCGCTGAAATCGGCTGGCTTGCCAGCATAGGCTTGGTGGCGCTGTCGTCGCACAAAAGCCGGGGCGCGCTCAACGGGGCGCTTCGGATGACGACGTTAGGCGGCGTCGCTGCGGCGTTCTTTCTTTTGGGCATTGGCCTTGCGCAACGGGGCCTCGGCACTGCCGTCATCGCCGACATCGCCAGCCAACGGATTGTCGCGCCCAACCTGACCGGCGCGGGCATCGCGCTTATTATGCTTGCTCTTGTATGCAAGGCAGGCGTTGCGCCGCTCAACGCTTGGGCGGCTGCGAGCTACGGCAAAGCCAGCGCTTTTGCGACACTTGCGCTCGCCGCCATCGGCGCGCCCGGCGCCATGCTTGCGCTGGCGCATGTCGCGGCCTCCGCACTTGCGGCGCCTGCCATTGGCGGGGGCCTTGGCTTGGCGTTGTCGGTGGTTGGCGTCGCCAGCGCGATCATCGGCTCGATGCAGGCGATCGGCGCGGCCAACATCTGGCGTCTGGCGGCTTATAGTGCTGCGGCGCAATTGGGTTGCGTCATCCTCGCTATCGCCTTGGGCTCGCCTGCGGGCCTTGAGGCGGCGTTCATCCAAGTGCTTGCGCTTGCGGCGTCGCTGACGGCCCTCATCGGCGCTGCCTGCTTGAGCGGCGCTGACGACACCATGAGCTCGCTCGACGGTTTGGGCAGGCGTGCGCCGCTGGCGAGCATCGTCATGACCGCGGGCGCACTCAGCTTGATGGGCGCGCCCCTCACCCTGTCATTTCTTGGGCGCTGGCGGCTGGTGGAAGCAGCCCTTGGCATTGGCTGGTGGTGGGTGGCGGCGGCGGCGATCGTGCTCTCGCTTGCCGGCAGCTATTATGGCGGCCGGCTGATCGAGCGCATCTACTTCCGACACGCCACCCAATCGCCGTCGGGCGCCAAGGAGGACTTGCGCTGGAAGCTCGCACTGGCGCCGGCCTTGGTGGCGGCGTTCATCACCATCGCCTCGGCGATTGAACCCTCCTTGTTGCTGCGCGCTGCGAGTGCTGCCTCGCAAGTGATCCTGGAACGCGCGCCATGACCGGGCTTGCCATCCTGGCGCTTCTCTTGGCGCTTCCGGTCGCTGGCGGAGCGCTTGTGCTCATCTGCGCGCGCCCGCCCGGTCTACGCGATGTGGTGCATATCGGCTTTGCGCTCGGCGTGGCGGTGTTGGCGGCGATGCTTCTTTCTGCCGTGGAGCATCATCAAGCCATCCGCTTGGTGCTCGCCCATCCCTTGCCCGGCGTCGAGCTTGCCTTCGCAGTTGAACCGCTTGGCGCACTCTTTGCGGCGATCGTTGCCGGCCTCGGGGTTTTGCAGGCAATCCACAGCGTCGGCTTCGTGCGCGCAACCGCCATGCAAACGCCGGCGCGCATGATGGCGTTCATCGCGCTGACCGCAGGCGCGATGTTGGCGGTCGCGCTCTCGGCCAATCTCTTTACGTTGTTCGTCAGCTATCAGGCGCTCATCCTGGCAGGTGCACCGCTCATTCAGGACCGCACGCCGGAGGAAGAGGGCCGCGCGGCGCGCGTCTACCTGACGACACAGCTTGGCGCATCGATCGGCCTGTTTCTGCCGGCAGTGGTGTGGACGTATTCGCTGGCCGGCGCAGCCGAATTTCAGGCCGGCGGCGTGCTTGCCGGGTTGATCGAACCGATTTCACCCGCTGTCGCCAGCATTCTTCTGGTGCTCTTCGTGCTGGGCGCCTCGATGTCCATCGTGCCGCCGCTCAGCGCATGGATCAACGCCTCGAGCGGTTCGCGCTGGCCCGCACTCATTTCCATACAATCGCTGGTCTTGGCGCCGGCGGGGGTCATCTCGATCATCAAGATCGCGGCCTATGTATTTGGATCGGCGCTCGTCCAAGCGAGCTTTGCCTCGCATGCGCTTTTGGTGCTGTGCGGCGGCGGCGCAGCCCTTGCCGCACTGATCGCGATCTCGAAACAGGATCTGAACGAGCGCTTGGGCTACGTTTGCGCTGCGCAAAATCTCTCAGCGCTTGTCGGCGCCCTGTTGGCGCTGCCTGCCGGATTGTTCGCCGCGACTTTGCAAGTGGCGGCCGTGTGCTGTGCTGGGTCGACCGTGATCATGGCGAGCAGTGCGGTCTTTGCGGTAACTGGCCGCACCAAAGCCAGTGATTATGTGGGTCTGGGACGGGTGATGCCTTGGACGCTCGGCGGCTTTGCTGTCGGCTGCGCCGGCATGATTGGCTTGCCGCCTTTTGCCGGCGCCTGGGCGAAGCTTTGGCTGATCACCGCCTCTGCGGGGGCTGGCTTGATTTGGGCTGCCGGTCTTTTGGGCGCCGCCGCGATTTTGACGTTTGCCGCATTGGGGCCGCTGGCCGCCAACGCGCTTGCGGGCAAAGCCCCGGCTGACGCGTTCAAACGTCCGGATGGCGCCTCGATTTTTCTCGCAGCACCCATCGTGATTGGCGCGGCAGCGACCTTGAGCTTGCTCGCTTTGGCCGACGGGCTTGCGACATTCCTGTCTCCTGTTTGGACGCCGCACTCATGAGCCGGGCCCCGCAACGACCGCGCGTCCGCGCTGGGCTGGGGATCACGGTGCTCTTCAACTTGGCTGCGCTGTTATTGGGGACGGGCCTCGATTTCGCGACTGGGTCGGGGCCCAGGTTTTGGATCGATGAAGCGCCCGGAGGACTGGCCTTGCTTGGCGCGGGCATCGCGCTTGGGGTCGTTCTGATCGCGCACGCTGTTCGTCTGGCCTTGGGCCGGCGCGTCGCCAGTGACAAGGGTGAGCGCGATGCTGACGCTTAACCCCGGCTTCGTTCTCATCGCCGCAGCGATTGTGCTCCTCGCTGCGCCGAGGAGTTTGCGTGTGCCGACGATGGCGGGCGCAGCGGTAATCGCCATCGTCTTGATGCTGGGGCGCGAATTTGGCGCCGCTGAAACCATGGCGCAGATGGGCTTGCCCGTCGTCCTGCTCAATCTCGATCCGCTGAACCGCATCTTCGGCATCGCGATGTTGATCTCGACGGTGCTGATCGCGCTTTATTCGGGATCTCGGCGCAACCGGTTTGAGGATGGCGCCTTCCTTCTGCTCGCCGGCAGCGCTGTGTCGGCTCTCTTCGTGGGCGACCTTGTGAGCTTCGTGGCGGCCGCCGAACTCGCGGCGCTGGCGATGGCAGGGGTGGTGTTTGCCTCAAGCGCCCAGGGCGCTGGCGCCTCCGGGGTGCGCTTGCTGGTCTGGTTTGGTCTCGAAGGACTGCTTTTCCTGGTGGGCGCGGCGCTGCATCTTTCCGCCGGGGCCGACAGTTCGGTCTTCACCCGGCTTGATGCGAGCAAGATCGGCGATGCCTTCATCTTCGCCGCGCTTCTGATCCGATCGGGCGCGCCACTGGCCCATGTTTGGTTCAAGGACGCCGTGCGGCACGCTTCGCCCGTCGGCGCACCCGCGCTGACAGCCTTCTCGACGACGCTTGGCGTCTATGCGCTCGCGCGTTTGTTTCCCGCCGAGCCCATTCTCGTCGCCGTTGGCGCTGCAATGATGGCGATCGGCGTTCTCTACGTCGTCGCCGAGGACGATCTCCGTGCAGCCGCAGCCGCGGGCATGAGCGTTGTTGTGGGCTTGTGCATCGCGCTGGTTGGCGTGGGCTCGCCGCTCGCCTTGGCGGCGGCGGCCGCGCACATCTTCGCCGCGACATTCGTCTTTGTTGCGCTGCAAATGGCGCTGGGCGCCATCGTGGAGCGGCAGGGCGCGGCGCGCGCATCCGCTTTGGGCGGTTTATCGCGCGCCATGCCAGTGACGACGGCGCTCCTGGTATTGTGCGGTTTGGCGACCGCTGCGGCCCCCGGGACGGCGATGTTTGCAACGCTTGCCGTCACGCTTGACGCCGCGGCGCGTTGGGAAACCAATTGGCTTTGGTTGGCGGCAACCGCGATCCCGGCCGTGTTCCTGGTGAGTTTTGCGCTGCGTCCAGCCTTTGCGGCCGCTGTGCGCACGGCGCGCCCCTCCGGCGAAGCGCCATTTTCGATGCTGCTGGGCAGTGCGGTGGCGTCCTTCTTCTGCATATCGATCGGGATCGCCCCGGGTTGGCTCTATGCCTTCTTGCCCTCCGAGATGAGCTACCAACCGCTTTCGCTCAGCCACATTGCTTTGCAGCTGGAAGTGCTGGGTGCTGCCGGGCTTGCCTATGCCCTTGTCTGGGCGATCGGTCTTACCCCCCGCGAAAGCGCCCATCGGCTGTGGGATGTGGATGCCTTCTACCGCGGACCTTTGTCCGATCTCGCCCGCTGGATCGGGATCATCCTGCTCAGGATCTACGGCGCAGCGCAGAGCGGCTTTGCCACTCTTTTGGAGGCGGTCAGCGGCGGCGCCTCGGTGCTGGTCCGGCGCTTCGACCGGCCCTACGCGCCGCGCGCTTTAGCCTTTGCCCCGCTCGCACTGGTTGGGATTATCGTCCTGGTCGTTCTATTGTTCCGCGAAATGTGACAATCACTCCAGGTCAAAGCGGCACTTCTATTTGACCGCCGCAGAAAAAAGGGAGCTAATGCCTCGTCAATATTGATCTGGCATTGACTTCGCTTGGTCACACTGCCATTTGTTCCGCTCTTGACTGTTGGTTCCTTGGCGGTGGACCAAATAATGGAAAACAAAGACGATCTGGTCGACATGGCCGCGACTATTGTCTCGGCATACGTTTCCGCCAACGAGCTACCGCCGCAAGACTTGCCGCGCCTTATCCAGACTGTCTACTCGGCTCTCAAAGAAGTATCGGGCGCTGCCCCAGTATCGCAGGACCCGGGCCAAGAACCTGCCGTGGCGATCAAGAAATCAGTGACAGCCGATTTCATTATCTGCTTGGAAGACGGCAAGAAATTCAAGTCTTTGAAGCGCCATCTCCGCACGCGCTACAGCATGAGCCCCGACGAATACCGTCAGAAGTGGGGCCTGCCCCATGACTACCCCATGGTTGCGCCGAACTACGCCAAAGAGCGTTCAAACCTGGCAAAGCGCATGGGGCTCGGTCAGGGCCGCAAAACCGCTGAATAGGAAAAACCAAACGAGCCTGCCTTCGATCAATGGATTGAGTGGGGCGAGTATTGGTTCAAGACCGAGCAGGTTGAGCGGCCCTTTTGCCGTTTGCGTGTTTTGGCCTCGATCCTTGCGCCAAAAACCAGGACGCTGGGCCCCATATTCGCCAAGCCCTATGACGCTGCCCTCGCGGCTTGCTGAATGCGCGACATCATCGAGAAGAGGCCATTGGAGCGCTGCGTCGTCAGCGCATCCTTGAGGCCCAGACGATCGAATACAGCGCGTGGTTCGACCGACACAATCTCCGAGGGCGTGCGGCCAGAGAAGATGCGCACCAAGAGCGCAATTTCACCGCGCACTAAGTGCGCATCGGAATCGCCGCGAAAATAGAGCTTGTCCGGCGCATCCGCATGGGTTTCGCAAACCAGCCAAACCTGGCTGGCGCAGCCGCGCACGCGCGTGGCCTCGTTGCGCTCGGCGTCCGTCAACGGCGCCAGAGCACGCCCAAGTTCGATCACATGCGAAATGCGCTCCTCCCAGTCCGGGAGGAGCGCAAATTCTTCTGCGATCTCGTTGATCGTCTCCTCGATGCTCGCCATGGGGCTCAAAGATGAGCCTCTGCGCGGCGAGCCGCAAGCTTAGCGGCGCGAGCGCGAGGAACTTTGCGTACTGGTTGTCGCCGGCGCGGCGGCCGGAAGTGCAGCCATCGCACTTGTGTCAGGCTGACCGACCGCGCTCATGCAGATGCCGACGTCGCGCAGGCCATGCTGACCAAGGCAGAAGGCGTTCTCATAGCGGAAATGCGCCGCCGACATGCATTGATAGAGCTGCAATTGCGCCATCTCGAAACAATCGCGCGAGCGCGGATCGCTCAGAAGTTGGCTGACGGCCGATTGATTGGCGCTGGCGGCGTCGAGAGCCTGGAGGGCCGCGACTGCGGCCATCCGGTCAAGCGCCATGCCGCGGGTGACGTTCACGCGCCAAGCGGTCGGGCTTGAGGAAACGGCAACGACTTCTCTGTGGGCGCCGCCATTGACGCTGTCCCAGAACTGGCGCCCGCCGAGCGTGCTCGGATCGGCGCCCGGTGTAATGCTGAGCGTTGCCGCAGTCAGCCGCGGCGCCACGCCATCGGGAAGCGGTGTTGCGGGCGCGCCGGCAACCGCAAGCGCGCGCACGCGCTGCAGGCGCGCGGCTTGGCCAGGCGCTACCGCACTTGCCCAGCGCTGACGCTGCAGCGCATAGGCCATCTCCTGATAACGGTCGGCGACGCTGATCACGCGCGCTGCGTCCGCTTGGACGGTGTCAAGCAGCATGCGCGTCGCTTCCTGGCCGCCGCGCAAACCGCGCGCGTATGACGGATCGACGGACACTGCCCAGATCACCGCATCGCGGCCATAGAAGGCGGCCGCCTCGCGTACGCCTTGCACGAATGCCGGCGACTGCGCGGCCACTTGCGAACCATAAGCGACCCAACCGCGGGTCATGTCGTCCTTGTTATGCCGGCCGACGCGGTCGAGCGCGGTTTCAAGCGCGGCGTCGTTGTTGATCTGCGCGGCGCGCAAATCGGTGACGTCGCTCTGGTAACGGGCGTAGCCGGCGATTGCGCTTTGCAGGTCAACGCTTGTCGCCGCAGCTTGAGCGGACGCCGCTGAATTGGTTTGAGCATGGGCTGCGACGCCAAGAAGGGCGACGGCCGCAGTCGTCGTCCAGACCGCAAAGCTGCGCATCGGATTGGCTCCTGTCCTAGATTGGCGAGTTTGCTTCCCGCCGCGATTCGAAGTGGGCAGCATGTCCCCCATCGCGTTAAGAAGTCTTTTACTCGCGGGCGGCCTTCCAGTGTCAACACAAGACGCAGTAACGGGCGGCGAAAAAGCAGCGCCAGAAGCAGTTCGCGCGGCGTTCGCATCGTGGATATGGCTTTCGATATCGGTCGTTTTGGCTTTGATTGCGTGGGTAAATGGCCTTCAACCAAGTTTGGCGTCGGCTCTTTTCGCAATCGCAGCGACGCCGTCGCTCGCGATCTTTCTGTTGTTACCGGCGCTTAATGCTGAATGGGGCGCGGGCCTCCTGCTCGGAATCTGGCTGGCGTCGGTGACCGTGCTGGTCGCGGTCACCGGTGGCGCAACGTCGATGCTCACAGCCGGCTTTGTTGTTGTGCTGGCGCAATGCGTTGCGGTGCGGCGCAGCTGGGTTGCCGAGACCGGCGCGGCCGTGGCGCTTGCCTATGCAGCAGCTGGCGCGATCGCCGCGAACCGCGGCGCGCTCGGCGTCGATCTTGGCGCATGGCCGCAGATGATGGTCGTCGGCTACCTCGCGTTTTCGGCCGGATTGATGGCGAGCGCCGCAGGCGAGGTTTCGCGTGCACGCATCGAGCAGCGCCTTGCGGAAGTGGCGCATGAACTGCGCACCCCGCTCACCCACATTCTGGGATTTGCGGAGATGATGGAGCGCCAAGTGTTTGGGCCGTTGCACGACAAATACATCGAGTACGCCGGCCTGATCAAAACCAGCGGCGCACATCTGCTTGCTCTTTCCAATGACATGCTTGATCTTTCTCGGATCGACGCGGGACGCTATGTGCTTACGCTCGAGCGCTTCGACGTCGCCGATGTGGTCAATGAAATTATCCGCGCCTCTGAGCTGAGCGCACAAGCAAAGTCGATCGCGCTGTCTTCCTCGATTGGCGAAACCGCGTTGTTAGTTCGCGCCGATCGCCGGGCGCTCGTACGCATTCTGCTCAACATCGTTGGGAACGCGGTTAAATTTACGCCCGACAATGGGCGCGTCGAGGTGCGCGCCTATCGCGATCATGGCGCGCTCACGCTTGAGACAGTCGACAGCGGTCCAGGGATTTCAGCCTCGGAGAAGCGCCGCCTTGGTCAAGCCTATGAGCGCGGCGAAAGCGGGCTGGGTGTTGAGGGCGCGGGCTTGGGGCTTTCGCTGGTGCGGGCGCTTGCCGTTTTGCACGGCGGCGGCTTGAGTTTCCACGACGCCCCGGGCGGGGGCGCGATTGTGCGTGTGAGGCTGCCGGTACTGGCTATCGAATAGCAAGAAACGCGCGTGCGACGGCGATATCGCCGACATCGACAAGCAGAACCTGTGAAGACCCGGTGAAGCGGATCTCCACGCTTTCGCGCGGGTCGAGGCTGACCAGGTTGCGAAATGCAGTATCGGGGAAAACGAACGCGATTTGAGCGTTGCCCGCACTCGAACGCTCAGCGCGCGCGGAAACGGAGGCAAATTGGGTCGCGGTGGCTGGCGATGGCGCGCCTGCGGTCAAACCATAGGCGACGCGCTGGGCCAGCGCGATATCGACAGGGGCCGTGCGCATGGCGTCGCGCATCACCAGCGTTGCTGATGTGAGCGATCCCGACCTTGGCGCTGCCACGCTGAGCGAAAGCTGTTCGCGGCCATTGACGGTGCGCACGCCGAAGCTCGCGGCCAGCGGTGCATTGATGGCTTGGCTCAAACGCCAACCTTCGGGGCTGGCGGCGCGCCGCGCGTACCAGGCGCGTGTCCAGCCAGGGAAGGTCTGCGCATTGGCGTTGATCCAGCTCGCCGACGCGGTGCGCGCATTCGCAGCGCTCGTTATCGTGCGCGGATCGCTGCAGCTGCGGGCCTGGGCGGCGGCGACAACCGTCTGCTCCAAATTCCGCACTTGTGCGATCGACCAGCCGCCGCGCAACAATGCGCCGCGCGCCTGGGCGGCCGTGGCTTGTAGCGCTGCGCGGATGTTGGCGTTGAAGAGGTGGCATTGGCTGTCGAGCTCGAGCATGCCGCGGCGCTCGACATAAGATGCGCGCGCGTCCGGCGCGTCAGCGCTGGCGGGTGTGGCGATTGCCAGCGCGGCGATGATGAGGATTAGGCGCATCGGTGCTGAAAGCGTTAAGGTAGGTTTGTTGCGTTCTTCTAAATGGATCGATGCGTGATCGAACTGAAGACAGAAATCTGGGTGAGCGCGCTCATCCGCCGGGCGGCCATTGCCGGGGCTTTTGCGGCGGTGGCGCGCAAGGGCGATCCCGATGGCGGTGCGGTGTTGGTGAAAGTGGCGACCATGGATGGCCGCGCCCGTCTCTTTGCCCCGGCCCGCGCCGGCGAGGGCGAGCGCATCTGGCTCGACCTTTCCGCCGGTTCTCTGGGCGACGCCGAACCGCAAGTCGACGCTTACGCGGCCAAGCGCGCCCAAACCGATCCCGACCTTTGGGTGGTGGAGATCGAGGATAAGCATGGGCGAAATTTTCTAGACGAGCCGATCGATAGCCGCCCTGCGTGAGCGTTCGCTTGCCCCCGAGGCGGGGCGAGCCTAAATGCGCCGCTTCGCAGAAAATCTGAACCATGTCCCACGACCCCGCCACCGAGGCCGCCCCGCCCAACTTGGCCGCTGCACAAGCTGCGCGGCGCCGGACGTTTGCGATCATCTCCCACCCCGACGCCGGCAAAACGACGCTGACCGAGTCATTGCTGCTGGCCGGCGGCGCCATTCATTTGGCAGGCGCGGTCGCTGCGCGCGGCGAAGCGCGGCGCACGCGCTCGGACTGGATGAAGATCGAGCGCGAGCGCGGCATCTCGGTGTCGTCATCGGTGATGATGTTCGAGCACGGCGGTTTGGTCTTCAACCTGCTCGACACGCCGGGTCACGAGGATTTCTCGGAAGACACGTATCGGACGCTGACGGCGGCGGACTCCGCGATCATGGTGCTCGATGCCGCCAAGGGCATTGAACCGCAAACCTTGAAGCTCTTCGAGGTCTGCCGCCTGCGTGACATTCCGATCACCACCTTCATCAACAAGATGGACCGCGAAGCGCTCGATCCGTTCGCGCTCCTGGATGAAATCCATGCCAAGCTCGCCATGGACACCGCGCCGATGTTTTGGCCGGCGGCGTCCGGGCAGCGTTTCGCCGGCATGCTCGATCTGGGCGCCGACGACTTCGTGCCCTTCCGTCGCTTGGAAGCGGGCGAAGAGGGCTTTGCAAGCCTCGAACGCCAAGCGCGCGGCAGCGGCGCTTTCCTGGCGGGCGTGAGTGACGATGTCCGCGCAGAGTTGGAGGAAACCGCCGAACTCGCGCGCGAAGGCTTGCCCAAGTTCGACCTAAAATCCTTCCGCGAAGGGCATTTGACCCCTGTCTATTTTGGCTCGGCGCTTCGCCGCTTCGGCATTCTGGAATTGCTGGAAGGGCTTGCAGCACACGCGCCCGCGCCGCGCGCTCAGCACGCCCATGTGAAGGGCGCTGATGCCGAGGTGGCGCCTTCGCGCGACGAAGTCAGTGGCTTCGTGTTCAAGATCCAGGCGAACATGGATCCCAAGCACCGCGACCGCGTCGGTTTCTTTCGCGTCTGCTCGGGGCGTTTCCGGCGTGGCATGACTTTGAAGACCGCCGCCGGCAAATCGCTCAATGTCCACAATCCGATGATGTTCATGGCTCAGGAGCGTGAAATCGCTGACGAAGCGTTTCCCGGCGATGTCATCGGCATTCCAAGCCATGGCGGCCTTCGCGTCGGCGACTCCCTCTCCCAGAGCGGGGATGTCCTTTTCCGCGGCATTCCCAACTTCGCGCCGGAAATCCTGAAGCGCGTGCGCGTGCGCGATCCGCTCAAGCAGAAGCATTTGCGCAAGGCCCTGGAGTTGCTGGGCGAAGAGGGCGTTACCCAAGTGTTTAAACCCGTCATCGGCGCCGATCTCGTCGTCGGCGCCGTCGGCGAGTTGCAGTTCGACGTGCTCGATGAGCGCATGAAGGCCGAATACGGGCTTGACGTGATGTTCGAGCAATCGCCCTACCAGGCCGCGCGCTGGGTCAGCGCGGACGCGCGCGCCGATCTCGAAGCTTTCATCGAAAAATCGAGTTCACAGATGGCCGAGGACGTCGACGGGGCGCCGGTATTCCTCGGCAAGAGCGCTTGGGAAATCGGTTACGTTCAGGAAAAGAACCCGAAGATCCGGTTCAAGGATATTAAGGAGCGCTAAGCCGCTTCGCGCTCGGCGCCCTTGCGCACTTTGAAGAACCGCACCGCGCGCTGCGCGGCTTCGATCGGCACGGCGTTGTACATGCGGCCGAACTCCTCGGCCTTCTCCATCGCGCCGTCGCCGCCGCAGGCGAGTACGGCGAGCGTCACGAAAAGCGGACGCTCGACATTGGCGGCCCGGCAGATCATGGCCAGCGCGTCAATGTCGCGGCGCTTGAGCAGATCGGCGACGGTGTCGTTGTCGACGCCGGTGATCTCGGCGAGACCGTAAAGGAAGTGCATCTGCTTGGCTTCGCGATAAAGCGAGACCAACAGGCGCGCGCTCAGCTCGCCGCTGTTCTTCTTGGATTGAATGAAGGCCATCGCCTTCTTGGCTTCGGCCCCCATGTCGCCGACATCCTTGCGGACGCGTTCGCGGGCCTTGGCCAAAGCGGCGTCGAGGGTTGCGGGATCAACCGTGGCGTTGCGCTGCAGGATCTGATCGCGCAGGTGCGCTTCCACGACGAAATACATTTCATTGAGCAGATCGAGCGGCAGGTCGCGGCGCGTGACGACCGCCTCATGCAAAAGCGTGCTGCGGCGGGCCCGGTCCACGGCGGTTTCCATGCTGTCGCGTGAAAGCTTGGCGCCGTCGTTGCGGATAAGGGCGTCGAGCGCCGTGTCGTCGCCAAAGCGCACGATGGCGTCAGACACCGCCTCGCTCACATCATGGCGCTCGGCCACAGCCTTGATGTGGTTCTGGCTCTGATAGTTGACGATCTGCACCAGGGTTTGGTCGTCGAGCGCGCGGCTGCGCTGCAGCACGGGTTTGGCCACTTCAAACGAATGATTGGCCAGATCGCGCATGAGCCCGGCGGGAGCGTCGGCCGCATCGGCGAACACTTCCGCAAGTTCGGCGAGCACGCCCTCCTGCATTTCCGCGGCGACGAGTTGGAGCACATCGTCAAAGAGCGCGTTTTCGCGGGCGCTGCGATGCCCGCTGGTTTCGAAGAAGAGATCGGTGACTTCCCGCAACAATTCGCGGCGCTGCGCGCTATCGGAGGTGCGCGCCAGATCGACCAGTTTCGCGAACCGTGAGGTGGACATGGCCGACTCGGCCCTCCCTGAAACAATCGAACGCTAAGGAGTGAGCGTAAACAAACCTTACTGGGCGTCCCTCAGTCGCCGCCGAGGCGAGGGCGTATGTCCTCGCTGGCGTCATAGCCGCCGAGAAGCGCTAATGCGGCGGTTTCAGGCTGCACCGGGGCTGGATGTTCGGGCGGAGCGAGCGGGCGTTGCGCCTCGGCAACTTCTAAACGACGCGTAAACCCTGGCGCATGGGTGCTCAATGTGAAGTGCGAAGGCGCCGCCTGGGGCACGCTCGCCCACAAGCCGCAGGCGCCGGCTTCGTATGTAGAGCCCACGCAGAGGCTGTCGTCCTCGCAAAGTTTGATGCAATCGTTGGCGTTTTGCGCAGCGGGCTCAGCATAGGCGCCCGGGGCGGACGCGCGCGCTGTGGTGACGCTGACGACCGCGAAGATCACAAGAATCGCAATCAGGCGCATGCAGCCGCTTTCGCCCGATTGCGGTTAACAAAGGATTCGAAGCTTGGGGATTTCAAGCTTGGGGGATTAGAGTTGGCAAGCTCGGGGAATTCAGGCTTGAGGATTCAAGTCTGGTCGGCGAGACGCTCGCGCAGCAGCTCGATTTCGAGCCATTCCGTTTCGGCGGCGTCATGTTCAGCGCGCGCAGCAGCGAGGCGCTCCGCGCTGGCTTCGAAGCTCTTAGGGTCGCGTTCGAAGGCGCCGCTGTCGGAGAGCTTATGTTCGAGAGCGGCAATCTCATTGTGCAAACGGACCAACAGAGCGCTCAGTTCACCGGCGCGGCGTTCGTGCTTGAACGAAAGCTTGGCAGCGCGCGCGCCTTCGCGTTCGCGGGGCTGGGCGCGTGGTGAAGCGGGCGCTGCTGGTGCAGCCGGTGTGATCGCGCCGGGAAAAGCGCGCTCGAAATCGGCCCAGCCGCCGGGGGATTCCACCCAGCGCCCTTTACCCAAAGGTGCTGCGATCTGGGTGGCCACGCCGTCGAGGAAGGCGCGATCGTGGCTGACCAGGAGCACAGTGCCGTCATAAGTCGCCAGCATGTCTTCCAGCGCCTCGAGCGTATCCATGTCGAGATCGTTGGTCGGTTCGTCGAGCACCAAGAGGTTCGCGGGCTTGGCCAGCGCAACCGCGAGTGCGAGCCGATTGCGCTCGCCGCCGGAGAGCGCCGAGACCGGCTGGCGCAATTGCGCTGCGCTAAACAAAAAATCGCCGGCATAGGCTGCGACATGGCGCGGCTGGCCGCGCACCATCACTTGGTCGCCGCCGGCCGGCGCCAGCGTTTCCCACAACGTAAGGGTTGGATCGAGGATCGCGCGCGACTGATCGACATAGGCAATCTGCAAATTCTCGCCGAGGCGAACCGCGCCCGCGTCCGGCGCGCGGCGCTTCAGCAGAATCTCCAACAGCGTGGTCTTGCCCGCGCCATTGGCGCCGACAATGCCGAGGCGATCGCCGCGCATGACGCGCAATGAGAAATCCCTGATGAGCGTGCGCTCGCCATAACTTTTCGAGACCGCCTTGGCCTCCAGCACAAGCCGCGCCGATTTAGCGCCGCGCGCCGCTTGCAAGGCAGCACTTGGCGCATTCGCCAAAGCCTGCCGTTCGCGCCGCTCTGCCCGCATCGCCAGCAAACGCCGCCGCCGGCCTTCATTGCGCGAACGCCGCGCGGTGACGCCGCGGCGCAGCCAATGCTCCTCTGCTTTGAGTTGGGTCTCTAGCCGCGCCAGGGCGCGCGCCTCTTCCTGCTCGACGCTGTCTGCCCAGTCATCGAACGCTGCAAAGCTGCGCGCGAGTTTTAGTAAGCGCCGTTGCCGCAGCCACAGCGTCGAGGTCGAGACCCGTTCCAGAAAGCGGCGGTCGTGGCTGATGATGAGGCAGGCGCTGCGCGCGTTGGCGACCATATCTTCAAGCGCCTCGATGGCGGCGATATCGAGATGGTTGGTCGGCTCATCCAAAAGCAGCACGTCAGCGTCGCCCGCAAGAGCGCGCGCCAATGATGCGCGCCGCACTTCGCCCCCGGAGAGACCCGCTGTCGGGCGCTCCGCATCAAGTTCGAAGCTTTCGAGCGCTGCCTCGGCTTCGTGCGCGGCCGCGCCCCTGTCACGCGGCGTCGACGGCGACATCGCGAAGTCCCGCAGCGTTGCAAAGCCCGAGAGATCGGGGGCCTGCTCGGCCAGAGCAACGCTCGCCCCGGAGGCAAACGCAATCGCACCCGCATCGGGGGCAACCAAGCCGGCAAGCATATTGAGCAGAGTTGATTTGCCGGCGCCATTGGCGCCGACGAGCGCGGTGCGCTCGCCCTTGTGCAGCGAGAACTCCGCGCCCTCGAAAAGAGGCGCAGAACCGAGCGACAGACGCAAGTCTTTGGCTTGAACAAGAACGGGCGCCGCCATGGGCTAAACTCAATTGTTCGGCGCGTCGCCTTCGTCAGGCTTGTTGCCGTTGTCGCCGAGGCCGAACGCATTGGCGAGATCGTCAAAGAAACTCGACATCTCGACTTCGCGCGGCGACGCGACCGGCTGTTCGATGCCCGGCAAAGGATGGGGCGGCACGCCGTGATGGGCGACGCGCATCGTGTCGGCCCAGACTTGAGCGGGAATGGTGCCTCCGGTGGTGCGGCCCATCGAGCTAAAGTCGTCGTGGCCGACCCAGACGCCTGCCGTGAAGTCGGCCGTGTAACCGATGAACCAGGCATCGCGCCAATCGGAGCTGGTGCCCGTCTTGCCGGCGACGTCGCGATCGCCGAGCGCTGCGGCCGTACCAGTGCCGCGCAACACCACCGCGCCCATCATGCTGGTCATGCGCCGCACAATGTCCTCATCGAGCACGCGCGGACCGTTATAGGGTGGCCTTTGGTAGAGAACTTGGCCGGCGGCGTTGGTCACTGAATCCACAATGTGCGCATCAACACGGCTGCCATCGTTCATGTAGGTGGCGACCGCCGTGGTCATGTCCCACAGCGTGACTTCGATGGAGCCGAGCGCGATCGACGGCGGCACGAATTGGCCCTGCGCCGGCATCGTGGTGATGCCGAGCCGCCGCGCCACGTCGGAGACACGCTGCGGCCCGATCTCGGAAGCAACCTCGGCCGCGACCGTGTTGACGGAAAGCGCAAACGCGGTTCGCAATGTCATCGCGCCGCGATAGCCCTCGTCATAATTGTGCGGCCGCCAGCCATTGATGACGACCGGCTCGTCGTAGCGCACATCTTCGGTGTCGAGGCCGTTCTCGAGCGCTGCTGTGTAAACGAAAATCTTGAACGCCGAGCCGGGCTGCCGGCGCGCCTGCGTCACGCGATCGAACTGCGATGCGCCATAATCGGTGCCGCCGATAAGTCCGCGAATGCCGCCGTCTCGGTCCATGGCCATGAACGATGCCTGCAGCGGGCGCCGGCCAAAGGCGCGGTTGCCGAGGCGGGCGCGGATGGCGCGCGCCGCGGCTTGCTGCACATCGGCGTCGATGGTCGTGTGAACGACAAGGTCGGGTACAGAATCGCCAACCGCCGCGCGCGCTTGTGTGACGACCAGGTCGAACGCGTAGCCCAGGCTGCGTTCCACCGGTGGTCGCTGCACCACGTGGATTTCTTGCGCCCGCGCGCGATCGCGCTGCGCGGTCGTGATGAAGCCGGCTTCGACCATGGCGTCGAGCACGACGTGCTGGCGCGCCGTGGCGCGTTCGAGACTTTCTGTTGGCGCCGAGCGCGAGGGCGCCTTCGGCAGACCCGCCAGCATTGCGGCTTCCGCGAGGCTCAGCCGCGCGGCTGGATGACCGAAGAAACGCCGCGCGGCAGCGTCGACGCCAAAGGCCTGATCGCCCAGATAAACGCGGTTGAGATAGAGTTCGAGAATCTCGTCCTTGGTCAGGCGCCGCTCGATGCGCGAGGCAAGCACCATTTCGCGGAGCTTGCGGTTGATCGATTGCTCAGGCGTCAAGAAGAGGTTGCGCGCCAGCTGCTGCGAGATGGTCGACGCGCCCTGCACGGTTTCGCCGGCGCGGAGGTTGGCGAGAACGGCGCGCACGATCGCCATGCGGTCGACGCCCTCATGCTCGTAGAAGCGGCGGTCTTCGATGGCGATGAAGGCTTGCGGCACGTAGGCCGGCAGATCGGAAAGATGAACGCGCTGCCCGTAATAAGGCCCGCGGACGCCGAGCACTTGGCCGTTGCGGTCCAAGAACATCGTCGATTGTTGACGATTGAGCGCCCACAGCGCGTCCGCGTTCGGGACTTGCGGCAAGCCCCAATAAATCCAGAGCCAAAGCGACACGACGACGAGCAAAACGGCGCCCGCGACGACGCTGCTTATCCGCCGCCAGGTCCAGCGGCGCCGGTCGAGCAGTTCGGCGATGTGCTGCTGCGCTGCAGACGCCCGCAGCTTCGCCCAGTCGATGCGGCGAGGGTCGGGCTGCTGTTCGTCGTTCAAGAAGGTCTCCGAAGCGTCGTGTCCAATAGAGGTATGGCTGAATTCTGACCAGGGAAATCAGGGCGATTGAGGGGGGCCGCATCCAACACTTTCAGCCCTCCGCGCCTTGGGTTTCCGCCATGGCATGAACGCAAATCCGACCGTTCCGGCGCCAAGCATCAGCAAAAACGCTCATCCGCAACGGCCTGGCCGCTGCGTGACGGCGCATTTGCCCAAACCGCGAACGCAGCGCCCAGTCCATAACCGCCCCGGAGGGCGGCGAACGCGATGTGGCTGGGTTTGCCGCCGCATTGTCTGACAATGCTTGCGATCCGCTTGGGTTTTCCTCGCTGTCGCCTCGGTTCTGCGGCCCCGGTCTTGCGGCCCCGGTTCTCTACGCGCAAAGCAAGCGCTCGATTCTCCTGGACGCGCTCTTGTCACGATGTTGTGCGCAACGATCGGCTCAGCGGCGTAGAGAAATGCTGCCCATGCGTGCAACGAAGACCGAGAGTCATCGCCACTGCGCTTGGCGCGGTCGTGAAAAGACGTGAAGCGTCACGATATCCACGTCTTAATCATATGCACCTTCCCACGCGCTGCCCGATTTCATCTGCGCGGCGCGACCAAGCCTTTGATTTTCAGGCCGCCGCCCGGCGTCGTTGCAGGTCCGGTACGCGCAATTGGATTCTGGGCGGGCGCCAGGGTTGAACACGGAGTTAACCTTCACCTTATAGCCCTGGGTGGCGGTGCTCCGTGATTCCAGCATTTGGCTTCACGCGCGGTTGCTGCCAATCTCCAAGAGGCTGGAGTGCTGTCAGACACCTTGAGTTGGGACCCATATGCCGCCCTCGGCGTCAGCCGAACCGCTACCGCCGACGAAATTCGTCGCGCGTACCGTAAGCTCGCCAAGGAACTTCATCCCGACGTTCGCCCCGGCGACAAGCAAGCCGAAGAGCGCTTCAAGCGCGCGACGGCGGCGTTCAATCTCTTGTCCGAGCCAACCGCCAAGGGCCGCTTCGACCGTGGCGAGATCGACGCCGACGGCAACGAGCGCATGGCGTTCAATTCAAGGCCGCGGCAAAACTCGCGTCAGTATGCGGGTGCAGGTCCAAATGCTGGCGGCGCTTATTCGGGCGACGCCTTCGATCTTGGCGATATCTTCTCGGATCTTTTTGGCTCGGGCGTTGGCGGGGGGCGCGGCTATTCCCGCATGCGCGGGCGCGACATTCGCTTCACACTCGACATCGACTTTCTGGATGCCGTGAACGGCGCCAAGCGGCGCATTTCACTGGCGGAGGGCCGCACGCTTGATGTCGCGATTCCGGCGGGCGTTGAGAGTGGACAAGTGCTTCGATTGAAGAGCCAAGGCGGTCCGGGCGTGCAAGGGGGGCCTGCTGGCGATGCTCTGGTCGAGCTCAATGTCCGGCCGCACGCATTCTTCCGCCGTGACGGCCAAGATGTGCACATGGATTTGAACATCTCGCTGGCCGAAGCGGTGGAAGGCGCACGCATCCAGGTCCCGACGCCAGGCGGGCCAGTTGCACTCACTGTTCCGGCTGGCGCAAACACCGGCAAAACCCTGCGTCTGAAAGCAAAGGGCGTGGCCGGACAGGGTGATCAACTGGTGCACCTGCACGTGGTGCTGCCGGAAACGCCGGACGAAGACCTGAAGAAATTCGTCAAAAAGTGGTCAAAGCGCGACCACACGCCGCCCCGTCCGGCTGGTTAACCCAGAAGCACCGGTTACATTCAGGGCACATTCACGGCCAGGGGCCTAAAGCCTTTACTTGCATGTGGGTCCGTTCCCTCCTTCTCGCGGCCGCTGTGCTGGCGGCCAGCGCTGGCCCGGCGCTGGCGGATAAAGACGCCCGCCACCGCGACGGCGCCATGCGGCCTCAATGGGCCTTTGATCAACGCGGCGACCGCGGCGGCGACCGTGGCGGCGACAACGAACGCGGGAACCGCCATCAAGACATTCGTTCTCTGCGCGAAATCGTGAGCATGATGCGGGGCCGCTTTGGCGGCGATCTGATCAATGCTCGCCTTGAGAACGGAGAGCGGCCATTTTATGTGCTGCGTTGGCGGATGCAGAACGGCGACGTTCGCGATTTCACCGTCGACGCCGTCAGCGGACAGATCCGCTAAGGAAGCACGCAATGCGGGTTCTGGTGGTTGAGGACGATAAGAACCTGCGCGAGCAGCTCGCCGCGGCTCTGGGCGATGCCGGCTACACTGTGGACAGCGCCGATAATGGCGAAGACGGCCAGTTCCTGGGCGAGACCGAGCCCTATGACCTGGCCATCCTCGATCTCGGCCTGCCCAAGATCGACGGCCTCTCGGTTCTGAAATACTGGCGCAAGGAAGGACGCACCATGCCGGTGCTGATCCTTTCGGCGCGCGACCGTTGGAGCGAGAAAGTCGAAGGGCTCGATCTCGGCGCCAACGATTACGTCACCAAGCCGTTTCATATGGGCGAACTCTTGGCGCGCGTGCGCGCCAATGTCCGCCGCCAGACCGACCACCAATCGTCAACGCTGGAGGTTGGCGATCTCCAGCTCAATTCGGCGACCGGCCAAGTCAGCGTGAACGGCGCGCCGGTGAAGCTCACGGCCTACCAGTACAAGGTGCTCGACTATCTGATGCACCATGCTGGGCGCATCGTCTCGCGCTCCGAACTCACTGAGAAGATCTACAGCCAGGACCACGAGCGCGATTCCAACACGATCGAGGTCTTCATCGGCATCCTGCGCCGCAAGATCGGCTCCGACCGCATCATCACCGAGAAAGGTCTCGGTTATCGCTTGGTAGACCCAGCGGCGATGCAGTGAGCGAAGCGGGCGAGGGCATTCTTACACGCTTCCGGCGTCTGATTGCACGCTCGCTGGCCGCACGGCTGCTGACGATTGCGCTCATCAGCGTGACGGGTTTGGTGGCGGTCGGCTGGATCGCGCATGCCCAATTCAATCGTCAATTGCTGACGCTCTTGATCGATCCCGAAATTCAAAGCGTCGCCGACAATCTGATCGGCAATGCGGGGCCGGGACTTACGGGCGAATTGGCGCTGCAGGATGTGCCCTACGACCCTCGCTATTCGCAGCCGCTGAGTGGGCGTTATTTCCAGATCGCGCGCATCCATGATCCTGACGGTCGGCTCGACGTGCAGGTGATCTCGCCGTCCCTGTTTGACACCACAATCCGGCTCGCTCCCGATTTGCAGCGCCGGCTCACTGCGGCAAACGCGCCGCGTGCTCCGCAATTCGTCGATATTGAGGGCCCCGATCGGGTCCCATTGCGCGCCATTGTTCGCGTCGAGCAGATTCCACGTCTGCAAGGACGCTTCCTTTTCGTCGTTGGCGTTGCGCCGCAAGCAATCATTGCGCCGGCCGCCAATCTCGTGGGGCTTGCCTTTGCGGCCTTCGTGGCGTTCTGCGCCCTGATGGTGGCGGCGGTGACGGTGCTGCAGGTGCGCATCGGGCTTGAGCCACTGCGGCAATTGCAGCGCGACATTGCCGACGTGCGGCGCGGCCAAGCCGAGCGCCTGGCCGGCGAATATCCCGCTGAACTGCAGCCGGTGACCCAGGAGCTCAACGCGCTGGTTGACCACAATCGCGAAGTCGTTGAGCGCGCACGCCGCCACGTCGGCAATCTCGCGCATGCGCTGAAGACGCCCATTGCGGTGCTGAAGAACGCCGCCGCGGCGGGCGCCTCCGCCAGCGGCGACGATAGCGTGATGAAGCAATCGATTGAGGAAATGGAAGGGTTCGTCGAACGTCAGCTGCGGCGCGCGCGCGTGGCGGCGCGGGCCGAAGCGCGCGCGGGACCGCAGGCGGCGACCATCGCCTACCGCACGCCGGTGCTCCAGAACCTCGAAGACCTCGTCTTCATGATGGAGCAGAAATACGACCACGTGAAAGCCATCGATATTTCAATCGAAGCCGAAGGCGACGTGACCTTCCGAGGCGAGCGCGAAGACCTTCTCGAAATGGTCGCCAACCTGCTCGACAACGCCTGCAAGTACGGCAAGAGCACAGTTTTCGTGCGTCTGTTGCCGTCGTTCCAGAGCAATGGCCTCTTCGAGATCATCGTCGACGACGATGGTCCGGGCCTTTCCGAAGCCGATATCGAACGCGCTATGGCGCGCGGCTCGCGCCTGGATGAGGCAGCGCCCGGTCAGGGCCTCGGACTGTCCATCCTCAAGGAAACCGTAGATTTGTACGGCGGCCAGCTGCGGTTTGAGCGTGCGCAATTGGGCGGCCTGCGCGCGCGGCTCCTGCTTCCAGCGACGGATTAGCGCAGCGCGCGGCGAAGGGCGCCGATTTCACCGCGCCCCGAAGCGGGCTAGGGAACGCGCGTGCCGAATTCCATCATCGTCCTGGCCGTCGCGGCTTTGATGACCGCCGCGGCGGCGGCTTGGACGCTGCGCGCCTATCGCATGGGCGGTGCGGGGGTGGTGAGCGCCAGGCCCGCTCTCATCGCTTGCGGCGCTGTGGCGCTCCTGGCGCTTGGCGCCTACCTCATCGTTGGCAAGCCGTCGCTTGCCGATGCGCCGATCGATGCGCGTCTGGAAGCGCTGCGCCATCGCGATCCAACCACTTATGCGCCCGAAGAGATGCTGGCGGTCTTGAACCGCGCCGCGCAAGGCAATCCGCGCGATGCGCGCCCGCACCTCTTCGCCGGTCAGATCCTGCTCTCGCAGAACCGCGCCGAGGAAGCGGCGCGCCAGTTCGATGCGGCGCTGCGGCGCGATCCGCGCTCGCTCGAGGCGATGATGGGAATGGGTCGCGCCATGGTGCGCGTCGCCGATGGCCGCGTGACGCCAGAAGCGCTTGGACTGTTTCAACAGGTGGCGGCGCAGACCAACGATCCCGCGCCATGGATTTACCAGACGATGGCGGCGATGCAGGATCGGCGCGTCGCTGAGGCAAGGCAATTATGCGCCGAGGCTGTGCGGCGCGGCGCGCCTTCTGAAATGTGCCATGGGTTGGTCGGCGACACGGCCGCCCACACGGCAAACACCACCACAAACCCCACCACAAATACTGCGCAATAGGAGCCCATGGTGCGGCGGCGGGATCAGCGATTGATGATGATCAGCGCGGCGGGCGCGGTGCTGGTGCTGGCGGCGGCGCTGACATTTGCGGGCCTGCGCGATTCCATCGTCTATTTCGTGGCCCCCTCGGAATTGGCGCAGAAGGCCCATGCCGGGCAACGCATTCGTCTGGGCGGGCTAGTCGTCGCCGGCAGCGTCCATCGCGACGACAATGGCGTGACCTCGTTCCAAGTGACCGATGGCGGGGCTGCTGTGGAGGTGCGGTATGACGGCATTCTCCCCGACCTCTTCCGCGAAGGCCAAGGCGTGGTGGCGGAAGGCCAGTGGGCGCCCGGTCAGGCGTTTGTCGCCGAGCGTGTGCTCGCCAAGCATGACGAGCGTTATATGCCGCGTGAAGTGGTGGAAGCGCTGCGACGACGCGGCGAATGGAAGGGGCCGCAGTGATCGTCGAGATCGGCGCCTTTGCGCTTTGCCTCACCTTCGCGATCAGCTTGGCGCAAGGCGCGCTCGGGCTTGCGCCTTCTCAGCAAGCATCGCGCGCAGCAGCACTAAAGGCGCTTGCGCAATGCGCGGCGGCAGGCTGCCTGGTTGCGTTCGTTTGTTTGATCGTAGCCTATGTGCGTTCGGATTTTTCGCTCGCCGTCGTCGCCAACAATTCCCACACCGACAAACCGCTCATCTATAAAATCGCTGGCGCCTGGGGCAATCACGAAGGCTCGATGCTGCTCTGGTGCTTGGTGTCGGCGGTGTTTGGCGCTGTGCTTGCAAGCGCGCGCGGCGGGCAAACCATCGCGCTGTGGTCGAAAGCGGTCGGCGTGCAGGGCCTGGTGAGTGCTGGCGCGCTTGCCTACACGCTCTTTCTCTCCAATCCGTTCGCGCGCCTTGATCCCGCGCCCATGCAGGGTGCTGGCCTCAATCCGCTGCTTCAGGACCCCGCGCTCGCCGCCCATCCGCCCATGCTTTATCTGGGCTATGTCGGCATGAGCGTGCCGTTCTCGCTGGCCATCGCTGCGTTGCTCGAAGGCAAAGCCGATCAAGCCTGGGCCAAAGCATTGCGCCCGTGGACGCTGGCGGCGTGGACCTGCCTCACGCTCGGCATCGCGCTCGGATCGTACTGGGCTTATTACGAACTCGGCTGGGGCGGCTGGTGGTTCTGGGATCCAGTCGAGAATGCGAGCTTCATGCCGTGGCTTGCGGCGTGCGCGCTCGTCCACTCCGCCATCGTCACCGAGCGCCGCGGCTCGCTGGCAAGCTGGACGATCCTGCTGGCGATCATGGGTTTCGGTTTCGCCTTGCTCGGCACTTTCCTCGTGCGCTCGGGCGTGCTGACCTCGGTGCACGCGTTTGCCGTTGATCCAAAGCGCGGCATCGCGGTGCTGGTTTTGCTCGGCGTGGCGCTGGGCATGGGCTTTGGCTTATACGCCTGGCGCGCGCCGAAACTGAAACAACCGGCGGGGTTTGCGGCGATCAGCCGTGAGAGCCTCTTGGTTTGGAACAATTTCGGTTTGGCGGTTGCGGCCGGCGTCGTGCTCATCGGCACGCTTTATCCGCTGATCGTCGAGGCATTGGGCGGCGGCTTGATCTCAGTCGGCCCGCCTTTCTTCAATACGACGGTCGCGCCATTGCTCGGATTATTGTTCGTCCTTTTGCCTGTTGGCCCGATGCTCACCTGGCGCATTGGCGACATGAAAGCGGCGTTCAAGCGCTTGGCCCCGGCGGCGATCAGCGGCGGAGCGACCCTCATCGCAGCACTGATGATGACGCACTGGCGCGCGGCGCCCGCGATTGGGCTTGCGATCGGCGTTTGGCTGGTGATCGGCGGCTTCGTCTATCTGTGGACGCGCATCAATCGCGGCGAAGGCCGATCGCTGGCCAAGATCGCAGCGCTGCCTCTTGCTGTGTGGTCGATGAGCGTCGCGCACATTGGCGCAGGCGTGCTGACCATTGGCGCAATCTCGGAAACGGCGTTTCGCTCCGAACGCGCGCTTGCGCTGGCGCCGGGTCAAAGCATCGATTTTGCCAACCGCCGCATCACGCTCCTCGACATTGGCGGCGTCGATGGGCCGAATTACGAAGCCACGCGCGCTCGCTTCCGTGTCGATCATGATGGCGATGTGGCGGCACTTTCCGCCGAGCGCCGCGTCTATGAAACATCGCCCATGCCAACGACGGAAGTTGGCATTCTGACCGGTCTCGACGGCGATCTCTATGTGGCTTTGGGCGAGCCCGTGCGCGGTAGCGCAAGCTGGGGCGTGCGGCTCTATCATAATCCAGCGGTGCAATTCATTTTCGGCGGCGCGCTCATGATGGCGATCGGCGGCTTGGCGAGCCTCATAGCGCTGGCGCGGCCCAAGCGGGCGCGGCCATGACGCTCATGGCTGTTCTTTTGGCACTGGCCGCGCCGACTGTTCTTGGCGATCCCGCCCAGGAGGCGCGCGCCAACGCGCTTGAAATGGAAATCCGCTGCGTCCAGTGCCAAAACGAGCCCATCGCACAATCGACCGCTGACATCGCCGCCGACATGCGCGGGCTTGTCCGCGAACGCATCATGGCCGGCGACAGTGACGACCAGATCCGTGCTTTCTTCCGCCAACGCTATGGGGACTTTGTCCTTTTCCGGCCGCCGTTCGATGCGCGCACCTGGTTGTTGTGGGCCTCACCCTTACTCTTTGTGGCAGCGGGCCTTGCAGTGGCGGCGCGTTTCCGCGATCGCCAGCGCGCTGCAGCGCTCAGCCCCGAAGAAGGTGAACGTTGAGCGACGGACTGCGTTAGCCGTGCGGCAAATGGCGGCTGATCCGCTGTTCCATCCCAAAAAAGCCGCCGAGTTCTGCCCAGATCAGTCCCAACTTCGCCTAAAACCGCTCTTACGCGGCCGAAAGGCAAGCTATGATGGGGCTTGTAGACCGGCTGCGGGACCAGCCTCAAACCAACTCACGTTCCTCCCGAGGGTATTCATGTCTGACGCCAGCTCTGCTTCGTTCCTTCGCCGCACGCTGATCGCGGGCGCTTCCGCGATGGCGCTTTTCGCCGGCTTTGCGGCCGCGCCGGCGCTGATGTCGCGACCCGCACATGCACAAGAAATTCAACCGGCGCCGGTGGCGCCTCCCGGCGGGGCGCCGATGAGCTTTGCAAGCCTCATCGAGCACGTGCGCCCGGCGGTGGTGTCGATCTCGGTCCGCCAGCGTCCGGACGCCGCGCAAGGCCCATCGCTTGAAGGGCTACCGCCCGGCTTCGAACAATTCTTCCGCGGCCAGCCCGGCCGGCCACAGCCAGCGCCCGTGGCGCTCGGTTCCGGCTTCTTCATCGATGGCAACGGCACCATCGTCACTAATCATCACGTCATCGACGGCGCTGAAGAGATCACCATCCACACCAGCGATGGGCGCGATCTTCCCGCCGACATTATCGGCTCGGATGAACTCACCGACCTCGCCGTCATTCGCGTGCGCGGCGGGGGCCATTTCCCGTACGTGACGTTCGATGACGCAACGCACGTGCGCGTCGGCGATTGGGTTGTCGCGGTCGGTAATCCGTTTGGTCTCGACGGCACAGCCACCGCCGGCATCATCTCGGCGATAGGGCGCCGCGACGCGGGTTCTTCGGCTTATGTCGATTACATGCAGATCGACGCGCCGATCAATCGCGGCAATTCTGGCGGCCCGACCTTCGATCTCGCCGGCAACGTCATTGGCGTCAATAGCGCCATCTATTCGCCGACCGGCGGCAGCGTCGGCATCGGTTTTGCCATCCCCTCCAACGTCGCCAGCCGCGTTGTGCAGCAATTGCTGCGCAGCGGCCGCGTCACCCGCGGCTGGATCGGCGTCTCAATCCAGCCACTCGATGCGGACATCGCCCACAGCGTTGGCCTGCAGAACACGCACGGCGCGCTGGTTGGCGCTGTCGTACCCGATGGGCCGGCGGCGCGCGCCGGCATCCAGCAGGGCGACGTGCTCCTCACCTATAATGGCCAGGCCATCGACGACAGCCGTGACTTGACCCAACGCGTCGGGGCGACGGCGATCGGCCAGAGCTCGCGCATCGAATTGCTGCGCAACGGCCAGCGCCGGACGGTCTCGATCCAGCCGCGCGAGCGGCCCTCCGAACAGCAGCTTGCGAGCGCCGATGGCGCCAATAACAACAGCCAAAACGTCACGCCGCAGCAGCCGAACGTCGTGCAAGGCGCCCTCGGGGTCACCGTGCGCCCGATCACGCCGGCTGAGCGCACGCAATTCCAGCTCAATGCCAACGAATCCGGCGTCGTCATCACGGCGATGGCGCAATCGAGCGGACTGCTCGACAAAGGGGTCACAGTTGGCGATGTTATCCTTCAGGCGGGTGGGCGTACGGTACGCACTGCACAGGAATTGACGGCTGCGGCGGAACAAGCCCGCCGCGCTGGCCGTCCGCTGCTGATGCAGGTGTACGGGCGCGGCGGACGACGCTTCGTCGCCGCCGACGTCGGACAGGGTTAGTGGGATGAAAGCGATGCGGGTTCTGCTGGTGGAAGACGACGCCGACATGGCTGAAAGCCTGAAGGCGTCGTTGGCCGCCGACGATCATTCGGTGGACGTGGCGGGGGACGGCGAACTCGGCCAATCCATGGCGATCAACGGCGGGTATGACGTCATCGTGCTCGACCGGATGCTGCCGAAGAAACTCGGCGTGTCGGTCGTGCGTGAGCTCAGGGATCAAGGCGTCTCGACGCCCGTGCTGATCCTGTCGGCGCTGCACGATGAAGATCATCGCGTCGAGGGACTGAACGCCGGCGCCAACGACTATCTCGGCAAGCCGTTCTCGACGCGTGAATTGCTCGCGCGCGTGCGCGCATTGTGGAACGGGCGCGATCGCGAACCGCAAACGCGGCTGGCCGTGGGCGATCTCGAAATGGATCTCTTGGCGCGCACGGTGCGGCGAAACGGCAAGAAACTCGACCTGCAGCCGCGAGAATTCCGTCTGCTTGAGTATCTCATGCGCCATTCCGGTCAGACGGTGACGCGCAAGATGCTGCTCGAAAACGTGTGGGATTATCATTTCGATCCGCAAACAAACGTCATCGACGTGCACATTTCGCGTCTCCGCTCCAAGATCGACCGCGATTTCCCGCAATCTCTGCTGCACACGGTCAGAGGCTCGGGCTATCGTCTGGAGGGATGAGGCCTGACCTCAGCGCACTTTTAAAGACAACGACGTTCCGCCTTGGCCTCGTCCAAGCCGGTGTCGTGCTCGGCTTCGTCGTCGCGCTGTTGCTCTACGTCTATTTTGAAACCGCGGGGCAACTCATCCGCGATTCCGACGTGCTCGCGGATCAGGAATATGCCTCGCTCGAGCGCTCCTACGCCGAAGGCGGCATTCGCCGTTTGAACCAGGAAGTCGTGGAGCGCGCCGCGCGCCCCGGGCCCATGCTTTACATTTTGGCCGAAAGCAGCGGGCATGTGATCGCGGGCGACTTGCCGACCTTGCCCTCCACTCCCGGCGGCAGCCCAGAGCGCGTCGACTTCAGCTTCGACCGCAATACCGGCGATGGCGGGGCCACGCACGTACGCGCGCGTGGGCGCGTTGGGCGTCTGCTCAGCGGGCCCATTCTGCTGGTGGCGCGCGATTTGGGGGACACAGCCTTCATCGCCGGACGGGTGACGCGCGCATTGTGGACGGTGGCGATTCTTGGCCTCGCACTCTCCGTGATCAGCGGTTTGCTCGCCGCCTGGCAAGCGGCGCGGCGGGCCGAAGTGCTCGCAGGCACCGCCCGCGAAGTGATGGGCGGCGATCTCACCCGGCGCGCGCCGGTATTGGGCATTGGCGACGAATTTGACGAACTCGCGCAAGCCATGAACGGCATGCTCGATCGCATCGAAGCCTTGATGCAGACAACGCGGACCGCCGGTGACGCCATTGCCCACGATCTTCGCTCGCCGCTCACGCGTTTCCGGCAGAAACTGGAAACCGCGCTCGAGGCGGCGCCGAATTCCGAAGCGGACCGCGAAGCGTTGCGCAAAGCAGGCGAGGAGGCCGATCGCTTGCTCGACATGTTCGCCGCCATCCTCAAGCTCGCGCGCGTCGAGGCTGCGAGCAATTGGCGCCTTGAGCGCGTGAATGTCAGCGGCATTCTGCGCGAATTGGTCGAGTTCTACGAACCGGCGGCCGAAGAGCAGGGCTTGAGCTTCAGCGCTCACATTGATGAGAGCTTGGCCGTGCGCGGCGATCAGGGGCTCTTCACGCAGGCGGTCTCGAACCTGGTCGAGAATGCGTTGAAATACACCCCCGCTGGCGGGCGCGTCGAAGTGCGCGCCGTGCACCGCCCCGATGGCCGGGTGGAAATCGACGTGCTCGACGATGGCCCCGGCGTTGCGCTCTCCGAGCGAGATCGCGTTGTCGAGCGTTTCGTGCGTCTTGAAGGCGCGCGCACGACGCCGGGCGCGGGGCTGGGCCTCAGCCTCGTCGCGGCCGTCGCGCGCCTGCATCGCGGGGGATTGCACCTGCGCGATGGCATTGGCGAAGACGGTCGGGGCTTGTGCGCGGCCTTGGTTATCCCGTCGCTGGAGTTGGCGCGGTGAGCGCGATCGCCGCTGCGCGCGCGCAAGGCCCAGCGCCGGCGCCATTTCGCGGCTCGCCGTGGGAAGACGCTGCTGCCGCCGCGGCCGAAAACGCCCCCTACCTCAAGCGGATGATCGAACGCCGCGACGATCTTTTGGACGCCATCGACATGGAATGGCCCAATCGCCTCGTCGCCGAAGCGCTCGGCGCAGCCATCGCCATCGTCAACGATCCGCCGCCCATCGAAGAGGCGATGCAAAGGCTGCGACGCGCGAAAGACGCCGTGCATCTGGCGACCGCCATAGCTGATTTATCGCGTGCCTGGCCGCTGGACCGCGTGACCGGCGCCATCACCGATTTTGCCGACGCAGCACTCGCAGCAGCGCTCGCCGTTGGCGCCCGCGAGATCGCGCGCCGCGGCGACATTGTTCTAAACCAAGCAGCGGACAATCCAGCGCCCGGCTTTGCGCTCATCGCCATGGGCAAAATGGGCGCCCGCGAACTGAACTATTCCAGCGATATCGATTTCTCGGCGTTCTTCGATGCCGAAAAGCTGGCCGCGGCCGGCGCCCGCGAGCCGCGCGTCGCAGCGGTGCGGCTTGTTGCGCCGCTGGCGCGCGTGCTCGAGGAAGTGACGGCCGACGGCTACGTCTTCCGGACGGATCTGCGTTTGCGCCCCGATCCCGGTTCGACCCCGGTCGCTGTGTCGATGGCGTCAGCGGAAATCTATTACCAGAACCTCGGCCAGAACTGGGAACGCGCCGCCTTCATCAAGGCGCGCTCAGCGGCGGGCGATCTCGAGGCCGGGCGGGCATTCTTGGAAACGCTGCAACAGTTTATCTGGCGCAAGCATCTGGATTTCGCCGCCGTCGAGGACGTGCATTCCATCAAGCGGCAAATCCTGTCGGCCCACAAAAGCGCTGAACTCGGCGATCCCGTGTTTGATGTGAAGCTCGGTCGCGGCGGCATTCGCGACATCGAGCTGTTCGCTCAGACACAGCAGCTTATTCTCGGCGGGCGAAATCGCGCGTTACGCCAGCCGCAAACGCTCGCCGCCTTGGATGCGCTGGCAGGCGCGGGCGCGATCGAGGCCGAGGCGCGCGATGCCCTTGGCCAGGCTTATATATTCTTCCGCGAGATCGAGCATCGCATTCAGATGCTGGAGGACAACCAGACCCATCGCTTGCCTGGCGATCCCGAAACGCGCGCGCGTGTGGCGGCGTTGGCGGGGTTCAGCTCGCTTTCGGCGCTGGATGCGGCTGTGATCGGATGGCGCCGGGTCGTCGCTGACATCGACCAGCAATTGTTCGGACGCGGCGAAAGCCTTGCCGATCCACTCGGCAGCTTGAGTTTCACCGGCGTCGAGGACAATCCCGAGACGCTGGCGACAATCGGAAAACTCGGTTTTTCCAAGCCAGAAGCGGTGAGCCAGAGCATTCGCGGTTGGCACCATGGCCGTATCCGCGCCATGCGCTCGGCCCGCGCAAGAGAGCTGTTGACGCGTTTGACGCCGAAACTTCTGCGCGCCTTCTCAAACGCGGGCGATCCCGATCAAGCGTTCATGCGCTTTGCCTCTTTCTTCGCCGGTTTGTCCGCCGGTGTGCAGGTGCTCGCCCTCTTGGATGCGCGCCCACAGCTCTTGGACCTCTTGGCGCGCGTGCTTTCGATCGCCCCGCGCCAGGCCGACGCGCTTGCGATGCGGCCGGCTTTGCTTGATGCGTTGATCGAACCGCGCTTTGCGACGCCCTTGCGCGGCGACGAAGCCGGCGGACGATCCCGGGAGCTCAAGCGGCGCATAGGCGGCGAAACCAGCTTTGAAGAACAGCTCAACGCCGCGCGGCGCTTTCAGCGCGAAGAGGCGTTTCGCATCAATGTACAATTGCTCGACGGTCTGGCGAGCGCCGCTGAAGTGGGCGCTGCGCGCGCCGACCTCGCTGAAGCGTGCGTCACCGCGATGGCAGAGGCGGCGCTCGGTGAAACCGAGCGCGCCACGGGCGCCCAGCCCGGCGCCTTCTGCGTGCTGGCGCTTGGAAAATTCGGCGGCGCCGAACTTTCGTCGCGCTCCGATCTCGACCTTATGCTCGTCTACGACGCGCCGGCCGACAAACCCAGCGGCGGAGATTTCTACACCAAGCTTACGCAGCGCCTGATCACGGCGCTGTCGGCGCCGACCGAAGAGGGGGCGCTCTATGAGGTTGACGCCAAACTCCGCCCTTCAGGCTCGAAAGGACCTGTAGCGGTGCGTCTTTCTTCGTTTGAACGCTATTACGCCGAGGAAGCTTGGACGTGGGAATTGCTTGCCTTGACCCGGCTGCGCCCAGTGGCGGGCGATGCAATGCTGGGCGCGAAAGTGACTGAGATCGCGCGCGCTGCAATCGCCCGCAACCACGATCGCGCCAAAGTGCTTCGCGACGTCCAAGACATGCGCGGCCTCATGCAGCGCGAGCGCGCCGCGCGCAGCCTTTGGGATTTGAAGCTCGCGCCGGGCGGTTTTGTCGACATTGAATTCATTGCCCAGACCCTGCAGCTCACGAGCGGCAGGTCCGACCTCTTGGCGCAGAATACCGGCGTTGCGCTCGATAAGCTGACGGCTGGCGCCATCTTAGACCCAAAGCTCGGGGCGGACTTGCGCGCGGCCTTCGACCTTCTCAGCGATCTTAATCAGTTGCTGCGCGTGAGCGTCGTGAGCAGCAGTGAGCCGGCCTCTTGGCCCTATCCCCTCAAACAGGGCCTTGCCGGCCTTGGCGGGGCAGCCGATTTTGCTTCGCTCGAAGCGCGCCTGCGGGACGTTCAAGCCAATGTGCGGGCGGCCTTTGTCCAGCTCGTGGGTCCGCCCGGCGACGGAGCGGCCTCGCCGGTACGTTCGAACTGAGCCGGGACGGAGCGCGCGCTTACACGGGAGGGTTCTGGGCTGATGATCGATCCGGACGCCGAGATCGTCCGGCAGGCCGGCGCGGGCGACGTCCGCGCGGCCGAAACGCTCGTGCGTAAGCATCTTCCCAAGATGGTTGGGCTTGCGCGGCGCATGCTGAACGACGGCGCTGAGGCTGAGGATGTGGCGCAGGAGGTCTTCCTGCGGGTCTGGCGCGCGGCGCCGCGCTGGCGGCCGGGCGGCGCCAAATTCGAGACCTGGATGCACCGGGTCGCGCTCAATCTCTGTTACGACCGCATGCGCCGCCGGCGCGAGAAAGCCGACCCGGACGCTGGCCTCTTGGTGGCCGATCCGGCGCCGCTGGCGAGTGCGGCAAGGCTTGCCCAGCAACGTGCAGCCAAGGTGCAGGCCGCTTTGGCGGCTTTGCCGGAGCGGCAGCGGGCCGCGCTTGCACTCGTGCATTTTCAGGACATGACCAACATTCAAGCGGCGGAAGCGCTGGAGATCAGCGTTGAAGCTCTTGAATCGCTCCTCGCGCGCGGACGGCGCGCAATGAAGGCTGCGCTGGCGGATGTGGTGCAGGATTTGATCGACGACGCCAACAGCGCGTCGCGGGGGTGATGGAAGGAAAGCGCATGGACCGGACGAGGTTCGAACATTTGCTGGAAGCCTACGGCGCTGATTTTGCGCGCTGGCCCGACGCCGAGCGTAGCGCAGGCGAAGCCTATGCGCGCGCCCATGCTGAGGCGCTGGCGCCACGCCTCGCCCAGACCCGCGCCTTTGATGCGGCGCTCGAGGCGGGGAAGGCTTTGCCAGAGCCGAGTGCGGCGCTGAGCGAACGCGTGTTGGCGGCGGCCCCGAAAGCCGCATCTGTGCGCCGGGGGTCTTACGCGCCGGCTGGCTGGGCGCTCGCCGCTTGCACATTGCTTGGCGTGCTCATCGGCTATGGCGGCGCGGGGCTCGCGGCCCCGTCAGCTGATCAGGACGATTATTTCGCTGCGGCGTTTGAAGCCCCGCTGCCGATTACGGACGCTGGAGACCAGGATGAGTGAGCGGACCTTTCCTTGGCGGACGCTCCTGTTTGTGTCCGTGGCGCTCAATCTGTTGATCGCCGGCGCTGCTTTTGGCGGCTATGCGGCCGGCGTGCGGCTTGAGCGCGCGACGCCGGCTTCGGCAACGCGACTGCCCGGCCCGCGCGCGATGATGGCGGCGCTGCCGCAGGAGACGCGCGCCCACGTGCGCGACCAGGTCGCGCGCACCTGGGCGGAAACCCAAACGCTGCGCCGGCAGGCGGTGCAGGCGCGGCGCGATGCGTTTGACGCCGCCGCCGCCGAACCCTTCGATGCTGTGCGCGTGCGGGGCGCTTTCGCGCGCGTGCGCGCCAGCGATGACGCCGCGCTCGCCGCGTTTCACAACGACATGATCGAAGCGTTCGCACGGATGACGCCGCTCGAGCGCGCGCGCGCGATTGCAGCACTGCGCAATGCCGGGCCGGCCCGGCGCAGCGTGCTTCGAGAAGGTGCGGCGCGCCCGGCGGTGAGCGACCCAAGCCAGCCGGACAATCTGACGCCGCGGCAGAGATTTCGCGAAACCATCAGAGAACGCATCCGCGAGCGCCGTGAGCAGCGCCGGCAGAATTCAAGCCCCTAATCCATTCGACGACTATTCGGCGGCGGTGGCTTCCGGCTCGCGGCGGCCGCCAAACCTGCGCGGCAGCGTGACGGTGACGATAGTTCCGCGTCCCACCTCGCTTTGAATGGCGAGCTTGCCGCCGTGCATTTCAGCGAGCGACTTGGTGAGTGCAAGACCCAGCCCGGTGCCGGAATTGTTGCGCGTCAATTCCTGCTCGACTTGCTCGAACGGCCGCGCCAGTCGGGGCAAATGTTCGGGGGGGATGCCGCAGCCGGTATCGATCACGCGCAGCGTCAGGCTGTCGGGGCCGGCGCGTCCGTGCACCATGATCGCGCCCTTGTCGGTGAACTTCACTGCGTTTGAAAGCAGGTTGAGCAAGATCTGCTTGACGGCGCGATGGTCGGCTTCGATTTCGGGCAAGTTCTCGGCGTCGGTAACGATCTGCAGGCCCTTTTCCTCGGCTCTCCTCTTGGTGAGGCGAACCGCCTGGTCGATCGCCACCATGGGATCGAGGGGGCGCGGGGCAAGCGTGAGTTTGCCGGCCTCGATCTTGGCCATGTCGAGAATGTCGTTGATCAGGTCGAGCAGATGGTTGCCGCTATCGAAGATGTCTTGTGAGTATTGCTTGTATTGATCGTTGCCGAGCGCGCCGAACAATTCCCGCGCCATGATTTCGGAGAAGCCGATCACCGCATTGAGCGGCGTGCGCAGTTCGTGGCTCATATTGGCCAGGAACGTGCTCTTGGCGCGGCTGGCTTCTTCGGCCTTCTGGCGTTCTTCGTGCGCTTCGCGCGCCAGCGCCTTGATCCGGTATTCCTGGCCCTCGGCGCGGCTCAACGCATCGGAGAGACGACGCTCGTTGCGCGCCAGCTCTTCTTCCTTGCGCTTCAAAGGCGTGATGTCGACGCCGACGGTAATGATGCCGCCGTCGGCCGCACGGCGCTCAACGATGTGCCACCACTCGCCCGACGAGAGCTCGATAATGCGCACATCCGGGCTCGAGGCCTCGTGCTTTTCGCGCCTGATATTGGCGGCCGACGCCGCTGCAATCGCTTCGTAGGACACGCGCGGGCGCAGCACTTCGGGGCCGAGCTTGAAGGTCGCCGCGAAACTCTGATTCCAAAGCAGCAAACGGCGGCGAGAATCCCAGAGTGCGAACGGGCCCGAGAAATTCTCGATCGCGGCGCGCAGCTGTCTCTCGAGGCGCGACACGCGCGCCTCGGCTTCGTGGTGCTGGGTGGCGTCGGTGACGGTGCCGAAGAGGCGGGTCTCGGCGCGCCCGCTGGCGTCCTCGACGGCCGCGCCGCGCATTTCGATCCAGCCGAGCGCGTTGCCGCGGTTGACGCGGAAGCGCGCGTCGAGAAGACCCGATTGCTTGGCGCGCCGGAACTCCTCTTCTACTGCGAAGCGATCTTCATTGATCACCAGCGCCAAGAGGTTGCGAAGCGACAGGGTATCGTTGGCGGCCCCCAGGAGCCGGCCAGCCTGCTCGGAGAGTTGGATCTCATCGCTGGCGGCGCGCCATTCGACCACGCCCACCTTTGCCCCGTCGGCGGCGATGCGGAAGTGCGTCTCAACGCGTTGCGTCTCCGCCTCAGCCAGGCGTGCGCGCTGTGCGTTTTGCCGCATGAGCAGGTAGAGCACGCACATCGCCGCGAGCGGCGCGGCGGCGACCAGCGAAAAGCGCGTCAGCGCCGCAAACCAGAGTGCGGCCGGCGAGGGTGCGGCCGTCGCTACCACGATGTGCAAGCTGCCGACAGCGGTCACCACCTGGGCTGCGGCCCACGAAGTTCCAGCGCCATCTGTGACGATGGCGCCGGCGCCGGCGCTGGTGGCTGTCGCCAGTTGCTGTTGGGTGCGCGGACCCGCACTGACAACATCGGGCGACGCATAAAGCAGCGTCCCGGCGTCGGAGGCGATCATCACGCGTGCGCTCGAACCCAGTTGCGGCAGAAGCTGGCGCGGATTGAGCACGGAGACGATCGATAGCTCGCCCACGCGGCGCACGATCACCGGGGCGGTCGCCAAACGCCCCATGTCCGGTGCGCCGACCCAAATGCGCGCCCCGCCGGCTTGACGAACGGCGGTGGTGACGAGACCTGCTTGGGCCGGATCTGTGAGCGCCTGGATCTCATGGCCGCTCACGACAGCTGCAGCACTCGTGGGGCCCCCGCGCGACGCCGCATTGGCGAGAATATTTGCATCCGTGAAGGCGCCGCCCGCGCTGTGCGCGGCCGCACTGCTGGCGCCGAGCGCTAGCGCCATGTTGCTGTTTACGCGCTCGGCGATGAGTGCGGTTGCAGCCGATTGCGATTCCACGATCGCCGCCACGGCGACGTCGTGATCAGCCTTGATCTGCAAACCAATCGCGACCGTGAATGTCAGCGCAAACACCGCCACCAGGACCATGAACGGCCGGTCGGATTTGTCCGTCGGCGGCGTAGCGACGCCTACCTCGTGGGTGGTAGCATTCGACAAAGAGAAGTTTCCCCGGCCGCCCCGAATCGCCGTGTGACGCTTCTGACAAGCGTAAATGGTAACGATTGCTTAAAGCCCCTGTCGAGCCGTGTACGGATGGTTTCCGCAGGCGCGTTGCCGCGTGCCTAAATTGCTTCACGCCAGCGTGCGTTCGACGACTTCCCGTGTGTTTTTCGAGAGCTGGGGCAGGGCCTTGAGCTGTTCCAGCGCCGATTGCGCATGTTGTTGCCGTTGCGAATCGAATCGTCGCCAGGATTCGAACGGAGTCAACAGGCGCGCCGCCAGCGCCGGATTCAGTGGATCAATGGCCTGAGCCAGGTCGGCGAGAAACTTATAGCCTGAGCCATCGGCGGCGTGGAACGCGCGCGGGTTGCGCATCGCGAATGACGCCGCGAGCGCCCGGACGCGATTGGGATTGCGGATATTGAAGTCTGGATGCTCACGCAATTTGGCGACGCGCGCGAGCGTATCGGTGCGTGGCGATGCTGCCTGAACGGCAAACCATTTGTCGATCACCAGCGGGTTCTGGCGCCAGCGTGCATAGAATTCATCGAGCACGACATCGAAGGCGTCGCTGTTGGATTGGCCGAGCGCGTCGAGGGCCGCGGCCGTTTCCGTCATGCTGGTCGCGTTCTGGAAAGCGGCGCTGAAAACCTTCGCTTCCTCGGGCCCGAGCGAAGCGAGCAGGTCAAGAGCAGCACTTTTTAGCGCGCGACGCCCGGCCGCGCTGGCGCTCGGAGAAAATGGTTGCTCGCCCTTGGCGCTGGCGATGGCTTCCAAGCGAGCACGGTGGGCGCTGGCGATCGTTCTCCGCAGGCTCTCGCGCGCGGCATAAAGCTTTTCGGGATCCGGCGCCGCCACCGCCAAAATGAGCTCGTTGAGATCTGGCAGCCGCAACGCCAGTGCGGCGAAGGCTGGATCCTCCTGTGCGCGATCGAGCTCGCGGCCAAGCGCTGTGGCCAAGGCCGGTGCGTGCGCCTGCGAACCAGAGAGCATGATTTCGCGGGCGATCGCCTGGCCAGCTTCCCAACGGGTGAATGGATCGGGATCGTGGGCCATCTGCGCCAAGCGCTCTTCAATCGAGAGGCCGTCGTCGAGGGTGACGGGCGCGGAGAAGCCATGCAACAGCGCCGGGATCGGCGCCTCCAGCACGTCGAGGAAGCGGAAGGTTGTCTGCGTATCGCTCGAGCACAAGGTGATGTTCGATGCGCGAAATCGTGTCGCCTTCGAGCTTTGCCGCAATCCGCGCCCCGTCCTTGGCGATGAACGAAACCCAGAGCGGGATCGGCGTCGGAGCTTTGGCCTCTTGGCCGGGCGTTGGCGCAATATGCTGCGAGATCGTCAGTTCGTAACGCCCTGTCTTCGCATCATAAGCGCCGCGAGATTTTACTTTCGGCGTGCCTGCTTGTTCGTACCAGCGCATGAAGTGCGACAGGTCGCGCGCTGATGCTTCCGCAAAGCAGGCGATGAAGTCTTCGACGGTGGAGGCAGTACCGTCGCGGCGTTCGAAATAGAGCTGCATGCCCCGCGCAAAAGCATCTTCACCGATGATGCGCTTGAGCATGCGGATCACTTCGCCGCCTTTTTCGTAGACGGTCGCGGTGTAGAAATTGTCGATCTTCTGATAGCTGGACGGCCGTACCGGGTGTGCGAGCGGCCCGGCGTCTTCGCCGAACTGACGCGCGCGCAGGCGCTTCACATCCTTGATGCGCTGCACTGGCCGCGAGCGTTGATCGGCGCAGAATTCCTGCTCGCGATAGACGGTGAGGCCTTCCTTGAGGCAGAGCTGGAACCAGTCGCGGCAGGTGATGCGGTTGCCGGTCCAATTGTGGAAATATTCATGGCCGACCACCGCTTCGATGGCTTCGAAGTCGGCGTCGGTGGCGGTTTCGGCGTCGGCGAGGATGAGCGCCGAGTTGAAGATGTTGAGTCCCTTGTTCTCCATCGCGCCGAAATTGAAATCGCGAACGGCGACAATATTGAAAAGGTCAAGATCGTACTCGCGCTTGAACGCGCTTTCGTCCCATTTCATGGCCCGCTTGAGTGCGTCCATGGCGTAACGCGCGCGCTCGGCATCGCCCGGATCGACATAGATGCCGAGCGCGACCTTGCGGCCGCCCATGGTGGTGAATTCATCGTGGATGGATTGGTATTTGCCTGCGCAAAGCGCAAACAGATAAGACGGCTTTGGGTGCGGGTCGATCCAGATGGCGTAGTGGCGTCCGCCTTCCATGTCGCCGGTTTCTGTTCGATTGCCATTCGAGAGCAAGGTCGGGTATTTTTCCTTGTCGGCTTCAATCCGCACCGCGTAGCGCGCGAGCACATCGGGTCGATCGAGGAAATATGTGATGGCGCGGAACCCTTCCGCTTCACATTGTGTGCAAAAGCGCCCCGACGACATATAGAGGCCTTCAAGCGCAGTGTTTGCCGCCGGGCTGATGCGCGTTACGATTTCGAGGCGGAAGTTCGCCGGCGGCGCGTTGATCGTCGAGCTTCTCAGCATCGACGCTATAGGCGCTTGTATCCAGCACTTCGCCGTCAATGGAGATGCTTTGCAGCACAAGCCGCTTGCCATCCAACACAAGGGGAACAACGGCCTCGCCGCTGCGCTGCACCTGACTGCGCGCGGCCACCAAGGTTGCATCGGCGTCCAGCGAGAAGACGAGCGCGATTTCGTCAATCGTATAGGACGGAGGCTGATAGTCCGCGAGGCGGACAGTTACATTCTCGGCGTCACGCATGCAGGCCTCCGTCGGGGCCTGACATGAGCCGCGCTTAGGCGAAAATCAATGCGCGTTATTCAGCCGCGGCGACGGTGGCGTCGGTTTTAGGCATCGGCTCGTGATAGATCGCCGACATCAGCATCTCGGCTTGACGTGCAAGATCGGAAAGCTGCCCCGGCGTCTCGTGCGGATGATCCTGTGAGAACTCGATGAGCTCGCGCGCAACGCGCATGAGCCGCACTGCGTTGGCGATCACGCGCGCTTGGTGCTCGATGCGCGAGGGGTCGCGGTCGTATTCGGCCATCGGTACGCGCCAGCCGCCCCAGTCTTTCTCGTCGGTTACAACGACCGGGAAGGTGCCCGGATTGGGATGGCGTGGATCACGCGCATCGGCTGAAAGCCGGTTCACCGCGCGCAAGACGCGCCAGTTTTCAATTTCGATGAGATCTGGCTTTGCCGGCGCCTGCTCTTCGGCCGCCAATTCGTGGGCCTGGAAGTCGCGTCCCAAGCCAACGTCATAGCTGACGCGCAGCGGTTCCTCGACGCCCTTGACCCATTGCGGGTTGACGCACTCGATCGCTGCCCACGTGCCTACCGGTTTCACGAAGACGCGCTGGCCCTTATGGAAGACAGCCTTAGCCATGGAATGCTCCGCCCAATCGCAGCCAAGCCTACACAGCCAGCCCTTGAGCCTTCGTGAACAAAGATTGACGCCAAGACACTCTTTCGGTGTCCACGCCCCGGGCGTTAAGGTCTGAGCAACCAAGAATGCCGGCAAGACCGGAGGAGGGACGCTTGAACTTCGATTTTTCCGACGACCAGAAAAGCTTGAAGGATCAAGCGAGAAAATTTCTCACCGAGAAAGCGGGCGCCAAGGTCACGCGCCGCGTCCTGGATGACGCCAAGGTTTCCTACGACGAAGGCTTGTGGCGCGGCGTCGCAGAACTGGGGTGGCTGGGCGCGGCCATTCCCGAAGAATACGGCGGATTGGGTTTGGGGCGCCTCGAGCTTTGTGTGGTTGCCGAGGAATTGGGCCGGGCGGTTGCGCCGATCCCGTTTTCGTCGACGGTCTATTTCTTCGCTGAAGCCATGATGCTCGCCGGCAGCGATGCGCAGAAGAAGGCGCTTTTGCCGCTTGTCGCCAGTGGCGAGGCCATTGGCTGTTTTGCGGTGTCGGAGGGCCCTGGCGCGCCCGCACCCTCAGCCATTCAAACCAAGTTCGAAGGCGGGACGTTGAACGGCGCCAAGATTCCGGTGACCGATGGCGATTGCGCCAGCCACGCCGTTATTGTGGCCAAGGACGCCGGCGGGCTGTCGCTTGTGCTAGTCGATCTCAATCAGCCGGGGGTGACGCGCACGACCTTGAAGACGATCGATCCGACCCGCGCCCACGCCGAGCTCGCGTTCAAGAACGCCAAAGCCGAACGTTTAGGCGCTTCCGGCCAGGGCTGGGAGCTTGCCGAGGCGGTGCTCGATCGCGCCGCCGTGCTGATCGCGTTCGAACAAATTGGCGGTTCGCAGGCATGCCTGGAGATGGCGATCGACTATGCCAAGAACCGCTACGCATTCTCGCGCCAAATCGGTTCGTTCCAAGCAATCAAGCACAAGCTCGCCGACATGTATGTCGCAATCGAAGTGGCGCGCTCGAACGCTTATTACGGCGCCTGGGCGCTTTCGACAGAAGCCGCTGAACTCCCCTTTGCGGCCGCGGCGTCACGCGCAGCCGCGAGTGATGCTTATTATCTGTGTGCGAAGGAAAACATCCAGACGCACGGCGGCATGGGCTTCACCTGGGACGTCGACTGCCACCTCTTCTTCCGCCGCGCCAAGCTGCTCGCTGTGCAAGCAGGCGCCCCGGCTGTGTGGAAAGAGAAGCTGGTGAAGCGGCTGGAACAGCGGAACGCGGCGTGATGGCCTCTGTCATCTTCGAAAAGCGCGACGGCAAGTACGACGCCATGTTCGTTGAACGTGGCGGCCGGCTTGAAGAGATCGCTTGCCCGAAGCAGCCGCCAATCCCGCACGACATGTTTCACTATGCCGTCGAACACGTGCTCGAGATGCGCGGATTTGTCCATCGCGCCGCCGCCGGCGAAGGCATTGGCTTCCGGATGACGCCGGAGGCGCAAAGCGAAGCAGTGGAGCGGCTGGTGGAGACGATGCAGGCCGATAGCTGGAGCGGACGGCCGGCGCCGGGCGAGGTGATCGATCTCTTCCTCACCACCTGTTCGGCCCGCAATACCGAGCCCATTACCGTCAGCCAAGAGGCGATCATCGCCATTCGCGCTGAAATCGATCGTCTCGCGGCGGAGTGGAATGCGCTCCCCACGCGCGGGCGCATGACCCTCACAATTTGAATCGGAGCGGCAAATCATGGATTTCAACGACACGCCCGAGGAAGCCAAGTTCCGCGCCGAGGCACGCGCTTTTCTGGAAGCAAATTGCAAGCCGAAGGCGGCCGAAAACGACCGTATGAACCGCTCGCTCAATCCGGGCGAGTACATGAAGGCCGCAAAGGCTTATCAGAAGAAGAAAGCTGAAGCGGGCTTTGCCGGCATTACCTGGGCCAAGCAGCAAGGCGGGCGCGGCTTGGCGCCAATCTTTTCGGTGATCTTCAATCAGGAGGAAGCGAAGTTCGACGCGCCCGCGGGCGTCTTCGCCATCGGCCTCGGCATGTGTGTGCCGACGGTGATCGCGTTTTCGGATGAAGCCATCAAGGATCGCTATGTCGCCAAGGCGCTGCGTGGCGAAGAGATTTGGTGCCAGCTCTTTTCCGAGCCCGGCGCTGGGTCCGACGTTGCCGCCTCGAAGACACGCGCGGTCAAGGACGGCGACGATTGGGTGGTCAACGGCCAGAAGGTTTGGACCACCGGGGCGCATTTCTCCGATTTCGGCATTCTGCTTGCGCGCACGAACCCGGACGTGGAGAAGCACAAAGGCCTCACCATGTTCATCGTCGACATGAAGGCCAAGGGCGTGGAGGCCCGCCCGATCCACCAAATGTCGGGCGGGCGCGATTTCAACGAAGTCTATTTCACCGACGTGCGCATTCCCGACAAAAACCGGCTCGGCGAACCGGGCCAAGGCTGGGGCGTCGCATTGGTGACGTTGATGAACGAACGCCTTGCGGTCGGCGGCTCGTACGGCCCCGACTACAGAGAGATTTTCGAGTTCGCGAAGGGCGTCAATTCGCCCACCGGCGACGGGCCGCTGATCAAGGACGAAGCCTTCCGCATGAAGCTCGCCGATTGGATTGTGCGCGCCGAAGGCTACAAACTTGCCAAATTCCGCACCATGACGGCGCTATCGAAGGGCCAGACGCCCGGGCCGGAGAGTTCGATCGGCAAGGTCATCAACGCCAACCAGATGATGGACATCGGCAACACCGCCATCGAAGCGCTCGACCATTACGGCATCATCAATGACCCTGCCTACGCCCCGCTCGAAGGCGCGTTCCACCAAAGCTACATGTTCGCGCCGGGCTTGCGTATTGCCGGTGGAACCGACGAGATTTTGAAGAACATCATCGCCGAACGCGTGCTCGGTCTGCCCCAGGACGTGCGCGTCGACAAAGGCGTGGCGTTCAAGGATTTGCCGAGCGGACGATAAGATCTAAATACTCCGCCTAAGGGGGAGGGTCAGGGAGACGAGCATGCGCTCTTGGCGTCTAGGCGTTGTTTTTGCGGGCTTGTTGGTCGCCGCCAGTTGCACAACCAGCACGCAATCCTCGCCCGCTTCCAGTTCCGCCTCCAGTTCCGCTTCCGGCCCCGCTTTCATCATCGTCCCGATGACGCTCGTCACCGCTAGCGGCGCTGGCGCATCAATTGGCGAGATTACAGTGCGCAATGGGGCAGCCGGTGCGGCGCTGGCGTTGCATCTGCACGGGCTTCCGCCCGGCGATCACGGATTTCATTTGCATGGAACGGCGTCGTGCGCGGCGGCTGCCAACGCTTCGGGTGAAATGATGGCCGCGGGCGGCGCGGGCGGGCATTTCGACCCCGCCAACAGCGGTCATCACGAGGGCCCCAATGGTGCAGGCCACGAGGGCGATCTGCCGGTGCTCCACGTCGATGCCGACGGCACGGCGTCGCAAGTTCTCATCGCGCCGCGCCTGCGTTCCATCAACACGCTGCGCGGGCACGCGCTCGTCATCCATGCCGGCGGCGACAATTACAGCGACACGCCCGCGCCCCTCGGCGGCGGCGGCGCACGGATCGCGTGCGGCGTCGTGAACTGATCCAAAGGCGCTCTTCTCGAAGCGCTGCAAGCGGCGATGATAGAGCGGATCGAGGCTCTCAAAAGCGCCGCGCGCTTAAGCGACGGCGCTGCCGGCTGTGGCTACTTTTCCGATCCGCTTGATGGTGCCTTCGAACTCCGCGGCGGTGTCGATGCCGAGCGAGCCATGCACGATTTCGCCGCTCACATTGGCGCCGGCGTTCAAACGCACATCCTGGGCTTGGATGCGGCCTTCGGCGTGGCCCTGCACGGTGATGACGTCGGCGGTGAGATCGCCCTTAACTTTGCCGCCCTGGCACACAAGGATCGAGGCTGCGCGCACATCGCCCTCGATCGAGCCGCGGATCTCGACGCTGTCGGTGGTGGTGATCGAGCCCTTCATTTCGGTGCTGGCCGAAATCACGGTGGGCGCTGGGCGCGCGACCGTTGCTTTCGGTTCGTTCGCGGGCGTGTCCACCGGACGCACGCCCGACATGCCGGTAACGGCCTTGAGCATGGTCATCGGTTGCGACACGGTGCGGCGAACGGTTTGCGTGGTCTCGGACATGTGTGCGGTTCCTTGAAGCCGTGTAGCGGGGCTGCAAGAGAGGCGCCGCACTTGGCGCGCGAACCGGAGCGGCGCCGGCGTATTGGCGAGGGAATTTCGTGCCAGCTTGGCGGCGCGTTAGGTCAATTCCTCAAACAAGCTCGGCTCGTTTTCGCGCCAGCCTTCAAGCTTCAGCATCTTGAGCTTGGTGCGAATGCCGCCATTGGCGGAGAAGCCGACGAGCTTGTCGTTGGTTCCCACGACGCGATGACAGGGCACGACGATCGGAAACGGATTGCGCCCAAGCGCTTGGCCAACCGCGCGGGCGCCGTCGGGGTCGCCGATGGCGCGTGCGATATCGCCATAGGTGCGCGTGGCGCCAGGGGGAATGGCGCGCGTGGTTTCGTAAACGCGGACGCAGAAGGCATTGACGCGGCTCAGATCGAGCTGGATGGCGCGCAGGCTTTTCTTCTCGCCGCGCAACAGCGCTTGGATGTCTTCGACGGCGCGCGCAATGGGCTTGGGCGGTTCGGCTTCCTCGGCTGTCGGGCAGTGACGCAGGAGCCGTGTGCGGGTGGCCGCGGCGGTGCGTTCCGGCAGCTGCACGCCGATCACGCCCCTGGCGCCCCAGGCGATGCCGCAGCGGCCGATGGCCGTATCGAAGAGGGCGTAAGCGTGCATTCCGGCCCTTGAATAAATGGACTCAAGGGAATAGAACATATAGAGAACATGAGTCCGCGTCCAGCCTCCTTTTTGACCTCCCCGCAAGCCTCTGACTTCAAAGGCTTACTGGCGAAGATGGCCACCCAACCGCTGCATGAGTTCTGCCCTGCCGGGCCAGGCGCGGAAACGGCCGCCGCCGGCTTTGCTTTGGGGCTCGCGGCCGCTTGGGCTGGGAAGCCCGGGGTGATCTGGACCGGCGAAGAAGGCGTCTTCGCAGAGGATGGGGCGCCTTATCCTGTGGGCCTCACGCACTACGGCCTCGATCCCGCCAAGCTCATCGTCGTGCGCGCACAAAAGCGCCAAGAGGCGCTCTGGGCTGCAGAACAAGGTCTCGCCGCGCGCGGCGCCGTCGTGATCTGCGCGCTCAGCGGTCGCGGCAAACCGCTCGAGCTCAAAGCCACGCGCCGTCTGCTGCTCTTTGCCGAACGCAATGGCTCGCGCTGTCTACTCGTGCGTCCGCTCACCGAAGCGAGTGCTGCGTGGACACGCTGGCGGCTCGATTATGCGACGAGCAATGGCCTGCCCGGTGAAATCGGCCAGCCTGCGTTTGCGCTCGAACTTCTTCGCTCGCGCTGCGGCCCCGCCGGCGCCCGTTTTATTTTGGATTGGAACGCCGATGCCCGACGCTTGGAAGAGCGTGTGGCTCGCGATCTATCTGCCGCGCCTCAATACGGATCGGCTGATCAGATCCGGGCGCGCGCCTGAAGGCCGCGCGCTTGCGGTCTACACCAAGGAAGCCAACGCCTTTCAGCTGACGGGCGTAGACGCCCGCGCGTCTGCACTCGGTTTGCGGCTCGCCATGTCGCTGGCCGACGCTCGCGCCATTCATCCCAAGCTCGCCGCCGTCGAAGCCGATCCTGATGAAGATGCGCGCACGCTCGACAACATTGCCGCTTGGTGCGAGCGCTTTACACCCATCGTCGTGCTCGATCCCCCCGACGGGCTCTTTCTCGATATTACCGGCTGTGCGCATCTCTTCGGCGGCGAACGCGCGTTACGAGACCTCATGGTCACGCGTTTACATGCCCAAGGTTTCGCCGCCCGCGCCGCGATCGCGCCAACGCCTGGCGCTGCCTGGGGTCTTGCGCGCTACAGCACGCTCATCATCGCAGGCGACGATTTGAAGGAAATCTTGGCGCCGTTGCCGATCGAAGCGCTGCGTCTGCAGGAAGACGCGGCAGCGCTTTTAAAACGCGTCGGACTAAAAAGCGTGGGTCTGCTGATCGACAAGCCGCGCGCGCCCTTTGCTGCGCGCGCCGGCGAACATGCCATGCTGCGGCTAGATCAAGCGTTGGGGCTTGCTGCCGAAGCGCTGACGCCACGGCGTCCGCCGCCGCCTGTATTTGCACTGCGGCGTTTTCTCGAGCCGCTATTTAGCGTCGACACCATCCTCATTGCAGCCGAGCATCTTTGCCAAGACGTCGTTGAGAAACTCGATCTGCGCGGCGCCGGCGCGCGGCGTGCAGCACTCCATCTCTTCGGCGTCGATGGCCGCGACCGGGTGATTGAAATCGGCGTCAGCCGCCCCGAACGCTCGGTTAAAGCCTTGCTCCGGCTCTTCCGCGAAAAGCTCAACCTCGCGGCTGAAAATCTGAATGCCGAATTCGGCATCGAAGCCGCGCGGCTGGATGTTGTGCAACTCGAAAGCGTCCACGAAGAATTGCGAACGCTGGTGAATATCGAGCAGGCAGCCGCCAACGCCGAACAGATCAACGCCATCGTTGATGTGTTAAGCGCGCGTCTGGGTCCCCAACGCGTGCTGCGTCCCAAGCTCGTGGAGGTGCACAATCCCGAGCGCGCGGGGGGCTGGCGTCCCGCGCTCAAGGACAAAAAGATCGAAACCGAAAACAAGCCGCCCCGTGACGGCGTCATGCGCCGGCCGCTCACGCTGTTTGCGCGTCCCCAGCCCATCGAAGCGCTCGCTACCGTCCCCGACGGTCCGCCGATCCGCTTTCGCTGGCGGCGCGTGCTGCGCGAAGTCGCGCGCGCAGAAGGGCCAGAACGCATTAGCGGCGATTGGATGGGCGATGAACGGACGCGCGACTATTACCGTGTCGAAGACAAGGACGGACGCCGCTATTGGCTCTATCGCGAAGGCCTTTACGGTGAAACCGATGAGCCACCGCGCTGGTTCGTGCACGGGCTCTTCGCATGAGCTTCGCCGAACTCTGCGTCACCACGAACTTCTCGTTCTTGCGAAGCGGCTCGCATCCCGAAGAGATGGTGGCGCAGGCCGCAGCTTTTGGTCTCGCCGGCATCGGTATCGCCGATCGCAACACTCTTGCCGGCGTCGTGCGGGCGCATGTGAAGGCGAAAGAACAGAAGCTGCGTATGATCGTCGGGGCGCGGCTCGTCTTTCGCGATGGAACGCCGGATCTCGTGGTCTATCCCAAGGATCGCGCGGCATACGCCAACCTCACGCGCCTTTTAACGATCGGCAACCGCCGCGCGCCGAAGGGAGAATGTTGGCTCGACTTCGCAGACTATCTTGTGCACGCAAACGGGCTGCAGACGATCGTTATCCCGCAATTCGATCTAGGCGACACGCCATGCTTGCTTGGAAATTACATCGAACAGATCAAACGCGCAGCAGGCGAGGCTTGGCTTGCCGCGCCATTCCAGTTCAACGGCGAAGATCATCGCCGCATTCGTCAACTTCGGGCGTTGGCGCAACAGACAGGCGCGCGTTTGCTCGCAACCACCGAGCCGCTGTTGCACCACGCCGAGCGCAAACCATTGCTCGATGTCGTCACTTGTATCCGTGAAAAGAAAAAACTGAGCGACGCGGCTAATCTTCTGGCGAAGAACGCCGAACGCCAGCTCAAACCTCCGGCGGAGATTACACGCATCTATCGCACGGCGCCGGAAGCGGTGGCCGAGAGTTTGCGTTTCCTCGATGGCGTGAATTTCTCGATGGATCAGCTGCGCTACGAATATCCCGAGGAAGTCGCAGACGGTTATTCAGATCCCCAAGATGCCCTCGTCGCCATGGCTTGGAAGGGCGCGAAGGAGCGTTATCCTGAAGGGATACCGGAGAAAGTCTCTGCTTCGCTCAAACGCGAATTGGAGATCGTTGGGCGCATGCGTTATGCGCCATATTTCTTGACCGTGGCCGATATCGTCCGCTTCGCCCGATCCGGTTTGGATAAAGACAACAACAAAGTGAAGCCGATTCTGTGCCAAGGCCGCGGCTCGGCGGCGAATTCGACAATCTGCTATTGCCTTAAGATCACCTCGGTGGATCCCGCGAAAAACCAGTTGCTGTTTGACCGCTTCGTGTCGGAAGAGCGCAACGAACCCCCCGATATCGATGTCGACTTCGAGCACGAACGGCGTGAAGAAGTCATTCAATATGTCTATCAGAAATACGGCCGTGACCGCGCTGGTCTGGCGGCCACGCTGATTTGCTATCGGGGACGCAGCGCAATCCGGGAAGTAGCCAAGACGTTTGGCTATTCCGAAGACCAGATTTCAAGCTTGGCGAAGACCTTGCATTGGTGGTCGAGGGGCGTCGAAGAGAAAGATTTGACCGAGCAGGGTCTCGACGTTCGCGACGAAAAACTGATGCAATGCGTCGCCCTCGCCAACCAGCTGCAAGGCTTTCCCCGCCACCTCTCACAGCACGTCGGCGGTTTCGTCATCACGCGCGAGAAATTGCACGATGTTGTGCCTGTGCAAAATGCAGCGATGGAAGATCGCACTGTGGTTGAATGGAATAAGGACGATCTTGAAGATTTGGGAATTCTAAAAGTCGACCTTCTGGGTTTGGGCATGCTCACGTGCCTGCAGAAGGCGTTCGACCTGCACGAGAAGCATTATTCTGGCGAGCCGCTGATCACGCTGACGTCGCGAACTGACGACGAGCGTGTCTACAAGATGTTGCAGCGCGCCGATTCTATCGGCGTGTTTCAGGTTGAGAGCCGGGCGCAGATGTCGATGTTGCCGCGGTTGCGACCCAAGGATTTCTACGATCTTGTTATCGAAGTTGCGATCGTGCGGCCCGGCCCCATCCAAGGCGGCATGGTGCATCCGTATCTGAAGCGGCGGCAGGGCTTGGAAAAGGCCCAGGCGCCGAAGCCGGAATTGTGGGAGGTCCTGAAACGAACGTTGGGCGTTCCGCTGTTTCAAGAACAGGCCATGCAGATCGCCATCGTGGCGGCGGGTTTCACGCCGCCGGAAGCCGACAAGCTTCGCCGCGCGATGGCGACGTTCAAGCGTGTCGGCACGATCGGGACGCTGAAAGAGAAGTTCATCGATGGCATGATCACGAACGGCTATCGGAGGGATTTCGCTGAAGCGTCGTTTGCGCAAATCGAAGGGTTTGGGGAATACGGCTTCCCGGAGAGTCACGCGGCAAGTTTTGCGATCCTGGTTTACGTCTCGTCCTGGATTAAGTGCTACTACCCCGATGTCTTCGCCGCAGCATTGCTGAATGCGCAACCGATGGGCTTTTACGCCCCGGCGCAGATCGTACGCGATGCGATTGATCATGGCGTTGAAGTACGCCCGATCGATGTGAATGCCTCGTCCTGGGACAATCAGCTGGAGCCGGGCCCTGAAGCGTCAACGCGGCTGCATGCGCGACACGCGGAGATGCGCGGGGATGTGAAATCGACGCATGCGCTGCGCTTAGGTTTTAGGCAGGCGCAAGGGTTACGTGAGCAGCATATGCTCCAACTCGTCGCCAACCGAGGTACAGGATATGATTCCGTGCGTGATGTGTGGCTGCGGAGCGGTTTGGCGCCAAGCGAGATCGAGCGGCTCGCCGATCTCGACGGCTTCCGCTCGCTCGGCCTCGATCGCCGCGATGCGCTTTGGGCGGCGCGAAGCTTAAATCGCGTCGGCGGGCGCGAAGATCTGCCGCTGTTCGAAAGCCGTGAAGACCGAGCCACTGAACCGGACGCGGATTTGCCGTCCATGCTCTTAGGTGAGCATGTCGTGGAAGATTATCGCACTGTCGGATTGTCTTTGAAGACGCATCCTGCAGCGCTGCTGCGAGAAGAGCTGCGCGCGCGCCGATGCATCAAGTCCGAAACATTGCCGCAGATCCGCAACGGCGAGCGCGTACGCGTCGCCGGCCTTGTTCTTGTTCGCCAGCGTCCAGGCACGGCCTCCGGCGTCATCTTCATGACGCTGGAGGATGAGACCGGCATCGCCAACATCGTCGTTTGGCCGAAGCTGTTCGAACAATATCGCACGCAAGTGCTGGGAGGGCGGTTGGTGGCGGTCGATGGGCCGGTGCAAAGCGAAAGCGGCGTCATCCATGTGATTGCCGAGCGCGTGCATGATTTTACCCCGATGCTCGCCAATCTTTCCACAGCCGGCGAAGAGATCGATCCCTCAGGTCCAACCGACGAGCCGCGCCGCAGCGGCCAATACGAAGATGCCCGTCAGCGCCATCCGCGCAATGTGCGCATCAATTTGAATGTTGGCGCCGCCAGCGTGATGCCGAAGGGGCGTAACTTCCACTAGCTGCGCCAGCGCGCGAAGATGGCCGTGGGCAGCGCCAAGTCGCGCCCCTCATGCGCCAGCGCCATTTCGCCGATTTCCCATGCGCCGCCTGCGCCTTCGAATACTTGCGCTGCCGTTTGCGCCAACGCCAAGTATGAGAGCCGCACAGCATAAACGGTGGCGATGAAAAAGCCGTGCGCAGTAGCGCGATTGTTTGCGTCGGTGCGCAGCAACGTCTGACATGCATCGAACAGTTCGAGTAGATTGTCTTCCAGCCGCCAGGTCTCGCCTTCAGGTCCGCGTCCGAACTTCGGCGGATCGAGAATTACGCCGTCATAGCGCCGCCCGCGCCGGATCTCGCGCTTCACGAACGTCAGCGCGTCGTCGCAAATCCAGCGGATGGGCGCTTCGCTTAAGCCGGCCGCGTTCTGATTGTCCTTGGCAAAGCCAATCGCCTTCTTCGAGGCGTCCACATGCGTGACTTTGGCGCCGACAGAGGCGCACGCGAGCGAAGCGAGGCCGGTATATCCAAACAAGTTCAGCACTTCGGGCTGCGCGTTGGCGTTTCCCGCCAGACAGGCGCGGGCAAAGCGCCAGTGCACTGAGTGCTCCGGAAAGAACGCCAAATGCCGGAACGGGGTTGGGCGGGAGAGGAATTTGAGATCGCTCCACGCCATCGGCCAGCTTTGCGGCAGTTCGCGATGGAAGCGCCAACGGCCGCTGTCATCGTCGGCCGCGGACGGCGCAAAGATGGCGTCGGCGGCGTCCCACTCAGAAGCCGCACGCGACGGCGACCACAAAGCCTGCGGCTCAGGACGCACAAAGCGATAGGGCCCAACCAGCTCGAGCTTGGCGCCATTGCCGGAATCCAGCAGGCGATAGTCTTGCCAATCGTCGGCGATCAAGATTTTAGGCGCGGGCGCCGTCATAACCTCGCCTCCGCCATAGATCGTAGAGCATCACCGCCGTCGCCGCCGCCAAATTCAAACTGTCTGCGCGCCCACGCATCGGCAATTTCACCAACAGATCGCAGGCCTCTTCCATGTTCGCCGGCAGCCCGGATTGTTCGTTTCCCATCAGCACGATGGCGCGCCTGGGCGCCGGCAAATCCGCATCGAAACCGGCGCCCTTGAGAGAAGCGCCAATCATCTGTGCGCCACGCTCTCGCTTCAGCTTGATCAAATCGTCGAACGAGGCGCGCGCAAGCTTCACCGCGAAGATCGAGCCCATGCTGGCGCGCACAGCCTCCACCGAAAACGGATCGCAGCTTTCGCCGAGCAATACGACGCCTGCCGCACCGGTGGCGTCGGCGGTGCGCAGAATTGTTCCCAGATTGCCTGGGTCGCGGACGCCCTCGAGGGCGACGATCGTCTCGCCCTCGATCGCCTCCAACGGCGAGAGCCGCTGCGTGTAGGCGCCGACAACCGTCTGTGGATTGTCGCGCTTGCTGATCTGGGCGATCACGCCTTCGCTGGTCTCGATCACGCGCAGACGCCTGCGATCGGCATCCTCAATCAGTTTGCGCACATGCGGGCGCGCGAGCGCTCCTGGCGAATAGACCAAGACTTCCGGCCAGATGTCGAGTTCTGCGGCCTCGAGGGCAAGGCGCGCGCCTTCCGCCAGGAAGAGGCCGGATTCGGCGCGGCCTTTCTTGGCGTGCAGAGCCTTCAATGTCTTGATCAGCGGGTTGGAGGCGCTGGTGATCTGATGGGCCATGGGGTCATGTCGCGGGCTCCCCCGCCGAGGTGTTTCGGGTTTTCGCCTAGTTCGCCTGGCATTAGAAGAGCGTTAAAGCGGCCCGGTGTGCGCGCGGCGCGGGAAAAATGATCGGTCTGTTCTTGTCCGAAGTGGTGTTGTTTGGCGTGGCCGCGCTTTTGGGCTTCGCCATCGGCTGGCGCATTTTCGTTTGGAGCGATGCCCGCCGCGCCCGCGCCGAAGACCAACACATCGCCACGCTTCGCGCCGCGTTGAGCGACGCACAGGTGCGCCGCGCCCGCGCGCCATGAGCAACGCTTTCATCGACCCCGGATCGCGTCGTCCCTTCCTGCTTTGGATTGGCGCTGGCGGCGCCGCGATTGCAGCGCTCATCGGCATGCTGGCGCCGAACGGCGCTGCCTTTTGGCGGGTGCCGGGCGCGCTTGAAGACCGCGTCGCCACAGCGCTCGCCATGGCCGGTCAACCGGGCCTCGACATTGAGATGCAAGGCCAACGCGCCGTGCTGCGCGGCATCGTCGAAGATCCCCACGACATTGTCGTCGCGCGCAACGCGGCGCTGAGCGCTGCGGGGCCCGGCGGGGCGTGGGCGGGCGGGGTCACCAGCGTCGACGCCACGGGCGTCACCATTGGCGTCTTCGACCGGCCCTATGCCTGGAGCATTAAGCGCGATGGTCCGCGCGTCGTCCTCGCCGGCGCCGTTCCCACCCAGGGCGTGCGCGCCACGCTGATTGGCGAGGCCCATCGTTCGTTTCAGAACGTCATGGTCATCGATGACATGCACATAGCGGGCGGGGCGCCATCCTCGCACTTCGGCGACATTGCGCTCACAATTGTTACGGGGCTTGCGCGCCTGGGAACTGGCGAGGCCCGCATTGTCGACGATCAAGTCGCGTTCATCGGCGATGGCACCCAGCAGGGCGTCGACGCTTTGCACAATCTTTTTATCGATCCGCCGCCGCCGTTCCGCGTCCGCCTGGATGTCACCATCGACGGGCTCGACATAAATCATCCCGAACTCCAAGGCCTCAACCTCGCCAACGGCGATGCCGAGACGTGCACACACGCTTTCCAGCGCGTGATGGAGCGCAATGTCATCAACTTCCCGAGCGGCTCGGCGACCATCGATCCATCAAGTCGGCGCCTGCTGGATGCGCTCGCGTCCGTGGCCTTGCGCTGTGACCGCTTTGCGATCGAAGTCGCCGGCCACACCGATAATAACGGCGCCCACGACATGAACATGCATCTGTCGCAAGCGCGGGCAGATGCCGTCGCGGGCTATCTGGCCCAGCAGGGTGTGGCGCGCGAGCGCCTCGTTGCGCGCGGTTATGGCTCGGATCGGCCGCGCGCCGACAATGCGACGCCGGCGGGACAAGCCGCCAATCGCCGCATCGAATTCAATGTGAGCGGGTGACCCCATGATGTACCTCATCGGAGCGCTTGCGCCTTGGCTTCTCATCACCGGCGCGTTCGCGGCCTTAGCCGGCTGGGCCTTCGCCGCTGAGCGCGGGGCGCCGGCGCAAGTCTCGCAGCGGCGCGAGCGCGACAAGCTCGTGCGCGACCTGGCGCAACTCGCGGCCGGGGAGGCAACACCGCAGACCGCGCTTGTCAGCGACGCCGACACTGCACGCAGTCTGGCGAGCGTTCGCGATGGGCGCATCGCCGAGCTCGAACGGGCGTTGGACCAGGCGCGCGCACGCGCCGCCGGGCTCGCCGGTGAAGTGGCGGACTATCAGCGACGCGCTGATCGCTACACGATCGATGCCGCGGAACTGGCGCGTCTGCGCGAGCAAGCCGCCGCGCACGAGACGCAAGCAGCCCAAACGATAGAAGCGCACGTCGAACCTTTTATGCCGGCGCCGGCCGAACCGCCCGAGGAGGAGACGAGCGCCCTGCAAGCGTGGCGTTTGCGCTATTTCGAGCAACGCGTGAAATTCCTCGAAGGCCGCATTGTGCAAGCGCCGGCGCCTGCTCTTGCAGGATCCGGGGATGAGGCCTCAACGCTCGAATGGCGCGCCCGCGAAGCGGAAGCCCGCGCCCAATTCCTCGAGCAAGAGCTTCGCCGGCACGAGCAGCCAGAAGGCGCATCGGGCGAAGGGTCGCCCTTTGCCGCAAATGCCGATGTCGACACGCTGCTGCGCTGGCGCATGCTCTATCTCGAACGCCGCGCCGCTCACCTGCAGCATCATGCAGCGGCCCCCGCGCTTACAGCAACGCAAGCGCTCCCGGAGGAGGCGACCGCAGATCCAGACCGCTGGAGATGGCGCGCCCGCTATCTGGAAGCGCGTGTGCGTCACCTCGAACAACGCACGCCCCAGCTGCAATCCGGCGCCGTCGAACACACAAACGGCGCCGAAGCCGAAGCGCCCGCGCCGCCGCCCGCCCCTCCGCCGGCCCCTCCGCCGCTTGTGCCCGCCGGCGCCGAGGAGCGTCCGCCATCGCTGCCCGCCGCAAACGCGGGCGCGCCGGACGACTTCTCGCTTATCGATGGCGTCAGTCCTCTGCAGCAATCGACGCTTTATTCGCTTGGCGTCTATCACTTCGATCAGATTGCGGCCTGGACGCCCGCCAATATCGCCTGGGTCGACAAATATCTGCGCCTGCGCGGTCGTATCAGCGAAGAGCAATGGGTGGAGCAGGCCGCCGAACTCGCGCAATTCGGCGTGCACGCCGCGCGTCCGCATGGCGAGGGCGCCCGCGCCTAGCTTTTCTCGACTGAGGCGCTACGAGATCGACCTTATGCGCGTCACTTTCGTCGATCCGACGTTACTCGACTATGATTGCGACACGCCGTTGCGTGAGCCGCTCGGCGGCACCCAATCTGGAGTGTGCTATCTGAGCGCCGCATTGGCGGGCCGCGGCGTGAGCGTGAGCGTGCTCAACGGTGCGCCGAAGCCGCGCGAGGTGGGCGGGGTGCGCTTTGTCGGCGCCGATCACATGCGGTCGGATTTTCTAAACGAGGCCGACGCCGTCATTATCGTGTCGCACGCCGATGTCGCGCGCTACCGCGATCATTTCGGCGTGCGAAAACCGCTCGTGCTCTGGGCGCATCACGCGCCCGACCAAGACGCCATTGCTGGCTTGCGCGACCGCAGTTCACACGGTGCATGGCGGCGCATCGTGCTTGTGAGCGATTGGCAACAACAGGCCTTCGTCAACGCCTTCGGCGTGGCGCCGGAACAAGTCGCCATCCTGCGCAATGCCGTCGGTCCGTCTTTTCTTGAAACGCCGCCGCGGGCCTGGTTCGAAACCGGGCTTGCGCCGACTTTCATCTATTCAAGCACGCCTTATCGCGGGCTCGGTCCGCTCCTCTTGGCGTTTCCCACGATCCGCCGCGCACTTCCCAAAGCGGAGTTGCGCGTGTTTTCGAGCCTCGCGGTCTATGGCAAGAAGGAAGAGGAGGATCCACACCGCTACCTCTATGAGGTCGCGCGCGCCTTGCCCGGCGTTCATTACGAAGGCTCCGTGGCCCAGCCTCTGCTTGCGAAAGCGCTGGGGAGCGCGGCGGCGTTGACCTATCCGTCGGTCTTCGCTGAGACGTCGTGTATTGGCGTGATGGAAGCGCTGGCCAGCGGCGCGGACGTGGTGTCAACGGCATTCGGCGCCATTGCGGAGACCAGCGCGGGCTTTGCGCGGCTCATGAAGTTGCCGCGCGACAACAGCGAACTGATGAGCCAATTCTCGGCTCTCGTTGTCCAATGTGTGCGCGAAACGCTGACCAATCCGTCAGCCGCGAGCGAGCGCCGCAGCGCGCGCCTCGCCTATGCCCGCGAACACCTCACCTGGGCCAAGCGCGCCGACCAATGGGTCGCCCTGTTGGAAACGCTCAAGCGCTAACGGGTAAAACGCGTCACCCGCTGTTAGTGAGCGCGTTCACGCCTTGCGCGGCGGTTGCGCATAGCCAAGCTTCTGGTTCAGTGCGCTCAGCAGGTCTTGGGCGATATCGGCGATCGCCCCGCCTGGAGGATAGATTGCGGCCGCACCCATCTCTTTGAGGGTCTCAATATCCTCTGGCGGAATGACGCCGCCAATGACGATCATGATATCGCCGCGCCCGCGTTCGAGGAGTGCTGCGCGCAGCGCTGGCGTGAGCGTCAAATGACCGGCCGCGAGTGACGACACGCCGACAATGTGTACGCCCTTCTCGATCGCTTGCGCGGCGACCTCTTCGGGTGTTGCAAAGAGCGGGCCGATCTCGACCTCGAAGCCAAGATCGGAAAAGGCGCTGGCGACGACTTTCTGCCCGCGGTCGTGTCCGTCCTGTCCCATCTTGGCGACGAGGATTTTTGGCCGTTTGCCCTCGGCGTCCGCGAACGCGGCCACACCCTGGCGGGCGCGCTCGACCGCCGCGTCGGCGCCGGCCTCACGCGAAAACACGCCGGTGACAAGGCGGATCGGCGGCTGGTGACGCGCAAAGGCGCGTTCCAGCGCCGCCGACATTTCGCCGACCGTCGCCTTTGCCCGCGCCGCCTTGACGGCAAGTTCGAGCAAATTGGCTTTGCCGCGTGCGCCGGCCTCCAGCGCTTCAAGCGCCGTTTGCACGTCGATGGCCTTGCGATCGGCTTTCAGGCGCGTCAGCTTTTCCAACTGCATCGCGCGCACCTTGGCGTTGTCCACCTTCAAGACAGGCACATCTTCCTGCTCGGCCAGCCGATACTTGTTCACGCCAACAATGGTTTGATGGCGTGTGTCGATGCGCGCTTGCGTGCGCGCGGCGGCCTCTTCGATGCGCGCCTTGGGCAGGCCTTGATCAATCGCCTGCGCCATGCCGCCGAGCTTTTCGACTTCCTCGATATGCGTCCATGCCTTTGCCGCAAGATCTGCGGTGAGGCGCTCGACATAGTAGGAGCCGCCCCAGGGATCGGCCGGTCGCGTGACGCCCGCTTCGCTCTGCAGCAGGATCTGCGTGTTGCGCGCGATGCGGGCCGAAAAGTCCGTCGGCAGCGCCAAAGCTTCGTCGAGCGAATTGGTGTGCAGCGATTGGGCGCCGCCATAAGCGGCGGCCATGGCCTCGACGCAGGTGCGCACGGCGTTGTTGTAAACGTCCTGCGCCGTCAGCGACCAGCCGGAGGTCTGGCAGTGCGTGCGCAGGGCGCGCGCCCTATCGTCCTTTGGATTGAACTGCGCCGTCAGCTTCGACCATAAGAGCCGCGCGGCGCGCAGTTTCGCGATCTCCATGAATGGGTTCATGCCGATCGCCCAGAAGAAGGAAAGGCGCGGCGCAAACTTGTCGATGTCCAAACCGCCGGCGATGCCAGCGCGGATGTACTCAACGCCATCGGCCAGCGTGTAAGCGAGTTCAAGATCCGCCGTCGCTCCGGCTTCCTGCATGTGATAGCCGCTGATCGAGATCGAATTGAACTTCGGCATCTGAGCGGCGGTATAAGCAAAGATATCGCCAACGATCCGCATCGAGGGCTTGGGCGGATAGATGAACGTGTTGCGCACCATGAATTCTTTGAGGATGTCGTTCTGGATGGTGCCCGAGAGCTTGGCGTGCGCCACGTTTTGCTCTTCGCCGGCGACGATGTAGAGGGCCATGATCGGCAATACCGCGCCGTTCATGGTCATCGACACGCTCATCTGATCGAGCGGGATGCCCGCAAACAAGGTGCGCATGTCGAGGATCGAGTCGATCGCCACGCCCGCCATGCCGACATCGCCGACAACGCGTGGATGATCGGAATCGTAACCCCGGTGCGTGGCGAGATCGAAGGCGATGGAGAGACCCTTTTGTCCGTGCGCGAGATTGCGCCGGTAGAAGGCGTTGGAATCTTCCGCCGTGGAAAACCCCGCATACTGGCGGATGGTCCAAGGCTGCTGCACGTACATGGCCGGATAGGGGCCCCGCCCAAACGGCGCGAGACCCGGGAAACCGTCTGCGAAATCCAATCCAGCGCGATCGGCTGCGGTGTAGGCGCTCTTTACCGAAATGCCTTCCGGCGTGAGCCAAGGTTCGCCAGCCGAAGGCATCGCCGTCGCGACGTCGGCGGAAAGCGCAAGCTTGGTGAAATCCGGTAAACTCATTGCATCGCTGCCCGCAGGATCTCGGCCGAACCCAGCCCGCGCACTGGCAAAAGCTTGTCTCGAAATGCGCGCACCGAAATCAGCCAGTTAGGCGAGATCATTGCTATCGGCGCGGCCAGCCACGTCGGCGCATGCGTGAGGGCAATGATCGCTAGAACCAGGATGGTCGCGACCATCATCACGGACACATACATTCGCCAATAAGCGCGCTTAAACGGCTCGATCGCGGCGGCGGCGTCCTCGATTTCGTAGATGTTATGAGCGGGGCGTCCCTCCTTAAGGACCCGCAGAGCCGCGCGCAATTCGTCTGCCGTCATGTCGTCGGCTCCCGATTGCGCGCGAAGCGGGCGAGGGCTGCTTCGTCGCCGCGGAATGCATCGAGATCCACCGGCGCGTCGATCCCCGGACGCTGTGCGTGATTGTGATGCTGCCAGATCACCCAATCGCCGCGGCGAAACTCTGGCGGCGCATACAAGCTTCGGATCCAGAAGCGTTCGCGCGGAAAGTCGCGCGCGTGGGCGTCGTGGAATTGCCGCGTGACATAGAGAATTGGCCGCGCGCCATAGTGCGCTTCAATCGTGTTCAGGAATTCTTCAATCTGCGCAACGGACGTACGCGATGCGCAATCCTGAAAATTCTCGACATCCACCGCCGGCGGCAACGCGTCGCCGGCGCGCGGCACGGTGCGGATGAAGTTCGCCGCCTGTGCGGCCGCTGAACGGCAGAGCGTGAAGCGATGATAGGCGCCGCGTCTGAGGCCCGCGCGTCCTGCCTCACGCCAATTGGCGCCAAAGCGCGGATCGACGAAGGTCGCGCCCTCGCTTGCCTTGATGTAGGCAAAGCGCACGTCTGCGCGCGCCAGCGCATCCCAGTCGATGGCGCCTTGGTGCGCCGAGACATCGACGCCTTGGGTGTAGTTGTCGGTCAGCGGATTCCATGCGCCCATGGCAATCGGCGCAGCGACTGCCAGCAGCGCTGCGCCCACAACCGCGCCGGCGGCCCATAGCCGCTTCATGCTCCGATCCCCAGCGCGCGATTGAGGGTTGAGAGCGCCTCGAGCGCGTCTTGCCCCGCGAACACGAACTGATCGACGCCCGCTGCACGCAGCTTCGCTTCGCTTTCGCCTGGCTTGCCCGCGAGCACTACCCAAAGAGCGCCGCCAGCCTTTAGACGCTGGGCGGCGTTCTCCGCCTGCTCTGCGTAGCGGGCATCCGTGCCAGTGATGACCGCTGCCCGCGCATCGGATGCGCGGAACGCCTCGATCAGCGCGTCCATGGTTTCATGGGCGTCTTCGGCGCCGATGCTGGCAACGCCTCCGGCCGCGAACAGATTGCGCGCAAACTGCGCACGCGGTCCGAACTCTGCGAGGCTCGCCATGTTGGCGAAGAACACGACTGGCGCTGGGTCATGCGCCTGCGCACGCGCGCGCAAGGCTTCGAACGGTTCTGCCCAGCGGATCGCCAGGAGCGGCTCGGCCTCTTTGCCCCTCCGGTCAGCTGGGGCGCGCCTTGCCACAAACTCCGGCGTCTTCGCGTCAAGCAACGGATAGTCCGTCACCCCTGTAATCGTTTGACGGCGCGTGGCGATCGCACGGTGCTGGCTTGCGCGCGCGCCGCCCACGAGGTCCTGCAGCAGGCCGGCTTGAAGCGCCGCGACGATCCCGCCACGCGCTTCGATGAGTTGCATCACATCCCAGGCGGCCGCCGCCAAATCGCGGGTCATCTTTTCCACGAACCACGAGCCGCCCGCCGGGTCAGCCACGTGCCCAAGCCGGCACTCCTCCATCAGCACGTTTTGCGTGTTGCGCGCCACGCGGCGCCCAAACGCGGTCGGCAAACCAAGCGCATCGGTGAGCGGATAAGTGGTGATGGCGTCGGCGCCGCCGACCGCCGCGGCAAAAGCCGCCGTCGTCACGCGCAGAATGTTGGTCCACGCATCATAGCGCGTCATCATTCGCCGCGAGGTGAACGCATGGATGTGCGCAGCGCGCGCCGCAGGCGCTGCCCCCGATGCCGCCAACACCCGCGCCCAGCACAAGCGCAACGCGCGTAGCTTTGCCGTTTCGATGAGGACATCAGGCCCCACGGAGACGGCAAAACTCAGCGTCGCGGCCGCCTCGTCGATCGCCAGCCCGTCATCGTGCGTCAACCCGCGCAGATAAAAGATCCCAGCCGCGAGCGCTGCTCCAACTTCCTGCGCCTCCGTGGCGCCCGCCTCATGAACAGGCCGGGCATCCACGCGCAAACTCGTCGCCGCAGGCAGTACGCCACGCATGCGCGCTGCAAATCCCGTCGCATCCGTCAAATCCGATGCCGAGAACGCGCCGGTGCGCATCAGCGCCCCGATCGGATCGAGATTGAAGGCGGTGCCGCGCGCTGCAACGCCTTTCAGCTTCGCTTCCAGCATGGTCGCTGCGGCGAGGGCAGCGCTATCGAGCGAAATCGTCGCCGCTTCGAGGATCACGTCCGCAAGCGCAAGATCGAGATCAGCGCGCGGCGACCAATGCCGACGCCGCGCTCGCCGAGCACCAGTTCAACGCCATCCACCGCCCCGGCGAGGTCGGCCAAAATCTCCCCATTGGTGTGCGCGGGATCGGGATGTTCGTAGCTCTGTCGGATCGTCCAGCCGCCCCTCGCCGCGCCGCGCACGAAGGGCGCAGCGCCTGGAAAGCCGGAGACGTCTGTCGCCGTTGCGATATCGGTCTCGCGATAGAGTGGTTCGATGGGGATGGCGTCCGCGGTGCGGCCGACGAGGCGCGTCCCACTTTGCGCCCTTCAGACCTTGCTCGACCAGCGCGCGCCATTGCGCTTCATCGGCCGGCTCGCCCAAGGACAAAACGTCTGACAAAATTCGCTCCGCTTGACGCGATGGCAGCGTCGACGCGCTTTTGGCCAGAAGCTAGGCCTTTGCGCAACATCAGGAGACGATGATGGCTCTGCCGCCTTTGTTCGACAAGCTGCGCCTGCCGGCAGTCGGCGCCCCACAATTCATCATCGCCAACCCCGAATCTGGTGATCGCTCAATGCAAGGGGGGCATTGTCGGCGCGCTTTCCGGCGCTCAATGCGCGCCCGCAGCCGCTGCTCGACGATTGGCTCTACCGGATTAAGGACGAGCTTGGGGCATATGACGCGGCGAACCCGCAAGCGCCCGCCGCGCCTTATGCGGTCAACCAGATCGTGCATAAGACCAACGAACGGCTCGATGCCGACGTCGCCACCTGCGTGAAGCACAAAGTGCCGATCGTCATCACCTCGCTGGGCGCGCGGCCGGAGGTGAACGAGGCCATTCATTCCTATGGCGGCATCGTGCTGCACGATGTGATCAACATCACCTTCGCCAAGAAGGCGCTCGAGAAAGGCGCCGATGGGCTCATCGCAGTCGCGGCCGGCGCTGGCGGGCACGCAGGCGGGCTCTCGCCGATGGCGTTCGTTCACGAGATCCGGGAATTCTTCGATGGGCCGCTTCTGCTCTCCGGCGCCATCGCCACCGGAAGAGGCATCCTCGCGGCGCAAGCGATGGGCGCCGATCTCGCTTATATGGGTTCGGCCTTTATCGCGACCACCGAAGCGAACGCCCCAGACGCTTACAAGCAAATGATTATCGACTCTGCGGCCGGCGACATTGTTTATTCCAATCTCTTTACTGGCGTACTCGGCAATTATCTCAAAGGCTCGATCCGCGGCGCGGGTCTCGATCCCGACAATCTGCCCGAAAGCGATCCGAGTAAGATGAACTTCGCAGGCGGCTCATCGAAAGCGAAAGCGTGGAAAGACATTTGGGGCGCCGGGCAGGGCGTCGGCGCCGTGCATGAGGTCGTCGCGACCGCCGATCTGATTGCACGCCTGAAGCGTGAATATGACGAAGCAAAGCGTGCATTGTGTGGGCGTTGAGCCAACAGATTTGCCGGCCAAGTCTTTGTAATTCCTCGAAACGCTTTTGGCGCAGGCGCCTTTGCGGTTGCCTGGCTCGTTGCCCGGCCGCGCCTTGACCGCGCAGCCTGCCCGCTCTTTTGTGCGCGCCCATGAGCAAGTTCATTCTCGCCATCGACCAAGGCACGACGTCGACGCGCGCTATCGCCTTTGATCTCGGTTTCGCGGCGCGTGCGACCAGCCAAGTGGAATTGAAGCAGCACTTTCCGCAGCCGGGCTGGGTCGAACACGATCCGGAAGAAATCTGGTCGGCGACGCTCAAAGTCTGCCGCGATGTGATCGCCAATGTCGGCGGCGTCTCCAACATTGCAGCCATCGGCATCACCAACCAACGCGAGACCACAACGCTCTGGGACCGTAAGACCGGCGCGCCCGTCCATCGCGCCATCGTCTGGCAAGATCGCCGCACGGCGCCCGCCACGGATGCGCTTCGCGCGGCGGGCAAGGAAGCGGCCGTTCAAAAGACCACCGGCTTGCTGCTCGACCCGTATTTCTCCGCCACAAAGATCGCCTGGATCCTCGATCGCGACAGCGCGCTTCGCAAGCGCGCCGAAGCCGGCGAACTCGCCTTCGGAACCATTGAAACCTTCCTCGTCTGGCGTCTCACCAACGGCCGGTCGCACGTTTCAGATGTGACCAATGCTGCGCGCACGCTCGTCTTCGACATCGCCAAGCGCACTTGGAGCGACGAGATGTGCGCGCTCTTGAATGTGCCGCGTGCGATATTGCCCAATGTCGCAAGGTGCGACGCACATTTCGGCGAGAGCGATCCCGCCCATTTCGGGCGCGCGATTGCCATCGCCGGCATGGCCGGCGATCAGCAGGCTGCTCTTGTGGGTCACGCTTGCTTGAAACCGGGCATGGCGAAGGCGACCTACGGGACCGGCACGTTCCTGGTCATGAACATGGGCGAGCAGGTTCCACATTCCGCCAACCGCTTGCTCGCAACCGTCGGCTACGAGACCAAGCAATCGCTGGCTTACGCACTCGAGGGCTCGATTTTCTCGGCCGGCGCCACGATGCAGTGGCTGCGCGATGGCTTGAAGCTGATCAAAGCCTCGCCGGAATCCGAGGCGATCGCCGCATCGCTTCAGGACAATGGCGGGGTCTATCTCGTGCCCGCATTCGCGGGCCTCGGCGCACCGCAATGGCGCGCCGATGCGCGCGGCGCCATTGTTGGTCTAACGCGCGCGGCCACATTCGCGCACGTCGTGCGCGCCGGACTTGAAGCGGTCGCCTACCAAACACGCGACCTTCTCGATGCGCTCAAAGCGGATGGCGCTTGCGTGCAATCGCTGCTGATCGACGGTGGCATGACGAGCAATGCGTGGGCGATGCAATTCCTCGCCGATATTTGCGAGGTCGAAGTTGCATGTCCTGAGTTCCAGGAGGTCACAGCGCTCGGCGCGGCCAAATTGGCGGCCCTTGGCGCCGGCCTCATCAAATCGCTCGAAGAAGCGCCCCCCGCCAAGACACGCGCGCGCTGGACGCCGCAGATGCAGGCCAACATGCGCGAAAAGCTGCGCGCAGGCTGGTCTGCGGCCGTTGCAGGCGCGCTTGCCACAGCAGATGCCGCACGCAGCTAAACCGGCCCACGGGTTGCGCGACGGCGCATTGTCACTTAACTGCGGCTGCTTCGTGAGAGCCCGTAGCTCAGTTGGTAGAGCATCTGACTTTTAATCAGGGGGTCGCGGGTTCGAGTCCCGCCGGGCTCACTTTCTCTGATCGGCCTTGTTCTCGCGTCAGCCTTGGCCAGGCGGCGTTGTGTCCGGCATTTGTGGCGTGCTTGTCACCGGCGGAATTGGCGCGGGCGTAGTTGGAACGTTGCTGACCGGCGGCGGTGTTGGTTCAGCCGGCGGCGGGGCTTCAGAGCGAGAAGAGCGCGCCGGTGCTGAACGCCTGGTCGGGGCCGGCGCAGCTTCCGGCGTCGGCGCAACCGGTTGTGCTTGGGGAATTTGTTCGGGCTGAGCGCGATAGCCAGAATCTGCCAATTGCTGCTGGGCGGGAGGGGTTATCGCTGCCGTCTGCTGGGGCGTGCTGGCCGACCACGCAAAATAGCCGACGCCGACGGCCGCCAGCAGGACTGCGATCAAACCAATTCGCACGAACCGCCCAGAACGGTCGTGGTACATTGGCGGGGGCGCATAGGGGTCGGTGTCGGTGCGTTTCCGGGCCATGGGGGATCTCCAGACTGAAGGCTTTCAAGCAGCCAACCCCCGCTGGCGGTCTCCGGTTCCGCTCTGTGACGCTGTGGCAACATTGCCCCGAAATGGGCGCCTTTCACAGTTGTTCGCGCTCGGCGAATGCGCGTCGTTGTGTCTTAGTCTCGCTCGCCTTTTGCGGGGGGCGGTTCGGCAACGAATCGTAGACGCGCGCAGGGGCGATGAGGGGACGAGGGCCGCCCGGACGCCGGAGCGGCCCTCAACTTTTCGGAGACGTAATGTGTTTGCGGTTCCCTCACTGTTTTTCTGGCAACACCTGAAAAAATTAAGGCAGCGAAGGGTTACGCGGCGCACGGACTGCGTTAGCAAAGAAAAGTGATATGGGAGCGGTTCGCCGTGCGGGCCGGTTCAGCAAGGGGATCGCTATGAAACTTGGATTGAAGGGAACGTTGGCGCTCGCCGCGTTGATGAGCGGAGCGGCTGGCGTCGCGAACGCAACTGAGGGCTGGTACGTCCGCGGCGACGTCGGTCAGAGCTTCGACACGCAGCTTCAGGATGGTGATTACCAGAACGGCTTCATCGGCGCGGCCGGCGCCGGTTACACGTGGGACAGCGGGTTCCGCATCGAAGGTGAGTTCTCGTATCGCAATAACCAATGGGAAGACGCCAATCAGCAAACCGGCGACACCATCGCCTGGGGTTTGATGGCCAACATCTTCTATGACTTTAATCGCAGCGGCACGTTCCGTCCGTATCTCGGCGTCGGCGCCGGCGGCGGGCAAGTGCGTCAGCAATACGATGGCATCGGCCGTCGCACGGAGAATGGGTTTGCCTATCAAGGCATGGCGGGCGTCGGCATTGCGCTGAACGATCAAGCCACGCTGGACATCGGCTATCGCTACTTCCACGTGAATGACGTCATCGATGACGACTACACGAACCAAGGCGTGACGATTGGTCTGCGTTACGAGTTTGCGGCGCCGCCGCCGCCTCCGCCGCCCCCACCGCCGCCAGCTCCGCCGCCACCGCCGCCGCCACCGCCGCCAGTGGCGTGCCCGACGTCGGACTTCGTTGTGTACTTCGAATGGGATCGCTCGAACCTCAACCAAGCGGCTCTGGAAACCATCGACGCGGCCGTGGCGCGCGCACGCGAGTGCAACGTCTCGGGTGTTCTGGTTGTCGGCCACACCGACACCTCCGGCTCGGCCCAGTACAACATGGGTCTGTCGGAACGCCGGGCTTCTGTGGTGCGCGACGCCCTGGTGGCGCGCGGCATCGCGGCTGGCTCGATCCAAACCCAGGCGCGTGGCGAAGCCGACCTCGCCCGTCCGACCCGCGACGGCGTCCGCGAGCCGCTCAACCGGCGCACGGCGGTCACCATCAGCTTCCAATAAGAGAAGCAGCCTAGCTAAAGCGACGGGCCCGGCCAAAAGCCGGGCCCGTTTCCTTTGCGTAATGACCGTTATGTTTTGGCCCAGGTTTTGGCCCGGGGCGCGCTTTTCGCGCAACACTCCCGAAAATCGGGCGAAAAGGTGGTTAACTGGGGTACCAGATCAGGCTAAACATGTTGCCGATCAGACAAAACGGCTGATCTTGGGGCCGTGTCAGTAAGGGGACCGCCATGAAATTTGGATTGAAGCGGACGTTGGCGCTCGCGGCGTTGATGGCCGGATCTGCCGGCGTCGCGCATGCCACCGAGGGCTGGTATATCCGCGGTGATGTCGGCCAGAGCTTCGACAGCACGATAGATGTCGACGAGTTTGGAAGCGTCGACCTTGACAACGGCTTCATCGGCGCAGTTGGCGCTGGCTACACGTGGGACAGCGGGTTCCGTCTCGAAGCGGAACTGTCCTATCGCAACAACCAGTTCGACGCGACGGCGAACTTTGACGAGCAAGACATCAGCATTCACGGCGACGTCATCGCCTGGGGTCTGATGGCGAACATCTTCTATGACTTTAATCGCAGCGGCACGTTCCGTCCGTATCTCGGCATCGGCGCCGGCGGCGGTCGTGTGCGCGTCGGCATCGATGGCGCCGGCCACGACGAGGACGATGGCTTCGCCTATCAAGGCCTGGCGGGCGTCGGCATTGCGCTGAACGACCAAGCCACGTTGGACATCGGCTATCGCTATTTCCGCGTGAACAGCCTCGATACCGATTTCGGCAGCGGCGACTACATCAATCAGGGCGTGACGGTTGGTCTGCGCTATCAGTTTGCAGCGCCGCCGCCGCCTCCGCCGCCCCCACCGCCGCCTCCGCCTCCGCCGCCGCCCCCACCGCCTCCGGTGGCGTGCCCGACGTCGGACTTCGTTGTGTACTTCGAGTGGGATCGCTCGAACCTCAACCAAGCGGCTCTGGAAACCATCGACGCGGCCGTGGCGCGTGCACGCGAGTGCAACGTCTCGGGTGTTCTGGTTGTCGGCCACACCGACACCTCCGGCTCGGCCCAGTACAACATGGGTCTGTCGGAACGCCGGGCTTCCGTGGTGCGCGACGCCCTGGTGGCGCGCGGCATCGGGGCTGGCTCGATCCAAACGCAGGCGCGTGGCGAAAGCGACCTCGCCCGTCCGACCCGCGACGGCGTCCGCGAGCCGCTCAACCGGCGCACGGCGGTCACCATCAGCTTCCAATAAGAGAAGCAGCCTAGCTAAAGCGACGGGCCCGGCCAAAAGCCGGGCCCGTTTGCTTTTGGGCGGCTGGACACCGCGCGCGCGGCGCGGCTACGACCTCATCCTTATGTCGGCCGATCAAATCCGGACGCCGGCGCGCTCTGAATGGGGCGCCGGCATAGAGCCTTTGCTCGAACGCCTCGACGGTGAAGGCGAAGCCATGGTCGCCCAAACAGAGGCTTGGTCGCGCATCAATTCCGGATCGCGGGAGATTGCAGGTCTGGAGCGCATGCGCGGCCCCTTGGCCGACGCCTTCGCCGCCCTTCCAGGCGAGGTTCGCATCGAGGCGTTGCCATCCAGTCAGCAGGTGCGTGCGGACGGTGAAATCATCGATGTCCAGCACGCGCCCGCCATCCGTATAAACGTGCGTCCGAACGCGCCCATCACAATTGCGCTCACCGGCCATTACGACACGGTTTTTCCCGCATCGCATGCCTTCCAAGCGCCGTGGCGTGAGGGCGATGTTCTGCGCGGACCAGGCACGGCCGACATGAAGGGCGGGCTCTCGCTTATGCTCGCTGCGCTGCAAGCATTCGAGCTTCTGCCTGGCCAAAAACGCGTCGGCTACGAAGTGTTGATGAGCCCCGATGAAGAGGTTGGCTCGCCCGGCAGCGCCCCGCTGCTCGCCGATCTCGGCAGACGCGCGCATGTCGGCATGACCTATGAGCCCGCCATGGCGGACGGTGCGCTGGTCGATGCGCGCAAAGGGTCCGGGAATTATAGCCTGAGTTTCCGCGGCCGCTCCGCCCATGTCGGCCGCGCGTTCGCCGACGGGCGCAACGCCGTCATGGCCGCGGCCGAAACAGCGCTCGCGCTCAATGCGCTCAACGGCCAGCGCGACGGCGTCACGCTCAATGTCGGCGCCATCGATGGTGGAAGCCCGGTCAACGTCGTGCCCGATCGCGCGGTTTTGCGTTTCAATGTGCGCGCGCCCAACAATGAAGGCTCAGCCTGGGCGCGGTCCGAGATCGTGCGCATCGTGGAGGCCGCCGGCAAACATGACGGCGTCAGCGTCCATCTCCACGGCGCTGTCACGCGTCCGCCAAAACCGGTCACGCCAAGCCAAGCAACCATGATCGCCTGGACCCGCGCAGCTGGCGCAGCGCTCGGTCTCGATCTTGCTTTCCGCGCGTCGGGCGGGGTCTGTGAAGGCAATAATCTCGCCGCCGCCGGCTGCCCCAACATCGACACGCTCGGACCTTGCGGCGGCAACATCCATTCCGACCAGGAATTCGCGCTCATCCCAAGCTTCGCCGAGCGCGCCAAACTTTCTTTGCTGCTGCTCGCCGGCATCGAGCGCGGCCTCTTTGATATTGCGAGCCTGCGCTCATGAGCGCGCCGCACTATGTGATGCGCGCTGCCGGCCCTGACGACCTCGCCGGCTTCAAGCAATTGCGCGAGATTGCGGGGGCTGGTTTCACCAGCCTCATGCTCGACGACGCCGCGATGGCGGCGCGGCTCGAACTCTCCCAAGCGAGCTTTTCGTCGCAAACGACGAGCGCCGGCAAGGAACGCTATTTCATCGCCCTAGAGCACATCGCCAGCGGCGCCCTTGCTGGATGCTGCGCGGTCAAGGCCACGATCGGCGAAACGCCGCCATTCTTCAATTTCCGCCTCATCACCGAGGCCCAGTCATCGGCCGTTGTGAACCGTCGCTTCGACATGCAAGTGCTGATCGGCGTCAACGATTTTATCGGCTGCACTGAGGTGGGTTCGCTCTTCGTGCGGCCGGAGCATCGCGCCGCCGGCGTCGGGCGCGCGCTCGCGCAAAGCCGCTACATGCTGATGGCGACGGCGCCGAAGCGCTTTCACGAGCAGGTTGTCTCGGAATTGCGCGGGGTTGTGTCAAGCGAGGGCGTATCGCCATTCTGGGAAGCGGTTGGCCGCCACTTCTTCCGCATGGATTTCTCGGAAGCCGATGCGCTCAGCGCTTCGACCGACAATCAGTTCATCCTCGACCTCACACCGCAGCACCCGATCTATGTCGACCTGCTGGCGAAGGAAGCGCGCGAAGTCATTGGCAAGGTCCATAAAGACGGCGAGGGCGCGCGCAAGCTGTTGGAATGGGAAGGCTTCAGCTTCTCCAACGTGGTCGACATCTTCGACGGCGGCCCGCTGGTCAGCGCCCGGCGCGACCAGATCCGCACCTTGCGGGAATCCAAACGCGCAAAGCTGGAACTCGCCGAAGCAGGCAATGCCGGCACTCGCGCCTTGATCGCCACGCCCCATATTGAGAGCTTCCGCTGCGTGCCCGCGCGCGCGAGCTTTGCCAATGGCGTCGCCAAGGTTGACGCCGAAACGCTCACCGCGCTGAAGCTCAAAGCGGGCGATGAAGTTTTGGTCTGGGTCGACAATGCGGTCTGAACTTTTTATTGACGGGCAATGGCGCAAGGGCGAAGGCGAGCGCTTCGCTTCGCACGATCCGGCAACCGGCGACACTGTTTGGGAAGGGCGCGCCGCAACGCCTGACGATGTCGCCGAAGCCATGGCGGCGGCGCGGCTCGCGTTTCCGTCCTGGGCCAGACGCCCGCGCGAAGAGCGCGTTGGCGTCGTCCGAGCGTTCGCCAAAGCGCTGGACAAGCGCGCGGACGAACTTGCGCACACGATCAGCCGCGAAATGGGCAAAGCGCTTTGGGACGCGCGCGGCGAAGTCGCAGGCGATAATCGGAAAAGTGGAGATTTCGATCCGCGCGCAAGCCGAGCGCGCCGGCGCCAAAGAAGAGAAGAATGGGTTCGGCGTTACAACGCTTTCGCATCATCCCCACGGCGTGCTCGCTGTGTTCGGGCCGTTCAATTTTCCAGGCCATTTGCCGAACGGCCACATCGTGCCGGCGCTGCTCGCCGGCAATTGCGTACTGTTCAAGCCTAGCGAGTTCACGCCCGGCGTTGGCGCGCTGATGGCCGAAGCGTGGGAAGAGGCTGGATTGCCCAATGGCGTGTTGGCGCTTCTGCAAGGCGCGCACGAAACCGGTGCTGCCTTGCTCGACGCGCAGGGTTTGAACGGGGTGCTCTTCACCGGCTCGGCGCAAACCGGGTCTCTCATTCACCGCAAGTTTGCCGGCCGGCCCGACGTTCTGCTCGCGCTCGAACTCGGCGGCAACAATCCGCTGATCGTTTGGCCGCCCGTCGATGCGAGTGCTGCGGCCAACCTCATCGCGCATTCGGCGTTTGCCACCAGCGGTCAGCGCTGCTCCTGCGCACGGCGCCTGATTGTGCCGGAAGGCGCTGAGGGTGAAGCGATCGTCACCGCGCTCGTCGCACTCGCGCAAAAGATCGCTGTCGGCCCCGCGACGCAAACGCCTGAACCGTTCATGGGACCGCTGGTGAATGCGGTCGCAGCCGAGCGCGCGGTAAAATTCCAAACCGGCCTCGGCGCGCTCGGCGGCAAGGTGCTCCTCGCAGTCAAGCGTGACGGCGCGGTCGTTTCGCCAGGCATTGTCGATGTCACCGGCTTGACCCCGCCGGATGAAGAATTGTTCGGCCCTGTGCTACAAGTCTATCGCGCCAAGGATTTCGATCACGCCATCGATCTGGCGAACGCGACACGCTTTGGTCTTGCCGGCGGCTTGATCAGCGATGACGCCAGCCTCTGGGCGCGCGTCAAAAATGAATTGCACGTGGGCGTCTTGAATTGGAACCGCCCGACGACAGGCGCTTCGAGCGCGTTGCCGTTCGGCGGGCCGGGGCTTTCCGGCTCGCTGCGGCCGAGCGCCTATTATGCGGCGGACTACGTCGCTTATCCGGTTTCCACGCAAGCCGCTGAGAAAGCAGCGCCTATCGCTGCGCCCGGGCTCCCGTCGTGACCCGCGCGCGCGCCGAGGAAATCAATTTTGACGGCCTCGTCGGCCCGACGCACAATTATGCCGGGCTCTCCGAAGGCAATCTCGCCTCCGCCCGCAACAAGGACGCCATCTCGCGTCCACGCGATGCTGCGCTGCAGGGGCTTGCGAAGATGAACCGTCTGCGCGCGCTCGGCTTGTCGCAAGGCGTATTGCCGGTGCAGGAACGGCCAGCGATCGGGTGGCTGCGCGGCGCGCTCAATCTGTCCGGCGACGATCGCGCCGTGCTTGCCCAAGCTTGGGGGACTTCGCCGCACATCGCGCGTGCGGCCTGCGCCGCTTCATCGATGTGGGCCGCCAATGCAGCGACTGTTTCGCCAAGCGCCGACGCTGCCGACGCCCGCCTGCACGCGACGGTCGCGAACCTGCAGACGATGCTGCACCGTTCGCTTGAGGCGCCAACGACAGAGCGTGCGCTGCGTCGGCTGATGGGCGATGAAACGCGTTTCGCCGTGCATGCAGCGTTGCCGGCAAACGAAGCGTTGTCGGACGAAGGCGCGGCCAATCACATGCGCCTCTGCGCCGAGCCGGGTGCTGCCGGCGTTGAGCTCTTCGTTTATGGCCGCCGCGCGGGCGCGGGGCGGCCCGGTTTCCCGGCGCGCCAGACGCTCGAAGCGAGCGGCGCGATTGCCCGCGCGCATCGTCTTGATCCGAACCGAACCATTTTCGCATTGCAGTCGCCGCAGGCGATCGAAGCGGGCGCCTTCCACAATGACGTGGTGGCGGTCGCGCACGACAACGTGCTCTTCCACCACGAATGCGCCTTCGCCGATCGAGATGAGCTCTACGCCGAGATCCGCGCCAAAGCGAAGGGCCTGTTCGAACCGGTATTCGTTGAGGTGAAGGCCGCAGATGTTCCCCTCGAGGATGCCGTCTCGTCTTACCTCTTCAACGCGCAGCTTCTGCGTCTTCCCGGTGATGGCGCGCTCACACTGATTGCCCCGCGCGAGGTCCGCGAGAACAACAGGACCGCAAGCGTCGCAAAAGAGCTCAGCGCGGCGCCAAATGCCGCCATCGGCCACGTCGAATATGTCGATGTCCGCGAAAGCATGCGCAATGGCGGGGGTCCTGCTTGTCTGCGCCTGCGTATCGTGATGACGCCGCAAGAGCGCGCCGCGGCCGCGCAGGGCTTTTTCCTGGATGATGCGCTGTCGAACAAACTTTCAGCCTGGATCGACGAGCACTACCGCGAGCAAATGACGCCCGACGATTTGCGCGATCCAAACCTTATCGCGGAGACGCAAACGGCGCTCGACGCGCTCACCCAAATCTTGCCGCTTGGCGGCGATTTCTATCCCTTTCAGCACCCATAAAATTTCGCGCCGGTGCGTTTACACCGGCGCGAGGCTCCACATCTGCACTCTTGGTATGTTGCTTGAGTGGTTTGTTAGTTGAGGCTTTCGGGCCGCAGCTTGTAGCTGCCGTCATCGGCCTCATCGAACAGAAGCTCGATTTGCGGGTGATCGACGGGTTCGCCGCTCTCATCTTCCGCGAGGTTCTGCTCGGACACGTAAGCCACGTAATGGCTGTCTGAGTTCTCAGCGAACAAATGGTAGAACGGCTGATCCCGGCGTGGGCGGATCGGTTCGGGGATTGCCGTCAACCATTCCTCCGAGTTGGAGAATTCAGGGTCGACGTCGAAGATCACGCCCCGGAACGGGAAGAGCTTATGGCGGACCACTTGTCCGATGGAGAATTTAGCAGTTTGCATTTTCTCCTCCTTAAACAACCTCCCAAATCTCTCGCCCTGGTAAGGTAGGAACGGATAACGCGCCAAACAACAGAAGGAGCCATGCACCCGCGCGCCACACGAATTTGTGTGGCGCATGGGCCGCGGCCGCTGGGGAAGCTGCATAAATCCAAGGTGAACGCGGGTGCGTTCATGGCAAAAACCGGCTAGTTTCGCCCCGAATAAGCAATTTTGCGGAACGGTTGCGGCCGTTTCGCATGGGACGATTTAAAATGGTTACGGACGGGCGCCCGCCGCGCAGCGGCGGCAAGTCGAGCCCGCGAGCGCGGGCGCCGCTCTACGCGGCGCTCGATTTGGGCACCAACAATTGCCGCTTGCTGATGGCGGCGAAAAGCGAAGACGGCGGTTTGCGCGTTGTCGACGGCTTTTCGCGCATTGTGCGTTTGGGCGAAGGCCTCGCCCACACCGGACGCTTGAGCGAAGCGGCGATGGCGCGCGCTTATCAGGCGCTGGCGGCATGCGCGCAGCGCATTGAAGCGCGCCAACCCGTCGCCATTGGCTGCGTCGCCACGCAAGCATGCCGTGTCGCCAAGAACGGACAGATGTTCCTCAACCGCGTACGCAGCGACCTTGGTCTCTCTTTCGAAGTGATTACGCCGGAAGACGAAGCGCGCCTTTCCGTGCTCGGCTGCGCGAGCTTGCTCGAGCGCGATCGCGACTTCGCGATGATCGTGGACATTGGCGGGGGCTCAACCGAACTTTCGTGGGTGAAGCCGAAGGAAGCGCTCGCCGGTAGATTGGAACCGCCGCTTATCGCCTGGCGCTCGACGCCGCTTGGCGTGGTTGTGGTCGCCGAAGAGGAAGCCGAACCGGAAGCCGACCTCGATGCCTGGTACGAAGCCCTAGTCGAGCGCCTCGCCGAGATTATCCGCGCCGCCGGCGGCGCCGATGGTTTGCACGCAGCTTTCAAGGACGGTCGCGCCGATGTCATCGGCACTTCTGGTACGGTGACGAGCCTCGCTGGCGTCTACCTCGACCTGCCGCGCTATCAGCGCGCCCGCGTCGACGGCATGTGGTTCGACGTCTCTGACTGCCGCGCGGTGATCAAGCGGCTCCTGCATCAGACCCGCGAGGAGCGTGCCGCCAATGCCTGCATCGGCAAGGACCGCGCCGATCTCGTCGTCATCGGCGGCGCCATCCTCGATGCGGTGCTGCGCGTGTGGCCCGCGCCGCGCATTCGCGTCGCTGACCGCGGCTTGCGCGAAGGCGTGCTCATGCGTCTCATGGCGCGCGCGTGAGCGACGACGAGGCCCCCAAACGGCGCTGGCGCAACAGGCAAATCCTGATGCCGAGCGGTGAGCGGCAACTGGCCGAGCGGGTTCTGAAGAAGAACGTGCGCAAGGAAAGCTCGCGTCAATGGATCGAGCGGCAGATCAACGATCCTTACGTGCAGCGTGCGCAAGCCGAGGGCTGGCGGGCGCGCTCCGCCTTCAAGCTGATTGAACTCGACGACAAGTTTCACTTTATCAAGCGCGGCGCTCGTGTCGTCGACCTGGGCATCGCGCCCGGAAGCTGGGCGCAAGTCGCCCAAAAGCGCGGCGCAGCACACATCGTCGGCATTGATCTCCTGCCCGTCGATCCGCTCCCCGGCGTCACTCTGCTGGAAATGGATTTTCTGTCGGCCGAGGCGCCGGCGGCGCTCATCAAGGCGCTGGGTGGGGCGCCTGATCTCGTGCTCTGCGACATGGCCGCCAACACAACTGGTCATGCGCGCACCGACCAAATCCGCACCGGCGCGCTCGCGGAGGCGGGCGCCGATTTTGCGCTGGCGCATCTCGCGCCCGGCGGGAGCTTTGTCACCAAAGCGTTCCAAGGCGGCCTCGACGCCGCTCTGCTGACGCGCCTCAAGCAGAATTTCGACACCGTCCGCCACGCCAAGCCGCCCGCCAGCCGGGCTGAAAGCGCAGAGGTCTACGTTGTTGCGATGGGGCGAAAGCCTGCCTGACCGTTGCCCCGACTGGACAAAGCCCCAGCGAATCTCTACCAGCCGTCCATGGAAATCCGTGAAGCTCTGACCTTTGACGACGTGCTCCTCGAACCGGGCGCGTCCGAAGTGCTGCCGGCCGACGCCATCACCAAGACGCGGCTGACGCGCACCATCGACCTCAACATTCCGCTCATTTCCGCGGCCATGGACACGGTAACCGAGGCGCGTCTGGCCATCGCCATGGCGCAGGCCGGCGGCATGGGCATCATTCACCGCAACATGACGCCGGCCGAACAGGCCGAGCAGGTCAAGATCGTCAAGAAGTTCGAAAGCGGGATGGTGATCGACCCGATCACGATTACACCGGACCAAACCGTCGGCGAAATTCTCGACATCAAGGAACGCCGCAAGATTTCCGGTTTTCCCGTCGTCGAGGCAGGCACCAACAAGCTGGTTGGCATCCTCACCAATCGCGATATGCGCTTCGCGGAGAAAAATGAACGCGTCGCCGAACTGATGACGAAAGAGCTCGTCACTATTCGCGAGGGCGCTGGCGAAGACGAAGCCAAGCGCCTGCTGCAGAAGCATCGCATAGAACGGCTCATCGTCGTCGACGGCGGCGGCCGAATCGCTGGCCTGATCACGGTGAAGGATTTCGAAAAGGCGCAGGCCTTCCCGAACCGCGCGAAGGATGATCAAGGCCGTCTGCGCGTGGGCGCTGCCTCCACGATCGGCGATTCCGGTTACGAACGCTCGATGGCGTTGATCGAAGCAGGCGTCGATGTGCTGGTGATCGACACCGCGCACGGCCACTCGAAGGGCGTTCTCGATGCGGTCGACCGCATCAAAAGGCAATCGAACCAAACCCAAATCATTGCCGGCAACATCGCCACCGCCGATGGCTGTAAAGCCCTGATCGATGCGGGCGCTGACGCCGTCAAAGTCGGCATCGGCCCAGGCTCGATCTGCACCACCCGCATCGTCGCCGGCGTCGGCGTGCCCCAGCTCACGGCCGTGATGGATGCAGCCAATGCCGCCAAGAAAGCCAACGTGCCGGTGATTGCCGATGGCGGCATCAAATATTCCGGCGACCTCGCCAAGGCGCTCGCCGGCGGGGCTGAAGTCGCGATGATTGGCTCGCTCCTGGCCGGCAGCGAAGAAGCGCCGGGCGATATTATTTTGTACCAAGGCCGCTCGTATAAATCCTATCGCGGCATGGGCTCGCTCGGGGCCATGGCGCGCGGGTCGGCCGACCGCTACTTCCAGAAAGAAGTCAGCGATCAGATGAAGCTGGTGCCGGAAGGCATCGAAGGCCGCGTGCCGTTCAAGGGGCCGGTCGCCAATATTCTGCATCAGCTCGTCGGAGGCCTGCGCGCGGCGATGGGCTATGCGGGGGCCAAGACCCTTCCCGAACTCCGCGCCAAAGCGCGCTTTGTGAAGATCTCAGCGGCCGGCTTGCGCGAAAGCCATGTGCACGACGTCGCTATCACGCGCGAAGCGCCGAACTATCCGCTTGGTTCGTGAGCGGTGGGGCGGGAAGTTCGCGCCGTCAGCGTCGAAGATTGGCCATGGATTGTGACGCTCAATGCCGCAAACGAGGTTGAGACCTCAAGACTTGCCGAAGCCGACATGGCGAAAATCGCGCGCGAAAGCTGGGCGATGCTGGCCTGCGGCAAAGAGGCGTTCCTAATCGCTTACGATGAGGCCTCCGCGTACGGCAGCCCCAACTTCCTCTGGTTTCGCACGCGCTACCGGGATTTTGTGTACGTCGATCGCGTTGTCGTGGCGATGCACGCCCGCGGCCGCGGCCTCGCAGGCGCCCTTTATGAAAAGCTGATCGCGGAAGCAAGACGAGCGCCTGGCTGCAGCCGCATCGTCTGCGAAGTGAATTTCGATCCGCCAAATCCAGCGTCGGACGCCTTCCATGCGCGCATGGGCTTCGAGGAAGTCGGCCGTGCGCGGCTCGCAAACGGCAAGGCCGTGCGCTATCTTTGTCGCGATCTCGGCGGAGGATGAGCCATGGGCGACAATTTCATCCGCATCACGCCCTTCATTCACGTTCCCGACATCGAGAAGGCCGTGGCGTTCTTTGAGATGTTGGGTTTTACAGCGTACTTCCGCATGGGGACATACGCCTATGTGCAGCGAGAGACCGCCGGCGTGCGGCTCCTGCAGAACGACGATGAGGGCAATGGCGCCCCGCCCGGCAATCGCCGCTTCGCGTATTATGTCGACGTCGAGGACATCGAAAGACTTTACGCGGAGCTGAAGCCCAAGCTCGACACATTGCCGCGCGGCGATGTGCACGGCCCGGCCGACAAGGAATATGGCCAGCGCGAGTTGTGCATTCTAGCGCCCGACGGCAATCTCTTGGTGTTCGGCCAATCCATTCAGCGGTGATCGCGCCGCGCTTCCCGTGGGGTTCTCCCGATGCGTCCCGGCGCGCGCCAGCAGGCGGCCATTGAAATCCTGACGTCGCTCGAAACGCAGCGCCGCCCCGCCGCGGATGCGGTGAAGGCCTGGATGCTGACGCATCGCTTTGCCGGATCGAAGGACCGCGCCGAGATCGGCGATCTCGTGTTTGGCGCGCTGCGGTGGAAGCAGTCGAGTGTATGGCGGATGGGCGAAGACATGCCCCGCGCATGGGTGTGGGGCGCGCTGCGCTGGGGTTTCGGGCGCCCCGCAGAATGGATCGAGCAAAGCGTCACTGGCGATCCGCACGCGCCCGCGCCACCGACCGAGGCTGAGCGCTCAGCTTTTGCCGGCGACACTATCGCCCGAGCGCCACCCCATGTGCGCGGGGACTATCCTGAATGGCTCGATGAAAGTTTGGTGCGCGTGTTCGGTGACGCGCGCGGCGAAGAAGGTGCGGCACTTGCAGCGCCCGCACCACTCGATCTGCGCGCCAACACGCTCAAAACCGAGCGAGACAAAGTGACGGCGACGCTGGGTGAAAGCCCAAAGCTCAATGAACCGCCTGCCCCGACGCCTTTCGCCGCCAATGGTATTCGCATTCCCTGGTCGCAAGGACGAACCTTTCCATGGGCGACTGAGCAGAGTTTTTTGAAGGGATGGTTCGAGGTTCAGGACGAAGGCAGCCAACTGGCGGTCGAACTGAGCGGCGTGAAGCCGGGCATGCAGGTGGCTGATGTTTGCGCCGGAGGCGGTGGAAAAACATTGGCGCTTGCGGCGGCGATGGAAAACAAAGGGCAGATCTATGCCTACGATGTCGACGCACGCCGTCTTGCGCCGCTGAAAGAGCGCGCCGACCGGGCTGGCGCGCACAACATCCAAATCAGAGCACCGATGCGCACCAAGGATGCGTTGCAAGATTTGCGCGGAAAAATGGATGTCGCTTTCGTTGATGCGCCTTGCACTGGCTCAGGGACGTGGCGGCGCAATCCAGACTCGAAATGGCGCCTTCGTCCGAATGCCTTGGCGATGCGGCTCAAGGAGCAAACCGAGGCGCTGGCGCTGGCAGCGCCCCTGGTGAAGCCGGGAGGGCGGCTCATCTACGTCACCTGTTCGGTGCTGCCGGAGGAGAATGAGGATCAAGTCGCGGCGTTTCTTGCATCATATGGCGCCTTCAAAGCCATCGGGTTGAATGGCGACCACATTCCTGGCTATCGCCGCGGACTGGCGCTGCAAATGACGCCGCTTCTCACCGGCTGCGACGGCTTTTTTGTCGCCGCGATGGAGCGTGGCGCCTGATCGGCGATGTCGGCATCGCCGGTTGTGGCGTGGCGGGCCTTGCCTGCGCGGCGCTGCTGCGCAGCCAAGGCTTGCGCGTGGTTGTCTACGACAAACTCGAGACGCCGCAGCCCCTTGGATCCGGCCTCATCCTGCAGCCGGTTGGCTTGCATGTGCTCGATGAAATCGGGGCGGGCGAGCGCATCCGCGCGCTTGGCGCGGTGATCGAACGCCTGTTCGGGCGCGTCGTGCCCTCGCGCCGTGTGGTGCTCGATGTGCGTTACGACGCCTTTGGCCGCAACGCGTCAACGGGCGTGGCCGTCCATCGCGGCGCATTGTTTCAGGTGCTCCACGATGCGGCGCGCGCAGCGGGTGCGGAGATTGCTTCCGGACATGAGATTGTCGCCGCCTCCGACGGCCGTTTCGCATTCGCCAACGGCCGGAAAAGCCCGCGCTTTGATCTGCTGATCGACGCGCTCGGCGTGCGCTCGCCTTTGTCACAGCCTCCGAAGGCGCATTTGCCCTATGGCGCGCTCTGGGCGTCGCTGGATTGGCAGCCGGGTTTCGATCCCCATGCGCTGGAGCAGCGTTATGAAGCCGCGCGCAAGATGGCGGGCGTGTTGCCGATCGGCGCCTTGCCAAATCAACACCACCAGCAAGCGGCGTTTTTCTGGAGTTTGCGCGGGCAGGACGAAGCGGGATGGCGTGCCGCGCCGATCGACGCCTGGAAAGATCACGTGCGCAGGATTTGGCCCGAAACGAGCGGCTTTCTGGAGCAAGTCAGTTCACACGACGATCTGGTGTTTGCGCGCTACGCGCATCGCACGTGCGCCTCCCCGCTCAGCGCCCATGTGGTCCATGTGGGCGACAGCTGGCACTGCACGAGCCCCCAGCTTGGGCAGGGGGCCAACATGGCGCTTTTGGATGCGCTGGCGCTTGCGCGGGGATTGACGACACAGAGCAATCTCGACGCGGCGCTTGGCGAATATGAGCGGCTCCGGCTTTGGCACATTCGCCTCTATCAGGGCGCCTCCTATCTCTTCACGCCGGCCTATCAATCCGACTCCACCTTGATCGCTGGATTGCGCGACTGGCTGATGGCGCCGCTCTCGCGCCTGCCGCCCGCGCCGCAAGTGTTGGCTGCCCTTGTTGCGGGCGCTTGGGGCGCGCCGCTCGCCGCCATGGGCGAGCGTTCGCGCGTGCGTTTTGCCCGACCGCAGGACCGGAAAGAACTGGTCTCGCGCTAAGGGGTGGCGGGCGCGTGAGACGCGCTCGGTCAAACGCTTCACGTTCAATCGCGACCCTCGCTCCTGATATGCCCGGCCGCAGTACAGAGAACCTCGATGCGAGGGATGCACGCATTATCCGTCAGGTGCGTAGGGGTGGATGAGAAAACGTGCGAGCGTTGATTGGGAAGGGTTTTTTGCAAAAGAGAGTTGGATGGGAATGCTTCGCTATCCTGGGGCGCGCGGTAATGGCCTTAGTAGTGTCAATCCCGCCAGCATGCTAATCGCGCGGCCCACCCAGCCATTCCCGGTCGCGAGAGAGCGCGTCTCCGATCGCGAGGCTAGCCTCAAACGCGCTGAAAGCGTCATTGAGGGCCTTCGCATCACGGCAGGAAGGCGAACTTTTGACTCGCGAAGCTCGACCGAGCGCCGGATCCGTAGTTTGAGTTCAAAATCCATCACTCCCGTTCCTTCTTACGGCATGGCCTTAGTAGAGAAGTTGCGTCGAGAGCCCTCGCGGCCCCTCTACTCTTGACATTCGTTAACCATAGTCGCCAATTCACCCGGGAGGGTATTGGCGATGGCGCAGGGTAAGGGCGAAGACTTTCAGGGCGCGGACGTCTTCATTTCATATCAGCGAGACAACGCTGCTCATGCGCGAAGACTCGCTGAAGCCCTGAGGCGCGACAACCGCCTGGTTTGGCTCGACCAGCGGCTTGGCTCCGACAGCAGATGGCGCGGGGAGATCGAAGCAAAGTTGCGGCGAGCGCGCTGCGTCGTGGCGATCTGGTCAAAGAAGGCGTCCACCAGCGGCTGGGTGAACTACGAGGCATTTCGCGCGCAGCAAGAAGGCAAACTCGTCGCGGTCACGTTCGATCCGATAAGGGCCGAGGAATTGCCGGAGTGGCTATCGGACCAGCAGATCACAAGCCTACGCGATTGGAAAAACAATGACCGCCAAATTCACGACGGTTGGCTAGGCGTCCGTCGCGTCGTCTCGGCCAAGTGCAATCAACTGCCAGACTACAAATTCAAAGGATGGCTTGGCGGCGGACCCGTGCACGAACGTGTCACTTCGCTCGCGTTTCACCCTGCGGAAGACTCTCGTTTGATCTCGTGCGGGTCAGAAGGCAGCGCAGCCTCTTGGCTAGCCTCGAAGGCATCGCCTGATGGCCGCGGTACGTATGATGAGGATGGCAATCCGGTGCGTCTTGAATCCGCGAGCCAAGGGTTCGACGCGCGCGTTGGAACTCCACCTTCAGGCAACGAGTACGCAAAGAACTCAATTTGGAGGTCGCAATTTTCGCCTGATGGCGATCGCGTTGTCTTGGCATGCCGTGACGGACGCGCGCGCGTCTACAACTGGCAGATGAACCAACAATTCGAGCTGCCGCACAATGCGAAATGCAACGCAACTGAAATGTCGTTTGCCGGCCGAGGCGGCGGTCAGCACCGAGATGGCGTCTGGGACGCCTGCATTCTCCCCGATGGCGACATTGTCACCGTCGGTGGTGCCAGAGTGGCGACTTGGACACCCGATGGACAACTTCGCCATTCGCAGCCGATGCATTTGCGCCCAAATGCTTCTGCCATGGCCGTGCGCGTGATTGCCCCGGACGTTCTCGAGGGCGGCATCATTGTTGCGGACAAGATGGGAAAAGTTCGGATTATCGATCCCAAAACACAGGAAGACGCATTTGAAATTGACGACCGGTGGAACACCGTGGTGCATCTCGCGCTTGGCCCGTCCTATTTCGAAGGGAAAAAATGTCAGGGTGTGCTCGCGATAGTTTCGGAGAGTCCATTGGATTCAGAAATTCGGTTTCACGATTGGGCGCCGGGCGCGGGTGCGTTCTCAAAACCTCGCCCGACCACGCTTCAAGAAGATGCGCCGCCGGTGCGGTCCATGGCCCTTCACCCGCGCGCGCCTGTGATTGCCGTGGGCTCAAGCGCCGTGCAACCCAGGCTTCATGATTATGGTGTCGACGAGGCAATTCCGCTGCCGCGCGACGGTCGACACGATCGCGGAATAACCGCTGTCGCCTTCTCGGCGAGCGGCAAATTCCTCGCCGCAGGCTCGGAGGACGGGCGAATTTCGATCTGGGAAGACAGGTCGCAGCCCTTCTAGTTGACGTCTCGCGCGACGCACTCCATTTCAGGCCATGGCGCAGAGCACAGCGAAAACAGCGTCTGATGTGGCCGAGCCCGCGGCGGCGCATCACGAGCGCGTTCTCATCATCGATTTTGGCAGTCAGGTCACCCAGCTCATCGCGCGGCGCGTGCGGGAGTCCGGCGTCTATTGCGAAATCCATCCGTACAACAAGGTCGATGACGCGTTTCTGAAAAGCTTTGCGCCGAAGGCCGTCATTCTATCGGGCGGCCCGTGCAGCGTCACCGACGATCCCTCGCCCCGCGCGCCCAAGGAAGTCTACGAGTTCGGCCTGCCAGTGCTGGCGATCTGCTACGGGCAGCAGGCGATGTCGGTGCAACTGGGCGGCGTCGTCGAAGGCGGGCACGCGCGCGAGTTCGGCCGCGCCGACGTCGAGATCAAGAAGAGTTCACCGCTGTTTGAAGGCGTGTGGGAAGTCGGCGGCAAATATCCAGTTTGGATGAGCCATGGCGACCGGGTGACGAAATTGCCCGAGGGCTTCGACGTGGTTGGCGTGAGCGAGAATGCGCCGTTCGCGATCGCGGTGAATGAGAAGCGGCGCTTCTATTCGACCATGTTCCACCCAGAAGTGGCGCACACGCCGGACGGCGCGAAGCTATTGCGCAACTTCACGCATAAAATCGCGGGCCTGCGCGGCGATTGGTCGATGCGCGCGTTCAAGGACGAAGCCATTGCGCGCATCCGCGCCCAAGTCGGCGACGGCACGGTGATTTGCGGGCTCTCCGGCGGCGTCGATTCATCAGTGGCCGCAGTGCTGATCCATGAAGCCATCGGCGAGCGCTTGCATTGCGTCTTCGTGGACCATGGTCTCATGCGGCTGGGCGAAGCCGAGCAGGTCGTGTCGCTCTTCCGCGATCATTACAACATTCCGCTGATCCATGCCGACGAAAGCCAGCGGTTCTTGACCGCTTTGGCCGGCGTCGACGATCCAGAAGTGAAGCGCAAGACCATCGGCAAGCTCTTCATCGATGTGTTCGAGGAAAAGGCGCGCATGGTCGGAGGCGCGCAATTCCTGGCGCAGGGCACGCTCTATCCCGACGTGATCGAAAGCGTGAGCGCGACAGGCGGGCCCAGCGTGGTGATCAAGTCCCATCACAATGTTGGGGGCTTGCCTGAGCGTATGAACATGAAGCTGGTCGAGCCGCTGCGCGATCTCTTCAAGGACGAAGTGCGTGCGTTGGGCCGCGAGCTGGGGCTGCCGGAGATGTTCGTGGGCCGCCATCCCTTTCCCGGGCCGGGCCTGGCGATCCGCGTCCCGGGTGCGATTTCAAAGGAGAAGCTCGACATTCTGCGCCAAGCCGACGCGATCTATCTCGACGAGATCCGCAAGGCGGGCCTCTACGACGAGATCTGGCAGGCGTTCGCGGTGTTGTTGCCAGTGCGCACCGTAGGCGTGATGGGCGATTACCGGACCTACGAATATGTCTGCGCGCTGCGTGCGGTGACCTCGTCGGACGGGATGACGGCGGATTTCTTTCCCTTCTCGATGGATTTCCTGGGCCGGGCTGCAACGCGCATCATCAATGAGGTGCGCGGTGTGAACCGGGTGGTGTATGACGTGACCTCGAAGCCGCCAGGCACTATCGAGTGGGCGTGAGGGGTCTCGCCATCTATCGCTGACTATCGCCATCGATCGCCGAGACAGGATCGGAACCTCTCGCCAACTATCGGAACCTCTCGCCAACTATCGCGACGGTTCGCTTCGCTGATTTACATTGAGCAGTCGCCAACGCTCGCCCGTGCGTCTCACAGACTTTCGGCGTCTGTCGGTGGATCATTTGGCAGAGTTCGTTCCGCCCACCGCCGATCTTGTACTTGGTGTTGGCTCGCAGGGGCCCATTTTTCTGCGGTGACGCCACATTACAGCTTTCGCCCGCCGAGACGATGCTGAAGGGCGCGCATGTTGTGCGTTGCTCAAAGACAGCGGTCGAGGCGCTTGCGATCATTGTCACCGAAGGCGAGGGCGCGCCTGGCGCGAGCGACGATTCCCATTTCTCACGCTTCGAGAAAATCCGCGACGAGTATCGTGCGCTGCTTGTCAAGAACCCAAGCTTCGAGCCCGCGCATCCCGCCGCGGTCAATCCCTTGCTGCGTCGTCCGCCAAGTCTCTCCGGCCGCGTCTGGATCGACGATCCGGAGACAGCATCCATCGTCGATCTCGCCAACGCTGCCTACCAGACTATGGTGCGGCTGCTGGGTTATTCCTACAATCTGCCAAGCGGCGCTCCTGAGAAACGTCTCGCCGTCGGGATCGGCGTCGGGCTGATGAAGGCCGTGACGTTCTTGGCGGAAAGCGCTGCCCGTCGTCCCGCTGGCGCGACACATGCGGACTGCAATGGCGGCATGTCATTCACAGCGCTTCGCGACGCGGCGCCGCTTCCACACGGCGCCAGCACGCGCCGCCTGTTCGTCGAACGACTCCAGGAGCTTTCAAAGCGTGCCGGCGAGTTGGATCAGATCGATCCACGCCTATCGGACGCCACCGGCATCTTGCAGTCGCTGGTGCAGCGCTCCGAGGGTTTTGCCACCTTCGACCCCACGCCGCCCGCGCGCGTCGTCAACACATGCCCAGATCGTGCGGAAGCACTCAGCGCTTAGGGAAGGCGCGCGGACGTCGAGGCTGGTTCAACCTTCAACCAATAGTATCCTGCTTGATGTGAACGTCCGTCCTGCACCTGGCGCGACGCACGAATACCGGACAAGCAGGCGGCCACCGCCTCATGACCTGTGACGATCGCGCTCAAGCTCGTCTGAGAGCGCTTGGCGGGTCGGTGTTCGTGTGATACAAAACCACGGAATGTATGTTAATCGTTACTATGTAGTGTATCATCTATGCTCAGCAAACCCCAGACCCAGCGCCACCGCCTTACACGCCTCCTGAAGGAGCGTGGCATCGCTCGGCTTGCGGAAATTAAGGACGCAGGCATCACCGCCGCGACCGTTTCCCGGCAAGTCGAGGCGGGAGCGGTTCTACGTCTTGGACGGGGCATCTACCAACTACCCGACGCCGAACTCGATGCGCGTCACACCCTCGCGGAGGCCGCCAAGCGGGTCCCGAAGGGCGTTATCGCCCTTACTTCTGCGCTCGCCTTCCATGGTCTGACCGACCAAATTCCCCGACGCGTGTGGGTGGCAATCGGACCGAAAGAGTGGAAGCCGGCGGTTGAGGCGCCGCCGCTTCGGATCGTGCGCTTCTCTGAACCCTATCTTTCGACCGGCGTTAAAACGCACAAGATCGAAGGCGTCCTGGTCCGCGTCTATGAGGTGGCAAAAACTGTCGCCGATCTTTTCCGTCATCGAAACTCGGTGGGAAACGACGTTGCCCTTGAAGGTCTGCGCGAAGCACTGCGACAAAGGAAAGCGACGCCGGCCGCTCTCGCGCGAGCAGCACGGGAGGGGCGCGTCTGGGGCGTGATGCGCCCTTATCTCGAGGCGCTGACGTGAGGCATGGCTAAAGAGATCAAAAATCTAGGTGCGTCGATCCGTGCGCGCCTGTTGTTGCTAGCCCAATCGAACGGACAGCCGTTCGATCTGTTGCTGACGCGTTTTGTCCTCGAACGGCTTCTCTACCGCCTGAGCCAATCCTCCCATCGCGACAAGTTTGTCTTGAAGGGCGCCATGCTGCTCACGACCTGGATCGACAACCCGCAACGCGGAACACGAGATCTCGATTTCCTCGGATTTGGCGCGAACAGCGGCGAAGCAATGCTCCAAGTGTTCCGGGATATTCTCTCGGCTAATCTCTCCGATGGCGTGTCGTTCGACCTTGACGCGCTTCGCCTCGACACCATCCGCGATGAACTCGAATACGGCGGCTTGCGCCTAAAGACGCGCGCTACAGTTGGTGGAGCCGTGGTTCCGGTGGTTGTCGACGTGGGCTTTGGCGACGCCACGGAGCCCGGCGTTGAGGAACTCGACTACCCAGTCCTTCTCGATTTTCCTGCGCCCCGAATTCGCGCTTATGCGCGAGAAACCGTTATCGCAGAGAAGCTGCAGGCGATGGTGGCGCTTGGCGACGCCAACAGCCGCATGAAGGACTTCTACGACATCTGGATCCTTAGCACCTCGGCGTCGTTTGAAGGCGATCGTTTGGCGAGAGCCATCGCCGCCACGTTTGCGCGCCGCAAGACACCGATACCCGATGGATTGCCGAGTGCCCTCACTGTCGAGTTTGCCAGCCAACCCACAAAGCGAACGCATTGGAACGCGTTCGCGGCGGACGTGATGACAGCGCCGCTAGCCTTGGATGAAGTCTGCCGCGAACTGGCACTCTTCCTCGCCCCGCATCTCGCGCGTGCACGCGATCTTGCCTGACCGTGGGCTGCCCGGGAGACGAACGGAAACGTCGGGAAACGATGGGAAACATCGAACTCCTACATGATCAGCTTGTGCGACGAACCGGACGCGACTTTCGCTTTCGGACATCTGGCCCTGGAGATTTGCTTCCCGACGCGCTGTCGCGTCGTCGCTTTACGATCCAAGCTTCGACTTCAGCCAGGTCCCAAACAGGGCAACGCGGAGTGAGATAGAAGCGCTTTGGAAACTCGCCGCGCTGCTCCATCTGATAGATCGCAGTGTCGCCAAACGGTACAACTTGGCGGAGTTCGCTGCGTCGAATGTGGCGCGGCAACGTCGGTCGGGCAACGTTGCTCTGCAATTGCGCTACGTAGGCGTACGCCTTCTCCAGTGAGGATTCGCTCATTCCGTTCGCTCCATTGTACTACGGGAAACGACGGGAAACGACGGGCACCCGACGCATGGCGAGTTGGCTCAAGTCGCGCGTTGTGATAATCGTCAGTCGCATCGCGCGTTACTATCGCACGGGCACGCCGTACGTGGCGCATCGACTCAAGAAAAATGATGACGGTACGCTTGACGGCGTTGGTCGAGAAAGCGCTAACTCGGCGAGTGATGGCTAACGGTGGCAACCGATTGATCGATGTTGAGTGGGAATGACGTGGGCGCGACCAGTTTAACGCACCTTGACCGTCTCGAGGCGGAAAGCATCCACATCATGCGCGAAGTCGTCGCCGAGGCCGAGCGCCCGGTGATGCTCTATTCCATCGGCAAGGATAGCGCCGTGATGCTGCACCTGGCGGTGAAGGCGTTTTATCCCTCGCCGCCGCCGTTTCCGCTATTGCACGTGGACACGACCTGGAAGTTCCGCGCCATGTACGACATGCGCGAACGCATGGCGCGCGAGCTGGGCTTCGAGCTATTGGTCCACATCAATCCAGACGCGCAGGCGGCCGGCATCAATCCGTTCGATCATGGCTCGGCGCTGCATACAGACCTCTGGAAGACGCAAGGCCTGAAGCAGGCGCTTGATAAGTACGGCTTCGACGCGGCCTTCGGCGGCGCGCGGCGCGACGAAGAAAAGAGTCGCGCCAAGGAACGCATTTTTTCATTCCGCTCGGCCAATCATCGCTGGGATCCGAAAAACCAGCGCCCGGAATTGTGGCGGCTCTACAATGCAAAGAAGCACAAGGGCGAAAGTTTCCGCGTGTTTCCGCTGTCGAATTGGACCGAACTCGACGTCTGGCAATACATTTATCGCGAGAATATCCCGATCGTGCCGCTCTATTTCGCAGCCGAACGCCCGGTGGTGGAGCGCGCCGGCGCGCTCATCATGGTGGACGATGAGCGCATGCGCCTCGCGCCGGACGAAAAGCCGGCGATGCGCACGGTGCGCTTCCGGACTTTGGGCTGCTATCCGCTGACCGGCGCGGTCGAAAGCCAAGCGGAGACGCTTGAAGCCATTATCGGCGAAATGCTGGTGAGCGTGACGAGCGAGCGCCAGGGCCGCGTCATTGATCACGACCAGACCGCGAGCATGGAGAAGAAGAAGCAGGAGGGCTATTTCTAATGGCCGATGCTTCTGAACGCGCCGCCGGCGTTGCCGCCTATTTCGAAGCGCAACAGCAGAAATCATTGTTGCGCTTCATCACCTGCGGCAGCGTCGATGACGGCAAGTCCACCTTGATCGGGCGGCTTCTTTACGATGCCAAAATGCTGTTCGAGGATCAGCTCGCTGCCTTGACGGCGGAGTTGAAGAAGCTCGGCACGCAAAACGGGGAGCTGGATTTCGCCTTACTGCTCGATGGGCTTGCAGCCGAGCGCGAGCAGAGCATCACCATCGATGTCGCCTACCGTTTCTTCGCCAGCGACAAGCGCAAATTCATCGTCGCTGACACGCCTGGCCATGAACAATACACGCGCAACATGGTGACAGGCGCCTCAACCGCTGACCTTGCCGTCATCCTCGTCGACGCGCGCAAAGGGATGCTGACGCAGACGCGGCGGCACTCTTATCTCGTCTCACTCATGGGGATCCGACACGTCGTTCTGGCGGTGAACAAGATGGATTTGGTCGACTGGTCGCGCGAAACGTTCGACGCGATCGTGGCCGAGTACAAGGCCTTCGCTCCTCAGATTGAGCTGGACGATGTGCAGGCGATCCCGATCTCAGCGCTCAAAGGCGACAATGTAGTCGCGAGGAGTGCTGTCGCGCCGTGGTATGCCGGGCCGGCGCTGATGGGTCATCTCGATAGAGTAGAGATCGACGAGACGCGGCGCGCGCGCACGCCATTCCGCATGCCCGTGCAGTGGGTAAACCGGCCCAATCTGGATTTCCGCGGTTTTGCGGGACAGATCGCGGGCGGGAGCGTGAAGCCAGGAGACAAGGTGCGCGTGTCGCCATCAGGCAGGACCAGCACGATTGCGCGCATTGTCACCAAGGGCGGCGATCTCAATGAAGCCGTCGCTGGTCAATCGGTGACGCTGACGCTGAAAGACGATCTCGATTGCTCTCGCGGCGATGTGATCGCTGCGGCCGATGATGCGCCGGAAGCCGCGGACCAGTTCGAAACCACCATCGTCTGGATGGCGGAGGAGGAATTGCTGCCGGGGCGCTCGTATTGGCTGAAGATTGCCGCCAAGATCGCGGCCGCACAGATCACCGACATCAAATACACGATAAACGTCAACACGCTCGAGCGTTTGGCCGGCAAGACGCTGCAACTGAATGAGATCGCGGTGTGCAATGTCAGCCTCGATCAGCCGGTTGCGTTTGATCCTTACGCGCAAAACCAGGACACTGGTGGTTTCATTCTCATCGATCGCATGACGAACGCGACCGTGGCCGCAGGTCTCATCCATTTCGCATTGCGGCGCGCGCAAAACGTGCACTGGCAGGCGATGGACGTGACGCGCGCATCGCACGCCGCGCTGAAGAACCAGAAACCGGCAGTGCTATGGTTCACCGGCCTTTCAGGCGCCGGCAAATCGACGATCGCCAACCTGGTCGAAAAGAAACTCAACGCCATGGGCAAGCACACGGTCCTGCTTGACGGCGACAATATCCGCCATGGGCTCAATCGCGATCTTGGCTTTACCGACGCCGATCGCGTCGAGAACATCCGGCGCGTCAGCGAGGTGGCGAAGTTGATGACCGATGCCGGGCTCATCGTGCTGGTGTCGTTCATTTCGCCGTTCCGCGCTGAGCGCGAGATGGCGCGTGGGATGGCGCCGCCGGGCGAATTCTTCGAAGTATTCGTGGATACCCCGCTCGCAGAAGCCGAGAAGCGTGACGAGAAGGGGCTCTACAAGAAAGCGCGCGCCGGCCAGTTGAAGAATTTTACCGGCGTCGACAGCCCCTACGAGCGGCCGGAAAATCCAGAAATCGTTGTCGACACGATGAAGCTCGACGCGGCGGGGGCCGCTGAGCTTATCGTGTCGCGCTTGTTGGCGCAGGCATGAGCAAGCGCCCAGATCTGCCGCGCTGCGCGTGGCCAGGAAACGATCCACTTTATCTCGATTATCACGACCGCGAATGGGGCGTGCCGCAACGCGACGACCACGCTCTCTTCGAAATGCTGATGCTCGAAGGCGCGCAGGCCGGGCTGTCGTGGATCACCATCTTGCGCAAGCGCGAGAATTATCGCCGTGCGTTCGACGGCTTCGAGCCGGCGAAGATCGTACGCTACACGCCGAAGAAGATCGAAAAGCTCATGGCCGACGAGGGCATCGTCCGCAACCGCGCCAAGATCGAAGGCGTCGTGCTGGGCGCGCGGGCGTATCTCGAACTCATGGACGGGGCCGGCTTCTCAAAGCACCTCTGGGGTTTCGTCGACGGCAAGCCGATCATCAATCATCTGAAGCTCAAGGATCGCGCGCCGGCGGAGAGCGACATTTCCCGCGCCATGTCCAAAGACTTGAAGCAGCGCGGCTTCAAGTTCGTGGGACCGACAATCGTTTACGCGTTCATGCAGGCCGTTGGCATGGTCAATGACCATGCCGTGACCTGCTTCCGCCATCCCGACAATAAAAAGCGCCGCTAAGTGCCGTGCGCTGGCGCCCAGCCGGAACAGGGCGCGAAAGGCCAGCGTTCGTAGCCCATCGGGCAGCACTGAGAGGCAGTGCTGGGAGGCCCACAGGGAGGCCGTGATGGCCAAGACAAGTCCACGCCAACGCAAAACCGAAGGCCGCGTGATGCACGAATTCGCCCACGGCGAACTGAAGAGCGGGCCCGGCGGCAAAGGCGGCAAGGTCACCAGCCGCAAGCAGGCCATCGCCATCGCGCTCAGTGAGGCTGGCGCCTCCAAGTACGAGAGCAAACGTCAGAACAAGCGCAGCTTCGCCAAGACCAAGCGCAAGGAAGCGCGTGGCGAGACGGCCCAACAGGAGAAAGAAGGGCGCTTGCATGTCGGCGCGCGCGGCAGACGCGAAAGCTCCCGAGCGATGGGCGGCGAAAACGCGACACAGCTCACGGCCAGCGGCAAGAAGGGCGCGCGCACGCGATCACGTGATGGCGGGCCAACGAAGGACGAACTCTACGCCAGAGCCAAGCGCCAGCGCGTCGAAGGACGCTCGAAGATGTCCAAGCGCCAACTTGAGAACGCGCTACGCTAGCTCCGCGCGTAGGCGACGCCGCCATCGACGATGAGGGTGGAGCCCACGACGTAGTCGCCAGCGCGTGAGGCCAGGAAAATCGCCGCGCCCGCCATGTCTTCGGTCTCGCCAATGCGTTTGGCGGGGATAGCCTTGGCCACCGCATCGCCTTGATCGCGCGCCATGCGGTTCATGTCGGAGGCAAAGGCCCCCGGCGCGATCGCGGAGACGACGATATTGTCCTGGATGAGCCGCATCGCCATGCGCTTGGTCAAATGGATGAGGCCCGCTTTGCTGGCCGCGTACGAGTAGGTTTCCTGCATGTTCACCGACACGCCGTCGATGGAGGCGATGTTGATGATTTTGCCGGGGCGCTCCTTGGTGGCGGCGGCCTTCATCGCGCCATGCAGCGCTTGTGCGAGGAAGAAGGGCGTCTTCATGTTGAGATCGACGACTTTGTCCCAGCCGCTTTCGGGAAACTCGTCGAATTCCGCGCCCCAGGCCGCACCGGCATTGTTCACCAAGATGTCGAGTTTTTGTTCGTGCTTGAGATAAGAGGCGGCGAGTTCCTTGGCGCCATCGGCGCCGGAGGCGTTGCCGGCGATCGGGATGCAGGCGCCGAGCTTTGAAAGCTCTTGGGCCGTTTCTTCGAGCGCCGAGCCCTTGCGCGCCGTGATGTAGACTTTTGCGCCGGAGCGCAGGAAGCCTTCGGCGATCATTTTGCCGATGCCGCGTGATCCGCCCGTGATGAGCGCGGTGCGGCCTTTGAGAGAGAACAGATCCTTCATGGCTCAACCTGCCTTCTTCATGTCGGCGATCAGCTTGTCGTCGATCTCGTTGGCGCGCTTGGCGGCAGGGCGCACGGCGAGGCGAGCAAAATAGGTTTCGAAAGCCGGGCGCTTTTCTAGCGTGCCAAATTGCAGCCCCCAGCCGATTTGCGAGCCGAGATAGACGTCAGCGGCAGAAAAACGGCCGGCAAGATATTCGTTCGCTGACACTGCTTTCTCGAGTGTGTCGAGCACCGCCTCGCGCGAGCCATAGCCGAACATCCGTTGCTTGTCGGGCGGGGCTACCCAGCCCATGGCGTGATTGCTGGTCATCGCTTCGACGGGACCGGCCGCATAAAAGAGCCAGCGATAATACGGGCCGCGTTCTTTGCTGCCGGAAGCGGGCGCCAGGTTGGCTTGCGGGAAAGCGTCAGCGAGATAGGCGCAGATGGCCGCGCACTCGGTGACGACAGTGTCGCCATGCTTGATCGCCGGCACTTTGCCCATCGGATTGATGGCCAGATAGTCCGCGCCCTTCATGGTTGAGGCATAGTCGAGCACGACCGTCTCATAAGGCTGGCCGACCTCTTCGAGCATCCAGCGTATGATCCGGCCGCGGGACATTGGGTTTGTGTAGAAGGTGAGCGCATCAGCCATCGGCGTCCTCCAGGTTTCGGTATCGGAACGAAAGGCGAACTTTGGCCCGGAGTCAAGCCGAAGCTTGATGACGCATCCGAAAGGGGCGCCGTCGGAAACAAAGGCTTGAACAGTTGAGGAGAGGGCTTTGCACGACGACACCTTCCTAAGTTTGTTTCGCCAGTTCTGGTGGCTGATCTTTCCGCTCTGGTGGATGGTGCTCCGCGTCATCCGCACGTTCCGGCACCGGAGCGCCCAAGACCGTGCGCTGGAAGTGCTGCGCATTTATGCGGCGCAGGGAAAAGAGCCGCCGCCGGAAGTGCTGAAGGCGCTGACGCAGCCTAGCGCGTCAGCGGACGACTATTCCGACAGCACCGGTCCGCTCTATCAGTCGCGCCACGCCGACAGCGCGACCAGCGCCTGGTGGACGTTCTTTGTCTTCGCCGCGATTGCAGGCGGCTTCGGTTACGGCGCGTTCTACCTTTTCGCCGATGACGCCCGCTCCGCCTTCATGCTCGTCGCCATCATCATGGGCATTCTCGCGGCAGGCTCGCTCATCATGGCGCTCGCAGCGACGTTTCGCGGCGGCAGATGATGAACGAAGCCGACGCGGAGCTGGTTGAAGCTGCGCGCCGGGGTGAGAAGCTCGCGTTTGCGCGGCTCATGCAATTGCATCAGCAGGCGGTCCGCGGGTTCTTGCGCCGGTCGTGCGGAGATTTCGCCGAAGCCGACGATCTCGCCCAGGAGACATTCCTGTCGGCGTGGGAGCGGCTGGCGCAGTTTCGCGGCGAATCCAGTCTGCGTTCGTGGCTTTGCGGCATTGCCTGGCGCAAGCTCTTGGCCTCGCGCCGTTCAGTGATGCGCGCGCGTGTGCGCGACCACGCCTATTTTGAGGAGTGTCCACAGACGACATCGCCAGGCGATCCGGCGCTGAATGTTGCATTGAGCAAAGCGATGGCGGCTCTGCCGCTCGATCAGCGCGCCTGCGTCGCGCTCTGTCTTGCCGCTGGTTATTCGCACTCGGAAGCGGCGCAAACGCTTGAAATGCCGCTTGGGACGGTCAAATCTCATGTCAACCGCGGCCGTGAGCGCCTGCTCACGGCGCTAGGTGAATGCCCATGACAGCCGACGAAAAACTCGCCGCCTTCTTCGCAACCCAAGAGCCGCCTGCCTATGACGCGCGCTTCATTGCGGCCTCGCTGGCGGCGTTCCAGCGGCGCGAAACGGTCCATCAATTGAGCCTGGTGGCGCTGGTGGGCGTGGTGACGTTGCTGATTGCCGTGCTGGTCGGCGGGCGTTTGGCCGAGCCGCTGAACGCAATCATGCCGGCTTTGGCGCCGGTCGCGCTGGTGGCGACGGTGCTCTATTTGACGGGCCGCATGCCCGGTGTACGCGCCTGATGGCGAAGAGCGTCACGATCTATGGCATCAAGAATTGCGATACGATGAAGAAGGCGCGCGCATGGCTCGACGCGCACGGCGTTGCCTACGCGTTTCACGACTACAAGGCCGAAGGCATCGACACGCGGCGTTTAGAGAAATGGGCCAAGGATCTCGGCTGGGAAACGCTGCTCAACCGCGCCGGCACGACGTTCCGCAAACTGCCGGACAAGGCGCGCGCGGACCTCACCGAGAAGAAGGCCATCGCACTGATGCTGGCGCAGCCCTCAATGATCAAGCGCCCAGTGCTCGATGTAGGCGGTGCGCTGATCGTGGGGTTTAAACCCGAGATTTACGCCAAGCAGTTGGGCTAAGCGCGCTCAATCATCCACGCCGCTGCCGTATCTAGAATCTCCGCCAGCACTTTGGCGTCCTTGCGGCCCGTCCTTGCGGGCACATGGAAGGCGTGATCGGCGTCGCCCCAGAGCGCCAGCGTTGCGAGGGGACCTAGTTTCTTGACGACTGGTTGCAACAGATCGAGCGCAGCGAGCGCGTCGTTGTCGCCTTGCACGAAGAGCATTGGGATTTTGATGTTGTCCAAATGCTTGGCGCGATCGATCGAAGGCTTGCCCGCCGGATGGAGCGGAAACGCGAAGAAAACAAGACCGCGCACATCCGGCAAGCGCGCGAGCGCTTGGGTTTGGCTGGTCATGCGGCCGCCGAAGGACTTGCCGCCGGCGAAGAGCGGCAGATCCGGCGCCAGGCGCGCGGTCTCGCCGACCGCTGCGCGGACGGCGGCGTGCGCCCGCGCGGGCGCGTCGGGTCGCTTCGAGCCGCGTTCCATATAAAGGAAATTATAGCGCAGCGTTGCGATGCCGCGTTCGGCGAGACCCTCAGCAATAGCGGACATGGATTTGTGCGCCATGCCCGCGCCCGCGCCGTGTGCGAAGACGTAAGCCGTCTTTGCATTGGGCGGCGCGAGCCACAGACCCGATGTCAGGCCGGATGTCGTGTCGGCGCCGTCGAGCGGAATCGTGACCGATATCGCAGTCATGGTAAGAGTATGGACCGACGCAATGGCGGCGGTCCATGCGCTCACATCGATGGGACCGGCAGGACTTCCATGACCTCGACGCCATCGCCCGGGAAGATCGTGAAGTGCGGGTGGTTTTCGAACATCTTCGCGGCCGCATCATGCGTCTCCGCTTCCACGACCGTGTAGGCGGCCATGGCGTTGCGGATGTCGCCGACGCCGCTTGTCGTCGTGCGCTTGGTTTTGCCGAGCGGGCCGCCATTTTCGACGATGGCCGCTTGGTTCTTTTGACCCCACTCCGACCACGCCTTCATGCCTTTCGCCTCGCGCTGCTTGCGTTCGGTTTCGCTCAGAGCCTTCCAACGTTCCATCCCAGCGGGGCTGCCTGTGTAAATTGCGAGAAACTTTTTCATGATTGATCTCCTCAGGATGCCGGTCTGTAGAAAAGAATAACGCCGCCGCCCTTGATCGGCCGCGCTTCGACTAGATCGAGGTGCTGGCGCGGGTCGTCTTGTTTGAACATAGGCGCACCGCCCGTCGCGCCCAGCAGCAATGGCGCAATGCAGATGCGGTACTCGTCGATCAGGCCGGCTCTGCGCAGCGATGAGGTGAGCTGAGCGCTGCCGAACACGAAAATGTTCCTGTCGCCGGCTTCCTTCTTGAGCGCCGCCACATCATCAATCGATCGGAACAAACGGGTGTTTTTCCAATCGGCGGATTTGAGCGTCGTGGAGACGACAGCCTTCGGCGCGTTGTTCATGCCGTCGCTGATCTCGCCGGGCTCGTCGGCCGCTTTCTGCCAATACTCCGCCATGCCCTCGTAGGTTCGGCGGCCGAATAGAAGGATAGTGGCGGCGGCCAGTTGTTCCCTGGAGAGTTTCTCCAATTCCGGACCCCACACTGTCTCGTGCATGGAGAGATCCCAGGGCGTCGCGCCCTCGAAGGCGCCGTCGAGCGACATGATGTTCCAGATGGTGAGCTTGCCCATGGTCAGCCTCCTTGCTTCAGGAAGGCGTCAAGCTTGCCGAGCAATTCCTGCCAGCCTTGCTCGCGCATCTGCAGACCATCGGCGCCCTCAAAGAACGCGGCGTGCTCTGTGAACATGAGCCGCGTGCCGGCGCCATCCGCTTTGAATTCGACCGTCGCGAGCGACACCGAGAAGCGCTTGCCATTGCGGCTCATCGAATAGGTGAAGATGAGGCGCTCGTTCGGGAGGATTTCGTCATAGACGGTCTCGTTGCTGAACGTAGTCTCTTCGCCGAACATCTTGACGCCGTCGAGGAAGCGGAAGCTCGAGGCCTCTCGTCCGCCTTCGCGGAAATCGAGTTCGTAGGAGCGAAGCTCCCAGCCTTTGCCTTCAACGTGCCAAGCGCGTTTTGAATCGGCGTCGCTCCAGGCGGCGAACACGCGTTGCGGGGAAGCGTCGTAGCGGCGCTCGATGAAGAATGTGCCGTGATTGGTGCTGGTCATGGATCACTCCCCTCAGCGCGCCAGATGGCGTTCGAGTTGATCGAACAGCTCTTGGGCGCCGCGTTCGCGTTGGCCCGCGTCATCGTAGCCATCGAGGAAAGCGCCTTGCTCGGTGTAGATGAGCTTCGAACCGGGGCCGCTGGATCTGATTTCCGTCGTGCCCACCGAGACCGAAATGCGCGTCTTATCGAGATGCATTTCGTAAGACGTGACGATACGCGCGCCAGCGACGATGTCCCAGATGGTGGCGTTGTAATAGTGGACCACCCCGCCTGGCGGGCCGCCCGACACGCTCTCCTTGCCGCCAATGCGGAAGTCGAGCGTGTGATCAGACTTCTCCCAGTTTTCGGGGCCGACAAACCATTGCGCTTTGGATTTGGGATCGGCGAAGGCGGCGAACACTTTCGCGGGCGCTGCCTGGTAGGCGCGTTCGATCACGAACGTCGCGTGGCTCACGGAACGTTGCATCTGTCTCTCCTTGAATGCGTGACGCTGTTAGGCGGCGTCTTCCCTTGGGAAATACTGAAAGAAGGGCTCGGCCTCTTGCAGCACGCGCGCGAAAGACGGGCGTTGGCTGAGGCGCTTGAGATAGGCCGCTGTCACGGGGTGGCTGGTTTCGAAGGCCAGTACCTTGTTGGCGTAGAAGAGCGCCGGCGCTGCTGAACAATCGGCCAGCGTGAACGCATCGCCCGAGACGAAGGCCCGGCCCGCCATATGCTTTTCGAACACGTCGAGCGCGATGCGCAACTGAGCCTTGTTCTCGGCGACGCCATAGGCGTCACGCTGGTCTTTAGGGCGCAGACGATCGCCGACGATGCGCTGCATGACGCTGTGGATGTAGAGGTCGAGAAAGCGGTCCCAGGTGCGCACGTCGAGCGCATGCTTTGGATTGGCGGGTACGAACTTGGCGCCGCCGGGAAGGCTATCGAGCCATTCGATCTGAATGCTCAACTCGTTGACGACCTCGTTGCCCCGAACTATCGACGGCATCTTGCGCATCGGCGAGAGCTTGGTGAATGCCGCGGACTGAGCCGGGTCGCCGAGATTGACGACGATCGGTTCAAACGCGACGCCCTTCTCATAAAGCGCGATCAGCACTTTCCAGCAGAAGGACGAGAGTGGGTGGAAATAGAACTTCATCATTGGTCGTCTCACTCTTGAGGTTCATCGGCTTGGGCGAGGAAAGCGCCGAGGCGGTCGAAGCGTTGTTCCCATTGCTGGCGGCGCTCGTTGAGCCAGAGCTCGGCGGCGCTGATGGCGTTGGGGTCTATCCGGCAGGTGCGCACGCGTCCGACCTTCTCGCTCGTGACCAAACCGCCTTCCTCGAGCACGGCGAGGTGTTGCATGACCGCCGGCAGCGACATGGCGAGTGGTTTGGCCAATTCGCTCACGGAAGCGGGGCCTAAGGCCAGGCGTTCGATCATGGCCCGGCGGCTGGGATCGCCGAGCGCCTGGAAGGCCAGATCGAGGGGGGTCGCGGCAGTCACAACACTTAAGTATCAACTTAAGTATCTAACGGCAAGTCCTGTTCGTATGAACGATCTGACACATAGCCGCGGGCGCTAAATCGGGCTTGCATCCAATTCCCCCAGTCAGCGCATCTGTGACGTAAATGGGGCGCTAGACCCCGGGCTTATGGAGACTTTGGAATGGGCGTTGAAAGCTTTGTTCCACTTATATTTTTTGGGTTTTTGGCCGCCATTATCCTGGTGCCGATCTGGCTGCGGGAACGAACCAAGCAGTCGGCCCATAATCTGATTTCACAGGCGTTGGAGAAGGGCCAGCCGCTCGATCCCGAAATCATGCGGGATCTGACGCAGGGCACGGTTAAGCAACAGCAAACCGACCGCCCGCGCCGGACCCTCGGCAGCGCCATTCTGATGCTGGCTTTGGCCGGCGCGTTCGCCGGCATTTACTTTGTCGATCCCGACAACGACTGGTCGCGGGTGCCGGCCATCATTTTGGGTGCGCTTGGCGCTGCCTTCTTGTTGCTGGCGATCGTGGATTACACCACGAAGAGGAAGGACGTGTGAGAGTTATGAAGCGTGGCCACGCGTGGGCTAATCAATCTCGCCCAGGCCGGCGAAGCCGCCTTGATCGTGGCGGCCCAAGCACGGGACCAGGCGGCCTTCGGCGAGCTTGTGAAGCGCCGACAGGGCTGGGCGCGGGCCTTGTTGAGGAGAATGTGTTCGAACGTCGCGGAAGCTGACGATTTGGCTCAAGAGGCGTTCATCAAGGCGTGGGAAAGATTACGGGACCTGGAAACGCCGGCGGCTTTTCCGGGTTGGTTTAGGAGGATCGCGGTGACCACGTTCCTGATGGCCAAGAGACGCCAGAGGGCCGTGTTCGAGGAGATCGACGACGCATCCCCGATCGCGTCGGAGGGATCCACCCCCGAGGCCGCGGCGGGCGCGAAAATCGACCTGGAGCGGGCGCTGGCGCGCCTCTCTGATGCAGAAAGGCTTTGCGTGACCCTGAACCATGGTGAAGGTTTGAGTCACTCTGAGATCGTAGAAATGACGGGGCTTCCCCTGGGCACCGTTAAGTCGCATGTATTAAGGGGAACGGAAAAGCTTCGCCGCATGTTGGAGGCGGCCTGATGAGTGAGTTTGACGCCTTCCTGACGCGCAGTTTCGCCGAAGCGCACGAACCGGCCGACGACGGCTTCTCCGTCCATGTCGCCCGAGCGGTGTCGCGCAATGAGCGGCTTGCGCGCATCCGCAACACGGTTCAATCCGGCGCCTGGGTGCTGGCGGGCGGGGCGGTGGCGTTTGGGCTCTATGGCTTGGCCATGAGCGTGGCGCCGGACGTGTTGACCTCGCTTGGTTTTGGCATGTCGCGCGCACACGAAGTGATCACCGGTCCAGGCGCGAACATGGCCCAAACGATCGGCGCGGGCATGACGCAAATTCTGCTCGTCACCGGCGCCATCGCCGGCGGCCTTGTCGCTTATCGCGCGACCCAAGAATAGCGACCAAAGCGTAAACGCGACCAGAAGCGTAAAGCAGTCCCGACAGGCGACTGGGCTGGTGTGCAGCGCAGCAATTCTCTAAGTCTCGCGGCAAGGGTGAGCCTCATGTCGCGTCACGTTGATACCCCTCGCATCACCGCACCGGACATTCGCGCGCGCAAAGGCGGCGAACCGATCGTCTGCTTGACGGCCTACACCGCCCCGGTCGCGCGCATTCTCGATCCGCATTGCGATCTGCTGCTGGTGGGCGATTCCGTCGGCATGGTGCTGCACGGGCTGTCGAACACAGTCGGCGTAACGCTCGAAATGATGATCATGCACGGCCAAGCGGTGATGCGCGGCGCTGATCACGCGCTGGTTGTGGTCGACATGCCGTTTGGGTCTTTCGAAGCCAGCGCCGAACAGGCGTTCGCCAATGCTGTCCGGGTGCTGAAAGAAACCGGCGCCCAAGCGATCAAGATGGAAGCGTCGGGCCCGGATATCGGCGACACCATCAAGTTTCTGGTCGAGCGCGGCATTCCGGTGATGGGTCACGTCGGCTTGCGGCCACAGGCGGTGAACGTGGACGGAAAGTTTCGCGCCAAGGGCCGTACCCGCGAGGAGCGCGCCAAGGTGCTGGCGGAGGCCCGCGCCGCCGACGAGGCCGGCGCGTTCGCAATCGTGATCGAGGGCGTGGACGAGGCCCTTGCCCCCGAAATAACCGCCGCCGTCAAAGCCCCGACCATCGGCATCGGGGCCTCCGCCAAATGCGACGGCCAGATCCTGGTAACCGACGATTTGCTGGGGTTGTTCGAGTGGACCCCCAAATTCGTGCGCCGATACGCCGATCTGAAGGGAATAATCGACAAGGCGGCTGCCGCTTATGCCGCCGACGTCCGCGCCCGCCGTTTTCCTGCCGCAGCCGAGACCTATGTGCTGGGCGGCAAGCCGCAGCGCCGGCGCGTTGCCGGGGACGGCAAGCGCGGCTAGCTTGCCGGCGATTTAAGGGGGCGGGCTGGAGGTTCGCCGCGCTTCGAGGGGCGAGGAAACAGCCGCGTGAGTAGAGACGACTCCACAGAAGGTTTTGTTCAGGAGGTCGATCAGCGGGTCCGCGAAGAGCGGCTGCTGGCCGACGCCAAGCGCTATGGGCCGTGGCTGATTGGTCTGTTTGTCGTCTTCCTGCTGGCTGTCGGGGGCTGGCAATTGTGGCGCGAGCAGCAAGCGAATGCCGCGCGCGAACAGGCCGCCACATTCGCTGCCGCCCAAACCATGGCACAGCAGAGCAATCTCGACGGCGCCAAAGCCGCCTTCCTGCGGATAACGACGCAGGGTGCGCCCAATTACCGGGTGATGGCGCGCATGGAATATGCCGCGATCCAGCAGCTGCAGGGCGATTTCGATGGCGCGATTGCATCATTCGACCAAGCTGCGGGCGCCACCAGCGATCCCGTATTGAAAGAAACAGCGCAGCTGCGCGCGGCCTATATCGCGGCCGAGACGCAGGACTTCGACGCGTTGCAGACCCGGCTGCGGCCGCTGCTTCAGTCGCACTCCCGCATCTCGTATCTCGGGCGCGAACTCCTGGCCATTCAGGCTTGGCGCACCGGTCACAACGATATTGCGCGCGACACGCTCCAAGACATCTCGCTGGCGTTCGACGCGCCCGAAGGCGTCCGTCAGCGGGCGGAAGTAACGCTCAGCCTGCTGCCCGCGCAGGCGCCGACAGGCGCGGCGCCCGCGGCGCCATCAACAAACACACCTGCTCGAAACTCGCCTGCACAAAACTCGCCTGCACAAACTCGCCTGCACGGGGCGCAACCCAACCCGCGCCCGCACAAGGAGCACATCCATGAGACCATTGCGACCGATCGCGATTGTCGCGGCCGCGGCGGCCTTATCGGCATGTTCAACCGTGCAGCGCGTTGGCGCGTTGCTGCCGTTCGGCCACGCCGCGGCGACGCCGCGCAATGCGGTGCCTCAGGAAGGCCGGGTTTCGATCCTGGCGTCCGATCAGGCGCTTGACAGCCGATCCAGCGCTTGCTTCGCGCCCGATCGTTGTGCCGCTTGCAACAGACGTCACCGACTGGAGCCAGCCTGGCGGCAACGAAACCAACGCGCCGCCCAACGCCAATGGTGAGGCGACGCTGAGACAAGCGTGGCGCGCCGGTCTGGGCGCCGGCACCAATCGGCACGTCACCCTCTCCAGCGTGCCGGTGATCGCGCAAGGCAAGGTGTTCTTTCTCGACGCCAATCAGCGTGTGACGGCGCTCGATGCGACCAATGGCCATCACCTCTGGTCGGTGGTGCTGCGTCCCCAACACGGCCGCGATCACTTCGCTGAAGGCGGTGGTGTGGCGTTTTCCGAGGGTCGCCTGTTTGTGACGACGGGTTTCGGTTTCATCGTCGCCCTCGACGCAAGCAACGGCCACGAAGTGTGGCGCGCCGACGGCAACACGCCGTACCAATCTTCGCCAACAGTTGCCGGTGGGCGCGTTTACGCAATTACCAATGACAGCACCTTGTTGGCGTTGGATGCAGGCAACGGTCAGGTCGAATGGAATTTCCAGGCGATCGCGGAACCCGCCCGCATCATCGCCTCGCCCAGCGTCGCCGTCGCCGGCGAAACAGTGATCGCGCCGTTCGCGTCCGGCGAACTTGCAGCAGTTGTTTCCGCCAACGGCCGGCGTCTTTGGGGCGACTCGCTTTCGCGCCCCGGCGCTTTGACGTCGCTTTCGGCCATCAACGACATTCCGGGCCGGCCAGTCGTCGCCAACAATGTCGTCTATGCGGCCAGCCATTCTGGCGTGCTGGTGGCGATCAACATCAATACCGGCCAGCGCATCTGGGCCAAGCCGTTCGCCTCGACCCAGACGCCATGCGTGATTGGCGATGTCGTCTATGCCGTCAGCGTCGATGGTGAACTCGCCGCCTTCGATCGCGCCACGGGCAATATCTACTGGGTAAAGCAGCTGCGCCGTTACCGCGACGAGGAAGGCCACAAGGGCCGCGTTGCCTGGGTCGGCCCGATCATGGTGGGTGGGCGCTTGGTGTTGGCGAACTCAATGGGCGAAGTCATCGGCGTGACCCCGCAAAACGGCGAGGTCGTCGCCCACGGCCAAACCGGTCACGCTGTCTTCATTCCGCCTGTAACTGCGGGCGGGCAAATCTATCTTGTCACCGACAACGCGCAGCTCGTGGTGCTGCGCTAAAGATGCACACCCATGACGATCAAGCTCGCGATCGTCGGGCGCCCCAATGTCGGCAAGTCCACGCTGTTCAATCGCCTCGCGGGCAAGAAACTCGCGATCGTTGACGACACGCCGGGCGTCACGCGTGACCGGCGCGAGGCGAAGGGCCGGCTCGGCGATCTCGATTTCACGCTGATCGATACGGCGGGCTTTGAGGATGCAACCGACGCATCGCTCGAGGCGCGCATGCGCACGCAAACCGAAGCCGCCATCGCGCAAGCCGATGTGATCCTGTTCATGATCGATGCGCGTGTTGGTGTGACGCCGGTCGACAAGGCGTTCGCCGCTTTGTTGCGGCGCGCCAATAAGCCTGTCGTGCTCTGCGCCAACAAGGCCGAAGGCCGCGCTGGCGAAACCGGCGTGAACGAGGCTTATGGGTTGGGCCTTGGCGAACCCATCGCGCTGTCGGCCGAGCACGGCGAAGGCATGGCTGAAATTTACGCCGCGATTTCCGCGGCCGGGGTCAACGCGGAGAACCAGGAAGAGGCCGGCGTACGTCCCGTCAATCTGGCGATCATCGGGCGCCCGAACGCCGGCAAATCGACGCTTGTCAACGCTCTCATCGGCGAAGATCGCCTCCTTGTTGGGCCCGAGGCTGGCATCACCCGCGACGCGATTGGCGTCGATTGGTCTTGGCGCACCAGGCGCTATCGGCTCGTTGACACAGCCGGCATGCGCAAGAAGGCCAAGGTGCAGGCCAAGCTCGAGAAACTGTCGGTGGGCGAAACTCTGCATGCGATCCGGTTCGCCGATGTGTGCGTGCTGGTCATGGATGCGCGCGAAGCCTTCGAGCGGCAGGATTTGGCGATTGCCGATCTGGTCGTGCGCGAGGGACGCGGCCTCGTGTTTGCTCTGGCGAAATGGGACCAGATCGAAGACCCGCGTGCGCATCTCGAAGAGATGAAGCTTGTCGCAAAAGAGAGCCTCCCGCAGGCGCGCGGGGCGCCGCTGGTGACGATCGCGGCGCTTTCAGGAATTGGCCTCGACCGCTTGATGAAGGCGGTGGAAGAAGCGCGCGAGGATTGGACAGCGCGCGTCAAGACCAAGGACTTGAACGATTGGCTGCACGCGGTCATTGCACGCAATCCCCCGCCCGCCGTGCGCGGCAAGCGCATCAAGCCGCGTTATCTGACGCAAATCAAAGCGCGCCCGCCGACCTTTGTGCTGCTGGCCTCGCGCGCCGAGGAAATGCCGGAAAGTTATAAGCGCTATCTCATCAATGCGCTGCGCGAGGCGTTCGACCTGCACGCTGCGCCCGTGCGGCTGATCGTTCGCCAAGGCGCCAATCCGTTCGCCGACGAAAACTAGGTTTGGCGTGCGGGGCTGGGCCGCACGAAGCTGTGATCTGGCCGATTAGTGTTGGCCCAATCTGCGGCGATGCGCTTGATTGTCGGCGCCTTTTGGGGAGGGACCGATGAAAGCTGTGACAGCAATTCTGGTCGGCGGCCTGATCGCGGGAGCGCTGGATATTCTCTACGCATTTCTTGTGTACGGGCCGCTCGCGGCGTCCTTGGGACTGGCCAGCAGCGCCTCGCCGATTGAAATCCTCCAGTCGGTCTATGGCGGTTGGGTCGGACATGAGGCAGCCGCCGCCGGCGGCGCTAACGCTGCCGTGCTGGGCGCGTGCACCCATTTCGGCATCGCTATCGTCATGGCTGTTGTTTATGCGGCATTGTTCGCGCGCCCTGGGGCGGGCAATCCAATTCTCTGGGGTTTCATCTACGGGCTGATTCTGTTCGTGGTGATGAATTATGTCGTGGTGCCGCTTTCGGCGGCGGCGACGGGACACTTCACAACCGGCGCCGATGCGATGGATCGCATCCAGGCCGCAATCGGCCGCGCATTGCAGTTCAAGCATCCGCTCTTGCTTGCAGGCACGATCTTCACCCACACGGTGCTGGTTGGCATTCCAATTGCGCTGGCGAGCGCGCGGCTCAATCCTCAGCAGGATTGACCAGCGGCCCAGCCGCTCGACCACGCCCACTGGAAGTTATAGCCGCCGAGCCAGCCGGTGACATCGACGGCCTCACCGATGAAGAAAAGGCCGCGCACGGCGCGCGCTTCCATGCTCTGCTGCGAGAGCGCGCTTGTATCGATCCCGCCAACGGTGACTTCGGCTTTCGCGTAGCCTTCGGTGCGCTCGGGCGTCAGCCGCCACGATTTGAGCGTACGTGCGGCGTCGATCAGGAGAGCGTCCCGCATGTCGCCAATAGCGCCCGCCGGCAGGCGTTGGCTCAGCACCGCGGCGAGCCGCTCTGACATCAATTCGGCGAGGATGCTCTTGAGCTGCGCCTTCGGCCGCTCGCGCTTGCGCGTGACGAAGACTTCTTCATCGGCGTCCGGCGCCCAATCGATGACGATGTCCTCGCCCGCCATCCAATAGGATGACGCCTGCAGAATGGCGGGACCGGAGAGGCCGCGGTGCGTGAAGAGAGCAGCTTCCGGAAACGAAGCGCAGCGCGCGCTCGCAACGATCGCGGCGGAAACGCCGCTGAGCGGGCGCATCCAGGCAAGATCGCTTTCACCAAATGTCAGTGGCGCGAGGCCCGGGCGCGTTGCGATCACCGGCACGCCGAAGTGTTTGGCGACATCGTAACCAAACGAGGTGGCGCCGAGTTTAGGGATGGAAAGTCCGCCCGTGGCGATGACGCACGTTTCCCCCGAAAACGATCCTTGCGTGGTCGCGATTTCGAAGTGCGCAGCGCGGCGAATATCAGTCGTTCGGCAGTTCAAGCGAACAGCAACGCCAGAAGCGGCGCATTCGTCCAGCAGCATGCGTACGATCTTGTGCGAGGCGCGTGCGCCTTCACAGAAGAGCTGGCCCAGTGTCTTTTCGTAATAGGCGATGGCGTGCTTCTCGATCAGCGCAATGAAATCCCCCGGTGTGTGGCGGTTCAACGCTGAGCGGGAGAAGTGCGGATTGGCGCAGATATAGCGTGCGGGATCGCCGGCGCTGATATTGGTGAAGTTGCAGCGACCGCCTCCGGAGATCAGGATTTTTGCGCCGGGCTCGCCATTGTGTTCGAGAACCAGAACACGCCGCCCACGCGCGCCTGCGTGCATGGCGCAATAGAGCCCGGCCGCGCCTGCGCCGATAATGATGCTGTCATAGTGCTGCATGCGCCGGCTCTCAGCCGCGCGCCCACTGCACCCAGGCGCCGTTTTCGCCATAGCTTGGGGCCAGCATCTTGGCGATTGCGGGCGCCACCTCTTCGGGCGCCGGCAGCGTCATCGGATCTTCGCCGGGAAAGGCTTTGGCGCGCATGGCGGTGCGCGTGGGGCCGGGGTTGAAGATGTTTGCCTTGATCGGCGTTACTTCGAGTTCGGCGGCCCAGCACATCACCAGAGCGTCGAGCGCGGCCTTCGACGCCGCGTACGGACCCCAATAAGCGCGCGGATTTCGCGAGACGCCCGAGGTGAGGAAGACCGCGCGCCCTGCGTCTGACGCCCGCAAGAGCGGATGCATGGCGCGGATGAGGCGCTGATTGGCGAGATAATTGATCGCAATTGTCTCTTCCATGACCGCCGGCGTGGCTTGATGCGCTGGCGTCAGCGCGCCCAGCGCACCAGCGCAAGCGGCCAGTGCGTCGAGTTTCCCGAAGCGTTCGTAGAGTGCGGCGGCCAGCCGATCGATGCCGGCATAATCGCTGAGATCGAGCGGGACGAGCGTTGCCTCGCCCTTGCCGTCGGCTTTGATCTCGTCATCGAGCGCTTCCAGCGCCTTTTGCGCGCGGGCGACGCACACAACGCGCCAGCCGCTGCGGGCAAGCTCTAGCGCGACCGCGCGGCCGATGCCACGCGAGGCGCCCGTGATGAGCGCGATCCTGCGATTGTCGGCGTTCATTCCGCGGCGGTTTCAGCCAGCAGCGAGAGCTGGAAATCCTTGGCGGCGCGGTCGGCGGAATAATCCAAGAGCGGCGTTGGATATTCGCCGGTGAAGGCGTGGTCGGTAAATTGCGGCTGCTCGGCGTTGCGCTTCTTTTCGCCCATCGCCCAATAAAGGCCCTCGATGGAGAGGAAGCCGAGCGAATCCACCCCAAGCGCGTTGCGCATCTCTTCGAGCGAGAGCTGGGCGGCCATCAGCTGATCAAGCGTTGGCATGTCAATGCCGTAGAAATCCGGGAATTTGATCGGCGGGGACGCGCTGCGGAAATGCACTTCCTTGGCGCCGGCTTCGCGCACCATCTGCACGATCTTCTGCGAAGTGGTGCCGCGCACGATGGAATCGTCCACCAGCACCACGCGCTTGCCTTTGAGCACATCGCGGTTGGCGGAGTGCTTCAGGCGAACCCCCAGCGCCCGGATTTCCTGCTTCGGCTGGATGAAGGTGCGCCCGACATAATGGTTGCGGATGATGCCGAGCTCGTAGGGGATGCCGCTTTCAGCCGCAAAGCCCATCGCGGCGGGCACGCCTGAGTCCGGCACCGGCACGATCACATCGGCCTTAACGCCGGTCTCTTGGGCCAGGCGTGCGCCCATGCGCTTGCGGATGTCGTAGACGGAACGGCCGTCGATGACGGAATCCGGTCGCGAGAAGTACACGAACTCGAAGATGCACGGCCGGGCCGGACGCTTCGGGAATGGGAAGTGGCTGTCGATTTTGATCTCGCCGTTCTTGCCGCGCGTGGCGACAATCACTTCGCCCGGCTCGACCGAGCGCACAAACTCGGCGCCGATCATGTCGAGCGCGCAGGTCTCTGAAGCAAGGATCGGCGCGCCGTCGCGGTCGCCCAGAACCAGCGGGCGAATGCCGATAGGGTCGCGGGCCCCGATCAGGATGTTGTTGGTGAGGCAGACGATGGCGTAGGCGCCCTCGATGTCGTGCAGCGCTTCCACGAAGCGGTCGACGACCTTGGCGCGGCGGGAACGCGCGATCAGCTGCAGGATACATTCGGTGTCGGAGGTCGACTGGAAGATCGCGCCTTCTTCGACGAGGCGTTCGCGCAGGTCGCGAGAATTGGTCAGATTGCCGTTGTGGGCGACGGCAAAGCCGCCGAGGGCAAGATCGGCGAACAGCGGCTGCACATTGCGCAGAATGGTGCCGCCCTGGGTGGCGTAGCGGGTGTGTCCGATGGCCGAATTGCCGGGCAGCCGCCTTGGCACATCCGCGCCGGAGAAGTTCTCGCCGACCAGGCCGAGATGGCGTTCGTGGTGGAAGCGTTTGCCGTCATAGGAGACGATGCCGCAGCCTTCCTGGCCGCGATGCTGTAGCCCGTGCAGACCGAGTGCTGTCAGAACCGAAGCGTCTTCGCTGCCGAACACGCCGAAGACGCCGCACTCTTCGCGAGGCTTGTCGTCGTCGGCCCATTTGTCTGCCAGCTCCGCCGGCGCCTGATCGAAACGAAGGGTGCGCTCGGCGGTCATTGTGCTCCTCAGGGCGTGCCCTGGTTAGGGGCGGGCTGGGGCGGCGGAATCGGAGCCGATTCGCCCCTTTGCCTATCGATTATATCACGAGCGCGGTCGCGGGCCTGGGGCAACACTGCTTCCAGGACCTTGGCCACACCCTCGTAGATAGGATAGGTCCGCGCCCCGCGCACCGCGTCCTGCATCGGATCGGCAGGCGTTGTTGCATCGGTGGGTTGCGTCTGGCGCATAAGCAGGACGAACAGCGACACGACCAGGATGCCGCGCAGAATGCCGAAGGCGAGCCCCGCGGCGCGGTCGAACGAACCGATCTCGGTCGATTGATGCGCCGTTTTGGCGACGGTGGACGTGATCACCGTGATGATGATGAAGACGATCAGGAAGATAATCAGCCCCGCGGCCACCGAGGCAAGCGGTCCCGAAAGCGGCGTGAATTGCTCCACCAGCGGGCGTCCCATGCTGGCGAAGAAAACCGCTGCAATCGCGCCGCCAATGAACGCAATGATCGAGAAGACTTCGCGGATAAGGCCGCGCGCGAACGCCATGACGCCCGACAAGCCGAGCACGACGAGCGCGGCGAAGTCGAACCAGGTGAAGCCGAGATCCATCCGCACCTCTCCCCTTGAAGCGTCCCGGCTGCCCAGCCGGGAGCGTCCGCGCCTGCGCTTGTCCCACAGGCGGCTGTCCCAAGCGAGCCGAGTGGTAGCGGGCCAAGGCGGCAAAGGAAAGGCCGCGCAAGCGCGCTGGGAGACGGCCGACGCTCGTCGCCGACAGGCGGCATCGGTCGAATCTGCGCTGAAGTGGACCACGTTTGGCCCTCAAATCACGGCGCTACATCGGATTTCGCGGGGTTTTGCATGTTCGCCGCCTTGGTTCTGGCAACCTTGCTTCAAACCGGCGCCGTAACGAGCGCGCCGGTGATTGGGCCGCCACAACAGGTTGCGGCTGACACGCTGCTGTTGCGCGGCGTCGCCCAAGCTGGACGCGGACCAGACGGCAACACCACGCTTGTGCGCGCACCCCAAGGACTGATCGTGGTCGACACCGGCCGCCATGCTTGGATGACCGAGGCGATCCTCGCTTATGCGCGCCAAACCCATGCCCCGATCGTCGCCATCGTCAACACCCACTGGCATCTTGATCATTCGAGCGGAAACATACGTCTGAAAGCTGCCTATCCGCGCGCACGCGTCTACACCACAAACGCTGTTGCACGTGCGCTCGCGCCCGGTGGATTTCTGGCGCGCGAAGCCGCAAACATTCCAGCATATCTGGCGAGCGCCGAGCTCACCGACGTGCAGAAGGACGAGGTGCGCATCTTTGCCGCGACAATGGAGCACAGCCAGTCGCTGCGGCCCGATATCGTGCTCGATCGTTCGCGTCAGATGCGTATCGCCGGCCGGCGGTTCGATGTGCACGTCACCAACCATGCCGTCTCTGACGCCGATGTCTGGCTCTACGATCGCGCCACGCATGTTGCGATCGTTGGCGATCTGGTGACGCTCTACGCGCCATTTTTCGAAACCGCATGTCCGCGTGAATGGAGCCAGGCGTTGGATGAGGTCTGGGCCACGCCGTTCACAACGGCGATCCCGGGGCACGGTCCGCCGATGACGCGCGCTCAATTCAACACCTATCGCAGCGCCTATAACGCGTTCGTGGATTGCGTGCGCAGCGATCGCGAAGCGGCCCAGTGCGGGGCGGTGTGGGCGGATGGCATCGCGGGCCTGACACCCGATCCAAGTCGCCATGCGGCCATAGCCGACAATGCGGTCTATTATGTCGGCATGCTTCGCCAGCACGGCGCCAAGAGCGCCGATTGTCAGCTGCCGGACTAGACGCTGCGGGCGGGCGCTCCGCGTGCTGGCGCAGCTGGAGCGATCGCCGCCGCCAACGCGGCGATGTGATCGATGGCGCGCACTTTGAGATCGTGCTTGGCCCCCTTTTTCGAGGATGGCGCGAACGCATTGTCGAAGCCAAGCTTGGCGGCCTCTTTGAGCCGCAAGTCGGCGCGCCCCGCGGGGCGGATTTCACCTGAGAGCGCCACTTCGCCGAAGACGACGCAATCCTTCGGAAGCGGTTCGTCGGCGAGTGCGGAGATCAGCGCCGCCGCCACCGCGAGATCGGCGGCAGGTTCGGTGATGCGCAGGCCCCCGGCGACGGAGAGATAGACGTCGCGGCCGGCAAACGAGAGCCCGCAGCGCGTCTCCAGCACCGCCAGGATCATCGCCAGACGTGCTGAATCCCAGCCAACGATGGCGCGCCGGGGCGTGCCGTAAGCGCTCGCCGCGACCAGAGCCTGAATTTCCACCAGCACTGGGCGCGAGCCTTCAATGCCGGCGAACACGGCCGCACCGCTTGCGCGTTGTCCAGTTGTGCCGAGGAAGAGCGCTGAGGGGTTCGGGGTCTCCACCAGGCCCGCTTCAAGCATTTCGAAGACGCCGATTTCGTCGGTGGGGCCGAAGCGGTTTTTCACCGCGCGCAGAATGCGGAATGGCAAGCCGCGCTCGCCCTCGAAATAGATCACTGCGTCAACGAGATGTTCGACCACGCGCGGACCGGCGATCTGGCCGTCCTTGGTGACGTGGCCAACCAGAACCACGACTGACCCGGATTTCTTGGCGAAGCGCACCAGTTCATGTGCGCACGCGCGCACTTGCGCGACGGTGCCGGGCGCGGCTTCCACGCCGTCGGCCCAAAGCGTTTGGATAGAATTGACGATAACGACATCGGGCTTCATCGCTTTGAGCCCGTCGAGGATTTTGCGGAGATCGGTTTCGGCCGCCAGGCTAACTGGCGCATCCGCGGCCTTCAGGCGGCGCGCGCGGTCCTGCACCTGCGCCTCAGCCTCTTCGCCGGTGACGTATGCAACTGTGTGTCCGTTGCGCGCGATGGCGGCCGCGGCTTGCAGGAGCAGTGTCGACTTGCCGACGCCCGGGTCGCCGCCGACGAGAATGGCGGACGCCGGCACCAGTCCCCCGCCGCAGACGCGATCGAGCTCAGATATGCCCGTGGCCAGACGCTGCGCGGGCAGGGCTTCGCCCGCAAGTTCGACGAACGCGAGTTTCGCGCCCTTTTTACCGGTGGGGGCTGAAAGCGCTCCGGGCACCACTGAGCGCACGGCGGTTTCCTCCACCAGCGTATTCCATTCGCCGCAGGCGTCGCACTTGCCAGCCCATTTGCGGCTCAAACCGCCGCAGGATTGGCAGGCGTAAAGGGTTTGGGGTTGTGCCATAGGAACTAAAATGCGCCTGATGTGGGCGCCGACCCATTGTCGGGACGCCGCCGCTTTGGTGAGACACTGCTATGATTCTTGTCATTCCGGACGTTCTTGACGCCGACACCGTAAAACAGGTCCGCGCCAAGCTGACCACGATCAAGTTTGTGGACGGGGCCGAGACCGCAGGCGACGTGGCCCGGAAGGTCAAAAACAATCTGCAAGCCGACATGTCGGCGCCGGACTACACGCAGCTCAACAACGCGCTGCTGCCAATCATCGCCAACAATGCGATGTTCGCACGTGCGTGCCTGCCGACGAAATTCACACGTCTGCGTTTCAGCCGGTATCGCGACAGCATGGCCTACGGCGCACACATCGATGCGCCGATGATGGGTGAGATCCGCAGCGATGTTTCCTTCACGCTGTTTTTGGCCGACGCCGACGAGTACGACGGGGGCGAACTCGTCATGCAGGAGCCGGGCGGCGAGCGCGCATTCAAACTGCAGCCGGGCCACATGATCGCCTATCCCTCGACAACGCTGCACCGTGTCGCGCCGGTGACGCGCGGCGAACGGCTGGTGGCGTTTGGCTGGGCGCAGAGCCTGGTGCGCGAGGCGGCGCGCCGCGAGACGCTCTTTGATCTGCACGAAGCCCGGATGAGCCTGATCGCGCGCGGCGGCAACGAGCACGAGGCCGACTTGATCGGTAAATCGCGCAGCAATCTGATGCGGCTGTGGGCCGAGCCGTGAAGGTGCTCCAATCATGGCCGCCCAGGTCCGTTATTGAGAATGGAACAAAAGTAGAACATCTTGGCCGGATTGGCAAGACCAAATTGCACGACGCGTCGCGCTTGCCGGCGGCGGGCCTTGCGTGGTCTTAGGGCGGCGGGAGGACGCTTTTCATGCGCTTGGTTGTCGCCACATGTGCGCTGGCGCTCGCCGCCTGCGGCCCGCCGCCATCAGCGCCGGCGCCGTCCGAACCGCCGCCACAGAGCATGCGCGCGGCGCCGTCGGGCGCGGGGCGCCTCACGCCGGCGACGCTTACGCTTTCAGCAGAGGCCGTTGTCGGCCGCTGGTCGTTCGACCGTTCGTGTGGGCTCTACGATCTTGTCTTCAACGCCGATGAGACTGCGGCCTATTACGACTACGCCGATGAGACCCATGTCGTCTCTTATGCTGGGCGCTGGGTCGGCGCGGATCACAATCGCCTGGTGGTGACGCTGCATCGGCTGAATGAAAGCGGCGCGCCAATGGGCGATGCGCTCACTTACACTTTCGATGTCTCCGCTCCGGTGACGGACGATTTGGTCGGCCAGTTCGGTCCAGCCGGCGGCGACATGCGTAACATCACCGCCAAACGCTGCCCCGAGGAGGACCGAGAATAAATGACGACCGTCCACGACTTCACCGCACGCGACATTGACGGCAATGAGCGATCGCTGAGCGATTATCGCGGCAAGCTCTTGCTGATCGTGAATGTGGCGAGCCAATGCGGGTTCACGCCGCAATACAAAGGGCTTGAGGCGCTGCACCGCAAATACGCCGGCAAGGGTTTCGAGGTGCTGGCCTTTCCGTCCAATCAATTTGGCGCCCAAGAGCCGGGCGATGAAACCGAGATCAAGACCTTCTGCTCTACAACCTATGACGTGACCTTTCCGCTATTCGCCAAGATCGACGTCAATGGACCCGCGGCCCATCCGCTTTACCAATTTCTGGGGCGCGAGAAGCGCGGATTTCTGGGCACCAAATCCATCAAGTGGAACTTCACCAAGTTCATGGTGGGCCGCGACGGCAAGGTGCTGAAGCGTTATCCGCCGCCGACAACGCCAGAAGAACTCGATGGCGAGATCGCGAAGGCGCTCTAGACCACAGCTTGAATGGGCCCGTCGGCGCGGCCGGCGACAAATTGATCGACCATGGCGTTGCCGCTGGCGTCGATGCTTGAAGCGGCGCCGCGCCACACGATCTTGCCCCCATAGAGCATGGCGATTTCGTCAGCGATCTTGCGCGCGCTGGCCATGTCGTGGGTGATCGAAACGGCCGCGCAGCCCAGATCTTTCACCATGTCGATGATGAGATCGTTGATGGCGTCGGCGGTGATCGGGTCGAGGCCAGTTGTCGGTTCATCAAAAAACAAAATGTCCGGCTTGGCGATAATGGCGCGCGCAAGCCCCGCGCGCTTCTGCATGCCGCCGGAAAGTTCGATCGGGCGCACGTCGGCGAAATCGGGCGTCAGGCGCACCTTGCGCATCGCTTCGATGGCGCTTTCACGCGCCTGCTTGCGGCCAATCTTGTCGGCGTAAAGCAGGCGGAAGGCGATGTTTTCCCAGACAGTGAGCGAGTCAAACAAAGCCCCGCCCTGAAACAGCATGCCGAATTTGCGCATCACGCGCGCGCGGATTTCGCCCGGCATGCGCGTGACATCGGCGCCGTCGACCAAAACTTGGCCCGCGTCGGGCTTCATGATTCCCAGGGCGCATTTCAGCGTCACGGATTTGCCAACGCCCGAGCCGCCAATAATGACGAGGGATTTTCCTGGCGCGACATCGATATCGACGCCGTCGAGCACTTGGCGCCCACGCAGGCGTTTCTTGATGCCGACGAGTTGGAGTTTTGGCGCCGTCATCCCATCACTCCACGAAGAACGCTGTGATGAGATAATTGACCGCAAGGATCAGCACGATTGAACCGACGACGGCGTTGGTGGTGGCGCGCCCGACGCCGAGCGCCCCGCCTTGGCTGTTGTAACCTTGGTAGGACCCGACGGTTGCAATGATGAAGCCAAACACCGCAGCCTTGGTCAGGCCCAAGATCACGTCTTGCGATTCCAAGAATTGGAAGGTGTTGCGCAAGTAGATGGCGCCGTTGAAGTGAAGGCTGTTCACCGCAACGAGATAGCCGCCCATCACGCCGATTATGTCGGCGACCATGACCAGAAGCGGCAAACAAATGGTCGCCGCCAGCACGCGGGGCGCTACCAGGAAGCGGAACGGATCGGTTGAGAGCGTTGTCATCGCGTCGATCTGTTCGGTGACGCGCATGGTGCCGATCTCGGCGGCGATGCCGGCGCTGACCCGCCCCGCCAGCATGAGGCCGGCAAGCACGGGCCCAAGTTCGCGGGTGATGCCGAGCACAACGATGTTCGGCACAAATTGCTCGGCGTTGAAGCGGGCGCCGCCGACATAAATGTTGAGGGCGAGCGCGGCGCCGATGAAAACGGCGGTCAAGCCGATTACCGGCAGTGAGAAATAGCCCACTTGCGCGCACTGGCGCCAAAACTGTCCAACGAAGAAGGGCGGCGCGAAACACGAGGCGACGGCGCGCCCGACAAACGCGGCAAAGCGTCCAGTCTCGGCCAGCACGCCGAGCACGGCGCGCCCAATGGGGGCGAACGGATTGAACTTGAACCCACGCGGTTCTGGCGCTGCATCAATCTTGTTCACACATGCGCTCCCGAACGCCGCACCGTTCCGGCAAACGTGGTCAGAATTTCGTAGGATGCGGTGCCGGCGAGGCGCGCGACATCATCGAGGTGTGCTCCATCGCCCAGGAATTCCACCATCGCGCCAGGCTGCGCCGCAGCCGCGCCGGTGACATCAATAATCGTCAAATCCATCGAAACCCGCCCGAGAATGGGGCGCCGCTCGCCCGCCAGCACGCCATAGCCGCGCCCCCCGAGCGAACGCAAGAAGCCGTCGGCGTAGCCAATCGCCACGGTTGCGGTGCGCATCTTCTTGGGCGCGATGAAGGTCGCCCCATAGCCGAAGGTCTCACCTGCATCGACGTCGCGGACCTGCAGGATCGGCGCTTCGATGGTCGCCACGGTCGACAGTTTTGGATTGCCGGCATCAAGCGAGCCAGAACCGTAGAGGCCAACGCCGATGCGCACGAGATCGAAGTGATAATCAGCGCCGATCAGCGATCCCCCCGTTGCTGCGATGCTGAGCGGCGCCTTCGGGAAGAGTGAGGCCGCATCGACGAAGCGCGCCCGTTGCTCCGCATTCTTCGGGTGTTTTACCTCGGACGAGCAGGCAAGGTGGCTCATCACCAATGCCAGCGTCACGTCTTTCAGCGCCACCGACGCCATCGCCAATTCGTTCGGCGCCACGCCCAAGCGGTTCATGCCGGTGTCGATGTGAAGCGCTGCGGGGCCGCGCGCGTCCCACACTTTGATCTGAGCCAATGAGTTCAGAACCGGCGTGAGTTTGGCGCCGGTAAAGTCGGCCACATCGCTCTCGGTGGGGCCGTTGAGCACAAGGATTTGCGGGCCCTCGCCGATCGCTGCGCGCACAGCGAGCGCCTCTGCGGTGGTCGCTGTAAAAAACACACGCGCGCCTGCCTGGGCGAGCGCTTTCGCGGCGCCTTCCGCGCCCAACCCATAGCCATCGGCTTTGACGACGCCGGCGACCGCCGCACTCGCCGCTAGTTTCTTGAAGAAGCGCCAGTTCTCGACGATCGCGCTTGTATCGACGCGCAGGCGCGCAAGCCGCGTCTCAGGTGCGCGGGGAGAGGTTTCCGAATCTCGTATAACGGCTGTCAAAGAAGAGCTTCACCTTGCCGATCGGCCCGTGGCGCTGTTTGCCGATGATGACCTCGGCCTGGTTGCGCACTTCATCCATTTGCCGCATCCACGCGATATGGTCGTCGGTGCCCTCGCGCGGCTCGGCCCGCTCTAGATAATAGCTTTCCCGATAAACGAATAGCACCACGTCGGCATCCTGTTCGATCGAGCCGGATTCTCGCAGATCGGAAAGCTGCGGGCGCTTGTCGTCACGGTTTTCGACCTGACGCGACAGCTGCGAGAGCGCGACGACTGGAACCTTCAAGTCCTTGGCCAGCGCCTTCAGCCCCTGCGTAATCTCGCTGACCTCCTGCACGCGTCCGTCGCTCTTGCGCGAGGACGAAGTGACGAGTTGCAGGTAATCCACCACGATGCAATCGAGGCCGGAGGTGCGCTGCAGACGGCGCGCGCGGGCCTGCAATTGCGCAATGCCGATGGCGCCGGTTTCGTCGATGTGCAGCGGCAGCGCTTGCAGATTGGCGGCTTCGTCGGCGAGCTTTTCATATTCGTTCTTGTGGATCTTGCCGCGGCGGATGCGATCGCTTTCGATCCCGGCGGCGTCTGAGAGCAGGCGCGTGGCCAGCTGCTCGGCCGACATTTCGAGTGAGAAGAACGCAACGACGCCGCCCTTGTCGTTGGGTTTGTCGTCCTCGTTGGCGCGATCATAGGCGAGCCGCGCCTTGGCGATGTTGAACGCGATGTTGGTGGCAAGCGCAGTCTTGCCCATGGAGGGACGGCCAGCGAGGATGAGCAAGTCCGACCCATGCAGGCCGCCCAACATGCGGTCGAGATCGTCGAAATGGGTGGCAAGGCCAGAGACGTCGGATTTGCTTTCGTACGCTGCGGCGGCGTTCTCGATCGACGTCGTCAGCGCTTTCGAGAAGGGCGCAAAACCCGAGCTCGACGTGCCGCTCTCGGCCAGGGTGAAGAGGGTGCGCTCGGCTTCTTCGATGATGTCCTTTGCGTCGTGATCTTCGGGCGGGTTCTCGGCAAGATCGGTGATGACGCCGCCGACGCGGATCAGTTCGCGCCGCAGCGCCAGATCATAGATGAGCTCGGCATAGGATTGCGCCTGCGCTGAGAGCGGCGCGGCGGCTTCCATCAGTTTCAAAAGATAGACGGCGCCGCCGATTTCCTTAATGCCGCCATCCTTGGCGAAGCGCTCCTTAAGCGTGACGCCATCGGCGAGATCGCCGGCGGAAATGATCTGTGCGCAGGCCTGAAAGATGCGCCCATGCACGGGATCGTAGAAGTGCTTGTCTTGCAGAAGCGGGGTGATGCGATTGTAGGTTTCGTTATCGAACAGGATCGCGCCCAGAAGCGCTTGTTCGGCCTCAAGATTGTGCGGCGCCGCGCGTGGCGCGGGCGTGCTGGGCACGACCAGGGGGAGGCTCTGCTGGGACGTCATGAAGGGGGCACGATGGGGCGATTCGAGATCGAAACGAGTTAACGGGAACGGGTTGGGGTCTGATATCCCGAGTCGTGCGTCCAACTTCGTTGTTGACGCGGAACGGCGAGTCAGTTTCGGGCAAAGAAAAACCCGCGTGTGCAAAACACACGCGGGTTGTTGTGAGGTCGAAAGAAAAATTATTCAGCGCGCGGACCGTCGTCCTTGAATGCGGAGGCAGCCAAATCCTTGGCTTGCGCTTCCGCTTGCGCGCGTTCGGCTTCGACGCCGGACGCGATCACGTTTTCACCGCGCGCCTGGCGATCGGCCTCGTCTTGGCTGCGCGCGACATTGACCTTCACATTGACCGAGACTTCCGCGTGCAGGCGCACGCGCACGTCGTAGAGGCCAATGGTCTTGATCGGCTTGTCGAGAACAACCGCGCTGCGGTCGATTTTTGCCCCCGATTTCACGATCTCGTCGGCGATATCGCGCGAGGAGACCGAGCCGTAGAGCTGGCCGGCTTCTCCAGCTTGGCGAATGAGCACGTAGGATTGGCCGTCGATCGTCTTGGACGATTTTTCAGCTGTCGATCGCGTCTCAGCGTTGCGCGCTTCAATCTCGGCGCGGCGCGCCTCAAAGGCCTTGCGGTTGGCGTCGTTTGCCCGCAGCGCCTTTTTCTGCGGCAACAGGAAATTGCGCGCGAAACCGTCGCGCACTCTCACTTCGTCGCCGATGCCGCCGAGGTTTTCGACGCGTTCAAGCAGGATGACTTGCATTGTTTCAGTCCTCCTCACTGAACCGCGAACGGCAGCAACGCCAGTTCGCGCGCCAGCTTGATCGCACGGGCGAGTTCACGCTGCTTCTTGGCGGAAACCGCGGTGATGCGCGCGGGAACGATCTTGCCCTTCTCGGAGATGAAGCGCTGCAAGAGCTTCACGTCCTTGTAGTCGATCTTCGGCGCGCCATCGCCGGAGAACGGGCACACCTTGCGCCGGCGTCCGAACGGACGACGGGCTGGGATGTTGGAGATGTTGAATTTGGGAGCGCCTTTCTGGGCCATGATTATTCCTCCCCGCCTTCGTCATCGCCGAGCATAATATCGTCGCCATCGCGGCCTTCACGGCGGGCGCGGCGGCGTTCTTCACGATCGCGGCGGGCCAGGATCGGCGAAGGCTCTTCGTCGAGCTGTTCGACGCGGATGGTTTTAAAGCGCATCACGTCTTCATTGATCTTCAAACGCCGCTCCAACTCATGCACAGCGGCCGCCGGGCAATCGAGGTTTAAGAGCGAATAATGCGCCTTGCGGTTCTTGCGGATGCGGTAGGTGAGGTTGCGCAGACCCCAATACTCAGTGCGGCCGACGTGGCCGCCCAGATCTTTGATGGTCTTGGTGATGTCTTCGACGAGAGCGTCGACCTGTTGCGGCGAGATTTCGGGCCGCGTGATAACCACGTGCTCGTAGTACGGCATTATTTTCCTCTTCCTCTGGTCCAGCGGCGCTCGGTCGGGGGAAGAACCCGTCCAAACGATGGACCCCGGGCGGCGGATGCCCCCGGGGCCGCTAGACGCGAAGGCGCGGAAAATACGGATCGCGGGCCGGAAAGCAAGGGCGGGGCGGCGAAAATGGCTGGTTTGGCCCATCCATTCCTAGCTATTCCCAGCGCCGCACCTCCGTCCGGCGATTGAGCTGGCGGCCCTCGGCTGTCCTATTGGTGGCGATCGGCTCACGCTCGCCCTTGCCCAGCGCGCGCATCCGCTCGCGGGCGATGCCATGGGCGACGAGCCAGTTTACGACCGCCTGGGCGCGCCGCTGCGAGAGCCGGAGGTTGTAGGCATCCGTGCCGACCCAATCGGTGTGGCCTTCGATGTCGACATTCATGGCCGGATCGGCGTGCAGCGTCGCCAGCAAGGGTGCAAGAATCTCATCGGCCTCGGGTCGCAGATTGTATTTATCGAAATCGAAGAGCACCGCGTAGGTGGCGATCGGCGGGGGTTCGATCGCGGGCTCCGCTGGCGCCGGCGGCGGAGATTGCGCGACGCGGGCGCGCTGCACGCACGGCGTGCCGGCCTGCTCCATCGCGTGGCGGACTTCTTTGTCGAAACACAAGAGCTGAAGCGCCGCGTCGTGATACCCAAGCGCGTCCAGCGCGCGCGCATTGTGCCGCCGGCGGCAGCCTACATCTTCCGATGTCCTTGCAATCGACAAGCCAAAGCCGATCGCTTGCAATCCGAGCGAGCGCGACCGCATGCAGGTGTCTTGCGAGGCTGTTAGCGGCGCGGCAAACGCGGTGGCGGCGGCCGCACGCCACGTCTGCTGCGAAGGAGCGCTCATGAGACTGGCGGTGTCGACAAGCGCGCTTGTGTCATGCGCGCCCGTGGCAGCGCCAGTGTTGGCGCCGCTCGCACCCGCCTCGCTGACGGCGAGCAAGTCTGGACGCGCGGCGCTGTTTTCGCCTTCGACCCGTATCGGCGTTGCGAAGGCGGCCGGTTGCGGCGGCAACCCAACACTGAGCGCCGCCAGCGCAAGGCGGAATGTGCGCGTGGGCATACCCGCTCAGTGCGATGAGGATGGGTTCGCGGGTCCCGCGCCGCCCGGACATGGCGTCCCGGCTCTGTTCATCGCGCGCCGCACGTCGTCGTCCACGCACAGAAGAGCAACCGCTGCATTGTCGTAGCCCATGTGTGCGAGTTCGCGCGCGTTTTTCAGCCTTTGGCAATTGTGGTCACGCCAGGTAGTGCCGACCGAGAGGCCAAAAGCCATGCCCTGTGCGCCGACGGAGCTTGATCCCATGCAGGTGTCTTCGGTGGCGATGATTGGCGCTGCATAAGCTGTCGACGCCGCCGTTTGGCCGTCGCGCCCATCCCGGCCATTCTGCCCGTTCTCACCGTTCGCACCGTTGGCGCCGTTCTGCTCCGTTGGCGCCGTTCTGTCCATTGGCGCCGTTGGCGCCGTTCTGCCCATTCGTCCCGTTCTGGCCGTTGGCGCCGTTAACGCCGTTAGCGCCGTTCTGACCGTTGGCGCCGTTCTGACCGTTATATCCGTTGTGGCCGTTATAGCCGTTTTGACCGTTCTGACCGTTCTGGCCGTTCTGACCGTTCTGGCCATTTTGTCCGTTCTGGCCGCCATAATTGTTGTGATGAACGCTGCCGCCCGCGGCGGCTTCGCTCGCGAACGCCGCAATGCTCACCAACAGGATCGCGGCCATAAGGCTCACGCTGTGTGCGCGCATGGATGAGTCCCCCTGGAGATGCGCGAACGCCTGCGCATTTGTCCCCCCAGACCTCGTATTCACTCCCGGCGATCTCGGGCTTTTAGTCAATCAAAGCCTTATAAAAACGAGTTCATCTGCTTTTTGTGTTCGCGCCTGCGTGTGTCGCGCTTGCGAAGACGAACATTGAGATTTCCATCTCCACTCCATCACGCTTGCGATCACATCAGCGGACCATCTTGCGCGTCTTCTCCGCAGCTCTGAAAGTGCTCGAAAATTCCTGCTTTCGCTTGTGATCGCTGCGCTGCTCGGCTAGGCCGCGCCCATGACAATCGCCTTCATTTTTCCAGGTCAAGGCGCGCAGGCGCCGGGCATGGGCAAGTCGCTCTATGATGCGTTCGGTTCGGCGCGCGAGGTGTTTCAAGAGATCGACGAGGCGTTAGGCGAAAAGCTTTCGCGGCTGATCTTCGAAGGCCCCGCCGATGAACTGACGCTCACGGCCAACACGCAGCCGGCTTTGATGGCGGTGAGCCTTGCGGCCATGCGCGCGCTGGAGCGCGAGTTCGGCGTCCATGTCGCCAAGGCGCTCTACGTGGCCGGCCATTCGCTCGGTGAATATTCCGCGCTCGCGGCAGCCGGCGCGTTCAGCCTCAGCGACGCCGCCAAGCTTCTGCGCACGCGCGGCAACGCCATGCAGGCAGCCGTGCCGGTCGGCGAAGGCGCGATGGCCGCACTGATCGGCAAGGTTGATGTGGCCACAGCGGAGGCGATTGCAGCTGAGGGCGCGGCCGCCGGCATCGTGGTTGTCGCCAACGACAACAATGTCGGCAACGTCGTCATCTCCGGCGACAAGGCCGGCGTCGATGCAGCGCTTGCGGCGGCGAAGGCAAAAAGCGTGCGCGCCATTCCACTGAAAGTCTCCGCACCGTTCCATTCGCCGCTGATGCAGCCCGCCGCCGACGCCATGGCTGGCGCACTGGCGACGACGGAAATTGCCCCACTCGCCGTGCCGCTGGTCGCCAACGTGACAGCGCGCCCGATCAACGAACCCGCCGCCATCCGGCGCTTGCTCGTGGAGCAAGTGACCGCCCGCGTGCGCTGGCGCGAGAGTGTGGAATGGCTGGCCGGTGAAGGCGGCGTCGCGCGCTTTGTCGAAGTGGGCGCCGGCAATCAGCTTTCCGGCATGGTCAAGCGCAATGCGCCGGACGCTGAAGCCCTCGCGCTTAACCAGCCAGCCGACTTGGAAGCGTTCGCGAAAACAGTGTGAGCCGGCAAGTCGCACTTCTGCGCGGGGTCAATCTCGGCGGCCGCAAAGTGGTGATGAGCCAATTGCGCGCCGCGTGTGAAGATGCAGGCTTCACCGATGTCGAGACCCTGATCGCCAGCGGCAATCTTGTGCTCGGTTCGAAGCTTAAGGGCGAAAAGCTCGAGAAGAAACTCGAGGCCGCGATCCTCCAAGAATTAGGGCTGAAGACAGATGTCCACGTCCGCGATGCCGCTGCACTCGAAGCCATCATCGCCGCCAATCCGTTCAAGCCTTTCGCCATGACCAATCCAAGCTTTCTCGTCGTCCTTTTCATGCGCGCCAAGGCGAGCGCTGCTGAAATGGAGGCCATGCAAAAAACGGCGGCGACCGGCGAGGAGATCCGCCAGGGGAAAAACTGCCTCTACATCAAGTTCCCGAAGGGCCAGGGGGTTTCGAAGCTCAAAATTCCGAAACGCGCCACCGCGCGCAATTGGAATACAGTGACCAAGCTTGCGGCGATGGCCGCGTCTTGATGGCTGGTCATGGGCGCCTCTTGAGGCGACCAAGAAAAAGTCGCATCAACCGCCAAACCCCGCAAGCATAAGAGCGGAGCAGCAAATGTTCGATCTCAAAGGCAAGACCGCTTTGGTCACCGGCGCTTCCGGCGGTATTGGCGGGGCCATCGCCAAAGCGCTTGCCGCCCAGGGCGCGCGCGTGGCGCTCTCGGGCACCCGGGTCGAGGCGCTTGAGGCATTGAAGCGCGAGATTGGCGGCGACCACCCGATCACGCCGTGCAATCTCGCCGATGCGGCAGCGGTTGATGCGCTCGTCGGCCAGGCCGAGCAGGCGTTGGGCGGACGCCTCGACATCCTTGTCGCCAACGCCGGCATTACCAAGGATGGTCTCCTCCTGCGCATGAAGGACGAGGACTTCGAGAAGGTCCTGAAGATCAATCTCGAGAGCTATTTCCGGCTCTCGCGCGCCGCGCTCCGCACCATGATGAAGAACCGTTGGGGCCGCATTATCGGGATCACTTCGGTTGTGGGCGTCACCGGAAACCCCGGACAGGCGAACTATGCGGCCTCGAAAGCCGGCATGATCGGCTTCACCAAGGCGCTCGCCGCGGAAGTCGCCAGCCGCAACGTCACCGCCAACACGATCGCGCCCGGTTTCATCGCCTCACCGATGACCGATGTTTTGAATGAGGCGCAAAAGACCGCGCTGCTGGGCAAAATTCCTGCCGGACGTCTGGGCGATGGCGCCGATGTCGCCGCCGCGGCGGTCTATTTGGCAAGCGACGAGGCCAGCTACATGACCGGCCAGACGCTGCACGTGAATGGCGGGATGGCTATGATCTGAGGGGCTGCCCTCTGAAATCGGGGCGCCCCGAAGAGTGAAAAAAGCTTGCGCCCGGCCTTCCCCCTGGCCAAAACCCGGCGCACAAAGCCCTTTGGGCGAAATCATTTCAGTACTGGCGAGGCGTTAATGTCCGAAGGCACCGTTTTTGAGCGCGTGAAGGCGATCGTTGTGAAGCACCTGGAAGCCTCGCCTGAGAAGGTGACCGAGCGCGCGAGCTTCATCGACGATCTAGGCGCCGACAGCCTCGACAACGTCGAGCTCGTCATGGCCTTCGAAGAAGAGTTCGGCATCGAGATCCCCGATGACGCCGCCGAGCACATCCAAACCGTCGGCGATGCGGTGAAGTTTATCTCGGAGAAGGTGGGCTAAGGCCCGCCAGCGCGCTCCGGAATGCGGCGCGTCGTCATCACAGGCATTGGGCTTGTAACCCCGCTCGCGGGCAATCGCGACGCGACCTGGGAACGTCTGCTTGCCGGCAAGTCCGGCGCCAACCGCATCGAGCACTTCAAGGTCGAGGACTTGCCGTGCAAGATCGGCTGCCTGGTGCCGCGTGCGGACGGACGGGGCGGGGGCGCAGGCGATGCGCAAGCCTTCAACCCCGACAACACGCTCTCTGCAAAGGAGCAACGCCGCGTCGACGACTTCATCGTTTTCGGCATGGCCGCGGCCGATGAAGCGCTGGCCGATTCCGGCTTCAAGGCGCAGACCCAAGAAGAGCAGGAACGCGCCGGCGTTCTGATCGGCTCGGGCATAGGCGGCCTCAATACGATTGAAGCCAATGCACTGCTTCTGGAACGCGAAGGTCCGCGCAAGATCAGCCCCTTCTTCATTCCGAGCGCGCTGATCAATCTTGTTTCCGGCCAAGTTTCCATTCGCCACAAACTCAAGGGCCCAAACCACGCCGTGGTGACGGCTTGCGCCACCGGCGCGCACGCGATCGGCGATGCGGCGCGGCTCATCGTGCATGGCGATGCGGATTTAATGGTCGCCGGCGGCGCTGAAGCGGCGATCTGCCGGCTGGGGCTGGCCGGGTTCTGCGCCTCGCGTGCTGTGTCCACTGGCTTCAATGAAACGCCACAGAAGGCCTCGCGCCCCTATGACAAGGACCGCGACGGCTTCGTCATGGGCGAAGGCGCAGGCGTCGTGGTGTTGGAAGAATACGAGCACGCCAAAGCGCGCGGCGCGAAAATCTACGCCGAAGTGAAGGGCTATGGTCTCTCCGGCGACGCACATCACATCACCGCGCCGGCCGATGATGGCGACGGCGGTTTCCGCGCGATGCGCGCGGCGATGAAGGATGCGGGGCTCACGCCCTCGGACATCGATTACGTCAACGCCCACGGCACCTCGACGCCGCTCGGCGACGAAATCGAGCTCAAAGCGGTGGAACGCTTCTTCGGAAATTCCGCCGCCAACCTCTCGTTGTCGTCCACCAAGTCCGCGATTGGGCATTTGTTGGGCGCGGCCGGCGCCGTTGAGACAATTTTCTGCGCGCTTGCAATTCGCGACGGCGTCATTCCCCCGACGCTGAACCTGGATAATCCTTCAGTCGAAACCGCCATAGATTTGACGCCGCACACGGCGAAGAAACGGGCTGTGAAAGCGGCCATGTCTAATTCGTTCGGGTTCGGCGGCACCAACGCCGCAGTGATCCTCACAGCGGTGAGCTGATGGCGCGGTTCGAGCGGCCAAGACGCCCGCACTCAAAATCAAGGGGCGGCGGCGTCTGGGGCTTCATCTCAAGGCTCGTGTCGGTTCTGATCATCGCAGCCGTTGTAGGCTTCATCGGCATGTTCGCCATGCAAACGGAGACCAACCGCCCGGGGCCGTCTCAACAGGCGAGCGACTTCGTCGTCGAGCGCGGCGCAACAGTGAACACGATTGGGCGCGGCCTTCAGCGCGCCGGCGTCATTCGCGACGCGCGTGTTTTTCGTGTCGCTCACTTCCTCTACGCGCGCAACAAATCGGTGCAAGCGGGCGAATATGGATTTCCCGCCCATGTCTCGCTGGGCGACGTCTTGGCGATGATGGTCGATGGGCGCGCGCTGCAGCATCCGTTGACCTTCCCGGAAGGCATCACGGTTGCGGCCGCGATGCGCACAATCGAACAATCGACCGTGCTGACCGGGCCGATGCCCTCGCCGCTGCCGGCGGAAGGGTCGATCATGCCCGACACCTATCATGTGCAGCGCGGCATGACGCGCGCGGCGCTGATCCAGCAGATGCGCGATGCGCGCGATCGCGCCGTTGCAGAGATCTGGGCGGGACGCGATCCGAACATTCCGGTGACAACGGCTGAGCGCATGGTCACGCTTGCTTCGATCGTAGAACGTGAAACCGGCGTTGCGTCGGAGCGCTCGCAGGTTGCGGCAGTATTCTCCAATCGCCTGCGCCGCCCGATGCGGCTCGAGAGCGATCCGACCATCATTTACGGCGTCTGCAGACAATTCCCGGCGCGTTGCCGTGATGGAAGGCTGGTCGAGGCCAATGGCGAGCCGCGGGTGATCCGCCAGAGCGAGATCCAGCTCAACACCGGATACAATACCTACAGAATCGACGGCCTGCCGCCGACGCCGATCTGCAACCCCGGCCGCGATGCGTTGATGGCTGTGGCGCATCCGGCGACCTCCAATGCGCTCTATTTCGTCGCCGACGGCACCGGTGGGCACGTCTTTGCCGCGACGCTTGGCGAGCACCAAGCCAACGTGGCGCGCTGGCGCCAGATCGAAGCGCAGCGGCTTGCCGCCGAGCGCGCCGCATCCGCCCAGCATCAGGCAACCCCTGCGGCTGCGCATCCGTAAGCTGCGCATCCCCTAAGAGACTCCCCGTTCCCGCGCGAACGGTTTAGAGCCTTCCCCATGAGCATTTCGGGCATGACCGGCTTTGCGCGCGCTGAAGGCGAGCACATGACGGCCAATGGGGGGTTGCGTTGGATCTGGGAGATCAAGAGCGTCAATGGGCGCGGGCTTGATCTGAAGCTGCGCTTGCCCAGCGGTTACGACGCGCTGGAGCAACTCGCGCGCACCGCCGCCGCGCAAGCGTTTAAGCGCGGCTCCCTGCAAGCGACGCTCTCGTTTGCACGCGATCCTGCCGCCGCGCCCCCGCCACGCATTGATTTTGCGCTCATCGAACAATTGCTTGGCGCCGGTGAACCGTATCTGAGGGGCAAACGCGTACGCAAGCCAACATGGGATGGCCTGCTTTCGCTGCGTGGGGTGATGCAAACGGAAGACGCAAGCGAACTCGGCCCTGAAGAGCGCGCCGCGCTCGAGGCCGCGCTCAATGGCGGTTTTGCGCTGGCGTTAGCCCAGCTCGGCGAAGCGCGTCAGGCTGAAGGGCGCATGCTTGCCGCTGCCTTTGCCGATTTGGCGCACAAGCTTGAAGGCCAGATCAAGGATGCGCGCGTCGTTGCCGCAGGCGTGCCGAACGCGGTGCGCGAGCGGATCATGCAGAGGCTTGAAGGCTTGGCGCCGGAGGTGAAGCTCGATCCCACGCGCCTGGCGCAGGAAGCAGCACTCGCGGCCAGCAAAGCCGATGTGCACGAAGAATTAGAGCGCTTGTCGGCGCACGCCGCAGAATTGCGTGGGTTGCTGGCAAAGCCGGAGCCGGCCGGGCGGCGGCTGGATTTTCTCAGTCAGGAACTCACGCGCGAAGCCAACACGCTTTGTTCTAAATCCGCCGATCTGGAGCTGACGCGAATCGGCTTGGACATGAAAGTGACGATCGACCAGATCAAGGAGCAGGCCGCCAATGTTGAATGAGAACGTCGCGCGGCGCGGCCTCATGTTCGCGCTGTCGAGCCCGTCCGGCGCCGGCAAATCCACGCTGGCGCGCAAGCTGATCGAAGACGACGCCAACATGGCGCTGTCGGTCTCGGCCACGACGCGCCCCAAGCGCGGCAACGAGATCGACGGCCGTGAATACAAATTCCTGTCGCGCGAACAATTCGAACAGATGGAGGATCGCGGCGAATTCCTGGAAAGCGCGATGGTGTTCGGCAACCATTACGGCACCCCGCGCGCGCCGGTGGAGGCGCTGCTGATCCAAGGCCGCGACGTATTGTTCGATGTTGATTGGCAAGGCGCGCGCGCGCTGCGCGCGGCCGCGCCCGAAGACGTGGTCGGCATTTTCATCCTGCCCCCGTCAATGGCGGAGTTGGAGCGGCGCCTGCACACGCGCGCGGAAGACAGCGAAGACGTGATCCAGAAGCGCATGGCGCGCTCGCTGGACGAGATTTCGCATTGGGAAGAATACGATTACGTGCTGGTCAACGCGCTGCTCGAACAAACGCTAACGCAAATCAAGCAAATCCTGGCCGCAGAACGTCTGAAGCGCCACCGGCAGATGTGGCTTGCACTGCATGTGGAGCGGCTCAAGCAAGGGATATGAACCTCTACGCGCTGATCCAATCGCGTTTTCCAATCGATCGCGCAAAGCCGTGTTTGCTGCTGGGCGATGGCCGCGAAGTCAGCTACGCCAGGTTGGAAGAGGGCGTCGGGCGTGCGGCGGCGTTGCTGCGCGCCAAGGGCGTCGAGCCGGGCGACCGCATCGCAGCGCAAGTCGACAAAAGCGTCGGCGCGCTGATGCTCTACCTCGCCACGCTGCAAGTCGGCGCCATCTATGCGCCGCTCAACACAGCCTACACCGAGGCTGAACTGGAGTATTTCATTGGCGATCTCAAACCCGCGCTGGTGATCCGCGACATCAGGCCGTTCGCCGGCAAGTCGCACCGATACGAGCCAGATTCGGCGATCGATCCGCGAAGCGCCGACGCCATCGCCGCCATCATCTACACCTCCGGCACCACCGGCCGCTCGAAGGGCGCGATGCTCAGCCACGGCAATCTGGCGGCCAATGCCGAAGCGCTCATCGCGGCATGGGGCTATACGGCCAACGATGTGCTCGTGCACGCGCTGCCGATCTTTCACGTCCACGGCCTCTTCATTTCGCTGCATTGCGCGTTGTTGACGGGTTCAGCGATTATCTGGCTGGCGAAGTTTGACGACACCGAAATCATAGCCGCGCTGCCGCGCGCGACCGTGATGATGGGCGTGCCGACATTCTACACGCGCCTGCTCGCCAATCCCGCCTTCACGCGGGAAGCGGCGGCACATATGCGCGTGTTCATTTCAGGTTCGGCGCCGCTGCTGGAAAGCACGTTCGCCGAGTTCGAAAAACGTACAGGCCAACGCATCCTCGAACGCTACGGCATGAGCGAGGCAATCATTATCACCTCCAATCCCCTCGACGGGGCGCGCGTGCCCGGCAGCGTCGGCTTCCCGCTGTCGGGCGTCGATCTGCGCATTGGCGGCGGCGAGATCGGTGAGATCGAGATCAGGGGTCCAAGCGTTTTCCGCGGCTATTGGCGCATGCCCGAGCGCGAGGGCGATTTCACACCGGACGGCTATTTCCGCACCGGCGACGTCGGGCGCCAGGATGGGGATGGGCGTGTCTGGATCACCGGGCGCGCCAAAGACCTCATTATCTCAGGCGGCTTCAATGTCTATCCCAAGGAAATCGAACGCGTGCTCGATGCGCTGCCAGGAATTGTCGAAAGCGCCGTGATCGGCGTGCCGCATCATGATTTCGGCGAGGCTGTCATTGCCGTCGTGATCGGCGAAGGCGATGAAGGCGCCCTCATCGCCGCTGCGCGTGAGAAGCTCGCGCCGTTCAAGGCGCCCAAGCGCATCCTCTTCGTGCGCGAGCTGCCGCGCAACGCCATGGGCAAGGTGCAGAAGGCGGCTCTGCGTGCGGCCTATAAGGACCTTCTTGCGCACTAAAGGACGGGTGACAGGGGTGCGTCGCCGCACCATGGTGTGTTCTCCAGGAGGACACGATGGGCGATCTCGACGGGCGCGTGGCGTTGGTGACGGGTGCGGCGCGCGGCATTGGCGCGGCCACGGCGCGCGCGATTGCGGCAGCTGGCGGGAAAGTCGTCATCGGCGACATCATTGACGGGACCGAGACCGCCGCCTCGATCGGCGGCGCCTATTTCAAGCACGACGTAACCAGCGAGGATCAATGGATCTCCATTATCGCCTTCGCGCGCGACAAATTCGGCGGTCTCGACATTCTCGTGAACAATGCCGGCGTCTTCTGGGTGAAGCCGCTGGCGATGGAGACGCTGGAAGACTTCCGCCGCATGCAGCAGATTAACGTCGAAGGCGTGTTCCTCGGATTGAAGCACGCAATCCCAGTCGTCGCCGAACGCGCCGCGCAATGGGACGGCGGCGGTGCGATCGTCAATCTCTCATCGGTCGCCGGCATTGTCGGCGGCCCCAACATCATTGCCTACAACGCCTCGAAGGGGGCCGTGCGGCTGATGACGAAGGCGGCGGCGCTCGAATGCGCGCAAGCCGGGCTCAAGGTGCGGGTAAATTCGGTCCATCCAGGCATCATCGACACGCCGATGATGGCGGAAGCCGCTGACGCTGCCGGCAAGGCCACGGGGCAAGGCGCCAACGCCATGCGCGCCAATTTCGCTGAGCGTCACCCGCTCAAGCGCATGGGCCGTGACAGCGATGTCGCCAACGCCATCACCTTTCTCTGCTCCGACGCGGCTGCGTTCATGACCGGCTCGGAATTGGTCGTCGATGGCGGGATGACGGCGATCTAGCCCGCCATTGCCCGCCAGGCGTCCGCGAGACGCCGGAAACCCGCCTGATCGATCTCCTCGGCGCGCGCACTCGGCGTTACGTGCGCAGCTTCCAACAAGGCTTCGGCGTCCGGCGTCAGCGATTTAAGCGCGCTGCGCAGCATCTTACGGCGCTGGCCGAAGGCAGCGGCGGTGACGCGCTCCAACATCTCGATATGCGCATAAGCGTCATCGCGGTCGGTGAGGCGCACAACGGCGCTATCGACTTTTGGCGGCGGCGTGAAGGCGCGCGCGGCAACTTTGAATTCGAGCCGGGCATCGCAGCGCGCTTGCGCCAGGACAGCAAGGCGCCCGTAAGCGTGGGAACCCGGCTTGGCGACGATGCGCTGCGCGACTTCCTTTTGAAACATGAGCGTCATCGGCCCCCGCCAGGCGCCGGCCTTCAGCCAGCGCACCAGCAATTCGGTGCCCACATTGTAGGGCAGGTTGGAGACGATCTGGGCTTTCCCCCCAGCAAGCGCTTCTTGATCGACCTTGAGTGCGTCGCCATCGACGATGCGGAGCCTTTCGGTACTCCAGGCAACAAGCGGCTCAAGCAGCGGCAGGAAGCGTTCATCCTTCTCGATCGCCACCACGCGCGCGCCCGCTTCGAGCAGCGCCCGTGTGAGCCCGCCTGGACCCGGGCCGATCTCGATGACGGTTTGATCGCGCAGATCGCCGCTCGCGCGTGCGATGCGGCGCGTGATGTTTAAGTCGAGCAGAAAGTGCTGGCCAAGCCGCTTATTGGCCCACAGGTCATGGGCCTCGAGTTCTTCGCGCAGCGTCGGCAAATCGTCGGCGTTCATGGACGCGCGCGGCGTTCGGCCATCTCCCAGGCAAGCTTCAACGCAGCGCGGAAACTGTCGTCGCGCGCGACGCCTTTGCCAGCGATGTCGAACGCCGTGCCGTGATCGGGCGAGGCGCGGACAATCGGCAGACCCAACGTCACGTTCACCGCTTCCCAGAAGTCCAGGGTCTTGATCGGGATGAGGCCTTGATCGTGATAGAGCGCGATGACCGCGTCATAGCTCTTGCGCGCCTCTTCGCTGAAGAGGGCGTCCGCCGAGCGCGCATCGCTCACGTCCCAGCCCTGAGCGCGCAACGCCGCTGCGGCTGGATCGATGATCTCAATCTCTTCAGTACCGATCGCGCCGCGTTCGCCGGCGTGAGGGTTCAACCCGCAAAGCGCAATGCGGGGCGAGGCAATGGCGAAATCGCGCCGCAGCGCCTCGCCCAGCACCCGGCCCACTTCTACGATACGCTCTCGCGTCAGCAGCGCGGGCACGCGCGCAAGCGGGGTGTGGATGGTCGCGAGCGCGACTTTGAGCGAGGGGCCGGCCAGCATCATCACCGGTCCGCGTGTCCCCGCATATGCGTCGTCCTTGGTCAAGTGCGCGATGAACTCGGTGTGGCCAGGAAAACCGAAGTCGGCGGTATGCAATACGGCCTTGGCGATGGGCAGCGTCACCAACGCCGAGGCTGCTCCTGCGCGCACGGCGCCGACGCCGCGCGCGATGCAGGCGATTGTGGCGTCGGCATTCACAGGATCGGGGGCGCCTGGGGTCTCCTCCACGGCCAACGGGGTGTCGAGCACGGCAAGTGCATCGCCGCTGGCATCGGCGTCGGCCGGGTTTTGAATGACACGCACATCCGGCGTCTTCATGCCGATCCGCTTTGCCGCGCGCACAAGCGCCTCGCCATCGCCTACGAAGAAAAACGGCGGCGCATCGCGCCGGTCAGCGAGCACGCGCGCGGCCAATTCAAGGCCGATCCCAGCGGGATCGCCCATCGAAACGGCGAGCGGTCTCATGGGGCCCCTAGCTGCGGGTAATGATCGAAGCTTCGCGGCGCAGATTGCGCAGATAGCGTTCGGAAAGCATGTTCAACTCGCTCCCACGCAAGCGCTGCTCAATCTCGTCGCGCGACGGCACCCCGCCGCCGCCGGTCTGCCGTGAGCAGACCAGGATGAAGTTGGCGGAATCGCCGTCCCGCAGCACCGGCGTTGCGTGGCCGGCGGCCACGCCATTGATGCGGTCACGGATCGCGGGCGACAAATCGGACTCAGACGTGGTGCCGAGATCGAGGACATTGGCCCCTTCGACGCCGGCGATGGAGTGATCGAGATCAGCGCAGCTGGCGGCGCGGCGCTGCACGCGCTCCAGCGCATTCTGCCGTGAAGCCGGCGCCGTAATCTGTCTCAGCGCGACTTGGGATGTAGCTCCCACGGCAGCGCCCTCACGGCGATCGCGCATGGCGATGATGTAGATGCCGGTCTGGGTGCGAATGGGGAGCGACACCTGTCCTTGTTGCAGCTGTGCGGCCACGGGCTGCAGCGTCGGATCGAGTTCGCTCGAAGCGATCCAGCCTAGGTCGCCTCCGGTCGCCGCCGACGGCGCCTGTGAGAATTGCCGCGCGACCAACGGGAACGGCGCGCCGTGTTGCATCTGTTCTAGCAGGTGCATGGCGCCGGCTTGCATGTCGGTGAATTCCTGCTCGGATTGGGCCGGCAGGAAGATTTCCGAGAGCAGATATTGCGGGCGCGACGCGTTCGCCGCGATCCGCTCCTGCGTCGTGCGGATTTCGTCCTCCGAGACGCGCACGCGCGATCCGTACATGCCCGCCATCAGACGCTCCCAGGCGAGGCTGGCCTGGATCTGGCTGCGCAGCGAACGCACTGATGCGCCCGCCGCGCCCAGCTGCGAGGCCATGGTGTCGACGCTCAGGTGGTTTTGGCCGGCGATGTCGGTGAGGCGGCGGTTGATTTGGTCGTCGGTGACCTCAATGTGGAATTTCGCCGCTTCCTCGATCTGCAGACGCTCGTTGATGAGATCGTTCAGCGCCTGCGCGCTGGCGCGCCGCATCAGATCAGGCGTCTGCTCCATGCCCGCCGACACCAGCAACAGCGTTGCGCGCTGGCGCACGTCGAACGTCGAGATCACGTGATCGTTGACGATAGCGGCCACGCCTTCGGCCAATTGCGCCATGGCCGGCGGCGCCGCGACCAGAGCGACCGCAAGGGCCGCCGCGGCGGTTAGCTTCGTAAATTGCATGTGTTCTCCGCCTAGCTCCCGCCTAGCACACCGAGCGAGCGCAGCCCCACCCGGATCTGCACGCCCTCGCTTGGGCCGATCGTGCCTGCCTGGGTTTCCGAGCGCGTGTAGGCAATCTCCAGGAAGGTGCAATCGTCCTCATAGATTGCGCTAATTGACTGGCGCAAGTTTGTGTCTGAATCTAGGTCGCGGACGACGCCGAACTGCGCCCGCCAGCCCCGCGCCAGCTCCACCCCGACATTCGCGTCAAGCTCGTGTTGAGGGTCGCCAGGGTCGAATGTTTCGTTGATGCTGAAATAGCGGACGTTGCCGCTGAAGCGGCCGAGGGCTGCGCGTACGCCGACATCGAGGCGGTCGATGTTGAGGTTCTTGTCCTCAAGGATGAAGCGCGCGTCGACGCCGAGATTGTGGCCAAGATCGGCTTGCACCGCCCCCACCCAGTTCGAGACCTGTTCGTTTAGGTTCGACGATTCCGGGAACTCAGCCACCACCTGGTCGCGCCAGCGGCGGCCAAACAGGAACGAGGCGCTTTGTCCTGTGTGCGCGCGCGCCGTCATCTGAACACCGGCGGCGATCCTGCCGCCCGGTTCCCAGAGATCGTAATTTGGCGCGCCGTTCGGGCGGAAGAGATCAGAATCGTCAAGCTGGAAGCCGAGGCTGTCCTCGTTGACGATGCGCGGATCGTTGGCGTCCTGGCTGGCGTACGCGGCCATCACCACTGGTTCGACGATCAGATCGAAATTCTGCCCCGGCCGCATGAATGGCCAGCTCGCCTGCACGCCGGCCAAGCCGAGCCCGCGCGATACGCTCTCATAATGATCGGGCGTCGTCTCGATTTGATAATAATCGCCGCGCGCCTGCGCGAACGGGCTGAGCACGATGCCCGGTCCAAGCAGCCAGTCTTTTTGCCACATCACCGCGCCGGTGACGCGCCCATCATTGCCTTCGAAGGCGACAGTAGCGGGATTGTCCTTGCGCGAGAGCGCCACGCCATTGACCTGCACACGTGCTTGGCCATGGAGGATGGGATCGTAGAAGACTTGGTCGGCGTCGACATAGGGAAGGATCGCCGGCAACAGATCTGAAGTGTCGGTGTCGCGCAGACCCTGGAAGCTGACGAACGAAATCTGCGAATACGAGTGATCGTCTTGCCCGATCGCGTAGAGCTGCGAAATGAGACGAGTTCTGGTGCCGATATAGGGGCCTCGGGTTTCGCCCGGGCCGGTAAGATCGTAACGGCGCAAGTAGAAATCGTCGTACGTGCGCTCGATGCCGAAGCCCCACTTCCAATAATCCGTCAGCTGGAAAAGGCCCTTGCCAAAAATGCTGCCGCGCAGACGCTCTTCGCCGAAGCGATTGCCGTCGGTGTCGAACAGCTGCTCTTGGGTGAAGGTCGTGTCGATTTCGAACTGGCCCGAGAAGAAGCGCTTGCGAAATTCGAGGCCAACGATCGGATTGACGTTCTGGTGCAGGCGCAGCGACGCCGTCAGATCGGAAGAGGGCGAGATCGCCCAGAAATAAGGCTGATCGTAGAAGGCGCCGAGATAGCTGGTGCGCCCGATCTCTGGCGTCAGCAGACCGGATGCGCGACCCACGCTTGGATCGGGATTGCCGAAGAACGGCAGATAAAGGATCGGCACGCCCGCCACTTCGAGCGTAGCGCCCGAATAGACGATGGTGTGGGTGTTGCGGTCCTGGATTGCGCGCCGCGCCCGCAGGCTCCAAGTCGGGGGTCTGTCGCCGGCCTCGCAAACAGGACAGCTGGTGTAGATGACGTTGCGCAGTTCGCTTTGACCGGGACCGTGGCGTATCACCGCGCGCGCGGCAAGCGTGCCCGTGCCGCCCAAGCGCGAGCGCACTTCGGTCGCAACGCCAACATTGAGCTTGTCGTCGGTCTCCAACTCATCTGCGTAGGTCGTCGATCCGTCCTCGGTGACGATTTCAACATCGCCGCTGGCGTGAATGGTGCCGAGGTTCAGATTGTAGACGACGGTGTCGGCGCGCATCGTGCGGCCTTCGTAGCGAATTTCGACATCACCTTGGGCGGTGATGGTTTTGGCCATGTCGTCATCGACGAGCTGATCTGCCTCCAACAGCACCGGGGGCTGTTGGGTTGCGCCAGGCGCGGTGGTCGGGCCGGGTGGCGGCACCGGCAGCGGCGCAGAATTTGTGGGCTGGGCAAGCGCGTTGGGGCCGATGGTGACCGCCACGGCAGCCGCAATCGCCGCCCACCCGAAAGGCGCCCGCTCGGCCGCGCGATCGGCCATTTCCCCCGAACGGACCATGCGCATGCTTCTTAAGCGACTCCCCGCTCTAACTAAGCGTCTGGCGCCCAAGGCGTCCAGCGCCCGCCGCCGCGCTGGCGAACAGGCGCCGGGCGGTGTTGCTGTTCAGCCGTCCCCTTCGGCGTCCCCTTAGCCATCCTCCAAGAAGGCCACCAGGGCCAGGGCGATGAAGAGCCCAGCGGCCGGGGCGCTCCAGGCCGCCACGACCGCAGGAACCGTCTGGGTGATGGCGAATGCGCCCGCCAGCTGCCCATAAAAGAAAAGGCACAGGCCAATACCCACCCCGGCCGAGCCCCACTGGGCCAGATGACCAAGTCGATAAAGTTGCAGTGAAAACGCCGCCCCGAGGCCCGCCATCGCAGCCAAAAGCAGCGGGTAGGCGAGGAGGGCCTGGAGTTTCAACTCATAGCGTGTGGGCGCAAAACCCGCCTGCCGCGCGTCGTGGATAAAGCCCGGCAGCTCCCAAAACGATAAAGTCGCTGGGTTCACGAAACGATCGATAAGCTCGGTGGCGTCAAGTGCGGTCGGGATGGCGAGGTGGGCCTCGTGGACCGGAAGCTGACCTGGGCTTGCTTCCACCACGTTCGTCAGCTGCCAGAAACCGGGGCGAAGTTCAGCCTCGCCGACCTGCATACGGCGCGCAAAGCGCAGCGTGTCGTTGCGCATCTCGAAAAACATGAACGTGGCGTCGAGCAATTGCGCCCCGCTCGAGCCGACACGATCGGCGTGGATAACCACTTGGCCGCTCGGATCGCCTTGCCGGATCCACACGCCATGCGGGGGTGCGGTATGATCCTCATAATCGGCAAGCGCCACTTCGCGGTTCGATTGGAATTGTTGATAGAGGCTCGCGCCCAGCGGATTGAGCAGAGTGACGGTGAGGATGCCCAAAACGATGCCGACAAGCGCAGGCGGGGTGAGGAAGCGCCAAGCCGAGACGCCGGAGGCGCGCATGGCGATCAGTTCGCTGCGGCGATTGAGGGCAATAACGGCAATCATCGAACCGGCGAGCACAACGAAGGGCAGCGTCTGCTCAATCAGCATCGGGGTTTTCAAGAGCGTCAGCCGTGCCGCCGCCAGCGCACCCAGTTCGGCGCGGGTTCCGATGGTGCGCATCTCCTCGACGAAATCGATGAGCAGAATAGAGACCAGCACCGCGGTGAGCGCGATGGCGATGCCGCCGAGCACGGCGCCCATCACATAGCGGCCGAGGCGCGAGAGGATGAAGCGCATGGCCTTTTAAGCCTCCGCCAGCACGGATGGGCCAAGCTCGCGCCGTTTGCGCCGCGGCGAGCGCCCAGGCAGCCATGAGCCGGCAAAGAAGATCACTGCTAGGGGCAGTACGTATTGCAGCACATTGAGCCGCGGATCTTCGACGGCCACGGCCTGTATGCCGATTGCCGCGAGCCGCACCAGGAGTGCTACGATGGAGGCGACAGCAATGCGTCGCGCGTAACCGCCGCGCCGGAATTCGCCGACAAGGACGCCTGCGAGCGCAATCATTGCGAGCGCAATGCTCAAGAGCGGCGCCGAGAGCCGCTGGTGCGCTTCAGCCAGGAACTCCGGCACGTTGCGCTGGTCGTAGTGCGAGGTCATGTCGGGAAAAAAGAGCTCGTAGAGCGTTCTGTCCGAGGGCTTGAGGAAAAAGAGCTCCGGTTCGTTGAACGATTGTCCGAGCTGGAGGACGTAGCGGTCGAAATCGAGCACGTCGACGCCGCCTTCTGAATTCGGCCGTTGCACTTGCCCGTCGCGCAGGACGATCGAGGGGCGCCCGTTGATGGTGACGATGGCGCCGGCGCGGGCGGTATAGGTGATCGCGGTGCGCTCGCGCGCGTCGTTGATCAGGAGGTCGCGCAATTCGCCGCCGCCGCCGCGTCCGCGCGCATAAAGCGTGAGCTTGTCGGTGGGGTAGGTGAACGTGCCCTCGCGGATGAGGCTCGAGGCAATGTCGCTGCGCAGCGCGTAATAGACGTCGCGCCGCGCTGCCAGCGCTGCCGGCTGCACGACGACATTGATTGTCAGATGCGCGAGTGCGGCCAGTGTCGCCAGCTGGATGATCGGTCGCGCAATGGCGCTGCGCGAGATGCCGGCGCCGAACATCACCGCCACCTCGCTCTCCGAGAGCATGCGGTTGAGCGCGTAGACGACAGCGATGAACACCGCCATCGGCATGATGAGCGAGATAAGCTGGGGAAGGGCCAGGATCGTCACCCACACGAAAGCGAAGCCTGCGTTGCGGTTGCCAATGATGATGTCGAGCTGGTTGAGGCCCTGCGTCAAAATGGCGATGGCGGCGAGCGCGCCCAAGATCGCCAGCAAGGGTGTGAGCACCTGCCGGAACACGTAGGCCGAGACAGTGTTCAAATGCGCTCCTTCACGAGCGTTTGTGCGCCCGTCCTGTTCCTAGCCGCCTGTGACCGCTTTTCAATCGCTTCGGCCATGGCTACCACTGCCGCGATCAAGGTTGAAGCGGCCGGAAAACCGAGCCTTCCCATAAACTGTGCTCACTGCGGTCGCTGTGCTCAAGGGGACTTCATGGACATTCGTTTTGTCACGTCCGGCGGCGGCGACGCGGTTGCGGTCATGGGCGGCGAAGGCGGGCACTTGTTCGCCGCCGGCCAGGCGCTGGACGCCGCTACTAACGGGCGCATCGCCAAAGCGCTGAAGGCGGCGCGCTTTACCGGTTCGGCGGGGCAGGCCGTTGATGTGTTTGCCCCCGACGGCGTTGACTATGAGCGCGTGGTCGTCATCGGCGTGGGCAAGCCCGATGCGGCCGACGGCATGGCCGTTGAACGCTGGGCGGGCGCGGCGGTAAAGCGCATGCTGACCGGCGGCGGCGAGAAAATCGCGCTCATGCCGGACGCCTTGCCCGGTGTCGCCGCAGCAGAAGTCGCCGCCCACGCCGCTATGGGCGCGCGGCTCGCCGCCTATCGCTTCGACACTTACCGCACCAAGATGAAGCCGGAGCAGACCCCGACGCTGAAGGCTGTCGACATTGTCATGGATGGCCCCGCCGCTGCGCGTGCGCGCGCCGAAAAAGATGCAGCCGTTGCGGAGGGCGTGTTCTTCGCGCGCGATCTGGTGAGCGAGCCAGCCAACATTCTTTATCCAGACAGCTTCGCTGAACGTCTGCGCGATCTGGAAACGCTGGGCGTCGAAGTCGAGATCCTAGGCCCGACGCAGATGGAAAAGCTCGGCATGGGCGCGCTGCTCGGTGTGGCTCAAGGCAGCCAACGTCCGGGACGTCTCGTCACCATGTTTTGGAAAGGCGCACGCTCGAAGACGGGCCGTCCGCTGGCGCTCGTCGGCAAGGGGGTGACGTTCGATACGGGCGGCATTTCGATCAAACCGGCTGCGGCCATGGATGAAATGAAAGGCGATATGGGCGGGGCTGCCGCTGTCGCCGGCACGATCAAGGCGCTCGCGCAGCGCAAAGCAAAAGCCAATGTCGTCGGCGTTGTGGCGCTGGTGGAGAATATGCCCGGCGCGAACGCCCAACGTCCGGGCGATATCGTCACGACCATGTCGGGCCAGACGATCGAAGTGCTGAACACCGATGCCGAAGGCAGGCTCATTCTCGCCGATGCCGTTTGGTACGCACAAGACAAGTTCAGCCCGAGTGCGGTGATCGATCTTGCAACGCTGACCGGCGCGGTGATCGTCGCTCTCGGCAACGAGCACGCGGGGCTTTACTCAAACGACGACGATCTGGCGCAATCCATCGTTTCAGCGGCGCAGGCCGAAGGCGAGCCGGTGTGGCGCATGCCGTTGGGCGCGGCCTACGACAAGCTGATCGATACGCCCAACGCCGACATGAAGAACATCGCCGGCAAGCCCGTTGCCGGCTCGATCGTCGGCGCTCAATTCGTCAAGCGCTTCGTTAAAGACGGCACGCCGTGGGCGCACTTGGACATTGCCGGCACGGCGTGGAAATCAGGACCGTATGAAGATCCGCTCTCACCGGCGTGGGCGACAGGGTATGGCGTGCGCCTGCTCAATCGCTTGATCGCAAACAAATACGAGGATTGATGGCGGAGCTTTGGTTCTACCATCTCGAACGCTCCGAGATTGAACGGGCGCTTCCACCCTTGCTTGAGAAGTGCCTTCAGCGCGGCTGGCGTGCGCTCGTCCGCGGCGGCAGCGCCGAGCGGCTTGACGCCCTCGATGCGAGCTTGTGGACCTATCGGGATGAGAGCTTTTTGCCGCACGGGCGCGACACTGAAGGCGAGGTCGCGCGCCAACCGATCCTATTGACGACCGGGCTCGCCAACAGCAACGGCGCCCAAGCGTTGTTCGTGATCGACGGCGCTGAAGCCAGCGACGCGTCCGCGTTCGAGCGGGCATGCCTGGTCTTCGATGGTCGCGACGAAAATGCCCTGAATTCGGCCCGCCAGCGCTGGAAAGAAGCCAAGGAAAGCGGCATCGTCGCCTCCTATTGGCGCGAAAGCGCCGCCGGCAAATGGGAGAAGCAGGCATGATCCGTTTGGCTCTCGGCGCTGGCGCCTTGTTGGCGTTGGCCGCGTGCGAAACGCCCGATCCGACCTATCGCGATCTCGACCAGATGGGACGCAATTACCAACGCGACACCCAGGCCAGCGCAACGCCGCAGAACGCCGAGCAGGCGACGGCGGCCGACGTTTGCCGCGCACGCCAATTCCGCTCGCTCATCGGTACGCCAGCCTCGAGCATCGATCGCTCCACCTTGCCGGCGCACACCAGGATCATATCTCCGGGCATGATGATCACGCAGGATTTCTCGCCCGAGCGGCTCAATGTTCGTGTTGCGCCGGACGGCAAGGTCGCAGCCGTGGAGTGCTTTTGATGTTTCGTCCTGTCCTTCTTGCCGCGGCGGCGTGCGCAGCGCTGGGGTTCAGCGCCAACGCCGACGAGCCTCAACAACCCCTACGTCCCTTGCACGACAATGAACATGTGGGCCCCGCGCGGCACGATCCGTTCGTCGTTTCCGACGATAGGTGCGGGGCGAGCCGGTTCGCGCACCTGCTTGGCCAGGAATATGCGCAGGTCTATCGGGCGTCGCTCATCCCGTCAGACAGCAATCGCCTCGACCGCATCCGCCCCATTACGCTCGAATACACCCCGTACCGACTTAATTTTGTCGTGGGCGCCGAGGGTCGGATCATCGCGATCGGGTGTTTCTGACGCACTTGGCGGGCCGGGAGGGCGCGGCTATAGACCCGGCTCTCATTGCCCGGAGCGCTCTTTTCATGGCCGTCGAACGCACGCTTTCCATCATCAAGCCGGACGCGACGCGCCGTAACAAGACGGGCGCCATCAATGCCGTGATCGAGGACGCCGGTCTGCGCATCATCGCGCAGAAGCGGATCATTCTGTCTGAAGGCCAAGCCGAGGGCTTCTACGCCGTGCACCGAGAGCGGCCATTCTTCCGCGACCTCGTCACCTTCATGATGTCGGGTCCCGTCGTCGTGCAGGTGCTCGAGGGCGACAACGCGGTGACGAACTATCGTGACGTGATGGGCGCGACCAATCCGGCCAACGCAGCGCCTGGCACGATCCGCAAGCTCTTCGCCGAGTCGATCGAAGCGAATTCCGTACACGGGTCGGATTCGCTCGAGAACGCCGAGCGTGAGATCGCGTTTTTCTTCACGGACAGCGAAATCGTTGGCTAAATTTCCGCGCTCAATGAGCGGCGGGCCGGTTCGGGCTGTTCGGCAGCCATCGCGGGGCAGCGTCTGCGTTCGCCACCGCTTCCGTTAGCGCGAAGTAGAAACGATGGAATTTGGCTTGCGCGCCAAAGTCGATGGGTGTGCCGATATCGTCTTGCGGCGCGTGATAGCGATGCAAATACCAGTCGTGGTAGCGGGCCTCCGGCACGCCGCCGGGATCGAAGCCGAATAAGAAGCTCACGGCGGGTACGCCGCGCTGCATGAACGGCCAATGATCAGTGCGCCGCAGCAGATTGCGTTCAGGCTCCAGATCGGGGCGCACTTCAATCCCCATGGGCTGGGCGATGTCGCGAACAGTTTGGCCGAGCGTTGAATTGTCGAGACCGAGCGTTGTCAGGATCGTCAACGGATAAAGCGGCCGCAACTGATCCATATTGAGCACAGCGATCGGCGTTGGCGCAGCCGGCGTTGGATGCGCGGCGAGCCAACGTGAGCCAAGCAGGCCTTTCTCTTCGCCAGTGACCGCCGCGAAGATCAACGGACGGCGAAAGCCACGGCCCGCGCGCGCGTCCGCGAAGGTAATGAGCGTCGAAACATAAGCCGCATCGTCGAGCGCGCCGTTATAGATGTTGTCGCCATTGACGGGCGTCCCATACCCGTAACCATCGAGATGTGCGATCAGCAGCACTGGCTGGTTAGCGAGGGCAGGGTCTGTTCCTGGAAGTACAGCAAGCACATTCTTCGAAGCATATGTGCGTTGAGGCGTGGCGAAATGCGCCTCCAGACGCGCAGAGAAATCGAACGACGCCAGCGCCGCGCCGCCTGCGCCCCGGGCGAGAATGTCGCCGCCATTTTGTCCGCTCGCATTGGCGATATCGCCGAAACCCGAAGCAGAGAGGCGAAACACTGGAATGGAATGCGCGCGCGCGGATGTATCCGCGAACACCACTGCGCGCGCATAGGCGACTGGCCAGCGCGAAGGCTCCGTGGTGAAGCCCGGATCGTCGACATTGATCATCGCCGCGGCGCCAGCAGCATGAGCTGCTTCGAGGCGGCTGGCGGCCGTTGTTTGTCCCGTCCGACGCGCGCCGAAACAGACGATAGCGGCGCCCTGGACGCCGGTCATGTCGGACGGCGCGCAATAACCGCGAAACACGAGCGGCGCATCGAGGCTCTGAACCATGTCCCAGGTCGGCGACACGGTGATCTCTTGCAGGAATGCGAGCGATCGCATTTGGCCGTTGGCAAATCTCACCGAAATTGTCGTGCCTTCGCGCGCGACTTCGACTTCCTCGAAATTGATGCGCTGAAAGTATGTTCCCTCATCGCCCGCCGGCTGCAGATGCGCGCGTGCGAAGCGATCGGCGACGTACGCGGCGGCGCGCTCGTATCCTGGCGAACCGGTGTCGCGTCCTTCCATGGCGTCGCTGGAGAGCACTTCGGTGGTTCGCCACCATGCAGCTGTTTGGCTATCCGGCTCTTGGCGGTCGCTCGCGCACGCGCAAAGCGCAACGGTCACGCCTACGAGCGTCAAGCTTCGCCAGAACGTCATTTTGTCCGATCTCCCCGCCATCGACGCCAAATGCTGCGCCGAAGTCCCAGCTTAAGTCCACCGACGCGGGGTGCGACGGAATCGATGCCGTCCTGCTTACGGGAGAGGGATTGGCGTGCGCGCCAATCCCGGCCCATGATCACTTCTTGTTGGGCATGCCTTTGTCCGGCGTTTTGCCGCCGCCCTTGTCGGCGGGCATGTCTTTGCCGGGCATTTTGCCTGGATCCATCGGCTTGCCGCCGGGCGACATTTGTTTGTCTGGCATGACGCACCACCCTTTCGTGGCGCCGCGCCACGGATGGGCGCGGCGGACGAGAGGTTAGACCCGAAACATCGTTTGGTCACTAGTCGAGCGCCGCCAACGCAGCGTCGATGACGGCTTGCTCGGCCTCGGTCATGGCGGTGCGCGTTGAGCGCTGGCGGTACTCCTCCGGCATGCCGTTGATGGCGTAAACAAGCGTCGTCTGCGTGCGCGCATTCCACCAAATGCCGGTCATCCACCCGTAAGCGTCGCCCGCATGGCCGCGCCAATCGCTGCTCTCGGCGCCAAAATAACTGTCGCTTGGGCGTCCGAGTGGAATCTGCACGCCCAGACCGTATGCCTGATAGAAGCCCGAATTCGTCTCGCCGTTGGGCGCGAGCGTGTCGTATGTCCACACCGGGTTCTGCATAAGCGCTGGCGCACGGCGCAGAAGTGCTCCCGCCAGCACTTGCATGTCCGAAAGGCTCAGGCGCAATCCGCCCTGCGGCGCAAAGGCGAAACCGTTCTGACCAAGGCGATAATCAGCTTCCGTTGAATGCGCGTCGCCGTCACCGCGATAGAGCGCGATCTCCGGCGAAGCTGGCGGCGCGCCATCGACCTGTGCTGCCCAAGCGCCATCGATCCGGCGGCAGCCGGCGGCGGCGCGTGCGCGTTTGGCTTGCGAGACGCCGCTCCAATTGTAGCCAATATCGAGCCGCGCCGGCGCAAACACAGTGTCGTGCATGAAGCGATCAAAGCGTTGGTTGGTTAGGCGCTCGACGATCTGAGCGACCAAGGCGATATTGGTATCGCTATAAGCAAACCAACGCGCTGGCGGTTCTGTCGCCGGTGCGAACCAGCCGCCAAACTCCGGCTCGCGTGCGGCGCGGTGCAACCGGTCGAGCAGGGGATGCATGAATGGGACCGGGAAATCGAGGCCGTTTCTCAGCCCACTCGTGTGCGACATCAGCATGCGCGCGGTGATGGGGGTGTCGGGAAATGCAGGGTGTCGGACCGGTGCGCCAAGATAGCCGGAGATATCGGCGTCCAAGTCGAGCGCCCCGCTCGTTGCGAGATGCATGACGCCAAATGCGGCGATCATCTTGGAGACCGACGCGACGCGAAACGGCTGACGCTCGTTGAAGGCGCGCCAATGACCTCCGGGCAGGAGCGCCATGCCCTCTGCGTGGCGGCGAACATGTTCGCCGCGCCGCGCCATGTAAGCTGCGCCAAGCATGCCCGTGTCGCCAAGCAGCGAGCCGCGCGCACCGGACGCGGCTGCGGCTAATCCCTGCAGGAACAACCGTCTTGTCGTCATTTCCGCGCGATGATTTCGATCACGAGCGGCGTCACCATCAAGGTTCCCGGGTTCTGCGAGACGCGCGCAAATTCATTGCGCATATCCTTGGCGAGTTGCGGCGTAATGCGATCCAATTCGAGCAGGCGATCGATGTGAATGTCGAAAAAGCCTATCGGCCAGCGCCAGATGTTGTCGTCCTTGGAAACGACATCGACGTAAGGGCGGAAGCTTTCGAGCTTCAAACCCATTTCCGTCAGCCAGGCCGGCAATACGCGGCCAATATCAGGCTCGCCGCCCGAGCTGCGCCAATTGTTGGTCACTTCCTCGACGAAGCGCTCGAAGTTCGGCGCTGGCGGGGCGAGTTTCCAGGTCTGGTAGTCGATGTATTCGTGAAACACGAGCGCGCCGCCGGGGCGGATCGCGTCGACGAGCTTTTTCAGCGCCGGTTTAGCATCGGGCAGAAACGCCAAAATCCAGCGCGCCCAGGCAGCGTCTGCGTCCTTCACGGGGATCGCGTCGGTGACGACGTCGATTTCGTGCGCTTTCACTTGCTTTAGGCCGCGAGCGCGCGCTTGCGCTTCGAGCGTGTCGAGGAAGCGGCGCGAGCGTTCGAGCGCATGCACTTGGCCGCGCGGACCGACGATCTCGGCGAGATCCATGGTGGCAAAACCCGGCCCCGCGCCGAAGTCGATGACGCTGCAGCCATCGCCAATGCGCGCGCGTTGCCAGGCGTCGAGCGCGCGCGGACGCCACACGCGATGCTGGTAGCCCAGGCGATAGATCTCATCGTCGTGCGTGCCGAGCACGTAATCGCGTTCCGCCATAGGAGCTCCTTTGGCGTCGATATAGTGCTGGACGCCGCCCTCGTCTCGCCGGAAACGGACGCTCCGTTGGGTGCGACCCCAGCGGCGGCGACCTCAGCGGCGGCGGCCTCAGCGCATGAGATCAATGCGCCCTTGCCAGGCGCCGTTCTGCGATGTGATGCCGGCGATGTAGTGGCCATCGGGCGAGGCCATGAGGCGATACTCGTCGGCGCCGAGGATGTGACGTGGATCCTCGAGGCGAACGCCGCGGATGTTGAGCGCGCCGGTCGATTGATCGAACGTGCCTTCGATGAATTCTGTCCCGCGCGCGCCAATGTCGTCCTGCTGTTCGGCGCGCGATGTGCGCACGAGCATCCAACGGATTTGGCCGTGGACGCGCCCGCCCATCTCGGTCGTGAAGTTGAGTTCGGCTTGATATTCGTATTGCCCATCGAGCGTCGTCCAAACGCCGCGCCAGGGGCCGGGCGGAAACGATTGCGCCGAGGCTTGCGGCGCAAAGCTCATGCCCAGCACGAAAGCGAGGCAGATAATCAAAACGCGCATGGCGATCTCCCGCGAGTTGCACGCGGGCCGAAAGACTGCCCTTTGATCGGGGATGGCGCAACCGACTGAGATCGCAGGGCCGAAAGGCGTTGAGGACGCTAGGGCGCCTATGGCACTAGAACCATTGTGGCGGGCGCTTCTTCTCCATCGCGGACTGTATTGCTGACGTGCGCAGCGCTCATCGCGTTCGCCGCCAATTCGTTACTCTGTCGCGCGGCTCTAGGGCAGCATTCCATTGACGCGGCGAGCTTTTCCAGTGTGCGCGTGATTGCGGGCGCAGCGACCCTCTGCATCATCCTATTGGCGCAAAGCCGGGGCGCGTTTCCGAGGCTCGAACCAAACTGGCGCTCGGTGGCCGCGCTTTGCGCCTACATGCTTGGGTTTTCGTTTGCGTACCTGTCGCTGCATGCCGGCACAGGCGCGCTCATTCTGTTTGGCTGCGTGCAGCTCACGATGTTTGTCGTGTCGTTGCGCAGCGGCGAGCATTTTTCCCCGCTCTCGTGGGGTGGGCTGGCGATTGCGTTCGCAGGATTGGTTTATCTGGTGTCGCCGGGCTTGAGCGCACCTGATCCGCTGGGTGCGCTCTTGATGGCGGCGGCGGGCGTGGCGTGGGGCTTCTATTCTCTGCTTGGGCGCGGCGCGAAAGATCCCCTGCAGGCGACAGCGACGAATTTCATATTCTGTGTCCCGGCCGTGATTGCCGTGAGCATTGCGGCGTTCGCTCAGATGCATGTTTCGCAAACCGGACTTTTGCTGGCGATTGCGTCGGGCGCACTCGCGTCGGGGTGCGGCTACGTGATCTGGTACGCGGCATTGCGTGGCCTTGCCGGCACGCGCGCAGCAGTGGTGCAGCTTGCGGTGCCGGTGATCGCCGCGATTGCGGGCGTCGCCATTCTGCACGAACCGGTGACAAGCCGGCTGGTCATTGCGTCTTTGGCGACGCTTGGCGGCGTCGCCATCGTGCTGGGGCAACGCGCGGTGAAAGCGGGCTAGTTGTCGTTTCTGAGGGCCGCGAACGCCACCTGCATGGCAGTGACCTGGCGGATGGCGCCGGGCTGCAGTTTCGGCACATCGCCGATCAGCGTCGTGTTGGGCGCAAGCCGCGCGATGACAGCGAGCGTCTCTTCCATCTCGGCTTTCGCCAGCGCTTCACCCACACAGCGATGGGCGCCGCCGCCGAAAATCGGATGCCAGCGCGGATGATCGGTGCGGGTGATGTCGAACGTCTCTGGGTTCGCGTAGACGTCCGGATCGCGCAAAGCTGACAATAATGAGACCGCGATCGGGGTGCCGGCGGGAATGCGATAGCCGTCTATCTCCATGTCCTCACCGCCACACGCGGAATGCCCGACACGATCGGCTGATAACGCAGACCCTCGGCGACAACACCCTTCTTCAGCCCGTCGGGATCGGCGCAGAAGGCGCGCCATTGATCGGGATGCTTCAACAGCGTCGCCAAGGTCATGCATAGCGAGCCGCGGGTGGTGTCGGAACCGGCGAGAATAAGGCCAAGCACTTGGGTGCGGATTTCGGCTTCGTTCAATTCGCCAGCCTGCTTGGTTTCCTCAACATAGCTCGAGATGAAATCGCCGCGCGGCGCGCGCCGGCGCTGGTCAAGCAGATCGCCGACATAGGCGTTGAAGGCAACCAGGCTCGCCTCGATCTGGGCGCGCTTGTCGAGTTCGATGAACCCGAGCGATGCAGCGGTGTCGGCGATCCATTGCATGAAGACGGGCAGGTCCGAGCGGGGAATGCCGAGGATGTCGGCGATGATGCGTGCAGGGATCTGGGCGGCGAATTCTCCGACGAAGTCGAAAGGACCCTGGTTGATGCGCTCGTTGACGAGCTCGGCGGCGAGCGCTTCGGCCTTGGGACGCATCGCGTCCATGAGCTTGAAGGCGAAGGTCTTGGCGACGGGCGCGCGCCGGCGGCGGTGCACGTCGCCATTGGCGAACAGCATGCCCGAAGTGCTGATGTCCCAAATCGGGCCCGATGTGATGCCTTGCATCACTTTGGTCTCCGTCTCCAGTTGGCGCGTGGCGTCGCTGGTGACCAGTTCGAGGTGACGGTGTCGCAGCGCCAGTACGATGCCCATCGGCGTGCGCGCGATCGGCGATTGTTCGCGCAGCTGCTTCACATAAGCGTAGGCGTCTTGGGGCTGATCGAGATCGACCATCGGCGCATCGGAAAGCGGGCGTACGGACATGGGGAGCAGCCCTCGCTATTATGGCGTCAAGCCTACGCTCATGCGCGTGACGCGCGAAGTGGTCTGCCCTGGCGACAGGCGGTGAATTTGCGGCAACGCGGCAATTGCGAAGGGCTGCCGCGCACGTCATCCTCGCTTCATGGCGAACGACGATGCGCACGAGCGATTTGCGGCGGTGGTTGCGCTCTTGCGCACGCCGGGACCAGTAAATGAGGATTACGTCGCGCCGGAAGTGGAGGCCTGTGCGGCCGCAGGGGTAGTCGAGGCCATGCTGCTTGCCGGCTCGATTGCGGCGACGGGCTGGGGACGCGCGCAGGATTGGCGCGCGGCGCTCGATTGGCTCGAAAGAGCAGCGTTTGCGGGTTCGGAGCACGCGCGGGGGCAATTGCGCGTGCTTGCCGGGGCGGATGGCGCCGATTGGCGCGCGCTTTGCGACCGCGTCGATTTCGATGCTTGGCGCGCGGCGCGCAGCGCGCGTATCGTCGAGCGCTCGCCTTGGGTTGCAATGAGCGACGGCTTTACCGATGCGCGCCTAAGCGCTTGGCTGATCGAGCGCGCCAAGCCGCGCCAGGCGCAAGCCCTCGTCTATGACGCGAGAAGCGGAAGGGCCGTGCACGATCAAGTGCGGACGAATAGCGAGGCGACGTTCGCGCTTGTCGACGTCGATTTGCCAATGCTGCTCTTGCGCGAGCGCATCGCCAATACTGTGGGCGTGCCGGTTTCGAATTTGGAGAACTTGTCGGTCTTTCACTACATGCCTGGGCAGCGCTTCGGATCGCATGTCGATTGGCTGAGCCCTTCGCGCGACCGTGCCGACATCGCGGCCAACGGACAGCGCCCTTACACGTTTCTCGTCTACCTCAATGACGATTTCGACGGTGGTGAGACCCACTTCATTGATATCGATCGCAAGCTGCGCGGCGCGGCTGGCGATGCGCTTTTTTTCCGCAACGTCGGTCAAGACGGCGCGCCGGATCTGCGCACGACCCATGAGGGCCTGACGCCAACACGCGGTGAAAAATGGCTGCTGTCGCAATTCATTCGCGACAAGCCGCAAGTCTTCGGGTGAAGGCTTCAGGTCGGCGTGAACTGGAGCGCGACGCCGTCTATGCAATAACGTAGTCCGGTTGGGCGCGGGCCGTCGGTGAAGACATGGCCCTGGTGCCCAAGGCATTGAGCGCAATGCACTTCGCGATATTCGCCCAGCGCGATCTCGACATCCTTGGTCGCGAGATTGGTTTCGATCGAACGCCAAAAGCTCGGCCAGCCCGTGCCTGAGTCAAACTTCCACTCCGAGCGGAAAAGTTCGAGCCCGCAGCCCATGCATTTGAAGACCCCGGCCCGGTGCTCGTCGAGCAGGGGGCTGGTGAAGGTGCGCTCGGTGCCTTCTTCACGCAGGATATGGAAGGAGGATGGTGAAAGCCTGGCCCGCCATTGCTCAGCGGTGAGCCGCCGCCACGGCGAGGAGGCAAAGCGAGCCTCGTCTGCGCCCATCGGAATGCGTGGGGTCTGGCCCTCGGCCGTGCAGGCAAGGGCGGGCAGGAGAGCAGTTCCAATAAGCAGGGCGCGGCGGGAGAGGGTCATGGCCCTTTATACGAGCCAAGCCCGCGCCCGGTTTCAAGCGCTTCGCGGCGAATGGCGCCTTTAGGGCGTGGCCGCTGCTGTGATGCCAAGGCCCATGGCCTCAAAGCACGCCTCGATCGTGTGCACGTGGGCGTAGGCTTTGGCGAAGCTTGCCGGCGTAAGTTTGGCATCGATGGTGTGCTGAACGAGTTCGAAGAAGGGGGCCCAGAAATCGTCTTCCGCCAGGAAGATCACCGGCTTGTCGTGCAAATCGAGCCTGCGCCACGACAGCACCTCGACCGCTTCCTCCAACGTACCGATGCCGCCGGGCAGAACCACGAACGCGTCGCTCTCTTCGAACATGATCATCTTACGTTCGTGCATACTGTCGACCATGCGGTGCGGGACGTTGGCCAACGGGATTTCGCGCGCTTGCAGAAAGCGCGGCATGACGCCCAGCACTTGCCCGCCGCCCGGCGCGCGCGGCTTCCGCACACCGTCCCATCAGGCCGATCGAACCGCCGCCATAGACCATGCGCAGGCCGCGCTTGGCCAATTCAGCGCCGAAGCGCGTGGCGAGATCGTGATAAGCGGGATTGGTGGAATTCCGAGGAGCCGCAATAGACACAAACAGAACGGACGGACGATTGAAGCGGACTGGAATCAGCCATGACGCGGATCAAACTAAGCCATTACGGCGCATTGCAGGCGAAAATCGTCGTGCCTAAGTCACAGACTTCAAGGATTGTTCCAAAACATGGCGCGTGGTGAGGGAAGAGGCGCCGGCGGGCGCGGCGGCGAAGGCCGCAAGGTCGGCAAACCCGACGCAGGCCAGGTGGATGCCGCCCCGGCGCTCACGCTGACGATTTCGCGATTGTTGAACCTGATCGGCGGTTTGAACGGGCCGGGTTACCGGCTGCAGATTGTGGGCGTCGCTGGGGCTGACGCTGCTCGGCAAAGTGCTGGCGGTGTTTTCGCCTCTGGCGTTAGCGGCGGGCATCAACGACATCGCGCGCGGCCATGCCGAGGGCGCGCTGCCGGCGTTCTTGGGTCTTGCCGGCTTTTGGGCCGGTTTGCGCTGGGCCTCGACGGCGGCGCCGCAACTGCGCGATGCGATCTTCCAGCCGATCAGCGAAGAAGCGCAGCGGCGCGCCGGCACGCGCGTGTTCACGCACGTGCACAACCTTTCCATCCGTTTTCATCACGGCAAACGCACCGGTTCGGTTTATCGCACCATCGAGCGCGGCGTGCGCGCCATCGACTTCCTGCTGCGCTTCCTTGCCTTCAATATCGCGCCCGACCTTGATGGAGCTCGCGCTGGCGGCGGGCGTGCTGGCTTGGAAATATGGCGGCGTGTTCGCTGTTATCGCGGCGGCGACGGTTGGCTTGTATGCCTGGATGACGTTCGGCGTGACGGAATGGCGGCTGCGCTACCGGCGCGAGTTGAACGAAGCCGACTACTGAAGCAGCCGGCCGCGCGGTGGATTCATTGCTCAACTTCGAAACCGTCAAGAGTTTTGCAGCGGAGGGCCGCGAGAGCGAGCGCTATGACCGGGCGCTGGCGTCCTATGCGAAGGCGGCGGTGAAATCGAACACCTCGCTGGTGCTGCTGAACGCGCTGCAAGGACTGGTGATGAATATCGGCCTCTTGGCGATGGTCATCGCGGCGGGTTTTGTCGTGGCGTCGGGGCGGATGGGGCCGGGCGACATCACTGCCGTCATTTTGATCATGTCGAACCTCTATGCGCCCTTGAACATCCTTGGCTTCGCCTATCGCGAGATCAAACAGACTTCGATCGACATGGAGAAGATGTTTGCGCTCTTGGATGAGAAGCCGGATGTCGCCGATGCCCCGAACGCAACGGTGTTGCAGCCGCTGCGCGGCGAGGTGGTGTTCGAGGATGTCTCGTTCAATCACGAAGGGCGCGATCAGGGGCTGGAGCGTGTCTCGTTCACCGCCCATGCGGGCCAGACGACCGCGATCGTTGGGCCCTCCGGCGCCGGCAAGTCGACGATCCTGAAACTGCTTTACCGCTTCTATGATCCTGCAGGCCGGGCGTGTGCTCGATCGATGGGCAGGACTTGAAGCGGGTCACGCAGAACAGTCTACGCGACGTTCTGGGGCTGGTGCCGCAGGACGTCGTGCTGTTCAACGACACGATCCGCTACAACATCGGCTATGGCCGGCCGGAGGCGACGCAGGCCGAGTTGGAAGACGCCGCGCGGCACGCGCAGCTCCTGCATTTCATCGAAGCGCTGCCGCAGGGTTGGGAGACGCGGGTTGGGGAGCGGGGCTTAAAGCTCTCTGGCGGCGAGAAGCAGCGCGTCGGCATCGCCCGCGTGGTGCTGAAGGACCCGCGCATTCTGATTCTCGACGAAGCGACCTCTTCGCTCGACAGCGCCACGGAGGCCGAAGTGCAGGATGCGCTGGAGGATGCATCGCGCGGGCGCACGACCATCGTCGTCGCGCACCGGCTCTCGACCATCGCCAACGCCGATCAGATCGTGGTGCTGGAAGATGGGCGCGTCGTCGAACGCGGCACGCATGCAGCCCTTATCGCGCGCGATGGCCTCTATGCGAGCCTGTGGAAGCGCCAGGCCGAAGAGCCAGAGACGGTGGCGGCGGAGTAGCTAACCCTTCGGCACCGCGTAGGCGCCGACACCCGTCGCGACGAAATCTGACATCGCCGCGCAGCGCGCCCAAAACGCGCTGAGCTTTGGAAAATCGGACAGCGTCTCGGGTTGGGTGAGCGCAAGGTAGCCCAAGAGACAGCCCGTGCTGATCTGTACTTGGTCGAGGCAGGGGCGTTCTGTCCACTCTTCACGTTCGAGTGCGGCCAGCGCGCCCAGCCCCTGGACGCGCAGGCGTTCGATCCATTGCGCCCATCGATAGGCGCTGGGGCGGATGATCGTCTCGTAATTCACCGCGCCAAATTTTTCGACGCCGCCAGTCGCCAGTGCAACGAGTTGCATCGCTTTGGTGCGGGCAGCGCCGGTAGCGGGCATGAGCGCCCGCTCCGGGCCGACCTCGCGGTCCAGCCAATCCAGGATAACGAAAGAGTCGATCAGCGTTTCGCCGCTGTCGAGCGTGAGCGAGGGAATGCGTCCCAGCGGATTGGTCGTGCGCATCGAGTCAAAATCGCCGAACACGGAGCGGGTGTCGTGCTCATAGGCAACGCCCAGGACGCGCAGCGAGATCGCCACGCGCCGCACGAAGGGCGAGTCATACTGGCCAACCAAAATCATCCGGCGCCTCCTGCGGCAATCATGACCGGAACGCAAGGATTGATCGCGCGTTTTTCGGCGAAGCGGGGGCGAAAGGCGCGTCCATGAAACAGCATCTTCTCTCGGCCTTGGCGCTGGCGTTGGCGACAGCCGGGCCCGCCGCGTGCGCGACCGGCTATTACGGCGGCGACTACAGCTATTACGATGGCTATTATGACGACTATTATGGCCCGATAACGTACGGTTATTGGGGGCCAGGGGACAGCTTCTACTATTCAAGGGTCGTGGGCGGCCCGTTCATGCGCGACGAAGCCCGGCATTTCCGTCGAGCGCAGTTCGAAGGCGCGCATCGCTTTCATATGCGTGGCCGTCCGCCCGCCGAGCATCGGCACGGCTAGCTTTTATCGGTTCGGACTTTCCGGTCTGATGAAGTCGCCAGCAGCAAGCACGACGGTGCAGCCATAGCCGCCAGCGTCGTCGCGCCAGCAATAATCGAGGCCGCTGGGATTGCGCTGCATGACCTGTGTGAAGCGCCAGGTGCGGGCCGCACCGGTGCGCTCGGAATGGATGCGGGCGCTATAGGGTCCAAGCGCGTCGTAGAAGGTGCGTGCAATGTCGCCGCCGCAATGGAAGCGGATCCAGCGGCCTTCGCGGTCGAATTGCTGCGTTTGCGCTGATTGCGCGATGCAGGCCGCGTAGAGGCGCGCTTGCACCGGCGCGGGCGTCCCGGGCGCAATATCGAGCGTGGGCTCAGGGGCCACAAGCTGCGTGTTGGCGCAGGCGCCAAGCGAAAGCGCGGCGAGTGCGATGAGCAATGCGCGCATGAACGTCCTCCCTCAAATTGCGCCGGCCCCGATCCTGGCGGCACGACTTTGGCGCCGATGTGGCCCCCCGACGCGGGGATGGGCGCCCGCGGGCGTAGATGAAGCGCACATATAGCGCCGCGAGGGCGCCTTGGGCGACCGCCGATTTGGAATCTCAGCTTGATCGGGGACGGCGGAACGTGTCTCAAGGCGCCCATGCTGGAGACACTTGAACTCAAACGCACGCCCTTCCACGAGCGCACCTCGCGCTTGTGCGTGGCGCAGAACTGGCGCCGCTGGGCCGGCTATATGGTCGTCGGCTCGTACGATCTTTCGCTCGACCACGAGTACTGGGCGATCCGCGATCGCGCCGCGCTGATCGATGTGACGCCGCTGATGAAATACATGATCGAAGGCCCGGACGCCGCGCGGCTCTTGCACAAAGTCACCACGCGCGACATGCTCAAGATGAGCGGTCGGCCAAGTCTACTACACCGGCTGGTGCGACGAGGAGGGCAAGCTGCTCGACGACGGCACCGTCTCGCGCCTCGGCGAGCAGACCTTTCGCATGACCTCGGCCGAGCCGTCGCTGCGCTGGCTCGCGATGAACGCCGTCGGCATGGATGTGAAGGTCACCGAAGTCACCGACCAGATGGCGGCGCTGAGCTTGCAGGGACCGAAGTCGCGCGCGATCCTCAATCGCCTCTGCAGTGAGCCGCTCGACGGCTGAAATACTTCCGCGTCAACGAGCACCAGCATCGGCAACGTGCCCGTCACCATTTCGCGCACCGGCTATACCGGCGATCTCGGCTACGAGATTTGGATGGACGCCGAGCGCGCGCTGCCCGTTTGGGACGCGCTGATGGAAGCCGGGCGACGATTACGGCATCACGCCGTGCGGCATTCTGGCCATGGACATGGCGCGCGTGGAAGCGGGGCTGTTCATGGTCGATGTCGATTACACCGCCGTCGACGCACGCCTGGATCGAAGGCCAGAAATCGTCGCCGCTCGAGATGGGCCTGGATTGGGCGGTCGCGCTCGACAAGAAGGGCTATTTCGTCGGCCGCCGCGCGCTCGAACGCGAGAAGAAGGAAGGGTCGGCGTGGAAGTTGATGGGCCTCGAAATCGGCGTGGGAAGGGCTGGAGCGCCTGTTCGCCGAGGCTGGCCTGCCGCCGCAAATCCCGGCATGGCGGTGCGCGAAAGCCTGCCGGTGATGGTCGACGGCAAACAGATCGGTTACGCCTCGACCAGCACGTGGTCGCCGGTGCTGAAGAAATACATCGCGCTCGCGCATCTTGCAGCGCCCGCATTATGAGCCCGGTCCGACGGTCACCATGGAGGTGACGGTCGAGCATCACCGCCGCCAGGCGCCCGCGAAGGTCGTGAAGCTGCCCGTTCTACGATCCCGCCTGGAAGAAGAAGTGAGCCCCGTGTCAGCCAACCAATACGACGCGATCATCATCGGCGCTGGCCACAACGGCCTGATCGCCGGCGCCTATCTTGCGCGCGCGGGCAAGAAGGTTGTGATCCTGGAGCGGCGCGAGATCGTGGGCGGCGCCGCGGTCACGGAAGAAATCTTTCCCGGTTATCGCTTCACGGAATTCTCCTATGTCGTGAGCCTGCTCCGGCCGGAGATCATCCGCGATCTCGAATTGCCGCGAGCATGGCTTGAAAATCCTGCCGCTGCCGTCGCACGGTCACGCCGATGGACAATGGCGATTATCTGCGCCGCTGGGCCGATCACGAACCAACGCGGCGCGAAATTTATCGCCATTCGCCGCGTGATGCCGAAGCGGACGACGAATACGGGCGCGTCATGGCGCGCGCCGCAAAGGCGATCAAACCGGTCCTATCGCTTGTGCCGCCCGACCCGTCGTCGATGTCGGTGCGCGACATGCTGGGCCTCTTGAAGCTCGGGCAATTACGCCAAAAGCCTGAGCGAAAAGGAGCTCTATCGGATCGCGAAACTGGTCACGCAATCTTCCGCCGACCTGCTTGAACGAATGGTTCGAGTTCGATCCGCTCAAGGGCACGAAATCGGCAAGCGGCATCATCGGCACTTTCCTCGGCCCGCATTCGCCGGGCACAGCCTACGTGTTGCTGCACCATTATATGGGCGAGATCGACGGCGCTTTCCGCGCCTGGGGCTTCGCCAAGAACGGCACCGGCGGCGTGACCGCCGCGATCGCGTCGTCGGCGCGCGCAATGGGCGCGGAGATCCGGACCGTGCGCCCGGTAGCACATGTCATCGTCAAAGGCGGCCGCGCCGCGGGCGTCGCGCTGGAGAACGGCGACGAATTGCGCGCGCATGTGGTGATGTCGGCGGCCGACCCGAAGCGCAGCTTCCTGTCGTTCGTCGAGAGCGAAGCATTTCCCGCGACGAATTCGTTGAGCAGATCAGGAATTTCCGCGTCCGCGGCTCGTCGGGCAAGGTGAACATCGCGCTCAGCGGCGCTGCCGGAATTCACCTGCTTGCCGGGCGAAAGCCCGCTGCACAAAGGCGCGATCTCGATCAGCCCGTCGATCGATTACATCGAACGCGCCTATGACGAAGCGAAGTACGGCCAGTTCTCGACGAACCCCTACATCGACATGATCATCCCCTCGATGATCGATCGCGACATGGCGCCGCCCGGACATCACGTCATGTCGTGCTTCGTGCAGTACGCGCCGTACGACATCGAAGGCGGCTGGGACGACGCCAAGCGCGAAGCGTTCGGCGAAACCGTGATCGCCACCATCGAGCGCTACGCGCCGAACATCCGCAAGATCATCGTCGGCAAGCAGGTGATCACGCCGAAGGACATCGAGCGCATCGCCGGCATCACCGGCGGCAACATCTTCCACGGCGAACTCTTGCTGCACCAACTCTTCTTCCTGCGCCCCGCGCCGCAATGGGCGGATTTCCGCACGCCGCTGCCGGGCTATTATTTCGGCGCGTCCGGCGCGCATCCCGGGCGGCGGCGTCATGGGCGCGGCCGGCAAGATGGCGGCGCATGGAAGTGCTGAAGGATTGGCGATGATGGCGCGACGTCGATGTCATCGTCATCGGCGCCGGCCTCAACGGCTTGGTCGCTGCGAACTATCTCGCCAAGGCCGGAAAGCGCGTGCTGGTGCTGGAGCGGCGCGAGATCGTCGGCGGGCAGGCGGTGACGGAATCGTTCGGCGACGGCTTTCAGGTCGATGCGCTGCACGCGGGCGGGCAGTTGCGCCCAGACATCGTCAGCGATCTCGAGCTTGAACGTCATGGTTTGCCGAAATCGGCGAGCGAGCCTTTGATTTCGATGCTGCCTGACGGGCGCCAGCTTCGGCTGAGCGCAGGGCGCGGACGCTGAGACGCTGGCCTCGATCGGCAGCCTTTTCAAAACGCGATGCGGAGCGTTGGCCGGCGTTCGTCGCCTTCATGAGCGAAGCGGCAGATTTCCTCGACGCCGCCTATCGCACGCCGATGCCGCGCCTGCCGCACGTCTCGATGTCGGAAGGCGTGCCGCTAGCGAAACTTGGGCTCAAGCTGCGGCAGCCTCGGCGCCCGCGACATGTTTCGCGTCATCCGCATGCTGCCGATGTCGGCGCTGGAGCTGACGGAAGAATGGTTCGAATCCGACGCCGTGCGCGCAGCGATCGGCGCGCGTCGCCGTGCACGGCGCGACGCTGGGGCCGATGTCGGCGGGCTCCGGCTACACCTTGATGCACAATTGGCTCAACCGTGGCGGTCCGGGACAGCGCCGCGTCGAAGGCGGCATAGGCGCGCATCGCGGAGACGCTCGTCACGGCGCTGAAAGCGCGCGGCGGCGAGATCCGAACCTGCGCCGAAGTGCGGTCGATCATTCATGAAGATCAGCGCGCGAGCGGCGTGCGTCTGGCCGGCGGCGAAGAAATCAGCGCGCCCATCATCATCTCCGCCGCCGATCCGCGCCATACCCTGCTCGACGCTTGTCGGCGCGCCGGAATTGCCGCCGGAATTCGTCTGGCACACGCAATCGATCAAGATGCGCGGCTCAGTCGCCAAGGTGCATCTGTTGACCGACGGCGATCATGGCCTGCCCCAGGGCACGCTCGTTATTGCGCCCGCGGTCCGCTATGTCGAACGCGCCTTCGACGCGGCCAAGTACGGACGCGATCTCGACCGCAGCCCTATCTGGAAATCACCACCGAACGGCGCGGTCGTCTCGCATCCATTTCCAATTCGCGCCCTACGCGCTTGCGCGACAGCGAATGGAGCCAGGAGCGCGCCGTGCTCGAGCGCATCGCGCATCGACACCGCCGCGAACGCATTTCCCCAACTGAAGGCGTCGATCCGCGAGATCAGATCGCTCACGCCGCTCGATCTTGAGAACACTTATGGTCTGACCGAAGGCGACCTGAACCACGGCCAGCTTATTCTCGATCAGATGTTCTTCATGCGCCCGATGCCGGGCTGGTCGAACGCACAAGACGCCGATCGACAATCTCTATCCTCTGCGGCAACGGCGTGCATGGCGGCGGCGGCTTGAGCGGCGCCAGCGGCCGCAACGCGGCAAAGGCGGTGTTGAAGGGGCTGTGAGCGAGGCCGACTGGCGGAACTCGGAGTGCAATTACGCGCGCTCGGCGGCGCCGCCCATGACGCTACGGCGTTCAAGCACTAGTCACGCGTCCCAAGGCCTTGCCTTGGCCGTTGTCTCATTCGTCGATGGTGATGATGTCGTCTTGCAACACGCCCCCGCATGAACCGAATGAAGCGCCCAGCGCAGCAGCTCGAAATAGGGCCGAATTCGGGCGTGTGTCCCGCGACTTTCGGCCCATAGGCGAACCCTTGCCAGACCTTAATAGAACGCTAATGTCCGCGCCACTCGGGGGCGAGCGGAGCCAAGCGGTGGGGAATTCAAGCGCTCAGACGATCGTGCCGCAGACCGTGCGGCCCCAATCCATCAGCTGCATCATCTGTGCATACAACGAAGCCGATCGCATCGGCCGCGTGTTGCGCGCGGTTGTTGGTCATCCGCTGATCGATGAGATCATCATCGTCAATGATGGCTCGACCGACCAAACCGAAGCGCGCGCGCGCGCCTTCCAAGGCGTGTCGGTGGTTTCAATCTATCCGAATGGCGGCAAGACGCAGGCGCTCTTGACCGGCATCACGCTGGCGAAAAGCGAGTATCTGATGCTGCTCGACGCAGATCTCGATGGCCTCACGCGCGGCGCCATCGACCGCTTGGCGGCGCCTGTGCTTTCGGGTGAAGCCGACAGCAGCATTTCGATGCGTGGTGACACGTTGCCAATCTTCCGCTCGCTCGGCATCGATTTCATCTCTGGCGAGCGCGTGCTGCCGCGGAAGATGTTCAACAGCGCGCTTGAAGAGATGTCGCGCTTGCCGCGTTGGGGCGGCGAAGTGTTCATCAACGAATTGATCATCGAGCAGCGCCTCAAAGTGCAAGTCATCGACTGGGCCGACGTCTTCCACACGCCGAAGGGCGAAAAGGTTGGCTCCAAGAGGGCCGGCGCCAAGCAAGAGTGGAAGATGTTCCAGGACATGGTCCGCGTGCTGTCGCCGTTCGGGATCATCCGTCAGCACTGGGGCCTCATGCGCCTTGCCGGCGTCTTCTTCTTCAAGACGCTCAATCTTCTGGTGCCGCCGCTGCGCGCTCGCGCCTGAAATCGCCTGAAATCGCCTGAAATCGTTTGATCCGCTTCAGGGAACCGCAGTCCTTTCAAGGACGTTGGGCTCGTCGGGAGACCTTACAGCGGGATGGCGGACGCCTCCGATAGAACCGAAGTAGAGCTGGATGTCGCCAATGAGCAGTTTCGCCTGCTTGTTGAGGGGGTCGTTGACTACGCCATCTATATGCTGACGCCGGAAGGCAAGGTCAGCACCTGGAATGCCGGCGCTCAGAGGATCAAGGGCTACACCGCCGGCGAAATCGTGGGCCGGCACTTCTCACTCTTTTACACCCCCGAGGCGCAGAGCGCCGGCGAGCCCCAGCAGGTCTTGGCCGAAGCGCGCGACCAGGGCCGCATCGAGATGGAGGGCTGGCGCGTTCGCAAGGACGGTAGCCGCTTTTGGGCCAGCATCATTGTCGACGCCGTGCGCAATGACGCAGGCGAACTGATCGGCTTTGCCAAGGTAACGCGCGACATCACCGAGAAGCGTGAAGCCCAACAGCAACTTGAGGCCGCGCGCGAGGCGCTCTTCCAATCGCAAAAAATAGAATCCGTTGGCCAACTCACCGGCGGCATCGCGCACGACTTCAACAACATGCTTGCGGGCATCATAGGCGCGCTTCACCTGCTCGAGCGGCGCATCAAGGCCAAGCGCTACGATGAGACGGAAAAGTACGTCGCCGCCGCTCTCGACGCCGCCAACAGGGCGGCCGCGCTTACTTCACGCTTGCTCGCATTCGGCCGCCGACAATCGCTCGACATCAAGCCGGTGAACGCGGCCGCCGCGGTTCAGGCGATCCGCTCGATGGTTTTGGGCGGCATGGGTGAGAACATCACCATCGAGGTGGATTTCGCCGATGAGACTCTGATGGCGCTCGCCGACCTTCACCAATTGGAAAGCGCCATCCTCAATCTCGCACTCAATGCGCGCGACGCCATGCCGAACGGCGGCAAGCTCATTCTATCGACTGCGCCGGTGCGGGTCGACGCCAAGCGACGCGGCGATATGCAGCCTGGCGATTATGTCCTAGTGAGTGTCGCCGATACCGGCTCCGGTATGTCCGCCGATGTCGCGGACAAGGCGTTCGAGCCGTTCTTCACAACAAAGCCGAGCGGTGCTGGCACTGGTCTTGGGCTTTCCATGGTTTACGGCTTCGTGAAGCAGTCGGGCGGCCATGTCGAAATCGATAGCGTCGAGAATGTGGGCACGACGGTGAGGCTCTATCTGCCGCGCGCGCCGCAAGAAACCGTCGACGCCATTGCGCGCAAGCAGAACAAAACGCCGGAAGGCCAGGGCGAAGTGGTGCTGGTTGTCGAAGACGATCGCCACGTGCGCATGCTTGTCATGGATGTGTTGGAGGAACTTGGATACACCGCCAAGGAAGCCCAGGACGCCACTGGCGCCATTCCGTATCTTCAATCCAATCAGCCGCTCGATCTTTTGATCAGCGATGTTGGTCTTCCTGGATTGAATGGCCGCCAGCTCGCCGACATCGCACGCCATCATCGCCCCGGGTTACGCGTGCTCTTTCTGACGGGCTATTCAGCGCACGCGTCCGTACGTTCAGAATTCCTGGCGCAGGACATGGACCTGATGACCAAGCCGTTCGAACTCGATGCGCTGGCGGCGAAGATCAAAGAGATGGTGGCGCGCAAAACGCTGCCGGCTTGAGCTTAAAACAAAGCCCCGCGGCGAGGGCCCGCGGGGCAAGAACCTTGAATGAGGAAACGAAGGAGCGATGGCTCCTCGGGTAGGATTCGAACCTACGACCAACCGGTTAACAGCCGGTTGCTCTACCACTGAGCTACCGAGGATCAGCTCCGCGCCGCATGGGCGAGGAAGCGGGTCTCTATCAAGTTCGGCCTCGGGGGGAAAGACCCCGGTTTCAGGCCGCTTTCCGGACCGCAAATCCAAATAGAACGAGGGCCCCTTGCGGGGCCCAAGATCCAAATAAAACGAGGGCCCCTTGCGGGGCCCCATATCCAAATAGAACGAGGGCCCCTTGCGGGGCCCCATATCCAAGTAAAACGAGAGCCCCTTGCGGGGCCCCAGATCCAAATAAAACGAGGGCCCCTTGCGGGGCCCCAGATCCAAATAAAACGAGGGCCCCTTGCGGGGCCCTCGAAGGCGTTGGGTATGGTGGGGTGTCTCCAAGGGAAGACAGCGTGAATATCCCCCTAACTCGTTAAGGCCGAGTTAATGACAAACGGCCCGTTCACGCAGGTTGAGAAGGCGTTGAGAGCGCGCGGAATTTTGGAGGCCTCGCCCGGAATCGAACCGGGGTGCAAGGATTTGCAGTCCTCTGCGTAACCACTCCGCCACGAGGCCGTCCGCTGCGGGCGGATGTCCTAGGCGGCTTGCGCCAGGCGGGTCAAGGCGCGCTAAGAGGCGCCATGCTTCGGTATTTCCGTGCGCCCACCCAAGCTGAGCATGAGCGCGCGCGCATCTGGGCGGCGGGCGCACTGGCTTTGCTCGCCGTGCTGATGATGACGCTGTTGATAACAGAACCGCCAAAGACCGACCTGACGCCGCCGCAATTGCGGGCCGAATTGCTGCCGTTCTTCGAAACCCACGTCTCTTCGTGCCGTGGCTCGCTCTCGGCGGCAGGGTTCCAGACGCAGATCGTGCCAGATCTCAACCGGTCGCCAGAATGCGGCTACCGCGACGTCGTCGAGCTGGTGCAGCCCACAGCAGGCGCGCCCATCCAAACCAGCTGCGCATTGGCGGCTGCTTTGGCGCTCTGGCGGCGTGATGTGGTGGCGCCGGCCGCGCAGCGCCATTTTGGCCAGCCGCTCGCCAGCATCAATCCGCTGGGCGCCTATGCGTGCCGCCGCATCGCCGGGCGGACCGATGGGCGTTGGAGCGAGCACGCTCACGCCAACGCCATCGATGTCGGCGGCTTTACCTTGGCGGACGGGCGCACCATCACTGTGTTGCAAGCCTGGCGGACGCCAACGCCCGAGAGCGCGTTCCTGCACGAAATCCGCAGCGGCGGTTGCCGGATTTTCCAAGGCGTGCTGTCCCCCGACTATAACCGGGCCCACGCCAACCACCTCCACCTCGACATGGGCGCCTATAAAGTCTGCCACTAAAGGCGGGGCGCAAAATGACGCGCTTGCGGGCCCAAGCGAGGCAGCTTAACCGGGGCCAAGGGAGCTCTCATGGATTTCGCGCGCGCCCGCGAGCTGATGGTGGAATCGCAAGTCCGGACCAACGACGTCACGGACCTGCGCATCCTGCACGCCATGCGCACGCTGCCGCGCGAGCGCTTCGCCCCGCCTCAACGCCGCTCGCTCGCCTACGCCGACATGGATATGGAGGTCGCGCCAGGCCGCGTGTTGATGCGCCCGCGCGATGTGTCGAAGCTGATCCAGGCGCTTGGTCCACAGGGCCACGAGCGTGCGCTCGAAATCGCGGGCGCCACAGGGTACGGCGCGGCGGTGCTGGCTACGTGTTGCACAGAAGTCATTGCACACGACCCCGATCCCAACCTGTCGTTCGCCGCGCAGGCGGCATTGGAATCGTGCGGTCTCACCAATGCGAAGACCGTCTCGGATCCCATTGCGAGCGGCTGGGCCGACGATGCGCCTTATGATGTGATCATGCTCAATGGCGGCGCTGAGATCGTGCCGGACGCGTGGCTCGAACAGCTCGCACCCAACGGCCGCCTTGGCGTCATCGTCCGCGCCGGCGCCGCGGGGTCAGCGCGCATTTACACTAAGAGCGGCGAAACCATCGCTTACCGTGTTGCGTTCGACGCAGCGCCGCCGGTCGCGCCAGGTCTAGAAAAACCGCCAGCGTTTGTGTTTTGACCCGCATTGCGATGCCGCAACAAGACAGGGATTAACACTCCTTTATTCCATAAACACGCATGGTCGCGCGGGATCGGGACGATTCCGTTCGCGCATGTGCATCGTGCATGAGCGCGCATGGACGAGAATCGCTGCGAACCTTAACCTGCGAGTCGAACACAACTCGAAACTGGACATCACGGGGCTCGACTATGGCGATGCAAGATCCGCAAGCCGAACCTTCCATGGAGGAGATACTGGCGTCGATCCGGCGCATCATCTCCGAAGAGGAGCAGCCGGCGTCGGAGCCCGTGCTCGATCTCACTGAACACGAACCTGCCGCCGCTCCGACGGTTGAGGACGACATTGTATTTGAAGCCGTGGAGCAAGAAGTGGCGCAGCACCAGCCCCAGCCCCGACCGTGACGCATACGCCCGCGCCTATCGTGGAGACGCCGCCCGCGCCGCCGGAGCCGACGATCCTTTCGTCGCCGACGACACATGCGGCCGCCGGTTCGTTGGCGCGCCTGGCCGGTACGTTGCGCATCGCCGACACCAACGGACAAACTGTTGAAGGCGTGGTGCGCGAACTCCTGAAGCCAATGCTGAAGGAGTGGCTCGACAAGAACCTACCGGCGATCGTGGAGAGCCGGGTCGAGGCCGAACTCGAGCGGATTGCGCGCCTGGCGCGATAAAGCCGCGACCACCGGAATTCCAAACACCCCGGCGTGGGCCTTCGCCGGGGTGCTTTCATTTGCCGCGCGTCCCTCTCGCAAGACGCTACAAGCGACTGCTATAGGCTCTGCGATGATCGAAACGACGTTCAACCCGAAGCAAGTGGAACCCCGCTGGAGCCAGGCGTGGGAAGCATCCGGCGCGTTCAAGCCGAAGCATGACCCTGATGCGGAGACGTTCTGCATTGTCATCCCGCCGCCCAATGTCACCGGCTCGCTGCACATCGGACACGCCCTCAACAACACGCTGCAGGACATCCTCGTCCGCTTTGAGCGGCTGCGCGGCAAAAGCGTGCTCTGGCAGCCGGGCACCGATCACGCCGGCATCGCCACGCAAATGGTGGTGGAGCGCCAGCTCTCTGAAGGCGGCGCCAACATGGATCGCCGCACGCTGGGGCGTGAGGAATTCGTGAAGCGCGTCTGGGCGTGGAAGGAAACCTCAGGCGGGATGATTTTGAACCAGCTGCGTCGGCTGGGGGCGTCGTGCGATTGGTCGCGCGAACGCTTCACCATGGATGAAGGTCTCTCGAGCGCGGTGCGCAAAGTGTTCGTGCACCTGCATAAGGAAGGGCTGATCTACAAAGACAAACGCCTGGTGAATTGGGACCCGCACTTCGAAACGGCGATCTCGGACCTCGAAGTCGAAAACCGTGAGGTGAACGGCCATTTCTGGCACTTCAAGTATCCGCTCGAAAACGGCGAGACCTATCAGTTTCCGATCGCCCACGACGGCGACGGCAATCCGACCGAATGGGAAACGCGCAATTACATCGCGATCGCCACGACGCGCCCCGAGACGATGCTGGGCGATGGCGCCGTGGCGGTGCATCCGAGCGACGCGCGCTATGCGCCGATCGTGGGCAAGCGCGTGCTCTTGCCGCTGGCCGACCGCTACATTCCGATCATCACCGACGAGTATCCCGACCCTGCGTTCGGCTCAGGCGCGGTGAAGATCACTGGCGCGCACGACTTCAACGACTACAAGGTCGCCCGCGCCCACGACATTCCGCTTTACGTGCTGATGGACGGCAAAGGCCGGATGGCCGACGTCGACTGGGTGCCGAAGAAATATCGCGGCCTCGATCGCTTCGAGGCGCGTAAACAAGTCGTTGCCGACATCGAAGCCATCGGGCTGCTCGATTTCGTCGAAGACAAGAAGATCATGCAGCCATTCGGCGACCGCTCCAACGTCGTCATCGAGCCGATGCTGACAGAGCAATGGTACGTGAACGCCGAAGCGATGGCGAAGGGCCCGATCAAGGCGGTCGAGAGCGGCAAAACCAAAATCATCCCGGAAGCGTGGACGAAAACTTACTTCCACTGGATGCGCAACATCGAGCCGTGGTGCGTGTCGCGCCAGCTCTGGTGGGGTCATCGTATTCCGGCTTGGTACGGACCGGACAATGCCGTGTTCGTTGAAGAAACCGAAGCCGCCGCGAAGAAGGCGGCGGCGAAGCACTACGGCAAGGAGGTGGGGCTACGCCAAGACGAAGACGTGCTCGACACCTGGTTCTCCTCGGCGCTATGGCCGTTCTCGACACTCGGTTGGCCGGAAAAGACCCCGGAGCTGAAGAAATACTACCCGACGTCGGTGCTCGTCACCGCCCACGACATCCTCTTCTTCTGGGTGGCGCGGATGATGATGATGGGGTTGCACTTCATGAAGGATGTCCCCTTCCACGAAGTCTACATCCACGCCCTCGTGCGCGACGCCAAGGGCGCCAAGATGTCAAAATCCAAGGGCAACACGATGGACCCCTTGGAGCTGATCGACAAATTCGGCGCCGATGCGCTGCGCTTCACGCTGGCCGCTATGGCCGCGCAGGGGCGCGACATCAAGCTCAGCGAACAGCGCATCGAGGGCTATCGCAATTTCGGCACCAAGCTCTGGAACGCCGCCCGCTTTGCGCAAATGAACGAATGCGCGGTGTGGGATCAATTCGATCCGAACAGCCCTGAGCAATTGGTCAACAAATGGATCGTCGGCGAGACCGCGAGAGCGTCGGCGGAAGTGACGCGCGAACTGGAAGCGCGGCGCTTCAATGAGGCGGCGGGGACGCTCTACAAGTTCGTGTGGAACGTCTATTGCGACTGGTATCTCGAATTCATCAAGCCGTTGCTCAACGGCGAAGACGAGGGCGCAAAGCTCGAGACGCGCCGCACAGCCGCATGGGCGTTGGACCAGATCCTGACGCTGCTGCATCCCTTCATGCCGTTCATCACGGAAGAACTTTGGGCCCGGCTCGGCGACTTTGGCCATAAGCGCGACGGCATGCTGATCACCAGCGCGTGGCCCCAGCTCAGCCTCGATCTGGTGGACGAGAAAGCCGAGGCCGAGATCAACTGGATGGTGGAATTGATCAGCGAAACCCGCTCCACGCGTTCCCAGCTCAACGTGCCGGCTGGCGCAAAAATTCCGCTCTTGCTGATTGGCGCCGACAATTCCACGCAAGCGCGGCTTGAGCGTTACCAGGATCTGATCGACCGCATGGCGCGGCTGGAATACTCGACCAGCGCCGAGGCCTCGCCGCAGGGTGCGGTGACCTTCGTGCTTGATGGCGCAACGGTGGCGCTGCTGCTGGACGGCGTCGTTGATCTGCCGGCGGAAGCGGCGCGGCTGACGAAAGAAATCGCCAAGCTGCAGGGCGAGATCGTCAAGATGGATCAAAAGCTCGGCAACGCCGATTTCGTGCAGCGGGCGCCGGAGGAAGTTGTCGAAGAATTGCGTGAGCGGCGCGAGGACGCGGGCGTGACGGCCGACAAGCTCAGCGGCGCTCTGGGGCAGATCAAGAGCGCGCCGTGACACGCATCTTCGTCACCGGCGGCTCGGGCTTTGTCGGCGGCGCGACGATCCGGCATTTCGTCGCCAAAGGCGAGGATGTGCGCGCCATGTCGCGCTCCGAGACATCAGACGCCGTGCTGCAGAAACTCGGCGCTTCCGCTGTGCGCTGCGATCTCGAAAACGTAGCCGCCGCCAACATCGATAACGCCGAAGCGGTCATCCATTGCGCAGCATTCGTTGAGCAATGGGGTCCGAAGGACGCCTGGAAGAAGTTCAACGTCGACGGCACGGCGCGCATGCTGACGGCGGCGAAAGCGGCAGGTGTGAAGCGCTTCATCCACATCAGCACGGAGTCGGTGCTGTGGCGTGGGCAGTCGTTGGACAATGTCGATGAGACCTATCCGCTGGCGCCGAACTCTCCCTATCCCTACGCGGCGACGAAAGCGCAGGCAGAGCAGCTGGTGAAAGCGGCGAACGCGCCCGGCTTCGAGACCATTATCCTGCGCCCGCGCTTCATCTGGGGCCCGGGCGATACGACCTTGATGCCGACGATCGAGCATGTGGCGAAGTCCGGCGGCTGGATGTGGGTCAATCACGGGCGCGCCATGACCTCCACCACGCACGTCGCCAATCTCGTGCACGCCATCGATCTGGCGCTGAGCAAGGGTCAGGGCGGCGAAGCCTATTTCATCCTGGATGACGGCGTGCGGTCGATGCACGAGATGATCTCCGGCCTAGCCGCGACGCGCGGCATCACGCTGCCCGAGAAATCCATTCCCGCCTGGCTCGCGGACACGATTGGCGCGACCTGCGAGGGGCTTTGGGGGACCTTGCCGCTCAAGGGCGAGCCGCCCATCACCCGCTTCTCAGCCATGATCCTGTCGCGTGATTGCCTCTTGAACGACGCGAAGGCGCGCGCAGATATGGACTATCGGCCCGTGATCTCGGTCGAGGACGGGATGCGGGCGCTCGCGGTCTGAGTGGGAACGCAGGCGGCGTCGGCCGCGTTATCGCTCTCGGCCAGAATTCGAGATGCCGCCCATGCTGCTGCAGAACCTGATCAACTCCATTTTCCGGGAAGGCCAGATCGTCGTCCGAACGCCGGACGCCAAGGCCTATGGCGCCAACGGCGCGAGCCTGGAGGATTGCCCGCTCGTCGTGCGCATCGTCGACCACAAGTCGGCATGGCGGATCATGCGCCATCCGGAGCTTGCGGTTGGCGAAGCTTATATGGACGGCGGCTTCGTCATCGAGCGCGGCACAATCTACGATTTCCTGGCTCTGGCGACGCGTAACGGCAAGAACGTCAAGCCGCGCGGCTGGCGCGACATGAAGCATCGCAATCCGCGCAAGGCTTCGCGCCGCAACGTGGCGCATCATTACGATCTCCGCGGCGAGCTCTATCGGCTCTTCCTCGACGCCGACCGGCAGTATTCGTGCGCCTATTTCGCGCGTCCCGATATGAGCCTCGAAGAGGCGCAGGCCGCCAAGAAGCGCCATATCGCCGCAAAGCTTCTGCTCGAACCTGGACAGCGTGTGCTTGATATCGGCTCAGGCTGGGGCGGCTTGGGCATCACGCTGGCTCAAGACTATGGCGCTGATGTAAGCGGCGTGACGCTCTCGACCGAGCAGCTTAACGTCGCGCGCGCGCGCGCCGCCAAGACGGGTCTCTCCGCACGCCTGCGTTTTGACTTGCGCGATTATCGCGATGTTGAAGGCGCCTTCGACCGGGTGGTTTCGGTAGGCATGTTCGAGCATGTCGGGGCGGCTCAGTATCAGGTTTTCTTCGATACGATCGCTGCACGCCTCACCAACGATGGCGTCGCACTCGTGCATACGATCGGCAACTTCCATGGCCCGGGGCGCAACAACCCCTGGATCGAGAAATACATCTTCCCGGGCGGCATGGTGCCGGCGCTGTCGCAGATCGCGCAGTCCGCCGAACGCGCGGGGCTGATCATCACGGACGTGGAGATTCTGCGCTCACACTATGCCGACACGCTGAGAGCATGGCGCGAGCGCTTCGAAGCCAATCGAGACGACGTGCGTGCGCTCTATGACGAGCGCTTCTGCCGCATGTGGGAGTTCTATCTCGCCGGCGCGGAAGCAGCGTTCCGAGAAGGCGATCTGGTCGTCTTCCAAGTGCAGTTGGCGAAGGACCGTGACGTCGTACCATTGACGCGCGACTACATCACCGATTTCGACCGCGTCGCGCCAGCTTCGCACCGCATCGCCGCTGAATAGGGCGAGGCGTTGCAAAAACACCTGCGCTTGCGCATGGTCAGCCGATGCGGCCGCCCGACTCTCCGTTGCGTCTCCTTGGTTTGATCGGCGGCATCAGCTGGGAAAGCACCACGCACTATTATCAACTTCTCAATCGCATCGCGCGCGAGCGTTTGGGCGCCAACCATTCGGCTCGCTTGCTGCTGTGGTCCGTCGATTTCGCCCCGATCGCGCAGCTGCAAGAAGAAGGCGATTGGGACGCACTGACCGACATCATGGTCGATGCGGCGACGCGGCTTGAGAACGCCGGCGCCCAGGGGCTCGTCATTTGCGCCAATGCGATGCACTTGATGGCAGACGATGTGGCTGCTGCGATCAAAATGCCGCTGATCCATATCGCCGACGTGACGGCGACGGCGCTGAAGTTTCACAATTCGCAACGGCCTGTCCTGCTTGGCACGCGCTTCACCATGGAGCGCCCGTTCTATCGCGATCGCTTGATGCGTCACGGCATCAATCCGATCATCCCTGCGGCAGCGGATCGTGTTGAATTGCACCGGATCATTTTTGAGGAATTGGTGCAGGGAAAATTCCTCGATGCGTCTCGCGCCAAGCTGGTCGACATTGTCGAGCGCGAGCGCGCCAATGGCGCCGACGGGGTCATTCTTGGCTGCACGGAATTCGGCATGCTCGCGGCGGCGGAGACGTTCGCTTTGCCCGCCGTGGACACAGCCCGCGTCCACGCCGAAGCGGCGATGGATTTCGCGCTGGGAGGACGCTGACGAAGCTGGCTATCAGACAGAAATTACGCTGCGTCGTGTTGGTGCGGCGATCATCGTGTCGCCATGATGGATGAAGGGTTGAGCGCCCAATCGCGCCGGGCTAAAGGGCGATCAGCGCTAAAGGGCGATAAGCGCGCCGCGTCCCGCTTCGTCGCCAATGGCGAGTTGTGCGCCATCGGCGCTCCAGGCAAGTGCGTTGACGGCGCCCTCGCCGGGCTCGTCGAGTTCGTCGACATCCTGGCTTGCGAATGTCGCAAGCCACACGGCGCCGTCGGAATAGCCGATGGCGAGGCGTTCGTCGTAAGGATGAAACGCAACAGCGGTGACGAGGCCCTCGCGCGCAATGAGCTGCAGGGGCGCTTTGCCTTGCGGGCCGAGCTTGCCGACAAACGGCCAGACAATGGCGCTGTCAGCGCCCGAAGTCGCAAGCCAACGGCCGCGTTTGTCCCAGGAAAAACTGCGGGTCTTGGCCGGATAGCCGTCCATGCGCAGATCGATTTTTTCCGGCAGTCGCCATCCGTGCAGCGCGTTCTCCTGCATGGCGGTGATGAGATAATCGGCGTCTGGCGACAAAGTGCACGCGAGGTGAGAGCCGGCCCAGTTGAGCGCCACGCCCTTATCGTCGGCCATCAACGCGTAACGCAACGTCGCCCCGCCATAATGGGTCGCCGCCAGGCGTCGGCCTTTGGCGTCGAATGCGAGACCGCCGATGCTCGAGGGATAGGCAAAGCGATGCGCTTCTCTCCCCTCGCGAAACACGATCGCTTCCTTGCCGATGCCGGCGACGATCAAGCCGGTGGTCGGCGCGGCCACGACATGATCGATCCATTTGCGGTTCTCGAAGATGGCTTCCATCGAGCCATCCCTGGAAACCAGGTTGAGCTTGCCGTCGTCGCCGCCGGTGAGGAGGCGCGCCCCGTCTGGATGGGCGGCAGAACAAAGAATGGCGCCATCGTGGGCGCTGATGCGCTTGCTCTCGCCCATGCGCTCCGCCGCCAGCACCGCGCCATCGCCCAGGGCAAAGAGGGCGCGATCGGCGAGCCAGTGGACGCTCGTCGCCGCTGCCCCGAGCGCCAAGCGTTTGCCGCTCTCGTAAACGCGCGCAGTCACGCCGCGCACGCGAGGAAGGCCTCTTCCAGGTCTTTGTGGTCGAGATTGCGCCCGATGAAGACGATGCGCGATACGCGCCTCTCGTCTGGCTTCCAATCGCGCTGGGTGTCGCCTTCAACGATCATGTGCACGCCCTGCACGACGAAGCGCTTGGGTTCGTTCGGGAAGGCGAAGATGCCCTTCAGGCGCAGGATGTCGGGGCCGCGCGCCTGGGTCAGCGCGTTGAGCCATGGCAATAATTTGTTCGGATCGATGAGCTTGTCGGTGGAGAGCGCAACTGAAGCGATGCCCGAAGCGGCGACGTGATCGTGAACGTGATCGTGGACGTGATCGTGGTCATGATCATGGTGGTCGTGCCCGTCATGGTCATGATCGTGATGGGCGCAATTGTCGTCGCAATCATGATCCGGCAGAAAGTGGGGATCAATTTCAGTAACACGATCGAGGTCGAAGGCGCCGATGTTTAAGATAGTGTCGAGCGGAATATCGCCGCGCTGCATGCGATAGAGCCGCGCGCTCGGGTTCACCAAGCGGATCTGGCGCTCGATTGCGCTGAGCTCTGCGGCCGGAACAAGATCGGTCTTGTTCAACAGAATAACGTCCGCGAACGCGATCTGTTCGGCCGCTTCTGCCGACGTTTCCAGCTGCTGGGCGACGTGCTTGGCGTCCACGACGGTGACGATCGCATCCAATTTTGTCTTGGCGCGCACATCGGCGTCGACGAAAAACGTCTGCGCCACGGGCGCCGGTTTCGCCAAACCCGTCGTTTCAACCAAGATAGCGTCAAAGCCGCCCTTGGCGCTTTGCCTCTTCATCAAACCGTCGATGATGCGGATCAAATCGCCGCGAACCGTGCAGCACACGCAGCCATTGTTCATCTCGAACACTTCTTCGTCAGCGTCGACGATCAGGTCATTGTCGATGCCGATTTCGCCGAACTCATTGACGATGACCGCATATTTCTTGCCATGCGGCTCGCTCAGAATGCGGTTGAGGAGTGTGGTTTTTCCAGCCCCCAGGAAACCTGTGAGCACGGTGACGGGAACGGGCGTGGCCATGGCCCGATAGATAGCTATTCCGGGGCCGGACGCCAGCGGCTAGGGTGAGGCCCAAACGTGGGGACAATCATGCGCGCCTGGTGGCATTGGGTGCTCGCTATCCTCGGCACAATCGTCGCGGTGGCGCTTTTGGCTGCGGGCGGGCTCGCTTATCTCGTTTACCGGCTCGACATTAAGGGCGAAGTCGAACGCGCGGTGGAAAACGCCACCGGCCGCGACCTCACTATCAATGGCGATGTCGGCGTCAGTTATTGGCCGGTTCTCGGCTTCCACGCCGCCAATGATGTCTTGTCGAATGTGGCGGGCGGGCGTGCGCCGGCATTTATCACCGCCGACGATATTCACATCGGCGTTGAACTGGCGCCGTTGTTCAATCGTCAAGTCGTGGTGCGGCAACTTGTGTTGCAGCGTCCGCGCGTTGCCCTCGAGGTCGATGCCAGCGGGCGGCCGAACTGGACGCTGGCGCCGCGCATACGCGCTGTGGCCGCACCGGCAGCGACTGGCGCGCCGCCATCGCCGCCGATCATCGACGCCTCACGTACAACATTGCGCGCGGTCGACATCACCGATGGCGAAGTCACCTATTTCGACGCGCGTCACGGCACTGGCTGGAGTGTGGGCGACGTCGATCTGCACACCGCGCTGACCGCGCTCAATCAGCCCATGACCGTCACCGGTTCGGTGCGTTACAACGACAAGCCCGTTCAGCTCGATATGGATATTGGCAGCCCCAACGCCGTCATCCATGCGCAGGCAACGCCGCTTCAGGTCAATTTGCGCGGTGAATTGGTGACCGCAGCGTTCGAAGGGCAAACGCCGGCGGCATCCGGTTCGACGGCAGGGATTGTGCATGCCTATGGGCCAAGCTTGCGCCAATTGCTGGCGTGGGCAGGCGCACCGCTCCAGGGCGGGGTCGGCTTCGAGCGCTTCGATGTGACCGGCAATGTCGCGATTGGCGGGGGCCGGTTTGCCTTCGACAATGCTGCCTTTGTGCTCGATCAGCTGAGTGGTCGCGGCGATTTTGCTCTCTCCTCCTTGCGTGGAAAGCCGTATCTCAGCGGGCGCCTCGAACTCTTTGACTTCGACTTGAACCCCTACATTTCAGGGCGCGCGCCGCCGCAAGCCAATCCGCCCGCTGCTCCCGCGCCCGCAGCGCCGGCGACAACTGCGCCAGCGCCGGGGCAAGCGCCGCAAACGCCGACGGCGCAGATTGTCGTCGTGCAGCCGCCGGATCGCGCCGTCGATATCGCCGCGCCGCCGGGCTCAACGCCGGTGGATTATTCGGCGCTGCATGCCTTCAACGCCGATCTCGAACTCGTCACCCACGCCGTCATCGTATCACATATGCGCGTCGACGGCGCCCACATGACGCTGGTGCTCAATGATGGCTATCTCGCCGCGACCATGCAGACGCTTGCCCTTTATGGCGGCGCCGGTCGCGGACGCTTCGAGATCGACGCGCGAAACCCCGACACCCGCATTGTCCAGGACATGACCTTCGATAATTTGAATGCACAGCCGTTCCTTGCCGATGCGATCAATTATTCCGGCATAGAAGGCCGCGCTGAACTGGCGATCAATGTGCAAACCCACGGCCGCTCGCAGCGCGAACTCACCGCCAATGCGAAGGGCCGCTCGCATTTGGAGCTTGTGTCGGGGGTCTTGCACGGCGTCGATCTGGGCGGCGTGGCGCGCACCATCCGCAACGCGTTGCGTGGCGAGCTTATCGCGCCTGAGGCCCGCACGCCGTTCCAGGGCTTCTCGGCAAATCTCGCCATCGCCAATGGCGCCGTCGCCAGCGATGACCTTTCGTTCAACACCCCAGATTTGCGCATCCCCGGCGTCGGCATGGTCGATCTGATCAATCAGCGGCTCGACCTCCGGATAGCGCCGCGTTCGCCGCGGGGCGGGCTGGTGATCCCGTTCTCGATCCGAGGGCCTTTCAACCAACTCCGCTACAATTCCGATATTGGCGGCAGTGCGCTCCGCGACGTGGCGCCGCGCGTCCGGGCGGTGCAAGCGGCTTCGCGTTAGTACAGCCAGAGGTAGCGCGCCGCGCGCAAGTGTGATTAGGTTCGCGCGGGGGAGGCGCATGAGCGAAAAAGACACGCTGCAGCGGGCGCTACACGCCATCGAGCAGGCTTTTAAGGTCGAGACGCAGGCGCAGCTCGACGAAATCATCGGCGCCGAGCTCGCAGCACTCGGGCTTCCCTATTTCATGGCCGGCGAGATTGTCGAACTCGCAGCGCAAATTGTCAGCGCAGCTCTATTTCGGGCGCAACAATCCGGCCTGGAGCGCGCACTATTTCGAGCGTCACCATCACCTGCATGACAGTATGCTGCGTTTGCCGCTGACGTCGCCTTTGATGCAGCGATGGCAGAGTGTGCGCGAAAACCCGGATCTTACGCGCGCCGAGTTCGAACTCTTCGGAGAGGCCGGCGAGTTTGGTCTGCACGATGGCTATGTGACGCCGCTCCATCACGGTGACGGATCGGTGTCGGGCGTCTCCGTTATCTCAACCGAGAAGGCGGATTTGTCAGAGGCCGAAAAGCTCGTGGTGCATCTGTTGTCGCTCTATTATTGCTGCATCGGCTTGAAGGTCGCGAGGAAGACGGCGCCGCACGTCAATCTCACGCCGCGCCAACGCGAGTGCCTGCAATGGGTTCATCTCGGCAAGACCAGCGCTGAGATCGCCGACATTGTCGGTATCTCGGAGCGGACGGTGAATTTTCATCTGACTGAAGCGTGCAAGGCGCTGTCGGTGCGCACGCGCCGCCAAGCAGTGGTCGAAGCTCTGATCGCCGGCGCCATCGACCTTTGAGATAAGAAAACGGCGGCTGCGCGCGAACGCAGACCGCCGTCTCCCCAAGCCCTTATATAGCGAGCATCAAAACCGCGCCTTTGTTGATCCCCCAACTAGGGTAGATGACATCGAAAGCGTCGGCGTGGGCTTTTCCGCAACAGTTTTAGAAGCGCAGCCGGTTCACGAGCGCTGCAAGGTCGGCCTGGCGGCGGGCGCCGGTTTTGCGGAGCGCGGTCTTGACTTGAGTACGTACTGTAGCGGTCGTTGTGCCACGACCTTTGGCGATTTCGGAGAGGACAGCGCCGCTTGCGATCTCGATAGCGATGTCTGCTTCCGCACTGGTGAGCCCATAGAGCCGCTGCAGGCGTTCGGGCAGCAGCCCATTGGCGCGAAGCTTTTCCTCCAGCACAAACAAGGCGCAGCGAACGGGCGCCGCCACCGCCATGATCGGTCCATCCGCGCCGATCGGCGTTGCGACCAGCACCAGCGGCGAACCCCCCGAAGGGCGGCGCGCCAGCAATTCGGCGCCGGTTCTGAATTTCGCCGACCAGCCATCGCCGATCGTCCGCGCGAGCGCTGCGCTCAACTCACTTTGCGCCAAGCCATCCCAAAGACAAAGCTTTCCGTCGCGCACTTCCAGGCCATCGCCTGCTTTCACCAGAAGTTCGGCAGCGTGATTGGATTGCGCAATGCGCCCGTCCGCGCCGAGGAAGAAGCAGGGTGCGCCGATGGCGTTGTAGAGTTCTTTGACGTCGGGCGCGGTCGCTTGTGGCGGCGGTGCGTCGAGAAGGACGCCGAGCGCGCGCCGCAGATGCGGAATGAGCGCATCCATCGCCTTCACGTCATCGGGCCCGTATTTCGGACGCTTGCCGACGCGATAGAAATTCATGATGACGGCGCGGCCGTTTTCATCGGGCGTGCGCACCATCGTGAAAATGCCGGAGGTAACGTCCAGCGGAACGGCCAATTCCTGCCAGAAGGCATTTGTCGCCTGTTCGGCAGGCGCCATCAACTCGTCGACGAGGAATGCGCCGGGCGTGCGCCCGGTGGCGAGCGCGCGCGTGGTGAATTCCGCGCGTCCGGCGTACTTCGGATACACTTCAGAGATCAGCGTCATATCCAAGCCGAACGCAAAGAGCGGCACGGCCATGACGCCGGGAATGGAAGGCGACACCATGAGGCCCATGTCGGCGCCAAAGTGCTGTCCGATTGCACGAAACAGGTCCGGCCAATCCTGCGGCGAACGGATGCTGGCATAGACACGATCCAGCAATTCGCCTGGCGGCTCATGGGCGCGGGACGCACGCTCGCTCACGCGCTTGGCGTCCGGACGGAGAGGTCCCGTGTGCGGGACAGGTGATGGAGGTATGAGATATCCAAGGCGGTCGGCTTAACGCGCATCCTTGTACGCGACGCGTGTGTGTGACTGCCCTGTCATAACTGACAGGTTCGCTCGGTCACGAGGCATGAAGGTCTTTTCACAATAATTCTCACTACGTTTTGAGGTGGATATTTCGCTGCCGCGCGGCACATCGGGTTGCGGAATTGAGACGCCGGCGACAGGGATGAAGCTATGCGCGCAACGGTGTGCCAACTGAGCGATGAACCGAGCGTTTTCGGCGTCGATTGGGCCGCATTGCGCCGCCACGTCGAACAGCACAAGAGCGATCTTGTTCTCCTGCCCGAAATGCCATTTGCGACCTGGTTTGCGACGGAGCGCGAGTTTTCGCCGAAGCTCTGGGGCGCCGCGATCGCTGAACATGCGCATTGGAAGGAGCGTTTGTCCGATCTTGCGCCCGCGACAGTGCTCAGCACCGAGCCGGTAGAGCGCAACGGCCGGCGCTTGAACGAAGCGTTCGTGTGGAGCGCAGGCCGGGCGATGCCGGCGCATCACAAGCGCTACCTGCCGGAAGAGGATGGGTTTTGGGAAGCGTCGTGGTACGAGCAGGGCGACGGGGCGTTCGATCTTGCTGACGCCGCAGGCGCGCGCGTCGGGTTTCAGGTTTGCACTGAACTTTGGACGCTTGCCGAGGCGCGCAAATATGGGCTCGCCGGCGCCGACATAATCGCTGCGCCCCGCGCAACGCCGGCCTCGAGCGTGGAACGCTGGATTGTCGCTGGCCGTGCTGCGGCGATGCTTGCTGGGGCATTCTGCCTCTCCTCCAATCGCTCGGGCGTGAGCCGCGGCGGCTTCAAGTTCGGCGGCGCGGGCTGGATCATTGGTCCGGATGGCGAAGTGCTCGCGGTCACCTCTGAAGCGGAGCCCATCATCACGCACGAGATCGACCTCGAAGAGGCGCGCGCCGCAAAGAGCACCTATCCGCGTTACGTGCGCTAGAGGTCAGATCGAAAGAGAAGCGTCGCCCTCGATGACCTCGGGATGCATCTGCGGTCGCTCGCCTGGCGCCCAAAGCGGAACGCGATGCACGACCCGGTAACGCAGCGGACCGCCGTCTTCCCCTTCCGCCCGCTCCATCGGCGGCGGAATGCACACGAACTCGGTTTCAAGTTGGTCTGGCGAAGCACGCACGGTGGTGTAGCCGTAGCCGCCGAAATCGAGGAACGACAGTTGTGGTGAGTTTTCCGGATTGCGTGCGGCGCGTGCGCGCGCGGGGTCGCCCGTGTCGCGCAAGACGAGCGCTGCGCGCACGCCGTGCAGCACCGTCGTGTTGAAGGCGCACTGCGTGGAGCCATCAGGCCGGTCGTGGATAACAAAGGGCCTGGTTGGCTCATCCCGCGGGACAGTCGCGGCCTGAACCTCCTCCGTGTTCTGTTGCGAGATTGAGCCGGTGATGAATTCGACACCAACGGGTTCAAATGGGCGCTGGGGGCAAATCCTCGCTTGGATAGCCCGCCCAGAAGGAGTGCTTGTCGCCGGCGACGATGGCGAGGCCGGTGATGCCTTCATTGCGGATCATGCCGAAAATCTCGGCATGCTCGACGGTGTAGGAGCGGCTCTGGACGGCGTACTCGGTGCTTGGCCACAGATGCGCGAATTGGGGTGGAAGGTTTTGCGCGTCGATGCGCCAGTTGAGCGTGCCGAACGAATGGCCCCAGATTTTCCAAGGCGCACGCGCTGCGCGCAGGCGATCCTTGAACCAGGCCATCTGCTCAACGCCGAGATAGGCCTGCGGCGGCGCGTTGAGTTGCGGGTTGGGGACCTCGTGATCGCCAACACGAATAGTCGCAGGCGGATGTCCGCCTCCATATTCGCGGCCTTGATCGAGGATGTCGTTCACTTCTCGCGTGTATCCGCCGAAGTCGAACGAAGTCACATCTGCGCTGGGCGGGCTCATATACGAGCGGTTGTCGGTCAAGATCATGTCGATGTTCTTGCCGAACCGGAAGGCGCGGTGGATCTTCAGCGCGTGAATGGCGGTGAGATTGTTGGTCTCTTGGCCGACGCCGCGCGCATCCAAATTCGTAAGCGGCGTGTTGGTGACCGCGGGCGGCACGAACGCGTCGCCGCGCTTTGTTTGATCACGCGTGCGGGTTGGTATTCGTACCAAGCTTGGCTGGCGGCGATCTTCAGCGTCTGCGCGGGGCGCGGCGGATCGTTGAACAGACGCTGCTGGCTTTGATAGCCCTTCCATGAGAATTCGTGATTGTCCCACACAGGCACGAACGGCCAACGCGCGCGCGCCTCCTGCAGATCGGGATCGGTGAGAAAGGTGCGATAGGAGATGCGATAATCGTCGAGATCGGTGGGGAAGTTAAAGTGATGAAGCTTTTCGCCATGCGGGTAGCGCACGTTACCACGCAGGCGGCGGCCGCGATCGTGGCCGTCCGGCGTGTCTTCGGGATAGCGCACGATTTCATAGATGAAGTCGCCGAGGTGCAGCACAAAGCTCAATTGTTCAGCTGCGTGGCCGGCGCACATCTTCGTAGATCATGCGTCTGTAGGCGTTGAGCGCGCCGTTGGTAATGTCTTGGCAACTGACGAAAGCGAAGCGCACCGGCCGATCGTCACTCGCCACCGGCGCGGTTAGCGTGCGGCCAACGCGGCTCATGCCGCGCCCGTCTCGTCGATGAAGCGATACCAGTATTCGCGTGAGGACCGCAGGCCGGCGGCCAGGAAGCGGCACGTCCAATCGTTTGCGTCGCTCACTTGCGTTGTTCCGCGCGCCACGATGTTTCGGAACGCCTGGTCCGACGCGACCTCAACAGCAAGCTGATGCACGCTGGCGCCGGCGTCAGGCGCGCGCCGCGTCCACAGGATCACGCTCTCTGGCGCGGGATCACCAGAAGCAACGCCCTGCGGATAAAGATCGCGCCGCTCGGTGACGGTTCTGCGTTCAGAAGCGCTCGCGCTCTCCGCGCCAAATGCCAGCGCCGCGCCGAGCGCTGCAGCCTGCGCCGCCAATTGCCGTCTTGTGATGTTGCTCATGGGACCTCACGCGCATCGGTCTAGAGGACGCGCGCTTGTCGGCTAGCAGTGTTCGACCGGCCGCTTGTCGGCATCGTCGGATTGCAGGCGCGCTCGCTGCTATCGCGAATTCGTCGTACGCCATTGTGCGTCGCGCGCTTGGCGTTCGGCGGTAGCATCGAAGGCGTCGCCGCTCATGTTGGCCTGCGCCGCTTGCAGGATGGCCGGGTCGATCTCGGTCCCCGCCGTGCGCATGTCGCCGCTTTGCGTGCTTGCATCGCGGGTGACGATCTCGAGACGCCAGCGCGATTGAGAGCGGCAGGCAAGGCCCTGCATGTGCGCCGCATTCATTGCAAAGGTCCTGCAGACGGCGCCGTCGCGATTGCGGTAGGTGAGGCCGATGCGCACCGGCTTATCGGTGTCGGCGGCAAGTTGGGTGTCGAGCGCTTGCGAGAGCAATCCCGCGGCGACGAGTGTCGTATTATCGCTGGATACGAGAGTTTGCGGACGCAACAGGCCAATGCCGACGATGAGACCAGCCGCAAGGCTTGCAGCCATCGCGCCCCACTCGCGCACGCTCCATGGGCGGCGCCGCGCCGCAAGCGACACGACGTTCGACGGCGGTGAAAGAGCCGCCACGAGCTTGGCGGGCGCCGGCTCTTGCGCGATCGGATCAAACGCCGCGCTGATACGTGCGCGCAGCCGCTGTTGGGTTTCGAGTTGCGCGCGCAAAGCGGGATCGGCGTCGAGCGCGCGCTGCACCTCGGCTCGTTCGGCCTCCGAGAGTTCGCCATCGCCAAAGGCTATGAGGGTTGCAAGGTCGACCTTCATCAGACGGCTCCCAACAGCGATTGCAGCGCCTCGCGCGCGCGCGCCAGCCGGCTCGTCACCGTGCCGATTGGCACGCCCAGAACTTCGGCGGCTTCGCGATAAGCAAGCCCTTCCACGCAGACGAGCGCGATCGCTTCGCGCTGTTCGTCCGGCAGCTCTTGCATCGCCTTCCAGACGTCCTGCGCTTCAAGCCGCGCATGCATGGCGCTCTCTCCATCCACGCCGACCTGGTCGCCGAGTTCAGCGGCGAGAAAGGTGCGGCCTCGTCTGGCGCGCGAACGGGCCTCGTCGATCCAGGCGTTGCGGACGATGCTGAACAACCATGCATCGAGGCGTGTGCCCGCCTGGAACTGATCGAGACGACCCAAAGCCCGTTCAATCGCGATCTGCACGATGTCGTCTGCGTCGGCGACCTGGCCCGTGAGGGAACAAGCGAACCGGCGGAGCCGCGGCAAGAGCGCGATGATGTCTGAGCGGGTCTGGTCGTCGCTCGCCATCTTTTCTCCCAAACGAGTTGGTTCCAGGTTTTAATCCATCGCCGTTGCGTTTTGCGCGAACGGGAAGACAATTGCACTTTCGGCCGTTCTGTGAGGCATGAGAGTGCGGCTTTTGGCCATCCTCGCCGTTGTGTTGGCGCTGCAAAGCGGGCCAGCCCTCGCCCAGCTCGGGGGTCAGCTCGGGGGCCAGCTTGGGGGTTTGGGCCTGCCACAAGTGCAGGTCCCCTCGATACCGAGCGTAGGGCAGGAGGTTTCTCGCACCACAGAGGGCGTCCAGAACACCGTTCGCGACCTTCCGCAAACGACCAGCGCCCAAATTCGTTCGCTGTTGCGCCAGCATCGCGACGTCATTGACCGCGACGGGCAAGGCTTCCCAATTGTGCGCGGCGAGGTGTTGGCGATCGCGCCCAGCGCGGGCGCCCTTTCGGCGGCGCAAGCGGCGGGATACGCAATTGTGCGCACCGACGCGCTCGACGGCATTGGCGATTTGGTGACGTTGCGCGCGCCGGCCGGGCTGAGCGCACAACAGGCGATGCAACGCCTGCAACGCGCCGATCCCCAAGGACTCTACGATCTCGATCATATCCACTTGCCTTCAGGCGCGGCCGCCCAGGGTGCAGCGTTGCCGGGGGCAAACGCTGAACGTGCGGGGCGCGTACGCGTCGGTTTGGTTGATGGCGGCGTTGGCGCACACCCGTCGCTTGCCGGTGCGGTTGCCGAACAGCGTGCATTTTCCGGCCCCGCCATTGTAACGACCGCGCACGCCACGGCGATCGCCTCGCTTTTGGTGGGCCGCGGCGCCGGCGTCGAAGGCGCAGCGCCCGGTGCGCAAGTCTATGTGGCCGATATTTATGGCGGCCAACCCACCGGGGGCTCCGCTGCTGCTTTGGTGCGCGCTCTTTCCTGGCTCGCAACCGAAGGCGTGCCGGTGATCAATGTGAGCCTGGTCGGGCCGAGAAATCGCATTGTCGAAGCGCTTGTCGAGCATTTGGTTGCGCGCGGCTTCGTCATTGTCGCCGCCGTCGGCAACGACGGACCCGCCGCGCCGCCGCTTTTTCCAGCATCCTATGCCGGCGTCGTCGGCGTCACCGGCGTTGATGCCCGTCAGCGCGTGCTGATTGAGGCAGGACAAGGTCCCCAAGTTGAGTTTGCTGCGCCAGGTATGCCGACAGCCGCGTCGGGAAGGGGTACGGCGCACATGCGCGGAACCTCGTTTGCCGCACCCATTGTCGCGGGCTTACTCGCGAGGCGCCTTTCCAGCGCAAATCTGGGGCAAGCACAAACCGTCATTGCTGCGCTACGTAGCCAGGCGCGCGATCTCGGCGCGCGCGGGCGCGACAACGTTTACGGTTACGGCCTCGTTGGCGAAAACTTTCTGCTGACCAGCGCGCATTAACCGAAGGTCCCTGATCGCGTTGCTGATGCAAGTTCCTGGTCAAGTTCCGCGCCGCGTTCCTGATCGGGATGCTGATCAAAATTAAGGGAAGAAAACCCAAGCGGCATCCGTTCTCCACGCGACGCCGGCCTGAAGCCGGTCAGGTTTCGCTTAAGGAGGACGATCCATGAAACGCATGTTGTTGATCGGCGCGACGGCGATGGCGCTGGCATTGGCGGGGGAACCCGCTTCAGCGCAATTGCTTGGCGGCGGCGGCGGTCTTAGTGGCGGCTTGGGCGGCACGGTTGGGGGCCTTGGCGGCAACGCGACCGGATCGATCGCCGGCAGCGTCAGCGGCAACGCTGACACGAGCCGGGTCGACCAGGTGACCACCCGCGCTCAACAGCGCGCAGCGCAGGCCGAACAGCGGGCGCGCGAGCGTGCGAACCAAGCCGCGAACACCGCCCAGAACACCGCTCAGAACACTGTGAACAGCGTCAATGGCAGCGCACAAGGAAGCGCCAACGGCGCCGGCAGTGTTGGGCTCGGCCCACTGAATGCGCAGGGTCAAGGATCAGGTAGCGGTTCGGTGGCGACGCCGAACACGGCGCCGATCGTTGGCGCAGTGCGCAGCAACGCAACGGGCGCGATGGCGCGCGCACATGGCGCGGTCAATCGTGCACAGGGCGCGCTAAACAGCGTCAAGCCCGAGGTGTCGGCGAACGGCTCGGCTTCGGCCAACGGCTCGGCCTCGGTGAATTCATCCGGCGCCAACGCCAACGGCGCCGCCAACGGCAACGCATCCGTAAACGGGCATCCGTAAGGGGCGTGGGCGACGGCGTGGTGCAGCGCCGTCGCCCTTTGGCGGGAGCAGATCGGTGAAAACCGGCAATCGAACCATCAAGCGCACACGCACGTCGCTCTTTTTCGCCGCGCTTTGGATCGGCGCCTGGGCGCTGTGGCTGAGCCTGCGTTAGGCCATGAGAGAATGGATCGCGCCTCGGACCGGATTGTGCGCCGAAATCAGATCGCACTTTCGGTGCGGTGGTCGGTCATTCTTTCGGGCGTTGGATTTGGGTCCCGGCGCATTGTCAGCAGCGAACTTCGCGCTAAGGTTGTCCTCGCGGGCAAGAAGGGGGCTGACAATGTTGAAGTGCTTTGCGAGCGTGGTAGCGACTCTGCTGATCGCGTTGACGCCGATGGCCAGCGCGGCATCGAGACCGAGTGGTCCGACCGGAAATGCGCCAGACAACGCTGGTCAGCGGGACGCCGATCAAACCAAAGACAGCAATTCAGGGCAGGCGACGGCGGTGCAAGACGCGACCATCCGCGTCTATGCCGGCCCCTGTTCACGTGACCGTCTGGCGTTTGGTGGAGATCGTGACGCGGCGCACGGCCTCAACCTAGCGGAGCTGTCAGGCGGCGCCGTTGTTGGCGTGCTCATAGATGCTCTTTCAGGCGCGCTCAAAGATGCCTCAGCGGAGCAAGTGCGCGCCACGTCTGCGGTTATCAATTTTGATGAGCAAGCGCCGAAGTGCATCGCCATTACGCGGCCCTTGAACGCGCATTCTGACACCAGCCTACCTGCTGCGGTCACCGAGGACTGGGTTCGGACGAACACAAGCTTCTTTTTTGAGTTCTACCTTCACCGCGCGCGCAGCGGCGGCGTGTTAGCGGTGGCGCCTATTCGCTACTATTATGCGCACTCAGTCGCGCGCGATCTAAACACCTCTCGACCGAGGGACGTTTTCGCAACGCTCGCTTTCACGGAGATGACCGGCGCGCACCCAGCCGCTGTGACCGCCTCAGTGCCCATCGGGCGCATCTCGCCGGGCCGCCAGTGGCATGCGATGAACGAGCCACCCGCTGGCAGCGGCGATCAGAGGCAGTTTGCGGTTGAAAGCGGATGGGTGACCAATCCATTTCAAGGCAAGCGCGCGGCAGGCCAAGAGCATGCCGAGCACCCGGTTCTTGACCTTACAGGCGCCGACACCGGCGTTCACAGCGCGGCCAATCCCGTGAGCCTGACCATTACAATACGCGAAACGGTTCAGCCTTCGGGACTGCTTGCGCTTCTGGCGTCGCTGGTTGGCGTTGCGAAGCCGCCAATGAGTGCGCAATCGGGAGGGCGTGAGGCAGGGCGCTAGGCGCCCCAAATGTTCAAGCGCCCAGGACAAGCCAGGAAAAGAATGGTGCCTGGGGCCGGAATTGAACCAGCGACACGCGGATTTTCAATCCGCTGCTCTACCAACTGAGCTACCCAGGCTTGCCCCAGCCTGGGGCCGGGAGGCGCCGTCTATAGCGGGGCGCCCCGGGCCTGTCCACGCCGCCCAGCAAGGCCTGAAATGACCGTTTCAGGCTTGCTTCGCCCCCCAGACAATCGAAAATTCCAGCAATCGAAAATCCCGCGACGTCGGGAGGGCGTGATGATGGGTCTGATCGCACACAAACATCTGAACCGCCGTAGCGTGCTCTTGGGTTTGGCGGCAGGTTCGGCGTTCGGCGCGCCGGGTTGCGCCACGACGCCTAATCCGGTTACCGGCCGCGATCAGCTTATCCTGATCAGCGACGCGCAATTGTCGCAGGCGGCGCTGCAGGCGTGGGATCAGCAGGTGCGCCAAACGCCGACCTGGGATGATCGCGCCGCGCAAGCGCGACTGGAACGCGTTGGCAATCGCATCGTGACCGCGGCGGGCCTTGGCAATCAGCAATGGGAATTCCGGCTCTTCGACACCAAGGACAAGAACGCCTTCGTGCTGCCGGCAAACAAGGTCGGCTTTTATCGCGGGCTTTATGAAATCTGTGACGCCGACGATTGGATCGGCTGCGTGCTTGGACATGAAACCGGGCACGTCACCGGTCGCCACGCCGCCGAACGCTACAGCCGGCAGATGGTGACGCAAACCGCACTCGGCGTTGCGGGTGCAGCGATCCACAGCGATATGGCGCGCGCAGCACTCGGGATGGGCGCCCAGGTCGGCATCACGCTGCCGTTCTCGCGCGACCAGGAGGCGGAGGCCGACATGATCGGCATCCGCTACATGCATGACGCCGGCTACGATGTGCGTCAGGCGATCCCGTTCTGGCAGCGCATGGAGCAAAGCGGCGGCTCACGCCCGCCTGAATTTCTGTCGACGCACCCGAGCCCGGACAATCGCATCCAGCGCATCCGCGATCACATCAATCGCCAGGGTTGGGGACCGGTTTAAGTAATGGTACCGCCTCCAGGGTTCGAACCAGGGACCTCTGGATCCACAATCCAGCGCTCTAACCAACTGAGCTAAGGCGGCATTCCGGGGCGCGGAAGCTAGCGCCGCACCCCGGCCGAAGCAAGGCGTGCTAAGTGCTTGGAAAGATGGCGTCCGTTTCCGATCCCAATGACCTGAAAAGCGGCCACGCACGCTACGCTGCGCACGCAGCGGCGACTTGCGGCTACGTCTTCCGTTCGCTCGATGGCGCGGACGGCTATCTCTTCGAGGTGCGCGACGGCGCGCGCCGCGCTCTGTTTGCCGCCGGGCAGGGATCGCCCTATGCGCTCAACGACGCCAACGCTGCTTCCCTTGCGCGCGACAAGTCGTTCTGCGCCGAAGCGTTGCGCGATCGCCGCCTCCCGGTTCTGCCTGGCCAAGTGTTCTTCGTGACCAAGCGTTGGGCTGAGATGCGCTCGCCCGGGCGCGAACCGGAAGATGCCCGCGCGTTCGCCGCGCACGCTCACTATCCGATCTTTTGTAAGCCAATCTCCGCATCAAACGGCTTGCATGCGGAAGTCATCGACAGTGCAGCGGCGTTCGAAGACTATATGCGCCGCGTCGCGCGCGAGCATTTCGCCATTCTTGCCCAGCCTTATGTGCGCGGCGAAGAGCATCGCGTGTTTGTCCTGCACGGGCGCGCGCTTTTCTCGTATCGCAAGCATCAACCTGCACTCGTTGGCGACGGCCGAAGCAAATTGCACGCGCTGATCGCCGCCGCCGGCATTGTGGGCAATCGCAAAGCGCGCGATGGAGCCGGCGCGCTTGTCGCGCAAGACGCCATCCCATTGCTTGGCGCGCGCATCATGTTGGAAGGCCCCGCAAACCGGTCCGCCGGCGGCGGCTCGGCGGGCCTCATGGACGGCGCCCCGGATGGTTTGGCGGCACTCGCGACTAAAGCCGCCGCTGCGCTGGGCCTTCGCCTCGCCGGCGTCGATATCTTCGATGTCTCGGCTGCACGCGATTTGAGCGATCTCGTCATCATCGAAGTGAATTCCAATCCGATGATCGCGACGCTGGAAGATCATCAGCGTTGGGACCTGATCGACGAAATCTGGCGCGCCAATTTCGCGGCGGCGCTGCGATGAGAGCCTGGCGCGTGGAATATCCGAAATTCGGCGATGGGCCGGGGCTTGAACGCGTCGGCGCCGTTGCGCGGCGTTTGGGTGTGGATCTTGCGGCTTTCGGCCAGAACGCCGCTGTCATCGTTGGCTCCAATGGCAAAGGCTCGACAGCGGCGATGACGGCGGCGTTGCTGCAGCAAACCAACGCCTCGGTCGGCCTCTTCACCTCGCCGCATCTCTTCGACCTAAACGAGCGCTTCAAGATTGATGGTGAAGACATCAGCGATCAGGAGCTCGAGCGGCGCTGGGCGCGCGTGACCGCGGCCATCGAAGCAGAAGCTCTTGCTGCAAAGATAGGCGGCTTCGAGTTCTTGTTTCTGATCGCCGCCGATTGGTTTGCAGCGCGCAAGTGCGTGCACACAGTGTGGGAAGCAGGACTTGGCGGACGCCTTGACCCCGTGCGCAGCATAGAAGCGCGGCGCCTGGCGCTGACCTCGCTTGACCTCGAACACACCGCGCTGCTCGGCGACACACAAGAGGCCATTGCGCGCGAGAAGATCGATGCGGCGCCGGCAGGCGCGCGCTTGTTTGCACCAGAAGGAATTGCTGCGCGCACGGCAATCGAAGCCCATTGCCTTGAACGTGGGCTCATTGTGCAATTCGTTCCGCCGCTCGGCGCGGCGCCCTTGCCGGGTGAGCATCAGCGCGCCAACGCAGCGCTTGGCGTTCGTCTCGCACGTGACATCGCCCCGATCAGCGACGAACAGGTGCAAGAAGGCCTCGCCGCGACGCGATGGCCTGGGCGGCTCGAAGTCATCGAAGGTGAGCCTCTCATCGTTATCGACGTGGGCCATACCCCTGACGCCATCCGCGTTGCGCTTGACGGCTTCACCACCCTGCGCGGGCGCCGGGCGTCCGTCCTCGTCTGCGGCGTTTCGCAGGATAAGAAGGCAGCCGAGCTCATCCCCGTCCTCGCACCGGCGTTTGATACAATCATCTGCGCGGCGGCTGCCCACAAAGGCGCGCCGCCCGCAGCGATCGCCGCTCAGGTTTTCGCGGCAAATCCCACCGCAGAGATTGTCATCGCCGAATCCGTCGCCGAGGCGCGGCGTTTGGCGCTTGCCAAGGCAAAGTCAGCCGAAACAGCGATTTACGTCGCCGGGAGCCTGTTCCTCGCGGCTGAATTTCGTGCTGTTCACCTGGGGCGCGACCCCGCGTCGCTGGCTTTCTTTTAACCCGCCGCTCCGGCTAGAACCGGTGGTGACGGGGACGTAATGCCAAGAACCTTGTTCGAGCACCTCTCGCCCGACACCGGGCCGAAGCGCATTCTCGCGCTTGACGGCGGCGGCGTGAAAGGCGTGCTGACACTGGGCATGCTAAGACCGCTGGAAGCAGAGCTGCGCCGCCGCGCCGGGGGCGGGGCCGATTTCCGCCTGGCGGATTATTACGATCTCATAGGCGGCACCTCGACTGGCGCCATCATCGCCACTGCGCTCGCGCTGGGCTTGAGCGTCGATGAGGTCATCGATCTCTATATGCATCTGGCGCCCGACGTGTTCGGCCGCAGCACGGGCGATGGCGTCTTCCTGCAATCGAAGTTCGACTCGCGGCGCTTGCGGCGGGCGCTCCAGGGCGTGCTGCATACGAAAACGCTCGGCACCGAAGATCTGCGCACTGGTCTTGCCATTCACGCCAAGCGCATCGACACGGGCTCAGCTTGGGTCATCACCAATCATCCGCTCGGCGCCTTCTACGATCCGCCCGGCGACAGCGGCATCTTCCCGAACAAACGCTACCGGCTCATCGATCTGGTGCTCGCGAGCGCTGCGGCGCCGACTTTCTTCGATGAAGTCGTCATCGACATCGAGTTCGACGATCGCCGCCATCCGATACAGCAGGGTTATTTCGTCGACGGCGCCGTCAGCGCCAACAACAATCCGAGCATCCAGCTTTTCCTTCTGGCGCTCGATCCGTCCTACAAGTTTGGTTGGAAGTCCGGCGCCGATCATCTGATGATGACGTCTTGCGGCACCGGTTCGCGCCGGCCGACCATTCCGGGCCATTCTTTCCGCGGCTTGCCGCCGGGCTTGCGCGGCGTGCATGCGCTGCGCGCCATGGTCTACGACACCCAAGTCCAGGGCGTGATGATGATGCAGGCGCTCTCCGAGCCGAAGCGGCCGTGGCGCATCAATTCCGAGATCGGCGACATGCGTGGCCTCTGCATTGGCGGCCAGGCTTTGCTCGATTTTCAGCGCCTGGATGTGTCGCTGGAAGGCAAGCCGAAGAATATCAAGCCCGGCGATCCGCAACCCCCGTCGACAACGCTTGAACGCATCCTCGGCCGCGAACTCGAGCCCGACGTGCTCGATGCGCTCGATCTGATGGACAACGGCAAGAAAACGAACCTCGATCTCTTGCTGGAAGTGGGCGAAGGCGCTGGCCGCACCTTCGTCGACGCGACCTATCCCGACGCCAAGTTCGATCTGCCGGAATGGGCCCCAGCGCAAGTTTGAAGCGCCCAACCGGTTTGCGTTTCCTTGACGCGGCTTTGATAGACTAGCCGGCCCAAAAGATTATCAGCAGATTATCAGCGGATCATCAGCGTTAATGGCGGCTAAGAAAATAGTCGAAGCGGCGGTGGAATACTTCGCGTCACGCTCGCACGATGCCTGGCGGCGCCAATTCCACAAGACCAACCCGAAGGAGCGGACGCTCCCGCGCATGCGTATGCGCGGGCGCAAGATGGTTGATATCAATAAACCCTGGAAGGATCTCGATCCGAAGGCCAAGGCGGACAACAGAATCGCGGCCTACGCCGCTTACGCGGCGATCGAGAAATTTCCGAACGATCGCGAGAAGGCCTCCGATTACGTTCACAAGCAATGGATCAAGCGTAATCGCGCCGACCCGAGCCAGCCGAAAGCGCTGTTCAAACCCTATCGCGCGCTGCCGGAAGTCGAGAAAGAAAAGGACCGCGCCCACATCGATCGCATGAAAGCGGCGCTGGCGGCGGTGCAACTGCAACGCAAAGCGCCCAAGAAGGCGACGCTCCGGAAGCTTGAGGTCGATGCGCGCTCGGCTGCACGGCTCGAAGCGGCGGCGGCGCGGCTTTCGGCGGCGCTTGGGCGCACGATTACCGCCGAGGCGCTCATGGCCGCCGGCGTGGAAGCCGTGCTCGCCGTTTGCGAAACCGCAGCGCCGCGCGCGCGGCCCCGCAAGAAGCGCTGACGCATTGACCCGCGGCGGCTTTCGCTGGCAAGCGAACAGCGAAGATGAAAAGCGTCATTATTGTCGGCGCCGGCGTCGTCGGCCTCATGTGTGCGGTGCGCCTCGCCAAGATGGGCGTGCGCGCAACGGTGCTTGAAGAGCACAATGAAAACACGTCCGTGTGGGGACCGACAGCGTCCGCCTCCGCCGCTGGCATGCTCGCGCCGCTGAGCGAAGAAGTCTCCTCGAACCAGGCGCTCGCCTTTACCTCACTCGATCTCTGGCGTTCTTGGCGCAAGGACGCGCCGTGGGAAGACGCCGTACGGTTCGACGGCGGCGTCGTACTGGCGCGCGACGCGCGCGAAGCCGCCGAAATCGAGGCGGGCGCGAACGCCATGAAGCGAAGCGCGGAGGCGCTCTCTGTCTCCAAATTCCGCAAGCACACGGGCCTGCGCGCCGATCTCGCCCACGCGGTGTTCATCGACGACGAAGGTGTGGCGGATCCGTTGCGCACGCTGAGCGGGCTGGTGATGGATGCGCGCGCGCACGGCGTGCTGGTCAAGTTCGGCGAAGACGTCGCCCAAGCGCATGCCAACCAGGTGAAGACGCACGCTGGCACGATCTACGAGGCCGATCAGGTGGTGTTGGCGCCGGGCGTATGGGGCGCTGATGTGTTCGCCGCCGCCGCCCCGGCGCTTGAGCGCGTGCGCGCCGGCAAGGGATGCCTTGTGCCGGTGCAATTCGAACAGCCCGTGGGGCCGAACATTCGTTCCCGCGATTTCTACATAGCGCAACGTTATGGCGAGGCCGTCCTCGGCTCGACATTGGACTTCGACCGCACCGACCGGCGCGTTGAGCCCGCGCAAGTCGAAACGCTTCTCGCCGCTGCCGAAGCCGCATTGCCCGGCGAAGTTCGGCCCGCCGGCAAGCCGTGGACCGGCATCCGCCCGATGTCGCCGGACGGCTGGCCATTGATTGGCCGCTCCGGCGAGGTGCTCATAGCAGCCGGCCATTCCCGCAACGGTTGGCTCTTGGCGCCGATCACGGCCGAGATCATTACGGCTTACGTGATGGGCAGCGTCATTCCGCCAGAATGGGCGGCGCTGTCGCCCGATAGATTTGGACAGATATGACCATCGGCATTGAACTCAGCGAAGAGCAATCCGCCATCAAGCACGCGATCGAAGCTATTTGCGCCAAGTATGACGACCATTATTGGCTCAAGGTCGACAATAGCGGCGAGTTCCCCAATGCCTTTGTGGACGACATCGCCGCTGGCGGGTGGCTGGGCGTGGCGATGCCGGAAAGCGTCGGCGGCGCGGGGCTTGGCCTCACCGAAGCGGCGCTGATGATGCAGACGGTGGCGCAATCCGGCGCCGGCTTTTCCGGCGCCAGCGCCATTCACCTCAACATTTTTGGCCTCATGCCGATCGTGAAATTCGGCACGCCTGAACAGCAGCAGATGTTTTTACCGCGCGCCCTTAGCGGCGAAGACAAGGCCTGCTTTGCCGTCACCGAGCCGAACTCCGGCCTCGACACCGCCTCGCTCGAAACCAAGGCCGAGCGCACCAAGAGCGGCTATCGCATTACGGGCCGCAAGATTTGGACAACCAACGCCCAGCGCGCCAACAAGATGCTGATCATCGCGCGCACGACGCCGAAGGATGAGGCCAAGCGCCCCACAGACGGCCTCTCGCTCTTCTATGCCGACTTCGATCGAAAACACATCGAAGCGCAGCCGATCCCGAAAATGGGCCGCAAGGCGGTGGAGTGCAACACGCTCTTCATCGAAGACCTTGAAGTGCCGAAGGAAGCGTTGGTTGGTGAAGAAGGCGCGGGCTTCCGCATTCTGCTCTCAGGCCTCAATCCCGAACGCGTGCTCTTCGCTGTTGAAGCCATCGGCCTCGGCCGGGCTGCACTTCGTCGTGCTGCGCAATATGCAAAAGAGCGCGTCGTGTTCGGCCGCCCGATCGGGCAGAACCAGGGCATCCAGCATCCGCTCGCCAAAGCCTGGGCTGAACTCGAAGCGGCAAACCTCATGGCGTACAAGGCCGCCGCCCTTTACGACGCCGGCAAGGAATGCGGCGCGGAAGCCAACGCTTCAAAGTATCTCGGCGCCGAAGCCGGCTTCCGCGCGTGCGAAGCATCCGTGCTTGCGCATGGCGGCATGGGCTACGCCAAGGAATATTTCGTTGAGCGCTACTTCCGCGAAGCCATGATCGCCCGCATCGCGCCGGTCTCGCGCGAAATGATCCTCAACTTCATCGCCGAACGGGTGCTGGGTTTACCGAAGAGCTATTGATCGCTTGGCCAAATCGGTGGAACGCGGAGCCATGAGCGACCGCATCGCTCCTGTTGGACCCGAAACGAATGTGCGCGCCGCCATTGAGCGCGCGTCGCAACGCACGGGTGTGAATTTCGATCTGCTGGTCGAGACGGCGCGCCGTGAGAGCGCGCTCAACGCCAATGCGCGCGCCGGGACATCGTCGGCCACGGGGCTCTTTCAATTCATTGACGCCACGTGGCTCGACATGGTCCGCCGCCATGGGGCGGCTCATGGCCTTAGCCAGTATGCGCAGGCGCTGCAGAGCGGCAGCGTCGACGCTTCCACCCGCGCCGACATCCTGGCGCTGCGCACCGACCCCGAACTCTCCGCCTGCATGGCAGGCGAGCTCACACGCGAGAATGCCGCAGCCCTCTCGGCTCAACTCGGCCGCACACCCAGCGCCGGTGAACTTTATGCGGCACATGTCTTGGGCTCGAGCGGCGCTGCACGCCTGATCCAGGCCGCCCAGCAGGGCGCGTCGAACGCCAGTGCGCTTTTCCCGCGCGAAGCTGCCGCCAATCGCGGCATTTTCTATGCGTCTGGCGCGCCGTGTTCGGCGCAAGCGGTGCTCGATCGCCTTGATCTCGACGCGTCGGCGGCGGTCGCCAATCCAGCGCCGCCTCAATCGGCGCAGCCACGCACGATCTATTCCCATGACGGCATGATGTCGCCGGCGCTGGCGCAAACTTTGTTCAATCTGGCGCTGATGCCGTTGCTCAACAGCGGCAGCGACGAGGAGCAACGCCAGGACAATCCACTCGTTGCGCTCAGCGCCTACGCGCGCTCGAACCAGACCTAGTTTCGCGCGCCAGTACCGCCTCCATCGCTGGATCGCGGTTTTGCCGATAGGCCGCGAACGTCAACGGCGCATTGATGTCCGGCGCCAAGCTGCGCACGAACACCGGATAGCGATAATTGAGCCAATAGCATTGGTTCAGGTCTCGGCAGGGGCCGTCATATTTGTGGCGCCCATTGGTGAAGCCCACGGTGAGGAATGAATTCGGCAATGCGAATGAATTGCCTTCCGCCCAGAAGTCGAGGCGGTCGCCCACCGGTTCGCCGACAATGGTCACGCGCTCGCCGCCGGCTTGTTTCAATCCAGCCACGGTCGTGATGGCGGCCGAGAACGTAAACGGCGAGGTTAGAATGTAGATATGCCCGTCGAACACGCGCGGGATCTCGTGCGCAAACGCGTAGGTCGTGGTGTAGTCGCCGCCGCCATTCATCCGCATGTCGAGCACGAAGTAACGCGGATGGGTGTCGCGGAGATGATTGAGCGCCGAGGCCAGCTCAGGCGCAATCGGTCCTTCGTCGGCGTCGCGGTTGAATTGCAGGTCGAAATAGAAGCCGTCTTCGCCGATCGGCTCCATCCAGAACACATGATCGCGGCTATGGAGATAGTAGGGCGTATCCGGCCCCGCGTGCAGCAGCGAATGCATGCCGACATCGGCAAGCGTGTCTGGATAGAGGAGCCGCGCGGTATCCGAGACCCAGGCCGAGCGATCGCGCACTTGGGCCACGATCCGCCGCTCGAACACCTGGCCGCTGAGCAGGACGCCCCGCAGCGTCAAAGCATCGTCGCTATTGGCGACGCCTGCGGCGCGCAGCAAAGCAGGCGATTCCAGCATCGGAATGAGGATGCGCCGCCGCAGCGCCTCGACCCCGCCCCGATAACGGCGAATGACGCGATAGATATCATCGACGCTGCGGCCATCGATGCTATCGATGCGCGCGCCGAGAAGATCGGTGTTGGCGTCATTGGTCAGCAGGACATAAAGGCCGTCGGCGAAGAGATAGGTGCGGATTGGCAGGCGCGGCGTGTTCTTGGCGAAGGCATTGCGGCCGATGGCGGTGTGGCCGTTGTCGGCGAGCGCGGCGATCTCGGCCACGCGCAGGACGAATTGTTCGTGGGTGAGCGAAGCCGCTTGCGTGCTGAGCTGGTCTGCAAGCCGCTGCGCCTCGGCGCGCTTGGCTGGCGTAAACGAGCGCTCGTAAGCGGGGTATTGTGTGAAATAAGCGGCGTCGGCGGCCTGGCCCGCGCGCGGATCGCTCATCTCTTGGGGCCCAGGCTGCGGGGGTCCGTATTCGAACCGCCGCGTCAGTTCGCGCTCGAAGGCGGCGTCATCCATATGAGCGGGATCAACCGCGCTTTCGGTTGCGCACGAAGCAAGCAAGAGCGCGATCGCCAATGACATGGAACGCATGCGCGCTCTCCGCCAGCCAAACAAAAATGGCCGTGTTTCACGCGCTTATTGCGGGCGTGTTTCAAGCGTGCCCTTCATCGCACGCGTCGTTGTGTCGGGGCGCCTTCAAGGCGATCCCCGCAAGGACATTTCGCTTAGGGCCGCCTCAATGTGATCTATTTGTTCAAGCGGCTGCGCCTTCAGCCAGCAGCGCGTCGATCTCCGCAGCCGAATAGCCAAGTTCGTCCAAGACGGCGCGCGTATGTTCGCCCATGCGCGGAGATGGTCCCTTCGGCCCGTCATCGGCGCCGGGAAAGCGGATCGGCCCGGCGGGCGCGGGCATGGCGCCCCCATCATGCAGCGGCGTTTGCACCACGCAGCCTGCCGCGATGGCCTGCGCATCGGCAATGGCCTCGCCCGGCGTTAGCACTGGCGACCAGATCATCGCTTCGGCATCGAGCGCGGGGGCAATCTCGCTTAGTGGATGGGCCGCGAACGCAGCGTCGAGCAGTTCGACCAAAGCTGCGCCATTTTCCCGCCGCTCCCGGGCCTTGGCGAAGCGTGGATCGTCGACCAGATGTTCAATCTTCAGCGCGCGCGCCAATTTCGGCCAATCGCGTTCGCCTTGGCGGGTGAGCAGGCTGATCCAGCGATCGTCGCTGGTCTTGAAATAGTTGATCAGCGGATTGGGTGCGTCCTTGCGCGGCCTGTTGGAGGCAATGCGTCCGCGCACATGCTGAATCGAAAAATCGCTGCCGCCGACATAATGCGCCACGCGCAGCAGCGAGGCGTCGATCAAGCGGCCTTTGTTCGTCGCGTCGCGTTCGCGCAGCGCCGCCAAGACGCCTGCGACAATGGCAAGCGAAGCGACGTGGTCGCCGACAGCCGTGCGCAACTGGATCGGGTCGCCGCCTTTCGGGCGAAACATTGCTGCAAGCCCTGAGCGCGCCCAAAACGCGGCGGCGTCCATGCCAGGGCGATCGGCGTCGGGTCCTTCGAGCCCATAACCGGTCAACGTCGCATAGACGAGGCGCGGATTTCGTTTCAGCAGCGCATCGGCATCCAGCCCCGCGCGCTTCAAGCCGCCGGGGCGCACATTGGTGAGAAACACATCGGCGCGAGCAACCAGGCGCAGCAACGCGTCGCGGCCGCCATCCTGCGCGGTATCCAACACCACGCTGCGTTTGCCGCGATTGTCGAGATCGAAGACTGGATTGCGCTCTTCTTCGACGCCAACCGAGGCGAAGAATTGCCGGATCGGATCGCCGCCCGGCGGTTCGACCTTTATCACCTCGGCGCCCCAATCGGCCATGATGCCGCCAGCACCCGGCGCCGCCACGTAAGTGGCATACTCAACGACGCGTAACCCTTCGAGCATGTTAAAGCTGTTTCCTTCCCGCAACGGCGTCATCAAGCCTTCGTTAAGCCCCAGGCACAAGGGTGGAGGCGGAGGAGTCGCTGCCGACGATGACGATTGTGACAATGCGAGCAAACCTCACCGATAGCGACATACGTACGCTGATCAAGGGGCCCACGGAGATGGAGCGCGCGCATGCCGCGCACAAAATCTGCCGCTGCATCGATGATGCTCAGCTCACCGACGAGGAACGCGCGCACGCCGCGACAATCATGGCGATCATGGCCGAGGACGCGGCGGTGCTGGTGCGCCGTGCTTTGGCGGTGGCGCTGAAGAACTCGAACAAGCTGCCGCACGAAATTGCGACCAAGCTTGCGAAGGACGTGGAATCCATCGCCCTGCCGGTCATCCTCAATTCGCCGATGCTGACCGATCGCGATCTGGTCGAGATCGTGCGCGCCTCGCCGCCCGCCAAGCAGATCGCCGTCGCGAGCCGCGAGACGTTGTCGACGACTGTGACTGGCGCCATTGCCGAATTCGCTGTCTCCGCCGCCGTCGAGCGGGCGCTGGCCAACGACAATGCGCATTTCGACGAACACGGCCTTGAAACATCTTTGGAGCGCTTCGCCGGCGTCTCCGGCGTCACCAGCGCCATGGTGCATCGCAATGAGCTGCCGGTGTCGGTGACCGAAAAGCTCGTCACCATGGTCACCGGCGAACTCTTTGATCACCTCGTCAACAATCACGCTCTGCCGCCCCAGATCGCCATCGATCTGGCCATGAGTTCGCGCGAGCGGGCGACGCTCGACATCGTCGAACAGGCGGGCCGTCAAAAGGACCTGGCGCGGTTCGTGCAGCAACTGAACCTCAATGGGCGGCTTTCGCCTTCGCTGCTCATGCGCGGGCTTTGTCTCGGGCATGTCGCGTTCGTAGAATATGCGATGGCCGAACTCGCCGGCGTCTCGCACCAACGCATGTGGCTGTTGATGAACGATAGCGGACCGCTCGGGCTCAAGGCTGCTTTCGAACGCGCCGGCCTGCCGCCGCGGCTCTTCGCGTCCTTCCGCGCGGCAATCGAAGTCTATCACTCGATCGAACGCGAGGGCGGCGCCTACGATCGGATCATTTTTCGCAAGCGCATGCTTGAGCGCACGCTTACGCTCTTCCAGTCGATCCCGAAGGACGATCTCGACTATCTGATGGAAAAGCTGGACGCGTCGGGCTCGCCGTCAGCGCAGGCAGCGGCGATTTAACGCAAACCCGCTTCCGCGAACGGGCCGCCGCCGCGATCGAAACCAGCCATCGCCAGCATCCGCGCTTGTGACGCCGAGCGCACGGTTTCAGCACTGATGACGAGACCGGCGGCTTGCGCCGCCAACAGGCGACGTCCGAGCGGCGAGCGGTCGCCGTCTTCGAGCGCAAGGAACGGATCGGGCGTTTCCGGGGCGTCGAGCACGAGTTCTGAATAAAGCGCACGCGCCTTGGCGCCGAACGGCAGCGGGCAGTCCCGATCGCCGCGCAGCGTAACGCCCCAGCCGCGCGCGCGGAGGTCTTCGGCGAGCGCGCCGCCGTCGCGAACAACTTCGCGTTCGCACAATTGGAAGTTCAAGCCCTGTCGCGTGCAGCCGGCTTCGTTGGCCGCTTCGCTCAGGAGATCGGCTTCCAGCGTATCATGGATCGATGGCGGCACTGCGAGCACCAGGCCGGTATAAGCGCCCCGTTCGCGCCACGTCATGCGCGCTGCGCGCAGGAGACGCGCCAAGTTCGAATAGGCAAAGACTTCCTCCGCCTCGCCACGCGATCGCACGACGCCAGCGGCCAGCGCGCCAATGCGCAGATCCACGCGCGCGCCAATCGTGAAGGCGAGCGGTTCAACCGCTGCCGCGCGGGACGGGAAGGGAATGACGTTCATGGCCGACATCGAACGGCGATGTTGCCAGAACGCCGTTAAAAAACGGGCCGGGAAGCAGAGTGAAGAGAAGGTTGAAGCAGAGTGAAGGAGTGGTTAGCGCGGCGCGACGCCGAGCCGGGCCACTTCATCTTCCAAGGTCTGGCGCAAAGCTGCGCCGACTGGATGATCGTGCGAACGGATATCGCCCCGCACGACCGCGCGCAGCGCATCCACGTGCGCGCGCGCCAGGGATGGATCACGCGTCACCACCGCCTTGCCCTCATCGGTCTCGGTGAGACGGCAGAGCGAGGCTGCGATCTGGGTCACAAGCGGATAGCCGTAAGTGGCCCCGAGGCCCTTGAGATCGTGGGCGCAGCACATCAGCGCATCGATGGATGGGGCGTCCCAACGCGCCGCTTCCGCCGCCAGGCGCAAATCCTGTAATTGGGTGATGTCGGTCTCGATCCAGTGCTGCATCGAGCCGGCCATGGCCTTCAGCGTCTCGTCGGCGCGCGCAACCGCATCTGGGCCAAACACGGGTTGCTTCAGATCCAGCGTCCGCAGGCCGATTTGGCGCGGGTCGATATGTTGGACCGCAGGCTTGCTCATGGCGCAGCCGAGGATGAGCCGATGCGGTGAACAAGACCCTAATTGAACTGTAATCAGACGTTGAATTGCTCACGCAGGATGCGTTCGTCGAGCGCGTGGCCGGGGTCGAACAGAAGCGTAAGGGTCGCTTCGGAATCCTCGCTGATGTCGACGCCCGTCACGTCGCGCACCTCGCGATTGTCGGCCGCCGCGCTTACGCCGCGGCGATCGGCTTCGAGCACCTCGATGCGCACCTTGGCGCGATGCGGCAACAGCGCGCCGCGCCAGCGCCGCGGTCTGAAGGCGCTGATTGGGGTGAGTGCGAGAAGGCTGGAGTTGATTGGCAGGATCGGGCCGTAAGCGGAGAAATTGTATGCCGTCGACCCAGCAGGCGTCGCCACCAGAATGCCATCGCACAGAAGTTCAGGCATGCGTTCGGCGCCGTCGATCAGAATGCGCAGCTTCGCCGATTGCGCTGTCTGCCGGATCAGCGACACTTCGTTGAACGCGCGCTCCTCGACGACGCCCTTGGCGGTTTCGCAGCGCGCCACCAGCGGGCGCACGCGCACGGGGTGGGCCTTGGCGAGCCGTTCGATGAGATCAGCCTCGTCATACTCGTTCATCAGGAAACCGACGGTTCCGCGATGCATGCCGTAGACCGGCTTCTTGTCGGCTAGCCGCCGGCGCAGCGTCTCCAGCATGTGTCCATCGCCGCCGAGTGCGACGACGATCTCGGCGTCTGCTTCCCCAACGTCGCCATAGGCGTGGCGAAGCCGTCTAAGGGCGTCCTGCGCCTCGGGGCGGGCGCTTGCGGTGAAGGCAAGTTTCATGGTCGCTCTTTGCTTATCGCCCCGGCGGACTTAAGACTTTCCCTAACACACCTCCAGTGGAGTGCGAACGATGGCTGACGATGCAGGCATTTCCCTGAAGGGCGCCGTCAGCGCCGAAGAATGGCAAGCGCGCGTCGATTGCGCCGCGCTCTATCGGCTGGTCGCGCTCCAGGGCTGGGACGACATGATCTTCACGCACATTTCGATGCGCGTGCCAGGACCTGAGCACCACTTCCTGATCAATCCGTACGGCATGCTGTTTGAAGAGATAACGGCATCATCGCTGGTGAAAGTAGATCTCGACGGCAACATCGTCGCGCCGACCGACTATTACATCAATCCGGCGGGCTTCACGATCCACTCCGCCATCCACGCCGCGCGCGAAGATGCGCTTTGCGTCATTCACCTGCACACGGATGCGGGCGTCGGCGTCGCTGCGCAAAAAGGCGGCCTGCTGCCGCTGACCCAGAACTCTCTGCTGGTGATCCCGAACCTCGCCTATCACGGCTATGAAGGCATTGCGCTCAATCTCGACGAACGCGAACGGCTTGTCGCCGATCTCGGCGACAAGAAGCTCATGCTGCTTCGTAATCACGGCACGCTCTCGGTCGGCGTCAGCGCGGCAGATGCGTTTGTCGGCATCTTCTTTCTGGAACGCGCCTGCGCCCAGCAAGTGAACGCCTTGAGTGTCGGCCGTGACGGCGTGCTCTTGGCGCCCGACGCTGCGCAAGCCGAGACGCGCGGACAGGCCAAGGGGTTGGGCATGGTGTCGGGCTTGGCATGGCCGGGGCTGAAAAGGAAACTGGACCGGCATCTGCCGGGCTACGATGCCTGACGCAAACGCGGCGGTAGCGCTCTTGTTGGCCCGGCGCGGCTAACGCTGCGATTCCACCATCATGTAGGCGATCACGTCACGCCGTTGCGTTGCGTCGCGCACGCCGGCAAAACCCATGCGCGTGCCTGGGATCATGGCTTGCGGATTGGCGATCCAGCGATCCAGGTGATCCCCATCCCAACTAAAGTCCGCTGCCTTCACCGGCGGCGAGTAATTGAAGTTTGCGACCGCGCCGATGTGGCGATCGACAATGCCGTGCAAATTCGGACCAACCATATTGGTCCCGCCATTGGTGATGGTGTGGCATGAGCGGCATTGCGCAAACACGGTGCGCCCCGCTTCATAGTTTGCGGCGTTGTAAGGGGCAGGCAGCGCCGCGATCGCCGCTTGGTTCTGCGCTGCGCTATAGGCGGGCGCGCCGCCGCTGCTGCTGGCGCTGTCGCTCGATCCGCCGGAACCTGATTGTCCGCACGCCGCCAGCGCGAGCGCGAAAGCGACAAATATGAAGCGCATGTGAAACCTCGCGCTGTGGAAAATCCACGGCTCGCGCATGCTTCGCAAGCGCCGGCGACGCGGCCTAGCGCCGCGCGTGGTGCCGCCTGAGGGACTTCGAACCCCCGACCCCCTGATTACAAATCAGGTGCTCTACCAGCTGAGCTAAGGCGGCCCAACGACGAGATTGGGGCCGCGCTTTTGCCACCAGACGCGAAATCCGTCCAACTGCCTTTCCCATTTATGGGGCGCTCGTCTATGGTCCGGCCCCGGTGAGGGACAGCCTGGGGCGATTTTTCCAAGGCGCCGGACGCATGCGGGGAAAGCAATGAGCTTTTTTGACGCTTTGTTTCGACTGTTGTTCGGCAGCCGTCCCGCTTCGCCGCCACCGCCGCCGCCACCGCCACGTCCGCCGGTGACGCCGCCAGCGCCGCCGCCAGCGCCGCCGCCCGTGACGCCGCCAGCGCCGCCGCCCGTGACGCCGCCTGCGCCACCGCCGTGACGCCGCCAGCGCCGCCGCCCGTGACGCCGCCTGCGCCACCGCCCCTGACGCCGCCGGCGCCTCCAGTGACGCCGCCCGCGCCGCCACCGCCGCCGGCGACAGGTTCAACACCGCCGCCGCCGCCTGCGCCCTTGCCGCCGCCGGCCGCGCCGTCGGACTACCTGGCAAGCCTGCGTCGCGAAAATAACGACACGCTCGCGCGCGCTGATTTTGAATCCGTCGCCGGACGTTTGGGCTGCGAGTGGGAAGCCGTTGGCGCGGTTGCAAAAGTGGAATCCGGCGCGCTTGGCGGGTTCGCCGCCGACGGTCGCCCGGTCATTCTGTTCGAGCGGCATCTCTTCTCGCGTTGGACCAATCACCAATACGACGCCACGCACCCGAACGTGTCGAACCAAACGCCGGGCGGCTATCCGCGCACCCAAGCTGATCGCTGGGCGCAACTGGCTGAAGCCTACGCGCTCGATCCGGAAGCGGCGCTGCAGAGCGCAAGCTATGGCCGTTTCCAGGTGCTCGGGCGCAACTACACCAATCTCGGCATGGCCAACGCGCACCAATATGTGTCGAAGCTGGCGAAGTCGGAGAAGGATCAACTCGAAGCGTTCGAAGGCTTCGTCACCGCCAACAATCTCAAGGACGAGTTGCAGCGCAAGGATTGGGCGGGCTTTGCGCGCGGCTATAACGGGCCGGGTTACGCCGCCAATCAATACGATCAGAAAATGGCGCAAAAGTACGCCGAATTGAAATCCAACCCGAGCGTGTGACGCGCTTGCTGGGGATGGTGAGGCGCCTTAGGTAGCGGGCCAATGGCCCGATACCTGATCACCTCCGCGCTTCCCTACATCAACGGCATCAAGCATCTGGGCAATCTTGCCGGCTCGATGCTGCCGGCCGATGTGCATGCGCGCTTCCGCCGGCTGCAGGGCCACGAAGTGCTCTACATCTGCGCAACCGACGAGCACGGCACGCCGGCCGAACTCGCCGCTGCCGAAGCCGGCCAGGAAGTCGGCGCCTATTGCGCCGAGCAATTCAAAATTCAAAAGCACGCCTGCGACGGCTTTCGCCTGTCGTTCGACCATTTCGGCCGCTCGTCCAATCCGCCGAACCACAAGCTCACGCAGCATTTCGGCGAAGTGCTGGAAAAGAACGGCCTCATCGAAGAGCGCGTCACCAAGCAGATCTATTCGATCGACGACAAGCGCTTCCTGCCGGACCGCTATGTCGAAGGCACGTGCCCGGTTTGCGGCTTCGAACGCGCGCGCGGCGACCAGTGCGACAATTGCCAAACGCTGCTCGATCCGATCGAACTCATCAATCCGCGCTCGGCAATCTCGGGCTCCGACCAATGTCGAAGCGCGCGACACAGCGCATCTCTTCCTGCTGCAGCCCAAAATGCAGGAGCGCATTCGCGCCTGGGTCGACAAGGCGACCGAATGGCCGCGCGCTCGCACGCTCGATTGCGTATAAATGGCTCGACGAGGGCCTGATCGATCGCTCCATCACGCGCGATCTCGCCTGGGGCATCCCGGTCACGCAGAACGGCAAGCCGCGCCCCGGTTTCGAGGACAAGGTCTTCTATGTCTGGTTCGACGCGCCGATCGAATACATCGGCTCGACCGTCGAATGGAGCGAGGCCACCGGCAATGATTGGGAGCGTTGGTGGCGCACCGACAAGGGCGCGAGCGACGTCACCTATGTCGAGTTCATGGGCAAGGACAACGTCGCCTTCCACACCGTCGGCTTCCCCGTCACCATCATGGGTTCGGGCGAACCGTGGAAGCTGGTCGATCGTTTGAAGGCGTTCAACTGGCTCACCTGGTACGGCGGCAAATTCTCGACCAGCGAAAAGCGCGGCATCTTCATGGACCAGGCGCTCGAGCTTTTGCCGAGCGATTATTGGCGCTGGTATCTGATGGCGAATGCGCCGGAGAGTTCGGACGCCGCCTTCACGCTCGAACAATTCCAGCCGACGGTGAACGCCGATCTTGCCGACGTCTTCGGCAATTTCGTCAACCGCATCACTCGTTTCTGCGCGTCGAAGTTCGATGCCAAAGTGCCGGACGGCGGCGAATGGGGCGCGCACGAAGACAAGCTTTGGGCGGAATTCTCCACCCAACTCGCCGCGCTCACGCAATTTCACGAACAGATGGAGATGCGTAAAGCCGCCGCGGAGCTCCGTGCGATCTGGGTCGCTGGCAACGAATATCTGCAAAACGCCGCGCCCTGGACGGCGTTCAAGACCGATGAGGCGGCCGCCGCCATCGGCGTGCGCACCGGCCTGAACCTCTGCGCGCTGTTCGCCATCCTCGCCCAGCCTTTCATTCCGGACGCCGCCAAAACTGTGCTCGATGCTATCGGCGTGCCCGAGAAGAGCCGCATGTGGCCAGATCCCGGCGATAAGAAGCTGTTCGACGCGCTGCCGCGCGGTTTGCGTGTCACACCGCCCGACGTGCTCTTCAAAAAGATCGAAGACGAACACGTCGCTGAATGGGCCGCGCGCTTCGGCGCTGCCTGATCAGCTTGGCGCGGCGCGCAAGGAGTCCGCGAACCAAGAACGGTCACGATTGGCGCTTACATTCCCTCTCCAACCGCAGTGCACGGCGGCGCTCAGCGACGAACTGACGCCAATTGTCGACCGACGCGGCATCTACGTCACGCCGCGCCGGCATCTCATTGCGGACAGGTCAGGGAGGAAGAGATGCTTCACGTGGGTATCCGCGGTTCGCTGATGGCCGCCGGGGCGATGTGGGTTGCTCTTGCGTTTGGCGCTGCCGAGACCGCCGCCGCACAGGACGCCGATATTGTCGTCACCGGCCGCACGCCGGAATCGGCTCAGCGCTTCATTCAACATGTGTCGGTTGCGCCGGCCACGGCAGACCAGCTTGCACGCTGGGATCATTTCATCTGCACCGGTATTGCCGGCCTTCCAGCGCGCCAGGCCCAATTCATCGCCGACCGCATCGCCCAGCGCGCCAACGCCGTCGGCTTGGCGCCCGGCGCCCCTGGGTGCGCGCCCAATGTTTCGGTCATCGTCACCGCCGAATCCGATGCGGCCGCGCAGCGCATGTACGCAGAGAACGGTACGCTGTTTGCCTTTCAGCAATCGAGCAACATCACCACGCTTGATGAAGCCAGCCTCAATGCCTTCCTCCATGCGCCGCGCGCCGTGCGTTGGTGGCATGTTTCTGAACGCTTGAGTGCTGACGGAACCGCGTTGAGGGGCGATGCCTCGCAGGGCGGCATGGCCAACGCGCCCGCGGTCCGCTCGGCGGGCTCACGTCTGCAGAGCGATACGCGCCAGGATCTCAGTCGCGTCATCATCATCGTTGATGCGCGGCGCGTCGGGTCCGTGCAGGTGGCCTCGTTAGCCGACTACATTGCCATGGTGGCGCTCGCCCAAATCAATCCGAACGCGCAAATCGGTGGTTATCCCACGATCCTCAGCCTGTTCGACACGCGCTCTGGCAATGAGGCGCCGCCGAGCGCCATGACGGAATGGGATCTCGGCTATCTCGACGGCCTCTACCACGCCACCCGAAACGCCCACAGCGTCCAACAACAGCAAGCAGAAATCGCCCAGCGCATGCTGGCGAGCCGGTGAGGATGAAGCGGCGCTGAACCAACGGGCGCCGACAGCCTTGCTTGCAATCTCTCTGCTTCTTCGGAGGCGTTTCGATCTAGGCGCGCCAGGCTCGGCGTCTTAGCCCTCGGCCGTTTTTCGATTTGAACAACGGCGTTGCACCCCCATCTCCCGATGGGAGAGGGCCCATGCTCGTGCGTAAACTGACGCTCGCTGATCTCGACGCCTATCGCGCCTTGCACCGGCACGGGCTCGTCCATGCGCCCGCATCGTTTGTCGAAACCGCCGCGCAAGATGCGCTCAGAGCTGACGGTGAGATCGCACCCGCGCTCGAACGCGGCGAAGCCTGGGGCGTGTTCGAGGGCGATCGCATGCTCGGCAAGCTTGTCATCGATTGCCTTCCCTACGCGGTGCTCGCGCACACGCGTTGGCTGCATGTGATTTATGTCCACCCGGAGGCGCGTGGAACCGGCGCGGGCGCGGCTCTCATGCGCGGCGCCATCGATCAAGCGCGCCGCGGCGGCGCGTTTCGGTTCCTTCTTTGGGTCAACGATGAGAATAAGGCGGCGCGCCGTTTCTATGAAAAGCTTGGGTTCGAAGAAATTGGCCGCATAGATCAAGGCCTTGCTGCAGGCGCGTCATATGTCGACGACGTGCTCATGCAGCTCAAAACTGAACCATTTTAGCCACGCTGTTTCGCTTGCCGCTTCCAGCGCGAGCCCTTAACAATTCCGACAGTCCGGCGGCGCCCCGGGGGGATGCGGCGTCCATTGAGCAACCGGAGGCCGCACATGGAATACGTCAACCAAGCCGTTCAAACGCTTCATGACGGCTTCCTGGAAATCAATCATCCAAAGGGTCTGCTGATCGCGCTCGCGGCGACGCTGTTCATGAGTTCGTGGCGGCAATGGCTGCCGGTGGCGCTGGTGGCGACAATCATTCATATCGCCATTGATGTTCTGGCGCCCGTGCTGGCGGGGCGCGGCAGCGGCGGCAACGTCACGCTGCCCGATTTCATGCAAGCCGGCTTTTGGGAAACCGCGGGGATCTATTTCCTCGGTTATTTGATCATTATCGGCGTCTTCTTTTTCCTGAAGAGCCTGCTCTTTAGAGGCAGTAGCGCCGCCAAGGCCCATTAGCGCTTGCGCGCTTCGTAGAGCGCGATTGCGGCCGCAACGGCAACGTTGAGGCTCTCCATCGTCGGCGCGATTGGAATGCGTGCGCGCTTTTCGCACGCTTCGGCCACGCCGGGCCGCAAGCCTTTGCCCTCGGCGCCGACGACAAGCGCGGCGGGCCGCGGATCGGCGAGCGCATCGGCAAGCGCGCGTTCGGTTTCGCCATCAAGGGCGATGGTCACGTAACCCGCGCCGCGCAACGTCTCGATGGCGCGGGCAATGTTCACAACGCGGACGTGGGGCACGATCTCGATCGCGCCCGCCGCCGCCTTCGCCAGTGCGCCAGTAAGCGGCGGCGACTTTCGGTCCTGCATGACGACGGCGCGCGCGCCGAACGCCGCCGCCGAGCGGAACGCGGCGCCGACGTTTTGCGGATCGGTGACGCCATCAAGGATCAATACGCTGCGCCCATCCCCCGGTGTGCACGCCGCTTCGAGGTCAACCGGCTCGAGCGGGCTTGCGCGCACGGCCACGCCTTGATGCACCGCGCCTGGCGGCAACATACCGTCGATCGCGTCGGGATCGAGGATTTGCGCGTCGAGGCCGGAAGGCAGCCGCATCGCGCCGTTGCGCGTGGCGATGATGCGCTCGATCCGCCGCGCCGGGTTGGCCAACGCGGCAAGGCTTGCGTGCACGCCCCAGATCCAGGACGGTCCGCCGGTTTCCTCCTCGAATTGGCGCCGCGGCAGTCTGTCCGGCGGAATGCCATGCGGCTTGAGTGGGTGAGGGGGCTTGGTTATAGGACGCGCTCCGCGAAACTTGAGCGTGCTTGTAAGGGCGCTACGGGCGTTGCGGAAGCATGGCCGGAAGGGTGGCCGAGTGGTTAATGGCAGCAGACTGTAAATCTGCCCGCGAGAGCGTACGGTGGTTCGAATCCACCCCCTTCCACCATCCTTTGGCTCGCGCGGCGAGGTTGGGATGCCTTCAAGAGCCTTGGCGAAGGCGGCCAAGCTCTCTCACGCGCGAACGGCGGATGGCTTGCGCCATTGGCGAATTAAACGAGCGGTTGCGGGTATAGCTCAATGGTAGAGCCGCAGCCTTCCAAGCTGAAGACGAGGGTTCGATTCCCTCTACCCGCTCCATTACCGTCTCCTCATAAGACAACCAGTTTGCGAAATCCGGCATTGGCGTAATACTTGCCTGGATACTTGTCTGGGCTTTCGGGTGGCGACGGAGGGCGGGATGCCGTCGGTTTGGGGAATAATTCGCATAGCCGCGTGCTTGGTCGTTGCAGCGACCGCAGCATGCTCGATGACCAGCGCGTCGCAACAAGCGCAGTTCGATCGCACGCCGCGCGAAGTGCGTTCAGGCGGCGCTGACAGCGCTGTCGCGCCCGTCGAGCGCGACGTCTCGCGCGAAGAGGTGGCCGCGTCTGTGCGCTCCATCCTCGAGCGCTCGCCCATTTGCATGGCGTGGCCGGCTGTGTGGCTCAACGAAGGTCAGAGCCGCTCCGCCTACGTCTTGCGCGCTGATTTGATGGCGCGCGATTGGGGCGAAGAAGTCGCGCGTGAGGGCGAACGGCGCATGGACGAATTTGTCGACATGGGCTTCATGACCAAGCGCGAGCGATTGGACGTCGGCGCGCGTGTGAACGAATACGCGCTCACCCCGCTTGGCCGTCAATATTTGCAAGGCTCGCCCTATGGCGGCGATCGGCCGACTTTCTGCGCGCCATCGCAGCGCCGGCTGATCGAAGTCACCCGCATTGAGTTTGGTCAGTATCCGTGCGGCACGCTGCGCGTCTACTTCACCTATTCAGCGGCGGACTGGCCGAATTGGGCGCGCACGGACGCTGCCCGCGCGCGCATCGCCGACGATATCGGCACGGTCGGCGCCGTCGAGAACGGCGCGGTATCGCTGGGCCGCCAATGGTATAGCCAAGCTGCCTTGCCCGAAGGCGTCACCAACGGCTCGTTGCAATCGATCTGCTATAACGCCCAATATCAGCGCGTGACGGGCAACGACCTTGACCTGCACGCACAAGCGATGACGTCAATATCGGGCTCGTAGACCGACGCTCACGGATCGCGGTGCGCCGGCGAAGGCTGAGGGCTGTTCGTAACGTTCGTCGGCAATGTTATCGATGCGCCCGAAAAGCTGCGCGGTTTCGTCGATGTCGTATGTCGCCGAAAGCGCGCCGACACTGAAGGCGGAGACGAGCCCAGAGCCGCTCACGAAAGCGCCGGCGTCATCGTAGGCGACATCGCGCCGCGCCCCGACATAGGCCCATTGCAAAGCCAGCGAGAGCCGCCGTGTGGGTCGCAGCCGCGCATCAAGACGCCATGCGTTTTCTGGGCGCCGCACCAATTGTTCGCCAGTTTCAGCGTTGCGCGCGCGTGTCCAGTCGTAGCTGACGCGTATTGAGGCCCAAGCGTTGGCCCATTGCGCATAGGCCTCCGCGCCGTCAATGTCGGCGCGGCCAATATTGATATTGTGGAGCGCGCCGAAATCGTACTGGATGAGATCGTCAATGCGCGTCTGATAATATGAACCCCCGAGCGTCAGATGGGCGCCGGCGCGCCAATCGCCGCCGATCTCCCACGAGCGCGAAGCTTCCGGTCTCAAGTCCGGGTTGCCGTGATTGAAGAAGCTTTGTTCGAAACGTTCGCTCAGCGACGGCGCCTTGAACGCCGTGCCATAGGAGGCAAACACACGCACCGGATCGAAGTCGGCGACGGCGCCCAATTGGTAGCTCACGTGCGCGCCGAAGCTTTCATAATGATCGGCGCGCACCGAGCCGGTCGCTGTTACGTGATCAAAAATCGCGCTTTCGCCAATAAAGTAAGCTGCGGTCTGATCTTCGCCGATCGATAGCTGGTCGGCGAATTGCGGGCGCGTATCGATGTCGTCACGGGCAAACGCAACGCCGGCGGTGAGATTGGCGCGGCCCCAGGCCAAGCGGGTGTTTAGATCTGCGAAGCTTTGGCGAGACACCGCCGCGTTCGTCTCAAAGCCGCCATCCGTCTCGGAGCGGTCGCTGCGCACTTGGCCCCCGGACAGGCGCACTCTTGCAGCGCCAAGTCGCACGTCGCCGCCGAGCCGCCAGAGCGTTTGTGTCGCGTCATTGCCGAGGTCGGGATCGTCCGCGCGTAAATCGAAGCCGCCGCCGCCGGAGAAAGTGTCGTATTCGGCCTGCGCATGACGTAGGCGCAAAAGCGCATCGACGCCGAAATCCCCGATCTGTTGGCGCGCACTGAGCGTTCCGGTCTGGATCGACGCGCCGTCGCGTTCCCCCGTGTGCAAATCGAAGCGCGACGGTGTTTGGTCGAAACCGTCCGTGTCGTAGGCCTCGACGCTGAGACCATAATCAAACCCGCCGCTTGTCCCGGCCGCGCCCGCAAGAACGCGGCGCATGTCGAAAGAGCCAATGGCCGCTTCCAAGAATGGTTCGAACGCCTGGGCGCCGCCGCGGCGCGGTATCATGTTTATCACCCCGCCGATCGCGTCAGCGCCGTAGACGGATGAACCCGGTCCGCGCAGCACTTCAATGCGGTCGAGCGCGCCCAGCGTGTCTTGGCCGAAATCGTAAGCGCCCGCGGGCGTTGATGCGTCATTGAGCCGAACGCCGTCAAACAAGGCCAGCACCTGGTTCGAGTTCGAACCACGCAGAAACACCGATGTTTGCTGGCCAACGCCGCCGGACTGTACTGCGCTTGGCCCGATCGCGCCGGCAAGCGTGTCGAGGCCGAGCGCTTCAATGTCGCCGCGGTCGATCACATCGACGCGCACGGGCAGACTTTCCCTCGGCGCCGGCGCGCGCGTCGCCGTAACAACGATCAACGCGTCGTCGGCGCGCGCAGCGGTGGTGAAAAGCGAAAACGCCGCGATGGCAGCGCCCGAAAGCAAAGAAATGGAACGCATGGGACTTTCCCCGTCTCACGCGCCTTCGGCCAGCGGCGCGCCAAGCAGCGAATGCGGGCAACGCCAAATGGCGCAGGGCCGCCCGCGTCGCTGCAGCGGAGACTTCCCGGTTCGTTCGGCTGGTCCCGGCCGGCGAACGAGCGACATGCGGCGGCAGGTCTCCTGGCTTTGCGGGTCGTTGCGTTTCCGCCGCCTTCCCGGACCGGCGGTCCAGTGGCGTTGGCGGAGCGCTCGCCGCTCACAGTTGCGGGCACAGCCGCGGCTCTGAGGCATGAAGCCTCGCACCGCGTTCCCTTTTCACGTCCTTTCACAAGGACGAACCGTCGCAGGAGCGTGTCTAGATCGCGCCGGCGCCGAGATCAAACCGCTTCGGGCTTGACGTGGCCTAAGCGCCCGCTAAAGACCCGCACCTTACGCGCGCTTCGGCCGGGCCGGAGCGCTCTCATGCTTTTGGAACGCCGGAGAGACAGGACCCACCCATGGCCAAGGAAAAGTTTGAGCGGAACAAGCCGCACTGCAATATCGGTACGATTGGCCACGTCGATCACGGCAAAACAACGCTAACAGCGGCGATTACGCTTGTCCTGTCCAAGAAGGGCGGCGCCAAGGCCATGAGCTACGCCGACATCGACGCAGCGCCCGAAGAAAAAGCCCGCGGCATCACCATCAACACCGCGCACGTCGAGTACGAAACCTCGGCGCGCCACTATGCGCACGTCGATTGCCCCGGCCACGCCGACTACGTGAAGAACATGATTACGGGCGCGGCCCAGATGGACGGCGCCATCCTGGTTGTGTCTGCCGCTGACGGCCCGATGCCGCAGACGCGCGAACACATCCTGCTCGCGCGCCAGGTCGGCGTGCCGGCTCTGGTCGTGTACATGAACAAGGTCGACATGGTCGACGACAAGGAATTGCTCGACCTCGTCGAGATGGAAGTGCGCGAGTTGCTCTCCAGCTACGACTTCCCGGGCGACGACATCCCGATCGTGAAGGGCTCAGCGCTGGCGGCCGTTGAAGGCCGCGACGCCCCGCTCGGCGAAGACTTCGATCATGGAGCTCATGACCGCCGTCGACACCTACATCCCCCAGCCAGAGCGTCCAATCGACCAGCCATTCCTGATGCCGGTTGAAGACGTGTTCTCGATCTCGGGCCGCGGCACGGTTGTGACAGGACGTGTTGAGAAGGGCATTGTGAAGGTTGGCGATGAAGTTGAAATCATCGGCATTCGTCCGACCGTGAAGTCGACCTGCACGGGCGTTGAAATGTTCCGCAAGCTGCTGGACCAAGGCCAAGCGGGCGACAATATCGGCGCGCTGTTGCGCGGTATCGATCGTGAAGGCGTCGAGCGCGGCCAGGTTCTGGCCAAGCCGGGCTCGATCACGCCGCACAAGAAGTTTGAGTCGGAAGTCTACATTCTGACCAAGGAAGAGGGCGGCCGTCACACGCCGTTCTTCACCAACTATCGTCCGCAATTCTACTTCCGCACCACCGACGTGACCGGCATCGTTCAGCTGCCGGCGGGCGTCGAAATGGTGATGCCGGGCGACAACATTAAGATGGTCGTCGAGCTAATCACGCCGATCGCTATGGACCAAGGTCTCCGCTTCGCCATTCGCGAAGGCGGGCGCACCGTCGGTTCGGGCGTCGTCGCCAAGATTCTCGAGTAGGCGCGGTCTTTATTGTTGGGGATATGAAGGGCCGCTCGCGAGGGCGGCCCTTTTTGTTGCGCCAAAAGAAAAGCGCCCCGGCGAACCGGGGCGCTTGATAGGCAAGGTTTTCGGCGTGTTAGATGATCGGGCCGATCGCGCCCACATTGTCGTACAAGGAACGCGCACCGCCCCAGCTCGGGCCGTGCACGCGGCGATCCTGCAGAGTGCCGGTGCCGAGATCGAGCGTGAGACCGACGGTCCAGGCATTGACGTCGGCGCCGTCGAAGTCAGACTGGCGATAGCCGAGCGTGACGCTGAACGGCGAATTGTCGAAGCGATATTCGCCCCCGACATTCCAAGTCCAGTAATCGACGTTGCCGCCAAAGCCGTCAATGTTCGTGTAAGCGGCGCCAGCGTTCACGGAGAAGTTTGGCGTGAAATAGAAGACGCCGTCTGCGCCCACGTTGGTGGCGTCGACATCAAAGTCGCCGAAATCGATGTAGCTCACGCTTCCGCCGATCGACGCTTGGCCGAAGTGCATTTGGCCTTCCACGCCGACATCGATGCCGGAGAAGATCGAGATGTTCTGCAGCCCGACAAAACCGGCGAAGCTATATTCGTCGTTGCGCACGCCGTAGTGTGCAGCCGCGTAGTTCGCAGAAAAGCAGCAACCACTCGCATCAAGACGGTCGGTGGCGCCATCCATTTGAAGCTGGCCGCCGCTCGAAAAATCGTGGTTGAACGCGCCAGTGAGGCCGTAGGCGTTGGCGTCGAAGCCATCGAAATCGAAGTGGCTGTAGTCGATGCCGACCGTGGCATTGGTTTGCGCGTTGGCGACGCCCGGCGCGAGAAGGGCCGCCGCAGCAGCTGCGCCCAGAACAAGCTTCTTCATACTAATCCCCAATGAGGCGGTAGGCTGCTTAGCCAACCAGATCGGGGCGGTTTGGCTTAACAATCCTTACGGGAGGTTAACGACGGTCAACCATTGGCTTTTGATGGCGCCGCGGCCTTGGGGTGTGACTTCAGAGTCGCGCCGACTTAGGTAAATGGGCCGCATCTAAGCCCCTGGCGATGTGCATCTTACGGACAGAGGGCGCCCTGACACGGCGCGTTGGAGGCGTGGATGGAACGCTTTATCTTCGTGGCCGCGATCACTTTTGCCGTCATTTTTGGCATCGTCGCAATGGTTGGCGGCGGCCGGCATTTTCATTTTGATATCGACGGGCGCACAGATCCGGTGATGCCGGTAGCGGCGGGTCATGCCGCCGCCCAGACGTTCAGCGGCGACGAGATCCGCTTCAAATACCTCGCGGCGCACGTGACCATCACCCCAGAAGACCGCCAGGACGTGTCCGTCGAGATTACCAATCCCGGCCACGTGCCGATGCCGACGATCGGGCGCGACGGCGACGATATCGTCATCGACGGCCACCTGGCCAACCGCGTGGATTGCGACGACGCAGGCGGGGCCGATGTCCGCGGCTATAGCCGCGTCGCCCTCGCAGATCTGCCCCAGATCGTCGTGCACGCCCCGCGCACGCTTCATGTCGACTTTGACGGCGCAGGCTTAGCGGAAGTGGGCCCTTCGCAGGCGCTTCACCTTGAGGTTTCGGGCTGTGGCGCCGCGACCGCGGCCGATGTCGCCCAGGAGCTCGAGGTCGATGTTCGCGGGTCAGGCCGGGTCCAGGCGGGTGCGGCGCATACCCTCAATGCCGATGTCATGGGTTCGGGCGGGCTGAGCGCAGGGACGGTTGCGGATGGCGCTGACGTCAGCGTTTTCGGATCCGGGTCTGTGACGGTCGCCTCGGTGAGCGGCTCATTTAAAGGCAGTAGCCACGGCTCCGGCGACGTCACTGTCTCGGGCGGGACAATCACCAATGCCGAGTTCGATCTCTTTGGCTCGGGCGGCGCTGACGTGGCCGCGCCGATCCAACGGATGAAGGTCTCGATCCACGGCTCCGGCGATGTCAACGTCAATGGCGCTGTGGGCGACGTCGACGCCTCCATCTTCGGCTCCGGCGGGGTGCACGCTACTTCCATCACCGGCACGGTCCATAAGGAAATCATGGGCTCCGGCGACGTCACCAGCGGCTAGGCCTTCTTTGCTCTTCTTCCTCGCGTCGCTTTCTCGGGTCCCTTCTTTGCCTGCTTGCGCGTCGGGGCCTCGAAATCAGCGGCAAAGGGCCATGTTTGGGCGGCTGATTTCGGCGCTAATCGCTGCTTGACGCCCCAGAGGGGTATCTGTATTCCACCCGCTCTTCGAGCCGGCCGTAAGCTTAAAGCTTAGACGCGGTTCGCAAGTTACGCGGCAGCTTCCCCGAGGACAAGCGGGTCGAGCGCGCGGGGCGGAAAGCTCCGTATCGCCAGCGTTTTTTGCGACCCCGTTAGCCTCCAGCGAGCGTTCGCTCGAAGCAGCGCTCCCTTCGACGCAAGCCCGATGGGTTGCGGGTCGAGGGGCTTTGCGTTTGGGCGGACCGAGGAAGTTTAGGCGATGATGCAGCAAAATATCCGGATCAGGCTCAAGGCCTTCGATCACCGCACGCTCGATCTCTCCGCCAAGGAGATCGTGTCGACGGCGAAGCGCACGGGTGCGACTGTGATCGGTCCCGTGCCGCTGCCGACGCGGATCGAGAAGTTCACGGTTAACCGCTCGCCCCACGTCGACAAAAAGAGCCGCGAGCAATTCGAAATCCGCACGCACAAGCGCGTGCTCGATATCGTGCAGCCGACGCCGCAAACGGTCGACGCGCTCATGAAGCTCGACCTCTCCGCCGGCGTCGACGTCCAGATCCAAGTTCTCGGGTGATGGCGATGGCGAAGGAAGTCTCCAAACGCACTGGCGTCGTTGCCCGCAAGGTTGGGATGATGCGCGTGTTCGCCGATGGCGGCGCGCACGTGCCGGTGACCGTGCTCAACCTCGAAGGCTGCCAGGTGATTGGCCGCCGCACCGTGGAAGCCGAGGCTTTCAAGGACGCCACTGGCGCGGCCGTTCCCCTGAAGCTCAAGAAGAGCCGCAAGAACGCCAAGAAGGAAAATCAAACGCGCGAAGCCAAGGGCGACGGCTACACGGCGCTGACACTCGGCGCCGGCAAGGCGAAGGCGAAGAACCGCAGCCAGGCCGAACGCGGCCAGTTCGCGCGCGCCAAGGTCGAGCCCAAAGAGGTCGTTCGCGAATTCCGCGTCAGCGCCGATAATATGCTGCCGGTCGGCGCCGAGATCTCCGCCGAACACTTCGTCCCGGGTCAAAAGGTCGATGTTGCCGGCATCTCCATCGGCAAGGGTTTCGCTGGCGCCATGAAGCGCTGGAATTTCGGCGGCTTGCGCGCCACCCACGGCGTCTCTGTCTCACACCGCAGCCACGGCTCCACCGGCCAACGCCAGGATCCGGGCAAGGTGTTCAAAGGCAAGAAGATGGCCGGCCACCTGGGCGACGAGCGCGTCTCCATTCAGAATTTGCAGATTGTCCGCGTCGATGCCGAACGCGGACTTTTGTTTGTGAAGGGCGCCGTCCCTGGCGCTGAGGGCAGCTGGGTTGAAGTGCGCGACGCAGCAAAGAGCGCCCTGCCGAAGGAAGCGCCCAAGCCGGGCGCGACCAAGCAAACAAAGAGCGCCAAAGACGCCGCCAAAGACGGTGAGGGAGCCGCGGCATGAAGCTCGACATCCAGACCCTCGACGCCAAGAAGGCGGGCTCAATCGACCTCGACGACAACGTCTTCGGGATCAAGGAAGTTCGCCCCGACATCCTGCAACGCATGGTGAAATACCAGCTCGCCAAGCGTCGCGCTGGCACCCACAAGACGCAGAGCCGCGGCGAAGTCTCCGTCTCGCATTCAAAGCTCTACAAGCAGAAGGGCACCGGCCAAGCGCGTCACGGCGCGGCCAACGCGCCGATCTTTCGGGGCGGCGGCCACGCCCACAATCGTCTGCCGCGCGACTACAGCCACGATCTGACCAAGCAATTCCGCGCGCTGGCGCTTCGTCATGCGCTGTCGGCGAAGGCAGCGGCCGGCGATCTCGTTGTCGTCGATGCGGTGTCGCTCAAGGACGCGAAGACCTCGACGCTTGCGGGCCACCTCGGCAAGCTCAAGGTCGCCAACGCGCTCATTATTGCAGGCGCTCACATTGACCAAGGCCTGGCGCGCGCGGCGCGCAACATTCGCGATCTCGACGTTCTGCCGAGCGCGGGGCTCAACGTTTATGACATCCTGCGCCGCAAGAAGCTGGTGCTGAGCAAGGACGCGGTCGAGGCGATCCACACCCGCTTCAAGAATTGCACGCCCGCCAAGACGCGCGCGCAAGCGGCCGCCGGCCCAGATTCTAAGCGAGCCGCAAAGGCTGAAGCGGCGTCGGCGAAGAAGCGCGTTGCGCCAAAGAAGGCTCGAGCTGAAGGAGCGCCGGCATGAGCGCGTTCAAACACTACGACACCATCATCAAGCCGGTGATCACGGAAAAGGCGACGCTGCTCTCGGAGCACAATAAGGTCGTCTTCCGCGTGCCGCTCGATGCGACCAAGGACCAAGTGAAGGAAGCTGTCGAGAAGCTCTTCAACGTCAAGGTCGGCGCGGTGAACACCATCCGCCACAAGGGCAAGACCAAGCTTTTCCGCGGTCAGCAGGGCAAGCGCTCCGACACCAAGAAAGCGATTGTCACGCTTCTCGCTGGCTATTCGATCGACGTGACGACGGGGCTCTAAAAGATGGCTTTGAAGCAATTCCGTCCGACTTCGCCTGGGCGACGCCAGCTCGTGATCGTGGATCGCGCCGAGTTGCACAAGGGCAAGCCGGTGAAGGCCCTGACCGAAGGTCTGACCAAGTCCGGCGGACGCAATAATGCCGGGCGCGTCACCGCCTTCCGCACCGGCGGCGGTCACAAGCGCTCGTATCGCATGATCGACTTCAAGCGCCGCAAGTGGGGCGTTGAAGGCACAGTGCAGCGTTTGGAATACGATCCCAACCGCACCGCGTTCATCGCGCTCATCAAGTACGCGGATGGCGAACTCGCCTACATCCTGGCGCCACAACGCCTGAAGGCAGGCGACACGGTGGTCGCCGGCGATCGCGTCGACGTGAAGCCGGGCAATGCAATGCCGCTGAAGGCGATCCCGGTCGGCACCATCGTGCATAATGTCGAATTAAAGCCGCTGAAGGGCGGCCAGATGGCCCGATCTGCCGGCACCTACGCGCAAGTCGTCGGCCGCGACGCCGGATACGCGCAACTGCGCATGGCCTCGGGCGAGGTGCGCATGGTCCAAGACGTCTGCATGGCCACGATCGGGGCGGTGTCAAACCCCGACAACATGAACGAAGTCTGGGGCAAAGCTGGCCGCGGTCTCCATCTCGGGCGCAAGCCCAGCGTGCGCGGCGTCGCCATGAACCCAGTCGATCACCCTCACGGCGGCGGTGAAGGCAAGACCAGCGGCGGCCGTCATCCGGTGACGCCGTGGGGCAAGAAGACGCGGGGTCCGAAGACCCGCAAAACCAAGCCGTCGGATCGTTTGATCATCCGCCGTCGTCACTCGAAGAAAGTGAGCTAACGAGATGCCGCGTTCAGTTTGGAAAGGCCCGTTCGTCGACGGCTATCTGATCGCCAAGGCCGAGAAGGTCGCGGCCGGTGGCCGTCGTGAGCAGATCAAGACGTGGTCGCGTCGTTCGACGATCATGCCGCAATTCGTGGGCCTCACCTTCCAAGTCCACAACGGCAAGCAATTCACGCCGGTGCTGGTGAGCGAAGACATGGTTGGCCACAAGCTCGGCGAGTTCGCGCCGACGCGGAACTATTACGGCCATGGCGCGGACAAGAAGGCCAAGAGGAAGTGAGATGAGCAAGAAGAAAGCTCCTCCGAAGCAGGCCGAAAACGAAGCGCGCGCCGTTCTGCGCACGCTGCGCATCAGCCCGCAAAAACTGAACCTGGTCGCTCAGTCGATCCGTGGTCTCTCGGCCGAGAAGGCGAAGAACGAATTGCGTTTCAGCCAGAAGCGCATCGCCAAGGACGTGCTGAAGTGCCTGCAATCGGCGATCGACAACGCCGAAAACAACCACAGCCTCGATCTCGACGGCCTCGTGGTGGCGCAAGCCCATGTCGGCAAGAATATTGTCATGAAGCGCATGCACGCCCGCGCTCGCGGTCGCGGCGTGCGCATCGAAAAGCACTTCTCGCAGATCACCATCGTGCTGCGCGACACCAGCAAACAGCCAGAGGCCGCGTAATGGGTCAGAAGGTCAATCCGATCGGGCTTCGGCTCGGCGTCAACCGCACTTGGGACTCGCGTTGGTACGCCAACACGAAGGACTATGCGCGGCTGCTGCACGAAGACATCAAGATCCGCGAAGTTTCTGCGCGAGAAGCTGAAGGCGGCCGGCGTCTCGAAGATCATCATCGAGCGGCCGTTGAAGAAGTGCCGCGTGACGATTTCGACCGCCAAGCCAGGCGTCGTCATCGGCAAGAAGGGCACCGACATCGAAAAGCTGCGCAAGGACCTGGCCAAGATGGCGCCGGGCGCAGAAGTGCATCTGAACTTGGTTGAAGTCCGCAAGCCGGAAACCGACGCCAAGCTCGTCGCAGAGGGCGTGGCCCAACAGCTCGAGCGCCGCGTTGCGTTCCGTCGCGCCATGAAGCGCGCGATGCAATCGGCGATGCGCTTGGGCGCGCAAGGCATCCGGATCAATGTCTCGGGCCGTCTGGGCGGCGCAGAAATCGCGCGCATGGAATGGTACCGTGAAGGCCGCGTGCCGCTGCACACGTTGCGCGCGGACGTCGATTACGGCTTTACCGAAGCCGACACCGCCTACGGCAAGATCGGCGTGAAGGTTTGGATCTTCAAAGGCGAGATCCTCGAGCACGATCCGATGGCGCAGGACAAACGTTCGCTGGAAACGGGCGAGAACCGCGAGCGCCGCGATCGCGATCGTCCGGCGCGCGAAGACCGTCCCCCCTCAGCGGACCGTCCACGTCGAGGCCGGCGTCCGCCGCGCGGCGAAGACGGCGGCCCGGACGCGGAGGCTTAAGAATCATGCTGCAACCGAAGAAAACCAAATTCCGCCGCGCCTTCAAAGGACGCATCAAAGGCGCTGCGACTTCGGGTACGGCGCTGAATTTCGGCGAGTACGGGCTAAAAGCGCTTGAGCCAAATCGCGTCAATGCGCGCGAGATCGAAGCCGCGCGCCGCGCCATCACCCGCGAAATGAAGCGCCAAGGCCGGGTTTGGATTCGCATCTTCCCGGACCTACCGGTGTCGAAGAAGCCGATCGAAGTCCGGATGGGCAAGGGCAAGGGCGCGCCGGAATTCTGGGCCGCGCGCGTGAAGCCGGGCCGCATCATGTTCGAGATTGACGGCGTCAACGAGGCGGTCGCGCGCGAGAGCCTGCGCCTTGGCGCGGCCAAGCTGTCGGTGAAGACGCGCATCGTCAGCCGGGTGGAGGGTCTTTGATGAAACACCGTGAGATCCGCAAAGACCTCGAAGACTTCCGCAAGGGCGACGCTGGCGCCCTCAGCGAAGAGCTCGCGAAGCTGAAGAAGGAGCAGTTCAACCTGCGCTTCCAGCAAGCGACAGGTCAGCTCGAAAAGTCGTCGCGTATGCGCGACGTCCGCCGTCAGATCGCCCGCACCAAAACGGTGCTGCGCGAAAAGACGCCGCAAAAAAAAGTTTAAGGACGAAGACGATGCCGCGCCGAGTAATGACCGGAAAAATCGTGAGCGACAAAGGCGACAAGACCGTCGTCGTGCAGGTGGAGCGCACCTATCTGCATCCGGTCTTGAAGAAGACCGTGCGCCGCTCGTCGCGCTTCCACGCCCACGACGAAAAGAACGCCTTCAAGGAAGGCGAAATTGTCAACATTCAAGAGTGCCCGCCGAAATCCAAGCTGAAGCGCTGGGAAGTCGTCGGCCGCGTCGGAGCATGATGTCATGATCCAGATGCAAACCAATCTCGACGTCGCCGACAATTCCGGCGCTAAGCGCGTGATGTGCATCAAGGTGCTGGGCGGCTCCAAGCGCCGCTACGCCACCGTGGGCGACATCATCGTCGTCTCCGTGAAGGAAGCGATGCCGCGCGGGCGCGTGAAGAAAGGCGATGTCGTGCAAGCCATCGTCGTGCGCGTCTCGAAGGATCTGAAGCGCAAGGACGGGTCGACCATCCGCTTCGACTCCAACGCCGCGGTCCTCGTCAACAAGCAGGGCGAGCCGATCGGCACCCGCATTTTCGGACCGGTTCCGCGCGAACTCCGCGCCAAGAACCAGATGAAGATCATCTCGCTCGCGCCGGAGGTCATCTAATGGGCGCCCGCATCCGCAAGAACGACACCGTCGTTGTCATCGCCGGCAAGGACAAAGGCCGAACCGGCAAGGTTGTGCGCGTCATGCCTGACGACGACCGCGTGCTGGTTGAAGGCGTGAACATGGTGAAGCGCCATACCAAGCCAGACGTGGCCAATCCCAATGGCGGCGTCATCGCGAAAGAAGCGCCGATCCACGTTTCGAACGTAGCGCTGCGTGACCCGAAGACCGGCAAGGCAACGCGCGTGGGCTTCAAGATCGTGGGCGAAGGCGCCCAGCGCCGCAAAGTGCGCGTCGCCAAGGGTTCTGGAGTGCAGATCGATGTCTGACGAACAAAAGACACCGAAGGCTGAGGCAAAACCGGCCGGCGCCGCAAAGGCGCCTGAGAAAGCGGCCGAGAAAAAGGCCAAGGGCAAGGAAGCCGCCGCCGCGCCCGCCAAGAAGCGCGCCCCGAAGCCGGCCGATTACGAGCCGCGCATGAAGTCTCGCTACAAGAGCGAGATCAAAAAGCGCCTGCGCGACGAGTTTAAATACACCAACGACATGCAGATCCCGCGTCTCGACAAGATCGTGATCAATATGGGCGTCGGCGAAGCGACGGCCAATTCCAAGAAGCTGAAGTCGGCGATGGAAGCCTTGACGGCGATTGCGGGCCAAAAGCCCATCGCCACCAAGGCTCGCAAATCCATCGCCGCGTTCAAATTGCGCGAAGGCATGAGCATCGGCTGCAAGGTCACGCTGCGCAAAGACGCGATGTACGAGTTTCTCGATCGGCTCGTCACCATTGCGCTGCCGCGGGTGAAGGACTTCCGCGGCCTAAACGCCAAGAGCTTCGATGGCCGCGGCAATTACGCCATGGGCATCAAGGAACACATCGTGTTCCCGGAAATCAATTACGACCAGATCGATCAGATTTGGGGCATGGACATCGTCGTGTGCACCACTGCGCGCACCAACGATGAAGCCCGCGCCCTGTTGAAGGAGTTCGATTTCCCGTTCCGGAACTGATGGCCGCAAAGACGAACAAGGGCCGTCCACCCCAGAACGCATCGGGAGAGAAGGAAAGCATGGCGAAGACAAGCTCCATCGAACGCAATCGCAAACGTGAGCGCCTGGCGAAGCAATACGCTGCGCGCCGCGCCAAGCTGAAAGCGGCTGCGGTCGACGAAAATCTGCCGCTCGAAGAGCGTTACGCGGCGCGCCTCAAGCTGGCGCAGCTGCCGCGCAACGCCTCGCCCACGCGCATCCGCAATCGCTGCGAGCTGACCGGCCGTCCGCGCGGCTTCTATCGCAAGCTCAAGCTCTCGCGCATCGCGCTCCGTGAACTGGCCTCCAACGGCCAGGTCCCGGGCATGGTCAAGTCGAGCTGGTGAGGGGGCCGATATGAATTTGAACGATCCCGTCGGCGATCTCATCACCCGCATCCGCAATGCGCAAATGCGCCGCCGCTCGAAGCTGGTTTCGCCGGCTTCGGCGCTGCGCGGGCGTGTGCTGCAGGTGCTGAAGGACGAAGGCTACATCCGCGATTTCCGTGAAATCGAGGCGGAAGGGCGCAAGGAGCTCGAGATCGAGCTGAAGTATTTCGAAGGCGCACCGGCGATTCACGAGATCCAGCGCGTGTCGAAGCCGGGCCGCCGCGTTTACTCGGCGATCAAGGATCTGCGCTTGGTCCGCAACGGCCTCGGCATCTCGATCCTCTCCACGCCGAAGGGCGTGATGAGCGATCAAGCCGCGCGCGACGCCAATGTCGGCGGCGAAGTTCTGTGTGAGGTCTACTAATGTCACGCGTCGGCAAAAAACCGATCACCGCCCCGTCCGGCGTCACCGTCACAGTGACGGGTCAGGACGTGAGCGTGAAGGGCCCGAAGGGCACGTTGAACTTCCGCGCTCACGATGATGTGGCGGTGGCGTTCGGCGATGGCGCGATCTCGGTGAAGCCGCGCCACGAAACCACCCGCGCGCGCGCGCTGTGGGGCACCACCCGCGCCGTGCTCGCCAACAACATCAAAGGCGTGACGGAAGGCTTTGAGAAGAACCTCGAAATGACCGGCGTCGGCTATCGCGCGGCGATGCAAGGCAAAAACCTCCAGCTGCAGCTCGGCTACAGCCACGAGATCATCTATCAGCCCCCGGAAGGGGTCACGCTGGCGACGCCGAAGCCGACTGAAATCAAGGTCAGCGGCGTCGACCCCCAAGTCGTTGGCCAAGCCGCCTCCGAAATTCGCTCCTATCGCCCGCCAGAACCCTACAAGGGCAAGGGCGTGCGCTATGCCGGCGAATACGTCCGCCGCAAGGAAGGCAAGAAGAAGTAAGCCATGGCCCGGAAACTCAATCCCATCCAGCGCCGCACGCAACGCAACCGCTCGCGGGTGAAGAAGAATGCAGGCGATGGCCGTCTGCGTCTTTCCGTCTTCCGCTCGTCGAAGAACATTTCAGCGCAGCTGATCGACGACGTGAAGGGGGTCACAATTGCCGCCGCTTCCTCGCTCGAAGAGGTTGTGAAAGCCAAAGGCTCGAACAAGGACGGCGCCGCCGCTGTCGGCAAGCTGATCGCCGAACGCGCGCTGAAGGCAGGTAAGAAGAGCGTCGTGTTCGATCGCGGGCGCTACATTTTCCATGGCCGGGTGAAAGCTCTGGCCGACGCCGCCCGCGCGGGCGGTCTGGATTTCTGAAGGAAGATCGCATGAGCGACGAAACCGCAGGCGCCCCGCCAGCAGAGACATCAGCGCCAACCGAGCAGCAGCCGCGCTCGCGTGGCCCACGCGGCCCGCGCCGCGGCGGCCCGGGCGGCGGCGGCCGTGGTCCTGGCGGCGATCGCGGCCGGCGTGGCCCGCGCGACGGCCAACAAAACGAAGAGCGCGCCGAGGGCGAGCTCGTCGATAAGCTCGTCGCCATCAACCGCGTCGCCAAGGTCGTGAAGGGCGGTAAGAATTTCGCGTTCGCCGCGCTCGTCGTCGTCGGCGACAAGAAGGGCCGCGTCGGCTACGGCCACGGCAAGGCGCGCGAAGTGCCGGAAGCGATCCGCAAAGCGACGGAAGAAGCCAAGAAGTCTCTCATCCGCGTGCCGCTGCGCGAAGGCCGCACGCTCCACCATGACGGCCGCGGCCGCTGGGGCGCGGGCAAAGTCATGCTGCGCTCGGCGCCGCCAGGCACCGGCTTGATCGCCGGCGGTCCGATGCGCGCGGTGCTTGAAGTGCTGGGCGTGGCCGACGTCGTGGCCAAATCGAACGGCTCGTCGAACCCCTACAACATGGTGCGCGCCACCATCGACGCATTGAAAGAACAAAGCTCGCCGCGCCACGTCGCCAACCGTCGCGGTCTTAAAGTCGCTGATCTCGTCGCTCGCCGTAAGGATGGCGCGAGCGTCGGCGAAGCGCCGGCGGAGGGCTAATCGATGGCTACGAAGAAGTCCGCCAGCGGCAAGGTGACGGTGCGCCGTATCGGCAGTCCGGTTCGCCGCGACAACACCCAACGCGCAACGCTGCTGGGCCTTGGCTTGAAGCGCGCCAACCAGACGGTTGAACTCGAGGATACGCCTGCGGTGCAAGGCATGATCCGCAAAGTCCACCACCTGGTCGAGATCGTGAAATAAGACGGCTTAGCCGTCGGAGTAGGTGTGATGAAACTGAACCAACTGGCCGATAACCCAGGCTCGACCAAAGAGCTGATGCGCGTTGGACGCGGCGTCGGCTCGGGCAAGGGCAAAACCGGCGGTCGCGGCGTCAAGGGTCAAAAGTCCCGCCGCGGCGTCTCGATCAATGGCTTCGAAGGCGGTCAAATGCCGCTGCACATGCGCATGCCGAAGCGCGGCTTTAATCCGCCGTCGCCGAAGCGCATGACCTGGGTCAATCTGGGCGAACTGCAAAAGGCCATCGATAACAAGTCGCTCGACGCCAAAAGCGATATCACCGAAGACGCGCTGGTCGCCTCTGGACTGCTCCGGCGGAAGAAAGACGGCGTGCGCCTCCTTGCGCGCGGGGAACTCAAGGCCAAAGTGAACATCACCGTAACGGGCGCCTCCGCGGCGGCCGTCGCCGCGGTCGAAAAGGCCGGCGGCAAGGTGACGTTGCTTAATCCGCCCGCGGCGGACGAAGCAACCGCGTAAACATCGCTCTCCCTGAGGAGAGCTTCCGTCCCCCTTTACTGAAGTCGGGCGGGATCGATCGGAGAGCGCATGGCATCGGCCGCAGAACAACTAGCCGCCAATATCAACTTTGCGGCCTTTTCGAAGGCGACCGACCTTCAAAAGCGCATCTGGTTTACGGTGCTGGCGCTGATCGTCTATCGCATCGGCACCTTCATCCCGATTCCGGGCGTTGATCCGGTCGCGTTCGAACACGCGTTCCAGAGCCAGCAGAACGGCATCCTCGGCATGTTCAACATGATGTCGGGCGGCGCTGTGAAGCGCATGGCGATCTTCGCCCTCAACGTCATGCCCTATATCTCGGCCTCGATCATCATTCAGTTGATGTCGACATCCATTCCCGCGCTCGAGCGGTTGAAGAAGGAAGGCGAGGTTGGCCGCAAGCAGCTCAATCAATACACGCGCTACCTGACGCTGGTGCTCGCTCTGGCGCAATCCTTCGGCATCGCCGAGGGCCTTATGGCGAGCCAGGGATTGGTCACCAATCCGGGCTGGTTCTTCATCGCCGAGACGGTGATCACGCTTTCCGGCGGCACCATGTTTCTGATGTGGCTGGGCGAACAGATCACTGCGCGCGGCATCGGCAATGGCGTTTCGCTTATCATCATGGCGGGCATCATCGCGGATGCGCCGCGCGTTATCTTCCAGACGCTGTCATTGGCGCGCGCCGGCGACGTCAACTATTTTGGCGTTCTGCTGATCGGCGCCGTCATGATGGTCGCGATCGCTTTCATCGTCTTCATCGAGCGCTCGCAACGTCGCCTGGTCGTGCAATACCCCAAGCGCCAGCAGGGCAACCGCATGTTCATGGGTGAAAGCTCGTTCCTGCCGCTTAAGCTCAACAGCGCCGGCGTCATTCCGCCGATCTTTGCCTCATCGCTGCTGCTGTTGCCGCAAACCATGATTACCTTCTTGGGCCAGGGCGCGAACGCGCCAGAATATGTGAACTGGTTCCTGGCGAATTTCGGCTACGGCAAAGCCGGCCACATGGCGCTCTATGCCGTCGGCATCATCTTCTTCTCGTTCTTCTACACCTCCATCGTCTTCAACCCGGAAGAAACCGCCGACAATTTGCGCAAGTATGGCGGCTTCCTGCCGGGCATCCGGCCCGGCAAGAAGACGGCCGAGTATCTCGACTTCGTGCTCACCCGTCTCACCGTTTTGGGCGCGGCCTACATCACCGTTGTCTGTTTGCTGCCGGAAATTCTGATCTCGTATTACGGCGTGCCGTTCTATCTCGGCGGCACCTCGATCTTGATCGTCATCTCGGTGACCCTGGATACTGTCGCTCAGATCCAGTCGCATTTGGTGGCGCACCAATATGAAGGCCTAATCAAACGCTCGAAGTTGCGCGGCAACGCTCCACCGAGCATTCGGCGATGAACCTCATCCTGTTCGGCCCTCCTGCGGCCGGAAAGGGCACGCAGGCCAAACGTTTGGTGGCGGAGCGCGGCTACGTTCAACTTTCGACCGGCGACATGCTGCGTGCGGCGCGCGCTTCGGGTTCGGAGCTCGGCAATCGGGTTGCGGCGATCATGGATTCCGGTTCGCTGGTCTCGGATGAAATCGTCATCGCGCTGATCGAGGAAGCGCTCGGCGCCAATCCAACGGCGGCTGGCTTCATCTTCGACGGCTTTCCGCGCACGGTCGCCCAAGCCGAGGCGCTCGACGCCATGCTGGCGCGACACCGTACCCAAATCGATCACGTCATCCGTCTCGAAGTGGATTCACAAAAACTGATCGACCGGGTCGCCAAGCGCTTCGCCGAAGAGGGGCGCAAGGACGACAATCCCGAGAGCTTCAAGGTACGCCTAAAGGCCTATATCGACCAGACCGCGCCGCTCATTCCGTATTATGAGAAGCAAGCCAAACTCGTCGGCGTCGATGGCATGGCCGAGGTCGAACACGTAGCCGCTGGCATCGCCAAGGTTCTTGACGCCTAGCCGGCGCCCTGCGGCTTGCGTTCAATGATCAGCAGAATAGACGCGATCACCGCAATGGCCACCGTGACGCTCACAGCCATGGCCGCCATCGCGTAAACGGTTGAGACCGTGTTGAACGCGGTGTGGAACACCGTCGTAGGCCATGCGCTGTAGCGTGCGCGCGCGTGCATCCTTTCAGGAAGCGCCGACTACCGTCAGCGCGAACAACAACGCGAACAGTTTGCCCATAAAAGAGTTTGCCGAAGAAGGTTGCCTAGAATTGCAAGGCGGGCTGTTTCAGCCGCGCGATCCAATCGCTGAACTTGTCGACCCAGGTGCGCAGCAGCGCTTTGAAGTTTTCGTCCGTGAAGTCGCCGTCGGCGATCTGATCGTCGCGGAAGTTCAGATACACTTCAGGATCCGCGAGAAGCGGGACGCCGATATGGGCCACGATGCTGCGCAATTGCGATTGCGCCGCCGCCGTGCCGACAGCGCCCAAAGTTGCCCCGACGATGGCGCCGGGCTTGCCGGGCCAAGAGGTTTTACCCCACGGGCGCGAGCCCCATTCGATGGCGTTCTTGAGCGCGGCCGGGAAGCTTCGATTATATTCCGGCGTCACGAACAGCACCGCGTCAGCGGCTTCGATTTCGCTCTTGAAGCGGACCACAGCAGCCGGAAGCGCTCCTTCGAGGTCCTGGTTATAAAGCGGCAGCTCGCCGATCTCGACGAACCGGAACTCGAGCTTGGGCCGGGCGAGCTTGGCCAGCGCCTCGGCAAAGCGGCGGTTGACGGAATCCTTGCGCAGACTGCCTACGATCACGGCGACTTTGGTCATTATTGTTCCCCTAGTAACGGTTGGTAACTGGGGCTATATGAGTGCCTATGAAAGCCGCTCAAGAACGCACAGCAACGTCACCGGGGCACAGCCGTGTGTCCGATCCCCAATCCCATGATTGCAAGGCGGTGTCCGCCATCCTCGCCCGGGTCGGGGACAAATGGTCGGTCCTGATCATCATGCGCCTTGGGGAAGGCTCGCGGAGATTCAATGAAATCAAGCGCATGATCGGGGGCATTTCGCAGCGTATGTTGACGCTGACGCTCCGCAACCTGGAGCGGGACGGACTGGTCAAACGGACAGTCACGCCCTCGATTCCGCCGCGCGTCGATTACGAGCTCACCACGCTTGGCCGCGACCTGCTCGAGCCGGTTGCAGCGCTCGGTGAATGGGCCATCCGCCATCAGCCTTGCATTCAGGCGGCGCGGGCCCATTTTGATGCGGCGAATGGAGCCGAAAAGCCGCAAGAAAGGCGCGCTTCGGCTGGTTGACGCGGCATTTCGCCCCGCTATAACCGCGCCTTCGCGAAACAACATCCGCGATGCTCCCCGGGCCGCCTGGTCCGGCGGGCACGCGTCTATTGCGTTTGGAGCATCGCCAACATGGCTCGTATCGCCGGGGTAAACATTCCGACCCAGAAGCGCGTCGAAGTCGCGCTGCAGTACATCCACGGCATCGGCAAAACCCACGCCCAAGAAATCATGCAGAAGGTTGGCCTCACGGCCGAACGCCGGGTCAGCGACCTGACCGACGCCGAAGTTCTGCAAATCCGCGAAACCATCGACCGCGATTACACGGTGGAAGGCGATCTCCGGCGCGAAACCGCGACCAATATCAAACGTCTCATGGACCTCGGCTGCTACCGTGGTTTGCGTCACCGCAAAGGCCTGCCGGTTCGCGGTCAGCGCACGCACACCAACGCCCGCACGCGCAAGGGCCCTTCGAAGCCGATCGCCGGCAAGAAGATCGCCACCAAGAAATAAGGACCGAACCCAGTGGCCAAAGACACAACCCGCGTAAAGAAGCGCGAGCGCAAGAACATCGTGACGGGCGTCGCGCACGTAAACGCGTCGTTCAACAACACCCACATCACCATCGCCGACGCGCAAGGCAACACCATCGCATGGTCGAGCAGCGGCACCATGGGCTTCAAGGGCTCGCGCAAGTCGACGCCATACGCTGCACAGGTCGCGGCCGAAGACGCCGGCCGCAAGGCGATGGAGCACGGCATGCGCACGCTCGAAGTAAACGTGTCGGGCCCAGGCTCGGGCCGTGAGAGCGCGCTGCGCGCGCTGCAAGCGGTCGGCTTCACGGTGACCTCGATCCGCGACGTGACGCCGATCCCGCACAATGGATGCCGGCCGCCGAAAAGACGCAGGGTGTAGCGCCGCCGGCGTCGAACGAATTTCCCGATGGCTGCAGCGCGATTTCGCGCAGCGCCGATGAGGTGAAGCAATGAGTATGATGTCGATTGAAAAGAACTGGCTTGAACTGATCCGGCCGAAGAAGCCCGTGGTCGAACACGGCTTCGATCCCGTGCGCCGGGCGACGCTGATCGCCGAACCGCTCGAGCGCGGCTTCGGCTTGACCCTTGGCAACGCGCTGCGGCGCGTGCTGCTGTCGTCGCTGCAGGGCGCGGCGATCACTTCGGTGCAGATCGACGGCGTCGTGCACGAATTCAGCTCGATCCAGGGCGTGCGCGAAGACGTCACCGACATCGTGCTGAACCTGAAACAGGTCGCCATCCGCATGCGCGGCGAGGGCCCCAAGCGCGTGATGTTGACCAAGACCGGCCCGGGCGAAGTCAAGGCCAGCGACATTCAGACGGTCTCCGACATGGAGATCCTCAATCCCGATCTCGTCATCTGCACGCTCGATGACGGCGCCACCATCCGCATGGAGCTGACGATCAATAACGGCAAGGGCTACGTGCCGGCCGAACAGAACCGCCCCGACGACGCCCCGATCGGCCTGATCGCGGTCGACTCGCTCTATTCGCCGGTGCGCCGCGTCGCTTATCGCGTCGACAACACGCGCGAAGGCCAAGTGCTCGATTACGACAAGCTGGTGATCGAAGTTGAAACCAACGGCGCCATCCGCCCGGAAGATGCGATCGCCTACGCGGCGCGCATCCTGCAAGACCAGCTGCAAGTCTTCATCACCTTCGAAGAGCCGAAGGCGAAGAAGGAAGGCGGCGAAAAGCCTGATCTGCCGTTCAACCCGGCGCTCTTGAAGAAGGTCGACGAACTCGAACTTTCGGTTCGTTCGGCCAACTGCCTGAAGAACGACAACATCGTCTATATCGGCGACCTCATCCAGAAGTCGGAAGGCGAAATGCTTCGCACCCCGAACTTCGGCCGCAAGTCGCTCAACGAGATCAAGGAAGTGCTGGCCTCGATGGGTCTGCATCTCGGCATGGCCGTCGAGAATTGGCCGCCGGAAAACATCGAAGATCTCGCCAAGAAGTACGAAGACCAGATTTAGCGCAGCGCCGGCTCAGAACCGGCTCGGGGAACGACCATGCGTCACGGCGTTGGACATAAGAAACTCAACCGCACCGCCAGTCATCGCACCGCGATGTTCGCCAACATGGCCGCGGCGCTGGTGAAGCACGAGCAAATCGTGACGACGCTGCCCAAGGCAAAGGCGCTTCGTCCCGTGGTCGAGCGGCTGATCACGCTGGCCAAGAAGGGCGATCTGGGTTCGCGCCGCCTGGTCATCGCGCGCATGCGCGACCAGGAGCAGACCAAGAAGCTCTTCGACACGATTGCCCCGCGCTATAAAAGCCGCGCCGGCGGCTACACGCGCGTGCTGAAGGCGGGCTACCGCCACGGCGACAACGCCCCGCTCGCCGTGATCGAGCTGGTCGATCGCGATGAGAGCGCGCGCGGCCAAGACAGCGGAGCGCGCCCGGAAGCAATCTACACCGACGAAGGCTAAGGCGAAGGCCAAGGTCCAAGGCTCAAAGGGCCGCTCGTGTGAGCGGCCCTTTTTGATTGACTTGATGTTTATCAAAAACTAGAAATATTGCATCATGCGCAAAGGAGATCGGCGATGACGGATTTCTATCGCTCGAAAGGGCTTTCTTGCGCGCCGTGTTACAAGGACCCAAAGGCCGCGCTGGCTTGGCTCGAAGCGGCGTTTGGCTTCGAACCCTTCATGGTCATCGTCGATAAAGACGGCGCCCTTGCTCATGCGGAGATGAGTTTTGGAGACTCGGTGCTGATGGTGGCGTCGGAATGGACGCAAAATCATCGCAGTCCGAAGTCGACTGGAGGCGTCAACACCCAAACCATCCACGTCCAGCTCGACGACGACATCGACGGCCATTGCGAGCGCGCGCGCAAAGCCGGCGCCGCAATCACCCAAGAGCCGGAAACGCAATTCTACGGCGACCGCACCTATCGCTGCACTGATCCGGAAGGCCACATCTGGACCTTCGGCCAAACCGTAAAGAAATCGACGCCAGAGGAATGGGAGAAGGCGACAGGCCTCAAAACCCTGACGCGTCCATGAGCGCCAAGCGCTCGATCGATGCAACGTTCGCCGCGCTCGCCGATCCCGATCGGCGCCGCGCGGTGGAACTGCTTGGCCAACGACCGCGCCGCGCCGGGGAATTGGCGGCCGCTCTGAAATTGCCGGCGCCCGCCATGAGCCGCCACCTGCGTACGCTGAAAGAAAGCGGGCTCATTGAAGAGACGCATCCCGGGTTTGATGCGCGCGTGCGCATCTACGCGCTGAAGGACGGCGCCATGACCGATCTGAAGAAGTGGTTGGCCGACACCGAGCGGCTGTGGATGGATCAACTCGCATCGTTCAAGGCGCATGTCGAAAAGAAGCGGAAATGACATCCGCCGTTATCGTGTCGCTGCGCGTGAAAGCCACGCCGCTGGAGGCATTTGAGGTTTTTACCGGTGAGATCGCCTCGTGGTGGCAAGCAAACGAGCTTTTCCAGCTCACCCCGCGCGGCGATGGCCGGCTTCGCTTTGAACCGGGCGAACATGGCCGTCTGGTCACGGATTTGCCGAGCGGGGCCATTTTCGAAATCGGCCGCATCAGCGCTTGGGTTCCAGGCGAGCGGCTCGCCTTCAGCTGGCGGCAGGCCACGTTCGCGCCGGATCAAACCACTCATGTCGAGGTCCGGTTCGAACCGGTGGGCGATGAAACCCGCGTGACAGTCGAGCACCGCGGCTGGGATTCGATCCCGCAGGAGCACGTCGCGCGCCACCGTTTCCCGCTGCGGCCGTTCCAGATGCGCCAAGCCGAACACTGGCGGGCTTTGCTGGCCGCACTCGCGGCGCGGACTGCCGCGCGCCGCTGATTTCGCCATGTTTCCGCCGCGTGGCGGGGCATGATCGCCGCGCGTTTTCATCAGCAGCGGGCACGATCATGTACATTTCCGGTTCGGCTTTGCGCAGGGCATCGTTGGCGGCAGCGGTCGCGGTCTGCCTTGCCGGGAGCGCGGCAGCGCAGAGCGATCCCCGCAGCGTGCCGCAAAACCAAGCGCAAGTGCAGCTTTCGTTCGCCCCGGTAGCTGCGCGCGCCTCCCCCGCCGTGGTCAACGTTTACGCAGACAGAACCATTCAAAACAGCCTCTACGCCAACCCATTCTTCCGCCAATTCGGCGCGCCGCGCGAACGCATGGAGCGCTCGCTCGGCTCCGGCGTTATCGTCCGCCCGGACGGCGTTATCGTCACCAACAATCACGTCATCCAGGGCATGCAAACCTTTCGCGTCGTGCTGGCCGATCGACGCGAATTTAGCGCCCGCGTCATGCTGGCCGACGAGCGTGTTGACCTTGCAGTGCTCAAGATCGACGTCGGTGCAGAGCGGCTGCCAACACTGGCGCTGGCCGATACGCGAAATTTGCAGGTCGGAGACCTCGTGCTCGCCATTGGCAATCCGTTCGGCCTTTCGCAAACGGTGACGAGCGGCATTATCTCGGCGCTGGCGCGCACCGAAGTCGGCAGCGACAACTTCTTCATTCAGACCGATGCACCCATTAACCGCGGCAATTCCGGCGGCGCGCTCGTCAACATGAGAGGCGAACTTGTGGGCATCAACAGTTCGATCCTCTCGACGTCAGGCGATTCCAACGGCATCGGTTTTGCTATTCCGGCAGACTTGGTGCGCCGCGTCGTCGATTCTGCGGCATCGGGCGGCCATACCTTCGTGCGCCCATGGATCGGCGCGCGCCTGCAAAGCGTCACGCCCGATCTCGCCCGATCGATGCGCCTGGCGCGCCCGGACGGCGTGTTGGTCGGCGATCTTTATCCCAACGCCGCCGGCGCGCGCGCGGGCTTGCAACGGGGCGATGTCATCGTTTCTGTCGCCGGCGCCGATGTCCACGACGAGGCCGGCGTGCGCTATCAGTTCGCGCTTCTCCAGCCCGGCGCCCGCGCGCCGCTGGTGATCAATCGCGGCGGCCGCACCATGACGCTCACCGCTATCGCGCAGCCTCCGCCGGGTGGTTCACCCGAGGCGCGCCTGATCGCGGGACGTTCGCCGCTCACCGGTGCGCGGGTTGTAACGCTCACGCCGGCGACCGCCGAAGACGCCGGCCTCGATCCTTTCCTGACCGGCGTCTTCATTCAGCAGCTGAGCCCAACCGGCCCCGCCGCGCGCGTGGGTTTCCGCCCGGGCGACATCATCTCAGACGTGAACGGGCGCCAGATCCGCGACGCGGCTGAACTTGAAGCGGCGCTCAATGCCGGCGACAGCTGGACCATCGGCGTCCAGCGCGGGGGCCAGCACGCCGAGGTCCGCTTCGGGAAATAGCCTCACGCCTTGATCGGCGCGCCGATCGACCAAGTGTGGCCGAACGGGTCCTTGAGCTGCCCGTAGCGGTCACCCCAGAACATGTCCTGGAGCGGCAAGGTCACAACGGCGCCGGCGTCGGCTGCACGCTTGAACCAAAGGTCCGCGTCGTCGACCTCCAGGTGCAGCATGACGCCCGCGGGCGCCGGCGCATCGGCGCCGCCATGGAATTCGGCGAAATAATCGGAGAGCAGCACCGCCATGCCGTTGATACGCAGTCTCGCGTGCATAATGCGCTCGCCGTCCTGACCGTAGCTTCGGAACTCCTCGTTGGCGGCGAACGCGCGCGTGTAGAATGCGACCGCCGCCTTTCCGCCCTTGACCGTCAGATACGGATAGACCCCGACAGGGATCGCGGATGTCGCTTCTGCCATCGTCTCGCTCCTCGATGATCGCTATCTATAGGCCCGTGAGCGATCTATTCGAAGCAGCCGGTCTCGACCAGGGCGCGCCGCGTCCGCTGGCCGATCGTCTGCGTCCGCAAAAGCTCGCTGATGTGATCGGGCAGGATCATCTGCTGAAGGCCGAGGGCCCCATCGGCCGCATGGTCGCGCAAAAGCGCCTGGCGTCGATGGTGCTGTGGGGACCGCCCGGCACCGGCAAGACCACGATTGCACGCTTGCTGGCGCAAGAGACGGGTCTCGCGTTTCAGCAGATCAGCGCCGTGTTCTCAGGCGTCGCCGATCTCAAGAAAGCGTTCGAGACCGCGCGCGGGCGCCGCGCCAGCGGCAAGGGCACGCTCCTTTTTGTGGACGAAATCCATCGCTTCAACCGCGCCCAGCAGGACGGCTTCCTGCCCTACGTCGAGCAGGGCATCGTCACCCTCGTCGGCGCCACCACCGAGAACCCGAGCTTCGAGATCAACGCAGCCCTGCTTTCGCGGGCGCAGGTCTTCGTGCTCAAGCGCCTGGACGACGATGCGCTCGAACACTTGCTGCAACGTGGAGAAGCACTGCTCTCGAAGCAGCTGCCGCTCACCGACGACGCCCGCATTGCGCTCTGCAATCTTGCCGACGGCGATGGGCGCTATCTGCTGACGCTTGCTGAAGAATTGTTCGCCTTGAAGGCGGCCCAACCGCCGGATGCCCAGCCGCCGGATGCCCAGCCGCTGGATGCCAAGGCGCTTGATGCCAAGGCGCTTGACGCCAAGGCGCTTGACGCCAAGGCGCTGGGCGAACTCCTGCAGAAGCGCGCGCCCGCCTACGACAAGGATCGCGAAGAGCACTACAATCTGATTTCCGCGCTCCATAAAAGCATCCGTGGCTCAGACCCGGACGCTGCACTCTATTGGCTGGCGCGCATGCTGGCCGGCGGCGAACAACCGCTTTACCTCGCACGCCGCCTGGTGCGGGCGGCCTCCGAAGACATTGGCCTTGCCGATCCGACTGCCCTGATGATCTGCCTCGCCGCCAAGGACGCCATCGATTTTCTAGGCCAGCCCGAGTGCGAGGTGCATCTGGCGCAGGCGGTGATCCATCTCGCCACCGCGCCGAAATCCAATGCCGCCTACCGCGCGTACGGCGCCGCCAAACGCGCGGCGCAGGAAACCGGCGCGCTCGGACCGCCGATGCATATCCGCAACGCGCCGACGAAACTCATGAAGGATCTCGGTTACGGGTCCGGCTACGCCTATGACCACGACGCCGAGGAAGGCTTCTCCGGTCAGAATTATTTTCCTGACGGCATGGAGCGCCAAAGCTTTTACGCACCTGAAGGGCGCGGCCGCGAAGCGCAAATCAAAGAGCGTCTCGACCATTGGGCAAAGCTCCGCGCCGAACGTGATCAATAGATCGCGCGGCGCGTGCGTGTGATGTTGCGGCTCGGCGCATGAACAGCGTTAAGCGCAAAGGCGCGGAACTTCATGTTCCTTCGCGCCGCTTTTTTGCGGAACTGTGCACGCCTGCATTCGGTTGGTTCTCCGGGAAATTGAGGAGAATGACCCATGCTGAAAGGATTTCTCGCAGCGGCGTTAATGGCGACGAGTATGTTCGCCCTCGCGCCGCAAACGCAAGCCGCCCAGAGCGGCGTACGTGTGGGCACGCTCACATGTCATGTCAAAGGCGGCTGGGGCCATTTGGTGGCCTCGAACCGGCAGATGAATTGTCTCTATGAGCCATATCATCGCCGCGCCGAACGCTACACCGGCACGCTGTCGCGCTATGGCGTCGATGTTGGGCGCACCAATAACGGCACGCTGATTTGGGCCGTGGTTGCGCCAACCTCCAACGTTGGCCGCACGGCGCTTGAAGGCAATTATGGCGGCGTGTCCGCGAACGCCACTGTCGGCATCGGCGTTGGCGCCAACGTTCTTGTCGGCGGTCTCGACCGCTCGATCGCATTGCAGCCGCTGAGTGTTGAAGGCAATAGCGGCTTGGCGCTGGCCGCCGGCGTTGGCGTGATGCGCCTGCGCGCAACCTAAGCTCTAAAGTCAACGCGCGCGCCCGACCGGCGCGCGCGTTGACAGCTGCGGCGCGGGCGGCGCACGGTGAGGTGCGAGGGGGAATTTCATGCTGCGGTTTGCTGCGGTTCTCATTGCGCTGGCGCTCAGCGCGTCGGCTACATCTGCCCAACAGCCACGCTACGACCTCATCATCCGCGGCGGCGTTGTTTATGACGGCGCCGGCGGCCCAGGCGTGCGCCAGGACCTCGCCATCCGCGACGGCCGTATCGCGGCTCTCGGCGATATGAGCGGGGCGCAAGCGCGCGATGAGATCGACGCGCGCGGCCAGGCGGTCACGCCCGGCTTCATCAACATGCTGAGCCAGGCGACAGATGCCCTCATCGTCGATGGCCGTTCCGAGAGCGACCTTCGCCAAGGCGTGACCCTCGAAGTATTCGGCGAAGGCTGGTCGATGGGTCCGCTTAACGATGCGATGAAGGCCGAGCAGCTTAGGCTGCAGGGCGATATCCGCTACGCCATCGAATGGACGACGCTCGGCGAGTATCTCGAGCAACTCGCGCGGCGCGGCGTTTCAACCAACGTCGCATCGTTCGTGGGCGCGACCACGGTTCGCATTCACGAACTCGGCTATGAAAACCGGCGTGCGACGAGCGCCGAACTGGCGCGCATGCAGGATCTCGTGCGCCAAGCCATGCGCGAAGGCGCGCTCGGCGTGGGCTCGTCGCTCATCTACGCGCCGGCCAGTTATTCCGACACCGACGAATTGGTTGCGCTCGCCAGCGCCGCCCACGAATTCGGCGGCGGCTACATCTCGCACATCCGCAACGAATCCGACCACTATCTCGATGCGCTAAACGAGCTCATCGAAATCGGGCGCCGCTCCGGCGCCTGGGTGCAGATGTATCACATGAAGCCCGCGGGGCGCGCCAATTGGCGCCTGTCGTCCGTTGGTCTGGCGCGCATGAACGCGGCGCGCGCGCGCGGCATCGACGTCAGCGCGAATATCTACACCTATACCGCCGGCGCCACGGGCTTGAGTGCGGCGATGCCGACTTGGGTGCAGGAAGGCGGGCAGGAAGCCTGGATCAGACGCCTGCGCGACCCCGACATCCGCGCCCGCGTCATCCGCGAAATGCGCGCCCCGCCCGTTGGCTGGGAAAACCTCTACCGCGCCGCCGGCGGCGCGGAGAACGTGTTGCTGCTGGGTTTCCGCAATGATCGGCTAAAGCCGCTCACCGGGCGCACGCTTGCAAGTGTGGCCCAGGAGCGGGGCACAAGCCCAGAGGACGCCATTATCGATCTCATTGTCGAAGACGATAGCCGCGTCGAAGTGGCCTACTTTGTGATGAGCGAGGAGAACATACGCCGCAACATCGCCTGGCCTTACACCATGCTTGGCTCAGACGAAGCGAGTGCCGCCCCGGAGGGCGTTTTCCTGCGCTCGAACGCGCACCCGCGCGCCTACGGCAATTTCGCCCGTTTCCTGGCGCGCTACGTTCGTGATGAGCACGTGATCTCGTTTGCCGAAGCCATTCGGCGTCTCACCGATCTTCCCGCCCAGCAACTGCATCTGCATCAACGCGGCCGACTTGCCGTCGGCTACGCCGCCGATGTCGTGGTCTTGGATCCAGCTACCATCCAGGATCACGCGACGTTCGATCGCCCGGCCCAATACGCAACGGGCGTCGCAGATGTGGTGGTGAACGGCGTGGTCGTCCTGCGCGACGGGGCGCACACGAATGCGCGACCAGGACAGGTGGTGCGCGGTCCGGGCTGGGTCGGCTGGCGACAGGCCGCTCAATAGTGGGTGCTTCATCGAAAAGTCCGCGACGGCCAACCGGCTGGGCGCTACGATTCGCATCGCGAGCCGCTCATGACAGAAATGATCCTCATCGCCGTTGTCTGCTTTGCGATCGTGGCGGGGCTATACGGGATCTATGGCAGCCTCACCGCCGGCGCCAATTGGAAGAATTGGCTGCTCGAACAGGCGCTGCCGCTCTATGGCGTCATGCTCGTGGGGCTTATCGGCCTGCTCGTGATCGTATCGTCGGTTGCCTCGCGTCCGATCGGCGGCTGAAATTGTCGATAACGGGCGCGGCGATTTCGCGCGTAATCGTCAAGCGTCATTCGTCGAGATGGCCCGCGCGAAGCGGACGACGATACGTGCTGCAAATGCGATGGGACGGGTCGCTCGCACGCTGCGCTTTCGGCTAAGTAGCATCAACGATGCGCCTCTGTTTTCTCCTTCTCGCCTTGGCGGTGGCCGCTTGCGGCGAAGCGCCGGCCTCGCGCACCGAAGCGCCGCGGCCGCTCGTGTTCAATGCCCTATCGGAAACCGCGCGCAGCTTTACTGGCGACATGACGTTGGAAGGACCGCGCCTCGTCTTTGCCAAGGGTGCGACCTTGGAGACCCGGCCGCTTGCGCGCCGCGAGCCTGCCGAACCGATGTCGCAAGGCGGGCCGTCCTTCGCCACCGCAGCACTTGGACCGCCCGATGTCGTGGTGGACCTGAGGAGCATAACAGGCCAGGCGCTCGCGCAAGGCGCACCAAGTTTGTGCGCCGAGGGCGGGGCGCCAACCTACGTGGCGCTCATTTATGGGCAGCGTTCAACGCGCGTGACTTTGATGGTCTTCAACGGGGCCGAGCCGCCGGGCCAAAACGCCAGCAAGAGCTGGCTCTGCGCGACCTACGTCTACGCCGCGCCCGACGGCGTGCGCACGCGACAGGGCGTGTTGCTCTAGTCGGCCTTGCCGTACGGCTTGATGGGTTCGCCGAGTTCGTAGAACTCAGTGCCCTTGTCTGTTTGCATCAGCAGGTAGCGCTTATCGAGTTCGGGATACGAAACCACATCGATGGGCCTGTCTTCGCCGCCCATGAGATAGGTGCATTCTTCATCGAACGTGTTGCGCAACAGGTGCGGCGCCGATGGCGTCGCAAAGCCCATGAAATCGCCTGGACCGACCTCCGTCGACGCGCCGTCGATCTCGGCGATGGCGCGCCCGGAGAGGATGTAGATCCATTCCTCTTCCAGCAGGTGCGCATGATAGGCGAAACTGTCCTTGCCCGGCGGCAACCGCACGAGGCTTACGTGCGCGCGCGCCATGCCGGCGAGGCGCGAAAGTGCGGCGGCGCGAAACAGCGAATTGGGATTGAGCTTTTGGGTGAAGGGCCGCGCCGTCGGCGCGATCTCGCTTGCGCGCCAAAGCGCTTTTTTTGCATCGGACATGGGCGCTATCTTAGGAGTGCTGCTCTCTTGCAGACATTCTTTTTCTCGCGCCGGCGGTCCGAACCTAGAATTCCTAGAATTCGACTGGCGCGTACGGGCGCCACTGGCCGCCGAGCAGCAGTTCGAGCGGGCGGAAGTGGGCCTTGTAGTCCATCTTATCCGAACCCGGGATCCAATAGCCGAGATAGACGTACGGGAACCCCGCCGCGCGCGCTTGCTGGATGTGATCGAGGATCGAATAGATGCCGGGGCTGCGCTTGGGTTCGCTCGGATCGAAGAACGAATAGACCAGTGAAAGTCCATCGCCGAGCACATCCACAAGAGCGGCCCCCGCAAGTTCGCCGCGTTTGGCGCCGGCGGTGTAGCGATATTCGACGATGTGGGTATGCACGGCTGTCTCTTCGACCATCGCCGCGTAATCGCCCATTGTCATGTCAGCCATGCCGCCTTCGGCATGACGCGAATTGAGATAGCGGCGCAGCAAGCGGAATTGCTCCTCGCTTGCTTCAGCCGGCTTCAACGAACGCGCGAGGTCGGCGTTCTTGGCCATGATCTTGCGCCAGCGCCGCCCGAACACGAATTGCTCAGCCGGTACGCGCGCCGAGACGCACGCTTCGCATCCGTCGCATGAGGGGCGGTAGGCGATGTTTTGTGAGCGGCGGAAGCCGGCTTGCGTCAACGCGTCGTGCAGCGCGCCAGCCTCGATGCCGTCCAGTGCGGTAAAAACCTTTCGCTCGCGGCGGCCTGGCAGGTAAGGGCAGGGCGACGGCGCCGTGAGGAAGAACCGGAGGTTCTTAGTCGGAAAGGGCTTAGTCACGCTGGCGCCATGGTGGCCGAGCGGGGCTTAACGTCAAGCGGAGGCGCCAGTTCAATCGCGCGTTTGCGATGCATCCTTGCGTCCAGCATTGAGCGGGCCTCCCCTACGCTTGTAGCCTTTAGAATACGAGCGCCATTGCGCTTAACAAACCCTTTCACCAAGCGGCCTCTGCATGCGCTGGCGCATGCTCGGACATGCGTAACATCGATTTTGGTTTCTCGCTGTTCGCCACGTTTGGCGTCGGCGAGGGCGCGCTCAGCGGCAAAAGCGACCATTCTTTTCTCTAAAAATGTGGAGAGGCCCCGCATTTCATCTCCAATCTGGGGAAAACTCTGTTATGGTCTTTGTAATACGCCGTTCCGCTGGGGGGAGCGTTCGGCCCGGTTGAGGGAGAGCGCTCATGGCGCAGCCAGTGACGGCTATCCTTTCGCGACAGGGCGAACTTGCAGCCCGTGCGCGCGCGTTTACGGGCGATGCCAATCTGGCAGGCCTGCTCGTCGGGCGCGTGGTGTCGCGCGCGTTGCTGACGCGTGAGCGCGGCGAGGACGAGGACATTGTGCTGAGCACAATGAACCGCGACCTGGAGCGCATGATCGAGCAATTGCGGAGCGCTCGCCTCTAATTGAGATGATCGCCGCGATGGAGCGGATCGCGCAGCGGGCGTGCGTCGGGCACGAATTCCAACGACACTGAATTGATGCAATAGCGCAGGCCCGTCGGCTTGGGCCCGTCCGGGAAGACGTGGCCCTGATGGCTGTCGCAGCGCGCGCAGCGGGTTTCGATGCGGCGCATGCCAAAGGCATTGTCCTCGATGCCGACGACGTGCTTGGGATCGATCGGGGCCGTGAAGCTCGGCCAACCGGTGCCGCTTTCGAACTTGGTCTGGGCGCGAAAGAGCGGAAGGCCGCATTCGCGGCAGCAATAGACGCCGGGATCCTTCTGGTTGAGCAGACCGCCGCAAAACGGCGCCTCGGTGCCGTGATGGAGCAGGACGCGCTTTTCCTCCTCGTTCAGGTCGGCCTCAAGGCGCGCCCGCTCCTCGGCGTTGGGCGGGGTCAAGTCAAAGCCTGATTGCGAACGGTTCATGGGGTCTCCTGAGCGGAATCTCCTGAGCGCGTGGGGCTCCTACGCCGGAAGATATGGGCCGGTTACGGCGGTCAGACCACCGTCTCGCGCCCGTGCAGCTTGGAGAGGTGTGCGACCAGGCTTTCTGCGCCGGCGCGGATCTGGGCGTCGCTGAACTTGGCCGCGCGCAACCGCCGGGCGGCGTCAGCGAGGCCCTTGGCTTGGAAGCCAAGCTGACGGCGATGCGTCTGCGCGAGGTGCTCGACAAGCATCTCCGCTTTCTCCGCGCCACGGGCGAGCACCGGCTTCAGCGCTTGCTCGAGTGCACGCACAAGCGGATCGCTTGCCCGTTTGGGTTTGTCTTTGGTCTGCGCCAGGGCGGCAAAGAGGGCGCGCTCGTCATTGGACCGGATCGCGGCGAAGAGCGCCTTCAGCTGCGTGCGCGTGCGCCTTCGCGCAACGCCGCGCAGGAGCCGCTTTTGAGCGTCGTCAAGGCTCATTGCATGCTCCGGCGCAGGATGGCGGCGGCAGCGCGCGTGAGGGCTTCCTTCGCAGGTCGCCCGCCCACGCGCATGAGCGCGGTGACATTGATCGGATTGGCGGTGATGCGTTCGGTCGGGACCGAGCGCAGCACTGCGGAATAGGGAATTTCCTCCTCCAACAGCGCGGTGCTGAAAAAGGGCGCCGCGGCAATCTCGTCGCGCGTCATCGCGTCTGGGTCGCCAATTTCGCCGGACCGGGTGCGGTCGTTCACGCCATTGAGCAGGACCGAGAACTCTTCTGGCCGCAACGTCCTTCCCCTGACTTCGCGCACGACGTGTTCGAGCATGTTCAATCCGGTGAGCGAATACTTCTCCGGCCGAACTGGGGCGACGATGTGATCGGCGGTGGTGATGGCGAGCCGCGTGAGGAAGGTCGCGCATGGGTTGGCGTCAATGACGACGGCGTCCGAGCGCGCCCGCAGGGCTGAAACGAGGGCGCGGAAACGGGTGAACGCTTCGGCCTTGTCGCGCTCGGAGCGGGTGTCGAGCGTGTATTCGAAGAGGCGCTCGTCGCCGGCCACGAGTTCGAACGTCGGCTGCTTGGTGTTCTTGATCCGGCTAAGCGGGGCCGCGACCGCCCCAAAGTCCGACGGCTTCAAGCTCTGTTCGGCGCGCGCGTTGAGCACCCCGTAGATCGTGTGGTTGCGGCCCCGGATTCGGTTGCGCTCGCCCGGCGACAGGAAATACTGGGTGAGGTTGTGCTGTGGATCGAGGTCGATGAAGCTGATCGAGCGCTTGTCCGCCAAGTGCGCGGCGGCGAACAAATTGGCGGCGAGTACAGTTTTGCCAACGCCGCCCTTGATGTTGAGCATGGCGATGACCCGCCCGCGCCCGCTGGCGCGGCGTGCAAGCTCGGTGATGCGCGCCAGCGTTTCTGATTGAGGGCCGCGCCTGAAATCGACGGTCTCGGCGGTATCGAGCGTGGCGTAGATCCAGGCGTCGCCCGGCAGGTCTCCGGTCGCCACGACGATGATCGGCCGGCCGTTATTGAGAGCGGCGGCCACTTCGCGCGGCAGCCATTTGCTCTCCAGCGCAGCCGCTGAGGCGAACAAGACGACGACGCCGGCTTGGCCGATCGTCTCCACAAGACGGGCAAGGTTCTCAGCCGATCGCAGCTCAGAACCCGCCAGCAGCGGCGTCCAGCCGTTGCGTTCGAGTTCAGCCGCGACCGTCCTTGCGGCGGCCTCATCAGCCGCTTCGAAGGCAAGGTACGCCGTGGTCGCCATGAGTTTCGTCCAGCCCGACAGCCAGCCTAGGCGCGCCGGTTCCGACCTGTCCATGGGTGGGCGTCGCTTGTTGGGAGCGCGCGGTGGAAGCGGGGCGTTCGCTCACGCAGGATCGCCAGATGCCGGACCCGGTTCTCTTTGATCTGTTTCAGCGTCTCGCGCTCGCCTTCGGCATCGGGTTCCTCATCGGCGTCGAACGCGGCTGGCGCCATCGTGACGCGCCCGAGGGGACGCGCGCGGCGGGCTTGCGGACCCATGCGGTGATCGGATTGCTGGGCGGGGTATGCGGTGCGCTCGTGGCTTTTGTCGGCCAGGTTGGATTTGCCGCGCTAACGCTGGCGTTTGGCGCCGCGCTGATCGCGTTCAAGCTGCGTGAAAGCGAACATGACAACGACATATCGGTCACCGGCACGATCGCGGCCCTGCTGGTGTTCGCACTTGGCGCCTATGCCATGTGGGGAAACCCGATCGTGACGGCCGCGGCGGGGGTGATGCTCGCGGGCGTGCTTGCGTTCAAGGAAGCGCTCCACACCTGGCTCGAAAAACTGACGTGGAAGGAGCTTCGCTCGGCGTTGCTGATCTTGGCGGCGACTGTTATCGCGCTGCCGCTCTTGCCTGACCGCGCCATCGACGTGTGGGGCGCCATCAATCCGCGCGAACTTTGGCTGCTCACCATCCTCGTCGCTGGCGCATCGTTTGCGGGCTACGTCGCGGTCCGCATCCTCGGGCCCGATGTCGGGCTGTTTGCCGGTGCGGCTGCGGGGGCCCTGGTTTCTTCGACAATTGTCACTGCGGAATTGGCGCAGCGCGTGAAGAGCCGCGACGTTGCGCCAGCGCCCGCTGCCTCAGCCGCCGCCATAGCGGCCGCCGTCAGCGTCACCCGCACCATCGTGTTGGCTGCAGTGGCTGCAACTGCAGCGCTCGCGGAAGTCGCCGCCCCGCTCGTTGCAGCGGCGCTGGCGTTTGTCGCATCGGCGCTGGTTTTTCGTTTCATGGCGCGCAGCGAGGCCGCCAAGCGCGACGGACAATTTCAGAGCCCATTGGAATTGCACAAGGTCGGGCAATTTGCGCTGCTGCTCGGCGCTGTTCTGATTGTCGGTCGCATCGTGGGCGAGCGCTACGGACAGGCCGGCCTCATCCCGCTGGCGGCGACGGTTGGGCTGGGAGACGTGGACGCGGTCACGTTGGCGGCCGGCAGCCTCGTGCGCGGCGGTCTCGACGCCGGCGCCGGCGCGCACGCCATCTTGGCTGCGATTTTCATGAATACGCTCGCCAAGGGCGTTATTGGTCTGGTCGCCGGCGGTTGGCGCTTCGCCCTCTATTATTTCGCGGCTGGCGCCGCTGCGGCCGGCCTGGGTGTGGCGGCGTGGTTCCTTGCCCGGCAATTTGCGGCGCCCATGTTCCAATAAGGGGCCTCGCTCGGGCCCCGTTTGGTCGGCTAGGTTGATCGGACATGCCGGAAAAATGGACGCCCAGCGGCTGGCGGGCAAAACCCGCCAAGCACATACCGACGGATTACCCTGATCCGGCGGCGCTCACGTCTGTTGAGAAGCAGCTCCGCACCTACCCGCCGCTCGTGTTCGCCGGCGAAGCGCGCAATCTGAAGGCCCGCTTGGCGGAGGTCGCAGCCGGCAAGTCGTTCCTGTTGCAAGGGGGCGACTGCGCCGAGAGCTTCAAGGAATTCCACCCCGACAACATTCGCGACACCTTCCGCACGCTGATGGCGATGAGCGTTGTGTTGACGTTTGCGGGTTCAAAGCCGGTGGTGAAGCTCGGCCGTATCGCGGGCCAATTCGGCAAGCCGCGCTCCGACGACAAGGAGACGCGCGACGGCGTGACGCTGCCGTCCTATCGCGGCGACAACATCAACGACATGGAATTCACGCCGCAAGCGCGCACGCCCGATCCGGAGCGTTTGCTGAAGGCCTATGCGCAATCGGCCGCGACGCTGAACTTGATCCGCGCCTTCGCCAATGGCGGTTACGCTGATCTGCACAATGTGCACCGCTGGATGGTCGGTTTCGTCGCCGATAGTCCGCAGGGCAAGCGCTATCAGGAGATCGCCGATCGCATTTCGGAAGCCATCGACTTCATGGAGGCCTGCGGGATCACGCCGCAAAGCGTGCCGCAAGTGCGGCAAGTAGACGTCTACACCAGCCATGAAGCGCTGCTGCTCGGCTACGAAGAAGCAATGACCCGGGTGGATTCCACCAGTGGCGATTATTACGACACCAGCGCCCATTTCGTCTGGATCGGTGATCGCACGCGCCAGCCCGATGGCGCGCACGTCGAATTCGCCCGCGGCATCAAGAACCCGCTCGGCTTGAAGTGCGGACCCTCGCTTGAGCCAGCCGAATTGTTGAAGCTCATCGACATCCTCAATCCGGCTAACGAACCGGGACGGCTGACGCTCATTTGCCGCTTCGGCGCCGACAAGGTCGATGCCGGGCTGGCGCGCCTTGTGAAGGCGGTCACAAAAGAGGACCGCGCTGTCGTGTGGTCGTGTGACCCCATGCACGGCAACACCTCGATGACGGCGACCGGCTACAAGACCCGCTCGTTCGACCGTATTCTCTCGGAGGTTCGCGGTTTCATGCGCATCCTGCCCGACGAGGGCGCCTATCCGGGCGGCGTGCACGTCGAGATGACGGGCCAACCCGTCACCGAATGCCTCGGCGGCGCAGCGGCCGTGACAGAAGAAGATCTCTCCTCGCGTTATCACACCCATTGCGACCCGCGCCTCAATGGCCAGCAGGCGATTGATCTCGCCTTCCTGATCGCCGAGAACCTGCGCGGCGCGCGTATCAATGGGCGCGCGGCGAGGACAGGTTCGTGAAATCACTGCGCATCGCGGTCCAGATGGACCCGATCGACAAAATGATCGTCAACCACGACACTTCGCTTGCGCTGATGGTGGAGGCGCAGGCGCGCGGCCACGAAGTATGGTGGTTTGCGCCAAATGATCTCTGCTACGAAACCGGCCTGGTGAAGGCGCGCGCCCAGCGCGTGTCGGTCAGCTTCGATGAAGCCAAGCATTACCAAACGCTCGAAACGGCGGTGCGTATCGTTGACGATTTCGATGTCGTGCTTGTGCGTCAGGATCCCCCGTTCGACATGGCCTACGTGTCGAACACCTATCTGCTGGAGCTCGTGAAGAGGGCGCTGGTGGTCAATCCCCCGCTCGGGGTTCGCAACATCTCCGAGAAGATGTCGATCCTGCATTTTCCAGAGCTGACGCCCAAGACTTGGGTAGGTCAGGACATCGATGCACTGGAAAACTTCGCCAAAACCTTCGATCAAGTCGTTTTGAAGGTGCTTTTCCTCATGGGCGGCGACGGCGTCATCAAGCTGTCGCCCAGCGCACCGGATTTCCGCGCCAAGGCGCAAGCGTTCATCAACGCCGCCGCACGCGAGCCCATCCTGGCGCAGGAATTTCTTCCCGCCGTCAGTGACGGCGACAAGCGCGTATTCTTGATCGGCGGCGAACCGTTCGCAGCTTTGCGGCGCATGCCGAAGGCAGGCGACTTCCGCGCCAATCTGCACGTCGGCGGCCAGCCAGTCGCGGGCGAACTGGACGACGCTGACCGCGCCATCGCGGCGGCGGTGGCGCCATTGCTGCGCGAGAACGGCATCGTCTTTGCCGGCCTCGACGTGATCGCCGGCAAACTGATCGAGATCAACGTCACCTCGCCCACTTTAGCCCAGGAGCTGAAGCGCCTCAGCGGCCTCGATCTGCCAAAAGCGTTCTGGGAGCGCGTCGAGGCGATGGCGGCTTAGTGGGCGTTGCCAAGGCGCGCGAGTTTGAGGAATTCCTCACGCGTGCGCGGGTCGTCTCGGATGACGCCCATGAGGCGCGATGTCACCAAGTTCGAGCCCGGCGTGTTCACCCCGCGCATGGTCATGCATGAGTGCTCGGACTCGATCATGACGCCGACGCCCTGCGGCTGCAGGATGTCACAGATTGCTTCGGCGATTTCAGCGGTGAGCTTTTCCTGAATCTGCAACCGCCGCGAAAAGGCGTTCACGACCCGTGACAGCTTCGAGATGCCGACGACGCGGTTGTTGGGCAGATAGCCTACATGAGCCCGGCCGGTGAATGGCAACATGTGGTGCTCGCAGAAGCTGACGACGCGGATATCGCGGAGCACGATCAATTCGTCGTAGCCGCCGACTTCCTCGAACGTCTTTTCCAAATAGGCGCGCGGGTCTTCGTCGTAGCCGGAGAACAATTGGCGATAGGCTTTTGCGACACGCGCGGGCGTCTCCAGCAGACCTTCGCGGGCGGGATCATCGCCGGCCCATTCGATCAGAACGCGGATAGCGGCTTCGGCTTCGGCTTGGGTGCGCTTTGGCATGCGTGGAAAACCTAAGGGGCTAAAGGTTCGTTCCCTGAGGGGATTGCCTGAGGGGATTGCCTGAGGGTTTGACACGGACAAGCGCGCCTTTTAACCCTCCCGGCCTCGTCTTGGCTGCCCCAATGGCGGAATCGGTAGACGCAGCAAACTCAAAATCTGCCGTTGGCAACAACGTGTCCGTTCGAGTCGGACTTGGGGCACCATTTCGAATGTGAGCCGCAAATGTGAGCCGCATGCGCCCCAGTTGGTCTCGGGTGGTGGCGTTTGGCCCGGCCCGTGCTAGGCGCTTGGTCTGATGCTCGAAGGCCTAAAGACCCACACCCTGGCGCTGGCGCGCAGCGCGAACGCCGAGCGGGCGCTGTTTGCGGTCTCGTTCGCGGAAAGCTCCTTTTTCCCGCTGCCGCCCGATCTGCTGCTCGGGCCCATGGCGGCGGCCGAGCCATCGAAGTGGTGGCGCTACGCGCTCACCTGCACCGTGGCTTCCGTGCTTGGCGGCGTGCTGGGCTACGCGATCGGCATGTTTCTGATGGAAATCGGTAGGCGCGGCCATCCTTGGCTTCTTTGGCTATAGCGGCGAGCGCTACCACGCATTGGAGGCCCAATACGCCCAATACGGGCTTTGGGTCATCCTGATCAAAGGGCTGACGCCCATTCCCTACAAGCTGGTGACGATTGCGTCGGGCGCGCTGCACTTCTCGTTTCCGGTGTTCGTCGCCGCTTCGATCGTGACGCGCGGCGCGCGCTTTGCGCTGGTCTCGTGGCTGTTCAAGAAGTTCGGGCCGGCCATGGGCCCGGTTATCGAAAAACGGCTGGGGCTCGTTTTGCTGGCCGTGGCGGTCGCTTTGGTGGGCGGATATTTTCTTTTGCATTTCGTGCATTGAGCGAACGCGACGGGGGGTCGCAAGACGCCGCCTCATCCTTCTGGCTAGAGTGAATTTATGCAGGCCCTTGTCGACCCGCTTCGCCCCCTCTGGCCGCTCATCGCGCTGCTTGTGTCTGGCGCGTTGTTGCTGGGCGCGCATGCCTTTGAGACGTTCGGCCATTTGGCGCCGTGTCCGATGTGCTTGTCGCAGCGCGAATGGCACTGGGGTATTGTGGCCATTGCGCTGTTGGCGCTGATTACACGCAAAGGGATAGCCACAGCGGCTTTCATCCTCGCGCTTGCTTATTTTGGCAGTTTTGCGATGGCGGGGTGGCACGTCGCGGTCGAACAGCATTGGGTCGCAGCGCAATGCGAAGTTGGCCCGGGCAGGAGCAGCCTTGCGTTCGACGTGAATGCGCCGCTCGATGTTCCCCACTGCGACACGCCCGCCTGGATCCTGATGGGCATCTCGATGGCGGGCTATAACGGGCTTATCTCTCTTGCTATGGCGATCGTAAGCGCGATCGTCGCCTTTGCGCCGGAGCGCAAGTAAATGAAACAATCACCGCCCATGCCTGGCGAAAACGTCGCCGAGCGCCGCATCGAGGCGATGATCCGCGTCGATCACGCCGGCGAATACGGCGCGGTGCAGATCTATCGCGGCCAACGCGCCGTATTCGACCGCATCGAAAGCCGCGCTCACGCCGCACGCGTCATCGCTGAGATGGAAGCGGGCGAGACCGAGCATCTGAAGACGTTCGATCGCATGATCGCCCAACGCGGCGTGCGCCCGACGATCATGGCGCCGCTCTGGCGCGTCGCCGGCTTCGGACTGGGCGCTGCAACCGCGTTGATGGGCGAACGCGCCGCGCATGCCTGCACCGAGGCCGTCGAGGACGTGATCGAGGAACATTATGCGCGCCAGAGCCAACGCCTTGGCCGTGACGATCCGGAATTGAAGGACGTGATCGATCGCTTCCGCGAAGACGAAATCGGCCACAAGGAAACCGCGATCGGCCAGGGCGCACGCGAAGCGCCGGGCTATCCGGTGCTGTCGGCGCTGATCAAAATCGGCTGCCGCGCCGCCATCCGCATTTCCGAGAAAATATGAACGCGCCGCCGAGCGTGCGTTTGACGCGACGGGACGAAAGTGCGGCGATGTCGCCCCTGCTTAGCGATGCGTTCGCCGACGAGGCGGGACTGAATTATTGGCTAAAGCAGGGGCGTGAGAAAGAGCGGGCGCGTCGCCGGTTCTTTGATGCAATCGTTGAAGACGCCGTGCATCCCGAGCGCGATATCTATGTCGCCGAAAGCGGCGGCGATCATTTGGGCGCAGCGCTTTGGGTGAGCGCGGGCAGGAAGGCGTTTGACCTCTCCGTGCTCAAACAAGTCTCGCTTGGGCCGTTAATGCTTTCGATTGCAGGGGTGGCCGGCATGCAGCGCGGCTTTGCGCTGGCCGACAAGCTTGAGACCTATCATCCAAAGGTCCCGCATGCGCACTTGGTGTTTCTCGGTGTCGCGACAAGCGCGCAAGGTTGTGGCGTTGGCTCGGCGCTCCTGAAGCATACGCTCGCGCCGCTCGATGCAAGCGGGACGGTGGCCTATCTGGAATGTTCGACGCCGCGCAACGTGGCGCTTTATCAGCGCCACGGCTTCGACGTGACGGGAGAATTCGATCTCCCGTCGCTGCACATGTGGACGATGACGCGTCAGCCGCAGCCTTAGCCGGGCGCTTTCTCGCCGGCGCTTTGTTCCTTTGTTTTCAGCGCATCCGCCAGGCGTGTCTTGGCGCTGCCAGGCTTTAGCGGCTTTTGCTGGTTTTCATGCGGCGCCCAACCGGTGGCGGTGAGGACCTCGAACGTCGCGCGCACGCGTCCATCAGGGTCGCCGAAGCGTGTGCGATAAATTTCGAATGCGCGCGCCAGGATGCGTCGCGACAGCGCGCGCGGATTGCGCTCCGAGAGCGCTGCGGTCTCACCCATGGCGCGCAAGATCGCCCAGCAGCCTCATCGGTTCGCCGTAGCGTACAATGATCACGTCGCGGTCCGCCGCCGGCAACGCAAACGCCGCGCGCTGAAGCAGTGCGGCGACGTCCTGCAAATTCGCGAACGGGGCCACGCGCGGTCCTGCACCCCCGGTCAGCTCGCTCTCTGCTTCGATAAGAGAAAGCCGCAATTCGTTGAGCGTGTCGCCGCCGAACAGCGCCGCCAGCATCAGCCCATCGGGCTTGAGCACATGGCGCAACTGGATCAGCGCGCCCGGCAGATCGTTGACCGTGTGCAGCGCCAAAGGCGAGACGACGAGATCAAAACTCTCCTCGCCGAACGGCAAATGCTCAGGGTCGATCTCGATCCCGCTCGCACAATCTGCCTCGACAATCTCGCCGATCCGCGCCGAAAGCGCGCCCCGGCGAGCAACCTCTTCTGAGAAGAGCCCGCCCCCGCCCAGCGCCAGCGCGCGCGGGAAAGGCCGCGGGATCGCCTCCAGCCGGTCGGCCAGATCTGCAACGACGCGTTGATGCAAAAACGCCGCCTCGCGGAAGCGCTTCGCTGCGCGCCGCTTGCGCGCGCGCACAAGGCGTGGCTCGAATGGGCCGGGGTTTGGGGCCATGACCCAATCCTATCGCGGAGCGCGCCCTTTCCGGAAAGGTCGATTCACGATCGGCGCTGTGCGATCGCATCTGGGCGCGCAAGCGCCCACGCGCGCTCAAGCCAGGTTCTGCCGCCTTGGGAAATGCACCCCGGACGGCTTCCAAGCCATTGTGGTTGATGATGTGTTCATGACCTGAGCGGGGCCGCGACGGGGCCACAACTGGGACCACGAACCGCTGCTCGGGGGCCGGCGAGACGCCCATGAGAGCGGCCAGGGCGCGCGTTGTTAGGCCGATGGATATGCTTCTGTGAGAGCCTGAGTCGAATATGGCTCCGGTCACCGTCTATACCCGCGCCTTTTGCCCCTATTGCACCAGGGCCGTTGCTCTGCTGGAAAGAAAGGGCGCCTGCGTCACCGAAATCGACGCCACGGGCTGCCCGCAGAAGCGACAAGAGATGATTGACCGTTCCGGCCGTTGGACATTCCCGCAGATCTTCGTCGGCGACACCCATGTCGGGGGCTGCGATGACCTGCACGCGCTGGAGCAACACGGCGCCCTTGACGCCCTCCTGGGAATGGCGTGATGCGCAAGCTCCGCGTGGCTGCCGTACAATTGCGCTCGGGCGCCGATCCGGCCGCCAACCGCGCCCAAGCCATGCCCTTCTTGCGCGAGGCCGCGAGTGCGGGCGCGCGTCTTATCTGCACGCCGGAGAATACGCTGCGTCTAAACCGCGACCGTGACGCGATGATCAGCGCGTCTGCGCCCGAGAAGGACGAGCCGGAGATCGGCGCGTGGGCGCGCGCGGCCCAAGAACTCGGCGTCTGGCTCTTAATGGGCTCGGGTTCGATCGCCACCGGCCACGGCAAGGTTTTCAATCGGTCGTTCTTGTTCAGCGACGAGGGAAAGATCGCGGCGCGCTACGACAAGATCAACATGTTCGACGTGACGCTCGGCGGCGGCGAGACCTATCTCGAAAGCGCCACAGTCGAGGCCGGCGCCAAGGCGGTGCTCGTCGAAGGCCCGATGAATGTGAAGATCGGTCTAAGCATCTGCTACGATCTGCGTTTTGCGCCGCTCTACAATGCCTATTCCAAAGCCGGCGTTGAGATCGTGACCATCCCATCGGCGTTTACGGTGCCGACGGGCCAAGCGCACTGGGAAACCATGATCCGCGCGCGCGCGATTGAGATGATGGCGTTCGTGATCGCGCCGGCGCAGGGCGGACGCCACGAGGACGGTCGCGCCACCTGGGGTCATTCGATGATCGTCGACCCGTGGGGGAAAGTGCTGGCGATGGTCGACAACGATGAGCCAGGCTTCATCGTCGCCGATCTCGACCTAGATAGTGTAGCCGCCACGCGTGCAAAGATTCCGGCATGGCAGGGCGGGCGCAGATTTGAAGGCCCATGATTCGCTACGACCTTAAGTGTGCGAACGGCGATGAATTCGAGGCCTGGTTTGGCTCGATCGCCGATTATGACGCGCAAGCCGCTAACGGGCAGCTGATCTGCCCGCACTGCGGCATTACCCACGTCGAGAAGGCGCCGATGGCGCCAGCAGTGCGCACGAGCAAGGCCACGGAAACTCAGCAGGAGCGCGCCGTCGCCATGGCGATGGCCGCGAAGGTGCGCGAGCACATCAAGGACAATTTCGATTATGTCGGCGACAAGTTCGCCGCCGAAGCGCGCAAGATGCATTCCGGGGAAACCGAAGAGCGCGCCATCTACGGCGAAGCGACGCGCCAAGAGGCGCGCGAGCTTATGGAAGAGGGCATTCCGGCCTCGCCGCTGCCGAGCGAATTTGCGCCGAACACACCGGCAAAGACCAAGCTGAACTAGGGCGGGCATTTATGTCTCGCCCTGACTAAAATCCCCCTGACATTCAGCGGAACCAGCATGCGAGGCTCAATTTGCCTCGAATTCGCCTTCTCAGCTTTCTACGCGCGCCACCCATGATGAGACGCCTTTTTCTGATTGGCCTTCTGGCCATCGCTGCTTGCTCAACCACGCCGCACACGCAACGGCAGCAATACTCGGGAACCCTGGACTGGGGTTTTGAGACGAGTTCCTTCCGCACCGATGATGGACACGGGCCCTACTGGCTTTCGAGTGACACCGTCTGGGATCAGGTCGTGGCGCCGCTGCGCGCCTCGGGCCATGGACCCTGGGGCCGCGTGCATCTGGTTGTGGAAGGCGAACTCTCGCCTGCCGGCGCCTACGGCCAGATGGGCGTCTACGCACACGAGCTTAAGGTTACGCGCGTGATCGATGCGCGGCTCGTCATGAGCGAGCCCTCCGGCAGCTGACGGCATAGACCGCCCGACCTAGCCGGCAAGCCAGACGCGCGCGACGCCGGTCACAGGCAGACTGGCCCAGCTGTGGAAGGCTGCGGCTGATGCGCTACCGGGTCGAATTCTTGAGCGAGACAACACAAGAAGCCTCTGTGTGTCACGCCGCTGAAACCAACGATGAGTTGGAAGTGGCGGAGATGCGCGCGATCCTTGCCGCTGCCCGCATGCGCAAGGACTACGGCGCTGAAGGTTTCCAGATCCGCGATTTGACCAGCCAGGGCCGCATTGTCCTGCTCGAGACTTTCGACGAGCCGCTAGGGCGCTTTTGGCCGGACGCCAGCAATCGCGTAATTCACTGAGACATCGCGCGTGAGCGACCAGCCGCGCCCGAGCGGCTCATAGCTGAAACCCACAGGTTCTTGCCATTCGAGCGCGCTGGCGCCGGCGCGGATTTCGTCCGGCGTCACCAGCTTGTCGTAGTCGTGGGCGCCTTCCGGCGCCCATTTCAAAATGCGCTCGGCGCCAACAATGGCCAAGGCCCGCGCTTTCGGCGTGCGGTTGATTGTGGAGAGGATCAAGAGCCCGCCGGGCGCCACCAGTGCTGCCGCAGCTGTGAGAAACGCGCGCACATCACTCACGTGCTCGACGATTTCGAGCGCGGTCACCAGCGCGAAGGCGCCGCCTTGCTCAACCAGCGCTTCGGCGGTGGTGCATTGGAACGCGATGGCGAGATGCGCTTGCTCGCAATAGGCGCGCGCCGCGCCGATCGCTTCAGGTGAAGCATCGACCGCGGTGACGTTGGCGCCCATGCGCGCAAGCGGCGCAGACACCAGCCCGCCGCCGCAGCCAAGATCGAGTGTGCTCACGCCTTCCAACGGGCGTCGCATGGGCGTGCCGAAGTGCTTCACGGCGACATCGCGAATGTATTGCAGGCGAACCGGGTTGAGCCGGTGCAGCGCTCCGAACGGGCCGTTTGGATTCCACCATTGCGCCGCCAGCGCGCTGAATTTGGCGACTTCGGCGGCATCCAGCGTGCCGGTTGTCGGGGGCTCTGCCATGTGCTGTTGAGATCAGCGTGCCCGACGCGCCGGTCAAGGCGTATCGCCAGCGCTTTCCCCATGCTAAGGCGCGGGCTCTCGAAAGGGTCCGGTTCACGTTTCTATGTCGCGCTTGGTGATGAAGTTCGGGGGCACGTCCGTAGGCGACGTGGACCGCATCGCCCGCGTTGCGCGCATCGTGGCGTCGGAAGCAAAGCCAGGGCGCGCCCTTGCGGTGGTGGTGTCGGCCATGGCCGGCGAGACCGACAGGCTTGTGGGCCTCGCCCGCGGTGCGGCAGGCCAAAATGGAAATCTGGGCCACGGCGCACTCAGCGGCGCCGGCTTTGATGACGAATACGACGTGGTGGTCGCCGCCGGCGAGCAGGTGACGACCGGCTTGCTCGCGCTCGCCTTGCGCCGCCTCGGCATGAAGGCGCGCTCCTGGCAAAACTGGCAGATCCCGTTTCGCACCGACGCCGCGCACGCCAAAGCCCGCGTTGGAGATTTCGACACCACAGAGCTCGGGCGTTCCATCGATGCTGGCGTCATTGCCGTCGTGCCGGGCTTTCAAGGCATTAGCGACGACCAGCGCATCACTACACTCGGCCGCGGCGGTTCCGACACGTCTGCGGTGGCGCTCGCGGCGACGCTCAAAGCCGAGCGTTGCGACATCTACACTGACGTCGACGGGGTCTATACGACCGATCCGCGCGTCGTCAGCCGCGCCCGCCGTCTCGACAAAATCTCCTACGAAGAAATGCTGGAGATGGCCTCGCTGGGCGCCAAGGTTCTGCAAACACGATCGGTGGAATTGGCGTTCGCCCAGCGTGTTCCGGTGCGCGTTTTGTCAAGCTTTGTCGAACCTGGGACGCCAAACCCTGGCACAATTGTCTGCGCAGAGGACGAGATCGTGGAAAAGCACATCGTATCCGGCATCGCCTATTCGCGCGATGAGGCCAAGATCACGCTGCTTGGAGTGGCCAATTCCATTCACGCGGAAGCGGATATATTCGGGCGCTTGGCTGACGCCGGCGTCAACGTCGACATGATCGTCCAGACCCAAGCGCGTCAGGAAGGCAAGCGTAACATCGTCTTCACATGCCCGGATCGCGATGCGCTGCGCGCCGCCGAAACGATTGAGGCGCAGCGTGCGAAAATCGGCGTTGATGAAATCAATGTTCGCCGCGATGTGGCCAAAGTCTCCGTCATAGGCATCGGCATGAAAAGCCATGTCGGCGCGGCGCGAACCATGTTCAGCGCCCTTGCCCAAAAGAGCATCAACATCGAAGCGATCGCCGCTTCCGAGATCAAAATTTCGGTTTTGATCGATGCGGCGTACACCGAGCTTGCGGTGCGGGCGCTGCATACCGCCTATGGTCTTGATGCAGCGTAGTCTGAGCGGAGGTGAGCGGTCCCAATGATCGGGCCTGCGGACAGTAGCAGTTCACGCATTCTGCTGCGCAAGCTGCGGGATCTGATGAACGCGGGCGGTTCGGCGCAGGAACGCCTGAACAAGCTCGTCGCCATGGTCGCCTCGACCATGGTGGCCGATGTCTGCTCGATCTATTTGACCCGCGGCGCCTTCCACGAGCTCTTCGCCACCGAAGGCCTGAAGTCCGACGCTGTCCATCGCACACGGCTGAAAATGGATGAGGGTCTCGTGGGGTTCGTCGCCGAAACCACCACGCATCTCAACATCGCCGATGCCCCGCACCACGAGCGTTTCTCGTATCGGCCGGAGACCGGCGAAGATCCCTACAATTCCTTCCTGGGCGTGCCGATCGTGCGCTCGGAACGCACCTTTGGCGTGCTCGTCGTGCAAAACCGCGTGCAGCGGCTCTACAGCGACGACGAAGTCGAAGCGCTGCAGACCGTGGCCATGGTGCTGGCCGAAATGGTCGCCTCCGGCGCCTTCGGCGATCTTTCGGGCCTTGCCGATGTTGAAGCGCGTCCCAGCAAGCCGGAATTGTTGATTGGCCGGGCTTTCTCCGATGGCGTTGTGATCGGCGTTGCCGTTCTGCACGAACCGCACGCTCCGCTCGGGCGCGTCATCGCTGACGATCCCATCAAGGAAGAGCTGCGCCTCGATGCGGCGCTCGCTCAGGTGCGTGGCGCCCTCAAGGAAATGCTTGAAGGCGATCCGGGCCGCATCTCTGGGGTTTCGCGCGACGTGCTCGAGACGTTTTTGATGCTCGCCAACGATCCGAGCTGGCAGGCAAAACTCCAGCAGGGCGTGCGCGCCGGGTTGTCGGCGGATGCGTCGGTGGAACGCTCACGCGGCGAACACCGGGCCAAACTCAACGCCGCACGCGATCCCTATCTGCGCGAGCGATTGCAGGATTTGGAAGATCTGGACAATCGCCTTTTGCGCGCGCTCGCCGGCGTTGACAGCACCCGCCCCGTGGCCATGCCCCGCGACGCCATCCTCATCGCGCGTGAGCTGGGACCGGCGGAATTGCTGGATTACGGGGCGGATCGGTTGAAGGGCGTGGCGCTGGAAGAGGGCGGCGCGACAGCCCACGCCGCTATTGTTGCGCGGGCTCTGGGTGTGCCGATGGTGGGCGACGTGCATGGGCTTTTGTCGCGCGTTGAAAGCGGCGACAGCCTGGTGCTCGACGGCGAACGCGGCGAAATCCGTCTGCGCCCGGAACCGCAAGTGGTGTCGGCCTATAAGCAGCGCATTGCGCTCCGGTCCGAACGCGCCGCCGAGTTTGCGCGCCTCAGGCACAAGCCTGCGATCACCAAGGACGGCGAACGCGTGACGCTCATGCTCAACGCAGGGCTTGCGCTCGACGTGCATCATTTGGAGGAGGCGGGCGCGGAAGGCATTGGGCTCTTCCGCACCGAGTTTCAGTTCATGGTCTCCGAGACGCTGCCGCGTCTTGATGCGCAGACAGCGCTTTATCGCGATGTGATCGAAACGGCGCGCGATCGGCCCGTCACCTTCCGCACGCTGGATCTCGGCGGCGACAAGATGCTGCCCTACATGGCCGCTGAGCGCGAAGAGAACCCGGCGCTCGGCTGGCGTGCTGTCCGCATTGGCCTCGATCGTCCAGCACTGCTGCGCTATCAGCTGCGCGCATTGATCAGCGCCGCCGCCGGGCGTTCGTTGCGGGTCATGTTTCCGCTCGTCACCACCGTGGCCGAATTCGACGCCGCCCGCGCCCTGGTCGACCGCGAATTACACTGGAGCACTGAACACGGCCGCAAACCGCCCTCGCGCATCGAAGTCGGCGTCATGGTCGAGGCCCCGGCGCTGGCTTGGTGCATCCCCGATCTTCACGGCAAGGCCGATTTTATCTCGATCGGCACCAATGACTTGATGCAGTATTTCTTCGCCGCCGATCGCGGCAATGCCCGCGTTGCCGACCGCTACGACATTCTGAGCGCCCCGGCGCTGCGCTTCCTCAAGCGCATCCGTGACGATGCGGCCGAAGCAAACATCCAAGTCTCGATCTGCGGCGAAGCCGCGGGGCGTCCGCTCGAGGCGATGGCGTTTGTGGCGCTTGGATTCCGCCGGCTTTCGATGCCGGCGTCAGGCATCGGCCCGGTGAAGCGCCTGATCCTTTCGCTCGACGCGGCAGCGGTCGCCGAAGCGTTGCAGCAAATGCTGCGCGCAGACGGCGCTTCAGTGCGCGCCGAACTCACAGAATTCGCAAGCGAAATGAAATTACCGCTGTGATGGGAACGGTCGAATGCGTTGAGACGCGCTCAATTCGAGATTAAGCTTATTTGGTGGCTCATTATTTGCCTTTGGTTGGCTTAAGCTCACGCTCAAGGAGCGACCGCCGGTAACGATGCTTGAATCTGTACCCACCGATCCTGGTGCGCCTGAAAACGCCGCCCAGCGTGCGCAGCGCGAGGGCCGTGCGCCCGTGGCTGCGCCGGCGCTGGATCCCAGCTGGCGCGCCGGCCGCAAGCTCACCGAAGCGCGCCAACAGCTGGGCCTCACCATCGCGGAGGTTGCAGACCGCATCCGCGTGCGCCGCGAATTCCTCGAAGCGCTCGAGGAAATGAACATCAAGATGCTGCCGGGCAAAGCCTACGCGCTGGCGTTCCTGCGCTCCTATGCCCGCGCGCTTGGCCTCGATGAAAAGGCCATTGTCGATCAATTCCAGGAAGAATCTGCGCTGACGCGCGAAGACGCCACCAGGCCGATCCGCAACCCGAAGTCGCGCCCACACCCAGAGCGGCCCTGGCTAGTCGCCGCTGTCGTGCTCGTGGCCGCGGGGGGGTTTGTCGGCTGGCGCGCCCTGCAGCATGAGGAAATGCGCACCGGCGTGCGTGTTGAGCAACCGGCCACCGTCACGCCACAGCCGCCTGCACGGGCAGCCGCGGCGCAAGCCGACACAGCCCAGCGTGTGGTCGAAATCCGCGCCCTGACGCCGTCCTGGCTCGAAGCGCGTGGCCCGGATGGAACTGTCTTTCTGTCTCGGATCCTCAATGCCGGCGACGTTTACCGTCCCGATCCAAGTCCGGGCTGGACCCTGCATGCCCGCGACGGCGGGGCATTCGAGGTGTTGATCAATGGCCAAGCGGTCGGCCTTCTTGGCGTTGCGGGCTCGCCGGTGCTCGGCCGCAAGATCGATGACATCGAGCCGCTGGTTCAGGCCGAAAACGCCCCACCCCGCAGCTAGCCCGCGCGGTGCGAGGGGCTGTTAGCCCGCCCGGCGAGGGGCTATCTCCGCACTGAGAGGCAAATCGATGGACGGCGCTGCCGGCGATCTTCACCACATCCGTCCCTGGCGGCGGATTGAGCGGCGCAAGTCGCGCAAGATCCGCGTCGGCAACGTCGAGGTGGGCGGCGATGCGCCGATCACCGTGCAGTCGATGACGAACACGCCCACAGCGGACGCCAAGGCCACGGTCGATCAGATCCGCCGCCTCGAAGAGGCCGGCGCCGATATCGTCCGGGTCTCGTGTCCGGATGAAGACTTCAACCGCAGCGCTCGGCGAGATCGTGCGCGGCGCAAAGGTTCCGATCGTCGCCGATATCCACTTCCACTATAAGCGCGCCATCGAGGCGGCGATGGCGGGCGCGGCCTGCTTGCGCATCAATCCCGGCAATATCGGCAACGCCCAGCGTGTTAAGGAAGTGGTGCAAGCCGCCAAGGATCATGGCTGCGCCATGCGCATCGGCGTCAACGCCGGATCACTTGAAAACCATTTGTTGGAAAAGTACGGCGAACCGTGCCCGCAAGCGATGGTCGAAAGCGCGCTCTATCACGCGGCTTTGCTCGAAGAACACGATTTCCGTGACTACAAGATCAGCGTTAAGGCGTCGGATGTCTTCCTCACCGCGGCCGCTTATCAAACGCTTGCCGACGCCACCGACGCGCCGCTCCATCTTGGCGTCACCGAAGCTGGCGCTTTGCGCATGGGCACGATCAAGTCGTCGGTCGCCATGGGCTCGCTTTTGTGGGCCGGCATTGGCGACACCATCCGTGTGTCTCTCGCCGCCGATCCGGTCGAGGAAATCAAGGTTGGCAACGATCTTTTGAAATCGATGGGTCTTCGCCATCGCGGCGTCACCATCATTGCCTGCCCGTCCTGCGCGCGCCAGGGCTATGACGTGATCACCACCGTCGATATCCTCGAAAAGCGCCTTGCGCACATTCCCGAGCCGATCACGCTCTCGATTATCGGCTGCGTTGTGAACGGGCCGGGCGAAGCGCTGATGACCGATCTTGGCTTCACTGGCGGGGGCAAGGGCGCGGGCATGGTCTATGTGGCTGGGAAAGCCGACCATAAGGTCGACAATGAGCAGATGATCGACCATATCGTTGACTTGGTCGAGGATCGCGCGCGCACGCTGCGGTCGAGCCAAAAGGGCTGAGCAATGCTGCAGCGTCACCTGCAGGACACCTACGAGTACCTGTTCGACCGCGCCCATGACGCGTTGAAACAGGGCGGCTCGTTTGCGCCCTTCGGCGCCGGCATCCGCAAGACCGGCGAGCAGATTCACGCCAATGTCGATCTGCCGATCGAGACCTCGTCGCCACCCGATCACATCTCGGGCCTCATCACCTTCTTTCGTGTCGACGACAAAGAGAACGGCCTGATGGCCGCGGGCCTGGTGTTCGACGGCCGCGCCCGCTCCGACAATGCCCAAGCCATGTGCTTTCACATCGAAGCCGCCAATGGCGACGCCGTGGAAGTCATCGTGCCGTATTCGCGGCGTGACGCGGGCGCCATCGCCTTTGACAATCCGCAGATTTCACCGGTTCAGCCGGAAATCTTCACCGAGACGATGTAAGCAGCGCCATGTCTGATCTTGCGCGTCTGGAACGGCGCCTGCTTCAGGCGGTCGAGCGTTATGAGCGCGTGGAAGCGCGTCTCTCCTCGGCCATTGATGGCGCTGAAATCGTCAAACTCGGCCAAGAACATGCCGAGTTGAAGCCGCTTGTCGACGCGATCGCGGCGCTCAACGCCCAACGCGCCGAAATCGCCAACCTGCAGACGATGGTGAAGGACGCGGGCGCAGATCGCGAAATGGCCAGTTTGGCGCAGGAGGAGTTGGACGCAGCCTATCAGCGGCTGCCCGAACTCGAGCGCGCGACCTTGTTGTTGTTGGCGCCGAAGGATCGTGACGAGAGCGCCTCAGCCATTCTCGAAATTCGCGCCGGCGCCGGCGGCGAGGAGGCGGCGCTGTTCGCCGGCGATCTGTTGCGTATGTATCAGCGCTACGCCAGCCGCCGCGGCTGGAAGTTCGAACTGGAGGACATCTCCGAGACCGGTATCGGCGGGGTGAAGGAAGCGGTCGCCAGCGTCACCGGCAATGGCGTGTTCGGTCGCTTGAAATTCGAAAGCGGCGTCCATCGCGTGCAGCGCGTGCCGGAAACCGAAGCCAGCGGACGCATTCATACCTCGGCTGCCACGGTCGCGGTGCTGCCGCAGCCGAGCGAAGTTGACGTTCAGATCGACGACAAGGATCTGCGCATCGACACGATGCGCGCCTCGGGCGCCGGCGGCCAGCACGTCAACAAGACAGATTCAGCCGTGCGCATCACCCATTTGCCGTCGGGCATTGTCGTCATCAGTCAGCTCAAGTCTCAGCACCAGAACCGCGCGCAAGCCATGATGATGCTGCGCACCAAGCTCTATGACGCCGAACGCGAGCGCCAAGCCTCCGCCCGCGCCGCCGAACGCAAAGGCCAGATAGGTTCCGGCGATCGCAGCGAACGCATCCGCACCTACAATTTTCCGCAAGGCCGCGTTACCGACCACCGCATCAATCTGACTGTCTACAATCTGCCCGAAGTCGTCGACGGCGCGCTCGATCCGGTACTTGACGCGCTGGCGGCCGAAGACCAAGCTCGCAAACTCGCCGCACTCGAAGAAGAATGACGCAAACGCTTGTCTCCCTCTGGCAAGCCGCGCGCGATCGGCTGATTGCGGCGGGGGTTGAGCAGCCGGTTTTGGATGCTCGCTTGCTCTTGGAAGCGGGAGCGTCCGTCACACGGCTCGACATCGTCACCGACCCGCGCCGGTCGCTCAGCGATGAACAAGTCGCCGCTGTCGGCGCCCTCGTCGCGCGCCGCGTCGCGCGCGAGCCGGTCAGCCACATCCTCGGCAAGAAGGCGTTCTGGACGCTCGATCTTAACGTCTCGCCTGCTGTCCTGACGCCGCGCCCTGAAACGGAGTTCCTCGTCGAAGCAGCACTCAAGGCGCTGGCGCCAACATCGCCTGCGCGCATTCTCGATGTGGGCGTCGGCTCCGGGGCAGTGCTACTTGCTGTGCTGGCGGAGCGCGATCTTGCCTCCGGCATTGGCCTTGATGTCAGCGCCGATGCGCTCGCCGTCGCGCGCGGCAATGCCGAAATGCTGAAGCTCGACAATCGAGCGGACTTTCATTTGGGCGACTGGCGTCTGGGTGATTGCGCGGCGAAGTTCGCCGAGCAATTCGACGTCGTTGTCTCAAACCCGCCCTATATCGCAAGCGATGAGATCGACGCGCTAGGCCCGGAGGTCTCCCAGCACGAGCCGCGCATCGCACTCGATGGCGGCGCCGACGGACTTGACGCTTATCGCGCCATAATCGCGCGGCTTGCTGATTGGCTGAAGCCGGGCGGTGCGTTCGCATTCGAAGTCGGGAAGGGCCAGGCGGGCGCCGTTGAGGCTTTAGTTACCGCTGCGGGATATGAGGTTGGGCCCGCGCGCGCAGACCTCGCGGGTATCCCACGCGTGGTGAACGGGCGTCGTGAGGCTTGATCTGCCACATGAAATACCCCTTGGATCGGCCCCCAAGAGGCACTATCCTTAGAGCCGGAATCGAGAGCCAAACGTGGTCCGCGGGGTGGACTGGCCCTTGTTCCAGACGGCGAACGTGAGACGCGCGCCACTCCTCAGCAAGAGGTCAAAACATCGTCGGGGCGATTGTCGCCCGCCGCAGGCCCGAAGGCGAAAATCGGGCCACAGCAAAATGCCAGACAGTCGACACGGGCGTCCCGCGTGGCCTGCGTTCATGTCTGATAACTCGCACGGATCGTGAATGCACAACGGGTACAACAACATGAAGCGTCAACGCGGCCGCGGCCGCAGGCCGGGAGGCGGCGGCGGTGGTGGTCAGCACCATCAGCACCAGCACCCGAACCGCGCTATGGAAAGCTCGGGCCCGGAAGTGAAGGTGCGCGGTCCTGCATCGCACATCTACGAGCGTTATCTGCAGCTTTCACGCGACGCCGCCAGCGCCGGCGACCGTGTTCTCAGCGAAAATTACGCCCAGCACGCTGACCATTATTTCCGCTTGGTGCGTTCGATGCAGCCGGCGGCGCCGCCGCCGCAACCGCAGGGCTTTAACGAAGGCGGCGAATTCGAGGGCGAAGAGGGCAGCCCGGAAAGCGCTGAAGCAAACAGCGATGCGCAAGCCTCCAATGAAGACGGCGTCGATCAGCCCGACGTCGATTTTCCATCGGGCGAACAGCAACAGCAGCAATTCAACCGCGAGCGCGGCGAAGGCGACTTCCGCGGCCGCCGCCGTGGCCGCCGTAACCGCTATCGCGGCGAAGGCGAACGCGGTGAAGGGGAAGCCCGCGCCGAAGGCGGCGAAAACCGCGAAGAGGATGGCGATCGCGGCGAACAGCGCGCTGAACGTCCAGAGCGTCCAGAACGTCCTGAGCGCCCAGAACGTCCCGAGCGCCGTCCCCAGCGCGAGCGCGAAGAACAAGCAGGTCCTGAAGGCTTTTCCAGCGGCCCCAAGCCCGCCTTTCTGCGCGATAGCTAACGCTTAGACGTCGGCGGACGCGGCGGTTCGGCCAGTCGCCGCTCGAGATAGGCGCGTGCGTGCTTCTCCACTTCGGCCAGATGATCCTCGCCCGGATCGCGGCCGCGGAAGAAGTGATCGGCCCCTTCGACCTGGGCGGAATCCACTTTGATGTTCTTCTGCGTGCGGATGCGCGCAATCACGCGTTCCATATCGGACGGCGTCGTCACACTGTCGCGCGTGCCGTAAATGATCACGCCCGAAGCCGGGCAAGGCGCCAGGAACGACAAGTCGTAATGGTTGGCCGGCGGCGCCACTGCGATAAAGCCGTCGATCTCCGGCCGGCGCATCAGCAGCTGCAAGCCAATCCAGGCGCCGAAGGAATAGCCGCCGACCCAGCACTGCTCGGCGGCAGGGTTCATGCTCTGCAAATAATCGAGCGCGCTGGCGGCGTCTGAAAGTTCGCCCATGCCGTTGTCGAACACGCCCTGCGAGCGCCCGATGCCGCGGAAGTTGAAGCGCAGTACGCCAAAACCCTTGCCGGCGAAGAGCTTGTAGAGTTGCACCGTGACGCGGTCCTGCATCGAGCCGCCCGCGCGCGGGTGGCCATGCAAAATAAGCGCGATCGGGCCGCCTTCTTTCGCGGGTTCCTGGTACCGGCCTTCCACGCGCCCAGCCGCGCCTGGAAAAATCACTTCAGGCATTCAATCCGACCCCAGACTTCTAAGCTATCCGCAACCTTGGGCGCGTCGAAATTGCGCGCGCCGAATTCTTGACCAAAACACTCAGGTATCCTAGCTCTCAGGCAGGGTTCCCTGGATTGCGCCGGCCTCCGAAGGGGCGGGCTTCTAGCAGGGAATTTGGGGACGGGCGAGGCCGCGAGAAGGGACAGGCATGCGTTTGACGTCGAAGGGCCGCTATGCGGTCATGGCAATGGCCGATCTGGCGCTCCATGGGGGCGCCGACCGGGCTGTGCCGCTGCAGGATGTGGCGAGCCGCCAGGAGATTTCGCTCTCCTATCTTGAGCAGCTTTTTGCGCGCATGCGCCGGGCCGGTTTGGTCTCAGGCGTACGCGGGCCCGGCGGCGGCTACCGGCTGTCGCGCGATGCGAGCGCGGTGACGATCGCCGATATCATCGCTGCGGTGAACGAGCCGATCAAAGCCACGCGCTGCGAGGAAGGTTCGATGAAGAGCTGCATCGGCAAGAGCGGCCGCTGCATCGCGCATGGCCTTTGGCAGGAAATGGGCGACCGAATTCAGGCATTCCTCACGTCCGTCTCACTCGCCGACGTGTTGGCGCAGCGCTTCGATGGATCGAGCGCGCGGGTCGCCGCGGAATAGGAATGATGACGAAGCGTCTCGTCTATTGCGATTACAATGCCGGAGCGCCGATGCGTGCAGAAGCATCGGTGGCGATGACGCGCGCGTTGGCGATGGGCGGCAATCCCTCGTCAGTGCACGGCGCTGGCCGCCGCGCCCGCGCTCTGATCGAAGACGCGCGCGAAAAGCTCGCCTCTGCGGTGGATGCCTCGGCGCAGAACCTTGCGTTCACGTCGGGCGCAACCGAGGCGCTGCATCTGGCGCTGGCGAGCACCGAGGCCGCGTCTTTCATTGTCTCGGCTGTTGAGCACGACGCGGTGTTCGAACACGCGACCAAGGCGCTGAAGGCCAGCCGCATCGCGACCGTCGATGGCGATGGCGTGATTGATCTTGCTGCACTCGCGGCGCTGTTGGCGCACGCGCCGAAGCCGGCGCTGGTTGCAGTGCAGCTCGCCAACAACGAAACCGGCGTTATTCAACCGATCGCCAAGATCGCTGCGCTTTGCCGCGAGCATGGCGCTTTGCTGCTTGTCGACGCCGCGCAAGCCTTCGGCCGCATGATTGTCAGCATCGCCGAGCTCGACGCCAGTTATCTGGTGGTCTCCAGCCACAAGATTGGCGGCCCGCCCGGCGCTGGTGCGCTCGTGCTGGCGCCGGGTGCGCCGTTCACCATTGGCCGCTTTGGCGGGGGCCAAGAACGCGGACGCCGTCCCGGCACGGAAAACACGGGCGCCATTGCCGGCTTCGGCACGGCCGTTGAATGGGTGATGCGCGACATGGGGCACGAGATCGCCCGCATGCGCACATTGCGCGAGCGCTTCGAAGCCGGTCTGCCGCGCGATTCCGTGATTTTTGGCAAGAACGCGGCGCGGCTGGCGAACACCTCCAACTTTGGGCTGCCCGGTATCGTTGCTGAGACGGCGGTGATCGCCATGGATCTGGAAGGCGTTGCTCTGTCCTCCGGCGCGGCATGCTCTTCGGGCAAGGTGCGCCCCAGCCGCGTGCTCGCGGCGATGGGTGTTGCGCCCGAACTCGCCAAGAGCGCGCTGCGCGTAAGCTTCGGCTACGCCTCGGAAGAAAACGACGTGGACGCTGCACTCGCGGCCATCACCAAGATCGCCCAGCGCCGCGCGCTGGCGGGGGCCGCCTAATGGCCGCCGTCAAGGAAACCGTTGCCGCCGCCAAGGCGCTCGAGGCCGACAAATATAAGCACGGCTTTGTCACCGACATCGAACAGGAACTGGCGCCGCCGGGCCTCAGCGAAAGCACGGTTCGCTTCATCTCGGCCAAGAAGACCGAACCGCAATGGATGCTCGACTGGCGCCTCGGGGCGTTTCAACGCTGGCTGACGATGGAGGAGCCGACCTGGGCGCTCGTCCATTATCCGCCGATCGATTACCAAGCCGCACGCTATTACGCGGCGCCCAAGACCGGCGCGAAGTACAAATCGATCGAGGACGTCGATCCAGAAATTCTGGAGACCTATAAGAAGCTTGGCATTCCGCTCAAAGAGCAGGAAGTGCTTCTGGGCGTCGAAGGCGCGGCGAAAGTCGCCGTCGACGCTGTGTTCGACAGCGTCAGCGTCTTGACCACGTTCAAGGCCGAATTGGCGAAGTCCGGCGTTATCTTCTGCTCGATGAGCGAAGCCGTCCGCGAGCATTCCGAACTGGTGAAGAAGTATCTCGGCTCCGTGGTGCCGACGACGGACAATTTCTTCGCCACGCTGAACAGCGCCGTCTTCTCCGATGGCTCGTTTGTCTACGTGCCGCCGGGCGTGCGCTGTCCGATGGAGCTGTCGACCTATTTCCGCATGAATGCGCAATCGACGGGCCAGTTCGAACGCACGCTGATCATCGCCGAGAAGGGCGCCTACGTGTCTTACCTCGAGGGCTGCACCGCCCCGATGCGCGATGAAAACCAGCTGCATGCCGCAGTCGTTGAACTGATCGCCCTCGACGACGCCGAGATCAAATACTCGACCGTGCAGAATTGGTGGCCCGGCGACGCGACGGGCAAAGGCGGCATCTACAATTTCGTCACCAAGCGCGGCGATTGCCGCGGCCCGCGCTCGAAGATCAGCTGGACGCAAGTCGAAACCGGCTCAGCAATTACCTGGAAATATCCGAGCTGCATCCTGCGCGGCGACGATAGCGTCGGCGAATTCTACTCGATCGCCGTCACCAATGGGCGCCAGCAAGCCGACACCGGAACCAAGATGACGCATCTGGGCAAGAACACCCGCTCGCGCATCATCTCGAAGGGGATCAGCGCCGGCAAATCTTCGAACGCTTATCGAGGCCTTGTCTCCGCGCACGCCAAAGCCAAGGGCGCGCGCAATTACACAAGGTGTGATTCATTGCTCATCGGCCACGACGCCTCGGCGCACACCGTGCCATATGTCGAAGCCCGCACGCCCGATGCGCAATTCGAACACGAAGCGACGACGACCAAACTCTCAGACGACCAGCTCTTCTATCTTCGCTCGCGCGGCATTCCTGAGGAGGAAGCGGTCGCGCTGCTCGTCAACGGCTTCGTACGCGAAGTGTTGCAGAAACTGCCGATGGAATTCGCTGTGGAAGCCCAAAAGCTGTTGGAAGTCAGCCTCGAAGGGAGCGTGGGATGAAGTTTGTCGCCCTGGCCTTCTTGCTGGCGCTCGCCGCTTGCGCGCAACCGGCGCAGCCTGCGGCATCGGCGCAAGGCGCGCTGTTGGCGAACGTGCCGGTGTGCGATGGCCAGCCGCATCCGACGTCCCCCGACAATCCCTTTCCAGCGCGCCAGTGCAAGATCGTGGCGGCGAACCAAACCTTTCACGTCAAGTTTGCGCAAGCCGAAGGCGACGACAACGGCTCAATCGCAGTTGAGGTTTTGGGCCAGGACGGCGCTGTGGCGCAGACGCTGCGTGAGGACAATGTTTCTGACTATGCCGATCCCGAAGCAATTGATTTCGACGAGGACGGACACATCGATCTCGAAATCCCGCTCATCGTCGGCAACGACAATCGCGATCTTGCGCTCTGGCGCTTCGATCCGGCCAGCGCGCAGTTCGTGCGCTTGGGTGATGTAAGCGGCATCATCCATCACACGCGCGATGGCTATTTGGCGGTCGCGGGAAAAAGCAGCGCCGCTGAGTGGGATGTCAGCTTTTATGCGATTGGGCCCAATGCGCTCAATGAACTCATCACCGTGAATGTGACAGCTGAAGGCGACGCTTCTGGCAATGTTGCGGGCACGACCTGCACGATTGGGCGACAGGGGCAGGCCTTCGCCAGCCTCGGCATCAGCGTAGACGCAGCGCGCACGAAATTCTGCGCCGAGCCGGCGGCAAGGGTGTTCGATCAATGACAGAGCAAGATTATTGGTTTGCACGCTCGCGCCGCCCCGGCTCCAACGGCATGACCCCGATCAACGCCAAGGGTTGGTTTGTCGTTGTGTTTTTTGTGTCGTGCATGGTGATTGGGCCCGGCCTGTTCGGCGTCCTGATGCTGCAAGGCAAGCTCGTGGCCGGCATTGTAAGCTACGCGCTCTTTGCTTTGGTCGGCGCCGGCACGTTCATTTGGCTCGCTTATGCGAGGGGCGATCGTGCGCGCAATGTCGATGAGTATCGCCATGCGCTCAAAAGCGACGACCTCCACGACCAGCTCGGGGGTCGGCGTTGATCGCGTTGAATGACATCCATGTTCGCGTCGGCGACGCCGAGATCATCAAAGGTCTCACGCTCTCAGTGCCTGCAGGCCAAGTGCATGCGCTAATGGGCCCGAACGGATCGGGCAAGTCGACGCTCGCTTACGCGCTGAGCGGGCGCGATGGATACGAAGTGACCAAGGGCGAAGTGAAGCTCGACGGCGCAGACATCCTGCCGCTTGCGCCGGAGGAACGCGCCATCAAGGGGCTCTTTCTTTCGTTCCAGTATCCCGTTGAAATTCCAGGCCTCTCGGCAATCGCGTTTCTCAAGGCGGCCGTGAACGCCCAACGCGCTGCGCGCGGCGCGCCGCCGATGCCAGCCCCAGAGCTGTTGAAGCTGCTGCGCGCCAAGGCCGAGGCGCTGCGCATCGATCCGGAGATGTTGAAGCGGGCGCTCAATGTCGGCTTCTCGGGCGGCGAAAAAAAGCGCTTCGAGGCGCTACAAATGGCGGTGCTGGCGCCGCGCTTTGCCATTCTCGATGAAACCGATAGCGGCCTTGACATCGATGCGCTTCGCATCGTCGCCGACAATGTCAACGCATTGCGCGGACCCGATCGTTCGATGCTCGTTATCACCCACTATCAGCGCTTGCTCGACTACATCAAACCCGATCGCGTGCATGTACTCGCGCGCGGCCGCATTGCCGCTTCAGGCGGCCCAGAACTCGCACTCGAACTCGAGCGCGAGGGCTATGACAAATATTTGAGGGCGGCGTGATCGGCCGCCGAACTCCCCAATCGCCGCAGCGAGGCGTGGAAATACAGCGACCTGCGCGCCGCCTTTGGCGATGCGCGCCCGTCAATGGCGGGCGAGGGCGATGTCATCGAACGGCTTGCTGCAGCCGCCGGCCGACGCGAAACGCGCACTATTGCGCCGGGAGAGAGCGATCTTTTTGTCGATTACATAGAAGGCGACGGCTTCCAGCCGTCCGCTGAAACGATCCGTGTCGGGGCCGGCGGAACCTATCATCGCATCGTCATCCAAACCGGCGCTGGCATTCCGCTCAGCTTCTGGCGCGTAGAGCTTGGCGCCGGCGCAAGCTTTCGCCAGTTCGTGCTCGCCGAAGGCGCCAAGCTCGCGCGCATCGAAACCCACGTTAGCATCGAAGGTGAGGGCGGCGCGGTTGAGCTTAACGGCCTTTACATGTGCGGCGAAGGCCGCCACGCCGACCTCACCAGCGTCATCGAGCACAAAGTTGGCGCCGGTACGACACGTCAGCTGATCAAGGGCGTCGCCCGCAAAGGCGGCCGCGGCGTATTTCAGGGCAAGATCGTCGTCGACCACGGCGCCCAGAAAACCGACGCGCGTCAGTATCATCACGGGCTGCTGCTCGCGGAAGGCGCTGAGATCTTCGCCAAGCCCGAGCTCATGATCCATGCCGACGATGTGCAATGCGCGCATGGCAATACCGCCGGGGGACTGGACGAAACCGCGCTCTTCTACATGCGTTCGCGCGGCGTGCCGGAGGGCCCGGCGCGCGCAATGCTGATCGAAGCGTTCTTGACGGAGACCGTCCCCGATTGGGCGCCGCCAGATGTGCGCGAGGAGATCATCGCGCGCATCCGCACCTGGCTGGGCGGCGCGCCATGAACGCGCCGATCAAACCTCCCTTCGATGTCGCCGCTGTCCGCGCGCAATTTCCGATACTTTCGCGCAGCGTGAACGGTTCGCCGCTTATCTATTTTGACAACGCCGCCAGCGCCCAAAAGCCGGAGGCGGTCATAGAGGCGATGTCGCTCGCCATGCGCGGTCAATACGCCAACGTCCATCGTGGCCTGCACACCCTCGCCAATGAAACCACCGAAGCTTATGAGGCTGCGCGCACGGCAATCGGGCGCTTCATCAATGCGCCATCAAGCGAGAGCATCGTCTTCACCAAATCTGGAACCCAGGCCATCAACATCGTCGCGGCCGGGCTCGACATCAAACCGGGCGATGAAATCGTGCTCTCGGTAATGGAGCATCACTCAAACATCGTCCCCTGGCATTTCCTGCGCGAACGCAAGGGCGCAGTCCTCAAATGGCTCGATATCGACGATGACGGCGACATCGACCTGCTGGCGCTCGACGCCCTCATCGGTCCGCGCACAAAAATCGTGGCGCTCACCCACATGTCCAATGTGTTGGGCGCGCGCGCGCCGGCGGGGGATGTTGTTCGCATCGCGCACGCCAAGGGCGTGCCGGTTCTGCTCGACGGGTGCCAGGCTGCTGTGCACGGGCGCGTCGATGTCACCGGGCTCGATGTCGATTTCTACGCCTTCACTGGCCACAAGCTTTATGGCCCCACCGGCATCGGCGTGCTCTATGGCAAGGCCGAGCTGCTGGCGGCGCTCGCGCCCTTCGAGGGCGGCGGCGAGATGATCGACATCGTCGAGCGCGAACGTGTCCTTTACAATGAGCCGCCGCATCGTTTTGAGGCTGGCACGCCGCCCATACTTGAGGCCATCGGCTTGGGCGCTGCGATCAATTGGCTGACGGCTATGGATCGCGCCGCGCTCGAAGCGCATGAAAACATGCTGCGCGATCGCGCCATGAATGCCCTACGCGCGCTCAATTGGGTGAAACTCTACGGACAAGCCCCCGACAAGGGCGCCATCGTTGCATTCTCCGTCGACGGCGCCCATCCTCACGATGTGGCGCAGATCCTGGATCGTCAGGGTGTGGCCGTGCGCGCGGGCCATCATTGCGCGCAACCTTTGATGCAGCGCCTTGGCGTTAGCGCCACGGCGCGCGCCAGCTTTGCGTGCTACAATACCGCCAATGAGGTGGATCAGTTTATCGAGGCCTTGCACAAGGCCCGAAAGCTTCTGAGCTAGGGATCATGGACGGCGCTGTTTCTCCTCCGCAAACCGCTCTGCCGCAAGCCGAGCTTGACCGCATCACCGATGATCTGGTGACGCAGTTCAAAACCGTGTTCGACCCGGAAATCCCGGTTGATATCTATGAACTCGGCCTCATCTACAAAGTCGACATCAACGATGAAGGCCATGTCGATATCGAAATGACGCTGACCGCGCCGGGCTGCCCCGTAGCAGGGGAAATGCCGACCTGGGTAGAGACGGCGGCGCGCAGGGTAAACGGCGTAAAATCCGTTCACGTCAACCTCGTGTTCGATCCGCCGTGGACGCCAGCGCGCATGAGCGATGAGGCCAAACTCGAACTGAACATGTTGTGACGATGACAAGACGACCGAGACCGAAGATCGTTTCCCTCACTGACGCGGCCGCGGCGCGCGTAAAGGAGATCATGGCCGCCTCGGCAAAGCCCTATCTGCGCGTGGGCGTCAACAATGGCGGCTGCGCTGGCATGGAATACACCCTCGATTATGCCGACGCGCCCGAACCGTACGATGAGCTCGTCGAGGATCACGACGTAAAAATCCTGATCAAGGCCGACGCTGTGATGTTCCTCTTGGGCTCAGTGATCGATCACGAGACAACGCGGCTTGCGTCGAAATTCGTCTTCCGCAACCCGAACCAAACCGATGCCTGCGGCTGCGGCGAAAGCGTCGCTATAACGCCTGCCGCGCTCGACGCGTGAAGCCATGGCGGACAACAGCTTGCATGCCTTCGTCATGGAGCTGTTCGCCGGCATGGGGCCGGTGCAGATCAAACGCATGTTCGGCGGCGCGGGGGTCTACGCTGACGGCTTGATGTTTGGTTTGCTTTACGACGACACCGTACACATCCGTGCGAAGGACAAGACCATGCAGGCGGCGTTGCGCGCGCAAGGCTCTGGTCCGTTCGTGTGGGTTCCGCAAAACGGTCCGCGCAAGGGCGAGCGCATCGATCTTGGCTATTGGCGTTTGCCGGAAGCAGCACTCGATGATCCTGACGAGGCGGTGCGGTGGGGCCGCAAAGCGCTTGCGCTCGCCAAGGCGAAAGCGGCAGCCGGGCCAAAGCGGCAAGCCAAGTCTGCGCCGAAGGTCAAGAGCGCGCCGAAAAGCAAGGCCGCGCCGAAAGTCAAAGCAAAAAAGGCGAAGCGTTAGGTCCCCTTGAACGCAGCTTTGCGCTTCTGCAGGAATGCCGCGACCCCTTCGCGGAAATCTTCGGTGTGGCCGGCGGCGCGTTGCGCTTCGCGTTCGCTCTGCAATTGCTCGGCCCAGAGCGCGTCTTGCGACGCCCAGGCGAGTTTGCGGATGAGGCCGAGCGTTTTGGTTGGACCCTCGGCGAGTTCGTGCGCGAGCGCCTTTGCCGTCGCCATCAACGCGGCGTCGGGCACGCAGCGATTGATCAGGCCCCATTCCAGCGCCTTCGCCGCCGGCAGCTTTTCGCCCAGGAGCATCATTTCCATGGCGCGGGCGCGCGTGAGCATGCGAGGCAGGTGATAGGTGGCGCTGCCGTCGGGCACCAAGCCGATGCGGCGGAAGGCTTGCAGAAAGTAGCCGCTCTCACCGGCGACAATCAGATCCGCCAGCAGCGCGAACGAACAACCGATGCCAGCGGCCACGCCATTGACAGCGCTGATCCAAGGGATCGGCAGATCGCGCATTTGGGTGACCAGAGGATTGAAGTGGCTCTCCAATCGCCCCCCGACATCGATGCGGCCTTGTGCGTCGACGTTCGTGCGCGGCGCGTTGAGGTTGGCGCCGGAGGAAAAGGCGCGTCCTTCGCCGGTCAGCAGGACGCAGCGCGCTTGCTCGCCGGCGCGCTTAAGAGCGGCCGTCAGTTCTTGCGACATCTCAACGTCGATAGCATTCAGCGTCGCGGGATCGGACATCGTGAGGATGGCGACGTCGCCGTCGGACTCGTACTTGACCTTCGCCATGCGTCATCTCCGCTGATGAGGGAGTTTAGCACCGTGCGGCTGATGTTGGATAAGATTTGCGGCGTTGACGCTACGCTAGGCGACGTACAGCACCGGCGTCGCATCGGTGGTCACCTGATTGCGGCCATTGCGTTTGGACGCGTAGAGGCACGCGTCGGCGCGTTCGACCAGCCCTTGCGGGGTGTCGCCCGGCTGCAGCCGGGCAATGCCGATCGAGACGGTGACTTGACCTAGGTCTTCGTTGGTCGAACGCCGGCGCAGGCGCTTTGCCTGGATCGCCGCGCGCAGCGTCTCGGCCATCTGCGCAGCAGCACGCGCGGGCGCGCGCGGCATGATCACCGCAAACTCTTCACCGCCATATCGGGCGACCAAATAATCCGGCCGCGCATGCGCCTGCAGGGCGCTTGCGATAAAGCGCAGGATCTGGTCGCCGGTGTGATGGCCCCAAGTGTCATTGAAGCGCTTGAAGTGATCAATGTCGCACAACACCAGGCAAAGCTCGCTGCGCTGGGCGCGCGCTTCCTCCAGGCGCATCTTCAAGGTCTCGTCGAACATGCGCCGGTTGGCGAGCCCAGTGAGGCTGTCGGTGAGCGATTCCATGCGCACGCTCTCAAGGCTAGCGCGCAGCGTCTCGGCTTCGCGGGTTGAGCGCTGCAGTTGGTCGTTCAAGGTCTTGTTGTGATTGGCCATGTCGAGCGTGGCCGCAGCCAAGCTTGAAACGATTTGCCGGATTTGCTCCGGCCCAAGCCCGCGATTGAGGTCGGTAGCGGCGTTTTCGAGCTTCTTGCCGTAGGCGCCGCTTTTTTCCTCGGCTTGTTTCAGGAACGCGACGACTTCGCCGAGGTCCTTGGCGATGCGTTCGCCGGCAAGCAGGATTTGTGCGGACGCGCCCAGCCCGGTGAAAAACTTCTCGTGGATTTCAGCGTTGAACTCAGCTGTGAAGCCTTCGCCGGCGCCGATGCGCGCATCGATGGCTTCGCGCAAAGCCTGGTGGCGGCCCAGGCGATAGGCGAGCCATACTTCGTAATTGGCGCTGGCGGGCGGCACGCCGTGCAGTCGCATCAGGTCGAGCGTTTCCTGCCCTACAGCCGAACCGCCAGGCCCTTGCAGCAATGCATCTTGGTCTGTCACGCGCCCCGCCGAATCCGAAGAATTTGCAATCACATGGACGCTAGCGGTCAGGAGATGGACGAGAGGTAAACGGCAATTGTTGCTGTCCAGAAAAAGATAATTGCCCTTACGTCGCGTACGGGTCGTAGTATCGTTTCGACCCCGGTCCGGAGCGCGCAGCCATGAACAAGCCCGTCGATCCCTCCATCGAGGAAACCAAGGCGCGGATGCGCATGATCCTGGACGTGCAAAAGCGGGCGCAGACGCAAAAAGGCCCGCCCAGTGCGGCATTGCGCAAGGACAGGCTGACGCGCGCCATCGACATGGTGCTCACGCACAAGGACGAGCTGATCGCCGCGATCACGCAGGATTTCGGCGCCCGTTCGCCAGACCTGACGCTGTTTGCCGATGTCTCCGGCGCAATTGGTCCGTTGAAGGCCGCGCGTTCTGAGTTGGACCGCTGGATGAAGCCTCAAAAGCGCAAGGTCACGCCGGCCGCGCTCGGCCTGCTCGGCGCCAAGGCTGAGGTTCGCTATCAGCCGAAGGGCGTCGTCGGCGTCATCTCGCCATGGAATTTCCCGCTCTCGCTGGCGATGGACGCGATCGCGGGCGCGTTCGCGGCCGGCAATCGCGTGATGCTGAAGCCATCGGAATTCACCCCGGCGACGTCAGCGCTGATGGCCCAGATCATCGACCTCTATTTCGACGATGACGAGCTCGCCGTGATCCTCGGCGGTCCGGAAGTGGGCGCCGCTTTCGCTGGCTTGCCCTTCGATCACCTGATCTTCACCGGCGCCACGTCTGTGGGGCGTCACGTCATGCGCGCTGCGGCGGACAATCTGACGCCGGTGACGCTTGAACTCGGCGGCAAGTCGCCGGTGGTCATCGGGCGCAGCGCCGATCTCGCCAAAACCGCAGCGCGGGTGATGAACGGCAAAACCATGAATGCCGGCCAAGTGTGCCTTGCGCCGGATTATGTTCTGGCCCCGAAGGAGCATCTCGACGGCTTCGTCAAAGAGGTGCAATCGGCGACCAAGCGCATGTTCCCCAATATCAAGGACAATCGCGACTACAGCGCGATGATCAATCAGCGTCACTACGATCGCGTGCGCGGTTTGATCGACGATGCGCGCGCCAAGGGCGCCCAGGTGGTCGAGATCAATCCGGCGGAAGAGGATTTCACACAGCAGGAGCATCGCAAAATTCCCCCGACGCTGATCTTGAACGCCACCAACGAGATGAGCGTCATGCAGGAGGAAATCTTCGGCCCAGTGATGCCGGTGATGACCTATACCTCGTTCGAGGACACCGTCGCTGACGTGAATTCACGCCCGCGGCCGCTGGCGCTTTATTATTTTGGCGAGGACGAGCACGAGGCCGAGGCGCTGCTCAATCGCACGCACTCAGGCGGCGTCACCGTCAATGACGTGATTTTCCATTTCGCCATGGACGATCTGCCGTTCGGCGGCGTCGGCCCATCGGGCATGGGCGCCTATCACGGTCATCGCGGCTTCCTCGAGTTCAGCCACGAAAAGGGCATCTACCGCCAAACCGCAAACGAGATGATTGCGCTGCTGCGGCCGCCTTATGGCGACAAGTTCCGCAAGCAGATCAACGGCCAGCTGAAGCCCTGAATGCGGTGCTTCATGGCGCGGCCGGGCCACATGCACGCTGGATGAGTGGGCCATGAATGGTGACGCCGAGCCGCTGCCCAAGGATGCGAAATCAAGGGATGCGAAATCAAGGGATGCGAAATCAAGCGCCGCCAAGTCGGGCGGCGTGCGCAAGGCCCAACCGCTGCTGACGGCCGCGGCGCTCTATTTCTGCATGGTGTTTCTCGTCGGCGCATTGCTCGGGCCGCTGCGTGTGCTCTGGCTGGAGCCGTTTGCCGGGCCGACGATTGCGGTGCTCTGCGAGGCGCCGTTGCTGATCTTTGCCATGCGCGTTGCGGCCCATTGGGCGCCGGCCTGGGCGCGCTTCGAGGGCGGCTGGCTCTCCTATCTTCTGATGGGTGTGGCGGCTCTGGTGCTCCAGCAGGTGGCCGACCTCGCCGTCGGCTTTGGCCTGCGCGCGATGACCTTCGAGGCTCAGCTGCGCTATTTCGAAACCCCGCCGGGCTGGATCTATGGCTTCTGCCTCTTGGTCTTCGCGGTCATGCCGTTCATCGCCCATTGGCGGCGCAAGGTGCGATCGCGCCGCTCAGTGCAAATGCCAGTCGCCAACGGATAGGCGGCTGCTTGACGCGGCGCGTCCCGTGCTATGGCGTGGTCGGAGATGGCCGAGACTACCACCAATCAGCTCGATGTCGCGCTCATGCACGCGGAGCGGCTGCTGACGCGCGATCTGGCGCTGGCGATCGAGCAAGCCGACGCCATCCTTGAAGCCGTACCGGGCCATCCGCGGGCCGAACTGATCAGGGCGCGCGCGCAGCAAGGTCTAGGCAAGGCCGAGGGCGCCACCGCCATCCAGCGTCTGGCGCGCGAGCAGCCGCGTTGGGCCGAGGCTCAATTTGAGTTGGGCCGTCTGCGCGCATCGGCAGGAGAATTCGAGGCGGCTATCGCTGCTTACCGCGACGCGCTCGATCTTCGCGACACCTATCCTGCCGCCTGGGGCGCGTTGGGCGATGCGCTGCATGCGAGCGGCGCCTTCATCGACGCCGACGACGCTTACGCCAACCAGATTCGGACATCGACCCATGATCCGCGCTTGATGTCGGCGGCCCAGGCGCTGTGCGCCAACAAGCTGGCGCCGGCCGAGGCGCTGCTGCGCGAGCATTTGAAACAATCGCCGACCGATGTCGCCGCCATTCGCATGCTCGCGGAAGTGGGCGCGCGGCTTGGACGTTATGGCGATGCTGAGCTGCTGCTGACGCGCGCTCTGGAGCTCGCGCCAAGTTTTGCCCCCGCGCGGCATAATCTCGCGCTCGTGCTGCTGCGGCAAAGCAAGATGCTGCCTGCGCTGCGCGAAATCGAAACGCTGCGGCGCGCCGATCCAGCCGACACACAATACCGCAATCTGCAGGCAGCAGCGCTGTCGCGGCTGGGCGATTATGAGGGCGCGCTTGCGCTCTATGGGGATGTGCTGGCTGAGCTGCCCGGCGAACCGCGCTTGTGGATGAGTTATGGCCACGCGCTCAAGACCGCCAACCGCACCGATGAGGCAATCGCTGCGTACCGGGAGGCCGCCAAACTCAATCCGGATTTCGGCGACGCCTATTGGAGCCTCGCCAATCTTAAAACCTTCCGCTTCAGCGGCGCTGAAATCGAGGCGATGGGCGCGGCGCTGAAGCGCGATCTGCGCGAGGACGATCGCTTCCACATGCACTATCGCGCTTGGCAAGGCGCTCGAGGACGCCGGCGCCTACGAGCAATCTTTCGCACACTACGCCGAGGGCGCGCGCCGTCGGCGTGCGTGCGTGGACTACGATGGCGCATTCACCAGCGATCAAGTCCGCCGCATCAAGGCGCTCTTCACCAGCGATTTCCTTGCCGCGCATCGGGCCGCCGGCGCCGTTGCGCGCGATCCAATTTTCATCGTCGGACTGCCACGCTCAGGCTCGACGCTGATCGAGCAGATTCTCGCCACGCACTCGACGATCGAAGGCACCACTGAGTTGCCCGACATTGGCGTGATCGCGCGGCAAGTGGGCGAACACAAATTGCGCAGTCAGCCCACTAAGTATCCTGAAGCGCTGGCCGCGCTGGGCGCCGATGAGCTGCGTGCGCTGGGTGAAAGCTATATCGAGCGCACGCGCGTGCAGCGGCGCACGCCCAAGCCGCTCTTCATCGACAAGATGCCGAACAATTGGCTGCACGTGGGGCTCATCATGTTGATCTTGCCGAACGCCAAGATCATCGATGCGCGCCGGCACCCGATGGCGACGTGTTTTTCCGCGTTCAAGCAGCATTTCGCCCGCGGACAGGCCTTCACCTACGACCTGGCCGAACTCGCCCGCTATTATCGCGATTATGTGGAGCTGATGGCGCATTTCGATGCGGCCGCGCCTGGGCGCATCTGCCGGGTCGATTACGAGCATTTGGTCTCAAACACCGAGGCGGAAGTGCGCCGGGTTCTGGCTTATTGCGGCGCAGCATTCGAACCCGCCTGCTTACAGTTTTACGCCACGGAACGAGCGGTACGGACCGCCAGCTCTGAGCAGGTGCGGCGCCCGATCTATCGCGAAGGGTTGGACCAGTGGCGCCACTATGAGCGCTGGCTCGGACCCCTGCGCGAGGCGCTTGGACCCATCGTCACGGAATAGTCATTGTGAGCCGCCGAGTGCGGTAACGGCGCCACAGTCAGTCGAGCAAACCTCGTGTTACTGCTATAGCAGCAATCGAGCACGGGGGTGTTCCAAATGAGCCATCGCAAGCCGAAGTCCAAAGTGTCTGCCGCCACTTGGACGCCGCTGCTCCTGGCCACGACGATGCTGACAGGCGTTGCGACACCCGCGCTCGCGCAGGACAACACCAACCCCCCGTCGTCGTCGAGCAACAATGACGAGATCATCGTCACGGCGACGAAGCGCGCGGAAAGTATTCAAAACGTGCCGATGAGCATCCAAGCGATCGGCAACGAGCGGCTGGAGCAGCTCAACGTTCAGAGCTTTAACGACTACGCGCAATTCCTCCCGAGTTTGACCTATCAGTCCGTTGGTCCGGGCTTTGCGCGCACCTTCATGCGCGGCGTCAATAGCGGCGACAACGGCAACCATTCCGGTCCGCTGCCGAGCGTCGGCATCTATCTCGACGAACAGCCGATCACCACCATCACCGGCGCCCTCGATCTGCACATCTATGACGTCGCCCGGGTTAAATCGCTGGCGGGTCCTCAAGGCACGCTTTATGGCGCAAGTTCGCTCGCCGGTACGGTGCGCATCATCACCAACCGGCCCGATCCGAGCGACTTTTCTGCGGGGCTAAGCGTTGAAGGCAACGCCGTCGATCATGGCGCCCCGGGCGGCGTGCTCGAAGGCTACATGAATATTCCGCTGGCCAGTAATGCGGCGATCCGAATCGTCGGCTGGAAAGAGCATGACGGCGGCTACATCGACAACGTCCACGGCACGCGGACCTATCCGACATGCGAAGCCGGCCTGGTGCCCAACCCCACGCCGCCGCCAGACCAGATTTTTGTCGGAAACGACGGCACCTGTACTGTCGACAACGCCAATGTCGCGCACGACAATTACAATACGACTGACACGTACGGCGCGCGCGCGGCGTTGCGCATCGATCTCAATGAGAATTGGTCGATTACGCCGCAATTGATGGCGCAGGATCAGCGCACCGAGGGCGTGTTCGCTTTTGATCCCAACGTCGGCGACCTTGCGGTGACGCACTTCCTGCCCGAGGACAATCACGATAATTGGTATCAGGCATCGCTGACGATCAATGGCCGCATCGGCGATTTCGACCTGACCTACGCCGGCTCGTTCATGCGCCGCGCCGACACCGGTCACTCCGACTACACCGACTATTCGTATTTTTACGACGTGCTGAGCGGGTACTATATGTACAACGACAGCGGCACGACGCTGCATAATCCATCGCAAGGCATTCTGAGCCGCGACCGCTACACCAAGGAAAGCCACGAGCTTCGGATCGTTTCGCCGGAACAAAATCGGCTGCGCTTTATCGCGGGGCTCTTTTATCAGCGGCAACGCCACGACATCGAGCAGCGTTATGTCATCGCCGGCATGAATGATGCGTGGGAAGTGCCCGGTTGGCCCGACACGATCTGGCTGACTGAGCAGCAACGCATCGATCGCGATTGGGCGGCTTATGGCCAAGCCTCGTTCGACATCACTGACCGGCTAACGGCAACCGCAGGCATCCGCTTCTTCAAGTCGCACAATACGCTGTTTGGGTTCTTCGGCTATGGGCAGGGCTTCAGCGGATCCACGGGCGAGGCGGCGTGCTTCGATCCCCAACAATTTCACGGTGCGCCCTGTGTAGACCTCAATCGCGGCATCGAGGAGGAAGGCACTACCTGGAGCACCAATCTCACCTATCACTTCAGTCCCGACGTGATGGTGTATGGCACGGTGTCGACCGGGTTCCGCCCGGGCGGCGTCAACCGCCGTATTTTCCAGCAACCGCTCTTCAACTCGGACACGCTGACCAATTACGAGCTCGGCGTTAAGTCATCGTGGGATCAAAATCGTTTCCGATTGAACATGTCGATCTTCCAGGAGGATTGGAACGACTTCCAATTCTCGTTCCTCGGCTTGAATGGGCTAACCGAGGTGCGCAATGCAGGCGATGCGCGCATTCGCGGCTTGGAAAGCGATTTCACCTGGCGACCGTTCGAAGGCTTCACGCTCTCAGGGGCGGCGTCCTATCTCTGGCAGCTTGAGCTCTTGCAAAACTATTGCTCACTGATCCTGCCGGCGGGCACGCAAACAACGGACTGCCCGAGTGCAGACAGCGACTTGCTCGCGCCCGCCGGTTCGCGACTGCCAGTGACGCCGCATTTGAAGGCGGACCTGACAGCGCGGCAGGAATTCCGGATGATGAACTGGGATTCCTACTGGCAGATTTCGATGGTGCATCAGGGCAGCGCGCCGCAGGACATCCGCACTGTCGAGAGCGCCATTATTGGCGAACTGCCGGCCTATACCTCGTTCGATCTTTCAGCGGGTATCCAATTCCCGCTGTTCGATCTTGATGTCTTCATCCGCAACGTGACCGACGAACGTGGCGAACTCTATCGCTACACCGAGTGCCAGATCGCTGTGTGCGGCGCGCAATACTATATCGTGCCGATCCAGCCGCGGACGTTTGCGGTGCGATTGAGCCGGCAGTTCTAGCCGCACACAAAATGGGGAACGGCGGTTTGGACTAGGTCTGGCTCTCCCGTTGGGTCGGGAGAGCGGGCGCACAAAGGCCCGCGCGCCCCCAGGCCCAAGCGGGCGAATTGCGCGGCGCCGACCGCCCCGAAACGTGGCGTTAACGTCCGCCCGCGCCTACATTGTCGGCGATGCGCTATTTCAAGATGAATGGCTGCGGCAACGACTTCGTCATCCTGGATGCGCGCACGCGTGGGACGCTGGCGCTTTCCGAGCAACAAGCGCGCGCCATCGCTGACCGCAAGACCGGCATCGGCTGCGATCAAGTGATCGCACTTGAGCGTTCGATGCGCGGCGACGCGCTTATGCGCATCTGGAACGCCGACGGCGGCGAAAGCGATGCCTGTGGCAACGCGGCGCGCTGCGTGGCCTGGCTGCTGATGGAGGAAGGCGGAGGCGGCGTGTCGCGCAGTATCGAGACGCCCGCGGGCATGCTCTACGCCGCGCGTGTTGGCGATCAGGTGATCAGTGTCGACATGGGTTCGCCGCTGCTGCGCTGGGAGGAAATCCCGCTGGCGCGCGCCATGGCGAGCGACCGCATGGACTACAATGTCGACGGCTTGCCGGCGCCCGGCGCGGTCAACATGGGCAATCCGCATGTGGTTTTCTTCGTCAATGATGTGGGCGCCGTGCCGATCGAGACGCTGGGCCCGCGCATCGAGCACGATGCGCTTTTCCCGCAACGGGTGAATGTGGGTTTTGCCGAAGTGCGCACGCCCCAACAGATGAGGCTGCGCGTGTGGGAGCGGGGCGCGGGTCTGACCAAGGCATGCGGGACGGGCGCGTGCGCGGCCGTGGTGGCCGCGCACCGGCAGGGACGGACGGAGCGGGCCGTTGAGGTCCTTGTCGATGGCGGATCACTTCAGATTGAATGGCGCGAAGGCGACGATCGGGTTTTGATGACCGGGCCGGTCGAACTCGAGGGCACGGGGGATTTGGCGGCGGCATGAGAGCGTTGATTGCCTGTGTTGCGTTGGCGGCGTGCGCCACGACTTCGGACTTGGCGCCGCCGGAGCGCGTTGCCGGCTGCTGGATCAATCGCGACGCGGGCGCTGCGCGCATGCGTTGGAGCGAGACCGCCAATAGCGCGGGCGCTTTCTTGGGCTCGAAGACGACGTTCGGCATTGCCGGCGCCAGCACCGAGCATTTTGCGCTTGAGAGCGCCGATGGCGGCTGGCGGCTCTGCCGGGTGGAAGCCGGCGAGGAAGCCCATTGCTGGGGCGTGGCGCTAGGCGAAGGCGGCTCACTCACGGGCGGCCGGGCCTTCATTGATCGCAGTGGCGACACGCTGCGCATCGCGGTGATCGGCGACGGACCCGAGCGGGTGATCTTCCAAGGCCGGCGCGAGGCGTGCCGCAATTGATCTTGCGCCAGTGAGGCCCCATGCTCGGTCCTTCGGACAGGGGATCATGGCCGAACCGCTGAACGCGACATTCTACACGCTGAAGCATCGCGATCGCGCCGTGCTCGCGCCGGCGACGCTGCTGCTTGTCGTGATCGCGGCGGCGCTTGCGGCAGCGTTCGTGGGCGTCAACTGGCGCGTGCTCAGCCATTTTGGCGACTTCTTCACTGTAGCGAGCCCCGAGACGAAGGATCCGGCGCGCGCCTTAGCGTTCGTGGGCGGCGCATTCGCCCTCGTGGGCACGATCTTCCTGTTGATGATCCCGCTTTATTTCGCGCTCGCCGCCTACGAAGCGGCGTGCTTGCGCTGGATAATCCGGGGAGAAGCGCCGGGCTTTTTTGGCTGGCGCGTCGATGACGACGTTTGGCGCGTCTACGGGATCTATTGGTGCTGGCTCATTGTGCACTTTGCCGTCGGCATGGTGGTGGGGATGGTGATGATGCCGATTTTATTGGCCACCAGCCCGATTTTTTCCAACAACGGGGCAGCGCCTGACATCGCGTCGATGTGGCGTTGGCAGCTCAGCGTGCAGCTGCCGCTTTCAATGCTGCAATATTTGCCGCTTATCTTCATCGGCGTGCGCTTTGGACCGGCGGCGGCGACATCGATCGCGCGACAGCGCTTTTCGTTCTTCGAAGCCTGGACGGTTACGCGCGGCCGCTTCTGGGAGCTGCTCGGCTCGTTTGCGCTGTTGTGGCTGGTCGCCGGCATCGCCCTGGCGCTCATTCTTGCCCTGACGACAGGTCCGCTCTTGGCGTCGCTTTGGCTGCCCCTCCACGACATTTGGCAAGGCATCTGGCAGAAACCGTCGCAGGAGAGCATGCACGCTTATTTCAGTGCGATCTTCTCGCCGCAAAGCCTGATGCTCATCGGGCTTGGATATGCGGGTTATTTTGTGGTGCTGCTGGGTCTTGCGTTGATGAGCTACGGCGTCAACGCGCGCGCCGCGATGGCGGCGCTGCAAGAAGGCAAGATCGCAGCGTCGCCGCCCGCCGCATGATTTGAGAATCCAGGCGCACGGGGCCTCGACGCAATTGATCTTGTCATATTGGGGCGGCATTCTCTTGGGCCGAAGCCACATGCGGGGATGCCATGGCCGAGCCTTTGAACGCGACCTTCTTTACCTTTCAAAAGCGCGAGAACGGCGCGTTGCTTGGCGCGAGCATCGCCTTTGGCGTCGCGCTCGTCTTGCTTCTGATTGCGTTTGGCGTCGCGGTCTGGGCCGTCATGGGCCAGGACTATTTCAGTTGGGCGCGGGCGATGGCGGAGATGAACGCCAACACGATACCTGGCAAGTTGCCGCCGAATTTCGGACGCATCTTCCTCATCTTCCCGATCGAAATCGTGTGGCTGTTCTTCTTGTTTATTGCGCTCGCTGCGTTTGAATCGGCCAGTCTGCGCTGGCTGATCCGCGGCGAACGAAGCGGTCCATTCAATCTGCATTTCGGCGCCGACATGTGGCGCGTCTACGGCGTGTATTGGATGTGGTTTTTGTTTTTTCTCGTCACTTATTTTGTCTTCATCCTTGTGCTGGTCGCGGCCGGCGTCATTGGCGCGATGATCGGCGGGCGCGACAATCCCGCGATCGCCGGCCTGCTGATTGGCGCAGTGTGCGTGATCTGGGTGTTGGGATGGATCTATGTGGCCACGCGCTTGGCGCCGGCCGCCGCGACTTCGATCGGGGTACGGGACTTCACGCCGCTCAAGGCATGGACGACCTCACGCGCGCGGTTTTGGGCGCTGTTTGGCTCATATCTCGTTGCACTTCTTCTTTACGTGATTGCGCTCATGCTGGTGTGGGGCATGTTCTTCGGGCCCACCTACATCAACGCCTTCAGTCAAATCGACTGGAGTTCAATGGCGGGCGACCCGCAGGGTTTCTCGCGGCGCTATAGCGAGGCGAACATCGAAGTGATGCGGCAAATGTTCGGAAGCCCGCTTGCGATCGCGCTTTATATTGCAGGCCAGCTCGCCAACCAAGTCGTCGTCATTGTATTTTCGCTTGCGCTTTACGGCATCAATGCTCGCGCCGTGATTGCCGCGGCGAAAGAAGGCAAAATCGAAGCGCCCGGCATCGACGTGGCCGAACAGTTTTCGTGAAGTGTTCGCCTAACCGGTTGCGCTCTTCTTGCCGTTCTTGCGGGTGGTTTTTGGCGCCGGCGCCTCAGCGGCGGCGGCTTTGAGTTTGGGCTTGGCGGCGCTCAAGCGTTCGGCTTGGCGCTTCATGGCGTGCGCGAGATATTGGCCGGTGTAGCTCGCCTTGATCTTCGCGACTTCCTCAGGCGTGCCTTCAGCCACGATCTTGCCGCCGCCGTCGCCGCCTTCGGGGCCGAGATCCAAAATCCAGTCGGCGGTTTTGATGACATCGAGATTGTGCTCGATGACGAGCACGGTGTTGCCGTTGTCGACGAGCTCGTGGAGCACTTCGAGGAGCTTCTTCACGTCTTCGAAGTGGAGGCCGGTGGTGGGCTCGTCGAGGATATAGAGCGTGCGCCCGGTGGCCCGCTTGCTGAGCTCTTTGGAAAGCTTGACCCGCTGGGCTTCACCGCCTGACAGGGTTGTCGCTTGTTGGCCGATATGCACGTAGCCGAGGCCAACGCGCTTCAAGGTTTCCAGCTTGTCGCGAATGTTCGGCACGGCGCTGAAGAGATTGGCGCCTTCTTCAACCGTCATGTCGAGCACGTCGGAGATGGACTTGCCCTTGTAAAGCACTTCCAACGTTTCGCGATTGTAGCGTTTGCCCTTGCATGTATCGCAGGTGACGTAGACGTCGGGCAGGAAGTGCATCTCGATCTTGATGACGCCGTCGCCCTGGCAGGCTTCGCAGCGGCCGCCTTTGACGTTGAACGAGAAGCGGCCAGGGCCGTAGCCGCGGGCTTTTGATTCCGGCAGGCCCGCATACCAATCGCGGATTGGGGTGAAGGCGCCGGTATAAGTGGCGGGGTTCGAACGCGGCGTGCGGCCGATCGGCGATTGATCGATGTCGATGATCTTGTCGATGTGTTCGAGGCCTTCGATTTTGTCGTGCTCGGCGGGTATGTCGCCCGCGCCGTGCCATTGCCGCGCCACGGCCTTATAGAGCGTCTCGACCACGAGCGTGGACTTGCCGCCGCCCGAAACGCCGGTGACGCAGGTGAAGGCGGCGAGTGGAATGTCAGCGTCAATGTTCTGCAGATTATTGCCGCGCGCGCCCCGCACGCCGATGGTCCGCTTCTTGTTGATCCAGCGGCGCTTGTCCGGGATGGCGATTTCGCGGGCGCCGGTGAGATAGGCGCCGGTGATCGAGTCCTTGTTCTTTTCGATCTGCGCGGGGGCGCCTTGAGCAATGATGCGCCCGCCGTGGATGCCCGCAGCTGGTCCCATGTCGATGACGTGGTCGGCGGTGAGGATGGCTTCCTCGTCGTGCTCAACGACAAGCACCGAATTGCCAAGGTCGCGCAAACGGACGAGCGTTTCGAGGAGGCGCGTGTTGTCGCGCTGGTGCAAGCCGATCGATGGTTCGTCCAGAACGTAGAGGACGCCGGTGAGGCCGGAGCCGATTTGGCTGGCAAGGCGGATACGCTGGCTTTCGCCGCCGCTGAGCGTGCCGGAGGCGCGGTCGAGGGAGAGATAGTCGAGCCCGACGTCGACCAGGAAACGCAGCCGGTCGTTGATCTCTTTGAGGATGCGAACCGCGATTTCCTTTTGCTTCGGCGTCAGTTCGTCATTCAAGGCGCCGAACCAATCGCGCGCGGCGCGGATGGACAAGCTCGAGGCCACCGAAATGTCGCGCATGCCAACTTTGACCGCGAGTGCTTCCGGCTTCAGGCGCTTGCCTTCACAGGTTGGGCATGGCGCTTCGGACTGGTAGCGCTCCAGCTCCTCACGCACCCAAGCGCTGTCGGTCTCCTTCCAGCGGCGTTCGAGGTTTGGCAGCACGCCTTCGAAATTCTTCGTCGTCTCATAGCGGCGAACGCCGTCGTCATAGACGAATTTGATCGGCTCCTTGCTGCCCTGAAGGATGGCGGTGCGGAGTTCTTTCGGCAGCTCTCGCCACGGGGCGTTGACCTTGGCTTTGAAATGTTTGGCGAGCGCTTCGAGCGTTTGCGCGTAAAGCGGCGAGGGACCCTTGGCCCAGGGCGCAACGGCGCCGTCCTTCAGCGTCTTATCGTGGTCGGGGACGACGAGTTCGGCGTCGAACTTGAGTTGCACGCCCAAGCCATCGCAGGTCGGACAGGCGCCAGCGGGGTTGTTGAACGAGAAAAGCCGCGGCTCGATTTCCGGAATAGTGAAACCGGAGACAGGGCAAGCGAATTTTTGACTGAAAATGAGGCGCTCGACCTTGCCGGCTTTGTTTTTCAGCGTCGCCTTGCCGGTGGCGTCTTCGGTCTTGCCGGCGACATCCGCGAAGGCGATGCCGTCAGCGAGTTTCAGCGCTTGTTCGAGTGAATCGGCCAGGCGCGTTTCGATGCCGGCTTTCACCGCAATTCGGTCGACGACGATGTCGATGTCGTGCTTGAATTTCTTGTCGAGCGTCGGGGGTTCGCTGAGTTCGTAGAAATCGCCGTCGATCTTGGCGCGCTGATAACCCTTCTTCAGGTACTCAGCCATTTCCTTCTTGTATTCGCCCTTGCGGTCGCGCACGACCGGCGCGAGCAAGTAGAGACGCGTGCCTTCCGGCAGCGCCATGATGCGATCGACCATTTCGCTGACCTGCATCGCCGCGATGGGTTCGCCCGTGGCCGGCGAATATGGAATGCCAACGCGCGCCCAGAGGAGGCGCATGTAATCGTAGATCTCGGTGACGGTGCCGACCGTCGAGCGCGGATTGCGTGACGTGGTCTTTTGCTCGATCGAAATCGCTGGCGAGAGGCCTTCGATGCTATCGACATCCGGCTTTTGCATCAGTTCGAGGAACTGGCGCGCGTAGGCCGAAAGCGATTCCACATAACGGCGCTGGCCTTCGGCGTAGATGGTGTCGAAGGCGAGCGAGGATTTGCCGCTGCCGCTGAGGCCGGTGATCACCACCAGCTCGTTGCGCGGAATATCGACGTTCACGCCCTTGAGATTGTGCTCGCGCGCGCCGCGGATGCGGATGTGGGTAAGGCCGTCCTTCATTGCGCCAGACCGTAGGCGAAAGCGGTCATCGAGATTCCAGGATCGTAATGCTGATTGAAGATATAAACCGCCTCGCCATCGCGGCGCGCGCCGAGCGCGTAGAACACCGGAAAGAAATGCTCCCAATCCGGCGCCGCATCGCCCGCGTCGGCGCGCGATGCGTACTCCAGCACCGCATGGTCATCGCCGCGCGCGGCCGCGCGCGCGACGAAGTCATCGAATGTCTGGACCCATGGCGCGGTTTCCCGCGTGCGAAAGAATGCGCCCAGATTGTGCACGATATTGCCGGCCGCGAGAATGAGCACATTGTCGTCGCGCAGCGCCGCCAGCGCGCGGGCGACCGCCAGATGCTGCGCCGGCCCGCGTTGCGCATCGAGGCCGACTTGGACCACCGGCACGTCTGCTTTTGGATACATATGGACGAGCACGCTCCAGGCGCCGTGATCCAAGCCCCAGCTATCATCGCGTTGTGCGCCAAACGGCTTCAGCATGCCGACGATGCGCTCTCCCAACTCTGGATCGCCGGGCGCGGGATAGCGCACGTCAAACAGGGCCTGCGGAAAGCTCCGGCCGAAATCGTGGATCGTGCGCGGGTGCGCGTTGGCCATGACGCGTACGCCCTCCGTGACCCAATGCGCGGAGATGACGACGATGGCGCGCGGCTTCGGGAAGCGTTGCGCGATCTCGGCCCAGCCGCGCGAGGACGGCGTGTCCTCGATGGCGTTCATCGGGGAGCCGTGGCCGACGAAAAGGGCGGGCGCTCGCGTCATCTGTCGCTTTCTGCCGATTGATCCCTAGCCCTTAAAAGCGGGCAAGCCGGGACGCCATGTTGGAGACCGGCCTTAGATAGGGGCTGGCGGGCGTCTGCGCCGCAGTCGAAACGCGGGGAGCCCCGTGAATTCATGAGCCTTGCCCTCCCGGCGCCGCGCCGCCGGCTTTAACCTTGCAGGCGAACTTGATTCGTGAGAACATAATAAGAACAAACTTCCGCCGGGTCTACTGGCCAGGATTGGGTTTGGAAGCAGCGGTTCAAGGCACCCGCAGTCGAGTTGGTTTGTGAGCGTAGGAAACGGAGGCCGTCATGGCAGGCAGCGTCAATAAAGTGATCTTGGTCGGCAATCTCGGGAAGGACCCGGAGGTGCGTCGTTTGAATTCGGGCGAACCGGTGGTGAACCTCTCCGTTGCGACCTCGGAAAGCTGGCGCGACAAGCAAAGCGGCGAACGCAAGGAAAAGACCGAGTGGCACCGCGTCGTTATCTTCAATGAAAACATCGCCAAGGTGGCCGAGCAATATCTGAAGAAGGGCGCCAAGGTTTACATCGAGGGCCAGCTGCAGACGCGCAAATACACCGATAATTCCGGCGCTGAAAAATATACGACCGAAGTGGTGCTGCAGCGCTTCCGCGGCGAGCTCACCATGCTCGACGGCAAGAGCGATGGCGCTGGCCGCTCGTACGAAGAGGAAGGCGGTTCGTTTGGCGCTAGCGCCGGCAAGAAGCGCGTCGCCAGCGGGCCAAGCGAGAATTTCTCACAGGATCTGGACGACGAGATCCCGTTCTAAGAAAGACAGTCCGCGGACGGAGTGGGCGGCGGTTGAGTGTTCAAGAACCGGCGCCGCCGCCCACTCAGTTACATCGGCCAGTTATGGTCCATGAGGGCCAGGTGCGGTCAGCTACGGTGAAACGGGGCGGGGTTTGGCAAACGCCCAATTGGGAGAGGCCCGGGCAAGTGTCGTGCTGCGCGCAGACGGCGCATGACCAGCGCCCGCGCGTTTGCGCCACTCGATCTTCTGCAAATTGTCGCGGTGGCGACGATCTGGGGCGTCAACAACGTCGCGGCAAAGATCGCGCTTATGTCGTTTCCGCCGCTTTTGGCGGTGGCGATGCGGTTCGCCATCGTTCTGATTGCACTTGCGCCGTGGATGCGGCTGCCGCCGCGCCAGGGATTGCCGCTGCTTCTGCTCATGTTGCTGTGCGTTGGGCCGTTGCATTTCGGCATTCAGTATTTTGGCCTGCATCTGGCGCACGATCTCGCGCCCATGGTGGTGGCGATGCAGCTTTGGGCCCCGGCTTCGGTGGTGTTCGCCGCTTTGGTGCTGGGCGAGCGTGTGGGTGCGCTGCGGTGGGCCGGCGTCGCGTTGGCGTTCGCGGGCGCTGCGGCGATGAATTTCGACCCGGTTGTGATTGCCCAAATTGCGCCACTCGCCTTGGTGGCGGGTGCGGCATGCATGTACGGCCTAGGCGCTGCATTGGTGCGCAAGATCGGCGCTGTCGCCAATCCGTGGGTGATGCAGACCTGGATCGCGCTGCTCGCTGCGCCGACCATGATAGCGGCCTCTTCGGCGTTCGAACACGGGCAGGTGGAAGCGATGCGCACAGCGCCCTGGTATGCATGGGCGTGTGTGGTCTTCGGCGCGATCGTGTCGTCGATCGTCGCCAACGCCTTCATGTTTCGCCTCGTGCAGCGTTACGAAGTCTCGCGGACGACGCCGTATCTGCTGCTCTCGCCGGTTATTTCTTTTGCGCTGGCCGCCATTGTGCTGGGCGATCACATCACCGTGCGCATGATCGCAGGCGCTGCGGCGACCCTTGCGGGCGTGGCTCTGGTGGCGCTCGCCGAGGGCCGGTTTCGGGCGCTTGCGCCGGTGCGCGCAGACGCCGCTTGAGGGCTGCATGCCACCGCATCGGAGGGCCCCTAAAAACATCATGAAACCAAGCAATTATGCGCCTGCGGCGCTATGTCAAAATGCGCCTGCTTGGTTTGCGGTGGAACCGCCACGATGTTAGTTTGGCGCTTGGATTCGAGGGCTTTTTGCGGCCCTGAGAGCGCTTCCCGAAACTCTGGAATTAGAACCGGCGACCCTCCGTGTCAGACACGTCCGACCCCGCCGAGAACGGCGGTCCACCAGCCCTTCCCAAAGGCGTCTCGCTCGTCACCATCGAAGATGAGCTGAAGCGCAGCTACCTCGATTACGCGATGAGCGTGATCGTGTCGCGCGCGCTGCCCGATGTGCGCGACGGTCTGAAGCCAGTGCATCGGCGCATTCTCTTCGGCATGAACGAGGAGGGAAACACCTCCGACAAGAAGTACCGCAAGAGCGCCAACACCGTCGGTGAGGTGATGGGCCGCTATCACCCCCACGGCGACCAGGCGATCTATGAAGCGCTGGTGCGCATGGCGCAGGACTTCTCGATGGGCCTGGTGCTCATCGATGGTCAGGGCAATTTCGGCTCAAATGACGGCGATCCGCCGGCGGCGATGCGCTACACCGAAAGCCGGCTGTCGAAGGCGGCGAATGCGCTGCTCGCCGACATCGACGAAGATACCGTCGACTTCACCGACAATTACGAAGGTTCGCGCCGCGAGCCGACGGTGCTGCCGGCCCGCTACCCGAACCTGCTGGTCAATGGCGCCGGCGGCATCGCGGTCGGCATGGCCACGAACATTCCGCCGCACAATTTGAGCGAAGTGATCGATGCGGCGACTGCGCTGATCGATAATCCCGACATTTCCGATCTCGACCTGCTCGACATCGTGCCGGGTCCGGATTTCCCAACCGGGTGCGAAATTCTCGGCAAGACCGCGGCGCGCGTGGCGCTGACGACGGGGCGCGGCTCGGTGGTTACGCGGGCGCGCTATAAGATGGAGACGATCCGCGGGCGCGAAGCGATCGTCTTCTACGAAGTGCCGTACCAAGTAAACAAAGCCAGCGTTTACGAACGCATCGGCGAACTGGTGCGCGAGAAGAAGATCGAAGGCGTCGCCGAAGTGCGCGACGAGTTCAACCGGCTCGGCATCCGCTTGGTGGTGGAAGTGAAGCGCGACGTGGTCGCCGATGTGGTGATCAACCAGCTCTATCGCTTCACGCAGCTACAGACCTCGTTCGGCGTCAACATGCTGGCGCTGAACAATGGCCGCCCCGTGCAGATGGGCCTGCGTGAAATGCTGGCGGCGTTCCTGACATTCCGCGAACAGGTGGTGACGCGGCGGACGAAATTCCGGCTGGCGAAGGCCCGCAAGCGCGGTCACGAGACGGTGGGCCTGGCCATCGCGGTCGCTAATATCGACGAAGTCATTCGCGTCATCCGCACGTCGGCCGATCCGAACGAAGCGCGTGAACGGCTGCTCGACCGCAGCTGGCCGGCTGGCGACATGCTGCCGCTGATCGCACTGATCGCTGATCCGCGTACGCAGGTGATCGAAGGCGGGTCGGTGCGGCTGTCGGAAGAGCAGGCCAAAGCGATCCTCGATCTGCGTCTGCAGCGGCTGACCGGCCTCGGCCGCGATGATATTGCAAAAGCGGCAAACGAGATTGCCGAAGAGATCCGCGTACTCCTCGAAATCCTAGGCAGCCGTCAGATGATCCTCGACATGATCAAGGCGGAAATGGCCGAGGTGAAAGCGGCGTTCGGAATTGAGCGGCGCACGCCAATCTCCGAAAGCGAAGGCGAGATCGACGACGAAGCCCTGATCCCGCGCGAAGACATGGTCGTTACCGTCACACATGGCGGCTACGCCAAGCGCACCCCGCTCGGGCTTTACCGCACGCAGCGCCGCGGCGGTCGCGGCCGCGCCGGCATGCAAACGAAGGAAGAGGATTTCGTCACCCGCGTATTCGTGGCCAACACCCATACGCCGATCCTGTTCTTCTCCTCGGCCGGCATGGTCTACAAAATGAAGGTGTGGCGTTTGCCGCAGGGCGATCCGCGCTCCCGGGGCCGGGCGCTCGTCAACATCCTGCCCCTGGAAGCGGGCGAGACCATCACTTCGGTCATGGCGCTGCCCGAGGATGAGCACGATTGGGATAAGTTCGACGTGATGTTCGCAACCCGCTCGGGCGGCGTGCGGCGCAACAAGCTGAGCGATTTCGTGCAGGTGAACCGCAACGGCAAGATCGCCATGAAACCCGACGAGGGCGACGGCATTGTCGACGTGCAGATCTGCTCAGAAGACGACGATATTCTCCTGACGACCGCTAATGGGCAGTGCGTGCGCTGCCGCGCGACGGATGTCCGCGTATTCAAAGGCCGCGATTCCACCGGCGTGCGCGGCATTACCCTCGCCGATGGCGATCAAGTTATCGGCATGGGCGTGCTGAAGCATATCGACGTCTCGACCAAGGAAGTCGCCGACTATTTCAAATGGGACAGCCAGTCTCGCGGCGATGTCGAAGTGGAGGCGGAGGAAGACACGCCAGGGGACGGCGAAGCGACGCCGTTCGAACGGCTGGCGTGGCTCAAGACCCAAGAGCAATTCGTCCTCACGGTGACATCGAACGGCCTCGGCAAGCGCGCCTCAGCTTACGAGTACCGGGTCACCAATCGCGGCGGCAAAGGGCTCATCGCCCACAAGCTGCAGTCGGATGCCCGCATCATCGCCTCCTTCCCGGTGAAGGATGAAGAGGAACTCCTGCTCGTCACCGACAAGGGGCAACTGATCCGAACCGGCATTTCCGACATCCGCATCGCTGGACGCGCGACCCAAGGTGTGATTCTGATCTCCGTGGCTGAAGACGAACACGTCGTGGCCGCCGAGCGCCTTGAAGTGCTGCGCGGCGAGAACGGCGAGGCGGAAGAGGGCGGCGAAGGAAAATGACCAAAACCGGCCTGCGCGTCGGCCTTTATCCGGGGACGTTCGATCCGCTGACGAACGGCCATGTCGACATCATCGCGCGGGCCGCGAAGCTGGTTGACCGGCTGGTCATCGGCGTCGCCGTCAACGAAGATAAGGCCCCGCTTTTCAACCTGGCCGAGCGGCTGGAGATGGTCGAGGGGGCCTGCGCCAAGCTTGGGGTCCCGGCCGAGATCGTTGTCCAACCTTTTGACACATTGCTGATGAAGTTCGCCGAGAGCGTAGGGGCGCAAATCATCGTCAGGGGTCTTCGGGCCGTCGCTGACTTCGAGTACGAATTCGCCATGGTGGGAATGAACCAAAAGCTCAACCCCGCCATTGAAACGGTTTTCCTGATGGCTGATCCAACCCATCAGGCAATCGCCTCACGTCTGGTGAAAGAAATCGCGAGACTGCAAGGAAGCGTGTCGCAATTCGTGCCTCAAGAAGTAGAACGACGACTGAAGGCCAAATTCGGGGTGTCGTAATGCGCTTGGGTGGAATTTGGGCGGCGGCGTTGGCGTTGACGCTGTTTGTGATGGTGGATGTGGCGAGCGCCCAGCAGGCGCCCGATCCGCGCAATTGGCGTCCCGTCGATCCGGACAATACGCTTTACATCGACACCGTGCATGGGCGCATCGTGATCGAGATGTACCCCGAAGTGGCGCCCAACCATATCGAGCGCATCAAGACGCTGGCGCGCGCGCACTTCTATGATGGGCTCACCTTCCACCGCGTCGTCGACGGCTTCATGGCGCAGACGGGCGATCCGCTCGGCACCGGCGAAGGCGCGTCGAACTTGCCGGATCTGCATCAGGAATTTCTGTTCCGGCGCGGGCCGGACATGCCGTTTATTCAAGCCGCGCAGCAGAGCGGCGCCTATCTCGGATTTTACAAGGCGCTGCCGATTGAAAGCGCGCCGGACGCTCAGATGCGCGTGACGGCCGATGGGCGGGTCTCCGCCAATGCACTGCATTGCCAAGGCGTGGTCTCGATGGCGCGCGCCGATGACGACAATTCCGCCAACAGTCAGTTCTTCATCATGCGCGCCCCGTATCCGGCGCTGAACAAGCGCTACACCATTTGGGGCCGCGTCGTGTGGGGCCAGGAAGCGGTGATGCAGCTGGCGGTCGGGAACCCGCCGCCGACCCCGGATCGCATGCTTTCGGTGCGTATAGCGGCCGATTTGCCTGAGGCGGAGCGCGCCCCTATTTACGTTTTGCGGACGGACGGTCCGCAGTTCCGGCAATTGATTGATGACACCCGCCGGCGCCGCGGCGCGGACTTTTCGGTTTGCGATGTGCAGATACCGGCGCGTGTCCCCAATCGCAACGACAGACAGAGGCACTGGTGGTCGATCATTCCTTTCATACCTTGACGTTTGAGCTCGAGAGCGGGCCGGTGAAGATCAAGCTCCGGCCTGATCTTGCGCCTAACCACGTCGCGCGCATCGCTGAGCTGGCCAATGAAGGCTTCTATGACGGCGTCGTGTTTCACCGCGTCATTCCGGGTTTCATGGCGCAAGGCGGCGATCCAACCGGCACCGGTACATCGGGTTCGGACAAACCGAACCTGAAGGCGGAATTCTCGGCTCAACCGCACGTGCGCGGCGTGTGCTCGATGGCGCGGACAAACAACCCGAACTCGGCCAACTCACAATTCTTCATCGTCTTCGACGACGCGCGCTTCCTCGACCGGCAATACACGGTGTGGGGCGAAGTCGTGGAAGGCATGGAAAATGTCGACGCGCTGCCGACCGGGGAGCCGCCGCGCAATCCCGGCAAGATCGTGAGCGCGCGGGCAGAGTGAGCGCAGACCTCTACCAGCGCTGGCGCGCGCTGGCGGGGGGTGATGCCGAAGCATTGGGCGAAAGGCTGATCCGTGCTTGGGCGAGCGCGGAGCGGCGTTATCACGATCAGAGCCATTTAATCTGGCTGTTGGATGAAGCGGATCGGCGCGCTGCTATGATCCGCGATCGGGCGTTCGTCGGCTATGCGATCTGGTTTCACGACGCCGTCTATCAGCCGGGCCGTCCCGACAACGAAACACTGAGCGCCGATTGGGCGCGTAGCGCGCTCTCGCTTATCCCAGACCTCGCCGCGCGCGTGGCGCATGTGATCGAGCAAACCAAAGATCACGCCGCCGGTGAAGCCGAAGGCGACGCCGCACTCTTCCTCGACATGGATATCGCCATCCTCGGCGCGCCTCGGGATATCTATTGCGCCTACGCCGCCGGCATCCGCGCGGAATATCCCATGATCGCCGATCCAGCCTTCGCGGCCGGACGCGGCGCCTTTCTCGAAAAGCAGCTTACCCATAGGCGCAGCTTTCGCACCGACGTCTACGAGCGTGAGATCGGCGAAGCCGCGCGCGCCAACATGAGCTGGGAGTTGGAAGAGATGCGCAAGGGCCAGATGGTGCGGACTTAGTTCGCCACACCAGGATTGGGCGGGGGCTGTTCGCAGATGCGGTCACGCCGCACTGGCAAGGCGTTGCTGCGCGCATCCCAACATTCGTCGAAGACGGAGCAATAGCACGCATGCATGCTGATGCGTCCAGATTGGCGGGCGCGATCCACGGCCTCCCAGAGCGCGGCGTTACGCGCCGTTCGCGGCCAGCGCATCGCAATCGTCTCTTGGCCCGAGGCCAGCATTGTTGTTCTGATCCGCCGCGTTTGTATCACGCCGATCGCATCGAATGGATTGCTCGCGCCGGTCACGACTGCTTGGTATTGCTGCGCGCAGCAAGCGCGCGCCATGTTGACGAAGCCGTTCGCATTGTTCATCGGCCGATCGTCGACCGTGAATTCAAAACCATAGATGCGCGCGGGGCCCGTGCCAGCGTTGTTCAAGTTGAAGGTGAGCGTGTGATCGTCAGGGCCGTCTCCGGTGCTGTTGCCGCTGGAGAGTTGGACGAAGGGCCAGGAATTGGCGTGGACCAGATCCTCCATGGCGTTGCTGTTTTGGTAGGCCATGAAGATCGACACCGCCGAGGTCACCAGCGCGCAGACGCTGACAGTCAGGTCGAGCCAGTGAAGGCCTGACCTCTTATGTACGCCAGGCGGCTCCGGATTATCCATGACCATGACAAGCTCCCGCGGGGTTTTTCCCTTGATCTCCCGCCCAGAGATGCAATGCAGACGGCTGTTTGGATGCGCCGCTCGTCGCAAAGGAAAGGCATGCGCGTTGATCTTTTCGACTTCGAACTGCCCGAAGAACTGATCGCGCTGAGGCCCGCGCGCCCGCGCGACAGCGCCCGCCTGCTGGTCGTGTCTGAGACTGGCGTCTTTGAAGATCGCGGCGTTGGTGATGCGCCGTCGCTGTTTCAGGCGGGCGATCTTCTTGTCTTCAATGACACGCGCGTGATCCCGGCGCGGCTGAAAGGCGCCCGTGAGCGCGACGGCTCGGTGGTCGAGATCGAGGCGACATTGCTGCGGCGCCTGTCGCCGTCGCGATGGACGGCGCTGGCCAAGCCCGGCAAGCGGCTGAAGGAAGGCGATCGCGTGCGCTTCGGTGCGCGCGAGGAGCGTGCATGCTTGCTTGGCGCGCTCGACGCGACAGTGGCCGCGAAGGGCGAGGACGGCGAGATCGCCCTTGTGTTCGATCTGGCCGGGCCTGATCTGGACATAGCGATCGCGGCGGCCGGTGAGATGCCGCTGCCGCCTTATATCGCGGGACGCCGCGCCGAAGATGAGCGGGATCGCCACGACTATCAGACTGTCTATGCCAGGCAGGATGGCGCCGTCGCTGCGCCGACCGCGGGGCTGCATTTCACCGACGATTTGTTGGCGCGCTTTGATGCGGCGGGCGTTGAGCGCGTGACGGTGACGCTGCATGTGGGCGCCGGCACGTTCCTGCCGGTCAAGAGCGACGACACCGCCGCACACGTGATGCATGCGGAATGGCGCGAGATTTCGCCGGCGGCGGCTGACGCGATCAATCGCGCCAAGGCGCAGGGGCGGCGCGTGATCGCGGTCGGCACAACGGCGCTGCGGACGTTGGAATTGAGCGCCGATGAGGACGGCAGCGTGCGCGCGGAGAGCGGCGATACCGACATCTTCATCACCCCGGGCTATCGCTTCCGCGTCGTCGATGGGCTCTGGACCAATTTCCATCTGCCGAAATCGACGCTCTTTATGCTGGTGTCGGCGTTCGCGGGGTTGGAGCGGATGCAAGCGGCCTACGCTCATGCCGTCGCGCAAGGTTACCGTTTCTATTCCTATGGCGACGCCTCGCTGCTATGGCGCGCGTGACATGAGTGCGTTTCCGTTCGAGATCCATGCCCGCGACGGGTCCGCGCGCACCGGCGTCCTGAAGACGCCGCGCGGCGAGGTCCGTACGCCAGCCTTCATGCCGTTGGCGACAGCGGGATCGGTGAAGGCGATGACAAGCGAGCAGGTGGCGTCCACCGGCGCTGATATCGTATTGGGCAACACCTACCACCTGATGCTGCGACCGGGCGGCGAACGGATGAAGCGGCTGGGCGGGCTGCATGCCTTCATGCGTTGGGAAAAGCCAATCCTGACCGATAGTGGCGGCTATCAAGTCATGTCGCTGGCCCAGCTTCGGAAAATCGACAGCGATGGGGTCACCTTTCGCAGCCACATTGACGGCGCTTCGCACCGGCTGACACCGGAGATCGCCATCGAAATTCAAGCCGATCAGATCGGCGCCGACATCGTCATGCAGCTGGACGAATGCCCAGCGCTGCCGGCGCCGCGTGACGATGTGCAAAAGGCGATGGAGCTGTCGCTGCGCTGGGGCGAGCGCTGCAAGCGCGCGTTCGGCGCGCGCGAGACGCAGAATTTGTTCGCCATCGTGCAGGGCGGCGCCGATGGCGCGTTGCGGCGCATATCGGCCGAAACGCTGGTGCGCGAAGGCTATGACGGCTACGCGATCGGCGGCCTCGCGGTCGGCGAAAGCAGGGAAGAGATGCTGGCGACGCTCGATGTGACCATCCCGCATCTGCCGCTTGCGCGGCCGCGCTATTTGATGGGCGTCGGCAAGCCGCTCGACATCGTCGAGAGCGTCGCGCGCGGCGTCGATATGTTCGATTGCGTGATCCCGACACGCTCAGGCCGCCACGGTCAGGCCTGGAGCGATGCAGGTCCGATCAACATCACCAATGCGCGTTTTGCCGACGACACCGCCCCGCTCGATTCGACGAGCAATTGCCCAGCGAGCCGCGATTATTCGAAGGCGTATCTGCACCATTTGTTCAAAGCAGGTGAACTGCTTGGTCAGACGCTGCTCTCATGGCACAACGTCGCCTATTACCAATCGCTGATGCAGCGCCTCGCGCGCTCAATCGCCGAAGGGCGCCTAGCGGCTTTCCGGGCGAGCTTCCTCGCCGGCCTTCGCGGCTGACGGGTCGTCCTTTTCTTGACCGTTTGCTGCGTGCGGCTGGCCGGCGGGACGTTGCTGTTGGGCGCGCGGCAGAGCGGGCGGCGCCGGGATGATGTCGGGGCAGCCCATCGAGGCGCCGTAGCCGCGCAGGAACGTGCGGCGCTGTTGGCCGTTGGCGACGGCGCGGAGCGCTTCTCGGTCCGCCTCACTGGCGCCGCTCAAGGTGCGCACCCACGAGCGGAACGGAATCAGGTCCTGGGCGGTATTGCGCGCTGCGGCGATGGTCTGTTCTTCAACGAAATCGCCGCTGCGGTCGAAGACATTGCGGTTTGGGCCGTACTGATAGCTTTCCGGGCCGAGCACTGCGTCGAGGCGATGAATTTCCAGGGTGACCGCTTCGCAGCTGGTGAGTTCGACGGTCGCGTACGGATATTGCAGGTTCCGCAGCAATAATGGGATCTCCGGTCGGATCATATTGACGTCGCGAAGCGGGGTATAGGCCGCGTCGGCGACGCCGCGTCGCGTATCGGCGGTGCGCCCGGTGGTGCCGCATGCAGCGACGCCCGCCGTCACAGCCAGAACGGCCAGCACTTGCCCTGTCAATTTCGCCTGCATTGATTTTGCTCCCATCCACAGGGCTAACCCAATTCGGCGCACCCCGCCACGCCATTGCGGCAAGACAGGGACAGGCGGGCGGGCTAAACGCGGTGTTCTGTGCTTCCGGTCGACGAAATCCTTCCTGAATTGAAGGCCGCGCTTGGGCGGCGCAGCGAGGCGGTGCTGGTGGCGCCGCCGGGCGCGGGCAAGACCACACGCGTGGCGCCGGCCCTGCTCGACGCGCACTGGGTCAAGGCCGGAAAAATCATCGTGCTGTCGCCACGACGGATTGCGGCGCGCGCGGCGGCGGTGCGGATGGCAAGCGAGCGCGGCGAGCGCGTGGGCGAGACGATCGGCTATCGCGTGCGCTTGGATCGGCGCATTGGCCCGGCGACGCGGATCGAAATTGTCACCGAAGGCGTCTTTACGCGCATGATCCTCGACGATCCCGAACTGCGCGGCGTTGCAGCCGTGTTGTTCGACGAATTTCACGAGCGCAGCCTCGAAGCCGATCTGGGGCTGGCGCTGGCGCGGGATACGCAAGCCGCCTTGCGACCGGATCTGAAGCTCTTGGTGATGTCGGCGACGTTGGATGCGTCGCGGATTGCCGCACTCTTGGGCGACGCGCCCGTGATCGTGAGCGAAGGCCGGATGTTTCCTGTGGCGCTGCGTTATCGGCCGCGCGATCCGCGCGCGCCGCTGGAGACCGAAGTCGCAGCCGCCGTGCACGCGGCGCTGGCGCGGGATGGCGGCAGCGCGCTTGTGTTTCTCCCCGGCGCCGGCGAGATCGCGCGCACCGCCGAGCGGCTGCGCCAACACTTGGGCGATGCCAGCGTCGATGTGCGCCCGCTCTATGGCGCGATGAGCCCGGCTGATCAGGATCAAGCGATTGCGCCCGCAGCTCCTGGCCGGCGCAAAGTCGTGCTGGCGACCTCGATTGCCGAAACCAGCCTGACGATCGAGGGCGTGCGCATCGTGATTGATGCGGGGCTGTCTCGGCGCGCGCACTTCGAGCCGGCGCTCGGGCTTTCGCATTTGGAGACCGTGCGCGCGAGCCAGGCTGCGATCACGCAGCGTGCGGGGCGCGCGGGGCGCTTGCAGGCCGGCGTGTGCTGGCGGCTCTGGCACGAGGGCGAGACGCGCGCGCTGCCAGCGTTCGATCGGCCGGAAATTCTCGACGCCGATCTATCGGGACTTGCGCTCGATCTTGCGGCGTGGGGCGTGAGCGATCCGGCGACGCTGACATGGCTCGATCCCCCGCCGAAGCCGGCTTGGGATGAAGCGGTCGCGCTGTTGAGGCGGATCGGGGCTTTGGATGAGGCGCGACGATTGACAGCGCACGGCGCGGCCGTCGCCAAGCTGCCCTTGCCGCCGCGCCTGGCGCACATGGTGGCGGGCGTCGCGGGACGGGACCGACATCTGGCGGCGTTGCTGGCAATGGTGCTGAGCGAGCAGGGTTTGGGCGGGCGCGACATTGATGTGGGCCATCGCGTCGATGCGCTCATGCGCGATCGCAGCGAGCGGGCGCGCGCAGCGCGGGCCTTGGCGGGCCGCTTGACGCGAAGCGCCGGCGGCGGCAAGGGCGATGTCGACACTGCGCGCGCCGGCTTGGTGCTGGCGGTTGGATTTCCAGAGCGGGTAGCGAAGGCGCGTGGCGTAACGCAAACCCCAGGCGCGCGGATGGTTTCGTTCTTGTTGGCGAACGGGCGCGCGGCTGGCGTGGCCGATGACGAGGCGCTGGCGCGCTCGCCGTTCGTAGTCGTTGCCGACGCGACAGGCGCGGCGCAAAACGCGCGCATTCTCTCTGCGGCGCCGATTGGGGAAACCGATGTGGAGCGCCTGTTTGCGGATCGAATTGAAACCCGTGCCGCCGTGACCGTGGATGCGGGCGGGGCGCTGCGCGGGCGGCGGGTTCGCAAGCTCGGACGGATCGTCTTGTCGGAAGCGCCGCTGGAGAAGCTCAACGCAGAGGAGATGAGCGATGCGCTGCGTGAAAAGCTGCGCGACGAAGGGCTGAGCGTTCTAGATTGGAGCGAAGCTGCGATCCAGGCGCGGGCGCGGATGGCGGTAATGCGCGCGCTCGAGGGCGAAGCTTGGCCGGATTGGAGTGACGAGGCGCTTTTGGAAAAACTCGATTGGCTGGCGCTCGATGGCGTGAGGCGATTGCCGGATGTCGATGTCGCCGCAGCGCTCATGCATACGCTGCCGTATGATTTGCGACAGCGGTTCGATAAAGAAGCGCCGGCCCGGTTCGAGACGCCAGCAGGCTCGTCGCTTTTGATCGACTACACGGCTGAAGGCGGGCCAGCGCTCGACGTGCGCTTGCAGGAAATGTTTGGCCAGGATGTGCACCCGAGCGTGGCGCGCGGGCGCGTGCCGCTGACTTTGCGGTTGTTGTCGCCGGCACATCGCCCGGTTCAGACAACGAAAGACTTGCCTGGCTTCTGGCGCGGCTCGTATGCAGCGGTGCGAACTGAGATGCGCGGGCGCTACCCGAAGCATCCCTGGCCGGAGGATCCGCTGACGGCGCCGCCGACACGCCGCGCCAAACCGAGAGGCTCTTGATGATCCCCACCCTCGACGACATCCACGCCGCCGCCGAGCGCATCAAAGGCATTATTGTGCGCACGCCGCTCTTGCGTAACGATGCGCTGGACGAGGCGACCGGCGCAAAAGTGTGGGTGAAGGCTGAGTGCTTGCAGCGCGGCGGCGCCTTCAAGATGCGCGGGGCCAGCAACGCCATTGCCGCGCTGGCGCCTGAGGTGCGTGAACGTGGCGTGATCGCGTTCTCATCGGGCAATCATGCGATTGCCGTGTCGATGGCGGCGAAACTGTTTGGCGTAAGCGCCGTCATCGTGATGCCCTCGGATGCGCCCAAGATCAAACTGGAGACGACGCGCGCGAATGGCGCCGAAGTGGTCACCTATGATCGCGTGCGCGAGAGCCGCGAGGCGATTGGCAAGCGCCTGTCGCAAGAGCGCGGCTTGAGCCTGATCAGGCCGTTCGACGATGCGATGGTGATCGCCGGGCAAGGCACGGCGGGGTTGGAGATCGCCGAAGAGATCGCCCCGGACGTAGCGATTGTGCCGGCGAGCGGCGGGGGCTTATGCTCGGGCGTTTCGATTGCGCTGCCCAATGCGCGCATCATTGCCTGCGAGCCGGAAGGCCACGACGACATCGCCCGCTCGTTTGCCAGCGGCAAGCGCGAACGCAACGCGCCAGGCATCCGCTCCATCTGTGACGGTCTGCTCACCGAAGAGATGGGCGACATCACCTACGAGATCGCCAAAAAACGCTGGGAGCGCGTCATCGTCTTGAGCGATGACGCTGTGGCGCGCGCCATGAAGTTTGCGTTCCAACGGTTGAAGATCGTGCTTGAGCCCTCAGGCGCGATCGCATTGGCGGGCGCCCTCGAAGGCGGGCTCGATCTCAAGGGCAAGACCGTTGCCATCGTCGCGAGCGGCGGCAATGTCGACATCGAGACGTTTACGAAGGCGTTCGGCTCCTAGAAGTGTCCGCGGCGCAAGTCTTCCTGCAATTGGATCGGCGTAGGCTGGCCGGCCAGGCGGTAGCGGTAGACTTGCAGATTCTCCATGACGCGTTGGACATAATTGCGTGTTTCGGAGAACGGGATGAGTTCGATCCAATCGACCATATCTCTTGAAGACGAGCGCGGATCGCCCCAATCGCTTATCCAGTCGCGTACGTTGAAATCGCCGGCATTGTAGGAGGCGATGGCAAGCACGTAAGAGCCGCTGAAGCTATCGATCAGGTTGGCGAGGTAGGAGGAGCCGAGCGTCACGTTGTAAGTCGGGTCGGTGAGTTGGCCGCGATCGTATTCCATGCCCTGCGAGCGGGCCGTGGCGCGCGCCGTCGATGGGATGAGCTGCATCAGACCATGCGCGTTGGCGCTGGAAACGGCGGCGGTGTCGAACTCACTTTCCTGGCGGATGATCGCAAGCACCAGCGCTGCTTCCGGTCGGCCGGCCTGCTGCACGGAAGCCGGCAGCTGGATCAGGGGATAGGCGGCGTTGGCGGCGACGACGTTTCGAAACAGACCGGCCTTGGCGCTGCGCAGCGCCGTGCGCTGATAGGATTGCTCGCGCGCCAGCTGAGCAAGCAATTCGATCTCTTGGGGATCGTCGAGCGTATCGTCGAGATAAAATGAGATCGAACTCGAAATCGCGTTGGGCGCCGACGCGGGCGATGAGCCTGAGCGCCCGCACCAGCTCACGGTTCTCGAAGCGCGCGCGGGCGTCGTTAGAAACGCGGGCGGTGTCTGGCAGACTGAGCACCGCGGTTTGGCCGCCGCGCGTGGCGGCAAGCTGCCCGTAGAAGGTGAAATTGTATTGCGCCGCTTGCTGGAATGCGGCGTCGGCGTCGGCGGCTTGGCCGAGCGCGCGCATGGCTTCAGCGCGCCAATAGAGCGCGCGCGAACGGCTCACCGGGGCTGAGACGTTTTGGCTCATGCGGGTGAAGTGCTCGAGCGCCTGCTGTGGCTGGTTCAGGAAGCGGAGGTTGAGCCAGCCGGCCATGAATTCGGAATCGGCGAAGGATTCTCCTGAACTCAGTCCGCTATTAGTGACCAAATTGTAGGCCAGACGCGCTTGGCCGGAGCGCAGCGCGCGCGGCACGTAAAGGCGGCGCTCGCGATAGATGGCGTCACGCGCAAACAGCGGCGCATCATTAGCGTCGATGCGCGCGGCGATCGCCATGGCGTCTTCGGGATTGCCGGTGCGGCGCCGGTACTGGGTGCGATCGTAGAGGAAACCAGGATCGTCAGCGCGCGAAGCGGGAACAGCGTCAATGGCGCGCTGCAAGTGGCGGCGCTGGCGGATCTGCAGCGCAATGCGGGCGTTGGCAAGCGCGCGGTCGGCAGCCCCAACGCGCCCCAGCAGGCGTTGCGCTTCGCTGCGATCGCCGCGCCAGAGCAGCATGCCTACCCGCTCGGCGTGGTCGTTTGCCGAGAAGGACGAACTGAATGCCTCAAGCGCCGCTGCTTGCGCCGTCTCGCTCAGCGTGTTCTCGCGCCAAGCGGCGCGCGCGGTGGCGATGGCTTGAGCACTTTGGCCCATGTCGCGTTCGGCGATGGCGAGTGCGATGCGCCCATCGCCGGTGAGGGGACCGTTGTCTTGCTGCAGAAATGTGATGCGCTCAGAGGCCGAAAGGCGAGAATCGAAGATCGCCTGTTCGGCGCGCTGACGCATGGTGGTGCGGCCGGGCCAGCCTTGCAGATCCTGCAGCGCGGTGCGGATGTCATCGAAATAGAGCGGCGCATGCTGTGCTGCGGCCCAACGCCATTCCAGCAGCTTCTTCACCAGCGGATCGGTTGCACCGTCGCGCAATTGGGCAAGACCGACCCAGTCTTCGTTGTCGCCAAGAGCGAGCCCGTCGCGCAGGCGGGAGAGTTCTGCGTCGCTGACGCGCGGCGGGTTGGGGAGGGTGAGCGCCGCATTGAGGCTGTCCGGCGCTTGCGGGGCGGTTCCTTGCTGGCCTGCGCTCGAGGCCGCAAGCAGCGTGCTGGTCGCCGCCGCCAGCAGCACGATGCGCATCAGCTTCGCCACTTCCATAAGTCCCCTCCGCCGCTTCGAAATCCGCAACGACCCGCGCCGGGGCAGCCGGGTCGGCTTTAACCTCGTGCGCCAGTGTGGCAGGAATCGCGCCAAGACCAAGCCCGGACGGGCAAGCCTTGGGCCATTTGTCATGTTTCATGGGTCAATCCCCGCGCTGATTACGCCATTTCGCAATGGAATCTTGGATGAACGAGGCTTCCAGGCGTTTGTCGAATGGCAGATCGCGGAGGGTTCGCATGCTCTGGTGCCGTGCGGGACGACTGGCGAAAGCGCAACACTCAGCTTCGAAGAGCATGTGCGCGTGGTGCGACTGTGTGTCGAAGCGGCAGCCGGGCGCGTGCCGGTCATTGCCGGCGCTGGATCGAACGCGACAGCGCATGCGATTGAACTGGCGAAGGGCGCCAAGCAAGCGGGCGCCGATGCGGTGCTGGTGGTGGCGCCATACTACAACAAGCCCAGCCAAGACGGCTTGCTGGCGCACTACAAGGCGATCAATGACGCGGTCGATATTGCCATCGTGATCTACAATGTGCCGTCGCGCACCGTCGTCGACATCAGCGTCGAGACAGTGGGGCGGATCGCCAAGCTGGCGAACGTTGTCGGCATCAAGGATGCGAGCGGCGACATCGGACGCGTGGCGCGCCACCGCGCGCTCTGCGGAACCAAATTCACCCAGCTCTCGGGCGATGATCCAAACGCTGTCGGTTTTAACGCGAGCGGGGGCGTCGGCTGCATTTCGGTGACCGCCAATGTCGCGCCGAAACTGTGCGCCCAGATGCAAGACGCAACGGCGCAAGGGGCGTTCGAAAGCGCGCGTGCGATCGACGACAAGTTGGCGGCGCTGCACAAAATCTTGTTCGTCGAGCCTTCTCCGGCGCCGGCGAAATACGCAGCGTCGCTGCTCTCCAAGTGCGAGGAGAGTGTGCGTCTGCCGCTTTTGGCTTGTAGCGACGGCGCGAAGGCCCAAATCCGAGCCGCGATGACGCAGGCAGGATTGATCTAAGCAATGGCGAAGAAGCCCGATGACGGCCGCAAGCTGGTCGCCGAGAACCGGCGCGCGCGGTTCGATTACATGATCGAGGACACGATCGAGACAGGCATTCAGCTTGTCGGCACCGAGGTCAAATCGTTGCGCAGCGGGCGCGCCAATATTGCCGAAAGCTATGCGTCAACCGAAAAGGGCGAACTCTGGCTGATTAACGCGACGATCCCGGAATATCCCCCGGCTGGGCAATTCAATCATGAGCCGCGGCGGGCGCGGAAGCTGTTGGTTCGGTCGAAGGAATTGAAGCGGCTGGCCGGGGCGGTGGAGCGCGAAGGGCGAACGCTGGCGCCGCTTAAGCTCTATTTCAACGCGCGCGGGATCGCCAAGCTGGAGATCGCGTTGGCGAAGGGCAAGAAGGCGCACGACAAACGCGCGGCGACGAAAGATCGCGAATGGAAGCGCCAGCAATCGCGGCTGCTGCGCGACAAGGGCTAGCGACAGCGCTATCCCGCAAGCTCCTTGGCGCGAGCAAAGAGCGCTTCGAACATTTCGGTGGTTAGGCGCCGGGTCTGGGTGTTGTAGCGCGAGCAATGATAGCTGGAGACGAGCGTCGGGCCCTTGAGCAGCGCGGTTTCCGCGCCGTGCGCGAATTTCGCGTCGCCCGGCTTCATATTGTGGGCGCGCAGCACGCTTTCATGCGCGATGGATCCGAGCGCGAAGATCACCTTGAGCCTGGGCAGGGCGGCGATGCGTGCGGCCAGGAACGGTCGGCAGGTTTTGATCTCCTCCGGCGTCGGCTTGTTTTCCGGAGGCGCACAGCGCACAGCGTTGGTGATCATGGCGCAGCGCAGCATGAAACCGTCATTTGGGTCGGCGCGATATTCGCCCTGGGCGAAGCCAAATTTCTTCAGCGTGCCGTAAAGCAGTTCGCCGGCGTAATCGCCGGTGAAGGGCCGGCCCGTCCGATTGGCCCCCATGCGCCCGGGCGCAAGGCCAACGACGAGCAAGCGCGCATTGGGGTCACCGAATGAGGGCGCAGCGCCATTGAACCATTGCGGATGCGCGCGTGCGTTCTCTTCGCGGTACGCCACCAGCCGCGGACACAGACGGCAGTCTTTTGGCGCTTCAGGCGGTGTTGCGCTCACTGATCCTCTTCTTCGTGCTCATAACGCTCTTCGGCGTGGGCGCGCTCACGCGGCGGGCGTCCGAATAGGGCCATGAGGTCGACGAGGTCGAGGAAATTGTCGGCGGCGCGGCGGATTTCGTCGGCCGCCATGGGCGGGCTCGACTTGATGGTGGAAACGACAGTCACGCGCATGCCCTTGCGCTGGGCGGCTGCCACGGCGGGCACGAAATCGCCGTCGCCGGAAAACAGGAAGACGTGGTCTGTGAAAGCGGCTGCTTCGATGAGGTCAACGGCGATCTCCACATCCATGTCGCCCTTGAAGCGGCGCCGGCCATGGGCGTCGGTGAATTCCTTGGCCGGCTTGGTCACCACCGAAAAGCCGTTGTAGTCGAGCCAATCGACCAGTGGGCGGATGGGCGAGAAGTCTTGGTCCTCCAAGAGCGCAGTGTAATAGCTGGCGCGGATGAAGCGTCCGCGCTTGCGGAATTCTTCGAGGAGCTTCCTGTAGTCGATATCGAAGGCGAGGCCCTTGGCGGCGGCGTAGAGATTGGCGCCATCAATGAAGAGCGCGACGCGTTCATCGGGGTGAATGAGGCGATCGAGAATGTTGGCCATAAAGCAAGTCCGTCGTCGAGGCGCGCACGCGCGCGAGGTCACATGAACGCCGGCACGCGCGCCTACATCGGCTTGGGCGCCAATCTGCCGTTCAACGGCCTCGCTGGCCCCGCGCTGTTGGCGCAAGCATTGTCAGCACTGCAGGCCGCCGGCTTTACACCTGTTGCCGTCTCCAACGTTTGGCAAACTATGGCGTGGCCGCCGAGCGATCAGCCGGACTACTACAATGCGGTCGCAGCGTTTGAGACACGGGGCGTAACGCCGCAAGCGCTCTGGCAAACCTTACGCGGGATTGAGCTTCAGTTCGGCCGCGAGCGGCGCGAGCGCTGGGCGGCGCGAACGCTGGACCTCGACATCATCGCTCTGGACGGGGTGGTGGGGAGCTTTGGCGAGGTAACTATCCCCCATCCGCGCATGCAGGAGCGGTCGTTCGTGTTGGCGCCGCTGGCCGAGGTGGCGCCAGCCTGGCGCCACCCAGTTCTGGGACTGACGGCGGCGGAAATGCTCAAAACCGCGCCATCCGAGCAGCGTTACCGCCGGTTAGGGCCTTTGGCGGGCCTCTAAGGCAGTCCCGCGACGGCTCTTCGCATTGCGAAATACCGCGGAGCCCACTAGGTTGAACGACCATCCCATCCCGTTTGGCCCGAGAGGACACACGCCTTGGCTCGCGTAACCGTAGAAGATTGCGTCGATAAAATTCCGAACCGGTTCTCGCTGGTGCTGCTTTCAGCCCATCGCGCCCGCAACATTTCCTCGGGCGCCGAGCCGATGGTTGACCGCGACCGCGACAAGGACCCGGTGGTGGCGCTCCGCGAAATCGCCGACAGCGCCATCACACCCGAAGAGCTGCGGGACAGCTACGTCATGCTCTACCAGGACGTGCAGCCTGCGACCCAGGCCGAGGACGAGCAGGATCGCCTGGCGCTGGTCGCCCCGGTGAACACCTCCGAAGAAGACGTGCTGCGCGCGCTCCAGCAAGAGGCCGAAGCTCAGCGCGACGAACGGTACTAGAAGGTGGGCGGCGGTGATGGGTCCGCCGCCAAGACCCCGGCCGGTCAAGCACAGGCTGGCGCGGGCGATGCGCCCACGCGCACGCGCTATCTCAGGCAGTTCGAACTGGTCGAGAAGATGCGGGCCTATGACCCGTCTCTCGACGAGAATTTGATCAATCGCGCCTACGTCTACGCCACCGCCAAGCACGGCAGCCAGAAGCGGCATTCGGGCGATCCATATTTCGCCCACCCGATCGAAGTCGCGGGCATCCTCACAGATTATAAGCTCGACGCCGCGACCATCGTTGCGGGGCTCCTGCACGACACCATCGAAGACACCGAAACCACGCGCGAGGAAGTCGAGTCGAAGTTCGGCGACGAGATCGCCGATCTCGTCGAAGGCGTTACCAAACTTTCGAAACTCGAAATCCAATCGGAGGAGAACAAGCAGGCCCAGAACCTGCAGAAATTTATCCTGGCGATGTCGCGTGACGTCCGCGTGCTGTTGGTGAAGCTCGCTGACCGGCTGCACAACATGCGCACGCTCAGTCATGTACCGACCGCCGCGAAACGGCGGCGCATCGCGCTGGAGACCTTGGAAATCTACGGGCCGCTTGCGCGCCGGATCGGCATGGAGCGGATGGCGCGCGAACTCGAGAGCCTCGCCTTCCACGAAGCGTTTCCGGAAGCGGAAACCGCGATCAATGCGCGGCTCGAGCAGCTGCGGGCCGAAAAGGGCGCCAATGTCGCCAACGTGATCCAGACGATCATGGAGGTGTTCGAATTCGCTGGCGTCGATGCGCGCGTGTTCGGCCGCGAAAAGCAGGCCTATTCGATCTGGCGGAAGTTGCAGCGCAAGAGCGTCGAGTTCTCGGATTTGGCCGACGTCTATGCCTTCCGCGTGATCGTGAACAACCCCGACGATTGCTATCGCGCGCTTGGCCTCGTGCACCAGACATGGCGCTGCGTACCCGATCAGGTCGAGGACTACATTTCCAACCCGAAGCCCAACGGCTATCGTTCGATCCATACAACCGTGATCGGGCCTGGCAACGTTCGCGTTGAGATCCAGATCCGCACGGAAGAGATGGATCAGGTCGCCGAAGTCGGCGTCGCGGCGCACTGGCGCTACAAGAACGAAGCCTATGGCTACGACGAAGAGCTTGCGGCATCCGCCGGCGTCGATGCGCGCGAGGCGACGCGCTCATTACTGGAAATTGCTGAGCATGGCGGCGATGCCGGCGAATTCCTCGAGCACGCTAAGCTCGAGATGTATCAAGATCACGTTTTCGCCTTCACGCCGAAGGGCACTTTGATCCCGCTGCCGCAAGGCGCGACGCCGCTCGACTTTGCCTACGCCGTCCACTCCGACATTGGCGACCGCGTCACCGGCGTGAAAATCAATGGCGATGAACGCCCGTTGCGCACGGTGCTCCGCAATGGCGATGTCGTTGAAATCATCACCGGCGCCAAAGTGGCGCCGGTGCCGGGTTATGAATCGCTGGCGAAAACCGGGCGCGCCAAATCGGCGCAGCGGCGCCTGGAACGGGGTGTACGGCGCGGCGAGTTCGCCAAGCTGGGTCGCGAACTGGTTGCGCACGCTTTGCACCGCCACGGGCACGATCTGGCCGAGACGTCGCTCAAGTCAGCGGCGGCGCGGCTGGGCAAGCATGATGAAGACGAAGTGTTCGTGGCGGTTGGCGAAGGCCTCTTGAAGCCGAGCGCCGTCGTCGTCGCTGCGTTCCCGGGTCTTGAAGACAAGGTGCGCCGCGAAGAGGGCCGCAAGCCGATGGCGGCCGACAAAGCCAAGCTCTACGTCAAAGGCAGCGATCTGACGGCGGGTGTTGCGCTGCATTTTGCCGAGGATTGCACGCCGATACCGGGCGACCGCATCGTCGGCGTGCTTGAGCCCGGCAAGGGCGTCGTCGTGCACACGATCGATTGCGATACGCTGGCGCGCGAGAGCGAGACCGAATGGATAGATCTCGCCTGGACGCAAACGGCGCTGCACCGCACGCTGGCCGTCGGGCGCATTGTCGCCACCGTGGAAAACAAGCGCGGGGTGCTGGCTGACCTCTGCCGCGTAATCGCCGAGAACGAGGGCGATATCCTCAATTTGCGCCTTGCCAAGCGCACCACCGAATTTTTTGACATGATCTTCGACATCGAGGTTGCAGACGCTCGTCACCTGACGAATATCGTGGCTGCGATGAGGACATCGAAGGCGGTGATCGAAGTGGAGCGGGTGCGCGGATGACCGACGGTCGTGAGTATCAGCCTTACGCAGATGAAGCCTCAAACTACGTCTATTCCGTCGTGTTTTGCGACGTTCCCGAGCGATTTTTCGGGTGGGAGGAACACCAAGCGGTGTTCACCGCGGCATTCAACGAAAAAGCAGTGCGCGCGGTGGCCGACGACAAGAACGCAGAGAGCTGGATTAGGGCGATGGCGTACCGGCAATTGCAGCAGCATCGCTGCGCGGTGCCGCAGCGCATGCTGCTGGGCGTCGTTGTCGAGACGCCGCTGCCGCGGGGTCTGGATACGCTGACAGCCTATGTCGATGGCCGCATCCGCTACATCCACGGCTCGGGAAAACAGATTATTATCGAGAAGGATGTTCCCTCGACGCGGGACGCGCGCAGGACGCTCTTGCGTGCAGCACAGGATATTGTGGATGAACTGAGGCCGCTGTCAGAGCCGCGTTCACCGCCGCCCAAAGCGCCCAACGTGCGCGTCACCGCGATCGCTTCCGACGGCCTCTATGTCGGCGAAGCCAATCTCGAGCAGCTGACGAGCGACCCGCTTGGCGGTCCGATTTTGCGCGCGACGAGCGATTTGCTGACGGCCGTCATCGATTACGCTAAAGTAAACGCGCAGTGACGAACGGCTTCGGCTAAAGAGCGCTTATGAACAAGGATCAAGTTCTCGAGGAATTCCGCGCAGCCGGGGCGCTGCTGGAAGGCCATTTCATTTTGTCGTCGGGACTGCACAGTCCGGTGTTCTTCCAGAAAAACGCCGTGTTCATGGATCCGGCGCGAACGGAGCGTTTGTGCAAAGCCTTGGCCGAAAAAGCGCGTGCGACGTTTGGAAAGATCGAGGTGGTGGTGTCGCCTGCCGTGGGCGCTATCATCCCGGGCTACGAGACCGCCCGCCACCTCGGCGCGCGCGCTATGTTCGTTGAGCGCGAGGGCGGCGCCTTTCAGCTGCGGCGCGGGTTCTCGATCAACGCCAGCGATCGCGTGCTCATGGTCGAGGATGTGGTGACGACGGGTTTGTCGTCGCGCGAATGCATTGCGGCCATACGCGGCCAACCCGGCGAACTTGTCGGCGCCGCATGTCTGATAGATCGCTCCAACGGGGCGGCCGACATTGGCGTGGAGCTCATCTCGCTCGCGCAAGTCGACGCGCCATCCTATCGGGCCGACCAATTGCCTCCAGAGCTTGCAGCGCTTCCCGCGGTTAAGCCCGGAAGCCGGGGTCTCGCAGCATGAGCGAGCGGCTGAGGCTCGGCGTCAACATTGATCACGTCGCGACTATCCGCAACGCGCGCGGGGTAAGCTATCCCGATCCGATGCGCGCGGCGATCGTGGCGCTTGAAGCCGGCGCCGACGGGGTGACCGCGCACTTGCGCGAAGACCGCCGTCATATTTCCGACGACGATATTACGCGCTTGTCGGCAATGCTGCGTGCGCGCGGCCGGCCGCTCAATCTGGAAATGGCGGTGACCTCCGAGATGCTGGAGATTGCGCTGCATCATCGCCCGCACGCAGTGTGCCTGGTGCCCGAGCGCCGCGAAGAGCGCACGACCGAAGGCGGCTTGGATGTGGCGGGCGGACACAATTGGATTGCGCCCTTCGTAGAGAAGCTGCGTGAAGCAGGCAGCCGCGTGTCGTTGTTCATTGGCGCTGATCCGCTGCAGATCGAAGCCGCGAGCCGCACCGGCGCGGAGGTGGTTGAACTGCATACGGGCGCGTTTTGCGATGCAGCGCGCGAAGGATCGCCGGAAGCGCAGGAGATTTTGAAGATGCTGCGCGCCGGCGCCAAACAGGCCGCCTCGCTTGGGCTTGAAGTGCATGCAGGCCACGGCATCGATTACGAGACGGTCGCCCCGATCGCGGCGATGGCTGAAGTCCGCGAGCTCAACATCGGCCACTTTCTTGTCGGCGAGGCGATCTTCGTGGGCCTGGCGCCAGCAGTCGCCGAGATGCGGGCGCGCATGGATGCGGCGAGGGCGGCTTCATGATCCTTGGAACCGGCATCGACACCATAGACATCCGCCGCATCGAGCGGACGTTGGCGCGCTTTGGCGACCGCTTTACGCACCGCATTTATACAGAGCTTGAGCGCAATCGTGCAGAGCGTCGCCCGAGCCAGCGCGCCGCCACCTACGCCAAGCGCTTCGCGGCCAAGGAAGCCACCTCAAAGGCTCTTGGTACTGGCTTGAAAAGAGGGGTTTTTTGGCGAGATATGGGCGTGGCCAACCTCCCCAGCGGCCAGCCTACGATGAAATTAACGGGCGGGGCGGCGCGCCGGTTGACGCAGATGACGCCTGTCGGACACACCCCGTACATCCATGTGAGCTTGACGGACGATTATCCACTTGCTGTCAGCTTCGTCATCATTTCGGCCGAGTTGGACCCGACGAGCCGGTCTGGCTAGAGCTTCCCAATCAGGGGCAGTCGAAAAACCTGCTAGGCCTGCTAGGTCAGTGAAAAGACGCCGGTTTGCGCGCGGTCCTGGGGGACTTTCACTGAGCTGGATTTCAGCGAGAAACGCATGAGCATGTCGACGGCCAATCCTTCATCGACACCGGCTATGGCCGTTTTTTGGGAGAACGTGCGCACGATCCTCTATGCGCTCGCTCTCGCCATGGTGCTGCGTTTCACCATTGCTCAGCCCTTTCGCATTCCGTCAGGTTCGATGCAGCCGACATTGCAAGTCGGCGACTACATCGTGGTGACGAAGTGGTCATATGGCTATGGCCGCTATTCGTTTGCCCCGCTCGATGGCTTGCTCCCGCACGGACGTCTTTTCGCGCATGCGCCGAACCGTGGCGATGTCGTGGTGTTTCGCCCGCCGCCGGAGCCGGATCGCGATTTCATCAAGCGCGTCATTGGTCTGCCGGGCGATCGCATCCAGATGATCGACGGCATCCTGCATATTAACGGCGCGGCCGTGCGCCGCGCTGTGGTTGGGGCGACCCAGGCTTGCCCAGATTCCGAGTTCGGCGCCGGGGGACGTCCCGCCACGATCTACCGCGAAACATTGCCGAACGGCGTCTCTTACCTGACGTGCGAGAAAGGCATGACCGAACTCGACAACACGCGCGAATACGTTGTTCCCGCTGGCCACTATTTCATGATGGGCGACGACCGCGACAATTCCGCCGACAGCCGCGTGCCCTCGGAAGTGGGATTTGTGCCCTTCGACAATCTCGTCGGGCCGGCACAATTCGTTGTTGCATCCTTCGACAGCACGACGACACTCTTGCAGCCATGGACCCTGTTCAGCGGTTTCCGCGGCGATCGCTTCATGAAGCGCGTGCATTGACGCGCACTGGCCTATGAACGGGCGCATGAGCGAGCCCGCGAGCAAGCCCACGAGCAAGTCATGAGCAAGTCATGAGCGGGCGCCAAGACGCGCGGTTTGCCGAACTCGAACAGCGGATCGGCCACGCCTTCAAGGATCGTGCGCTGCTGCGCGAAGCGCTAACCCATGGCAGCGCGCTTGATGGCGCCAAAACCATGCGTCGTTCCTATGACCGGTTGGAGTTTCTTGGTGATCGCGTGCTGGCGCTCATCGTCGCCGATCGGCTGCTGCAAGAATACGCAGACGAAGACGAAGGCGAAATCGCGCCGCGCTTCAACACGCTGGTAAACAAGCACGCCTGCGCGCGGGCCGCGCGGGCGGCCGCTCTTGGCGGGGCGGTGATCCTGTCGTCGTCCGAAGAGGCCCATGGCGGGCGCGCCAAGGAGACCATCCTGGCCGACATTTGCGAGGCTGTGATCGGAGCGCTTTATCTGGATGCCGGCCTCGATGGCGCGCGCGCATTCGTGGACCGCTTCTGGGGCGATGCGTTTGACGAAGACAAGACCAGCGTGCGCGATGCAAAGACCGCGCTGCAGGAATGGGCGGCGGCGAAGAAATCCTCGCTCAGCTATGCGGTGATCGAGCAATCAGGCCCCGACCATGCGCCGCATTTCGTTATCGAGGTGCGGGTCGCAACATTCGCGCCCGAACGCGGTGAAGGAAAATCCAAACGTGAGGCGCAGCGCGCGGCCGCCACTGCATTTTTGAAAAAGCAGGGCGTCGATGTCTGAGCGGCGCTGCGCGGTCATAGCGGTTCTGGGCGCGCCGAACGCGGGCAAGTCGACGCTCGTGAACACGCTCGTCGGCGCCAAGGTCGCCGCGGTTACGCAGAAGGTGCAAACGACGCGCGCATTGGTGCGCGGTATCGCGATGCGGGGCGATATACAGCTTGTGCTGATCGACACGCCCGGCGTCTTTGCGCCCAAGCGGCGTTTGGAACGCGCCATGGTGGCGGCAGCCTGGAGCGCGCTCGAAGGCGCGGATGCGATCGTGCATGTGGTGGATGCCCCGGCGCACGCGCCGCGCGAGAAGGTGAGTGGTGCGGATTTACGTGCGATGGAAGACAGCGCGGCCATTGCCAAGAGCCTGAAGGATCGCGACACCGCCTCGATCCTGGCGCTCAACAAGGTCGATGGGATTTCGCGCCCGGCGCTGTTGCAGATCACCCAGAAGCTTGTGGAGCAAGGCCTCTACACCGATGTGTTCATGATCGCCGCCAAGTCCGGCGACGGCGTTGAGGATCTCGCCAAGGTGCTGGCGGAGCGCGCGCCGGAGGGCCCATGGCTGTTCCCGGAAGATCAGACGATGGATGCGCCGGCCCGGGTCCTGGCCGCGGAGATCACGCGCGAGAAGGCGTTTTTGCGTCTGCATGAAGAACTGCCCTACGAACTCACGGTCGAAACCGAGGCGTGGGAAGAGCGCAAGGATGGGTCGGTGAAGATCGATCAGACCATATTCGTTGCCCGCGAAACGCAGCGGAAGATCGCCATCGGCGCCAAGGGCCAAACCATCAAGGCGATTGGCGAAGCAGCGCGTAAAGAAATGGAAGCGGCGTTCGATCAGCGCGTGCATCTGTTCTTGCACGTAAAGGTGGCCGAGGGCTGGAGCGAAGAACGCGCCCTATATCGAAGGCTCGGTTTGGACTACGAAGCCTGATTAATGGAATGGGTTGACGAGGCGATCGTCTTAGGTGCGCGCGCGTTCGGCGAGGGTAAGCTCGTTGCCGAGGTTTTCGCGCGCGAGCACGGGCGCTTTGGCGGGGTCGTGCATGCGGGACGAAAATCGCAGCCGACTTTGCAATCGGGCAATGTCGTGCATTGCGGCTGGAAAGCGCGCCTGGCCGAGCAACTCGGCTTCTTTCAACCGCTGGAATTGGTCGAGCCGCACGCGACGCGATTGCTCGACGATCCGATTGCGCTGGCGGGATTGTCGTCGGCGGTAGCGCTCATACGCGGTGCGACGCCGGAGCGGCATGCCTATCCACAGCTTTATGATGCGCTGATGGTGCTGCTCGAAGCGATGCCGCAGAACGAGATTTGGCCCGCACTTTATGCGCGCTTCGAACTGGGGCTGCTCGCGGCGTTGGGCTATGGGCTCGATCTCTCGCGCTGCGCGGTCACCGGCGAGACGCAGAACTTGGCCTGGGTATCGCCGCGGACTGGCCGTGCGGCCACGATGGAGGCAGGCGCGCCGCATGCGGATGTCTTGCTCAAGCTGCCGCGTTTCCTGGTCGATCCGGATGCGCAACTAGAATCTGGCGACGTGGCGCATGGGTTTGCGCTGTCGGGCTATTTCCTGGAGCGGCGCTTGTTCGACGTAAAGGGCGAAGCCATGCCCGAGCAAAGGCGAAGGCTGATCGAGCGCTTGGGATTTGCGGGACGACTCTGATCTAAGCGTGCACAACAGCGCGCAATCGTTGCGGAGAGCCAAGAATGGCTGACGATATCACGCGGACGCCGGAGGAAGGCGGACGCATCATAGAAGAGCCGATCGGGGAAGCGCTGGCGCGGCGCTATCTCGCTTATGCGCTCTCCACCATCACATCGCGCGCGCTGCCCGATGTGCGCGACGGCTTGAAGCCGGTGCACCGGCGCGTGCTCTACGCGATGAGCCGGCTGAAGCTTGGGCCGGACGCGGCGTTTAAAAAGAGCGCAAAAGTCGTCGGCGACGTGATGGGCACATTCCACCCGCACGGCGACCAGGCGATCTACGATGCGCTTGTGCGCCTCGCGCAGGATTTCAATTCGCGTTATCCGCTTGTCGACGGGCAGGGCAATTTCGGCAATATCGACGGCGATAATCCCGCCGCCATGCGCTATACCGAAAGCCGCCTCACCGTGGCGGCCGAGGCGCTCCTGCAAGGCATCGACGAAGACGCAGTTGATTTCCGCCCGAACTATGACGGCTCGGACGAAGAGCCAATCGTGCTGCCGGCGGCGTTTCCGAATCTGCTGGCGAACGGCGCGAGCGGCATCGCCGTCGGCATGGCGACGAACATTCCCCCGCACAATGCTTCGGAATTGATCGATTGCTGTCTGGCTCTGCTCGACAACGCGAAGACGACGCTCGATGAATTGCTGAAGATCATGCCGGGGCCGGATTTTCCGACCGGCGGCATTGTCGTTGAACCGCCGGAGGCGATCCGTGAAGCCTACGAGACGGGACGCGGCGGTTTCCGCGTTCGCGCGCGCTGGCAGACGGAAGATTTGGGCCGCGGCCAGTGGCGCATTGTCGTCACCGAAATTCCGCACCTGGTGCAGAAGTCGAAATTGGTCGAAGCCCTGGCGGCGCTGATCGAAGACAAGAAAGCGCCGCTCCTCGCCGATGTGCGCGATGAGAGCAGTGATGAAATTCGCTTGGTGCTGGAGCCGAAGTCGCGCGCTGTCGAACCGGCGGTGCTGATGGAGAGCGTGTTCAAGCTCACCGCGCTGGAAACACGTATTTCGCTCAACATGAACGTCCTCGACAAGGACGGCGCCCCGAAAGTGATGGGGCTTCAGGGGGCGTTGCGCGCCTTTCTCGATCATCGCCGCGATGTGCTGCAGCGGCGCTCGGCGCACAGGCTGACCAAGATCGCCGCGCGGCTCGATGTGCTCGCGGGCCTGCTTATCGTTTATCTCAATCTCGACGAAGTGATCCGCATCATCCGCAACGAAGATGAGCCGAAGCCCAAGCTTATCATGCGCTTCAAGCTCAATGATGTGCAGGCGGAAGCCATCCTCAACACCCGCCTGCGGCAATTACGCAAGCTGGAAGAGATGGAAATCCGCCGCGAGGATGGTGCGTTGCGCGAAGAGCAGAAGGATTTGCAAGCGCTGCTTGACGATACGCGCAAGCAATGGCGGCGCATCGCAGGCGAACTGAAGGAAACCCGCAAGCTGTTCGGCCCCGGCACGCATTGGGGCAAGCGGCGCACCGAGTTGGGCAAAGCAGCCGCAGTGGCGGCGGAAATTGATGTCGAGGCGTTCATCGCGCGCGAGCCGGTAACGGTGATCCTCTCGGAGAAGGGCTGGATTCGCGCGCTCAAGGGCCACGGCGATCTCTCGAACCTGCAGTTCAAGGAAGACGATCACGCCCAGCACATCGTTCGCTGCGAGACCACCGATAAGCTGCTGCTGTTCTCTTCTGACGGGCGCGCCTTTACGCTCGATGCGCACAAATTGCCGGGCGGGCGTGGCCATGGCGAACCGATCCGGCTCTCGATCGAGATGGCTGATATCGACGAAGCGGTGGCGCTGTTTGCTTATGAAGAAGGTTCCAAGCGGCTGGTCGCCAGCCACGAAGGCTACGGGTTTATCGTGCCGGAAGACGAAATGCTGGCGACGAAGCGCTCGGGTAAGCAGGTCCTGAACGGGCGCGCCATGCAGGCAGCGAAAGTGGAAGGCGATCAGGTGGCGGTGATCGGCGAGCGCAAGAAGCTGCTCGTCTTCCCGCTCGCGGAACTGCCGGAGATGAACCGCGGCAAGGGCGTGAAGCTGCAGAGCTATCACGATCGCGGCCTCGCCGACGTGAAGGTGTTCGACAAGGATGAAGGCCTCACCTGGGAGGATTCCGCCGGGCGCATCCGCGCAGTTGGCGAGTGGAAGGACTATCGCGGCAAACGCGGCGGCGCCGGCAAGCTCGCGCCGAAGGGCTTCTCTCGCTCCGGCCGCTTTTCCGACATCATCGGCTAGGCGGCTACAGAATAACGTTCGGGGGCGACGCCGCCCCGCGCTTCCTATATTAAGCCCGCCAGGAGCCCTTCAGCGGCTCGCGGGAGAGGAACCTCAAGATGGGCATCGGTTTGATCCTTCTTATTGTCGTCGTCGTGTTGGCGGTGCTGATGATCGGCATCTACAACCGGCTCGTCGCGCTCAGGCAGAATTGCAATCAAGCCTTCGCCGACATCGACGTTCAGCTGCGTCAGCGCCACGACCTGATCCCAAATCTCGTGGAAACGGTGAAGGGCTACGCGGCGCATGAAAAAGGCACGCTGGACGCGGTGATCCAAGCGCGCAACTCCGCGGTCAGCGCGCAAAACACTGGCGATCCAAAAGCGATGGGCGCGGCCGAAGGCGTGCTGGGCCAGGCGCTCGGCCGCTTGATCGCGTTGAGCGAAGCCTATCCGGACCTCAAGGCCAACCAGAACTTCATCAAGCTGCAGGATGAGTTGAGCGATGTTGAGAACAAGCTCGCCGCGGCGCGCCGCTTCTTCAACAACGCGGTCGGCGAATACAATACCGGGCGCGAACAATTCCCGGCGTCGGCGATGGCGGGCATGTTCGGCTTCGGTCCGCGAGACTTCTTCGATCTCGGCCAAGAGCGGGCCTCGGTCGGTGAAGCGCCACAAGTGAAGTTCAGCTAAGCGGGGCGCGACGCGCGTGGGCGCCTACGGCCTGCAAACCCACATCTGGAGCAACAACTGGAGATCCGTCCTGCTCATGGCCGGGTTTCCGGTTTTGCTTGTGCTGGTTGAGTACGCGCTCTTCTTGCTCTATGCGGGCCTCGCCGGCATTGGCGACAAGAATTATGAAGGCGACGCCGGCATGTTCGTCTGGGCCGGCAATATGCTCGTCCAATCATGGCCGTTCGCGATCATCGGGGCCGCGATCTGGTTTGGCATCGCGTACTTTTGCTATCAGGCGATCATCGATGCGGCGACCGGCGCGCACAAAGTGGAGCGCAGCCAAGAACCAAAGCTCTACAACCTCCTCGAAAACCTCTGCATCTCGCGCGGGATCACCATGCCGGCGCTGCGGATCATGGAAACCGACGCAATGAATGCGTTCGCGACCGGGCTGCACAAGGGCCAGTACTCGATCACGGTGACGCGCGGGATCATGAACGCGCTCAACGACGATGAGATGGAAGCGGTGCTGGGCCACGAACTCACCCACATCCGCAACAGCGATGTGCGGCTGATGGTGATCGCGGTCGTGTTCGTGGGCATCTTCTCGTTCGTGGGACAGATGGTGTTTCGCGGTCTCTGGTATTCCGGGGGCCGCATGGGGGGCGGGCGTTCGTCTTCGTCGCGGCGCGATTCCGGCGGCGGTATCGCAATCATAGTGGCGCTGGTGCTGATCGCAGTGGCCTACGGGCTGGCGATCGTCATTCGCTTCGCGCTGTCGCGAAACCGGGAGTATCTCGCGGACGCGGGTTCGGTGGAGTTGACCAAGAACCCCGACGCGATGATCTCTGCGCTGCAGAAGATTTCCGGCCATTCCAACATCAATGCGCCGTCGGAAGTGCGCGAGATGTTCATCGAGAATGACACGTCCGATTTCGATTCAATCTTCGCTACCCACCCGCCCATTCAGAAGCGCATTGAAGCGCTGGTGAAATATGCCGGCGGCCACGTGGCAGAGCCCGCCCCACAGCAGGGCGGCCCGTGGAGCCAACCACCCAAAGCGCCGGCGCCAACAGCGGCGCCAAGACGCGGCCCCTGGGGTTGAGAAGAGATGGGGTTGAGAAGAGATGGGATTGAGGAGAGATGGGGTTGAGACGAGATGGGGCTGGGAAGAAATCCGAGAAGAAATTGCCGCTGACAAGAAAATGGCGCGGCGTGGGAGGACGCCGCGCCATGGAGGGGCTTATGGAGCTTCTCGATCAGTTGATCATCGGTTTGATTGTGGTGTCGAAGGCGCGCGCCATGGCGATGCCAAACTGGCGCAGCGCTTCAGGGATGTTGTCCATTACGTGCCGCGCTTCGGGGCTGTAATTGTAGGCGACGAGCGCAACCACCACGACCACGGCCAGCGTCGTCAAACCCTCCGCGCCGCGATAGCCATAATAGGGATGGCCGCTATAGAGCGCCCAGCGCATCGCCCGCAGCGGGATTGAGATCAGCACGTAGATCAACACCAAGCCCACGATCGCCTGCCAGAGCGCCACGTCAGCCGGCAGATGCCAATAGCCGAGCGAGCCGGTGGTCACGAGCGTAAACAAGAAGGCGATGAAGATGATGAAGAGAAGCGCGCGCACGAAAGCGAGAACGACGCCGAGCAAACCGGTCAGCAGACCGAAACTGTAGCTCACTGGACCCTGCGCGCGCGCAGCGGCTGCGCCATAGGAAGGATGCCAGCCGCCCCAGCGATAGGAGCGCCAGCGCGCGCGCATTTCGCGCTTCCATTGCCGGCGTTGCGACGGCGACCACGTCCAGGGCGGGCCATTGGTGGTGAAGTTCTGATATTCGCGCTTGGCGCGGTCGATCACTTCTTGGGCGTTGAACGGCACGCCGTGCGCGGCCGCCCATTCCTCACTCGTATTGGCCGAGGGAATAAGGAACATCATCGCGATATAGATCAAGAGCAAGCCGCCAGAGGTAATGACGGTGCCGATGATGAACAGCAATCGGATGATGTTTGGATCGATGTCGAAATAGGCGCCGATGCCCGCACAAACGCCGGCGATCTGGGCGCCCTCACGGATGCGATAGAGCCGTTTTGCGCGCGCGCCAGGGGCGTCGGAATGGGACGCATGCGCATCGGCGCTCGCACCTTCGCCTTCGACGGGACCCATCTCTTCGAGGATCTTCGCCATCTCAGGGGCGGTGACGACGCTCTTTACCGGCGACAGATACGAAGCGCATTTGTCGGCGATCGCTTGCTCGAGATCGCGCATGACTTCTGCCTTGTCCGGATTATCCGCGAGCGCGGCTTCGGCGCGTTCGAGATATGAGCGCACGGTGTCGTAGGCCGGCTCCTCCAGTTGGTAGGGGTTGCCGTTCAGATTGATGGTGACGACGCGTTCCATGGTTCAACGCCCCAAGTTGTCGAGAGTGTTGTCGAGATGACGCCAGTAAGCGGCGAGGTCTTGCAGGCGCGCGGCGCCCTTCGGCGTGAGCCGGTAATATTTGCGCGGCGGGCCCTGGTCGGATTCCACCCACTCATAGTCCAAGAGCTCCTCGCGCCGGAGCTTGGAGAGGAGGGGGTAGAGCGTGCCTTCCTGTGTGGCGAACGGGGTGGCGGAAAGCTTCGCCAACATGTCCGCCACATAGACGCTCTGGCGCTCGATGATCCGTAGGATCGCAAACTCCAGGAGCCCCTTGCGAAGGCCGCCAAATCTTTCTTCGTCGGCCATAAACAGCTACCTTGTAACACAAAGGTAGAAGGACATTGGAAGGTTGTCAAGTGGGGCAAGGTTCTAATGCCCCCCTACAGCGAGCAGAACGCGATTGGCGTTTGCGCTTGGGCCTCGGCCGGCGGCCTTTCAAGGGGGTCGGCGTGCGACCCAAAACGCGGTAACGTGTTGGACGTGCGGGGACACGCAATGCGGAGGAGGCGCATCGTATCTTTACGCATTCGAAGTCGGCGATGCGCCAATCCATGCCGATTATGGGCTTGGCTCGCACGTTCCTTCAATTCCGCAGAGCCTGAGCACTGCAGCCCACTAGCCGGCGTAGCCCTCACAAATCGTGGTTTGCTGGCAGCGGTGGGGCTTCGCGCAAGAGCGTGATGGCGATGCGGCGATTGCCGGGAAGCGTCGGGTCGTCGGGAAACATGGGTTCGCTGTCGGCGCGCCCGGCCACTTCATAGATGCGGTTAGAGGGCACGCCTTGGGCCATGAGGATGCGGCGCGCGGCGTCGGCGCGTGCGGCGGAGAGTTCGAAATTGGAGCTGTAGCGCCCGCCGGGGGCGGAGCCGTCGGTGTGGCCGGAGATGGTGAGGCGATTGGGCAATTGCAGGATAACGCTCGAAATGGCGACGAGCAGGCGGCGGGCGCGATCGTTCGGCGCAGCGTCGCCGGCGGCAAACATCGAGCGGCCTTCTTGATCGATGATCTGAATGCGCAAGCCTTCCGGCGTTTGTTCAACGACGACGTTACGCGAGAGTTCGGCGATGTCAGGCATGTCTTGCATGGCCTGGCGGATGGCGATTTGCGCGCGCTGAAATTCAGCGTCTTCGCGGATCTGGCGTGCGCGCGCCAAAGCGTCTTGCGAGGGCTGCGACTGACCGGATTGCTGCTGATTGGCGTCGCGCGCGTTTGATGTGTATTGCGGCTCGGACGCTTGCACCACGGGCGCGGAATGGCCTTGACGCACGCCTTCGTCGGCAAAGCTTGTGCCCTCCAACAGGCCCCCGGCGCCGGAGGAGACGCGGCTGACGCTGGCGGGGGCGAAGAACTCGGCAATCCCGCGGCGTTGCTCGGGGCTCGTCGTGTTGATGAGCCACATGAGCAGGAAGAACGCCATCATGGCGGTCACGAAGTCGGCATAGGCGACCTTCCAGGCGCCGCCGTGGTGACCCCCGCCCGCGCTCTTCTTGATACGCTTGATAATGATGGGGCGTTGATTGGTCGCGGCGGCCATTGTCCGTCCATTCTGGCGGAGAGTCGCGCATCAATGGCTAAACAGCGTTAAGATCGGGTTGAGCAGGCGGATAAAGGCCCCATGGAGATTGAGCCTGAACAGGCGTTTCGCCGCGCCATGAGCGCGTTCGCCACCGGGGTGACGGTGGTGACGGCGCATGGGCGCGACCGGCTATCCGGCATTACCGTGAATTCGCTGACCTCGGTGTCGCTGAAACCGCGTTTGCTGCTGTGGTGCCTGGGCGATGAGAGCGCCCGCTATGACGTGTTTGCCGCCGCTGATGTGTGGGGCGTAACGGTGCTGGGGGCCGACGAGGAAGCGCTCGCCGTCCGCTTCGCGCGCGCCGAAACCGAAGAAGTCGCGGGCGGCGAAGCCGATGTCTTTGCCGGCGCCCCGGTGTTGAAGGCGGGCATCGGTTGGCTCTCCTGCCGCACCTATGAGCGGCGCAAAGCGGGTGATCATCTGATTGTCACCGGCGAAGTGCACGACTTCCGGGCAAAGCCTGGCGCTGCACTTACATTCTATCGCGGCCTCTATGGCCGGCTAAGCGATCCCAGGGAGTAGGTTCATGGCGAAGGTAGCGTTCATCGGGCTGGGTGTGATGGGCGCGCCGATGGCTGGGCATTTGTCAAACGCCGGCCACCGGGTCGCTGTATTCAATCGCAGCGAGGAGAAGGCGCGCGACTGGGCGCAGAAATATTCAGGGCGCACTTATTCGTCGGTCGCGAACGCGGCTGAGGACAGCGACATTCTCTTTGCCTGCGTGGGCGATGACCGTGACGTGCGCGAAGTGTTCGAGGCCGCGTCGCCGACGATGCGCAAGGGCGCGATCTTCGTCGATCACACCACATCCTCGGCGCTGCTTGCGCGCGAATTGGCTGAAAGGTGCGAGGCCGCGGGCTTGGGATTTCTCGATGCGCCGGTCTCGGGCGGACAAGCGGGCGCGCAAGCCGGCCGGCTCACCGTGATGGCAGGCGGCAAAGCAAGCGTGTTCGCCGAAGCAGAGCCGATCATGGGCGCCTATGCGGCCAACATCACCCTGATCGGACCCGCCGGCTCGGGCCAGTTGGCCAAGATGGTGAACCAAATCTGCATTGCAGGCGTGGTGCAGGGGCTGGCGGAAGCACTGCATTTCGCCAAGCGCGCCGAACTCGACGTGGACAAAGTGATCACCGCCATTTCCAAGGGCGCTGCGCAAAGCTGGCAGATGGAGAATAGGTGGAAGACGATGGTCGAGGGCCGTTTCGATTTCGGTTTTGCAGTAGACTGGATGCGCAAGGATTTGGGCCTTGTTCTCGATGAAGCAGAACGCAACGGCGCCACGTTGGCGTTAACTAAGCTCGTCAATGAATACTACGCCGATGTTCAAGCCATGGGCGGGCGACGCTGGGATACGTCTAGCCTCATTGCGCGGTTAGAGCCGCCATTACGCTAGCCGTTTACGCTGTCACACGGTTTTCAAGGGTTCTTAAGCTCAATGCGCTAGCGTCCGGCGTTCCTGCGCTGGAGCACGCAATGGACGTGAAGACTTGGAACGTCTGCTTGATCGAGCCGAACAAGTTCGAGCGCCAGATCATCGTCGACATATTGAAGAACGCCGGCGTCGAGAACATCAAGGTGTTCGCAGCCCAAGAGGATGTGTTCACAGTGCTCGCGCGCGCCAGCGCCAACGTAATTATTGCCTCGTATGAAACGATGCCGCTTGATGGGGCGGCGTGGACGAAGGCGTTCCGGCGCAGCCGCGCGCTAAAGTGCCGCAAAGCGGCGATCTTCATCACCTCGGGCGCGTTCTCGCGCACCATGGCGGAAGATTGCCGGCACGCCGGCGCCAATGCTCTGATCGGCAAGCCGCTGTCGGCCAAGGTGCTGTTGGCGACAATCAAGAAGGTGCTGACCCAGCCGCGTGAATTCATCGATGCGGAAGGCTATGTCGGCCCGTGCCGGCGCGCCGGCATCGTGACGGCGGGCGCGCCGCGCAAGCGGCGCAAGGCCGACGATGGCGCAGCGATCGTGAACGAGGCGGACACGCTGGCGCAGGCGTTTGCTGCGCTGACCCAGACATTGACGCAGATGGCGTCGGGCAAGGGCGGGGCGGCTCAATGCGAAAGCGCGCTGCGGCGCGTGCAGGCCTATGCGGTAAACGCCAATGACGCCGCGCTGATGAGCGTGTGCGGAACGTTGGCTCAGCAGCTGACAGCGCACGATCTGCGCTCGGAAGCGGGCAAGACAGCTTTGAGTGTGTGCGCCGCAGGCATCAGGCGCTTGGCGGAGCTGGGCCTGGGCGTGAGCGAAGAGCGCGCCCAAGTCGCAACCCAGGTGAAGGCCGCGATGGCGAAGATCGCATTGGCCAAGGCGGCGGCCTAGGCGCTGAGCAACTCGGCCGCCTTCGGGCCAAAATAGGTGATGACGCCGTCGGCGCCGGCGCGCTTGAAGGCGGTCAGTGATTCCAAGATGGCGCGGTCTTCGTCGAGCCAGCCATTGGCGGCGGCGGCTTTGATCATGGCGTATTCGCCGGAGACCTGAAACGCATAGGTGGGCATGCCGAACGTCGTCTTCACGCGATGGACGATGTCCAAATAGGGCAGGCCAGGTTTCACCAGCAGCAAGTCCGCGCCTTCGGCCACATCCATGGCGACTTCGCGTAGCGCTTCGTCAGTGTTGGCGAGATCCATTTGATAGGTGCGCTTGTCGCCAGGATTTTTTTCGCCGCCGCCGCCGAGCCTTCCTGAGCCGATCGCCTCGCGGTAGGGGCCGTAGAACGCAGAGGCGTATTTTGCGGCGTAGGACATGATCAGCGTGTCTTGAAAGCCTGCTGAATCGAGGCCGGCGCGGATGGCGCCGACGCGGCCGTCCATCATGTCCGAGGGCGCGACGATGTCGGCGCCGGCTTTCACTTGCACGAGCGCTTGCTCGACCAGCACCTTCACCGTCTCGTCGTTGACGATGCGGCCGTCCTTCAAGAGGCCATCGTGGCCATGATCGGTGAAGGGATCGAGCGCGACATCGACCATGATGCCGACGTCGGGGGCGGCGTCCTTCATGGCGCGCACGGCGTTGCAAACGAGGCCGTTTGGATTGAGCGCTTCCTTGCCGCTCACGTCCTTCTTGGCGGCGTCAATATGCGGGAAGACAGCAATCGCGGGGATGGCGAGCTTATGGGCGCGCTTGGCCGCGGCGGCGGCGGCGGCGACCGAGAGGCGTACGACACCCGGCATAGCGGCGACCGGAATCTCATCTTCGCGACCGTCGTGGACCACCATCGCCCAGATCAAATCGTCGCTGCTCAAGCGGTGTTCGCGCGTAAGGCGGCGGATCCAATCGGACTGACGAAGGCGGCGCGGCCGCGTGGCGGGATAGCGTCCAGTATAATTCTTCATGCGAACCGTTCGCAAAAACTCTTGGTATTGCGCCCTCACGTCTCAGGTGTCGTTTGCGTCAAAGCTCATTATACACGAGTTGACACCATGAGAGACCAAGACCTTCAGGTTTTCGAACACGCCGTCAGCGCCATCCGCGACGAAGGGCGTTACCGCGTGTTCGCCGACATCATGCGCGAGCGAGGGCGTTTTCCCCACGCGACGCTTCGGCGCAATGACGCGACGACCTGCGAGATCGTGGTGTGGTGCTCCAACGATTATCTCGGCCAAGGTCAAAGCCCCGAAGTGCTCGACGCCGCGCACGCCGCGCTCGATAAGGTCGGCGCCGGCGCTGGCGGCACCCGCAATATCTCTGGCACCACAAGTTATCACGTCGATCTCGAAACCGAACTTGCTGGGCTGCACGGCAAGGAAGCGGCGCTCTTGTTCACGTCGGGCTATGTCTCCAACGACGCGACGTTGTCGACCTTGGCGAAGCTCTTCCCAAACTTATGGATTTTCTCGGACGCGCAAAATCATGCCTCGATGATCGAGGGCATCAAGCGGGCCAAGTGCGAACGGCGGATTTTCCGCCACAATGATCTCCAGCACCTTGAGGCGCTGATCAATGAGGCGCCGGCGGAGGCGCCGAAGCTGATCGCTTTCGAGAGCGTCTATTCGATGGATGGCGACACCGCCCCGATCGAAGCGATCTGCGATATCGCCCAAGCCTATGGCGCGATGACCTACCTCGATGAAGTGCACGGCGTTGGTCTTTACGGTCCAACCGGGGGAGGCATTGCCGAGCGCGATGGGGTCATGCACCGCGTCGATTTCATCGAAGGCACGCTGGCCAAGGCGTTTGGGACGATGGGCGGGTACGTGACCGGCCCGGCGGCCGCGATCGATGCGATCCGCTCGACCGCCTCTGGTTTTATTTTCACGACGTCGCTTGCGCCCTCGATCGCGGCTGCGGCGCTCGAAAGCGTGCGCATCGTGCGCGAATGCCCCCACTTGCGGGATCGCCTGGCTGAACGTGCGGATCGGCTGAAAACACTGTTGTTTGAGGCGGGCATTCCAGTGATGTCGGAATCCACTACGCACATCGTGCCCGTGCTCGTCGGCGATGCGGCGCGCTGCAAGAAGATCTCGGACATTCTTTTGTTCGACCACGGCATTTATGTGCAGCCGATCAATTATCCGACCGTGCCGAAGGGCACCGAGCGGCTCCGGATCACGCCGTCGCCTTTCCATGACGACGCGTTGATGGACCAATTGGTGGCTTCCCTGAAGGCCGTCTGGGCCATGTGCCCGGTGCATCATTCGCCGCCGTGAGCGAGCAAGCGCCCGAAGAAGTCATATTCGAAATCACCCGCATCGGTGATGTGCAGAGGGTCGCTGCGGTGCACACCCCAACCGGCGTCGAAGTCGTGTTCCAGACGCCCGCGACCGCCGCGCTCGCGGACGTGAAAGCGCTGGCGATGCAATTGCTCGAGCGAAAACGCGCTGGCGGCGACAAGCCAAGCGGGCCCGGCGTGATCGTCTAGTCGCGCCGGCGGACGCCTTTGCCGAGGCCGATGCGTTTGGCGAACTCGGAACGGCGCGCGGCATAAGAGGGCGCAACCATCGGATAGTCTGCAGGCAGGCCCCAGCGTTTACGATACTCGTCGGGCGTCATGCCGTACGTGGAGCGCAGATAGCGCTTCAGCATTTTGAGCTTTTTGCCGTCTTCCAGGCAGATGATGTAATCGTCCTGGACGGAGCGATTGATCGGCGCAGCCGGCTTCGGGCGCTCCGAGGATCTCTCGCCGACGCCTTCCGACAGGCCCGTCACCGTGCGATGGACCGTGCGGATCAGCTCTGCGAGTTCTTCCGACGAAACCTTGTTGTTGCCGACAAACGACGCGACGATTTCTGTCGTCATTCGCAAAGCGTCGCCGCCCCCGGCGCTGTGGGCTTCGTCTTCTTCCGGCCCAGCCACAGTTTTTCCTAAGCTAATTCAACGCCCTCAGGCCGCCTTGTAGTCTGTATTCGGTATCCGCTGCAAGTATTACTCTCGCACTAGGCCAATTCTTTGCAGTTGCTCTGGCGAGTTTTAAAGTAAATCGCGAGCAGTGCAGGCGGCTTTGATTGCGCTGAACCCAGGGCCTATGCTCGGGCTCAATTCAAACACCTGGAGTTGTAGAAGCGCCATGGATCAGGGTGCGGGCCGCGCGGCCGAACGCGATCGGTTTTTTGAGGCGCCGCTCGCGCGGGCCGATCGGGATGTGCAATCGGCCATTAGCGACGAACTGAAGCGTCAGCAGCGCCAGATCGAGCTGATTGCGTCGGAGAACATCGTCTCGCGGGCGGTGCTGGAAGCGCAGGGTTCGGTGCTGACCAACAAATACGCAGAAGGCTATCCAGGCCGGCGCTATTATGGCGGCTGTGAATTCGTCGACGAGGTTGAGCGCCTCGCCATTGATCGCGCCAAGCGTCTGTTCAATTGCACCTTCGCCAACGTGCAACCCCATTCCGGCGCCAACGCCAACCAGGCCGTGTTCTTCGCGCTGCTGCAGCCGGGCGACAAATTCCTCGGCATGGACTTGGCGTGCGGGGGACACCTGACCCACGGCTCCCCCGTCAATATTTCCGGCAAGTGGTTTCATCCCGTCGCTTACGGCGTGCGGGAGGACAATCAGCTTATCGACTATGAGCAGGTCGCCGAGATCGCGCACCGCGAAAAGCCGAAACTGATTTTGGCGGGCGCCTCGGCCTATTCGCGCCAGATCGACTTTGCGCGTTTCCGCGAGATCGCCGACGAAGTCGGCGCCGTGTTGATGGTCGACATGGCCCATTATGCCGGGCTGATCGCGGGCGGCGTTTATCCATCGCCCTTGCCCCATGCGCATGTGGTGACGACGACAACCCATAAGACGCTGCGCGGGCCGCGTGGCGGAATGATCCTCTCGAACAACGAAGAGATCGGCAAAAAGATCAATTCAGCGGTTTTTCCTGGCCTCCAGGGCGGGCCGCTCATGCATGTGATTGCGGCCAAAGCCGTGTCGTTCGGCGAAGCCCTGCAGCCCGATTTCAAGCATTACGCCAAGCGCACGCTTGAGAATGCCCAAGCGCTCGCCGATCAATTGATCAAGAACGGCCTGGCGGTCGTTTCGGGCGGCACAGACAGCCATCTCATGCTGGTCGATGTCCGCCCGAAGCGGGTGACGGGCAAGATCGCCGAGCAGGGCCTCGAGCGGGCGATGATCACCTGCAACAAGAACGGCATCCCGTTCGATCCGGAAAAGCCGATGGTGACGTCGGGCATCCGCCTGGGCTCGCCGGCCTGCACGACGCGTGGTTTCGGGCCGGCTGAATTCCGCCAAGTGGCGGATCTGATTTGTGAAGTTCTCGACGGCCTCTCAGGATCGAATGGCGACAACACCGCCAAAGAAACCGGAGTAGCCGCCAAGGTCGAGCAACTCACGGCGCGGTTTCCCATCTATTCTTGAGCGGCGACGCGGCTGATTCGGAGCAGCGCCGCCGGGAGTTCGCCGAATGCGTTGCCCCTTCTGTCAGAACGAAGACACGCAAGTGAAGGACAGCCGTCCAACCGAGGACGGCGCCGCCATCCGCCGCCGCCGGCATTGCGACAAATGCGAGCAAAGGTTCACCACTTTTGAGCGCGTACAATTGCGCGAGCTGATCGTATTGAAGCGATCGGGGCGCAAGGTTCCGTTTGATCGCGACAAGCTGGCGAGATCTCTGGAGATCGCTCTGCGCAAACGGCCAATCGAAGAGGATAAGGTCGAGCGCATGATCTCAGGGATCGTGCGGAAACTTGAGAGCCAGGGCGAAGGCGAGATTCCTTCCGAAGCCATTGGCGAGATGGTGATGGAAGCGCTCGCCGGCGTCGATCCCGTGGCCTATGTCCGCTACGCCTCGGTTTACCGCGACTTCAAGGAAACCTCCGACTTCGCCGATTTCATCGAGGAAGCGGGAAAACCCAAGCGCAGCGGCAAAGGTTCGGATTAAACTCTGAGCCCCCATGGCTCGCCCACACGTCACATTGAAGCTGGCGACTTCGCTCGACGGGCGCATTGCGACCGCATCGGGTGAAAGCCGTTGGATCACGGGCAAGCCAGCGCGCGCCGAAGTGCAGCTGATGCGCGCTGACGCCGATGCGATCATGGTGGGCGTTGGCACCGCGCGCGCCGACGATCCGGAATTGCTGGCGCGTGTCGAGCCGCCGCCGGCCAAACGCGCGCTGCGCGTGGTGTTGGACACAAGCTTTAGCCTCGCCCCAAGTGGGCGATTGTTCGCAAGCCTCGATCAAGCGCCTTTGTTGGTTATCGGAACGGAAGGGGCAAGCGGCGCCGCCCTTGAAGCGGCCGGCGCGCGCACGGCCAAGGTGCGCGCACATGCAGGCCTGGTCGATGCTGGCGCTGCCTTGGACTTGCTCGCCCATGAGGGCCACGAGCGCATCCTGGTTGAAGGGGGCGGCCAACTGGCCGCGAGCCTGATCGCTGGCGGCCTGGTCGACAGGCTTGAATGGTTCCGGGCGCCGATCGTGCTGGGCGCGCACGGGCGGGCTTCCGTCGGGGCGCTTGCGATAACCCGGCTTTCGCAGGCGCCAGCCTTGCGGCGCGTTGCGGTTCGCGAGCTTGGACCCGATCTGTGGGAAAGCTACGAGCGAAGCTGAGATGTTAAGCTGACATGTTCACTGGGATCGTCACCGCGTTGGGAGAAGTGCAGGCGGTCGAGCGCCTGGACGGGCTCACCCGCCTTTGTGTGAGCGCGCCCTACGCGGCCGCTGAGATTGCCATCGGCGCCAGCATCGCACACGAGGGCTGCTGCCTTACCGTCGTCGAAGCTGCGCCGCAGCCAAACGGCGTGCGCTACGTCGTCGAGATTGGCCCGGAGAGTTTGGCCTTAACGACGCTTGGCGCGTTGAAGGCCGGTGATCGCGTGAATCTCGAACGTTCGCTGCGCTTTGGCGATGAGCTCGGCGGGCACATGGTGCAGGGCCACGTCGATGGTCTGGGCGAAGTGCTTTCCGTGGCGAAAGACGGAGGAGGCTGGCGGCTTTTGATCAAGCCGCCCGCGGCAATCGCGCCTCTGATTGCGCCGAAAGGCTCGATCGCCATCAATGGCGTGTCGCTGACTGTCAACCAAGTCGATGCGGCAGGCTTTGGCGTGCTGATCATTCCGCACACTTGGAGCGTTACCACTTTGTCTCGGCTGCAACCGGGCGATAAGGTCAATCTCGAAGCCGACATGATGGCGCGCTACGCAGCACGCCTGATCGCGGCGCGGAGCACGTAATTGGCGGCGAAATTGTCCCCCGTCGAAGAGCTGAAGCGCGCGATTTCGCCGATCCCCGAGATCATCGAGGAAGCGCGCGAAGGGCGCATGTTCATCCTCGTCGATGAAGAGGACCGCGAGAACGAGGGCGACCTCGTCATCCCCGCACAGTTCGCGACGCCGGAAAAAGTGAACTTCATGGCCAGGTACGGCCGCGGGCTTATCTGCCTGGCGATGACGCTGGAGCGGACCGAAGCGCTGGGGCTCGATCCGATGAGCCCACGCAATCAAACCCGCATGGGTACTGCGTTCACGGTCTCGATCGAAGCGCGCGAGGGAGTGTCCACCGGCATCTCCGCATATGATCGCGCGCTCACCATCGCCACGGCGATTGATCCGACCAAGGATCGGCGCGACATCGTTTCGCCAGGTCACGTGTTTCCGCTGACCGCGCGCGAAGGCGGCGTCCTGGTGCGGGCCGGCCATACCGAAGCGAGCGTCGATATTGCACGGCAAGCCGGGCTCAATCCCTCGGCGGTGATCTGCGAGATCATGAACGACGACGGCGCCATGGCGCGCCTGCCCGAGCTCGTCGCGTTTGCGCAATTCCACAATTTGAAGATCGGCGCCATTGACGAATTGATCGCCTATCGGCGCGTGCATGAAAGGCTCGTGGAAAAAGTCGCCGAGGCGCCGTTCGAGACCCGTGTCGGCAAGGATTTCCGTCTGGTCGTGTTTCGCAACAAGCTGGACGGGGTTGAGCACGCGGCCCTGGTAAAGGGCCAGATCAGCGCGGAAAAACCAACGCTCGTGCGCGTCCATCGCGTCGATGTCGCCGCCGACGTAATGGGCGGATACGGCAAACGCGCCGGCCTCGTCGATCGCGCGCTGGCGGAGATCGAGAGTGAGGGCGCAGGCGTTGTCGTGCTGTTGCGCGATCTGGTGCCCGACGTGTTGTCGCGGCGGTTGCAGGGCGAACCTGCGGAGCGCGAAGAAGAAGATGGCCTGCGGGTGATCGGCCTTGGCTCGCAAATCCTGCGCGAGCTTGGCGTCGGTCCCATGATCGTGCTGGCAAATGCGCCACAGAAACTGATCGCCCTTGACGGCTATGGGCTCTCGATCGACGGCTGGCGCGGGTTTAAGCCGTGAGGGAAGGCGTCGCCAAGATTGAGGCGGTGAAGGCGCCTGGTGCGCGCCTGTTGCTGGTGGTGGCGCCCTATTATCGCGAAATTGCCGATCAGTTGCAGCGCGGGGCCGAAGCGGCCGCCGCCGAGGGCGAAGCGACGCTGGATCGGGTGTTCGTGCCGGGCGCGTTTGAGATTCCAGGCGCTATTGCGCAAGCCGCGCGGCGTAGCCCCTATGAGGGCTATGTTGCGCTTGGTTGCGTCGTGCGCGGAGAGACCAGCCATTACGACTATGTCTGCGGCGAGAGCGCGCGGGGGCTGATGGATCTGTCAATCCGCGAGGGCTTGGCGATCGGTTACGGCATTCTGACGGTGAACACGATCGATCAAGCCCAGGTGCGCGCAGACCCCAAGCGCGCCGACAAGGGCGGCGAAGCGACGCGTGCGGCGTTGGCGATGATTGCCCTGAAGCGCCGGTTTGCGGAAATCGCCCAATGAAGGAAAAAGACATCGATGCGCGGCGCGCGGCGCGGTTGGGCGCCGTGCAGGCGCTCTATCAAATGGAGTTGTCGGGCGCTTCGACGGCGGATGTGATCGCTGAGTTCGACGCCGGCAAGCTACCGCGCGAGGCGGAAGCCAGAATAACCGACAGCGAAGGCGACAGCGAACTGTTCAAGACTTTGGTGGAGAAGGCTGTCGACCGGCAGGCGACCTTGGACCGCGCGATCGCGCGGCATTTGAGCAAGGGCTGGCGGCTCGAGCGCCTTGATGCGGTGGCGCGCGCGATCTTGCGCGCCGGCGCGGCGGAGTTGGAACAGCGCGCGGATATTCCAGTGGCGGTGGTGATCGACGAGTACGTCGAGATCGCTAAACGCTTTTTCGATGGTCCCGAACCGGGCTTCGTGAACGCCACATTGGATGCCTGCGCGCGCGACTTGCGGCGCGCCGAGGCGTAGGCTCACGAGCGCCATGTCCGCCGACGAATTCGACGTGATCCGGGAATTGTTCGCGCCGCTGGCGACGAGCGGGTATGCGCGCGGATTGGTGGACGATGTGGCGGTGCTGGAGGCAAACGGGGCGCTTGTCGTGACCACGGACGCGATTGTCGAGGGCGTGCATTTCCTCCCCGGCGATCCGATCGACACGGTCGCAAAGAAGGCGCTGCGCGTAAACATTTCGGATCTGACCGCGAAGGGCGCAAAGGGCGTGGGGGCGCTGCTCACGCTGATTTGGCCGGAGGATCGTGCGGCGGTTGAGATCAAGGCGTTCGCGCAAGGATTGGCTGATGATCTGCGTCTCTACGACGTCGCCTTGCTCGGCGGCGACACGACCTCAACGCCGGGCCCTTTGGTTGTCTCGATCACCATGCTCGGTACGCCTTTGGGGCGCGTGCCGTCACGGGGGGAGGCGCGGGTGGGCGATCATGTCTGGGTCACCGGTTACATTGGCGATGCGCACCTCGGCTTGCGCGCATTGCGTAATGCGCCCGATCTCATCGGCGCAAAGCTTGGAGACCACGGCGGCGGCGCCGATTTGATCGAGAGTTATCGCGTGCCGCGCCCGCCGGTGGGTTTTGCTCAATCCATTGCACGCTATGCCAACGCCTCGACGGACGTGTCGGATGGATTGGCGGCGGATGCCGGCAATATTGCGCGTGCCTCAAACCTGGCCGTGCACATTCACGCTGAGGCAATACCGTTGTCGCGGGCAGGGCATGCCCACGTTCTAAAACACGGCGCGCGCGGTCTGGCCGAGCTGGCGACGGGCGGTGACGACTACCAGGCTCTCTTTACGGCCCCCTCCACGGATCGCCGCGCCATCGTGGCCGCCGCGCGTGCGGCGGAGGTGAACGTCGCGCTCATTGGCGATGTGACCGAAGGCGAAGGCGTGAAAATCAGCACCGCCGATGGCGCCGCACTCGATTTCGGTGCGCTTGGCGCCTTGGGCCATCGCCATCAGCTCGGCCGGTAATCTCTCCGCAACCATTGCGGCAGAACCTCCCGACCCATGAAACGCGCCATCGCTGCGGCCCTGATCGCCTCGACCCTGCTTACGGGGCTGTCGAACGCGCGCGCCGAAGACCATGCCAAGGCAGGGGCGCCGGCGTCTGGCCATGGCCAAAGCGGCGGCGCCGACATTTCGCGCAGCATGGACGCGCCCTACCTGGCCGTTCCGGTGGTGCGCGACGGGCAGCTGGTCAATTACTTGTTCGTTTCGCTGCGGATACAAATCTCGCCCCGCGTCGACCTCTGGCGAACGCGGGAGAAAGCGCAGTTCCTGCGCGACGCACTCGTCCGGGCAAGCCACGCCAATGCGCTGGCCGATCCCAACAACAACAACGCCCTCAATCAGGCGCTCGCCATCCAGGTGTATCGCCAAGCCGCGATCGCGACCCTGGGGGCTGAAGCGGTGGCCGGTGTGACAATCGTGTCGACCTATTCAAGCTTAGGCTCCGGCATCTGATTTCGAAGGGCTGGGCTGCCAGGGCCTCCATTGCGCTTCTGAGCGGGTTTTGGCAGTAAGCCGCCACCCTGAGGGGGAAGCGTTCCTGCAGACGGACTGTCGCGGGGCGGCCAACCCAATTCCCCAACCCGGCGCCGCTGTCCAAGGCGACGCCTCGCCCAGGACAAAGCCATGAACCTAGACCTGATCCTTTGGCTGGCAGTCGCGGCCGGCATCGTCGCGGCCGTTTACGGCTGGCTCGAAACCCAATCCATCACCAAGGCGAGCGCCGGCACCGACCGGATGAAAGAAATCGCCGCGGCCATCCAGGAGGGCGCGCGCGCTTATCTCAACCGCCAGTACTCGACGATCGCAATGGTCGGCGCCGGCGCGGTTGTCGTGCTCGGCATTGCCTTCTGGCCCGTGTGGCAGGTCCCGGTGGGCTTCATCATCGGCGCAGTCCTCTCAGGCGCTGCCGGTTTCGTCGGCATGAATGTCTCGGTGCAAGCCAACGTGCGTACTGCGGAAGCGTCGCGCACGTCGCTCGCGGGGGGTCTGCGCATGGCGTTCAAGGCAGGCTCGGTCACCGGCATGCTGGTCGCCGGCGGCGCGCTTTTCGGCGTGTCGGTCTACTATCTCATTCTCACCAGGTTCCTAGGCCTTGAGCCGACGAGCCGCACAGTCGTGGACTCGCTCGTCGCCCTTGGCTTTGGCGCGTCGCTGATTTCAATCTTCGCACGCTTGGGCGGGGGCATCTTCACCAAGGGCGCCGATGTCGGCGGCGACATGGTCGGCAAGGTTGAAGCGGGCATTCCGGAAGACGATCCGCGCAACCCCGCGACAATCGCCGATAATGTCGGCGACAATGTCGGCGATTGCGCTGGCATGGCGGCTGACTTGTTCGAAACCTACGCGGTGACGACTGTCGCCACGATGGTGCTCGGCTCCATCCTGTTCCGTGACGCTTCGGAAGTTGCGACAATCATGATGTTGCCGCTGGCGATTGGCGCCATCGCCATCATTGCCTCGATTATTGGCACGTTCTTTGTGCGCTTGGGGCCGTCAAACAACATCATGGGCGCGCTCTATAAGGGCTTGGCCGCGGCCGGCATTCTTTCCGCCATTGGCTTGGCCGGCGCCATCCAGGCGACCATCGGCTGGGGTCAAATTGCGCCAAGCGTTGGTCCGTCTTCGCCACTTGCCAACATCACGGGCGCCAATCTGTTCTTGTGCGGCGTGATCGGACTTCTGGTGACAGCAGCGATCGTGTGGATCACGGAATATTATACCGGCACCGGATTCCGTCCGGTGAAGAGCGTGGCGAAGGCGTCCGTCTCCGGCCACGGCACCAACGTCATTCAAGGGCTCGCGGTCTCGATGGAATTCGACGGCGCTGCCGGCGCTCACCATCGTGGCCGGCATCGTCGCATGCTTCACGCTCGCCGGCCTCTTCGGCATCGCCATCGCGGTGACGACCATGCTTTCGGTGGCGGGCATCATCGTTGCCCTCGATGCGTTTGGCCCGGTGACGGACAATGCCGGCGGCATCGCCGAGATGGCGGAACTGCCGAAGGAAGTGCGCGTCACCACCGATGCGCTCGACGCGGTCGGCAACACGACCAAGGCGGTGACGAAAGGCTATGCCATCGGCTCGGCAGGCTTGGGCGCGCTAGTGCTGTTTGCGGCCTATTTTGAAGACCTGCGTTATTATGCGGCGCACGCGAGCGAATTCCGCTTCTTTGACGGCGTGACGCCGGATTTCGCGCTCAACAATCCATACGTGATTGTGGGCCTCTTCATCGGCGGCCTTCTGCCCTACCTGTTTGGCGGCTGGTCGATGACGGCGGTGGGACGCGCCGCCGAGGCAGTGGTCGCGGAAGTGCGCCGTCAATTCAAGGAAATCCCAGGCATCATGGATCGCAAGGCCAAGCCGGATTACGGCAAGGCGGTCGACATCCTGACGCGCGCCGCGATCAGGGAAATGATCGTGCCATCGATGCTGCCCGTGCTGTCGCCGATCGCGCTCTTCTTCGTCGTCTGGGCGATCGCGGGCGTGAGCCAGGCGCTCGCCGCGCTCGGTGCGTTGCTGGTGGGCGTGATCGTGACCGGGCTCTTCGTCGCCATCTCGATGACTTCGGGCGGTGGCGCTTGGGACAACGCCAAGAAGCTGATCGAAGAAGGCCAGTATGGCGGCAAGGGTTCCGATGCGCACAAGGCGGCGGTCACAGGCGATACGGTCGGCGATCCCTACAAGGATACCGCGGGACCGGCAGTGAACCCGATGATCAAGATCACCAACATCGTCGCGCTCTTGTTGTTGGCGGTACTGGCGCACTGGAACGGTTGAGCGCGAAGCTTCAGCCCATAAAATGAAACGCCCCGGTTTCGGCCGGGGCGTTTTTTTGCGTGCTTGCAAACCTGCGCCCGTCTAGCGGTTCGGCGGACGTCCGCCTTGGTTCTGCTGGTTGGGTGGGAGCGGCACCGCCGAGCCAATGTTGCCGAGCAATTGTTCGAGGACGCCCAGTTCGCGGCCGCGCGTGGGCGTTGTGTGGTTGTCATAAGCAACGATACGGCCGCGCTCGATGCCATAATTCTCCACCGCCGAAACCGTGTCGCCGTCGAAGCGCACGACCATGACGCGCCGGTCGGTGATGTGCGGGGTGTAGAACGCCACTTGTGACTGCACTTCGCTGACATAGTACCAGGCGCTTTGATCGAGCACCGGTGTCGTCGAGGGGGTGCCGAAACGCTGGCGGATGGTGTCGCGTGTATCGACGCCGATCTGGGGCGCCTGCGGGGCGGTTGCGGTCGAGTTGATCGGGTAGCCATTATAACGCTGTACGGGGGCGCATGCTGTGGCAAACGCCACGGCCGTGATCGCCGTCGAAAGACTAAGAAGTCCGCGCATATGTCCCCTCGGCTGGCAAAAGCTGGGTCAAACCGGTAAGGCCGACCGCCTGACCCGGCAAGGGGGGAGCACAGACCAAGATATGCCCGTGTGGCCCTTTTCCGTGTCGCGCGAGAGCAGAGATGCTGAACTGCTGTTAGGGCAGGTCACCAATGCCAGCCGCAATCCCGCCTTATTCGGGGAAGGGCGCGTGGCCGACACGCTGGATGGGCGATTTGAGCTGATCGCGCTGCATGCGTCGCTGGCTTTGGTTCGTTTGCGCCAATCAAGCGAGGCAGAGCCGCTGGCGCAGGCCTTTGTCGATGCGCTGTTTAGACAGATCGATTCCGGTCTGCGCGAAGATGGTGTCGGCGATCTTTCGGTGGCCAAGCGCGTGCACAAGCTCGCGAGCGTGTTTTATGGGCGCGCCGATGCTTATGCGAGCGCGCTGGCAGGGCGCAATATCGAGGCGTTGAAGGGGACGCTCGCGCGCAATGTCGTGGGCCAAGACGGCGCTTTCGCCGCTGTGCTGGCGCAGCGCGTCTGTGATCTCGCAACGCACCAGGCGGGCCAGTCTTGGCAGGCGTTGCTCACCGGGGCGGGCTGGCCTGCCGTGGCTGGGTAATGGCGTTTGGCAATTTTGGCGGCGCGGGCCTATGGTCCGCCGCGCTGCGGACAGGGGCGGCCGCGGAGGCGATCGTGACGGCGCGCGAATGACGGATTCTCTCGTGCTCTCGATTGACGGGATGGGCGGCGACAACGCGCCCGACATCGTCGTTGAAGGCATCGACATCGCCGCCAAGCGCAGGCGCGACACTCAATATCTGATCCATGGCGAGGCAGCCAAGATCGAGGCGCTGCTGACGCGCTACCCGGCAGCGAAGGCCGTTACGCGTGTTGTGCCCGCTGAGAAAACCATCGGCATGGAGGTAAAGGCCAGCCAGGCCTTGCGCCAAGGCAAGGGCTCGAGCCTGTGGGGCGCCATCGAGGCGGTGGAGAAAGGCGAGGCCAACGCTGTCCTCTCGGCCGGCAATACCGGCGCATTCATGGCGATCTCGCTCTTCCGTTTCCGGGCCATGGAGGGCGTCCATCGTCCCGCGCTGACGACGCGTTGGCCCAATACACAAGGCGGCTACACCGTGATCCTCGATGTCGGCGCCAACGTCGAAGCCGATAGCGAGCAATTGGTGGAATTCGCCATCATGGGCGAAGCGTTCGCACGTGCGGTGTCGGATATTGCAAGGCCCAGCGTTGGACTTTTGAACGTGGGCGCGGAGGAGCAGAAGGGGCACGAGGAAATTCGCGCCGCAGCAGCCTTGATCCGCGAAGCCGGCTTCGACATGGATTTCCGCGGCTTCGTGGAGGGTGACGACATCGCCAAGGGCACGGTGGATGTCGTTGTGACCGACGGCTTCACCGGCAATATCGCGCTGAAAACGGGCGAAGGCACAGCGCGGCTGGTGGCGCACTATCTGCGCGACGCGCTGAGCGGCAGCCTCTTGGGAAAACTTGGCGCCCTCATCGCCTATCCAGCGTTACGCAAATTGCGTGACCGCATGGATCCTGGATCTTTCAATGGCGCGGTGTTCCTCGGCCTCAATGGCTTGGCGGTGAAGAGCCACGGCAGCGCCAATGGTCACGGCTTCGCCGCCGCCATTGACGTCGCGACGCTGCTTGCACGCAGCCATTACCGCGAAGAGATCGCCAATAACCTTTCGCGCCTGGCGGCCGCGGAGGCCGCCGCAGCTTCTGCCGCCCAGGTTGGAGAAGCTGGCTGATGCTTCGCAGCGTCGTAACGGGCGTCGGCAGCTTCCTGCCGAAACGCGTGCTCAGCAATGCCGAGCTTTCGCGGCAAGTCGACACAAGCGATGAATGGATCGTCGAGCGCACCGGTATTCGCGAGCGCCGCATCGCTGGCAAAGACGAAAAAACCTCGGATCTGGCGATCGCCGCCTCGCTGGAAGCGCTGAAGAGCGCTGGGCGTGAGGCAAAGGACGTCGATCTCGTTATTGTCGCCACGACGACGCCGGATCTCACCTTCCCCGCAACCGCAGCACGGGTTCAAGCAGAGCTTGGCATCCCGCCAGGCGCTGCGTTCGATCTGCAGGCGGTTTGTTCTGGCTTCATTTTCGCGCTCACGACAGCGGACAACTTTTTGCGTCTCGGGCAAGCCAAGACCGCACTGGTGATCGGCGCGGAAACATTTTCGCGCATCGTCGATTGGAACGACCGCGCCACCTGCGTGCTTTTCGGCGACGGCGCCGGCGCCATCGTGCTGGAGGCCCAAGAGAGCGAGAACCGCGGCGTGCTTTCGAGTTTCATTCGCACCGACGGGCGGATGCACGACTTGCTCTATGTGGACGGCGGCCCATCGGCGACGCAAACCACGGGCAAGGTGCGCATGGCCGGCAATGCCGTGTTTCGCCAGGCGGTGGAGCACATTTCTGGCGCGATGCTGGAGGCGTGCGCGCGCGCCGGCGTGGCGCTCGATCAGGTCGATTGGTTTGTGCCGCACCAGGCAAATCAGCGCATTCTCGACGGCGTTGCCCGCAAATTGAGCATCGATACCGAAAAAGTTGTTTCCACCGTCGCCGTGCACGGCAACACGTCAGCGGCGTCGGTGCCATTGGCGCTCGATACGGCTGTCCGCGACGGGCGCATCAAGCGAGGCGATCTGGTGCTCATGGAGGCGCTGGGCGGAGGCCTCACCTGGGGCGCTGCACTGCTACGAATGTGAAAAGATTGAAATAATTGACCTAAGTCCAAGAGCCGCCTAGCGTTTCTGGGAGCGCGCCCACGGGCGCAGGCGGAGGGGGCTCCGGTGCCGAAAACTGTCACACGTGCAGATTTGGTCGAGGCCTTGGCGAACCGTACGACGATGCAGCGCGCAGACGCCAATCGCCTGCTCACGCGCATGCTCGACATGGTTCAAGATGCGCTTGTCGAAGGCGACACGGTGAAACTGTCGCGCTTCGGTAATTTCAACGTTCGCACCAAGCGCCAGCGCATCGGACGCAATCCAAAGACCGGTGAGGAAGTTCCGATCACGCCGCGGCGGGTCGTGACCTTCCGTCCCTCGCAGATGCTTCGCGACTTCGTTGAAAAGGGCGGACGCGGCCGGGCCAAGACCTGAGCCGGAACCCGTCCAAGCGCGCTGCAGTTATTTCCGGCATGATCCGTAAACTGAAAAGCGGCGGCTATCGCCTTTATGCCCGCAAGCGCGATCCGAAGACTGGCAAACGCCGGAACCTGGGCACGTTCAAGTCACGCGCCGCGGCCGAAAAGCACGAGCGCGCAGTGCAATACTTCAAGCGCCGCTGATTAGGCGAAGGTCGCTTTTGGAATGTGGGTGATACGGCAGGCCAGATCGTCTTCACCCGAGGCGACGATGTAATGATCGCCGGCATCGACGATGCCGGTCGTGAAGACGACATTTTCGAGGTAGCGTTTGTGCGCGATAGGGGCTGAAAGCTTTTCATTGCGTTCGATGAGCGGCGTCCGGCTTTCATCGTGCAGAATGTGGGCGGGGTTTTGCGCGTCGAGTAGCGCCCAAAAGGTTCGATAAATGCCGACGCTCTGGTTCGGCTCGACGCCGTGATAGAGCATAAGCCATCCTTGTGGCGTCAGGATCGGCTGGCTGCCGCCGCCCACTTTCATGGTCAAGAGACTATCTCTGCGCGGGCGAAGAAACGCCGTTTCGTGCGGCTTCCAATGTAAGCCATCAGGCGAGGCCGCCAGATTGATCGACGGGCCGGCATGGAAGGGCGTATCCGGCGGGCATACGAAGTAGAGCGCGCCCATCGGTCTTGTGAGCGCATGAAACGCGCCGCCAATCCTGCCTTCAAAGTAGATCATGTCCTTGTTGTGATGATCGAGGACGAGGCCGCGCAGCGCGTAGTCGAGGCCATTGCGTGATGTGTAGAGCGAGGTCGCATGACGCTCGCAGCTGACGCTGCAGACGGTCATGTAATAAACGCCGTCGATGCGCGACACACGCGCGTCCTCGATGCCATATTCCTGATACGTGGTGGTTGGCGCGATCGCCTTGTCGTAGTGGACTTGCCGCACGCTCAAGCCGTCCGGCGATAATTCCAGCGGCAAGATCCATGACAGCGATGTGAGGCCCATGGTCGGATAGAAGTGTGTCTTGAGCTGGAATTTGCGCGGGTCAGAGGTGTCCACCTCCTTGAGCGGATACGCATCGAGCACATAGGCGCCGTCTTTCCAGCGAATGGCGTGGACATGATTGTCGCGGATCGGGTCCGTGAGCGCTTCGGCCACGCGCACCATCGCCACCAGATTGCCGTTGGGCAGGCGATTTAATCCAGGATTGAACGCGCCGAGCGCGAAGGTCTCGAAATCTGTGCGTTGCATCGCTGCGCGCAGCGGCGAACGCGATAGATCCACCGCGCCGGGTTCGAAGATCAGTCGGTCAATGTCGAAACCCATGAGCTCGCCTCGCGCACATCTCGCACCCCGGCGAATGGCCGCAAGCGCGGTTTGTTCCCTTGGCGGCGCCTGACCCAAATTGAAAGAGGTTTGACAAATCCATGTCTTTGCGCGGCGCGGACGGGCACGCACGCATCAGCGCGCTCCAAGTCTCGCGCCAATGGCTCTCCACTGCGGTGAGCTTGATCGAAGCCCTCCGCGGGGGTTGGCGGGGCGCTTAAAGCACAACGAACGCTTGGGTGTTGGTCGGAGCGGCGAGATTCGAACTCGCGACCCCCAGTCCCCCAGACTGGTGCGCTAACCGGGCTGCGCCACGCTCCGACCGCTCGCAGAACAAGGCCGCGAGAGGCGGTCTCTTAGCCCTCCGCATTCGCGCCGGCAATCGCCGATCGTCCGGCGTCGCATTGCCGCATGTTCTAACAAGCGGCTGAGTTGGCGTCGGATTTGAGTGTCAAAATATGTCGCGCGCGCAACAAGAAACATTGCCGGGCCGACGGGCGTTTCCGCAATGCTCAAAGCAATCTCCTCCCCCGCGAGACCTCTGAGCAACGAGGGGCGATGGCGCCGCTCGCGTGAAGGAGCAAATCTCATGAAACGCATCTTCGTGGTCTGGGCCGCGGCTTTGACGCTGGCGCTTCCGGTCGCGCCTGCAAGCTACGCGCAGGGCAATTATAACAACGACCATCGACACGATAACGATCATCGTAATGATAATGACCGCGGCAACGGTCACGGCAATTGGGATCCCGGCCAGCACAACGGCTACACCATGCATGGACGCTGGCATTACGGGCGCCCGCCGGCCAACGTCACCAGCTATCAGCCGGGCTGGCGCCAATGGCGGCGGGGCGATCGCCTGCCGTCAGACTTCCGCACCCGTTATGTTGTCGAAAACGATTGGCGCAGCCACCATTTGCGGGCGCCGCCGCGCGGTTATCATTGGGTGCGCGACGATCGCGGTGAATACTTGCTGGTCGGCATCGCCACCGGCGTCATTTTAAGCTTGATCCTCGGCAATCACTGAAGCGGCCCAGCAGAGCAGGACGCGCAGAGCACAACGAACCGCCCCGAGACCATTTCGGGGCGGTTTTGTTTGTCGCCGCACGCAAAAATTGTTGTGCCGAAGTGTGTCTCCCGCGGCGCCTGGCACAAAGCGGCGCCGTGCGTGTCGACGCCGGCAAACATGCTCAGAACGCGTTCAGTGGGCCAGCGCAATCCTCGCACCCAACAAGAGGCGCTGTTGCCTCTTCGAACAAGGAGCGAGAACTATGAAACGCATCGCCATCACCGCCATCGCATCGGCGATCGCCTTGACCAGCTTGGCGCCGGCGGCTTCAGCGCAGCCGAACCGGTGGAACGACCGCGACGACAACGGCTACACGCTGAACGGCCAATGGCACTATGGCCGGCCGTCCGCGAACGTGATGAATTAACGCGGCTTCCAAGCCGGTTTTCATCAGTGGCGCCGCGGCGACCGTCTGCCGAGCGAATTCCGCTATCGCTATCGCGCGATCGACTATCGCAGCGCGCATCTGCGGGCCCCGCCGCGTGGCTATCATTATGTGCGTGATGACCGTGGCAACACGCTGCTCGTAGGCATCGCCACCGGCGTCATCATGAGCATGATCTTGAACGGCCGCTAAGAGCCGACACTAAAGAACATGGAGCCGGCCCGAAGGTCACTTCGGGCCGGTTTCTCGTGGGCCGCGGTTCATCCAGCCGAAGAGCGGCTTGAGCGGCAAAACCCAGATGACGCCGGCAACACCATAATAGATGAGCGCCGCCCAATGTGGCGCATGCTCCAGGATGTAGCCGCCAAGCGTTGCGGCGCCTGCCGCATAGAGCCCCAGATAGGCGATGAGCACAAAACAGCCGAGAGCCTTGCGCGTTCGCGTGTTCATGGATGCCCCAGCGGCGGGGCGCCGCGTTTCCAAAGCGAGGGCCAGGTTTTATGCCGGGCGCGGGAAGAACCGCAATGACCTCGCTTTCAGCCAAGACCGCAGAGCGTGACCCCTGGGTCGGCGCGTGGCTGGTGACGATTGCGCTCTTTGTGTTGATGATGGTGACCGTCGGCGGCGCGACGCGGCTGACCGAATCCGGGCTGTCCATAACCGAATGGAAACCGGTCAGCGGCGCGCTGCCGCCGATGAATGGCGCCGATTGGGAGCGATCGTTCGCGCTCTACCGTGAGACGACCCAGTACCAAATGCTCAATCACGGCATGACGCTGTCGGAGTATCAGAGCATCTTCTGGTGGGAATGGTCACATCGCCTTTTGGGGCGCGTAATCGGCCTTGTGTTCGGGGCCCCTCTGATCGTGTTCTGGATCCAAGGCAGATTGCAGGGCCGATTGCTTGGCGTGCTCATGCTCTTTGCGCTCGGCGCCATTCAGGGCTTTGTCGGCTGGCTCATGGTGCAAAGCGGCTTGAGCGGACGCACCGAAGTGAACCCGCTATGGCTTGCCGCCCATCTCGCCGTGGCTTTCGCCATCATGGCGTTTTCGCTTTGGTTGGCGATTGACGCCTTTGGCTGGCCGCGCAAACCCTCAAAACTTGGCGTGCCGCGTTGGGCCCCGTTGGCGTTGATGGCGCTCATCTTCGCGCAAGTGATGTTCGGCGCATTGCTCGCAGGGGCGCGGGGCGGGCCGGCGTATCCGGATTGGCCGACGATCGGCCACGCATGGATTCCCGCGGGCGTATTTTCGCTCGAGCCGTTGGCGCGCAACTTCACCGACAATCACGCCACACAGCATCTGATGCACCGCACGACCGGCTACCTGGTGGCAATCTGGGCGCTTGCGCTTGCAGCGATCGCGCTCACGCGCGGGAGCGGGGCAGCACGTGGGGCAGCGATTGCAGTGGGCGTGATCGCCCTTTGCCAAGCCGCTTTGGGCGTGGCCACCATCCTGCTTTTCGACCCGCCAACTTTGGCGCTCATCCACCAGGCGGGCGCGGCCATCCTCTGGGCCGGCGCCGCGATCCTCGTCAGGACGCTTTACGGTAGTATACAACCGCTATCGGAAGTTGCTGTAAACACAACGAAAAAAGCCATAGCTTGACGCCGATTCCGCATGTGCGTACACGCGCGCCTTCGTTTCGTCAGGAAAACTCCCATGCGCACCCAAACGACGCGCGCGGCTAAGGCTTCGGAGATCGAACACGGCTGGATCGTGGTCGACGCCGAAGGCGTTGTGGTCGGCCGTCTCGCTTCTTTCATTGCGCTGCGTTTGCGCGGCAAGCACCGTTCTGACTTCACCCCGAACGTCGACACCGGCGACCATGTGGTGGTCATCAACGCCGAGAAAGTCGCGCTGACCGGCAAGAAGCGAGAGAACAAAGTCTATTATCGCCACACCGGTCACCCGGGCGGCATCAAGGAGCGCTTTGCAGGCAAGATCCTCGACGGCGCCCATCCTGAGCGCGTGGTCGAGAAGGCCGTCGAGCGCATGATGCCGAAGGAAAGCCCGTTGGCGGCGCGCCAGCTGGCCAAGCTGCGCGTCTATGCGGGCGCTGAGCATCCCCACGCTGCCCAGAACCCGAAGACGATCGATTTCAAATCCAAGAACCGCAAGAATTCGAGGATCGGCTAATATGAGCGACATCAGCCAAGGCCTTGAGTCACTCGGCCAAATCACCGGTCAGAGCGCGCCAGTTCAGCAAAACGAAGCGCCGCTGCGCGAGAAAAAGACCGACAAGTTCGGCCGCGCTTATGCCACCGGCAAGCGCAAGAACGCCATTGCGCGCGCCTGGGTAAAGCCGGGCAAGGGCAAGATCACCGTCAACGGCAAAGAGTCGGATGCGTATTTCGCGCGCCCCGTTCTGCGCATGATGATCAACCAGCCGTTCCGCATCACCGACCGCGAAGGCCAGTTCGACGTGAATGTCACTGTCGTGGGCTCGGGTCTTTCGGGCCAAGCCGGCGCGGTGCGTCACGCCATTTCGAAGGCGCTTTCAGACTATGAGCCCCCGCTCAGGCCTACTTTGAAGCATGCCGGGTTCCTCACCCGCGACAGCCGCGTCGTCGAGCGAAAGAAGTATGGCCGCAAGAAAGCGCGCCGCAGCTTCCAGTTCTCGAAGCGCTAAGGCGTTTCAAGTTTGGACTTCGAGCGGGCGCTTCGGCAACGGAGCGCCCGTCTTGTTTGGAGTTGGCCCATGGCCGCGTCAGTTTTCATCGATGGCGAAGCCGGTACGACGGGCTTGCAGATCCGCGAACGCCTGGAAGGGCGCCGTGACATTGCGCTTGTCTCGATTGATCCAGCCAAGCGCAAGGACGTCGAAGAGCGGCGCAAGCTGATGAACAGCGCCGACGCGGTGATCGTGTGCTTGCCGGACGATGCGGCGCACCAAGCCGTTGCGCTGATCGACAATCCCGATGTGCGCGTGATCGACGCCTCGACGGCGCATCGCGTTGCGGGCGACTGGGTCTATGGCTTTGCGGAGATGTCCAAAGGCCAGCGCGCAAAGATCGCAGCGGCTAAGCGCGTCAGCAATCCGGGCTGCTATCCGACGGGGTTCATTGCCCTTGTGCGCCCGCTTGTGGAGGCGGGCCTTGTGCCAACGGATTGGCGTTTCAGCGTGAATGCCGTCTCTGGCTATTCCGGCGGCGGTAAGGCGATGATTGCCGCATTCGAGGACGAGAACGATCCAACCTTCACGCGCGCGCCGTACCGGATCTATGCCTTGAGCCAGAAGCACAAGCATGTGCCGGAGATGCAAACGCACGCTGGTCTCGCGCATGCGCCGATCTTCGCGCCCAGCGTGGGGCGTTATTACAAGGGCATGATCGTTGAGGCGCCGCTGGCGCTGCCAGCGCTGCCGAAGGCGCCGCGCCAGCAGCAGGTGCACGAGGCTTTGCGCGCGTTCTATGCAGGTGAGCGTTTTGTCGAGCTTGCGTCTCTGGAGGAAGCAGCGGCTCTCAAAACGCTCGACCCGGAGGGCCTGAACGGCACCAATAGGATGAAACTGTTCGTGTTCGGGCACGATGGGGAGGCGCGCCTTGTCGCGCTGCTGGACAATCTCGGCAAAGGCGCAAGCGGCGCAGCGGTTCAGAATTTGAACCTCATGCTGGGATTGGACGAAGCGGCCGGCCTCGGCTGATTACTTCCGTCGCAGGAATGCCGGCGTGTTGTCGCCGAACCCTTGCACGCCGGCGCGATCGGTCGCGGGCTTTGGTTCGTGTTTGGGCGCCGCCTCAGTCTTCGGCTTTTCAGCACGCGCTTCGCGCCGCTGCACGGGCTCAGTCGGCGCTTCGCCGCGTTCGGGATCGCGCTTCACGTAGCGCTGCTTCTTGTCCGATAGGCGCTGCGTGTGCTCTTTCTTCAGTTCTTCGGCGCGACGGCCGCGGCCCCCGGTGTCGCGTGCATCACCAAGAGCGGCTTCCGGCACGCCCTCAATCCGAGCTTTCTCGATTGGCTTGCCGGTAAGCTTTTCGATCGCTTCCAGGCTCTTGCGGTCAGCGGGGCCAACAAGGGTGAACGAGGCGCCTTGCTTGCCGGCGCGGCCCGTTCGGCCGATGCGGTGAATGTAGTCTTCCGCGTGGCGCGGCGGTTCGTAATTGAAGACGTGGCTGACGTCGGGGATGTCGAGACCGCGTGCGGCGACGTCGGACGCCACAAGGAACTGCAGATCGCCGCTGCGGAAGCGGTCGAGCGTCTTTGTGCGCAAGGATTGATCAAGATCGCCGTGAATGGGCGACGCATTGAAGCCGTGGCGCTTCAGCGATTGGGCGACGACATCGACGTCGGTTTTGCGGTTGCAGAAGATAATGCCGTTCCTGACGTTGGCGCTCTGCATCACTGCGCGCAAACCCGCGCGGCGGGTACGCGGATCGTTGCCGGGAATGGGAATGATGCGCTGATCGATGGTCGCCGCCGCTGTCGCGGGTTTTGCCACTTCGACGCGCACAGGATTGTGCAGGAAAGCCTGCGTCAGGCGCGTGATCTCTGGGGGCATGGTCGCCGAGAAGAAGAGCGTCTGGCGCGTGAACGGCGTCAGTTTGAAGATGCGCTCGATGTCGGGAATAAAACCCATGTCGAGCATGCGGTCGGCTTCATCGACGACCATGACTTGCACGCCGGTGAGCAGGAGTTTGCCGCGCTCGAAGTGATCGAGGAGGCGCCCGGGCGTGGCGATCAACACGTCAACGCCGCGCGCAAGCAGCGCGTCCTGATCGCCGAACGAGACACCGCCGATCAGCAGCGCCTTGGTCAGCTTCTGGTGCTTGCCGTACTTGTCGAAGCTCTCGGCGACTTGCGCGGCGAGCTCGCGCGTCGGCTCGAGGATGAGCGTGCGCGGCATGCGCGCACGAGCGCGGCCGGCGGCGAGAATGTCGATCATTGGCAGCGTAAAGCTGGCGGTTTTGCCGGTGCCGGTTTGGGCGATGCCAAGAACATCGCGGCCTTTCAGCACTTCGGGAATGGCCTGCGCTTGGATCGGCGTCGGCGTATTGTAGCCGCTCTCTTTGACGGCGCGTAGCGTGTCGGCGGAGAGGCCCAGATCGTCGAAGGTTTTGGTTTGGGTTTGGCTCGGCTCAGCGCCGGCAGGCGCATGCGTTTCGGAACTCATTCAATCTCACTTGGGGGCGCTGCTCTTCGCCTCGGACGCGAACGAACAGGGCCGCTTGGTTGGCGGCTTTCAGCCACGCGTCTCCGGATTGAGATGAGCGGGCGTTGAGCCAAGGGCGAGCACGCCCTCGGGCGCGCACAACGAACAGCGCCGAAATGGGGGCATTTGAAGGAAAAGTCAACGTTTGCCGCTGTTGGTTACCAAGAGTTGGAGGCGAGATTCGAACGTGGCGGACGTCTTCATCTCCTATAAGCGCCAAGATCGTCCGCGGATCGCCGTGATCGCTGAACTGCTCTCCGATCTTGGGCTAAGCGCGTGGTTCGACGCGTCCTTGGTCTGCGGCGACACCTGGCAAGGGGTGATCGCGCGCGAAGTCGGGCAAGCGTCGGCCATGCTTGTGTGCTGGACCCCTGAGGCTGTGCGTTCGCTGCAGGTGATGCGCGAGGTGTTGGAGGGGGTGAAGCGCAAGATTTACGCGCCCGTACGCTTGCAGGCGTGCGTGTTGCCGGCTGAACTGAACGCCAAGCACATGCCCGACCTGACCGATTGGGACTTTTCTCTGGACAATCCCGAATGGCTTTCGCTTCTCGCGCGCCTTGAAGCGCTGAGCGGGCGCACCGGCCTCTGCGAAGCCTCGCAGGCGCGTGCGGCCGGCCAGGCAGCTGCATCTTTGATGCGGCGTATCCTTGTGCAAGCCGCAAGAACGGGGCGCGTCATGAGCTACGCGCACGCCGTCGTGGCCCTGCAACAGGCGATGAACGAAACCCATCGCGAGCATGCGCCCCGCGTCAACAACCATTTCCTCTACGGCGCGCTCGATGCGACGGCCGCCGAGAACCGCGCGCGCCGCGAGCCGCCACTGTGTGCGTCCGTCGTCAATAAAACAGGGCGTCCCGGGCGCGGTTATTTTCAGAAGCACGCATTTCTGCGCGACCACGAGGACCCATGCGCACAAGGTATTTTCGAGCGTCATCTTGAGCGGGTTCGAGAGTGGGATTGGGAGACCTGAGGGGGCTAGACGTCCACGTCCTCCACGAACTTCGCATGCTCCTGAATGTAATTGTAGCGAAGCTCGGCCTTCTTCCCCATCAGCGTTTCGATCAGCACTTCGAAATCCGGCGCGCCGGCGTCGTTGAGCACCACGCGCGCAAGCGTGCGCGTAGCGGGGTTCATCGTTGTATCCTTCAAGTCGGCCGGCATCATTTCGCCCAAGCCTTTGAAGCGCGAGATGTCGACCTTGCGGTTCTTGAACTCGCCATTGATCAGCGCTTCCTTGTGGGCGTCGTCGCGCGCATAGACGCTCTCCTTGCCGGCCGTGATGCGATAGAGCGGCGGCATGGCGAGATAGAGCCTGCCGGCGCGGATGAGCGCCGGCATCTGCTTATGGAAGAACGTGATTAAGAGCGACGCGATGTGGGCGCCGTCGACATCGGCGTCAGTCATGATGATCACGCGCTCATAGCGCAGATCATCGAGCTTGAACTTCGCGCCCATCTGCACGCCGAGCGCCAGCGCGAGATCGGCGAGTTCTTGATTGCCGCTCATCTTGTCGGCGCCGGCCGAGGCGACGTTCAGGATTTTGCCGCGCAGCGGCAGGATGGCCTGCGTCTCGCGATTTCGCGCTTGCTTGGCTGAACCGCCGGCGCTGTCGCCTTCAACCAGGAAGATTTCGGTGTCCTTCTCGCCTGAGCGGGCGCAGTCGGCGAGCTTGCCAGGCAGGCGGAGTTTTCGTGTCGCGCTCTGGCGCGAAACTTCTTTTTCCTTGCGCCGCCGCATGCGGTCTTCGGCTTGCTGGATCGACCATTCGAGCAGGCGGTTGGCTTCGTTGGTGTTGGCGGCAAGCCAATGATCGAACGGATCGCGCACGGCTTGTTCGACGATTTTGGCCGCTTCGGTTGAAACCAGACGGCCTTTGGTTTGACCCTCGAATTGCGGGTCGCGGATAAAGACCGAGACGAGTGCGGCGCCCGTATTCATCACATCGTCTTGGGTGATGACAGAGGCCTTCTTGTTACCCTTGAGGTCGGCATAGGCCTTCAGCCCCTTGGCGATGGCGGCGCGGAAGCCGGCCTCGTGGAAGCCGCCGTCGGGGGTGTAGATGGTGTTGCAATAGGAGCGAAGGAAACCATCGGCCTCGCCGAAGCCATCGCCGACCCAGGTGATCGCCCATTCGACGCGACCGTGGGGACCGCTCTTTTCGCTCTTGCCCGCAAACGGCTCGGTGACGATCGCGCGCTTGTCCTTGGTGAGCTCGCTGAGGAAGTCGGCCAGGCCGTTCGGGAAGTGGAGCACCGCCTCCGCCGGCGTGTCGTCGGTGATCCGCGCGGGCGCGCATTTCCAGCGGATCTGCACGCCGCGCTGCAAGTAGGCTTTCGAACGCGCCATCTGGAAGAGACGAGCGGGCTTGAACGCCGCGCCTTTGCCGAAAATCTCCGCATCGGGATGGAAGCGAACAGTTGTGCCGCGGCGATTGTGCGCGGGGCCGACTTCCAGGAGCTTCGATGTGGGCGCGCCGCGCGAGAAGGTCTGGCGATAAAGTTTGCGATCGCGCGCGACTTCAACTTCGACTTTGTCGCTTAGCGCATTGACGACGCTGACGCCGACGCCGTGCAGGCCCCCGGAGGTGTGATAAACCTTGTCAGAAAACTTTCCGCCCGCGTGCAGCACCGTCATGATGATTTCGAGCGCGGACTTCTTCGGAAACTTCGGGTGCGGATCGACCGGCATGCCGCGCCCATTGTCGGTTACACGCAAGGTCCCGTCGGCCTCGAACTCCACTTCGATGCGATCTGCGTAGCCCGCGACTGCTTCGTCCATCGAATTGTCGAGCACTTCAGCGAAGAGATGATGCAACGCACGTTCATCGACGCCGCCAATATACATGCCTGGGCGCTTACGCACCGGCTCGAGGCCTTCGAGAACCTCGATATCTTTCGCAGTGTAGCCGCCCGCGGCCGCAGGCGGCGCCTCGTTTTCGCCAAACAGCCCGCTTTCCCAGAGCTTTCCGTCATCTTCGTCGTTGGGCATCGGAGATTTCTTCTGCGCTTGCGCCATGCTCAGGTTCCTTAAGGCGCTTCGTGTGCGAACCGCAATGTTTTGCCAATGTCTTGCCGATGTATTGTAAGGCGACTTCAACAGCGATGTGTTCGCCAAGCGTTAATGCGCGCCACGCGCGAATTAAGTGTCTCATCGGCAACGGTTCTTTGTTGCAGGCGTGAAATGGCAGTTCCCAACGAAACCGCGCCCCAGAAAAGCCGTTCGCCCTCGCACACACAACGCCCTTCACGGGGGCCCAAAGGAACGCGAGGAGCAGCACATGACCAAGCTTGCACTACTGGCCGCCGCGGCGGCTGCGGCGACAGCCGCACTGATAGCAGCGCCAGCATCGGCGCAGGATGTCACGAGCAACAATATCTACGGCAATCTCGGCTATACGCAGTTCAACACCGATCGTGGCGATCTGGGCGCCGTTACCGGCCGTCTGGGTTATCAGTTCACCCCGTATCTCAGTGCAGAAGGCGAATACAGCACGGGCGTGAACGATTCAAACGAAGGCAAGCTCAGCAACGCATGGGGCCTCTATGGCCGCGTCGGCGTGCCGGTATCGCCGAACTTCGATGTTTTCGGCCGCGCCGGTTATCAGGAAACCAACATCGATGGGCGCAACGGTTTCAGCGATCGTGATGGACAAGGCCTTGGCTATGGCGCCGGCGTGCAATGGCATCCCGCCGCCACGGGGTTCGGCATTCGTGGCGAATACACACGCTTGACCGACGTCGATGCTGACACCTGGTCACTCACGGGTGCGCTGAGCTTCTAGAACGGAAGTTTATCGAAGCCCTTGTGCGAGAAGCGGGCCGGAGGGTGGCCTTCGGTCCGTTTCCATGCGCTAGCGCGTACGCGCGCTGTCGCGGCCGCGGCTAAAGCCCGGCATATCCGCGCCGAGCATGATCCAGCCATGCTTGTTTTCGTCGAAGACAGAGCGGTGGGGGGCCGGAAACGTTGGGTCGGCAAAGGCGCCGACGGCAACGCCGACGCGGTCGGGATCGCGCGAGCTGAAGAAATAGAGCGAGGCGCCGCAGCCCGGGCAAAAGAAGCTGTGAAAGGTGTTGCCGGCGTCACTCTCGCGCACGAACTCCCGTGCTTGGCCGGCGAAGTGGAGCTTGTCGCGCCCATAATAGGCGCCCTCGCCGAAAGGCGAACCGCTGCGACGCTGGCAGGCGGTGCAGCTGCAGACAACGACAACATCCGGTTCGCCCTCGGCGTCGACTTGAAGGGCGCCGCATTGGCATTGTGCGTGTCTTGTCATGGTCGCGACCTAAGCGCAGCGTTCGCTGCGCGCAACATCAAAGAAGGCCGGAGATCGCTCTCCGGCCTTCCTATGCTCGTGGGACAAGGCGACGTTTAAGCCTTGTAGTACATGTCGAATTCGACCGGGTGCGGGTGGGTTTCGAAGCGGTCGAGTTCTTCTTTCTTCAGCTCGATGTAGGCGTCGATCACATCGTCGGTCATGACGCCGCCCTTCATCAGGAAGTCGCGATCGCTGTCGAGCATGGTCAGCGCCTGGCGAAGGCTCGAACACACGGTCGGCACGTCCTTCAGTTCCTCTGGCGGCAGATCGTAGAGGTTCTTGTCGAGGGGGTCGCCGGGATGGATTTTCTTCTCGATGCCGTCGAGGCCGGCCATGAGCAGCGCCACGTAAGTGAGGTACATGTTGCCGGCGGGATCCGGGAAGCGGACTTCCACGCGCTTCGACTTTGCGCCGGCGCCGTGGGGAATGCGGCATGACGCTGAACGGTTGCGCGCGGAATAGGCGAGCAGAACCGGCGCTTCATAGCCTGGCACCAGGCGCTTATAGGAATTGGTCGTCGAATTCGCGAACGCGTTGATGGCGCGCGCGTGCTTGATGACGCCGCCAATGTAGTAAAGGCAAGTCTCGCTCAAATCGGCATAGCGATCGCCGGCAAAAAGGTTGCTGTCCTTCTTCCAGATCGACATGTGCACGTGCATGCCCGAGCCATTGTCCTTGTAGTACGGCTTCGGCATGAACGTCGCCGATTTGCCGTAGGACGCGGCCACTTGATGGATGACGTATTTGTACAAGTTCATGCTGTCGGCCATGCGCGTCAGCGTGTTGAACTTGAGGCCAAGTTCGTGTTGTGCGGGCGCCACTTCGTGGTGGTGCTTTTCCGGAACCAGCCCAATTTCACCCATCACTTGCAGCATCTCGCCGCGCATGTCCTGAAGGCTGTCGACCGGCGGCACCGGGAAGTAGCCGCCCTTCGGACCGGGACGATGGCCGAGATTGCCGCCTTCATACGACTTGCCTGTGTTGAACGGCAGTTCGGTGGAGTCGAACGAATAGCCAGTGTTGTTGGCGTCAGTTGACCAGCGCACGTCGTCGAACACAAAGAACTCGGCTTCGGGGCCGAAATAGCCAGTGTCGCCGGCGCCGGATGATTTCACATAGGCTTCCGCCTTCTTCGCGATCGAACGCGGGCAGCGCGAGTAGGGCTGCAACGTGCCGGGCTCAAGAATGTCGCAGAAGAGCGCAAGCGTCGTTTGCTGATAGAAAGGATCGATATGTGCGAGTGCTGCGTCCGGGCGCATCACCATGTCGCTTTCGTTGATCGCCTTCCAACCGGCGATCGAAGAGCCGTCAAACATCAAGCCTTCTTGGAAGACCTCCGGCGTGATCATGCCGACGTCGAAAGTGACGTGCTGCATCTTGCCGCGCAGATCGTTGAAACGGAGATCGACGTATTGGACTTCTTTGTCCTTGATCAGTTTCATGACTTCGTCAGACATCGGGGCCTCCACCGCGACGTGATGTTGTGACCAAAGAAGCGGCGCTGGCGCGGTCCAGCGGGCCTCGGGGAATCAATGCGTTTGCCCGATCAGACCGCCGCCGGACCGGTTTCGCCAGTGCGGATGCGCACGACGTTGTGCACATCCAGAACGAATATTTTGCCGTCCCCGATCTTGCCGGTCTTGGCGGCGCGCTGGATCGCTTCGATGGCGGCGTCGACCTGATCGTCGGCGAGGACAACTTCGATCTTGAGTTTAGGAAGAAAGTCCACGACGTACTCGGCGCCGCGATAAAGCTCGGTGTGGCCTTTCTGACGGCCAAAGCCCTTGGCCTCGGTGACCGTCATGCCTTGCAGGCCGATCTCCTGCAGCGCCTCCTTCACGTCATCGAGCTTGAACGGCTTGATGATGGCTTCGATCTTTTTCATGCCAGGTTCTTTCCCACCGGTTGAGCAGGGTGTTGCGCCAAGACGGGGCCGAGTCGCAAAGGCGGCCAAGCGGCAGCGCTGTGATGGGACAATTGGCGCCGCAAAAACGGGCGCCGGCGCCCAAGCCACGGGCTGGCGCGGCAGGCGATCCATCCGCTACATAGCCGGAATGACCAGAATTATTCTCGCCTGCCATGCCCAACCGGAAAAATCGACCGAGGTGCCTCGTGCGGACTGGGCGCTCTCGCAAATTGGCCGCGAGCAAGCGGAGCATGTGGCGGGACGTCTCGCAGAGCTCGCCCCTCTGAATATTCTCTCCGGCCCCGCGCGCCGGGCCAAGGAAACGGCGGAGTACGTGTCGAAGCGGCTGGGCAAACCCGTGAAGATAGACGCGCGCGTCGGTGAAATCACAGCGCCGCTGGGCGTCGCCGATCGCCAAGAATGGCTTGGCCGGACATTCAGAACGCAGAACGGCGTGTTGTGGAGCCAACTCGATGCGGCCACGAACAAGTGGCGCAACGACAACCTTCAAGCGATCCGTGAGCTTCGCGAGAACACCGTCGTTTTCACCCACTTCGCCAACATCAACGCCATCATGGGGGCGGCACTGCGGGTTGATCTGACGGCGGTCTGCCAGCCAAACCATGTCTCCCTCACGGAGTTTTCTGTCGTGGGCGACGATATCCGCCTGGTTCTGGAGGGCAGGGAAATCGTAGGTCCCAACGAGTGAGCAATGAGATCATCACGGTCGCGCAGATGCGGGCCGTTGACGCGGCGGCGCCGGCCGCGGGCGTGCCCGCCACAACCCTGATGGAGAAGGCCGGACATGCGGTCGCCGCCGCAATGGCCAAGCGGTTCACGCCGCAACCAACGACAATTGTTTGCGGCCCCGGCAACAATGGCGGCGACGGATGGGTCGCCGCGCGCGTGCTCAAGAAACTGGGCTGGCCGGTTTCGGTGCTGAGCCTTGCGCCCCGATCGGCGCTTCGGGGCGAAGCGGCCAACGCGGCCAAGATGTGGGACGGTGCGATCACGGAAGGCGATCAACACTCCGTTCACGCCGATCTCTATGTCGACGCCATGTTTGGCGCGGGCTTGTCGCGGGCATTGGAAGGGGAGGCTGCGCGCCTCGCAGCCCTGATGGCGGCCTCGCCTGAGCGCGTTGTTGCGATTGATCTGCCGAGCGGTCTCGACGGCGACAGCGGAAAGCCTATCGGGAGCGTCTGCGCGCGCGCCGCGCTCACCGTCACATTCGTGCGGAAGAAACCGGCGCACGTGCTGATGCCTGGGCGCGCCTATTGCGGCGAAGTTGTTGTCGCAGACATCGGCGCGCCGGAAAGCGCGCTCAATGCACAGCGCGTGGCGCTCTTTGAAAATGGACCCGCTATCTGGGGGCGATGGTTTCCTTGGCCCAGCCCGGAAGCGCACAAGCACGCCCGTGGGCACACTATGGTCGCGAGCGGACCCCACGCGCGCACCGGCGCTGCACGCTTGGCGGCGCGGGCCGCCTTGCGCGTCGGCGCCGGGCTGGTGACTGTCCTCAGTCCGCGTGACGCTTTGGCGGAGAACGCTGCACAGCTGAGCGCGATCATGCTGCGCGAAGCCTGCGACGCGGATGCTTTTGCGAAGGCCGCACAGACGGCGCAGTGTTTGGCGCTTGGACCGGCGTTTGGGGTGGGCGACGAAGAAATGCGGAAGTTGGATGCAGCTCTCGACGCCAAGGACCGCTGCGCCATGGTGATCGACGCCGACGCGATCACAATGCTTGCGCCGCTCAAGCGCAAGCTCGATGCACGCGATGTGCTCACGCCCCACGTCGGAGAATTCAAGCGCGCGTTTCCAAATGTTCTCGAGGCATCGCCTTCGCGTGTGGAAGCGGCGCGCACAGCGGCGGCTCAGGCCGGTTGTGTCGTGCTGTTGAAAGGGCCCGATACAATTGTGGCCGCTGCCGATGGGCGCGCCGTTATCAACACAACCGGCACGGCGTTCCTGGCGACTGCCGGATCGGGCGACGTGCTGGCCGGGCTCATCTCAGGGCTGATCGGGCAGGGTATGGCCAGCTTCGAAGCTGCTGCAGCAGGCGCATGGCTGCACGGCAGGTGCGCTGAAGCGTTCGGCGCCGGCTTGATCGCTGAGGATCTGCCGGAGATTTTGCCCCGCGTGCTCAGCGATTTAGCCGCCGCCTTCGCCAGCGCCTCGCCCAAGGGTTGATCTGGGGCTGAACTGGGTTTGAACTGGGGTCGAACTGGGGTTGAACTGGGGCTGATCTGGCCTGTCTCTCGCCTAGGTTTTGGGCTAACGCTGTTGGGGGACGCGCAGCGGCAAGAGGGATCGCGATGGTTTGGTGGTGGTGGATTATTCCCGGCTTCGTCGCCGTGATCGGCTTGGCCATCGCGCTCAGCGGCGTCGGTTGGATGTTCCGCGGTCGGCCATTCAAGGGTGGGCGCGGCGTGCTCGGCGGCGGCGTGTTTTTGGGTGTGGCGGCGATCGCTGGCCTGCTGGGATTGAATATCCAAACCTATCACCGGCTGACCTATGAGCGTCCGGTTGCGACGATCGAACTCCATCAGAAAGGCCCCCAACTCTTCACCGCGACTGTCGTCGAGCCACCGACCGATCAAGATCCGCAAGGGATTACGCGCACGTTCGACATTCACGGCGACGAATGGCGCATCGAAGCGCGGGTGCTGAAGTGGAAACCGTGGGCAAACGTGCTCGGGCTCGACTCCCAGTATCGGCTCGACCGCTTCTCGGGCCGCTACACCAGCACGCAAGACGAATTGAACGCTGAACGCAGCGCCTACGACATTCGTCCGACGCGCCAGTCCGGCGTCGATCTGTGGAGCGCTGCACGCGAATTCACCAAGTACGCCCCGCTCGTCGACACACTCTATGGCAGCGGCGCTTATATGCCGATGGTCGATGGCGCCCGCTACGAGGTGCGCATCACCCAAAACGGCCTGATCGCACGACCCACAAACGAAGTCGCGGCGGAAGCGGCGTCCAGCGGCTGGCACTAGCCACGCGCCACAGCAGCGGTCGATAGTTCGTGTCCGATCGTGGCCGCGTGCGGTCGACCGCAGCCGCGCCCAACAACGCCCTGCGGCGCCCAGTGACGTCCAGTGACGTCCAGTGACGTCCAGTGACTCCGAGTGACTCTGAGTGACTCCGAGTGGCTTCGAGCGACGCCCAAACGGCGATGGACGCTTGCCGCTGGCGCGCCGGGCGTCGCGGCGACCAAACTCAGTGCAGAACAACCCAAGGTATATAGCCTTGGCGCCACTTGGGAAAATGCTGGGGCGGCTCGCTTTTGGATTGGCGCCCGCCTAAATCGGCTTTTCGGATCGCGGGCGTGGCGGAACTGGTAGACGCACCAGATTTAGGTTCTGGCGCCTTACGGCGTGGGGGTTCAAGTCCCTCCGCCCGCACCATCCCTTTATGTGCTCTTTCGGGCCGCGCTCTTTGGGGCGAACTTCGGATGGCTTCGAGCCTTCACAGCCCATTTCGCGCATGCCATAAGCCGCGCTTTCCAAAATCGCCCGGCAAAGGATTTGCAGCGCCGGGCTGGCGATGAAAGCCCGTACCCATGCAGCTCACTGAGCGCCGTTCCGAAGGTCTCCTGCGCGTTTACGACGTTGTCGTGCCCGCCGCCGAGCTCCAGCAAAAACTGAACGCCAAAATCGCCGAAGTGCAGCCGCGGGTCCGGATTAACGGCTTCCGGCCGGGCAAGGTGCCGGTCAGCCACATCCGCAAAGTATACGGCCAATCGATGATGCAGGACATCATCAACGACGCCGTCCAAAGCTCGACCCGCGAGAGCCTGGAAAAGGTGCGCGCCGCCTCCGAACCGTCGCTCGATCTAAAGAGCGACATTCAAGAGGTCGTCGCCGGCAATTCGGACCTGCAGTTCGAACTTTCGCTCGAGATCATGCCGGAGTTCGAGCCAGTTGATTTGAAGACAATTTCGATCACCCGCCCGGTGACGCCGGCCTCGGACGAGCAAGTCGAAGAGGCGCTCAAGGAATTGGCGCGCACACAACGCGAATTCGAAGACAAGGACGGGCCCGCCGCCGAGGGCGATCAAGTGGTCGTGGATTTCGTCGGCAGAATTGAAGGCGAGGCGTTTGAGGGCGGCTCGGCAAACGAAGCGTCCGTCGTGATCGGTTCGAAGCAATTCATTCCGGGGTTTGAAGAGCAGCTCATCGGCGCCAAGGCCGGCGAAGAACGCATGCTCAACGTGACGTTTCCCGACGATTACGGCGTTGAACGCTTGAAGGGCAAGGCCGCGCAATTCGAAACCAAAGTTAAGCAGGTGCGGGCGCCGAAGGAAGCAACGCTCGATGAGGCGTGGGCGACCAATCTGGGCTTTGAAGGTCTCGGCGCGATCAAAGACGCGCTTCGCCAGCGCATCGAAAGCGAGCACGGCGCCCAATCGCGCGCCAAGGCCAAACGCGCCTTGTTTGACGCCTTCGACGCAAAACACGATTTCGATCTGCCCCCGCGCATGGTTGAGGCCGAGTTCAATCAGATCTGGCAGCAGATCGAAGCCGACCGCATCGCCGGGCGTCTCGACGCTTCCGACGAAGGCAAAAGCGAAGCAGACCTCCGCAAGGAATATCACGACATCGCTGAGCGTCGCGTGCGGCTCGGGCTGTTGCTCGCCGAAATTGGCCGCCGCCATAAGCTCGAGGTCAGCAACGAAGAGATCACCAACGCGATCGCCGCCCAGGCGCGCAACTTCCCCGGCCAGGAGCGCCAGATCTTCGAGGCCTATCAGCGCAACCCAAACCTGGTCGCCCAGGTTCGCGCGCCCCTCTACGAGGAGAAGGTCGTCGATTACGTGCTTGAGCTCGTCAATGTCACAAACGAGACGGTGAGCCGCGAGCAGCTCTTTGCCGACGATGAAGAGGAGCTGCCGCCGCCAAAGCCAAAAAAGACCAAGAAAGCAAAGGCCGCCAAGGACGAAGCGGCTGCGGAAGAGTAAACTCGGGTGCGTGCGCGTGTAGCCTGAAGGGCTTGCGGGCGGCCTCTGGGCGTCAAATATGAAAGCAGCGCCGGATCAGCCGATTCCCGGCGACCCCTCGAAAGGCCCTAGATGACGTTCGATCCGATCGAAAGATACGCCAACCTCGTTCCCATGGTGGTCGAACAGACCAGCCGCGGCGAACGCGCGTTCGACATCTTCTCACGCCTTCTCAAGGAGCGGATCATCTTCGTGACCGGCGGCGTCGAAGACGGGCTCGCAAGTCTGGTGACAGCGCAGCTTCTATTTCTGGAATCGGAAAACCCGAAGCGCGAGATCGCGATGTACATCAACAGCCCAGGCGGCATCGTTACGTCTGGCCTGGCGATTTACGACACCATGCAATACATCCGCAGCCCGGTCTCGACCGTTTGCATCGGACAGGCCGCATCGATGGGTTCGCTGTTGCTGGCGGCAGGCGAGAAGGGCTCGCGCATCGCGCTGCCGAACGCGCGCATCATGGTGCATCAGCCCTCCGGCGGCTTCCGCGGCCAGGCCTCCGACATCGAGCGCCACGCCGAAGACATCATCGCCACCAAGCGCCGGCTCAACGAAATCTATGTGAAGCATACGGGCCAACCGTACGACCGCGTCGAGAAGACCCTCGATCGCGACCACTTCATGACGGCCGAAGAAGCCCGCGCCTTCGGCATTGTCGACCGCGTCTACGAGAAGCGCGAACTGCCGGAAGGCTTCTCCGGGGCGGCCTGACGTTCCATCACAGCTGCGTGAGCCGGGTGATCAACGGACGAACGTCCATTTGGCGCCAAGGAACGTGCTTGTAGGTTTTGCCTCCAAGACGCGACGCTCGCGCGGCGAGCGCTTAGGAGGCTTTTTATGCGCTTTTCTGCCTTGGCGGCCGCGGCAGCGGCGGTCCTCATGCTGCAAACTTTTGCCGTTGCCCAACAGCCGCCAGCCCAGAACCCAGTCCAGGGCCCAGCCCAGAACCCCGCCCAGAACCCAGCCCAGAGCCCAGTCCAGAGCCCGGGCCAAAGCGCAAACCAGGGCAGCGACGAAATCGTCGTCACTGGCGAGCGCATGCGCACCATCCTGCGCGATTTTGTCGGCGATATTTCCGCCCCGGCCTCGCAGCGCGAAAACCAGATCGCGCGCTGGGATCATCGTATCTGCACCGGCGTTTTCGGTTTGACCCATCGCGAGCAGGCGCAATTCATCGCCGACCGCATCGCCCAGCGCGCATTTGCGATCGGACTTGAGGCGAGCCCGTCTGGGTGCCGCGCCAATATTGTGATTTTCGTGACCCCAGACGCGAACGCTCTGTCGCAGACGTTGGCGCGAGAATACCGAGGCCTGCTGGCGCTGCGCCGCGCCGTCAATACCAACACGCCGAACATGGCCGCACTCGACGGTTTTGCGGCATCGTCGCGGCCTGTTCGATGGTGGCATGTGTCCAACACCTACACTGCAGACGGCATGCGCGTCGGCGATCCGATGGGAGGCATGGCCTCGGAGAACGGGGCGCTTGTCCGGGTTTTTGATCCCTCGCGCCTGCGTCGTGCGGTGCGGCAGGATTTTGACCGCGTCATTATCGTTGTCGATGCGCGCCAGGCGGCGGGGCATACGCTGGCGGCGCTGTCTGACTACCTTGCGATGGTGTCGTTGGCGCAATTGGCGCCCTCCGTCGAAACCGCCGCTTACCCGTCGGTGTTAAATCTCTTCTCCAGCGACCGTTCCGCAACCGGCATGACAGGCTGGGATATTGCCTATCTCGACGGGCTCTATCACGCGCCGCGGAATGCCAATTCGGCCAACGAGCAGGAGGGCCGCATCGCCGATCGCATGAACCAAACGCTGAACACACAGGACAATACACCCGCGCCTCAGCCGAGCCCTTGAACGGAGCCTCACGGCAGGCCATCTGCCGAGGCTTGCTGGGAATAGAAGGCGAACCGGCCTTCGTTCTCGTTTCGAAACGGTACGGCGCGCCCGATTTTGCCATTATCGCAAGGGCTTGGGCCTGCCGCGACGGCTTGCGGCCTCATCCTTGCTAAGGTCTAATCGCCCGGCCTGGGCGGCAGGGTGGTGAACGTTTTTGAAAGGGATGGCGGTCAACCATTCCGTTACCGAGGGGAGCACGGGGCCATCGGGCCGCCGTTTTCCTATATAATGGTAGTTGGACCATCGTCCCTAGAGGATGCGCATGAGCAAAGGCACGGCCAGCGGGGAGTCGAAGAACACTCTCTATTGCTCGTTCTGCGGCAAGAGCCAGCACGAGGTCCGTAAGCTTATCGCAGGCCCAACCGTGTTCATCTGCGATGAATGCGTTGAACTCTGCATGGACATTATTCGCGAAGAGCACAAAACCTCGATCGCGAAAACCAAGGACGGAGTTCCCAGCCCCAAAGAGATCAAGGGCGTTCTCGACGATTACGTCGTCGGGCAAGAACACGCCAAGCGCGTGCTCTCGGTGGCGGTGCACAATCACTACAAACGTCTGAACCACGCGGGCAAGAGCGGCGACGTTGAACTCGCGAAGTCGAACATTCTGCTGATCGGCCCGACCGGTTGCGGCAAGACATTGCTGGCGCAAACGCTGGCGCGCATCATCGATGTGCCGTTCACGATGGCGGACGCAACGACGCTGACCGAAGCCGGTTATGTCGGCGAGGATGTCGAGAACATCATTCTGAAGTTGCTGCAGGCGGCCGACTACAACGTCGAGCGCGCGCAGCGGGGCATCGTCTATATCGACGAAGTCGACAAGATTTCCCGCAAGTCCGACAATCCCTCGATTACGCGCGACGTGTCGGGCGAAGGCGTGCAGCAGGCGCTCTTGAAGATCATGGAAGGCACCGTCGCGTCGGTGCCTCCGCAAGGCGGGCGCAAGCATCCCCAGCAAGAGTTCTTGCAAGTCGACACCACCAACATCCTCTTCATCTGCGGCGGCGCCTTCGCCGGCTTGGAGAAGATCATCAGTGCGCGCGGGCGCGGCTCCTCGATCGGCTTTGCCGCGGAAGTGCGCGATCCCGAAGACCGCCGCGCCGGCGACATTCTGCGCGGCGTGGAACCTGACGATCTGTTGAAGTTCGGTCTCATCCCGGAATTCGTCGGCCGTCTGCCGGTGCTGGCGACGCTCGAAGACCTCGACGAACCAGCCTTGATGACCATCCTCACCGAGCCAAAAAACGCGCTGGTGAAGCAATATCAGCGCATGTTCGAGATGGAAAACGTGCGGCTGTCGTTCCCGGACGAGGCGCTGCGCGCGATCTCGCGCAAGGCCATTCAGCGCAAGACCGGCGCGCGGGGCCTGCGCTCGATTCTTGAGAGCATCCTGCTCGACACCATGTTCGAACTGCCTTCGATGCATGGCGTTGAGGAAGTGGTCGTTTCGGCTGACGTAGTGGAAGGGCGCGCAAAGCCCCTGCAGATCTACTCGGAACGCCGCAACGGCCAAGACGCGGCAGGCTGAATCCAAACTGAACGTTAGGACGAATCGTCGGCAATACACGCGTTGATGCGCGTGGAACTTCGCTCGCGTTTGCCGCATCCACATCGTTGTGCTTGTCATCCACTTGAAGCGAAGGTCGAACGCTTCCACATTTTCATTCGTTAATGCCGGGGCGCCGCGGCCTTTCGCGGAACATCCCGACAAGGAGTTTCGAATGGCCGAGAGCCGTACTCTTCCAGTGCTGCCGCTGCGCGACATTGTCGTGTTTCCGAAGATGGCGGCGCCGCTGTTTGTCGGGCGCGAGAAATCGGTGCGCGCGCTCGATGAAGTGATGCGCAAGGACAAGCAGATCCTGCTCGCCGCGCAGATGGATGCAGCCGAGGATGAGCCGGCCTCCGATCGCATCTTCACGGTCGGCACAGTGGCGACGGTGGTGCAATTGCTGAAATTGCCCGACGGCACGGTGCGTGTGCTTGTCGAAGGCGGCTACCGGGCGCGCGTGAAGCGCTTCACCGAAGGCGGCGACTTCTTCGAAGCGGAAGTCGAGGAAATCGAGGAAACCAACGCGGATTCGCCGGAAGCCCGCGCGATTTCGCGCGCCGCCGCGGATCAGTGGGACAATTACGTCAAGCTGTCGCGCAAGGCGGGCGAAGTGCAGCAGGGTGTCGCGCAAGCGGCCGAGCCCTCGCGCATCGCGGACTCAATCGCCACGCACCTGACGGTGAAGATCCCGGATAAGCAGGCGCTGCTTGAGCTGGCCGACGTCCCGCAACGCTTGGAGCGGATTCTTGCGCTCATCGAAGCCGAAGTCGGCATGCTGCAAGTCGAGCGGAAGATCCGCAACCGCGTGAAGCGTCAGATGGAGAAGACGCAGCGCGAATATTATTTGAACGAACAGATGAAGGCGATCCAGCGCGAGCTGGGCGACGGCGACGAAGGCCGCGAAGACATCGCCGAACTCGAAACCCGCATCAAGAATACGAAGCTGTCGAAGGAAGCCAAGACCAAGGCCGAAGCGGAGATGAAGAAGCTCCGTCAGATGAGCCCGATGTCGGCGGAATCGACCGTGGTGCGCAATTACCTCGACTGGCTCTTGTCGCTGCCGTGGGGCGTGAAGAAAAAGGTCAAGAAGGACATCGACGCGGCGCAGACCGTGCTCGACGAAGACCATTACGGCCTCGACAAGGTCAAGGATCGCATCCTTGAGTACCTTGCCGTGCAAGCGCGCACGAACAAATTGCGCGGCCCGATCCTCTGCCTTGTTGGACCCCCGGGCGTGGGCAAGACTTCCCTCGGCCGCTCGATCGCGAAAGCGACGGGACGCGATTTTGTCCGCATGTCGCTTGGCGGCGTGCGCGACGAAGCCGAAATCCGCGGCCACCGCAGAACCTATATCGGCTCGATGCCGGGCCGCGTGGTCCAATCGATGAAGAAGGCCAAGAGCAGCAATCCGCTCTTCCTGCTCGATGAGATCGATAAGCTTGGCGCCGACTATCGCGGTGATCCATCGGCGGCGTTGCTCGAAGTGTTGGATCCGGAGCAAAACTCCACGTTCAACGACCACTATCTCGAAGTGGACTACGATCTCTCCGACGTGCTGTTCATCACCACCGCGAACAGCCTCAACATGCCCCAACCATTGCTCGACCGCATGGAGATCATCCGCATCCCCGGCTACACCGAGGATGAAAAGCTCGAGATCGCCAAGCGCCACCTGCTGCCGAAGCAATACGAGAACAATGGCTTGAAGAAAGACGAGTTCAGCGTCTCCGAAGATGCGCTGCGCGATTTGATCCGCCGTTACACGCGCGAAGCGGGCGTGCGTTCGCTGGAACGCGAAATCGGCAACCTGGCGCGCAAGGCGGTGCGCCAGCTCGAGCAGAAGAAGACGGACAAGGTCGTCGTCACGGCGGCGAATCTGCCGGACTTCGCCGGCGTCTGGAAGTTCCGTTTCGGCGAGACCGATGAGGAAGATCGCGTTGGCGTCGTCACCGGCCTTGCCTGGACAGAAGTCGGCGGCGATCTGCTCACGATCGAAGCTGTCTCCATGCCCGGTAAGGGCGCGATGACGGTGACGGGCAATCTGAAGGACGTGATGAAGGAATCGATTTCGGCGGCCTCGTCTTATGTCCGCTCGCGCGCGGTCCAGTTCGGCGTGAAGCCGCCTACCTTCCGCTCGCGCGACATCCACGTGCACGTGCCGGAAGGCGCCACGCCCAAGGACGGCCCGTCGGCCGGCGTTGCGATGGCGACCGCAATCATCTCGGTGCTGACGCGAAACCCGATCCGCAAAGATATTGCCATGACTGGCGAGATCACGCTGCGCGGACGCGTGCTGCCGATCGGCGGCCTGAAGGAAAAGCTGCTGGCAGCACTCCGTGGCGGGGTGAAGACGGTGCTGATCCCGAAGGACAACGAGAAGGATCTCGTCGAGATTCCAGACAACGTGAAGGCCGGGCTCGAAATCATCCCGGTGGCGACGGTCGACGAAGTGGTCTCCAAGGCGCTCACGCGCCCGTTGACCCCGGTCGTGTGGACCGACGAAGACGAGTTGGCCGAAGACCGGCGGGCCTCGGGAACCGACGACCGCGAGGGTGCGCGCCCCCACTAAGGCGCGCATTTTCAGGCTCTTTCGCACTGCAACATGCTTGCGAAGTCAGGGCGGATTGCTTCTAGCGTCCGCCCTGAAGCCCGTCTGAGGGCTCAATTTTCCCGGCGAAACGAAGCGCTTGAGAGGCGAAGGGGGTTTCAGAAATGAACAAGGCAGAATTGGTCAACGACGTCGCCGAGCGCATGAGCGATTCCAAAATGAAGGCCGAGGAGGCGGTGAACGCCGTTTTCGACGCCATATCGCAGGCCCTGAAACGCGGCGACGAAGTGCGCCTGCCGTCGTTCGGCGTCTTCGTCGTGTCGCAAACCTCTGAGCGCAAAGCGCGCAATCCGCAGACCGGCGAAGAGGTCACAGTGCCCGCCGGTAAGCGCGCCCGCTTCCGCCCCGGCAAGGCGCTCAAGGAAATGCTGAACTAGTCTTGCCAAGCGAGACGGGAAGGGCGGCCGATTGGCCGCCCTTTTCATTGGCGCCCACGCGGTGTAGCCCACCCCCATGCTCGCAAAGATCTACCGTCCCGCGAAATCGGCGATGCAATCCGGCAAGGCGGCCAGCAAACACTGGCGCCTGGAGTTTGCTTCCAACATTGCCCCGCGCACTGAGGCGCTGATGGGCTGGCTGAGTTCGGCCGATCCGTCCGGCCAGGTGAAGCTCTCGTTTGCGACCAAGCAAGAGGCGATTGCGTTCGCGCGCATGCACAACATCCCCCACCAAGTGAGCGAGCCTGAAGAACCCAAGCGCATCATCAAGGCTTACGGGGACAATTTCGGGTTCAGACGTCGCGAGCCCTGGTCGCACTAAAGCGCTGCCATGCTAAGAGCGGCCCAAACGCGCCCATAGCTCAACTGGATAGAGCACCCGCCTTCTAAGCGGGCGGTTGCAGGTTCGAGTCCTGCTGGGCGCGCCAGGCCGTAAAGTCTTCACGTTGCTCGCGATTTTCAAATCGCTTTCAAATTGAACCCCTCGCAATAGACTTGCCGCCGGGGATGAGGGGTATGACCGATTCGAGCGCGGCGATTGCTGGCGTGGCAGTGACGGCTTTGAAGCTCATGCCCAACGAAAAGGGCAGGCTGATGGAGGTGCAACGCGCCGATGACCCGCATTTTCCGGGATTCGGCCAAGTCTACGTCACGCAAAGTTTTTCCGGCGTCGTGAAGGCGTGGTACCGGCACGCAAAGCAGATTGATCAACTCGCCGCGATCAGCGGCCTTGTAAAACTCGTGCTCTTCGATGATCGCCACGAGAGCGTAAGCCGAGGTTCGGTTTGTGAGATCATCCTCGGCGAGCTTGCCCCCAAGCTCGTGCGCATACCGCCTGGCGTTTGGCACGGCTTCAAAGCCGTGGGCGAGAGTTCGGCCTTATTGCTGCACATCAACAGCGAGCCGTTCTGCTTTGAAGCGCCGGACGAAGAGCGCATCGATTCCGACGATCCACGCATTCCCTACTCATGGTAAGCCCGGCGATAAGCTCTGTGGCCCACACGTTGACCTTATGGACCAACAACCTCGCGCATGCGCGGTGGGCGAACGAAGCCGGCGTCGACCGCATCGGTCTGGACCTCGAGAGCATCGGCAAGTCGAACCGCCAGAAAGGTCTGGGGACCTGGATCTCGCACCATGGCTGGAACGACCTCAATCGCTTGCGGCGCATCGTGCCTGCGGCGCGTTTGTTTGTTCGTCTCAATGGTCTGCACTCTGGTTCAGAAGACGAAATCGCGCGCGCCGCTGATGCAGGCGTTGGCGTGATCATGCAGCCGAATTTCACGAAATTGTCTGAGGTTGAACGCTTTGTACGTCTCGTCGATCGGCGTGCGCAAGTCGTGCCCTTGGTGGAGCGTCGCGCCGCGACTGAGTTTATCGAACGGCTCCCCGCTTTGGGCATCCGTGAAATCCACATTGGCCTCAACGATCTCTCGATTGATCTAGGCCAAGACAATCGCCTGGCGGTGCTCGCCCAACCGATCATGAGCGCGATCTCGGCGGCGGCGATCGCTGCAGGCCTTCGCTTCGGTTTGGGCGGGCTGGGCCGCGCCCGCGATCGCGATCTGCCTGTCCCCTCTGATCTCGTCTACGCACAGCACGCGCGGCTCAAGGCCAGCGGCGCATTGTTGGCGCGTTCATTCTTTGGCGCGGCGATGACGCAAGAGGTTTTCATAAACGAAATAGCGCGTCTGCGGCGGCGATTGCGCGAGTGGTCGGCGGCGAGCGTTGATGCATTGGAGACGGCGCGTTTGGAGCTGGAGCGTCGGTGCGCTGCATTGAGCGTGAGCGTCTGATGCGCGTGCACCTCCATACCTTGTGCTGGAACGACAAGGCGATGTTGGACTTCTTTTTCCGGCACTACGATCCATGGGTGGATCGTTATTACGTGTTCGACGACGGCTCGACCGATGGCACGTTGGAGCGCCTGCAGGGCAGACAAGACGTTGTCGTCGCGCGCACGCCTCACAGCGATCCCAATTCATGGGTGCGCTCGGCGCAAACCATCTACAACAGCGACTGGAAACGCAGCATCGGGCAAGCCGATTGGGTGGTTGTCACCAATCTGGATGAGCATCTCTTCCACCCAGGCATGCGCAAACACCTGGAGGCGATGTTGCGCGCAGGCGTGAGCGCAATTCCGTCGCTGGGCTATCAAATGATGACGGACGAATTCCCGGCCTCGCACAGTCTTCTCTGGCGGGATCACCAATTTGGCGCGCCATGGCCGCTCTATAGTCGTTTAGCGATTTTCAGACCCGATCAGATCGTTGCGACGAACTACAGTCCTGGACGCCACGAGGCCTCCTTCGAAGGCAATGTGGTTTTTCCCGAGCAGGAGGAGGTGCTCAACCTTCACTATAAGTATCTGGGTTTCGAAGAAACACGCGCGCGTCACGGCCAACAACGCGAGCGCCTCGGCGCAGTCGACGTGGCCAATGGCTGGGGCGTCCAATATGGCTATTCTGCACAGGAACTGGCGCAGGATTTCCAAAGGTTCAACAACAACCTCCTCAACGTGCATCAGGTGGCAAAGCACAATCCGCTCCTGCGGCGCTGGCGCGCGCGGGACTAAAGCCGGGCGGGCGGTTTACGGCCCCAGATGCACGAACGCGCTGCGCAAGTCGTCGATCAAGTCGTCCGCATTCTCAAGACCGATGGAAAGGCGCAGCGTCGGTCCCGCCGCGCTCCATTTACGCGCTGTGCGGATGATCTGGGGATCGCTGGGCGTGATCAGGCTTTCATAGCCGCCCCAGGACCATCCCATCGCGAACAGCCGGAGACTTTCCAGCATCGCCTTCACACGTTCTGGCGTGGCTTTGAGGACGACGCCGAAGAGGCCGCTGGCGCCGGTGAAATCACGTTTCCAGAGCGCATGGTCGGGGGCGTTTGGAAGGGCGGGGTGCAGCACCTGGGCCACTTCGGGGCGCGCCGCCAGCCATTGCGCCACGCGCAACGCCGATGCGCTCTGCCGCTCAAGGCGCACGCCGAGCGTGCGCATGCCGCGCAAGGCCAAGAATGCGTCGTCCGGCGACACGCTCAAGCCCAATTGTTTGTGGGTGTCCCAGACCCGCTTGTGCCAATCCGCCGTCGCGCTCGTCACCGAGCCGAGAAAGACATCAGCGTGTCCGCCCTGATATTTGCTGAGCGCCTGGATTGAGAGATCGGCGCCGTGTTCGAACGGCTTGAAATACACCCCTGCCGACCACGTATTATCGAGCAGAACCGGCACATTGCGCTCGTGCGCGGCGGCAGCGATAGCCGGCACATCCTGCACTTCGAAAGTAAGCGAGCCCGGGGATTCCACAAACACCGCGCAGGTCTTGTCGGTAATCAGTTCGGCAATCCCTGCGCCGATGCGCGGATCGTAGAAGCGCGGAAGCGCGCCGAAGCGGCGCAACATGCGTGTGCAGAAATTGCGCGTGGGCTTATAGGCGCTATCAACCATCAGCAATTCGCTGTCTGGCCGCACAATGGTGAGGATGGCGAGCGTGACCGCCGCAAGGCCCGACGCCGTCAGCACGGCGCCCGCGCCGCCTTCGACGGCGACAAGCGCCTCACGCAGCGCTTCCTGCACCGCCATGCCGTCGATCGCGTAGGTTTTCGGCGCGTTGTAGAGCGTTTCGGTGTCTTCAAAGAGCAGCGTCGTGGCGCGATGCACGGCCGGGTTCACGGGAACGCCCGCGCCTGCGCTGTGGCGGCCCGCGTGCGCAAGGCGCGTATCGACATGCAGCTGGGAGAGATCGGCCTTGCTCACGCTGGACCCGTTGCGATCGGCGTGTCGTTGCGCGCGCCCCATTCAGCCCAGGCGCCGTCATAGATGCTGGCGTCCCAGCGCCCCAGGCGCGCCAAGGCGAGAGCGATGATGGCCGCGGTCACGCCTGAGCCGCAGCTACAGACGGCAGGGCGAGAGGTGTCCGCGCCTGCACTGGCAAAAATCTGCGTCAAGTCTCCAGCACTCCGCAGCGAACCGTTCTCGTCGACAAGCGAGCCCGACGGCACGCTGCGCGAGCCTGGCATGTGGCCGCTTTTGAGGCCGGGGCGCGGCTCAGGCGCCTCGCCTCGAAAACGCGGGGCCGGGCGGGCATCGAAGACGGGCGCGCCGCCCTTGGCGGTGATGCGCTGCATGTCTTCCAGATTGCGCACCAGATCGGCGCGAAAGCGTGCGGTGAAATGGCGTTCCATGCGCTTTCGCGGCGCCCCCGTCTCGATCGGATAGTCACCGCGCTCCCAGGCGGGAAAGCCGCCGTCAAGCACAACCACATCTTCGTGGCCCATGACGCGAAATGTCCACCACACGCGCGCGGCGGAGAAAAGGCCCTGATTGTCATAGACGACGACGCGATTGCCATCGCCAATGCCCATCTTGCGCATGCGGGCGCTAAACTTCTCTGGCGACGGCAGCATGTGCGGAAGCGTGGTGTTGGTGTCGGCGATTTCGTCGATCGGAAAGAAGATGGCGCCCGGAATGCGGCGCTCAGCGAAGAGCGCCGCCGCGTCGCGCCCATCGCCTGGCAGAAACCAGGTCGCGTCAACGGGGCGAATGTCGGGCGCATCGAGGCGCTCAGCGAGCCAAGCGCAGTTGACGACGGGATCGGCGGGATGATCTGGCATAAACCGGGATTAGGCTGTGAGCGCCGCACGTTCAACTGTTGAACGCCAAGGCGACTTCAGGGGGATTTCAGTGGGGATTTTACGTCGGCTTCGCCAGTTCCAAGTGCACGACGTCGGTGCGCCCGGTGCGGAAGCCTGCTTCGCAATAGCCTAGATAAAAGAGCCAAAGCCGCTTGAAGCGCTCATCGAAACCCATGGCGCTGATATCGTCCCACTTGCCGCGGAAGCGCCGCGCCCATTCCGCCAGCGTCTCGGCATAGGATTGGCCAAAGGCGTCCGCCTTGCGCCAAGCGAGGCCCGCTTTGGCGGTCTCTTCCTTGAGGCGCTCGAGGCTTGCCAGCATGCCGCCCGGAAAAACATAACGCTGAATGAAATCCGACCGTGAGCGATAGTGTTGAAAGAGCTCATCCTTGATGGTGATGATTTGTAAGGCCGCCCGCCCGCCGGGTTTCAACACGTCGGCAATCTTGGCGAAATAAGCGGGCCAATACTTTTCGCCGACGGCCTCGAACATCTCGATCGAGGCGACCTTGTCGAACTGGCCCTGCACATCGCGATAGTCTTGGCTGCGGATCTCGACTTGGGTCTCGAGGCCTGCACGGCGCATGCGCTCGCGCGCATAGCAAATCTGTTCGTCGCTGATGGTGATGCCGGTGACGCGCGCGCCGTATTCGCGTGCGGCGAACTCTGCGAAGCCGCCCCAGCCGCAGCCAATTTCGAGCACGTGCTCGCCAGGCTTCAGTTCAAGGTGTTCGGCAAGAGCGCGATACTTGGCTTGCTGTGCGCTTTCCAGATCGGCGACTTGAGCATCGAACTTTGCCGAGGAATAGGTCATCGAACGATCGAGCCAGGCTTCGTAGAAATGATTGCCAAGATCATAGTGCGCGAGGATGTTGCGCTTGGAACCGGCGCGCGTGTTGGCGCGGCGGCGATGGCGAAACCAGTTGAGCACATGGCCGACCGGCCCGCCTTCGAGCAAACCCATGACGTGTTCGGCATTGTCGGCGATGAGGGTGAGCAGGGCAGGGAGATCGTCGCTCTGCCACTCGCCGGCGATAAGGCCCTCGGCAAAGCCGATGTCGCCGCTAAAGATGACCCGGCGCGCGAAGCGATAATCCTTGATGGTCATCGCAACGGGCTGAGCGCCGCCATCGCCCAAGAGCAAGGTTTGGCCATCTGGCAGCGCCGCTTTGATGGCGCCGTTGCGCACTTGTGCGAGGCCAAACAGCACCGCCTTGGCGCTAGCCGGCGCGCGCAGGCGGGAAATGAGGGCAGCGTTGGCGCGCACGCATTGCGAATGCACGGCTGGTGTGGCCGGTTCCTGCATCGTTAGCATTTAGGCCCTTCGCACCGTGGATTAAAGGCTTTGGCCTTTAGTTCAGCCCGAGCGCGCCAACTCGGCCGCTTCCGCGTAGCCGAACAAGGAGAGCACCAAGCGGATGGCTTGACCGCGCGGCGTCTTAAGATCGCTGTCGCGCTCAATGGCAAGGCGCGCTTCCTTATCTGCGGCGCCCAGCATCTTCGCGTGCGCCTCGGCGTTCACCAGACGGAATGGCGGCAGGCCTGATTGTTGCGTCCCGAGCATGTCGCCGGCGCCGCGCATACGAAAATCGATCTCAGCGATGGCAAAGCCGTCGTCATTGCGGCGAAGCGCATCGAGACGTTCCTTGGCTTGTTCACCGAGTGGGGGCTTCCAGAGCAGTACGCACGAGCCCTGTTTGTCGCCGCGCCCGACACGCCCGCGCAGCTGGTGCAGCTGCGCCAAGCCAAAACGCTCGGCGTGCTCGATCACCATGATCGTCGCTTCCGGTACATTGACGCCAACCTCGATAACTGTGGTGGCGACAAGCAGAAATGATTGACCCGAACGAAAGCGATCCATCGCCTTCTCGCGCGCTATCGGCGTCATGCGTCCATGCACAAGCTCGACGCGATCACCGAAGCGCGCCCTCAATTCAGCGTGGCGATCCTCGACGGCGGCAAGATCGACCGCCTCACTTTCCTCGATGAGGGGGCACACCCAATAGGCGCGCTCGCCGCCTTTGCTGGCTTCTGCGATCTTGTCGGCGACTTCATCGGCGCGGCTGAGCGGCATGGCGGCGGTCGTTATCGGCTGGCGGCCTGGCGGCTTTTCGTCGAGCACGGAGAGATCCATGTCGCCATGGATGGAAAGCGCCAGCGTGCGCGGAATGGGCGTGGCGCTCATCACCAGGACGTGCGGCGCAAAGCCCTTGGCCACCATGCGCATGCGGTCGGAGACGCCGAAGCGATGCTGTTCATCAATGACGATGAGGCCGAGATCGTGGAAGCCAACTTCCTCCTGGAAGAGCGCGTGCGTGCCGATGACGACGCTGAGTTCGCCAGACGCGAGGCGTTCGATAATGTCCTTGCGCTCTTTACCTTTGTCGCGGCCGGTCAATACTGCCATCGAAACGCCCGCAGCCTTCAAGAGCGGCGCCAAAGTCGCGCCGTGCTGGCGGGCCAGCAGGTCGGTGGGCGCCATAAGCGCACTCTCGAGGCCGGCCTCGGCGGCGCGCGCCATCGCCAACGCCGCGACAAGCGTCTTGCCGGAGCCAACGTCGCCTTGCAGCAAACGAAGCATCGGCGATGGCTCGCTCATGTCGGCGAAGATTTCCTCGCTCGCGCGCTGCTGGGCGCCGGTTGGCGCGTAGGGGAGCGAGGCGATCAGCTTGTCGACAATACGGCCATCGCCGGTGATTGACCGCCCGGGCTCCTTGCGTCGATGCGCGCGGCGCAGACGCAAGGCGCATTGGCGCGCAAATAGTTCGTCGTAGGCCAGGCGCGTGCGGAACGGACTTTCGGGCGCGATGTCCTCCGGGCTCGTCGGTCGGTGGATATGTTCGAGCGCGGTGCGGAAGTCGGGCCAATCGTGCGCTGCAACCGTCGTCGGCGCCAACCACTCGGGAACTTCCGTGACGCTGTCGAGCGCGGTGGAGATTGCACGCTGCAGCGTGCGGCCCGGCAAACCCTGGGTCAGTGGATAGACCGGCTCGACCGCCGGCGGCGCTTCTCCTTTGGCCGGGTCGATCACATGATCGGGGTGCAGCATCTGGCGCGCCCCGTCATGGAAGGTGACCTTGCCGCTGACGAGCCGGGTTTGGCCCACCGGCCACATGCGCTTGAGCATATCCTCGTGGCCGCGGAAGTAAGCGATGGTCAAGAAGCCCGTCTCGTCGCGCAATCGGATACGGTAGGGCAGGTTCTTGTAGCCCGGCATATGGGCGTCGACTTCGGCCTCGATCGTGGCGATGTCGCCTTCCTCGGTTTCGCCAATCGCCACCCGCTTGCGGCGGTCGATGGCTGAATTCGGGGCCAGAAAGATAAGGTCGCGCACCTGGGCCCCGCCGGCGACCTTACTGATCAAAGCCATCGTTTCCTTGCGCGCGCCCTTGGGGGCCCGGGCGGGCGCGAGGAACGCTGCAAGAGGGGACGAAATGTCGTTCATGGGCCTGGGTCGACGGCGCTGACTCAGCCGCCCATATGGGTTATAGCGCGGCCCCTTTCGCTGTCCGGCTGCTTTTTCCGAGGACCGATGAGCGACGAACCGGCGGAGCCCTTGGACCGCCGCCGCAAGAAACTGAAATTCCGCGCCTGGCGGCGGGGATTTCGGGAAATCGACTTGATTCTGGGCGGCTTCGCCGACCGGAAACTCGACGCTATGGACAAGGCCGGCTTGGACGCATTTGAGGGGCTGTTGCTCCACGCCAATGACCAAGAGGTCTACGACTGGATTACCGAGGCCGCACCCGCGCCGCCTGAACACGACACGCCAACCCTCGCGCTCATCCGCGCGTTCCGCTTCGAGCTGCCCTCCCCATGAAAGACGAAAGCCTGGCGCCTGGCCTTATCGACACTTTGTCGAAGACGAAGGCAAACCTCGTTGTCGCTGGCGCGCCCGAAGGATTGGATGCGGCCGCACTCGCAGCCGCCGCCCAGAAACGCGGCGGCGTGACGTTGTTTGTCGCGCGCGATGAAACGCGCGCATCGCAGTTCGAAGCGGCGGCAAGGTTTTTCGCGCCCCAGCTCGACACCCTGCGGCTGCCTGCCTGGGACACGCTGCCGTACGACCGCATCTCGCCGGCGCAAGGGATCGCTGCACAACGCTGCGCGGCGCTGACGGCGCTGGCAAGACGCGAGGGGGCTGGTGGCGCGCCGCTGCTGGTGCTTGCCACGGCGTCGGCCGTGGCCCAGCGCGTGCCGCCGCGAGAGCGGTTGGCGAAGGGCGCGTTTGCCGCAACGGCCGGCAGTGAAGCCTCGATGGAGCAGCTGGAGGCCTATCTCGTCACCAACGGCTATAGCCGCGCCTCCACTGTGCGCGCGCCCGGGGAGTTTGCCGTGCGTGGCGGTCTCATCGACGTGTTTGCGCCCGGCGGCGCTGAGCCGCTGCGTTTCGATTTCTTCGGCGATGAGCTTGAGACCATTCGCGCGTTCGACGCCGAGACCCAAATCTCCAAAACCACGCTCAAGCACGCGCTGCTGACGCCGGTGAGCGAGGTGCTGCTCGACGACGCCACGGTGCTGCGCTTCCGCCGCAGTTTCACACAGGCGTTCGGGGCGGTGAGCGACCCCGTCTATGACAGCGTTAGTGCGCGCATCCGCCGCCAAGGCGTGGAGCAATGGCTGCCATATTTCTATGAGCGCCTGGAAACGGTGTTCGATTATGCCAGCGCCGATGCGCTGATTGCGTTCGATGCGCTGGCGCAGGAAGCGATCAAGGAACGGGTGGAAACCGCGCGCGATCATTACGACGCGCGTAAAACCGCGCCGGTGGCGCGCGGCGCCAACATCTTCCGGGCGCCGGAACCGGATCTGCTCTATCTCTCCGATGACGCGCTCAACGCCGCATTGGGCGATCGCGCCGTTCGTCAATTCACGCACTTTGACAGCGACGCCAAAAAGCAGCTCGATCTCGGCGGCCGCATGGGCCGCGATTTCGCGCCGGAGCGGCAGACGGCCGACGCCAATGTGTTTGAAGCCGCCGCCAAGCACATTGAAGCGCTGCAGAAGAAGCGGCGTGTGCTGATTGCGGCGTGGTCCGAAGGCTCAGCGGAACGGCTAAGCGGCGTTTTAGAAGATCACGGCGTCGTAGCACCCCGTCGCGCCATGAGCTGGAAGGAAGCAGCCGCACTACCGAAGGCCGCTCCCGCACTTGTGGTGTTGCCGATCGAGCACGGCTTCGAGACCGACAGCTTCGCGCTCATCGCTGAACAAGACATCCTCGGCGATCGCCTCGCGCGGCCGCGCAAGAAGCGCAAGGCCTCGAGCGTTCTCAGTGAGGCCGCAGCGCTCACGCCCGGCGATCTCATCGTGCACCAAGAGCATGGCGTTGGCCGCTATGAAGGCCTGAAGACGCTCGACGTGCAGGGCGCCCCGCACGATTGCCTGGATCTGGGTTATTCCGGCGGCGACAAGCTCTATTTGCCAGTCGAAAATATCGAACTGGTTAGCCGCTATGGCTCGGAAGACGCCGAAGCGCAGCTCGACAAGCTCGGCGGTGTCGCCTGGCAAAGCCGCAAGGCGCGCGCCAAGCAGCGCTTGCGCGACATGGCCGCCGAACTCATACGCGTTGCGGCGGCGCGCGCGTCGAAGACGGCGGAGGTCGTGCTGCCGCCAGAAGGCCTATGGGATGAGTTCTGCGCGCGCTTTCCCTACGAAGAGACCGACGATCAGCTAACGGCCATCGACGATGTCGTCGCCGATCTGGGTGCTGGGCGCCCGATGGATCGCCTGATCTGCGGCGACGTCGGCTTCGGGAAGACCGAAGTTGCATTGCGCGCGGCGTTCTTGATCGCAATGACGGGCAAACAAGTCGCCGTGGTGGCGCCGACGACTTTGCTGTGTCGCCAGCACTACCGCACATTTTCCGAGCGTTTCCGCGGCTTGCCCGTGCGGGTGCGCCAGCTCTCGCGATTGGTTTCCGCCAAGGAGACGAGCGAGACAAAGGCGGGCTTGGAGGCGGGCGCGGTCGAGATCGTCGTTGGCACCCATGCCATCCTCGCGAAGAATGTGAAATTCCGCGACCTCGGGCTCATGATCATCGACGAAGAGCAACACTTCGGCGTCAAACACAAAGAGCGGCTCAAGGAGTTGCGCGCCGACGTGCACGTGCTGACGCTGTCGGCGACGCCGATCCCGCGCACGCTTCAGCTTTCTCTGGCCGGCATTCGCGAAATGAGCCTCATCACCACGCCGCCGATCGACCGCATGGCGGTGCGCACCTACGTGACGCCATTCGACAATCTGACAGTACGCGAAGCGCTGTTGCGCGAAAAATATCGCGGCGGGCAAAGCTTCTTCGTGTGCCCGCGCATCGCCGATCTGGGCGAGGCGGGCGACTTCCTGAAGCGCAATGCGCCGGAAGTGACATTTGCCATTGCGCACGGACAGATGGCCGCCGGCGCGCTCGATGAGATCATGACAGCTTTCTACGACGGCCAATACGACGTGCTCTTGTCGACGAGCATCGTCGAAAGCGGCCTCGACATTCCGCGCGCTAATACGTTGGTGGTGTATCGCGGCGACATGTTCGGCCTGGCCCAGCTTTACCAATTGCGCGGCCGCGTCGGACGCTCGAAGGTTCGCGCCTATGCCTATCTGACGACGGCCGCGGAAGGGGCGCTGACGCTGGGCGCGGAAAAACGGCTCAAAGTGCTGGCGTCGCTCGACAATCTGGGCGCCGGTTTTACCCTGGCGAGCCACGACCTCGATATGCGCGGTGGCGGCAATCTCCTCGGCGAAGAGCAGTCCGGCCATATCCGCGAAGTCGGCGTCGAACTCTATCAGACCATGCTCGAAGAAGCGGTGATGGCTCTAAAGCAGGGGCGCGAGGAGGGGGTCAGCGAGAAATCCTGGTCACCGCAAATCAATGTCGGCGCCTCAGTGCTCATTCCGGAAGACTATGTCGCCGATCTCACCGTTCGCCTGGCGCTTTACCGGCGCCTGGCTGAACTTGACACCGATCAGGAGCGCGAAGCGTTTGCCGCGGAGCTGATCGATCGCTTCGGCCCCCTGCCCGAGGAAGCCAATCAGCTCATCGCCGTCGCCGCGCTCAAGGCGCTCTGCCGGCGCTGCAACATCGCCAAGCTCGACGCTGGCCCGAAAGGCGCGGTGCTCACCTTCCGCGAAGAGGGTTTCCCCGACACGATGGCGCTCGTGCGCTTCGTGCAGGAACGGCCGGACGATTTCAAAATGCGACCTGACGCCAAACTCGTGGTGCAAGGCGGCTGGCCCGAGCCGTTGCAGCGGCTCAAAGCGCTGCGCGCGGTGTTGGAATCACTGTCGCGGATCGCGATGAAGAAGGCGGCCTAGGCTAGGCCGGAATGCTCTCGGCATCGAGCGCGCGCAGCGCACGCGCAAGCAGCGCCGCGCCGCTTTCGCCTGGCTGAAGCTCGACGGCGTTTTGTTCGAACACCAAGGGCCCCGCGCCGCTTTCGCCCGCAGCGAAGGCCGTGCACTCAGCAACCGAAGCGATGCGCTCGGCGGTGCGCTTAGCGCCAGCCAGAGGCGTTGCTGGCATAGCGACGGCGATGAAGTCGCCGCCAATAGCCGTGCCGCTGTCGCATTCGCGCATCAATCTGGCGGCAAGGCTGCCGATTTCACTGAAACCGCGCTTCCAGACATCCTCGGCGGGCTGACGCGCGCCATGTGCGGGCAAAACCCGCAGCAGCGAAAGCGAAAGCTGGCGGCCACTGGCGTGATGATCGCTCGCCAGCCGGGTCAAGTGCGCGTCGAAGGCGTCGCGCTTGAAAAGCCCGGTGCGCGGTTCTCCCATCATGTCGCGCAGCGCACGGATATCGTGTTCAGCGGCGCGTCGGCGGCGATCGCGGCGGATCGCCTCAAACAGCCAGCCGAGACCAGGGGCCAAAGAAGAATTGGCGAAGGTCACCGAAGCAGCGCCCCGTTCAATCGCGCTTTCAGCGGTTCCGGCGTCGCCAGGCGCTGCGACAAACATGGTCGGCAAGAGGCAAAGGCTGGCGTTGCGCCGAAGCGCTGCGCACAGCGAAAGAGCGGTGGCGGTGTCTTGCACGCCATTGAGCACGACTGCGTCGAAGACCTCGTCGTGCAAATGATCGAAACCCAAATAAGACGAGAACGCGGCCGTGACGACGCCGTCGTGTTCGGCGAAAGCCCGCTCAAGCGTCAAAAACATCGCATTGGGCGCCCCGATATAGAGCGCCTTTAGGGCGCGCGGCTCGAGCGGCTTTGGCGAAGCAAGCGCAAGCCAGGCAGCGGTCGCTGCGCGCCGCGCACGTTCTTCCTCAGCGACTGCGACACGTTGCCAGGCTTTGATCTGGGCCAGCAGAAGCGTCGGCGGCGCATCGAGCGCAATGGCGCCGCTGAAAACATCAGATTCAGAAACTTCAGCTTCGGAAAGGCCAGCCGGCAAGGGATGATCCTGGCAGCTTCCCAAAAGTACGGCGAGCGGTGGTTGTTCGGCGCCCCTTGCGGCTGAGGCAAAGTGCGCCGCGGCGTTCACATCCGCCGCCGGCGCAATGGTGATGTCCTCACCTTCGGGAGCGGGGCGATAGTCGCCGACGAGAGCCTGCGCGTTTACGCCAGCCGCGTTCAGCTGCGCTTGAGCGTCGCGCGCAACGCGGGCGTCGTGAGCACGCACAATGATGCGCAAAGGTTTACGCTCCGGCGCCTGGTCCACCCCATCGGACTTGCGGGGCTTGAGGGACTTGAGGACTTGGGTTGCACTTATGGCGGCTTCGCGCGACGAAGCAAACCGGCAAGGTAAACGGGATCGACTATGGCGAGCGGCCCTTTGAATGGCGTGAAAGTCGTGGAATTTGCCGGCATTGGGCCGGGGCCTTTCTGCTGCATGCTATTGTCGGACATGGGCGCTGAGGTGGTGCGCATCGATCGGCCGGCTGGGCGGGCCATGCGCAATGACGTCACCGCGCGCGGGCGGCGTTCGATCGCACTCGACATGAAGCAGGCGCCCGACATCGAAGTTGCGCTTCAGCTGATCGCCAAAGCCGACATTCTCATCGAAGGCTTCCGCCCCGGCGTGATGGAGCGCCTTGGCGTGGGGCCTGATGCGGCGTTCGCGCGCAATCCAAAACTCATTTACGGACGCATGACCGGATGGGGCCAAAGCGGGCCGCTGGCGCAAGCAGCCGGGCACGACCTCAACTACATCGCGCTCTCCGGGGCGCTGCATGCGATTGGCCGCAAACATGGCCCGCCCCCGCCGCCGCTTAACCTGGTGGGCGATTATGGCGGCGGGGCGCTCTACCTCGCGATGGGCGTGCTCGCGGCTTTGATCGAAGCGCGACAATCGGGGAAGGGGCAGGTGGTCGATGCGGCCATCACTGACGGCGCTGCTTCGCTCATGGGCGTCATCTATGGCCTGCGCGCTTCGCAGATCTGGACCGACGATCGCGAAGCCAATCTTTTGGATGGCGGCGCCCATTTCTATGACACCTACGAAACCAAAGACGGTCTCTACGTTTCGATCGCACCGATCGAACCGCAATTCTATGCGCTGCTATTGGAGAAGACGGGCCTCAAAGACGATCCCGCATTCGCCGCGCCGCAAATGCTGAAGAGCCATTGGCCGGCGCTGAAGGAAAAGACCGCAGCGTTGGTGAAAACAAAAACGCGTGAAGAATGGACCGCACTCTTGGAGGGAAGCGATGTTTGCTTTGCCCCGGTGCTCTCCATGGCGGAAGCCCCGGCGCACCCGCACAACGTGGCGCGGCAAGCCTTTACCGATGTCGCAGGGCTCGTTCAGCCCAATGCCGCGCCAAGATTTTCACGAACCCCTGGGGCCATTCAGGGGCCGGCCGCCCAGCCTGGGGCGCAAACCGCGGAAATCCTGGCGGATTGGAAAATCTCGGCCCGTCCAAGCTGATGGCCCCGTTCAGGGGCGGTTCAAGCCGGGTTTGCTTCTATCATCCCTGGTTCTGGACGATTTTCGTCCCTCGCTCGTACCAGGGCCTAGTTCTCGTTCCCAATTCCGGGGGCGAAACAGAGCGCCAGCCGCCGGCTCAGCGGCTGGCGCAATCTGTTTGTGGCGCGCCCTTTGCGGTCTCGAATATTGCGCCCCACGCTCTGCCTGCGTAACACCCGCCCATGGCAAACAAGGTTTTTGCGGACGCCAAGTCCGCGCTCGAAGGGCTCACCTTCGACGGCATGATGGTGATGTCGGGCGGCTTTGGGCTGTGCGGTATCCCGGAGAACCTGATCATCGCGCTGCGCGACAGCGGCGTCAAAAACCTCACCGTCGTTTCCAACAATGCTGGCGTCGATGGCTGGGGTCTGGGATTGCTGCTCGAGACCAAGCAAATCAAGAAAATGATTTCCTCCTACGTGGGTGAGAACAAGGAATTCGCGCGCCAGTTCTTGGCCGGCGAACTGGAACTCGAATTCAATCCGCAAGGCACGCTCGCCGAACGCTGCCGGGCCGGCGGCGCCGGTGTCGCGGGGTTCTACACAAAGACCGGCGTTGGCACGCTGGTGGCGGAAGGCAAGGAAACCAAGCGCTTCAATGACGAGACCTATCTTCTGGAAACCGGGCTCGTCGCCGATCTCTCGATCGTCAAAGCCTGGAAAGGCGACAAGGAGGGAAACCTCATCTATCGCGAAACCGCCCGCAACTTTAACCCGATGATGGCGAGCGCCGGGAAGACGTGCGTCGCCGAAGTCGAGATCCTGGTGGAAACCGGCGAACTCGATCCCAACGCCATCCACACGCCCGGCATCTTCGTCGATCGCATTGTGCAAGGCGCGTTTGAAAAGCGGATCGAACAACGCACGACGCGCAAGCGGGAGAACGCTTGATGCCCTGGACCCGCGAACAGCTTGCCCAGCGCGCCGCCAAGGAATTGCGCGACGGCTTCTATGTCAATCTCGGCATCGGCATCCCGACACTGGTTGCGAACTACATCCCGCAGGGGATGGAAGTTACGCTGCAGTCGGAGAATGGCATGCTCGGCATGGGTCCGTTTCCGTTTGAGGGCGAAGAAGATCCCGACCTCATCAACGCCGGCAAGCAGACCATCACGGCGCTGCCCAAGACGTCCTATTTTTCGTCGGCCGATTCCTTCGGCATGATCCGCGGCGGCCATATCGACCTCTCCATCCTCGGCGCCATGGAAGTCACTGATCGTGGCGACCTCGCCAATTGGATGGTGCCGGGCAAAATGGTGAAAGGTATGGGCGGGGCCATGGACCTCGTCGCCGGCGTGAAGCGGGTGGTCGTGGTGATGGAGCACACCGCCAAGGACGGGGCGCCGAAGCTTCTCAAGCAATGCTCGCTGCCGCTCACGGGCGTGAATGTTGTCGACCTCGTCATCACCGACCTCGGGGTCTTTGCGATCGACAAGCACGGCCAAGCGCCGATGCGCCTGATCGAGCGGGCCGACGGCGTCGCGCTCGACGAGATCAAGGCCAAGACACAAGCGGCGTTTGTCGCCGCCTAGCGGTCACGGAAGACGATGAGACGCGCGGCCGTGTAATTCCAGATGAGCGTGAGGCCGGTCGCGAGGGCCCAGGCGATCATGTAATAGATCCCAATGCTCATGAACGCCTTGAAGATGAGCGAGTTGATGGCAAGGCCGATAAGGCTCGTCACCGCGAACTTGAGCAGGCCATAGCCGGCGTGGCTGCTGGCGCCGGAAAACGTGAAGTAGCGGTTCATGAGGTAGTTGGCGCTCGCCGCAAACACAAAGCCGATGGCGTTGGCGATCAGTTCGTTGGCGTGCGCGAGCTCAACCAGGGCCACCAGGATCGAGAATTGGATCAAGGTGGCGATGGCGCCGACGACCGCAAACCGCAGAAACTGAGCCGGATTGATATGCGCCACGGCGCGCCGCAGGGCTTCCCTATGCTTGTGCGTTCGAGCGTCCGACATGGGCCGCACAAAGCATCGCACGCGTCAGGGCGCAATACGGGGCCCTTTGCGCCCCACCCCTGCTCCCGCGACAAGAGAGCCATGCAGCGGAGCAGGGGCGCAGGCTTGGCCCTGCCTCAATTGGCCCTATAAGTCGCCGCCTCAAGGGCCGAGCTGCCGGTAGATGACGACGACGCGGGACGCGCCGGCAAAAGCCGGTGAAGCGAAAACATGGACTTATGAGCGCCTCGTGATCATCGCGATCGCGGGGCTAGTGCTTGTTCGCCTTATCGTTGCCGCCAACATGCCTCTCGCCAGCGATGAGGCCCTCTATTGGCGATATTCGCGCTATTTGGCCCCCGGCTATCTCGACCACCCGGCCATGAACCCATTCCTCATCCGGTTGGGGACAACGCTGTTTGGCGACACCCCGTTTGGCGTTCGCCTTTTTGCGGTGCTGACCGCACTGCCGGCAAGCTGGGCGGTCTGGCGCGCGGGCGCGCTTTTGAGCGGTGCTGAACGCACCGGCGCGACTGCAGTACTTTTCTTCAATCTCACGCTTACGATGAATGTCGGCTCGATGCTGGCGACCTCGGATGCGTCGGTGGTGATGACGAGCTGCTTTGTGCTTTGGACGCTGGCGAAGTTGCACGAGACCGGGCGTGGCGTCTGGTGGCTCGCTGTTGGGCTCGCACTGGGCGTCGGCATGTGGGCGAAGTACACGACCGCCTTCTTCGCCTTCGGCATCGGCATTTGGCTCATAGCCGTGCCCGACAAACGCCGATGGTTCGTGAACCCGTGGCCGTATCTCGGCGCTGCCATTGCGCTCATTGTGTTTGCGCCAGTGCTCATCTGGAACGCCAATCACGAATGGGCGTCGGTGGCGTATCAATCGAGCCGCTTCGTGACCGAGCACTTCCGCATTCAATACCCGCTTGAACTGATCGCCTCCCAGATCGGCATCGCCACGCCGTCGATATTCATTCTCGGCGTCCTTGGCATCGTCTGGGGCTATGGCGAGCGGGCCTATCGCAGTGTCGCCGTCCTCTTGTTTGGGATGATTGCGCCGGTGCTGTTCTATTTTCTGTGGCATTCGCTGCATGAGCGCGTGCAGGGCAATTGGCCTGAATGCATTACCCCGGCATTGGCGTGCGCGGCGGCGCTGGCGATGCATCTGCTTCCCGCAAGGACTGGGGCCGGTGCGGCCACAGCGCGCTGGTCAAATCGCCTGGCCATTCCTGTCGCCTTGTTCTTTGCAGGCTTGATTTATGCGCAGGCCCTCATTGGCGTGATCCCCCTGCGCCGCGATCCCACTTCGCGCCTTTTGGGGGGAGGGTGGCCGGAACTGGCCCAAAACATCGACGCCATGCGCCAAAGCGTCGGCGCCCAGGTCGTGCTCACCACCGATTATACCGTGGCAAGCTCGCTCACCTATTATCTGCCGTCGCATACGCCGGCTGAGCAAATCAACGATCGCGTCCGCTGGGCGAACGAACCGGCCCCGCCGGCGGCGTTGTTCAGCCAGCAAATGCTCTATGTCTGCAAGCAGCCGTGCTCCTATGCCCGACAGCTGCGCAACCGCTTCGCCGAGGCGGAACTGGTGGGGGCGGCCGCGCGTGTGCACCGCGGCAAGGTAATCGAACGCTATTCCGTTTATCGCGTGCGTGGGCAGGTGCGCCCGACGCTCGATCCGATGTATCCTATCCGCACCAAGGCCTCTGAAGAATATGTCCTTTGAGCTGAAGCCCGTTGCGCCGGCGCGGCCGTCGAAGCTCGACCTTTCGGTCGTGCTGCCGATCTATGACGAAGAAGCGAGCTTGGGCGAGCTTCTCGACAACCTGTTTGCCGTCCTCGACGGCGTTGGCCGCACTTATGAAATCTGGTGCGTGAACGACGGCAGCCACGATCGCTCCAGCGAAATTCTACACAGCATCGCTGCACGCAGGAGCGAGCTTCGTGTCCTCGATTTCCGCCGCAACTTCGGCCAAACCGCAGCCCTGCAGGCCGGCTTCGATCACGCCCGCGGCAATGTGATCGTCACTCTTGACGCCGATCTTCAGAACGACCCCGCAGATATTCCCCGGCTTCTGGCGAAGCTCGACGAAGGCTATGATGTCGTCTCCGGCTGGCGCGCTGACCGCAAGGACGCCGCCATTAGCCGCAATTTGGTCAGCCGCATCGCCAACGGCATCATCTCCTACCTCTCAGGGGTAAAGCTGCACGATTATGGCTGCACGCTGAAAGCCTACCGGCGCGACGTGATGAGCGGGGTTAGGCTCTATGGCGAGATGCACCGCTTCATTCCGATCTATGCGAGCTGGCGCGGCGCGCGCGTTGTGGAGATGCCTGTCGGACACGCGGCGCGGCGCTTCGGCAAATCGAAGTACGGCTTAAACCGCATCTTCAAGGTCGTCCTCGACCTGATGGTGCTCAAATTTCTCGAAAGCTATTTGGTCAAGCCGATCTACGTGTTCGGCGGCTTCGGTCTTTTCTCGATCGTGCTTTCGTTCATCACGCTGGCGGCTGCGATTGCCCTCAAGATTTTCGGCCATACCTCGCTTATCCAAACGCCGCTGCCGCTCCTGGCCGCCATGCTTTTCCTGATGGGCTGTATGAGCATTTTGCTGGGCCTGCTCGCGGAAATCATGACCCGCACGTATTTCGAGTCGCAGGGCAGCCGGCCCTACACGGTGCGCGATCCCGACGGAGACGAGTGAGGCATGTGCGGGATCGCAGGCTTTGTCGGGGGAGGCGAGCGGAGCGATCTTGCCGCCATGATGAAGGCGGTCGCACATCGCGGGCCGGACGGCGAGGGCGAATATATCGACAGCGAACGCCGTGTTTTTCTCGGTCATCGTCGGCTCGCGATTGTCGACCTTTCCGGCGGCGGCCAGCCGATGTGGAATGCCGAGGGCACGATCGGCGTGGTGCAGAACGGGGAGATCTACAACCACCTCGAGCTCCGCCGCGAACTAGAGGCCAAGGGCTATCGCTTCCAAACCGATCACGCCGACACCGAAGTGTTGGTGCATGGTTATGCTGCGTGGGGCGAGGGTTTGCCGCAACGTCTCAACGGCATGTTCGCGTTCTGCATCTACGACAGACCGCGCAAGCGCCTCTTCCTGGCGCGCGACCGCTTCGGCGAGAAGCCGCTCTACATCGCCAAGCAAGGCGACCTTTTCGCCTTCGCCAGCGAGCTTCACGCGATCGCGGCGCATTCGAAATTCCAGGCGCGCCTGCGCGCGCGCAGCCTGCAGAAGGTGCTCGCTTACGGCTTTCTGCCGGCGCCAAACGCCATCCTCGAAGATTGCGAGAAGCTCCCCGGCGGCGCCTGGGGGATATTCGATCTGGAAAGCGGCGCGCTTCGGACGCAGCGTTATTGGCAATTTGAACTTCAGTCCGATCCATCCTGGCTCGAGCGGTCCGAGGGCGTGCTGATTGAGGAATTGCGCAGCCATATCGTCGAGGCGACACGGCGGCGTTTGCTATCGGACGTGCCGCTGGGCTTCTTCCTCTCGGGCGGGCTCAATTCAAGCAGCGTGGTCGCCGCGGCGAGCAAACTGGTTGCGAAGGAAAACATCCAAACCTTCACGCTGGGCTTTAAGGAGCCCTCGTTCGACGAATCCGACTACGCACGCAAAGTCGCGACCCACTTTGGCGTCAGCAACCAAACCGACTGGCTCGAAATCGACACCGCGCGCGATCTTGCCCAATCTGTGCTGTCGCGCCTCGATGAACCCCTGGGCGACGCTTCGATCCTGCCGACCTACCTGCTTGCGAAATTCACGCGCCAGCGCGTGACGGTGGCCCTCTCTGGCGATGGGGGAGACGAGCTCTTCGCCGGCTATGATCCGTTCAGCGCGCTCGCGCCGGCGACGCTCTATCGCCGCTTTGTGCCGCGCCCCTTGCACATCCTGCTGCGCGAGGCCGTGCACAGGCTGCCGGTATCGGCGCGCAACATGAGCTTGGATTTCAAGCTGCGGCGCACGCTGACGGGGCTCAATCACGGGCCGTCGCTTTGGAATCCCGTGTGGATGGCGCCGGCCGAACCCGCTTTCATCCGTCACATCTTCGAGGAGCCGCTGACGCCGGAAGAACTCTATTCAGAGGCGCTGGAAGCGTGGGATTCCGATCCATCGCAATCGCTGATCGATCGCTCGCTCACCTTCTACACGCGCTTCTATTTGCAGGACGATATCCTGATGAAGGTCGACCGCGCGGCGATGATGTCGGGGCTGGAGTCGCGCGCGGTGCTCCTCGACAACGATCTCATCGATTTCTGCCGGCGGCTGCCGCACCAGTTCAAGATCCGCAATGGCAAGCGCAAGTATCTGTTGAAGAAGGCGATGGAAGGCATACTGCCGCCTGACATCATCGAGCGGCCGAAGAAGGGCTTTGGCGTGCCGACGGCGCGCTGGCTGCGCTCGATCCCGAAAACGCCGCCGCTTTCACCCATTGCGGGCGTGCGCATGGATCGCGTCGGTGAAGCTTGGGACGTGCATCGCCGCGGCGATGCCGACCACAGGCTTTTCCTGTGGACGTGGTTCTCATTGCAATCGCTGAATTATCCAGCGGGGGCGGTCGCGGCTTAATTCACCGCTCAATTGGCCGCGGTACGGAAGCTGCGCGCTTGCAGGCGCACGACGCCTACTGAGTCCGTCGGCATTTCGACCACGATCGGCACCGTCAAGCCGTTAATGGTCGCAAACAGGAAGGTGAGCCGCGCCGGACGCTGCGGATCAGAGAAGCCCGCGATCGGCGTGAACTGCACCGCGCAACGCTGCGCCACGCCGTTGAAGCTCGGCAGGTTCACGCGCTGGGTTCCGTTCGGACGCAGCGCCAGATCAAAGCGCGTGCGCCCATCGAGGAAGACGCGGAAGGTGCGGTTGCACGGCGCATCTTGCCCCATCAGCATCTGCGCAAACATCGATACCTGATCGATCGTGCCGACCTTCTGGGCAGCCGTCGCGGGCGGATGGCCCATGCCCATGCGCGGCGTCGCCGTGGTGATCACTTCGTCGCCATTAAAGGCCACTTGCACGACGCGGTGGCGATGATCGTCTTCATGGCGATAGGCGAGCGGGCGCACCTGGCCGTTCTCGACGCGGCCGCGCGACGAATAGGAGAAGTCCTGGCTATCGCCGAGGAAATTGCGCGCCACCCCGGTGATTTGCCGGCGCGCCGTCGCGCTGTACTCGCCGCCTTGGAAGTTGAACGTGTAAAGCGCCTCGCCCGCGGTCACGCCATAGACATTGACGTTGTAATTGATGCTCACACGCGCAGGCAGAACAACCTGGCTCTGCGCGGGGGCGGCCACGCCCAACAAAAGCACACATGCAACGATAAAGCGCTTCATTCTGTCTCCGTAGCGTCGGGTAGCTGAGCCCAAGCTGAGCAGCAGCACCTAAGCCGGGTGCGGTATCAGGACAAGCCGCGACAGGCGCGCCGAATTTCGGCCCAATTGTGAATTTCTTGCGGCGCAAGGGCGCGGTGGCGCATTGCGCGGCGCGCCAGGCCCTGATAGCCGCCCTCGACTGGAGTGGCGCAACGGAGGGATGGCCGAGTGGTTTAAGGCACCGGTCTTGAAAACCGGCGTGGGTGAAAGCCCACCGTGGGTTCGAATCCCACTCCCTCCGCCAGCCCCCACGAGTTCAAGACCGCGCGCACCAGATTCCGTGCGTGTATCATAACCCCTGCGAACAGACGGCTTGTGTTCGCCGGCCAACTGCATCCGTCCAGGTGGACTTAACCCCTCGTTATTCGTGAACATGAAAAAAGGATAAAAGCTTACGCGGCCTCAAGAGAGCGCAGCGTAGAACAGCACGAAGAAGTCGTGGGGTCGGCGTTGAACAAGCTTTCTTTCGCAGTCGCTGCGTCGCTGAGCCTCGTGGCCGTGTCTGGCGCCGCTGAAGCGCGCCGCGCGCCCATCGAATACGCCGGCGATCAGCCGACGCGATCTTCCTCGGCCAATGACTTGGCCGGCGGTGACGCACGCTCCTACGGATATGGCGCAAGTTCCTCGCAAGGCGCGGTTCTCGACTTGCGCCGTGCAGGAGACCCGCTCGCAACCACGCCAAGCGCCGGCCCGGCCCTCGCCACCGCGCAAGGGCAAGGGCAAGGGCAAGGAACGGGGCAAGGCCAGGGACAAGAGCGGGAGCAAGGGCAGGGCAGGCCGGCATGGCTCGAAAACGAGCGCGTGGGCCCACCCTATCAAGCAAACGGACGTTGGTACGTGCCGGCCGCTGAACCGGGCTACGAAGCCACCGGCACGGCCTCCTGGTACGGCCCAACCTTCCATGGCGGGCGTACCGCCAGCGGTGAGATCTACGATCAAGAGGCGATCACTGCGGCGCACCCGACGCTGCCGATCCCCAGTCTCGTGCAAGTGACCAACCTCGAGAACGGCCGCGAAGTCATCGTGCGCGTGAACGACCGTGGTCCGTTCGTCGCCGACCGCATCCTCGATCTCTCGCACGGCGCAGCACAGGTGCTCGGTGTTGAGCGCACCGGCACGGCGCGCGTGCACATCCGCTATCTTGGCCCCGCGCCGCGTCATTTCGGCGATCCCGCCTCGCCGCCGCAAACGCTGGCGCAAACGCTGGCGGCGGCGCCCTCTTCGGTTGAGCCTATCCAGAACCCTATCCAGAACCCTATCCAGAACGCTGTGCAGAACGCTGGCGCGGAGGAGGGACCCACTTCGCTTCTGCCGCCGGCGCCAGCGCCGGCGCGGCCCCCTGAGGCCAGCCCTGCTCCAGCGTCTTCGGTGCAGCAAGTGACCTACGCGCCGCCGGCGCCAATGCCGGTTGCAGCAGCGACGGGCTCGTATTTTGTTCAGGTCGGCGCCTTCTCGGATGTTGATAACGCCCAGCGCGTGCGCTCTGCTGTGAACAATGTCGGCCAAGCAGCTGTCGACGTCGCGCGCAACCGCGCCGGCGCGGAATTGTTCCGGGTCCGGGTTGGTCCCTTCGCCAACCGCGCGGAGGCCGAGGCCGCACGCCGCAGCGTCGCGGCTCTGGGGTACGCGGAAAGCGTCGTTGTCGCGCCGTAAAAAACCGCGGCGCACTGTGCTTCAATAGAGACCTGAAAGCTCGATTCGACCAAAAGGGGCGGCGATGAAACCGGCTGTGTGGGCGGCGTGTACGCTGCTGTTTTTCTCAAGCCTTGCGCCTGGCGCCGATGCTCAACGTCGCCCGCGTCGCGCCGCTGCGCACGCGGTCCAACCCGCGACCCCGCCCCAGCCCCGGCACGTCACTATCATGGACGGCGATAGCGGCGCGATCCTTCACTGCGAGGATTGCAACACGCCGATGCAGCCCGCTTCAATGTCGAAGCTGATGACGGCGCTGATTGTGGGCGATGCGCTTCTGCAGCATCGCATCACCCTCGATACCCGCTATCACGTCAGCGAGAACGCCTGGCGCCATGGCGCCATGTCGGACGGCTCGCACATGTTCCTCGAGCTGAACTCCGATGTCAGCGTCCGTGATCTTATAGCCGGTGTGATTGTCGTCTCCGCCAACGATGCGTGCATTGTGTTGGCGGAGGGTCTTGCTGGTTCCGAAGAGAACTTTGCCGCGATGATGAACCGGCGCGCCCAAGAGCTCGGTCTGCGCAGCGCTCACTTCACGAACGCAACGGGCCTCCCGGATCCCAACCATCTCATCAGTTCGGCCGATCTCGCCCGTTTGGCGCGCTATTTGATCGCCAATCACCCTGAGCTTTATCGGCTCTATGCGGAGCGGACCTTCACCTTCAACAATCACACCCAGGATAACCGCAATCCGCTGCTCGGCGCGTTCGACGGCGCCGATGGCTTGAAAACCGGCCACACCGCGGAAGCGGGCTTTAGCCTCGTCGGCTCGGCGCTCCGTGGCGGCCATCGCCGCATCATCGTGTTCAATGGCCTGCGCTCGATGGCCGAGCGCCGCTCTGTCGGCGTGGCGCTGATGGGGGCCGCCTTCGAACAATACGCGACGACGCGGATTGCGCGCCGCGGCCAAGAGCTCGGCCAGGCGCAAGTCTGGCTCGGCGCACGCGCGCGCGCGCCATTGGTGGCGCGAGACGACATCATCGTCGGGGGACCGCAGACGGTGTTGAACGCGCTCCGGGCGCACATTGTTTATAACGGCCCGCTTCGCGCGCCGATCGCGCAAGGGCAAGTGGTGGCGCACCTCGTTGTCGAGGGTCCGAACTATCAAACGACGCAGTTCCCGCTGGTGACGCGGGAACGCATTGGCGGCGCCAATTGGTTCGTGCAGGCCTGGGAGGGCTTGCGCGTGACCTTCTCGGGCGCACATTGAGGGCATGGCGCAGGGCCGTTTCATCACCCTCGAAGGCGGGGAAGGCACGGGAAAATCGACGTTGACGCGTGGTCTCGCCCAAGCACTCGGCGCCCGCGCCAACATCGTCGTCACGCGTGAACCTGGCGGCGCGCCCGGCGCCGACGCCGTTCGCGCGTTGCTTGTTTCCGGCGACGCCAATCGCTGGAGCGCGACGGAAGAGGCGCTCTTGTTTGCCGCCGCGCGCCTCAACCATCTTACCCACACGATCCTGCCTGCGCTCGCACGCGGGGATTGGGTCGTGTGCGATCGCTATTACAATTCAACCCGCGCCTATCAGGTCGCGGCCGGCGGCTTGAAGCCGGAAACGCTCGACACGCTAAACGCGCTCATTGCCGCGCCCGCGCCCGACCTCACGCTTATCCTCGACATCGCGCCCGCGCTCGGACTTGGACGCTCGCGCGGCGAGCATGTCGGTGAAGATCGCTTCGAGCGAAAGGACGCCGCCTTCCACCAGCGCGTACGCGACGAATTTCGCGATATTGCAGCGCGCGAGCCCAATCGCTGTGTCTTGATCGACGCGGCGCTCTCCAAAGAGCGCGTGCTCGCAGCTGCACTCGCGGCCATCGAGGCGCGCCTCTAGTGGCGGACAAGGACATCATCGAGACCGACCAGGAACCCCGCGCACCGCATCCGCGGCTGACCTATTCGCTCACCGGCCACGAGGCCCAGGAGACAATGCTCGCCGAAGCGCTCGGCGGGCGCCTGCATCACGCCTGGCTGTTGTCGGGGCCAAAGGGCTTGGGCAAGGCCACGTTGGCCTACCGCCTCGCACGCGTAGCGCTCGGCGCGCGGCCCAAAGGCAAGCGCCCGCTCGACGTCGATCCGGAAGACGAGATTGCGCGCAAGATCGCCGCCCAAGCGCATCCCGACTTGTTCGTGCTCCGGCGCGGCTACAACGAACGCGGCAGGCCACGCCGCGAGATCGCCGTCGACGATGCCCGCGAGCTCGGCCGCTTCTTTGCGCTCTCGCCCAGCCAGGGCGGCATGCGCGTCGCCATCATCGACGCGGTCGATGATCTCAACACCAACTCCGCGAATGCGATCCTGAAGACGCTGGAAGAACCGCCGCCGCACTCGGTGTTGCTGCTCGTGTGTCATGCGCCAGGCGCGGCGCTGGCGACCATCCGCTCGCGCTGCCGGCGTCTCGCACTAAAGCCGCTGGGCGACGATTGTGTGCGTCAGGCGCTCGGCGGCGCCCCGGACGAGGCGTTGGTGAAGCTCGCAAGGGGCAGGCCGGGTAGGGCGATTGCCTTACACGCCCAAGGCGTTGACGCAACCGGCGCCGATCTCGGCGACGTGCTGCGTCAGCTTTCACGCGGCGCGGCGCGCCAGGTGCTGACGGGAATGTACGAGCGCATGAGCGGCGAACCCTTCGAGAAACTTGCGGCTGTGCTTGATCTCGCCGCTGAATGGGCGCGCGGGGCAAGCGTCGACAATCTAAGCGAGAATTGGGCGGAGGCGTGGTCGGCGCTCGAGCAAATGCGCATTGAAGCCGAAGACCTCGATATGGACCCGCGACACGCCCTGGCGCGCGCCGTCGGCATTCTCGACCGTGCAGCGGCGGCGAAGCGCTGATGTACATCGACAGCCACGTAAACCTGCATCACCACAGCTTCGACGCTGACCGAGACGCCGTTATCACCCGCGCCCGCGACGCCGGCGTTGGACGCATGATTACGATCTGCGACAAAACCGAGAACTTCGCCGCGGTGATCGCCATCGCTGAAGCGCATGAAGACATCACCGCGACCGTGGGCGCCCATCCCCATTATGCGAAGGACCATTTGGGGCTCACGGCAGAAAGGCTGATCGAGCTCGGCCGCCACGCGAAAGTGGTGGGCGTCGGCGAAACAGGTCTTGACCAGCACTACCAGTTCAGCCCCTTGGAGGATCAGGTCCAGGTTTTCCGCGCGCACGCTGAGGCCGCGCGCGCGCTCGGCAAGACGCTCATCATCCACACGCGCGAAGCCGATACCGCCATGGCGGAGCTCTTGGAGGAGGAGGCGCAGAAGGGCTCTCTTCGCATCCTCATGCACTGCTATACGTCGGGCGCTGAACTCGCCAGGCGCGTTCTCAAGCTCGGCGCATACTTTTCGTTCTCAGGCATCATCACGTTCAAGAACGCCGACGATGTGCGCGCCATCGCCAAAGAAGTCCCGCTCGATCGCGTCATCGTCGAGACCGATTGCCCCTATCTGGCCCCTGTTCCGTTTCGCGGCCAGCGCTGCGAGCCAATGCATGTCGTAGACGTGCACAAGGCCTTCTGCGCGCTGAGAGGCATAAAGGAGGAAGAGGGCGCGGCCCTACTCGCCGATAACTTCCTTCGCCTCTTCCCAAAGATTGCGGCGCCCCCAAGCGAGAGGCCCCCAAGCGAGAGGCCGCCAAGCGTGAGGCCCCAAGGCATAAGGGAAGGCTAATGGCCACGCTGCGCGTCACGCTGCTTGGCTGCGGTTCATCCGGCGGCGTCCCGCGCGCCACCGGCGATTGGGGCAGGTGCGATCCGAATGAGGCGAGGAACCGCCGCTCGCGCTGCGCCCTGTTGCTGCAGAGATGGAGCGGGGCGGCAGGACCGGCGCAAGAGGCGACGACGGTGCTCATCGACACTTCGCCCGACTTGCGCCTGCAACTCGCTGCAGCACAACCTGCCCACATCGACGCGGTGATCCTCAGCCACGATCACGCCGACCAGACCAATGGCTTTGACGATCTCCGCCCCTACTTCCTCAAGCAGAAGCGGCCGATCCCGGTTTGGATGAACGAGGCGACGGCCGCGACGTTCATGGTGCGCTTTGGCTACGCGTTCGAAACGGCGGGCGGTTATGCAGCGATTGCACGCCGCGCCGCATCCATCGCGCCGCTTGCGCCAATAGCAGTCGATGGGCCGGGCGGCGCCTTAGAGATCCTGCCCCTCGAGCAGGACCATGGCTTTTCCAAATCACTCGGCTTCCGTGTCGGCGCCTTTGCTTACTCCAACGACCTTGTCGCGATGCCGGAGGCAAGCTTTGCCGCACTTGCGGACCTCGCGCTTTGGATCGTCGACGCTTTGCGCGAGACGCCGCATCCCACGCACGCCCATCTCGGACAGACCCTCGACTGGATTGACCGGCTCAGGCCCAAGCATGCCGTCCTGACCAACATGCACGTCGACCTCGACTATCAGACCTTGAAGGCGAGGCTGCCCACGGGCGTCGAACCTGGCTACGATGGCTGGAGCGCCGATTTGGGCAATTGAGTTCATGGGATCATTTCCCATAATCTATCTTATGCGGATTGCTGCATGCGACATAATGCAAGCAAAAACAGAGAGATAGAGGGCGATCCCGAAGGCGACGCCTCTACTCTCTTCGACCTCTTGGCGCGCAGCGGCTTCAACAGCCCAGATCTCTTCGTGCAGCAGATCGATCTGGTGGCCGGGACCGCGGCGGTGCTGCGCATGAGCCGCGCGGCTTATCGGGCGGCTGTCTTCCTCGACGCCAGATTGCTGCCGCTGACGCCTGACGGTTTCATCATGCCGCACGATCATCTCGTGCGCTGGACGCAGGCGATCAGCGAACCGCCGCGTCCCATCCACTTTATTTTCCACGCCGGGCACGTTGGGTCGACATTGCTCAGCCGGCTTATCGAGGAGGCAAACGGCGCGCTCTCGCTGCGCGAGCCGCGCGCGCTGCGCACGTTGGCGTCCAAACACGACACCCTCTCCTCTGCATCGGGAGCGTTCGACACAGCACTGGCGACGCAAGTGCGGCTTTGGCGGCGCGGCTACGACGACACAGCCTGCGTTGTCGTGAAGGCGACAAGCGATGCGGCGCGCATTGGCGATCTGTTGATGCAGGAGGCGCCCGACGCCAAGGCGATCCTCTTGAACGTCGCAGCGGAAGTCGCTCTCGCTTCGACGCTTTCATCCTCGATGAGCGATCTTCAGACCAAAGGCAAAGAACGCTTTGGACGTCTTTGCCGGCTCCTGGGCAGCGCTGAGCCTGTGGCCTCGCCCGGCGAAGCCGCGGCAATGAGCTGGCTTGCCGAGCACCTCACGCAGCAGCGCATTGCCGCGGCGTGTCCTGGCAGGACATTGGCCATCGATTTCGACGCTTTCCTTGGCGATCCTGGCCTCCACCTGCGCGCGATCTTTCAACATCTGTCACTGCAGGCGACGCCGGCCCTTATCGATGGCATTGCTGCCCATCGGCTGATGCACCACTACGCGAAGAGCCCGAACGAGCCGTATTCAGCGGCGACGCGCGCCGAGCGGCTCAGGCGATCGCGCCGTGACCAAGGCGAAGAGATCGGCCTTGGCCTGGCGTGGCTCGAGCGCATGGCGGGAACCCATCCTTCGACTGCCGCAGTGCTGGCGGGATAAGCGAGAAGAGACATGGCGTCAGATACAAAGGCCGATCGCACGGGAGCTGCAGCGCGCGCACTGGTGGCGCTGATGGCGCGGCTGCGCGACCGTGAGCACGGTTGCCCATGGGACGCCGAACAGACCTTCGCAACCATTGCCCCTTACACGATCGAGGAAGCCTACGAAGTTGCTGACGCGATTGAACGCAACAACATGCCGGCGTTGAAAGAAGAATTGGGCGACCTCCTCTTCCAAGTCGTCTTTCACGCACGCATGGCCGAAGAGGCCGGTCATTTCGATTTTTGCGATGTCGCCGAAGCGCTGACGGAGAAGATGACCGAGCGCCATCCCCACGTGTTCGGCGAACGCGATATGCGCACCGCGGAAGAACAGACCCGCGCCTGGGAGACACTGAAGGCCGAAGAGCGCGCGAAGAAACGCGCCGCCGACGGCGCCCCCGCCTCCCTGCTCGACGATGTCGCCATGGCGCTGCCTGCGCTCATGCGCGCTGAGAAGCTCACCAAGCGCGCCGCACGCATCAATTTCGATTGGCCGAGCGCCGATCAAGTTCTGGAGAAACTCGAGGAAGAGTTAGCTGAGCTGGCCGAGGCGCGCGACCACCACGACCATGAAGCGCTCACTGAAGAGCTGGGCGACATTCTCTTTGTCCTCGCCAACCTCGCCCGCAAGCTCAACGTCGATCCTGAAGAAGCGCTTCGTCGCGCCAATGCCAAGTTCACGAGCCGCTTTCAGTACATAGAACGCAAGCTTGCCCAGCAAGGCCGCGCGGGTCCCCAGCCGTTGGACGAGATGGAAGCGCTCTGGGTGGAAGCAAAGCGCGCTGAGCGCTCCGCCTAGAACAACTTCCGCAAGCCAATCTCCCAGATGCGGCCCGCAGGATTGAGCAGCGCCGGGCGATCGGCATAAGGCGCCGCCCCGCTCGCATCGCGCACGTCTGGCGCGGCGTCGAACAGGTTCTCGACACGGGCGAGGATGCGCAGGCCGCGCACGCCCACGTTCGCCGTCCACATCCAGTTCGGTGTCGAACCGTCCAGAGTGAAGCTGGCGCGCGCGCTGCCAGCAGCGCCGTGCGCGGTGATCACGGTGCTGGTGATGGGATCGAGGCCAATGCGCGATTGGCTCGTGGTGCGTTGAACGGTGAGGCTCGATGTGCCGGCGGCGATGCGGTTGAAGACATGGTTCCAGACGCCAGTGGTATCGAGGCTGTTCGTGTCGGGGCTTTGCGTGCGGTCGGCGCGATCGTCTGGACCTGTCGGCGGCGGCGTCACGCCGCTTTCGAGCTGGATGAAGGCTTTCTGAGACTGGAGCTTGCCGTCGACATTCACGCGCCCGTGCGGCGTGTGCACGAGATAGCCCAACTCGCCTTCGTCTTTCTCGCCATTGCTGTTGCGCGAAGCGCCCATGTCTGCTTCCGCATGATGGCGCGGAAGAAGCGGCGCAGCACGATGTTCACGACGCGCTGATCGGCCGAATAGCGGTATTGCAGCGCGACCTCCTCGGTGAAGATCTCGACGCGCGCGATGGCTTCCGTCGGCAGCGTGCGAATCTCATTGAAGCCGGCGACGCGGCGCCCGTTCAGCAAGATGATCGCGCCGCCATCGCCGCGGCCGCGCGCCGTGCCAAGCTCCGGCGCGAGCGAGGTAATCAGTTCGTCGAGATTTTACGCGCCATAAGAACGAATGTCGGCGGGCCCAAGCACGATTTGCGGAATAGCGTCGCCGGGCACGCTCCCCTCTCGCCGCTGACCGGTGACCGCGATGGCGTCGGCGTCCGTGTCGTCAGAGGAGGCGGCGTGGCCTTGCGGTTGGGGCGAGGGCGTTGCGGCGTACTGGGTTTGAGCGCTGGCGTCGGGGCTGAGAAACGCCAACACAAGCGCGTAGGGGGCCGCCCAAGCCTTCAACCGCCCTCTTCTGATTTGCATCTCCTGCGGCTTCCCTCGCGGGGCTGTCTAGCGCACAGCCATCGCCAAGATGTTCGGCGATTCGCCAAAATATGTCGGGCGCGACGTGTGCTTTCTCAGCCGCGCTTCCAGGCGCCAAACGGCACCACGCGGTTGTCGACATCGTGCCCGATGTCGGCACGACCGAGATAAGGAATGCCCGCGCGCGCACACCAGTACTTCATCATCTCTTCGGCGGTTGCGCCGAAAGGCTTGTCGTTCTCGGTGATGTTGGAGATGCGCCCGAGCTTGATCCCCTTCGCGCGCCTGACGTTCGGCGAGGCCATGACGTGGAAGAGGGCGCGGTCAATTCTGTAAAGGTACTCGTTCAAGTCTTCGAGCATCAATACGTGGCCGCTCAAATCCGGCTCGAGCGGGGTGCCGAGGATCGAATGCAGGATCATGATGTTGAAGGCGGCGAACTTGCCTTCAGCCATCACAGTCATTTCAAGCGATTCCGGCGCGCGTTCGAGCAGGTAGGCGAGCGCCCTCTTCACTGCCGCTTCGCCGCCCTCGCGCGTGATGTCGATGGGCATGGGTCCATGCACGATGTTCGGGAAGCCCAGCTTGTAGAGCCCGCCCAGGATCGCGCCGGCGTCGCTATAGCCCATATAGGTCTTGGCGCGGGCGCTTTCGTGATACTTGGCGAGCACCTGCTCGGCCATGCGGCACGCGCCGTAGCCGCCGCGCGCGACCCAAAGGGCGTCGAACTTCGGATCGTTGGCGATGTCGAGAAAGGCTTCAGCGCGCGCTGCATCGTCGCCGGCGAAATGCCCGGCGCTCAAAAAACATTGCGGATGAAAAACAATCTCTGGCGCTTGATCCAAAAAGGCGTCCGCGGCGAAGGCTTTGACGCGCTCCGCGATCGCCTCATCGATGCGCGTGCCGGGGGCGACGACGCCGATGCGGATGCGTTGGCCCATCTGCTGCCTGTCTCCCTGCCCGCCTTGCGGGCAATCGCGCTTTGTCCTCATAACCGGGGGCGATGAGTCACGAAAGCAATTTGGCCAAATCCTATTTCTTCAGCGGTATCGGCGGATCGGGAATGTTGCCGCTGGCGCTGATCTTGCGCGGCAAAGGCGTGACGGTCGCCGGTTCAGACCGCTCCTTGGACCAGGGCCGCCTGAACGCGAAGTTCGCGTATCTGCGCGCACAAGGTATCGGGCTCTTTCCACAGGACGGCAGCGGCATCACCAGCGCCGAGCAGGTTCTTGTGCGCTCGGCGGCTGTGGAAGACACTGTGCCGGACGTCCTCGCCGCCCACCGGGTGGGCGCGCGCGACGTGAAGCGTCCGGAGCTCTTGGCCGACTTGTTCAACGCCGCCCCTGTGCGCATTGGCGTCGCCGGCACCAGCGGCAAATCTACCAGCACCGCCATGATCGCTTGGTGCCTGCATCAGGCTGGGCGCGATCCGACGGTGATGAACGGGGCGGTGATGAAGAATTTCGTGACGCCCGAGGCGCTCTTTGCCTCGGCGCTCGTCGGCAAGGGCGACGCATTTGTGAGCGAAGTCGACGAAAGCGACGGCTCCATCGCGCGCTACCAGCCGACCATCGCGGTCGTAAACAACATTGCGCTCGACCATAAGAGCATGGATGAATTGCGCGCCCTCTTCCGCGATTTTGTCGGCAAAGCCGAAATAGGAGTGTTAAACCTCGACAACGAGGAAACCGCCGCTTTGGTGTTGAGCGCGAAAGTGCGCACGCGCACCTACAGCATCAGATCGCCGCTGGCTGATCTTTGCGCGAAGGCGATCGAGCAGGCCTCAGACGGCGTTTCGTTCGATGTTGTTGAGCGCGACGGCGGCGCGCATGCGAGCGTGAACCTGGCGGTCCCCGGCCTGCACAACGTCTCCAATGCGCTTGCAGCGCTTTCTGCGGCGCGCGGCTATGGCATCTCGCTTGTGGACTCAGCGCGCGCGCTTGGGGGGTTCTGCGGCACCAAGCGGCGCTTGGAGGTGGCCGGCAAGGCAAACGGCGTCACCGTGATCGACGATTTCGCCCACAACCCCGACAAGATCAACGCAACGCTCGCAACGCTGCACGCCTTTCCGGGTCGCCTGCTCATCATGTTTCAGCCGCACGGCTTTGGGCCGCTGAAGCTCATGAAGAACGAATTCATCGCCTGCTTCGCTGACAACATGGCCAGCGACGACGTACTGATCTTGCCCGATCCGGTCTATTACGGCGGCACCGTCGATCGCAGCGTCACCAGCGAACACATCGCTGCCGGCGTGCGTGCGCGCCACCTCCAGGCCATGGCGTTTGCTGAACGCGCGGCGTGCGGCGACAAGCTGATCGAGCTCGCAGAGCCCGGCGACCGCATCGTGGTGATGGGCGCGCGCGATGATACGCTCAGCACGTTCGCAGCCGAATTGGTTGAGCGGCTGAGATCGAAATAGGGGGCCTACCCTATTGGGCGCCGACGATTGCGTTCAAAGTTGCGGCCCGCGTGCGTTCACCAACATAATCGCTGGGCGGCATCGCCGAAAGCGGATGACACGCGGCGTCCCTATTCGGCCGCTTGCCGCGGTTCCTCGGGCAGGGGCTCAAACGGCGCAAAGCGCGCGGCGTCTTCCATCGAAAGCTCTGCCTTAAGCAATGTTGCGCCGTGGTCGTCATGGGTTTCTTCAAGAATGCGCCCGGCGGCGGCGATGCGCGCGCGCGTTCTTCCATCGCCAGCGTCGATCGTCAGCGTAACAATGCGGGTGGCGGCGAATGCCGCGCGGGCCATGGCCGCCAGCAGCGTATCCACGCCCTCTCCTGTCAGCGCCGAGATCGCAACCGGGGCAAGGGCGCCCTCTTCCAGCGCCTGCGCACGGCGGATACGTCCCTCGCGCGCAGCCTCGTCTAGGAGATCGATCTTGTTCCAGGCTTCCAGCACAGGCGGCGCTTTCTTGTCCGCATCCTTGCTGAGCTGCGCCAGCACCGCCATCACGTCGGCGCGCTGCGCTTCGCTGTCTTCATGGGCAATATCACGCACATGCACGAGCAGATCGGCTTCGGTGACCGCCTCCAACGTCGCCCGGAACGCAGCCACCAATTCGGTCGGCAGATCCGAGATGAAGCCGACCGTGTCGCTCACAATCACCGAGCGTCCGCTCGGCAATTTTACCAAGCGCGCCGTTGGATCGAGCGTCGCAAACGGCATGTCTTTCGCCAACACGCTCGCTTGCGTCAATCGATTGAAGAGCGTCGACTTGCCAGCATTCGTATAGCCGACGAGCACCACCGCTGGCAGACCCGCACGCGCTCGCGCGCGGCGCTGCATGGCGCGCGTACGGCGCACGTCTTCGAGATCGCGCTTCAGGCGCACGATGCGATCGGCGATTTGACGCCGGTCCAACTCGATTTGCGTTTCACCGGGGCCGCCAGTTTTGCCCAAGCCGCCGCGCTGACGCTCCAAGTGCGTCCAGGTGCGCACAAGCCGTGAGCGCTCATAAGCCTGCCGCGCCAATTCGACTTGCAAGCGCCCCTCTTTCGTTTGCGCGCGCACGCCGAAGATTTCCAGGATGAGGCCGGTGCGGTCCATCACCTTGGCTTGCGTGTCCTGTTCGAGATTGCGTTGCTGCACGGGCGACAGCGGGGCGTCGACGACGACGACGCCTGCGCCCAGTTCTTCAGTCTGGTCTTTAAGACGCGCAACACGGCCAGAGCCGAAATAGGAGCGCGGGCTGATCTGGCGAAGCGGTGCGGCGTCCGCATACGCCACGTCGAGCCCCAAAGCCTGCGTCAGGCCCACCGCTTCCAACAGGCGCGCTTCAGGATCGCGCGCGTCCGCTTCCGTGGGCGAAAGCGGACGCAGCACGATGGCGCGATTGATGTCCTTGGTCGGCGTCTCAGCCGTCGGCTTCATCGGCCGCCTTGTCGATTTCGTAGAGCTGCACGGGACCGCCAGGCATGATGGTCGAGATGGCGTGCTTATAGACGAGTTGAACCTGCCCGTCGCGGCGCAGCAACACACAGAAATTGTCGAACCAGGTCACGACGCCCTGCAATTTGACGCCGTTGACCAGGAAGATAGTCAGGGGAGTTTTGGCTTTGCGGACCGCGTTGAGGAACGTGTCCTGCAAATTTTGTTTCTTATCCATGGGGCGCTCGAGCCTCTTTTGTAGCGCCGCGACGCGCGCGCAGCTGAGCCGCGAACATAAGGCGCTGGTGCGCCGGCGCCAAACTACAAAGAGCCTGAGCGGCTCATTTTTGCGGTTCGGCGCCCAAATAAAAGGCTCGCAGCGCCTGCGCAACGGGTCCTGGGCGGCCATCGCCAACGGGAACATTATCTATTGCAACCACCGCAATAGCTGGATTGGAGGCCGCGCTGATGAAGGCTTCGCGCGCGGCCTTGCGCTTCCTCGACCGTGAACGGCTCTTCGACCACCTTCATCTGCCGCGCGCGCGCGATCTCGATCAGCGCCGCGCGCGTGACGCCGTGGAGGATGTGATTGGAAAGCGCCGTCGTACGGATGCGGCCCTGCGCATCGACGATGAAAGCGTTCGAGGATGTGCCCTCGGTGATGCATCCGTCTTCGCCCACGAGCCAGGCTTCAAAAGCCCCCTTCTCTTTGGCTTGTTGGCGCGCCAGCACGTTGGGGAGGAGGTTGACCGACTTGATGTCGCAGCGCGCCCAGCGCGTTTCGGGCAGGGTAATCACTTTGACGCCAACAGCTGCGCGTTTGGCGATGGCGCCCCGATCGAGGTTCTTGGCGGTGACAATCATCGTCGCGCGCACATTCGGCCCCGGAAACACGTGATCGCGGGGTGCAGCGCCTCGGCTGATCTGCACATAGATAATGCCATTCGTGACGCCATTGCGGCGCTGCGTTTCGCGAAGCACGGCGTAAAGTGCAGCGTCGCTCATCGTGACCTTGATGCGCAGTTCGCTGAGCGAGCGGCGCAGGCGCGCCATGTGTGCGTCCGCATCGAACATGCGACCATTGCGGACGGCCCATACTTCGTAGATCGAATCCGCGAACTGGAAGCCTCGGTCGAGCACTGACACGCTCGCGCCCGCCAGCGGCAGATAGGCGCCGTTGACGTACGCGATGGGCCTCATTCGGCCTCTTGGCCGTTGCGGCCCGGCGGATCGACGCCAAGCGACTTGAGCTTGCGGTGCAGGGCCGAGCGCTCCATGCCGATGAAGGCGGCGGTGCGCGAAATGTTGCCGCCAAAGCGGGTGATCTGCACGTTGAGATATTCGCGCTCGAAACGCTCGCGCGCGTCGCGCAGCGGCAAGGCGATCACTTCTTGCATGCCATCGCGCTTGGCGCCTGCACTCGGCCAAGCGTCCGATGGCAGTGAATCCACCGTCACCGGCGTGTTCACGTCGCCAGTGGCAAGGATGAGGATGCGCTCAATTACGTTGCGCAACTGGCGCACATTGCCGGGCCAATCCGCCGCCTGCAGCGCCGCCAGCGCGTCCTCGCCGATCTGCCGCGCCGGCACCCCCGACATGCCCGCAAGCCGCCCGACGAAATAGCCGGCAAGGTCTGGAATGTCCTCGCGCCGTTCGGCAAGACTTGGCGCCCGCAACGGCACCACGTTCAGGCGATGGAATAGATCCTCGCGGAAGCGCTGCTGTTCGATGTCGCCGCGCAAATCGCGCGAGGTCGACGACACGACCCGCACGTTCACCTGCACATCGGTGTTGCCGTCGAGCCGCCGGAATCGCTGTTCAACCAGCACGCGCAGGATCTTCGACTGAGTCTCGATCGGCATGTCGCCAACTTCGTCAAGGAAGAGGGTGCCGCCATGCGCCTGCTCGAACACGCCGATCTTGCGCGGACGCCCGTCGGGCCCCTCTTCGCCGAAGATTTCGCTCTCCATGCGATCCGGCGCGATCGACGCGGCGTTGATTGCCACGAACGATCCGGTCGAACGCGGGCTGCGTTCATGCAGCAAGCGCGCGATCAACTCTTTGCCCGAACCCGCCGGCCCCGAGATGAGCACGCGCGAATTGGTTTGCGCGACACGATCGATCGAGCTGCGCAGCGCGCCAATCACCGCAGATGAGCCGATGAGATCGTCGCTTGCCATGGCGCGCGCCTTCAGCGCCGTATTCTCGCGCTTCAACCGTGCCGCTTCCAGCGCGCGCTGGACCACCAGGATCAAGCGATCCGCCGTGAACGGCTTCTCGATGAAATCGTAGGCGCCTTTGCGAATGGCGGAAACCGCCGTCTCGATCGTGCCGTGCCCAGAGATCACCACCACGGGCAGGTCCGGATCGATCTCTTTGAACATGGCGAGCAGTTCGAGCCCGTCGATGCGGCTGCCCTGCAGCCAGATGTCGAGCACCACAAGCGAGGGCCGGCGCCGGCGAATGGCGTCAAGCGCCTCGTCGCTGTCACGGGCGGCGCGCACTTGGTGGCCGTCATCTTCGAGGATGCCGGAGACGAGATCGCGGATGTCGGCTTCGTCATCGATGATCAGAATGTCAGCCATTACGGGACTCCTGCGCCGTGTTCTGCGCTTTGTTCGAGCGGCTCCTCGCCGCGTTTCGGTAGAACGAACCGCACGACCGCGCCCGGGCCAGTTCCCGGCGCATCGTCCAATTCGATCAGCCCCCCATGGTCTTCAACGACGCGTGCGACGATGGCCAAGCCCAGCCCCGTGCCCTTCGCGCGCGTGGTGACGTACGGCTCGATCAAGCGATGGCGATCCTTTTCCGGAAAGCCCAAGCCGTTATCGATAACTTCGAACTGCACACCGTATTCCAGATCGCGGAGGCGCAGCACCACGAACCCATCCTTTGGTTCGCCGTCGCGCGCGCGCCGCGCTTGCACGCTCTCGGCGCCGTTCTTGACCAGGTTGAGCAGCGCCTGAGCAATCAGTCGCTCGTCGCAGACAAGACCAATGGGATGGTCCACGCCTTCCGCCTCGAAACGAACGTCGGCGAAGGCGAGCCGCTGACCGAAAACCACTGACCGCGCGATATCGCTCATGTCGGCGAAGGCCATACGCGGCGTCGGCATGCGCGCCAGCGACGAGAACTCATCGACCATGCGTCCGATATCTGCGACTTGGCGCAGGATGGTGTCGGTGCACTTCTGGAACGTCTCGCGATCCGAAGTGATTTCGCTTGAATATTTGCGCGCGAGGCGCTCGGCGGAGAGCTGGATCGGCGTCAGCGGGTTCTTGATTTCGTGGGCGATGCGCCGCGCCACATCCTTCCACGCCTCCTGACGCTGAGCCGCGATGAGCTTGGTCATGTCGTCGAAGGTCAAGACGTAGCCGCCCTCGGCGTCGGAACTCATGCGAACGCTCAAATAGAGCGAAGTCTTCGTCACGGATGAGATCGACGCGGTGGGGCCTGGTTTCGCCAACCGGGGCCGGCTGATTGAGAAGTTCGGCGAATTCCGGCGCCACATCCACCAGCCGGCGCCCGACGAGCCGGGTGTCGCTGCCATGGCCAAGCAATTGCGCCGCGGAGCGATTGGTCGCCGTGATCCGCCCATCGCGATCGAGGCCAACGACGCCGGCGCTGACGCCGCCCAGCACCGCCTCGATGAACCGGCTGCGCGTTTCGGCTTCTTCCTGTGCGGCCACCAGTTCACGCCGCTGGGTTTCGAGTTGCGCCGTCATGCCGTTGAATGCTGTGGCGAGCGCATCGATCTCGTCGCGCTCCTCATTGACGGCAACGCGCGCCTTCAGATCTCCGGCAGCGACCCGCCGCGCTGCGTTGGCGAGGCGCCCGATCGGTTCAGCGACGCGCGAGGCGCTCGATAGCCCAACCCAGATGGCCGCCAGCAAAACGAGAACCGCCGTCGCGAAATAGGCCAGGCCAAACAGCACGCGCAACGAACCCTGGCGGTCACGCGCAGCCCGATAATCGACGACGGCCTGCTCGAAACTGCGAAGGCCGGCCACAAGGCCAGGCTCGATCCGGCGTGACACGCGCAGATAAGCATTGCCATAGGCGGTGAGCCTATAGAGCGCGACGAGCGAATTGGTCGGTTGATCGAAGCGAACGGAAACCGAGCCTTGGTCCGCCGCCGTGAAGCCCTGCGTTGTCGGCAGGGCATAGGTGTTGGAGGTGTCCGACTGGGCGCGCGCCAAGACACGCCCCGAGCGATCGATCACGTAGGCCGAAGTAAAATTCCGCCGCTGCGCTTGGGCGATCAGGAACGCGCCGTAACGGTTTGGGTCATCGACGAGGCCGCGCCGGGCGGCGTTGAGATCCTCCGCCATCGCTTGCACTTCTGCGCCCATATCGCCGGAAGCGAGGTTCACATAAGCGCGCCCGACATCGGCCGCGTTCTCGATGGTGTTTTCAACGCGCGCGCTGAACCAGCTTTCGAGACCCTGGCTGAACGTAAAGCCAAGGAAGGCCGCCACGATCACCGCCGGCGCCAACGCCGCCAAGCTGAACAGCGTCACGAAGCGTAAATGCAAACGCGCCCCTGTCGCTTCCGCGCGCCAGGCGCGGGCAATGCGCACAAGACGATGCGCGAGAATGCCGGCGAGCCCCGCACATATCACCAGCGCCGCGACCAGCATCCAGGTGATGGCGGCGTTCGATTGGCCTGCCAGCCCCTGCCCTGTGAGCAATCCAAGCGTGGCGCCGAGGGTCATCAGCGCCGCGATGCCGAAGCCGATGAAAAAGGTCATAGCGCTGCGGCTTTGCGGGCGGTCGCTGAGGACACCTGCGTCTGGCCGGTCACTGATTACGGTCTGCTGCACCATTGAGCCGGGGGTCTCATTGTTGCGGTTAGGCAACAGAGGTGTTGAACCAGGAACACGCCCTAGTCAATCACCACGACCAGTTCGGATGCCGAGCGTCTGGATCTTCTTGCGCAGCGTATTGCGGTTAATCCCGAGCACCGCTGCGGCGCGAATTTGGTTGCCGCGCGTCGCCTGCAGCGTGTGGGCGATCAGCGGGCGTTCCACTTCCGCCAAAAGCCGATCGTAGAGGCCATCACCGGGAAGGCCAGGGCTTGCTGCAGCGAACTCGTCTTCGAGACGGCGCGCGACGGCGGCCTCGAAATCATCGTGGCTCGGCGTCAGATCATGGGGATGATCGATCGCGACCGCGTTTAGCTCGCGATGGATTTCGCCCGCGGTGATGACGGGCGCTGGCGACAAAGCCGCCGCACGGCGCAAAAGGTTTTCTAACTCCCGCACATTGCCGGGATAAGAATGTGATTTGAGCTTCTCGATTGCAGCGTTGTCGAGCGCCTTCTCCGGCAAGCCTTCGCGGCGCGCGCGCACAAGAAACGCACGCGCAATGTCGCCAATGTCCTCCAACCGGTCGCGCAATGGCGGCAGGCGGATGGGCACGACGTTTAGGCGATAAAACAGATCTTGCCGAAACGCGCCCTGCCGCGCCAGCGACGCCAAGCTGCGCTGCGACGATACGATCAAACGCACGTCTGGCCGCTGATTGGCGTCTTCCGCATGCAAGAGCCCCGCAAGCCGCGTTTGCGCATCGGCGGGCATCTCATCGACGTCTTCGAGGAAGAGCGTGCCGCCGTCGGCTTGCGAGATCTTGCCGCTCGGCGCGAACAGATCGCGATCAAGCTGTGCGGCGTTTGCGCCAGCGAGGCTCACGGCGACAAACGGCCCGCTCGCGCGGCGGCTGTTGTCGTGCAGCGCGCGCGCCACGCGCTCCTTGCCGGTGCCGCTTTCGCCCTCAATCAGCACAGTAAGATCGGTCGCCGCAACCCGCGCCATGGTGCGATAGACCTCCTGCATGGCGCCGGAGCGCCCGATCAGCGGCAGTTTTTCCTCCTTCAGCGCCTTGCTCGACTGCGCCCGCGTCTTTGCGTCGGGCCCGCCATCGAGCGCGCGACGCACCGTCGCTAGCAATTGGTCAAGATCGAAAGGCTTTGGAATGTATTCGTAGGCGCCCGCATTCGTCGCCGAGAGCGCGGTTGCGACCGTCGATTGTGCGCTCATGACGATGACCGGCAAATCCGGCCGTGCCGCGCGCATATTCGGCAGCGCATCGAAGACATTGTCTTCGCCGATATAGACGTCGCTGAGTACGAGGCTGCCCTCTCCTTCGCGAACCCATTTCGTCAGCGCGCTCGCGCTTGGCGTGGCGCGCACTGTGTAGCCCTCTTTGCTCAGCGCTTGCGACAGCACAAACCGCAATGAGGCGTCATCTTCAGCCAGCAATATGGTTGCGCTCATTCGGTTTCCTCGTCGGCAATCGGCAGCAGCACTTTGAACGCCGTGCGCCCTGGCGCGCTGTCGACTTCGATGCGGCCCTCGTGGCGCGCGATGATGTCGGCGGCGACGGTCAAACCTAGCCCCATGCCCCCGGGCTTGGTTGAGGCGAAGAGTTCAAACATCCGATCGGCGACGTCGGCGTGCACGCCCGGGCCATTGTCGACGATCTGCACTTCGAGCTGGGCATGCACCGCCCCGGTCGCCGCCGAGCGCACTTTCACGCCAGGGCGGTATGACGTGTTGATGGCGACTTCGCCGTCAGGCTGGCTTCCGACCGCTTCCACGGCGTTCTTAGCGATGTTGAGAAAGGCTTGAATCAGCTGATCCAGATCGCCGCGCACGGGCGGCAAGCTCGGATCGTAGCGTTCACGGATCATCACGTTCGGCGCGCTCGATCCGATCAGCTGGCGCACGCGATTGAGCGCTTCGTGGATATTGAAGGTCTCGAAATTGGGCGAGTCCAGCGCCGCCAGCGGATCGATGCGATCGGTCAGGCGCCGGATGCGATCGACTTCGTCGCAAATGAGCTGCGCCAAGGCGGCGGTATCGGCGTCATCGTTGCGCGAGATCAACTGTGCCGCGGCGCGGATGCCGGCGAGCGGATTGCGAACCTCGTGCGCCAAGGTGCGCGCGGCGGTGTTGCCGCCGCTGGCGGCTGGCGCCGAGCGTGGCCGTGTCGCGCGCATCAGCACGAGCGCCACATAACCGTTATCGCCAACGGGCCCTACCGCGATGTTTGCGCGTCCCAGCGCAAATCCAGGTCCGGCGATGGCGACATCGGATTCCACGACGCCGGATGCGCCGGCAAGCGCCCGGCGCGCCAAATTCACCAGCGGCGCATCGGCGCCGAAGACTTCATCCAACCGCCGGCCGAGCAAGCCACGCCCAACGCCTGCGAGCAGCTCAGCCGCCGCGGCGTTCACGAAGCGAATGCGCTCACCCATGTCGACGCCCAGCACCGGCGCGGGCAGCGCTTCGAGCCAACGCTCCGCATCCGGGCTCGCCGCGCGCGGCGCAAATGGGCGCACGACCGGGTCGCTCATGCCGCTGCCCTCTCGTCGGCGCCCTCGAAGAGCGCCATCAGCGCTTGGCGGCAGCGTTTGGGATCCTCCAGCATGCAGATCGCCTTGCGCGTTTCGCGCATGGCTGCGCCGAATTCCGCATCGATCATCCAGGCGATGTGCTTGCGTGCAATGCGCACGCCGAGCCGCAGACCGTAGAAGGCAAGCGTATCGTCATAGAGCGCAAGCAAGCTCTGCAGCAGGCGTGCGCGCGGCGGCGGGCTTGCTTCACCGCCGTCATGCAGTGCGCGTTCGATCGCGCCAGGCAGCCACGGCCGCCCTTGCGCGGCGCGCCCGATCATCACTCCGGCAGCCCCAGAGAGCGCAAGCGCATGACGTGCGCCGGCAGCGCTGCCAATGTCGCCGTTGGCGATCACGGGAATGGTCACTGCCCGTGCGACAGCGCCGATCGCGGACCAATTCGCCTCGCCGCGGTAGAATTGGCAGCGTGTGCGGCCATGCACGGTGAGCATGCGCACGCCCGCGTTTTCGGCCCGCTTGCCGATCTCTGCGGCGTTCAAACGCGCGTCGTCCCAGCCCAGCCGCATCTTCAGCGTCACCGGCAGGCGTGTCGCCTTGACCGTCGCCTCGATGAGACGCAGCGCTTGATCGGGATCGCGCATCAGCGCCGAGCCGCACAGGCCGCTCGTGACGCTCTTGGCAGGGCAGCCCATGTTGATGTCGATGATGTCGGCGCCCGCCTGCTCGGCGAGGCGGGCGCCTTCGGCCATCCAATAGGCGTCGCGGCCCGCGAGCTGAATCACCAGCGGCCGGATGACATCGCCGCCCGCTGCGCGGCGCACCATGTCGATGCGTTCGCGCGCCAGCTGTTCTGAGGCCACCATTTCGGAGACGCAGTACCGCCCCGCGAAGGCTTTCACCTGCCGGCGGAATGGGATGTCGGTCACGCCGGCCATCGGAGCGAGCGAGACAAGCGGCGGGATTTCGTCCAAACCGGCCATCGAGTCCAAGTGTACGGCGCCCAAAAAGGAGGCGCCAAGGATTTCATGCTGCGATGCAACACGAAGGCGCGATTTTCCTCGGATGACCCTTGGCGCTGTCATCGTGGCGGCGGGCGCGGGCGAGCGCGCCGGAGGCGGTTTGCCCAAGCAATATAGGCTGTTGGCGGGCAAGCCGGTGCTGCGCTGGTCGGTGGAGGCGCTGCGAGCGGCGGGCGTTGAGCGCATTGTTGTGGCGATCGGCGCCGGCCAGGCTGACCTCGCGCGGGCGGCGGGCGACCCCCGCCTGGTGTTTGCCGAGGGCGGCGCGACACGCACGGCCTCTGTGCGCGCGGGCCTTGCGGCGCTGGGACACGCTGATGTCATCGTCATTCACGACGCTGCCCGGCCAGGGCTCTCTCCTGCAAATGTTCGCGCCCTCGTTCAAACCATCGAGCAAGGTTTTGGCGGGGCCGCACCGGCGTTGGCGCTCTCAGACGCTTTGCGCCGCGTCGACGACGCCAACCGCATGATTGGTGAAGTCGAACGCGATGGCGTCGTGCGCGTGCAGACGCCGCAAGCTTTTCGCGGCGCGGTGATCCGCGCGGCCTACGAGGCGCTCCCAGCCGACGCTTCCATCAGCGATGATCTCGCTGTCGCGCGCGCCGCCGGCGCCGAGATCAAGCTCATTGCCGGCGACGCCCGTTTGATGAAGCTCACCTACGAAGAGGATTTCGCCGTGCTGGAGCGATTGATGACGGATGCGCCCATCACCTGCGTCGGATCAGGGTTCGATGCGCACCGCTTCGGCCCTGGCGATCACGTCATGCTCTGCGGCGTGCGCATCGCGCACGACAAGGGCCTCATGGGCCACTCGGACGCCGACGCCGGCTGGCACGCTTTGGTTGACGCCATTCTCGGCGCACTCGGCGCTGGTGACATCGGCGCGCACTTCCCGCCCAGCGATCCGCAATGGAAGGGCGCGAACTCCGAGGCATTCCTGCGTCACGCCGCCTCCCTCGCGCGCGATGCGGGCGCCAGCATCGGCAATGTCGACATCACGCTCATCTGCGAACGTCCGAAGATCGCCCCGCATCGTGAAGCGATGCGTGCGCGCACGGCCGATGTGCTCGGCCTCCCCCTCTCACGCGTCAGCGTGAAAGCCACCACCACCGAGCAGATGGGCTTTACGGGGCGGGGCGAGGGGCTGGCGGCGCAAGCAATGGCTGCGGTGACACGCTCGTCGTAGCGGCGCGCTCCGCTGGCGAGAGGAAACGCTGACAATCGTCAACCGGCGAGATGCGGCAATTCTCCGCACCGTTCAGTCCCTCCCATAGCGCGCGCGCCATATTGATGTAGTCGTCGCTCCAGCCTGCGCCTGGCGGGGCGGGAAAGATCCGCCAATCTGGGCTCTGCAACCGCAGGCGCGACAGCACCTCAGGCGAACGCGCCACGATCATGACGCTTGCGGGCAAACCGCCAAATATCCCCGTATAGGGCATCATGATGCGGTCGCTGAGGCGATAGAGGGTCGGCGCATGCACGTCGCGTGCGACGCGCGCGGCTTCCGACACCAGCGCCAAATTTCGGTTGGACAAGTGCAGAATGACGATGCCATCGCCCGTCGCCTTGCGCAGATAGAGCGCCAGCGCCTCGCGCGTCAGCAAATGCGCCGGAATGGCGTCGGATGTGAACGCGTCGACGACGATGACGTTGAAGGAATTGTCTGGAGCGTTGGCGATTTGCAGCCGGGCGTCGCCAAGCCGAATGGCGGCGTTAGGCTGGCATTCGGGGACATAGGTGAAGTCGCCGCCAGCGCGCGCTGAAAGTCTGACGACGCTGGGATCGATTTCGAAAATGGTGAGCCGATCGCTTGGCCGCATCAGGCACGCGGTTGAACCGGCGCCCAGGCCAATCAGCGCCAAGCTTGAATTGTCGTGCGCTGCGAGGCCAGCGACGATCGCATCGCCGAGCGCGGTGCGCGGATTGTAATAGGTGAGCGGCAGGCGCGAGAACCCGGGCGCTGCGAGCTGAGCCCCGTGAATTGTGGTGCCATGCATCAGGATACGCAGCGGCGGCGCCCGCGGATGATCGCGATCCTCGATCACGCGCGTGCGCAATACGCCGAAGAAACTGCGCTCTTGGGTGATGATGCGCGATCCCATCGCCTCATCGACGAAAATCGCGAAAAACATCGCGAGCAGGATCGAGGCCATAATGATGGGCCGGCCGCGGTTGAGCAGTAGGCCCAAGCAGCAGAGCAGCAAGCCCACGACAATCAGCGTCGATGCATCCATGCGCCGGCCGTAAAGCACCAGGATCACCAGAAAAACGACCGAGGCGATGGTGACGCCATAGGCGAAGTCGGCGATGCGCCTGTGGTCGTTGCGGGTCTGCACGGTACCGTGCACCGCAAACGTCAGCACCAGAAAGCTCGACACCATGACAAGGGCCGCCCAAGGCTGATTGAGCTCGGCGCGCGGATGCCCTTCAAACGTGATGGCGGTGAAATAGCTATCGACGTGAACAGCGACCCAGATCAGCAGCACGGCATGAACCGCCGCTATGGCGAGAAACGTATAACGTGCGGCCAGCGGCCTCGTCTCGTCGCCCCAACCGGCCGCCACCATGGCCGCGGCCGCGCCTAGGGCGCCGACGACGAGCACCGCATGCGAGGGTGCGGCCACGTGAAGAATAACAGCGAGTGCTGCAAGCAACGCCGCAATGGCGATGGAAGCATCCATCAGGCGCGGCATTTCAGTTTGCATGCGCGGCCTGAAGAGGCACGCCGCCGCCAACGCCAATGGGTATTCGTAGACGTTGTTGAAAATGACCGGCGCGACGAAGGCGGCAAACGCCCCACCCAGCACGCCGCCCAGCGAAACGAACAGATAGAATTCGGTGAGCCTGTCAGCGCTGGGACGCGCATTCGACAAGGCGAAGTGACACACAAGCGCGCTGAAGAAAAAGCCGCTGAGGATGCCGCACACCGCAAAGAGCCAATTGCCGCCCCACAAGTACGACGCGATCAGCACGGCCAGCGCAAAGGGATGAACGATCAAGGTCGCGCGATCGATGCGTTCGGCGCCGCGCGCGAAAGCGATGACGAAGGTCGCTAGATAGAGCGCCAGCGGCACGACCCAAATCATCGGCGCCGAAGCGACATCGGTGAGAATGTGTAGGGTAACGCCCAACACGAGCGCCGAGGGCACGCCGGCGGCCGCTATCCAATAGAGCCGCTGGTTCCAGGTTGGCGCCGGCCCGGCGTGGGTGTCCGCCTTCGGCGCATCGCCGTGCGCGGCGATCGCCATCGCGGCCGACAACATGATCATCGCGGCGACCAATACGTAGCCGCTCGCCCATGCAAGGCTTTGCGCGTGCGTGCCGAGCAGCGGCTCGACGATGATGGGATAGCCCAGAAGCCCAATGAAGCTGCCGAAATTGCTGGCGGCATAGAGGTAATAGGGATCGTGCGCGTCTTCGCGCCCAGTGCGCGCGTACCAGGATTGCAGCAGCGGCGCGGTCGCGGACGCCGCCGCGAACGGCGCACCGACAGAAAGCGTCAGCACGCCAACGAGCCAAAGCGCTGGATGTTCTGAACTCGGCGCCCCGAACGCGGCGTTGACATGGACTGGCAGCACCAGCCAGGCCAGCAGCAACACGCCGGCATGGATCGCCGCCTGCACGCGGATGTCTTTCAGCCGCGCAAGCATGTGCGCATAGACGTAGCCTGCAAGCAGCGCTGCCTGGAAGAACGCCATCGACGTGTTCCACACCGATGGCGAACCGCCTAGAAGCGGCGTGACCATGCGCGCAAACAGCGGCTGTAATACGAAGATGAGTGCGGCGCTGGAGAACATGGCGAGCGCAAACACCGGCGCAGCGGCGCGTCGTGCGAGAGCTTGCATGCTTCCTCCGGAACGATCGGGCCGCTTCTGCCATCCGCGCCGATTCCAGGGAATGGACTTTCGCCGCGGGATAGCGATATCCCCTAGCGATGAACCCATCTGTTCACGAGACTGGCATTCACGGGACCGCGCACGATCTGGTGCGGGACAGCAAAGCGGCAGGCATCACCATCGCCACGGCGGAGAGCTGCACAGGCGGCCTGATCGCAGCGGCGCTGAGCGCTGTACCGGGCGCCTCCGTCGTGCTCGAGTGCGGCTTCGTCACCTATTCCAACGCGTCGAAAACCGAGATGCTTGGCGTTCCCTCTGCGCTCATCGCCAGCAAGGGCGCCGTCAGCGCCGAGGTGGCGCGCGCCATGGCTGAAGGCGCGCTCCAGCGCAGCAAGGCCGACATTGCGGTGGCGGTGACGGGGATTGCCGGCCCCGACGGCGGCAGCCCCGAGAAGCCGGTTGGCCTTGTGCATCTTGCCGCAGCGCGCCGCGGCGGCGCGACGCTGAGCGCCGAGAAGCGTTTTGGCGATATTGGCCGCAACCAAGTGCGCGCCGAGGCGGCCGCCGAGGCTTTCACGCTGATCAGGCGCCTACTTTAGTCAGCCGCCGTATCGCTTCGCGCTCGAAAGCCGCCATGATCCGCCCGGCGAGCTTGTCTTTGTTGGCCGAGATAGCGGCCTGCAGCACCGGGTTCTTGAACTCGTAGGCAATCCAGTAGCGCACCAGCGCGCCTTTCTCGTGCGGCTCAAAGCGCCAGCGATTTTCGAGCGCATGCAGCGGCCCTTTCACCAGCGTGACGTCGACTTCGCCTTTCGCCGGCTCGCAGCGCACCTGCGTTGAGAACGTCACCTTGATCGCTTGCCACCCGACGACCGCTTCGGCGATCCCGGCCCAACCGCCTTCGGCGCGCGGCTCCTCTTTCTTCACGCGCATGGTCTTTAGAAACGGCACGAACTCGGGATAGACGCGCACGTCGCCAACCAATCGACAGAGGTCGGCGGGAGCGTATGGCAGCACCCGCTCCGCTTCGATGGCCGTGCGCGCCATGAATTATTGAGCAGCGTGCGCGGCGTTGCGGGCCGCGCGGAGTTTCTTGAAATCCTCGCCAGCGTGGTGCGAGGATCGCGTCAACGGCGAAGCCGACACCATCAGGAAGCCCTTGGCATAGGCGATGGTTTCGAGCGCCTTGAACTCGTCCGGCGTCCAGAAGCGATCAATGGCCGCATGTTTTTTCGTCGGCTGCAAGTATTGGCCAATGGTAAGGAAGTCGACGCCGGCGACGCGGAGATCGTCCATAACCTGCAGCACTTCGTCCTTGGCTTCGCCGAGGCCGACCATGAGGCCAGATTTGGTGAATTGCGATGGATCGCGCTGCTTCACCTGGTCCAAGAGGCGCAAGGATTGGTAATAGCGCGCGCCCGGCCGGATCGCGTGATAGAGCCGCGGCACGGTTTCGAGATTGTGGTTGAAAACGTCGGGCTTGGCGTCGATGACGCGCTCGCTGGCGCCGGGTTTGCGCAGGAAGTCCGGCGTCAGAATCTCGATCGTGGTGACGGGCGCGTGTTCGCGGATGGCGGCGATCGTCGCCACGAAGTGATCGGCGCCGCCGTCATCGAGATCGTCGCGATCGACTGATGTCACAACCACGTGCGCAAGGCCCATCCGCGCCGTTGCATGCGCGACATTCGCCGGCTCGTTTGGATCGAGCGGCAACGGCTTGCCGGTCGACACATTGCAAAAGCTGCAGGCGCGCGTGCAGATGCCGCCGAGGATCATGAACGTCGCGTGCTTGACGCTCCAGCATTCGCCAATATTGGGGCAGCTTGCCTCTTCACAGACGGTGTGCAGGTTCAGATCGCGCACCAGCGCCCTGGTCTCGTGATAGCCGGCGCTGGTGGGCGCCTTGACACGGATCCAGTCCGGCTTGCGCGGGCTCGGCGCGTCCGGCCGGCCCTCCTTTTCAGGATGGCGGGGGCGCTTGTCTTCGCCCTGCGCGCGCAAATCAATCAACGTCGTCATGTCGCCAACATGAGCCTCCGGGCCTTGTCCCGCAACGTCCGGCGCGGATAGCGCCCCTGCGCCTTAGGCCCCGCTCGGCGAGCGTGACTTGACCCTCGCCGCCGCCCCTCGCTACCCTTGTTACAACCGTGAAACAATAATCACGGGCGGCAAGTGGTAAGCCACGTCTCACGCGGTTGCTGGGCGGGCACGGAGGCAGCGAGGACATGGGTACGCGTCCTTTCGACATCGCGCGCTCGCGCGTCACTCTCTTCCAAGCGCTGCTTCGGGCCCGCGAGCACAGAGGCGGCAAGTTCAAGATTCTCGAAGATCACGAACGCAAGCAACTTTCCTATGACGACATTGTCCGCGCCGCCTTCGCGCTGGGCGGCAAGCTCGACACGCTGATCAAGAAGAGCGAGACGGCTGGCGTCATGTTGCCGACAGGCGCGGGCTGCGTGGTGACGTTTTTTGCGCTGCACGCGATTGGGCGCACCCCGGCGATGCTGAACTTCACTGCCGGCGCGATGAACTTGCGTTCAGCCATCGAGCAAGCCAACGTCCGCAAAATCCTGACCTCGAAAACTTTCATTCGTCTGGCCAAGCTCGAGGCCCTGGAGGCCGAACTCTCCAAACACGCCAAGCTCATCTATTTGGAAGATGTCCGCAAATCGATCGATTTCGGCGACAAGATCATTGCCCTGTTCAAGGGCTCGTTCCCCAAGATGTTCGCGGCGAAGGGATCGCCGGACGACACCGGCGTTATTCTCTTTACCTCAGGCTCCTACGGCACGCCCAAGGGCGCAGTGCTGAGCCATTCCAACATTGTCGCCAATTGCGAGCAGGCCTACGCGCACGTGCCGTTCGACCCGGATTGGTCGTTCTTCTGTCCGCTGCCGATGTTCCATTGTTTCGGGCTGACTGGCGGGGTGATGCTGCCGCTCTTCCTCGGGCACAAGACCTTCCTGTTTCCCTCGCCGCTGATGGTGAAAGAGATCCCGAAACTCATCCACGACACCGGCGCCAACGTATTCTTCGCCACCGACACGTTCGCCCAGCAATATGCCCGCAACGCCGCCGACGGCGATTTGAACTGCATCAAGCTGATGGTCTGCGGCGCCGAGCGGGTGAAGCCGGAGACACGCGAACTCTACATGAAGCGCTTTGGCGTCGAACTGCTCGAAGGCTATGGCGCAACCGAGGCCTCGCCCGTGATCGCGGTCAATGCGCCGCTGTCGAACCGCTACGGCACAGTGGGCCAATTCCTGCCAGGCATCGAATGGCGGCTGGAGAGTGTGCCAGGCATCGAAGGCGGCAAGAAGCTCTTCGTACGCGGACCCAACGTGATGCGCGGCTATCTCGATCCCACCAAGCCGTTCGGCATCGATCTCCTGCCGCAGGGCTGGCACGATACTGGCGATGTCGTCGACGTCGACGAGGACGGCTATATCCGCATTCTTGGCCGCGTGAAGCGGTTTGCGAAAATCGGCGGCGAGATGGTGTCGCTCAATGCCGTCGAGGGCTATGCGACGCAGCTTTGGCCGCACAACACACACGCCGCGGTGGCGCTGCCGGACTCGCGCAAGGGCGAGCGCATCATTCTGTTCACTGATGTGCCTGATGGGAAGGCCGAGGACATGCTCGCCTGGGCGAAGACCAATGGCGCCTCGGAATTGGCGGTGCCCAAGCGCATCGTCGTGATCGACGAGATCCCGGTGCTGGGTTCGGGCAAGACGGATTACGTCGTGCTGCAACGCATGGCGGCCGAGCAATTCGCCGAGGCGCGTGCGGCCTGAGGGCAAAGACGGTTTTGTGGCCGGCTTGGGATCCCTCCTGGGACGCCTCCTTGGGGGCCCACCCTGATGTGCGCGGGCGCCGCTGGAAGCGTTGCGGTTTTGCCGCTCTCAATCACTGCTAAATGTGCAGCACCCGCCCATAAGCATCGAGCACGGCCTCGTGCATCATTTCGCTGAGCGTTGGATGGGGGAAGATGGTGTCCATCAATTCGTGTTCGGTCACTTCGGCCTGCATGGCGATGGCATAGCCTTGGATGAGCTCCGTCACTTCTGCGCCGATCATGTGGGCGCCGAGGAGTTCGCCCGTCTTGGCGTCGAATACGACTTTGACCATGCCCTGATCTTCGCCGAGCGCGATGGCCTTGCCATTGCCGACGAACGGAAAGCGTCCAACGCGGATTTCTCGGCCTGAGGCCTTCGCGTTGGCTTCAGTGAGGCCGACGCTCGCGACTTGCGGATGCGAATACGTGCAGCCAGGGATGCGCTCCTTGATCATTGTGTGCGGCTTTTGACCGGCGATGGCTTCAACGCAGATAATGCCCTCGTGGCTCGCCTTGTGCGCCAGCCAGGGCGCGCCGGTGACATCGCCGATGGCGTGGAGGCCTGCGACATTCGTGCGCCCATAGCCGTCGGCGACGATGTGGCCCTTCTCGACTTTCACGCCTAGCGCTTCGAGGCCGAGGTTTTCGACGTTGCCGGCGATGCCGACCGCGACGATGGCGTGCGAGGCGGTCAGGGTTTCGGTTTTGCCGGACGCGACAACGTCCGCTTCAACGCCGTTCGCCGTCGCCTTCACCGCCTTTGCTTCGGTCGAGGTGAGAATACGCATCCCCTCCTTTTCGAAACGCTTCTTGGCGAAGGCGGAAATCTCTTCGTCTTCCACCGGCAGAATACGGTCGAGCAATTCGACCACCGTCACCTTCACGCCGAAGGCCGCATAGAACGAGGCGAACTCGATCCCGATGGCGCCGGAGCCAAACACCAGAAGCGAGCTCGGCCATTCCGGCGGCGTCATCGCTTCGCGATAGGTCCAGACGCGCTTGCCGTCGCTCTTCAGGCCCGCCGCTGGAATTTCGCGGGCGCGGGCGCCGGTGGCGAGGATGACGTGCTTGGCCTCGTAAGCGCCATCCTGGCCGTCCTTGGTCTTGACAATAACCCTCGGCGCAGCGCTCCCCTTCTCCAGGCGCGCTTGGCCTTCGATCACGGTGATCTTGTGCTTCTTCATCAGAAAGCCGACGCCCTTCGACAAGCGATCGGCGACGCCGCGCGAACGCTTCACCACAGCCGCGCTGTCGAAGTTCACGCCCTCGGCCGAGAGACCAAAATCCTTCGCGTGCTGGAAGTTGCGATAGACTTCCGCGCTCCGCAGCAGAGCCTTCGTCGGGATGCAGCCCCAGTTGAGACAGATACCGCCAAGTTTGTCGCGCTCGACGATGGCCGTCCTCAAGCCGAGCTGCGCACTGCGAATGGCGGTCACGTAGCCGCCGGGCCCGGAACCGATGACGATGACGTCGAAAGCGTTGCTCATGAAGGTGATCTAGCGAGCCGCGGCGTCAGCGTGAAGGCACGGAATTGGCGCCCAGCCTTGCGCCCAGTCCTAATCAGTGGACGCCAAACGCATTGCGCACGCCGTCCACGACAAATTGCGCGGCCAACGCCGCGAGCAGAATCCCGAAAATCCGGGTCAGCATGTTGGCGACCGTTTGCCCCATGAGCTTGGAAAGCGGCTCGGCCACGAGGAAGGCGATCAGGCATAGGATGAGGTTGAGCGCCATGCCCGAGAGCACGAGGGCGCGATCCAGGGGGTCGCTGTGTTGCGCGAAGAAGAGCATGATTGACGCGATCGCGCCGGGTCCCGAGATGAGCGGAATGGCGAGCGGGAAGACCGAGATGTCGTCCTGATGGCCGGGATGGCGGGCTTGCTGCGCGGCTACCTCCTCGGCGCGTTCTTCGCGGCGCTCGCCACGCTTCTCAAACAGCATATCGACGGCAATGAGAAAGAGCAGCAGGCCGCCAGCGATGCGGAAGGCGTCTATGCTCACGCCTAAATGCTCCAGTAACCATGCGCCGCCGAATGCAAACGCCAGCAGGATGCCGGTGGCGATGGCGATGGATTTCCACGCCATGTAGCGCCGCCATGCCGGCGCCATTTGCGCCGTCATGGTCGCAAACATCGGCGCCATGGCCACCGGATCGATGGCCACAAAGAAGGTCACGAACGAAGCGAGCAAGAGCGACAGCATTGATCCCCGCTTAACCGATTCACCGCTTGTTTACGCCGAATTGTTCCGTTTCTACCGTTTTTCTTAAGCCTGATGTTCCTAGGCTCTCGCTCGTGAGAGCGGACATGTACGACGGCGCCATTCTTAGAGTTCTGGTTGCGGACCATCGGCCGTTTCAGCGGCGCCTGGTTGCCGACGCCCTACGGGCGGCCGAGCGCGTCGATGTCGGTTACGCCGAGACCGGCGACCAATGCCTGGTCGCGCTTTCCTATTTCGAGCCTGACTTGCTGATCGCCGATTGGGATCTCGACGGCGGCCAGGGCCTGCATCTCGTGCGCCGACTTCGCTCCGGCGAAGCGGGCGAAGAGCACCGCAAGCTCTCGATCATCATGGTCGCCGCCCATCACACGACCGGCGACGTCGAGCGCGCCCGCAATGCCGGGGTTGACGAGGTGGTGTTGCGGCCGTTCTCGACCTTCACATTGGCCAAGCGCATGCAGGAACTGCAAATCCGCAAACGCGATTTTATCGAAAGCCCGAACTATGTCGGCCCCTGCCGGCGGCGGCGCAACGATCCTCACTATGACGGCCCGCGCCGGCGCATGTTCGACGGCGCCGACAAGGCCGCCGATGCTCCCGACGTGCAAATCCGCAAGGGCTTGGCGCGCATGTATGTCGAGCGCATCGCGATGCTGCTGCGCGATGCGGAAACCGATCCTGACGGCATATGCGATGTGTGCCTTGCCTGCGCGCAGCTGAGCACGCTGGCCGCCGACATGAAGGACAGGCTCTTAATGTCGGCGAGTTCATCGCTCTTCAATTATGTGAAAGGCGTTGGCGCAGGCGCTCAACCTAACAATGACGTGGTGCAGGCCCATCTCGACGCCATCGTGCAGCTGGCTGAACTGCCGAACTCGAAGGCCGATCTGCGCCACACGGTGACCCAAGAGCTCTCGGTCATGGTGACGAAGAAACTGCGTCAGGCCGGCAAAGCCGCCTAAAGCCGCCCAAAGCCTTCTAGTGCAGGCGGCTGAGCAAATAGAGATTAAGCACGAAGAATGCGTTGTTGTAGGTCACATAGACCGTGAACGCGAAGACGGCGAGCGCCAGCGCTGGCGCGATGGCCCGCAAGAGATGGGCGAGCGGCGGCGAGATCTTGGCGATGAGCCAGCCTATGATGCCCGGCAAGAGCACGAACGCCACCGCAACCGCGATAAGCGCCAAGATCACACCGCCATTGCTTTGACTGCCTTCGCCGCGGGCTTGTTGAGCCAGGACGAAGGCGCCGAAGGCGTGCAGGAAGAGCAGTAACGGCACCGCAAGGCTGGCGATCATGGCGACGCGCTGAAACGCGCTGGCGCGCGGCTCGTCCTCGCCTTCCACAGGCGAGGGTTTGGCGGACTCCAACACCATGACGATGAACGCCGCGGCAGCCGCGACCAACCAGTTTTGCCCAACAAGGGCGGCGAGTTCGCGCAGCGTGTTTGTGATCGAAACCATGCCTCCCCCCTCTTCTGGCCCCGCTTCTGGCCCCGCTTCTGGCCTCGCTTCTGGCCCCGCGTCTGGCCCCGCCTCTGGCAAAGTTGAGCCCGCGGGTGCGCGCAAGACAAGCGTCTTCGCATTCGTTTTCGCATTCACTGGCGATTCCGGCGAAAAATGGGAGGCCACGCGCAGAGGTGTTGATCGCAAGGGGACTTCCGCGCGAAAAGTGTTGGAATATGCGTTTCGAAGTCCCCGCTTTATGTCCTGATCCTTGCGCTCAATCTCCAGGAAAACTCCCGACTGTCTCCAAGCGAACCGCGCCGGGCGCTGCTAGACCCCATCAGATATAATCGCTGGACCACAATCGCTGGGAGCACCCCTTGTTAACGACGGACTATCTCATCATCGGCGCCGGCGCGATGGGGATGATCTTTGCCGACCAGATGCTGAGCGAGACGGACGCCCGCATGATCATCGTCGATCGCCGGGCCATGCCCGGCGGGCATTGGAACGACGCCTATCCGTTCGTGCGCCTACACCAGCCGTCGGCCTATTACGGGGTTGGCTCTCGTGCGCTGGGCGCCAACCGGATCGATCAAACCGGTCTTAACGCCGGCTATTACGAGCAGGCCTCGCGCGCCGAGATCCTCGAATACTTCGATGCACTGATGCGTGAACGCTTCCTGCCTTCTGGCCGCGTGCAATACTTTGCGATGAGCGACTTCGCCGATGGGCGGATCGTGTCGCGGATTTCCGGCGTCGAGACAGGCGTCGCCTACCGGAAGCTCGTCAACGCGGCCTTCTTCAACACGCAGACGCCAGCGACGCACACGCCGTCCTATGAGGTTGGCGAGGGCGTGGCGTTTACAGCGCCGCACCTGCTGTCGAACGTCGCCGCGCGCCATGGCGCGTATGTGATTGTCGGCGGCGGCAAGACCGGCATGGATGTAGCGATCTGGCTGTTGCAAATGGGCGCATCCGCTGACGCCATCCACTGGATCGTGCCGCGCGATTCCTGGCTCATCAATCGTGAAATCACGCAACCCGGGGATGATTTTTTCGCGGAGAATGCCGGTGGCCTCGCCCATCAGCTTGAGGCCGCGGCCCATGCGACGAGCTTGGCCGATCTGTTCGCGCGTCTGGAAAGCGCAGGCCAATTGCTGCGCATCGACAAAAGCGTCGCGCCGCGCATCTATCACGGCGCCACCATGTCGCGCGCCGAAGTCGAACTCCTGAGCACGATCAAGAACGTCGTGCGCTCAGGGCGCGTGCTTTCCATTAGTCGCGACAAGATCACGCTGGATCGTGGCGTCATGGCCGCACCAGCCGGGGCGCTTTACATCGATTGCAGCGCCAGCGCCATTGGCGACTATCCGCCCAAACCGATCTTCGACGGCGACGCCATCACGCTTCAAATGGTGCGCGCACAACTGATCAGCATCAGCGCCGCGACGATCGCCCATGTCGAAGCGGCCTATGAGAGCGATAGGGAAAAGAACGATCTCTGCCGGCCCATTCCGGCCGCGAATACCGACGCGGATTGGGCGCGCACAACTTTGGCGGATCTAAGAACCGCGAAGCGCTGGTCGCAGGATCGCGCGCTGCGACGCTGGGTCGGCGAACACCGGCTCTCCGGCTTTGGCGCACGCCCGAACGATGCGGAGGCTGCAGATATCCAGCGCCGCATCCGCGATGCGCGGCCGCGCGCCGAGGAAAACCTCGAACGTTTGCTGGCGCAGACTCGATAAAAAAAACGGCGAGGCCCGGGAAGCCTCGCCGCTGTCGCTTAGTTCAAGATGGCGCTTAGCCCGGCGAACTGCTGGGATTGCGCAGCGCTTCGAGCTGGGCGCGGTTCAGATCCTCGGCCGTATAGTGGCCGCGTTCCACGACTTGCTGCACCGGCGCCGGCACCGAGCCATTCAAGGCAACGTTGGACGAACTGCCGAACGAGCTTGAGTTGCTGGCCGTGCGACGATGATGACGCGTGCGCGTCGAGGCCGAAGTGTTGTTTTCGGCGCTCGCGCTGACGCTGGTGTCGCCGGCGGCATTGGTTGCGGTTTGCGCGGCGCTGTTGGCGGCGCCCTGGGTGCTGTCGACGGCGCTGTTTGCAGCCGTCGTTACTGGCGCGGTCGAGGCGGAACCGGACGCTGAGCCTTGCGTCGAGGCCATCGGCGTTGTCGCCGATCCGGTCGCGGAACCGGAAGCTTGCGCTTGCGGCGTTGCCGCTGGCGCGGTCGATTGGGCGTTATCGGTGGCGGTATTAGCGCTTTGCCGCGCCTGGTTGGCTGTGTTCGTGGCGCTGTTGGTGACAGGCGCGGTGTTCACTTGCGCCTGACTTGTTACCTGACCTGTTACTTGACCGGTGACTGCGCCGCCTTGCGCGAACGCCGGAACAGCGATCGCAAGCGCCGTCGTGGCGACGGCGGCCATCAAAACCTTTTTCATGCTTGTCTCCTGCGGGGAATGCCGGCGTTCGGCCGGGGGAAGTAACAAGCAGGAACGCGCGAGTGCGCCGGTTTGGGTCCGTGGTTCCGCGGTGAAATCACAGCAAGAGAGGAACTTGCTGCGGTAATGGGCGCGCTTAGGCAATGGGTTCCTTGCGCTGCATTTCCATGATGCGATCGAAGGCGTTCCAATCGGCGAAGTAAGCGGACTGCAGATTGCGTGGCCGCCAGCGCACGCCGCCGGTCGAGACAATAAGTTCGCCGATCAACGCGCCATCATCGGCGCGCACTTCGAAATGCGGCGCTGTTTCTTCGCGCGAGACCTCGGCCTTGCCGATGGACATAAGAACTTTCGGCATGAAGCGCGCTCCACACTTTATGGCATGCGAGCTTAGCGCGGTTGCGCGCCTTTTGTCCCCTAGCGCGTCTAATGGGTCATCGGCGGACAAATGAGAAGGTCATCCACCGTGGCGGACGCGACATTGTACGAGCGGCTTGGCGGCGTATTCGCCATCGCCGCGGTCATCGACCGGTTCAGCGATGCGCTGATCAACAATCCTGTCGTCGGGCAGCGCTCGCAAAATCCCGCGCTGCGCGAATGGCGCACAAACAGCCTCGAGCGCCTCCCCGGCTTAGAATTCATGCGCACGCTTTGGGTGTGCAACGTCTGCGGCGGGCCGTTCTAGTATACGCCTGTGCGCCCCGGCCACGATCAGCTTGCACTTGAAGAAGCGCACCGCGCGCTCAGGATTTCGCGGCGGAGTTCGACGAAGTGGCCGCCGAACTGGCGCGCACGCTCGATGCGTTCAAAGCGCCCGCTAAGGAGAAGGGTGAAGTGCTCGGCGCGTTTGCAACGCACAAGGGTGAACTGACCGAGGACTACGTGAACGCACAAGCGGGGCGCAGCAGCGCTGGAAGCCGTCCCGGCGCAACGCCGCCTTAGGCCCCTCTCATAACAGCATCGCCATTGGGTCTTCGAGGAAGCTGCGGAAGGCTTTGAGGAACGCAGCGCCCAGCGCGCCATCGACGACGCGGTGATCGCAGGTGACGGTGACGCTCATGACGGTGGCGATGGCGAGCGCATCGTTGCGCACGACCGGGCGCTTTTCGCCCGCGCCGATCGACATGATCATGCCGTGCGGTTCGTTGATGATGGACGCGAAACTCTTAATGCCGAGCATGCCCATGTTCGAGATCGAGAAGGTGCCGCCCTGATACTCCTCCGGCTTTAGCTTCTTGTCCTTGGCGCGTTTGGCCAGGTCGGTCATTTCATGGCTGATCTGCGCGAGGCCTTTGGTTTCCGCTTGCCAGATAATCGGCGTGATGAGGCCATGGGGAATAGCGACAGCGACGGCAATGTCGGCATGATGATGCTGAGCGATGCCATCGGGGGTGTAACTGGCGTTGGATTCAGGCACCAGTTTCAGCGCCAAGGCCGCCGCCTTGATGCACATGTCATTGACCGAAATCTTGACGCCTGAATCGCCGAAGCGCTTGTTGATCTCGCCGCGCGCTTTGAGGAGCGCATCGATCTCGATGTCGATGGTGAGCGGGAAATGCGGCACGTCGCGGAACGCATCCGTCATGCGCTTGGCGATGGTCTTGCGCATGAGGTCGAGCGGCACAAGATCGTAGCTGCCGGCTCGGATGCCTTGGCTTTCGAGGGATTTGAACGGCGCCGGCGCGTGAACCGCTGCGCCAGGTTGGGTGAGTGCGCGGGATGTTTCGCGCCCTTGGGCGCCGCCTGGCGGCGATTTCAGCGCCGCTTCGATGTCGCCCTTCACGATGCGGCCGTTGGGGCCAGAGCCGCGCAAGCCAGAAAGATCGATGCCGCCTTGTTCGGCGAGGCGGCGCGCGAGCGGCGAAGCAAAGACACGTTCACCGCTGCTGGGCGGCCCCGGTGGGTTTGCCAGAGCGGCCGGCGCCGGTGAGGCTGGTGCTCTCGCCGGGGCTTGGGCCGGCTTCTGCGTTGGCGCCGGTTTTGCGGCAGCGCCGTCGCCCGCAAGCGTCGCGATCGGCGTGTTGACCTTCACGCCTTGCGCGCCCTCCGGCACCAGGATTTCGGCGATCACGCCTTCATCGACAGCTTCAACTTCCATGGTCGCCTTGTCGGTTTCGATCTCGGCGATGACTTGTCCCGGCTCGATATGATCGCCGGCCTTCACGTGCCACTTGGCGAGATTGCCCTCCTCCATGGTGGGCGACAGCGCGGGCATGGTGATGTTGGTCATGGGCGGTCCTAATTCGGTTCGCTCAGGCTCATCGGCGTCCAACGCGCGATGCGCCGCGCGATGCGCTCTGGGGGGCTTTCGCCTTCGAGGCTGGTGAGCGTGACGGGCAGATTGCGAAATTCTTCGATGTTCATTCCGGCGACATTAATGACGCCGATGGGGCCACGCGGGCCCTCCATCATCGTGCCGACATACGTGCCGCAAACCGGACAGAGGAGGAAATCCGCGCTTTTGTGGCCGAAGCGATAGCGGGTGAGCTTTTGCGTCGAGGCGATCGCCAGCTTGCCGTCCGGATCGCTGGCGGATTTGACGCCGCGCGTGCGGCAGAACGAGCAGCCGTCGGCGCGCAGACGAATGGGCGCGCTCGTCTCATAGGCAGCGCTCACCGCGCCGCAATGGCAGGCGCCGGAATAGATCACCGATACATCACCGCTTTGACCGCCTCGATCACCTTCTCGACGCTTGGCAGCGCAAGCGCTTCAAGATTGGCGGCGTAGGCCAGCGGGGCGTCGACCTGATGGACGCGCGCCGGCGGCGCATCGAGATAGTCGAAGGCGCCCGCGACCACGCGTGAACAGACTTCCGCACCGACGCCGGATTGGCCCCAGCCTTCTTCGACGGTGACGAGGCGGTTTGTCTTCTTCACGCTTTCAATGATGGTGGCGGTGTCGAGGGGCCTGAGCGTGCGCAGATCGATGATCTCGGCGTCGATGCCTTCCTTTTCCAACGCCTCGGCCGCCTTCATCGCATGCGCAACCATGCGTGAATGCGCAGTGATGGTGACGTCGGCGCCTTGGCGGCGGATGCGGGCCTTGCCGATGGGGACGAGCCAGTCCTTCACGTCGGGAATTTCGAACTCGTGCCCGTAGAGCATTTCGTGCTCGAGGAAGACGACCGGGTTCGGATTGCGGATCGCCGACTTGAGCAAACCCTTGGCGTCAGCGGCGTCGTACGGGGCGATCACGATGAGGCCGGGCACGTGCGCGTACCACGACGAGTAATCCTGGCTGTGTTGGGCCGCGACGCGGGAGGCCGCGCCATTGGGGCCGCGGAAGACGATCGAGGATTTGATCTGGCCGCCGGACATGTAGAGCGTCTTGGCGGCGGAGTTGATGATCTGGTCGATGGCTTGCATGGCGAAATTCCAGGTCATGAACTCGACGATGGGTTTCAAACCCGCCATCGCCGCGCCAACGCCCAAGCCCGCAAAACCATGTTCGGTGATCGGCGTGTCGACGACGCGCGCGGGGCCGAACTCCTGCAAAAGTTCGCGGCTGACTTTATAGGCCCCTTGGTACTCGGCGACCTCCTCACCCATGAGGAAGACGTCCTTATCGCGGCGCATCTCCTCGGCCATCGCATCACGCAGCGCGTCGCGCAGCGTGATTTTGATCATCTGCGCGCCGGCGGGAATTTCAGGGTCGCGCCATTCGCCCCGCCCTGCTTGTGGGGGAAGGCTTGGGTCAGGCGAGCGCGCAGAAATTGGTGCAGGCGTTGAGGACGCGCCTTGTTCGCCGCGCGCTCCCGCCCGTGCCGGGGGCGGGGTTGCTTCGCCGTTGCTCAGCGTTGCGATTGGGGTGTTGACCTTCACGCCTTGGGCGCCTTCCGGCACCAGCAATTCGGAAATCGTGCCTTCATCGACAGCCTCGACTTCCATCGTCGCCTTGTCGGTTTCGATCTCAGCGATGACTTGGCCCGGTTCGATCTTGTCGCCCGGCTTCACCAGCCATTTCGCGAGATTGCCCTCCTCCATCGTCGGCGACAGCGCGGGCATGAGAATTTGAGTCATCAGTGCAGGATCCCGAGAACAGCAAGCAGCACCATCACCGTGCCGGCGACGCCCACGGCCCAGGCCAGCGGCCGGATCATGGGCACGCCGATGACGTAAAGAATGGCGTGCACAAGCCGCGACCAGAAGAAGAGTTCAGCGCCCAGCACCGTCGAGCCGTTATGGATATTGGCGAAGGCTGCAATCAGCACTAGCGGAGCAAACATGGTGATGCCCTCGCGGTGATTGTCGACAACGCGCAGCATGCGCGCGTGAAAGCCGGTGGGCGCCGGGAGATTGTCGCGATGGCCCGCAAGCGGGATGACGCCGAGGGAGCGCACGCCGGCGACGGCTTGGAAGATCACAAGCGCAACAAGCAGCCCAGTCGCATAGGCCAACATGGTCAATTCGGTTGTCATCTCTTGCTCCCCTTAGAGATAGATGTCCGTCATCAGTTCGCTCGGTTCAGGCTCAGGGCTGGCTTGCGAAAACTCAGCCGACTTCACGACAATGTCGCGGATCTCGCGGTCGATCTCCTTGAGCGCGTCTTCGGTGGCGTGACCGCCATCGATGATGAGCTTCTTCACGTGATCGATTGGGTCACGTTGCGTCTTCACTTCGTCGACCTCTTCCTTGGTCCGATACTTCGCTGGATCGGACATGGAGTGGCCGCGATAACGGTAGGTTTTCATCTCGAGGAGGATCGGCCCATTGCCGCTGCGCACGAACTCGACGGCGCGGCGCCCGGCGTCGCGCACGGCCAGAACATCCATGCCGTCGACTTCTTCGCCCGGAATGTTGAAGCTCGCGCCGCGCTTGTGAAGATGCGTTTCGGCCGATGAGCGCTGTACGCTCGTGCCCATCGCATATTGGTTGTTCTCAACGATGTAGACCACAGGCAGCTTCCAGAGGCTTGCCATGTTGAAGCTCTCATAGACCTGGCCCTGATTTGCCGCGCCGTCGCCAAAGAAGGTGAGACAAACCTTGCCGTCCTTGCGATACGCGTTGGCGAACGCGATGCCGGTGCCGAGCGAGACTTGCGCGCCGACAATGCCGTGGCCGCCATAGAAGGCCTTCTCGATCGAGAACATGTGCATCGAGCCGCCCTTGCCCTTGGACGAGCCGTCACGGCGCCCGGTGAGCTCGGCCATGATGGCGTTGGGGTCCATGCCTTGGGCGAGCATGTGGCCATGATCGCGATAGCCGGTGATCATCTGATCGCCGTTCTTGAGCGCGGCCTGCAGGCCCACGACCACCGCTTCCTGGCCGATATAGAGGTGGCAGAAACCCCCGATCAGACCCATGCCGTAGAGCTGGCCGGCGCGCTCCTCAAAGCGCCGGATGAGCAGCATCGCGCGGTAATAGCGGATGAGTTCGTCCTTGCTCGCTTGGGAAGCGTGAGCGCCGTTGCCGTTGGTGCGCTGAGCTGTCTCGCCCATCGATGTCCTCCGCCGCGCAAGGTGCGCGTTCGGGGCGCGCTGTCCACATGTGGCGACGCGCCCCTCTTATGCGGGATTGGGGAGCCTCGCCAGCGAGCTTTGCGAAGGCTACAAGCCTCTAGCGCTGAGGACGGTCGAGCGCGAAGACGACTTCGTTCGGATCGCCGGCGGCCAGTTCCACGCGAGCGCGTTCATCGAGGTAATCGAGGTCAAGCGAGCCAGGCTTGAGGCGCCCGGCGCGCGTTTCAAGCTGTGCGTGCTCCTGGCGCACCGCGGCGAGGCGGCCCTCGAGCGCACGTTCGCGCGCTTGCAGGTCGACATAGGCCATGAGGCCCTGATGCCCCGTGACCGCGTTCGCGCCCAGATAAAGGATCGCCGCACCCAGAGCGATGCTGAGTGCGGTCGAACCATGCTTCGCCATGCTCCGACCCCTCGGAAGAGGCGCGGAAAATGAGTCCGACTGATTAATGAAATCTTTACGGAATCAGGAGGCTAGAGAACATAACGAGTCCGAACTGAGGCAGAAGAATCAAGCACTTAGCTTTAGACACCAAATCTGGTGGGCGGCGGATTCGACGGAACTCAACATGGGGTTCTTGCGCCGACTGCAAAATATTTTTTCAAAAGAGCCGATTTTTTTTGCAGCGCCAAAGCCGCCACGGCGACTGTGCGCGCCGTTGCGCACGTTGAACTCGAAGCGCGCCGATTTTGCTGAGCCCGGAACTGGCGCGGTGACGGACGGGTTTCCTCTCCGCCACGGGGACACCTGAGTTCAGGAGACAAAGATGACTATCTCGACTCTGATCAAAGGGGCCCTGGCGACCGCCGTTGTGGCCGGCACGCTCGCAATAACGGCCACGCCGGCCTCCGCTGCGGTCGTTTGCAATCGCTGGGGCGAATGTTGGCGCGTGCGCAACGCCTACGTCTATCCGCCGCGGCTCGGCATCGTCATTCGCGATGAGGCTTGGGTGCGCGCGCATCCGCATTATCGCTGGCGCGCCAATCACGAGGGCCGCGGCTATTGGCGCCGCGGTCATTGGCGGCGCTGGTAACGCAAAGGAGCCGGACGAAAAGTCCGGCTCTTTCTTCGCGCACGGTCTTTACAGGCGCATGGATATGATCTCGAGCGAGACCCAGATCGTGTAGGCGCCCCAAACGAAGGCGAGCACGATCGAGGCCGCCAGTGGGAGAAGATAGCCGCTCCCGGCGGGCGCAGCATTGATATTGGGCGCAGCTATTGTGTCGTGTGTCATGGCTCGAAAACGCAAGCCTTGAGCCCAGAGTTCCCGCCCTAGCGGCCGATAATCGTGCTGGCGCCAGCGTATTCGCCCTGGTCGTCGAGCATTTCGGCAATGCGGATGAGCTGATTGTATTTCGCGGTGCGGTCCGAGCGCGAGAGCGAGCCGGTTTTGATCTGGCCGCAATTGGTGGCGACGGCGAGATCGGCGATGGTGGCGTCCTCCGTTTCCCCCGAGCGATGGCTCATGACGGCTGAATAGCCAGCGCGCTGCGCCATTTCGACGACATCAAGCGTCTCGGTCAGCGAGCCGATCTGGTTGACCTTGATCAAGATGGCGTTGGCCATGCCGTGCTGGAAGCCGAGTTCGAGGCGCTTCATATTGGTGACGAAGAGATCGTCGCCGACGAGCTGGCACTTGTCGCCGATAAGTTCGGTGAGCGCTCTCCAGCCGTCGAAATCATCCTCCGACATGGCGTCCTCGATTGAGACGATCGGATAGCGCGAAACCAGATCCGCCAAGAATTGTGCGTTGGCGTCTGGCGAAAGCGACTTGCCCTCGCCTTCCATCTCGTACTTGCCGTTCTTGAAGTACTCGCTGGCGGCGCAATCGAGCGCCAGGGCGATGTCTTCGCCGGGCTTGTAGCCGGCTTTCTCGATGGATTTGAGGATAAAGCCGATGGCGTCTTCGGCGCTCTTCAGATTTGGCGCAAAGCCGCCCTCGTCGCCGACATTGGTGGAGTGCCCCGCAGCTTTCAGTTCCTTCTTGAGCGTGTGGAAGACTTCCGAGCCGTAGCGCACGGCTTCAGCCATGGTCGGCGCCCCGACCGGCATGATCATGAATTCCTGCATGTCGATGGCATTGTCGGCATGGGCGCCGCCATTGACGATGTTCATCATCGGGCACGGCAAAATGCGCGCCTGAGCGCCGCCGAGAAAGCGATAGAGCGGCTGGCCAGTGCTGACGGCGCTGGCCTTGGCAATGGCAAGCGAGACGCCGAGGATGGCGTTGGCGCCGAGACGGGCTTTGTTCTCGGTGGCGTCGAGCTCGATCATGATGCGGTCGATGCGGCGCTGATCTTCGCTGTCCATGCCGAGGATGGCGTTGGCAATCTCGCCGTTCACGGCGTCGACGGCGTCGCGCACGCCCTTGCCGAGATAACGGTCAGGCTCGCCGTCGCGCTTTTCGTTTGCTTCGTGGGCGCCGGTGGAAGCGCCCGACGGCACGCCGGCGCGTCCGAGCGATCCGTCTTCTAGAATGACATCGACTTCGACTGTGGGATTGCCGCGGCTATCCAGGATTTCGCGGCCGTGAATGTCGGCGATGCCAGTCATGAGACGCCCCATTAATGTGGGGTTCTTGGACAGCGCCGCGCGGCAAAACGCAAGACCGCGCACGGCCAGCGGCTATGCATTCCTCAGCGCAAATCCGGGCTAGAACGGATTGACGCACGCGCCTTCGTTGCAGACGAAGCCGCGCGCGCAATCGTCCGTGGTCGTGCATCGATCCCGGCAAAGTCCGGAAACTGGTTCGCACATATAGTGGGCGCAGGCAGTGTGTCCCCCAGGGGTGTTGCGGCTCAGATTGGGAGCGCGCAATAGGCGCGACCCAAGCTCCCGCCACGACTGGTGATCTCATTGATCTGACGGCGCAGGTCGGCGTTGTGCTGCTGCAGCGTGGCGGATTGGTTGCGCATCGCCATGATCTGGCGGCGCGTTGCCGCGATCTGGGCGGTCAAGCTCTGGTTTGCTGCTGCAACTGAGCATGGGTCGGCGCGACCGGGAGGTTGCGATTGACGCCGGCCGTCGGCCCAGGCGCCGATGGCTGTTGGGGTGTGGGAGCGCGAACGGTTTGCGCGCTGGCGGCGCTCAAAGCGCAAAGCACAGCTGCCGCCAGGGTCGCGGCTTTTGGGGTAATGCGCATCTGGCGCCTCCCGTCGGCCCACCCCGCGCTGATTTTAGGATTGTTTCCGGTCAGCCTCAATCAAGAGACAAGCGTGCGCCGACGAAAGCGCCGCTACGCGGTCGAAATGAGCTCGCGCTGAGATCAAGCCGCCGAGATCGCGCCGCTCGAGATTGCGCCACAGAGAGCGAAACTCAGTCTTCCTTCGGCTTCAGGATTTGCTTGCCGCGATAGCGGCCGCTCTTGAGATCGATGTGGTGCGGGCGGCGCAGTTCACCGGACTCGGCGTCCTCAATGTAGGTGTTCTTGGGAAGCTTATCGTGCGACCGGCGCATGCCGCGCTTGGAGGGCGTCGTTTTTCGCTTCGGAACGGCCATGGCCGGAAAACTCCTGGTCCGACAAGGGCTCGGACGAAGCGGGGCTGATAGTCGAAAGGGCCGGCCCGGGCAAGTCCAGCGCGGGCCGGAACACCCCTCTTCCCGGCACGTTGGCAGCAAACCGGGGCGCTGGCCCCAAGCCTTGGGAGGCTGCCATGCAAATCCGTGAAGCCATGACCCCTGAAGTCCGAACCGTGTCGCCGGGCTCGAGCCTGCGGGAAGCGGCCAAGATGATGGCGACGATCGACGCCGGGGTGTTGCCAGTGTCTGAAGGCGACCGCCTGATCGGCATGGTCACCGACCGCGACATCGCGGTGCGCGGTGTGGCTTTGGGCAAGGGCCCCGATGCGACGGTCGGCGAAGTGATGACCCACGAAGTGATGTATTGCTTCGACGACGAGGCCGTCGAGGACGTCTGCGAGAACATGGCCGACATCCAAGTGCGCCGTCTGCCGGTTTTGAACCGCGACAAGCGGCTCGTCGGCATCGTCTCGCTCGCCGATATCGCCACGCTCGCCGACAGTGAAAGCGCCGGCCAAGCGCTTGAAGGCATTACCCGGCCGAGCGGCGTGCACAACCAGTCTAATGACGCGCGAGCATGAGATGGCGAGGCGCGACTTCATCGAACCGCCGTCCAATCTCGGTATCGACCGCGAGACGCTCGCCTACATCGTGCTGAAGGCGCGCGCCTATGATGTGCTGGTGGCGAGCGACGATCCCGATGACGCATCGGACGCGGCGGATGATCGCTTCGTCGATGCGCTCGAGGACGAGCCTGATAATCCAGCCGCAACCGAGTTGCGCGAGGCGATCAAAGGCCTGGATGCCGATGCGCAAGCGGCATTGGTTGCGCTGACGTGGCTTGGGCGCGGCGACTATGACGCGTGGAAGCCGGCTATCGGCGCGGCGCGCGAGCGGGCCGAAATCCCGACCTGGCGCTACCTGATGGGCGTGCCGCTTCTCGGCGATTACATCGAGGATGGCGCCGACAAGATCGGCGTCAATCTTCTCGAGGAAGAGGAAGACGGCCTCGGCGATCCCGATCTCGACACGCGCGGCGGCTAAAGCGCGGCGTCTCAAGCCTGAGCGTGGATCTCGGCGGCGGCGGTCGCGCGCAGCGGCGCCGCCAGCCGGAACTGACGCTTGCTGGCGCACTCTACCACGCCCTGCACGACGTACATCAATTCGGCCTCGATCACACGCTGCTCAAGGCGGCGCACGATTGTGAAGGCGCACGGTTCATGGCGCACGCGCCGCGAAAGCGTGCCGCTGGTGATGGAGAGCGCCGCTGTACCGATCAGACGCGCGGAGGCGAAATGCAAATGACCGCTGAGGAAGAGTTCCGCGCCGGCATTGATGAGCGCTTGCTGGGCGGCGAGGCCTCCGATCGTGGCGCCGTGGATAGGCGCGTCATTGGGCCAATCCAGCGGATGGTGGGTGATGATGATGCGCAACGCGCCGGGTGCGGCTTTCGCGAGCTCCGCTGAGGCGCGTTCAACTTGGCGGCGCGAGATCGCGCCTTGCGCCCAATTTGCGCGCAGCTGCAGGGCGCGCGCCGTGTTGATGGGCACGATGGACCAAGCGGGCGTATGCCAGGCGCTTAGCTGAACGCCGTGCGCGGCGCGGTTGAAGCGCCGCCAGGGGAAGAGCGCGCGTCCAAACAGGTTGTAGTACGGCACGTCGTGATTGCCGGGCGTGAGCATCACTGTGGCGGAGAGGTCGCGCATCCAGCCGCAGGCGGCGTCGAGTTCGCTTTGCAGGCCGTCCTTCGAGATGTCGCCGGTGATGATCACGGCGTCCGGCTTTTCATCCTGGACGTATTTCGCCGCCGCTTTCAGCGCTTCCTTGTCTTCGCAACCGAAGTGCGGATCGGTGAGATGCACAAACTGCAATCAGGGGCGCTCCGCGTCCAGCACCAGCACGCGCGGACCTTTGGCATCATAAGTGATGCGGACACTGGAGAGAAAGGTGTGCGGTTCGCCATCGAGCGTCGCGGGAATGACGCCCGGCGAATAGATCTGGCCGCGCACGCATTCGGAGATTTCAACGGTCTTGTCTTCGCGCCAGGTTTGGCTCAGAGCCTTGAAGCTCAAGCGCGCGAGATCGATTGTGCTCTTGGCGTCGAAGCGCACCCATTCGAGACCCTTCGCGCCAGCATCGCCCGTGAAGGCGCCGCAGAGCACGGCAATCGCCTCGGATCGGCGCAAGCGCTTGCCGTCGCAGCCGGCATGGAGACGCCGTGCGAACGAGCGGTTCATGTAATGCCGGAAGCCGCGCCATGCCGCCACGAAGCGGCCTTCACGAACCGCTTCACGAGCCCGCGCGAGGAGCGCCTGCGCGCCGAAGAGAGCGCCGACGAAAAACGGAACGCCATTGGCTTTGCCAGCCGAAAGCCGGCGCACGACGCCACGTTGCAGCGCGGCCTCAAGTGCTGCTGGCCAAGCTAGATCGCCGTAAAGCGCGCGCGGCAAAACGTTGAGCGTGCCGCCAGGCAGAAGCATCAGCGGCGGCCCGTCACGCGGCATCAATGCAGCGGCGGCGCGCGCGGTGCCGTCGCCGCCAAGGACGATCACGACATCGAAATCCATGGTGCGGGCGAAAAGTTGCGGCGTCATCTTTTCGGGACCAAGCAACGCAAATTCTTCGACGCCTGCGGCCTTCACCGCCTCGACGAGCTTTTCGCCGTCGCTCGCGCTCACGCTGCCGGCTTTCTCGTTGAAGAGAATGAGCGCCTTTTTGTAAGTGTGTGGGGGCGCAGCGGGATCGGCCTGCGCGGACAGCGCAGCTGTATCGACGGCAGTTTCCATGATGGAACCTAACGCCGCCGAGGCGGCGCTGTTCCGTCAGTCGTGGCGAACTTCCCCGCCCATCACAGCCGTGCTGCTGTCGGACTTGCCGCCGTCGGCGATGTGCACTTGCCCGCCCATCACGGCGGTGGTGTCGCCGTGGGCGCCGCCGGCGATGTTGACGGAGCCGCCCATCGCGGCGGTGGCGTCAAACGTGCGCGTGGCGAAGACCCGCGCGTCGCCGCCCATGGCCGCAGAGATGTCGGCTGTCAGGCAATGAAAGTTCTGTGCGCGGACGATGCCGCCCATGGCTGCGGCGACATCCACATCATGACAGGTGCCGTTGATGCGCAACTCACCCCCCATAGCCGCGGCAAGCGACATGTCGTCGGCGGTGATGTCGATGGCGGTGAGCGTGGCGCCCTTGGCGGCAGCCAGGCTTTCGATGCGGGGCATGGTGACGCGCACCAGCGCGTTGACGCGGCGGTCGCGGCCGAACCAGGGGCGATTGCGTTCACTGACCTTCAGCTGATCGCGGTCGATGCGGGTGATGATGCGATTGGCTTCGGGGCCGGTGACTTCAACCGCGAATTGGGGGCCAGTGCGGACCTCAACGACAATATTGTCCTGCGCCTGGACAGAGTCGAAGCCGGAAAGATTGCGCATCTCGGCGCGGGCAGGCAGGGCCACGACAAGGGCGGCGAGGACGAACGCAACGGCGTATTTCATGGGGCTTGCTCCATAAGCCTGGGCGCGTTTGGCCGGCGGCTTGCGCGCCGCTGTTTTACCTGAGATGCGGGCTCTCACGGTCTTGGATGCAAGCGCTCGGAGCTTTGATGACCCGCCGAAACGCCCTCATGGCCGGCCTTTCCGCCCTGGCGGCGGCCTGCACCCCCTCGCTGGCCACCTTTGACGCTTTTACCCCCAAGGACGGCGGGGCGCGCCGGGTGCGGCGGGATGGGGTTTTTGGGACAGAGGCGCGCCAGCGCCTGGACGTTTATGCGCCGAACGGGACGGCGCCGGACGCGCGGCTGCCCGTGATCGTGTTCTGCTATGGCGGCTCGTGGGCCGCTGGGGAAAAGAACGACTACCAGTTTCTGGGCCAAGCCCTCGCCTCGCGCGGATTTGTGGTGGCGATCCCGGACTACCGGCTGGTTCCGGGCGTGGTTTTTCCCGCCTTCATCGAGGATTGCGCGCTCGCGTTGAAATGGGTGAGGGACAACATCGAAGCCGACGGCGGTGATCCAAGACGGATTGTCCTCGTGGGCCATTCGGCAGGCGCCTACAACGCCATCATGGTGGCGCTCGATCAACGCTACCTGGCCGGCGCCGGCGTCGACGCGCACGCAATCCGTGGCTTTGCCGGAATGGCTGGGCCTTACGATTTTCTGCCCTTTGATGTCGCCTCGACGCGCAACGCCTTTGGCCAAGCGCCCGATCCGCAAATGACGCAGCCGATCCATTTTGCCCGCGCCGACGGCCCCCCGCTCCTACTGCTTTGGGGCGATCGCGACACAACGGTGGGCCGCCGCAGCATCACAAACATGGAGCGCGCGGCGCGCGCGGCGGGCCAACAGGTTGAGGCAAAAATCTATCCGCGCGTGGATCATGTCGGCATCATGCTGGCGCTGTCAGTGCCGTTCCGGGGCAATGCGCCGGTGTTGCGCGACATCACCGCGTTTGCACATCGGGTAACGGCCTAGGTGATGGTGCCGCGCATGAATTGACGCGAGAGCGAGCGCAATAGATCAGGCGCGCTCTGGCGATCGAAGCCCACGGCGGCGGTGTAATCGACAAGCGCTGCATGTTCGGACTCGTCGAAGCGCGCGTCGGAAACAAACACGGCGAGCAGCGCCTTCAACAGCCACATTTTCTGATCGCGGGTGAACGCGCTTGATTTGGCGCCTAGATAGGCGATCAGTTCGTTCTTGCTGAGGCGGGCATTGGCGAAAGCGGCGTCAAGCGCGTCTTGGTCGAGATGGGCGCCGATTTCGTGCAGAGCAGCTGTGATCGCATCGCGCTCGCGGGCATCGACGCGGCCGTCTATCTTGGCGGCGTTGACCAAGGCCTCGCGGGCGAAATCGTTGAAATTGCCGCGCATGGCTGCGTGCGCCTTGCCGGCGCGCAGACTGCGCACGACGGTACGCAAGCCAAACCAAACCATGATTGCGACAAGCAGGATGAGCAGCGCCAGCGGCGCGTTGACCTGCGGAGCGGCGCCGGCGGGCGCGGCCTGCAACGCGCTGAAAATAGCCTGGATCAAATGAATCTCCGCCCTGGTTGGGTTTTAGGAGCGCCGAATGGCGGTGGCTACACCCTTCTCGCCTTGATAGGACGCCCCCATGCAGCTCGATGTCGATTTCGTCCGCGCACAGTTTCCCGCTTTTGCGCAGCCATCGCTGCAGGGACAGGCGTTTTTCGAGAATGCCGGCGGCTCTTACCCCTGCCGCTTCGTCACCGAGCGGCTGGCGCGGTTTTACCGCGAACGCAAAGTGCAGCCGTATATGGCCTACGAGGCCTCGCGCCTCGGCGGCGAAGAGATGGACGAAGCGCGCACGCGGCTAGCGGCCATGCTGGGCGTCGAGAGCGACGAAGTGAGCTTCGGGCCGTCGACGACGCAAAACACCTACGTGCTGGCTCAGGCGTTTGGGCAATGGCTGAAGCCGGGCGATGCGATCATTGTCACCAATCAAGATCACGAAGCCAATACGGGACCGTGGCGGCGGCTGGCCGATCGCGGCATCGCGGTTCGCGAATGGCGGATCGACCGCGAGACCGGGCATCTGGGCATTGAAGACCTGAAGGCGTTGCTGGACGAGCGCGTGAAGCTCGTCTGCTTTCCGCATGCCTCCAACATCGTGGCCGAGATCAATCCGGTGGCGGAGATTGTCGCGCTCGCGCACGCGGCTGGCGCCAACGTCTGCGTCGATGGCGTCGCTTATGCGCCGCATGGACTTCAAGACATCGGCAAACTTGGCGCCGATATTTATCTCTTCTCCGCCTACAAGACCTACGGACCGCATCAGGGCGTGATGGTGATCCGCCGCGCGCTGGGCGAGGCGTTGCCGAACCAGGGCCATTATTTCAACGCCGGTGCGCTCACTAAGCGCTTCACGCCGGCCGGCCCCGATCACGCCCAGATCGCGGCGTGTGCGGGGATTGCCGATTATATCGACGCGCTTGCCGCCCATCACGGCAAGAGCGCGTTGGCGCCGGCGGCGCGCGCGACCTTCGCGCACGATTTGATGCGCGCACATGAGACGGCGCTGTTGGAGCCCTTGTTGGATTATCTTTCGGAGAAGAATTCCGTGCGCCTGCTCGGGCCGCGGCGCGCGGCCGCGCGGGCGCCGACTGTGGCTATGGTGGTGCGCGAACCGGGCGCGGCTGTTGCCGAAAAACTCGCGTCCAAGGGCATCATGACCAGCGGGGGCCATTTCTACGGCGTTCGGTGCCTCGAAGGACAAGACGTCGACACCGAGCATGGCGCGCTGCGCGTGAGCTTTGTGCATTACACCGCAAAGGACGAAGTAACGATACTGATCCGGGCGCTGGAGGAAGTGCTTTAGGCGCCGGCGTTGAGCGACGACGTTGACGGCGACGTTGACCGGCGGCGTTGGCCGCCTGACACTTCTGGCCGGGCCGGGAGACGCGCATGCGTACTGTTTTGATGGCATTGGCGCTTGCGCTCGCTGGGTGCGCGACTGCGGCCCAGCCGCTGCCGGTGAACGCCCCCGCCGCCCCGCACGCGGCGCTTGCGCCGAACCCTGAACTCGACGGCGAGGTGCTGGCGCTGGCTTTCTCCGGCGGCGGCGCACGCGCCGCGGCGTTTTCGCTGGGTGCGCTGCAAGGCTTACGGGAGATGCACGCCGCCGATGGACGCACGCTGTTGGCTCACGTGCGGTTGGTGACGGCAGTGTCGGGCGGCTCGATCACCGCGGCCTATTTCGGACTGCACGGCGAGGCCGGCCTCGACACGTTTCGCGCCGCCTATCTCGACAAGGACTGGGCCGCAGAGCTGCACACCAACCCGTTTTCGCCGATGAACTGGGCGCGGCTTTCGCGCGGGGGCTTGAACGGGCCGCCGCTCTTTGCCGATTGGCTCGACCGCGAAGTGTTCAATCACGCCGCCATGGGCGAGGTTTGGAACGCACACGGCGTGCAGGTGTGGCTGAACGCCACCGACCTTTATAACGGCACCGCCTTTGCGTTTGCACCGATCTATTTCCAGGCGCTGTGTTCGGATCTGGGTTCGGTGCGCGTGGCGGATGCGGTGGCCGCATCGATGGCGTTCCCGCTGGCGTTTCGGCCGGTGCTGCTCGCGCCCTATTCCACGCAGTGCGAGCCGCTGCCGGCTTGGACGGCGAATGCCGGCGATCACGCAGCGCCAGCCCTGGTGCGGCGCACGGCCCAAGCCTTCGCCGCTTATCGCGATCCGGCGCACCAACCGTATCTGCATCTCGTGGACGGCGGGGTGTTGGATAATTTGGGCCTCACCTCGCTTAGTCTGATGCGCGAGACGGCGGCGACGCCATACGGGCCGCTCTCGGCGCGCGATGCAGTGCGCCTGCGGCGCCTGACGTTTTTGGTGGTCAATGCCGAACAGACGCGCCAGTCGACCTGGCAGACGACGGCGCGCGGCCCAAGCGGGGCGGAAACGGCCGGCGCGCTCTTTGGCATTGCAATCGAGTTGCCGAACCGCAGCGCTTACGATTCCTTCCGGCTGCTGATGGCGGACTGGGAACGGGATCTGCGGACCTATCGCTGCGGACTTTCCAGCACTGAGGTGTTGGCCTTGCGCGGCTTGCTGAACGGCTGGACCTGCAACGACATTCACATTGCCGTCGACATGCTTTCGTTCACCGATTTCGACGAGACCATGCGTGCGCGCCTAAGCAACGCGCCGACGCGCGTGACGCTGCCGCGCGAAACCATCGATGCCCTGATTGAGGCAGGGCGAAGCGGCGTTAAGGCCAATGCGACGGCATCGGCGCTGACGCGCTGAGCTTGCTTCACATCAACCGGCTTTGCTCCACCGCCGCCGCGATGAAGCTTGCGAACAGCGGGTGCGGCTCGAATGGGCGGCTCTTCAGTTCGGGGTGATATTGCACGCCGATGAACCAGGGATGGTCATCGCGTTCGACGATTTCCGGCAGCACGCCGTCGGGGCTCATGCCGGAGAAGCGCAAACCCGCGGCTTCGAGCTTTTCGCGGTATTTGGTGTTCACTTCGTAGCGGTGACGGTGACGCTCGCTGATCTCGGTGTCGCCATAGATGGCCGCCACTTTGCTCTCGGGATCGAGCGTCGCTTGATATGCGCCCAGACGCATCGTCCCGCCCATGTCGCCATTAGCCTGGCGCTTCTCGAGTTCGTTGCCCTTGAGCCATTCGGTCATCAGGCCAACGATGGGAATGTTTGTCGGGCCGAATTCGGTTGAGCTCGCGCCTTTCAAACCTGCCTGATTACGCGCCGCTTCGATGCAGGCCATCTGCATGCCGAAGCAGATGCCGAAATACGGCGTGTTGTGCTCGCGCGCGAAGGTGACCGCGGCAATTTTGCCTTCGCTGCCGCGTTCGCCGAAGCCGCCGGGGACCAAGACGCCGTGCACGCCGTGCAAATCCTCGACCCAGCCCTCGCCGTTCTCTTCGAACTTTTCGCTTTCGACCCAGCGGATGTCGACCTTCACATTGTTGGCGACGCCGCCGTGATGCAGCGCTTCGATCAAGGATTTGTAGGCGTCCTTCAGTTCGGTGTACTTGCCGACCACCGCGATTGTGACTTCGCCATCGGGCGCCTTCAGCCGATGGACGATTGTCTCCCACTTCGCCAGATCCGGCTGCGGCGCGACGGTGACGCCGAAGTGCTTGAGCAATTCGGTGTCGAGACCGGCGGCGTGATACGCGATCGGCGCCTCGTAGATCGTCTTGAGATCGCGCGCTTCGACGACCGAGCTTTCGCGCACATTGCAGAAGAGCGCGATCTTGCGCTTCTCTTCTTCTGGCACTGGACGATCGCAGCGGCAGAGAATGATGTTCGGCTGGATGCCGATCGAGCGCAGCTCTTTGACCGAGTGCTGCGTCGGCTTGGTCTTCATCTCGCCGGCTGACGGGATATAGGGCAAGAGCGTCAGGTGGACGAACGCGACCTGGCCGGGATCGAGCTCCTGGCCGAGCTGGCGAATGGCTTCGAAGAACGGCAGACCTTCAATGTCGCCGACCGTGCCGCCGATTTCGCAGAGCACGAAATCCGCGTCGCCGTGATCGGAAAGCACGAAATCCTTGATGGCGTTAGTGACGTGCGGGATGACCTGCACCGTGGCGCCGAGATAATCGCCGCGCCGTTCCTTGGCGATGATGTCTTGGTAGATGCGCCCCGTGGTGATGTTGTCGGCCTGCTGCGCCGACACGCCGGTGAAGCGCTCGTAGTGGCCGAGATCGAGGTCAGTCTCGGCGCCATCATCGGTGACGAAGACTTCGCCGTGCTGATACGGGCTCATCGTGCCCGGATCGACGTTGAGATAGGGGTCCAGTTTGCGGAGGCGGACCCGGTATCCTCTGGCCTGGAGGAGCGCGCCAAGGGCGGCGGAGGCGATGCCCTTCCCAAGGGAAGAGACCACGCCGCCGGTAATAAACACGTAGCGCGCCATTATCCTTCCAAATTGGCCCGGCGTTTTGCGCGGGCCGCCTTCAAGCTTTTGTCACTGGTCCGGGCCAGCGCGCTGACGGCGAACTGGCTGCACAGCATCGCTCGATTCGGGCGCGGTTTGACCATCACTCAGTGCTTGCGCCCCCGGCGAGGTCGGCAGGATCAGGCGCGGTTGCGTGCCAGCTTGGGTCGTTGTGACGCCGGAACGTTGTGTCGTCGTCGCAGGCGGCGTCGCACGCGGCGTTGACCCCGTTGAAGCTGGTGTCGATGCGCCACGATTTGGTGTCGCAGCCTGCAGCGGCGCGGCAGTGGTGAGGTTTTGCGTCGGGCGGACTTGCAGCGGTGCAGCGCGCGAACCCGCCGTCGTCGACGGCGGTACAACGCGCGGCGTCGCGGCCGAGGCCGGCGCGGGGCCCGGCAGCACTGCGGCCGCGAGCTGCGATTGCGCTGCTTGCGGGGCGCTGCTTTGGGTTGGATCCGGCGCGGCCGGCGAGGTTGGCGTTGGCGCGGGCGTCGCCGGCAGCGTCACTGGCGCGCGCTGGAGAATGTCGAGCACCGATGCGCCATTGCTTGAAGCTGCGCCTGAAAGAAGCGTGAGCGAAAGCGATGTGATCAGGAAAAAGAAGCCGGCGACTTGCGTCATCTTGGCCAGCGCATCGGCCGCGCCGCGGCCGCTCATCAGCGCCCCTGATCCGCCCCCGCCCATGCCGAGCGCGCCGCCTTCAGAACGCTGCAGCAGAACAAGCCCGATCAGGGCAATGCACACCACGAGGTGGATGCTGAGAACGACCAATTGCATCGCCTAATCCCGTCTCCCCGCACCTGCCGCACCGTCACATGGGTGCGCACGAAAGCGCGCTCAATAGCCGAGCCCTACCCTAAACGCTAGCCTGCTCGGGCGCACGCTCAGGACGCAGCCGGATGCGCCAGAATAATGGCGGAAAAATCAGCGGCTTTGAGGCTTGCTCGCCCCACAAGCGCCCCATCGACGCCCGGCGCCCCAAAAATCTCGCCGGCGTTCTTTGGGTTGACCGAGCCGCCATAGAGGATGCGCGTGCTGGGGCCCTGTCCGAGCAGGGTCTCGCGGATAAGGCCGTGGACCTCGGTGATCTCGCTTAGTGTGGGCGTGACATTGCCGCCAATGCACCAAACCGGTTCGTAGGCGATCACGACTGTTCCCGGCGTTTGCGGGATGCTGTCGCGGACCTGGCGGGCGACCACTTCGCTCACCTGGCCGCCCGCGCGCTCGGCCTGGGTTTCACCGACGCAGACAATCGGGGTGAGGCCTGCTGAAAGTGCGGCCTCAGCTTTCGCGCGCACGCGTGCGTCGGTCTCGCTGAAAATGCTGCGCCGCTCGGAATGGCCCACAATCACATAACGGGCGCCGGCGTCGGCCAGCATGGCGGCGCTGACGTCGCCCGTGCGGGCGCTGTCGGCGGCGATTGCGCTGCAATCTTGGGCGCCGATCAGGATGGGCGTCTCCTTGGCGCGCCCGGCGGCAAGCACGACCATGGGCGATGGCGGGCAGATGAGGACGTCGATTGCCCTGGCGGCGGCGCCGATCCGGCTCGCCAACAGCGCGATTTCGCCCAAATCGGCCTGGCGGCCGAACATTTTCCAGTTTCCAGCGATCAGCGGCTTTAACGCGGCCATTGGTCTTTCCTTCCGGCGCAGGCGGGCGATTGCCCGCCCGGAGGGGCGTCTTTATGGTCCGCCCGCTTCGGCCTTCGGGATGACCTCATGCTTTTAGAATGGAGAAAAGTCACGCGTGGCGTGTTCGGCACGGTGATCCTTGCGGGGATCGGCGTGGCGATGGTGCTTTTTCTCATACCGCGGATCGGGGGCACGTCGTTCTCGCAATCGGTCGCCCGGGTCGGCAATACCGAGATTACGCCCGCGGAATTGTCGCAGAAACTCGACGCCGCCCTGGAGCAGGCCCGCGCCAACGGTCAAAACATATCGCGCGACGATGCTATCGCTCAGAACGCGCACCGCCAGGTGCTCGAAGGTCTCATCAACCGGACCGCGCTCTATGAATACGCCAACCGTTTGGGATTGGATGTCGGCGATGCCCAGATCGCGACTTTGATCCGTCAGATGGAGGGATTGCGCAATCCGATCACGGGCCGGTTTGATCCCGCGATCCTCGATCAGGGTTTGGCCCAACGCCATATCACCCGCGAGCAATTCCTAGACGACATTCGCATCGAAGCAACCGACGCCATGGTGATGGAATTGCTGGTGGCAGGCGTGCGCCCGCCGTCGAGCTACGGCGCGGTTGTGCTCGCCTATCAGCGCGAGACGCGCACAGTGACGATCGCGGATGCGCCCGTGTCGGTGGTTGGGGCAGTTCCCGCGCCGACCGATGCCCAGCTCACAACGTATTACCAAGCCAACCGCGAGGCTTGGCGGGTGCCGGAATATCGCGCGCTCACGCTTGTATATGCGCGCAACACCGATTTCACCGCGCGGGTAAACATACCTGACGCACAAGTAGACGAAGAGCTGCAGGCCCGTCGCGCAACCTTGGCGCAGCCTGAGAAGCGCAGCTCGCTGCGCATTACCGCCGCCAACGAGCAGCAAGCCAACACTATCGCTGGGCGCCTCGCCCACGGCGAAAACGCCGACGCAGTGGCGCGCTCGCTAGGCTTGCGGGCGATCCACGGCGCCAATGAAGCGCGCACCGCGGTGAGCGACGCCAATGTCGCCGCAGCGGTATTCGCCATGGCGCCCAACAGCGCGCCGCGCGTGGTGCGGGGAACGCTGGCGCCGTTCGTGGTGGTGCAGGTCACTTCGGTGACGCCGGCGGTGAACCCGGATGCCGCGGCGATCAATACGCTGCGGACCCAAATCCGTCAGCAGATGGCGCTAGACCAGGCCAGCGACCTCAAGGATGCCGCCACCAACGCCTTTGACGAGGCGCGCGGCGGCGGCGCTTCGATAGCAGACGCCGCCCGGCGCGTGGGATTGCAAGTGGTCGCCGTACCGGCCGTCGATGCACAGGGACGCGATCGCGCGGGCCAGCCGATCGCGATGTTTGCCGGCGACAACAACGAACTGCTTCGCACCGCCAATCAAACCAATGAGGGCGAAGCCAGCGACTTCATTCCCGCTGGCGAAGGCGCTGATGTCGTTATTGCGGTCGATCACATCACGCCAGCGTCGATCCAGCCGTTTGACCAAGTGCGCCAGCAAGTGGCGCAACGCTGGACTGCGCAGGAAGTCGCGCGCCGGGCGCAGGATTTTGTAAACAGGGTCACGCGCGAAATTCAAGGCGGGCGCCCGTTCGACGCGGTCGCTGCGGAATTCCGCATGCATATCGCCATGAACGCCCAGGCGCTCAACCGTGAACAGGCCTCGCATCTGCCGTCGCGCCGCTTGGCGGCGCAGATTTTCGCGGCCGCGCAAGGCGCCGTTGTGAACGACGTGCTGATCGACCCGACCGGCCGCGGAGGCGTGCTGATCGGCATCGTCGAGCGGATCAATCGCTTCGATCCTTCCCAGGCTGGGCCCGAACTGCAGCAAGCGCGCGCGATGATTTCGCGCGAAGTCGCGCGCGACCTTACGCAAGCGGTCCAGGCGCAAGTCACCGCCGACGCCCATCCCGAGCGGCACGAAGATGTCATTCGCCGCAACTTCCGCAGCTCGCAGGACACCGGCGCCGCAAACCAAGAACCGGCGCAATGAGCGGGAGCGAAGGCGCGTTCTCGCCTTCGCTCGACGCTTTCCGTGTCGGCTATGAGAGCGGCGGCGCACTGGTTTGGGTGCGCCGCATCGCTGATCTGGAGACGCCCGTCGCCTCCATGCTCAAACTGGGCGCCGACAAGCCTGGGGTGTTTCTGCTCGAGAGCGTCCAAGGCGGCGAGTTTCGCGGGCGCTATTCGATCATCGGGCTAAAGCCGGACCTGGTTTGGCGCGTGCGCGACGGGCAGGCGCATGCCAGCCGTGGCGGCTTTGGCGAGACCTCTTTCCGCGCCCAGCGCGACGGCCCGCTCAAGAGCTTGCGCAAGCTTCTGGCGCGATCGGCGCTCACCATCCCAGCGGAATTGCCGCCGATGGCGGCGGGCCTGTTTGGCTATCTGGGCTACGACATGGTGCGCTTCATCGAGCGCCTGCCGGATAAGGCTCCCGATCCGCTCGGCGCGCCGGACGCCTTGCTGGTGCGGCCGACAATCGTGATCGTGTTCGACAATGTCACCGGTGAGATGATCCTGGTGACGCCGGCGCGCAAACGCGCCGCCCAAAGCGCCGAGGCGGCGTTCAGGGCAGCATGCGAGCGATTGGAGCGCGTGCGCAAGGCGCTCGATCGCCCCCTGCCGCGGCAGCGCCATCAACAAGAGTTTACGCTCGCCGCACCACGCTCAAATACAACGCCGGGGGAATACCGGGCGCTGGTGGAGCATTGCAAAGACTACGCGCGCGCCGGCGACATCTTTCAGGTGGTGCCGAGCCAGCGCTTCACCGCGCCCTTCCCGCTTGCGCCGTTCGCGCTCTATCGCGCGCTGCGGCGGCTCAATCCTTCGCCCTTCCTCTTCTTCCTGAATTTCGCTGATTTCGCGATTGTCGGATCGAGTCCGGAGATTCTGGTGCGCGCGCGTCATCGTTTGGTGACGATCCGGCCGATTGCTGGAACGCGGCCGCGTGGGGCCACACCTGCCGAGGATCAAGCGCTGGAAACCGAATTGCTCGCTGATCCGAAAGAGCGCGCCGAGCATCTGATGCTCGTCGATCTGGCGCGCAATGATTTGGGGCGCGTGGCCAAACGCGGCGCGGCGCCCGGATTTAATGCGGCCACGGCAGGTGCGGGCTCGGCCAATGTGCGCGTGACTGAGGCGTTCGCAATCGAGCGCTACAGCCATGTCATGCACATCGTGTCCAACGTCGAAGGCGAATTAGCCGAAGGCAAGGATGCACTCGACGCACTGCTTGCGGGCTTTCCACACGGCACGGTGAGCGGCGCGCCGAAAATCCGCGCCATGGAAATCATCAACGAAGTCGAGAAGCACAAGCGTGGCATTTACGCTGGCGGCGTCGGTTATTTCGGCGCCGGCGGCGACATGGATACCTGCATCGCGCTCCGCACCGGTGTGGTGAAGGATGGCGTGCTTTCGGTGCAGGCCGGCGGCGGCGTCGTCCTCGATAGCGATCCCGAAGCAGAGTTGCAGGAAACGCAGCACAAATCCCGAGCGCTGTTTTGCGCTGCAGCCGAGGCCTGGCGTTACGCTTAGGCGACGCGCCGCCAAAGCAGCGTGCGGGTCACGCCTTCGCCGGCGGCGTTGGTTGTGTTCAAACTGATGTGGAGCTCGTCGCCCTCGACCGACATCTCTCGGGTGACGACGCTGCCCACCTGCTCAGCCGAGAGCGCAGCGCGCAAGGTTTGCGTGACGATGCGGCGCTCATCGTCGACGACATAGGTTCCGAAATAGGCGTCATAGCCGCTTTTAGTGGATTTTCCCGCCCGGCGGCGCTTCATCAATTGCAAGGCGAAGCGTCCGCTGCGGTCGTAGATCAAGAGTCCCAGCGGATGGGCGCCGAGCACCGGCTCGGGCCTTAATGCGCCCGTCGCATTCCGGTCCTGGCGGGAGCGGAGCTCCCAGGTTCCGATCAGTGTGGCGCTTAGCGGCGTCATGGCAAACGCGTCTAGCGCGGGAAGATGGGCGCCCAAAAGCGGCTATTGCGCCAAAGTGCGGGGGTCTTTTGTTTGCGTTCAGCCGTTTTGCGCTAAAGTGGCGGCCGCATGAGCAGCTGGCCGGCCCTTTCGCGATGGCGCGTTTGACGACGCTCTAGTTTCGTTCGTCAACGCCTGTCTTCGTTTGGGGCCCGCGCGCCATGATCCTGGTCATCGATAATTACGACAGTTTCGTCTACAACCTCGTGCATTACGTCGAAGATCTCGACGTGCGCACCGATGTTGTGCGCAATGATGCGCTGAGCGTTGCGGATGTGCTGAAGAAGAAGCCGCGCGCAATGATCCTGTCGCCCGGGCCATGCACGCCGAACGAAGCGGGGATTTGCCTCGATCTGCTGCAGCAGGCGCCGGACGATTTGCCCATCCTTGGCGTGTGCCTGGGCCACCAGGCCATCGGGCAGGCGTTCGGCGGTGATATCGTGGCGGCGCAGGCGATCATGCATGGCAAGGTCTCGCCGGTGCGCCATCGCGGCGGCGGCGTGTTCCGTGGCCTACCCTCTCCGTTCAACGCCACGCGCTATCATTCGCTCGCCGTGAAGCGTGATACCTTTCCCGACGTGCTCAATGTCGATGCCGAGACCGAAGACGGCGAAGTGATGGGCCTGTCGCATAAGACGCGCCCGGTCTTCGGCGTCCAATTCCATCCGGAATCGATCGCCTCCGAGCATGGCCACGCGATGATCGCCAACTTTCTCGCCGCGGCAGCCGGGCGATGAGCCTGGCGACCGCCCTTGCGAAGCTCACGCGCGGGGAAGCGTTTTCCGCCGCCGACATCGACGCCGCCTTCGCGGTCATCATGGACGGCGTGGCTGCGCACGAAGACATCAAGCGCTTCCTGAACCTTACACAACCGCTTATGCGCGAGCCGACTTGGATCGCAGGCGGCGCGCGCGCGCTGCGCTCACGTATGGTGCGCGTCAACGCGCCGGAGAACGCCATCGATGTCTGCGGTACGGGCGGCGATGGCGCCCACACGCTGAATATCTCGACCGCCGTTGCGTTCGTTGTCGCGGGATGCGGCGTCACCGTGGCCAAGCATGGCAACCGGGCCATGAGCTCAAAATCCGGCGCAGCCGATGTGTTGGAAGCGCTGGGTGTTGCGCTAACCGGCGAGGCAGCGATTTTGGAGCGCTGCTTGCGGGAAGCGCGTGTGGCGTTCCTGTTCGCGCAGAACCATCACCCGGCGATGCGTCATGTCGCCTTGGCGCGGCGCGAACTCGGGAAGCGCACGATGTTCAATCTCTTGGGGCCGCTCTCCAATCCGGCCGGCGTGAAGAGGCAATTGGTGGGCGTCTTCAGCGCCGATTATGCCGAACCGATGGCGCGCGCCCTGCAGGCGTTGGGTTGCGAAAAGGCTCTCGTCGTGCATGGCGCGGGCGGCCTCGATGAAGTGTCCGCCGCGGGCAAGCACGCCAATCACGTAGCGACCCTGGAGAACGGCGTCATCACCATGCAATTCATGACCAAGAACGCCGACGTGCATCCGGATTTGCGCGGCGGGGCGGCAAGCGAAAACGCCGCGGAAATGCGCGCGCTGCTGGCGGGCGCCGGCCGGCCTGGCCATCGCAGCGCCGTACTCATTAATGCAGCAGCTGCGCTTTTCGTCGCCGGGCATTCGCCGTCCGTGGTCGAGGCGCACGCCGCGGCGATCCAATCTATCGATAGCGGCGCGGCGCGTGAGGCGCTGCACAAGCTTGTCGACGTGTCGCGGGGTACGTCATGAGCGTTCTTGAGCGCATCATCGCCTACAAGCGCCAAGAAGTCCGCGCTCGCCAGCAGGCGTTGCCGTGGTCGAAGATCGAGCGCGCCGCGGCTGAGACGGCCTACGGAAACCCACGGCATTTCCGCGCCGCCCTCGCATACGAGAAAGGGCGCGGGCTGCCCGCGCTAATCGCCGAGATAAAAAAGGCCTCGCCGTCGAAAGGAATGATCCGCGCCGACTTCGAGGCGCCCGCGCTGGCGCGCGCCTACGCTGGCGGCGGGGCGAGGTGTCTGTCTGTGCTGACGGATGCGCCGAGCTTCCTCGGGCATGAGGATCATTTGATCGCCGCGCGCAGCGCCTGCCGTTTGCCGGTGCTGCGCAAGGACTTCATGATCGACCCTTGGCAAGTTTTCGAAAGCCGGGTGATCGGCGCAGACGCCATCTTGGTCATCATGGCGGCCACGCAAGGTCAGCTCGCCCAAGCCATTTTTGACGCTGCCCACGCGCTGGAGATGGATGCGCTCGTCGAGGTGCATGACGAAGCGGAGCTGGATGAAGCGCTGACGCTGGGCGCCAAATTGATTGGCGTGAACAACCGATCGCTCGCGAGCTTCGAAACCGATCTCGGCGTCACCGAACGCTTGGCCGCTCGGGCGCCTGATGATGTTTTGCTGGTGGCCGAATCCGGCATCAACACGCATGCCGACATCGAGCGCCTCCAGGAGGCTGGCGCGCACGCGTTTCTGGTTGGCGAAAGCTTGATGCGTCAGCCGGACGTCGAAGCCGCGACGCGGACGTTGCTAGGCGGCTGAATTGCTGCGCGCGCCGACGAAGATGAGCGCCGCGCCGATAACCAGCGCGATGGCCCCGCGCGTCGCCCATTCCATATGCCCGCTCATGCCCATGCCTGGCAGAAGGTTGAGGCCCTGGGCCACCCAGATCAACCCGATCACCGCCAGCAACGCGCCCAGGCCGCCAAGCACGTTTTTCCAGCCGCCATTGCGGGCGCCAACAAGCAAGAGAGCCAAGCCCGCAACCGCGAACACCGCGCCGCGATAGGTCCAATTCACATCTGCGGTCATGAAGCTCCGCGGCGCCCAGGAAACGTTCATTCCTTGCAGCACCCAGATGACGCCCATGATCAGCATCGCCAGGCCAAGCACACCCAGCATCGTCTTTGCGCCGCCCATGCACTTGTCTCCTTGCAGAAGGCCCCCGCGTCAGCTTCGGCGATCGTTCCGGCGCCGTCCAATACCTTCGATTGACTTGACCTTAAGGAGTGAACGGATATAGAACGTCTCGTCGTTCACCCTTTGGTCCTGCCGGATTACGATCATGCTGACAGCGAAACAAAAAGAACTGCTGCTCTACATCCACGAGCGGATCAAAGAGACGGGCGTTTCACCCTCCTTCGATGAAATGAAGGAGGCGCTCGACTTGGCCTCCAAATCAGGCATCCACCGGCTGATCACGGCGCTCGAGGAACGCGGTTTCTTGCGCCGCCTGCCCCACCGGGCGCGCGCGCTGGAAGTGCTCAAAATGCCCGATAGCGCGGCCCCTGCGGCGGCGCCGAAGGGCCGTGGCGGCTTCCGGCCCAGCGTGGTGGCGGAAATGCGCGGCGGCGGGGGCAGCGTGCCGATCCTGGGTCAAATCGCGGCCGGCGTGCCTATTGCAGCGATCCAGAACGAGGTTGGCCGTGTCGATGCACCGCCGGATCTCTTGGCTGGCGGTGACCACTTTGCCCTCGAAGTGAAGGGCAATTCCATGATTGGCGCGGGCATCCTTGATGGCGATGTCGTCATCATCCGCCGTGGCGATACCGCCGAGAGCGGCGATATCGTCGTGGCGCTGGTGGACGAAGAAGAAGCCACGCTGAAGCGTCTGCGCAAACGCGGCAATTCGATCGCGCTGGAAGCGGCGAACCCCGCTTATGAAACGCGCATCTTCGGGCCGGACCGCGTGCAGATCCAAGGCAAACTGGTGGCGATGATCCGCCGCTATTCCTGATCCTGGTCAGGCAGGTCGCGCGGGGTTGCGATCTTGCCGGCGATCTTGTCGGGACCGCCGCTAGGAGAGAGTGCGCCGCCCATGCTAGGACGCGCGCGCCTTGCAACAGCGCCTCCTCCCACCATGAGCGTCGTCACCCGCTTCGCCCCTTCCCCGACGGGTTCCCTTCATATCGGAGGCGCACGCACCGCGCTCTTCAACTGGCTCTTCGCCCGCAAAATGGGCGGCAAATATTTGCTGCGGATCGAAGATACCGACCGGGCGCGCTCCACCGAGGCGGCGATCGCGGCCATCATCGACGGGCTCGATTGGCTCAACCTCGACTTTGACGGGCAGATCGCCTTTCAATTCGCGCGCGCCGGGCGCCACCGCGAGGTTGCCGAGGCGATGATCGCGCGCGGCACTGCGTTCCGCGACTACATGACAGGGGAAGAATTGGACGCCGAGCGCGCCAAAGCGCACGCCGAGGGCCGCGCGCTACGCTCGCCCTGGCGCGAGCGCGCAAACGCGCCGGACGCGCCTTACGTGGTTCGGTTGCGCGCGCCAGATGGCGAGGTCGTCAATGACGACATGATCCAGGGCAAGGTCGTCATCAAAGGGCGCGACATCGACGATCTCGTGCTCCTGCGCGCCGACGGCAATCCGACCTACATGCTCTCGGTCGTCGTCGACGATCACGACATGGGCGTGACCCACGTGATCCGGGGCGACGATCATCTGACCAACGCGGCGCGGCAGATTCCGATCTATCAAGCCATGGGCTGGGACATCCCGCGCTTCGCGCATCTGCCGCTTATTCACGGCGAGGATGGCAAGAAGCTCTCCAAGCGCCACGGCGCGCAGGCCGTGCACGAATATCGCGACTTGGGTTATCTGCCCGAAGGCCTGACCTCATACCTCATGCGCCTCGGCTGGAGCCCGGGCCACGATGACATTTTGACGAAGGAAGAAGCCGTGCCGCTCTTCGAGATGTCACAGATCGGCAAGGCGCCCGCCCGGCTCGACTTCAAGAAACTCGACTGGGTCAATGCGCACTTCATCGGACTGGCCGATGATGCGCGCCTGGCCTCGCTTCTGTTCGACTACATATCGGCCCACACCGATTGGGTGGTTTCTTCCGGCAGCCAAAAACGCGTGCAGGCAGCCATTTCGGTGCTCAAAAAACGGGCTAAGACGATCAAGGAATTGGCGGAGCAGGCGCGGTTCCTGATCGCGGTGCGGCCGCTTGTCGTCGACGACGTTGCAAAGGCTGCGCTCAAGGACGATGTCAGGGCGAGATTGCGGCGGCTGCGCGATCGTCTCGCAGCCGAAGCGCAATGGGATCACACAGCGCTTGGCGCCATGCTTAAGGCTTTCGCTACCGAAGAAGGCGTTGGATTGGGTCAGATTGGCCCTGGCCTCCGGGCGGCGTTGACGGGCGGAACGCCGGCGCCGGATTTGGGTCAAATGTTGGAATTGCTTGGCCGCGAGGAAGCCCTCGCGCGGCTTTCAGATCAAGTTGAGGCGGATCAGGTTTGAGGACGGACGCGCATGGAAAGCAAAATCACCAAAAAGCCGTCGGCGACGCTTACGGTCAACAACAAGCAACTTGAACTGCCTGTCTATGGCGGCAGCGTCGGCCCCGATGTGGTCGACATCCGCAAGCTCTATAGCGACGGCAAGGTCTTCACCTACGATCCGGGCTTCACCTCGACCGCCTCGTGCGAAAGCCAGATCACCTACATCGATGGCGACGAAGGCGTGCTGCTTTATCGGGGCTATCCAATCGACCAGCTCGCCGAGCATTCGAGCTTCATTGAGGTCTGCTATTTGCTCGCCAATGGCGAACTGCCGAATAAAACCGAGCTCGACCGTTTCACGCGCGACATCACCTATCACACGATGCTGCACGCCCAGTTCGACCGCTTCTTCGAAGGCTTCCGCCGCGACGCGCACCCGATGGCGATCATGGTCGGCACCGTGGGCGCGCTGGCGGCCTTCTATCACGACAGCACGGACATCGATGATCCGCGCCAGCGCGTGGTGGCGAGCCACCGCCTGATCGCGAAGATGCCGACGATCGCCGCACGCGCGTTCAAATATCACGTCGGCCAGCCGTTCATCAGCCCGCGCAACGAACTCGATTACGCGTCGAACTTCCTACGCATGTGCTTTGCGGTCCCGGCTGAGGACTACAAGATCAATCCGGTCATGGCCAAGGCGATGGATGTGTTCTTCATCCTCCACGCCGACCACGAACAGAACGCTTCGACCTCCACTGTGCGCCTGGCGGGCTCATCCGGCGCCAATCCGTTTGCGTGTATTTCCTCGGGCATCGCCTGCCTCTGGGGCCCGGCGCATGGTGGCGCCAATGAAGCGGCGCTCAAGATGCTAATGGACATCGGCAGGCCCGAAAACATTCCCACTTTCATTGAGCGCGTGAAAGCCAAGGATTCCGACGTGCGGCTCATGGGCTTCGGCCACCGCGTCTACAAAAACTACGATCCGCGCGCGAAGGCGATGCAGAAGCTCTGCCACCAAGTGCTGCACGAAGTCGGCGACGATAACGATCCGCTGCTGCAAGTCGCGATCGAGCTTGAGAAGATCGCGCTCAGCGACGAATACTTCATCCAGCGCAAGCTCTATCCGAATGTCGATTTCTATTCGGGCATCACCTTGAAGGCGATGGGCTTTCCGATGTCGATGTTCACGGTGCTGTTCGCCGTGGCGCGCACCGTCGGATGGATCGCGCAATGGACCGAGATGATGGAGGATTCGAGCCAGAAGATCGGCCGTCCGCGTCAGGTCTATACCGGCCCCGCACGCCGCGATTACGTTCCCTGCGCTCAGCGGCGCTGAGTTTCGAGCATCTCGAACACGACATCGGCGGCGATCTCTGAGGCCGGGCGCTGCCCACGTCCCATGGCGTCGAGCGCCCTGTTCTGGCGCTCGATTTGCTGTGCGCGAAGGCTGGGATCGTCGAGCAATGGCGCTGTCGCGCGCGCGAGATTTTCCGGCGTCATATGGTGTTGCAGGAATTCCGGAGCGATTTCGGCGTCCGCCGCCACGTTCATCAAGGTCGCGTATTTGGCCTTGAACAGAAAATACTGCGCAATGAACGCGGTGAGCCAGCCGAGCTTATAACCGATCACCAACGGCGCGCCTTGCAGCGCCACTTCAGTCGTGACCGTGCCAGAGGCGGCGAGCGCGGCGGTCGCGGCCGCGAATGCATCCTCTTTCTCGGCCTCTTCGACGACCAGCGCGTCGGGCGGCGCTTGCGCGACGGCGCCATCATGAACGGCGTGCGCAGCCACCATTGCAAAACGCAGATCGGGACGTCCCGCGCGCAATATCTCAGCCGCGCGCCAGAGCGCGGGTCCGATGCGGCGGATCTCGGCGGGGCGGCTGCCAGGCAGCACCAGCAAAATACGTTGGGTCGAGGCGATGGCGTGGCGCGCGCGGAAGCCAGCTTCGTCGCCGGGCTTGTAGCGCCCGAATGCCGGGTGGCCGCAGACCGTGCACGCCAAACCGTAGACTTGGTAGTACGGCACTTCGAAATCGTGGATGCAGATCAAATGATCCACCGCCGCTGCTAGCGTCTTGGCGCGCCCGGCGCGGGTCGCCCACACTTGCGGGCCAATATATTTCACAAGCTTGATGTGCGGCGCGGCCGCGCGCACGCCGTGCGCGACGCGCAGCGTAAAGCCCCATGAATCGATCAGCACGACGACGTCGGGCTTTGCGTCGAGGACAGCCCTCACCGCGTCGGCGACCGCGCGCTTGACGCGCTCATAAGCAAGCAGGCCATCGATGAAACCGAGGATAGCCATGCCGCTCATGTCGGCGCGGCTCGCCAGACCCGCCGCCGCCATCAGCGGTCCCCCGACGCCGGCGAGTTCGAGCGATGGATCGCGGGCCTTGAGAGCGCGGGCCAGATCGGCGCCGAGCGCGTCGCCGGACGATTCCGCCGCGACGAGAAAGACACCCCCGCTCACATCTCGCCCACTTCGGCGGGCGTAAAGCCGTAAAGGAAAACGCCCAGGCGATCGGCGGCCGCGATCATCTCATGGCGGCGCACGACGAGCGCGCCCTGCGCTTCAACAGCGATGCCGGCCAGACCCGCGGCGGCGGCGCCTTCCAGTGTTTTCAGACCAATCACCGGCAAGTCGATGCGCCGCTCTTGGATGGGTTTTGGGCGTTTCAGCAAAACGCCGCTGCTATTCTCCGCCACGCCGCGCACATGCGGCGCCAGAACTGGCGACGCGCGCCAGCATGGCGTCAGTGCCTTCCTGCGCTTCGACCGCGAGCGGGACGCCGCTTGCGCACAACGACGCCTTGACCGATGTCGAGCGCGCCGATGGCGGCTGCGATCTTCGCTGCCTTGGCGATGTCCTTGCGCTGCGCGTCGGTGGGTTGAACCGCGCCCCACACGCCGGCGGGCGCAAGCAAGTCACCCATCACCTCTTCGGCGCCGAGCACCTTGAAGCCTTCGCGTTCGTGCTCTTCGAGCAGCACGCGCAGGAGCGCGTCGTCGCCCTTGGCGGCGGCCGCGAGGAATGCCGGGATCATCCTTTGCGCGCGTTCGTCGAGCTGGAGTTGGCTCAAGTCCGGCCGTGGCACTTGCCCAATCAACACAACGGCGTCGACGCCAGCATCCCTCAACGCCTGCATACGGGCGCCGATCGAACCGAGATTCTGGGAAATCCCAGGATGATTGTCGAGTGCCGCACTCGCGAACGGTTCGATGCGGGAGACGAAATAGTCCCGCCCGATCGCAGCGCAATGCTCGGCCAAGACAACCGGCAAGTCGCCGCCGCCCGCGATCAGGCCAAGCTTGCGCCAGGACGCCATGCTCAATCCCGCGGCATGCAGAGCGGGCGCGCGGCGTCTTCGCGGATGAAGTCGACGATTTCCATAACTTCGGGATTGCTCGCATAGGTCAGCGCGCAATCCTCGATCCGCTCCTGGAAGGTGCCTTCCTCCGCGAACAGCAGACGATAGGCCGCCCGCAGATCGTGGATCTGATCACGCGAGAAACCGCGGCGCTTCAAGCCGACGACATTAAGCCCAGAGAGATGGGCGTGATTGCCGATGGCGAGGCCGAACGGAATGAGGTCGGTCGTCATCAAGGCGGAGGCGCCGACGAAGGCGTAGCGGCCGACGCGGCCATGCTGGTGCACGCCGGACAGGCCGCTCAAGAAAGCGAAGTCGCCAACCTGCACGTGGCCGCCGATCGTCGCTGTTTGGGCCATGATGACATTGCTGCCGACATTGCAATCGTGGGCGACGTGGCAATTGCCCATGATCAGGCAGTGCGAGCCGAGATTGGTGACGGAGCGGCCGCGCACGGTGCCGCGGTGGAGCGTCGCGTGTTCGCGGATCACGTTATGATCGCCCAGCACCAGCCGCGTCGGTTCGCCCGCATAGGAGAGATCCTGCGGCGTGCCGCCAAGAACGGCGAACGGGAAGATGGTGTTGTCCTGGCCGATTTCCGTGTGGCTTTCGATGAACACGTGGGCGATCAGCTTGGTGCGATCGCCGATCTTCACGTTTGGACCGATGACGCAGCCGGGGCCGATCTCGACGTCGACGCTCAGCTCGGCGCTCTTGTCGACGACAGCGGTTGGATGGATTTTTGCGCTCACGTGCGATCGCCTTTGGTGGCCGCGAATTCGCAATCGCTGACCAGTTCGCCGCCAACCTCTATGCGGCCGCGGAATTTGAAAATGTTTCGCCGTTGGAAGACAACTTCCACTGGAATTTCCAGAACGTCGCCCGGCTTCACCGGCCGCTTGAAGCGCGCATTGTCGACAGCCATGAACAGAATGACGAATTTGCTGACGTCGAGCTCCATGGTCTTCGACATAAGCAATGCGCCGGTCTGCGCCATAGCTTCGATCTGCAGCACGCCCGGCATGACGGGATCGCCCGGGAAGTGGCCGGGGAAGAACGGCTCGTTGAAGGTCACGTTCTTGATGCCGCGAATGGATGTGTTGGGCACATAATCCACGGCACGGTCGATCAGCAGGAATGGATAGCGGTGCGGCAGGCGCTGCAACACCTCGGCGATCTCGATCACGCCGCCGCCGGCCTCCTTGCCTTCACTTCTCTCCATCACGCGCCCCTGCCTTGCGGGCGACCCAGCGGACCTCACGCAGGAACGTGCGGATCGGTTTGGCTGGGTAGCCCATCCATATCTCACCTGGCGGCACGTCATCGCCCACAGCGGCGGCCCCGGCAAGGGTTGCGCCCGCGCCGATCTTGCGGTGGTCGCCGACGCCGACGCGGCCGGCAAGCGTGGCGGCCTCGCCGATCTCGACGGAGCCGGAAATGCCGGCGAAGGCTGCGAGAATGGCGCCGCGTCCGACCGTGACGTTGTGGGCGATCTGGCAAAGGTTATCGATCTTGGCGCCTTCAGCTATGGTGGTGTCGTCGAAGACGCCGCGATCGATCGTCGTGTTGGCGCCGATGGTGACGCGATCCTGGATGACGACGCGGCCGAGGTGGGGAACGTCGATGGGGCCGGAAGCGTCGCCGGCGATGCCAAAGCCCTGCTCGCCGATCACTGCCCCGGAAAGGATGGTGACATCATCCCCGATGAGGGCAAAGGAGATGCACACGCACGCGCCGATGCGCGTGCGCCGCCCGATGGCGACGCCTGGCCCGATCACAGCGTTTGGGCCAATCACAGCGCCTGCGCCGATGAAGGCGTTAGCGCCAATCACCACGCCTGGAGAAAGCCGCGCGCCTGCTTCGACGCGCGCGTCCGGATGGATAGCGGCCTCGCCTTCGAACGCGCGCGGACGAATAAGCGATGGGATGAGCTTGGCGAAGGTAGCGCGCGGGTTCTCAACCAGGATGAGCGCGCCGGCGTTCGGAACGAGGTGCGCGAGGGCTGGCTGAATGACGCATGCGGCGGGCGCGGTTGTGAGCGGCTTCGCGCCCCTCGGCGCATAATAGCAAACGTCGCCCGGCCCGGCCCTGTCGGCAGGCGCTGCGCCTGTAACCGTGCGCTCGGCGTCGCCGCCGATGTCGGCTGAAGGCGCAAGCGCCCGGACCGTGAGCGGTCCGAGCGCCTCGTAGAAACGTTGGTCAATCATGGGCCCATCATCTGGCGCCGCCGGCGCCGGATGTCACGACCTCATGCTTAGCGCGGCGGCTGCGCCGCCGGGGTCGCGCCCGCTTGCTGACACTCGGAGACCGAGTGGCGCGCGACGGTGGCGGTGCGCGCGCCTTGGTCGAGCTGCTGGATCACCGCGTTGGTGATGTCCATGTTCGGGTCATACACTTGGGCGGACCCCGCATCGACCACCACACCGGCGCCGCGCGATTGCATGACGCTGCGGATCACCGGCGTGGTTTGACCTTGGAAATCGCGCAAAGCGATGACTTGCGTGCACTGGAAATCACCTTGCAACGCTTGCCGGCGCGCCTGGAATTGCTGAACGCGTTGCTGCAGTGCTTGCACTTGCGGGCGCAGCGTCGCGTTGGCTTGGACTTGCGCCTGCGACATCCCGCGCGTTGCCGTCGCCAGGCGCTGATCCTCGGCTTCAATCTGCTGGCCTTCGGCCTGCATGGCCTGCGCCTGTTGTTGGATCTGGGTGCCTACGCCCTGCAGCTTCGTGTTCATATCGCGGCCAAGAGCGGACTCACTGACCACGCGTTGGTAGTTCACAACCAAGACCGAGGCAGCGCTGTTGCGCTGTGCAAAAGCGTCGTGCGCGGATCCGAGGGCGACCGCCGCAACGGCTGTCGCCAAAGCCAACTTCGTCAAACGCATTGAAAAGTACTCCCTAGAATGATGTCCGCGTTGAGAACCGGAACTGCTGCAAATGATCATACGGTTCGTATTCAAGCGGCTGCGCGAGATCGAATTGGACTGGCCCGAACGGAGAATCCCAAAATACCGAAATCCCCGCCGCGGCCCGGAACGCCAAGTCGTCGGTGACAACAAGGCTCTGCGTGCCCAAATTGATCGTCCCCCGGCTCGCTCTATCCACAAGTCCCAGCGTACCAAAATCCACGAACAAGGCGCTTCCGAGGCCAAACGATGATGGCAACGGCAACGGCACATCGAGCTGGATGGTGCCGATCGCGAACAGATTGCCCCCGGTGGCGTCGCCCTTTTGAACGATGTCGCCGGTCGTGTTGTCGATCAGCAGCTGGCGGGGACCGATGCCGGCGACGTCGAAGCCGCGGAACGACGAACCGCCTTTGAAGAAACGGTCATTGATGCGGATATCGTCGCCGCCCCAACCGAAGATGTAGCCGACATCGCCGCGGAAGCTGGCCCGGAAGTTCCAGGGCAAACCGTAATAGATCCCGCCTTGGAGTTCAGTGCGCAGGTAATGCACTTCGCCGCCGAGGCCCGCCAAGTCCTGGCTGATCTCGAGGTTGAAGCCGCGCGTCGGGTGCACCGGATCGTTGCGGCTGTCCCAATCGAATGTGTAGCCGAACACCGACGTCAAGAAAGTGCCGGCCTGATCGCACAAGAGCGGGCGCGCCGGATTGATCGGGTTGCACTGATCGATCGGCGCCGTGTTCGGGTTGTTGTCCTGATCGACCAGGAGGTGTGCGATTTCTGTGTCGTCGTGAATAATCGAATAGCTGAGCCCGAGTTGCGTCTTTTCAGAAAGCGGGAACCCAAAGCGCACGCCCAAACCCGTCGACTGGTTCAAGAACGACGATTGGTTGAGGAAGTCGGTGCGCAATGAATAAAGATTGAAGCTCGCGGCCAAATCGCGGCCCATGAAGCGGGGCTCAGTGAAGCGCAAATCGATCTGCCGCCGCTGGCCGCTGGACGAGGCGTGCAGGCGCAGGAACTGGCCGCGTCCACGTAAATTGCGTTCGCTGATCGACACGTCGAACAGGAAATTGTCGGTCGTGGAATAGCCGGCCGCAAACGCCAGCTCGCCGGTTGATTTCCTCGGTCACCGCGACGTTGACGACAGAGCGGTCGGGCTGCGAGCCGTCGGCTTCGGTGATCTGCACGTCGTGGAAAAAGCCCAGGGCCTGAATGCGGGAGCGGGAGCGGTCGAGCAGCACGCGGTTGAAGGCGTCGCCCTCGCTCACCCGCATTTCGCGGCGGATGACCCGATCGAGGGTCCGCGTATTGCCGACGATGTCGATGCGTTCGATGAAGACGCGCGGGCCTTCATTCACCTGGAACGTGATGTTGACGACGTGGTGTTCGCGGTCGCGCTCAACCTGCGGGGTGATGTCGACGTTGGCGTAGCCGACCGTGCCCGCAAGGTAAGTCATCGCATCGATCGCGGATTCGATCTGGTCGCCGCGGAAAACCTGGCCTTCACGAATTGGAATCGCTGAACGCAGCAAAGTCGCCGGCAAACGATCGAGCTGGGTTTCGACGGTGATGTGGCCGAACTGGTAGCGAATGCCCTCATCGACTGTGAAGTTGATATAGAAATCACGCTGATCGGGGGTCAAAGAGGCGCTGGCCGACACGACGCGGAAGTCAGCGTAGCCGCGGTTGTTATAGAACTGGCGGAGCTTTTCACGGTCGTACTCGAGCCGATCGGGATCGTAATTGTCGTTGTTCTGGAAGAAGTTCCACCAGCTGGACCGGCGCGTGACGATGGCGTCGCGCAGCGTGCGATCAGAGAAGACGCGATTGCCGGTGAACGCGATATCGCGAACGCCGGTCGTGGGACCTTCGTCCACCTCAAAGATGAGATCGACGCGGTTTTGGTCGAGTTCGCGCACCTGCGGCGTGACTTGCGCGGCGAAGTGACCCGAGCGGCGGTAGAGTTCGATAATGCGCTGGACGTCGGCTTGCGCTCGCGAGGGCGTGAACACCGAGCGCGGACGCGCCTGCACTTCGTTCTCAAGGTCGTCTTCCTTGAGCGTGTGCAGGCCTTCGAAGATGACGCGGTTGATGATCGGGTTTTCGATCACCGACACCACGAGATCGGTCCCGCGCTGTTCGATCTGCACGTCGGCAAACAGGCCGGTGGCAAACAATGTCTTCAACGAAAGATCGACCCGCTCGGGGTCAAACGTGTCGCCTGGATGGATGAGGAGATACGAGATGACGGTCGCCGGCTCGATCCGCTGATTGCCTTGCACGACAATGCGCTGGATCGGCGCCAGCGCGGTTGGCGCGGGCGTGGCTGCTTGACGTTGACCCGGGGCGGTCGCGGGGCGCTGCGCTGGCGCACGCGTGCGTTGCGGGGCTGGCGCTTGCGCCCGCGGCGCGGCCGCTGGCGCCTGGGCGGTTGGCGCTTGGCCGGTTGGCGCTTGTGTGGTTGTCGATGGCGAAGTTTGCGGCGTAGGCGTGGGTGTCGCGTCTTGGGCAAGCGCATCGCTCGCCGCCGCCATCAGGACGCCCGAACCGGCGCCGATCGTGGCGACGCAGCTTACAGCGCCCAGCACGACATCCCGCAGTACCCGCTTCATTCGCGCCCTCGACCGTCCGACGCTCCCCAGCGTCGCATTTTTAAGACCTCATCCCGTCTGGAAAGACAAGGACGAGACGCTGTTCAACGCATCCCGGGAAGGAGGCGTGAGATGTCGTTCCAAGTTGCGAAGAGGAAGAGACTCGCCATCACGGCGAATCCCGCCCGGTAAGCCCATTCCTGAGCTGCCGGCGGCAACGGCCGCCCCCCACGCAACGCCTCGATGACATAAAAGAGCAGATGCCCGCCGTCGAGGATGGGGATTGGCAACAAGTTCACAATCCCCACCGCAACCGAAAGGATTGCAGCCAAACTCAGCAGCGACAATGCAAGCAGGCCCGCGCGGCCGCCTGGGGCGGCGTCATCGGGACCTTCAAGCGCCGAGGTCGCGACTTGCCCCGACACCATGAAAATGCCGGTGGGGCCGGCGATCTGATTGGCCGATGCGCGGCCGCGGAAGACATCGACAATGTAAGCGCCGGTTTGGGCGATCATGTCCCAGGTGCGCTGTGCGCCGGCGCCAACAGCTTCAAACGGATTGTAGCGAACGATCACACGCTCAGACCGCAGCGCCAGCGGACCGGTGACGCCGAGCATGCCCTGCCCTGCGCGATGACCTTGGTCGTCGCCGGACGGCCGCGGCGTTGGCGTTGCTGTGAGCGCAAGCGTTTCGCCGCCGCGCTGAACGCGCAGCGCGATCGCCCGGCCGGTTGCCTCGCTCACAATGCCTTGCAGGGATCTGAAGTTCGGCGTCGCGCGGCCGTCCGCGCTTACAATCACATCGCCTTCACGCAAACCCGCTTGAGCGGCAGCACTTTGGGTCTGTACAGCCGCGACACGCGCGGGGATGCGATCAACGTCGGTGACGTCGTGGCCGAGAGAGAAAGCGACGACCGCAAAGGCAAAGATGGAAAAGACGAAATTGGTGAGCGGACCCGCAGCAACAACAGCAGCGCGCTTTGAAACAGGCTGGGCATGGAAAAGCCCGCGCTCGCGGGCGCGGGCCAATTCTTCGGGATCTTCGATCGGCTCGCGCGGGCCCGTCGACATGGCGTCGGCGTCGTCCGCGAATTTTACGTAGCCGCCGAGCGGCAGCATGCCCACTTTCCATTGCACGCCCTTGCGGTCGCGCCAGCCGAAAATGGTTTTGCCGAAGCCGATGGAGAACGTCTCAATTGCAACACCGCACCAGCGCGCCACGCGGAAGTGTCCATACTCATGCACGAACACGACAACGCTGAGCACAATCACGAAGGCGAGCGGATAAACGAGTATGCTCTGCAACGCTGCCATTTCGACCGCTTCCTCCGCGCGCCGGTTAATGATTTCTTGAGGCGCTGTCAGCCTTTAGGCCGCAGCCAGTTTTCCCGCAATCCGACGCGCCGCCTGCCGGGCGGCCTGATCCACCTCGCCGACTTCAGCGAAGGATGAAGGCGTTTTTGCGATGAGCCCTGGCTCGGTTCCCTCCAGCACAGACAGAACCTCTTCCACTATCCGGCAAATGTCGAGGAAGCGGATTCTTCCCCCCAGGAAAGCCTCCACCGCGATTTCGTTGGCGGCGCTGAGGGCCGCGACCCGGGCTGGACCCGCTTTCAGGGCGGTGCGCGCCAAACGCAGCGCCGGGAAGCGCACAAGGTCGGGCTGCTCGAAGCTCAGATTGCCAATCGCCGCCAGATCTAGGCGGTTAGTGGATACCGCCAAGCGATCCGGCCAGGCCAGGGTATGGGCAATGGGGGTCCGCATGTCCGGCGCCGACAATTGCGCCAACACCGAACCGTCCTGGTAATGGACCAGGCTGTGGATGATGGACTGGGGATGGATCAGCACGCCAATCGCCGCTTCGGGGGTGGCGAACAGATAGGAGGCCTCGATCAGCTCCAGGCCCTTGTTCATAAGCGTGGCGCTGTCGACGGAAATTTTCGGCCCCATCGACCAATTGGGGTGCGCCACCGCCTGCGCCGGGCCCACGGCGGCCATGGCTTCAAGCGTCCAGGTGCGGAAAGGACCGCCCGACGCCGTCAGCGTCAGCCGCTCCACCCGTGAGGGATGGGTGAGCACCTGGAAGATTGCGTTGTGCTCGGAATCCACCGGCAGAAGTTTCGCGCCGCTTTCGGCCGCGGCCTGCAGCATGAGCGGTCCCGCGCAGATGAGGCATTCCTTGTTGGCGATGGCGATGTGAGCGCCGCGCCGCACCGCTGCGAGCGTGGGCTCGAGGCCCGCGGCGCCGACGATGGCCGACATCACCCAATCCGCTGGACGAGCACCCGCTTCAGCCAGCGCCGCCGCGCCGGCGCCAATTTCAACATCTTGCCCGGCGAGCGCGGTGCGCGCGGCTGCGAGCTGCGCTTCGTCCGCGATGGCCGCAAAGCGCGGCTTCAATATGCGGCATGCTTGCGCAAGTGCTGCGACATTGCTCCCGGCGGTGACGGCTTGAACTTGAATGTCTAAGCCCTGCGCGCGCAATTGCTCAATCACATCGATGGTGGAGCGGCCAATCGAGCCGGTGACCCCAAGGATCGAAACGCTGCGCGCGCTCACGGCCGCGATTCCAGAAACGCGGTGAGGCCGGGCCAGAAGGAAACCACGCCGCCCGCCAGCAGCGTTGCGGCCATAAGCCCGTCGATGCGGTCGAGCACGCCGCCGTGGCCGGGAATGATCTTGCTTGCGTCCTTCACGCCGAACCGCCGTTTCAAGAATGACTCAAATAGATCGCCCATAAGGCCAGTGAACGCGAGGACGCCCCCCACCAGTAACCATAAGCCTTCCACGCTCGTGGCGGCGCCAAGCACAACGCCGCATCCGGATCCGGCGAGCGCACCGGCCAGCACGCCGCACACGATGCCGGACCAAGTTTTGTTTGGAGACAGGTCGCTGGCGATCCTTGGACCGCCGATCAGCTTACCGCCGAAATAGGCGAAAATGTCGGCAGCCCAGATGACAGTAAAAAGGACCAGCACGATGCTCAGCCCCTCCGGCTGGCGGCGCAACCAGACGAAGACGGCGCATGGCAACCCGATATAGAGCGTGCCGCCTGCGGTCTCGACGATGCCGGCGAGCGAGCGGCGGCGCGCCGCCGACAAAAGCGCACACCCCGCCATCCACACCGCGCCATAGGCAAGCCAGCCCCAGCTTGCAAACATCACCGCTCCGAGCGCGCCCGCGAACGTGAACATGAAAGCTGGCGTGATCGCGTCGGGCTCGCTCATGCGCGCCCATTCGTAGCTCATGACAACCACTGCGGCGCCACAGGCGCCGGCAATCCAGGCGCCGCCGAACCAGGCCGCCGCTACGCCCGCCGCGGCCAGCACCAATCCCGATACAATGCGTGGTCCCAGGTCGGACCAATCGCCGCGCGCGCCGCGTCCGGCTGCGGCTTCAGCTTGCAGGATCCGAACCTCCGTACCGCCGCTCGCGGCGGCGATAGGTGTCGATCGCTTGTTCGAGCGCCGCCTTGTCGAAGTCGGGCCACAGGCAGTCGACGAAAACAAGTTCGGTGTAGGCGGCTTGCCAGAGCATGAAGTTTGAAAGGCGCAATTCGCCGGACGTGCGGATGAGCAGATCGGGCGGCGGCAACTCGGCGGTGTCCAGATAGCGAGCGAACGTGTCGGGGTTGATCTCTTCTGGCGCGATCTTGCCGGCCTTCACGTCCTGCGCGGCGCGGCGCGCGGCGCGTGCGATTTCGTCCTGGCCGCCATAATTGAAGGCAATGGTCAGATTGAGCTTGTCGTTCCCGCGCGTGCGGGTTTCAGCGCGATCGATGATTTCGAGTATGTCTCTTTGAAGGTTTTCGCGCTCGCCGATCACCCGTACGCGCACGCCTTCCCGGGTAAGCCGGTCGAGATCACGAGCGACATAGAGGCGCAAGAGATCGAAAAGCGCGTTCACCTCTTCGATGGGACGGCGCCAATTCTCTGTCGAAAAGCCGAATACAGTTAAGTAGCGCACGTTCAATTCGCCGGCCGCCTCCACCGTGCGCCGGAGCGCCTCAACGCCCTCGGCGTGTCCGAACGTGCGCGGGCGCGAGCGCTGGCGCGCCCAGCGGCCGTTGCCGTCCATGATGATGGCGATGTGACGGGGTGCGTTGGCCGGTGCGGGAGATGGAGCGGATTGCGCCATCGGATCAAAAGCAGGCCTTAGACCTGCATGATCTCCTCTTCCTTGTGACGAAGCGCGTCGTCAATTTTCTTGATGTGCTCGTCGGTGGTCTTCTGCACCTCCGCGCCGTGACGCTTGTGCTCGTCCTCGCTGATGGCGTGGTCTTTTTCGAGCTTCTTGAGATGGTCCATCGCGTCGCGGCGGACGTTGCGAACCGCAACGCGCGCGGTTTCGGCATATTTTGCCGCGACTTTCGATAGCTCAGTGCGCCGTTCACCGGTGAGCGCCGGCACTGGAATGCGAAGCGTTTGGCCATCGACAATCGGGTTCAGGCCGAGATTGGCGGCGCGTATGGCCTTGTCAACGGCTTGCACGACCGACTTGTCCCACACCTGAACGGAGATCATGCGCGGCTCAGGCACGGTCACGCCGGCGACCTGGTTGAGCGGCGACACCGCGCCATAGGCCTCCACCTGGATCGGATCGAGGATGGTCGCGGAGGCGCGGCCGGTGCGCAGGCCGCCAAACTCATGGGTGAGCGCTGTCAGAGCGCCGTCCATGCGCCTTTTGAAGTCCTCGAGCTTGAAGGGTGCGGGGGCGGCCATGAGCGTGCTTACCTCAATCGCTGATGGTTGTGCAGACGCCGCGGCCGGCCAGCACATCGGCCAAGCCGCCGCGCTTGTGGATCGAGAACACGACGATGGGAATGGCGTTGTCGCGCATCAGGGCGATCGCGGATGCGTCCATGACTTTGAGATCGCGCGCCAGCACTTCGTGATACGAGAGCTTGTCGTAGCGCGTGGCGTTTTTGTCTTTCTTCGGATCGGCGGTGTAGACGCCGTCGACCTGCGTGCCCTTGAGCAGCGCATTGCAGCCCATTTCAGCGGCGCGAAGCGCTGCGGCGGTGTCGGTGGTGAAGAATGGATTGCCGGTTCCCGCCGCGAAAATGACGATACGCCCCTTCTCCATGTGGCGCATGGCGCGGCGGCGGATATAGGGCTCGCACACGGTTACCATCGGAATGGCTGAGAGCACGCGCGCGTAGCCGCCGAGCGACTCAATCGCGTTTTGCATGGCGAGCGCATTCATCACCGTCGCCAGCATGCCCATATAATCGGCGCTGGCGCGCTCCATGCCTTTGGCGGCGCCGGCCATGCCGCGAAAGATATTGCCGCCGCCGATGACAAGCGAAATCTCAGCGCCGGCCTGACGCGCATCGAGTACTTCCTTGGCGAAGCGCTCGCAGGTGGCTTGGTCGATGCCGTATTGGCCGTCGCCCATCAAAGCTTCGCCGGAAATCTTCAACAGCACGCGCTTGTACTTAAGCGCGGGCGCGGGCTCGGATTTGGCTTCGGCGAGGCTCATGAGGCCTCACCATAACGCGACCGCCGCCGTCGGCGCAAAGGCTAACGGCGGCGGTTCCTTGGTTCTTTCGCTTGGGCTTGGGTCTGGCTATTGGGGCTTAGCCATCGCCGCCACTTCGGCGGCGAAGTCATCGGCGCGCTTCTCAACACCCTCGCCCACCGCGAAGCGGACGAACGAGGCGATCTTGATCGGAGCTCCGGCGGCCTTCTCTGCATCCTTCACGGCCGCTTCGACGGTTTGATCCGGGTTCAAAACGAAGGCTTGCTTCGTCAGCACCAATTCTTCGAAGAACTTGCGCATGCGGCCTTCAAGCATCTTGTCGAGGACCTGCTGGGGCTTGCCCTGCGCCTTGGGGTCTTCCTTGATCTGCTCGAGCAGCACCGTTCGTTCGCGCTCAACGCGATCGGTTGGAATGTCAGCATCGCTCAGCGCCAGCGGATTGGCCGAGGCGATGTGCATGGCGAGCTTCTTGCCGAGGCTTTCGAGCTGAGCCTTGTCGCCCTTGGACTCAAGGCCGACCAGCACCGCGATGCGCCCGAGATGATCGGCGCCGTCGACCTTCGAGTGCACATAGGCGGCGACCACGCCATCGCTGACGTTGAGCTTTGCCGAACGGCGCAGCGTAATGTTCTCGCCGATCGTGGCGATGAGACCGGTCACGGCTTCGGAGACCTTCTGGCCTTCGTGCGGCGCATCGAGCAGCGCACTATGGCTCGGCGCGTTGAGCGCGAGCTTTGCGAATGCGCCAGCCGACTTCTGGAAGTCGGCGTTGCGGGCGACGAAGTCGGTCTCCGAATTGAGCTCGACCACGGCGCCTTCGTTCACCGCCATGGCAATCGCGACGATGCCTTCGGCAGCGGCGCGGTCGGCCTTCTTGGCTGCCTTCGACAGACCCTTGGCGCGCAGCCAATCGACCGACGCTTCCAGTTCGCCGTTGTTTGCCTCCAGCGCCTTCTTGCAATCCATCATGCCGACGCCGGTCTTTTCGCGCAGCTCTTTCACGAGCGCCGCGTTAATTTCCGCCATAGTCCTACTCCTGAAACTTTTGCTCAGTAATTCGACGGCGATGGCCCTTCCATTGGGCTCTCGGTCGGCGTGCGCTCTCGCTCAACTTCGCGCACGGCCGGCTCAACCGGGGGACGCGAAGAAGCGCCAATATCGACCCCGCCGCGCACCTGGTTCTCGGTCAGTCCATCGAGGACGGCGTCGGCGATCAGGTCGCAATAGAGCTGGATCGCGCGTGCGGCGTCGTCATTGCCCGGAATCGGATAGGTGACTTCGTCCGGATCGCAATTGCTGTCGACGACCGCGACGACCGGGATGCCAAGCTTCCTGGCTTCCTTGATCGCGATCTGCTCCTTATTGGTGTCGATCACAAACATCAGGTCCGGAATGCCGCCCATCGAGGCGATGCCGCCGAGCGAGCGGTCAAGCTTGTCCTTCTCGCGCGTCAGGTTCAGCACTTCCTTCTTGGTCAGGCCGACGCTGCCGCCGGAAGTGATCTGTTCGAGTTCGCGCAACCGCGCGATCGACTTCGACACCGTTTGCCAGTTGGTCAGCGTGCCGCCGAGCCAGCGCGAGTTCACATAATACTGGGCGCAGCGTTGCGCCGCCGCCTTGATGTGGTCGGCTGCGGCGCGCTTGGTGCCGACAAACAGAACCCGGCCCCCGCCGGCGGCCACTTCCCGCACCTTTACCAGGGCCTGGTGCAACAGCGGCACCGTCTGGCTCAGGTCAATGATATGGATGTTGGACTTCTCGCCGAAGATGTAGCGATCCATCTTCGGGTTCCAGCGGTGGGTTTGGTGACCAAAGTGGGCGCCAGCTTCCAAAAGCTGACGCATGCTGAATTCAGGCAGCGCCATCAATTCATTCCTTTTCCGGTTTGCCGCCACGGGAGAACCCAGGTTTTCCAAAAGGAATAACTGGACCGGATGGAGGAAACGGCCCGTATCTGACCGCCCCGCCGCTCCCGTGTGCGAAGTGAGGCGCGGGATATAGGGGGAACGCCCCCGAAACGCAACCGCCACAGCCGCGACCCGCCAGAGCCGCCACCAAGGCGCAAGCGCCAGCGCCGCAACTGAGGGGAGGCGCCTTGATGGTTCTCCAAAAATGCCGCACCTGCCCCGGCAAAGCCGGATGAGACGCTAGAGGAAAGTATGAAAAACATAGCCGTCGTGGGCGCAGGCCACATCGGATCGACCATCGCTGCGCTTTTATCCAGTAGCGGCGACTATGAGGTATCGGTCATCGACCGTGACCAGGCCGCCTTGAGCGGGATCGAAACTTCGCGGCGCGTGTCGACCAAACCCGTCGATGTCACCAAGCCCGGGGCGCTGCGCGATGCGATTACCGGCGCCTACGCCGTCGTCAGCGCCGCACCCTACCAGCTGACCACTCTGATTGCGAAAGCCGCCGTCGAGGCGGGCGTCCACTATCTCGATCTCACCGAAGACGTCGCCAGCACCCACGAAGTGGAACGCCTCTCTGAGGGGGCGAAGAAGGCGTTCATTCCCCAATGCGGCTTGGCGCCAGGTTTTGTGTCGATCGTGGCGTTCGATTTCGTGCGGCGCTTCGACAAAGTGATGGACATGGCTCTGCGCGTCGGCGCGTTGCCGCAATATCCGTCCAATGCGCTGGGTTACAATTTGACCTGGAGCACGGATGGGCTCATCCACGAATATTGCGAGCCCTGCGAAGCGATCGTGGAAGGCAAGCTTAGGCTGACGACGCCGCTGCAGGAATGCGAAACCCTGGCGATCGACGGCGTCATGTACGAAGCATTCAACACCTCCGGGGGCCTAGGCACGCTCTGCAAGACGCTCGAAGGCAAGGTGCGCAATCTGAACTACCGCACCATGCGCTATCCCGGCCACGTCGCCATCATGAAGACGTTGCTGAACGATCTGCGCCTGCGTGACGACACTGACCTGTTGAAGAAAATCTTCGAACGCGCGCTGCCGCAGACCGAGCAGGACGTGGTCGTCATCTTCGTGACGGTCAGCGGCGAGCGAAACGGCCGCCTGGTGCAGGAGACATTCACGCGCAAGGTTTACGCCCAGCACATCGAGGACAAGCTCTATAGCGCCATCCAGGTGACGACTGCCGGGGGCATCTGCGCGGTTCTCGACTTATTGGCGCAAGGCGAACTGCCGCAGGCCGGTTTCGTGCGGCTCGAGCAAGTGCCGCTCGACAAATTCCTGCAAAACCGCTTCGGCCGCTATTATGCGGCGGCGAGCATGCCTACCTGATTGGCCACGAGGTGTGAGATGGCGTCCAAGGCGCTTGAAATCGGTTCCGTGCGCAACGATGCGCTCTCGGCTTTGGAGCGCCTGGGCGCCAAGCCCAATTGGGTCAAACAAGGCGGCGTCCCTGCGCGTTCGCCTCTGAGCGGCGAGATCATTGGCCGCCTGGCGGAGGCGAGTGATGCTGATGTCAGCGCAGCCCTTGAAGAAGCGCATGCAGCGTTTCTGCAGTGGCGCACCGTGCCCGCGCCACGCCGCGGCGAGTTCGTGCGCCTGCTGGGCGAAGAATTGCGCAAGTCGAAGGACGATCTAGCCCTTCTGGTGACGCTCGAAGCCGGCAAGATCGCCTCGGAGGCGGCCGGCGAAGTGCAGGAGATGATCGACATTTGCGATTTCGCGGTTGGTCTCTCGCGCCAGCTTTATGGCCTTGCCATTTCCACCGAGCGCCCCAGCCACCGCATGATGGAGACATGGCATCCGCTCGGTGTTGTGGGCGTGATCTCGGCGTTCAACTTCCCGGTCGCAGTCTGGTCCTGGAACGCAGCGCTCGCCTTCGTCTGCGGCGACAGCGTCGTGTGGAAGCCGTCCGAAAAAACCCCGCTCACCGCGATCGCCGTGCAGGCAATCGTCGAGCGCGCGACAGCGCGCTTCGATGGCGCGCCAAAGGGCTTGAGCAAAGTGATCATTGGCGGGCGCGGCGTCGGCGAATTGATGGTGGATCATCCGCGCGTGCAGCTGGTCTCCGCCACCGGCTCTACCGAAATGGGCCGCAAGGTTGGCCAGCGGCTCGCCGCGCGTTTTGCCCGTTCGCTGCTCGAACTTGGCGGCAACAACGCCGCTATTGTCGCGCAGAGCGCCGATCAGGATCTGGCTCTGCGCGCAGTTGCATTCGCCGCCATGGGCACGGCCGGCCAGCGTTGCACGACGCTGCGGCGCCTCTTCGTTCACGACAATATCTATGATGGCTTTGTCGCGCGGCTGAAGGCAGCCTACGCCACGGTTGCGGTGGGCGATCCGCGCCGGGATGGGACGCTGATCGGGCCGCTCATCGATGGCGGCGCGTACGACAACATGCAGAACGCTCTGAGCGAGGCGCGCAAGGCCGGGCGCGCGGCAGGCGGCGAGCGTATCGATGTCGTTGACGCCCCGGACGCTTATTTCGTGCGCCCTGCTCTGGTGGAGATGGACAAACAAAGCGACATCGTGCTGCGCGAGACGTTCGCGCCAATCCTCTACGTCATGCGTTACACAGATCTGGGTAGCGCGATCGCGGCGCAGAACGCCTCGAAGCACGGCCTTTCGTCGTCAATCTTCACGCTGGATGTGCGCGAAGCTGAGACTTTCATGTCCGGCGGCGGTTCGGATTGCGGCATCGCCAACGTAAACATTGGACCATCCGGCGCCGAGATTGGCGGCGCGTTCGGGGGTGAAAAGGAAACCGGCGGCGGCCGCGAGGCGGGCTCGGATTCCTGGAAGGCCTATATGCGCCGCGCCACCAACACCGTGAACTTCGGCACGAGCCTGCCGCTGGCGCAGGGCGTCAAGTTCGACATCTAGCTGGTAAACTTGAGTGGGTTAAAGTCGGTGTTGCGGTCGTAATAGTCTTCCTGCTCGGTCTTCTTGAGCGCCGCAACGATCCGGTACGTCACCGGCAGCAGCACGATCTCGACGAGCGTCTTCGAGATGAACTGGACGATCGTGAGCTTGAGCACGAGTTCGTCCGGCATGATGCCTGAGCCGAGGAACGCGAGCGGATAGAAGATCGAGCTGTCAACCGCTTCGCCCGCGACCGTCGAACCGACAAAGCGCGCCCACAGCATCTTACCGTTGGTCCACACCTTCATCTTGGCAAGGACGAAGGAATTCACGAACTCGCCGCAGAAATACGCGGTCATCGACGCCAATGCGATGCGCCAGGTGTTGCCGAAGGCGACTTCGTAGACGTGCTGGTTGGGCCAATCCGGCGCCGGCGGCAGCGCCACGATCACCGCCGACATAATCGCTGCGAAGATAAGGGCGGCAAACCCGGTCCAGATCACTTTGCGCGCGCGGGCGTAGCCGTAAACTTCGGTGAGGATGTCGCCGAAGATGTAGGAGATCGGGAAGAAGAGCACCCCGGCGCCGAACGTGATCGGCCCAATGAGCGGCAATGTTACCTGCGCCGCCTTCGCCGGGCCAATCAGATTGGAGCAAATCAGAATGGTGACGAACGCCGCCATCACCAGGTCGTAGTACTTATAGGCGCGCTTCGGCTGTGGCGCCGCTGGTGTCGTGCTCATGCCGCTGGCCCCGCCCGCATCAGTGGAGCGCCGAGCTTAGGCGCCGCGCCGCTGGCGCGCTAGTGCGGGGTTGGCGGGTGCAAGACCGGACTATAACGGTCGCGCAACATGGTCTGGCGTGAGGTCAGCGGCACTTGCCGGCCTTCGATGAAGACGGCCGACGGCGCGCTCGTCACTTCCAGCGGATCGCCATCCCAGACCACGACATCGGCGAGGTAACCGCGCTGCAGGCGACCGAGTTCGTTGCCGACGCCGAAGATGTCTGCCGGGCCGCGTGTCACCGCTGCGAAGGCGTCGTCCCAAGCCAGGCCATTGGCGACCGCATTACCTGCAAGCTGCAGCACCAGGCGCGCCTGTTGCGCATCGACGCTGCCAGGGCCCGGCGCAATAGCGAAGCGCACGCCAGCGCGCTGCAAGAGCGCGGCGTTGTCGAGACGCGCGCCAAGGCGTTCGAAATGATCCGGCAAATCGACAAGTGGATCGATCAGCACGGGCACATCAGCCCGCTTCAGCTCCTCGGCGACGAGCCAAGCTTCTGCGCCACCATGAATGATGAAGCGCAGCCGCGGATTGGCCCGCTTCACGCGGATGAGTTCGCGGATGTCGGTGGCGCTTTCGATGTGCACAAGGAAGACGCCCTCACCGCGCGCGAACGGCGCCAGCGCGGCTGCATCGATTTCATCGAGCACGGCGCCGCCTTGGCCCCGGCGATAGCGCTCTGGGTATTCGCGCGCATCGCGGAGCGCGGCTTCGAACGCCGGCCACGACGCCGCGCGCGAGCCGCCGATGCGCTGGGCGCCGGTTTCGCCGAGTTCGACGACCATGAAGGCGCGTTGGCGGAAGACGCTGTCGGGCAGTCCGCTCATCGAAACCAGCGCGCCGCGGCCGCCAAACATCGAGGCGGTGGCGTCGGGTGCGATCGCCGCGCGCGTAACACCTTCGATGCGCGTGATCGGGATCGCGGTGACCATCGGATTGAAGGCTCGGCCTGCGTCAGCGGCGGCGCCGACGAGCGCGCCGGTGACGTTGGCGTCGTTCGGCGCCCCTGAGCCGCCGATTTCAGCCAGCCCCACCTCGCTCATCGCCGCGAAGGCGCCGGGCGTCACCCATTTGCCGGTCGCGTCGATCACGCGTGCGCCACTGGGCGCTGTGATGTTTGGCCCGACCGCCGAGATGCGGCCATCAACGATCAGGACGTCGCCGCGCTCTAAAGCGCCGGCGGCGCCTTCGGTGATGACGCGCCCGCCATGGATCAACACAGTCTCAGCACTGGCAGGCGCTGCGAGCAAGCAGGCGAACACAAAGGCGAGGAGCGATCTCATGGGCGGCCCTCCCGATAGGTCTGTCCGAGTTCGAAGTCGGAGAAGTGCTGCTGGTCTTGGCCGCGCTGATAAACTTGCGCGCCATCCATGAAAACGCGCTCGGCGACGGCATAAGTGGAGAGTGGATTGGCTGACCAGATCACCACATCGGCGCGCTTGCCGGGCGCGAGCGTGCCGGTTTGATCCTCGATGCCGAGTGCGCGCGCTGGGTTGCGTGAAACCCATTCCCAGGCTTCGCCGTCGGAAATGTTGAGGCCCGCGCGCCTGCCGTCGGAGAGTGCTTTGGCCGCCTCCTGATTGAGGCGCTGGATGCCCACCTCGCTGTCGGAATGCACCATGGCGCATCCGCCGCGCGCGTGCACGAAGGCGATGTTCTCGCGAATGCCGTCATAAGCTTCGATCTTGAAGCCCCACCAATCGGCCCACATCGCCGCGCAAATGTGTTCTTGGTTCAGGAGATCGACGATCTTGTAAGCTTCGACCGCGTGATGGAACGCCGCGATATGGAAGCCAAACTCATGTGAAACCTGGATGGCGTTGGCCATTTCGTCCGAACGATAGCAATGCCACTCGACGAGGATGCGGCCATCGAGCACGCCAGCCAACGTCTCGAGTTGCAGATCCCGCTCGGGCGGGTCGCCTTCGTGGGTTTCGTTGTAATGCTGCCATTTGTGGCGATAAGCCTGCGCGCGAATGAAATCAGCCCGATAACCGGCGACGTTGCCCATGCCAGTGGATGGAAATTGGTTACGTGAGCCATAAACGCGCGCCGGATTTTCTCCGCACGCCATTTTCAGGCTTTGCGGCGCGCCAGGGAATTTCATCTCTTGAACAGTGCGCGCGCCCAGCACGGGTCGCAGCGTGACGCCGCGGCCGCCGAAGAGATTGCCCGAGCCAGGCAGAATATGCAGCGTGGTGACGCCGCCCGCGAGGGCGCGACCGAAACCGGGATCCATCGGCCACACCGAATGTTCGGCCCAGACATTGGCGGTATCAGGGCTGGTGAGTTCGTTGCCGTCCTGGGTCGCGTCGATCGCGGGCGATGGATAGACGCCCAAGTGTGAGTGGGGATCGATGATGCCTGGCGTCACATATTTGCCGTGACCATCGATAATCGCGGCGCCCGCCGGCGCGCTCAGGTTTTGTCCGATTTGGGTGATGTGGCCATCGGCCATCAGCACATCGGCGTTCTGCAGCGTGGCGCCATTGCCGTCGAAGACGGTGGCGCCGCGGATGATGGTGGGAACCGAAGCGCGCGGCGCGTAGGTCGAAGCATAGGCGCCGTTGTTCGGATCGGCTGGCGTTGTGTCGGCATGATGCGACGCGGTGGCGCACGCAGCCAAGGTGAGTGCGCCCACGCACGCGGCGATGGATCTGAGTTTGGCCCGCATGAAGAATTCGTCCCCTCGCGAAAGTGGCCGCATCTGAGGCGCCCCAAGAAGGCCGGGCAAGGGCTTTCACGCCAAACGGGAGAATTGCGGCGACGAAGCCAGCTTAGATCACAGAGCTAAATCACACGCTCGACGCCCTTGGCGGCCTTGAGCGCTGCGCGGGCGGCGGGGCCCGCAGGCACGAATTGCTTGACGCCCAGTTCGATTTCGCGGCCGTCCTTGAGACGCAGCACCAGCCGCAGCGGACGCGCTTCGCCGGCTTGCGCCTTCGGCAAGGCGCCAATCGTGCGCGCCAAATTTTCGAGCGGCGCGCCTTCTTTCAGAACAATCCTCAGATCTTCGGTGGTGCGCGCTTCCGCTGCCTCGACCGGTTCGAAGGTGTCGCCCGCCAGTTTCAGATCGCCGTCGCGGTAGCGGACGCGGCCGCGGAAGACGAAAGCTTTGCCGACCTCCAACGTCTCGCGCGCAAGAGCGACGTACTCGGGCATGACCAGCGCTTCGAAATCACCGGTCGGGTCGGACATCGCAACGTAGGCAAGCGTGCCGCCCGACATGGCGGGCCGGTACTGAATGCGGCGCACGACGCCAGCCATTGGATAAGAGCGCGGCTCGGTTTCGCCCTCTTCGAGAATATCGGCAAAAGTGGAATAGCGGTCGCCCGCGTCAACGAAGAAATCGGAGAGCGGGTGACCGGACAGATAGAAGCCAACACTTTCGCGCTCAGCGTCTAGACGATCCTGCGCCGACCAGGCCGGCGCCTTTGGAAACACCGGGCGAGCGCTTGGCTCTTCGGCGCCGAAGAGGCTCGTTTGCGCGCTGGCCCGCTCTTCGGCGACGCGCTGGGCGTAGGAGGCAAGCATTTCGCACGCGGCGAGCGCGCGAGCGCGGTCGGGCTCGATGGCGTCGAAAGCGCCCGCTTTGGCGAGGTTCTCGAGCTGGCGGCGATTGATGGTTTTGGCGTCCAGGCGCTCGGCGAAATCGTGCAGCGCTTTGTAGCTCCCGCGCGCCTTGCGTTCGGCGGCGACCGCTTGCATCGCGGCGACCCCGACATTGCGCACCGCGCCTAATGCGTAGCGAACCGCCACGCCCTCTTCGGTTGCTTCAACGCTGAAATCGGCCTCGGAGGCGTTGAGATCGGGGGCCAGCACGGTGACGCCGATGCGGCGCGCGTCCTGATGGAAGCTGGCGAGCTTGTCGGAGTTGGAAATGTCGAGGCTCATCGACGCGGCGATGAAATCGACTGGATAATGGGCTTTCAGATACGCCGTCTGATAAGCGACAACGGCGTAGGCCGCGGCGTGTGATTTGTTGAAGCCGTAGCCGGCGAATTCCTCGACCAGATCGAAGATGTGCGAGGCCAGCGCTTCGCCCACGCCGCGCGCCTTGGCGCCTTCGATGAAGCGTGACTTCTGCTTCGCCATTTCAGCGGGCTGCTTCTTGCCCATGGCGCGGCGCAGCAGATCGGCTTCGCCGAGCGAATAGCCCGACAGCACCTGGGCGATCTGCATGACTTGTTCTTGGTAGACGATGACGCCGTAAGTCTCTTCGAGGATGGGCTTTAGGGTGTCGTGCAAATAGTCGGCCGGCTCACGGCCGTGCTTCACGTTGGCGAAGCGGTCGATGTTCTTCATCGGACCTGGACGATAAAGCGAGATAAGCGCAATGACGTCTTCAAGCGTTGTCGGCTTCACCTTGCGCAGCGTGTCGCGCATGCCCTGGCCTTCGAGTTGAAACACCCCGAAGGTGAGGCCCGATTGCATGAGCTCATAGGTCTTGGCGTCGTCATAGCCCATATTGGCGAGGTCGAGTTCGATATCGCGCGCCTTCAGGAATTTCAGCGCGCGATCGATGACATCGAGCGTTTTCAGGCCCAGGAAGTCAAACTTCACCAGGCCCGCTGGCTCGACCCACTTCATATTGAACTGGGTCGCCGGCATATCCGAACGGGGATCGCGGTAAAGCGCCACCAGCTCTTCCAGCGGTCGATCGGCGATGACGACGCCGGCCGCGTGCGTCGAGGCGTTGCGATAAAGGCCTTCCAGCTGCAGCGCCGTGTCGAGCAACGCGCCGACTTCGGGCTCAAGCTTGCGCGCTTCCTTCAGTTTCGGCTCGATCTCGATTGCTTCAGCGAGCGTCACCGGGTTCGCGGGGTTTGCGGGCACCAGTTTCGCCAGGCGATCTACCTGGCCAAACGGCAGCTGCATTACCCGGCCCACATCTCGCAATACAGCGCGCGCTTGCAGCGTGCCGAAGGTGATGATCTGGGCGACGCGATCGGCGCCGTACTTGTTCTTCACGTACTCGATGACTTCGCCGCGCCGCTCCTGGCAGAAGTCGATATCGAAGTCCGGCATCGACACCCGTTCGGGATTGAGGAAGCGCTCGAACAGCAAACCCCAACGCAGCGGATCGAGATCGGTGATGGTGAGCGCCCAGGCGACAACCGAGCCGGCGCCTGAACCGCGTCCGGGCCCGACTGGAATGTCATTGGCCTTGGCCCACTTGATAAAGTCCGAGACGATCAGGAAGTAGCCAGGAAACTTCATCTGGGTGATGACGTCGAGTTCGTAAGCGAGGCGCTTCTTATACTCTTCCTCCGGCGCGGCGAGCCGATCGCCCAGCGCTTTCAAGCGCGCCTTTAGGCCCGCTTCCGCCTGCGCCTTCAATTCGGCGGGTTCGTCGCGACCGCGCTTGGTGTCGAATGCGGGCAAGATCGGCGCGCGTTTCTCGACCCGGAACGCGCAGCGCCGGGCGATCTCGGTCGTGTTGGCGATCGCTTCCGGTAAATCCGAGAACAGCGCCGCCATTTCATCGGCGCCCTTGAAATAGTGCTCAGGCGTGACGCGCGGACGGTCTTCCTCGCCGAGGTAGGAGGAGGTCGCGATGCACATCAGCGCGTCGTGGGCGCCGTGATCGCTGCGGGCTTTGAAGCGGATGTCGTTCGACGCGACGAGCGGCAAGCCGAGCTTGTAGGCAAAATCGACCATCGCGGCTTCGGCCTCAGCCTCGATGCGCTCGCCATGGCGCTGGAGTTCGACGTAGAGGCGATTGGGAAAACGCGCCGCCAGCTCCTGCAAGAAGGCCTGTGCGCGCTCGTGCTGGTTTTGCTCCATGAGGTGCGCGAACGGGCTTTCGCCGCCGCCGGTGAGCACGATCAGCCCATCGCAGCGCCCAAACAGCCGCTCCACCGGGACATGCGGTTCGTCATGGGCGCCGACATCGAGATAGGCGCTGCTGGAGAGCCGCATCAAATTGGCATAGCCGTCCGTATTCTGCGCCAGAAGCGCCAGGACGCCGTCGACGCCGCCCTCGCCCCTGACATTGAGGGCAACGCCGATGATCGGCTGCACGCCCGCTTCGGCTGCAGCTTCGGAAAACTCCAGCGCGCCGAAAAGATTGTTGGAATCGGTCAGTCCCAGCGCCGGCATCTCACGGCCGGCGGCAAGCTTGGTCAGCGTTTTGACCTGCAATGCGCTTTGCAGCAGCGAATAGGCCGAACGGGCGCGGAGGTGGATGAAGGGCGGGGCCACTGATTCTCTCGACCCAAGATAGGCGCTTACGGGCGCGGGCGCGAAGGCCTCAGCGCCGCTGCACCAGCTTGTGGTGCTCCAGCGCCATCACCCGGTCCATATATTTGGCGAGTTCGAAATTATGCGTGGCGATAAGAGCGGCCGCGCCTTCATTGCGCACGAGTTCCGAAAGGGCGCCAAACACTTGGGTTGACGTATCGGGATCGAGATTGCCAGTCGGCTCGTCGGCGAGGATCAGCGCGGGCTTGTTGACCATGGCGCGCGCGATGGCGACGCGCTGCTGCTCGCCGCCGGAGAGCTGGGCTGGTTGGTGATGGATCCGCGCCGACAATCCCATGACGTCGAGCAAACGTTCGGACTCCGCCGTTGCGCGCTTCTTCGACATGCCCCCGATGATCGCAGGCAGCGCAGCGTTCAAGAGTGCGTCGAATTCCGCCAGCAAATGATGGAATTGATAGACGAAGCCAATACGCGTGCGCCGAATGGCGGTGCGCTGGTCGTCGTTCAGATCCCAAGCCGAGCGGCCCTCGATTTCGACATCCCCCCCACTCGGACGCTCAAGCAGCCCAGCCGCATGCAGGAGCGAAGATTTTCCCGAGCCCGATGGCCCGACGAGGCCGACGATTTCGCCGGGACGGATGTCTAGGTCGACGCCGTCGAGGACGAGCAATTCGCTGTCGCCGGACTTGAAGCGGCGCTCGAGACCACGCAATCGAAGCGCCACGGGCGCGCGGGCAGCGGCGTCATTCATAGCGCAACGCCTCCACCGGATCGAAGCGCGACGCCCACCACGCGGTCAGTAGCGTCGAGGTAAAGTTCACTGCGATGGTGAACACAACCACCATCACGATCTCACCGACATCGAGCCTCGCCGGCAGTGTGTCGAGCGAATATACGGTGCCTGGAAAAATATCGAAGCCGACGGCGGCGGAGAGAAAATCCTGGATAGGCTTGATGTAGACGCAGAATGCGATCGACAAAGCCAGACCCAGCGATAGGCCAAGAACACCGAGGCTTGCGCTTGCCAAGAAGAAGATGCGCATGATTGCGCCCTTGGTGGCGCCCATCGTGCGCAGAATGGCGATGTCCCTGCTCTTGTTCTTCACCAGCATGATGAGGCCGGTGACGATGTTGAGCGCCGCCAGCGCCACCACGAACATAAGGATCAGCCGCATCACGTTGCGCTCGACGACGAGTGCATCCGCTAGGCCTTGGCTGTTGGTGCGCCAGTCATAGATGGTCACGTCCGGCCCCAGCCGCGAGCGCAAATCCATCATCAGCGGCACGGTCCGATCCGGGTTGCGGATACGGATTTCCAATTCATCAGCGCCGTCGCCGCGGCCGAACATGATCTGCGCCTGTTCGAGCGGCATGTAGATGAGGCCGGAGTCGAATTCGGCCATGCCGACGCTGAAGATGCCGCCAATCAGAAAGGATTTTCGTCGCGGCGTGAGGCCAAACGGCGTTTGCGCGCCTTGCGGCGATAGCAATGAAAGCGCCATCCCCTGCTGCACGCCAAGTTGCGCCGCGAGGCGATCACCGATGAGGATCGTCGGCGCTTCCACGCCCTCGAAGCCGGTAAGGTTGCCGCCCGGGCGGATGCTGCGCGCGACAATGGTGAGCGCCTGCAAATCCGCACGGGGAATGCCGCGCACAACGACGCCGGAAGCAACGCCGTCGGCGGTGGCGAGGGCCTGCGCGTTGATGATTGGCGTCACATGCAGCACGTCTGGCGTGGCGCGCGCCAGGCGCGCCAAGCGATCGATCTCCGGGCGCGGCAGATTGCGAACGTCCACGAACACGTGCCCGTTCACGCCGAGAATTCGCGAGAGCAGCGTCTCGCGGAAGCCGTTCATCACCGACATGGTGACGATCAGCACGAACACGGCCAGAAGAATGGCGAGCACCGAGATAATCGAAATGAGCGCCACGCCGCCATGCTGGCGCTTGGCGCGCAGATAGCGCCCAGCGAGCATGCGCTCAAACAGGCCGAAGGGCGCCGCTGCCATTAGTAAGCCCGCGCGATCAGGATTTCTTCGACGCCCGGCTTGCCGGTGAACAAACAGGCGCCGAACGACGAAGGCTGCTTTAAAGGCGCATTGCGGATGGTGAGCTTCAACGCCTTCAGGCGCTCGCTCACCTGCTCTAGCGCTTCGCCGGTGGGCTTTGACCAGGCAACGCGCGCCCAACCCTTCACCTCGTTTTCATCTTCGCCAGCGCCATAATAAGCGGCGAGCTCATCCCACGACTTCAGGTCGCTGCGGATGTTGGCGTTGAGACGCGCGCTCGCCTCGTCAAACAATTGCCTCTGGATCGCTTCGAGCAAGAGGGGCGCCTGGGCGACGAAATCGGCGCGCGCGACCGACGTGGATTTCACCTTCTCGCCCTCACGCAACGCGGTGCGTTGGATGTAGGTGACCTGGCCGTTGGCCGCGTCGCGCGGCCCAATTTCGCAAATGATCGGTGCGCCACGGCGCACCCAATCCCACCGTTTGTCGGTGGGCTTGGCGTCCTTGGCGTCCACCCATGCACGCAGGTGTTGGTCGAACACGCTCTGCTTGTTCAGCTCGGCGGCGAGCTTGGCGCAATAATCCTTGAGCTCGGCGTCCGCCGGTCCCCCGCGCAGCATCGGCACGATGACGATCTGCTTGGGCGCCATGGCGGACGGCGTGCGCAGGCCGTCGTCGTCGCCGTGCACCATCACCATCGCGCCGATGAGCCGCGTGGTGGACCCCCAGCTCGTGGTGTGCGCGAGCGCAAGATTGCCGTCCTTGTCCTGGTAGCGGATGTTCTGCGCTTCGGCGAAATGCGTGCCCAGATAGTGCGAGGTGCCCGCCTGCAGCGCCTTGCCGTCCTGCATCATGGCCTCGAGCGAATAGGTGCGCTCTGCCCCGGGGAAGCGTTCGTTCTCCGATTTCTCTCCGAGGATGACCGGTATCGCCATCACCTCCTCGACGACGCTGCGATAGATTTCGAGCGCCAGCATCGTCTCTTCCATGGCGTCGGCTTCGTCGGCGTGCGCGGTGTGCCCTTCCTGCCAGAGAAACTCGGCGGTGCGCAGGAACATGCGCGTGCGCATTTCCCAGCGCACGACGTTGGCCCACTGGTTCAGCTTCAAAGGCAGATCACGGTACGATTTGATCCAGCGGCTGAACGCGTCGCCGATAATCGTCTCCGACGTCGGTCGAATGATCAGCGCCTCGGTAAGTTCTGCATCGGGATCGGGTTTCAGCTCGCCGTCGATCTGCTTCAGACGATGGTGGGTCACCACCGCCATCTCCTTTGCAAAACCCTCGACGTGCTCGGCTTCCTTGGCAAAGAAGCTGAGCGGGATGAGCAGCGGGAAATAATAATTCTCGTGGCCGGTTGCGCGGATGCGACCATCCATCTCCGCAACGAAGCGCTCCCAGAGACCCATGCCCCAGGCTTTGATGATCATGCACCCGCGCGTCGGCGATTGCTCCGCGAGATCGGCCTCGCGGACCACGGCCTGGTACCATTCGGGAAAATCTTCGGCGCGCGTGACCTTAAGCGCATGCATCGGGGAGGAATCCTTTCCGGGCCTGGATAGACTGGCCGGGCGCGCCCGGCAACGCGCGGCTAGCCCGGAAACACGTCGAACAGATCGCGCGATATCGCCCAGGCGACGCCCAGCCACAAAACCGCCGCGATCACCGCCGCCGCCAGCGCCTTCATGCCCAGATTGTGCGATTTCGGCGCGCCGCGTTCGACGCCTGGAACCGCGGCTTCGTCGGCTTCATGCAAGCTTTGCGCACCGACGGGCAGCAGCGTGAAGAAGGCGAGCCACCAAAGGATCAGATAAATGGCGATGGCGAGCGGGATGCTCATGTGTGTGCGGCCTGATGCGTATTCTGGGGCGCTTTCTGGGGCGTTTCCATAAGTTCGATCAGCACGCCGTTCGAATTCTTCGGATGGATGAAGATGATGGGTGTGCCGTGGGCGCCGATGCGCGGTTCGTTCAAGACGGTGGCGCCCTTGGCGATCATCGCGTCGCGTGCGGCGTAGATCTCCTCAACCTCGAAGCAAACATGGTGCTGGGCGCCATTGGGATTGCGTTCAATGAATTTCTGGATGGGCGAATCCGGCCCGAGCGGTTCAATCAATTCAATCTGGCTGTTTGCGACGTTCACGAACGCAAAGCGCACGCCCTGCGCCGGCAGTTCACGCGTTGCGGTCATGGCGCTCTCGGGGACGCCGTAGAGATCGCGGTAATTCGCTTTCGCTGCGTCGATCGAGGGCACCGCAACGCCCACGTGATTGAGCCGGCCGATCATGGCTTGCCTCCAAGTTCTCCCGTGACCCTAAATCCGGAGCACGCTCACGTCGACCAGCGGACGTTTGCCCCAGACCTTTTCCGCAGCCTTGCGCACCGCCCGCCCCAGCGCCGTCTCAATGAGCTCGTCGTCGTCTCGGTCGGTGGCGCTGAGCTTGGAAAACGCGCTTTTGGCCGCAGCTTCGAGATCGTCCAAAGCTGCGTCCATTTCTTGCTCGTCGGCGGCTGAAAGACCGCGAACGTTGATGTTCGGCCCCGCCACCAATGCGTTTTTCCGCTCACCGATGGCCAGCGCGACGGTGACGGCGCCTTCTTCGCCAAGCCGGCGGCGGTCCCGCAAGGCGTCGTCTTCGGCGGCCACAATCACGTTGCCGTCGACGAAGAGTCGGCCTGACGGCACTACGTCGATGATGGCCGCCGGCCCTGGCGCGAGCCGGATGAGGTCGCCGTTGTTCGGCGCTAGCGCCTCGCTGACCTGCAGCGACAGCGCAAGCTTCACGTGCTCCAGCAGGTGGCGTCGCTCGCCATGCACCGGCACCGCTATGCGCGGGCGCGCCCATTGGTACATTTGTTTCAGTTCATCGCGACCGGGATGACCGGAAACGTGGACGAGCTCGTCATCGGCGGTGATGAGTTGAACGCCGCGCTCGAGGAACTGATTGTAGAGCGTGTGGATGGCGGCTTCGTTGCCGGGGATCACGCGCGAAGAGAAGATGACGGTATCGCCGGCGCGAAGCACGACATTGCGGTGATCGCCACGGGCAATGCGCGAGAGCGCCGCGCGTCGTTCGCCCTGACTGCCGGTGCAGAGATAAAGCACGTTCTCGTCCGGCAGCGCGCCCGCCTCATCTTCGTCGATGAGATCGGGCGCGTCGGCGAGCAGGTCAACGCCCTTGGCCGCGGCCACGATGCGATGCATTGATCGGCCGACCAGGCACACCGTGCGACCGCAAGCCTGCGCCGCCTTGATGGCGCTTTCGATGCGCGCGACGTTTGATGCGAAAGCGGTGACGGCGACCTTTCCGGTGCACGCGGCAATCAGCTGTTTCAGCCGATCCCGCACTTGCGATTCAGAGCCCGCGTGTCCCTCGACGAACACGTTGGTGGAGTCGCAGACCATTGCGAGGACGCCCTCCTCCGCCATGGCGCGGAGCGCGGCCTCATCCGTGGTTTCGCCGATCAGCGGATCAGGATCCAGTTTCCAATCGCCCGTGTGCCAGACCATTCCGAGCGGCGTGCGGATGGCAAGGCCGTTGGGCTCGGGTATCGAATGGGTGAGCGTGACGAAATCGATCTCGAACGGCCCAAGCGTCAGCTTGCCCTTGAGCGGGATTTCCGTGAGCTGCACTTTATCCAGCAACCCGCGTTCGCGCAGTTTCTCGCGCACGAGCGCGGCTGTGAACGGTGTTGCATAGACCGGCGCTTTCAACCGGGGCCAAAGCCAACCCAATGCGCCGATGTGATCCTCATGGGCGTGCGTCAACACGATGCCAATGATGTTTTCGCGTTCTTCTTCGAGATGGCTCGGATCCGGCAGGATCAGATCGACGCCGGGCGTGGCGTCTTCGCGCCCAAAGGTGACGCCGATGTCCACGATGATCCATTGTCGCGCATCGGCGGGCCCGAAGCCGTAAGCGTTCAGGTTCATGCCAATCTCGCCGGAGCCGCCGAGCGGCAGGAAGACGAGTTCGTCGTCGGGCTTGGCTGCGATCAAAGTTTCCCGCCATTGCGGCGGAACACTTCAAGCAGGCCGCGCGAGGTCAGATCCTGATCGAAGTGGTCGATGCTCGGGAACGAGTTCTCAAACAGCGACGCGACCCCGCCGGTGGCTATGGTTTTCATTGGCTGGCCGTACTCGGCTTTTATCCGCCGGCAAAGGCCCTCGATCATATCAATAGAGCCCCAATAGATGCCAGACTGCATGGCGCTGACAGTATCTTTGCCAATGACGCGGCCGGGATCGCGGATTTCCACGCGCGGCAGCCGTGCGGCCGCATCGTGCAACGCCTGCAATGAAAGATTGATCCCCGGCAGGATAATGCCGCCTTCGAAGGCGCCGTCGGCCGCGACAATGTCGAACGTGGTGGCGGTGCCGCTATCTATGACGATCGCGGCGCCGCCATATTCCACAAAGGCGGCGACAGCGTTCACCAGGCGGTCGGCGCCCGCTTCGCTCGGCTTATCGATGCGGATGTCGATGCCGAGATTGAGACCGTCCTCGCCGATCACCATCGGCTCGGCGTTCACGTAACGGCGCGAGAGATTGCGCAAATTAAACAGCGCTTGGGGTACGACAGTCGAAACGATGCAAGCACTGATGTCTTTGAAGCTCAGATTGGCGAGCGCCAGGATCTCGCTGAGCCAAGGCGCGTACTCGTCAGCCGTGCGGCGCGGGTCGGTGGAGGCGCGCCATTGGCCGCGCCACGTCTTGCCGTCGTGGACGGCGAACTTGGTGTTGGTGTTGCCGACATCGATGGCGAGAAGCATGGATTAGGCCGAACTGGGAAGAAGGACGTCGCCCGCCGCAATCAGGCGCCGGCCTTCCTTGGTTTCGAATTCAAGTTCGCCACGCGGCGACAGACCGACGATCCGCCCTTCGAGCGTTTGCTCGCCTTGCAGCACGCGTGCAGCTTGACCCATTCCTTGCGCCCGCGCCAGCCACGCTGCGCGGAGCGGCTCGAAGCCTTCGCCCTCGATGCGCTGCGCCCACGCTTCGAGGCGCGGACGCAGCTGGCCAAGAAAGCTGAGCGGCTCCGGCGCTGGAGCGTCCGGCGGCAGCACGTCGCGCAACGAGATTGTCGGTTGATCCAAGCCTTCGGGCGCCGCTGCGAGATTGACGCCGAACGCCAGCGCAACCCAGGTCTCGCCGCCATACGGTCCAGAATCCAACATGATGCCGGCGGCCTTCATGCCGTCGACAAACACATCGTTGGGCCATTTGAGCATGGCGCGCCCTGAGCCTACGATGGCTTCGATGGATTCCGCGAGCGCGACGCCGGTGGCAAAACCCAGCAACGCGATCTGCGACGGCGCCTGCTTGGTGGTGAACAACAGCGTCGCCAGCAGATTGCCATCGAGCGACGACCAGGCGCGCCCCCGCCGTCCGCGCCCGGCGGTCTGGCGCTTTGCAATCAGCCACACGCGCTTCGCCACGCCGCTTTCGGCGCGGCGGCGCGCCTCCAGAATTGTGGAGTCGATCTCTTCGAAGACTTCGACCGGCGCGTTTGCGTCGATCATGGGCTCAAGCCTCACTCAAAAACTGCGTCCGACCGCCCATTCGGCCCATTGTTGGATCGCGCCAAGCGCCAACACCAGAACGGGGAAGGTCAGCGCCGCAGCCGTCGTGGCGGTGACGACAATGGCGCTGCTCGCCGGCTGCAGCGTCTGCTGTGCGGGCGCAAACCAGATCGACGCCAGCAGGCGCAAATAATAACCCGCTGCAATCACCGCCGCTATGCCGCCGACGACCGCAAGCCAGATGAGGTTCGCGTCCACCGCCGCGCGGAAGACAAGCAGCTTGCCGATGAAGCCGGCGAACGGGGGGATGCCGGCGATCGAGAACAGCAGCATCGTGAACATTGACGCCATCCACGGACGCTTAACGCCAAGGCCCGCGAGATCGGCGACGGTCTCGTGCGCAACGCCTTCGCGCCGCATCGCCAGGATGAGCGCGAAAATGCCGATCGTGGCCGGCAGATAGAGCGCAAGGTAGACGAGCGCCGATGTCGGCCCCTGCTCTGGGCCTGCGGCAATCCCCATGAGCGCAAAACCCATGTTGCCGATCGAAGAATACGCCATGAGGCGCTTCAAATTCGTTTGCAGCAGAGCCGCAACGGAGCCCCATACCATCGAGATGGCCGAAAGCGCGACGACGACCTGCTGCCATTGACCGGCGATTGCGCCGAACGGCTCGTAAACAATGCGCATCATCAGCGCGACGGCGGCGACTTTTGGCGCGGCGGCAAAGAAAGCTGTCATCGGCGTAGGCGCGCCTTCATAGACATCCGGCGTCCACATATGGAACGGCGCGGCCGACATCTTGAAGCCGAGCGCGCAAAGCATCAGCACGAGACCGAAGATGAGGCCCATGCCGCCGGCCCCTTGTGCAATCGCCGACGCAATCGCGTCGAAGCGGATCGAACCGGTGAAGCCGTAGACGAAGGACGAGCCATAAAGCAGCAAGCCCGATGCGATCGCGCTCAGCACGAAGTATTTGAGGCCCGCTTCTGACGAGTGCGCGTCATCGCGCCGCCAAGCGGCGAGAACATAGGCGGCCAAGCTCTGCAGCTCGACGCCGACATAGAGAGAGATGAGATCGCGCGCGGAGACCATGACGAACATGCCGAGCGCGCTCAACACGATCAGCACGGGGAATTCGAAACGGCGCTCGTTGGTCTTGGCGAAGTGATCCGCGCCAAGCAAAAGCGTCGCCGCCGCCGACCACGCAATCAGCGCTTTGGCAAAAACCGAAAGACCGTCGACGACGAGTGCGCCCTGGAAGATTTCAACCGGCGCCAGCGGCCTGTCGATGATCGCGATGGCGCCCGACGCCAGCAACACGGCCACACCTAGACCCGACAACAAGCCGGCGCTCCTATCCTTCATCCAGGCGCCCACGAGGATGGCGACGAGCGCAAATCCCGCGAGCAGCAGCTCTGGACGCGCATGCATCAAGGAAGCGGCGAAGTCACTCATCGGCGAGATCATGGCGCGGCTCCGTTATAGGCCGCCGCGATCGCGTGCGCCGTTACGTCGGTGAATTGCAGGACGTAGTGCGGCGCAAGTCCCATCACCAGGGTCGCCACGACCAGAGGCACGAACTGCACCCATTCGCGTGCTTCGAGATCGGCGATATCGCCGAGTTTCGGGTTGACGATGTTGCCGAGCGCCACCTTTCGATAGAGCGTGAGCGCATACGCGGCCGAGAAGATAACGCCGGTCGCGGCGACGGCCACGAACCAGGCATTGACCTGGAAGGCGCCGACCATAGTAAGGATTTCACCGGGAAAGCCGCTGGTGCCCGGTAAGCCGACATTGCCGAGTGTGAAGAGCATGAAGATCGCGGCATAGACCGGCATGCGGTTCACGAGGCCGCCATAGAAAGCAATCTCGCGCGTGTGCATGCGGTCATAAACAACACCCACGCACAAGAACAGCGCGCCGGAAATGACGCCATGCGAGAGCATCTGATAGATCGCGCCCTGGATGCCCTGCATCGTGCCGGAGAAGATGCCGAGCGTCACAAAGCCCATATGCGCCACGGACGAGTACGCGATCAGTTTCTTCATATCGAGCTGACGAAACGCCACCAGCGACGCCCAGACGATGGCGATCACCGACAGCGAGAACATCATCGGCGTGAAGAAATGCGAGGCATCCGGGAAAAGCGGCAACGAGAAGCGCAAAAAGCCGTAGCCGCCCATTTTCAGGAGGATGGCGGCCAGCACCACGGAGGCCGCCGTCGGCGCCTCGACGTGCGCATCCGGCAGCCAGGTGTGCACTGGCCACATCGGCAGCTTCACGGCGAAGGACGCAAAGAAGGCAAGCCAGAGCCAGATCTGCACGTTGGGATCAAAGCCGGTTGTCGCTGCGTAGTGCATGAGCTCGGGAATGCTCGAGGCGCCGGCGATGTTGATCATCGCCACGATCGCCACCAGCATCAGGATCGAGCCCAAGAGCGTGTAGAGGAAGAACTTGAACGCCGCATAGACGCGCCGCTCGCCGCCCCACACCCCGATGAGGATGAACATCGGGATGAGGCCGCCTTCGAAGAAGAGATAAAAGAGGATCAAATCCATCGCGCAAAAGACGCCGATCATCAGCGTCTCGAGCACGAGGAAGAGCACCATATAGGTGGCGACCTGCTTCTCGATGGTCCAACTGGCGAGGATACAGAGCGGCGTGAGGAATGTCGTCAGCAGGATGAGCGTCATGCCGAGCGAGTCGACGCCGAGGTGATAGCTCGCCCCATACGCCCAAGGCACGTTCTCGACCAGCTGGAACGCCTGCACGTTAGGATCGAAAAAGGCGAACGCGAAGAGCGAAACCAGGAACGTCGCGATGGTGATGATGAGCGTCAGCAGGCGAACGCCAGCGTCGTAGCCCTTGTCCTGACCCTTCTGAAACACGCGCGCGAGCAGGATCAGGATCGCACCGGCCGCGGGCAGGAAGGTGACGATGGACAGCCACGGGAAGTGTGCGAGGTCGCTCATCGCACGCCTCCGATACCGGCAAAGATTGCATAGGCGCCGAACGCAACCGCCGCGATCAGCATCAGGAAGCTGTAGTGATAGACGAAGCCGGTCTGCACGCGCCGTAATAGGCCTGAAAAGAAGCGCGAGGATGCGGCGACCCCATCAGGTCCCAACCCGTCGATGATTTTCTGATCGCCAACCTTCCAGAAGAGGTCGCCGAACGCGCGCGCGCCTTTGACGAAAAGGAAATCGTAGATCTCGTCGAAATACCATTTGTGATAGAGGAACGCCCACACCGGCCCTTTCGCCAGCGCGCGCGGGACGCGCGGCGCAATCAGATAGAAGAGCACGGCGCCGAGGAAGCCCGCCGTTGTTACGCCAAGCGGCGCCCATGTCACCCAGGCTGGCATATGTTCGTGCTCAACATGCACGGGCATCACGCCGCGCCAGAATGCTTGCGCGTGCTCGCCAAGGAAGGTCGGGGCAAACACCGCGCCGGCAGCGATCGCGCCAGCGGCGAGAACAATCAGCGGTACGAGCATCACCCAAGGCAATTCATGCGCGGGTGCTGTGCCGTCGGCGGGCGCCGGCTCGTGGTGATGAAGGTCGTGCGCATCGGCCTCGGCTGCGCCCTCTTCGCCATGCCCAGGCGCATGCTCGGCGCCGTGCGCGGCGCCGCGATAGGCGCCCTCGAAGGTCATGAACATGAGACGCCAGGAATAGAAACTCGTCAGCAAGGCCGCCGCAATTCCGCACCAGAAGGCGAATTGCGCCCCGATCGCGTTTGACCCGAATGCGCTCTCGATAATGGCGTCCTTCGAATAGAAGCCGGCAAAACCGCCGATGCCCGGAATGCCGAAGCCGATGAGGGCGAGGGTGCCGATCAGCATCATCACCCACGTCAACGTCATCGGTTTGCGCACGCCGCCCATGTTGCGCATGTCCTGCTCGTGATGGAGGCCAGTGATGACCGAGCCCGCGCCGAGGAAGAGCAGCGCCTTGAAGAAGGCGTGCGTAAACAAGTGGAACATCGCGGCATTGTAGGCGCCGACGCCGGCGGCGAAGAACATGTAGCCAAGCTGCGAGCAGGTCGAGTACGCCACCACACGCTTGATGTCGTTTTGCGCGACGCCGACGGTCGCGGCGAACAGCGCCGTCATGGCGCCAATCATTGTCACAAAGCCAGCCGCGTACGGGGCAATGTGAAACAGATCACCGCAGCGCGCGACCATGAACACGCCCGCGGTCACCATCGTGGCGGCATGGATCAGCGCAGAAACCGGCGTCGGACCCTCCATCGCGTCGGGCAACCATACGTGCAGGAAAAACTGCGCCGACTTGCCCATCGCGCCGATGAACAAGAGCAGGGAAACCAGTTCGACCGCGCGCACGTGCAAAGGCCCGATGCTGAACATCAGCTCAGGGTGGGCTGACGCGGCCGCGAAGACCGTGTCGTACTGGATCGAATGGTAGCTAACGAACGCCGCCATGATCCCCAGCGCAAAGCCGAAATCGCCGACGCGGTTGGTGATGAACGCCTTGATCGCGGCGTCGTTGGCGCTGCGCTTGTGATACCAGAAGCCGATCAGTAGGTAGGACGCCACGCCCACCCCTTCCCAGCCGAAGAAGAGCTGCAGGAAATCGTTCGCCGTGACGAGCGCGAGCATCGAGAAGGTGAAGAAAGAGAGATACGAGAAGAACCGCGCCTTGTGCGGGTCCTCCGCCATGTATCCCCAGGAATAGACGTGCACGAGGAAACTGACGGTGGTGACGACCACCAGCATCACCGCTGAAAGCGAGTCGACCCGCACGCTCCAGGTCGAGGTGAAGCCCGCCACGTCGATGAACGTGAAGAGTTCGGTGACGTGCGGCGCCGCTGCGCCCCACACGAAGTCGATGAAGATCGGCCATGACAGGGCAAGCGAAAGGCCGACCGACGCCGTCGTGATCGCCATGGCGACACGGTCGCCGATCTGCTTTTGCAACAGCCCAGCGAACGCCGCCGCGATGAGCGGCCCGAGCACGATCAGGGCCTCGGTGGAGAATTGCACGCCCGTCAGCCCCGCATCTGATTGATGTCTTCAACCGCGATGTCGCCGCGGTTGCGGAAATAGGTCACCAGGATCGCCAAGCCCACGGCGGCTTCCGCGGCCGCGACCGTGAGCACGATCATCGCGAAGATCTGACCTTCGAGGTTGCGCAGATACGCCGAAAACGCGACCAGGTTGATGTTGACCGACAGCAGCACCAGTTCGATCGACATCAGGATGATGATGACGTTCTTGCGGTTCACGAAAATGCCGAAAACGCCGATCGTGAACAGAGCAGCGGCGACCAAGAGGTAATGCAAAAGCCCGATTTCCATCAGCCCAACCCCTGGCCTGGACGGATGTCCTTCAATTCCACGCCGTCCGAGCGGCGGCGTCCGACTTGCGCTGCGATGTTTTGACGTTTCACGCCCGGCCGGCGCCGGAGCGTCAGCACGATTGCCCCGATCATGGCGACCAAGAGCACGAGCCCCGCCATTTGGAAGAGCAGCAGATAATCCGTGTAGAGTACGCGCCCGATCGCTTCGGCGTTGGTGACCTCCCCCGGCGCATTGGGGGCAAGCGCGATGGGAGCGCCATTGGCGCCCATCGAAGCACCGGCGACAAGAGCGAGTTCCGCGAACAATGCGATAGCCACGACAAAGCCTGCCGGCAGATATTCCAGGAAGCCTTGCTTAAGCTCAACGAAATCGACATCGAGCATCATCACCACGAACAGGAAGAGCACGGCGACAGCGCCGACATACACAACGACCAAGAGCATTGCGAGAAATTCAGCGCCCAACAGCACGAAGAGGCCCGCCGCCGAGAAGAACGTCAGGATCAAGAACAGGACCGAGTGAACTGGATTGCGCGCGGAAATCACCCCGATCGCCGACACGATCGCGACCAGAGCCATCATCCACCAGGCGATCGCCGCCAACATCCGATCCGTCTCTCCCAAACCCGCGCGCGTCAGCGATACGGCGCGTCCAACTCCAGATTTTTCGCGATTTCCCGCTCCCAGCGATCGCCGTTGGCGAGCAAACGTTCTTTGTCGTAGTAGAGTTCTTCGCGCGTCTCAGTCGCGAACTCGAAGTTCGGGCCCTCGACAATGGCGTCTACGGGGCAGGCTTCCTGGCAGAAGCCGCAATAGATGCACTTCACCATATCGATGTCATAGCGCGTGGTGCGGCGCGAGCCGTCCTCGCGGGGTTCAGCTTCGATCGTGATGGCTTGCGCCGGACAGATCGCTTCGCAGAGCTTGCAAGCGATGCAGCGCTCTTCGCCATTGGCGTAGCGCCGCAGCGCATGTTCGCCGCGGAAACGCGGAGAAAGCGGCCCCTTCTCGAACGGATAGTTCACCGTTGCCTTGCGGCGCACGAAATACTTCATGCCGAGCATGAACCCGCCCAGCATGTCGAGCATCAATGCGCCTTTGGCCGCTTGCAGAAGGCGTGAAGCCACTTAGCGTCTCCGGGTGCAACGATAGTTGCGATAATGATGGCCATCGTCGTGGGCGGTGTCGGACACCATCGTCGCCATGCCGTGGCAATGGCGGTTCGCCGCGACATCAGCATCGAGCGGTCCGCGGCGCAGCGTGTCGTAACCAATGTCAAAGGCGCCGCCGGCGGCGTTTTCGATCTTCGCCGTTTGGCATGCTGCGAGCGTCAACGCCATGACGCCCACAAGCGCGATCTTCATGCGCATGTTCAGCCTCCTGCTAAATGCTGCGCGCCGGGCGGCGCCATGAAGGTGACGTAATAGGCGATGGCCGCAACAGCGGCGAGCGAAGTCGGCAGGAAGATTTTCCAGCCGAGCCGCATGAGCTGATCATAGCGGTAGCGCGGCACGATCGCCTTCACCATCGCAAACAGAAAGAAGATCATCCAGATCTTCGCCATGAACACCGCCATCGCCAGCAACGAAGTCCAGAATGGCGCAAGCCCTAGGCTCTCGATCGGACCCCACGGCAAGTGCCAGCCGCCAAGGAAGAGGATCGTGATCATCGCGCACATGAGCACGATGTTGAGATATTCCCCGATCATGAACAGCAGATACGGCGTCGACGAATACTCGACCTGATAACCCGCCACGAGTTCGGACTCTGCTTCCGGCAGATCGAACGGCGGGCGATTCGTTTCAGCGAGCGCCGAAACGAAGAACATGACCATCATCGCCAGCATGACGACCCCCACCAAGATCACGCCCGGCCAGGCGCCGAGATCAAACAATCGCAATCCGTGCCAGGCCCAGATGCCGGCTTGCTGATCGTTGACGATGTCATTGAGGTTCAGCGACCCGACCAGCAGCAACACGGTGATGATGATGAAGCCGATCGAGACTTCGTAGCTCACCATCTGCGCGGCCGAGCGCAGGCCGCCGAGGAATGGGTACTTCGAATTGGACGCCCAGCCGCCCATGATGATGCCGTAGACGCCGAGCGAACTGATGGCGAAGAGATAGAGAATGCCGACATTGAGGTTGGCGATGACGACATCGGGCGCCCACGGCACCACCGCCCAAGCCACGAACGCGAGCACGAAACTAATCAACGGCGCAAGGATGAAGACCGTCTTGTTGGCGCCGGCGGGTATGACGATTTCCTTGAGCACAAACTTGAGGAAGTCGGCAAACGACTGAAACAGGCCAAACGGGCCGACAACGTTCGGTCCCTTCCGCAGCTGCACCGCCGCCCAGACCTTGCGGTCGAACAGCAGAATGAAGGCGAGCGTCAGCAGCAGCAAAATCATGATGGCGAGCACTTGGCCCGTCTTCATGAGCCCCCACTCGACTTCGACAGGCCAATGGACCCACGGAACGTAGTCGGCGCTCAGGTTCATTCCGCCGCCACCTTCATGGCGTTGCGCGCTGCGCGCAGGCGCGAGCATTCCGCCATTGTCGCCGAGGCGCGCGCGATCGGATTGGTGAGATAGAAATCCGCGACGACGCTTTTGATTGGATCGGATGAGAGAGCGCCATCGCCGCCCAGCGCTGCCGGATTGAAGCCGGCCAAGTCGGCCGCGCCTGGGGCGTAGTCGACATGGCCGAAGGTCGGATGATCGGCGATCATCTTGGCGCGCAGCGCATCGAGCGAGTCATAGGGCAGCGTCTTGCCCATGACCGCGGAGAGTGCGCGCAGGATAGTCCAGTCTTCGCGTGCATCGCCCTTAGGGAAGGTGGCGCGATTGGCGTACTGGACGCGGCCCTCGGTGTTGACCCAGGTTGCGTTCTTCTCGGTGTACGCGGCGCCCGGCAGGATGATGTCGGCGCGATGCGCGCCGCGATCGCCGTGCGTGCCGAGATAGATGATGGCGCCCGCCTTCGGCAGCTCGACCTCATCGACGCCGAGCAGGAAAAGCGTGTCCAGGCCGCCCTTCAGCATTTCGTGCGCGTTTTTGCCGCCCCGGCCCGGCAAGAAACCCAAATCGAGCGCACCGACCCGGGAGGCGGCCGTGTGCAGCACGTTGAAGCCGTTCCAGCCTTCTTTCACCGCCGCGAGTTTGCCTGCCGCGCGCAGGATCGCTGCGCCATCGGCGCGCGCCAGCGCTGCGCCGCCGACGATCACAAGCGGGAATTCGGCGTTCATCAGCGCGGCGCTGAAGCCGCCAAGCTTGCCGAGCGCGTCGGCGCCGGCGCCCAGATGTTCGACCGGATAGGTCAAATCCGCCGCTTCGCCGATATAGGCGACACGGGCGCCGCGCAGCCATGCCCTGCGGATGCGCGCATTCAGCACCGGCGCTTCGATGCGCGGGTTGGTTGCGACGAGCAGGATGACATCGGCCTGATCTATGCCGGCGATGGTCGAGTTGAACAGATAGCCCTGCCGCGGACCTTCGCCGAGCAGCGCACCGCCATTTTGCAATTCCTGGCGGCAATCGGTGTTCGGCGATCCGATCGCGCGGAAAAGGTCGAGTGTCGCCTTCATGCTTTCGGCACAGGCGAGATCGCCGGCGATGGCGCCGACCTTCTTCGGGTCGCCGGAGAGCGCCTTTGCCGTCGCTGCGAGCGCTTCGTCCCAAGTCGCAGGCGCCAGCTTGCCGTTCACGCGAACATAGGGGCGATCGAGGCGCTGGCGGCCAAGGCCATCCTCGGCGTAGCGCGTCTTATCGGAGATCCACTCTTCATTGACGCCCTCGTGCACGCGCGGCAACACGCGCAGCACTGCATCAGCGCGCGCATCAACGCGGATGTTGGAGCCGATTGCGTCCATCACGTCGATGGTCTCGGTCTTGGTCAACTCCCACGGCCGGGCGTTGAAGGCGTATGGCTTCGAGGTCAGCGCCCCGACCGGGCAGAGATCGATCACGTTCGCGGAAAGCTCGCTGGTGAGCGAGGCTTCCAGATAGGTGGTGATTTCCATGTCTTCGCCGCGGCCAGTAGCGCCCAGTTCGGGCGCTCCGGCCACCTCCGTCGCGAAGCGAATGCAGCGCGTGCACTGGATACAGCGCGTCATCACCGTCTTCACCAGCGGGCCCATGAATTTTTCTTCGACGGCGCGCTTGTTTTCCGGATAGCGCGAACCGCCGCGGCCATAGGCCACCGACTGGTCTTGCAGGTCACACTCGCCGCCCTGGTCGCAGATCGGGCAGTCGAGCGGGTGATTGATGAGCAGGAATTCCATCACCCCTTCGCGCGCCTTCCTCACTGTCGGCGAGCGGGTGACGAGTTCGTTCAAATGATTGTCGCGCGGCGGCGGCAAATCCTTCACCTGCTGCGCGCACGAAGCGACCGGTTTCGGCCCTGATTTGCCGCCAACCTTCACTTCAATCAGGCACATGCGGCAATTGCCGGCGATCGAAAGCCGCTCGTGGTAGCAAAAGCGCGGAATCTCTGCGCCGGCGGCTTCGCACGCCTGCAGCAGCGTCAATTCCGGAGGGACGTCGACTTCAACGCCGTCGACGAGAATTTTCGTCATTGTTCGTCCGCTTTCGCGAGACGCCGCATGGACGATTTATTGCGTCGCCGCAAGGGGGCGAAACGCCCTTCTCCGCTTTGCGGCCCGGCAATGATTTTGAGCCGGAACAGACGCTTAAGCGGATCGTTGGCTGCGCGGCGGGGCGGGACCAACGGAGCGCGCCCAAATGGCCGACCCACAGCAAGAACAAGACCCTCGCGCGCGCGACACGAAACCGCGTGAAGAGCGCCTGGACGACGAGCGCAAGCGAGCCGGAGGATAGCGAGGTCGAGCCGGAACCCTCCGACAAGCGGCGCTTCCGGTCCTAGACTTTGGTCAGAGCGGCGCCGCCGACGACCGTGGTCCACTCACGCACGCGCCAGGATCGCACGACGCCGTTCAGCACGTAGGGATCGGCCTTGGCGAAATTCTCCGCCACGGCCGCGGTCTGGCCTTTAAACAGCAGCATGCCTTGGGGCGGATCGTCGGTGAACGCGCCGCCGAGCTGGAGTTCGTCGCGCGCGACCGAGGCGTTGGCGTAATCCAGGTGCGCGCCACGAAATGGCGCGCGCCGTTCGCGGAAATCCGGCGGATATTCGTAGAAGAGGCAGAAGTGTTTCATCGCCCTATTCCGCCGCCACCGCCGCGGTGCGCACTTGATGCACGCCCTTGGCCGCGCGGTAGCGGTCGATCCGCTGCTCGATCTCGCCGCGGAAGCAGCGGATGAGCCCTTGGATCGGCCACGCGGCGGCATCGCCCAGAGCACAGATTGTGTGGCCTTCGACCTGGCCGGCGACGTCGAGCAGCAAATCGATTTCCTTATGTTCGGCCTCGCCCTTGGCCATCCGCTCAAGCACACGCCACATCCAGCCCGTGCCTTCGCGGCACGGCGTGCACTGGCCGCAGCTTTCGTGCTTGTAGAAATAAGCGATGCGCGCGATGGCGCGGATCATGTCGGTTGACTGATCCATGACGATTACCGCCGCCGTCCCCAAGCCCGAGCGATGCGGCGCCGCCATCAGCGCATCGAAATCCATCAGCATGTTCTCGGACTCGTCCGCTGTGATCATGCGCACGGATGAGCCGCCGGGTATCACCGCCTTCAGATTCCCCCAGCCGCCGCGCACGCCCCCGCAATGCTCTTCGATGAGCTGTTTCAGCGGAATGCTCATCGCCTCTTCGACATTGCACGGCTTGTTCACGTGGCCGGAAATGCAGAACACTTTGGTGCCGGTGTTGTTGGCGCGACCGATGCCGGCGAACCATTTGGCGCCGCGCCGGAGAATGGTCGGCGCGACCGCAATCGATTCAACATTGTTCACCGTCGTCGGGCAGCCATAGAGGCCGACGTTCGCCGGGAACGGCGGCTTCAGCCGCGGCTGCCCCTTCTTGCCTTCGAGGCTTTCCAGAAGTGCGGTCTCTTCGCCGCAAATATACGCGCCCGCGCCGTGATGCATGTAGATGTCGAAATCCCAGCCATGCACATTGTTTTTGCCGACAAGCTTTGCCTCGTAGGCTTCCTTGATGGCGCGCTCCATTGCCTCGCGCTCGGCCACGTACTCGCCGCGAATGTAGATGTAGCAAGCGTGCGCCGCCATCGCGAACGACGCGACCAGGCAGCCTTCGACCAAGAGATGCGGATCGTGGCGCATGATGTCGCGGTCTTTGCACGTGCCGGGCTCGGACTCATCGGCGTTGACCACCAGATAATGGGGACGCTCCTTCACCTCTTTCGGCATGAACGACCACTTCAAGCCGGTCGGAAAGCCTGCGCCGCCACGGCCGCGCAGGCCGCTCTCTTTCATTTGCGCGATGATCCAATCACGCCCGGCCTCTAACATGTCCTTGGTGCCGTTCCAGGCGCCGCGCTTCTTGGCGCTCTCCAGGTCGGCGCCGTGGAGGCCATAGAGGTTGAGGAAAATGCGGTCTTTGTCAGCGAGCATTCTCAACTCCTCGGCGTCAGCGTCATGAACAGACGCAAGCCAAACCATAGCGCGCCGATCGCCGGCGCAATCACGCGCATGTCGGTCCACGGCATGTTCTGAACGAAAAACATGTAAGCGGCGCCGCCAGCGCATGCGACGATGATGGAGAGAAAAAGCAGCGTCTTTCCTTTCCCGCCGGTGAACGGCATCGCCATCGGCTGGAACTCGACACGGCGCCGGTTCTCGAGCGATTTGGGCGTGGGCCTCTGGTCGCTCATGCCTTCTCCGGCAATGCAGGCAGCTTGAGCGGTTTTGCAAGCGAGCCATCATAGAGCGAAGGATCGTTCAGCGTTTGAGGTCCCCCTTCCGGCGCCGATGTTTGCCGGCCGGTGGCTGAGCCCGGTTCGATCTCTTCGCCGCGCGCGAGCTTGTCCATCAGAGCCTCCAGCGCCTGCGGCGTCAGGTCTTCGTGATAATAATCGTCGATTGCGACCACCGGCGCATTCACGCAGGCGCCGACGCACTCGACCTCTTCCCACGAGAACATGGCGTCCTTGCCAGGCGCGTGCTGGGCGCCGATGCGGCGCTTGCAGACGTCCTTTAGTTCTTCCGATCCACGCAGCATGCACGGCGTCGTCCCGCACACTTGCAGGTGATGTTTTGCGACCGGCGCCAAGTGGAACATCGTGTAGAAGGTCGCAACTTCGAGTACGCGGATTTGCGCCATATCCAGAAGTTCAGCAATGACGCGGATGGCGGGTTCACTCACCCAACCTTCCTGCTTCTGCACCAGCCACATGATCGGGATCACGGCGGAAGCCTTCCGGTCCGGGGGATATTTCGCCAGCCACCAATTCACCTGCGCAACCGTCTCCTTGGAGAAGGCGAAGCTGTCGGGCTGATCCTCGGCGAGACGGCGGACGCTCATCGTGCTTCCCTGTTCATTCTGTCGGCTCGGCCCTTGCTCGCGCGTCAACCGCCTCCAAGCGCGCAAGCGCCCGGCGCATGCCGTCCACTTGGTGCTTGATCGCGGCCCGGCGATACGCGCGAAGGTACCGACCGATCAAGGGTGCGCGGGCTAAAAGCCCCTGGCGGATGACAAGCAGCATCACAAAAGCAGGAATGGCCGCAAGCGAGGCCAGACCCTTCGGCGGCGGCGGCGGCAAGTCCGGAAACATCGCCGGATCCGGCACGAAGAATGCGATGCGCAGCGGCAGGACCACGAACCCGACCAGTATGCCGATGGTGAGGCCCTGTAGCGCTGCGCCAATCAGCACACGCGTCGGATGATGCTCGACGTGCTCGGGTTTGAAGAACAAGAACGCGTAGAGCAGGAAAAGGCCGGCGAAGCTCAGCATCACCAGCGGCTCCAACCACGTCAGGACGTGGGGATGAGCGGCGGCGGCGGCGCTGATAACGCTCCGCGCGTCGTGGTTCACCGATCGATCTCCCCGAACACGATGTCGAGCGAGCCGAGCACCGCCGACACGTCAGCGATCATGTGCCCTTTGCAGAGATAATCCATTGCATGCAGATGCGGGAAACCAGGCGCGCGTATCTTCAAACGGTACGGCCGGTTCGACCCGTCGGCCACGAGATAGACGCCAAACTCGCCCTTCGGCGCTTCGACCGCCGCGTACACTTCGCCCGCCGGCACGTGATAGCCTTCGGTGTAGAGCTTAAAGTGATGGATCAGCGCTTCCATCGAACCCTTCATCTCGGCCCGCCGCGGCGGGGCAAACTTCGAGTGCTCCGGCATCACCGGGCCTGACGTCTTGCGGAGCAGATCAATGCACTGAAGCATGATCTTGGTGGACTCGCGCATCTCTTCGATGCGGCAGAGATAGCGGTCGTAGCAATCGCCGTTCTTACCGAGCGGGATCTTGAAATCGAGCTCTGAGTAGATTTCGTACGGCTGCGAGCGGCGCAAATCCCACGCCATCCCCGATCCCCGCACCATAACGCCCGAAAAACCCCAGTTCAGCGCGTCCTGCTGCGTGACTACGCCAATATCAACGTTGCGTTGCTTGAAGATACGATTGCCGGTGAGCAATCCCTCAATGTCATCGATGACGCGCGGGAATTGATGGCACCATGTTTCAATGTCGTCGATGAGTTGTGGCGACAGATCCTGATGCACGCCGCCGGCGCGGAAATAGGCCGCATGCATGCGCGAACCCGACGCGCGCTCATAGAACACCATGAGCTTTTCGCGCTCTTCAAAGCCCCAAAGCGGCGGGGTCAGTGCGCCCACGTCCAGCGCTTGCGTGGTGACGTTGAGCAGATGGTTTAGGATACGTCCGATTTCATTGTAGAGCACGCGGATGATCGACGCACGACGCGGAACCTCGATGCCCGCGAGCCGCTCGATCGCCAGCGCGAATGCGTGCTCCTGGTTCATAGGCGCGACGTAGTCGAGCCGGTCGAAATACGGCAGCGCCTGCAAATAGGTCTTGTACTCGATTAGCTTCTCGGTGCCGCGATGGAGCAAGCCGATATGGGGATCGACGCGCTCGACCACTTCGCCGTCGAGTTCCAGCACCAGCCGCAACACGCCGTGCGCAGCCGGGTGCTGGGGACCAAAATTGATCGTGAAGGTGCGCTTCTCTTCGACGCCTTCGGCGCGCGGTCTTGCAACGTCGTCAGCCATTCTCAACGCGCCCTAGAAACTGAATTCGCATGGCCATGATCCCGCCATTGCGGCCCATCATTTGCTGCGGAGGCGGTTCGAACAGCTTCATGCGCCATCCGATTGCGCCGAAATGTCGTGACCGAAGGCCAATAGATGGCCGTCGGGATCACGCACCTGGAATTCGCGCATCATGTATGGTTCGTCCGCGGGCGGACACACGATGTCGGCGCCGGCAGCGCTCATCTCCGCGTGCAGCGCGTCGGCGTCGCGCACCCAGAAATAGGCGTCGTAGCGCCCATCAAAGTCCCCGTTCGGTTTGAATGCCTCGCCACGTTCAACTTGGTTCAGCATCACCTGCAAGCCGTCGCGATTTGCGATCGCAAACATCGGCGGCTCGCCCCAGAAACGGGGAATAGCGAAGCCCAACGCGTCGCGAAAATATCTCGCCGTCTTCTGCACGTCCGCGACGAGCAGAACCGGCGCGACGCCACGCATTTGCGCTTGTGCGGCCATCAGCCCGTCTCGTTCTGCGTTTTTGCCTTCTCGTCGCCGGGGAGGTCGCTTGGCATGCCTTCCCAGGGTGAGAGAAAGTCGAAATTGCGATAAGCCTGCATGAGCTTCACCGGCTCATAGACAACGCGCTGCTGCTCGGGATCGTAGCGCACCTCGACATTGCCCGAGAGCGGGAAATCTTTGCGCAGTGGAAAGCCTTGGAAGCCATAATCCGTCAACAGACGGCGCAGATCCGGGTGGCCGGCAAAGAGAATGCCGTACATGTCGAACGCCTCGCGCTCGAACCAATTCGCACATGGAAAGAGCGGCACAATCGAGGGGACGGCGGTTTGCTCGTCGGTCTCGATCTTCACCCGCAGGCGATGGTTCAGCTGCATCGAGAGCAAATGATAGACAACGTCGAACCGCCTCGCGCGCTGGGGATAATCGGCCCCGCAAATGTCGATCAGCGTGGTGAACTTGCAGCGCGGATCGTCGCGTAGGAACGTCAGCACGGTCAGCACCTGGTCGGCGCGCACGTTGAGCGTCAATTCGCCCAGACGGACGTTGTGGCCTTCAATAGCGTTGGTCATCGATGACGCGATATGGGCGCCAAGATCATCGAGCGCGCTCATCGTTCGATAGTCCCTTCGCGGCGGATTTTGCGCTGCAGCTGGAGCACGCCGTAGACCAGCGCTTCCGCCGTCGGCGGACAGCCCGGCACGTAGATGTCGACGGGTACGATGCGGTCGCAGCCGCGCACCACGGCGTAGCTATAATGATAATAGCCCCCGCCATTGGCGCACGATCCCATCGAGATCACGTAGCGCGGTTCGGGCATCTGGTCGTAAACCTTGCGCAGCGCCGGCGCCATTTTGTTGGTGAGCGTGCCGGCGACGATCATGACGTCGCTCTGGCGCGGCGAGGCGCGCGGCGCAAAGCCGAAGCGCTCGAGGTCGTAGCGCGGCATCGACGCCTGTATCATCTCAACTGCACAGCAGGCGAGACCGAACGTCATCCACATGAGTGAGCCGGTGCGCGCCCAAGTGATCAAGTCATCGGCCGCGGCGACGAGAAAGCCTTTGTCGGCGAGCTGGTCCGAAAGGCCCGTGTAGAACGGATCATCTTCCTTGACGGGAAACCCGCTCTCGACGCCTGAACGCGACGCGCTGCCGGAGGGTGTGGTGATGGTCATGGGTTCATTCCCACTCCAGCGCGCCCTTCATCCACTCGTAGACGAAGCCGACGGTGAGCACGCCCAGGAAAGCCATCATCGACCAGAAGGCGAATTGCCCAACATCGGGCGGCATGTGCTTCAGCGCCACCGCCCACGGGAACAAGAACGCCACCTCTAGGTCGAAGATGATGAAAAGGATCGACACCAGATAGAAGCGAACGTCGAACTTCATCCGCGCATCGTCGAAGGCGTTGAAGCCGCACTCATAGGCCGACACTTTTTCCTTGTCGGGATGCTTCGGCGCAAGCACCCAAGCGGCGATGATGAAGCCGGCGCCCATCGCCGTTGCGATCGCGAAAAAGATGATGATCGGCAAATAGTTCAGAAGGTCGAGACCCATGCACTCCACCTAGGCGCGTTCCCACGCCGTCGCCAGGGCAACTGGCGCCGCAGGCGCGAAATCGGCGCGGACGCTAGTGGCGCCCGCGATCCATGGCAACCGGCGGGCGCGTTGGCGCCAAAGGGGCGCGCGCAAGACGCCGCGCAGCGCAAGAGCAGGAGTTAGGGAAGCGCGCTGGCGCGAGTGACGGGGCTCGAACCCGCGACCTCCGGCGTGACAGGCCGGCGCTCTAACCAACTGAGCTACACCCGCGTTTTCGCGAGAGGCAGCGGGTTAGGCCAAGCCGTTCCGGCGGTCAAGCGCGGGCGCGAACCCGAACCGCAAGCCAAAACAGCGCGCCAAAACATGGTGGGCGGTGACGGGATCGAACCGCCGACCCTCTCGGTGTAAACGAGACGCTCTACCGCTGAGCTAACCGCCCTTGGGGGCCTCCTGTGGCGCGCAGGCGTCTCCAGCGCAAGGTCAGCCCTGATTGTTCGTCATTCGCGCAAAGAAGGCCTGCGCCTTTGCGTCGGCGGCGGTCTCTTCGCCCGGAACGTCCTCGCAGAACTTGACCCACGAAATGCGGCTTTCGGTTCCGAATTGCTTGCCGATAGGGGTGGCGTTCGGATCGTCGAGCGAACCGATCGTCACATAGAAGGTCGCCTCGGGCTGGTTGTAGCTGAACGAGAGCGGCGTGCCGCAATCGCGGCAATAGGCGCGTGTCGCGAGATTGGAGCTGGCAAACACGCCCGGCTCACCCTTGGTCCAGGCGAAATCCGCCTTCGGCGCGCCTACGAGTGCTGCAAACACTCCGCCGGTCGCGCGCTGACACATGCGGCAGTGACAAACATGTGAATTCCGCGGCGATGCATAGAGCGCATAGCGCACAGCCCCGCATTGGCAGCCGCCTGTCGCAAAGGGGGTGCGCGTTTGTGACATGGCTCCGATCTGGCCCCTCGCACGGGGCGATGCAACGATGGCGCGATGAATGATTCAAAATCCGCACTCGCGGGCGTGCGTGTGCTCGATCTCTCGCGGGTGCTCGCAGGCCCGTGGGCGACGCAAATCTTGGGCGATCTCGGCGCCGACGTGATCAAGATCGAAAAGCCCGGCGCCGGCGACGACACGCGCTCATGGGGACCGCCCTTCGTCAACAAGCCGGATGGTTCGCAGGGCGACGCCGCCTACTACCTCGCGGCCAATCGCAACAAGCGCTCCGTCACCATCGACTTCGCCAAGCCCCAAGGCGCAACGCTCATTAAGCGCCTGGTTCCGCAATGCCAGATCCTGGTCGAGAATTTCAAAACCGGATCGCTTGCGAAATACGGGCTCGATTATGGGAGCCTCAAGACCATCAATCCCGCGCTTGTCTATTGTTCTATCACCGGGTTCGGACAGACCGGCCCCTACGCAGGGCGCGCCGGTTACGACTTCATGATCCAGGCCATGGGCGGCGCGATGAGCCTAACCGGCGACCCCGCCGGCGAACCGGTGAAATCGGCGCTGCCGATAGCTGATCTTTTCACTGGCATGTACGCGGTAACGGGCATTCTCGCCGCGCTTCGCCATGCGGAGCGCACAGGCGAAGGCCAGCAGCTCGACATTTCGCTGTTCGATTGCCAGATCGCGGTGCTGGGCAATCTCGGCGCAAACTTTCATCTGACGGGCGATGCGCCGCAGCGTTACGGCAACGCCCACGCCAGCATTGCCCCCTATCAGGTGTTTCCCACGATGGACACTTACGTCATTCTCGCCATTGGCAATGACCCGCAATTCCGCGCCTTCTGCAATCTAGCGAAGCTGCCGCTCGCGGACGATAAACGCTTTGCGACAAACGCCGCGCGCGTGGCCAATCGTATTGACCTCGCAGACGCCATCACTGCAGTCTTGAGCGAACGGCCCTGTTCGTTCTGGCTCTCGGCGCTCAAGGAAGCAGGGGTTCCGTGCGGACCTATCAACACATTGCCGCAAGTGTTTGCAGATCCCCAGGTCGCGGCGCGCAACACAGTCGAACGGATTGCGCGTTCCGATGGCCAAGAGCTGCGCCTCACCGCCAGCCCGCTGCGCATGAACGCCACCCCGCCGCAAACGGGCGCTGCGCCGCCATTGCTTGGCGAGGACACCGACCTCACGCTGCGCGAACTCATCGGCGCCAGCGAGCGAGAGCTGCGTGCTTGGCGCGACGGCGGCGTCCTCTAGCCGAGCACATCGCCGCATCGAGGGAACTTGCGGCTGCTTTCCAAAACGTAAGCTCGGAACGATGCGGTACTGCGTGCGTTCAGCTTCGGGACGAGAGGAGAGTCTATTCATGCGCATGCGTCTCTTATTGATTGCAACTGTCGCGGCGCTGGGCGCGGCGGCGTGCACACAGAACGAAGCGAGCGGCGCGCTTGGCGGCGCCGCGCTCGGCGGCGCGGCCGGCGCCATTATCGGCAACAATACCGGTTCGGGCGACGCAGCGAGCGGCGCGGCTGTAGGGGCCGTCGTTGGCGCGGCCGCTGGCGCCTATGCCGGTTGCGTACGCGACGGCGGCTGCGGCTCGGTCGACAATCGCCGGCAACATTATGACCAACGCAGCGGCCGCTATTACTTCCAAGACCCGCAATCGGGCCGCTGGTTCTATGAAAACGGCGAACCCTATCCGTAAGGATAGCGATCGTTGTTAAGAAACGCGCCCAATGACCTCGTCTTGGGCGCGTTTTTCGTTTGTCGTAGCGAAGAGGCTTGCCGTGTGGCCGGCGGCCATGCGAACAGCGGCGCGTGGTCCGGGGTGTAGCTCAGTCTGGTAGAGCATTAGCTTTGGGAGCTAAGGGTCGCGAGTTCGAATCCCGCCGCCCCGACCAATCCTTTTTTGCGGTCGTGTTTTTGCTCGCGCTCGCAAGCTGTAGTGCTGCGCCCGCGCCACGCCTGCACGCGACAATGCAATGCGCCGACGCCTCGCAACTCGACGATCAGCGCGTCATTGCCGCGGGCCGGGTCGACCGCGGCGAAGTCGCGTTCCGGCCCGAAGAACGCGTTGGCGGACGCGGCGCGGTTGGCGCTTTTTCCATCGACACACACGAAGTCACCAATCGCCAGTTCGCGGCCTTCGTCGCCGCCACCGGGTACGTGACGGCCGCTGAGCGCATAGACCATGATGGCCTGCGCCATGGCGGGGCGGTGTTTGATCCAAACCAGCATGCCTGGCGCATCGATCGCGACGCGGATTGGCGCCATCCCCAAGGGCGCTCCTCGTCCATCCAAGGGCGTGACTTCTTCCCGGTTGTGCAGGTCTCCTACCAAGACGCGATCGCCTATGCGCACTGGCGCGGGCGGCGTCTGCCGACTGAAAATGAATGGGAGCGCGCCGCGCGCGGCGATGCGCCGGCCTCGCCCAATCTGCACGCCGAAGCCTTCGCGGCGGACGGCGCGCCGCGCGCCAACACCTGGCAGGGCGTCTTTCCGGTCATCGATCGCGGCGTCGACGGCTTTGCCGGTCTTGCCCCCGTCGGCTGCTTTCCCGCCAATGCGTCCGGCCTCTACGACATGGTTGGAAATGTGTGGGAGTGGACGAGCGACTGGTTCGCCTACGACGCCGCCCCCGTCAGCGAAGATTACGCCCGCACGCACGATCCCCAGCACATCGCCGAGCACGTCATCAAAGGCGGCTCCTATCTGTGCTCGGACGATTTCTGCTCGCGCTTCCGCAGCGGCTCGCGTCAGCCCTCGGATCCAAGCGAAGGCATGTCGCACGTGGGTTTCCGAACCGTCGGCGAGGTTCGCTGATCAATACTCCGCCGCGTTATAGGCGCGCAGGGCCTCCAGCATCTCGCTGATTAGGGCCCGCTCCGCTTCACTGAGCAACGGATTCCAGACATCGAAGATCAGGATGACGCGCGTTTCGTCGCTATTGTTCCAGGCTTCGTGCTCGATCGTGTCATCGAAGACCCAGGCGTGGCCCATCTCCCAGGCGCGCGTGTCATTGCCGACGCGGAAGACACAATTGCCCGGCAGGACCAGCGGCAAGTGCACGATCACGCGGGTGTTGGCTGAGCCCGTGTGCGCTGGGATATGCGTGTGCGGTTTCAGCACCGAGAACATCGCCGTGGGCGCAAACCCCGGCAGGTGCGCCATGGGCAGGCTTTCGAGCAGCGCCGTCGTCTGCGGACAGCGCGCGCAATTCACATCCTGCTTTTCGCCGTCGCGCCAGAGGAAATACGAGCTCCATGCCGGTGAGTGATTGAGCTTCGCCCATTGGTTCACGGGCGCTCCCGGCGGATACTGGATGTACGGCTCGAGGGCCGAATGCCCGTCCTGGAGCGCGCGCTCCAGGTCTTCCTGAACGACGGGTGTGGCCGCCTCCAGGCGCGCCAGCCAATCAAAATGATCACGATCGAAGAACGGGATCGCCGCCAGCCGCGGATAATAAAGCATGGTCGGCGCTTGCGGCTGTGGGGCCTTGACCCCGGCCAAAATGTCCAAACTCTCATCGAAGCGCTCGAGCCGCGCCTCCCCAGCCTGCGCGCGCTGCGCCGCCGTCGCCTGGCGCAAATGATCGGCGAGCGTGCGCGCATTAAGCGCAACGTGCTCGCGCGCGTGCTTCAGCGCCCCGCGCGCGTCGACTGGCAAGGTGGGCTCGGAGGGCGCAATTCTGATGGCGTTACGATAGGCGCGCGCCGCCAGCCGGTGCTTGCCGAGGTCTTCCAGGATCGCGCCCTTGGAAAGCAACGCCATGAAAAAATACGGGTCGAGCGCAAGCGCGCGTTCGACCGCCTCCAGCGCTGCAACGGGATTGCGCAAATGGCGGTGGCATACGGCGGCGTAGAATGGCGCTTCCGGCAATTGCGCGTCGAGCATTTCTGATTGCACAAGCAGCGCCAGCGCCCCAGCGGCGTCGCCTTCATCCATTCGGCGGCGTCCGCGCAGGAAAAGCGCGCGCGGGGAATCGGGAAAAGCAGCGACCAATTCGCTCCAGAGCGCGAACGCCTCGTCGCGGCGGCCTGCGCGTTCAGCGTGCTCGGCGCGGCTGACGAGATCCTCGGCCTTCACGGCGGTCATGACATCAAGGGCTAACGCAAGGCGCAAGCGGCGCCAAATGTGTTCTCCCGTGCATGCGCCTTGCGTTAATTATCCCACCAGATGTAGTCGGCGCCACGCTCTTGGGGCGCACCGAGCGGCCGATCGATGAAGATCGGGCCTTCCAGCAAAGACGGCCATTGCGGCGCGCGCTGTTGACGGTCGTGCTGATCCAAAAGTGCGGTCAGCGCGCGCACGCGATCCGGTTGGGCCGCGGAGAGATCGTGATGCTCAGTTGGGTCGTTGGCCATGTCGTAGAGCCAGCGGCGATGGCATGCGCCGCAATCCTGCAGCTTCCATCCATTGCTCAACACGACGCGATACTGCCCCGAGCGCCAGAACAGGGCGTCGTGGGGCCCACCTTGCTGGCGCGCTTCGACGAACGGCAGCACATTCACGCCGTCAAGCTGATCGTTTGCCGGCGCTTGCGCTTGCGCCGCCGCTGCGGCGGTGGCGAAAATGTCGAAATGGCTGACCGGCTGGGTGTAGCGCGCGCCCGCTGGGATTTGCGCCGGCCAACGCATGAAGAACGGCGTGTGGATGCCGCCTTCGAAGAACGTCGCCTTCCAGCCGCGATAGGGGCGATTGATGTCGGGCAAGCCGATATAATGGGCGCCGCCATTGTCGCTGGTGAAGATCACGAGCGTATTGCGATCCAAACCTTCGGCGCGCAGCGCCGCAAGCAGGCGCCCGACATTGCGGTCGAGATTGCGCACCATGGCCGCGTAGACGCGCAGCCGATGATCGCCGATCTGCGGCAACGCGTCGAAATCTGCGCGCGTGGCCTGCAGCGGCGTGTGGATCGCGTTCGGCGCAAAATACATGAAGAACGGACGATTGCGGTTGGCGTGGATGGCGCGGATCGCTTCGGTCGTCAGATAGTCGGTCATGTAGGCGTTGGGATGAAACCACGCCGAGCCGTTGAACTGCACCGCAAACTGGAGATTGGCCCACAGAAAGCGATCGATCGGATCGAAATCCTGGCGCGCGTTTTCGGCGTTCGGATCATCCACCGGCAGATAAAGTGAAGCCCCCGGGGTGAAGCCGAGGCTCTCGTCGAAGCCTTGCTGCTCAGGGCGCATGCCATTTTCCGCGCCCAGATGCCATTTGCCGAAATGCAGCGTGTGATAGCCGCGCGCGCGTAAGACTTCGGCGATTGTGGTCTCGGACGATGGTACGCCCATCGTCTCCATGGGCGGCGTGTGCCCCACCTGATCCCAGAAGAAACGCGGATGCACGAAATTGCCGGGCTCGTCGTGGGTGCCGACGATGGCTTCGAACGCCACCGGCGTCGGCGTGAACTCAAAGCCGAAGCGCGTCGGATAGCGGCCCGTCATGATCGCTGCGCGCGACGGGGCGCAGGTGGCGTTGCCGGCATAGCCATTGGCGAAGCTCACGCCCTGATGACCGATGGAATCGATGTTCGGCGTCGGCGCCGCGCCGCCGGCAACGCCGCCGCCGTTGAAGGTGACGTCGTTGAAGCCCATGTCATCGGCGAGGATGAGGACAATGTTGGGCGGACGCCGGTCCGCGGGCGTCGCCGCCGCATTCGGCCCCTCGGCCCACGTCACTTCATGATAGGCCTCGATGTGCGGCGCGCGAAGTTTGCCGATATTGAGCATGATCTGCTCGCGGCCGAACCAAAGTCCGGCGCCAACCAGCACAAGCACAAGGACGATGCCGCCCAGCCACCTCAGCATCCGTCCCTCCGCCTTACGCGACGATCGCACTCACCATCTTTTCCCAAACGCGGCGCGCGTTCTTCACCGATAGTTTCTGATCCTGACGCAGCCGCCGCCAGGTATCGAGGCTCAAAGCTGCATCGAGCGCTTCGAATTTGTCGGCGTCGTCCTTGACTTCTTTCGGCAACAAGAATTGCAGCATCTGGCGCAGCAATTGCACCATCAGTTCGTGCGCTTCCTGGAGAAAGGGCGAAGTCGCGCGCTGGGTGTCAGCGGCCATTTTGATCGGCATGATCTCTTCATAGAGACGCACGCGCCGCTCGATGATCCAAGCGAGTCGCTCTTCAGGGGTGTCGCCCTTGATCTGAATGGCCTTGATATCTTCGATCCGCGCCATCATCGCCGCGTGCATTTCGCGGTAGACGCTCTCCATGTCGTTGAAGAGCCGGAAGACCGTGCGCCGACCGACGCCGGCGCGCTCGGCCACCGCTTCCGCGCTTGGCTGTGCGATGCCTTCGCGCGCGAATTCCAGCATCGCATCAACGATGCGGCGGCGCGATTCATCCGAGCGCTGCCGTCGCCCATCGATGGAAGGGCCTTGCGCCGGCGCCGCTTTGGCCAGGTTGGTCTTCGTCACGGTGCGAACCCGCTTCTTGTCCCCTCGGAGAAATTAGCACTATAAGTGCCATCTTCAAGCGGCTTAGGGAGTAGCCTTTGAAGCGCGTCCTGATCGGCCTGGTGATCGTCGCCGCCCTGACAGCAGGCGGCCTCTACGTGATGCGCGGCCAGATCGCCACTGCTGTCTTCCGTCAGGCGGTGGCGCAAGGCATGGCGCAGAACACGCTCGACACCTTGCCCGATGGTCTGAGCGCCGCGTTCTGCGGCACCGGCTCACCCCTGCCCGACCGTCAACGCGCCGGCCCGTGCCTCGCTGTCATCGCCGGCCACCGGCTTTTTGTTTTCGACGCTGGGGAAGGCGCGGCGGAAACGCTGTCGTTGATGGGGCTGTCGCCCGCCAACGTCGAAGCTGTCTTCCTCACACATTTCCATTCCGATCACATCGACGGGCTCGGAAATCTTGCGCTGCAGCATTGGGGGCAAGGTGCTGCGACAACGCCGCTGGCGCTTTATGGCGGCGACGGCGTCAATCGCGTCGCCAACGGTTTCAACGAAGCCTACGCGCTCGACAGCACCTATCGCATCGCCCACCACGGGCCGAGCGTGGCGCCGCCCAGCGGCTTCGGCCTTGCGCCACATGCTTTCACCATCGCCGACGGACAAGACAGCGCCCTCGTGCTCGATCAAGGCGGTGTGCGCATCACTGCTTTTGGCGTCGACCACGGGCCGGTGCATCCCGCCTTTGGGTATCGCATCGACTACAAAGGCCGCAGCATCGTCGTCAGCGGCGACACCGCGCCCTCGCCGGTGCTGCAGCGCCATAGCGAAGGCGTAGATCTGCTCGTGCACGAAGGGCTTTCGCCAGAACTCGTCGGCATCATGGAGCAGACTGCGCGGGGGCAGCATCGCGGCAATCTCGCGAAAATCTTCCACGACATCGTGAACTATCACACCGCGCCCGAACGCGCCGCCGAAATTGCCCAAGCCGCGCACGTTCATGCGCTCGCTTTCACGCACATCATTCCGCAAATGCCGCTCGATGCGCTCGAAGGGCCGTTCCTGGGAGCGGCCGCACAACGCTTTCACGGCCCGATCTATGTCAGCCGCGACGGCGAACTGATCAGCCTGCCGGCCTCAGGCGGGATGACGCGGCGTTCGTTGTTCTAGTTCGTCGAAAAAATCCGGTGCCGGACCCGATCGCCCGGCAAGATGTCGAGCGCAGCGGCGCGCCCTGCGTTCAGCTCCAGCACGCCGCGCACCGGACCGGCTGAGGGGATGTTGTCATCGGAAAACGGCGTCGCATTGGCAGCGATGTTCAGAATGCGCCCGTCCGGCCCGATATAGATGATGTCGAGCGGCAGAAAGGTGTTGTGCATCCAGAAACTCACCTGCTGGGGCGGATCGAAATCGAACAGCATGCCGTGATCGGCCGCCATTGAGCGGCGATACATGAGGCCCTGTTCACGCTCTGCATCGTTGTCGGCGATCTCAACTTGAAAGCGCTGGACGCCGTGCGACGTCTCGATGGAGAGATCCTCCATCGGCAGCGGTCCAAGATGCCCCGCACTCTGATCGGCCGGCGCATTAGGTTGCGCACAGGCGGCCAAAATCAAAAGCGCGGCAAAACCCGCAGCGCGCGCGGCGGCGATCAAGCTCATCATGCGTCCCCTAAACTGGGGCGGTTTCTAGCAGGGTAAAGTGGCAGGCCCTAGGGGAGTTCGAACCCCTCTTTTCAGGTTGAAAACCTGACGTCCTAACCGATAGACGAAGGGCCCACGGGAACCGCTTGGTTTCGCGGGAGACGGCGATATAGAGGGGCCCGGCGAGGGGCGCAAGCCGCCCGACGGGCGCACAATCGCCGACGCTTTCCGTGCACGAAATCCGCCGCAGCTTTTGTGGCCAAGGCCCCGGAGACGACGCGAGATCTACACCGGCGCCGCCGTCTTTATCTGCGACGCGTATCCGGCGGTTTGACCCGCGGCGGGCGCCGAGCCGGCGTGCTTTCGCGCAAGCGTCGCGTGTCGCGCCTTCCGATCAGCCTGCATAAGTCGGTGCTTGCGCCGGCTGCGGCGCTGTTTCGCCCAGCGCCGCGGCCAAATCGGCCAAATACGCGCCGGCAAATTCCCGGTGCGCCGGCGACAGCATCACGTGCAGCGCCCGTGGCTCGAGCAATCCTGCCGACACCCAGCCGCGCCGATACATCTTGGCTAGCAGCGACAGACAATCCGCCTCGTCATGCGTGAACGCTACGATCCCCAGCCGCGGGCGCCCGATCACGCGGAAGCCCAAATCGCGCACGCCCGCTTCGATCCTTTCACGCGCTTCCACCACCGCCCCCTGCTTGGCGCGGTAGCCGTCGACGCCGAGAAACTGCATCACCGCCCAGGCGGCCGCAATCGCGCCGCCCGGACGCGTACCCGCGAGCGTCGGCGTATGCATGCGTCCGAGCGGCCATGGGCCTGCATCGAAGGGCATGAAGGATTTCAACTCTTCGCTGCGGAAAAATACGCTCGAGGCGCCTTTGCTGGCATAGCCGTATTTGTGCAAATCGCCCGACATCGACAACACGCCTTGTACGGAAAAGTCGAAGGCCGGCAGATCTGCGCCGTTCATGCGCACGAACGGCGCAATATAGCCCCCGACGCAGGCATCCACGTGCAACCAAACGCGGCGTTCCTCGGCGAGTTTTCCGAGCGCCTCGATGGGATCGATCAGCCCGTAGGGAAAACACGGCGCTGAGCCCACGAGCATGATCGTCTTGTCGTCGATGGCATCCGCCATCGCGGCGACATCGGCGAGATAGTCCTTTACCGGCACGCGGCGGACTTTGATGTCCATCATCATGGCGGCCTTATCGAACGCTGGATGCACCGATGCCGGGGCAACCAGATTGAGAGCGCCCGCCACGGCGCGCTTGGCGCGCGCATAATCCCTGGCCGCCTTCACCGCCATGACGATGGAATCCGTGCCCCCGCTCGTCATGGCGCCGGCCGCGCCCTCAGGCGCGTTCAAGAGCGCCAGACCAAAGCCCACGACGTCGCGCTCCATCTGCGCGAGGCTTGGAAAAGCGCCGGGACCGAGCCCATTCTCTTCCGAGAACATGGCGTAGGCCGCCTTCTTCACATGCTCAACGTCTTGCCCGGCGTTGAAGATGTACATGGTGGTTTTCCCGTCGCGCCATTTGACGTCGCCCTCGGCCATGGCGCGCATGCGCGCTTCAAGTTCTGGCCAAGCCGAACCTGTTTGCGGAAGCTGGGTCATGGGCGCGACCCAAGCACGGGCTGTGCGCGCAGACAACCAAGGATGCTCTTCAGTAGGTCGCGAGGGTCGCGGCGGCCGCGAAGCCTTCAACCAAGAACTTCAGAATTTCCGCCCACATGACCAACTCCATCTGATGAGATGAAGCTAATCGCGCGCTCGCGGGGCGGATGTGACGGGCGTCACCCGGTTCACGTTCGCTCCTGGCCGGCAACGGCCACTGCCCGTAAGACAAAGACGGCCACTCAACAATCGGGCGCAAAAAACGCTATTCACCCTTTCGGGTGATTGCTTCAACGAGCGGCGGGCCCGAGGCTTTTTTGCCGCTACGCGATGCAACGAGCGGAGGAGTTGAAATGGCGAAAGTGCTTGGCGTGGGCGGGGTCTTCTTCAAGAGCCGGGACGGGGCGGTATTGCGGGAATGGTACGCACGCGTACTCGGGCTTGAGTTCGCCGACTGGGGCGGGGTTGTGTTCACGCCCGACGCGGCGATGGCCAAGCCGGGCGCGGCGACCGTGTTTAGCCCGTTCAAGGCCGACACTGATCATTTCGCGCCCTCGGACATGGATTACATGTTCAATCTGATGGTTGATGATCTCGACGGCGTGCTCGCGCGCTGCAAGGCCGAAGGGGTCGAGCCGGTGAAACTGTTCCCCGACGAAGGCATGGGCGGCTTCGCGCACATCATGGATCCCGAAGGCCGCAAGATCGAACTCTGGGAACCCAAGGCCATGCCTGGCGCCTAACGCCGATCAAGCACTGAGCTTGCCTCCGGCGAGGGCGAGGTCGACGATTTCCACCTCGGTCGAGACGTTCCCGTTCCACGCGTTGCGCTTCACACGGACCGCGGCGTGCACCGCGCCTTCGCGCTTCATCAGCGCCTCTCCGATCGGGCTCTTCATGGCGCGAAAGGCGATGCCGCCGATGCGGGCGCCGCGCGCGTCTTCCAGCGTGAAGCGCACATGTTCGTCCTTCACCAGCTTGGCAAAGCGCACGGCGACGTCCGGAAGCGCAAAGACTGGCTCGGGATGCCCCTGACCGTATGGCCCGATGCTATCGAGCGCATCGAGTAGCTCTAGATCGAGCGCCCCGACCGCAGCGACCGCGTCCACTGAAAGCGCGCGCGCCTCGCCGGCCGCGTTCGCGATCTCGTGCTTCAGCGCCTCGGATAAGAAGTCCTTAAGCGCTTCGACCTTGCTCCACTCGACGGTCAGCCCCGCCGCGGCGGCATGACCGCCGCCGTTGATGAGCAACCCCGCTTGCTTTGCCGCCGCCACCGCGGCGCCGAGGTTCACGCCCGGCGTCGAACGTCCCGACCCCTTGGCCGGCTCGTCTTCGTTGACGCCGCCAAGAACGATCGTTGGCTTCATCAGCCGGTCCTTCAGCCGCCCCGCGGCAATGCCGATAACGCCCGGATGCCAGCGCGGCGAACCGACGATGACGACGTTGCGCTTCTGCGCTTCCGCGAGCGCCTCGGTCTCGGCGTCCGCGAGCATCTCGGCTTCGCGCGCACGACGCTCCTGGTTCAGCGCTTCCAAGGTTGCCGCAAGCTCGCGCGCCTCCTCGCCATCTTCCGTCGATAGCAGCCGCGTGGCGAGCGAGGCGTCGCCCACGCGCCCGCCCGCATTGATGCGTGGGCCCAAGATGAAACCAAAATCGTAGACGGTCGCGCCGCCTTGACGGCCCGCACTCTGCGCCAGCGAGACGAGGCCAATATTCTTGCCGTTGCGTAGAATTTTCAGCCCTTGCGAAACGATGGCGCGATTGAAGCCCGTCAAAGGCGCCACATCGCACACCGTGCCGATCGCGGCGAGGTCGAGCATCTGCATCAAGTCCGGCAGATTGTTCGATCCGATTGAGCCGCGCCGCCGCGCTTCGCGGTTCACCGCCGCCAGCGTCACCAGCACGACGCCCGCAGCCGTGAGATGGCCTTGGCCGGAGCGATCGTCCAAACGGTTGGGATTGACCACGGCCGCCGCTTTGGGCGTCGGCCCGCTCATCAAATGATGGTCGAGCACGATGACAGCGAGCCCGAGATCGGCAGCCGCATTCAACGGCGCTTCCGCGGCTGCGCCGCAATCGACAGTAATGACAAGCTCGACCCCATCCGCCTTTAGCCGTTCGAACGCCAGCACGGAGGGCCCGTAGCCTTCCTTCATCCGGTCGGGCACGTAGATTTTGAGTTCGCGGCCGCGCGCACGGAAATACCGCACCAGCTGTGCTGCCGACGACCCGCCATCGACGTCGTAGTCCGCCAACACCGCCGCCGGCTTGCCCGACACGATCGCGTCCTCGATCAGCCCTGCGGCGAGGTCCATGTCGGCGAAGCTCGAGGGATCGGGAAACAGCGCCTTCAGCGTCGGCTCGAGAAAGGTTTGCGCCGACTCAAACGGCACGCCGCGCGCCGCCATGAGCCGGGCCGCGATCTCCGGCAACCCGAATTTGCGGCGGAAGGCCTCGACAATTCCGAGGTCCGCGGCCCGCGTCCGCCAGCGGCGTCCTGTTAAGGATCGCTCCACACCCAAGAACGCCGGCGTGATCTCAGCTGAGGGAATCTTCGCCGCCGGCGCGCTCATGCCCCTGCCTAGCCCGATTCTTGCTGGACTGTTTCGGCTGAGTTGCACGGCATTAACAGACGTAAATTGGCCAAAATCACACAGGATGCGAGAACTCGACGGACGGGCCTCCACTCACGTGCGATCAGCGTCGACGGTCCTGCCATTTGGTGCAGATTGATAAACTATTGCTGTTAAGGCTGGTGCATGCGGAGAGTGATTGCCTGGGTGGGACTAGCTTTCGCGGCCGTAACGATCGCGGTCTGGTCAGCCCCTGAAACTGTAGACGCCCGGACGAACCGCCACACGGCGCGCTCGGGGCATCACCGCGTTCACCATCGCCGCCACCGTCACCACCGCCGCCACCTGCTCCCCGTTTCGGCGAATGCGCCGACCGCAGAGATCGTTTTTGACGCCAACACCGGGCGCGTCATGGCCATCGCCAACGCCGATCAGCGCGTCTACCCCGCGTCGCTCACAAAGATGATGACGCTCTATTTGACCTTCCGAGCACTGCAGGAAGGTTGGCTCCACCTCAACGACACCATGTCGGTGTCGGCCTACGCCGCCTCTGCTTCGCCCACGAAGCTGGGCCTCGCTGCCGGCCAGATGGTTAGCGTCGACGATCTTATCCGCGGGGCTGTGACGGAATCGGCCAACGACGCCGCGCGTGTGCTCGCCGAGAATCTCGATGCACGCTTTGGGCGCAACCTGCAGCAATTGCTGCGCGCCGATATCGCCGCGCAGCAAGCCGAAGACGCAGCCGACGCCGCGACCGATCCGCCGTCTGCGCAAGACGCCGCCGAGCGCGCCGGCGACATCAACGAAATGCATGCGCTCGCTTCGGGAATAAACGCCGACGGCAGCGAATACGATTTCGCACGCATCATGACACTGCAAGCGCGCCTGCTCGGCATGCAAGACACGGTTTACCGCAACGCGTCTGGCCTACCCGACATGGAGCAGGTGACGACGGCCCCTGACTACGCGATGCTTGCGTATGCGCTCGTGAACATGCCGATCCAGTATTATTCATACTTCAGCGTGCAGCATTTTGACTTCAACGGCCGCGACCACCGGAACCACAATCTGCGTTTCCTGACGAGCTATGACGGCGCTGACGGCATCAAAACCGGCTACACGCAGAGCGGCGGCTTCAACGTGGTCGACACCGCCCGCCGCGGCAATCGTCGCCTCATCGCCATCGTCATGGGCCGCCAATCGTTGGCGACGCGTGAAGAGGATGTCCGCACCTTGCTCGACTACGCTTTTGCGCAAACCGGAACAGTGACGGCAGTTTCCTCGGCGTTGGCGGACGACGACTCGATCCGCGTTGGCAGCACGCTCGATTTTCCGCTTCTGCAGACCACCGGCGTGCGCCGGGTGACGCCGCAACTGCCCGATCTCGTTCGCCCGGAGCCGGCGACGACAGCTGCCGCCACACAGCGCCCAGCGTCGAACCGTCCTGCGCCCATCTCCTCGACGATGCGCTAGGCTAAGCCAAAATCATTTCGACACTTCCGGCAAGCGTCACTGCGGTTGAGCACGTCAATCCGAGGCGCTGCGCAACGATCTTGATAGGTTAGACGGGTTGCTTGACGTGCAACTCACTGAGCGTCCGCGTCGATGAATTCAGCACCAATGTGTGTGTTTCAGCGACACCGCCATTGATGCGCACGCCGCTCAAGAGCGAACCGTTGGTGACGCCCGTCGCCAGGAAGATCGCGTCCTTCGACACCAGTTCGTTCAGCGTGTAGCGGCGTTTGAAATCGGTGACGCCTGTGCGCTCGGCGCGCGCCTTTTCGTCATCATTGCGGAAGACCAAGCGGCCCTGGAATTGGCCCCCGACGCACTTCAGCGCCGCAGCCGCCAGAACGCCCTCCGGCGCCCCGCCTTGACCGACATACATGTCGATGCCGGTTTCAGGCTTGGTGCAATTGATGACGCCCGCCACGTCGCCGTCGGTAATCAGATACACACGGCAGCCCGCCTTGCGCAGGGCCGAGATGATTTCGGCGTGGCGCGGCCGATCCAGCACGCACACCCCGATATCCTCCACCTTAACGCCCTTGGCTTTCGCCAGTGTTTTGGCGTTCACATCAGCGGGTGCGTCAAGATCGACGACGTCGGAGGGATAGCCCGGTCCAACCGCGATCTTGTCCATGTATGTGTCGGGCGCGTGCAGCATGCCGCCGCGCGGCGAGAACGCGATCACCGCAAGCGCATTGGCCATCGCCTTTGCCGTCAGCGTCGTGCCTTCAAGCGGATCGAGCGCGATATCGATCGCATCGCCTGAACCGGCGCCGACCTCCTCGCCGATATAGAGCATCGGGGCTTCATCGCGTTCGCCTTCGCCGATGACGATCCGCCCCTTCATCGGCATGGCGTTAAGTGCTGTGCGCATCGCGTCCACCGCAGCCTGGTCGGCCGCCTTCTCGTCGCCGCGGCCAGCCAGTTTGAACGATGCGATCGCAGCCGCGATCGGCGCCCGCGCCGCGGCAAAGGCAAATTCGTCGCTCATGCTCATGTGGGACGCTCACTCCAAACACGAAGGCGCCGCTTTCGGTCGCCGCCGCGTTTACGTCAAGAACTAATGGCCTTCGTGGGCAAGGCGCGTTCGCTCCATCTCGGCGCGCGCATCATTGAGAAAAACGTTCGGGTCTTCGGCCGGCGTCCACACCGAGCGCGGATCCGCCCGCACCTCAGCCTTGGCCGCGTCGAGGTCGGCTTGGACTTCGGCCCAGTGGGCGGGGTCGAGCGTCAGATTGACGGTGCGGGGCACGCTGCGAAGGTCGGGGTAGCTGCTCTCAATTGTCGCCTCGCGCTGACGGTACCAAGCGGGCGCATCCGCCGGCGTGCTCGCGCAGCCCACCACCGCCATACACCCCGCCAGCACCACTAAAGACCGCATGCCTTACCCCAGCTGAAAACGGTTCGATTCCGGCCCCAGGACGCCAGCTATAACGAGAGGCGCTTTGCACCGCCACACGAAGCGGCATTACAATCTCTCCCAAGGAGAGAGAAATGACGGAAGCCGACGGCGGCGCTCGGGAAAAAGCCGCGCCGGCCCCTACCTCCAAGCGCGCGCGCCGCCGCGCTTCCGGCAAGGCAAAGGCCGCCGCGCCGAAGCCGGCGCCAAGCCCAGGCGCCGCCAAAGCGCCTTCCCCGGCCCCCGCCGAACTCAATCAAATTGTTATGGCGCAAACGGTGGAAAGCCTGGTCGCGCTTTCCGCCAACCTGACCCAGGCGATGACGCACGCCAACCAAGTCTATTCAACCGCCTTGCTCGAGCAAGCGCGCCCAGGCGCCAACTGGCAACCCGATCCGCTTGGCGTGCAACCGGCGCTCAACGAGGTGTGGGCGCACCTGGCGCGCCAGCCTGAGACGCTGCGTGACGCCCACGCACAGCTTTGGCAGCGTTATGCCGACATCTGGCACAAGCACGCCGCCTACATGCTCACCGGCAAGACGCCGGACGATGAACCCTCGCGCGACAAACGCTTTCGCGATCCCGAGTGGCGGTCCAATCCCGCGTTCTCGATGCTGCGCGAATCCTATCTCGCCACCTCGCACTTCATCACCGACCTCGTCGACAAGGCCGAAGGCGTCGACGAAGCCACGAAACGCAAAGCCGCCTTCTTCATCAAGCAGGCGGTCGACGCCGCCTCGCCCTCGAACTTCTTGGTGACGAACCCGGCGGCGCTGCGCGCATTATTGCAGACGCACGGCGAAAGCCTGGTCAAAGGCGTCAACAATTTCGCCGAAGACATGAAGCGTGGGCGCGGCGCGCTTGCGATCACCCAAACCGATATGGCCGCCTACAAGGTGGGCGAAAACATCGCAACCGCGCCCGGTAAGGTGGTCTTCCGCAATGGCGTCTTCGAACTCATCCAGTACGCGCCGTCCACAGAAGCCGTGTACGCAACGCCGCTGCTGATTTTCCCGCCCTGGATCAACAAATTCTACATTCTCGACCTACAACCGAAGAACTCGATGATCCGTTGGCTTACCGGCCACGGCTATACGGTGTTCCTCGTTTCATGGGTCAATCCCGACGAGAGCATGCAGAACGTCTCGTTCGAAGATTACATGCGCGACGGCGTTTATGCCGCCATAGAGGCGGTGCAGGACGCGACCGGCGCCGAGCGCGTCAACACGGTCGGCTATTGCGTCGGCGGCACGCTGCTGGCCGCCACGCTCGCGCACATGGCAAAGACCGGCGACGAGCGCATTTCCAGCGCTACGTTCTTTGCCGCGCAGGCCGACTTCAAATGCGCCGGCGACCTCCTCGTCTTCGCCGACGAAGCGGGTATCGAGTACTTGGAAGACAAGATGAAGACCGAAGGCGGCGTGCTCGACGCCCAAACCATGGCCGACACCTTCAACGCGCTGCGCTCCAACGATCTTATCTGGAATTACGTTGTCGATAATTACTATATCGGCAAGCAACCGCCGCCGTTCGATCTCCTGTTCTGGAATGCCGACCAAACGCGCATGCCGGGCGCGCTGCATCTCTTCTATTTGCGCAAATTCTATCGCGAGAACGCGCTCGCCGAGGGCCAGCTCACGCTGCTCGGTCACAACATCAAACTCAGCGACGTGAAGGTTCCGATCTTCATGCAATCGTCGAAAGAAGACCACATCGCGCCTGCCGCAAGCGTCTACCGCACCGCAGAAGCGTTTGGCGGCCCCGTCGAATTCATGATGGCGGGCTCTGGCCACATCGCCGGCGTCATCAACCACCCTGACGCCCACAAATACCAATACTGGACCAATCCCAATCTCAAAGGCGGCATCGAAGACTGGCTTGCCTTCGCGCAAGAACATCCGGGCTCGTGGTGGCCTTATTGGGATCAGTGGCTAAAGAACTTCTCAGGCCCTCATGTGCCTGCCCGCGCGCCCGGCGAGGGCAAGCTCAAGCCGCTCGCCGATGCGCCGGGCGAGTATGTCAAAGTTCGTTCCAACCCCGCCTAGGCGTCAAAGCGAACGATCCTGCGGATTGTGCCGACGATCGGGCTTGCCTTGAAGCGCCCATCCTGCGCCGCGATCATGACGGGAATGCCGCCGCGCCCCGGCCGCAGCGTAATGCGGACCTTATGATCAATCCGCGCGCCCGGCGCCACTTGCAGGCGATAACGCTGCATGATCCGTCCGAGCGCAATGCGCAGCAGGTTCGCGGCGAAACGCGCGCCGATGCAGGTGCGCGGCCCCGCGCTGAACGCCAGATACTCGAATTGGTTGGGATCAATGTGCGCCCAGCGCTCCGGCTTGAACCGCTCCGGCTCGACATAGAACTCCGGCTCGCGATTGGTCAGGAACGCGCTTAGCACCACGAAATCGCCGGCCTTCACCGCGCCATCGACAAGCTCGGCCTCGCGGGTTGCCCGGCGCGTCTGTGTCGGCACGCTCGGCAACAAACGCATGCTCTCTTTGACGACGGCATCGAGCCATTTGCACTCTAGCAAACACTCCGGCTCATCTTCGGGCAGAGCTTTCACTTCATCCAGCAACGCGGCGGCCGCCGTCGGATGCTGCGCCAACAGGAAGAGCGCCCACGCAAGTGCTGTCTGGGTTGTCTCGTAGGCTGCGCCGAACAAAGTCGGCAGGTGATTTAGGATCGCTGTCTCGCCTGGACAGGCGCCATTTTGATCGGCGCTGGACGCCAGCACGCACATGAGATTGTCGGTACGGCTCGCATCGGCTTCCTTGCGCGCCCAGGCGAGCAAGGAAGCTTCTACCTTCTCCGCGTGACGAAGCATCCGCCCGTACGGCGTTCCCGGCCAATCGCGCGGCAGACCACGCACCAGCGGCGAGGCCTCCATCTCGATGTGCTCATCGATCAAGCGCGCCGCCTTGATCAACTCGGCGCTGCAGCCCGCCTCTGCATGCGAAAACAGCGTCTCAAGTGCTGCATCGCGCACAAGCGACTTGCACAAGGCAAAGAGGTTCGTCGGCGGCCCTTGCGGCCACGCGGCGATATCGCGGTCAACAATCGTCGCCAGCTTTGCCGCCATCTGATCGACCGCGCGAGACCGCAGCGGCGTCATGAGCGTGCGCCGATAGTGGGCGTGTTCGGGCCCGCTTGGACCCAGCAGACCACGCCCAATGCGGCGCTGCGCTGAGCCATGGGGCCCGGGCAACATCACGCCAATGGATTGGAACGTCTCTGGATCGCTCAGCACGCGTCTGTTGTAAGGCGCGCCGGCGGCAAGAACGTAGCGCCGCGCCTTGCGTCCCTGCTGCACAATTATTGTCGTCAGCGCGCCATGTCGGCGGCGCATGTCGCTCATCGTGGCAAGTGGATCGAGCCCGAACCGCGCCACCGTCGCAAGCGCCGCAAGGCCGGTCACTTGCTGCAAAGCAGGTGCGGAAACGCGCCTTGAAACCAGTTCGATTGCTGTCAAGTTCAACTCGCTTGCACGCAAACACGGAAGCGCAGCCACACATGCGGCTCCGCTGGTCGTCGGCAGATGGTCGAATCCTTCCCCCGGACTCCTACCCGGCGCCATTTGTTGCAGCAGTGGAGCGCGCGATCAACCGAATTGCTGCGAATTGCCCACCGTAAGGACGACTACGTCAGCCACGAACCCAGCGCCGCACGCCCTGCGCGATCTCGATCGGCGCCACATCCGGAAACGGCGAGACGCAACTGACATTGATCTCGCAGAGTGCGTAGGCGCTACGGTGCGCGCAGGCGCGCCCGCGGACAAGAAAGTCAGCATCCCAGAGCGCGGGCAGTTCGCCAGTCTCCAAGCCGACAATGCGCTTCATCCCGGGAATCCAATCCTTATGCATGCTTTCGCGCAAATCGCCGAAGGCGGGCTCGTCGGAGGTAAACATGGCCTTGGCGCTGTTCATAGCGAACGCCGGGTTCAATCCGTCCGTACGCGGCGCTTGGCGCGAAAAGCCAATCACGCGATCGAAGGAAAGATAGCAGCGCACCATGCCGCGCGCAGCGGCGTGGAATTCCTGGTCGATCACGCGACCGCCATTCTCGAACGCCGGCGCTGCGCGTGTGACGAGTTCGTCCCACGAAAGAGAGCAAAGGCGACCGTCCGACGCCAATTGCGCCAAGAACCCTTCTCCCGCACCGGCCACCTTCATCACGCCTTGACCGTCATTGCCGCGGTGCGGCTTCAACACGCGCGCACCGCCTGATGCTTTAGCGGGAAAGCGTGTCTGAAAATCGCTTAAGGACTCGTAGCGCTCCACGTCCGAGCCCCAACCCAACTCACGCGTCGTGAACAGGATGTCCTTGACGCCCATCTTGGCGATCACATCCGGGTGGGCGCTTACCCAAGTCCCGCGCGCCGCCGCTTCCCGCAGCAGCGTATCGACAACAAGGCGTTCGCGTCCGTCAGCGAGCGGATTGATCCACACCAGCACGCCTGCGCAGCCACGCAACGCCTGTCGCGCTCGTTCGGTCTCTTCTTCGTAAAAGACGATGGGCTCTGGCTTGAAGTGTGCGGCGCGCAGCGCCTCGATCACCGGCTGGAGACGCGTCTCATAACGCGTCGGCGCGCCAGGTGCGCGCCAATCGCCCCGCCACATCACCGCGATTTTCGTTGATCCGCCCATAAGACCATGCTCCTCCCCAAAAGGGGTGAGCGGCGCTTGGACGATAACCGTCTTCAGCCGGGCGTCCGCATTGGCCCGACGACGATCATCCTACTCCATTCAATGCGGCGCGGAAGAGGCTTCAGACTTCCCGGTCGCCGGCGCCCTCTAGAGCGGGCGCTGCGGCGCCGGGCGCGGCGACTGCGCCCTCGGGGCCGAGTTCGCCTTCCCACTTCGCCACCACCGCGGTCGCCACCGAATTGCCGACGACGTTGGTGGCGCTACGGCCCATGTCGAGGAAGTGGTCGACGCCCAAGATCAGCAACAGGCCCGCTTCCGGCATGCCGAATTGCGTCAACGTCGCCGCGATCACAACAAGCGAGGCGCGCGGAACGCCTGCCATGCCCTTAGACGTCACCATCAACAGCAGCAGCATGGAGATCTGCTGCACCGCGCTCAGCTCGATGCCGTAGACTTGGGCGATGAAGATCACCGCGAACGTGCAGTACATCATCGAGCCGTCGAGGTTGAACGAATAGCCGAGCGGCAGCACGAAACCGGCGATGCGCTTGGAAATGCCGAAGCGTTGCAATTCCTCGAACGTCCGCGGATAGGCCGCTTCCGAACTCGCGGTGGAAAACGCCAACAGGATCGGCTCACGCACCCTGCCGATCAGATTCAATAAGCGCGGGCCCACAAATACAAAGCCCGCAATAATCAAGAACACCCAGAGCACGGCCAGCGCCAGATAGAAGCCGCCGATGAAGCGCCCGTAGGTCACCAGAATGTCGAGCCCGTTCTCCGTCACTGTCGCGGCGATGGCTGCAAACACGGCGAACGGGGCGAAATTCATCACGTAGCCCGTCACCCGCAGCATGACGTGCGAGACGCGCTCGGCGAAGTCGACCACAGGGCGCCCCTGTTCGCCAAGCGCTGCAAGCGCCACGCCGAAGAAAATCGAGAAAATGACGATCTGCAGGATCGAGTTCGTCGCCATCGCGTCGAAGATCGAGGTCGGCACCAGGTGCGTGACGAAATCGTTGAGGTTGAGCGCTGAACCTTGCGGCGCATTTGCGCCTTCCGGCATTGGCAAGCGCAAGCCCACGCCCGGCTGCAGGACATGCACGATCGCCAGGCCCAGGAGCAGCGAAAAGATCGATGCGGTGATGAACCATAACAGGGTGCGCACACCCACACGCCCGAGCGATCCGGCTCCACCCATGTGCGCGATGCCGACGACCAGCGTCGACAGCACCAAGGGTGCAATAATCATCTTGATCAGGCGCAGGAAGATGTCGGTGACCAGTTTGAAATTGGCCGCGATCGCCGGCCAATTAGCCGAAGGCTGCTGCTGGTGCAGCACATAGCCCACGGCCACGCCCGCGATCATGGCCACAAGAACGAACAGGGTGAGATATCTCTGCATGCCGCTCGCTTAGCGGCTCAATCTGCGCGGCAAAAGCCAAATTCGTCTGGCGTCACCGCTTGATTTCGCCCCGCGCGCCCCGCAGACAAACCAAGAGGGAGCCCTTCATGAACGTGTTGCGCGCCGCAATCGGGATATTCGGCTTGGCGCTTTTGGGCCTGCTCGTCTGGGCAGCGCTCTCCCTGCAGGATCTGCATGGCTCGTTCACCGATCAACTCGCAGTGATGACGACTTTGCCCTGGGGGGTGGCCACGCTGGCCGACCTTTACGTCGGGTTCTTGCTGTTTGCGGTGCTCGTGTTTCTCACTGAGCGCTCATGGCTGGTGGCCGCGCTGTGGGCCGTGCCGGTGTTTTTCATCGGCAATATCTGGTCGGCATTGTGGTTGGTGATCCGGCTGCCCCACTTGGCGAAGCAATTGTCTAAGCCGGATTGGCCAGCGTCTTAAACAAATCGCGCAACACTTCTGCGAGCATGCGCGCTTCTTCTTCGCGCTGACCGCCCGCGCGCCAGGCCACGCCGATCGAACGTCCAATCACTGGTTCAGCGAATGGCCTCAACACAACTTTGGCGCCGGCGGCTGCGCCGCCTTCGGCGGCAAGTTTCGGCAACAGCGTCACGCCCATGCCGCCCGAGACCATTTGCACGAGGGTGTGCAAGCTCGTCGCGCCTGCGTCCGCGGTGCTGCGTCCCGGGGCGAGATTGCACACCGAAAGCGCGTGATCGCGCAGGCAGTGGCCGTCATCGAGCAAAAGCACGTCCTCGTGCTTGAGATGCTCGGGGGCAAGATCGTTGCGTTTCGTGAGCGGGTGACCTTCCGGCGCGAGGAACAGAAATTCGTCCTCCGCGACCGTTGCTGTGGCGATCCCATGGGCGGTGTAGGGCAGAGCAATCAGGGCTGCGTCCATGGTCCGCGCCCGCAGCGCGTCGACCAAGCGCGCCGTCAGATCCTCGCGCAGCTTCAGGCGCAATTCGGGATAGCGGAGCTTCAGCACAGGCAGCGCGCGCGGCAGCAGAAAGGGCGCGATGGTGGGAATGGCGCCGAGCCTGAACCTGCCGCTGAACGGCTTGCCCGCCGCATGCACTGCGCGCACGAGTTCTTCCACTTCGCTGAGCGCCCGTGATGCGCGCTCGGCGGCCTCTTCGCCCGCCGGCGTCAAAACCGCGCCAGCGCGTCCGCGTTCAACCAAGGTCGCCCCGAGTGCGGTCTCCAATTCCTTGATGCCGGCCGATAGCGTCGGCTGCGTCACGCCCACCGCTTCCGCTGCAGCCACGAAACTTCCTTCCGCCCGCAGCGCGGTCAGGAATTGGAGTTGACGAAGCGTCGGGATCGACGAGGCGGGAAGCTTGACGTCCATAGGATTTTTCTATGTTTCGAGCGTCCTATATCGATTTTCTTTTGAGGACGGCAAGGCGCCAGAACCGGAACGCGCCCTCCTTCGGGGCGTTCAATTCCAAGCCTATCGCCGCCTCTGGCGGCGTAGCGCCCCGCAGCGTCATTGAAACCCTCCCCCCGCGATGACGCTTTCCCCTCCCTCTTGGGGAGGGGGCGGGGTCAGGGTTTCAGCTGCAATGAAACTTCAAAAATCAGGCCGCAACGCGCGCGGCAATCGCGCGCTCGATGCGCAACGGAACGCGGATGTTGAAGGTCGAGCCGGCGGCGAGTTCGCTGGTGACGCTGACTTCGCCCCCCAACGCATGCGCCATGCGCTGCGCGATCGAGAGCCCAAGGCCCATACCGCCCTTGGCGCGCGTCGAGGTGGAGTCGATCTGCGTGAATGGCTGAAAAACCCGCGGCAGATCGTCAGCGGCGATGCCGATGCCTGTATCGGATACCGAAATCGTCAGCCACTCGCGGCCGTCGCCGAAGATGCAATCCGCATTGATCGCGATGAGCCCGCCTTCGGTGAACTTCACCGCGTTCGACACGATCGCATTCAGGCAAACGCCAAGCTTGCTGGTATCGGTGTAGGCGCGCGCGGCCTCGGTCGACACGCGCACCGAGACGCGGTTGGCGCTCTCACGCGCTTCGTCATGCACAACCGCCACCGCCTCATCGATCAGCTTGCGCACGTCAATGTCCGCTGGCGAGAGCCCGTCCTTGCCGGCGTCGATGCTCGACATGTTGAGGATCTGATCGATCAGGCCCAACAGATGCCGTGCCGAACCGGTGATGCGCGATGCGTCATCGGCCAAATCCTTGCGTCCCTCGGCAGCCATGTCTTCCTGAATGATTTCGGAATAACCGATCACAGCATTCAGAGGCGTGCGCAATTCGTGCGTCATCACCGCGAGGAATTCAGATTTGGCGCGGTTGGCTTCTTCGGCCTCCAATTGCTTCGTCTCAGCTTCGATCTGGCGTTCCTTGGCGTGTTTGTTGGCCGCGCGCAGGCCCGTCACCATGCGCCCGTTATAGAGCGCGGCGCGCACCACGAAGGCAAGGAAGCCGGCGACGCCGCACGCAGCGCCCGCCGCACCGTTGATCGGATCATGAGCGCCGGCCTCGAACGGCAGAAACGGCATCACCAGGAGGCAAATCGCGGCAGGCGCGGCCGTCACCAACATGAATACCGGCGCCTGGAACAAGAACAGCATAACGCTCACGAGCGAGCTCGCCGCCATCAGCACCGCCAGCACCCGGCCCGGACCTCCCCCGGCCGAGGCGAGATAGAGCGTCATCGCCGCGAACACGATGACGCTGAACGCGCAGCCCCACATGAAGAGCGCGCCGGCGCTGCTGCGCGTCTTGCCGCGACATTCGAGGTAGGAATGGCCAAGCATGGCGTCGAAGCCGGTCGACAACATCACCGCCAAAAACCAGCCGAATCCGGCGGCAAAAAACTCAAGCACGAATGATGCCCCGAGTGCGAACAAGGTCCCCACGCCCATCCGCCAGCGCAAACTGGAGACATGCGCCTTGGCCGCAGCCAACATGGAAGGATCATGAAACTTGAACACGCGCACTTCCGTCCTCGACAATTTCGATATCAGGCCTGTGCTTGCGTTTGGATTAACCGATGCTTGCTAGAGGCGGCTGGACGGCAAATGTGATGGATGATTTCGCTTCCGATGCGAGCGCACTGGGATGAGTGATTTCGATGTCGTGATCGTCGGCGCGGGCGCGGTGGGCTTGGCCTGCGGCTATGCGCTCGCCAAGCGCGGGCGCAGCGTCGCCGTCATTGAGCGTGAAACTGTCATTGGATCAGGGATTTCCGCGCGCAATTCAGAGGTCATACACGCCGGGCTTCATTATCCGACTGGATCGCTGAAGGCGCGGCTCTGCGTCGCTGGGCGCCACGCGCTCTACGCCTTCCTCGAAGCCCACAATGTAGCGCACGAACGCTGCGGCAAACTCATTGTTGCGACGGAAGAGAGCGAAATTCCCGCGCTCGAACGGCTCAAGCAGCAAGCCGCCATCAATGGTGTGGAAAGCATACGCTGGCTCAGCGGCCAAGAAGCGCGCGCGCTGGAGCCTCAGCTCAACGCCGTCTCTGCGTTGGAATCGCCCGTGAGCGGCATCTTCGATTCACACGGCTACATGTTTGCCCTGCAGGGCGAGATTGAGGAGCATGGCGGCGCCGTCGTCCTCGCTTCGCCGTTTACAGGCGCCACGCCGATTGCGGAGGGCTTCGACGTGCGCGTTGGCGGCCAAACGCCCGCCTCGATCAGCACGCGACAACTCGTGATCGCCGCGGGCCTCGGGGCGCAACCCTGTGCACGCGCCGTCGATGGTTTTCCGGCCGCGCGCATTCCGCGCCTCTATTACGGCAAGGGCAATTACTTCGCGCTCACGGGCCTTAAGGCGCCCTTCGCCCGTCTCATCTATCCGCCGCCGATCCCTGGCGCGCTCGGCACCCATTATCGCCGCGACCTCGGCGGCATCGCCCGTTTCGGTCCCGATTTGCAATTCGTTGACCACGAAGATTACGCCGTCGATCCCGTCCGTGCGGCGAGCTTCTACAAAACCGTGCGCCGCTTCTGGCCCGCGCTGCCTGACGGGGCGCTCGCGCCCGACTACGCCGGCATCCGTCCCAAACTGCATGGTCCCGGCGAACACCAGGGCGATTTCGTCATCGATAGCGATGCGATGCCCAATCTTGTGGCCCTATTCGGCGTCGAAAGTCCCGGGCTCACCGCGTCAATGGCGATTGGTGAAGAGGTGGCGGCGCGGCTGGGGGCATAGTCCGCGCCAATCGCGGGGCCTAGGCCTTGCGGAATACGGATGGAAAACGGTTCGTAAAGGACGTGCGTGGTAATCAGGTGGTTGCGAAAGCGTCCCTTGATGTCCTTCAACAAAGTTCTGAAGCGGCCGCCCTCCAGGCAAGCCTTCCTGAGCGCTGGCGCGCCAATCCTCGGATTGGTGGTGCTTGTCATCGCAGGCGCTTTCGCTGTGTTTATCAATTTCGCGCACCAGCAAGACCGCAGCTACGTCGAAAACACGCGCCGCCTGGTCGCCAATACATTCGAAGGCCGCCTGCACGCGCTTTCAGATGTCACGCTTGATTACGCCAATTGGACCGACGCCTACAACGCGATATCGGTGCACTGGAACGGCGCCTGGGTGGCGGGCAATTTCTACTCGACCGTTACCGACGGGATGGTGATTTTCCGGCGCGACGCAACCGTGCGCTACGTCTGGAAGGCGCCGTCGCTCGAAGCCAATCCCACGGCGCTCGCCTACCAGGTTGTCGCCGCCGCGCGCGACATCCCCTCGCTTGGCGCGCTTGCGACCGCGCCGCAAGCGGCCGGATCGGTCACCCGCACGCTTGCCATGTTCAATGGACGTCCGGCGCTTCTCTCGGTCGCCGCAATTGCGCCGGAGAATGACGCCGAGCGATTGGCCCGCCTCACGGGCGCGCCTGTCGATTATGTGGCGGCGGTTGATATCCTTGAACCCGCCCAGATCGCCGCCATCGGCAGCGAACTGGATTTGCGCGAATTTACCGTGTCGCAGCGCATAGATCCTGAAGCCGATATCGTGTCGCTGCCTCTGCGCGCCACCAATGGCGCCCTGCTTGGCTATGCACAATGGCGCAATCAGCATCCGGGCAGCGCCGCCTTCGCCGGCGAAATCGGACCCGTCGTCGTCGGCGTCGTTGTTATTGGCATCCTATCGGTGCTTCTCGCACTCGCTTTGACGCAACGCCAGGTGAACGCGGCCGTTCGTGCGCAAACCGCGATCGAGTTCGAGCCGGCTCAAGTCGGAGTTCATTTCCAACATGAGCCATGAGTTGCGCACGCCGCTCGACGCCATCATCGGTTATGCCGAGCTGATCGAGGAAGAGGCGCCGCGCAGCGACCTCTTCGCATCGACCCGCAAGGATGCAGGCCGGATCAGGACAAGCGCTGCTCAGTTGCGCCGCCTCATTGACGATGTGATCGATCATTCCCGCATCGACGCCGGACGCCTTCAGTTAGCGCCCGAACCAATCAACGTGTCGGAGCTCTTCGCCGAGATCGAGGACGCGCTCGAACCGATGGTCCGCGCCAACGCCAACAGGCTGACTTTCGCATGTGATGGACGATTGTCCCTGGTGAGCGATCACCAGCGCCTCCGGCAGGCCCTCATCAACCTTGCCGAAAACGCGGTGAAGTTCACACGCAACGGCGAAATCACGGTTTCGGCGGCCACGGCCCTCGTCAATGATGTCGAGCACGTCGTCTTCGAAGTGCGCGACAACGGCTTGGGGGTGACGCGCGCGGCGGCCGCCACTCTGTTCGAACCTTTTACCCAAGCCGTGGAAGCAGGGCGTCCAAAGCGCGGCGGCACGCTCAGTCTCTCCATCTCGCGCAGGCTCGCGCGGGCCATGGGCGGCGAAATTACGTTCGAAGGCGACCCCAGCAGCGGCGCCTGCTTCACGCTTTGGATGCCGGCGAGCGCACAGACAATTGTCGCGAAAGCCGCCTAGCCCAATTGGGCCCGCAAATAGTCAATCACTTCGCGCATCGCGTTCGCCGTTGGGCTTGCCGGCGCGTCATCGTAGTGGCCGGTGAACACGCTATGGCCTTTGCCTGCCAGCACGTTCGTCACCACGCGCACTGCGCCGTCATTGAAAGCGCCATCGATCGCATCGAACTTCGCGCCGGTGCAGAGCGGATCATCCTTGAAGCGATAGGCGCGCATCGCGCCCTTGGCGTCGAGCGCCCGGCGTGACGCCTCAATCTCGGCTGGCGACATGTGCAACGCGCCCGGCGCTCGGCCCGGCAGAGATGGCTGTGACGCCACCGCCGCCCACACGCTCGGTTCGGCGATCAGCGTCATGGCGAAATTGCCGGACAGACACATGCCGATGACGCCGACGCGTTCGACCCTTCGCACCTCTGCCACATGCCAGCAGAGCGCCCGCATCCAATCAACGATCGCGCTCGATTGGTTCTTGGCAAAAACCTGGAACTCGCGGCGCATGCAAAGCAGGCGCACAAGGTTGAGCGGCGAGGTTTGTCCGAGCGGCCCAAACCAATGCGGCGCCCAGACTTCGAAGCCCGCATCGGCCAACCGCTTGCAGAATGCGATTGTGGTCTGCCCGATGCCCGGCATCTCCTGCATGAGAACCAAAGGCGCGCCCGAACCGATCGTGTAGACATCGAACGCCGTCGGATGACCGGCAATCGGGGCCGTGAACCGCCCCTTGCTGAACCCATCCATAGCGCCCATCGCCCGCTCCGAATTGACCCCCGCGCGCTACCTGACTAAAAGCCCGCCCACGCGCCACATCAAAAAGCGCGCTTTGACTGGCACATGAGCCCCAATCCAGGCTCGGAGGCCGGCGAGGCCCCCCGCCCGACGTGATCGTCCGGCGGGGTTAAAGCGTTTTGGCGCAAGGAGAATTGCTTGTTTGAGGCCCTGACAGAACGGCTTGGCGGCGTCTTCGACCGTCTGACCGGGCGTGGCGCGCTCTCGGAAGCCGATGTCGACGCAGCGATGCGCGAAGTGCGCATGGCGCTGCTCGAGGCCGATGTCGCGCTGCCGGTGGTGAAGGACTTTATCGCCAAGGTCCGCGCCGAGGCGGTGGGCGAAGCCGTCATCAAGGCGGTAAAGCCCGGCCAGCAGGTCATCAAGATCGTCCACGACGCGCTCATCGACACCCTCGGCGGCGATCAACCGCCCGAGCGGCTGCGCATCGAAGGCGAGCCTCCGAACGTCATCATGATGGCGGGCCTGCAGGGTTCTGGCAAAACCACGACCGCCGCCAAGATTGGCCTTCGCCTCAGCAAAACCGACAAGCGGCGCGTGCTGATGGCCTCGCTCGACACGCGCCGTCCCGCGGCGATGGAACAATTGAGCACGCTCGGCAAATCCATCGGTGTCGAGGTATTGCCGATCGAGGCCGGTCAAGCGCCGCAAGGCATCACCAAGCGCGCGCTCAACGCCGCACGCATCGGCGGCTACGACGTTCTCATCCTCGACACTGCCGGGCGCACCACCATCGATGAAGAGATGATGGGCGAAGCCGCCGCGATCGCTCAGATCGCAAAGCCATCCGAAATTCTTCTGGTTGCAGACAGCCTCACCGGCCAAGACGCCGTTGAAACCGCGCGACGCTTCCACGACCGCCTGCCGCTCACCGGTCTGGTGCTTACGCGCGCCGATGGCGACGGGCGCGGCGGCGCTGCACTCTCGATGCGCGCCGTCACCGGCCTGCCGATCAAATTCCTCGGCGTCAGCGAGCGCCCGGATGGATTAGAGCTTTTCGATGCACGCCGCGTTGCCGGCCGCATTCTCGGACAAGGCGACATTGTCGGCCTGGTCGAGAAAGCCGCCGAGAGCGTCGACCGCGCGCAAGCCGAAAAGCTGGCCAAGAAACTGGCTAAGGGGAAATTCGACTTCGACGACATGGAGCAGCAGCTCGGTCAGCTGATGCAGATCGGCGGCTTGAAGGGCGTCATGGGCATGCTGCCCGGCGTCCAAAAGATCAAGAACCAGATCAACGAGGCAGCACTCGACGACAAGCAGATCACGCGTCAGATCGGCATCATTCGCTCGATGACCAAAGCCGAGCGCGCCAAGCCGGACCTTATCAACGGCAAACGCCGCGCCCGCATCGCCAAGGGCGCCGGCGTCGAGGTCGCTGACGTCAACAAGCTCCTCAAGATGCACCGCGGCATGGCCGACATGGCCAAGGCCATGGGCAAGGGCAAATCCCCCTTCGGCGGGATGATGCCCGGCATGCCTGGGGGTATGGGCGCCATGCCCAATCCCGATGCGCTTAAGCAATTGGGCGCCGGCCGGCCCTTGCCGGGCGGCCCAACCGGCAGTCCGCCGGGACTGCAAGGACTACCTCAGGGCGGTCTGCCAGGCCTTCCCGGAAGCAACAAAAAAAGCTAAGAGTTCAAAGGAGAAACCCGTAAATGTCCCTGAAAATCCGTTTGGCCCGCGGCGGCGCCAAAAAGCGCCCATTCTACTCGATCGTGGTGGCCGACAGCCGGAACCCGCGCGACGGGCGTTTCATCGAGAAGGTTGGAACCTATAACCCTATATTGAAGGCAGACGATCCGAACCGGGTCCTCCTCAAGCTCGACCGTATTCAGGATTGGATGAAAAAAGGCGCGCTCCCGACCGACCGCGTGGCACGGTTCCTTGACCAAGCCGGCGTTATGAAGCGGCAAGCACGCAACAACCCAAATAAGGCTCAACCCGGCAAGAAGATGCAGGAACGCGCCGCTTCGCTGGCTGCCGCGCCTGCGCCCGCCGAGGGTGCGCCGGAGGCCTAAACCCCTTTGCCCGATAAGAAAAAGTCCACAATGTCGAAACCGATGCCAAAGCCTGCGGCCAAAGCGGCTGCGCCCAAGTCCGCCGCCAAGGCAGGCCCCTCACCGCGCCGTGACGCCGCCAAGAAGGAGCCGCCGAAGCCGGTAAAGGCGCCGGCGAAGGCCAAGGCCGCGCCAAAGCCGGCCCCCAAGGCCGCCGCCAAGCCAACACCGGCGCCCAAGGTGGGCGCCAAACCGGCGTTCTCGCCGAAGGCTGCCCCGAAGCCGGTGAAGAGGGCGGAAACCAAACCCGCGCCGGCGCCGAAAGCGAAGGCCGCGCCGGAACCAAAGCTTGCGAAGGGCAAGAAGCCGGAACCCGCCCCGAAAGCCGAAACCAAACCCGCGAAGGGCAAGCTCGCGGCTGAGAAAGCCGCGCCGGCGCCAAAGCCGGTGAAGGAAAAGCCGGTGAAGGCGCCCAAGCCGCCGAAGCTTGCGCCGGTGGCGGCGGCGTTCGCCAAGCCGATGCCAGCAAAGCCCCTGGCGGTCGCTGCCGGTCGCGCCCAGCCGCTAACGCGGCTTGCGCCGCCGACCTCGATCCGGAGCGCCCCGAAACCATTGGCGGCGCCGAAGCCTGTAAACGAACCAGAAATGGTGGGGGACCCCCAAGCCGTGCCAGCCTTCAAAGCGAAAGCGCCCGACAAGAAGGGCATGGTGCTCGTCGGCGCCATCGGCGGCGCCTTCGGTGTGAAGGGCGAAGTTCGTTTGCGCGCCTTCACCGAGAAGAAGGAAGGCGTCGTCTCTTACGGCCCGCTCTACGGCGAAGACGGCAAAATCGTCATGCGCCCGAAGAGCTGGCGTGAACTGAAGGATGGCGTTGCTGTCGTTGCGCCGGAAGTAAAGTCGAAGGAACAGGCCGATAAAATGAAGGGCCAGCGCCTCTTCGTTCCGCGCGCCAATCTGCCGCCGACCGCGGAAGACGAATATTATGTCGTCGATTTGCTTGGCGCGCGCGCTGAAGCGCTCGACGGCACCGTGCTTGGCGACATCGTCGCGGTTTGGAATTTCGGCGCCGGCGACATTATCGAATACAAGCCGCCCAGCGGGGGACCGAACGTGCGCCTGACCTTCTCCAAACAGGCCGTGCCGCACGTGGATCTCGCCGCCAAGCGCGTCGTGCTCGATCCACCGCCGCCTGAGCCTGAAGGCAAGTAAACGCGCCAGCGGAGACGCGATGGCGTTTGCTGCAACCATCATCACGCTGTTTCCGGAAGCTTTCCCCGGAACGCTCGGCTTGTCGCTGATCGGCAAGGCGCTGGATGAGAGCCTCTGGTCGCTCGACACAGTGCAGCTGCGCGACTTCGGCCAAGGCGCGCACAAACAAGTGGACGACACGCCTTCGGGCGGCGGCGCCGGCATGGTGATCCGCGCCGACGTCGCCGCAGCTGCGATCGATTCGATTGCGCGCAATGATCGTGCGCTTATCTATCTCTCGCCGCGCGGCAAACCGCTCAGCCAAGCTATGGCGCGCGATTGGGCGAGCGGTCCGGGCGTCATCCTTTTCTGCGGCCGCTTCGAGGGCTTGGACGAACGCGTCATCGAAGCGCGCTCCATGCAGGAAGTCGCGGTCGGCGACGCAGTGCTCGCGGGGGGCGAGGCAGCGGCTTTGGTTTTGCTCGAGGCGTGCGTGCGCCTCCTGCCCGGCGTGCTCGGCAACCAAGCCTCGCTCGCGGAAGAGAGTTTCGCTGACGGCACGCTTGAGCAAGCACACTACACGCGCCCGCGCGCCTGGGAGGGGCGGGCCATTCCCGACGTCCTGCTCTCCGGCGACCACGCAAAAATTGAGGCCTGGCGGCGCGCCGAGCGCGAGCGCCTCACCGCCCAAAGACGGCCCGATTTGCCGGGCAAGCGCTTCGACACTTGACCCGGAGATCCAATGCGCCTCGCGTTTGCCGCCCTCTTCTTCTCCCTCGCGACCAGCGCCGCGGCGCAGACGCTGCCACCGCTTGGAGGCCCAGCGCCGACCACGGCGGTCTCGCCTGAGATTTCGCGCGCCTCGCACGCGCTCGCGGCGATCTGGCGGCCCCTCACGGGTCCGGCCACCGAGGCCGGCCTCGCCGCCGCGTGCGCCGGCGCCGTCGACGACATGCGCGCGCTCGATGGCGCCATGCCCGACGAACTCAGCGCCACCGCCCTTGCAGCGCTTCACCCAGCGCACGGCATCGTCTTTGTCCCGGCAGCTGACGATCCCTCGGACGTCTTCATTTTCCCCAGCGCGGATCTGACCTGGTTCGCCAGCGGCCTCGGCAAACTTGTCACCGCCAACGAAGGCACCGGCGAAGTCGCGCTCCACGACGCCCAGGACCACCCAATCCTCATGACCATCGGCCATGCGGCAGGCCATTCCATGCTGCGGCTTACTGTCCCGACCGGCGACCCGGTGACCTATGTGGGCTGCGCGGCGACCGTGAATTAAGGCTCAAACGGGCCTCGACAGGGCGTTTCTCATCCCCTATACGCGCCGCTTCCCGTTTCTTGAGGAGGGTGCGAGCGCTCGCGCCCCCATTGTGCTGACATGAACCTGATCGAAACGCTGCAAAATGAAGAAATCGCCCGCGTCACCAAGGGCAAGACGGTTCCCTCGTTCGACCCGGGCGACACGCTGCGCGTCAATGTGAAGATCAAGGAAGGCGACCGTGAGCGCGTGCAGGCCTACGAAGGCATCTGCATCGCCCGCGCCGGCGCCGGCCTCAACGCCAATTTCACAGTCCGCAAGATCAGCTTCGGCGAAGGCGTCGAACGGGTCTTCCCGCTCTATTCGCCGACAGTCGATTCGATCGAAGTCGTCCGACGCGGAAAAGTCCGCCGCGCGAAGCTCTATTACCTGCGCGATCGCCGCGGCAAATCGGCCCGCATCACCGAGCGCGCCGGCGGCGCCCGCGAAGATGATTATGTCGGCGAAGCCGAGAGCAGCGACGCGGCGAAATAAGCCGTCGCGCACGCCAATGCACGCCAAGTAAGACGGGCCCCGATTGCGTGATCGGGGCCTTTTTTCTTGCGCTGGCTCGTCCGCTGGCGCCTGTGCTGGACGGCGATCCGCTATAATGGGACTGAACAACGCTGCAACATTCATGAACGCGCCAGTCAAACCGCCGCGCGCGGGTGTCGAGATCATGACGCTCGGCTGCCGCCTCAACGCCTACGAAAGCGAAGCTATGCGCGCGCTGACGCGCGAGGCGGCGTTGACCAACGCAATCATCATCAACACCTGCGCGGTGACCGGCGAGGCGGTGCGCCAAGCGCGCCAAACCATTCGCCGCGCGCGCCGCGAGCGGCCGGATGCGGAGATTATCGTCACCGGCTGCGCTGCCCAAATCGATCCGCAAAGTTTCGCGGCGATGCCGGAAGTGACCCGTGTCATCGGCAACGCAGAAAAGATGCGCCCGGAAACGTATGCTTCGACGGTCGCTTCGACACTCACCTCGACCTTCGCTTCGCACGAACACGTCGCGGTCGCCGACATTATGAGCGTGCGGGAAATGGCGTCCCACCTGATCGACGGCTTCGGAGATCGCACGCGCGCTTACGTGCAAGTGCAGAATGGCTGCGATCACCGCTGCAGCTTCTGCATCATTCCGTATGGCCGCGGGAATTCGCGCTCGGCCCCGGCGGGCAATGTGGTCGAACAAGTGCGCCGCCTCGTCGACAATGGCGCCCCGGAGATAGTGCTTACCGGCGTCGATCTCACCTCATGGGGAGGCGATCTTCCAGGCAAGCCCGCACTTGGCAATCTCGTCGCGCGCATCCTGAAGCATGCGCCGGATCTCAAGATGCTACGTCTTTCCTCGATCGATGCGATCGAGATGGACGATCAACTCTTTGAACTGGTCACGCAAAACCAGCGCGTCGCGCCCCATCTGCATCTGTCGCTGCAGCATGGCGACGATCTCATCCTCAAACGCATGAAGCGGCGCCATTCGCGCGCGCAGGCGATCGATCTGTGCCGGCGCCTGAAGGCGCGGCGCCCTGAAATCGCGCTCGGCGCCGATCTCATTGCGGGTTTTCCTACCGAAACCGAAGCGCACTTCGCAAACACGCTGTCGCTCATTGAAGAATGTGCGCTTGCCTTCGTGCACGCTTTCCCCTTCAGCCCGCGTACAGGCACGCCCGCCGCGCGCATGCCGCAAATTGATCGTCGCGTCGTGAAGGCGCGCGGCGCGCGCTTGCGTGGCGCTGGCGCTGCTGCCCTGAAGCGCCATCTCGATGCATGGCTAGGATGCGAAACAGATGTGCTCGTCGAACGCGATGGCGTTGGGCGTTTACCGGATTTTAGCGCCGCTGCCTTCGCGCCAGCAGGCGGCTCACAGGCCGGCAGTACAATCCGCCTGCGTTTTACGCATCACGATGGCGCGCATTTGATCGGCGCACCGGCATGATCTGGGGTTTGTTCGACAAAAAAAAGAACGCGCCGCAAGCAGCGGAAGCCGAGCGCAAAGGCCTTTTCGAGGGCTTGCGCAAATCCTCTTCGAAGCTTGCACAGAGCTTTACCGCCGTCTTCACCAAGGACAAGCTCGACGCAGCCGCGTTGCAAGAGCTCGAAGACGCGCTCATCGCCTCCGACATGGGCGCGCCCGCCGCGCACCGGATTGCCCAGGCCCTCGTCGACACCCGCTTCAGCCGCGACAATTCTAACGAAGCGCGCGAAGCATTGGCCGCAGAAATCGCGCGCGTGCTGAAGCCGCGCGAAGCATACCTCGATCTGCACAATGGCCCCAAGCCACGCATCGTGCTCGTCATTGGCGTCAACGGCTCGGGAAAAACCACAACGCTCGGAAAACTCTCCAAACGGCTAGGCGACGCCGGCGCCAAGGTCGTCATCGGCGCAGCCGACACGTTCCGCGCCGCCGCGATCGAGCAATTGCATGTCTGGGCTGAGCGCTCAGGCGCTGCGTTCGTCTCGTCGACGCAGGGCGCGGACGCCGCTGGCGTCGCTTACGAGACGGTGGCCAAAGCCAAAGCTGACAACGCCGATGTTGCGCTGATCGACACCGCCGGACGTCTGCAAAACAAATCCGAGCTGATGGCGGAACTCGCCAAGATCGTTCGCGCCATGCGCAAGATCGACGAAGACGCGCCCCACGATACTCTGCTCGTGCTCGACGCCACCGTCGGTCAGAATGCTCTTTCACAAGTCGAGAGCTTCCGCTCCGTCACCGACATCACCGGTCTGGTCATGACCAAGCTCGACGGCACGGCCAAAGGCGGCGTCCTCGTCGCGCTTGCGCAGCGCCACGCCGTTCCAATTCATTTCGTCGGGGTTGGCGAAAAGGCCGAAGACTTGCAGCCCTTTAATGCCGACGCATTCGCGCGCGCTTTGGTTGGGCTCGGCTAGCGCTTAGGGCGCATAGGCGTGCAGAATTCCTGAAAACGTAACGAAGATGAATGCGCCGGCGCCAAAGGTCAGCGCCAAATCAAACAACACCGAGGCGCCGCGCTTTTTGCGTTGGTTGGACATGGAAAAACTCCCAGACAGCAAGTGGGGAGCCGAGCCCTCTGCCGCGAGTGACAAAATCTCACACTTGATGTGAGCGGATTTCACACCCGCACATTGTTAAGCGGCACTGGAATTTGGGCCGCCTCAGGCCAAGTGTGCGACCTCAAAGGCGGCGCCGACCAGGAATGCCGCAAGCAAAGCCACGGAAGCGGCCACGCTCACGAACCGCCATGCGCGCGAAAACACCAACTTGGCGGGGAAATCTGGTTCGATCATGGGACGCTCTCCTTGCATCCGAAGAATGCCCGATCTGGTTTAGGATGGCGAACCACGAGAACTCACGAGTGCTGTGACCGGATTTCACACGCCTAAAGCGCCGGTCTAATGCGCCGGAATGGCGCGCACCGGCAGCGGCACGTTGCACATGTTGATGCGCCCAGTGGGTGTGACGAAAAAACTCTCGCGCCGGAAACGGCGTGAGTCGATCACGGTGCGAAAGGTAGCGCTATCGGTGCGCAACGCTTCGAGATTGGTGCGCTGGGCTTGCGGTACGTCCGACGCCAGGCGGATGGCGTTGATCGGCGTGCGCTCGGCGGCTGTTTCATAAAAGCCAAGCGGCCCGGTCCCGCGCTTCAATCCCGACAGCAATTCCATGCCCTGCACCACGCGTCCAACCATGGCGAGGTTGCGATCGAGGTGGCGCGGCGCCTGGCCGATCACAACGTAGAGCTCCGAACCATCGCCCGTATTCGGGGGATTGTCGCGCCCGACGCCGACCGCTCCGTAGCAATGGGGCATCCAGGTTTTGCCCGCGCCGTCGCGCGCCGCCCAGAAGCCGTTGCTGAAGCCCGTCTGCTGCGAATACGAATCCGGATCGGGCAACCGCGTAAATGGCAAGCCGCGATCCGCGCGATCGTATTCAGGCGCTGGAATATCGGCACGCGCGTTGCCGCGATCGTGCGCATCGCCTTCAGCGCGGCCCCATTGCGTCACGTAATTGTCTTGCACGCGCGTGATCGCGGCGCTGTCCCAATAATGCGCCCGCGCCAAGGCGCGCACGTTGGCGGCATGCTCGGGCGAAAAGTCCGGCGAGAGTTCGATGATCACCCGTCCCGACGGCAACTCCATATAGAGCGTGTTCTCGGGATCGAGCGGGCGCCAGTCGCTCGAGGACGAGTGCGCCAGGATATCGGCCAGCGATGGCGGTTGCGGCGGCTGAGCCGGCGCGCTGGGCGCCTGCGCCGCCGCATTGGCGCACGCCGCCAGAACCAAAGCCGCACACATCGCCTGGAACCGCATCGCTTCCCCCAAATCTGAGGCCGGCACTTTGCGCCGCACGCCGCCCGCAGCGCAAGCTCTGGCGGGCCGAGCCGCGTTCAGCGTATCAAGCGGCCATGAGCACCGAGACCCCGCGCCCAGCCAACGGCTCTTCCAGCCAGCTAATCATCGACCTCGGCCCGGTTGCGGTCTTCGTTGTCGCCTACAACGTGCTGCTGCGCGTGCCTGCGTACAAAGACAACGCCGTCTACATCGCGACCGGCATTTTCGTCGTCACGACGCTCGCGGCCATCGGCTATTGCCTCTGGAAGCAGGGCCGGATCCCGCCCGTGCTGATCGTCACCGGGCTTATCGTCACCGCGTTCGGCGGCCTTACCATTGCGCTCCACGATGACACTTTCATCAAGCTCAAGCCCACCATCGCCAATCTTTTCTACGCCGCCGCCATCGTCGGCTCGGTGCTGGTGCGCGAAAACGTGATCAAGCTTCTCTTCAAGCACATCTTCACGCTCCCTGACCGCATCTGGACGGTGCTTGCGCTCCGTTGGGCGGCGTGCTTTGCCGGGCTTGCGATCGTCAACGAAACCATGCGCCAAACCTTGTCCACCAGCGCGTGGGTGACCTGGCACTTCCCGGTGCTCATGGGACTGATGATCGCCTTCGCGCTCGCCAACACGCCCCTCATCACCAAGCATCACGTCGAGGACCAAGCGCCCGGTTCTTCAGCAGCGCCAGACTGATCGGCGCAGGTTTTGGGCTGATTTTCGCCTCAACGGCGTAAGACGCTCACTGTCATGATTGATCGGCCCATCTGCGGCGATAAGCTCCGCGCGCTTTTGGGGGCTTGAAGGACCATGGCGCGGACAACGTCGGACGAGGCTGAGTCCGGGCGCTATGTGCTCGCCGGCTCGGCTAGCCATTTGCTGCATCGCGCCGAGCAACTCGCCGCCGAGTGCTTCGCCGAATTATCCCAGAACGGATTGACGCTCCGGCAATTCGCAGTGCTGGCCGCCATCGCCGATGAACCGGGCTTGAGCCAGAGCGCGCTCGTGCGCGTCACCGGCATCGACCGCTCTACGCTGGCTGACATGATGAGCCGCATGGAGGAGCGTGGGCTTGTCACCCGCACGGCTTCGGCTACCGACGCGCGCGCCTTATCGATCGAACTCTCGCACGACGGGGCGGCCATGTTGCGAGCCATGGACAAGCACGCGCGCGCCGCCGACGCCGCTGTGCTCGACCTGCTGACCAAACCGAAGCGGCGGGCCTTCCTCGCAACTCTCGTCAAACTCTCGAAACTCGCCGACGCACGCGCGTCACGGCTTGAGCGCGATGCCAAGCGCCAGGCCAAGCGCGAAGCCAGGCGTCAGAAACGCGCTGAGTTTGGCGATGGCAAGCACAAGGGCCGTCGCAAGCACGGCTAGCGTGCGTTGAGCGCCGGCAGGATTTCGCTTTGAACGATGTGCGGCGTTAGCGGTCCGCGATGCACGGCGAGGATGCGCCCGTCGGCGCTGACCACGAACGTTTCCGGCACGCCGGCGATGCCAAGCTGCAAACCGAAGCGGCCATCGGGATCGAGTCCAACGTCGCGAAACGGATTGCCGAGCTCAGCGAGGAATTCCGCCGCTTCGGACGGCCGATCCTTGTAGGCGATGCCGACAATCTCCACGCCGCGCGCTTTCAGCGCCATGAGCTGGGGATGCTCGGCCCGGCACGGCACACACCAAGAGGCGAACATGTTGATGATGTGCGTGCGTCCGCGCATGTCCTCGTTGCGCGTGAGCGCGCCGCCGCCGAGCCGCGCCAGTGCATAGATTGGCGCCGGACGGCCAACCTCACCGGCGGTGATCGTCGCCGCCGGCCCGCCGCCGCGCAACAACAACGCCGCCGCCATCATCACGATCAGCGCAAGCGCAAGCAGCGGTATGAATGGCGTCAGTCGCTTCATGGCGGCGCCCGTTTGGCGTCCAATTCACGGGCCCGCTTGGCCCACACGCGCGCGCGCAGCGCCACACTGAGCGCCAGCACCGCCAAACCGCCCAACGTCACGACATAGGCCGCGATCACGAAATTCCAGCCGCCGCTAATCATGCTGCGCTCGCTGCGCGCAGTCGCGCCGCTTCCACGCGCCGCCGGTTGATCGCAGCGCGCATGTTTGCCAGCAGCAGCGCCGCAAACAGCGCCAGGTAAGCAAACGCCATGGTGAAGAGCGGTCCCAGCATGGAGGGATCGATGGTCGAACCGCCGGGACGGAAGACGCTCGCTGGCTGATGCAGGGTGCTCCACCACACGACCGAGAAATGCACGATCGGCAAATTGATCAGTCCAACAAGACACAGAATAGCGGCAAGCCGCGGCGCCTTCTCGTCATCTTCAATGGCGTTCCAAAGCGCGATGTAGCCGAGATAGATGATGAAGAGCACGAGCATGGAGGTGAGACGTCCGTCCCACTCCCACCAGGTGCCCCATGTTGGCGCGCCCCACAACGAACCCGTGATCAAGCACAGCGCCGCGAACGTTGCGCCAATTGGCGCCGCCGCGCGCGCCGCGACATCCGCTAGTGCGTGGCGCCAGACGAGCCCGATGAAACTTGCAACGCCCATGAAGCCGTAGATCGCAAGCGACCACCACGCGGCAGGCACATGCACGTACATGATCCGCACCGTTTCGCCCTGCTGATAATCCGCCGGCGAATAGATCAGCGCCCACGGCAGAGCGATCGCAAACAGCACCAAAGCGATCACGCCGAGCAATGGCGCGGCCCACGCGGAAAGCTGCATGAAGCGGGCGGGATTGGCCAGGGCGGAGAACACATTGGAGAACATCGCCGGGCTACAAATCCTTGTTCACGCGGCTTGGCAATGCGGTCATTGCGCCTGCAGCCGCAAAGCTGCGGCGGCGGCGATGGGACCGAGCGCGCCATATGCCAAGGCGCATCCCGCCAAGATCAGCAAGGCCGGTCCAAAGCCCGCGCCGCTCGCCACCGCCGAGCCGAAGATAATAGGCGGCGCAAAGAACGGCAGCACGATCAGCGAAATCAATACGCCGCCCCGCTTCACAGCCGCGGTCAGCGCCGCCCCGACGAGGCCTGCGCCGATAAAGCCGGCCATGCCGAGCGCCAGGCTCAAGACGATCGCCGGGATCAGTTCCACCGGCGCCTGCAGCGCAATCGCAACCGGGGCGCCCGCCAGCGCAATCGGAAGCCCAATGGCGCACCACAACGCTGCGCCCTTGGTCAGCACGATCAATTCCAGCGCCGCCGGCGAGAGCAACAATTGATCGAGCGAACCATCTTCCAGATCCGCTTGAAACAGACGCTCCAATGTCGCCAGCACAGCAAGCGCTGCTGCGATCCACACCAGCGGAGGTCCCGCTGAAACAAGCAAGGCGTGTTCAGGACCCATTGCTAACGGCACAAGCGTTGCTGCGCCCAAGAAGAACCCCAGCGGCGCAAGCGCGCCGCCGCCTGCGCCCCACATCAGCGCAAAGTCGCGGCGGAATGTTGCGGCAAGCGCACTCATGGGCCGAGCGTCACGACGTGATCGGGTTCGACCCCCAGCGGCTCATGCACTGCCGCAAGCACAAGCCCGCCGTGCGCCCGATGCTCGAGGACAAGGCTTGCCAGCATGTCGCGCCCGTCCGCGTCGAGCGCCGCTGCCGGTTCGTCGAGCAACCAAATCGGCCGCGGCGCGACCAGCAGGCGCCCCAAAGCCAGACGGCGCGCCTGGCCTTGGCTCAACGCACGCACTGGAAGCTCCCCGATAGGTTCCAGCCCAATGCGCGTCAGCGCCGCGCGTTCGTCGCCGGCGCCAAGCAGCCCGCTCCAATAACGCAGGTGCGCACGCACGTTTGCGGCCTGCTTCAATGCATTGAGGTGCCCCAGATAGTGGAGCGCGATCGCCGGCTCCTCCACACCATCGAAGGCAATGCGGCCCGCGCGTGGTTTTAGGAATCCGGCGATCGCGCGCAGCAGGCTGGTTTTTCCCGAACCATTCGGGCCCCGAATTTCCCCATAGGCTCCGGAAGCAATTGCAAAGCTCAGCGCCTCAAACAGCAAACGTCCGCCGCGCGCGATGGCGAGGTCGTGAACCGAAAATCCCGGCTGGTCTTGGAAAGGTCCGCCCGCGCCCATATTCCGGCCCGCTTCTAGAGTGCGTCTAGGTAAAGTAAAATCCAGTTTTGCCTTTGAGCTACGCGAAACCGGCGGCTTGTCTCTTGGCGGAAGAAGAGCCTCAGTGCTGCGGACATGAGGGAGGATCGCATGCGGCTTCTGGTGATGGCGCTGGTCTTGGCCGGCGCGTTGACGGCGTGTGGGCAAACGACCTCCACGCATGAGGCGCAGGCGCCGCAGGGCAGCGGCTACGCCGTCGCCGATCGCGGCGGGGTTTCTTCAGCCGATCAGCCGGCGCAAGGCGCCCCTGCCAATCAGGAAATCGCCACTGACGGCACGCGTGCCGACGATCGGCGGCAAACGACGACCATTTCGCCCTCCTCAGCGCAGACGCTCTATCTCGCCTATTCCTACCAGCTAGGTCTCGAGATCCCGTCAGCGCGGCTTGCGGGCGTCATGGATGGGCATGTACGCGCGTGTCAGGCCGCCGGCCCGCGTCTGTGTCAACTCGTCGGCGCCTCGCGCGCCGGCGATCCGGACAGTTCCATGAACGGGACCGTCAATATCCGCGGCGAACCGAACTGGCTGGGCGCCTTCATGGGCGGCATCTCCGCGCAAGTCAGCGCCGCCGGCGGGCGCGTGCTTTCGCAAGCCACCAACACTGAAGACCTGACGCGTTCGATTGTGGACACCCAGGCGCATCTGCGCGCGCAGACCGCGCTGCGCGACCGCTTGGAGCAATTGCTGCGCAGCCGCCCGGGGCGCTTGTCGGACCTGCTCGACGTCGAGCGCGAACTCGCGCGCGTGCAGGGCGAAATCGACGCCACACAATCCAATCTCGCCGTCATGCGAACGCGCGTAGATATGTCTGAACTAACCATCACCTACCAATCTGCGCCGCGCTCGGTCGGCAGCGATACGTTCGATCCGCTCCGGCAAGCCTTCGCCAACTTCCTCGGCATTATCGTCATCGGCTTTGCCGCGATCGTCACGCTGATCGCGGGCCTGCTGCCCTTCGCCATTGTGATCATCCCAATCGTGTGGGGCCTGCTCGCCTGGCGCCGCCGCCGCGGCGGGCGCTTGTTTGGCAAACGTCCCGATGCTGACGGCGACGCCACGTGAGCGCCATTGAGCAAAAGCTGGCGGCGCAGGGCCTTGCCCTGCCGCCGCCGCGCACGCCGGTTGCGAACTATCTGCGCACGAAACGCTCGGGGGCGTTCCTCTTCGTCTCCGGCCTCGTCAGCACGCTGCATGGCTCGGTCGCATCGGAGGTGACGCCAGAGGCCGCCAAGCGCGCGGCCCGCGACACCATGCTCGACCTCCTGGCGCTGGTGAAACACGATGTCGGCGATCTCGATCAGGTCGTCTCAGTCGAGCAGGTGCGCGGTTTTGTCCGCTCGGACCCTGACTTTACAGGTCAGCCCGCCATCATCGACGGCGCCTCCGACCTGCTCATTGCGCTCTGGAGCGAGGCGGGCCGCCACGCCCGCACCGCCACCGGCGTCTCGCAGCTGCCCTTTGGCGGCGCCGTTCAACTCGAAATGATCCTCCGCCTTCGTCTTTAGCCAGCCCTCGTCAATTGCGCGTTCACGAAACAGCGCTACATAAAGGGGACCGCGCGCTGGATTTGATTCCTTGGGGCGCACCCCAAAGCGCCTGCGATCTCTGACCTCAGATATCTCAGGAGCACTCCCATGCCATCTTTGAACTCGTTTGACGCCCGCCGCAGTTTGAGCGTGGGCGGCAAGACTTATGTCTATTTCGATCTCAACGCGGCGGCCCGGAACGGCCTCGGCGACATCTCCAAGCTGCCGCTTTCGCTCAAGGTTCTCTTGGAAAACCTGCTGCGCACCGAAGACGGCGTCGCGGTGAAGAAGGCCGACATTCTGGCGATGACGTCTTGGCTCATTAATAAGGGCAAGAACGAAGTCGAGATCGAGTTCTCGCCGGCCCGCGTGCTGATGCAGGATTTCACCGGCGTGCCGGCCGTGGTCGATCTCGCGGCCATGCGGGACGCGGCCGCTAACCTCGCCGTCGATCCTGAGAAGATCAATCCGCTCGTGCCGGTCGATCTGGTTATCGATCACTCGGTGATGGTCGACAATTTCGCCCATGCCAATTCATTCAAGAAGAACGTCGAACTCGAATATCAGCGCAATGGCGAGCGCTACCAATTTCTGCGCTGGGGCCAAGGCGCGTTCGCGGATTTCCGCGTCGTCCCGCCCGGCACCGGCATCTGCCACCAGGTCAATCTCGAATATCTCGGCCAAACCGTGTGGGTGCGCGACATCGACGGCGAGACTTACGCCTATCCCGACACCGTGGTCGGCACCGATAGCCACACAGTGATGATCAACGGCATCGGCGTGCTGGGCTGGGGCGTGGGCGGCATCGAAGCGGAAGCAGCGATGCTCGGCCAATCGATCTCAATGCTGATCCCTGAAGTGGTCGGTTTCCGCTTGACTGGCAAACTGCCCGAAGGCGCCACCGCCACTGACCTCGTGCTCACGGTCACCCAAATGCTGCGCAAGAAGGGTGTGGTCGGCAAGTTTGTGGAATTCTTCGGGCCCGGCCTCGACACCATGAGCGTCGAAGACCGCGCCACCGTCGCCAACATGGCGCCGGAATACGGCGCCACCTGCGGCTTCTTCCCAGTCGATATGAAAACCATCGACTATCTGGGCGCCACTGGCCGCGCGGCTGATCGCGTCGCGCTGGTGGAGGCGTACTGCAAGCAACAGGGCCTCTGGCGCACGGAGGTCGAGCCTGAATTCACCGACACGCTCGAACTTTCCCTCGCCGACGTGCGCCCCTCGCTTGCCGGCCCGAAGCGTCCCCAAGACCGCGTCCTCGTCGGCGCGCTGGCGGAGGGCTTCACCACATCGATGGAAACCGAATTCCGTAAGGGCGGCGAGCTGAAGAAGCGCGTGCCGGTGTCGGACGGCGGCCATGACGTCGGCCACGGCGATGTCGTCATCGCCGCCATCACATCCTGCACGAACACGTCGAACCCATCGGTGATGCTGGCCGCGGGCCTTGTTGCGCGCAACGCCCGCGCCAAGGGCCTCAAAGTGAAGCCTTGGGTGAAAACCTCGCTTGCGCCGGGCAGCCAGGTCGTCACCGACTATCTCGCCAAGGCCGGCCTCGACGAGGATCTGAACGCGCTTGGCTTTAATCTCGTCGGCTACGGCTGCACCACATGCATCGGCAATTCCGGCCCGCTGCCGGCTGCGATTTCGCAAGCCGTCAGCGACGCCGATCTTGTCGTCGCCTCGGTGCTTTCCGGCAACCGCAACTTCGAAGGCCGCGTGAACCAGGACGTGCGCGCAAACTACCTCGCCTCACCGCCGCTGGTGGTGGCCTATGCGCTCGCAGGCTCGGTCTACGTCAATCTTGAAACCGAGCCTCTTGGCACGGGAAAAGACGCCAAGCCTGTCTATCTGCGCGACATCTGGCCATCGAACCAGGAAATCGAAGCGACGGTGCGCGCGGCAGTGACGCCCCACATGTTTGCACAGCGTTACGCCGACGTTTTCCGCGGCGACGACAAGTGGCGCGCCATCCAAGTCAGCGGCGGGCGCACGTATAAGTGGGACATGGGATCAACCTATGTACAGAACCCGCCTTACTTCGAAGGCATGACGCTTGAGCCGGCGCCGATCAAAGACGTGAGCGATGCGCAAATCCTCGCCCTCTTCGGCAATTCCATAACCACCGACCACATCAGCCCCGCCGGCTCGATCAAAAAGGTCTCGCCCGCGGGCGTCTACCTGAACGAGCATCAAGTGCCGCAAAGCGAGTTCAACTCATACGGGGCGCGGCGCGGCAATCACCAAGTCATGATGCGCGGCACCTTCGCCAACATCCGCATCAAAAACGCGATGGTCACCAATCCCGACGGCACGGTCGTCGAAGGCGGCTACACCATTCATCACCCGTCAGGCGAGCGCATGTTCATCTACGACGCGGCGATGCGTTATCAGGCCGACGGCAAGGAGCTCGTCGTTTTCGCCGGCAAGGAATACGGCACCGGTTCCTCGCGTGACTGGGCCGCCAAGGGCACGCGCCTTCTGGGCGTGCGCGCCGTGATCGCCGAGAGCTTCGAGCGCATTCATCGCTCAAATTTGATCGGCATGGGCGTGGCGCCGCTGCAATTCATCGATGGGAGCAGCTGGGACCAATTGCAGCTCACCGGCGCCGAAACGGTGTCCATCGCGGGCGTGGGCGAACTCGCCCCCCGTCAGCGCGTCAAGCTGCGCATTGGTCGCAACAATGGCCGCGTCGACGAGGTCGAGGTCCAGTGCCGGATCGATACTGAGAATGAGGTTCAATACTTCCGGAACGGCGGTATTCTTCACTATGTTTTGCGGGGGCTGGCCAAAGCCAGCTGAGTTTTCGGGGCGCCGTCACGCCGGTTTGATTCGAACCGGCGGCGGCGTGCGGCCATGTTCCCCGACATGATCTTCCGCGCTTTCGCCGCCGCGCTGCTGGGCTTGGCGGCGCTCTCCGTGCCAGCGCGCGCGCAGACGTCGCCGACCGGCGAGCACCCGCAAGTGGTGCTCGAGCTTTACACCAGCCAGGGGTGTGTCCAGTGCCCACGCGCCAACCGGCTCGTGGGCGTGTTTTCGCGCGAGCCGGGCGTCCTGGCGCTCACCTTTCCGGTAGGCATTTGGGACTATCTCGGCTGGCGCGACACGCTCGCGCGCCCCGCTTACAGCGATCGCCAGCAAGCCTATTCGACCGGCTTGCGCATACGCGGCCGCTTCACGCCGCAACTCGTCTTTAACGGCGTCCGTCAGGTCAGCGGCTCCGATTGGGACAGTGCACGCGCCATGTTGAATGACGCGCGCCACGATCCACGACCGGAAGGAACATCGGAAGTCGCGATCACGCGGTTGCGCAATGATCGCGTACGCGTGTCGATCGCCGCCAATGCGCGCGGCGCGGGCGCTGATATCTGGCTCATTGCTTTCGATCCAGGCCCGGTGATCGCGGTTGTCGGCAGCGGCGTGAACGTCAACCGCAGCATCTCGCACTACAATCTTGTCGACCAGATCTGGCGCGTTGCGTCCTGGAACGGGGAATCCACCTGGTTCGAGCGCGAGCATTGCTCCCCGGAATGCGCCGTCTTGGTGCAGCGGCCTGGCGGGCAAATCTTGTCAGCGGCCTACACCTCCCGCCCGTCGCGATATCCCCAGCGGCAGATCTACTAGCGACTATTGCGGCGCCGGTTGAGCCGGCGGCGTACGCGGCGCCGGCGGCGCAGCGCTGGGCGCGATGGTCGCCAGCGCCGGCGTCAGGGCGTTCAGCTGCATATCGCTGAGGGCGTAGGCCCACGCCGAGGCGCGATCATTGATCGCGAGCGCTGCTGCCTCTTGTGCGCTGCTCCCCGGCGTCTGCGCGCGCGCCACGAGTTTAAGCCAGGTCTTATTGTCGCTGGGGATCAGTTCGCCATCGATGACGACGCCATCGTTGGTCACCGCGCGAATGCGCGCGATTGCTGCGCCTTGGATGGCGGGCGCCGGTTGTACATCGACCGGCGTCAATTGGGTGATCGCTTCCGCTGTCGTCGCGACGCTTGACTGCAGCGGCGTCGCCAGCGGCGGCGACGTTAAACGCCATGCCGCATCCTGACCGCGATCGAGAATGTAAGGCCGCCCCTGCGCCGGGCTGATCTCGACATGCGCCAACCGTTCAACAGACAAATCGAGCGGGCGCAAATTGAGCCACGACGCAACATCGCGAAGCGGCGGCAGCGGGCCATCCGCGGCCCAAGTCTGGTTCTCGCCGGGCTTGCGCACATAGACGATGTTTTGCCCCGCTGTCGGCACTGTGCCGAGGATCAAATTGACCAGAAGAGCGCCGCGCCCGTCTTCGATCTGCACCAGGACGCCGCGACCGCCATGGCGCGGATCGCCCACGCCAAGGCGATCGAACTTCGCGGGATCGGTCGTCATCCGGCGGGTGAAATGCAATTGCTCCAGGCCCCGCGTCAGCTGCGCGAGGCGCCCGCCGAGTACAGGATAGTCGCCGCGGTCGCGCATCACCCAGATGCTCTCATTGCCGCGCTGGGCGCGTTCAATGCGATAGCTGGCGTCTGAACTGGTGATAGTGATGCGCCGGCCGGTCCCGATCGTCTCGTGCAAGCCCGGCACGACGAGGCCCGACGCGAGGTCCGGGCGCGAGGCGCGCGTTTCGATGCCGACGGTCACCGCCGCGATCCCGATCAACCCCGCCGCCGCCACGAACAGCGCCAGCGCTTGGCCTTTGCGGCGTTCAGCCAATTCCGTCGTCATCGACGCGCTCCTTGGGCGCGCCGTTGTCTGCGCCAGAAGAGAACCAGCCCGACGCCCGCCACCAGGATCGGCGCCAGCCACACATTGATGAACACGATCCACGCCTCGAGCGCGTTGATGCCGCTGCGCAGATCACGCTCGACGCCGCGCAATTGACCGCGCACGTCGACGACTTGTGCGCGGAAGCGCTCGATTTCCGCATTTTCCTCCGGCGTCAGCTCAGCGCCGAGATTGCCGCTGAAGAAACCCGAACCGCGCCCGCGCGCCTGCAATTGCGCCAGGCGTTGTTGGGTGTCCTCCAACTCCCCTTGCAATTGTTCTTGCCGCTGACGGATCAGCCGGAGCGCCTCGCGCTCCATATTGTCGATCGTCGTCATGCGCCGGATCGAGGGCGCACGCGAGCGCAGCGACACCAACGCATCCGATCCGCCCAGCACATCGATCGCGTTCAGCGCAAACGAGGCATTGTCGGCGGCCGCGCCGCCATTTTGCGGATCGACGTAGAAATCGTCAGCTAGAAAATCCGTGTCGGCGACGATCACCAATTGCGCCGGCCGCGCCGAACGCGTGATCCGCGGCGCCAGCGCATCGCCGCCTTCGGGCGGACCATTCGGATAGGCGCTCTGCAGCGTGCCAGAGAGCCGCGTCGCAATCGTCTCAATGCGGCCTTCAGGCGTCCAACTCTGTAGAATTTCGTATGGCGACGGGCGCATCAACGCTTGCTGCGTCGGCATGTGCATGGTGCGTCCGCTTGTGCGTGCGAGCGCATGCGCCTCGCGTCCTTCGCGCGGGCTCACATTCAGCGAACCCGCCAGCCCGAAATTCACGCCGCGCGTCAGCCACGCCGTCATCAGGTCTTCGCGATCCAGTTGTGCGGCCGGCACGGCAAAAAAGAGCGGCTGCGGCACTTGCTGGGTCTGCCCATTCTGATCCTGCGCCTGCACTGGCAGCGCGCCTTCGAGATCCATCACAACGTCTGGCGACATCGCCACGCCCCAGCGCGACAAGAGCGGTTCGAGCGAGGAGGTCACCGGCGCAGGCGCCGACGGCGACATCGGGTTGAAGTTCGCGCTCGACTGCGCCGCCACCATCGAAGCGGGGTCGAGCGCAATGAAGGCGCGGCCCTTGCGCAGGATGAACTGGTCCACCGCATAGAGTTGCGCCGGCGAAAGCGCCCACGGCTGGATGATCACCAATACATCCGCATCTGGGATAGAAGTGAAGTTTTCCGGCAGCTTCTGCACATTGAAGAGCCGGCCCATTTCCGTCGCGAACACGGACTGGCCCGTCGGCGCTCCCTGCGCGACCGCGGCGGTGGCCGGATCCATCGGCAGCGCGGTGATGAGCGCGATGCGGGTGCGGTCCGGATGCTCCAACTCGAAGATCAGCCGCGTGATTTCGTATTCGAGGAAGGGTTCGCGCTGGGGATCGAAGAACGGAATGGTCCGCTTGTCGTCGATCGCATTCGCCCCGGTCAGCCCGAAATAAATCGGATCGGAATCCTGATCGACGCGCACCGGCTGGATGCCCGCCTGCTGGGCCTGATCTTCCTGTTCGGTGAACGGACGCACGTTCACTTCCGTGAAGCGCACATGCCCATGCGAATGCGCCGCAAACGTCTGCAGCATTTCGCGCACGCGGCCGGCATAAGCCTGCACTTGCGGGGCGCGCGCGGCTGCGTCGCGCGAATAATAGAGCGTGAGTTCGACGCTATCGCTCAGATGATCGAGGGTGGTCTGTGTGCCGGGCGAGAGCGAATAGAGGTGGTTCTGCGTCAGATCGAGACGCCAGCCACGGAACCACGAACTGCCGATGACGTTGGCGGCCACAAACATCAGCAGAAAGGCGAAAGCCGCCAGTAGGGCGAAACGACGTGCGCTCATCGCCTAGCCTCCCCGCCGTGCGTCGACGGCGACGGCCGTGAAGCCGAGGCAAAGCGCGATCAGCGTGAGGAAATAGAAGACCGACCGGAATTCCACGACGCCCCGTTGGGCCGCGTCGAAATGATAAAGGATGGAGAAGCGCGAAATCGTCTCCGCCACGCCGCCGCCGACAAAGCCAGCGAAAAAATCCGACACCAGCGGCAGCCCCAGCGCCGTCAACAGGAAAGACACCAGCACCGCCAGCACGAACGCCACCACCTGCGCCGGCGTCAGCGCCGACATGGCCGAGCCGATGGCGATGTAGGCGCCCGCCATCAGGAAGCTGCAAAGATACGACGTGAAGATCGCCGCGTTATCCGGCGTTCCGAGGAAGTTCACCGTGATCCAGAGCGGAAACGTCAACACCAGCGCTGCTCCCGCCACCGTCCACGCCGCCAGATATTTGCCGAGCACCAGCGACCAAGTCGGGGCCGGCAGCGTCAGCAGCAATTCGATGGCGCCCGAACGCGTCTCCTCAGCCCAGAGCCGCATCGCGATCGCCGGCAGGAACACCATAAATAGCCAGGGATGAAAGGCGAAGAACGCCGAGAGATCCGCGCGCCGCTGGTCAAAGAAGCCGCCGACCTGGAAAGTAAAAAGGCCAATGGCGAACAAAAACACCGCCACGAACACGTACGCGGTCGGCGTGGTCAAATACGAAAGCAGTTCGCGGCGATAAATCGCGACCATGCTGGCAAGGCCGGGGCGCTTTTTCATTGGCGCTCCTCCCCGCGCGTCAGCTGTTCGAACGCCTTTTCGAGGCTGCCGTATTTCTGGCGCAGCTCCGCCGGCGTTTGATCGGCGACGATACGACCCTGGTCGATAACGATGGCGCGGGTGCAGACCGCATCCACTTCTTCCAGGCTGTGCGTTGAGATAATGAGCCCGCGTTCTTCGCCGAGCTTGCGGATCAAAGCGCGCACCGCATGGCGCTGATTGGGGTCCAAACCGTCGGTCGGCTCATCGAGCACCAGCAGAAGCGGCGAATGCAGCAGCGCCGAGGCCAAGCCGACGCGCCGACGATAACCCTTGGAGAGCGTCTCGATCGGGCGATCAATTGTGTCGCCGAGCCGCGCATCTTGCGCCGCGCGCCGCACCGCGTGGCGCGCAGCCTCGCGCGACATGCCGCGCGCTTCGGCCATGAAGCGCAGAAACGACCAAGGCGTCATCTCGCCATAGAGCGGCGCGCCTTCCGGCAGATACCCCACGCGCTCCTGGGCGCGGCGGCGGTCTTGCGCCACGTCAATGTTGAAAATCTTGGCGACGCCGTCGTCGGGCTCGAGATAGCCCGCGATCATACGCATGGTTGTAGTCTTGCCTGCGCCGTTGGGGCCCAGAAAACCTACGACCTCGCCAACATCGAGTGAGAAACCGATACCGTCGACGGCGGCTCGCCGGCCAAACGATTTCCGCAAGCCATCGACCTGCAGCAGCATGTGGATTGCGCGCCCCAAGCAAACGAAGCCGCGCTCTTAAGGCCGTTCTGACCAAAACGCCACCGGTACTTATCCCAAGAAGCGGCGCGACTGAGCGAATCACCCTGCGGCTCTTTCGCGCTGCACTTCCGACACTCTAAATGCAATTAATGCGGAACACGCCATAGACGCCACGCATCGATAATGATGCGACGTGTGCCGCAGACGCTACGTTCTTGTTTTGCTGAAAACCGCTGATTTAAAGCGCTTTGCGCCTAGATATAACAAAGCCCGCGATCGCCGCGGGCTTGTTTCGAAAGTGAAGTGTGACCGGTCGAAGCGCACTACGGGGGGGGCTGGGGGGGCTGATGGATACCCCGCAGTGAGCCTTTCTCCGACCGGCCACGCAACTAAGGTCGCGCCCGAATTGGGCGCGTGCAAGCTCAAAATGAGGCGAAACGTGACTAATGCGGATTTGTAATCTGTGACGAATTGAGCGCACTATTCTTGTCCACAGGAGTTCAACAGGCATGAGCGCACGCACGGTGTTTTTCGAGCGCCTGGAATTGGATCGCCTCTTTCGTTTTTATGGCCGCATGGTCGCGGCGGGCGAATGGCGCGACTATGCACTCGATGCACTTCCTGATTGTGCTTTGTTCAGCGTCTACCGCCGCGCCAGCGAGGCGCCCCTCTACCAAGTCGAAAAACGCCCTGAGAATGCGCGCAGGCAAGGCGAATACAGCGTAAGGGCCGTCGATGGCAGGGTCTTGCGGCGCGGGCGCGATCTCGCGCACGTGCTCGCCGTCCTGGAACCCAAACGCATGCAAGTCGTCGCTGATTGAGCCCGCAAAGAAAAACGCCCCGGCCGGACCCGGGGCGTTTCTTGTTTGGTCATGCAACCCGCGTTAGCGGCGCCCACCCATCAAGCGCAGGATGAACAAGAAGAGGTTGATGAAGTCGAGGTAGAGCCGAAGCGCCCCGAACGTCGTCGCAACCGCCATGCCGCGCTGATCGCCGGCCAGCTGATAATAAGCGTACTTCAGGCCTTGCGTGTCGTAGGCGGTGAGCCCCGCGAACACGAGCACGCCGATCACCGAGATCGCAAAGCTCAGCGCCGAGCTGACGATAAACAGGTTCACGAGCGAGGCGATCACGAGGCCTACCAATCCCATGAATAGGAAGGTGCCGAAGCCGCTCAGATCGCGCTTCGTGGTATAGCCCCACAAGCTCAGCGCGCCGAATGAGGCCGAGGTGATCAAGAACGCCTTCGCGACTGTCAGAATACCGTCAGGCGCGCGCGCATAAGACATCAAGATCGCGCCGAGACTGATGCCCAAAAGCGAAACCACCGACCAGTAGATGAGGTTTGCTGCTGTCGGCGAGGGATTGCGCAAGGCAAAGCTCGAAATCAGCAGAATGGCGAGAGGCCCAAACAGGACCACGAAGTAGAACGGCGTACCGAACACGAATTGTGCAACCGGTTCGACCGTCACCGATGCGTAAGCCAGCGCCGCAGAGAGAAGCAGCCCCAACCCCATCTTGTTGTAGACCCCGAGCATGAAGCTTCGCAGACCAGCGTCGACCGCCATGTCGGCGCTGCCGGCAGGCGCGCGGGCCTGCGGGTGATAATCGCTCATCAGTTTCCTCCTTCGCCCACGGACAACGCCGGGGGAACTGTGCCCCCATATATGGCCGCGCCACCCGGCGGCGCCAAGGAAAACGAGGCGCCTATCGCGGTTGCGCAACGATCACGCCCCGCCCACAATCGGGCGATAAGAAGGCAAACAAGGCAACTGTTCCCTCGTACAGCGCGTTACCACATCGACGACCGTCCTCCCGCCCCACGCGGGCAAAGGCCGGGCAGAATCGCGCTAACCACGAGCGCGGAGGGTATGGACCGGGGTGGCTGACGAAAACGATCCGAACGGACCGGACGAGCCCCTTGGTCCGCGCCTGCCTGTGGAGGGCGAGCCGGGTGCGCCTGAGAGCACCCCGGATGAGCACAGTCTTTCCCAAGAGCCGCAGCTCACCCAAGAGACGCAGCTCACCCCGGAGCGAACGCAAGGGTCGCATTCCCAAGAGCCCGAGCCTTCCCAAGAGCACACGCTCTTCCAAGAGCCGGAGCCGCCCGCCGCCACTGAGGCGCCTGTCGCTGCTTCGCCGCCGATCGAAGACCCGGCCACTGAGCCTGCGCCTACTGAGGCGACGCCTGTCGAGGAATGGGTCATCGCGACGCCGTCTGCGGACGCGCCGCACCCGCCTTCAGTCGAGGGCGAACAAGAGATCCCGCCGATCGCTGCGCGCGACGAAGCCGAGCCTGAGCACCCCATCGCTGCGGACGAAAACGTTGAACAAGCCGCTGAGGAAGAGCCCTCGCCGCTGGCGGCGCGCGACGACATCGAGCCCGAAATTCAGGTCGCAGCTACGGCCGAGCCGGCCTGGCCCGCAGAACAACCGCCTCTGGTGCTGCAAGAGACCAACGCCAAGTTGCCCAGCACCTACTTCAGGGCCGCCGGCGATCCCGACGAGCCGCCGGAAGAGCCGGACAATTCCTTCGCTGCGCGCCTCGGGCAAATGTGGCGACAGTTTCGCGCCTTCGCCGAGCCGAAATACGTCGCCTTCATGGGCGGCGCGCGCGCGTTCGGGCGCCGATTGTGGGCGCGCATTCGCGGCGTGCGCCATCCGCGCTCGGTGCGCGAAGCAGCGGTGTGGACAGGCTGGGTCGCAGCCGGCTTCGTCGCCCTCGTGGTTGGCTTCTTTTTCTTCGTCACCTGGGACATGCCTTCGACCGACGATCTCTGGGAAGCGCGCGGCGGGCAAAGCATCACCTTCCTCGATCGCAGCGGCCACGTGATTCTGCGCGAAGGCGCGCAGAACGCGCCACCCGTCGACCTCGCGGCGTTGCCGCCTTACGTGCCGCAAGCTTTTGTCGCCATCGAGGACCGGCGCTTCTATCAGCACTTCGGCGTCGATCTCGGCGGCATGATGCGTGCTGGCGCAGAAAACATGCGCGCCGGCCACGTCGTGCAAGGCGGCTCCACCATTACCCAGCAGCTCGCCAAGAACCTCTTTCTTAGCAACGAGCGCTCATGGCGGCGGAAGCTGCAAGAAGTGGCGCTGGCGATTTGGCTCGAGACCAAATTCACTAAGCAGGAAATTCTCGCGCTCTATCTCAGCCGCGTCTATTTCGGCGCCGGCGCCTACGGCATCGAAGCCGCCGCCGAACGCTATTTCGATCGCCCCGCGCACGATCTTACCTTGCTGCAGTCCGCCATGCTCGCGGGCCTCGTCAAAGCGCCCTCACGCCTCAATCCCGCCAGCCAAGACATGGCCGCCGCCCGTGCGCGCGCCGACACCGTGCTGCAGGAGATGGTCAATATCGGCTACATCACCGAAGCCCAGCGGCACGCCGCGCTTCAAGAAGACCTCGTCGTCAGCCGCCGCAATCCGGCGGGCGTGCTCAGCTATTATCGCGATTGGGTCGATCCAGAGCTCAACCGCATCATCGGCACGCAGCGCGACGACTTCATTGTCGAAACCACCATCGACATCGCCGCCCAGCGCGCCGCCAACAATTCCGTGAACGCCGTACTCAACGAACAAGGCCAAGTGCGCCAGGTCGGCGAAGCAGGCCTTCTGGCGATGGATGACAATGGCGGGGTGCGCGCCATGATCGGCGGGCGCGATTACGAGATCACGCAATTCAACCGCACCACGCAGGCGCATCGCCAACCCGGTTCATCGTTCAAGTTCTTCATCTACCTCGCAGCGATGGAGAATGGGCTAACGCCGTGGAGCGTGCGCGAAGACGCCCCGGTCGTGGTGCACATCGCTGGCCAGCCGGACTATGTGCCGCGAAACTATGGTAATCGTTTCCACGGCGCCGTCACGCTCACCGAAGCGCTGCAGAACTCCTACAACATGGTGGCGCTCCGGCTGACGCAGGAAATTGGCGGCCAGCGCGTGATCGATGTCGCGCGGCGGCTCGGCATCACCACGCCGCTGCACAATTATCCCTCGCTCGGCTTGGGCGCTCAGGAGGTGACGCTTTACGAAATGGTGCGCGCCTACGCCACGATGGCCAATAATGGCTACAACGTCGAACCACACGGCATCGTGCGCATCCGTCGCGCGAGCACCGACGAAGTGATGTGGAGCTGGCGGCCTGAGCGTCATGTGCAGCTCATCGCCGATCGTCCGCGCCGCCTGTTGGATTACATGATGAACCGCGTCGTCGAGGCCGGCACCGGCACGCACGCGCGCATGCCTGGCCGCCAGATCGCCGGCAAGACCGGCACCGGCAACGATTATCGCGACGCCTGGTTCATTGGTTTTACGCCGGGCTACGTCACCGGCGTCTGGGTAGGCAATGACAACTTCACCATCACCGACCGGGTCACCGGCGGTTCGCTGCCGACCGACATCTGGCAGCGCTTCATGCAAGTGGCGCTGCGCAACGAGCCGCCAAGGACGCTCGACATGCCGAGTGCGGAAGACTTCAATAGCGGCCTGCCGCGACCCGAAGTACAGAGCGTCACCGCTGTTGGCGCACCGATCGGCGCCATCACATCGGGCCCGCCTGCCTCGCAGGGCCCGCAAGACAACCAGGATCATTCGCTCGACGTCGGACCCCAAGGCTGACACTGTGCGTTGGCGATAAGCCAAGGACCGGGACAACGGATGCAAACCTGGAACGATCGCAACGCCTACGGCTGGGTGGGCATCACGCTGCATTGGCTTGCCGCCATCGGCGTGCTCACGATGCTCTTCACCGGTTTTTCGGCAGGCATTGCTGAAGATCACGGCGAGCGCGCACAGCATCGGGCGCTGATGGGCGTTCACGTCGCTGTTGGGGTCGCCTTCTTCGTTATCTTTGTTGCCCGCATCACCTCACATTACGCGCAGAAGGCGCCGATCGAGCCGGACCAATCTGGCTTGCTGCGCTTGGTCGCGCGCGCAACGCACAATCTCTTGCTGCTGATGATCGCCGTGCAGATCATCTCCGGCCCGCTCATGATCTGGTCGCGCGCGCGTCCGATCAATGCGGGCTTTATCTCGATCCCAAGCCCGTTCGCCGTGCGCATCAACTCTATCCACGAGATCGCTGAGATGGCGCACACTGTCGGACGCTGGTCGCTCGTCGTACTGATCTCGCTGCACATCCTGGGCGCCATGAAGCACCTCTTTTTGGATCAGGACGGCCTGTTCGAGCGTATCTTCGCGCCCGGCGCGCGGGTGAAGATCAAAGCTCCGCCGGCCGCGGCGCCGCGCTGACAAATCGCTGGCGAAAGCGGGCGCGCCCGTGCCATGCATAGGGCGGACCTGGCGCTGGGGGCCAAGATGCGGACCGTGGTTCTTGCCGCGTTGATGTTGGCGGCATGTTGTATGGGCGGCGCTGCCGCGCAAACACCGCCTTCATCGCCGTCGCCGCAAGCGGCGCCCGCACAGCCTTCGGCCACACCCTCAAAACCAACGATCCAAGATTTGGTCTTCCCGCCTGCGCTTTCGAGCGTGCGGATTTCGCCGAATGGCCGCTTCATCGCCGCCGTTCGAACCGGCAGCAACGGCTCGGACGAGATTGTCGTAGCGGATTGGCGCTCGCACCAAATCGATGTCATCCGCGCCGCGGCGCCGAACACGCGCGCGGTTTATCCATGGGTGCGCTGGAAGAACGATGATCGGCTCATCTTTGCGCAGGGCACGCTACGCATGTCCCTCGGCACGACACTCGCCGGCGGCGAAATCATGACGATGAATCGCCAAGGCCAGGGCGTGATGACCATGTTCGGCGGGCGCACCAACCAGATCATCGTAGGCACGCCCGTTGCCTTGATAGACATGCTGCCCAATGATCCGAACCACGTCTTACTCGCGGCGTACGGCGCGCGGGCATTCACGCTCTATCGCGCAGACGTGATGACTGGCGCGGCTGCCGCTGTCGACGACGCAGATTGGAGCACGTTCGGCGTGGTCGTCGATGTCGGTGGTCAAGCCGTGCTGCGTGAAGACGCGCTGCCTTATGGAAGCGGCGTCCGATTCTATCGCCGCGCCCCAGGCCAACACAGTTGGACGTTGGCATACGAAGCCCATCGGCTGGCCGCGTTTGGCGACAATCGCGAGTTCGTCCCCATCGCGGCCGGACCATCGCCAGGCAAGGTTTACGTCGCCGCGCGGCCCGATGGGGCGGATTATCAAGCAATCTATCTCTATGACACCGCGAGCGGCCAGCTAGGCGAACCCGTCTTTCAGGCCGACCACGCCGACGCCGAGATCGCCTGGATCGACAACACTCACCGCATTGTCGTGGGCTGCGGCGAAATTCAGCGCCAACAATGCCGCGCGCTCGACCCGCAGATGCAAAGCCATTTCGACGCGCTGCGGCGCTACTTTCCCGACATAGTGGATATTTCGCTTGTCGATGCACAGGGAGACTTATGGCTGCTCTATGTGAGCGGCCCGACTGTGCCCGGCGAGTACGCGATGTACGATCGCACGACCGCGCACGTGACGATCCTGAGTTCGCCCTACCCCGCGCTGCGCAATGCGGCGCTGAGGCCAATGACGATCGTCCACTATACCAGCCGCGATGGGACAGCGCTTTGGGGCTATCTCACCGCGCCGGCAGGCGCTGGACCTCACCCGCTCGTTGTGATGCCGCACGGCGGACCGGAAGTGCGGGATTCCTATAGCTACGACTTCTTCGTGCAATTTCTCGCTTCCCGCGGTTATTCGGTGTTTCAGCCCAATTTTCGCGGTTCTGAAGGCTCAGGACGCTCGTTCGTCGTGGCCGGACGCCAGCAATGGGGCCGGCGCATGCAGGACGACATCACCGACGGCGTGCAAGCGCTCATCCAAACCGGCGCGGCCGACGCTTCGCGCATTTGCATCGTCGGGAGCTCCTATGGCGGCTACGCCGCTCTCGCTGGCGTCACGCTGACGCCCAGCCTCTATCGCTGCGCCATTTCCATAGCGGGGGTGTCGGATCTGCCGCGCATGCTCGACTGGGTTCGCCGAACCTACAACCCACGCATCGGCGCTTATGATTATTGGACGACGCTCATTGGCAATCCGGCGACGATGGGGGACGAACTCACAGCGGTATCACCGGCGCACCACGCTTCGGACGTGCGCGCACCTTTGCTGCTCATCCATGGCGAGGTCAATTCAGTCGTGCCGATCGAGCAATCCAATATCATGAACGACGCCATGCATCGTGCTGGTAAGTCTGTGCAGCTACTGACCTATCCGGGTGAAAACCATTTCTGGCCATCCTGGAGCGGCCGCGATCTGGTGAGCATGATGCAGAAAGTCGAGGATTTCTTGGATCAGAACATCGGGCCAAGCGCTACCGCTCCGCCTGCTCAAGGGTCCACGCCCTAGCGTCCAAAGCCCACCGCGTGCAGCGCGCAGCCATGCTCGTGCAGATAGTCGCGCCCGCGCTCGAAATCCGGCATGCAGCGGCGCACATGCGCCCAGAAGCGGCGCGAATGGTTCATCTCTTTCAGGTGCGAGACTTCATGCGCGGCGAGATAGTCGAGCACGAATGGCGGCGCGAGAACCAGCCGCCAAGAAAAGGAAAGCACGCCGTCCACCGAGCACGAGCCCCAGCGCGAACGCAGCTCCTTGACCTGTAGCCGCGCCGGACGCACGCCCAACGTGATGGCGTGATGCGCGACGCGATCGACCAAATCCGACCGCGCCTCTTCCTTCAGAAACCGCAGCGTCCGCGATTCAAACAGCGCTGGATCGAGCGCCGGCACGACAATGCGGGCGATGAGGTCACGCTCCACACGCGCCCCGCCGCGCCCGCGTTCACAGACAAGCTCATGCTCGACGCCCCGCAGCGTGATGAACGAGCCGGGCGTCAGCGACACGCCCTTGGGCAATCGCTCCAGCTCATGGGCGATCCAGCCGGCGCGTTCGGCCGCAAATTGGGCCGCATGTTTCAAATGCCGCTTCGTCGGCGCGGTCGCGATCGCTTCGCGCCGCGTTGGATCGATGCGCACGGAAACGCGACGCGCGCGCGGGTTCACCACCAACTTCACCGCCACCCGGCGTCCGTCGGTCGTTTCGATCTCGGTTTGAAGCGGATCTATTCTGGCCCGCGAATCGAAGCGCATTTGAAAAAGTCTCACGCCATGCATGACGGCAGCAATCATGCCGGTGCGAGCTTGTGTGCTGTTCGCAAACTTGTGCTTAATCGGCGACGAGTTTGAGCTGCGGTCTGTGCGCCTGGCGCCCGCCGCTTTGATGGGCGCGCATGAAGTCGCGCATGCGCGGATAGATTTCGGTCTTGAAACGACGTCCGCTGAACACGCCATAATGGCCGACGCCCGGCTGGATATAGTCCTGCCGCATCGTCTCGGGGATGTTGCTGCAGATGTCGTGCGCGGCTTGCGTTTGGCCGATGCCCGAAATGTCGTCGTTCTCGCCTTCGACGGTGAGCAGCGCGGTCGTTGTAATGGCGCCAGGCTTCACCAGTCTGCCGCGATGTTGAAACGTCCCTTTCGCGATCGAGTATTTCTGGAACACTTCGATCAGGGTCTGCACATAGAATTCTTCCGTAAGATCCATCACAGCGAGGTATTCGTCATAGAACAAGCGGTGCTTGTCGGCGCTGTCGCCGTCGCCCTTCACCAGGTTCAGGAAATAGGCCTGATGCGCATCGACGTGCTTCGACAAATTCATGCCCATGAAGCTGGCGAGCTGTAGGAAGCCCGGATAGACGCGCCGGAACGCGCCCGGATAGAGCGTCGGCACCGTATGGATCATGTTCTGTTTGAACCATTCGATGTCGCGCGTCTCCGCGAGCTTGTTCGGCGCCGTCGGCGACAAGCGCGCATCGATCGGCGAGCCCATGAAGGTCATCGTCGCCGGCGTGCAGGGATCGTCTTCTTCGGCCATGAGCGAGACGGCTGCGAGCACGAGCGGCCCCGGTTGGCACACCGCAACGATATGGGTGTGCGGCCCCAGCGCGCGCAGCATCGCCATCACGTGATCGATATAGTCGTTGAGCTCGAAGCGACCGGCCAGCACTGGCGTCATGCGCGCATCGGACCAATCGGTGATGTAAACCTCGTGCTCGGGCAAAAATGCTTCGACCGTCGAGCGCAGCAGCGTCGCATAATGACCCGACATCGGCGCTACCAGAAGCACCGTTGGGTCTGTGCGCTCGCCGCGCGCTTCAACAAGCGCATCCGCGTCGCGCTCGAAGTGCAGCATCGAACACCACGGCGACGACCACACGCTTTTCGGCGTCACCGCCACATCGACGCCGTCGATCGTCGTCGGCGCCAAATTCCAGTGCGGCTTGCGATAGCGGCGCGTCACGCTCTCGAAGAGTTCGCTGGCGGCGGCGGCCGTGCGCGCGATCTCGGTGTCAGCCATCGGATTGAAAGGCGAGCGCAGCATGCTCGATTGCATCAAAGCTGCGATCCGCAGCGGCGCGACCGAGAGGTGGCCCAGTTCGTAGAGCGAGTAGAGCATTTTAGCCTTTGTTGCAGCGCAGCACCCGTCCGGAAGATGCGCCGTCCCCCATTTCCAACAAGCTAAGACGCCTCTTTGGGCTCGTCCGCCGCACCGCAGCGACCCGGCCCTATCGCCCTAACCAGAGGCCGCCGTCCCACGAAGCGGCCATCCTACGCTAATGTAATATGCATTACGGCGAGCGCCAAGCCGCATCAGGAGCGCTCACGCGGGCCCAGCCCGGCAGCAATGCACTGGGCGATCTGGGTGGGCGTCGCGTGCGCCGAATTGACGATGGCGCGCGTGCGCCACTGCCCGTCCATCACGTACAAAAACGAGGTGTGATCGACGTTGTAGACGTCAGCCGGCGCGCCCTCGACCGGCTGGACGTGGCTATAGACGCGGAAGGCCGCCTCGGCCGCTTGGACTTGCGCGGCCGAGCCCGTCAGGCCCTGCAAGCCAGCTGGAAAGCCATTGGTGCGCACGTATTGGCCAAGCACCTGGGGCGTATCGCGCCGCGGATCGACACTGATCAGCACTGGCTGGATGTCGTAGCCGCCAGGCGCGGAAAGCGCCTGCGCCAGCGCATACATCGTCGTCGGGCACACATCCGGGCAGTGCGTAAAGCCGAAATAGAGGATCGCCGGCTGCTGGTGGAAATCGGCCTGCGTCACCCGTTCGCCATGGGTGTCGATCAGCGAAATCGGCCCGCCCACCTGGTCGGCGCCCTGTAGAATGCAGTTTTCCGGCGGCGGCGCCGCAGCTTCCGGCAGATGCCCCACGAGAAAAAGCGTGCCAATGCCGGCCGCGACCGCCGCGGCGAGCGCGGGCACGATGGCGCCGGTGATATCCAAGCGCGGCTTTTGGGTTGGCGGCGAAGACATGAAGCGCAGACGCTAATCAGCGCTGCTCGCCGCGAGCAACGCGGCGGGAGCGCACAGGTGGCGCAACGCCGCAGCGCGTAACAGAAATTTCTTGAGCCGGATGCGGCTTGCACGGCATGTGGCGGCCATGACGGCAACGCCTGTCCATCGCGAACCGGCGCCGCTGCCGAGCTTCTGGACCGCCACCAGCCGCGTGCGCTTCCGCACGCTCATCCTGCTGCGCTGGCTTGCGGTGTTGGGGCAGACAATTGCTGTCCTCTTCGTCCGCTACGTGCTCAACGTCGACTTTCCGCTGCACTGGGCGCTGGCCACGATCTTCGTTTCCGCGGCGCTCAATTTCTTTCTGATCAGCCGCCGGCGCTCGCAAGACCTCGCGCTCGAATGGGAGGCGGCTCTTCAGCTTGCCTATGACGTAATGCAGCTCGCGGTGCTGCTGGCGCTGACGGGCGGCCTGCAGAACCCGTTCGTGTTTCTCTTCATTGCGCCAGTGGCCGTATCGGCCACCATTCTGCGCCCATCCGTCACCGCCATGCTTGCAGCGCTCACTTTCGCCTGTGTCGGCGCGCTCGCGGTGTGGCGCTTGCCGCTGCCCTGGCCGGATGGCTCGACCTTCCACATCCCGCAGCTCTACCAACTTGGCATCGCCGCCGCTGTGTTGATCGGCCTTGGCTTCACCAGCGTCTACGCCTGGCGCGTGGCGGCCGAAGAGGAACGCCTCAACATCGCGCTCGCCGCCGTGCAAGCCGTACTCGCGCGCGAGCAGACGCTTTCGGCGCTCGGCGGACTTGCGGCAGCGGCCGCGCACGAACTCGGAACCCCCCTCGCCACCATCCATCTCGTCGCCAAGGAAATGGCGCGCAGCTTGGCGCCCGACGATCCGCGTGCCGAGGATCTGCAATTGCTGGTCACGCAGAGCGAGCGCTGCCGGGCCATCCTCGGCCAGCTCTCCGCGCGCCGCGAAGACGACGACGTCATGCTCGCGCGCGCGCCGATCAAAGTGCTGCTCGAAGAAGTCACAGCGCCGCATGAAGGCCTCGGAACCGAAATCGTCATCACCGCGCAAGGCGAAGGCCCACTCAATGTTCGCCGCATGCCGGAAATCGTGCACGCGCTCGGCGGCATCGTCGAAAACGCTGTCGGTTTCGCCAATACACGCGTCGATGTCGAAGCGCGTTGGGACGCCGATACTATCGAGATCACAGTGCGCGACGATGGTCCGGGCTTTGCCCCAGGCGTGCTCAACCGCCTCGGCGAGCCCTATCTCACCGAGCGCGACGCCGAGGGCGCCGCCGGCGGGCTCGGTCTCGGCTTCTTCATCGCCAAGACGCTTCTAGAGCGAACCGGCGCCAAGCTTGACGTCAAAAACAGGCGCCCGCCGAACCAAGGCGCCATCGTTCGCGCCCGTTGGCCACGCGCCGCGATTGAGGCGCCGGCGCTTTAATCTCGCGGCAAAAGTGCCTATGTAGCGGGCATATTGGAGCCCCGTTTCATGGACAACGCCGCGACCATCGAAGGCGATAAATCGCTGCTGATCCTCGACGACGACGTCGCTTTCCGCACGCGCCTGGCGCGCGCCCTCGAAGGGCGCGGTTTTGAGGTGACTGCCGCTGGTTCTGTCGCCGAAGCCTCCGAAGTCGCAACCAAGAAGCCGCCGGCTTACGCGGTGCTCGACTTGCGCTTGGAAGACGGCTCGGGCCTCTCCGTTGTTGAAGCGCTCAATAAGCATCGCCCCGATTGCCGCGTCGTGATGCTCACCGGCTACGGCGCCATTGCGACAGCGGTCGCCGCGGTGAAGGCCGGCGCCATCGACTATCTCGCCAAGCCCGCCGATCCCGAGGACATCGTCAAAGCCCTGCTTGCCGCGCCCGACGACAAACCCGAGCCGCCGGACAATCCGATGTCGGCCGACCGCATTCGTTGGGAGCACATCCAGCGCGTCTACGAACTCTGTGGCCACAATGTCAGCGAAACCGCGCGCCGCCTGAACATGCACCGCCGGACGCTGCAGCGCATCCTCGCCAAACGCGCGCCGCGCTAGACGCCTCAGATGAAGAACGAGAAAGGGCCGCAGCACGTGCTGCGGCCCTTCGCCTGACCAAAGCGGTCTTGCTTAGAAGTTGCGTCGAACGGTTACGCCGATCGTCCGCGGCTGATTGGTTTCAAAACCCAACCGCGCACGGCCGCCGCGTTCGCGGTCAAACGAGAGGTGCGCATTCTCATCTGTGATGTTGTTCACGTAGATCTGCGCGCCCCATTTGTCGTTCTCGACGCCGATGTTGAAGTTGACGATCGTGTAAGGATCGAGTTCGAGATCGAGGATGGTTGCGTCGGCGCCACTCGCCCCGCCAAACGGCAGACCCGAGACGAACACGCCCGCGCCCGGCTCTTGGTCGCCCGGCTGCGTGAAGCGGCTGCCCATGGTTGTTGCGCTGAGCGCCACGTGCGCCTGCCCGCCTTGGCCCGCCCACGCCGCATCCCAGTAATAAGCCGCCGTCGCCGCCAACTGATACTCCGGCGTCGAAGGCAGGCGATTGCCGTTGCGCATGCCGGCGATCACGGCGCCGCCCGAAGTAAGCACGTCGGAATCAAATTGCGATTCCACCACGCTGGCCGCGAGCGAGAGCTCGAAATTGTGGAACGGCATCGCGCTCATTTCTGCTTCAACACCGATCGAGTGCGCCTTCGGGACGTTGAAGACGACCCGCGACGAGCAAGAGCCGGCGTCAGCCGAAACCTGCAGATTGCGGATGCGGTTGTAGAACGCGGCGCCATTAAAGTTGAACACGCCGCGTTGGTACTTGAAGCCGATCTCGTGGTTCCACGATTCTTCGTCGTCGTAGCGCGGATGGCCGCCGAACGTCGTTGCGTCCGGCCCGCCCGGCACGCCGCCGTCGCAAAGCGGCAAGTTGAGCGGATCGTTGGACCCGCCAAGGCGGAAGCCCTTCGCAATCTGCGCATTGATGATGAGGTCATCGTTGACGTGATGGCTGTACAGCACACGTGGCGAGAAGCCTTCCGAGTGCGTGCTGTCGGTTTGGTCGTCGCCATTGGAGAAGAAGCCGCCGGAGTGGAAGCGGCGCTCTTCATCAAAGTTATAGTAACGGCCGCCCAGGGTGACCGTGTCGTTGGCGTTGATGTCGACGCTGCCTTCGCCGAATAACGCATATTGCGTGTCGGTGTAGGGCAAGTCGGCATGGTACGGATTGTCGACGAGGCCGAAACCATTGTCCGCGCCCGCAGACGTACCGGGCGGCGGCGCTGGAAAACGCGCGTCGATATAGGCGTCGTATCCCGGCGTGGGCAGCCGTTGCGCGTAATTGCGCTCGGCGTTCGAGTAATAGAAGCCCGCGAGCCACCGCACAGGACCCGGCGCATTCGACGCCACGCGGATTTCCTGCGTCCATTGTTCGAGCTCTGTTGTGTCGCGCAGGTTGGATGGCAGCAGCACGGCCGCGTTCGGTAGAGCCAGGTCGACCGAAACGCTGCCGGTGAGTGCGCTGGCGTCGCGGCTCACCAGAATGTCGCGGTTGGTATAGCTCGTGACCGATGTCCATGTGACGGAGCCCATGTCCCAGGTCGCCGTCAGATCGGCGATGCCCGTACGATCGCGGAACTCTTCGCCGAGCAGCAGCAATTGCGCACGCTCGCCCAGATTGACTGGCGGCGTCGTGAAGGCGTTGCCGTAGAGGTTGAACACTTCTTCGCGGTTGAAGCCGTTGACGTCGATCTCCTGGTAGAGAACGCGCGGCGTGATGGTGACGTTTTCGTTAGGGCGCCACGTGATCGCGATGCGACCACCGCCGCGGAAGCCGTCGTTCACGTTGTCCGACACGCTGCCATCAAGATGCCGCGCGTCGATGAAGCCCGGATATGCCGTGTAATAACCAACCGCCCGCATGGCGGCGTGATCGCTCAGCGGCAAGTTGATCATGCCCTTCAGCGAACCGCCGGCGCCGCCTTCTTCAACGGTGTTGGCGTCGCCTTCGAGCGAGGCCTCGAAATGATCGACGGGCTGATTGGTGATGTAGCGGATAGTGCCGCCGACAGAGCCAGAGCCGAACAGCGTGCCTTGCGGGCCGCGCAGCGTTTCGACCCGGTTCAAGTCATACAGATCAAGGTCCGGCGTGAATAGCGAGAGCGAAATCACTGACTCGTCGAGATAGATGCCGACTTGTTCTTTGACGCCTGGTTGGTCGCGCACGATCTGACCTGCCGACACGCCGCGGATCGCGACCTGGCTTTGGCCGGGTCCGAGGTTCTGAACCGAAAGACCGGCTACATTTCGCGACAGATCTTCGAGGTTCGTGGAGCCCGAGCGCTGGATGTCTTCTTGCGTCTGCGCATTCACCGAGAACGGGACGTCATGGATATTCTGCGCCCGGTGCGTAGCTGTGACGATGATCTCCTGATCATTGTTCGCGTTCGTGGTGTCCTGTGCGAAGGCCCCTTTGGGCGCCAGGACGCCCGCGAGAAACATCAGAAAACCAGCATGAATCAACCTATGACGTCGGCGCATAGAACCCTCCCGCTCACGCACACCCAGGGCAGCCTAATGGTAGTGTCACAGTTTGTAGCACGCTCTCGCTTGGCTGGAGAACGCGCATGCCGGGCTCGCGCGCCGATAGCGGATTTCCCTTAGAAACGTGTGATTCCTGCAACTTAACCTGACGTTCAGCAGGAGCGCGTGCGGCGCGCGTTCCTGGGCTCTAGTACAGCAGGTGCGGACGCCGTTCGACTTCCCACGCTCGCTCGTCGGGCCGCGTAAGCGCGTCGAGATCGCCAGGCGTAGCGTTCGCATCATCGACCCATTGCCGTAACAGCGGCGAGCCGTTGATCACATCGATCGCCAGCTTCCCGAACGCATACTCATAGGGAAAATCGCGCCAAATCTCATAGCTCGGATAGAGCCGCCGGATCGCCTTGAATGCGAGCGTCTGCAAGCGCCACGGCTTGAACGCGGCGTGATCGTAGAACGGGCCTTCGGTGTGAATCTGCACGCCATTGCAGAGTTGCTTTAGGTGCTTGTGGAAGGTCGGCTCAAACCAGCAATCGCGCAGCTTGCAGCCGGCCAACCAATCTGGCGCCAGGCGTTCCATCTCCGCCATCACCGCACGCGCATCGATGTCCGGCGCGCCGAACAATTCGAGCGGCCGTGTCGTGCCGCGTCCTTCGCTCAGCGTCGTTCCCTCGAGCATCACTGTGCCCGCGTAGGCGCGCGCCATCCACAAGTTCGGCGCGTTCGGCGAAGGATTGACCCAGGTGCGTTGGCCAAGCGGCCAGCCGTAACCGGGCGCATCATCGGGCCGATAGCCCTCCATCGCGATCACGCGATACGAAACATCAAGCTTGAAGCGTTTGATGAACCAATGTCCGAGTTCGCCGAGCGTCAGCCCATGGCGCATCGGCATCGGCCCCGCGCCGACGAAGCTTTCCCAGCCGTCGCGCAATGTCAGTCCTTCAATCGGGCGTCCTGCCGGATTGGGCCGATCCAGCAGCCAAACCTCTTTGCCGCCCTTCGCGCAGGCTTCCAGCATGTAGAGCAGCGTTGTGATGAAGGTGTAGATGCGGCAGCCGACATCTTGAAGATCGATCAGCACGACATCGAACGTCGACATCATCTGTCCGCTGGGGCGGCGCACTTCGCCATATAAGCTGAACACCGGAATGCCGAGCAGCGGATCGTTGTAGTCCGCCGTCTCCATCATGTTGTCCTGCTTGTCGCCGCGCATGCCGTGCTGGGGGCCAAACGCGGTGGCGATGGCGACATCACCGCACGCCGACAGCGCATCGAGCGAATGCGTCAGATCCTCGGTCACCGAGGCGGGATGGGCCACCAGCGCCACCCGCTTGCCGGCAAGCTGTGCGCGCAAGGACGCATCTTCCAACAAGCGATCGATGCCAAACTTCATGGAAGCTCCAACGCAAAACCATCGGCGTGGTGAAAGTCAGGTTTGCCGGGCGGATGTTTCAGCGCCCAGTAGGACTTTAAGCCATCCGTCTCTTCAATGACCGCCGTCAGCGCCACCCGGCATTGGCCATCGCCTGGCAGATCAAAGGCAACGTCGAGCTCGTAGTGCGCCTGTCCGTGACGTCCTTCGATCCGAGCCGCTCTCACATCTGCATTGCGCATGCCCGCGCGATAGCCATCGAAATCATAGGCCGCCCATTGGGTCGAGGGCGAGAAATTGAATTCGCGATACCCGGCCCGGCGCGTCGCGAACGCCTCAAAGCAGGTGCGTTTCCAGAGTTCATCGGCGCGCTCGGGCGACACCGCGTCCGGGATTGCCAAAAGTGCAATCTCTCCGGTCACCACATAGCGCAAGCGGACTTGGCGCCCGCTCACTGGTCCGACCGCGACCTCCACCGCGCGCACAGCGGCGCCCGGCGTCTCGGGGTGCGGAATGAGGGAGACACGCATCGCTCTTCCTTATGCGAATGCACGCTTAACACTTAGCTGACTTTGGCGCGCGCCCGCTTGACGGTTGCGGGCAGCCCTTCTAGCTAGCCCTAATGTCGCGCCGCCGTCCTTTCGCTTCGTATTACCGCTCGTTTTGACGAGCGGCGCTTCCGCGTGCCGCCCCATTTCGCCGGCGGCATGATCCAAAAGACGGTCTCCGGCTTTGTAATTCCTCGGGAGACAATGTCGTGACTGCCGGTCTCAATCCCAAATCCGATTTCCTCCGCGCCATCGTGGGGCGGGACTATTTCCATCAGTGCACGGATTTCGTCGCCCTGGACGAGTGCGCCAAGACCGGCGTCACCGGCTATATCGGCTTTGACCTCACCGCCTCATCTCTCCACGTCGGCTCGCTGGTGCAGATCATGCTGCTGCGGCGCCTGCAGCAGGCTGGCGGCAAGCCGATCGTGCTGATGGGCGGGGGCACCACGCGCGTGGGCGATCCCTCCGGCCGCGACGAAACCCGAAAGATACTCACGCCCGCCGAGATCGACGCCAACAAAGCCTCGATCAGATCCGTTTTCGAGAAATTCCTGGATTTCGGCGAGGGCGCCGCCGACGCCGTAATGATCGACAATTCCGATTGGCTGCTCGGCCTCAACTACATCGACTTCCTGCGCGATGTAGGACGCCACTTTTCGATTAATCGCATGCTGACCATGGACTCGGTGAAGCTCCGCCTCGATCGCGAGCAGCCGCTCAGCTTCATCGAATTCAACTACATGATCCTGCAGGCCTACGATTTCGCCGAGCTCTACCGGCGCAACGGCTGTCGCCTGCAAATGGGCGGCTCCGATCAATGGGGCAACATCGTCAACGGCGTCGAGCTCGGACGCCGCCTGCACACAGCCGAACTGTTCGGCTTGACGACGCCGCTCATCACCACCGCGTCCGGGGCCAAGATGGGCAAGACGGCGGCGGGCGCGGTATGGCTCAATGCAGATCTCATGAGCGCCTACGATTACTGGCAATTCTGGCGCAACACCGAGGACGCCGATGTCGCGCGCTTCCTCAAACTCTTTACCGACGCGCCCCTCGACGAAGTCGCGCGGCTCGAAAAGCTGCAAGGCGCCGAAATCAACGACGCCAAGAAGGCCCTCGCCACCGCCGCCACGGCGATGCTGCATGGGCGGGCGGAAGCCGAGAAGGCCGCCGGCGCGGCCGCCGCCACATTCGAACAAGGCGTGCGTTCGCAAGATCTGCCCACGATTGCAATCCCCGCGGCCGAACTCGGCGCCGGCTTGCGGGTGGCGGCGGCCTTCGTGCGCGCGGGCCTCGTTGCTTCAAACAGCGAAGCCAAGCGCCACATCGCCGCGGGCGCGCTGCGCGTGAACGATGCGCCGGTGAGCGACGAGAACGCCGTTCTCGACGCCAGCGCCCTCGTCGAGGGGGCGATCAAGCTTTCGCTCGGCAAGAAGAAGCACGCGCTCTTGCGCGTGAGCTAGTCACCGCGACGGCGCGGCAGTCGTCGCGACTTCGCCGCCGCCTGGCGTTTCATCCGCCGTCGCCGTCGGCGCGGCGTTGTCGTTGGCTACAGCTGGCGGCGCCTGCGAGCGCTGTTGCGACGAATGCGCGCCGCCCTGACCGCGCGGCGACACCGGCTCGAAGATCCGCCGCAAGATTCCGGGCGTCAACGCCGAGACAGGATTGACGAACACACGCGGCGAAGCCGCGTGCCCGTTGATCGAATAGGTCATCCCGAACACGCCTTCGCCGCGGCGCGAGGTCAAGAGATTGCCGATCAACGGCACGTTGCTCAGCATCGACAGGTTCAGAATTGGCGAGGGCGCCACCACGCCATCGACCGTCAGATCATCGGCGCGGATGTCATAGCCGCCGGAACCAGTCAGCCCCATCGATGGCCCGGCCATGCGCGCATCGGTGAAGGTCACGCGATTGTTGGCATAATTGACCCGCGCATCGAGATTGGTGAAGCCGATGCCATCGCCGTTCAGCATTTCCGCCAAGCCGGTTAGCGAGCCCGCAGAGGAGAGGAGTTGCGCCAGAGCCGGCATGCGCACGACCTGGAAGTTGCGCAGCCGCACATTGATGCGCGCTGTCGTCGGGGGGCCCGGGCGCCAATCGCCATCGGCCGTCGCCATGCCTGCAACGACGTTGGGCGTGCCCGTCAGCGCCGCCACCGCAAAGCCCGCATCGTCAGAGCGAAATACGATATGCCCCAGCGGGTCGTCATTGCGCGGCCCGAGCGCCAACGTGAACAGCTTGTTGCCGGGCGATTGGCCGCTGGCGATCAGCGTCGCCAGCGCCCCGCGCCACACAGCAAGATCGACGTGGGCGTTCGAGAGCGTGACGCCGCCGCGCATTTTGAGATTGTCGACGATGACGCTCGCGCGCACGGGTTCCGGCCGCGCCGGTTGCGCGGGTGCGGCGTCCGCCGCCGCGGGCTGCGTCACCGAGCTATCCATGTTGGCGTCGTTGTTCATGAACGGCTGAGCGTCAAAAAGCGAACCGCGCACCTCGAAATTCAAGCCGCCATTGGAGCCGCGCGAAGCCGTGACCCGCGCGTTGGAGCGGCCTTGAATGGCAAGCCGCGGCAGGTTCACTTCCATGATGCGCCCGTCACGCGCCAGCCGCACGACGCCCTGGATCGTCGTGCCCGCGCCGCGTCCGTCGATATCGTTGAGCAGCAATCCGCCGTCGCCGCCGCGCCCGAGGTTCACGCGCAAAGATGCGTTCTGCCCCGCAGGCTTGGTCCAGAAATGCCAGGGCGAGTTGATCGCGGCGTTGTTGAGATTGAGGTCGAGGCGCGCTTGATCGATATCGAAGCCGCGGCCTTGGCCCGAAATGGTCACGCCGACGCGCCCTTCTGCGTACTGCGCTACCGAATAGCCCAGCCGCACGAGATCGTGCGCATCGAAGTCGCCCGAGATCTGATAGTTCGACGAGGACCGCCCCGCCGGCTGGTTGAGCCGCTCGGTCCAGGCGATCTGCACATTGGAGCCGCCGGCGCGGACCGGACCTGTCACCACGATCGCGCGCTGATCGCCGCGCACGATCAATTGCCCGTTGGCCAGCGGCACGCGCCGGTTCGACATCGTCCCGGCGAAGTTCTGCAGCCGCCCGTCAACAGTGAAGCGCCAATCCGCGAACGGCACATCCCGTTCCATCGGCCGCTGCAGCGTGAGATTGACCGAACCGCGCCCAGTGACGCTCGCGGCATCGACTGGAATGCGCTGGCGCAGATCCAGCGGCCGCTGCATCAGCACTTCCATGATGTTGCGCGCCTCGCCCTCGGCGCGCGCGGAGATCGTCACGAACTGTCCTTGGTGTGGACTGAATTGCGCAACATCGATGCGCCCATTGCTCAGCGCCAAATTGTTGAGCCGCCCCTCTGGGATCAGCATGTGGAAGCTGTTGGCGCCCAGCACCGCGCTCGCCCGCGCGCCCACCACCGGCGACATGGTTTCGAGAAACTGCATCTCGCCGCCGCTGACATTGAATGTCACGTTGATGGCGTCGTTGCGCATGGGCCCCTCGAGGCCGTCGCCTGGGCGAATATCGATGTGGGCCCGGGCATCCGTCACCGCGCCGGCCCGCAGCGTGCGATCGAGATAGCCGTGCGTGCCGCTCGCCAAGGTCATCGGCCACATCGCCACTACGTCGCGCACGCTCAGCACGCCCGCGATCGATGCATCGAGTTGCAGCCCGGCGCGCAGCGCGCGATCTGGCCCAGCCTCGCCCCAATAATAACGTCCGGCGCCGTCGATCACGCCTTGCCCCGTGCGCGCATGCAGGCGGGTGAAATTGATGGAACGGTCCGCTGATACGATTGCGCCCACCGCCTGCACGTCGGTGAGATTGATCGGCGCGCTAAACGTGCCCGGCACATCGAGCGACATCGACGGGAAGGAGATGTTGAACGCCGCCGGCTCATTCGGCGCCGCCCGCAAAATGCGCGACACGCCCTGCAGCCGCGCTTCGCCGCGCACCCGCGTGCGTGAACCCGCAAGCTGCAGCTGATCCAAGATGAGCTGATCGCTGTGAATGTCGTAGCGCCCGTGCAGGCGCCCGCCGACGAGATTAAAGACACCGCCCGCCATTTCGGCGTTGCCGCGACCGACGGTGACGTCGCCTTCGAAGCGATTGACGCCGATGCGGCGATCGAGCCCGACGAGCACGCTCGCCGTCATCGGCGCATCGAGGCCGCCGAACGGCCCGAGCGCGGCTTGCGAGAGGAGCGCGCGCGGGCGCACGTTCTGGGCGCCGAACTGCACTATCGCCGCCTGGAAGCGTGTGTCGGTGGTGATGCTGAGGCTCGCTGGCGCCTGACCTTGGGCGCCTTCGAGGCGCGCATTGGCTGTCAGCGTCAGCACGTTGCCGCGCCGCGCGAGCGCGAAATTGGCCGCATCCGCCGTCCAATGCGCGTCGTTGCTTTCTTCGATGATGGTCAGGTGCGCGTTGCGAACGCCAACGCCCTTCAGCCCGCCGGCGCTGCCGACCGGGGCAAAGGCGCTCTGCAAGCCATCGAGCAAGCGCACGACGCTTTGCTCCAGCGTTTCGCCCGCCGGCGCCGGGGGCACGATAATGTCAGGCGGATTGCCTGGCGGTCCGAACGCCACCCAGGTCGCCCCAGTCGCCTTGCGCGTCACCGTGATCTCGCCGCCGTCGAATTCCGCCCGCACCACCGAGATGCGCCCGATCAAGAGCGGCAGCACGCCAAGCTCGATGCGCGCCTCGCGCGCGCGGGAGAGCACATGGCCGCGTCCGTCCTGCACGCTCACACCGACAGCCCGCAATTCCAGCGACCCGCCCCGGTTCCACGCCAGTTCGACCCCTTCGATGCCGACCGGCCGGCCGCTGCGGGCCCGGCTCAGCTCTGTCTGGATTTGCTGCTTGAGGAAGGTGAGTTCGACCGGCCCCTGGCTCAGCCGCCACCACGCAATAGCGAGCCCGATCGCGAACGCCGCGACTAGGCCAAGCAAAACCTCGACGGCAATGAGCGTCGAGCGGCGTATCATCCGCGTCTCTCCGCCGCCCCGCCGGCGCAAACACTAGCGCCCGCATTGGTTCTCGCGCAAAGCGAGAGCGATGCGCTACGAAAAACCGCAGCGCACCCAGCAGCCCGTCGGCTGCCGGCCCGGAGGCCTGCAATGGCGAAAGCGCTCAAACTTGGCGACCCCGCACCCCCGTTTGATCTTCCGACGGCCGGGGGTGGACACGTCAGCTTGGCCGGCCTCAAGGGCAAGCGCGTCGTCCTCTATTTTTACCCAAAGGACGACACACCCGGTTGTACCCGAGAAGCACTAAGCTTCACTGAAAAGGCGAAACAGTTCGCAATTGCGAAGACGATGGTGGTCGGCGTCTCCCGCGATAGCGTCGCCAAGCACGATAAATTCGTGGCCAAACATGGGCTCAACGTTGAATTAGCTTCGGACGAAGATGGCAAAGTCTGTGAGGCCTACGGCGTCTGGGTGGAAAAGAGCCTCTACGGACGCACGTACATGGGCGTGGAAAGGGCCACTTTTTTGATCGATCCGAAGGGCCGCATCGCTCACGTCTGGCGCAAAGTGAAGGTGCCAGGACATGTGGAAGACGTGCTCGATAAGGTTAAAGGATTCAGTGGAAAATAGGCCCGATTTACTGGTTGGTAGCCAGATTTGGCGTGAAATTCGCTAGTCACCATTAAGAAAGCTGAAATTCCTGTAAACGGCGGCTTAGGGCTGTTGCAATTCGAAACCGTTTCAGGTTCTAGTCGGCATTGGCGGGGCTAACGAGAATTGTTGTTTAGGTTAGCGGGCGGTGGCGCAGCATGAGCCAGTTCGGATCGCGGGCACGGGCGTTTTTTGATCGCGCGTTTCCTGAGCGTCAGATTTATCACCGGAGCGGCGGCACGGTCCGCTACGTCTCCCTCTCGCCTGGCAAACAAGCCCTCCTTGCGCTGAGCGCCGTCGGCCTCGCAGGCTGGTGCGTCTACGCAACCGCCAACACTGTTCTCGCCGGCAGCCAAGTCACCGCCTCCAACAACGAAATCGAACGTGAGCGCGCCAAGTATGATCGCTGGCTAAACGAAAGCCGGGCGCAAGCGGCCGCTTCGCAAGCGCTGCTGCAAGAACGCACCCGCCAGTTTGACCGCGCCACCGCCGATTTCGAAAACCGCCACGAAGTTCTTCGCTCGCTGCTTGAATACGCCGGGGGCTCGAGCCTGCAGCTCGCCGCGGCGCGTCCGATCGAGCGTGACGGGGCGCGCATCATCATGGCCGCGTCGATCGACGAAGCTGAGCCGCGCGAAAGCCGCGCTGTCGCCTCCGAACCCTATCACGTTACGGCCGTCGGCTTCCGCGCCCGCACCGAGCGTCTTGATTCCGACCAAGAGCAAACCCTCAACCAACTCGAAGACCAGGTCGCGCAGCGCACAGAACAAGAGCGCGGCGTGCTTCGTCTCACCGGCATGCCGATGTCGGCGCTCACGGGCCCGAGTTCTGAAACCGAAGCCGCGGGCGGCCCGCTGGTTCCGCAAGACTTCGTCGCCTATCTGCGCGAGAGCGGTCTGAACCCGGCGTTCGCAAATCGCGTCGCGCAAGTCGCGGCACGCATCAGCGAAAGCCGCCGCCTAGACGGCATCATGGCCTCGACGCCGCTGGCAGCGCCAGTCGCCGTCGATTATCGCGAAACATCCGGTTTTGGCGGCCGCGTCGATCCGTTCACAGGCCGCGCCGCTTATCACTCTGGTCTCGACATGGCCGCGTTCGAACGCGCGCCGGTCGTCGCCACATCACCGGGCACGGTCGTGTTCGCCGGCACCCGCAGCGGCTACGGCTTCTGCGTCGAGATCGACCACGGCCACGGCTTCAAGACACGCTACGCGCACTTGCGCGACATCCAGGTGCAGCCGGGCGAACACGTCGCCATCGGTCAGCGCATCGGATCAATGGGTTCAACGGGGCGGAGCACAGCAACACACCTCCATTACGAGGTCTGGTTCCGCGGCAGGGCGGTTGATCCTGTCAACTTCTTAAGGGCAGGACGGCATGTTCACGAACAAGGATAAACCACAGAATACGCAAACACCGATGCCGACACTTCCAGATCAAAACATTCCACGCAGAACCACGACGGGCCGCACCGGCATCGCGTCGATCATCGCCAATGGCGTGAAGATCACCGGTACGGTCGAAGCTGACGGCGCCGAATTGCAAGTCGACGGCGAGATCGAAGGCAATGTCCGCGGCGGCTCGCTGACGGTCGGCGACACCGGCATGGTCAAGGGCGACGTTGTTTCCGAAAGCGTCACTGTTCACGGCCGCGTCGAAGGTTCAATCCGCGCACGCAAAGTCGTGCTGGCGCGCAACGCGCACGTCCTGGGCGACATCGTCCACCAATCGCTGTCGGTTGAAATGGGCGCAGTGTTCGAAGGCCAGTGCCGCTATCTGCAGGATCCACTTTCGCAATCGGGCCACGGCGCCCCGCAGCAGCCGCAAGTGGTTCCCCAAGCACCCCGCCCCGCCAACACGTTCGGCGGCGGCAGCTCGGTGTTCGGCGACCCAGACGGCGACCGCATGGTGTCGGGCGTCATCGTCGGCGGCTCGAACTAGGCAAGCGAGATTTCGAACTCCCAAGGCCCGGCTTGCCGCCGGGCCTTTTTGTTTTCCCAAGGCCCGGCTTGCCGCCGGGCCGTTTTGTTTTCCCAAGGCCCGGCTTTCTGCCGGGCCGTTTTGTCTTCCCTAGGGCCCCGGCTTCCCGCCGGGCTGTTTTGTTCTGGGAGAGCCGATCACGCGCGCGCCGACCTCTACGGGCCGCGAAGTCCAAACGACACGCTCGATTTGGACAGTCTCCACTATCGCAACGCTTTTTGCGCGGGTCGACACGGATCTAGCGCGCGTTGGCCTCGATCCACGCCGCAAACGCATCCACGAATTTCTCCAGCAGCTTCTTTGTATCCGCGTTGCTCACCTCGCCCAGCTCGTTGAGCAGCGTGGTGATGCGCCCGATGTACATTTCCGGCTGCTGCAGCGCCGGCATGTCAAGAAACACCAAGGATTGGCGCAGATGATGATTGGCGCCGAAAGCGCCCATGGCGCCATTGGTGACGCTCACCACTGCCGCCGGCTTGTGCTGAAACACGCTCTTACCCGGCGGCCGCGAGCCAACATCGATGGCATTCTTCAACCCGCCCGGAACGGAGCGATTGTATTCAGGCGTCGCAAACAGCACCCCATCCGCGCCGCGCATCGCAGCGCGAAATGTCATCCATTCCCCCGGCGGCGTGTCGGTTTCGAGATCCTGGTTGTAGAGCGGCAGCGCCCCGATCTCGACGAAGCGAAACGCAAGCTTGTCGCCGCCCATGCCCGCGATCGCTTTCGCGACCTTCCTCGTGAAGCTTTCCTTGCGCAGGCTTCCGACCAAAATCGCGACATCCCAGGCCATCCTGTTCTCCTCGGCTCTTGGAGAAGACATGCCCCGGCTAACGCCGCGATCAAGCTCGTTTCATTGGGCCGGCGGCGAAAGCTCCGGCGCGCGTGCATAAACGATCGTATGCAAAGGGCGCCATTGGTCGTGGTCCTGCATTTCGGCCACCGCGACAAAGCGGTCCGCGCCGTCACGCCGCCAGGTCGACCGCAAAGTCAGCGTCCGCCCATCCGAACCGACATATTGGCCGGGCGGAAACGTGATCCCACCGGCATCGACATTTCCCGTCCCGCACATCACCCCGCCATCGGATGCGAAATAGGTGAACGAGAGCTGATGGGTTTGCGCGTCGAGATAATAGATGGTCTCGCCGCTATAGGGCCCAGCGCCATTATGCACAACATGCGTGTCGCGCACATATTGTCCGCCCAGCATTGGCTCAAAGCAGCGATTGTCAGTGACGCCTGCTTCGCCCTGGAACGCGCCGCGCCAACAGCCCTGCAGGAAATTGAGTTGCGCTGCAGGCCCGTCCCCGGCCGCCGCTGAACCAGCTAAGGCCGCGCTCGTTAGCAGCGCCAAAACCAATGTGCGCATTAGCGCCAAGCTCCCAAAATCAAGCCGATGAGGGTGAATTGCAGGGTGCGGTAGCCGCCATTGATCAGCCAAAGCGCCATCGGTTTGTGCTCGAACAGATATGTGCTGCCAAACGACGCAGCCACGAAACAAAAGCCGCCGAGAGCTCCGTAGAGCGCGCCGCTCACCGCCGTTTCCTGGTTGCCGAGCATGAAGGAAAACGCGATGGCGCTGATCAGCGCGAGTACGAACGTACCGCCGAAGATCAAGGCTTTGTTGCCGTTTTTGACCTGATCGGCCGTGAGGCCAGCGGCCTTCATCCAAGCATTGCCGAACAGCGGACCATACCAGAGCCCGCCCAGCACGAACGAACTCAGCGCCGCAGCGATCACCGCAAACCAATTCATCGCGAAGCCTCCCTCACGCGCGAACGCGCGCCGCCTCCTCAAGCAACGCAAAATACGAATGCAGCTGCTCCACGGCGCGATCGAAATAGGCGACATCGCGGTGCGTCCGCGACTGCATCACGCCGCCCTCCATCGTCGTCAGCACGAATTGGGCGAGCGCGCGGCGGTCTAGGTTCGCCGGCAGACGCGCGCCGGCCTCACGCAGACAATTCTCAACCGCGCCCGTCCAAGCCTCGAAATTCGCCGCCAGCAATGCGCGCACCTGAGGATCAGGCTCATGCAGTTCGAGCGCGAGCGAGCCGATCGGGCAGCCATAGGTGCAATCGCTCTCGACGATGCCGATGCGATAGTGCCCCAGCAGCGCAAAGATCTTCTCGATCGGGTCGTCGGTTTTCCCCCAAGCCGGTTCGAGCAGCATCGGCCCGATATTGTCCCGAAGCGTCTCCAAGACGCCCACGAGCACGTCCTGCTTGGAGGGAAACACGTGGTAGAGGCTGCCGGAATTGAGCTGCGTGCGGCTCAGAAGATCAGCGACCGAGGTTGAATTGTAACCCTTCAACCAGAAGAGCTCGATCGCAGCCATGATGATCTTCTCGCGGGGTGATTGAGCAGGCATCCCGAGTTGTTTGAATGATCAATCAAGGCTCGTCAAGCGGGTATCCGAACCCGCGGCTTGGCCAGCCCGATCCTTCAACAACCTGTTCTTGTGAGATCTTCTGCCTAGACCTTCCGCGTCGGTACGACGGCCGCGAATTCCGCGGGCGTCATCGACAGCGACCCCATCGGCAGCGCCTCGCCTGCCCCGGTCAGCACCGCCAAATGCCGCTTGAAGAGCGCGCCCTCGGCGTAAAAGAGCGCCGTGCGCACACCGTGATCGGTCTCAACGCGCCAAGCATAAGCGCGCTTGTTCGGCCCTTCGGGCCAAAGCGTCCGTATCTGCGTCAGCCCCAGCCCGCGCAGGTTTGCAAACCGCAGACCCGCTTGCTCGCAGAGCGCGCGCACCGAGACGTAAGCCGGATCGGTGGTTTGCTTTTGCGACTGCAAGCGGCGGGCTTCCTGAACTCGGCTGTCGCGCAGCGGATTGGAGGCGATCAAATAGGCGATGCGTTGGCGGATTTCCTCGTCCGGCGTCACCCGCACCTTGCGCAAGCTCTTCAACCAGGTGCGTTGACGCGGCGCCAGCGGTTCTTCCTGCTCGATCGCGGCGAACTTGCGATCGAGGTCGCGCGCCGCGGCGGCCGTGTTCTTGAAACCCGCCTTCAGCGCCGCGTGGCGCGCCGCTTTTGGTTCGCTGGTTTCGAGCTGCACCGACAAATTGAACAACGCCAGATGCGGATCGGCGAGCATGCTCTTCAGGCCGAACGCCGTGCAGCGGAGCGCCAATTCATCCTCGCCGCGATTGGCGAAGTATTGAACGTGACCGCCGTCTTTCACCTGGTCGAGGTAGTCGTTGACATAAAAAATCCACGCCGCTTCCTGGGCGAATTCGCCAGGCAAATAGAAGGCCTGGTTCTGCATCGTATCGGCAAATGCGACCGCCGCGCGCACCATGGCGAGAGGATCGTCGGCTTTCGCGGCGCTCTCCGGCACCACGATCTCATCGACGAGCACGCCCTGGAATGTCTCCATGGCCGAGCCGCCTGCCCGTTTGCCGCGCTGATATTCCGCTAACCAACCGCCCGATTGCTCAACGATCGCAACCTCTGGAATGCCGCTGTCCATCCGCCCCGCCTTACACGCCTAGTCGATATCCTCGACCGCCTTGTCGCCAGCCCCGCTCACCCGCGCCGCCAGCGATGCTGCCATGAACTGATCGAGATCGCCATCCAGCACGCCTTGCGTATCAGAGGTTTCAACGCCGGTCCGCAAGTCTTTGACCATCTGATAGGGCTGCAGCACGTAGGAGCGGATCTGCCTTCCCCAACCGATCTCGGTTTTCGAATCCTCGAGCTTCTGGGCTTCCGCCTCGCGCCGCTGCAATTCCGCTTCGTAAAGGCGGGCCCGCAGCATGTTCCAAGCCGAGGCGCGGTTCTTGTGCTGCGAGCGCTCCGATTGGCAGGCGACGACGATGCCTGAGGGAATGTGCGTGAGACGCACGGCGCTGTCGGTCTTGTTGACGTGCTGGCCGCCGGCGCCGGACGAACGATAGGTGTCGGTGCGCACGTCTTTTTCGTCGATCTGGATATCGATGGTGTCGTCGATTTTTGGATAGACCCAGGCGCTCGCAAACGACGTGTGCCGGCGCGCATTGGAGTCGAACGGCGAAATCCGCACCAGGCGATGAACGCCGGCTTCGGTCTTCAGCCAGCCATAGGCGTTCTCACCCTTGATCAGCAAAGTCGCCGATTTGATGCCGGCGGTGTCGCCGTCCTGATGCTCGAGTTCTTCGACTTGATAGCCATGCGCGTTGGCCCAACGCGCATACATGCGCAAAAGCATCGAAGCCCAGTCTTGGCTCTCCGTGCCGCCGGCGCCGGAATTGATTTCGACATAAGCGTCATTGCTGTCGGCCTCGCCCGAAAGCAGCGCTTCAAGCTCCGCCTTCGCCGCCCGCTCTTGGACTTGCTTCAACGTGTCGTGCGCTTCGTCGACGAGCGCCTCATCATTCTCGGCCTCGGCCATTTCGGCCAGCTCTAGCGCATCGCGCACATCGCGTTCGAGCGACAGGATCGCGTTCACGCCCGCCTCGAGCCTATTGCGCTCGCGCATGAGCTTCTGGGCTTTTTCGGGATCGTTCCAGAAATCGGGGCGCTCCGAGAGCGCGTTCAGTTCATCGAGACGGACCTGGGCGCGATCCCAGTCAAAGACGCCTCCGCAGCAAAGCGACGGAGGAGGAGATTTGCTCGGCGAGGTCGGAGATTTCAGCGCGCATGGATCGTCCGTTGACAGGTGTTGGCGCTTAGATAGGCGAAAGGGCGCGCCGGTTAAAGCGCGCCCTTTGACGTTGCCTAATAGAGCCCGTTCAGATCCTGCTGCTGATCTTGCTGCTGGTTCTGCTGGTGCGGCGGCGCATTGGCGTTTTCTGGCGGCACGCCGGTGAAGTTCGACAACACGCGCGGATCGATCGGATCGGTGCCGCCGAACACGAACGGCGAGGCGCTGGCGACGTTGTTGGTCGGCTCGGTGCCGGGACGGAAAGCCTCCAGTATGGTTTGTGTCGTCGTCGGTCCCGGCAAGAGACCAGTCATGTAATCGATGCGCACGAGGCGCACGCCCGCAGGAATCCGGAACGGCGTCGGCGACACATTGGCAAGCGCCTGGCGCATGAACGCGCCGAAGATCGGCGCCGCGACGTGGCCGCCGCTTTCGCCTTCGCCCATGTTGCGCGGACGGTCGAAGCCAGTCCAAACGCCGACGACGAGGTCAGGCGAGAAGCCCACGAACCAGGCGTCCTTGAAGTCAGTGGTTGTGCCGGTCTTGCCTGCGAGGGGAATGCCTAGCGAACCGACGGCGGTCGCCGCGGTGCCGCGCTCGACAACGCCCTGCGCCATCGAGACCACCTGATAGGCCGTGACCGGATCGAGCACCTGGCGGCGATTGTCCGCCAGCACCGGTGGCGCTTGCCCATGCCATTCGGCGTTGCAATCGGGGCATTCGCGCTGATCGCGGCGGAAGATCGAGTGGCCGGTGCGATCCTGAATCCGGTCGATCATGATCGGCTGGATCCAATGGCCGCCATTGACGAACATGCCATAGCCGGTGGTCATCCGCAGCAGCGTCGTCTCACCGGCGCCGAGTGCGAGCGAGAAGACAGCGATCTGACGCTGGTCGAGCACGCCGAGGCGTTGGCCGTATTGCAGCACGCGATCGGGGCCCAGTTGATAGGCCACGCGCGCGGTCATGGCGTTGCGCGAAAGTTCGAGGCCGCGGCGCAGCGTCGTCGGCCCCAGCCAATCGTGCTCGTAGTTTTCCGGCGACCATTGGCTGCCGTCGCCGGCGTTGATCGAAAGCGGGCCGTCATCAACGAGCGTCGCAGGCGTCAGGCCATAATCGAGGGCGGCCGCATAGACGATCGGCTTGAACGACGAACCAGGTTGGCGCTGGGCCTGCGTGGCGCGGTTGAGGCCGCCCACTTCGTTGAACGAATAGCCGCCGACCATCGCCAGGACACGCCCGGTATGGGGATCCAAGGCGACCAGCGCGCCTTGGAGCTCCGGCATCTGTTTTAGCGTGTAGCGCCCGCCCGAGCCCCGCTCGGCGTAAATGACGGCGCCGCGCACCAGCCGGCGCTGGGCGTTGGCCGGCGTGCGCGACCATTGCGCGGCCCATTGCACATCGGCGTCGAGCAAACGCCCGGTGGCGCCGTTTTCGTCCGTCACCGTCACGCCGCTTTGCGTTGAGGTGACCATGGCGCGAACCCAGTCCGAGAGCTGCGGCACGGCGGCGGCGGCTCGCAATTGTGTGCGAATGTCGCCGGACGGATCGCCGGCGCCGACCGGTCCGCGCCAAGCATGGCGGCGATCATAAGCTTCAAGACCGTCGCGCAACGAACGCGCAGCGATCAGCTGCAAGCGCGTGTTAATGGTCGAGCGAATGGAGAGGCCCCCGTCATAGAGCGCTTGCTCGCCATATTGGCCCTGCACTTGGCGGCGGATCTCTTCGACGAAATGTGAAGCGGCCACGTATTGATCGCCGGAGAGCCGGTCGTGGGTGACGAGCTGCTCGCTGTGCGCCGCTTGCTGCTGGGCCGGCGTGATGTAACCCCGCTCGACCATGCGCCCGAGCACGTAGTCACGCCGTTCCAGCGCGCGCGCGAGCCCATGGGGCGTGTGCGGATCATAGTTTGCCGGTCCCTTCGGCAGCACAGCGAGGAACGATGCTTCGCCGAGCGTCAGCTGATCGAGCGGCTTGTCGAAATAATTGAGCGAGGCCGCGCCGACGCCGAAGGCGCGGTTACCGAGATAGATCTGGTTCAGATAGAGTTCGAGAATGCGATCCTTGTCCATCGCGCGCTCGATGCGCTGCGCGAGGACTGCCTCGCGGATCTTCCTGTAGATCGCGCACACAAAGCCGTCGCACCCCGAGGCGCGGCCCGTGAGCATGTTGCCCGCCACCTGCTGGGTGATGGTCGAAGCGCCTTGCATGCGCCGCCCACGCAATACATTGCCGACATTCGTCAGCATGGCGCGCGCCAGGCCTGAATAGTCGAGACCCGAGTGTTCGAAGAAGTGCGCGTCTTCGGCCGAGACAAAAGCGTTCTTCACGTAATCGGGAATTTGCTGGATCGGCACGAACACGCGCTGCTCGCGTGCGAATTCGGCAACGAGCGCGCCGTCGCCGGCGTGAACGCGGCTGGTGATCGGCGGCTGGTAGTGCTGCAGGTCGTTGAGACTCGGCAGCCCTTGCAGCGCCACAACAAGGAAGATTGCAACCGCCACCACCATGGCGCCGGCGGTCGCGCCAATGCCGATCAGGATCTTGCGCCAAGGCCAACCGCGACGAGGTTCATCGTCGGGATAATATTCCTCGTCGCGCGACCAGGACCGTTCGCGATAATCGTCGTCGTAGTCTTGCACGTGTCTTGCGCCCCGCTGCGCTGGTTATAGAGGCTTCAAGGGCGGCCTCGCCCTCTAATACGGCGCGATTAAGGCCGCCGCAGCATCTAAAGAGAGCGCCTGGAGATAGCGTAAGATTCGCGCGGTTTTTAGGCCCCCGCGTAAAGCCGCGGCGCTTCGAAATAACTATCAACAGCGTCGGCTATGGCGCCTGCAACCGCCTGGCGGCGCGCTGGGTCGTTGAGCCGCCGCTCGTCGCCGCGATTGCTCAAAAAGCCGGTTTCAATCAGCACAGCTGGAACATCCGGGGCAAGCAGCACGAAGAAGCCGGCATTGCGGTGCGATGACACCAGCAGCGGCGAAACTTGGCCGAGGCGCGAGATCACCAGTTCGGCAAACTGTGCCGAGCGGTTTGTCGTTTCGCGCTGCGCGAGAGCGACCAGGATATCCCCAACGATGCCGCCGCGCGGCGCGTCGCCGAGATCGAGGTCCCAGTTTTGCGCATTGACCAGGTTTTGCGCGCGGTTGGCGCCATGTTCGGAGAGCGTATAGACGGTTGCCCCGCTGGCCTCGTGATTGGGGCTCGAATCGGCGTGCAGCGAGATGAAAAGGTCAGCGTTTTGGGCCCGCGCGAAGGCGACGCGGCCGTCCAACGGGATAAACGTGTCGTCGTCGCGCGTCATCGCCACGCGATAGCCGCGCCCTTCCAGCGCCGCGCGGAGGCGTCGGCCGGTGTCGAGCACCACGTCCTTCTCCTGGACCCCGGTGACGCCGATCGTGCCGGGGTCACGCCCGCCATGGCCTGGATCGACCACGATGGTGCGGCGCAAGGGCCGTTGGCTCTGGCGGGCGGCGGCGGCGCCGTCGATCTTCAACGGCTCGGCGGGCCGGAACGCCACGGGCGTCACGGCGCCAAGGCCGAAAGCCAGCTGCGGCGCGCGGCGGGTGCCGAGCTCCTGGCGCAGCAAGCTCAGCGGGCCGGCGAGATCCAGGACCAGGCGACAAGCGCCATCGGGCCGCGGCGCAAAGCGGTAAGCCCGGACCACGCCCTGGCCTGCCCCCTGGCCATGCGATCCCTGCGGCATTGCCCAACGCGCATTGGCGATGTCGACCACAAATCGATCGGGGCTTGATAGGAAAAACGTCCTAGCCGTGGCTTGCCGATCGAGCTCGAGACGAACCGAGGCCGACAGATCGTCCGCATTGAGGCTGACGCCGCGGATGGCGGCGGGCGCGTCAGCCCAGGCGCGGCCGCTCAGCGCGATGCCGCCAAGGGCGGTCGCGCCGAAAAGTGCGAAGGTTCGGCGTGAGACGTTCATGAAGATCGGGAAACTAGCGAAGGGCGCTTGCTATCCAGTTGAAAATAAAGGTGAACGGAGCGGTAATTGCAGTTGCCAAAACCTTGCTGGCGCTCGCTCGCAACGCTTTCTTTCCCATTTCAAATCATGCATGGTGCCCGCCATCGCCGCGAGCGCCACGAGGGACCGTCCCGAGAGCGCCCGGCGCGCTCCCGCTCAGCGGATCGGCCGGATTCAAGCGCCTCTGCCGCGCAGGTCCGCCTCAGACCGCTCCGGGAGCAACTGGAGTACTGCATGACTTTCGCTGCGTTTGACCTCAAAGCCGGCCGCTTCGGCGCCGCGCGCGCGGTCACGCACGCAGGTCTGACTTCTTCTCACATGACTTCGCGTCGCTTCGCCGCCCCTCGCCTGTTCGAGCGGGCCTGCGCGCGCGACGCCAACGGAGCCCATCTTAATGGCCAAGAAAATGCTGATCGACGCCGCCCACCCGGAGGAAACCCGGGTCGCGGTGCTCGATGGAAACCGTGTTGAAGATTTCGATTTCGAGGTAGCGAGCAAAAAACAACTCAGAGGCAATATCTATCTCGCCAAGGTGACGCGCGTTGAGCCGTCGCTGCAGGCGGCCTTTGTGGAATACGGCGGCAACCGCCACGGCTTCCTCGCCTTCTCCGAAATCCATCCTGACTATTACGCAATCCCGCACGCCGATCAGGAATCCATCAAAGCCGAACTCGCCGAGGCGGAAGCCGAGGCCGAGAAGGCCGAAGAGGATGACGACGCGCTCGACGAGCGCCGCCGCCGCATCCTGACGCGCCGCTATAAAATTCAAGAAGTGATCCGCCGCCGGCAGATCATGCTGGTGCAAGTGGTCAAAGAAGAGCGCGGCAACAAAGGCGCCGCCCTCACCACCTATCTCTCGCTCGCCGGGCGCTATTGCGTGCTGATGCCGAACACCGGCCGCGGCGGGGGCATCTCGCGAAAGATTACGCAAGCCACCGACCGCAAGCGCTTGAAGAAAATCGCGCAGGATTTGGAAGTGCCGCAGGGCCAGGGCTTGATCATCCGCACCGCGGGCGCCAAGCGCACCAAGACCGAGATCAAGCGCGACTACGAATACCTCTCGCGCGCGTGGGAAACCATTCGCGACGAGACGATGAAATCGATCGCGCCGGCACTGATCTACGAGGAAAGCTCGCTGGTGAAGCGCGCCATTCGCGACCTTTACGACAAGGACGTCGATGAAATTCATGTCGACGGCGAAAACGCCTACAAGGAGGCCAAAGACTTCGTCCGCATGCTCATGCCGAGCCACGCCAAGCGCGTGCATCTGTGGAAGGACGCGACGCCGATCTTCGCCAAGAACGGCGTCGAGCGGCAGCTGGATTCGATCTATTCGCCGATCGTGACGCTGAAGAGCGGCGGCTACATCGTCATCAATCAGGCCGAAGCGCTGGTCGCGATCGACGTGAACTCCGGGCGCGCTACGCGTGAACGCAACATCGAGCAAACTGCGCTCAAGACCAATCTGGAAGCGGCCGACGAGGCGGCGCGCCAGATGCGGCTGCGCGATTTGGCCGGCCTCATCGTGATCGATTTCATCGACATGGAGGAGCCGAAGAACGACCGCAGCGTCGAAAAGCGGATGAAAGACAACCTCCGCTTCGATCGGGCGCGCGTGCAAATGGGCAAGATCAGCGGCTTTGGGCTGCTCGAGCTTTCACGCCAGCGCCGCCGCACGGGCGTGCTGGAAGGCACAAGCCATGTCTGCCCGCACTGCCAAGGAGCGGGCCGCGTGCGTTCGGTGGAATCGTCGGCGCTCGCGCTGTTGCGCGCGCTCGATGAGACCGCCGCCAAGAACCGCAATCGCTTGATCGAAGCGCGCGCGCCGACAGAAGTCGCGCTCTATCTGCTCAATGAAAAGCGCGAAGCGCTTGCTGTGCTCGAGACCAACCGCAAGGTGCGTCTGCGGGTGACCGGCTCGTCGCAACTAACGCCGCCGGATTTCGAGCTTAACGTCGCCACCGCGGAGTTCGAGGAAGAGCGTGAGGCGGAAGGCGAAGCGCGCGCGCCGGCGGTGTCCCGCGAAGTCGAAGCTATCGAAGATGAAACCGTCGAGGCTGATGAGGTTGAGGAAGAGGACGAGGAAGCCGAAACCGCTGTCAGCGCCGACGCTGAAGCAGAAGGCGAAGGCGCACGCCGCCGCCGCCGCCGCGGCCGCAGGGGCGGACGCCGCCGGCAAGAGGAAGGCGCCGACGCCGCCGAGCCGCGCGAGGACACGCCCCAGCCAGTGGTTGGCGCCAATGGCGACGACCGCGGACGGCGCCGCAGACGTCGTGGCCGCGGACGCGGCAAGCGCGTCTACGAGGTTGATGGCGGTGAATGGCTGGACTTTGTCAGCTCCGACCTGAAATCGCTGACGCCGCGTCCGCAGCATCCGCCGCGCCGAGAGCGCGAAGGCGGGCGCGATGTTGAGCGCGAGATTGAGCGGGACGCACTGTCGGAACCGGGCGAGATCATCCAGCACCTGGCCGTGATCGACACGCCCGCTCCCGCACCTGCGCCGGTCTACGCAATGGCGGAGGCCGAAGAGGCCATTGTTGCAGCCGCACCACCGCTTGAGCCGGCGCCCGAATACGAGCCGGACCAGGAGCGGCGCGACAAATTCCTCTCGCGTTTCTCGCGTTGGGCGAAGAAGAGCGGCTGAAAAGGCGCTAACATCGGCGGCCTTGTTGCCGCCGCAAAACCGGGCTTGAACCCGCGGTGGCCGCACGAACGAGGGGCGAAGGAGCGCGTATGACCGCAATCCGGATTTCGAAGTTGGGCGCGCATTTGCTGGGGGCGGCTGCCGCGCTCACAGCGTTCACGGCAATACCTCGCGTTGCTTCGGCGCAAGCGATCATCCGCGATGCGGAAATCGAAGACACGCTGCGCACCTACGATACGCCAGTGCTGCGCGCGGCGAACATCCGCGAAGAAGATGTGCGCTTTTATATCGTGCAGGATCCAACGATTAACGCCTTCGTCAATGGCGGCCAGAACATCTTCGTGCACACCGGCCTCATCATGGCGGCGCACAGCCCCAACGAAATCATCTCGGTGATGGCGCATGAAACCGGTCACATCGCCGGGGGTCACTTGTCGCGTTCGGCGCGCGCGCAAGCCAATGCGATGCCGCCGGCGCTGATCTCGATTGGTCTGGGCATCCTGGCGCTTGCCGCCGGACAGCCCGGCGCAGGCGCGGCATTGATCAGCGGCGCGCCTGCGTTCGCGATGGGCAGTTACGTCCGCTTCACCCAGGTTGAGGAATCCTCCGCTGACCAAGCGGGCATGACCTTCCTTGAAGAGAGCGGTCAATCCGGGCGCGGGCTGATCACATTCTTTGATCGCGAGCTGCGTCCCTACGAATTCCTGACCCGGCGCATGCCGCCCTACATGCTGACCCACCCCTACACATCGGATCGGGTCGAGGCGCTGCGCCGCCGCGTGGAAGCCGGCGCCCATCGCGATACGCCAGACACGCCCGATAACATCCGCCGCTTCCAGTTCATGCAAGCCAAGCTTATCGGCTTCATCCAGACCCAAGGGGCAACGCTGGCGCGATATCCGATGAGCGATCATTCACAGCCGGCGCGCTATGCGCGTGCGATCGCCTATTATCGCGCCTCCGATCTCGACAATGCGCGCACTGAACTGGATAGCCTGATCACCGAAGATCCGCGCAATCCATACTTCCAGGAGCTGATGGGCCAGATCCTGTTTGAGAATGCACGCTCGGCGGAAGCCGTGCCCTATTATCGGCGCGCGGTTGAATACGATCCCGGTCAGCCGCTCCTGCAGGTTGGACTGGCGCGCGCCATCGACGCAGCCCATGGCCGCGCCGGCACCGACGAGGCGCTCGGACTTCTCCAGCAGGCCGTCGCGCGCGAACCTGACAACGGCTATGCCTGGCGCGAAATGGCGCAAGCGCGCGATATGCGCGGCGAGGAAGGTTTGGCCAATCTGGCTTCGGCCGAGGAAGCATTCTCGATCGGAGATTATGCTTTGGCCGGAAATTTCGCCGAGCGGGCGCGGCGCGTCTTGCCGCACAACATTCCCGCCTATCAGCGCGCCACCGATATCGTGACCTTTGCGAGCGAACGGTTGCAACAGCAGGCGCGCAATCGCGGCGGCCAAGGCAATTGAGAAGACAATTGAGAAGGCAACTGAGCAAGCGACTGAGCTTGCCCGCGCGGTTGAAAGCGGCCATGTCGAGCCCGGGAGTTTGAACATGGCGCGCCTCGCTTTGAGCTTCTTGCTTTTGGTGTTCGCTTGGGCGGGCGCGCCGGCGTCGGCCCAGCAAAGCTTTAACGCCCAGCAGCAGGCGGAAATCCGCGCCATGGTGCGCGAGTATTTGGTCAACAATCCGGACGTGCTGCGCGAGGCGCTGAACGCTCTGCAGGCGCGCGTGGACGCCGAGCGTCGCCACAAAGCGGAAAGCGACACCCGCGATTTCTCCCTCGGACCGCGCGACGCCCCGATAACGATCGTCGAGTTCTTCGATTATCGCTGCCCCTATTGCATGGCCGCGCTGCCGTGGGTGCAGGACACGATGCGAACACGACGCGACATCCGGTGGGTGTTTAAGGAAATGCCGCTTTCCATCCACGGCGTGCCGGCGCTGGAATCTTCGCGCGCTTCGATCGCGGCGATGCCGCAAGGACGCTATTGGCAGTTCCACCAGGCGCTGATGAACTATCGCGGCGAGCTGACGTCGGCGCGCATCGATCAGATCGCGCGGCAATCCGGCATCGATGTGCCGCGCATGCGCCGGGCAATGAATGACGAGGCAATCACGCGGCTGATCAACGAGAACGAGGGTCTGGCGACGGATTTGGGCGCGACCGGCACCCCGGCGTTCCTGATCAATGGCCGCTTGGTGTCGGGTTTTGATCCGGAAAGTTTGGAGCAGCGCCTGCGCGAAGCCGCGCTCGAAGCACGCGCACAGCGCGCAGCGCGCGGAGGCTAGATCAGTCCGCCCAAAGGCGAGCTCGGGTCGGCGTATCTCTTCTTCTGCATGCGGCCGGCGAGGTAGGCCTCACGGCCGGCGATCACCGCGTGCTTCATGGCGCGGGCCATGCGGATGGGGTCCTTGGCTTCGGCGATGGCGGTGTTCATGAGCACGCCGTCGACGCCGAGCTCCATAGCCACCGTCGCATCGCTGGCGGTGCCGACGCCGGCGTCGACAATCACCGGAACGCGCGATTGCTCGGCGATGAGGCGGATGTTCACCGGGTTCTGCACGCCGAGGCCGGAGCCGATGAGCGAGCCCAGCGGCATGATGGCGACGCAGCCGGCGTCTTCGAGTTTCTTGGCGTAGACCGGATCGTCGCTGCAATAGACCATCACCTCGAAACCCTCGGCGGTCAGCACTTTGGCGGCGCTCAACGTCTCTTCCATGTCGGGATAGAGCGTCTTTTGATCGGCGAGGACTTCGAGCTTCACCAGCTTCCAATCGCCGGCTTCGCGCGCAAGCCGCAGCGTGCGTAGAGCGTCGTCAGCGGTGAAGCAGCCGGCGGTGTTAGGCAGAAACGTCACCTTCTTCGGATCGATGTGATCGGTGAGGCGCTCTTTGCTCGGATCGCTCAAATTGACGCGCCGCACGGCGACGGTGACGATCTCTGCGCCAGACGCTTCGAGCGCGGCGGCGTTTTCGGCGTAGGACTTGTACTTGCCGGTGCCGATAATGAGCCGGGAGGCGTAGCTTTTGCCGGCGATGGTGAGAGGCGCGTCAGTCTCCGCCATCACCCGCCTCCGACGAATTGCACGATCTCCAGGGCGTCGCCCTCCTTCAATGCGATTTCAGTCCATTGCGAGCGCGGTGCGATTTCGCGGTTGCGTTCCACAGCCACCCGGCCGGTCTCTATCCCCAGCGAGGCGAGAAGCTCGGCGAGCGTCGCCGAATCGGGCGCTTCGCGAACTTCTCCATTGACCGTGAGGCGCATCGGCTTTCCTATCCGCCCGACTTAAGCCCCCTTTCGGGGCCGATCAACCTGAGCCCCCATCCACCCGCGCAGAGGACGATGCCGGACGGAAAACCCATCTACGTGCTGAACGGGCCCAATCTCAATCTGCTGGGAACGCGCGAGCCTGAAATCTACGGCCGCGCCACTTTGGCGGACATCGAGAAGGCGTGCGCGGAGCGTGCGCAGCAGTTCGGGCGAAGCATTGTTTTCCGCCAGTCGAACCTTGAGGGCGAGCTGGTCAATTGGCTGCAAGAGGCGCGCGACAAAGCGGCGGCTGTCATTTTAAACGCTGGCGCCTATACGCATACCTCTGTCGCGCTCCATGACGCGATCAAGGCCATCGGAATCCCCGTGATCGAGACCCACCTCTCCAACCCCGCGGCGCGCGAGGAATTTCGTCATATTTCGTTAGTCGGCCAAGCCGCAAAGGGCGTCATCGCCGGTTTCGGCGCGACGTCGTATCTCCTGGCGATCGAAGCGGCAGCACTTCTCGCCCAACAACAAGGTCAGAACGCGTGAGCCGGAAGCCATCCAGAGCCCAGCAGAAAAATCTGCAAAAGAAAATGCCCGCCATCGACGCGCAGCTCGTGCGGGAACTCGCCGCCGTGCTGGCGGAAACGGGGCTGACGGAAATCGAGATCGAGCGCGGCGAGCTGCGCCTGCGCCTGGCGCGGACCGCGACGGTCAGCCCAGTGATCGCGCCAGCCATGGAAACCCATGTGATTTCGTCTGCGCCTGTTCCGTCCCCGGCCACACCAGCGCTTGCCGCATCTGCTGCCGCGCCTGCGCCAACCAGTCCCGCCGATCATCCTGGCGCCGTTCCTTCACCCATGGTGGGCACGGCCTATCTCGCGGCTGAGCCGGGTGCGACGCCCTTCATCAAGGTCGGCGATAGCGTGAATGCCGGCCAGACGCTGATGGTGGTCGAGGCGATGAAGACGTTCAATCCGATCCCGGCGCCGCGCGCGGGCAAGGTGACGGCGATCCTGGTCACCGACGGTCAGCCGGTCGAGTTCGGCGAACCGCTTGTGATCCTCGAGTAGGCGATGTTTGAGAAGATCCTCATCGCCAATCGCGGCGAGATCGCGCTTCGCATCCATCGCGCCTGCAAGGAGATGGGCATCTCCACCGTCGCGGTGCATTCGACCGCCGATAGCGAAGCGATGCATGTGCGCCTCGCCGATGAAAGCGTCTGCATTGGCCCCCCGCCGGCGCAACGTTCGTATCTGCATATTCCTGCGCTTATCGCGGCCGCCGAAATCACCGGCGCGCAAGCCATCCATCCCGGCTATGGCTTTCTTTCCGAGAACGCGAAGTTCGCCGAAATCGTCACCGAACACGGCATGACCTTCATCGGCCCGACTGCCGAACACATCCGGCTGATGGGCGACAAGATCGCGGCAAAGCAAGCGGCGATCGATACCGGCATGCCGGTGGTGCCGGGTTCGGAAGGCGGACTGCCGAGTGAAGACGAAGCGCGCAAGGTCGCCAAGAAGATCGGCTATCCGGTGCTGATCAAAGCGGCGGCGGGGGGCGGCGGACGCGGCATGAAGGTCGCCGGCAGCGCCGACGATCTGGCCGAAGCGTTCGGCACCGCCCGCGCCGAAGCGAAGGCCGCGTTCGGCAATGACGAAGTCTATATGGAGAAGTATCTGACGCATCCGCGTCACATCGAAATCCAGATCGTCGCCGATAGCCACGGCAACGTCATCCATTTGGGCGAGCGGGATTGTTCGCTGCAACGTCGCCACCAGAAGGTGCTCGAGGAAGCGCCCTCACCCGCGCTCAATGCCGAAGACCGCGCCCGCATCGGACGCATCACGGCGGAGGCAATCCAGAAGCTCGGCTATCTCGGCGTGGGCACCGTCGAATATCTTTACGAGGACGGCCAGTTCTACTTCATCGAGATGAATACGCGCTTGCAGGTCGAACATCCGGTGACCGAGATGATCACTGGCCTCGATCTCGTGCGCGAGCAGATCCAGATCGCCAATGGCGCCGAGCTTTCGGTGAGACAGGAAGACGTGAACTTCAGCGGCCACGCCATCGAATGCCGCGTCAATGCCGAGAATCCGAAGACCTTCCGCCCCTCGCCCGGCAAGATCACCGGCTATCACCCGCCCGGCGGCCTCGGCGTGCGGCTCGATAGCGCCATCTATGCCGGCTACGCCATCCCGCCGAATTATGACTCGCTTATTGGCAAGCTCATCGTGCATGGACGCGACCGCAGCGAATGCCTACTGCGCTTGAAGCGGGCGCTCAACGAAATGGTGATCACCGGCGTCGAGACCACGCTTCCGCTCTTCCGCGAACTGGTGGAAGAGCCCGATGTCATCAATGGCGATTACTCGATCCATTGGCTTGAGAAGCATCTGAAGGCGCAGGAAGAAGCCGCCAACGCGTGAACCGCGTCAGCGTTTCCTTAACCGTGCTTGCAAACCGCTTTCTAAGCGATTTGCGGTAAACACCGCCGCATTATGGGCCATACCGCGTTTCGCCTCTGCACGCTTGCTGCTCTCGCGCTCGTCAGCGCCTGCGTTGCCGGTGCGCCCATGCCCATTCCGGCTGACCAGGTGCTCGCACCGTCCGGCCCGCCCGCGCGCGACGCTCATGCGCTGCGCGGAGAGCTTCACCTCGCAGGCGGCGATCAATTGCGCGGCCATCTGAGCGGCGAATAATCTTGCACCGCGCACAAGCGCAGAACACAATTTCGCTATGTCCGTTTCCACGACGCCTGCGGTTGATCTCGGCGATGTCTCGCTGCGTCTCATAGCTGCGGTAATTGTCGGCATGGTCATCGGGCTCGACCGCGAATGGCGCGGCAAAACCGTCGGCATCCGGACCTTGGCGCTGGTCTCGCTGGGCTCGGCGCTGGTTTGTCTTTCGACCGTGCACTTCGTCGCCCTGGAAAATCGGCCCGATGCGGTCAGCCGCGTCATTCAGGGCGTGATCCAGGGCGTGATGACCGGCATCGGCTTTCTGGGCGCGGGCGCCATCCTAAAAGGCGCCGACCAACAGCAAGCGCATGGTCTGACGACAGCGGCGACGGTCTGGGTGACGGCGGCGCTGGGCATTGCGTGTGCGCTGGCGACTTGGTCGATCGTGTTCATCGGCGTCGGCTTGACGCTTGTCGTGTTGGTCGTTCTGCACCCAATCGACATGTGGTTCGACAAACGCCGCACGGACAAGGGCTCTGCGGACAAGGTGTCTGCGGACAAGGTGTCTGCGGACAAGGGCTCTGCGGACAAGGGCTCTGCGGCCAAGGGCTTTGCGGACAAGGGTTCTGCGGACAAGGGCTTTGCGGACAAGGGCTTTGCGGACAAGGGTTCTTAGGTCGACTTAAATCCGATCTTGGCATGGGCGCCGTCGCAGAAGGGCTTGTTCTGCGAATGGCCGCAGCGGCAGAAGCGCGCCGCGGTCACCCGCGCGACCACGCGGCCCGTGCCGGAGATGATCTCCATAGCGCCGCGCACCATCAACGGACCGTCTGTTTGCGGCGCAATCTCGATGGGCCCATCGCGCACGTCCAGCATGGCGGTCTTTTCGCCGGTCGCCGGCTCGCCGGTGGCTTCAAAATGGATGTCGTGGTGTGAGCCGTCGCAATAGGGTTTGTTCTTCGATGCGCCGCAGCGGCAGAGCGTGGCGCGATAGCCGATCAACTCGCCATCGATGCGCAAATCGCCACGGAACGCGTTTGGACCATCTTGCAGCGTGCGGATGAGATTGACTTGCGGCGGCTGTTCTTGGGGCGCGCCATCCTTTCGCCGGTACTGAATTGCTCCAGACGGGCAATTGCGCGCAACGGCAGCGAGTTCTTCAGCGTCCATGTCGTCGGGATGAATCCACGGCCCTTCGACATTGGCGAGGAACACATGCGGCGCCTGCGTCACGCAGAAGCGCGAATGGATGCAGAGCTTGCCTTTATAGTTGATGTCGATCTTCTTGCCTTCAATGTGCTCGACGCCGTCTTGGCTCAAGGTTTCCGCCGGCGTCGGCACGGCCGCCGCCTGCGGCGCCGTCTTCGCAGGCGCTTCATCCGTCATCGCCTCGAACTTGCGCGCCCGCACCGCCAGCGCTTTGAGCAAACCTGTCGCGCGAGCGACGCGATAATCATCCTGATCGAGCTTGGCGGCGCCGTCAGCCAATTCCACCATCCGCTCCGCGAAGAAGCGGCGTGAACTTGCTCCGCGCGGCAGCGCTGCGCCATCGCGCAGCGCCGTGAAAGAGACACCGGCGTTGCATTGCGGATTGTCCTTGCCCGCCGGGCGGCGCGCGGCGCTTTCGCCGAGCATCGTGAGCGCTTTCATCAGGTCGATGCCAAGATCGACCGCGAGTGATTTCTCCGCGCTCGGGCTTGGCACGCCGTAAGTGTAAGCGACGAGGCGAAGCATCAGCTGATAGGAAGCATTGGCGATATCGACGATCGCGCTGGCGTCGGGATCATCGATCCACACACGCCCTTCGGGATTGGGCGGCCGGCGCAGCACCGGATTGTGCGCGGCCGGATGGGCGGGCGTGAAGTGCGGGTTCTTGTTACGCAGCGCGCTATACTCAGCACGAATGGCGGCGAACTTGTTGAAGTGCGAGTCCGGTTGATCCTCGCGCGCGCCTTCGCCCTGCGTGACGATCGCCTGACAAGCGTTGACGGCGGTCTTCGAGCACAGGACGGGCTTGGCGCCGCCGAGATCGATTTCGTTGGGCGAGAGCTGCAAGGCAGGATCGCCGCAGAACAATTGTTTTTCGCCGAGCTTCTCGGCCATGATTTTCAGGCCGCGCTCCAGCACCTCGTAGAATTCGCCGACGGTCTCGTAGTCGATGCCCATCGGCGTCAGCTTCGGCGTCAAAGCGGAGCGCTTGAAACTGCGCACCGGCTCGAAACCCTTGCCTTCGGGCTCATCCGAACCGTGCGGTCGCTCGAGATGTACGAAATGCTGCAGCACGTCGGGATTGAACGGCGCCAGTTTCACCGTGATGCCGGCGGGCAGATAGCCGGGGTTCAGCGGGAAATTGTCACGCCCGAAATGCGGCGAGCCGCCCACGGCGGCGGTGATATTCCACACCGCAACGAGGTGACCCATCTCATCGATGGCGACGTCGAGAATGGTGCGTTTCCAGCGGGCGACCGCGGCCGCCTCGTCTGCCGATAAGCCCTCCGCTTCACCGTCCTTCAAGCTGAAGGCGGCATAGAGGTAGGTGCACATGAGATCGTGTTCGACTTCGGCGGCTTCGTAGAGGGAGTGGATGAGCTGTTCGCGCGTGGGTGTCAGGACAACGGCCATGAGGGGTAACTTAGGCCCTGGGGCCGGTTTGCAACAGGGCGTTTCGCGGCGCGGCAATTCTTGGCATGATGCAACGCGGATGAAGCCGTTTTCACCTGACGATCTGATCGCCTGCTACAAGCGCGGCGTCTTTCCGATGGCCGAAAGCCGGGCCGACGAAGGCTTTTTCATCGTCGACCCGGAATGGCGCTGCATCCTGCCGCTGGACGCGTTCCATGTCCCCAAGCGGCTCAAGCGCACGATCCGCAGTGACGCCTTCTCGTTTGCGATCGACCGCGACTTTGCCACCGTGATCGACGCCTGTGCCGCGCCCGCGCGCGACCGGGAGGATACCTGGATCAATTCCGATATTCGCGCGCTCTACCTCGACCTGCACGCCCGTGGTCTGGCGCACAGCGTGGAGGCGCGCTTCGAAGACGCCTTGGTGGGCGGCCTTTATGGCGTGGCGCTCGGGGGAGCTTTTTTCGGAGAAAGCATGTTTTCGCGCGTGACCGACGCAAGCAAAGCAGCGCTCGTGCATCTCGTGGCGCGGCTCAGGTTCGGCGGCTTCCGCCTACTCGACGCGCAATTCACCACGCCGCACCTGGAACAGTTTGGCGCCCAGACACTGCCGCGGCGGATCTTTCACGCGCTATTGGGCGTGGCGCTGGAGGCAAAGGCAGACTTCGCGGCGCTGCCGGAGGCGACGAGCGGCGCCAATCTTCTCAAGGCAATCGGGCCTATTTCGTAATCCGCTCTGCGCCGCCCATGTACGAGACGAGCGCTTTCGGCACGGTGATCGAGCCGTCGGCGTTCTGGTAGTTTTCCAAGACGGCAACGAGGGCGCGCCCGACAGCGAGCCCAGAGCCGTTGAGCGTATGAACGAACTCGGTCTTCCCGTCTTTATTGCGGAAGCGCGCATTCATGCGCCGGGCTTGGAAATCGCCGCAATTCGAGCACGACGAGATCTCGCGATACTTTGCCTGGCTCGGCAGCCAGACTTCGAGATCGTAGGTGCGGCGCGCCGAAAATCCCATGTCGCCGGTGCACAGCAACATGACGCGATATGGTAGTTCCAGGCGCTTCAGCACTTCTTCGGCGCACGAGACCATGCGCTCGTGCTCCTCGTGGCTCTTGCGCGGCGTCGTCACCGAGACGAGCTCCACCTTGCGGAATTGATGCATGCGGATCATGCCGCGCGTGTCTTTGCCCGCCGCACCTGCCTCGGCGCGGAAGCACGGCGTGTCGGCGGTCATGCGCAGCGGCAGCGTGTCTTCGGCGAGGATCTGTTCGCGCACGAAATTGGTGAGCGCGACCTCGGCGGTGGGGATCAGCCAGAAATCCTCGCGCGTTGGCGCCTGCTCCAGCAATTGCTTCAGTACGTCGGTCGGCTTGGCTTTGCCTTTTTGGCGTTCGACTTCATCATCGAAACGCTCGAGTGCTGCACTGAGCAATTCCTCGCGGCTGACGGTGCGCGCGGCGGTGAATTGATCGTCGACGAATTTTGGCAATTGGCCGGTGCCGAACATGACGTGGTCTTTGACCAGGAGCGGCGGGCTCACCTCGGCGTAACCAAACGTTCCTGTGTGCAGATCGATCATGAAGGCGGCAAGCGCCCGTTCGAGGCGCGCGAGCTGGCCTTTCAACGCGACGAAGCGCGCGCCCGAGAGCCGCGTGGCGACTTCGAAATCCATCATGCCCAAAGCTTCGCCGAGGGCGACATGATCGGCCGAAAGTTCAACGTTGGGCGGATCGCCGCCGTCGCGCCTGTACCAGCGGCGCACCTCGATGTTGGCGTTTTCGTCGGCGCCATCGGGCGCATCCGGCGCCGGCAGGTTCGGGAGCGAGGCGAGCAGATCGTCGCGCTGCTTCTGCCAGCGCGCTTCCTCGACGCCGGTTTCATCAATGCGCTGCTTCAAAGCCGTGACTTGTGTGATCAGCCGCTCGGCCTCGGCCTCGTTCTTCTGCGCCTTGGCTTGGCCAACCGCCTTCGAGGCCGCGTTGCGCTGGGCCTCGGCGTCCTGCTTGGCGGTCGCTGCCGCGCGCATCTTGGCGTCGAGATCGACGATGCGCTTGGCAAACGCGGACAGCCCGCGGCGCGCCCAGCCGGCGTCATAAAGGTCGGGGTTGTCGCGAATGGCTCTGATGTCGTGCATTGCACGTGCGAGTTAGCACGGGCGGCCGCGATTACAAATCACTCGGCGGCGCTGGCGTTGGTGACAGCTTGGCTCTTTTGGTCGCGCCGCTCCAAGAGCCACACCACGAGAATCGAAATCTCGAACACGCCATAGAGTGGGATCATCATCACGCCCATGGATAACGGGTCCGGCGGCGCGACCAGGGCGGCGAAGGCCGCGATGCCGACCAACGCATAGCGACGCGTCTTGCGCAGCATGGAGGCGGTGACAACGCCGATGCGCGCAAGCAAGGACAGCACCACGGGCATCTGGAAAAACAGTCCAAAGGCCAAGATCAAGGTGGTTTCGAGCGCGATGTATTCATCGACCTTCGGCAAATAGTCGACGTGGATGGTGGTGCCGTTGGCGGTCTGCATCGAGACCTGCTGCTCCAACGCAAAGCGGAGCGCATATGGCATGGCGACGTAATAGACAAACAAGCCCCCGACGATGAACATGATCGGCGCGGCGATCAGAAACGGCGTCGCGGTGCTGCGTTCCCGCTTGTAGAGACCTGGTGCGATGAAAGCGTAGGCTTGGTAGGCGGTCATCGGGAACGACACGACGAGCGCTGCGAACAAGGTCAGCTTCAGCTTGGTCATGAAGAAGCCAAACGCGTCCGTGTTGATCATGTGGATCTCTCGGCTCTGCGCGAGATGCGCCTCGCGCATGGCCTCGACGAACGGATTGGTCAGCATCAGAAAAATCTGATCCTGGAAGAAGAAGCAGCCGATGAAGGCGACGAGCACGCCGGCGATCGCCCAGATCAGGCGGGTGCGGAGTTCGTCAAGATGCGAGAGCAGCGGCGCACGCGACGCCTCGACCTCGTCTTCATCGGGCATGGCATTCATGGCGCGGACTGCCGCGCAGGAGCGCTTGGCTCCTCCTCGATCAAGGAGCTGCTATCGCGCAGCGATGATTGAGGAGGTGTCGGAAAATCTGGTGACGATTGAGCCGCTTGAGCCTCTTCCGTCATTGCTGAGGGCGCATTTCCTCCGCCGCTTTGCGGCGCCTCTTCCATCGAGGAGGCTGGCGCTGCGGGCGGCGAGACGCCGGCGTAGGATTCGAGCGTTCCCACCGGCTTGGTCATTTCATTGCGAAGGCTACTGAGATTGGTCGTTTGCCGCAGCGCTTCGACTTCACGCTTCAGTTCGTCGAGTTCCGCCTGGCGCGCTAATTCGTCAAAGCCGGTTCGGAATTCTTGCGCCATGCCGCGCAGGCGCGCCGTCCACTGCCCAAGCTTGCGCAGCAGCAGCGGGAGGTCTTTGGGGCCCACCACCACCAAGGCGATGATGCCCAGGATGACGATGTGCTCGAGGCTAAGGCCAGGCACCATGGCGGCTGCTCAGATCAATTGGCTCAATTCTGAACGCGGTCTTGGGGCGTCGATTGTTGCGTGGTCTGGTCGGCAACCTGACGCGGCGGCTCCTGCGGCGGTTGGGCCGGCGGCGTCGTATGCTCGTCGGTCATGCCTTTGCGAAAGCCTTTGATGCCTTTGCCGAGATCTTCCATCAGGCCCGAAAGCTTGCCTGGGCGCATGAACAACAAAGCCGCCAGAACAACGACGATGATTAGGGTCCAAGTCGGATGCATTTTCCTAACGCTCCTAAACGTTTTCCACGCTGTAAACGGGGCGACGAAAAACCGTCGCGCCCCCTCTGCGGCCTATTTATGCCTGAACAGCTTAGCACGGGGACCTTTGCCGGTTTCTTGAACCGGTGGCTCTTATTCGCCGTGTTCGTCCAGATGATCGCGGAAAAACTCGGGCCTGTCTCCCCCTATCTCCAGCGGTTCTTCGTCGCTGGCCGGGGCCTCGCCGGGGCGCGGCACGTCGATGGCGCTGGCCGCACGAGCATCGAGCAGCCCCAGCGCCTTTAGATCTTCTTTACCGGGAAGGGCGTCGAGCGAGCCCAAGCCAAAGTGGGCAAGGAAGGCCTCGCTGGTCCCAAAAGTAAGCGGCCGGCCAGGGGTGCGCCGGCGTCCGCGCGGACGGATCCAACCAATTTCAAGCAACAACTCCATCGACCCCCGCGAGAGCGACACGCCCCGGATTTCCTCGATCTCGCTCCGGGTCACCGGCTGATGGTATGCAATTACCGCCAAGGTTTCCATCGCCGCCTTGGGCAGCTTCTTTGGCGCCGCGCGGGTTTCGACGAAAAGGCTCGAAAGGTCGGGCGCAGATTGGAAGCGCCAGCCGCCCCCCGCCTCGACTAGCTGCACGCCTCTACCCTCATAGTCGCGCTTCAGCCGCATGAGCACAGCGGCGACATCGACATCTGGGCCAAGCTTCTCGGCCAAAGCTTTCGCCGTCAGCGGCTCGCCACCGGCAAACAGCAAAGCTTCAGCGGCGCGCACCGCATCGGAAGACGGTTGGCTGCGCTGGCGTTCGCCGGCCTCGCCGAAGGCGTCTTCGAGCCTGCGCATCGCGTCGGCAAGCGGGGGCTTGGCGTCAGCGGTCATGGCGAACGCTTCTCAAGCGGACGTGCACGCACGAAAAGCGGCGCGAACGCCTCGGCCTGACGCAAATCCATCTTGCCCTCGCGGGCGAGTTCAAGCGCGGCGCTGAATGTGGAGGCGAGATAGCTCTCTGCCGGGGGCGCATCGGCGCCCGCTTCCGTCGGCGGCGCCACTGCGTGGATAGTCTGCCAATCCTTCATGCCCACCAGCGCCTGTTCGAGCTTGCGGCGCGCGCTTTCCAGCGGAAACGCCCGGCGCGCGAAGGTGCGATAAGCGCGCTTGCGCATGCCCTTCGAACGTTCGGCGCAATAGGCGCCCAGCAGATCGTAAAGTTCAGCCTTCCAAGCGACGGTCTTGGTCAGCACAGTCGGCCTGGCCATCCCGTTCAGAAATACATCGCGATTGAGCTGCGGCATGTCGTTTAGCCGCTTGGCCGCGGCGCGCGCCAGTTCAAGGCGCATAAGCTTGAGCTTGAGCGCATCGGCAATTTGCTGGGGATCGGGCTCATCTTCAGCCAGCTGCGGCTTGGGCAGCAGCAGACGCGACTTCAGCAGCGCAAGCCAGGCGGCCATGACGAGATAATCGCTCGCCAGCTCCATGTTCTGCGCGTGCGCTTCGGCGATGAAAGCGAGATATTGATCGGCAATCTCGCCGACCGACACTTTGGCGATATCGATCTTCTTGGCGCGCGCGAGATCGAGCAACAGCGCCAGCGGCCCTTCGAACACGTCGAGCGCAAGCAGCAGCGCATCGCGTCCCTCCGCTTCTTCGGCGGCGGCGAGATCGAGGTCGGTTGTGTCTTCTGCGTCTTCGCTCATGGAACCGCTCAGGCCGACGACAAATCCTTGAACCGCGCCCAGCCGGCTTCGGCGTCGAAATCCTCCGCCGGCCGTTTGGCGAAAGCTTCGACTGCGCGGGCGCGGACGAGCGATGGTCCGGCCAGGGTTTGGCATCCCTTGGCCGCCGCTTCCATGTCTTTCAACACGCCGGAGCATTGCAGCACGACGTCGCACCCAGCCTTGAGTGCTGCCTCAGCGCGCTCGGTAAGCCCGCCATTCATGGCGTATTGGAGCGCCTTCATGTCGAGGTCGTCGCTCATCAACAGCCCGGCAAAGCCAATGCGGCCGCGGATGATTTTCTCGATCAAGGTGGGCGAACAGGTGGCGGGCCGATCGGGATCCCAGGCTTCGTAAACGATGTGCGCCGTCATCGCCGCTTCCGCGTCCGCCATTTGCGTGAATGGATAAAGGTCGCGTTCGAGGTCGCCTTCCTGGGCGCGCACTTTCGGCAGCGCCAGATGGCTGTCGGCTTCGGCGCGGCCGTGGCCGGGCATGTGCTTGATGCAACCGGCGACGCCGCCCGCGTGCAGGCCTGCCAGCGCTGCGCGCGCAAGAGCGGCAATGATTTTCGGATCCTGTGAAAACGCACGGTCGCCGATAATGGGATCGGCGCCGTCGACAGGCACGTCGAGCACCGGGGTGAAATCGCCGTCGACGCCCATGCCCTTCAATTCATGGGCGATGAGTCGATGACCGAGCAGCGCTGCTTCGATCGCCGCGGCTTGGTCCTTCGCATAAAGTTTTCCATACACCGCGCTCGCGGGCCATGTTGGCCATTCCGGCGGCTTCAAACGCGCGACGCGGCCGCCTTCCTGGTCGATATGGACGACGCTGTCATATCCGGTCGCATCGCGCAGATCGGCGCAAAGCGCGCGCACCTGATCGCGCGTGACGCAGGCTTCGCGGAAAAGGATGAGGCTCCAGGGCCGCGCTTCGCGCAGGAACGCGCGCAGATTGTCGTCAAGCGTGGGCTGGCGAATTCCGAGAGAAACCGTAAGCGGCATCGCGCGACCTTAGCGGGCGACCGGGATGCAGTCCTGCCCCATCTGCCGTATGCGCTCGCAGAAGCGCGAGGCGTTGGCGCGATCGGCGAAGTAGCCGGCGCGTACGCGGAAATAGATTCCGCGCTGGCCGAGATCGGCGCGCTGTACGTCGAGACGGGCTTGGCCGAAGAGGTTCGGCGCACGCGATGAGAGGCGCGCCCAAGCCGGCTGCACAGCGGCTTCAGATTGCAGCGCGGCCAGCTGCGCCACGTAGGGCCCGCTCGCGGCGAACAAAGGCGCGGCGGCAAGTTGCGGCGCCCGGTTTGGGCCGGCGCCGCGGCGCTTGTCGTCGCCGCGACCTCCGGACCGGGACGCGGCGTGGCCGTCGCCGCATCGTTTTCGTGTCCATCAAGCGAATTGAAGAAGGCGTTCTGCTCGGCCTCGTCGGGCGCGTTCGCCGCATTGGCCGGCGGCGTGATCTTATAGGGCTCGCTCGGGGCAGCGATGTGGGGGGCGGCTGGACCACTATAGATTTGCCAAACGAAACCGCCGAAGGCGAGCGCTATGACGAGCATCAGCAAATAGAGCATGCCGCCAACGCGGTTGTGCTCTTCGTGCAGGCGCGGATCGTACCCTCTGGCCAAAATGGCGGCTCCTGGAATCGCCGCCAGTCTAACACTTGCGCGGCAATGGGGCTTTGCCCGTCCTGCCTACGCTCAAGAGCCTATCAGTTCGTTACCGATCCAAGCTGAAGAGGCGGCGATGTTCGTCGATGGCGAAATCATCGGTCATTCCGGCGATGTAGTCGCAAACCCGGCGCGCGGTCTTCTTGCCGTCTGGGCCGTCGCCGCCCTTCTGCCAGTCGGGCGGCAGAAGTTCCGGCTCCGCAAGCAGCAGATCGAAGAGCTGGCGCAGGATGCGTTTGGCGTGGCTGCGCGAGCGGTTGACCTTCCAATGCCGGTACATGCGCTGCATGAGGAAGCGGCGTAAGACCGCCTGGTGATCGTTCATCACATCCGAAAAGCGGATCAGCGGCTTGCCCGCGGCGCGGACATCCTCGGCGCTCTTCGGCTTTAGCTCTGCGATGCGGTTGTTGGATTCCCAGACCAGATCGTCGGCCCAGACGCCGATCAGGCGGCGGACGGTTTCGGCGATGAGGCGCGGCTCTTCAAGCTTGGGATGGTCCTTGTCGACGCTCGCCATCACGCGCGCCACCATCGGCACTTCTTCGCGCAACTCAACAAGGGAGAAGAGCCCGGCGCGCAGGCCGTCGTCGATGTCGTGATTATTGTAGGCAATATCGTCGGCATGTGCGGCGACTTGCGCTTCGGGTCCCGGCCAGGTGTCGAGTTCGAGATCGTGGATGGCGACGTATTCCTGGATCGCGATCGGCAAATCCTCGAGTTTGGCGCCGAAGCGGATAAGCGGGCCGTTGTGCTTGACGACGCCTTCCAGCGTTTCCCAGGTGAGATTCAAACCGTCGAAGGCCGGATACTTGCGCTCGAGCTTGGTCAGCACGCGCAGCGTTTGGGCGTTGTGGTCGAAGCCTTCGAACGCCTCCATGCAAAGATCGAGCACGTCTTCGCCAGTATGCCCGAACGGGGGATGGCCAAGGTCATGGGCAAGACCCAACGCCTCAGCGAGATCGTCATCGAGGCCAAGGCGGCGCGCAACGCTGCGGGCTATCTGTGCGACTTCGAGCGAGTGCGTGAGGCGCGTGCGGTAGTGATCGCCCTCGTGGGCGACGAAGACTTGCGTCTTACCCTTCAGGCGACGGAAGGCGCTCGCGTGAACAATCCGGTCGCGATCGCGCTCATAGGGTGTGCGGGTGTGACTTTCAGGTTCCGGGTAGAGCCGGCCCCGGGAACGCGCTGGATCGGTAGCGAACGGGGCGCGGGATGGGCGCTGGATGCCACCAGAGGCCGGCTTTCCCGCCTTGGCGCGCCGGGCGGGGCCAGCGGATGTCTGCCCTTCGGCCACGAACTGCCTTCTCCTCGCCGTTAAAACTGGACCATATATGGAGGTCGGACGGTTGAGAAACCGCTTCTCCGGAGCAACGTTAACGAATGGCGAATGTGGGGCTGACCGAGGCCGCGGCGAAGCGGATCAAGGCGGTGGTGGCTGAAGAGCCCGCCGGGGCGGGCTTGCGCGTGGCGGTCGAGGGCGGCGGCTGCTCCGGGTTCCAATACGACATCGCCGTGGCGAAGAGCGCCAAAGGGGACGATCTGGTGGTCGAGCGCGACGGCGCGCGCCTCTTCGTCGATCCGGTGTCGCTGCCCTTCCTGCTCGGCTCTGAAGTCGACTGGGTCGAGGAATTGATCGGCGCGTCCTTCAAAGTGAAAAACCCCAACGCCAAGTCGTCTTGCGGCTGCGGCGTAAGCTTCTCCGTCTGAGCATGGGATTGTTTGGTCCAGGTCCGACCAAGCTCGACAAAGGGCTTGCCGCTTTCCGGCGGCAGAACTGGAAGCGCGCGCGCCGCTTGTTTGAGCAGGCCGATATCGAACATCCGACCGCGACGGGCGACTATCATCTCGGCTTGCTGGAATGGCGCGGCCTGGGCGGACCGCGTGATGTGCGTGCGGCGGTGGATTGCTTCGCGCGCGCCGCCGAGGGCGGCCATCCTGGGGCGCAAACCGCCTACGGGATCGCGCTACGGTCGGGCGTCGGCGTGGCGAAGGACAATGAGGCGGCGCGCGAAATGTTTCGCGTCGCGGCTTCCGGCGGCGACGCCGAAGGCATGGTGCAGTTGGCGGCGATGAGCGATCCCGACGATGCACGGCGCTATCTCGTGCGCGCCGCCGAACTCGGCAATCCCTCAGCGATGCTGCATCTCTCCAACATGCTGATGGACAATGAGCCGGTCGAGGCGCTGGCATGGCTCTACGCCAGCGTCAGCGTTTCCGGCGATGACGCTTGCCGCAAACGCGCCGCGGCGCTGGCGCGCGAGATGAGCGCGCGCGAGATCGAAGCTGCGCAGAAGGCGGGCCGTCTGTACGCCAAGGATATTCAGGGCCGTTCACGCGCGCGCGTGTATGCATGAATGTGAGCGACGCGCTGCGGAGGCGCATTTCCGTGCGGGCCTTCAAGTCCGATCCGATTGGCGTGGCAATTGTCCGCGAGATTCTTGACGCGGCGCGGTTTGCGCCATCAGGCGGCAATCTGCAGCCATGGAAAGTGATCGCTGTGGCAGGCGGCGAGCGGGATGCGGTCGCGGCGCTGGCGAAAGCAAACTTGCCGGGCGATGACGGCGATCGGCCTGTTTATCCCGCCAATCTCTGGGAGCCCTATCGCACGCGCCGCTACAAGCTCGGTGAGGACATGTATGCGCTCATGGGCATCGGGCGCGACAACAAGCCGGGACGGCTGACGCATCTGGTGCAGAATTTCGACTTCTTCGGCGCGCCGGTTGGACTCTTTTTCGTGATCGAGCGGCGCATGGGTCATGGTCAGTGGGCCCATCTCGGCATGTTCATGCAGTCGGTGGCTCTCGCCGCGCTTGAGCGTGGCGTGGCCAGCTGCATGCAGGAAGCCTGGGCGCGGGTGCGCGCGCCGCTGCATAAGCACTTCGCACTTGGCGAAGACGAGATGATCTATTGCGGCATGGCGCTGGGGTATGCCGACGAAAGCGCTCCGGTCAACAAGCTCCGCAGCGATCGCGCAGAGGTTGACGAATTCACGCAGTTCCGGGGCTTTTCTGGCGATTGCGCCTGACGCTGCCTGGTTTCTTGGAAATTTGTCAGGTTCGAGAGAGCGGGCGTTCAGCTGGCCGCCCCATCGGCCTTCCCTTGCGCGCAAACCATGCGCGCCCACTGGGCCAATGGGAGTTTGTTTATGCGTATTTCTGTTCTCGCGTGCGCGGCTGCGCTGATGTTGACGCTGGGCGGTTGCCACAAGTTTCAGCAGATGATGAACCACTCATCGTCCTCGACGGCGACCACGACGCCCAGTTCGACCACAGCGGCGACGACCACGGCTGCGGCGCCCGCGAGCAGCTCGCCTTCAACGACCACGACGGGTTCATCGTCGGCGGCCGCAAAGCCGGCTACCTCTTCTTCTCATCCGTAACGTCTCATAGGTAATCTTGAAAAGCGCCGCCGTGAGGCTTCTCGCGGCGGCGCATTCAATCACGCGTGCGTGCATTGCCCAAGATGCCGTCTTCTGCGTAGTCGACGAGCGCAAAGACGATCCCCATCACGATGAACCACAAGAACGGCGCACTCAGCAAGGCCAGCGCATGATGCTGGCCAGCGGTGAAGGCGCGCCACGCGAAGATGGCGCAAACGAACGCAATGACCGGATAGAGCCAGCAGGTCAGCTCAGCGACGACCAGATTGGGCTTCGAGCGCCAATGGGCGCGCTCCTCGGGAGCGAGCAGGCGTACGGCGAGCCCAAGGCTCGCTGTCCCCGCTATGAGGTGGAACAAGGAGAAGGCCGCCAGAATTACAATCATGGCGTTTGTTACCACGGCGCTGGCCAAAAAGCTTTCCCTTGGCCGTCTGCGGCGCGACAATCGTCGCCGACGGCTGGGGCACGGAGAAGCCTATGACCGCTCACAAAGTCGGCGATCACGTCGAACTTGATAAGGACGAAGCTCGCGCCGGCCAATCCGGCGCCGGCGTGCGCATTGTGCTGATGATCTCGACCCTTCTGGTCTTGGTTGGATTTGCGCTTGTCGCCCTCCTTGCGCGCAGTTGATGCAGCGCCGGGCGGACGCTAAGCCCGGCGCATGGGTCTGAAAATCGCCGCCTGGAATGTGAATTCCATCCTCGCGCGCCTGCCGACGGCGCTCAAAGTGTTCGAGGAAGTCAACGCCGACGTTTGGTGCCTGCAGGAAATCAAATGCGAGGACGCCCGGTTCCCGCGCTTCGAGATCGAGGCGATGGGCTACAATGTCGAGACCTACGGGCAAAAGAGCTATAACGGCGTCGCCATCCTTTCAAAGCATCGCATCGAGGAATTCATCCGCGGCGTGCCCGGGTTGGATCATGAGCATGCCCGCTATATCGAGGCGATAATCGCCGCCCCCGGCGGCCCCTATCGCTTGGCCTCCCTTTATGCGCCGAACGGCAATCCGATCGGCACAGACAAATTCCAGTTCAAGCTGCAATTCATGCAATCGCTGCGCGCGCATCTGAGCGAACTCTTGAAGCTTGAGGAGCGCTTCGTCGTCGCCGGCGATTACAATGTCATTCCCCGCGATGTGGATTGCCACGATCCGCGCGTATGGGTGAACGATGCGCTCTTCCAACCCGAAACGCGCGCCGCCTATCGCACGCTGCAAAATCTTGGCCTGGCCGATGCCTACATGCAGGCCGACGGCGGCGCCCACAAATATACGTTCTGGGACTATCAGGCCGGCGCCTGGCAGAAGGACCACGGCATTCGCATCGACCATATGCTGCTTTCGCCGCAAGCAGCCGATCGGCTGACCAATTTCGAGATTTTCAAAAAGGCGCGCGGGCTTGAAAAGGCGAGCGACCATGTGCCGGTCGTGGCGACGTTCGGAGACTAGATGCGCACACTCTTGCTCGCACTTGCTTTGCTGGGTCTTTGCGCCTCGGCGCAGGCGCAAACCCGTTCCGCTGACGCAGATCGCGCAGCCATCGAGGCGCTAGAGCAGCGTTGGCTCGCGCATCTGACCGACCCTGCTGCACTGGAAGACATTCTTGCCAACGATTTCGCGCACCCGGTCGCGGCGGGCATTGTGCTCAACAAGCGCCAGCACATTGATTGGGCGCGCGCGCATCCCACGCCGCCCGGCGTGATCGTGCGTTTCGAAACGCTCGACGTCCGCCTCTATGGCGACGTAGCGGTCGCGACCGGCATCACGGCGCGACGTGAGAGCGGCAATGCCGCGCAGCGCACGATTTTCACCGATGTGTTTGCCTATCGCCGCGGGCGGTGGCTGGCGGTGAGCGCGCAAGAAACGCCCATCGCTGGCTAACCCCAGGCCTGCGTGACCCGCGCCACACAGAACGACGCTTGCACGCGCCACGCCGCAGCGCCGCCGCAATGTTACGCGATATTTGGAATTGCTGCGTTGGAGGCGTTTCATGCGCATCGTCGCGATGCTTGCGTTAAGTTTGGCGCTCGGCGGTTGTTTCTCGTCTGAGCATCCGCTCTTCACGGAGGACCGCGGCCAATGCCCTTTCACGACGCCCACCACGCTTGAAGAAATCGACGAAACGCCCTCGCGCGTCACGTTCGCGGCAAGTGGCGGCTATTGCCAAGCGACCGATAATGAAGGCCGCGTCTCGCACGCCCTATTCGTGCCGATCGGCGGACAATGGTGGATCGTTCAGGACGACGATGAGCATCCTTCCTACGCTCTCATTCACCGCGAAGGCTCTCGCATGGTCGAGTACTTGCCAAAGTGCGAGGAATTTTCGCCCGATCGCCTGCGCCGCCTTGGCGTGACCTTCGATGAGGGTCAGCGTGAGTGCACGGCAAACGACGCGAGCCAGATCAATACGCTCTTCCGCTCCTGGCGCTATCGCCTCTTCCCCAAGCCGGTGGGCGCGTTTCGTATCGTCCCGCCGAGCAATCACTAGACGGCCGTCACCAAAGTGTCGCCGTGCGGGCGTAAGCGCTGATCCGGAATGGTTGTTCCAGGATAGGACGCTCCCAATGGCTCGTTACCAGGCGCGCATGTTGGATTCGGTGTCCGGCGCCGAGGGCGCTTATAGGTTCGAACACCGTGATGATCTGATGAGCCGCCCGGCTGACGATATTGTCGCTGCCTTTTTCGAATTCGCGGAACGCGAAGTCTTCACGCGCGACCACGTCGAGTACGAATTGAACGGCGTGTTGAAGAACAAGGATTTGAAGACCGTGGTCGCTATCGGCTCGCTGCAACTGCACGATCATCCCAACGACGCACAGCCGTTCACAATCTTCATTTCGGCGCCTTAGGCTCACCCTCGTCAGGCTCGTCTTCCTCGGCGGCGGGGATGGCGTAACCGCCGCTGAGCCACCGGTTGAGGTCAACATCGGCGCAGCGTTTCGAGCAAAACGGGCGATAGGCGCCGTCCTGCGGCTTGCCGCAGATGACGCATTTGCTCGGCGCGGGATCGCTCACAGCGCCCTCGCGTCGATCTTCTCGCGCGCGCCGGGCGCGGCATCGAGCGTCCAACGCATGCCGATGCGGTTGTTGAGATCGCCGCGCCAATCGAACTCGGCGGAATGGAGCCAGCCAATCACGTCGGGCGCCACGGTGCAGGCGATCTGTCGGCCGGTTTGAGCGCGCGCTTCGCGTTCGATTGCGCGCAACGCCATCAGCGCGATGGTTTCAGCGTTCAAACGGCCATCAGCGTCACGCATCTGTTCGTGCAGCGGCGTGCGCAGCTGGGCGCGGGCAAGATCGTAGACCCCGAAACGCGAGAGGCCGCCGAATTGCACGCTCCACGGGTCGCCGGCGAACGCTTCGCGCACCGCATCCTCCAACTGCTTGTGATGCGATTTCGCCCGCATCGACACGAAATCAATCGCGATCAGTCCGCCCAAATTGCGCAGCCTGATCTGGCGCGCCGCCTCTTGCGCGGCGGCGATGTTGAGGTCGAGCGCGAAGCGTTCGGGATCGGGCGAACCGATGCGGCCGCCCGCGTCGACATCGATGGCCACGAGTGCAGCGGTCGGCTCGATGGTGAGGACGCCGCCGCCGGCTATCGGGGCCGTGCGCGCGAGACTGTCTTCGATCAGCGCATCGAGCTTGGCGCGGGTTTGGGCATCAGCTGACCTGGCAAGCTTCAGGTCTTCGTCGCTTTCGTGCTGGGCAATGCGGTGCGGGCCTTCGCCGTCGTGACCGATTTCCCAGAGTTCAAGGACCGGGCTCTTATTACGCGCGGCTTCGCGGGAAACCGAGACAATGACGCCTTGACCCTCGCTGAGTGCGACACGCTCCCGGCGCATGCGCACGCGGCCGTCCTCGCCAAGCGGAAGAAAGCCCTGCTGGCCACGCAAACCCAGATCGAGGAAGGCGCCGCGACGGCGGCGATCGATTTCGCGCACGCGCGCGCAATAAAGCTCGCCCCAGCGGGCGCGGCGCCCTTCATCGCTGGCGCGCAGGACACGCAGCGCAAGCGGCTTGCCTCGGCGCACGAGCGCTTCGCGGGTTTCGCCGACGCTGGCGTCGATCCAGGTTTCGAGCGGTTCGCTCATGACTGCATCGCCGCATCGAGCAAAAGCGCCGTTTCATAAAGCGGCAGCCCAACGACGGATGAATACGAGCCGATGATCGAGATGATGTACCGCCCCGCCATGCCCTGCACCGCGTAGCCGCCCGCTTTGCCCTGCCATTCGCCATGGGCGATATAGGCGTCGATGTCTCCGGCTGTGAGGCGTTTGAAGGTCACGCGCGTTTCAGCGAGACGATCGTGCACCTGGCCAGTCGTACCGCGCACAGCAAGGCCCGTGTACACCCGATGCGATGCGCCCCGACAGCAGGGCCAGGCAATCGCGCGCCTGTTGCTCGGTTTCAGCTTTCGGCAGGATCCTTGTGCCCACTGCGACGACTGTGTCAGCGGCGAGGACAATGGAGCGATCTGCCTTCACTGCCTGGGCCTTGGCGCGCGCCAGGCGCAGTGCGTGCAGGCGCGGCGTTTCGCCCTTCAGCGGCGTTTCATTGACATCGGCCGCGATCACCGCATCGGGCGTCACGCCGATCTGCGCCAACAGCGCCAGCCGCCGAGGGCTTGCACTCGCGAGCACCAGACGCGGGCGTTCGCTCATGGACGCTTCGGAAAGCCCAGGCGCTTGGCGATGATGCCGTCCACGGTGCGCGGGTTCATCATCCGCGGCAGCGTGCGGTCCATGAATTCGTTGCGCAATATCGCATAGCGCGTCTTGGGCTTGGGATCGGTGAGGCACTTCCAGATCAACGCGCCGACATCGGCGGGCGGCAGGCCCTTCTTGCCCTGGGTGACCATGTAATCGGCGACGCGCGCCATCATTGGCGCATACGGCGTGTTGGAGAAGCGGTTCAGGTCTTCGCTTTCGGCTTTGTCCCAGATCGGCGTGGCGATGGCGCCTGGACCGATGACGATGACGTCGATGCCAAACAGCATGAGCTCGCGGCGCAGCGATTGCGAATAGCCTTCGAGCGCAAACTTCGAGGCCGCGTAAGGTCCGACAAACGGCGAGCCGTTTTGACCGCCGACGGACGAAATCATGACAATGCGGCCGGCATTGCCAGTGCGGTCCTGATCGGCGCCGAGCAATGGCGCAAACGTTTGGGTGACCCGATGCACGCCGAAGAGATTGATTTCAAACTGGCGCTTCAATTCGTCGGTATCGAGATAGAGCAGCGGCCCGGGCACGGCGATCCCGGCATTGTTGACGAGACCGAAGAGCTTGCGGTTGCCGATGGCTTGCGCCACTTGCGCGGCGCCGGCCTTCACCGCCGCATCATCGGCGACATCAAAAATCAGCGGCGTGACGGCTTCGCCGAATTCTTGGCGCAGGCTGTCGGCGTCGGCCTGCTTGCGGACGCTTGCGAACGCCTTTGCGCCCTCGCTGACGGCGCGCGCGACAGCGGCGCGTCCGATGCCGGTGGAAGCGCCGGTGACGACGACAGCACGATTGAGGTCAGCGGCCATGAAATTGCACCTATTTGAATCGGTAGGTCACGCGGCCCTTGGTGAGGTCGTATGGCGACATCTCCACGAGCACCTTATCGCCCGCCAGCACGCGAATGCGGTTCTTGCGCATCTTGCCGGCGGTATGGCCGATGATCTGGTGACCGTTTTCCAGTTCGATCCGGAACGTCGCGTTGGGCAAGAGCTCCATCACGGTTCCAGCAAATTCCAAGAGTTCTTCCTTCGGCATTCTCTCTCCTAAAGTCGGGATGCGGGGGGCCTTATAAGCGCCCGGGCCTAGCCCGTCGACGGGCGTTGAAAACGCTGGGCGATACGTCGCTCCAGGCCATCCCGGACAGTGCGGTACTCCCACAGGACTTGCTCGCGCGAACCCTCCGTGAGGGAAGGATCGAAAGTCGGCCAGTATTCGGCGGCCGCCGCGAGGTTGGGGATGAGGTTGAGCGCCCGGTGGTGGGCTTCCGGGCTCAGCGACACGATCAAGTCGAAAGGGCCGTCCTCATAGTCTTCACCGAACGCCTCGAAGCCCTTGGGTCTCATCCCGCTGATATCGGCGCCGACCTCGTCCATCACGAACGCGGCCATGGGCGAGACCGCCTCGGCGGGGCGAACGCCGAGGCTGTCGACCCGGATCAGCGGGCCGAAATGGAGGCGCATGAGCGCGGCCGCCATCGGCGAACGGATGCTGTTATGCGTGCACGCAAACAGCACCGAGCGCGGCAGATCCCCAGCCTCGCCCACGCTTCAGCCTCGCTGGTGCATCGCATAGATCAGCGTGAAGAGGCGCCGTCCGGTGTCGAGGTCGAGCGTAAACTTGTCCTCGAGCGCCTTGACCAAGGCTTCACCCGCATCGTTGTGCAGGGCGCGTCGGCCCATATCGATAGCCTCGATCTGCTGGGGCGGCGCGTCGCGGATGGCGGCGTGATAGCTCTCGCAGATGATGGCGTAGTCCTTGATCGTCTTGCGCAAGGGAGAGAGCGCCATGTGGTGGGCGCGCACGCGCGCGCCGCTGCCGTCAGCGACATCGAGCGCCAGGCGCCCATCGGCCAGCGCAAGCACAAGCACATAAGGGCCGCGATCTTCGCCAACGACAGCGAAGGTGTTGGCTTCCTTCAAGTCGAAAAGCGCGATGCGGCGCTCGTGCTCGGCGTTCGACCCGGCGGGTGGCAGCGACGCTTCGTCCAGCGTGACCTCCGCCAAGCGATTGCGGTCGCCGCCCATTTACAGCTTTTCGTGATCAGGCCGGCGCGGCGTCCGCCACGGTGCGCCCATGTCCATCAAAAGAGCGTCGAGGCACTCAACCTCCACCGCAATCTCGCCGCCGCCAGCGAGCAGCACTTGGACAATTCCGCCAGGGGGCTGTTCAGACGGCGTAAAGCCTATCTGGAGCACCGCTGCTAGAGCATCGGGCGCGTCATGGCGCACCTTGCGGCTCTTCACGTTGAGCACGCTCTCGAAGGATAGCGCCGAGCGCACGCGCTCAAATGGGCCGTTCTCGCCTGCGGTTTCCCAGCGGAAGCGATTGATCACGGCCGTAAAGCGGCGCGCCTTCTTGTCGAACGCGACATCGCCGACGCGCACAAGGGCGTCTTGCGCGGCGGCCGCGATGATATCGAGATCGTTGGCGTCTTCCGCCAGCAGTTTCAGCCCCTCAGCCATGCGTCTCTATTCTTCTCGCGTTCGCGCCACTTGCGCGCCGCAGGCGGCGAGTTTGGCTTCGAGGTTCTCGAAACCGCGGTCCAAGTGATAGACGCGGTTCACGACGGTTTCACCTTCTGCAGCCAAGCCTGCGACGACGAGACTGACGGAAGCGCGCAGATCTGTCGCCATGACCGGAGCGCCGATGAGCTTTTTGACGCCGGTGACGACAGCCTCATTGCCATGCACCGCAATCTGAGCGCCGAGCCGCGCAAGTTCCGGCGCGTGCATGAAACGGTTTTCGAAAATCGTTTCTTTGATTCGCGACTGCCCCTCCGCCATGCACATGAGCGCCATTGCTTGCGCTTGCAGGTCGGTGGGAAAGCCTGGGAACGGTTCGGTCGAGAAATCGACAGGCGTGAGGCGCCCGCCGTTGCGGCGGATGCGCAAGCCCGGGCCGATCACTTCCACGGTCACGCCTGCCTCGCGCAGAAACTTGATCAGCGCACTCAAATGATCGAAGCGCGCGCCCTGCAGCAACACGTCGCCGCCCACGGCCGCCACCGCGAGCGCGTAGGTGCCCGCCTCGATGCGGTCGGAGACCACTTTGTGCTTGGCGCCCTTCAGCGCAGGCACGCCGGTGATGCGGATTTCGCTTTCGCCGGCGCCCTCGATACGCGCGCCCATGGCGTTCAGGCATTCGGCGAGATCGACGATCTCAGGCTCGCGCGCGGCGTTTTTCAGGATGGTGTCGCCCTTGGCCAGCACGGCAGCGAGCATGGTGTGTTCGGTTGCGCCGACAGACGGAAACGGAAACGCAATGTCGGCGCCCTTCAGTCCGCGCAGCGCGGCGGCTTTCACGTAGCCTTGCTCGATGACGATATCGGCGCCCATCGCTTCGAACGCCTTCAGATGCAAGTCGACCGGACGGGCGCCAATGGCGCAGCCGCCCGGCAGCGACACTGTTGCGTGGCCGACGCGCGCCAAAAGCGGTCCAAGCACGTTGAACGTCGCGCGCATCTTGCGCACCAAATCGTACGGCGCGATCGTCGAGCTGATCTCGGCGGCCTGCATGCGCAGCGTGCGCGCTTCCTTGATCCAGGCGATCTGCACGCCCAGCGAGCCGAGCAATTGCGCCATGAAGCGCGTGTCAGCGAGGTCCGGCATGTTCTCGAGCATCAAGGCTTCTGGCGACAGCAAAGCCGCAGCCTGGAGCTTCAGCGCCGAGTTCTTGGCCCCGTAGATGGGAATGTTGCCGCGGAGGGGCGCGCCGCCCGTGATGGCGATACGGTCCATAGAAGTCTTTCGTTACCCCAAGCGCCCGAAGCGGGTTTATGGGGTCACGCCACGGCGTAAGCAAGGCGCGGCCAGGCGCCTATTTCTTAGCAGTTTTGGCCGGCTGCACTGCCTTTCTGCGGGCAATATTCCGCTTCAAAGCGGCCGCCAGCCGCGCGGCGCGCAAGTCCTGTTTTGGCGGCTGGTTTTTGGCCATGGCCGACGCTTGAAAGCAGAAGCGCAGGGCTTCGTCCACGCCCAAATACCCAGGGCTTCCATCGCTGGGGCCCAGACGCTAGAAGCGCCGGTCTCCGGCTAGCCGCGGTAGCTCAGTGGTAGAGCGCACCCTTGGTAAGGGTGAGGTCGAGAGTTCAATCCTCTCCCGTGGCACCAGTTCTTAGCGCAGCGGCGCCAGATCGAGCGCTGCTTCCACGCGCTTCACCCAAGCCTGCACGGCCGGGAACGCGCTCACGTCAAAGCCGCCCATGTGCGCCTTACGCGTGTACGCGACGAGCGCGACGTCGGCGAGCGAGAGCGCTTCCCCGACGAGATACGGCGTCTGCTTGAGCTGCAGTTCCATGCGCGCGAGGGCCGCGTTGCCTTTCGTCAGCAGCGCGGGGTCGAGTTCGTCCTCGCTCTTCTTTAGGTAATAGAGGCGCGCAATACGCACCGCGATGTAAGGTTCGTGGCTATATTGCTCCCAGAACATCCATTCAAACATCTTGGCGCGGGCAAACGCCTCGCGCGGGATGAGGTCCGAGCCCTCTGCGAAATGGACCATAATGGCGTTCGACTGGGAAAGCATGCGCCCCTCCGACAGTAATGCGACCGGCACCTGACCGGCGGGGTTGATCGCCAGGAATTCCGGCTTGCGCGTCGAGCCATCGAACGCACTCACCTCAATCCATTCGAGGGGCACGCCGAGGTGTTCAGCCACCCATTTCGGCTTCAGACAATTGCCGCTGTCCGAACTGCCATAGAGCGTGATCGCCTGCATCGAATCCTCCCGGAGGCCGAGGCCTTTTCTCAAAGACCATGCCCGCAAGCGCAAGCAGGGTAGTCATGTTGGCGCCGTTTGCGGCGAGCGTGCATCAGCGCAGCCAAGGCGGCGTGGGCAGATCTTTCGAGCGCAGGAAGTCGGGGTTGAAGAGCTTGGACGTGTAGCGATTGCCGTAATCGCAGAGCACGGTGACGATGGTCTTACCCGGGCCAAGCTGCTTGGCCAGCCGCATGGCGCCCAGCACGTTGAGCGCCGATGAGCCGCCGACGCTCAGCCCCTCTTCTTGCACCAGATTGTACAAAACCGGCAGCCAGTCGCGATCTTCGATGCGGAAAGCTTCGTCGACTTCAACGCCTTCCAGGTTTGCGGTCACCCGTCCCTGGCCGATCCCTTCGGTGATCGACGCGCCCTCCGCTTTAAGCGCGCCGTTCTTGTACCAATTGTAGAGTGCTGCCCCGCCTGGATCGGCGAGGCCGATCACCACGCTTTTGTTCTTCGCTTTGAGGCCCATGGACACGCCCCCGAGCGTGCCGCCGGATCCGACCGCGCAGATGAAGCCGTCGACTTTGCCGTCAGTATCGCGCCAGATTTCTGGCGCCGTCGTATCGAGGTGACCTTGGCGGTTGGCGATGTTGTCGAATTGGTTGGCCCAGATGGCGCCGTTGGGTTCGCGCTTGGCTGTTTCGGCGGCCATGCGGCGCGCGATTTTCGGATAATGATTGTCACTTGCGGCCGGCGCGGGATCGACCTCAACGAGTTCGCCGCCGAGCGCGATCACGGCGTCCTTCTTCTCTTGGCTTTGCGTTTTCGGCATCACCACGATGACGCGATAGCCTTTCGCAGCGCCTATCAACGCCAGACCAATGCCGGTGTTGCCGGCCGTGCCTTCGACGATGACGCCGCCGGGACGGAGTTCGCCGCGCGCTTCGGCGTCCGTGACGATGGCCAACGCGGCGCGGTCCTTTACCGATTGACCCGGATTGAGAAACTCCGCCTTTCCCAGAATGGTGCAGCCGCTTTCCTCAGACGCGCGTCTCAGTTTGATCAATGGCGTGTTGCCGATGGCGTCCAAAATGGAGGGCAAGATCGAGGGCTGGACCTTCATGGCTTGTGATCCGGCTGCGCGTAATGATCGGCGCCGCGGAAGTGCAGCGAGACATAGGGCTCCTCGCCGACAACCCATGAATCATGCGGTTCGGGCGGAATGTAAAAAAGATCGCCGGCGCGCATTTCGATGACCGATCCATCCGCCATCGCCGCAGTCGCGCATCCTGAGACGACCAAGCCGACATGTTCGACTTGGCAGCGCGCCACCCCGCTTGGCGCGCCGACATGTTCAGACCATCGCCAGCCAGGCTGATAGGTCGCGCGCCCGATCGTCATGGCGCCGATATGGACGAGTTCGAAGCGGCCTTTTTCAAACGTGCGCACTTCGTCGGGCTTCTCGAAGCGCTTCAAAATGACGGCGACATCCATGGCCTCTTATGAGGCGACGCCGAGCTTCTTTTGCAAGTCCGTCGACGAGGTCGTGTAGAGGAACACAAGCCGCTCGCCCGGCCGGGCGATCTTGAACGCGGCTTGGCTCATGAGCGCGGCTTCATGGAAACCGCAGAGAATGAGCTTCAGCTTGCCGGGATAGGTGTTGATGTCGCCGATCGCGAAAATGCCGGGCTCCGAGGTTTCGAACTTCTCAGTGTCCACCGGGATCAGGTTTTCATTGAGATTGAGCCCGAAATCCGCGATCGGCCCCAGCTTCATGGTGAGGCCGTAGAAGGCAAGCACCTCGTTGCAGGCCAGTTCGTAGCGGCCCTTGTCTTTCGAACTCACAGACGATGGCGCTGACTTGCCCGTTGGCGCCGGTGAGACCTTTGAAGTCGGTGATCTCCAGGCGCACTTTGTGCTCCGCCACCAGAGCGCGCATTTGCGCAACGGAGTGTGGCGCGGCGCGGAAATCATCACGGCGATGCACCAGCGTCACCGACTTCGCGATCGGCTGCAGATTAAGCACCCAATCGAGCGCGCTATCGCCGCCGCCGGCGATGACGAGATCGCGGCCACGGAAACGCTCCATCTGGCGCACCGAATAATGCAGCGACTTGCCTTCGTAGGCTTCGAGCCCATCGATCTTCGGCTTGCGCGGGACGAAGGAGCCGCCGCCGGCGGCGATCACCAGCACCGGCGCGGTGATCGTGGCGCCGAGTTCGGTGCGAAGCTTGAAGCGTTTGTCGGCCTGGCGTTCGAGCGCCTCGGCCATTTGCGCGAGATGGAACGTCGCTTTGAAAGGGGCGATCTGGCGCATAAGCGCGTCGGTGAGACCCTGGCCGGTCACGTAAGGCAGACCCGGAATGTCGTAGATCGGTTTTTCTGGGTAGAGCTCGGCGCATTGGCCCCCGGGGCGATCGAGCACGTCGACGACATGCGCCTTGAGGTCGAGAAGCCCAAGCTCGAATACCGCAAAGAGGCCAACCGGCCCCGCGCCGACAATGATCGCGTCGGTCTCATAAGACTGGCCCGCCGCGGCCGAGACGGCCTTCACATGCGGCGCCGGTGAATCGTGCATCGTGCTTGCTCCGGGGCCTATCTAGAGCCGCCCTGCGCGCCCCGCACCCAGGAAATACTGGCTTTGGCGCGACAAAAGCGGTTATCCCCCATGCGCCTATGTTGACCTTGCTTAGCCTCAATCTCGCCCGCAACGGCCGCCAACTTCGCCCGATGATCCGGCGGCTGGTCCTTCTTATCGCGGTTTTGGCGGCGTTCGCGTTTGGCGCGCCGGCTCAAGCGCGCGCGCAAGCGGTGTTCAACAACGTCGCGCGCATTGTCGTGTTCGGCGACCTGCACGGCGAGGCCGACAAGTTCGAGGCCATGCTGCGCACCGCGGGTCTCGTCGACGCCAACGGCAATTGGGCCGGCGGGCAAACGCACCTTGTTCAGCTCGGCGATGTCGAAGATCGCGGCCCCGACAGCCGCGTCATCCTCAATCATTTGATGCGGCTTGAGCCGCAAGCCCGTCGCGCCGGGGGTTATGTGCACGCGCTCATCGGCAATCACGAAGCGATGAACATGCTGGGCGACCTTCGCTACACGAGCGCCGGCGAGTTCGCCTCTTACGCCTCGCGCGATGCAGCGCGGCTTCGCGACAATTACTACGCCCAGACCATCGCCTACGCGCAGGCCCATCCGCCGGCCAGCGGCTTGCCCGTATTCGACGACGCCTATCGCGCCGATTGGAATAGGCGCCATCCGCTGGGTTATGTCGAACAGCGCATCGCCTGGGCCCCCAATGGCGTCTATGGCCGCTGGGTGTCCTCGCACAATGCCGTGATCGTCATCAACGACATGATCTTCATGCACGGCGGCATCGGGCCGGCGTTTCCGCCAGCCACACTGGCGCAGATCAACGATGCCGTGCGGCGCGCCCTGCGCGGGGAGCCCGTGACGGAGCTTGCCGACATTCTGGATAATCAGGATGGACCGCTCTGGTATCGCGGCTTGGCGCTCAACGACGAGGCTAGCGAAGCCGCCAACGTCAGCGCGGTGCTTGCGCGTTTCAATGTTGCGCGCATCATCGTCGGCCACACCAAGCGCACGCCGACCATCGCGCCGCGCTTCGGCGGGCGTGTCATCCTCACCGACGTCGCCGTGCCAAATGGCGCAAGCGATCCACAAGCGTTCCTGGAAATCGCCAATGGGCGGATGACGACCGTGCATCGCGGCCAGCGTATCCCGCTCGACGGTTCGACCGACGCTGCGCGCTGCGCCTATCTCAATCAGGTGGCTGGCGCCGATGGCGCCGGCGGCGCGGTCGCCGCGCTGGCCGCCCAGTGCGACAGCTTGAGCAGACAGGCGACCATCGCACCAACTGCGGCGCCATGATTCTGGGGCGGCGCTAGCCGCGTCGGCAATGGTTGGTGAGTTCGCTCGCCACGCGCTGGGGATCGTCGAGAACTGCGAAGAAGTTTTCCAAGAATGCGTGCGCGGTGCGCTTGCGGCCAGCGTCGAGGCGCGCCTCGGCGTCGATGACGTTGTAAAAGGCCGCGCGCCGCGTCCGCAGGTCCGCAAGCACCGCAGGCAGCTGATCGTTGAAGCGGCAATAACCGCGGAAGTAACGCACGCGCACGTCGCGGATGCGGATGCCATCTGGGGGAATGGCGTAAGGGGCGCTGACCAGGCCTGAATAGTCGAAATCGTAAGGTACCGGGACAACGCCGGTGCGCGTTGTTGGCGTCGCACCGATGAGCTTGTGATTGTGGCAGCACGGATCGCCGGCGTGGCCGCTCACCATGTCCCAATCGAGATTGGCGATCATGTATTCAAAGACTGCTGCGCGCGTGGCCGCCTGCGGGTCGAGGCCGGCGGCCGCCACGTCGCCGGACTGCACGTCGAGCTTTACGCGATGATTGCGACGCGCGACGTCCGTGTCGTCCTCGATGAAGAAGCCCCAGCGCGTCTCATCGCGGCGGTTGGCATTGTCGGTGTCGTGATAGGTCACGCGCACAGGCCGCACGCGGAAGGAAAGCGGCGTCATCTCGTTATGCAGGCGATAGGCCAGATATTCGAGCACCACGAGTTGCTGATAGGCGTCGCCCGGCCTGCACGGCGCGACAAGCTTTAGCTTGTTCTGCCCTTGGAAGAGCGTGCCCCGCAGGGCGTCGCCGTCGAAGTCGAGCCGGAGCGGGGTGAAGCTGCAAATGCCGCCGGCGCGGCGGGTGTAGCCGCGTGCGCCGATCTGGACGTTGAGCGCCTGGGCGGCGCCTTCCAGCGTCACTGTGCCCGGGCGGGGCGCAGTGCTGCGCGCGGCGGTGCGCTGGATGGTGGTCAGCGGACCAGAGAGCGTGATGGAGATTTCGGAAGTGTCGGAGAAAAGCCGCGTTTGGGCGTGCGCCGGCAAAACCAGAGAGAGCGCGAGGGCGCCAAACGCCGCGCAAAAGACTTTGATCATCGAACCATCCCCACCGTCCGTCCCCGGCCCTGGCATTATGGCGGGTAATCGACCTTCGGGAAGGCAGAGTTTGGGCAAGTTGGCGCCGGCCCAACCGGCTGCCCCAATCCGCTGGCCTTGCACATTTGAACGCGTTTTGCCCGAGGCCGGTCCCGCACAGCTCCGCGGTTCAAGACCTTCCGCCCGTCAGACGTTCATCGTCGCTTTCTGAGAATCCGTCGTTTCCGTTTGCTCCGGCGCCGAGATGGCGGCGCCAAAGGCGGCGCTCATTTGGGAGAAAAGCGGTTCGTAGTCGTTTTCGGCGTTGATATCGCGCACCCAAGCCGGGGTTTCCGGCAAATGCTTGATCCGCACCCCCAAACCCATCCAGCGCGGGCGCACAATCGCGTTTCGGATCGCGGGAATACGTGAACCGCCGCCCGCGAGGACAACACCGATGCTGCTTACCCCGCCTCGGCGCCCGGCCTGCATCAATTCCGCCAGACATTCCTCGTAAAGGCAGCTGATCTCGGCGAGTGCGGTCTTGAATGAAGGGCGACGTTCAAGTTCCCTCGGCGTACAAACCAGTCTGCGGCCTCGGAATGTCACCCGCAATTCGCCATTCAGGAATAATTGCTCCTTGAATTCTCGAATGACCGGCATCACCCGGTTGGTAAGCGCGGCGCGGTCTTCATCTGACTTGAGCTTGGCCTTGGCGATCAGCAGATCGATCAGCGCCGCATCGAAGTGATCGCCAGCGACCTCAATCGTGCGCCGCCCCGCGCGAACGATGCAAATCTCGCTTCCAAACGGCGCGCGCACGAGCGCTGCAGCGTCAGTGGTGCCGGCGCCCACATCAAGGATCAGCAAATAGTTTGGCGCCTTGGGGTCGCTGTAATGACAGAGCCCGACAGCGCTCGCCTCATAGATGCCCCCGTCGAGGCTGGAAAATGCAGAATGATCTTCGCGCGCCCGGTCCAGCGCGGCGCGCGCGACAGCGTATTCGACGCCCTCTGGATCGAGCAATGCGCCGCCCAGCGCTTGGTGCACGATGTTGGCCTGGTTGAAGAGAAGCGTCATGACTTCGTGCGCGGCAGCGATACGGTCAGGAATCCAGCCCGGGCGCGTGAAGCGCACACGCGATCTCTGCAATGCGCCGGCGACCGTCGCATCCACGAGCGCGAGCAAGTACGCCAAATAAAGAACGATGAGGTCGCCCAGCCTAAACAGCCGGTCGGGATCTACCGATGCGCGCGGAAACCGGTTGAGCGCGTCCTCGAAGTCGCCAGCGCCAAGCACCCGCTTGAACGAGCGCACCAACTCGCGGTCTTCAATGTCAGCGGCGACCAGACGCTTGATCGCGCGGGGACCGAAATGGATGCGCTCGCGGTCCAGGAACATCGACGACGGGACAAGGTATGGGCGACCGCAGCCGGCCGTTGCGCCAATACGCAACGGTCGGACCTGGCGCAATGTTGCGCCTTCCGACGACATGATCTTAGTGGCCGCCGCCTTTGAGAACGCGGTCCCAAAGTCGAGCCCTATAGACCAGTCCGCGGCGCGCCTGAGCTCGCCACGCGCACCGAATACGCCATCTTCCACGGCGCGCACCTGTTCGCGCCTCCCCAGCCGGCGTCAAGTGTAGAGGGGAACCCCCCTGTGTGGAAGCGCGTCGTGATCACATGGCTGTCGGGCCGGGTCGTTGGGCAAGCGCTCACTGCCACGCCATGGCCGCGCCAAGAGGCCGGAAACGGAAGGGATTTGAGCCCTCCCCAGCCTCATCCTCAGCCTTCTCCGCCTCGGTCTTGGGGTGAGGCTTGGCCCGTCTTTACAGTTTCGTGACAGCACTCATGGCGCAGGCGGCGCAGGTCCCCGGTCGCGCACCACTTGCGGCAACGGGCAATGGCCGATGGTCTGACCAACATCGCGCGGGATGGCGCCGCGCTCGATGAAGGCCCGCCTCACATTGGCGTTTGTGCGCCATACTTGAGGACGCAAGGTGCACAGACCCATGATGCCCCGCTGCTGTTCGAGGGCGATGCGCGCGAGGCTGAGATAGCTGCGGTCGCCATTATTGGTTGCGATCGCGTAGCCATCGGCGGCCATCTGTTCGGCGATGTCGACACTCTCGCGTCCGCGTGAGGCGGTGCAACGCACGAGCGGGCGCGAGAACGGTTCGTTGTCGCGCCGGCCGCCGCGGCCAAGCCGCTCGCAGGTGAGCAAAGCGCCGGTGATCAGGTTTTGCAGATGACGACGCGCTTCTTCGCCGCACGGCGATTGCCCAGATCGGTTGCGGCAGATTTGATCGAGCTGCGGGGCGTCAATACCCGACAAGCGCACCGAGATCTCGCCAACCCAGAGCGTGTCGCCATTGTAGGCGTCATCGTCATGCGCATAGGTCGAATAGACCGATTGCTGCGCGACATCGCCAAAGCCCGTGCCGACGATCGCGAGCGCCAGCACGCCTCCGAAGACGGCGCCGACGAGGCCGATTGCAATCGGACGGGCAATGCGTTCAAGCGTCTCACCGGGCGTGAATGCGATGATCGTAAGGATCGCGAGCGCGACGGCGATGAGCAGGAAGAGATCAAGCAATGGCAGCACGAACCGGCCAACCTGGGGCACATTATGCGCCGCTGCCTGCACCAGAATGCTTTCGCCGGGCCTGTCGAAATGGGCGATGAAATCACCAAAGGCGCCGAACAAACCGCCGTGATTGCCCTGCGCGGAAAGGAAAATGGCGGCGACCAGGGCAACCAGCCCTCCGCCCCAAACGGCGCCGCGGATCGCGAGCGACCATTGCCGCGTGCTCAGAAGAAAGAGAAGCAACGCCGCTATAAGCAGCACGAATGCTAGAACCGACATGGCGCTTGTCCCCCTGTTCGCCACGGGCTTTGACCCGTTGCGTTTCTATCGGAACGCCCCTTGTGTCTCAATCTGTAAGGCCCGATACACCAGCCGCGTAGGCGTGGTGCAACAACGACCCGTCGTCAAATTCGCATGGCTCGGAAAGCACGCCATTCCTTAGAAATCGTCTTGTTGCTTTCCTTTGTCGGGTATCAAATCCATACATGGTCCCGGTGGGGAGGGGATGATGGCGGATCGCACGGCAAAATGCCGATTTCTAGCGACTTGCTACGGACAATTTGGCGGACGCGCGCGCGCGGCTTGTGCGGCGTTGGTCCTGCTTTCCGTAGCGTTCTTCGGGTCGGCGTGGGCGCTGGCCCAAACGCCACGCACCTTCCAGATCCCGCGCGATTGCTTCCAGCCGCTGGATCGCACCACCGCTTTGATGCTCGACCCCGTCCGTGACGCCTCGCGCCTGCAATCAATCGCGCAAGGCTGCGCGGCAGCCGCCGAACAGCGGCCTCAGCGCGGGCTTGTTTTTGCGTATTTCTATGCCGGCTGGGCCGGCAGCGCTTTAGGCGCTGGCCCGCTGGCGCCGCCGCCGACCAGCGAAGGCTTGTCGATCGAACTCGCCGGCGAACTTGAACGAGCAGCAATTGCGCGAAGCCGCTCGCCTTCTCGACATCAGCGCCCGCATGGCCGGCGTCTCGACGCCCGACGCCGCGACGCTTGCGGCAGGACAGCGCGCGCGTCTCGAACTCGCGCGCGCCCATCGCCTCTTGGGCCTTAAGCGCGACCAAGATCACCTTACCGAAGCTGAACGCGAATTGGCGGCGCTGAGCCGCGACGGCGCCGGCGATCTGCAGAATTCGATCGCCTACGAGCGCGCTATGATCGTCCTCGACACCCGCCGTCCGGACTCAGACGACGATGACGCGCAATTGCTCTCCGCTTTGCAGGATCTGAGCGCGTTTGCGAATATCAATTCCAGCCCCAATCGCGACCAATACATCGTCGCGCGCGGCCCCACGCAACTTGCACGCCTTGCGGTCTACATGGGCAACCGCGCCTTGAACCGGCAGCCGCAAACGGTGGAGAACACACAATTGGCGCTGCGGCACTTCCGTGACGCGGTCAGCGCCTACGCCGTCCTAAGCCAGCTCGGCGGCGCCATCGATCGCACCCAAGCCGCCAACATTCGCGTTCGTATGGGGCTCATCAGTCTGCGTATGGCAAGCCTGTTGGGACAAGGACAAGCAGAGGCCTATGGGTGCGCGGCGGGTGCGGACCCCTATTCGATCAGCGAAGCGGAAACGAATTTCTCCGCCGCGCGTGATCTTGATCCCCAATCGCCGGACGCGCATTGGGGTCTCGGCTGTGCGCTGATGGCGCGCGGAAACTTCACCGCCGCGGTGAGTTCCTTCCAACAGGCAGTGGCATACATCAATGCGCCCGGCGAACGGGCTCTGTCGCGCAGCGATTATTATCTTGGCCTCGCGCGCGCGCTGGCGGTCGCCGATCAGTGGGATGGCCAGTCGGGCGCGGTGGCTTATTTCCGCGCCGCGATCGGCGCCGAGAGCGATGCAGGGCGGGTGGCGGGCATCCGCACTGAGATTGCACGCATTTACGCGCGCAAGGAACGTTGGGCCGAGGCGCGCGCAAGCTTGCAAGAGTCGATCGCGGCGCGCCCTGATGCGCAAGCCTATCTGCTGCTCGGCAAGATCCTCTACGACCACCCGGAACTGGAAGCGAGCGGCGGTCTTTCGGCGCGTGCAAGCCTAAACGCGGCTGCCGGCATCGGCGGTCCCCATCAGGCGGAAGCCAATTATTATTTGAGTTTGCTAGAGCAGCGCGCGCGCCAAGGGCGGCTTTCGGTGACCTATGCAACCCGCGCCGCGCAAATGGATCGTGCGAACCCAAGCTATCGCGTGCAGGCCTGCCTCACGCGCATCATTTTCAAGCTCACGCGCGATCAGGGTCAGGCCTATTGCAGCGCCGACGCAACAGATCGCGAAGCCTATCCCCGCGCACTCTTTTATGAAGGTCTGTTCTGGTTGCGCGAAGCCTATCTTTCGAGCGGCGGCAATCAGCGCAATTCGTGGGCGCAGGCCATTCTTTCATTCGATCGCGGCGCATCGGAACTCGGCGGGCGTTCCCAATTGGTCGACAATTTGAACCTCGCGCGCCTGCTCGCCTATGGGCGGCGATTTGCACTTTATTGCGCCGGGCTCGGAGCCGCGATCCAGGCCCAGCCAGGCGACCTCGAATCCGAAGCCGAGCGCAGCAATTTTAGGGATCGCTACGACCTCGCACGTTGTTGGGGCCGTTAGGTCGCGGAGGATGTCATGAACGATCCACGCGAAGGACCGGATGTTCGCGCTGTTCAGGAATGGAGCGGCGGCGCCAACCTGCCCACGATCATCTTTGCACCACCGCCAAACGAACCTTCCGTAACGCGTGGCGTTACCGGCCTTTTCGTGCCGATCTTTCTTGGGCTGTTCATCATTCTGGCGGTCTATTTCTTCGCTGGCGCTTGGCAGGCTTCGCAGCGTCTTGCGCGCCAAGAGGCGGTGACACGAGATGTCGCAGGGCTGACGACGTATATTGAGGATCTCGAAAGCCAGAACGCAGATTTGTGCCGGTCGCTTGGCGCTCTGCCCGAGCGCGTTGAGCGGCCCACGCTAGAAGTCCAATTGCAGTCAGCGCGGCGCGCCTTCGACGCTCAGTGTCAGCGCAACCAGCAAGTTAGCGCTCGCCTGGGATCGGGCGCAGCGCGCTGTGTGACGGTGACGCCGGATGCGAGATCCGAGCCGGCGACGGCGACCACCGCGGCGGGAGCCGCTCGGCGTGAGACGCTCGCCGAATTCCGCGCCCGCATCTGCAGCAGCTATTTCGCGCCGCGGTCAAACCGATGAAGGACGACGCCATGCGACCCGACATGGAATATCCCGAGCACCGCGAGCCCATCGTCATCTCCCAAGGGCCCGCCCCGGCTTCGGTTTGGACCTCGATCACGCGCGCTGTCGTGAGCTTCACGTTGCTTGCTGTGCTTTTGCTGGCTTTCGGCGTGGCCATCTCGGGATGGTTCGTCGGTACGCGCGTACGCGACGACCTCGCCGCCGAGGTCGACCGCTCCTCAGTGCAAGCGCAGATGGTGATAGCTTATCGCGATGCGCTCGAGCGCCTCACCCGGCAAATGGCGGACGATCGCGTCGTGCTTGCGCCGCCTGATCAGAACGAACTCTACGATCAGGTGATGCTCGAGCGCGGCGGACGCGGCGGCATCTCTGAGCGGATCTGGATCAGACAACCTCCAGGCTCAAATCGATCTCCTGCAAAGAGACAATGCCGATTTGCGCTGGCTGAACGCGCAAATGCACCAGCAAGCCGCAATCAGCCGAAATCCACCGCTGCCACGGCGCAACGAGGCGCCTTAAGCGGCTTCATCGAGGTCTCGGCGTCAGCGCTGGTTCACCATGCGCTCCACAAGGTGGGCGGCATTGATCGCGGCGATCATCAGTCTGGGCCAAAACCAAACCAGCGCGACAGCAATCCAGGCCATGGCGAAGTATGTCGGCAAAAGACCTGGCCGGAAGAAGAACCCACGGCCGTTGCGCCCGTCGCCGCCCTCAACGTGCGGGTAATATTGCAGCAAGTCGACCGAGAATTCCGAGACCCTTGAGACCCAAAATCGCGACATCACCGCACACGCAGCGCGCGCATTTGCCAACAGTCGATCTGAAATCAGCGCAACCAATACGCCAACAACGCAAACGATGACGAGCAAGCCGTCAATGCGGTCAATCCATTGCATGGCGCCAGGCTGGACCAGCGATTGCACCAGCAATCCGATCGTGGCGAACAGGAACGCTTGCATCGTGATCAGCCAGACGATGCGCTGATTGTATAGGCGGATCTCGGTCTCGATCTGTCCCCGAACGCGCGCATAGAGGCCGTCTAGGTTCTTTCGAACCAGGTCGTTTGCGGCTTGGTCCGTCATGGCGTTCTCCCGCGCCCTACTTTGGTCGTGCCGAGCGTGGTTATCAACGCGTTGGCTGCGTTCAGCTAGTACGTCAACGCCAGCCTCAGATTGACGCCCTGCTCATGATCGCTGTCGCCGCTTTCGCCGTGATAGGCGGCCGTAAAATTGAGATGATCGGTAACGGCCAGTCTCACGCCAGCTTCGATTGCAATTGAGTTTTTCGAAATTGGCGCGCCGGCGATATCGAAATTGACCCCCGGATTGGAGGCAAACGACATCGTGTTGATGGCGTTGAGGTCGCCGTTGGCGTGGGCATAGCTCAACGACCCGAACAGCTCTCCAGTGCGCCCGCCGGCGCCAAGTGAACGCGCGCCGCGCACGCCAACGCTGGAAAAGGTTGCGCTCTGAACCTTGCTGGTGACGGAAAGCGCCGCTGAGCCGCCCTCTTCGGTGAAGCCGTCGGTATCGATGCTGACATAAGAGAGCGCGACGAACGGCTCGATGACGCCATTGGCGTCCGCCATCGGCACGCCGACGCGGACCTGCGCGTTCCAGGAATTTGCGTCATAGCCGGCGGTCAGGCGCTGCGTGAGGACGCCGACGACGGCCTGACGGCTGGTGTCGATCATGCGCCAGGAGGTCCCCCCTTGCGCGCTCAGCGCGAAGGCGCCGAAACGTGCGCCGCCATATACTGAGGCGTCGATGGCGCGAACTTCGCCACGCGAAGCGCGCGCATCCTCGGTAAAGTTGGCTTGCCGATACCCCACCGCGACGCCGAACAAGCCGCGGTCGCGAATGCCCCAGTCTGAGCCGAAGACAACCCCGCTGCGATCGAAGTCAAAGCGGGCGGCGTTGCCGTCGCTGCTCACATTGCCCCAGTCGCCAAGCACTTCCCCCCATATTGTGCGCTCAACCGGCGCGCCGGCGCCTGTCGGCGTCGACAGGGAAGCATACATGGCGGGGCCAACTGCCTGCGCCACGCCGGCGCCGCTCATGCGGTCTTGAATGGCGCCCATGGCGCGTATCGCATCGCCATAGCCGCCGCCATTCAGGTTGGCGTGGAATTCGCCTGAGAGCGCATTGAAAGCGTCGCGCGCTTGGGCGCCGCTCATGGCGATGATCTGTTGCCAAAGTTCATTGCCGTGCGGGAGGCCGTCGACGCCGGCGGCGCTTGCCGCCTCATTCGGCGTTTCAGCCACATCGGTGAAGAGGATGTCATTGCGCGTCAGCCTGAGAATGACGTGCGTGCTGTCATAGGCGAGCGCGGGATCCAGGAACGCCAGGTTCGATGTGATGGCGGCAAATGTCCCTGAAACGCTGGCGCCTTGAATGATGGTGTAATCGGTGACGTTGCTATAGGCGCCGGGCGCCGCTTGCACTTCGACCGTGCCGCCGCCGATGGCGACCACGCCTGATGCATCGAGATGATCGCTGAGCCCGGAGGCGGCGACCTCAATGCGAAAGAGCGAGCCCGGCGCAAAGCTGGCGACGCCGGCATGCAGCGTGCCGATCGAATTGCCGGGGGCGAGAACGCCGCCCGCCATCACGTGCACGCCCCCGACCGCACCGGCGCCGCCCGCGAAACCGCCGGCATTGATGGTGACGTCACCGCCGAAGAGGCCGTTGAAATAAGCAGAGGCGCCGGTGTTGATGGCGGCGGCGCCGCTATAGCCGGACGAGTTGCCCGTGAGATTGGTCGTACCCGCATCGAATGAAATGAGACCGCTGGCGCCGGCGAACGGCGTGCTGAAAGCAAGCCCAGTGTTGGTGTGATTGAAAACAACCTCACCGTCTCCGGCTCCAAACATGATGACAGGCGCCGAGATCGATCCCTCCGCGGCTGGCGCGCCAATCCCGCCAATCGTCAGCGTGCCGACGCTTCCCGCATTGAGGGCAACCACGATGCCGTTGGTTGCGCTCAGCGCGCCGGCGTCGGCGACTTGCACGGCGCCGTGTCCATCATAGCCGATCACAGCGAGGTCGCTGTTGTTCCAGGCAGAGCCGGCCCCACTCACACTCACGCGGCCTACGCCGGAGGCGCTGGCGCCGACATAAGCCGTCGCGTCATTGAGGGCGCCGCGATTGTCGACGGAGACGGACCCCTGTCCAAGATTAGCGACGACCATCGCCCCGCTCACATTGACGGTTGAACCCATGTCGCTGATGGTCAGTTCGCCGAAGCCGCTCGTGTCGTCGCCAAGGATGGCGCTATTGGTCACGACATCGCCGAGACTGAGCACGTTCAGCACGCCTTGGCCTTGCTCGCCCAGGATGAGCGCGCCACTGGAGCTGAGCAGCGATCCGTCATTGAAGATGATGATGTGGCCGGAGCCGCCGGCGAAATCGCCGAGCGTGATCGATGGTGCGCTTACAAGACCCCCCGATGAGATCGTCATGTCAGCGAGCCCGGCGCCGCCCACTTGGATGGCGAGCGTGCTGTTCCATGCCGATCCAACGCCGCTGACAATGGCTGTGGCGCTACCAGTGGTCGCGAGATACCCGCCGACGCTGTTCAATACCCCGCCATTGGTGATGGAGAGCGCGCCATCACCGTCGCGGCCAAGTTGAAGCGCTTGCGAAGCGTTGAGCTGCGAGCCCGCGCCGTCGATCTGCAAACTGCCAAACGAAGTGTTGTTGTAGGCGACAAACACAGCGCCCGCCGTCGCCACAGCGCCATTCGAAACAGAAAAGAGGCCGTCGCCCGAATAGCCGACGACAAGATCGCCCGTGCCAGTCGAGAAGGACGAGCCTGCGTCTTGCGTGCTGACGACGCCAAGGCTGCCGGCGCCATAACCCAACGAGGCCTCTGAGGCCGAAACCGCGCCGCCTGAAGAGACGCCGAGAGCGCCATCGCCAGCATAGCCAACATAGAGCGCGCCGCTATTGGTCCAAGTCGCTGCCGTGACATCGACGCCAGCAGACGAACCCGTCTGCTGCCCGATCACGCCCGTCGTATTGCTCAAGCTCGCGCTGGTTTGCAGCGTAAGCTGTCCCTGTCCGAAATTACCGATCACAGCCGCGCCGGTCAGCGAAATATCGGCGCCGGTGCTCGCTGAAAGCGTGCCGTTCCCGGCGCCAGCGTCGCCCAGTACAATTTGCCCGCCGACGAGCTGGGCATCGTTATCAAGCGTGAGCCCGCCTAAGTCGGCTTCGCCGACATAGAGGTTGGTCACGTTCCAGGTCGCGGCGTCGACATGCGCAGAGGCGGCATTGTTGAAGCCGATTGTTGCAAACGTGTTGGTGACAATGGCGCCGCTCGCGATGTGAAGCGCGCCACCGCTCAGCAGGCCAAGTTGAAGATCATAGACATTGAGCGAGCCGCCGGTCTCGACCGTGACAGAGCCTGCCCCGCCGTTGCCGACGTACATTTGACCCAAGGTCGAAACGTATGAGCCGCCATTGCTGATGGAGAGCGAACCTGCGCCGCCTGGACTGCCGTTGCCGGCGATGCTCAGCGCGTTGGCATTGATCCACGCGCCGCCATTGTCGATCGCAACAGATCCAGAAGACCCTGTGTCGCGTCCGATCACAGCGTTCGCCGTCGAAAGCGCGCCTGCATTGTCGATTGTCAGAGCGCCCACGCCGCCGACGCCGACCACGAGCGAATTGGCTATGGCCCAGCTGGAACCAGAACCGGTTACGCTCGCGGCGCCATCTGATCCTGCCGAAACGCCGATCTGTCCGCTCGTGCTGTTGACCGCGCCGCCCGTACTGATCGTCAACTGGTCTTGCGAACCCCCGGCGCTGGCGCCGACATTCATCGCCCCCGACGTCCACTGTCCGCCAGTCGTGACAATCGCTTGGCCGCCGCCAATCACGCCTATGGTTGCGTCATTGGTGGAAAGCAATCCGCCGTTGCGAACTGTGAGCGCGCCTGCGCCCCCATCCCCAACTACAAAGCCGTTGCCGCCGCCATTCGCGGTCCACGTCGAAGCGTCGACGATGGCCGATCCGTCACCGGTCGCGGCGTTGCCGATCGTTGCGCCGTTGCTGGATAGCGATCCGGCGTTTCTTACACTGAGGACGCCCGCGCCCGCGTCGCCAACAACGAAGCCGTTGGCGCCGCTGTCGGCTGTCCAAGTCGAAGCGTCGACGACGGCCGTTCCGTGACCGGTGGAGGCATTGCCGATAGACGCGCCATTGCTGGACACCGATCCGCCCGCCGTCGCGTAGAGCGCGCCCGTCCCCGCGTCGCCAACAATGAGCGCGCCATCAATGGTGAGGGCGCCCTCATCGTGGACATTCGCGTCGCCATTGCCCGTAGCGAGCGCACCAATCATCGCAGTCGACGCATGCACCGAACTGCCGTTGTCATAGAGGTTGAGCGTGCCGGCGCCGGCTGCGCCAATCGCCAACCCGTTTGTCGAGAGACTTCCCCCGCCATGGACGCTGATCGTGCCGGTGCTGGCGAGTTGGTTACCCGCAATCGTATCGCCGGCATTGGTGAGCGCACCCTGGCTGTTGACGTCGAGGGAACCATCGCCGCCATAGCCAACATTCAAGTGATCGCTGGGACCGTCACCGACCGCGAAGAGGGTATCGACGCCGTCGACCGTGACGCTACCGGTGCTGCCCGCCAGCGTGGCGATGTCGGCGCCGCCGAGCGCATCCAGTCGGGCGCCATTTTCGACGAAGACTTGGCCATCGCCTGCAACGCCAACATCGAGAGAACCAGAATTGCTCCAATTTGAGTTTGCGTCGGTGACATGAACAGCCCCGGCGCCGCCCGCTTCCACACCGATGCCGGTGTTGAGGCTCGTCAAGGCGCCGCCATTGCTGACGTTGACTGAACCGGCGCCGTTATTTCCGACCGTCAGTCCCGCGGCTGCATCGAAAGTCGATCCAGCGCCGTCAATGTTGAGCGCACCCATCGAGCCAGTCGCTTCGCCGATGGCCACATCGCCTGTGGCGTTCGCATCGCCATCGTTTTGGATCGTGACGGTCGCGGTCCCGGCCTCGCCAACGACAAGCTGACCAGTGTTGATCCACGACGATCCCGCGCCATCGACCAAGACATTGCCGACGCCGGCGCCATTTTCGCCCAACTCGGCGAAAGTGCTGGTGACAGCGCCGCCCAGGGTGATGTCGAGGTCGCCGGTCGCATCGACGCCAATGGTGAGATTGCCGGCTTGCAGCATCGAGCCCGCGCCGCCGACATTGATCACGCCGCTGGCAAACTCGCCGATATAGACGTCCGGCGGATCGACCAGCCCGCCCGCTAAAATATTGAGCGTGCCCGCGCCGTTATAGCCAACGTGGATGGCGCCGGTCGCGTCGAAGGTCGAGCCTGCGCCCGTCACCGTCAGCGTGCCGGCGGCGCCCGCATTGTAGCCAACATAAGTCTGGCTGCTCGCGGTTACGCTGCCGCCAGAGGAAATGTCGAACGCGCCAATGCCGTCACGACCGACGATGAAGGTCGCAGCGCCCAGCGATCCAGTGACAATGCCATGACCGCCGCCATCGGTTGTGACGTTGCCGGCGAAGGCCGCGGAATTTCCACTCAATGTCAGCGCGCCTGCGCCTTAAATCGTGAGCGACCCGCTTCCCGAGATCACGCCGCCATAGGCCAAGCCGCTGCTATTCTCGAAAATCAGCGCGCCATTGTCGGTGACATTGCCGCTGATCACGCCGCCGACGCCCAACGTGGCGCCGCTCGCGACGCTGATCGGGCCCGCGAGCGAGCCGTTCACTTGCAAGCGACCGCCGTTCACGCTCGTCACACCGCCGAACGCAGATCCGTTTCCTGTGAGGATGGTTGTGCCGCCCATCACCGAGATCGCGCTGTTGGCGAGCGACCCGCCGCTGATGTTCGAGGCGAGCGTGTAGTTCGTGTCAGTGTGGCTGAAGATGAGCGCGCCCACGCCGGCGCCGAACGAAATGTTTCCACTCACCGCGCCAGCGCCAATGCCGCCCCCGGACTGTCCGATGGTCAGCGCGCCGGAGGAACCAATCGCATTCGCAAGCGTGATGCTCGAAGCGCTGATGGAGGCGCCATTATTGAGTGTCAAAGCGCCGCTGCCGGACCCGCCAATGGTGAGGATGCCAGAACTTGTCCACGCCGCGCCCGCACCGGTCACGGTTGCGGCGCCCACTAAATCTGCATTGCGGCCAATGTTGCTGGTCACACTGGTGACGACGCCGCCATTTTGAATGGTCAACGTGGCGTTGCCGGTATTGCCGACATCGAGGCCAGTCGAATTGCCCCATGTGGAGCCGGCGCCGTCCACGATCACGGCGCCGAAGCTGCCGCTATTGACGCCAATGAACGCTTGCGAGTCGCTGACGCTTGCGCCGCCGGACACTGTCATGGCGCCGTGCGCGCCGAGATTTCGGCCGATCTGCAGCTGATTGGTGATCGAAACAGAAGAGCCTGCACCGGTGACCAGAATGTTTCCGGCGCCGCCGCCGTTGAAGGCCGCGATCATGTTGCCGGTGACGGAGACGGCGCCGCCGGCCGAAACCGTCAGCGATCCGGTTCCAGTCGCGCCGACATCTGTCGTGCCCGTCATCCATTTGGAGCCGCTGCCGGTGACGCCAACAGCGCCGGACGAACCGCTTTGCGCGCCGATTTCCGTTGCCGCCGATGTCAGCGTTCCGGCGTTCTGAATGGTGAGCGAAGCGCCTGATCCGGTCTGACCGACATAAAGCAGGCTGCCGGAATTGGCTGCCGCACTATCGATGACGGGCGCGTTCGCTGCATTCTCAACAATTGTCGTCGCCGTGCCCGAGGTTGGCACGCTTGCCGGACTCCAATTGTTGGGATCAAACCAATTGGTGCTTGCAGCGCCTGTCCACGTCTCCGCGTGCGCGCGCGTCGCGATCGGCGCCGCCGCGGCGGTCGCCATCAACGCTTTGAGAAACCAGCCACGCGGCCGGTTTCGATGTCGCAGCCCGCCCATGCCCCACCTCATGGATCGCGCTGATTTGGGCGGCCGCTCTTTGAGGCGGCTATGATTGCACTAGAGCCGAGATCTCGACGTGACTTAGAGTTCCCAGCACCCCCCCAACGCAGCGACTGAAAAAAACACGTTATCCCCAATCGCAAGAGTTATCCACAGGGGCGGTAATGGGCGAAGAAGGCTCAACCCACAGGGGAATTGGCGAGGGTTTGCGGGAACCGGCGGAAGCTCCGTGCGGCCGCCGCTGCTAGCGGAAGAGCGCCTTGTAGTCGGCGCCGGCCTGCTCCGCCTCGCCGCAGATCCAATCGCGGAAGGCTGCGATCTTGCGGCCTCTCTCAGGCGCTAGCGGATGCACAAACCAGAACGAGCGCCCGGAATCGGCGATGAAATCGTGCGCGAGGACGAGCCGCCCCGCCTTGATGTCGTCGGCAAAAAGAATTGGAGAGCCGATCGTGACGCCTTGGCCAGCGATCGCAGCTGCCGCATCAAGATACTCCGCCTGCAGCGATGTGCCAAAGCGCTTGGTGAGATCGAGATTGCGATAACCGCGCTGTTCGTACCAAGCCGCCCACCAATCCGGCCGCCCCAACAGCGGCGCGTCGATGACGCGGCGTGGATCGCCGAATTCCTTTCACCGCCGCCTTGAGTGCGGGGCTACATAGCAGCGCGAACACGCTGGGAAAGAGTTTGGCGGCGCGCAGACCTGTCCAGCGCCCGCCGCCATTGCGGACGGCCGCATCGTAGCGTCCGTCGCCGATCTCACGCGCCGCCTCTGAAAGGTCGAGTTCGATCGCGATGTCCTTGTGCTGCTTGCGGAACCGCCCGAGTCTCGGCGTCAGCCAACTTGCTCCGAAAGTTGGCAAGGCCGTCAGCGACAAGCGCAATTCAAATGTCTCGACCGCACTCGCAAACGTTGCCCGCATGGACGAAAACAAGGCCGTTAGCTCCGGCGCGATCGCAGCACCCTGCGCCGTCAGCGTCACCTTCTGCGCGTGGCGCACGAAGAGCGGCACCCCAACCTGCCGCTCGAGTTGACGCACATGATAGCTAACCGACGCAGCACTTGTGCCCAGTTCTTCCGACGCTTTGGCGAAACTTCCATGCCGCGCTGCCGCTTCAAAAGCGCGGACGGAGGCCAGGGAGGGCAACGGATCAAGCATAAGGTGAATTTAGCCTTTCACCCAGCCTCTCGCGTGTCAAACCCGCTCGCGCGCCGATAACCTGATGGCTCACGGAGGCGTCGAATGAAGCGCGCATTTTGTGTGGCGGCGGCGTTGGCGTTCGCGGCTTGCGCGACGGCGCAAGAGGCTGCCCCGCCAGGGTTCACCATGGAGCGCGCCGGCAACATCCACGACTTCGATTATTTCGAAGGCGCTTGGACCACTACCCAACATCGTCTGCGCACGCGCACGCCAGGCAGCAATGATTGGGAGGAATTTCCTGGCACGCTCTGCATGACGCGCTATCTCGACGGGGCCGCCACGGTCGACGAACTCTATTTTCCGACACGCCGCGCTGGCGGCCTTACGCTGCGCCTCTTCGATCGCGCACACCGTCAATGGGCGATCTATTGGGTCAACAGCGCCATTGGCCGCCTCGATCCAATTCCAGTCGTTGGCGGCTTTGAGGGCAATCGCGGGGAGTTCTACGCGCGCGACACCATTGACGGACGCTCGATCAAGGTGCGCTACCTCTGGACCATCATCGATCACGATCACGCACGCTGGGAGCAAGCATTCTCCTTCGACGATCGGACTTGGGACACCAACTGGGTCGCCGCGTTCACGCGCGCCGAGCCAGCGGCGTTGTGCGAACGCGGTCAGCCCAGGCGCTAAGCGGGGTCCGCTCTTTGCGGCGGTCTCAACGGGCGGTGGGTCTACGGCGCACTACTTGGCGCCAGCACAAATCTGACCGTGTTGAACAGCGTCGCGGCTGTTGTGCAACCTCGCACAGAGTTCGGTGAACGTTCAACGCGCCAGCGGGAAATCACGTTGTCTATCGATTGGGCAAACGCCGGTCCACCCACCGTCGCAACAACGCGCCCATCCCTGACTCGACCGCTGTCATCGATGACAAATCGCACCATCGCAGCGCCAAGGTTGCCCTGTCCCTCCTCGGTCGGCGGAAAACTCGGCAATGGTTGGGCAACAATGCGCAGAAGGCACGGCGTCTCGCCAACATGCGTCGGAAGTTCCAATTGATGATTGGGGATTGCAACCCGCGATGTATCGACGTTGAACGATGCTAGCCGTGCTTCATCCGCTAGCATGAACACGATCGCACGGGAGTATTCCAATTGTGCGCGGGTTAAGCTGCCATCTGGCGCAGGACGAAGCGCCAGGGGCAGCAGTAGATTGGCCGCATTCGCCAATGCCGCGAGTGCATCGAGATTAGGCCGATAAGTCGCCTCGTCGTGGCTGGGATGCAATGGAAGCGCCTGTAGTCGCTGTGTCGATGCCGGGCCTGTGGCGACATCCATTTGGAACAGGGTGCTGCCCACGCCGACGAAAGCGCGTGCACGCGAAAGCACCGCGCCGTCGCCGTTACCAGGAGAGGCCCGAATGGCAACCCGCCACGCGCCAAGCGCGGTCTGCAATTGGTTCTGGTCCAGCGCCCAACCACCAAGGTCGGCAGCGCCGTCATAAACGTATTCATCGAGGCCACCGTGTGCCTGCGCTGCCGCGAGGATTGCTGACAAGTCCTGCGCGCTCGTGTCGCCCGGCGCCAAAAGTGATCGCTTGAGCGCGATATCCGCGATCATCGGATTCACGTGCGTCTGTGAGTTGTTCGCGAGCATCGCTGCTAGCTGTGCGGGCGCAAGGGCCTGCGCCCGGTTGCCTTCACTCAGCCGTACTAGAGCGAGGTTCAGTGCTAGGGCAGCGGTGTTGCCCCCATTGCCATCACGCGCCTGAGATTGCGCCAACGCTGCGGCGGCTTCGGCATCGGCCACCGAAAGGTCACCGCGCTCGAGCGCCGCCCGATAGGCGCGATAGTGCTCAGCAATAGGGTTGGCGGTTTGTTGGCCTAAAGCAGGAAAGCATATTGCGACCGCGAAGAAGAGTACGTACTGAGTTACCCGAAGCATTCAACTGTCCCCATGCTCCGAGCCATGATCGGCGAATGACCAGCCTGCTCCAACCGCGCAATTGAGCACGACTGCTGCAAATGCGGCGAAATCGCCGAAACGAGTCACTTGTCGTGCTGTCTTTCCGTACGCCGGAACTCGGCGAATGAGATGAGGCGCTCGTTGGCCTCATCCCACAACGACAAGCTCACGCAGCGAATGCTTTCAAAAACGGTTAGCTTGCTCGCTCCCTGCAGTTCGGGAAAATCACGCAGCACTTTGGGGAGCCTGTAGAACGGGATGCGGCTGCTCATGTGGTGGACGTGGTGCACGCCGATATTAGCGCTCATCCAGCGGAGCGGCTGAGGCAATTGGTAATTGGAACTGCCCTGCAGCGCAGCTTGTGTGAAATCCCAATTCTCCTGCCGCACATAATGGGTCTGTTCAAACTGATGTTGAACGTAGAACAGCCAAACACCGATCGAAGCCGCAAGCAGCAGTGTCGGCAGGTGCACGAGAAGAAGCGCTTTCCATCCGCCCAGCAGAATTGCAAGACCGACGAGCCCAACAATAGCGGCATTGGTGCCCAACGCACTCAGCCACGGCCGCCAACCTTCGCGCATCTGTCCGGCCGGCAGCCGATGTTGTAGCAGAAACAGGAATGCAGGACCCAGTCCGAATATCACCGCCGGATGACGATAAACGCGATAACCGAACCGTTTCAGAGGCGGCAATGCGCGGTATTCGTCGACCGTGAGCGTTGCTACGTCACCGGCGCCGCGACGATCCAGATTGCCGGAGGTGGCATGGTGAATGGCATGGCTGCGGCGCCAATAATCGTACGGCGTGAACGTTAGCACGCCGATGGCTCGACCAGTCCAATGGTTCAATTCCGGACCTCTAAAGAACGACATGTGACCGCAATCGTGCTGGATCATGAATAACCGCACGAGGAAGCCCGCAGCAGGCACAGCGATGAGCAGCGCAAGCCACCATAGGCCAGCGCTGACGGCGAACCACGCCACGATCCAAAGAATTGCAAGCGGAACAGCCGTGAGCAGCAATTCCGTTATCGAGCGTGGAAGGTCCGGCGTTTGATAGGCGCCCAGTATTTGTCGCCATGGGCGTTCAACAAGTTGCTTAGTTGGCATGGTCGGCGAACTCTGTCTTCGATTGCTGCGACGCGCGCCGCCCGCACACCGCGTTTAGATCGAGAAAATCGAGAGCCGGCGCGGCGCAAGAAAGCTCAACTCTTCTTACATGGCGTCAAGGCGAGTGCGGCGCAAGAAGCTCCCATCTCGGTTGCCACACAACGTGCGAAACACGGACACTCCACGCGTCTGCTTCAATCGCCTAGCTGTTGTTTGCGCTTGCACCCAGTGAGCGGCTCATGCGCCGATTCCAACTGCTCGTTAGTGCGCCTGCTCGCCAGCCAGAGCCTGGCGAACGCGCCACGCAAGGTCGGCCTTTCGATAGGGCTTCATCAGGATCATCACACCCGGCGACACGCGACCGTTGGCGAGCAGCGTGTCGAGCGCATAACCAGACGTGAACAACACCTTGATGCCGGGCCTTGACTCAGCGGCGCGCTGGGCAAGGTCCCAGCCGTTCATCCCGCCAGGCATGACGATGTCGGTAAACAAAAGATCGATGGGCTCGTCGCTCCCCAAACGCGTAAGGGCCTCAGGGCCACTGGCGGCCACTTTGGTTCTGTAGCCGAGCCCCTCAAGCGTCGCGACCGCATACCCACGCACAAACGGATCGTCTTCGACAACCAAAATTGTTTCCACGCCGCCTGGCGCCTCGTGCTCTCCAAGATCTGGCGTTGTCGCAGCGGCCCCGCGCCCCAAGTCTGCGGCCGGCAAATACAGGCGCACTGAAGTGCCAAGACTAGGTTCGCTGTAAATTGCGACGTGCCCACCCGATTGCTTAATGAAGCCGTAGACCATGCTGAGTCCGAGGCCGCTGCCCTTCCCAACCTCTTTTGTTGTAAAAAATGGCTCGAAGGCGCGCTCGCGCACTTCCGGCGGCATACCGATGCCCTCGTCGGTTACGCATACAAGCACGTAGTCGCCAGGAGGCACTTCGGGGTTTAGATCCCGATATCTCTCGTCGAGTGGCGCCAACGCTGTCGAGAACGTGAGCTTGCCGCCGTTTGGCATGGCGTCTTGCGCGTTGAGCGCGAGGTTGATGACCGCGGATTCCAACTGCGTTGGATCGGCTAAGGCGGGGATCAAGATCGATGTCAGCTGCAGAGAGATTTCTACGTCTTCGCGCAAAGTACGTTGAAGCAATCGCTGCAGGTCGATTAGCATTTCATTGCAATCGATGGCGACAGGCTGCAATACCTGCCGCCGCCCGAATGCGAGTAAGTGCTTGGTGAGCTCCGCTCCGCGTTGTCCTGCCGCGAACACACCGTCGCAAAGCGCCTTCAGGTCGGGGCGCGCACGAAGCTTCTCGCTCAGTGCTTCAGTGTTTCCCAAGATGACGGTCAGCAGATTGTTGAAGTCATGCGCAATCCCACCTGAGAGCTGGCCTACGGTTTCCATCTTCTGCGCTTGCGCGAGTTGCTCTTCGGTTCGCTTGCGCTGGGTCAGGTCGTGGATGATGCCGACAAAGAAAACTTCTTCACCTTCTTTCGACTCGCCCACCGAAAGGTCCATCGGGAAAGTGGTGCCGTCGTTACGTTGTCCCACGACCTCGCGTCCGATGCCTATGATCTTACGAACGCCGCTGGTTCTGTAATTGTAGAGGTACCCGTCGTGCTCATCGCGAAAGGACTGCGGCATGAGCATTTTCACGTTCTGACCAACAACTTGGTCCGCAGTGTAGCCGAACAGACGCTCGCAGGCAGGATTGAACATGAGGACGCCGCCAAGCGAGTCGATTAGAATGACGCCGTCGACTGCGGTGTCTACGAGCGCGCGTAAACGGGACTCTTCCCTTGAGGACTCGGCGGTCGTGGCGGTGAGGGTCACGCTGCTTCACCACGCAAAGCCCGGAGCCTCAAAAACGTCGCGACCAAGTCGCCTGGCGTGAAAGGCTTGGCCAAGAACGCCTCGGCGCAGTGCGGGCCGATCGACCCCGCGGGCGGAGATCCATGACCCGAAGTGAGGACAATCGGAAGCGACGGATCGCGCCTGCGTATCTCGCATGCCAATGTGTCACCCTTCATACCGGGCAAATCGAGATCAATCAGCAGGAAGTCAGGGCCTTCGCGCGTCACCAACGCAAGGCCTTCCGGCGCGCCGTGAGCTGAGAATACTTCGTGCCCGCCGTCGCGCAGCAGCGAGACGAGCGCCTCAAGAACCATGATGTTGTCATCGATAATGCAAATGCGCATGCGCTCACTCGTTTTGGTCGCTCTATGGGCCGCGTCGCCGTGAGTCGTCAACGTAAACACAAGACACCTGGAGTTGCGAAGCCATCGCTACGTTGCGGACTTCCGTTTCGCGAGCCGTGTCACACAAGAGTGAGGCATGCGATGTGTGCATTTGGGCCACACCCAACCACGGCGCGGATTTCAGCGAATGGCTGGTTCGGCCGAGGTTGATATCTAAGGCGCAATGAACGCATTCGCTTGCAGGTCCAGCGGCGGCAATCAGCTCAGTAGAGCGATGGCTATGATGAACGAAACGCATTTGAGCCATTTCCAGCGTCGGAAACACAACCCGGCCAATGGCGGGAAATGGGCCAGCGTCGAGCTTATGGCCATACCTCACGACTGGCGCGATCGCCCAATTCTGGACGTTGGCCATGCTGTGCGAGCAAGGCGCGAGTTCGTCGAGAACATGCCTGTCTCAACTCGCGGCGCGCGCGGCGGTTTAGGCGCCATCGGCAATGTAAGTTTGCGCTGGTGGATGCAGCACCGCCACACGCCACGCGCGCATAAAGAGGATGTGACCATCACTCCGGCGACAGGCGCCGTGGCCGCCGCGGCGAACTCTAACCACGGCGGCGTCAAATGCAGGTACGACGCCAAAGCTATCGCCAAGTATCCTCGCGCGCCGAAATAGACAAACGTGTAAGGCCGCCGAATCGTCCTAGGCGAGGCAGATGCGCCAGATGGTCGGCACAGCGCCGCACCCGATTTCGAAGCAGCCCAAGGTGCGAATAAGTGACCCACGACGACAACACGGCGAGAGTATTGCCGAAAATCTGACACCAAGTCCGGCCGGTTTAGAGCGTTAGCGGCCAAAGCGTCATTCGATCAGGTTAGCACCGTTATGTGCAGCCAATATTCTTGGTACGGCTTTCTAAAAGCCATCGCCGCCACCTGAAGCCTCATTCCGACGGATGGCGTTCGTGGCCCTCTGCAGCGTGAAATGCGTGCGATCGGTGGAAGCGTGTGGAAGGGTTAAGAAGTCGGGAGCGCGCTGCGGTGCGGACGGTCCTCGCAACGGTGTGATTTTATCAGAGAATCTGGCGGAGACGCAGTCTTGCGAAGAGAAGCGCTAGCATTCTGCATCTCATAATCTGCTCTGCGCCGCGGTTTCGTCTGAGCCTACCCCTAACCACCCACCGTCACGCCAAGTCTGGAGACCGCGATCCCCATTGAGGCGTGACTACCACGCGTCATTACTCTACCGCCCTCGCGCCTCGAGCCACGCCTGAAGCATCAACAAGGACCAAGCCCGGCTCTCTTCGAGCGAGCCGCCGGAAGAAAACCTTTTCCAAAACGAGGTTACCCGCTGCACGTCGAGAATGCCTTGCCGTCTCAAACGCTCAGGCGAAAGCAAATCATTGGCCCACGCATTCAAGGGCCCAAGCAGCCAGGCCTCGAGCGGCGGCGTAAATCCGGCCTTCGGCCGCTCGAAGAGCGAACTCGGCAGGTAACGCCTCAACACGTCCTTTAGGATAGCCTTGCCCGTACGCTCGCCGGCCGACAACGTCCACGCGAACGCGGCAATCTCTGGATCAAGCATCGGCAGGCGCGTTTCGAGGCTGACTGCCATCGACGCGCGATCGGTTTTCACTAGAATGTCGCCAGGGAGGTAGTTGTGCTGATCGTGCCAGCACAATTGATCGAGTTCGCCGTCCACCGGCGAAGGCGCCATTGCCCAGGCATCTTTGATGCACGGGTGCGCAATGACGGGTCCTGCATCCAACGGCCATTTCTGCAAATTGCGCTCGTAAAGTTCAATGAGGGAACGAGCGTTCATCCATGGGGCGATGCGGTGCAGCGTTGGCCCAACGCCAGCGCCCTTGCCGTATCGGTCCGAGAACCCCTTCATGAATCCAAGTGATGCGCTCAAGAGCGGCGCCGGCATGGCCGCCACCATTGATCCGAAGTATGCGCGCAATGGTGTTCGCCAAATCCTCTTCCAAAGCGCCGGCGTGCCGGCATAGCGGCGATAGCCACCGAACATTTCATCGCCGCCATCGCCTGAAAGCGCGACAGTCACGTGTTTGCGCGCCATCGCGCACAGAAGATAGGTTGGCAGTTGTGATTCGTCAGAGAGCGGCTCGTCGTACATGCGACCGAGCAAACGGACAGCATCAAGGGCTTGTCGCGCAGTGACTGTCGCCTCAAAGTGTTTTGTTCCCAAGTGCCCGGCGATTTCCCGCGCGCGCGCTGCTTCATTGAGCTTGGGATCCTCGAAGCCCAACGTGAACGTCGTAACTGGGCGCGAGGATTGCTTTTGAATGACTGCGGCAATGAGAGAGGAGTCAATGCCGCCGGACAAGAACACGCCGATTGGCACATCTGAGGTCATCCGCGATGCAACACAACGCTGCAACAACGCATCCAGTGCTTCCACCGCAGCGCCTCGGTCAACCATTGGGGACGAGCGGCTGCGGCGAATGACGTCATCGAGTCGCCAATAGGGTCTGACCGCGGCGGCCTCTCCTGACCGCCAGGACAGCATGCATCCCGGCGGGAGTTTGCGCACGCCCTCGTAGATACTGTCGGGGGCCGCGAAGTAGCCACGAACAAAATACGCGGCGAGCGAGCGTTCATTGAGTGAGAGTGGAATGGTGTTCAACTGTTCAAGCGCGCCAAGCTCAGAGGCGAACGCGATGGCGCCAGCGCGCTCGATATAGAAGAGCGGCTTTTCTCCAAACCTGTCTCGCGCCAGGTGCAAGCACTTCTCACGCCGATCCCAGAGCGCGAAGGCGAACATGCCGTTGATCTTTTTAAGCGCAACTTCGATGCCATACTCGGCTATGGTTTCGAGCAGTACTTCGGAGTCGGAGGAGCTGCGCCAAACGCGCGGCTTGCGGCTCTCCAGGTCCAGCCGAAGCTCGCCGAAATTGTAAATCTCCCCGTTATACGTGAGCACATAGCGCGTACACGCCGACATCATGGGCTGATGGCCCGCCGGCGAGAGATCGACGACGGCCAGTCGCTGATGCCCGAATTTCACAGGCCCCTCGCTCCAGACGCCTTGAGCGTCTGGACCGCGATGGCGAATGGCGTTGAGCGCGCGCAGCAACGCCCCATCAGAGACTCGCAGCGCCTCGCTTTCAACGACCCCTGTGATCCCGCACATTACGAACTTGGTCCCGCTCCCCGAGTCGGGCGAGTGTCGCGTAGAGCGGAAGTCAAATCGACATGTGCGTCAGCAACATAATGGCGATATAATCACGAAATGCCCTAGGCTCTTCTCCTGTTCGCGCCTTTCGACCGCAGTTGAATCGACTTGACCCCCATGTCTCAGTTTTCATTATCCGCGACATGAATCAGGTTTGCCCTGACTGTGGCGTGTTGCTGGTGGCGATGGCGCCTCAGGGCGATGACCCCACTTATCATTGCGCTAAGCACGGAGTCTTCGTGATCAGCAAGGCCGCCGAAGCCGTTGGATTCTGGACATCCCCGGTGGAAGACCAGCGGCGTGCACTGCGGCATGCGCGCGCCAATGCGGGACAAGGAACGCCACCAACCGTAAGGATTTAAGCGGCGGGTGGAGACCTTGCGTTCGCAACCGAACTGAATCTCATTGAGCCATCCGACACGCTTCGCTTGGCGCTACGGAATCGAATGCCGCGCATACTCTTTGTCATCAATTCTTTGTCGGATGGCGGCGCCGAGCGCGTTCTCATCAACGTCTTGTCTCGAGCGCCGGCGGGATGGAAGGCGGACGTCGCGTTGCTCGATACAAAACCGGAGAGACGATCGGTTCCAGACGGCGTCTGCGTTCATCGCCTCAATGCGCGCGATCGGCTCCTCGCGAGTGTTCATCGACTTCGCGGCATCATAGGTGACCTGGCGCCTGATCTCGTCGTAAGCTTTCTCGTCAGATCAAATGTGGCTTCCGTGTTGGCCAGCCGGTCTTTAAGCGTTCCATGCATCATCAGCGAGCGGGCGCATCTCTCCACACACTTGCGCGCCCGGTATCGCGGCCTCCAACGTTCCCTGGCCAAATCGCTTATAATATCCACTTATGGTTACGCTCACCACGCGATTTCGGTTTCGGAAGGCGTAAGGCACGATCTGATCAACGAGTTCGGCGTGACGCCTAACCGCGTTCAAACCATTCCCAATCCTTACGACCTCGACTTCATCGCCGATCAAGCAAGCCGGCAAGCGGATGTCACGCTGCCAGCGGAATTCATTGCGAGCGTCGGTAGAATGACGCCGAGCAAAGGCTTCGACGATCTGATCGCCGCCTACGCCATGCTTTCACCTCCAGAGCACTTATGCATCATCGGCGATGGCGAAGATTTGCCTCAACTCACCCAACTCGCATCCAATCTAGGCGTTTCTCGCAAGGTGCATTTCCTTGGTTACCTGACAAATCCATTTGCAGTCGTGGCGCGAGCCCGTTGTTACGTGTCAGCTTCGAAATGCGAAGGATTCCCCAATGCGCTTGCTGAGGCGATGGCGCTCGGCGTGCCCGCAATCGCAGCGGACTGCCCGAGCGGCCCGGCCGAACTCCTCAACGAGACTCTGCACGGGCTCTGTCACACCGTCATTGAAGGAAAATACGGACTCCTCACACCTGTATCATCGCCGGCCCATTTGGCGGAAGCGATGGCGCGCATGACGAACAACCAACTCGCAAATCGTTATGCAGTTGCTGGAAGAAAACGAATGGCGTCGTTCCACATTGATGCGGTCGCCGAGAACTACTGGTCTCGCTTCGCGACGACGCTGGAGGAGCTACGGGACTCAGACATTGAGCCGCGCGGCGGCCTCACTGCCCGAAACAATGGCCCGTAGTCGTAACTCGAGCCCCGTGGCAGAGTTCGACCAAATTCTTCGCAAACGCGTGCTGCCTTCGGATCAGCTCGGTTTCCATTGACGTCCGCCCCGACTGCGTTTCGATAATCATCTGAGACCGCCGCCAGAGCAGATTCGAATGGGCGTACGGCGTTGGGACCGCAGTGCTCAAAGACTGCAAAGCTCCGTCGAAAGATCAGAAAAAACACCGCCTCGGCGAGATCCAGCGCCGTCGCGCGCAGTGGCAGCCACAGCCGACGCGCACTGCCATGCAGAAGTCGCCAAACCGCGATTCCGCTCTTGTACTGCAACCGCGCAACAGCGCTCACGCCGGCCCAATCACCCTCGAGGGGCAAACTCACCGCCTTCTTGGTCCTGCCAAAGGCTTGACGGGGCACGCCGGCGTCCTCGGCGATGCGCCTTGGAATAGGACGGTCATAGGCGCCGCCAACACTGTAAGGCCGCATAGATGGCGACCTTCCGATGCTGGTGAGATCGCTATGATTGCGTCCGCCTATAAACGGCGCCGGCACATGAACGAAATCCTGGCGCAACCTGAACTCTGCTAGCGATGCGCCGCTGAGGTCGCCTCGCGCGAGCTTGCAATTTGGACGGGTGTGCAAGTCCCAAATCTTGTCACCGTGGAAACCGGTGACAAACACACGCTTGCGCACCGTCTCGTGGAGCGCCGCATAGAGCGCGTCCTCACCCCCAAGACCGCAACACATGAACAGATCGGAAGTTCGCGGATCATGAGCGAGGGGCCGATCGAATTCGACAACATTGAGACCCAAGGCCCTCGCCGCCGCTGCGCCGCTATCAACCGAACCGCCTCGCGCCCTGCCAAAACTGAGCGCCTCGCGTCCGCCAAGCGACTTCACCATGGACGCGCAAGCAACTAAATCGTAGCCCGAGGACACAGTCGCCAAAAATGGCCTGTTATCTCGCTTTTGAACCGCCTCAAGCGTTTGCAGCAGATATCGCCTGTAATCCTCAAATCCATCAAATCGCGGCGCGTCAGGCTTGGGCTTGATGATCAACTCATGGGCGAGTTCTGCATTGTGATGGTAGAGGGGGTAGAGCGTTCCCTGTCTGGTAGGAATGGAAACTGGCGACGTGCTTATGGCGCCGGCGGCTTTGGCGAGCCGAACCAACACGTCCTCGGCTCGTATCTCAAATTCATATCCGGTTTGCGCCTTGAGAAACGCTAGTGAGTTTGACGCATGCCAAGCGTCGCCGTGCAGAACGTAAATACACTCGAGCAGGTGCGAAGGCGGTATCAGGGACCAATGTCGGCCCAAGAGCTCCAGTCCAGAGCCAAATACTTCGATCGCAGCGCTCAACCGGCCAGTAGTGTGCGCCCATGCGCCTTCGAATATCCAATCCTTGCCGATCTTCACTCCGTCGCCGCACGTGATCTGCGCAGTGTCGGCTTCAATACGCGCGTGCCAGGCCAAAGGCGGCAAGGCGGTGTTTCGAACGACCTTCAACATGGCGGCGGTACGAAGCTCGATGGAGACGCGTCGGAAGGATTCGCTGCGCTGTGGCTCGAATGCGATTGGCCTGGACGTGCAACGCCCCGCCACGCGGGCACGAACCATTGAGCGAAATCGACGCCCTCGCCAAACAAAGACCGTCTTTGCGGTGCTTTGACGAGCGCCATGAGACACGACCGGAGTGCGTTAGCCGACGCCTTCCAATTGTCTTGAGCGCAGATACGCCGCGCTGTCGCCATGGAGTAGCGCCCCGTCGATGGCGCCTCAAGCAGGCGGGCAAGCTCACCAACATCGCCTGTCGGGAAGTAACAGTTCGTTCCCAACTCAAATTCACGATGGACCGCAATGTCACTCGCGAGCACCGGGGTCCCGGCCGCCACGGCCTCGGCAACGACCAGTGAATAGCCTTCCATGTAAGAAGGGTGCACGAGCAGGCTAGCATTGCGATAAAGCACGTCCAGCTCTTTGCGAGGTAGGAAGCCAGGAAGAACGATGGTTTCAGAAGCGTGCGAGGCAATGCTGCGCGCATAGGCACTGGTGACGAAAGCGCCGCCAACGAGAACAAGTCTTCTTCCGTTCGAGCGGCATGCTTTGAAAGCGGTTATGAGATCGTGAAAGCCCTTCACTTCGTCGAGGCGCCCGACGGCGAGGATATAGTTCCTCGGCGAGAGGCCTAGTGATGCGAGGAGACTAGGCGCGCCTTGCGGTTCGCACACAGAAATCCCGTTGCGTATTGTTTGGGTTCGGTGCGCCGCCTTCGGATGCCGTTTCGTCAGTTCACGGCGAAGGGACTCACTCACGCAGATGATGCCGTCAGCGCAAATAACCGCGAGCGCCTCTCCGGCCCGCAGGAACGTCCGCCCCAGTATTCCCCACTTCGGCCGCTCATAATCCGGCGCGTGATGTGTGATGATGGTCTTGAATCCCAATAGCTTCGCAAGTGGGGTGAAGAACGCGGGCCCCAACGCATGCAGGTGCACGATTTTTGGATGCAGGAACAATCGAGCATATGCGAGCGCCAGCGGCGTATGAATCAAAGTTTCCAGGTATTTGTGGCGCGGCGACCAAATTGGACGCACGTCAACATTGTCAGAAAGCGAGCGCCGTTTCGCGCTGTAAGGTGAGCGAGTGAGTAGAACGAACTGAAGGCTATCATCCAAACGCGCGGCCTCAGGATAGAGATGCTCGCAATGCACTTCCACACCACCGACGCCGTCGGGCGCGTGGCGCAGCCCAATCACGCAGACTCGTATCCGACGTGGACGCTTCGCATTAAGGATTTTAGATTGCGCAGACCGCATTACGCTGGCGTCACTCCCCCGCATCCGATTTCGTCAGCGTACAATGGCCGCTGGAACATCCTGTCGCGGGGAATTGGGCATAGCGTCGTTATAATGAAAGAAGCGCTCGCCGCTGGCGCACCCGCGCACCTCATACAAGCGTCACAGGCGAGGCATCTATGCCAAATGGCCTAAGTCAGCGCACGCTGTTGGGCGTCGCGGCGTGTGACTGCTCTGCTAAACTGGAGACGCTGAGGAAGAAGCCTTGCTCGATCAGGTCCCTCTTTACTGGCGGGGTCTAAGCCCCAAGACCCAGCGTCTGGCGCTGGGGCTGACGTTCGGCGCGCTTGCACCAATTCCAAGCTCACTGATCGCTGGCGCGCTCGACGCTTATCTCAACGTGCACGCGCCGAATATGGTGTTTCTGTGCAGCGTTATCCTAGCCGCCATCTGGTTTGGACGCACGGTCGCCACTGCGTCGGCGATATTCGCGTTCTTCATCTACAATTTCTATCTCACCGAACCGCGCGGCTCGTTTGCGTTCGCCGGGTGGGAGGATGTCCTCACTCTGCTGATCTTCTGCGGCGTTGCCCTCCTCATCGGCGGCTTGGCCGGCAACCTTCACGACGAGCGCGAGCGGGCCGAAGAGCAGGTGCGCATCTTCGCCGATCTCTTCGCCGTAAGCCGTCCTTTGGCTGAGTGCAGTGATGCGAACACGGCGCTGCGCTTGCTGGCCGACGGCGTTCGCCAGATGGCTGGCCAAGAAGGCGTCATTTTCACCTTCGATCGAGATGCGAACGTGAACGTGGCCTATTGCGCCCCGGCGGACGCCGCGCCGCCCGAGACGATTCGAAGCGCTGCGAGAAACCTTCTGAAGGGACAGCCGACAAGCGAGAGTCCCGAGCCTGGCTGGCGTTTGCAAGGCGTGCTTGCTGGCAATGAGCGCGTTGCAGCGCTCGCCTGGCGACCCTTGAGGCGCGCACAACCCGAACAATTGGCAATTGCGGTACGCTTATTGATCGAGCTCACCGGGATCGCCATCCAGCGAGCACAATACATGAAGCGACAATTGGAAATGGAGACGCTCGCGGCAACTGAGCGGCTTCGGACCGCGCTTATGTCATCCATTTCGCACGACTTCCGCACGCCGCTTTCCACGATCCTCACATCGTCCTCGAGCCTATTGACGTACGGCGAACAGTTCTCACCCACAACGCGCGCGGATCTCTTGACCAGCATCCAGGAGGAGGCGGAAAGGTTGAATCGCTTCATCGGCAACATCATGGACATGACGCGACTCGACGCTGGCGCTCTGAAACCGCGGTTTGAATGGACCGATCCGTTGGAAGTACTGGACAACGTGGAAGAGCGGATTCGGCGGAGAGTTGATGCGCGCAAGCTTGACCTTCACGCGCCAGCGGCGGCGCCCTCAATTTGCGTTGATCGCGTGCTTCTGGAACAGGCGCTTTACAACGTTGCCGAAAACGCGCTGATCCACACGCCGCCCGGAAGCCGCATCAACTTGGGCGTCAGTTATGCTGATGAGGAAGTAGAGCTTTGGGTGGAAGACAATGGACCAGGCGTCCCCCACGCGGACCTTGAGCGCATCTTTGACAAATTCCAGCGCCTCCAAGCGAGCGGCGACAGGCAGGGGGCCGGTCTTGGCCTCGCCATCTCCAAGGGGTTTGTGGACGCCATGTCCGGTCACATAAGCGCGCAGGCGTCGGAAGGCGGCGGCCTCAAGATCGTCCTTGCGTTTCCACATCAAGCGGCGATGGCGGCAACATGAGCGCACGCCTTCTCATCGTTGACGACGAACCGCAGATCGTGCGCTCCCTGCGTCCTGGCTTAAGCGCGGCCGGCTATTCCGTGGAGGCAGTCAGCTCAGCGCACGAGGCGCTACAAACCATGGCTACGAGCGCCTTCGATGTTGTCATTATCGACCTTGGCTTGCCTGACATGGACGGCAAGGACCTGATCGCGCGCGTTCGCGAGTGGAGCAAGACCCCCATTCTCGTCCTCTCCGCCCGCGACGCTGAACTTGAAAAGATCAACGCGCTCGACAATGGCGCGAACGATTTCGTCAACAAGCCGTTCAGCATCGGCGAACTGATGGCGCGCCTCCGGGTCATTCTGCGCTCGCACGCAGCTGGGAACGTCTCGCCGAGCGATCGCTTGAAGGTGGCCCATCTCGACATTGACTTCGAGGCCCGGCGCGTACGCGTCGCCGGCAAGGAGGTACGCCCCTCCCCCCGCGAACTGAAGTTGTTGCGCTCGTTTACGCAACACCTGGATCAGGTGCTGACCCATCGACAGATAGTGGCCGCAGTGTGGGGCGCCGAGCAAAACATCGATGCGCAGTTCGTCCGTGTTCTTGTCGGCAATCTTCGGCAGAAAGTGGAATTGGATCCGGCTCGCCCGGCGCTCATCGTCACAGAGCCTGGGATTGGGTATCGCATGCGTGGCGAATAGCGGTGATTATATCGCTTATTATGCCTTGCTAAAGTGACGTGACGAGCCCCGCTATGGAGCGTGTCCAGCAAAAATCCACTCCGCGAGACGATCAAGGCGGCATACGCGTTCGCGACGAGCAGCCTCGATGCCGCTTCTGCTGCACAATTAGATTATTTTCGTGTCTTCGGGCGCTTTCCCGATTTGGACCACCCTCGGTCGTTCAACGAGCGCATGCAACACGATAAGACGTTTGTGAGGGACCATCGTCTTCCAGCATTAGTAGATAAGCTTCTTGTCAAACGACACGTCGCTGATCTTCTGGGTACGGCTTGGGTGACGCCAACACTTTGGCAGGGCGCCTTCGCGACTGCGGAGTTGCTTCGCGGCGTGACGACACCCGCTGTCATTAAACCCAATCACGCGAGTGGCCTCGTCGCTTTTATTCGCGACGAGGGAAGCCATGCGAGCGTCGCGCGCCGCGCCAATTCCTGGTTAAGACATGACCATCATGTCCTTCACCGAGAATGGGCCTACGGATGCGTCACGCGAAAGCTCTTGGTTGAGCCTCTGCTCGGCGAACCAGGCTCACTGGTTGACTACAAATTCTGGGTATTTTCCGGCCAAGTGCGTTTGATTCAGACCGATCACGCGCGGTTCCAGCGTCACACCCGACGCTTCTACGACACGAATTGGACACCGCTCGATCTGCGCATCACATACCCGATGTGCGCGGCAAGCTTACCCCGGCCGAGGTGCTTGGAGGCGATGATGGAGGCTGCCGAATTGCTCGGTAAGGATTTTCCGTTTGTTCGCGTCGACCTCTACGACTGCGGGAACGAACCAAGATTTGGTGAACTAACATTTTGGCCGGAAGGCGGTCTTTGCCGCTTCTCACCGGCATCGTATGACGCGGAACTGGGCGCGTGGCTGGCGGACTATCGTGCGAGTACGTCTTCAAACGGCAGGACTGTGAGCAAAGGCGCCGCACTCTCTGCATAAACGCTTGCCGCAATCGCGTTCGAGGGAGTGCGTGTCACCGTTGCCCTCAGCATTGGCGCTCAATGGAGCCTGAGACGCTCGAACAAAGCAAAATCACATCGATCCGCCAGTCCGTCGCTGATTCTTGTCTAGTCGGTTCTTCCTAAAAGGCGGTTCTTTGGCCATGGCGGCGGCGTTAGCAAGCGCGGACGGTGGTCGGGCATGGTATGACGCCAGCTTCAAAATGGTTCTCTGAGCGCGTTTGGCAACGCAGCCCCAATGCCTTCTGCTTGCTGACCACGAGAAAGCGCGTCGTCCGGTTTCACTGGACACGCGGGCCGCGAATTCTGCACTGTCGTCGCAGCACTAGATATTTGCGAAAGTGGAAATGAACACCGCTGACATGCGCATTGGCGATGACGTTCGCGCCGAACTCGATTTCGAACCCCGAATCGACGTTGATCGCATCGTGGTCACCGTTGAGAATGCCGCCGTCTCGATCTCGGGCAATGTTGAGTATTATGCGCAACGCGTGCTGGCGGAAGAGACAGTCAAACGTGTCCGTGGCGTGGCGGCGGTCACCTCCCAACTCACCATTCTACCGCCAAGCTTGTGGGACAAAGTGAGCGACACCGAGCTTGCCGCACGCGCCATCAACATCCTCAGGTGGGTGACCGACGAAGGCTATCGCTTGACACTCTCGGTGCGCGACGGACGCATTCTGCTGACGGGTGCGGTAGATCATCACTATCAGAAAGTCGAGGCGGAGAGAGCGCTGCAAACGCTTCGCGGCGTCAATGCCATCACCAATTCCATCGCGGTGAGGAGACGTACCCCGCCGGCTGGCGCGGCCACGGTGATCGCCGAAGCCATCCGCCGCCACGCCGAATTGTGTGGCGCGACAGTCGGCGTGGACGTTGCTGGATCGACTGTCACGCTTGGCGGCCAAGTCGCCACCTGGCGCCAGCGGGACCTCGCCGAAATGAGGGCTTGGGCGCTCGCGGGAATTTCAGCAGTCGATAACGACATCACCGTCGGCTGAACGCGGCATTGAAATGCTTAATCTCTTGATCGAACGGAGCAATGATGACGACCGCCCTCTTTGGCGTCCCGTTCGAGTTCTTCCTGTTCGCGGCCACGTTGATCGGCGTTGCGGTCCTTCACCATCACACCTTCCGTGTGGCGCTGATAGGCCTGCTTGCGATCATTGCCTGGAAGTGGCTGATCCCAGGCTTTGAGGAAGGCGCCGGCGCGGCCGGCTTAGCAGCGCATCTTGCGCACGAAGCGCCCCTTCTCATCAATCTGACGCTGCTTTTGACTGGGTTCGAACTGATCGCGCGGCATTTCGAACTGAGCCGTCTGCCCGACGCTGCCCCCGCCTATTTGCCTGCCGGCCGGCTTGGCGCACTGGTGTTTCTCGCCGTCGTGTTTGTCTTCTCAGCTGTGCTCGACAATATCGCGTGTGCGGTGCTGGGCGCGGCGATGGCGCGCCATCTGTTCAAGGGCGGAGTTCACCTTGCTTATATCGTGGCTATCGTCGCGGCCGCTAACGCCGGCGGGGCAGGCTCGGTCATCGGCGACACCACCACGACAATGATGTGGGTCGCGGGCGCCGCGCCTGCTCAGGTTGCCCCCGCCTTCGTAGGGGCGATAGCGGCGTTCTTGGTGTTTGCGCCCATCGCCGCGCAGGCGCAGCATCGTCACGCGTCGCTGACACGCGCTTCTCGCGCCGATGTGGAGATCGATTGGCCGCGGATTGTCATCATCGCCGCAGCTCTGGGTGGCGCGGTTCTGATGCATCTAATCGCACACGCGTACTTTCCCGACGCTCTAGAACGCCTTCCGCTGCTGGGACTAACGATTTGGACAGCGCTCTTCGCGCTCGCGCCGTGGCGCGGACCGGATTGGAAGGCGTTGCCTCACACATTCGCAGGCACGGCGTTCTTGGTGACGCTCGTGATCGCGGCCTCGCTGATGCCAGTGCACTCACTGCCCGCGCCAAGCTGGCAGCTCACTTTTGCGTTCGGCTGGATATCGCCGGTGTTCGATAACATTCCGCTAACCGCGCTCGCCATCGCCAAGAATGATTTCGACTGGGGCCTACTTGCGTTCGCTGTCGGGTTTGCAGGGTCGATGACTTGGTTTGGGTCGACCGCGGGCGTCGCTGTATCCAACCTCTACCCAGAAACGCGCTCGGTATGGTTATGGCTGCGCGTAGGTTGGCCAATTCCTCTCGCCTATTTGGTCGGATTCTTTGCGATGTACGCCATGTTTGGCTGGACTTCCGAGCCACTTGGCGGTCGAGCGTATCCTTGAACGCCGGGGCTGCTTTCTCGCGGCGATGGGAGGCAGCGCCCTCGCCACTCCCCGGCTTGGATTGCAAGGTCTTTCGCGTTCTTCGGACTGACAATCGGTTCAACGCACCGACCCGCGACGACAACGCCCGCGGCGTCTTCAACCACTTGCCCTTCTGATCGGGTTTGCGATTGGTTCTTGGCGATCATAGTAATCGTCATCAACGGAACTGCCGATTTCGTGCAAATCATTGATGGGCTCAGCACGAGAACGGTACGCGTCAGGTTTGATGGTCCACATGCCCCGCAACGGCGTCTCAGGTACAAGCGATGATATGGGTGCGATCGACGGGTTGAAGGCGGCAAGCGCGAAAAAGACACCTAGCAGGTCTGGCGTCGCCGCTCGTTGGTTCATCCGGCACTACCAAAAAACGCCCGCCAGGATAATAAGCGTGCCCGCTTGCGCTGCCATCCAACAAAGCGGCCTCGCGCCAACTGGCGCGAAAGCGTAGGCCGGCGCCTACAAGATTCGGCCGATGACAAACGTCCAGGCTCCAATGTTCGTCAAAATCGCCGACCGCACGCGCGGCATGAACGACCAATATCGCTGCCAAGAACTGTGGGAATATTTCGAGCAGATTTCTGTGTGCACGCAGAAGCGGCCGCTCAATCCTGTCACCGCCCTCGGCGTGGCGCACGAACTGAGCACCCATTCACCGCCGAGCTGACGCAAAGTGAGGATGCTGGCGATTGTGATCTGCACAATCGCCAGCAGTATCGAGGCCACCACAGCCCAGAGGTCGCCTGTCATCGTGCTGATCCGCGCTTGACTTCGCCGGTCAGTTTCAGCCGATGCAAAAGCGCTGGCATCGTGAACCCCTGGACAATGATGGAGAATGCAACGACAGCAAACGTCGTCAGCAATATTTCGTTGCGATGCGGCATTGCATTGGGAAGCGACAGCGCAAGCGCCAAGGCGAGCGCGCCGCGCAAACCGCCCCACCACAATACATGTTGGAACTTCATGGGCACGGCTTGCGCCGTTCGTCCAAAGGCCGAACTCAGGGGATAGACGGTCAGGGCCCGCGCCATGAGGACCACCACGATGACGCCGCCAAGCAGGAACGCCATCTTTGGTGCGAATGTTACGCCCCCCACCGCCAAACCGATCAAGGGAAACACCACGGAATTGGCTAAAAAAGCCGCGAACTCCCAGAACTCCGCTGTGAATGTCTTGGCTTTGTCGGTCATGTCCAGGCTTCGCCTGCTCAATCCCAGATTTCCGACTACGAGGCCCGCCACGACAGTCGCCATAATGCCGGAAGCATGCGCCTGCTCCGCGGCGAGAAAAGCTCCATAGGCGGCAAGAACGGTGAGTGCGACCCCAACAAGATGCTCGCTCGACCGGCTGGCGAGGATCAACGACGCGCCGCCGATGCCGCCGCCGATCAGCACTCCCCCGCCGATTGTCCAAAACAAATTCAGGCCTATCGCTGCAGGATCGAAGGCAGCTGTCTGCAAAGTCAGCCCGGTGGCGACGCTGAACAAGACTGCAGCCGCTGCGTCGTTGAAGAGACTTTCCGCCTCGAGAAGCGTGCGCAGACGGCCGGTCACGGCATTGTCTTTGAACATGGCAATGACAGCAACTGGATCTGTTGCCGCGATGAGCGCGCCGAACACGAACGCCACCGGCAGCGGCCAGTGCATGAGAGCAGCGGCGCCTAATCCGACCATCGCGGCGGCAATCAGAGTTCCGAACGCCGCGAGAGTGAACAACACGCCCGCGTCATCGAGGAGTTCGCGCCAATGCAGGGCGAGCGCAGCCTCAAACAACAATGGCGGCAGTATCACGTAGTAGATGAAATCGTGCGTAAGCGCGGCGCCAGTCTCGATGCGCGCCAACGCGATGGCGAGGCCAACCAGCACGAGCCCGACCGTATAGGGCAATTTGAGCCGTCGCGCGATAATGGCCACGACCATCGCGATCGCGAGGAGGATGACCATCGGCATTGCCGCAGTCGATGCCACGCTTCGTGAGCTCCTTCAAAACGAATTTGTGGGGGCGTTTGGCCTCCTTAAAGGTTAGTCCGGATGTCACCTTCAGATTTTCGGACTCCTAGATCGAGCGCATCAGAGGAAATGCGGCTCAATCAAGTCGCGCGCAACGCCCATCGGCTGGGCGTCAACTGTAGCCGTAGTCCGGCAATACGAAATCGTCGCGCAGGCTTGCGCCAAATGCGAGGTCGGCGAACCACGGCGCGGTCATGGCCTTTGTCACCCAGTTGCGGACAACAAGTCCGAGTTCTGTGCGCGGGGCGAAGGAAGAAGCAAACTTGCGCGCGGCTTTCTGCTTTCGCGCCATAAGGGGCCGCAATCTGCGCTCATAGCGAGCGAACGCGGTCGCGAGGTCGCCGTCAGCACTGTTCACTTCTCCTGCAAGCACATAGGCAGCGGTCATCGCCAGCGACGTGCCCTCGCCCGCTAGCAACGACGGGCAAAAGGCGGCGTCGCCCAAGAGCACGATCCGATCACGACTCCATGCCGGCATTTCGATCTGCGATACGCGGTCGAAGTAGAAATCGTCGCGGTCGTCGAGCGCCGACAATATTTGTTGACACTCCCAGCCGGCGCCTCCAAATCGACGGGTTATGTAGGTTCGTTGCGCCGCCGGCGTTTCGGGCAGCGACGGATCATCGTCGGCCATTACCAACAATAACAGCGTTGACCCATCTCGAAGCGCAAAACGTGACGCTTGAATGCCAGGTCGGCCGTAACTCACATAAGTTAATTCATCACGCGGCGTGTAGCCGTCCACTTCGAAGGCGGCGACCTTGTATCCAAGGTAACGTCCGAATTGCGCCTCGGCGCCAAAAGCAAGTGTGCGAACTTTCGAATGCAAACCGCCCGCGCCCACGACGAAGTCGAACTCGCGCGGCGCCATGTGTCGGAATTTGACTCGCGCGCTGCGGTCAGTGGTCTTGATCTCAGTGACTTCGTCGTCGAATGCTGTGATCGATTTGACGTCGGCGGCCTCAAATATGGCCGCGCCCAAATCGCCCCGCGGCAGGCTGACAAAGCGCCCATGCAACAGAGTGTTGAGAGAATTCATCTTGAAGCCGCCAACACGACGGCCATCTTCGTTCACGAAACGAACCTCGCCGACGTGGTATCCGCTCTTCTCCACTCTTGGCAGCAGACCCATTCGCTCGGCCACATCGTAGCCGCCGCCCCAAAAATCTATGATGTAGCCGCCGGTGCGCAACTGCGGGGCGCGCTCCACCATGGTGACATTGTAGCCATAACGCTTCAGCCAATAGGCCAGGGTGGGACCCGCGACGCCTGCGCCGCTGATCAAAACATCCATCTCAATGCGCTCCTTTCATCGCCTCGAAGGCGCGGTCTGAGAACAACAATTTGACGCGCGGCGCCGGAATCTCGATGCCGGCCTTGTCAAAAGCGAGCTTGATCCTTCGATTGTATTCTCGTCCAATATTCCATTGCTTGACCGGCGCCGTTTTGATCCGGGCTTTCAGCAGCACAGCGCTATCGGCCAGGGAATCGACGCCCACGACCTCGATCGGCTCCAGAATGTCATTCTTGAAGGCAGCCTCGGCTTGCAGTTGCAGGCCGACGGCGCGCATTAACTCAAGCGCGCGATCAATGTCTGAATCGTACGAAATCGGAAGATCGAAAACATAATAGGAAAATGTCTTGGTCAGATTGTGAACCGTCTGCGCCTCGCTGTACGGGATAACATGCAACGTGCCATCGAAGTCACGTAGGCGAATGGTTCGCAGCGCCATCACCTCCACTAGTCCGCCATTGTCGCCGATCCGAACGATGTCGCCCACCGATACAATGTCCTCAAGAATGAGCGAAAAACCCGTGAGGTAATCCTTCACCAACGTTTGGGCACCGAACCCGACGGCGATGCCCACGACGCCCGCGCCGGCCAAAAGCGGGGCGATCTCCACACCCAGCTGCGCAATGATGACCATACCGGCAAAGGTTGCGATCGCCACGCGAACGGCGCTGCGAAGCATCGGCGCGAGCGAGCGCAATTGCGCGGCGCGCCGCAGACCGTCGGCGCGTTGGGCGGCTCGGTTGAACCACGAACCAATGGCAATCGCAGAGAACTCCCAAGCAACAATCGCGCCTCCCGCGACAATGCTCACGCGCAGCGCAAGACCGATGAAAGAAGCGCCTGGCCCGGCGGCCCAAGCCAAAACGTCCACGCCCCACACACTCATCACCGCGCCAAGCGCGACCGACCAAACCAGCGCGTGAACCAGCGCGCTGGCGAGGCGCAGCCGTCCCGTCGAACGGGCGCCGAAGCTGTGAAAGCGGCGTCCGACCGCAGCGAACATATTTCGGAGGCCAAGCGTGAGACCATAACCGAAGAGCAAGGCCGTCAACACCGAGAGTACCGACAGGCCTGCATTCATCGCCACACCTGCCGGCCCAAGCTGCGCGACATGAGAGATCGCCACGGCAATCGAATTCTGCATCAGCATGCTCCGCTTTGGGCGCGCGCGCTGTTTCTTACGGCCGTGTTCCCCTCGCGACGCTCCTCTTGCAACCGCCGCACGAAATCATCTCTCCACGCCACGATGTTATCGGCCTCAACCCCCCGCCAAAGCGCGGCCCAACGCTGTTTGCGCTCAGCTCGCGACATGGCAAGCGCGCGTTTGGTCGCGTCGGCGACATCTTCGCGGCTGAACGGATTGACGATAAGCGCTTCCTTCATCTGCCATGCCGCTCCAGCGAAACGTGAGAGTACAAGCACGCCAGGGTCATCAGGATCTTGCGCGGCGACATATTCCTTCGCTACGAGATTCATGCCATCTCGAAGGGGCGTGACGAGCGCTACATCAGCGGCGCGATAAATTCCGGCCAATTCCTCGCGCGCATGCATGCGATGAATATTGCGGATAGGAACCCAATCCATTTCGGCATTTGCGCCGTTGATGCGCCCGGAAAGCGCGTCAAGGCGCGCGGCGATTTCCTGATACTCCGCTACGTCTCCGCGCGAATGCGTCGAGATCTGTAGCAAGAACACTTCCTTGTGGAGATCCGGATTGTCAGACAGCAGCCGCTCGTAGGCCAAGAAGCGCTCTTCTAGACCCTTCGAATAGTCGAGGCGATCGACGCCGAGGATCATCTTCCGCCCGAGTTTGCTTTCTTGCATCCGCTCGAAGCTTGCGGCGCCGACTGAGGACGTGGAAAGGGCTCTAAAGCCCTTTGCGTCAATTCCAATCGGGAAGGCTTCGACGCGCACTGTGCGTCCAAAGGCGCCAAGGCGACCATCAGCCAATAGTTCTCCGCCCGCTTCAAAGATCACGTAGCTCTTGAACGCGTCGCGCCATTCCTCCGTGTGAAAGCCGACGACGTCATAGTGAAAGAGTGCTTCCACCAGCTGGCGGTGGTTTGGCAACGTCACCAGGAGTTCGCGCGCTGGCCACGGAATATGAAGGAAGAAACCGATTGCATTTCGGGCGCCGCGTTCCCGCAATTCGCGTCCCAGCGGAATGAGATGATAATCCTGCACCCACACAAGGTCATCGTCGTTGATCAGCGGGTTCAGCGTGTCGGCAAAGCGCGCATTCACGCGTGCGTAACCTGCATCGTAGGACCGCTCATAGGCGGTCAGGTCGATGCGATAGTGAAAGAGCGGCCATAGTGTGCGATTGGCGTAGCCGTTATAATACTCCTGCACGTCCTGTTCTTCGAGATCGGTCGTTGCGACGGTAACTCCGCCGATCTTGTGAATAGAGATCTGGCCCGTAAATTGCGGAGTGGTGACACCGCTCCAACCAAACCAGATGCCGCTATATTCCCTAAGCGCCGCCGAGATCGCCATCGCAAGTCCACCTTGCGAACTCGCTCCCTGCTCATCCGTTGGCGACACGCGATTGGAAACGACAATCAACCTGCTCAACGCACGGTGCTCCAGGGCTTACTGAGGAGCACTGCGCAATTGATGAGGCCCGCCAAAGAATAGGTCTGCGGATAGTTTCCCCACGGCTCCCCCGTTTCGAAATCTGAATCCTCGGACAACAGGCCAGCGGTCGTTCGTCGCGCAAGCATTTGCTCGAACAGAGCGCGGGCCTCCTCCTGACGGCCGACACGAGCGAGCGCCTCGATGTACCAGAAGGTGCAAAAGTTGAACGCCGTCTCGGGAAAGCCGAAATCGTCCTCGTGTGCGTAGCGCAACATTTGCGACCCCCGGCGAAGGTGCTTTTCCACATTCGCCAAGGTCGCGTGGAACCGATCGTCGGTATCGGAAAGGAATCGTGTGTCGACGAGTTGAAGCAAACTCGCGTCGACGCCTTCACCCTCCAGCGTCGAGCAAAAACAGTCCTGCTCGCTGCTCCATGCTCTTTCCTCGATAACCTTGCGTATTTCCTCGGCGCGAGCGCGCCATAAGGCGCGGCGCTCTTCAAGGCCTAAGCGCTCAGCGGCATTGGCGAGGCGATCACACGCGGCCCAACACATTAGAGTCGAATAGGTATGGGCAGCTTGTCGTTTGCGGAATTCCCAGAGCCCGGCATCAGGCTTGGCATAAACCGCATACGCGCGATCCCCCACGCTCTCCAATGCCCGAAAGTCGTCTTCGCTGGGCTCACGGAGTAGTCGCGTGTCGTGAAACGCCTGAACACTAGCTAGGACAATCTGCCCGTAAACGTCGTGCTGGTCTTGGACGTGCGCTTGATTTCCGACGCGCACGGGTCCCATTCCACAAAACCCCGGCAAGGTCTTAGCGATGTGCTCATCAACGACGGTCTCAAGCCCGACGCCATAGAGCGGCTGGATGCGCGCACCTTTTGTAAGGTCCACGATATTGCGAATATAGGCGAGATAGCCTTCAAGAATGTCGGCCGCGCCCAAACGATTGAGCGCTTGCACCGTATAATAAGCGTCCCGCATCCAACAATAACGATAGTCCCATGTGCGGCCAGACCTCGGCGCTTCAGGAATGGATGTCGTCAACGCTGCGACGATTGCGCCTGTCTCTTCGTGCACGCAGAGCTTGAGCGCGATCGCCGCACGGATAACAGCTTGCTGCCATTCGAGCGGGGTCGCAAGCGTGCGCACCCATTCCTGCCAATAAGCGCGGGTGTTTTCGTACATGCCCATGACTGTAGCGACGATCTCACCGACAAAGGGTTCGTCCGGACCCAGGAAGAAGATGAGATTGCGCTCGACACGGAAGAAGCGCTCGGCATCGACCAGCGACGTTGGCGCGCTCGTGGTAAGCCGCAGCGTTTCGTTCGAGGTCAGATAACGGATGTGATTTGAGCCAAAGGTGCGCTGAGCGCGGCGCGCGCCCCAATCCGCCGTGGGTGTAAGCCGCATCCGCATCCGCGGCGCACCAGCGATCGGTTTCAATATGCGCGCGAACGCGAGTGGCCGGTATACACGGTCGAGGCGCCTGAAGCGCGGACAGAAGTCCACGATTTCGAGCACTCCGCCTGCCTTATCGCGCATGGTCGTGCGCAAGATCGCGGTATTGCGTTCGTAGCTTTGCTTGGTCTCAACGCAATCGGCCACTTCGATCGACCATACGCCGTCAAGATGTGGGTCCGAAAGCGGCTTGCCACCTAGGAGCGCGCTAAAAGCAGGATCGCCATCCACGCGCGGCACACACGCCCAAACGAAACGCGCATTGCGGTCGATTAACGCACTGACGGCGCAATTGCCGATCGGCGCCAAATCGAGAGTGCAGCCGCTCACAAGCCCGCCTCAAGCCAGGCGCGAACCGCAGCCACATCGGGGAGAGCGTAACGAGCCGCCGAACTTTCGCGCTCTCCAACAAGGATTGAGAGCCCGCCAAGTTCGTTTGCCGCCTCAAAGGCGTCCTCGTCGGTGATGTCGTCGCCAATCGCAATCGGTACCCGCCCCGCAAAGGGGGCTGCCTGCATCAACGTTGATAGCGCCGCGCCTTTGGTTGCGCCGAATGGCAAGATTTCTGCGACCATTTTTCCATGCAGCGCTCGCAACCCGAGTTGCGCAGCAATTTCGTCTACCGCCCGCGCGATAAGGGGTCCCTGCTCCGGGCGGCTCCGGTAATGGAGCGCGATAGCGCCGCCCTTGTCCTCCAGCTCCGCCTCTAGTGCGCTCGAAGTTACGAGCCCGCTGATAAGCGCTCTGGCGCGGCTCAAGGCTTCCGTGGGCGGCATTTGATGGAGCATGCCTTCGCGCAAACGGCAGTTCTGTCCATGTAACGCCGCAACGCATTGGACGCTCTCGGCAAGCACGCGATCGGCATCGTCGAGCGAGCGCCCCGTCAGAATAGCAAGGGCGCCGCCTGTCCGTGCTTCAAGAACGCGCAGCAGGTAACACAACCTCGCGTCCGCCCGGACATCTTCCGGCTGCGCTTCGATTTCCAGAAGTGTTCCGTCTAAATCGACGAACAGAGCAGTACGCGAAAGGTCGTGAAATTGCGGCGCGAGCGCTCTCGCGCTGCGAGACAGATCAGTCATGTCGATCCTCGCCCACGCGAAACCCGGACAGAAAACGCACCAGCGCGGCGACCACGCCGCTCACGCATTGGCGCATGGCGATGAAGAACTATAGGCGCCCATGACATCCGCGCAAGGAAAACAGGTCGCGAACCAACCGATTTTGTCATTACTGCAATCGCCACAGGCGTGGACGCGGACAGTTCCATTCGACTCAGCGCGGATAAATCTTCATGCTCTGCGCGACTGAATCAGCAACATGCTCTTTGGTGATCACACCGAGCACCTTGCCGACGCACGCTGCGCCATCGCCGGCCACGACAACGGCCATAATCGCGTCCTTGCGCCACATGCCATCAATGACGTCATATATTAATGCGCCCGCTTCGACGATCGTGAAGTTGCGATTGACGACGTCGGCGAGCGTGGCGCCCGTGTCGGCGCCTGCGAGACCGCGACGCAATCCCATGTTCACGCGAATGACGCCATAAAGCTTGTCTCCACGTGTCACCACAACATGCTTCAGCCGATCCTCGCCGGCATGCTCGCGCAGGAATACATCGAAGTTCTTTTCGCCTGGCAGCACCAACACATCTTCGTCCATCACCTCGCGCGCAAAACGCACCAGAAACATATTGGCGTGCCGGGCCTTCGGAATGCCGCGGCCGCGCCGCACGAGCTTCAGCGTGTAAATGTTCTCGTGCGACAATAGCCGGCGGGCTCCAACGCTCGAGGCGACTGCGAGAATCATCGGCATGACGATGTCGTAGTCGCGCGTCATCTCGAACGTCATGGTGACCGCGGTCATTACCGCGCCAGTGCCGCCACCCACCATCGCGCCCATTCCAACCATTGCGAAGGCCGGTACGCTTAGGTGAACCGGCAGATCCAAGGCATTGAGCCCCGCGGCAAACGCGCCGCCGAGAGTCGCCCCCATGAACAAGGACGGTGAAAAGATGCCACCGGAGGACCCTGAACCCAAGCTCAAAGAAGTAGCGAGAAGTTTGCAAACGACGAGAAGCCCAAGGAGACCGAAGAACGTCGTCTGGCCGGTAAGAATGCTTTCGATCGTCGCGTAGCCGACACCATCGACGAAATACTGACCAAGCGTCGCAAAAAGCGCAAACATCAAGAGCCCGACGAGCGCCATGCCGCTTGCATGCCTGAGATAGGGGTTCTTGATGCGATCAAATGCGTCTTCGGCGATGTGCAAACCACGGATGAAACCCGCCGCAAGAATGCCCGTCAGCACGCCAAGCAGAGTGTAGAGCAACATTTGCAGCGCGGCGCCGGCGTCGGTCGCCAAAGGCTGCATCGCGGGAACTTCGAAAGCCGGCTGCGGACCAAAGAACCAGCGACCAACAAAGGTCGCAGCGCCAGTCGCGATTGCCACGGGCAAGAACGTGCTCACGCTTACTTCCGGCAACATCAGTTCGATCGCGAACATCACCCCACCAATGGGCGTGTTGAAAGTCGCTGCGATCCCTGCCCCTGCGCCCGCGGCCACCAGGACGATGCGCTGCGCCGGCGGCATGCGCACGATTTGCCCTACCATTGAGCCAAGCGCCGACCCGATCTGGATGATCGGACCTTCCCTGCCAACGGACGAACCGCTTCCGATCGCGACAGCCGAGGAGAGCGATTTCACGAGCGCCACACGCGGCCGGATGACGCCCTCCTTGTGATAAATCGAATCCATCACCTCCGGAACGCCGTGACCTTTGGCTTCCGGTGCGAACTTGCTCACCAGGAACGTGACGATGATCCCGCCGACGACGGGCGCCAGTACAATGAATGCTCCCCAGCGGCTCGACGCGGTGAAGGCGTTGGCGTCGTAGAGCAGTGAGACTTGGCCGTCGAAAAAGAGATTGTGCAATACGTTGATGAGATCGCGGAAGAGCACGGCGCCAACGCCTGTTACAATCCCGAGCGCCAGCGCCAGGAGCGACAGCGTCGCAAGGCTGAGCGGCGAGGTTTCGAGCGGCCGCGCACCATGAGCCGCCAGGGATGTGTTCGCTTTGTCGAGCATCCACGCGTGGACACGCCAGGCGACAAGATCGTCAACCGCAGAACCGGCGACGGCGGTACGCCATTACCGGCGACATAATCGCGCATGGAAAGCGTCGGATCAGAAAATCACTTTCTCCTCACGGCCGCTCCGTTCGCACTGCACGGGGCGCTCAGCTTCCTCGCCATGCATTTCAGGAACTGGACGCGACGACGACGTTTTCTCTCATGAACATGTTCGCCAACGCCCTTTCCAACCGCCTCGCGCTCGTCACCGGCGCGGAATTTGGCATCGGTGCAGCATGCGCCGTCGCGTTGGCAGCGGCGGGCGCACATATCGCCGCTACCTATCATACCGGTGATCGCGGCGCTCAAGCGACGCTCGCCGCGGTCCGCGCCTGCGGGCGCACAGCGCTAGGCGTTCAAACGGACGTCAGAAGGGAGCGCGATGTGGAGTGTTTGTTCGACGAGGTCGGCGCCGCCTTGGGCGTGCCCAACATTCTCATCAATGCGGCAGGTGTGAATATGTCGAACGTCGAGGTCGCGGAGATGACCTCAGAACAATGGCGCGAACGCATTGAAACGGATCTTACTGGGTCCTTCTTCACCTGCCGGCGCTTCATTCAGAACCTGCGCGCCACGAGAGACGTAGGCGCCATCGTCAACATCACGTCCATCCATTCGACTGCGATGCGCTGGGGCGGCGCAGCGTATGATTTTGCAAAGGGCGGTCTTCGAAACCTCACGCGCACACTTGCGCTTGAGAATGCCGCGCATGGCGTCACCGTGAACGCCATCGCGCCGGGCATGATCCTCACGCCCATGAACCAGAGGGCGCGGGACGACGACAACTATCGCCAGCAACTAGAAGGCCACATACCGATGAAGCGTGCTGGAAAGCCGGAGGAGGTTGCGCGCGTCGCCGTGTTCCTGACGTCGCGTGCGGGAGCGTACATAACCGGCGCAACGATCACGATCGATGGAGGCCTTTCGCTGCTCATGGCCCAAGGTGCATGATCAATTCGACGGAACATCAGCTTCGCGCTGAGTGCAATTGCTGCGCGGTTTGCCGAAGTCCACAGGGAACGTTCTCATTGGCAGGCCTTGATTTAGAGCGACGACCAAACAGTTCTCACATTCAGAAGATCGAAATGAGAAGATTAGTGATCATCGCGCTCGCCAGCGCCTCCCTGACAGCGACGGCGCCTCTCGCTGTCGCACAAGATTGGCGCAGCACAGATCGGCGTCAAGCGCGGCTTGACGAGCGCATCGATGGCGGCGTTCGCAACGGCTCTCTTACGCGCGCCGAAGCTGCGCGGTTGCGCGCCGAATACCGAGATATCGCACGTCTTGAGACACGCTATCGCCGGAATGACCTATCATCATGGGAACGCGCTGATCTCGACCGACGCTATGACAATCTGTCGGTCCGGATTCGTGATCAACGCCATGACGACCAGCTGAGACAACGTCATGCGATGCCAATCAACCAACGACAGGCGAACATTAGCCGCCGGATTGCTGCCGGGGTCCGGGACCGCCAGATTTCTTGGTCAGAAGCGCGGCAATTGCATAGCGACTACGACGACATCACGCGCATCGAAGTGCGTTTTCGCCGCAACGGCTTACAACCTTCGGAGCGCCGCTACTTAAGTATGCGTCTCGACAATCTAAGCCGGCGCGTCAACAACTATCGGCACGACGAAGATTTTCTTTGGTTCTAGGAAGCTGAGGGACGCCTCAGGGAGGCGTCCCCTGCTCCTTGTCCTCGCCGCTTTAACGCCGGGCGAAGGGTCTGAGGCCAAGATTTGACGATCCCGTCCGATGCAGGAGGCTTAGCGAAACTACCGAGAAATCGGCCTTACTCGACTATCAGCTGGATAAATTCTTTCGCACGACCGCAAAGATGATGAGTGTGAACGCGGCGAGCCTCAGCAAATAAAGCCAGCTGCGCTCCTCAAGAGGCAATCCCAACATGGTCACCAGGGTCTGCCCGATCGCCAGCAAAATGAAGGCCAGAGCAAACGCCAAGAACAATGCGTCTTTCGTGCGCGTCCAGAAACGCAGGAAAAACGCGGAGCAAACCAGGAAGCCCATGGCGATGACGCCCGAGAAGAAGTTGGCGACGGCTGAATTCATCACTCAGCTTCCCAGATGAAGCCGTAGATCATGACGGCGATCGCCGCCAATGCAGCGACATAGCGGAATGCCCATAAATCCACGTTCGGTCCGATTAGAACGACATCGGCAAACACCAGCAGATTGTTCAACATGAGGAAGCAAAAGCTGACCGCCGTCCATAACAGAAGACGTGAGCCCGTGCGCCAGTAGGTGCGCAGCAGGAGACCAGCGCAGGTCGCGCTGGTCAGCATGCAGAGGGCATAAACCAGCCAGGTCATTCGTCCTTCTCCCTGAACCGGAAAGCCTCCGAGAGCATGCGCAGCCGATTGCTGTGCCCCGACACGATCGCGTCCACTACCGCCACCGGCCGCTCACGATACTCCTTTTCCAAGAGCGCGCAGAGTTCCTGCAAAGCGGGCGACGCTGGCGCGAACCTGATGGCCTCGCCCTCATGGACGATCAGGCCCGCCACTTCGAGCTGCGGCACGCATTTCGCCACCAGCGTTTCGGTGCCACGTAATTCGCGGGCCGCCTGTTCGAGCGTCAGCGCTGCTGGGGACTGTCGGCGCAGCAGAATGAGCAGCTCCAGCGTCCAGACCGAGCGGATAGAGCTTCGGATAAAATCGAGAATCTGGGAACTAAGCACTAAGTCAGGCGCCTCTTGGAGTGCGTTGACTCGCTTATTTGGTTTGCGCAAGTCGCGATGGACTTTTCTCGGGCGACCTCCTCTGAACGGGAACTGTAAGAATTGCGCGGACGACGAATAGTTTCGGCGTCACGCCCAAGATTGTCTGGACTCCTGCGCCACTCCATCCCTGGCATAGTTCTCCCTCGCGCCTGGGTGCAAATGCGGCAATGCCGGAAAGGTTCCCTCGCTCTCACGCTGTCGCGGGGTCGAGTTCGGCACATTCTAGCGGACCGCAACGCGATTTTTGCACGAATGTGGTGCCGCGCAACACTTGCACGCCGCACGGACTTTTCGCTCCAACACATTCAGCGCAGATGCGCGTCTGAGGCAGATGTCGCGCCGGCGGCGTGCGGGTCCCTTTAGGCCTTCGCGTCGTTTTGGGCTGGCGAATTCGTTCTGTCGCTCGACCCAAATTCAAGTGACCTCTCGCGCTTGCAATCGAAGCGCAGATGTTCGAGAGTGCTCCAGCCGGATTGACGCCACCGCCATTCTGCCAGCGATTGTGCGATCGCTGGCTCAGGCTGACCTCTTTTATCGGGCGCCGGCATCATGATTCCATGCTACCTCGGCGATCGTCTCAATCGGAAATCCGAATTGTATTTAGTTGTAGCGGTTACTACCACTCAGACCGTGCCTGGGCGCGCCGTACAAGATCGCACCCCAACAAAGAAGCGGTCGCGAATGGGGCGCACCTTGATGCGACACTGTGCGCTAGAGGTCTCCCCCAACGCGCTGGCTAGGCCGCTTGCTTCCAGTCCTAACACCGATGCCGCCATCGGAACCGACTTGGTCACACAATTCGGTCACAAGAACGAGGAAGTTGACAGAACTTTCCTGAAGCGCGGTCACGCAATCGGTCGGCAGCTTCGTGCAGCGGATTTGACCCGCGATCGCACTCTCTGCCGCGAAGTAGACTGGGCTCGTCCCGGCAGCGAACAGAACAAACGAACGCAACCATCTGTTAGGAGCGTCTACGCTCATCACTCTAGTCGAACCTGTTGGGTGCTTAACCACGCGAGAAGAGAAAACCCCGAGCGGGGTAAGCGCCTCCGCAAAAACGCTTCGTCCTCCTTTCAACGTCATGTTCTTGATGCTGCGGTCCCAACGACGACTTGGGCTACATCGCCCAGAGTTGCTTGATTTTCTCCAGGTTGCGTCGAACCGACGATTGGGCGTTGACAGCTCGACGCAATAATTGGCGGAACCGGCGCGTTGTGTCATCGCGCCCAGTCGCCTGCGACGCATTGTACTCGGCCTTGCTCAGGAGGGGTGATATTCTGGGCTGGGATCCGCGCGGCTCTACTGAGCTGACCATGGAGTAGTTGCGGTGAGCGTGGAACGCCTTGTTCGTCGATGGTTTAGCGGGGGCCTGCAGTACGTAGCCGTAGGCTTCGTCCTTCTCGCAGTCTTGACCATCATCGTCGCGCCGTTTTCGCGCTCGTTGGTTCAAGAGTGGTCGCGACGAGATGTCGAGTTCTCGATCGCGGCTTATCTTCAATTCCATCCAAGGGCCGATCGTCCGTGCATTGGCAGACGGCGATGCCGCGCGCCTCGCCAATATCCTGGACGGCGTCGCCAGTGATGAGCGCGTTCTCGCGGTCGGGCTTTGCGATGAAAATGGCGCCTTGAGAGGTGCTACGCGAATGATGCCTCGCACGTTTTCTTGCGAGCAGGTCGCCAGATCGCAAGGTGAAAGCTTCTCTAACATTACCAATGACGGCCGGCGTGTCCTGGTCGGCTCGTTTCCAATTACGACGCGTGACGCGCGAACCTATCTCGTCGTGCTGCACGATTTGAGCTACGCTGATGCAAGGTCGGGACAAGCGCAAACTATTGCTATCGCGACGCTCGTTGGTGTCGCCATTATTGTCGCGAGCATAGCAACGATCCTGGCGGTGCTGGTTCTTCGCGGTTGGATGGCCTCTCTACGCCGCGCGATTGACGACGTGCGTTCGGGGCGCACATCTCGTCTGATTCCGCACGACCCATCATCAGTGGACCTCCAAATCCAGAAGCTCTTGAAAGACCTCGAAGTTGGAAAGGCGCCCACAGAGACGGCGCAGGTCGAATGGACGCCCAAAGCGCTGCACGACCTGCTCAACGACGCCCTGCCCGGCGCACAAGTCATCATCGTCTCCAATCGCGAGCCGTACATTCACAACAAAAACGATGGCAGTGTTGCTGTGCAGACGCCAGCAAGCGGCCTGGTCGCCGCGCTTGAACCAGTCATGCGCGCATGTGGGGGAACCTGGATCGCCCACGGAAGCGGCAGCGCGGACAAAGACACAGTCGATGATCGAGATCGGATCGGTGTCCCCCCATCCGTACCCGCATACACGCTTCGCCGTGTCTGGGTCTCCGAAGAGGAGCAAGACGGCTACTATTATGGCTTCGCCAATGAGGGGCTTTGGCCGCTGTGCCACATCGCCTTCGTTCGACCGGTATTCCGGGAAAGTGATTGGCGCTACTATCGGGAGATCAACGCCCGATTTGCCGACGCTGTCGCGAGCGAAGCGCAAACCGAGGATCCGATCGTCCTCGTGCAAGACTACCACTTCGCGCTGGCGCCCAAAATGATCCGTGAACGCCTCCCCAAGGCGACCATTATTACTTTCTGGCATATTCCTTGGCCCAACGCCGAGACGTTTGGCATTTGCCCGTGGAAAGCTGAAATCCTCGAGGGCCTGCTCGGCAGCAATATCCTCGGCTTCCACACCCAATTTCATTGCAACAACTTCTTCGAGACAATCGACCGCTTCGTTGAGAGTCGCATCGACCGCGAACACGCCTCGGTGAGCTTTGGCGGGCACGAAACCAAAATTCGTCCCTACCCGATATCAATCGAATGGCCGCCGAAAGCGATGCTCCATCAAGCGCCGGTGGAAGTCTGTCGCTCGCGGGTTCGCGAACGCCTCGGTCTCACAGCAGACGAAAAGCTGGCTGTCGGCATCGAACGCTTCGACTACACGAAAGGTATTCTCGACCGGATGCGCGCGATCGACACGTTGCTGAGCATGAACCCGCGCTGGAAGGGACGTTTCACATTCGTGCAGGTGGCGGCCCCGTCGCGGAGCAAACTGCACGCCTATAGCGAACTGCAGCGAGAAGCGGTCGCGCTGGCCGAAGAAGTCAACCGACGACATGGTGACGGCGCCTACCAGCCCATTCGATTGCTGATCCGCCACCACGAACCGGAGGACGTGTTCGAACTATTCCGGGCCGCCGATGTCTGCATCGTCAGCAGCTTACACGACGGCATGAACCTGGTGGCCAAGGAGTTCGTTGCATCGCGTGACGACGAACAAGGCGTGCTCGTATTGTCCAGTTTCACGGGCGCATCCCGAGAAATGTCCGAAGCGCTGATCGTCAATCCATACGATGAACGGGAAATGGCGCTTGCGCTCGAAACCGCTCTCAACATGCCGGCCCAGGAGCAGCGCGAGCGCATGCGGCTCATGCGTCAGCAAATTCGAGAACAGAACGTCTATCGCTGGGCGGGTCGCATGCTTGTTGACGCCGCGCGAATTAGGCAGCGACGCCGCATCCTTGATCTCGCCGAGCGCAATCACTGATCCGCGTCTTCCGTGCGTGTGATACTTTTTATCAGCTCGGGCCGACTTTTTTCGCAGTCTCTCGGAATCGAGACGCCAAGTGATGCTAACCAAGGTGGCTCCGTGTGCTTTGGATCGGCGTCCCGGTCGCGCTGAAGGAGCGGCAACGGCTGAACGCGGATCACCGCTATGCGAGCATCCCCTGGCAGTCTCACCCGTTTCCTGGCGTAGCCGCGTTCGCCCCGCGGGCATCGTGGCGACACTTGCTTTAGCCTCATGCGGCGCAGTGTTGTTCCCTCGGTTCGGAAGCTGCGCTCGTCCATGCCGATGAACGCTCTCTTGGACTTGGACTGACGGACGAGGGGCTTGTTGGCGTAGACATCATTCGCCGCGATCGCGAAAAGCGAACGCGTGATGTCTGACTTCCGCTTCCGGGCGGTTTTTTCGGAAGCCTGCGGATTTAGAAGGCGCTCTGCTAGCGTTGCTGAGGCCGTCGTTCGGCAAGCACCGTGGTCGGTGTTCGTCGTCAGAGCTCAAGAATCCGGAACGCGAACGGCTCGGTTGGGCCAGCATCACGCCGATCGCGATATTTTGCCAACGGCTCAATCGCTCCATCCAGACGCTGGTCATCGCGATATCTTGCCAACGGCTCAATCGCTCCAATCCAGACGCTGGTCATGTTGCGCCGGCGAAGGCACGCTCTCGCCGGGAGAGGTCATTGGCGCTTCGTCCAGCACGCGCTAAGACACCCGTCCAATGACCTACGAGCGAGTGCATGCAATCTGGGACCTGTATGACGGGGTTCGGACGGGCATCGCCGATATGAATGGCGCTCCCCACTATTTTGCTTCGCAGTTCGACGAAAGCGCAGACGACTATTCGGGCAATTTCAGGCTCTACCCCGTGGGCGCAGAGTTCATGCAACGCGCGATGCGAAATTGGGCCATTTATCGAGCCTGGGAACGTCACTTCCACAGCGGTGAAGCCGAACTCCAGATTCATCCCGGTCACGGTGGCGTCGATGCGGAATACGACGAACTAAAGTCATGGCTCGACGCCGAAGTCGCACGCCTTCAACCGCTGCCGACGCTCTACAAGGCGAAATTCCGAGAGCTACCCGGCCAAGATGATCTCCCCGGTGCGATGCTTCGCGAGACGGAACTCGCATGGTTGCCTTCGTCCGCTTAGGGCCAGCGCCCGCCCAAACGACGGAAATGCGCCGCAACGCAGACATTGGATAACGCATACTTATCGAAACGTTCGAGAAAGTCGGTAGCCCTTGATCACCGGCTATGAAGCCAGTTTTGAGGACTTACAGCAGCGGGCGCACGACCGGTCCGCCGAACGTCACCGGGAAGGTCACTGTTGTCGGACCACCCGCGACAGCGAACGCAAGACTGGACACTTCAGTGACTACGTGATCTCGCAGAATTTTCCAGTCCACGTCGCCGTTGCTTCCACTTTTTACGCGATCGACGAAAGCTGCTTCCGGCAGTCGCCGCTTTTCGAACCGTTCGCCATCGGCCATGTCGCTTTCCTCCAACCTCGCTGTGTCATGCGGGGATGACGAACCGCCAATCGGTGCGGCGAGCGTCTTAGCCCATCCAAAGCGGCCAGTCCGGCCCCACCTGGAAACGGCGCGAGGGCGCGATTCTCAGCCGGTTATATTGGCTTGGTGGATCGCGTAGGCGCGGCTGCGGCCGTGCGCCGACGAAGATGGCCGCCGCGGTGGGCGATCACTAGCAGCGCCGCGAGTGTGATGGCGGCGAGTGCAAGCGTCACAACGGATGGCTCCGGCCCTCCCGCGCCGCCCGTAAGCAGCACCGGACCATGATAGGTGCTGTGGAATGGCGCCGAGGCGCGATAATCCTCAAGGCCGGAGAGTGGCAAGCCGGTGGTGACGATGGTCAAATTCCAGACAGCGTGGTGCAAAGCGAGTGCCCAAATGTTGCGCCAGAGGATATAGAGACATCCCCACATGGTTCCGATGAGCGCGACGGTGAAGAAGTCCATCCAATCGCTGAAGTTGGCGTTAAACATATGCGGGACGGCGAAAATCACCGCTTGCAGGATCAGCGCAATGATCGACCCAGTCGCGCGCTCGAGAAGGGTGAACACGAGGCCGCGAAACACTAACTCTTCAAAGACACCGACGGCGATGATGGGCGGGATAACAACCCAGAACGCGGCAAAGCCCCGATAGGAGACGAGGTGATAGTAGCCGAACGTGTAGAGAAGCATAACCGGCGCGCCGATCAGCACAATAGCAGCTATGACGGCAACAAGCGTAACCCGTAGACGCGGCGTGAGCTCAGCGGCCGCACGCCGCTCGATGAACCGGACATAGGCCCAATATCCGAGCGTCATGGCGACGGCCATAAGAGGCGCGCTCAGAAGGTGTGCTTGCGCCTGAGCAGCGCCGACGGCTTGAACGGCGGGTAAGAGCCCGAGCTTAACGACAGCCATCGGAGCGGCGATACACGCAACGCCGAGCAAGATAAGACCGATAGCGCGCAAAAGTGACATGAAGAACGGCATAGCGCCATCTAATCATACCGGCGTCCGGAATTATTGAATGCTTGTGCGAACCGAAGAGACAAGCCCCATCGACCGCAGCCAGGCCCGCGGGGTCATGCCAAAGGTCTTCTTGAAGTGGCGTGTGAAATGGCTCTGGTCAGCGAAGGCGCACGCTGCTGCAGCGTCGACGATGCGGTGACCCGCCAGGAGCATCGCCCGCGCTTTACTTAGCCGGCGCAAGATCAGGTAGCGATACGGACTTGTGCCAAATACCGCGCGAAAGTCGCGCGACAATTGCCATCGGTCTTGAGCGGAGACGCGTTCGAGATCTGGAAGTGCAACCGCGTGATGGACGTGATCATCAAGATACGCCCGCGCGAGCAGTGCTGCGCCGTAATTGTGGGGCGAAAGACAATCGCGTCGGCCAGCAACTGCGTTGAGCGCCAACGCGAGCGTGATGAGTCCCTCCTCAAGCTCCCAATCTTCGAGCGGGCGTTCATAATCTCTCAGCAGCGGCGCAAGCGCCTGCTTCAAACGCCGATCGGTGGACACCCCGCCTTCAATGAACGGCAAACACTGACCGCCGAGAGCGCGCTGAAGCATCGCGGGTTCGAGGTAAAGCGTTCGATAGTGGAAGTCGGCATCCGTTCCGGCGCGCCCATCGTGCAACTCATCGGGATGAATTATGACCACTTGACCAGCGAGCGAGTGGCGTGCTGTGCCGCGATAGTCAAAAGCCTGCACGCCGCTCAGTGTGATGCCGATTGCGTATGTGTCGTGACGATGCGGCGCGAACGCGGCTCCGCTGAAGCGCGCCTCGATCCGGTCCAATTCGCCCGCCGCTCGTTTGACCCAGTTGTTGATCACTAAACGCACCCGCCTAAGAGCTAGCCGGAGGGAACCCCTGCCACGTCTCGGAATCTCCCATGCGCGACAAAACCCCGCAAGCGAATGCGCCGGCGCGAGCTGCCCTTGAGAATTCGTGCTGACATCGCGTGTCGGTTATAGGCCAGTCTCGCACTTCCAGGCCCAAGGTCACCCACAGCTGCAATGCAAGCCATTCAAGACGCCGGCGCATTCAAACTGAGGGCCAATCTCCGTCCAGCAGACACGAACCTGCGAACGGCAGCAATACCGGCCCATTGCGGCGTTAGTCCGCACCGTTCGTGGCCCTCTTCTGTGTGAAATGCGTGTGATCGATGGAAGGTTGTGGAACGGTCTGATTTTATCAGAAAATCTGGCGGAGACGCAGGGATTCGAACCCTGGATACCCTGTTCGAGTATAACGCCTTAGCAAGGCGCCGCCTTCAGCCACTCGGCCACGTCTCCGGCAGAGCCTCCGCTTAGCCTGCCCGCCCCCAGCCAAGCAAGCCGCCTCCTTCATCCTTAACTGGCCTGGGCTTTGCGCGAAGGGCTGCAAACCACCTAGTCCGAGGGGCGAATTAACCGATGCGGAAAGCCGCTCTCCACAGCGATGGCGACGCCTTCGCGCCGGCAGAAACCGAGCAAAGCCAAGGCTCTGACGTCCTTAGCGCACTCGACGCAGCCGCCGACGGCGAGCCCCTCAGTCGTGCCGAATTGGAAGCCGCGTTTGCCATGTTTGGCACGCTGGAAAACGCCGAACATGGTGAATGGGCCGACGCGCCCTATCGCGCCGAGGCCTTATTCGCCGCCGATCCAGCCAATGATGCGGTCGCCATGCGCCGCCTGCCGGCGCTGCGCACACGCGGCCTGCACATCGATCCCAAATTGCCGATCCAGTGCATTGTCGTTCTCGACTGGATCATCATCGCCGCCGCGACCGAGTTTGCCGCGCGCTGGGGCGCGGGCATTGGCCTTTTGCGCATGCATATCGGCGAGGCGCTGCCGTTTCTAGTCACAGCACTCGCCCTCAAGGCTGGCTTGTGGCTCACCGACGCTTATCGCACCGGACCGGCGACCATCCGCCCAGAGAACGGCTTGGGCGGCCTGACACTGGGCGCCTTCATCGGTCTTCTCTGCGCCAACGCGCTTGCACCCAATGCGCGCGACGCCGGAGCACTTTCAGCGGTGCTACCGGCCGCTTCCATGGTGCTGGCGGGGACACACGCAGCTTTCGCTGTGTGGATGCGCGCCGCACACAAGAAGCGCGTGTTTGCGGAAACCATCGTGCTGATCGGCGCAACCGAAGCCGCGGCGCGCTTCGTCGCCCGCGCCGCCAAGTCGGGCGATGCGCGCATCATCGCCATCGCTGACGATCGCCTTGCGCGCGCGCCGTTCAGGATCGGCCAAACCATGGTCGGCGGCGACGTCGATGCGCTGCTCGCCTGGGAAGGCCTGCCGCATGTGGATCGCATCGTCATTGCGGTGACGCCGAAGGCCGAAGCGCGTGTGCGCGATATGATTGGACGCCTGAAGACGCTGCCGAACCGCGTCGATCTGTTGCTCGACTACGACGCCAAAGGCGTGCACGGCCGCGGCGCTGACCATCTGGCCGGCGCCGCCGGTTGCCCGCATCTCGGGACGCCAACGCAATAATGGCCGCACCATCGTGAAGCGCCTACAGGATCTGACGATCGGTTCGTTTCTCTTGGCGGTGTTGACGCTGCCAATGGCGGCAATCGCCTTGGCAGTGAAGCTGGAGAGCAAGGGGCCAGCACTCCATCGCCAGCGCCGTCACGGCTTTAACAATAGCGTGTTCACGGCGCTGAAATTCCGCACCATGCAGCGCGGCGTCCAGGTCACGCGTCTCGGCGCCTTTCTGCGCCGCACCGGTCTCGACAATCTGCCCCAGCTCATCAACGTGCTGCGCGGCGAGATGAGCCTCGTTGGCCCGCGCCCACACGATGTCGGCCTGCAGATCGCCAATCGCGAACTCACCGACATCATCGCCGTGTACGCGCACCGCCATCGCGTCAAACCGGGCCTCACCGGCTGGGCGCAACTCAACGGCGCCTGCGGACAGCCGCAAGCGGCGGCGTGCGTGCGCAAATGCGTGCGCCTTGATCTCGAATACGTCGCACGCGCCACGCTTGTGTTCGACCTGCAGATACTGGCGCTCAGCGCGATCGCCGCGCTGCGCAAGCCGACGCGGACCTAGCCTCTCGGCGATGTGATCGCGCTCGCGGGCACGTGACTTTGCTTTGCGCGCACGCCCGCCCACGCTTCACCGGCGTCAGGGAGGCTCACATGGCGGCGTTCACAATGGCGGCTTTGACGGTTCGCAGGCGTGCGCAGCTCTTGCCGACGGCTGAACCGAACGTCATTCCCTTTATCGATGTGCTGCTGGTGCTTTTGATCATCTTCATGGTCACCGCGCCAAAGCCGACGACCGATCTGCGCGTAGACATGGCGCGCGCCAGCCACACCCTTGTGCCGGCGCTGACGCCGACGATCGTCGCCATCCGCCTCACTGGCGGCGTCATTCGTGTCTATGTCGATGAAGAAGAAGTCAGCGCCGAAGAGCTGCCGCAACGGGCGCTGGCGCATCTGCAGGCGGCCCACCCGTCTCTCACCGCTGAGGATGCGCTGACGAACGCGCACATCTATGTGCGCGCCGATCTCGATGTGGCTTACGACCGGGTGGTCAACGTCGTGGACGCCCTGCAGCGCGCCCAGTTCCGCAACGTCGCAATCTCGGCGCAACAGGCTTGAACGCCGAGATTATGCTTAGTGACGGGTTACTTTGAGCCACTCGCGTGCGGCGCGCTGGGCGGCGGCGATCTCGTCCTTCGACATCTGCTCAGAAAGCTCACGGCGGCATTCCTTGGCCGCGTGCGAGCCGCGGGTCGCCGCCAGATTGAACCACATATGCGCTTGCACCAGGTCCGTGCTGTCGCCGATCGAATAGATCAGCCCGAGCTTGTAGAGGTCTTCGCTATGTCCCGCCTTGCGCACGGCTTCGTGCACTTCGGCAATTTCTGAATCCGTATAAGCCACGACTGGCTCTCCCTTGGTCCGTTTAGGAACGTCTGGCGTTTGCCATGTCCGCTCCACCCCACTGACGTGCATTTTTCGCGCCGTCAGAGGTGGACCAATAACGTGCATAACTTGCGATAAGCTTAAGCGGCGGAAGCCTTGTTTCGATTGATGCGCGTTTGCTCAATCGTCGTTTGCAAACGCTTAACCGCGCCGCGGCTTTTCGCTGGCTTGCGTCACGGCGCTGTCGACGCTCGCCGCCGTTTGCCCGAACAGCACCTTCGCGGAGCGCGCCAATTCTTCCGGCGTTTGCTCGGCCAAGGTCTTTGTTCTCAGCTCCGCACCCTTGTCAATCGCGCGCCGGACGGCCGGGCGCTCCTTCATGCGCTCATGCCAGGCTTTCAGGTTCGCAAATGCGTCAAGGTTTTGTTCATAACTGACGTAGTTGCGCGTCCACGGCCAACTTGCCATGTCTGCGATCGAATATTCGCCTGCCAGATAATCGCGATCGGCCAAACGGTGATCCAAGACGCCGTAGAGGCGGTTCACTTCATTGAGATAGCGGGCGCGCCCGTATTCGACCTTCATCGGATCATCGACGAGTTTGGGCGCATAATTGCGGAAATGCCCCGCCTGGCCAGACATGGGGCCAAGGTTGGCTACCTGCCAGAACAGCCATTGCTCGACTTCAACCCGCCCGCGTTCGTCGTCGGGATAGAACTTGCCGCTCTTGCGGGCGAGATATTGCAGGATAGCGCCGGATTCGAACACCGAGATGGGTGCGCCGCCCGGGCCATCCGGATCGATGATGGCGGGCATGCGGTTGTTCGGGCTGATCTTCATGAAGTCCGGCCTGAACTGATCCCCGGCGCCGATGTTCACCGGCTTCAGCGCGTAGTCGAGGCCCATCTCCTCGAGCGCGATCGTGATCTTGTGGCCGTTCGGCGTCGGCCAGAAATGAACTTCGATCGGCTGCGCCATGAGGTCGGCCTCGTTCAGCTCTGATTCAGATTGCGTTCAGATAGGAACACCAAACGCACACCGCCAGTGCACGCCACGGAAAGACATGAACTGACGTCAACTGATGTCACTGATGCGTGAGTGCGTTCCCTTGCATCGCCAAATGCGCGCGCACGGCGCCCAAACCCACACGCGTCGCGCGCATTGGCGCCAACACGGCGCCAAGTTCCGCGTTCATTCAGACAGGATTCAGTCAAGCGTCGACACATTGTGCTGCACAGAGGGACACCTTTCTTGGGCGCATGCGTTCAAGGGAGCAGGAAGGAGAACCTCATGAAACGCTTCGCTACTATGGCGTTGGCCGCGGCGACCTTCGTTGCGCCGCTCACAACGCCGATCAGCGCCTCAGCGCAAGACTGGCGTCATCGAGACCACGGCCGTTACGATCGCGATCGCGATCACGACCGCGACTATCGCCGCCGCTGCGATCGCGACCGCGACGGCGATTGCGACCGCCGTGACCGCGCTCGTTATGAGCGCTGGGATCGCGGCCGCCACAACGGCTACTCGTATCAAGGCCGCTGGTATTATGGCCCGCCGCCGCAAGCCTATTATGGTTACTACACGCCAGGCTACCGCTCGTGGCGCCGCGGCGACCGCCTGCCAGCGTATTACCGCAACTACTACAGCGGTGTTGACTATCGGGCCTATCGCCTGCGTCCGCCGCCGCGCGGCTATCGTTGGGTCCGAGACGACCGCGGTGAGTTCTTGCTCATCGGCATTGCCACTGGCGTCATTTTGAGCACGATCATCAACAACAGCTACGACCGTTACTAAGCTGAGCATCTGCTCAATCAGACCGCCCCGAGGCGCGCGCTTCGGGGCGGTTTTTGTTGCTGCTTCATGCGCAAAAACGCCGCGCGGAGGGATATAACCGCTGCACCCATGCGTTGATATCGAGGAAGGAGAGCTCGATATGAAACGCTTCACACACATCGCCTTGGCCGCGATTACTGCAATCGCGCCGCTTGCGGCGACGCCGGCAGCGTCGGCTCAAGATTGGCGCCACCACTACGATCGCGATCGCTCAGATCGCGACCGCTATCGCAACCACTCTTGGCGGCGCGGCGAACGCCTGCCGACCTACTACCGCCAGCATTACTCTCGCGTTGATTGGCGCCGTCACCACCTGCGCGCGCCGCCGCGCGGCTACCACTGGGTACGCGACGACCGAGGCCGGTACTTGCTCGTTGGCATCGCCACCGGACTCATCTTGAGCGCCATCATCAACAACTCCTAGAGCGCGCTGACGCGCTTCTCACCGCCCCGGAGCGTCACGCTTCGGGGCGGTTTTGCGTTAACCGGCCGGCAACCGATGCGACCGAAACTTTGCGCGCTCGAAACGCGGGAGGTGCGCATGCTCTTATACATCTGGCTCGCCGTGATGGCGCAGATGTTCTTCCCCGGCGGCCAGCAAATGCTGGCGCTGCAGGCGCATGCGTTCGAAATGCATTTGCGTTCGCAATTGGAAGCCCCCGCGCCCACGAGCGCGCTTTTCGGCGCCGCCTCGCACGTGGCGCGCTATCAGATGCCGAAATTGGCGGCCTAGACCCCGAGCTTCCGCTTCAGGATCTCGTTGACGACGGCCGGATTGGCCTTGCCGCCTGTGGCCTTCATGGTCTGACCGACCCACCAGCCGAACGCCTTCGGGTTCTTCTTCACGTCTTCGACCTTGTCGGCGTTGGCGGCCATCAAGTCGTCGATGGCCTTTTCGATGGCGCCCGTATCAGTGACCTGCTTTAGACCTTCCCGCTCGACGATGACGCCCGGCGGTTCGCCGGTTTCCATCATTTTGGCGAACACATCCTTGGCGATTTTGCCGTTGATGGTGGCGTCCTTCACAAGGTCGAGCAGCGCGCCGAGCGCTTGCGCCTTCACCGGCGATTGTGAGAGTTCGAGGCCCTTCTTGTTGAGCGCTGCTGCAAGCTCCTGCGTCACCCAGTTCGCCGCCAACTTCGGATCACGGCCCTTGGCGAGCGTTTCAAAATAGACGGAAGCGTCATTGTCGCTTGAAATCACGCGCGCGTCGTAAGCGCTGAGGCCGTAATCGCCGATGAACCGCTTTTTCTTTGCATCCGGCAATTCCGGCAGGGAGGCGCGGATTTCCTCGATCCATTTCTTCTCGATCACGAGCGGCAGCAGGTCCGGATCCGGGAAGTAGCGATAATCGTGCGCGTCTTCCTTGGAACGCATGGTGCGCGTTTCGCCGGTATTGGCGTCAAACAGGCGCGTCTCCTGATCGATGGCGCCGCCGGTTTCCAGGATCTCGATTTGACGCCGTGACTTCGAATTCGATTGCTTGCTGCATGAAGCGTGTCGAGTTGACGTTCTTGATCTCGCAACGCGTGCCCCAGTCCTTGCTGCCCGCCTTGCGTACGGAGACGTTGACGTCGGCGCGCATGGAGCCTTCCTCCATGTTGCCGTCGCAAGTGCCGAGCGCGCGCAGGATCGCGCGCAGCTTGTTGAAATAGGCGGCCGCCTCCTTGGCCGAGCGAATGTCTGGCCGCGACACAATCTCCATCAGCGCCACACCGGCGCGGTTCAGATCGACGAAAGTTTCGCTTGGCGACAAGTCGTGGATCGACTTGCCGGCGTCCTGCTCCAAATGCAGCCGCTCGATGCGCACTATGATCGGCTCTTCGCCATCGGGCTCCACTTCGATCTCGCCTTCGCCGACGATCGGATGCTGGTACTGGCTGATCTGATAGCCTTGCGGCAGATCCGGGTAGAAATAGTTCTTCCGGTCGAAGCGGCTCTTCTCGTTGATCTTGGCGTTGAGCCCGAGGCCGGTGCGGATCGCCTGTTCGACGCAGAACCTGTTGATCACCGGCAGCATGCCGGGCATTGCCGCATCGACCAGCGACACATGCGCGTTCGGCGCCCCGCCATAGGCCGCGCTTGCGCCCGAAAACAGCTTGGCGTTCGAGGTCACCTGCGCGTGCACCTCGAGGCCGATAACGATTTCCCATTGGCTCTTGTCGCCGGCGACAAGCTGGTCAGGGCGGGCGGAACGGACGTCGAGTTCGGTCATGGATGGGGATTAAGGGAGGCCGGTCGCGCTTGTCCAGCAGTAGGCGGCTCAGGTCAGGTCGAACTTCAGCTTGGCGAGGACCTGTTCGAGCAATTCGCGCAGGACTTCCTCCGAAAGCTGGTTCAATTCCACATAGACCCCGATCGATTGCTTCGGCGTCACCATCCCGGAAAAGTTGAACAGACGTCCGCGCGCGTCGGCGCCGTAATAGGCTATGGCGTGACCCCACGGCTTTTGGGCAATGCGTGGGCGGGCGATGGTCATGTCGATGCTGGTCTCGGCCGCCACCTGCTTTTCGGCGTCCATCCGCAGATCAGCCAATTTCTCGGCGATGCGCCCTGTATCGGCCAATTTGGCGTTGAGCCCCATGGTCGAGATGACGAGATTGGCGCTATGGCGCTGCGAGTTGAAGCGCGTGATTTCGGAATCGGGTGACGGCGTCTCCTGCCAATCGCCGCCGAGCGAAAGCGAGAAGCGCGGCTTATTGACGGTGACGGCCACTCAGGCCGCCTCGCCCATCAGCCGCTTGCGCGCACGCGCCTCGCCAATGAGCGGAAATAGCGCCGCCATTTCCGGGCCATGATCAAGGCCGGTGAGCGCTTGTCGCAGCGGCATGAACAGCGCCTTGCCCTTCGCGCCCGTCTTTTCCTTCACCGCATTGGTGAAGGCGCTCCAGGTCGCTGCATCGTAGGCGCCCTTCGGCAACACCTCGGCGGCTAAAGTCGCGAAAGCAGCGTCCGGCACGAGCGGTTCGATCGGACCATCGACGATGTGCGCCCAGACTTTCACTTCCGGCAACAACGTGATGTTGGCGCGGATCGCGTTCCAGAACGCTTCGCCCTTGTCGGCGCCCGACGCGGCCAAACGCTCGCGCACCGAGGCGTAATCGGTTTGGTGCAGCACCGACGCGTTCACGCGCTTCAGTTCTTCCGGATCGAAACGGGCCGGGGCGCGGCCGATTTTCTCGAATGCAAATTCTGCCGCGAGCTGTTTGAACGACAGGCGCGCCTCCACGGGATCGGATGTGCCGATCTTGCCGAGGTGTGAAAGCACCGCCATCGGCTCGTACCCTTGCCCGCGCAGCTCGCTCACGGAGAGCGAGCCCAGCCGCTTCGACAGCGCTTCGCCATCTGCGCCGACGAGCAGTGGAAAGTGACCCAGCATCGGCGTTGGTCCGCCAAGGGCCTCAAATATCTCGATTTGCACGCCCGAATTGGTGACGTGATCTTCGCCGCGCACGATGTGGGTGATGTTGAAATCCACATCGTCCACCACCGACGGCAGCGTATAGAGGAAGGCGCCGTCTTCGCGGATGAGCACCGGATCGGAGAGCGAGGCGGTGTCAATCGATTGCGGCCCGCGCACCAGATCGACCCATTCCTTGCGCGCGCCTGAGAGCTTGAACCGCCAATGCGGTTTGCGTCCTTGACCCTCCAGCGCGTTGCGCTCATCGGCGCTCAACTTCAGCGCGGCGCGATCGTAAACCGGCGGACGTCCCGTCGCCTGCGCGATCTTGCGCTTGCGCTCGAGCTCATCTTCGGTCTCGTAGGCCGGATAGAGCAGTCCGGCGCTTTTCAGTTTCTCTGCGGCGCGCTCATAAGCGTCGAAGCGCGCCGATTGGTTGGCGCGCTCGTGCCATGTGAGGCCGAGCCAAAGGAGGTCGTCCTCAATGCCTTGCTCGAATTCCTTGGTCGAGCGCGCGAGATCGGTGTCGTCGATGCGCAACAGCACCTGGCCGCCCTGTTTTTCGGCAAACAGCCAGTTGAGCAATGCCGTGCGAACATTGCCGACATGGATGCGCCCAGTGGGCGACGGCGCGAAACGGAGGCGGATGGACATTCGTTCAGACTCGTTTGGAGCGGGAGGTTATGGAGTTTGACTAGGCTTTCGTCCAGCGCGCCTGCCGTCACGGATATGCTTGGAGAAGCTCTTTTGCACGCCTAGTGTGGTTCATAAGCGAGGAGCAGGTCCCATGGCCCAGAAAGCGTACGAAATTCGTCTGAAGAGCCGCCCCGTCGGCATGCCGAAAGCGGAGAATTTCGAACTGGCCGAGGTGACGCTGGCCGAACCGGGGGACGGCGAAGTGCTCGTCCGCAACATGTGGATGTCGGTCGACCCCTATATGCGCGGGCGCATGTATGATCGTCCAAGCTACGTGCCGCCGTTCCAAATCGGACAGGCGCTGCAGGGCGGCGCGATCGGACGCGTGATGAAGTCGAACGACGCGCGCTTCCAGCCCGGCGATCTCGTGGAATCCATGCTCGGCTGGCGCGACGCGTTCGTCTCGTCGGCGGCGCCGCTGACAAAGCTGCCGACCGCCAACGTGGCGCCGCAGGCCTATCTCGGCGTGCTCGGCATGCCGGGCATGACCGCCTATACGAGCTTCCATCGCATCGGCGAGCCGAAGGCTGGCGAGACCGTGTTCGTCTCCGGCGCGGCCGGCGCGGTTGGCTCGGCGGTGTGCCAGATCGCCAAGATTCGCGAGCTGCACGGTCGTTGCCTCCGCCGGCTCCGACGAAAAGCTGGCGTGGCTCAAGTCCGTCGGCGTCGATCAGGGCGTGAACTATAAGAAGGGCAATCTGCTCGAGAACGTGCGCGCTGCTGCGCCCAAGGGCATCGACATCTATTTCGACAATGTCGGCGGCGAGCATCTGGAAGTGGCGCTCGAAGTCGCGCGCCCGTTTGCGCGCTTCATCGAATGCGGCATGATCTCGATCTATAATGACGAAGCGCCAGCGCCCGGTCCGCGCAATATGGCCTACGTCGTGGGTAAGCGGATCACCATGCGTGGCTTTATCGTCATTGACTTCATCGACATGCGCGAACAATTCTACAAAGAGATGACGCAGTGGGTGCTGGACGGACGCATCAAAGCGGAAGAAACCGTCGAAAACGGGATCGCCAACGCGCCGAAGGCGTTTCTTAATCTCTTCACTGGCGGCAACACGGGGAAGATGCTCGTAAAGCTCGACTGAAATGCCGCCGCCACGTCTCTTTCAAGCCTATGTCATGGTCGATTGGAGCGCGTCATCGAAGCCGGTGACGGGCGCCGACTCGATCTGGGTCGGCGTCACCAAGCGCAACGTCCGCTTTCAAATGGCGTTCGAAGCGCACAACCCCGCCACGCGCGCCGCCGCGGAGAAATTGCTGGAAGACGTTCTGGGCGACCTGCGGCGCAAGAGCGAACGGGCGCTTGTCGGTTTTGATTTTCCACTGGGGTTTCCCCGGGGGACGGCCGCTGCGCTGAAGCTTTCCGGCGCCGCTCCATGGCGCCAAATGCTCGATTTCGTCACCAAGGAAGTGAAGGACAAACCAACCAACGAGAACAACCGCTTCCAGGTCGGCGCCAAGATGAACCGGCTGATGACGGGCGAAGCGTTCCCTTTCTGGGGCGCGCCCGCGCGCGATGCGCAAACCATGCTCTCGGTGAAACGCGTGCGCGAGCATGGGCCGGCGGATCTCCCTGAGCTTCGTTGGGCAGAAGAAGCGATCAAGGGGCCGTCCTCGATCTGGAAGCTCTATTATCAAGGCTCGGTCGGCGGCCAGGCGCTGACCGGAATGCCGGTTGTCGCCCGTGTGCGCGACGCGCGCGGCGAAAAGGCGCGCATTTGGCCCTTCGAGACAGGTTGGAAACCGCTGGCCCCAGCCGATCTCGAGGGCGTCGAGGCGGTGTTTGCCGAGATTTACCCCTCGCTCTTTGCCACCAACGCCGCGTCGGGCGCGGTGAAGGACGAAGCACAGGTTCGCGCCGTATGCGAACGCTTCAACGCGCTTGATGAAAAGGGTCAACTCGCGCCGCTCTTCGGCCCAGCAAAAGATGATCCGCGCCGCGAGATCGTTGAACGCGAGGAAGGCTGGGTGCTCGGCGTCAGCCCCTAGCGTCGCGCACTTCGGCCTCGGCGACGCTGGTGATTAGGGCACTGTCGCCTTGTGCGATGGCGCCGGGCTTGTCCGCTATCGCCCACCAACGCAGCAGCAGCACGCCCGCGCTAAGCAGGCTCGCGGCCAGAATTGCAAACAGCAGACCCGCCACGCCCATGTGCAAGTGTTCCGCCAACCAATAGCCGAGCACCGGCATCACCACCGCATAAGCGAGAATGTGGCTGAAGGTCGGAAACCAATTGTCGCCGCGCGCGCGCAACGCCGAGGCAGTTACGACCTGCGCGCCGTCGGGATGGAGAATGAGCGCGCCGATCCAAATCAAAGACGAGATGAGCGCCGCGAGTTCGGTGTCGGCCGTGTAGGCATGCCCGATCGGCACGGCGAACACGAAGATCGCCACCGCGGCCGCGATCATGCTCACTTCGTTGAGGGCGATGCCAGTCCAACCCGCACGCGCTGCGTCGTGTGGCGCTTTGCGGCCGATGGCTTCCGACACCAGCACCGCGCTCGCCGCCGCCATCCCAAGCGCGATCATGAAGACGAAGGCCAAAAGGTTGAGGAGGATCTGGTAACCCGCAACGACGTTCGCCCCGAGCCTGCCTGCGATCACCGTCATGCCCGAGAAGGCGCCGGCCTCGACCGCCTGGCTCACAGCTGAAGCGACGCCAACCGCGAGCAGCGCGCCGTATCCGTGGCCCTTCGCGCCAAGTTTGCGCACGCCGTAGGTCGCGCCGTCGCGCAGGAAGAAAATCCAAAGCAACAGGCCAGCCGAGAGAAACACGCGCGCGCCGACTGTCGCCCACGCCGAACCCACCGCGCCATGCTCAGGCACCCACAGCAAATTGAGTCCAAGGTTCATCGCGTTCGCGAGCCACATGATGATCGTGGAGATCGCCGGCTTCTTGATCGCTTCGCAGAAATATGTGCCCGCGATATAGAGCAGGTGCAGCGGTATGGAGAGCGCGAGCACGTTCATCACCCGCGCCGAGAGCGGCACGAGATCCGCTTCAACGCCGAAGGTCGAGAACAAACGCTCGCCGCCCCACCACATCAAACCAACCGACGCCGCGCCGGCCACAAGCGCCAGCACAAGCCCGCGCCGCAGCACAACGCCTGCGCCTTGCGGATTGCCTTCGCCGAGCGAACGCGCCGCCAGCACCTGAACGCCTTGCAGCAAGCCGATCGCGGCGACCAGGAACACCGCCGTGGGCGCCCAGCCCAGCGCCTGATGCGGCAACTCACGCGGCGCCAGCTGACCGACGACGACGACGTCGGAAATCGCCATGCCAATGATCCCGAGGCGCGCGAGCGCCACCGGACCGGCAAGGCGCAAAAGCGCGCCGACATAAGAACGCGGAGCGGACATGAAGATTGATATTTAGCGTACCGCCCCCACTTCGGTCGAGCCTCAGGCCTTGGGAAGCGTGCTGTCTGCGGGCTTCAAAGCGCGATAAAGCGCGGTTGAAAGCCCTGCTTCGAGTGCGAGATATGTCGCGAAATACAGAATGCGGTCGATGGCGACATAGGCCGTGAAAAGCGGCAGCGGCGGGCGTTGCGTCGCCGACGCTGGATCGATTCCGAGCCCGCGCGCCGCGAGATAGGTGAGTGCGCCCATCAGCACAAACGCCGGCACAAGCAGCATGAGCCGCGCGCCCGCGATCTTCAGCGTCATGCCGCGCGTCCAGCGCCAGGTGGCGAACGTGCGCACGCGCTTGGCGTCGGCGGTCGCCGGGGCCGCCAGATAGAGACGCGACGTCAGCAAGAACCAGACGATGCCATAGAAGGCGAAGAATGCGAGCAGCGGGGCGGGATTGTCCTGCGCGAAGCGGGTCATAACGCGCATCATCGCGGCCTGATCCTGGCCCGCCGCCTGCATGTCAGCGAGGTAGGGCGACATCGGTCCCGCCACGAGCACGATCGCGCCCGGGATCATCAAAACGAAGAACACAAGAAAAAGGAAAAACCCGATAACGACCATGGCGCCGAACATACGCAGCCCGTCGGCAGCCTCGATGCGCTGCGTGTCGCCCAACGCTGCTTTGACAAGTGCGGCGAAGACGAACGCCTGAACGAGCCAATTGGCGACATCGGCGAAAATGGCGACCATCGGCGAGGCCTGTGACACAGCAATCAGCGCCGCCGTCACGGCCGCGCCGATTGAAGCAAAGATCAGCACGTGGCGCCAATGTGCGCGAACGAAGCGAAGGGCCGCGCCGACGCTTTCACGCGCAGAAACTTGTGTGGTCATGGCGCCCTCATGCCCGCATTCGCCAAATAAAGCGAGAGCTCAGGCGGCGGTTTTGCGCTTGGGCCAGAGCCCCTTCAGCGCTTGTGCAAGCGCATTGTCGCGCTTCTTGCGCTCAACGTCGGCTTCGCTTTCGAGCCACGTGATCTGCACCACCTTGCGCTCGCCTTCGTAGGGCAGATGGCCGTGCCAGGAATTATCAGCGCGCAGGAAGCCCAGGAAGTTGCCCATCAGCGGCGCCACCTCCGCAACCGTCGATTCAAAATCGTGCTCATCACGGAACACGCGCACCGTGCCGGGAGCGCCCGCAGGCCAGGCGCGGTTGAAATAAATGAGCATGGTCGCGAGTTTCGACTTGCCGTCGGTGTGGATGCGCCCGGCGCGCTTTGGGCAATGGCGCATGATCGTCACTAGGCGCGGGCGGGGGCGAAGATCGAAGCCGAGCAAATCCGACGCAGCCGACGCCATCTCGTCGCCCTTGAGCTCGTCGAGGAATTCAGCGAACGATCCCTGCGGCTTCACCTCTTCCAGCGTCAAATAGCCTGCGTGCTGGAGGTTCGGAAAATCGCGTTCGAGCGCGTCGATCTGATCGGCCCTAAGCGCGCCGTCGCCGGTAAAATGCGAGAACGGTTCGCGCGCGCTATGCGCTCGTTTGAAGGCGTCGAGGTCGATATATTTGAGGGCCATGACTGGCGCAGAGTTTAGGACTGGGCCCCACGCGCTACAAGCAGCCCTTGCCTCGGGCGGCCGGGCGATGCAGCAAGACGCCTATGCAAATGAAGCCTGTTCACGTGGTCGGCGCGGGCCTAGCCGGCTCGGAAGCCGCCTGGGCGCTCGCCCATGCTGGGGTCCCTGTCGTTGTGCACGAAATGCGTCCCGTGCGCATGACCGACGCGCACAAGACCCAGAACTTCGCCGAGCTGGTCTGTTCCAATTCCTTCCGCTCCGACGATTGGGCGGGCAACGCCGTTGGGCTGTTGCACGCCGAACTGCGCCGCTTGAACTCGCTTGTCATGCGTTGTGGAGATGGCGCCCAAGTGCCCGCCGGCTCAGCGCTGGCAGTAGACCGCGATGTATTTTCGCAGGCGGTAACGGATGCGCTGAGCGGCCATCCGCTGATCGACGTACGCCGCGAGGAGGTGCGTTCGCTCGAGGCTTTGCTCGATGCAAGCGACGCTCGCGTCATCTTCTCGACCGGCCCCCTAACCTCCGCCGCGCTCGCCGATTCCATCCGCAATACGACCGGCGAAGACAGCCTTGCCTTTTTCGACGCCATCGCACCCATCGTGCACGCTGAGTCCATCGACTTCGACATCGCTTGGCGCCAGTCGCGCTACGACAAGGAAGGTCCCGGCGGCGACAAAGCGGCCTACGTCAACTGCCCCATGGACGAGGCCGAGTACGCAGCCTTCATCAACGCGCTCAACGCGGCGCCAAAAACTGAGTTCAAGGATTGGGAGAAGGACACACCCTATTTCGAAGGTTGCCTGCCCATCGAAGTGATGGCCGAGCGGGGGCAAGATACGCTGCGGTTTGGACCCATGAAGCCGGTGGGCCTTGCCGATCCGCGCACTGGTAAACGTCCCCATGCGGTCGTGCAATTGCGGCAGGACAACAAGCTCGGCACGCTTTTCAACATGGTCGGTTTCCAGACCAAGCTGAAATACGGCGCGCAGGAAGAAGTCTTCCGGATGATCCCTGGCATGGGCAAGGCGCGCTTCGCGCGCCTTGGCGGCATCCATCGCAACACCTTCCTCAATTCACCGAAGCTGCTCGATGACACGTTGCGTTTGAAGGGCGAGGCGCGTGTGCGCTTTGCGGGCCAAGTCACAGGCGTCGAAGGCTACGTCGAAAGCGCCGCCATGGGCTTGATCGCCGGCCGCTTTGCCGCCGCAGAACGCCTCGGCCGCGCCTTGACGCCGCCGCCGCAAACCACGGCGCTCGGCGCGCTCATCGCCCACATCACCGGAGGCCACATTGGACCCAAGGGCGCGTTCCAGCCGATGAATATCAATTTCGGCCTCTTCCCGGAAATCGAGGCGCCCACACACGATGCCGATGGCCGCAAGCTCAAGGGCGAAGAACGCGGCCGCGCCAAAAAGCGCGCCCTGGCCAATCGCGCGCTCAAAGATTTGGAGACTTGGGAGAATTGGCTCGAGCCCTCTAGAGCTGACCCCTCGCCGACGCCGCAACGAGCTTCAACTGACGCCTGAACAGGCTGCGCTCGGAACGCCCCTTCTCGATTGCGCTGAGATAAAGCGGCGCGAGCGTGACGTAACCAATGGCGGGAAATCCATCGGCAGGTACGCGCTCAGCACGAGCGTTGGCGTAGGCTGCTCGCGCGCGCTCCACCATGGCATGAGGATCTGCGTTCTCTTGCGGCAGAACCGAGCGCCCCCTCGCTCTCCAATGTGTGGCCGCCCGCAGCAGCCCGGCATAGCCCCAAGCCTTCGCCGCTGTGTTGACCAAGACCTCATCAAGCGCCACGCCGCACGCGCTCGCGGCGATGCGCATGACATTGCCAGCGGTGGCGTCGAGATAGACGTCGATTTCCGCAAATGTCGCGAACGCCGCCGCGTCCAAGTCGCGCCCGCGCGCATCGATCAAAGCCTCGAGTGCTGCGCGCGGTAGCGGCGCTTCTTGGTGCGCTTGCGCGATCGCGGTGAGCACGGGGTGCGCGCGCACCGCCTTGCCCTCGAATATTTCCGCCAGCGCATCGCGCCACCATTGCAGGCGAATGTCGCCGATCGCGGCTTGGCTCACCACATCCGCTGTGCGCGCGATCTCGTGGTTCAGCGCATAGATGGCGATAAGCCGGGCTCGGACATGGGCGGGCGCGAAACGGCTCGCCAGCCAGCGATCTTCGTCGACGCGCCGGACTTCGGCATCGCGGGCCGCGTCCGGCGCCATCGCATTAGCCCAGCGTTTGGGCGCCCGTCATCGCCACCAGCATGGGCGCCGAGAGGAAGGTGTTCACGCGTGAGAATTGGCCCGCGGTCTTTGCAGCCTTGGCTTTCAAATCCGCTGCGAGGTCGGGATACTTGTTGTCGATGTTGAGCGCTTTTTGCTGGTTCGGCCAGATCACGAACCAGACATTGAACCACATGATGATGGCGAGCCACATGCCAATGCCGATGAAGAGGGGCTTGGGACCAAGCGGTTCGCCCACAAGACAAAGGCTCAGCGCCTGCACGAGATAGCTTTGGTTCCAGGCGAGCAGCAGGCCGAAGATCAGCGTCGACATCGCCGCCCAGCGGAACCAGAACAGCGCCGCCGGCGTGATGAACTTGGAGACGGCGGGCTTCAACTCGTCGGGCAGCTTCGCCATCGTCGGCGTCTGCACGAAGTTGAAATAATAGAGCAGCCCAATCCACATGATGCCCGAGAGCACATGCAGCCAACGCAACCCCGCTTCCCAGAATACGCCCTCGCCAAAAGTGATGCCGCGCACACCCAGCGTGTACCAAATGAAAAACAACACGCCGACCGCCAGCGCCGTCCAGGCGACGTAACGGAGATTGCTCAGAAACCAGGCCATCGTCGCCCTCCCTATCTCGCGTCCGCTTCGCCGCCCGAGCGCGCCATGAGCCCTTTGGGCTTGGCGCGTCCCGGCCGATCGCCCAACAATGGCAATGCCGGCGCCGCGATGTAGACGGATGAATACGTCGCCACCACCACCCCGAACAACATGCAAATCGCAAACGGACGCATCGTTTCGCCGCCGAATAAAAAGAGCGCGAGCGAGGCCAGCAGCACGGTCGCGATCGTCATCAGCGTTCGAGACAAGGTCTCGTTGATTGAGAGATCGATCACGTCGCCGGGCTTCATGGCCTTGAACTTCCGGAAGTTTTCACGCATCCGGTCGAAGACGACGACGGTGTCGTTCATGGAATAGCCGATCACGGTCAGGAGACCGGCGATGACGGGCAGCGTGAATTCGATGCGGAAGAACGAAAACACCCCAAGCGTCAGGATGGCGTCGTGAAAGAGCGACAACACCGCCCCGAAGCCGAATTGAAAATCGAAGCGTATCCAAATGTAGCCCATGACCAGCAGCATCGCCCACATCAGCGAATAGAGGCTATTGGCGAACAGCTCGCCTGAGACCTTGGGTCCAACCGCTTCGGTGCGCCCGAAGATGACGCCCGGCGTGGTCGCCGTGATTGCGCGGCGCGCGCGATCGAGATTGGCCGTCCCTTCCGCACGCTGCGGCGGCAGGCGAACCATGGCGTGGTGCGGGTCGCTGTAACCTTGCACCTGTACTTCGCCGATATTCAGGTGCTGAAGCGTTTCGCGCAAACCTCCCAAATTGATCGGTTGCGGCGCCTGAATTTCAAACAGCGTGCCGCCCGTGAAGTCGATGCCGAGATTGAAGCCGCGCGACAGGATATGGCCGATGCGGTCCATCGGCGGACCGCTCGCCTCCTGATACATGGCGATCGGGCTCTCGCGAAACCCAGCCGAGAGCATCGAGGCGAACGAAGCCAGGACGAGCGCAATCGAAGCGAATGACGCGAAAAACGCAAAGCGGACGAACTTGAAGTGCGTCTTCTTTGGAATGAGCTTCACCAGCGGCCACATGAGCCAGCCTCCTTAAATTGGCAGCTTCTTCGGCCGCACGAGGCGGAACCAGACAGCGATGAAGAATTGGGTCACCAGAGTTGCCGTGATCACGGAGGTGACGACGCCAATCGACAAGGTCCAGGCAAAGCCCCGCACTGGCCCGTGGCCGAAGGCGAACAGAATGAGCGCAACGCCGATCTGGGTCACGTGGCTGTCGATGATGGTGACAAGCGCTCGGCTGAAGCCCGCATCGATTGCAAGCGCGGGGCCCCTGCCGTTCGCCTGCTCTTCGCGCATGCGCTCATAGATCAACACGTTGGCGTCAACAGCCATGCCCATGGTGAGAATGAGGCCGGCTATGCCCGGCAGGCTCAAGGTCGCGCCCCAGATCGACATCACGGCGATGATTTGAGCGATGTTGATCGCGAGCGCCACGCACGCCAGGAAGCCGAACAGTCCGTAAGCCAGCACCATGAAGACAATGACCGCGATGGCCGCCACGACGGCCGCCTTCGAGCCCGAATTGATCGCGTCCTGACCAAGTTCGGCCGTGACGGTCCGCTCTTCGATGACAGTCAGCGGCGCCGGCAGCGCGCCAGCGTTGAGCATGATCGCCAGTTCGCTCGCTGACTCGGCGGTGAAGTTGCCTGAGATCTGCCCGCTGCCGCCGCAGATCGGTTCGTTGATCACCGGCGCCGTCAGCACTTGATTATCAAGCAGGATCGCAAACCGGTGGCCGGTGTGCTCGCGCGAAATGCGGCAGAAGATGCGCGTGCCCTGGCTGTCGAGTGAGAACGCCAGCACGAACTGGCCGGTCTGCGGGTCCGTGCTCGGGCTGGCGCGGACAAGCCGTTCGCCGGTGAATTCCGGGCGGCGCTGAACCACCACCGTCTCGTTTCCGACACCCGGATAAGGCTGGGCGATGATCGCGCCCGCCGGCAGGCCCTCTTGCGGGTTCACGCCCTCGCGCACGAGATTGAACGTCATTAAGGCGGTCTGGCCGATGCGATCTTTCAGCACTTGCGGATCGGACACGCCGGGGGCCTGAACGACGATGCGGTTGTCGCCCTCACGCACCGGATTGATCTCGTTTGCGCCGGTGGGGTCGACGCGGCGGCGAATGACCTCGATCGATTGCTGTGCTGCCTGGCGGCTCAACTGCCGCATGCCGTCATCGGTCATCCGCGCTTCGATGAGGCCGGGTTGGGCGCCTTGGTTGATGGCGACGGGATCGGCGCCGCCATTGGGATTGAGCGTGATCGGATGCAAGAGCCGCATCGCGGCTTGCATCTGCGTGGGATCGACCAGGGTGACGCGCGCTCTGTCGCCGGCGACGCCGCGGCCGGTGTAAAGGATGCGCGGGGTTGCCTCGCGCAGCGTTGACGCCATCTGCTCGGCCAAATTGTCGAGTTGCTGGTGGCGCATCGCCGTGGTGTCGACTTCCAGCAGCAGGTGCGAACCGCCCTGCAAGTCGAGGCCGAGGTTCAAGGTCTTGTGCGGCAGCCAAGTCGGTAGGTGATTGCGGACCGAAGCCGGCAACACGTTTGGCAACGCAAACAGAATGCCGAACACGCTTACGGCAATGACAATGATCACGCGCCAACGCGGAAGCTGCAGCATGGATCTAGCTCGCGGACGCCGACTTGGTATCGTTGGCAGGCGCAGGATCGGTCTTCGACTTCACCTCCGCGATCGCCGAGCGTATGACGCGCACCTCCACATTGGGCGCAAGCTCGACGCGAACTTCATCGTCCGCGACCGAGCGGACTTTGCCGATCAGGCCGCCTTGGGTGATGATGACGTCGTTCTTCTTCAGTGCGCTCAGCATCTCCTGGTGACGCTTGCGCTGCTGCATTTGCGGCCGCAGCAACAGAAAATAGAACACCGCGCCCATCAAGATGAGCGGCAGGAAAGACCCGATGAGTCCCTGCATGGGATCGGCGGCGGCTGCCGGGCCGGCCGTTTGGGCGAACGCGTCAGAGATGAACATTGATCCTCGCTGGAGGCGCGCGAGATGCGGCCCGGACCTAAAAATCGTGCGGAGCCAACCCCCGCGAAGGCCGGGACTATATCGTCGCCGCCCCTCATTTCAATGCGGCCGAAACCCAGTTTCGCGCCGTTTCGCCGCAGTTCGCAGCATTAGTTCGGCGCGTTTCCCAATAAGGGCGCGGGATCGACCGCATGCGCTCCGTGACGCACTTGAAACAACAGCCGCGCATGCCCGTCCCCCCGCGATCCCAATTCCGCAATCGCCTGGCCTGCGCGCACGCGTTGGCCCTCCCGCACCAGTGCGCGGCGTGCAAAACCGTAGGCGGTCACGTAATTGTCGGCGTGCCGGACCAGCACCAGCGTCCCGTACGCGGCCAGGTCCGAACCCGCATAGACGACATCGCCGTCGGCCGCAGCAGCAATGGCGTCTCCTTCACGGCCTGCGATCTCGATCCCATCGAGGCGCGCGCCGTTCGCTTGCGTTCCGTAGCGCGCCACAATCGCACCGCGAATCGGCCAGGCGAAACGTCCGTTCGCCGAGATCGGCGCCGTCTCGTCGCGTGGCGCAACATTGATAGGCGCGCTCGCCGCTGCTTCCTCCACATCCTCGCCGGCGACACCCGCGGGCAACAAAATGCGATCGCCCGGCTGAATTGGGTATGGCGGCTGCATGCGGTTCAGCGTTCCCAATGAATGCAGGTCGATGTTGAAGGCGCGCGCAATGTCTTCGAAGCGCTCGCCCGCGCGCACGACGTGAACGTTTGGCGCCGGCAAGCGCAGCATGCTTCCCGGCGCCACGGAATAAGGCGGCCGCAAGGCGTTCGCTTCGATCAGCGCCAGCATCGGGATCTGATAGAGCGTCGCGATGTCGTAGAGCGATTGCCCCCGCGCGACGCGAACGCTTCGCGGCGCCGCGCCCGGAGCGGTTTGCGCCGGCTGCAGCGCCCAAGCCGAAAGCGGCGTGCCGGGACCAGCGGCCCAATTTGGCTGCTCCTGCGCCAATGCCGGCGCAGCAAACCCAAGCGCGATGAAGCCTAAAAAGCGTCTCACGCCGGCATGGTCAGCCAGAATCAAGCAAGCGGGCAATTCGATTAGTCTCCCGCTTCCGCCTCACCCACGCCCCGTTCCAGCTCCTGAAACCTAATCGGCCCCAAATCTTCGCGCTCCCCGTTACGATAGCGGATCAATCTCTGCGCTTCGCCATCGCCCAGCGGCGCAATCAGCACGCCGCCACCTTTCAGCTGATCGAGCAACGGAAGCGGAATATCGTCAGCGGCTGCGTTGATGACGATGCGATCGTAGGGCGCATCATCGCTCCAGCCTTCGAAGCCGTCGCCGGCATGTGCGAACACATGAAAGAGCCGCGCGTGACCCATGCGCGCGCGCGCCTCGGAGACGAGATCGCGCCAACGATCGACACTCACCACCTTGCGCGAGAGCGCGGCAATCACTGCGCTTTGATAGCCCGAGCCGGTGCCGACCTCGAGCACCGTGTCGCCGGCTTGCGGCGAAAGCGCTGTCAGCACCCGGCCAATGACTGAGGGCTTGGTCATCGTTTGCGCGTGCGGCAGCGGCAGCGGAATGTCATCCATCGCCAGGCCTTCAAGATGCTCCGGCGCAAAATAAGTGCGCGGCGTCCGCTCGAGAGCGGACAATACCCGCGCATCGGTGACGCCCGCCTGGCGCATCTCCAGGACGAAGCGCATCAGCCGTGCAGGGTCGGCCTCGGTCATGCTTTGGGCGGCGCTCCGCCCAGCACGCCCTTCAGATCATGAATGCTCTCGCGGTGCGTGAGATCGATGTGCAGGGGCGTGATCGAAATGCGCCCGTCATAGATGGCGCGGATGTCGGAGCCCTCTGGGGGATTGGAGCGATTGCCGCGAAACCCGAGCCAGAAATAGGTGCCGCCGCGCGGATCGGTGCGCTTGTCAGCGTAGATCACGTGCTGATCGCGGCGGCCCTGGAAGGTCATCTCCAACGCTTTCACGGCGTCGGGTTCGACGTCGGGAAAATTGACGTTCATCAGCACGTCCTTTGGCCAGCCCTGTTTTAGCAATTTGCCGACAACGCCCGGCCCATAGGTCTCGGCCGTCTCCCACGGAATCGGCGCTTCCTCGCCGCGAAAGCCGCGCGCCTGGGACAGCGCGATCGCCGGAATGCCAAGCTGCATGCCTTGCATCGCCCCGGCGATAGTGCCGGAAAACGTCACGTCCTCGGCAATGTTCTGGCCGCGGTTCACGCCCGATAGCACAAGGTCAGGGCGCGCGCCTTCGACAAGATGATCGATGCCAAGCAGCACGCAATCTGTCGGCGTGCCCGATACGGCAAAGCGCTTTGGGCCAGCCTGGCGCACGCGGATCGGCGCGGTCAATGTCAGCGCCCGCGACGCGCCGGATTGTTCCTGCTCCGGGGCGATCACCCAGACATCGTCACTGAACGTGCGCGCGATCTTTTCCAGCACCGCAAGGCCAGTCGCGTGGATGCCGTCGTCATTGGTGCAGAGAATGCGCATGGACGCGTTTTAGCGCGCGCGCATGGGCAAAGCCAAATGCGGCTACTTCCAGGCGGCCAAAATCGCGCCGGCGACGCCATAACACACCACGAAATGCGCGAGATTCACGCCGATGAATTGAGCGTTGTTGGGCCCGTAGACGAAGCTGTAGAGGCTGACGCCGACGCCAAAGCAGATCGCCATAATGACGCCGGTCGTCGCGCCCGCCATCCATCCGGCCGTGTTGCGCCACTTGACCGCGCACGAAAGGCCGATCGCGGCGAGGATCGGCGGAACAACGCCAAACGGCATGCGCGCCATGCCCGCTTCCATGCTTTGCTGACTGTAGCCGCTCATCGCCATGTATTGCTCGCCTGGCAACAACACCGCGAAAATCAAAAACTCGATCGCGTAGATCGCAACCGCCGCGACGATGATTGCGAACACGTTGTGGCCCATCATGCGCATGACTTCCTCCCCGGCGGTTTCGCCGCCTGGCTGAGAATTATGCTGCGAGTCTGGTGCGCGGCCGCCCCGTTCCGCTCGCTCAACGAGCCGTCACGAGCGGCAATCGACAGCCCAAATATCGTAGACAGGGTGATCGAGCGCGTTAAGGCCGGGACTGGAAGCGAACATCCAGCCATGGAAAATCTCGGTGCGCGCAGCCTCTTCACCCGCCCGCACCGGGGGATGATCGTACACTTCAACGTAGATTTTCACTTCCGGCTGTTCTTCGGGTGCGCTCTTCTGGCAGGCGCGCGCGACGACTTCGAGTGAACCGATGCGCGTCGCCCGCCCGATGGTCAGCGAATAATCCTGTGCGTGACCGGTGCGCTTGTCCAAGCCGCGCATGACGGCGCGGTCAGCGAAGGCCGTGCCGGCTAGCGTGACAAACAGCACCGCGGTCGCGGCGAGAGTGCGGATCATGGGCTCGTTCCTGGCGCCGGCGTGGTGGAACTATTCTGCGCCCCGCCCGCCGGCCCTCGCGCCATAGAGGCCAACAATGTCAGCAAATCGACCGAACCTTGGGTATTTGGGATTTCCGCGCCTGCCGGCAGCGGATCGACGCCCGCCGGCTCGATGGCGATATAGGCGCCGCCGAGGAGGCCGTCGCTCGCCACGCGCGCCGTCGATTGGTCGAGCACGTGCACACCGTTGTCGACCGTCATGACGACGTGAGCGTTGTAAGTATTCGGATCGAGCGAGATCGCGCGCACCGCGCCTACTTTCACGCCCGACACGCGCACGTCGGTCCCGACGTTGACGCCGTCAATACGCTGGAAATTCGCCACAAGATCATAGCCCGCGCGCGCGCCGCCTTGGCCTGCTTGCGCCGCTGCAAAGGCAAAGAAGCCGACAGCGACGATCGCCACGATCGCGCCGAGAATGGTTTCACCCCACCGTTCGCCGCTCACGATTTGCCTCCTTCATCGGGCGTCCAGGCTTTATAATCCGACGCCGCCGCCGCGCGTACGCCGCCACGCGCCAGCGATCCTTTCGGCCGATACGCACGCACCGTGCCGGTGAGATTGGGCTGATGTTCCTTTTCCCACTTCTGACGCTTTAGCGGCGACACCGTAGGCGGATCGCTGACAGTGTGATGCATCCAGCCGTGCCAATCCGGAGGCACCTTCGATGCTTCCGCCAAGCCGCTATAGATTACGTAGCGCCGCTTGCGGCCTTCGAGGCTGGCGCGGCGTTCCTCGTAATAGCGATTGCCCTGCTCATCTTCACCGACCAGATGGCCACGGCGGCCAATGTCGAAGAAAGCGCCGATCGTGGCGCCGTTCCACCAAGTGAAAATCCGCTGAAGCATGGATTTAGTCTGATCCCAGCGCCCGCAAACCGTGCGCGACGGCGGCGGGACCATATGGCGACCCCCCCGCCCCGTCCAGTGCACCTGCGAAACAATATCTTGGGATATCTGGTCGCTCGCAACCACTATATGTTGATCCGTTTCCGGGTTGAGGGGTATTATCGCCGGATCGATTGGGAGCAAACCCATGGCCCGCGACAGCGACGAAGACCTCCGTGCGACCGCCGAAGCGCCCCCTGCCTGGAGCGAAGGCATGGCGGCCGCAGCGCTCGAGGCTGGCTTCGTGGTCGAAACCAACCGCGGGCCGAGCGTTTCCGCTGCGATCGCGCGCCTCGCCCAGCGGATTGGCGAATGGGGCAAGGACGCCCATCTCCGTCGCGAGATCGAGGCGCTCCTGTGCGAAGCCAAGATTGGTTTCGACCTGCCGCTGATGCGCGCGGCTTTGTCCGACGGCGCCGAGCTTGCCGTCTCCGCCGCTTTGATCACCTGGCCACGCGCCGGCGCTGACGAATTGGAGCCGGTCTCGCGCGCCCAGCGTCTGCTTGCCGCCGGCGCCAAAATTGGCGTCGCGGGCGCACCCAGCCTTGCAGCACTCGATGCGCTCGACGCAGCAGCGCGCTTGTCAGATCCGACCGGCGCAAATGGCGTGGCCATTCTCGTGCGCCCGAGCGGCGACGATGCGGCCAGACTCATCAGCGACGATGCGGCGCGCATGCGCGCAAGCGTCGCGCTCGGCGCCGGCGCACGCGCGCTCGACGCAGCGCTCGCCGATCTCGCCATCGATGCGGTGCGCAACGGGCTCGACGCCTCCAATGGCGGCGTCCGGCGCAAAGCCGCGGCGGCCCGCCTTGCAGGCGCCCCTGACGCTGACATAGTTGCCGCACTCGCGGGCGCTGTGACGCGCGGCGCCTATGCATCAGCACTCGATGCCGGCGCCGAGACCGCGCACCGCCGCATTGCCATCGCTGCGCCCGAACCCGGCGTCCACAGCGCTACCGCCTTCAGCTCCGCCATCGATCCCACAGGCTCTGCGGCGAGCGACGGCGAAGCCAGCATCATCGCCGCGAGCATCGCGTTGCCGCGCTTCCACGACGCCGAAGACGGCTTCGACACCACCGCGTTTGAAACCGCCATACGCACACTCGTCCATGCGCTCGACGTGGCGCACGGCACGGCCGCTTCGCCGCGCCGCCCCGTCGTGATCCGGCTCGAAGGACTGGCCCAGCTCTTGATCCGTGCGGGCCTTGCCTATGGCGGCGCTGAAGCGCGCACGCTCGCCGCCGCCGTCGCCGCACTTGCGCACGCCGCTGCTATTGCAGAAGCCGCCGCGCTGGCCGAGAGGCACGGCGCTTATCCTGGCTGGACCAGCGCCAAGCGCACGGAAGAAGCCATTGTCCGCAACGCCCGTGAGAGCGCAAACGCGATCACGCATTCCATCGCCGCACGCGCGCAAGCCATCTACGCCGCACTGCCGGGCGCGAAGAACACTGGCTTGCGCGTCTCTGTCTCGATCGCATTTGCAAACGATGCGGCGGGCGCACGGCGTATCGGCGTTACGCAAACCGGCCTTGCGCCGATCGCCAGCGTTACCCGCTTTGGCGAACGCGGCGATGGCAGCTTCGGGCGCCTCTTGAGCGAAGACGCGCGCGCAGGGCTGGCAGGGCTGGGATACGACCAAGCGGAGATCGCCGAGTGCGCGTTGCACGCCGAGGGCCGGCGCACGCTCAAGGGCGCGCCGGGGGTCAATCTTGAGCGGCTTGCCGGACTTGGGCTCACAGAACCGGCGCTGGAAGCAATTGAGGAAGCCGCCGCTGATGCGTTCAATCTGCGCGCGGCTGTGCATCCGCTCGTCATCGGCCACGAGCTTTGCGAGGATGCGCTGAAGCTTCCGCCCGATGTTGCGGCAGGCAAGCGCGGCGATCTCATGATGACGCTGGGCTTCAGCGAAGAAGATATCGCGGCAGCGGAAGCATATTGCATGGGGGCGGGAGATCTCGCAGCGGCAAGGAGCTTGGCCGAAACCCATCGCGCAATTTTCGCGAGCGCGCTTGAGATCACCGCTGATGCCCGCATTGCGCTTGCTGCAGCGGTGGCGCCATTTGCGCGGACCGCGCTTGACCTCACTCTAACGGAAAAGACGGTCGCGCGCCGCGCCGAGCTGCTTGAAGCGGCGCGCGCCGCCAAGGTCGCATTGATCACAATCAATATTGAGGCGCCGCCTGTGACGCTGACGCTGCCCTCGCTCGAAGAGGAACTCGAAGAACCGCCTGCGCCAGCGGCGAAGCCACAAGCGTCGTCCGAAGCGAGTGCGTCCGCTGATGTGCAGCGCAAACGTCTGCCTGAGCGCCGGAAGGGATACATTCAGAAGTCGATCGTGGGCGGGCACAAAGTCTATCTGCACACGGGTGAATATGACGACGGCGCCTTGGGCGAGATCTTCATCGACCTGCACAAGGAAGGCGCGGCGTTTCGATCGCTTATGAACAATTTCGCCATCTCGATTTCGATCGGCCTGCAATATGGCGTGCCGCTCGAAGAATACGTCGATGCGTTCTTGTTCACGCGCTTTGAACCCGCAGGCGAAGTGAAGGGCAACGAAACCATCCGCCACGCCACTTCCATTCTCGACTACATTTTCCGGGAGTTGGCCGTTTCCTATTTGGGCCGCAGCGATCTGGCGCAGGTAGATCCGTTCGACGCCCGCGGCGATGGTTTGAGCAAAAAGGCGAACGACGCGGAGAGCGCCGCGCGGCTGATTTCACGCGGCTTCTCGCGTGGCGCTTCGCCCGACAACCTCGTCATGCTGCGCCCGCGCCCGATCGTGGAAAGCCTGCGTGATCGACGCGAAGGCAAAGCGCCGGCGCGCCCGAGCGCAAGCGGGCCCGCTTATCGCACCGAACCGTGCCCGGCTTGCGGACACTTCACCGTGGAACAGTCCGGCGTGTGTGCAGCATGTGGGGCCAGAGGCGAGGCCAGCGAACGCTGATTTCCGCGCCTTGCCTTGATAGCGACATAGGATTTCCTATACTTCCACCATGTCATCGAAGAAGACATCAGCGTCGAGCGCCGAGCACGGCCGCTACACCGAGATCGGCGGCGTGCGCGTCAAACTTGCGCCGGCCAAGCGCGTCCTTCCCAAAGCCGAAGATGCACGCATCCGCCAAGCGGTGAAGGACTTCTATGCCGACAAGAAGGCCAAATAACCGGCGCCCGCGCGTCTTTATCAATTGCCCGTTCGACGACGATTATGGCGACATGTTGCGCGCCATCGCGTTCGCCATCGCCTCCTGCGGCTTTGAACCGGCCTGCGCGCTCGACGACGACAATTCCGGCAAGATCCGCTTCGACAAATTGAAAGCGCTGATCGAGGTCTCCGATCTCAGCGTCCACGATCTCTCCCGCATCGAGCTCGATCGTGATACCCAGACGCCGCGTTTCAACATGCCGTTTGAACTTGGCTTGTATCTCGGCGCGAAGCATTTTGGCGGACGCCGGCAGCGCCGCAAACGCAGCCTGGTAATGGCCAAGAGCCGGCGCGAATGGGCGCCGACCATGTCGGACCTCGCCGGCGTCGATCCATCCTTTCACGGCGGCAAACCGGATGCGGCGATCCGCGCCGTTCGCGATTTCCTGCATTCCTCACCGCAAGGACGCATGCTGCCGGGCGAGACGGCCTTGATTGCCGATCACCGCAGATTTTTGCGCGACCTGCCCGGCATGGCCGAAGTTGCGCGGCTGACTTGGAACGAAGCACTGCGCTACCGCAATTACATCACGCTGCTGCAGGCGTTTCTGGAGGCCAAACCAGGGACTTAGGTCACGCGGCCGCTCGAAACCATCGAGGTCCTCGCGCTCGCCATCTCATTCGCCAGGCAAAATGCGATGGAGAAGGCCGCGAGGCGTTTCGCGCGGCATGATCGCCGGCAACACAAACCCGCGCTTCACCGTTTGATCACTAAGCCCTGTCCCGTGGGAAGCGGCATGACACGATAGCCGCGCTCCTCGAACCAGGGATCCTCGGCGAGCTTTTGTTTGCGATAGACGCCCGACCACTCATAATCGTCGAGGATCACAATTCCGCCCGGCGACATGCGATCGAATAAATGTTCAAGGGCTGCGATCTCCGCCGGCGCCTGGTTCAAATCGATATGAAGATAGGCCACGCGTTCTGGCGTATTGCCGCTGAACACTTCGGGAATAAGCCCCTTTATGATCTTGACCTGCGAATAGGCGGCAAACTTCGCGCACACCTGCGGATAAAGGTCGCGACCATGTTTGGGCATGGCATGATTGAGCATTGTCTCATCGTGCTCGAACACATCATAGGCCCAGAAGGTTTTTGGGAAGGATGCGCCGCCCAAATAGTCGACAATCGTTTTGACGCCGACGCCTGCATAGGCGCCGCATTCGACGAAATCGCCTTCCAATTGCACGCAATGATAGCCCGCACATGCCAGCACATAGCGCCGCCAGATGATGGCTTTGTCTGCGTCGGTCTCAGCGTTGTTGCGCCAAGCCTGGACGAACGGCTCATCGTCCAGCATCGACATGTTGCGGCCCCAGGTCAGCAAATTGTCGGCGAAAAAACGCCCCGGAGACACCTGGCCGAGAATCTCGGTGGCGCTGGCGACGACTTTGGCTGCATCCTTCGCCCACCAAAACATGGGCATCGCGAAATCACGCAGCCGATCGAGCGGCGGCGGGCTTCGCTTCGGGAGATGCGGGCGATCGGCTGGCACAGATCACGTCCTTAGAGCGGAATATTGTCGTGCTTCTTCCAGGGGTTTTCGAGCTTCTTGTTCTTCAAGGCGCCGAGCGCACGGATGATGCGGCGGCGGGTTTCGCGCGGCATGATCACATCGTCGATATAGCCCAGTGAAGCGGCGACGAAGGGATTGGCGAAGCGGTCGGAATATTCCTTGGTGCGCTGCGCGATCTTTTCTGGATCTTTCAGATCGGCCCGGAAAATGATCTCGACTGCGCCCTTCGCGCCCATCACCGCGATCTCGGCGGAAGGCCAGGCATAGTTCACATCGCCGCGCAGATGCTTCGAACTCATCACGTCATAGGCGCCGCCATAGGCCTTGCGCGTGATCAACGTGACTTTCGGTACGGTGGCTTCGCCGTAGGCGAACAGAAGCTTGGCGCCGTGTTTGATGAGGCCGCCCAATTCCTGCTTGGCGCCGGGCAAGAAACCCGGCACGTCGACGAAGGTGACGATCGGGATGTTGAAGGCGTCGCAGAAACGCACGAAGCGCGCGGCTTTGCGCGAGGCGTCGATGTCGAGAACGCCCGCAAGCGTCATCGGCTGATTGGCGACGAAGCCCACGCTTGAACCATCGAGGCGGCCAAAGCCGGTGATGATGTTCTTTCCGAACTCACCGCCCACCTCGAAGAAATCGCCCTCGTCGGCGACCTTCTCGACGAGCTCTTTCATGTCGTAGGGCTTGTTGGGATTGTCGGGGATGAGGCGATCGAGCGAAGCGTCCTCGCGCGCGATGTCGTCATAGTGCGGGCGCGTGGGCGGCTTTTCGCGATTGGAGAGCGGCAGGAAGTCGATAAGTCGGCGCATTTGCGTCAGCGTCTCGAAATCGTTCTCGAAGGCGCCGTCGGCGACGCCGGATTTGGCCGCATGCACGCGCGCGCCGCCGAGCTCTTCGTGGGTGACGATTTCGTTGGTCACGGTTTTCACGACTTCGGGCCCGGTGACGTACATGTAGCTGGTGTCCTTCACCATGAAGATGAAGTCGGTCATCGCCGGCGAATACACATCACCGCCCGCGCATGGGCCCATGATGACGCTGATCTGCGGGATAACGCCGGAAGCCAGAATGTTGCGCTGGAAGATGTCGGCGTAGCCGGCGAGGGATTCCACGCCCTCCTGGATGCGTGCGCCGCCGGCGTCGAAAATCCCGACAATCGGCGCGCCGTTCTTCATCGCCATGTCCTGCACTTTGCAGATCTTCTGTGCGTGCGCGCCCGAAAGCGAACCGCCGAACACGGTGAAATCCTTGGAGAAGACGTAGACGAGGCGCCCGTTGATCGTCCCCCAACCGGTGACGACGCCGTCGCCAGGGATTTTGTTCTTCTCCATGCCGAATTCGTGGCTGCGATGTTCGACGAACATGTCGAACTCTTCGAAGCTGCCTTCATCGAGCAAGAGATCGATGCGCTCGCGCGCTGTGAGCTTGCCCTTGGCGTGCTGCGCGGCATGGCGCTTTTCACCCCCGCCGGCGCGCGCCGCGGCGCGCTTGGCTTCAAGGGCGGAAATAATGTCTTTCATGGGCGTGCGTGCTCCGGGGTCTCGCGAACGGGGTTAACCCCCGTGTGCGCGCCGGGCAAGCGGCCCAGTGACGGCTCAGTGACGGCTCAGTGGCGGCTCAGTGGCGACCCAGTGGCGGCCCAGTAGCAGGCTAGTGGCGACTTGTGGCGACTAGTGGCGGCGCTGGGCGCGTTCACGCTGCAACTGTGGGAAATTCGGCCACTCTAAGGTCGCTTCGGCATAAAGACGTTGCGCCTCCTCGACGCGGCCGAGTTTTTCAAGTGCGGCGCCGCGATTGAGGGTGATGGCGGGCGCTGCAGCGCCGCGCCTGTTCAAATCTTCGAAGAGCGCGAGCGCCTCGGCGTTGCGTCCCATAGCGAGCAGTATCGTGCCCTTGGTGTGTTGCGCCGCACTTTTAGTGGGCGCCATGCGAAGCCCTTCCTCCACCGCGGCAAGCGCGTCGTTGAACTTGCCTTGCTCACGTAACACGCAAGCCAGCGTGTCATAGGCGGCGCCGCTTGGCTCGGTCTGAATGGCAAAGCGGGCGCTCTTCTCGGCCTCGTCATAGCGGCCGGTGCGGAAACAGCTCACCGCATAAACCAGCGCGAGGCCTCTATAATTGCGGTCGAGCCGCATAGCGTTGCCGTAGCTCTCCGCGGCTTCGGCGTGCCGCTCGGTGCGGGTCAGCAAATTGGCAAGCGTGACGTGCGCATCGATCGCTTGCGGATCGGCGCCGACGGCGTTGCGTAAAAGACGCTCGGCCTCTTGAAACTGCCCCTGCTGAAAGGCGCGTTCGGCTTCGTCAAGAAGGGCTTGCTGCGTCATGAGCGCTCCGTTGCGTTTGTCATAAGCGTTAGCAAACGCCTCAAGCCGGCACAACGTCGATAGGCGCTGTCAGCCGCTCGCCTTCGCCAAAGGGAATAGTGCCGTGCCACATATAGCTTGGGAAGAGGACGAGCAGCCCCTCCTTTGGCTGAACGACCTTTTCGATGCCGCAGCCCGGCGTGGGCCAACGCGGCTCGCCAAATTTGATCCAGCCTTGTTGGCCCGGCGCGTCGGCGACGGCTTGCGGCAGCGACACATAATAGGCCGAACTGATCCAACCCTGCGGATGCAAATGATTGATGTGATAGCCGTTGGCTTTGAGCTTCACCGACCAGGCGCCAGCAAGCTTGTACTTGCCGGTGTTGCGTCCGCTCCAGGGATGATCCGGCTTCTGCATCAAATCCAAATAGGCGCGGATCGGTTCGTCGAGCGCTTTGAAATAGGCCTGCACGACGGGATCGCTGAGATGCAGCAGGCTGCGCGTGGTTTGTGAGCCGTGGCGCAGCGATTGATCGAGCGGATGGGTGGCGAGGACGTGAAATTGGTTGAGGCTGGCCGCGAGCGCTTCGTTGAACGCGGCCATGTCGCGATATCCTGGCGGCGCGGGCAATTCATAGGGCCGCACCATGTAGGCGTAGTCGCAGAGTTCGTGGTAGCGCGGATCGCCAAGCTGGCGCAGCGCCATTGTCTCGTAGCAAATCCATTCCTGGTTGAGCGGTTCGAGCGTGCGCGCCGCGACGATGGCCCGCAGCGCTTCATCACCGCGCCCGAGGCGCAAAAGCAGTGCTGTGTGCTGGGCGCTGATCTGGGCATTGTTGGGCGCAAGCGCGTCGGCTTGCTCTAAGAGCGGCAAGCCTTCGGCGGTGCGGTCCATTTCGTCGAGCAGCACGCCCAGCGCCACCATGAGCGCGGCATGCTGGGGATCGCGCCGCAGGCCCTCGCGCAACAGCGCCTCGGCGCGGTCGCGGTAATCGGCGCGGCGCAGCATGTCGGCACAAGCAATGCGCAGATAGGTGGCGTTGGGATTTTGCGCGACGGCCCGTTCGAAGTCGCGGGTGAAAGCGCGACCTTGCCCGCGCATCCAGCGCACACTGGCAAGGCCGTGCTGTAAGCCCTGATCCTGCGGCCAGCGGCGTATGCCATCGGCGAACATGGCTTCGGCATCGGCGTCGCGGGCAAGGCTAAGCAGCGCGATGCCCCGGCTCAGCCAGACCGGCGGCTGCTCAAGACCGCGCTTGGCGAGCGCATCAAAGACGCGCAGCGCTTCTTCGCTGCGCCCGAGATCGGCGAGCGCAAGACCGCGGCCGTGCGTGAGGCGGACATTGTTGAGGTCGAGCCGCAGACCCTCTTCCGCTGCGGCGAGCGCCTTTTGCGGTTTGCCTTGCATGCGCAACGCCTGAGACAAGAGCTCGAAGGCTTCCGAGCTGGGCGCGCTGATGGCAAGCGCGCGCGCCATTGGCTCAGCCTCGGCGGCGCGGCCGGCGACGAGAGCGGCGCGAATGGCCTTGAGCGTTTCCGGCGGCGTCACGCGTTTAAAGCTGTAACGAAGCGGCCGAGCGCGTCAAATTCCGCACGCACGCAAAGCAAGCGCGCGCGGGCTTCGTCGTCCTCGCCCCAGCGCTCGAGGGCGAATTCCTCATCGAGGGTGGCTGCGGCATAAGCCTCCGCGCCGCTCACCCGGGCGTGCACAAGCGCAAACGCGATCAGGGCTGAGCCTGAAAGGCCGGCGGCTTGGCTAAGCGCTGTAAGGGAAAAATCGTCGAACGCTTCGGCGTGCTCTTTGAGTTTGCTCGCTTGGCGCGGCGCGATAGCGGCGGCGAGGACGCCTTCGACCACCGGCAAATCGACGCCCAGCGCCTCGCGACCCCAAACCACCAGCGGATCCCACGCCTTCGCCTGACGCGCCACGAGCTCGGCGGGGGCGCCGGCGCGGTGGCAGCAGAGATCGGTTTCGCCGAACGAGGCGACATAGGCTGCGCGCTCGGCGCGCGCTGGCGCGGTCCAATCGATGGCCGCGAACGAAAGCTGCGTGAGCGGCATGGTCGAGGGGATGATCTTTTCGACCTGTGCGTCCCACTCGGCCGCGACGGCCTCGGCAACCGCGCGCGTGGGCGCCTGGAACGGCGCGCCCTTGGGCGTCTTGAGCGTGCGCTGGTCCAGCGCGACGACGAACGCGCCATCACGCTCAGCCGCCTTTGCGAGCTTGTAGAAACGGCCCGCGGCTTGGCTCATCGCGCCAGGGCCCGTGCGCGGAAGGCGTTGAGCAAAGCACACGTTTGCGCGCGCGAGCCGCCAATGAAGGCGGCGGGAAAGCCCGCATTGTAACCCGACATGAAACGGTTGAACTTAGCCAACGCGCCGTCCTTCCTGGCAAGATCGTTGAACAGGAACATCTGCGCGCGGCCGACGCGCCCGCGCGAGAACTCGGAAACATCGCGCCAAGCGTAACGATGTGTCGCAAACAGCGAGCGCACGCTAAAGCCGTCGCGATCGAGATCCACCCCGGAGCGGGCGATAAGGGCCCATACGAAGACGATCGTGCTCAAGCCGAAGAAGATGGCCATAAACCAGCCGGTTGGCTCTCGGTTCACGACCATCACCAAACCGCCAACCAGAAGGGCGCCGGCGACGACGAGCAATATACCAGCGCGCAACCAGGCTTTGGGTAAGCTCATCGTGTCAGGCAAATGTTTGAGATCGAGATTGGTCACCCGCTTGGCCCCTGATCAGTTCGGCGTCACGTCGAAGGAGAGGCTCAGCCGCTCGTCGCCCTCGAACGCTATCGTGCCGTGCCACATATAGGACGGGAAGAGAACCAGCCGCCCCTCCTTGGGTTCGACGAACGCTTCGGCCTCGCAACCGGGCGGGGGACGATTGGGTTCGCCGAGTTTAAGCCAGCCGGCGCGGGGATCGCGCGGCTTGTCGGATGGCGTTAGCGCGACGTAATAGGCCGAGCTGATCCAACCGCGGTCGTGGACGTGATTGGCTTGATAGCCTTTGTCCTTGATGCGCACGGACCAGAGATTGGAGAAATGGCTGCGGTCGGAAAGACGCCGGCCCACGGGATCGTTTCTTTCCAGACGCGAAGCGTAGTCGCGCACAGCTTCATCCACCGCGCCGAGGAAAGCGCGCAGATTGGGTTCGTCCAGCGTGAGCAAGGATCGGCCGGTGTGCGTGCCATTGACAATGCTCTGGTCGAGCGGATGGGCGTTCACTTGGTGTTGCAGGCGCAGAATATCGGCAAGCGAGGCGTTGAAGTTTTCCGGCGTAAAGAATCCTCGGGGCGCGGGAATGTCGTAGGAGCGCACGAAACGCTCGTAGTCGTAGATTTTGCGATAGCCGGAATCGCCGAGCATACGCAGCGCCATGGCTTCGCAGGCGATGAGATATTGCTCGTGCGGTTCATCGGCGCGGAGGGTGCGCACGATCGACAGCGCTTCATCCGGCTGGCGCGCACGCAGGAGCGTTGAGAGCAGATTGCGCTTGGCGGAGCGCTCGCGCGGCATCAATTGAATGACGCGCTTGAGCGCGATGAGACCTTCGTCGGGACGATCGAGTTCGTCGAGGACAATGCCGTAGGCCGTCAGCAATTGCGGGCTGTCGGGCGCGGCGGCGAGCGCCTGCTCCAGAATGCGCAGCGCTTTCTGGTGATGCTTGCCGCGGTGAAGAATATCAGCGCAGGATAGGCGCAGCGACAAGTCCCCCGGCCGGCGCGCGATATCAGCCTCCATGAGCGCGGTGGCGCTTTCGCCCTCGCCGCGCAACTGACGCATGCGGGCAAGATTGGTATGAAGCGCCAGCGCATCGGGATAGTGCACGACGGCGTCGGCGAGCGTCTGCTCGGCCTCGGTCTGATGACCATCCGCGTAAAGCGCGCGCGCCAAATTGAGCGCAAGTTCAGGCGTATCGATCTTTTCCTTCGCCATAGTGTGGAAGGTTTCCAGCGCTTCGCGCGTGCGGCCGACGCGTTCGAGGGCGACGCCGTGATTGAGGCGCAGGCCGCGTACGGTGGGCGCTAGTTTCAGCGCATTGGCGGCGGAGGTGAGCGCATCCTCGTTGCGCTCCTGTGCGCGCTGGATCTGGCTGAGCAGCGTCCATGCTTCGGGACTGGGTTCTGCCTTCAGATAGGCCAGCGCTTCGGTTTCGGCATCGGCATATTCGCCGGCGGCTTGGAGGCAGCGCGCGAGATTGATGCGCACTTGCGCTGCCTGCGGCATGAGCGCCGAGGCCGCGCGGAAAACTTTGATGGCTTCGGGAAAGGCGCCGCGCGCTTGGAGAACAACGCCGAGATCGTTGTAGTAGCCGCCGTCGTCCAGCGAATAGGCAACCGCGCTGCGAAGATGGCGCTCGGCGTCCTCCATCTTGTTCTGGGCTTTCTTGATGAGGCCCATGAGGTGGAGCACCGATGCATCTGCGCCAAGCTGTCGGAAGACTGGCGCAAGCACGCGCTCAGCGCCGACGGGATCGCCGCGGTTCAGAAGCTCTCGGCTGGCGAGCGCGAGCGCGGAGACATCCATCCCCGGCCTCATCGCGTTCCCTCGAACGGCGCGTATGGATCGCGTTCTTCGCGCTCGTTGAAGCCGAGCATCTCAAACGCGTCGCGCAAGTGCGGCGGCAACGGCGCTTGCACGTTAAGGTCGCCGCCGGAGGGATGCGGCAGGCGAATGGCGCGGGCGTGCAGGAGGAGCTGCTTTTCGAGACCGTTCGGCGTCGGGCGATCGCATTTGTATTTGGGATCGCCGGCGATGGCGTAGCCGAACTCGGCCATATGGAAGCGCAGCTGGTGCGTGCGGCCAGTGACAGGGCGCAGCGCGACCCAAGCCGCACTTTGCGCGGCTTCGGAGAGCGTCGCGTATTGGGTGACGGCGTGGACGGCGCCCTCTTCGGTTTGCTTGGCCGCGATCATCATCTCGCGATCGGCGTCGCGTGCGCCGGGGGCCTTGCGCATCCACGAGCGCAGCTCGCCAATCTTCGGACGCGGAACGCCAACCACGATCGCCCAATAGATCTTGTCTGTGTCACGATCGCGAAAAGCGTCGCCCAGAAAAGCGGCAGCGCGCGGATGGCGGGCAATGACGAGGCAGCCGGAGGTGTCGCGGTCGAGGCGATGCACAAGCTTGGGGCGCGCCTCGGCGTCGAACTTGAGGCCAGGGAGCAGCGCATCCAGATGGCGTGTGGTTTTCGTGCCGCCCTGCACAGCAAGTCCCGCGGGTTTGTTAAGGACGATGACGTCGGCGTCTTTGTGAATGACGAGCGAGCGGACGAAATCGACATCCTTGCCGCTCATGCCATCCGGCGCGCGCGGCGCGGGATCGGGCAGCGGCGGAATGCGCACTTTCTGGCCGGGCTCGACGCGGTCCGAGGCCTTCACGCGCGCGCCATCGACGCGCACTTGGCCGGTGCGGATCAGCTTCTCGATTTGACCTTGGCTGAGCTGGGGATAGCGGCGGCGAAACCAGCGATCGACCCGCGTCACGCCGTCGTCGTCCGTCACCTCAATTGTCTCGACACTGCGCATCGTTAACTTTCAGCCCCAAGCACAAGCCTATTGGACGCGCGCGGGCGCGCAAGGCGAAGGCGACAGCCAAGCCGCACGTCGCGTCATTGTGACCAAAGCGTATTGGTTGCTTGACCCAGGGACGCGGTGCGCATAGGCGAAACACGCATATGGGGATGGGGTCCCCCGAAAACCGCCGCTCCGGCTGATGACTCCTACCGAATGACCGCGACGGACGAACGCGCAAGCGCGCCGATGTTCCGAGGCGTGGAAGGTTGGACGTTCGGAGGCGGCGCTTGGACTTTCTTGGCCAATTGTTTTGGGTGACGTTCGGGGCCGGCGCCGGCGGGCTACTGCGCTATTTTGTGTCTGGTTTTGTTGGACGACGCATCGGCGAAGCGTTTCCGTGGGGGACGCTGATCGTCAACGTAACGGGCGCGTTTGCAGTTGGCGTGATGGCCGCGATCGTGCGCGGACCGGTGAGCGACACTTGGCTCTTCGGCGTGACGGGGTTGCTTGGTGCTTACACCACGATTTCGTCCTTCAGCTTGCAAACGCTCGCGCTCGCACGCGAAGGCGCCGGGGCGCAGGCGTTCAACAACATTGTTTTCTCATTGGTGTTCTGCATTGCTGCAGCAGCGTTAGGATACGCCTGCGCCGTCGTACTTATGGTGAGCCATGACTGATCGCGGCCAAACCCCGCTGCGGAGGCCAAACCGCGCGCCATGAACACGGAACTGCGACTCTACGCGTCCGTCGGGGCGGGAAGCATCATCGGCAGCCTGGCGCGCTGGCTGGTCGGGCTGGCGCTGCCGTGGGGCACGCTGTTAGTCAATCTCACGGGGTCGTTTGCGATTGGCTTCTTTTCCGGCATGACCGCGCCCGGCGGACGCTGGTTCGTCGGCCCGCGCACGCGTCAGTTCTTCATGACCGGCGTCTGCGGGGGCTACACCACTTTCTCCATGTTCTCACTCGAAACGCTGCGGCTGCTCCAACAGTCAAAACTGCTCGATGCCGCTTGCTATATAGCGCTTTCGCTCATCGCTTGGCTCGGCGCAGTTTGGGCCGGCGACGTGCTCGCCATGAGAACTCAATCGATTGAAGGGAGCCAACCCATGAATGTTCCCAAGCAGGCGCTGCTGCTGCGGATTTTCTTCGGCGAAAACGATCAACACGAAGGACGTCCGCTCTACGAGGCGATCGTCATGAAGGCGCGCGCGGCGCATCTTGCGGGGGCGACTGTGCTACGCGGGGCCATGGGCTTCGGGCATTCGAGCCGCCTGCACACCGCTAAAATCCTTCGTCTCTCCGATGATCTGCCGCTGGTGGTGGAGATCGTCGACGGCGAGGATAAAGTGCGGGAGTTCCTACCGCAACTGGGAAGCATGATGGCGAGCTGCCTGGTAACGCTCGAGCGTGTCGAGGTCGTGCAGTACGGAACGCCGAACGGCGCCTGATTGCTTGCCCGATTACTTGATCTCTCTCGAACGCAGATTGGCGGCGATCGAACGCGCGTCGTAGGCGTTGGGATCGTCAGGCTTGGCGCCTTCGCCGAAGCGGATTTCGAGGGATGCGGTCGTCGCGGTCGGGCCGCCGCCGCCGAGCGGGAAGCTGAAACCGGCGCCGACGCCGACGCCGCTGTGGTGACCGAAGCTGCCGCCGCCGACGCCGATGCCCACGCTCGGGCCGGAACTGGCGCCGCGGCCATCGAGGTTGCGGCGATCGACCCAGAACCAATCGCGATTGTGTGCGAGCGTGAGATCGGCCGCGCGCAGAAGTGCGTAATCCTGCAGGGTCTGCGCATCGGCGCCGCCTGGCGCGCGATAGGTGACCGTGTACCGGTTGGATTCGATTTGCGTCTCGGAATAGCCGGCGGAATTGGGCGCGGCCGCGGCCGTGTAGGTCGGCGTGGTTTGGCACGCCGCCAAGGCCGATGCGGCTGCAATAATAAGAAGGCGTTTGGACTTCATGGGGCTCGTCCTGACTGGAATCCCTGCAGCGCCAGTCTAGCAGGTTTATTCCCGCGAAGGATTTTCAAGCCCAAGTGATCGGAGCGTTTCTCGGAAAACGGTGGGCAAAGGCGCTTCGAATGTCCGGCGCCCGCCTTCGGGGTGTGGGATTTCAAGGGCCGCGGCGTGAAGCATGAGGCCGGGGATGGCGACCGCGCCGATAGTGAACAGCCCGCCATACTTGCCATCGGCGGCGATGGGGCGGCCGATGGCGGCGAGATGGGCGCGGAGTTGGTGCATGCGGCCGGTTTCGGGTTCGAGTTCGACGAGGGCTGAGGCTTCGGTGGCGCCAAGGGTGCGGTAATGCGTGCGCGCCGCCTGCCCGGCTTTGTCGCCAGCTTGCAAGACCTCGGTGATGTCGAGCCCGCGGCGCGAGACCTTCTTAAGCGGCTTGTCGATGTCGCCTTCAGCCGGATCGGGCGCCCCGCCGCAGACAATGGCGAGATAGGTTTTCCGCACGTCACGGCCCGCAAAGGCTTCGGATAAAAACGCAGCCGCGGGCTTTGTGCGCGCGGCGACGATGACGCCAGAGGTCTCGCGGTCGAGCCGATGGACGAGGCGCGGGCGCTTGCCATTGGATTTGGCGAAGGCGCCGAGTAAGTCTTCCAGCGAACGCTCGACGCCAGAACCGCTCTGCACGGCCAGGCCGGAGGGTTTGTTGAAGACGAGGATGGATGCGTCTTCGTGGATGAGGAGCGAGCGGGCGTAGTCGTGGAGCTCGGCCGAGAGGGAATTAGTTGCTGCTCGCATTGCCAATCACCGCCGGGACCTATGGCGCCGGCACGATGCCGATTTCAGGCCTGCGATCAATGCTGCTCGTTGGCATGATCCTCCGCGGCGATTCCGGTGCGCCCGTCCGGCGCCGGCGGGCCGCCATATTGGTGGAACCACGCGAGCGTGTTGACGACCTTGGTGATCATGCCTGACGGGCGAAAGGCTATGTCGTGCGGGGCGCCGGGGACACGGACAAGTTCGGTTGGGACGTGGCGCAAGCGCAGCGCTTCGTAGAATTGCTCGGCTTCGCTGGAGGGCGTGCGCATGTCGGCTTCGCCAGTCATCACGCCGGTGGGCGTGGTGACGTTGCCGACGCGCGAGAGCGGTGAGCGCGCCCAATAACGGGCTTGCGCGCCCTCGTCCCACGGGAATTCGCCCAGCCAGTATTGGGCGTAAAGCGGCGTGAAGTCGGAGGTGAGCACGAAGCTGGTCCAATTGATCACCGGCTTTTGCACCATAGCGGCGCGGAAGCGATGGGTTGAGCCGACGATCCAGGCGGTGAGCACGCCGCCGCCAGAGCCGCCGGTGACATAAAGACGCTCGGAATCGATCGGCTCGCGCGCGATGGCGGCGTCGACGACGCTCATCAGGTCGTCATAGTCCTTGTCCGGATAGTCGCGGTTGATGAGATTGCCGAACTCGCCGCCATAGGAATTGGAGCCGCGCGGGTTGGCGTAGACGACAACATAGCCAGCGGCTGCGTACATCTGAATCTCGGACGCGAACGCAGGGCCGTAAGCGGCGACGGGGCCGCCGTGGATTTCGAGCAGCAGCGGATAATGCCGCGAACGATCGAAATTCGGCGGCCGCACAATCCAGGCATCGATCGGGCGATGATCGACGCTCGACGGCACGACAATGTGTTCAGCTTCCGGAATAGTACGGCCCGCAAGCAGATCGTCATTGAGCGCGGTGATGCGGCGCCCGCCCGCGATGGTGAGATCGGCGGGACGCGTGGAGGTGCTGGTGGTGGCGACATAGCGGCCGCTCGCGTTCACCGAATAGGCGCCGCCCGTGTATGGGCGGCCAAGGTCGGTGCCGCCAATGCCGCTGAGCACTGTCGTGACATTGCCGCCGCCGGCGCTAATGCGCCCAAGCTTGGTGACGCCGTGATCGGAGAAGAGGAAGAAGATGGCGCCATTGCCAGCCCAGCGCGGGTTCTGCACGTCGCGATCGAAGGTCGTGGTGATGTTGCGCGCATGCGCGCCATCGGCGTCGGCGACATAAAGATCGCTGACTTGATAGAATTGGCGGCGATCTTCGAAGCCGGTGTAGGCCAGATGACGCCCATCCGGCGAAAGGATCGGTTCGGTCTCAGGCCCGCGGCGATTGGTGAGCCGCGTGATCTCGCCGTTGGCGATGTTGAGCGAATAGATGTCGCTCTCGACGGCTTCGTATTCCCAGCCCTGCTCAGCATTGGCGGCAAAAACCAGTCTGCGGCCATCCGGCGACCAGGACATGCGCCCATCGTGGTTGCGGTCTTGATATGTCAACTGACGCGGCGTGCCGCCGTCGGCGGGTAGCGTGAAGATCTGCGTGTAGCCGGCGTGCACGTAGCCGGCGCCATCGATGCGATAGACGACATCGCGGATGATGCGCGCGGGTTCGCCCCAGTGGGCGCCTTCGGGTTTCGGCGGCATGCCGGCGGGATCGGGATTGGGTTCTTCGACAAAGCCTTGGAAGGCGAGCGTGCGGCCATCGGGCGACCAGGTGAGATTGCTGGCCCCGCCAGGCAGACGCGCCAGCGTCGCCGAGCGCTGCGTGTCCATGTAGAAGATGCGCAATTCAGCGCCGCCTTCTTCGCTGGCGACATAAGCGATGGCGCGGCCGTTCGGCGACCACACGGGCGAAGAATAGCCGCCTGCGCCCTGTACGAGCGGGCGGTGAACGCGGCCATCGTCGCTCACCAGCCAGATCGAGCGACGGAAGCGGTCCGTCATGATGTCGGCGGAGACGCGGACATAGGCGACCCAATGGCCGTCCGGCGAAATCTCGGGATTGTCGGCGTATTCGAGATTGAACACGTCGGCGGCGACAAAATGTGTCGGCGGCGCGCGCGGCGGCTCGTCGGCGAAAGCGGCGGCAGCGAAAGCGAGCACGGCGGCGGCCGCGGCGCAATGGATGAGCATGGAAGGCGTCCCCTAGAGCAGCATTTACAGGCTAGCGCGCACGGCGGCTCGCCGGAAGCGCTGCTCGCCTTTGAAGGGAGTGCATCCGTCTCAGGAATGCTTAAGCAGAAGCGTAGCCATACCACAGCACCAAGAGAACAAGGCGCGGTGCGAAGCCTGAACCCGTCACGCTGGCCAGTGTGATCGCAACGAGAGCGGCGACGCCGCCTGTGCCTGCCGCAAGCTCCCAGTTCTGCAACGTGCCGGCGCGCACAAGAGCCGGCAGCGCCAGCAGCGTCGACCACGCCGCCCCGGCAATGACGAATACGATGCGACGAAGCATTGGCGCGATCGGGGCGGTGCGCGTCAGCGCGATAAGGCCGCGCGCTTCGCTGCGCCCGGCGTGCGCGGAAAGCGCGAACACAAGCAGCAACAAGCCAGCGGGACTGGCGCCATGGCGAAAATCGGCGAACCAGGATGCCGCCGCCACCAGCACGGCCATGCCGAGAAACAATCGCCCTGCGCCAATCAAGCGCAATTCAGCGATAGCGAGATCCGCGAGCGGCGCGAAGCTCGGCTTGGCTGCCTGTGCGTGGGCGATCGCTTTTGGCGGCGCGCCAGCGTTCAGGAGCTTGCCGATGCGCCCGCCTAAACTGCGCGTGCGGCGTGGACGGTGCGGCAGGTAGATGAGCCCCGCCACGATTGCGATCGCCACGGCAACGCCGATCCACGCGAAGCGTGACTCGATATAGCCAGGTGAAAGCAAGCCCGCCATCACATCAAGATGCACAGATCCAATGACGTTGAAGCCGCCGCCGATGGAGAAGCTGTTCGTGCCGGGCGGCGCGCCGACTTTTAGCGGCGTCACGAAGCCGGCAAAGTCCCACATGTTGGCGGCGAAGCTGGGTTGCGCCTTTTCTGTCGCCACTGGCACGGCGATGGAAGCGATCCAGGTGCAGAAATAGGCAAAGTCGCCAAAACCCGAACGCAACAAAGGGCGCGCGTCGAACAAAATGCGCAGCGCCGCGAGGCCGATCAAAGCCGGCGCCGCCACCAACCAGAGCGCAAAGCTCAGTTCGGCGGCGTCGAGCGCATCGCCGACCAGCATGAACGTCGCGAGGTAAAGCCCCGCAAGATTGAGCGCCGCCAAAAACGCCAGCAACACCGCGACATCGGCGCCGAACCGCCCAAGCGCGATGGCGATGCGCGCGGCGGGGGTGACCTCTTCGACCTGCCATGGCTGGCGGCGCGTCGTGTTGGAGCGAAGATAGAGCCACCCCACCGGCAAGAGCAGCGTCGAGACGACAATACCGAGCGTCACGCCGAGAAACGGCGAAGTCATTTCCGGCAATTTGTCGCCAATCGCGATCTTCAAACCGCCGCCGTCTTCGAGCGGCAACATGTAGCGCGCGCCCACTGGCGCCACGATCAGCATGATCCAAAGCGCGCGGCTGCGCAGATAGCGCGCAAGCGATGTCGACAATGACGAACCGGCAATCGCTGCAGCGTTCATGCCGGCAGCACTTTACCGGCCTCGACACGCAGTCTTTGCACGGCTTGCGGCGCGAGCTCGTCTGCGAGGTGCGTGGTCATGATCACGACGGCCTCGCGGGCGCGCTCGAGAATGAGCCCGCTCAGTTTGCGCGCGGTCTCGGCGTCGAGCTCGGCGGTGGGTTCATCCAGCGCCAAAAGGCGCGGCGCGCCGAGCATGGCTTGCGCGAAAATGAGCCTGCGCCGCATGCCGCCCGAGAAGCTGGCGATGCGGTTGTTGATGTCGGCGTGGAGGCCGATGGCGTCGGTGATGGCGCCGAATTGCTTGTCGGCTTGCGCCTGGTTGAAGCCTTTGAGCGCCGCGATATGGAGCGCAAATTCGCGCGCGGTGAGATCTTCAGGCAGATCGACGGCTTGCGGCGCATAGCCCAAGGTCGCGCGCACAGCGTTATGTCCGCTGCGGCCATTCCAAGCAATGGCGCCGCGATTGGGACGTTCGGCGGTGGCGATGAGCCGAAGCAAGGTGGATTTGCCCGCCCCGCTCGGCCCCGTTAGCAGCGTCAGCCCCGGCGCGAAGGACAGCGATACGTCCGCGAGCACCTGCTTGCGGCCATAGCGCTTCGTCACGCTCTTCAGTTCAAGAGACGCCATAGCCTCCGCCCATGTCAGCGCGCCTGCGCTCTCTGGGCTCAGGATGCCGGTTTCAGCATTACTGGATGCACATGGAGGCGCTTGCAGGCGCCTGGAAGCGCGTGCGGCGCGCGATCACCTGTGGTTGAGCGAGCGCCGCAGCGCTCGCTCAAAGCCATGGGATCAATGATGGTTGAAGAGGCCGATCAGCCAGTTGAGCGCGGTCGGATGCACGACGAGTTCGTAACCGACGAGCAGCACTAAACCGACGAACAGATAGCCGAGCAAATGCTCGAAAATGCGGCCCATCTTGCGTTCGCGGCCAGAGCGCGTGAGCGGGATGCCGGTGGTGCGCGAAATCTTGCCTTCGAGCGCCGAAAGCCCGATGGCGCGCCGCCAAGAAAACGAGACGCCAGGAATGTGCGGGCCGTGCGATTGCGATTGCGCCATCATGCGCCCTCCGTCCTCTCCCCGTGATGCGAGCGGTGGGCTGCAGCGCTGAACGAAATGTTAAATTGCAGCGATCGTTGCGAAGGCGCAGCAACTACCCAGCAAAGGCGGTCCGGACGTGGCGGGCATCAGCGCCTGCCCCGGAACAGCCCAATTTCCTTTGGAGTTCTCTCGTCCGCTGCAAACAGCTGGAGCAAGGAAATCGCCAGATGCATCCTCACAGAGCAACCGCCGTCCTGGCTTTGATCGCAACCGGCGGCCTTGCCAGTTGCAACACAGTGCAAGGCCTGGGCGAGGACATGCGTCAGGGTGGAATTGCAATATCCAACGCAGCAAGCCGGACGCAGGAAAACATCTCTGCCCCGCCGCCCTCCGCGCAAGCGCCTGGAACCCACATCAGCATGGATCGCGCGCGAACGCTCGCTCTGGCCGCGCGCGCGGGTGAAATCACGGATGGCCAATTGGTGCGCGCGCCAGATGGCGCCGCGCGCTATGCCTTTACAGTTCGCAGCACTGACGGCGCCTACGCGGTCGGCATCGATGCTCAGACCGGGGCGGTGCTCGAAAACAGATTGCTTAGCGGCAGCTGACGGCTTCGCCCATGGCGCGCAGGCGCCGTTGGGCGACCGGCGCGATCTGATGCTCGTCGCGCATGCAGGCAAGACGCGCATAGAGCTGCGCGGCGCGGGCGCGGTCGTCACTGCGCAGCAGGTCGGCGAGGTTCATCATCGAGGCCGAAAAATTCTGCGCGGCGGCGCGTTCGTAGAGCGCACGGGCGCGGCCGGCGTCGCGCGCAACGCCAATGCCGTCTCGGTAGAAGGTGGCGAGCATATGCAGCGCGTCGACCTCGCCTGCATCCGCGGCGTGCTGGAGATAGGGTATGGCGGCAAGGGGATTGCGCGGCCCTGCGGGAGAATCGCGCAGCCAACGCGCGTAATAGTACTGGCCGCGTGCATCGCCCTGTTCGGCCGCGGCCAGCAATAAGCGCCCCGCTTCGACTTGTGCGTCCGATGATGCGCGTGGGTCCGGCGCGAGCTGGAGCGCATAGTCGATTTGCGCTGCGATCAAACCGCGGCGCGCGGCTTCCGCCAGACGATCGCGGGCGACGGCTTCGGTAATTGGCGCGTTAGCCGCGGCCCGGCGCAAGGTCCAGCTCAGGTAGAGGCCAGCGCGATAATTCTGAGCCGAGGCTTGGTCGCAATAGCCCCCGGCTGCCGTCGGGCTCGGCAGGAAATTGGCCGCGCCAGCGAGGTGTCCAAGGCACGCGAGCGTCTGCGCGAAGGCGTCGCCGCGTTGGGCGGCGGCTTTGATCGCTTCGGTTTCCGCCGCGTTGATGCGCGCCGCCGCTTCGCGCCAGGGCAGCGTTTCGAGCTGCGCTTCGGTGATGCCGTAGGTTGGCGTCGGCAGCGATGTCGGCGCAACCGGCGTTGTGTGAACAGAGCGCGTCGTCAGGATGGGCGCCGTGCGCAAGGCGGTGATCACGCGGCTGGCGCCGATGCCAACGGCGAACAAAAGCAAAGTCATCGCCGCCAGCGCCGCAACGCGCCACCATTGCCGGCGCTGGCGCACGACGGGCGGCGGCGCCTGCGTCGGTGTCGGCGGCAGGGGCTCTGCGGTCGCGAACGGGGAGACAGGCTCTGGCGGAAGCGCCGGGAGCGGCGTGCCGAGCACGGCGCGGACCTTGGCGAGCGCCTCTGGCAGCGCATCGGAATCGCCTTCGGTCGGCGTCAGCTTTTCGATCTGCGCGATGAGCGCTTCAAAGCGCTCCCTGAAAATGATGCGGTCGCTGGCGTCGAGGTTAGTGCGCGGCGCTGATTTAAAAGGCGCCGGCAGCGCTCCGTCATCCAGTTCCGCGCAAATGAGCTTGTTGCGCTCCAGCGCCAAAGTGGCCTGCGCGGTCAGCCACGGTTCGGCAGAGGACGCCGGCGACCACAGGGCCAGAACGCATTTGGCTTCGTGCGCTGCCCTTGTCAGGTCAGCGTCGTCCAGCGCCTGCGGCGCCACGTCAAACCCCAATGCAGCAAGCGCCTCGGCGATGGCGCCCGCGCGCGCCTCATCCGCCGGCGCCGCCGCGATGACGATGTCCGTCATGCCAACCCTCGCCGCCTTTGGTTGAACAAAGAGGCATGTGCGGGCGTCAAGCGGCGCGCCTGCACATTGCGCCGACTTAACGAAGCACCGTCACCGCCTCAGGCTTTCGGCTGGTCGACAACGCGGATGTGCAGCTCTTTAAGTTGCTTCGGCGTCACTTCTCCCGGCGCGTTCATCATCAGGTCCTGGGCCTGCTGGTTGAACGGGAAAACGATGACCTCGCGGATGTTGTCGACGCCGGCGAGCAGCATGACGATGCGGTCGACGCCCGGCGCCGAGCCGCCGTGCGGCGGGGCGCCGTAGCGAAACGCATTCAGCATGCCGCCGAACTTTTCCTCGACGATTTCGCGGCCATAGCCAGCGATCTCGAAGGCCTTGATCATAATGTCCGGCTTGTGGTTGCGGATCGCGCCCGAAGAAAGCTCCACGCCGTTGCAGACGATGTCGTACTGGAACGCTGTGATCTTCTCGATCGTCTCGCGATCGGTTGCGTCGAGTTTCAAGAACTTTTCGTGGTCGTAGTTCGGCATCGAGAATGGGTTGTGCGAGAAGTCGATCTTCTTTTCTTCCTCGCTCCACTCGTACATCGGGAAGTCGACGATCCAGCAGAAGGCGAACTGCTCCTTGTTGGAGAGATTGAGCTCATCGCCGATCTTGTTCCGCGCAAGCCCTGCGAACTTGTAGAAGACGCTCGGATCGCCAGCGACGAAGAAGACTGCATCGCCGACGTTCAAACCCAGCCGTTCGCGAATAGCGTTGGTTTTTTCTACGCCGATGTTCTTGGCCACCGGTCCTGCGCCGCCTTCTTCGCCTTCGCGCCAGAAGATGTTGCCCAAGCCCGGCTGGCCTTCGCTTTGCGCCCATGCGTTCATGCGATCGGTGAAGGCGCGATTGCCGCCGCCAGGCGCAGGGACAGCCCACACGGCGTTTTTCGGACTCGCATCCAGAATTTTGGCAAACAAGCCAAAGCCGCCGCCGCGGAAATGCTCGCTTACGTCTTGCAGGATGAGCGGGTTGCGGAGGTCAGGCTTGTCGGAGCCATACTTGCGGATCGATTCCGCGAACGGGATGCGTGGGAACGCGCCCGCCTTGGTGACGGGTTTGCCTTGCGCGAATTCTTCGAACACACCGGCGAGTACGGGCTCGATGGCGTTGAAGACGTCTTCCTGCGTCACGAAGCTCATCTCGAAATCGAGCTGGTAGAATTCGCCCGGTGAGCGATCGGCGCGCGCGTCCTCGTCGCGGAAGCATGGCGCGATTTGGAAATATTTGTCGAAGCCCGCCACCATGAGCAATTGCTTGAATTGCTGCGGCGCTTGGGGAAGCGCGTAGAACTTGCCGGGATGGAGACGCGACGGAACGAGAAAGTCGCGCGCCCCTTCGGGCGAGGAGGCCGTCAGGATCGGGGTTTGGAATTCGGTGAAGCCCTGCTCGATCATGCGCCGGCGCAATGATGAAATAACCTGGCTGCGCAGCAGGATCGATTTGTGCAGCTTCTCGCGGCGCAGATCCAAGAAGCGATACTTGAGGCGCAGGTCTTCTGGGTAGTCCGGCTCGCCGAACACCGGCAGCGGCAGCTCTTCGGCCCCGCCGAGCGTTTCGAGGGCGTTCGCCTGCACTTCGACGCCGCCGGTCGGCAGGCCGGCGTTCACGGTGTCAGGCGTGCGCTCGACGACCTTGCCGTCAATCTGAATGACGCTTTCTGCGCGCGTCTTCTCTGCCGCCGCGAAGGCCGGCGAAGACGGCGCGATCACGATCTGAGTCAGACCGTAATTGTCGCGAAGGTCGATGAACAGAAGCCCGCCATGGTCGCGCTTGCGGTGCACCCAGCCCGAAAGACGCACGGATTTGCCGGCGTCGGCGGGCCGCAACTGGCCGCAGGTATGGGTACGGTAGGCGTGCATTTCGGGCTCCGAAGCGTTCGCGAAGGCGTGGGGTAGCGCACGGGCGCGCCCGCCTTGTCAAGGCAAGGCTGGTGCGCCCATCTCAGAGGCCAGATGTGCAACCTCTATTCCATGACCAAATCGCGTGAAGCAGCGGTGGCCTACACCCGCGCCATGCGCGACAAAACCGGCAACCAGCCGCAATTGCCCGCCATCTTCCCCGATCAGCTGGCGCCGGTCGTGCGCAAAGACCGCGAAGGCGTGCGCGAGATGGTGACGATGCGCTGGGGCTTTCCGCCAGCGGGCGGCGGCAAACGGCCGGTGACGAATGTGCGCAATCTGGGCAGCTCCTATTGGCGCGGCTGGCTGCGTGATGGCTTTCGATGCCTCGTACCCGCGACGAGTTTCGTCGAGTACACGGACACAACGCCGAAAGTCGCGCATTGGTACGCGCTGGGGCTGGACCGGCCGATCTTCTGCTTCGCGGGAATTTGGCGGCCGTGGGAAGGCGTGCGCGGCAAGGAGGAAGACAAGCACCGCCTGTTTGCGATTCTCACCACCGATGCGAACGCGCTGACCATGCCCGTGCATGCGGCGGCGATGCCGGTGATGCTGGCGGGCAATGATCTTGATGTGTGGATGGATGGATCGGAGCGCGATGCGCTGAGCGTCGTGAGGCCGTTTGATCCGGCGCGAATGTCGAACATCCTTACCGGCCCGCGCGAGGATGATGGGACGTTGAGCGGCGTTGTGGATGGGGACGCACAGGGGACGTTGCTTTAGTGTTCCAACGCGTCGGCCCCACGCCCTTGACCCGGCCTTCGGCGCACCCCACTCAGCCCCCATGCGCGTGGTCACCAAAACCGCGGAACTGGAAGAGCTGAGCCATGAACTGGCGGCGCAGCCCTTTGTGGCGGTCGACACGGAGTTCATGCGCGAGACCACCTATTGGCCGAAGCTGTGCCTCATCCAAGCGGCCGCCGAGGGCGTCGAAGCCGGCATCGATCCGCTTGCGCCTGGCTTGGATCTAGCGCCGTTTCTGGGGCTGATGAAAAACGCCAAGGTGCTGAAGGTTTTCCACGCGGCGCGGCAAGATTTGGAAATCTTTCTAAAGCTCGGCGAGACGCTGCCGCACCCGGTGTTCGACACCCAGATCGCCGCCATGGCGTGCGGCTACGGCGACTTCGATCGCCTATGACGCACTCGTCCAGCAAATGCTGAAGCGGCGCCTGGACAAGTCCTCACGCTTCACCGATTGGGCGCGGCGGCCGCTGTCAGATGCGCAGCTCGCCTACGCCATCGCCGACGTTACGCATTTGCGCGATCTCTATCCGCGCATGCGCGACAAGCTCGATCGCGACAAGCGCCTGGATTGGCTCGATGAGGAGCACGGCAAGCTGCTTGATCCGGAAATCTACGACACGACGCCGGAGAAAGCGTGGCAACGGCTGAAACTGCGCAAGACGACAGCGGATTATGTGCTCGGCCTGCAAGTGGCCGCGGCCTGGCGCGAGCGGCAAGCCCAACAGCGCGACGTGCCGCGCGGACGGATCGTAAAAGACGAAGCGCTTTACGAAATCGCCGAACACCGACCGAAGACGGCCGCCGACTTCGACCGCATGCGCGCCGTCCCGCGCGGCTTCGGCAATTCGCGCGGAGCCCAAGAGCTGCTGCAGGCGCTCGATCGCGCCTTCAATGACCCCAAGCGCCCGGTCTACAAGCACGAACGGCCGCCACCGCTGCCATCGAGCATTGGGCCAACAGTGGAATTGCTGAAGGTGCTGCTGCGCTTCGAGGCGGACCGTCATCAAGTGGCGCCGCGTCTCATCGCCTCCGCGTCCGATGTCGAAGCCATTGCCGCCAGCGACGACGCCGATGTCGAGGCCTTGCGCGGCTGGCGGCGCAAAGTGTTTGGCGAATGCGCGCTGGCGCTCAAACACGGCAAGATCGCGCTCAAGCTGGAAAACGGCAAAGTCGCGATCGAAGAACTATGATGCGGCCGCTTCGCGGCACGCGGCCTTAAAATCGTACTCCACGTCGGCCGCGCAATCGGGCCAATGGCTGTTCTCGATCCAGTATTGCGCGAGACCGAGCCGCGCGCAGAGCTTTGGGAAGCGGCGGTGACGGTAGAAGGGTTCGCCGCCATTATGGACGAAGAGCTGCAGTGACGATTGCGAACGCGCCATGCCGAAAGCTTCGTGCGGATCGGCGGCGAGCGCGCGGCCGCGATCGAGTGCGCGCTCGATCACATCAAAGGCGCGATCGGCGCTGCCAAAGCGCGCGGCCGTCATGCAGCTGGAAAGCGGCAGCGGCCCGGTGGACCGTGTCAGGCTGCTCAAGATCGCCTCGGCCGCAGCATGACGCTCGGCCGGCGTGTGCCGCAGGAGCGAGACGTATTGCTTTAGCACGCGCACGTCGTGACGCGTGACGCCGCGGTGCGGTACGCACTCGCTGGCGGCCAGCGCTTCAGCGGCGTCGAGTTTACCGGCGGCGCAAAGCGTCACCCACATCATGTACCAGGTGAAGGCGGAATCCGGCCAGCGCGCCCAGGCGCCGTTCATGATGTCGAGTGCGGTGTCGACTTCGCCGCGCGACATGATGAGGCTCGCGCGCAAGCCCTCGACGGCGGGACCGAACGGCTCAAGGATACTGGCGATTTCGAGCGCGGCGGCGGCTTCGCGCGTGCGCCCAACGCCATAGAGCCAGGCAGCGCGCGCGATATGGAACGCAGGATCGTTGGGGGTGCGCGCGATGGCTTCGTCGGCGAGACGCAGCTTCTCGGCGTAATCAGAGAAGCCCGGCTTCAGCAAGGACAGCGCCGTGAACGCCTGCGCGCAATCGGGATCGAGTTCGAGCGCGGTTTGCGCTGCTTCCACCGCCGCCTGATGCCGCGGCTCGCCGATGACATCACGGTCACGGGGCAACAGAAACGCATAAACGCTGGCCAGCGACGCCCAGCCGCGCGCGAAGTCGGGCGCGAGCGCCACGCAGCGCTCCAGCAGCATGGCCGCCTGCTCTTCGTCGGGATCGTCGAGCATCAGCCAGATCTGGCGCGCCCGCAAATATAGATCGTAGGCGGCGGGATCGATTGGGTTGGTGTTGGTGCGTTCGCTACGATAAAACGAGAGTTTCAGCGCTTGCGCCACTTTCGCAGCCACTGCGTCCTCGAGCGCAAACGCATCGGCGCGGTCGCCTTCGTAGCGATCGCTCCAGAGCGCCACCCCGCTCGACGCTTCGATCAAATGGGCGCTGACGCGCAGCTTGGCGCCGCCGCAGCGCACCGCGCCGTCAAGCACATGCGTGGCGTTGAGCGCTGCGGCGGCGTCACGCTTTTTTTCCTGGCGGAACTGGAAGGCGGATGTTCGGCCAATGATCCTCATGCGCGACTGGCGCATCAGCGTCATGATGATTTCGTCAGCGACGCCTTCGGAGAAATACTCCATGTCGGCTTCGTCGCTCTCATTATCGAACGGCAGCACGGCAAGCACCGGTTCGATCCTTGCGCCGCGTCCACGCGGCGCGGCCACCGATTCCAATGTGAAGATTTCGAGCGTCTCGCTCATCTTGTCGAGTTGTACGGCGCCGGCCGGATGTAAGCGATGTGCGAGCTTGCCGCGCACGGCGCGCCGCACATCGAGCGACACGACGATCGAGCCTGGGCGCGCCAGTTCCTGCAAGCGGGCGGCGATGTTGACGCTGTGGCCGAGGAGATCGCCATTCGGGGCGATGATGACGTCGCCGACATGCACGCCGATACGGATCGGTTCGCGCCCGACGCCGATTCGAACGTGCTCGGCCGTTTCAAGCGCTCCAGAGGCGCTGGCGAATTCAAGCATGAAGCCGTCACCGGCGGTGTTGAACAGGCGCCCGCCGCGGGTGGGGGCGGTTTCGCCTATGAGCGCGCGCAATCGCGCCACCAGGGTCGCGGCGCCAGCCTCATTGATCTCGCTCATGGCGGAATAGCCGGCGATGTCGATCGACATGATCGCCGCCAGCTTACGGGGGCCCAATTCCTCGCTCACCGGCGCCTTCTAGCACAGCGCGCGGCGGGCGGCAGTGACCTAGGCGTCTTTGAAGTACGGCTCGACCGGGCCGGAATACTTGATGGTGAGCTGCTTTCCCTTGCGGTCGAGCGTGTTGCCCACCGCCAAACGCACCCAACCCTCGCTCACGCAATATTCTTCGACGTTGTTCTTCTCGGCGCCGCGGAAGCGCACGCCGACGCCGCGCTCCAGCACTTTGGCGTCGTGAAAGGGGCTTTCGGGATCGACCGAGAGGCGGTCAGGCGGGGCGTCACTCATACGATCTTCGTCTCCGGCGCCAGGCCAAGCGCTTGGGCGGCGGCATCCAATCGCCGCAGCGCCGCCTCGGTCGCGAGTTCACTGACTTTCTTCTTCACCCGAAGCAGGAGCTTGCCGTCAACTGCTTCGATTTCGAACGAGGCCAAAAGCGTCTCGCTGCGGCCCGAAATGTGGGCGCCGAGACGCAGCGCCGCACCGAGCGCTGCGGCAGCGGCCTGCTGTTCTTCACTGAGCAGACGCAGGTATGCGTCGGCGTGGTGCGGCTGGGCCTTGGTGTAACGGTGATGGATGGCCGCAGCCAGAAAGGCGCGCTCTTCGTGACTGATGGCGGCGAGGGGCGCGCGCAGGATGAGATCGAACATGATCTCGATGCGCTGGTCTGGGTGAAGCGGACCGCCAACGTCGGCAAGCCGCGCGGCAGCGCCACGCAAGACGCGCTCGCGTTTTTCCGGGAAGACATGCGGCTGGCCCTTGAACATCGGGGCAATCCATTCTTCGAGCGCGATGCCGAACTCTCGCGAGCGCGACCAGCGGCCGGCGAGCGCTTCGGCGGCGGCGATAAGCGGATGCTCTTTGAGCGCCTCTTCACTCATGCGTTCGATGAGAACGCCTTCGCGGAGGCCGAACGCGGAAATGATCACACGCTCGAATTGGCCTTCGAGCATCAATTGTTCGAGCACCACCGCGGCGTAGGGCAGGGTCTCCGAGCGTTTGGCGGCCGCCTCTTCCAGCTTCTCCAGCGAGCGGCGGCTTTGCTTGCGCACGACATCGGCGAGCTTCAGTACTTCGCCACGCGACATTTCGTAATAGTGCAAGACGCCGATCGGGTGGTTGCGCATGGTCATGTCGATGCGCCCGAGCGCGCGCCAGGCGCCGCCGACGGCGAAGAAATCGCCGGCACGCTTGCCAAGCAGCTTGGTGTCGGCGAGCCCTTTCTCGACCGCTTTGCTCACGCGGGCGTAATCGAAGCCATCGTCCTCGGCGAGGGTCAGCGGCCCGAGCGGAAAGATTCGCCGCGCCCGGGGCCCTTCGCTGAAATCTCGATCAGCTCGAGGCTGGCGCCCCCCAAATCGCCGACAATACCCTTGGCGTCGGGCGCACCGGCGCTGACGCCGAGCGCCGACAGACGCGCCTCTTCAGCGCCGTCGAGAATGCGTAGCGCGATGCCGGTTTCGCTTTCGATCGCTTTTGCGAACGCGCGGCCGTCCTTCGCTTCGCGCACGGCGGCGGTGCCGACCGCAAAGATGCTTTGGACCCCGCTGGCTTCGAGAAGCAGAGAGAAGCGGCGCAGCGCATGCGTCGCGGCGTCGACGCCCGCGGGCGCAAGCTTGCCGCTCCGCGCCAGATCGCGGCCGAGGCCGGCCATCACCTTTTCGTTGAGGATCGGCGTCATCGCGCGACCATCGATACGATAGACGACCAAGCGCACGGAGTTGGAGCCGACGTCGATGACGGCGGCGTTCTCGCCGTCACGGAGCGCGCGTTGGCCGCGCCCGCTCATAGCTCAACCTCTATTTGAAGCGCGCGCCAATATGGTCGAACGCTACAGGTGCGTTGCCCTTGAGGGCGCGACCGCGCCCCGACAAGCTGGGGTTGCGCATGAAGTAATCGTGCGCGGAGAACGGCTCGTCCAGTTTGGAAACGTCGACGCGTTTGAAGCCCCCTTCGGAGTCCATGTACCAGCTCTGCGCCTCATCGTTGAGGTTCGCGACCATGATCTGGTCGAGTACTTGCTGGTGAACGGTGGGATTTTCAACCGGGCACATGACCTCAACGCGCCGCTCCAGGTTCCTCGGCATCCAATCAGCCGAGGAGATGAACACCTTGGCCTTCGGATTGGGGAGTTTCGCGCCGTTTCCGAAACAAACGATACGCGAATGTTCGAGAAACCGCCCAACGATCGATTTGACGCGGATGTTCTCCGACATGCCAGGCGCCCCCGGTCGCAGGCAGCAGATGCCGCGCACCACAAGATCGATTTTCACGCCTTCATTGGAGGCGCGATAAAGCGCTTCGATCACCTCCGGATGCACGAGCGCGTTGAGCTTGGCCCAAATGGCCCCCTCGCGGCCCGCCTTAGCGTGCGCGATTTCGTCCTCGATGTATTGCAGCAACGTCTGCTTCACGTTGATCGGGGACATCGCGATCTTTTCGAGCTGCGCGGGTTTTGCATAGCCGGTGACGAAGTTGAACAAGCGGCCAGCGTCGCGGCCGATGGCCGGATCGCAGGTGAAAAGCGAGAGATCCTGATAGATGCGCGCGGTGATGGGGTGATAATTGCCAGTGCCGAAGTGGGTATAGGTGCGCAGGCCATCAAGCTCGCGTCGCACGACCAGGCTCACCTTCGCGTGGGTCTTGTAGTCGATAAAGCCGTAGACGACCGAGGCGCCCGCGCGCTCCAGCATCTGCGCCTGGCGCATATTGGCTTCTTCGTCAAAGCGCGCCTTGATCTCGATCAGCGCAGTGACGTTCTTGCCGGCTTCAGCGGCGGCGATGAGTGCTGCAACGATCGGTGAATCCTTCGAGGTGCGATAGAGCGTTTGCTTGATCGCGACCACGGCCGGATCGGCGGCCGCTTGGCGAATGAACTGCACGACCGCGTCGAACGATTCGTAAGGGTGGTGGACGAGGATGTCCTTCTGGCGGATTGCGGCGAAGCTATCGCCCCCATAGTCGCGGATACGTTCCGGCGAGCGCGGTTCGTAGCGCGCGAACTTGAGGTCCGGACGTTCTTCGTGGACGAGCGAGGAAAGTGCTGCGAGACCGAGCATGCCGTCGACGATGACAACGTCGCGCGGATCGGCCTCCAGCTCGCGAATGATGAAGGCGCGGAGCTCTTCGTCCATCGCCGCTTCGATCTTGAGATCCACGATGTCGCCCAAACGGCGCTCTTTCAGGCGCACTTCGAATTCGCGCACCAAGTCTTCGGATTCTTCGGCGATTTCGATTTCGCTGTCGCGGACGATGCGGAAGGCGCCCTGCGCGTCGACTTTGTAGTCGGGGAAGAGCTCGTTGAGGAAAAGCGTGATGGCGCTTTCGAGCGTGACGAAGCGTTTGGCCGAGCGCTCACCCGGCGCGAGATCGGATTTCGTCGCCGGCGTGACATCGATAAAGCGCGCGACTTGTGTCGGCACTGGGATAAGCGCGTTGAGCGCCCGGCCGTCATGCTTGCGCTTCAACTTCAGCGCGATGGCGAAACCGAGGTTCGGGATAAACGGAAACGGGTGCGCGGGATCCACCGCGAGCGGCGTTAGCAGCGGAAACACTTCAGTCATGAAAGCGGGCTTCAGCCATGCGCGCTCGGCTTCATTGAGTTCTTCAGTGTCGATGACTGAAATGCCGGCGCCGCGCAGGCCCGCGCGCAATGTGTGCCAGATCTTCTGCTGACGTTCGACCAGTTCGCTGGCCGAGGCATGAATGCGTGCAATCTGTTCAACGGGCGTGAGACCGTCTTGGCTGAGGATCGACACGCCGGACTTAGCCTGCTCGTGCAGGCCCGCGACGCGCACCATGTAGAATTCGTCGAGGTTCGAGGCGGAGATCGACAAGAAGCGCAGCCGCTCAAGTAGCGGATGGCCTTTGTTTTCAGCCTCTTCCAGGACGCGCGTGTTGAACGCGAGCCACGAGAGCTCGCGGTTCAGGTACCGGTCTGGTCGCCCCGGCATTGTCAGCGCAGACGGTTTCTCCGCCTCCGCGCGCTTCTTCTTGCGCGACTTCGCCATCTGTTAACCGTCTCCACCACCCCAAGCCGCCTGCGCCTTTTCCAGCGCTCGGCGCGCCGCCGGCACGGCGACGGGTTTGGCGCCCTTGGCCAGATCGGCGTCAAGCGCCGCGGCCAAGGAATGAGCCGCCGCGAAGGTTCGCGGCAGCCGTCTCGCCAGATACCGGGCGGCATCATCGCTCAAATGAATGAATTGTTCGCGACAGACGCGGCGCAAGACCACCTCCATCAGCGCCTCGTCCGGCTCGCCGAGCCTGGCAACCGCCATGGCGGCCAGGCGGGACTTGAGGTCCGGAATGGAAGCGGCCCACGCGGCGGGGGGCTTCAAGCCCACCAAAAGCATGGCGCCGCCTTCGGATTTGGCCAGGTCAAGCAAGCGCCAGAGGGCGGTTTCGTCGGGCTTTTGGTCGGCCTCGTCGATTAGGACCCGACCGCCGGCTTCACGGAAAATGGCGGCGGCGTCCTCCGGCGCGGCGCGGGGTGAGATTTGGCGAGCGCCTGCTTCAACCGCCCAAGCCAGCGCCAGATGGGTCTTGCCAGAACCGCGCGGGCCGATCAGCGCGAGCGCGCCGCCAGGCCAGACACGCCAATCCGTCAGCAGGCGTGCGGCGTCGCGATTGGCGTCGCTCACCACCAGCGTTTCTGGCGATCGCTCGCCCATGCGGAATTCGAACAGGCGTTGCTGGCTCATTGCCTTTAGCGCGCGGCGCTTGCAGCGCGCAGCACCGGACCTTGCGGGGTGTCCTGCAATTGCACGCCGCGCCGGGCGAGCTCGGCCACCAGGGCGCTGCGATCGCCAACGAAGGAGAACGACACCAGCGCGCCTTCGCGCCCGACGGCTTCGATGCGAATTTCGGAGATCAGGGTTTGGGCGGCGGCGCCGAGTGCGGCCTTGATGGCTTCCCATTGGCGCTCATCGGAATAGAGCGCGGACGCTGAAACCCGTGCACGCTGTCCGGCGGTTCCCGTGGTGGCGCGCGATTTCCAATCGTTTTGCACGAGATTGCTGGCTTGCGAGGCAAGCGACGCCAGAGCGGCGCGAAGCGCTGCCGCGTCAGCGCCGCTGATCTGGGCGCTCACCGCGCCGCGATCACGCTGGCCGCTTGCAGACACCTCCATCAAGTTCGCGGTCGCGGTCGAACCTTGCACGCGCAAAGTTGCGTAAAGAGCAGAGGTGGCCGCGGCAGCTTGCGCGAATGGCGCGGCGGTCTGCCAGTTCGGCGCGCCTTGAAGCGTTGCGGGCGCGACGTTCAACGGCGCCAGTTCTTCGGCGAAACCGCCTTCGGCCCAGACTTGTTGCCAGAGTGTTGCTGTGTCCGGCGGCGTCCCTTGGGCGGAGACCGCCGCCACCAATTCCGGCGCCGAGCGCGCATCGACGACCGTCAGGCCTTGCTGACGCAGCAATCCACGCACGCCGCTTGGATCGAAGCGCACGGTGAGGCGGCCAATATAGCGTGTGCCGGAGCGGCGCTCTTCCTCGACGTCGGTGCTGAGCACGAGGCGATCCAGCGTCGCCTGGTCTGGCACCGACGCCCCGCGCGCGGCGAGATCGGCCGGCAGCGTCACTCGCTGCACCAGCCGTGCGAGGCCGAGCTGGGCGGCGGATGCAAAACCCGCCTGCTGCGCTGAAGCGGCGTTAGCGGCGGTCACGTCCACATAGATCCCCGCCACCGTGTACACATTGTTGGCCTGGGCGCTTGCCGGCCCAGGCATGAACGCGCACAAGGCGGCCAAAGCGAAGGCCGCGACGGCGACCAAAGGGTGTCTCATGTACCTGACCTCGGGTGTGGGGAATTCGGGTAGACCCTAGCGGGCGCGGAATCGCCTATCAATGTGGCGGCTTTTCGGACCGGACGTGCGTGTGAACAATCCTAAAGGAACCAACGGGCTAACCTACCGCGACGCGGGCGTGGATATCGACGAGGGCGAACGCCTAGTCGCGTTGATCAAACCGGCTGCGAAATCGACTGCGCGCCCCGGCGCTGAGGCAGGCCTGGGCGGGTTCGCGGCCGTGTTCGATCCAAAGGCCGCAGGCTTCAAGGATCCTGTGTTCCTGGCCACCACCGATGGTGTCGGCACCAAGCTGAAGATCGCCATCGAGGGCAAACGCCATGAGACGGTCGGCATCGATCTCGTCGCCATGTGCGTAAATGACCTCTCCGCCCAAGGCGCCGAACCCGTGATGTTCCTGGATTATTACGCCACAGCGAAACTCGATGCCGATCAAGCGGCGCTGGTCGTGCGCGGCATCGCTGAAGGCTGCAAGCAAGCGGGTTGCGCGCTGGCGGGCGGCGAAACGGCGGAAATGCCCGGCATGTATGCGAAGGGCGATTACGATCTCGCCGGCTTTGCAATCGGCGCAGCTGAGCGCGGCACGCTGTTGCCGCGCATGGATGAAATGAGAGTTGGCGACGCGCTTTTAGGAGTGGCCTCGAGCGGCTGCCACTCCAACGGCTATTCCCTGGTGCGCAAGATCGTCGAGCGCAGCGGTTTGGCGTGGGACGCCCCCGCGCCGTTCGAAAAAGGCAAAACACTCGCCGAAGCTTTGCTCACGCCAACGCGCATTTATGCAAAAGCGCTGAAGCCCTTGTTCGACGCCAAAGCGATCAAGGGCCTCGCCCACATCACCGGCGGCGGCCTGGTCGAGAACACGCCGCGCGCCTTGCCGGATGAACTCGCGGCGGATTTCGACTGGAATGCGTGGCGGCGCCCTCCTGTGTTTGAGTGGCTGCAAGCGACAGGCGGCGTGCCGGAAGAAGATATGCGCCGCACCTTCAATCTCGGCATCGGTCTTGCCTTGATTGTCGATGCCGCGAAGGCCGATGAAGTGATCGCCAAACTGAACGCAAGCGGCGAGCATGCGTTCAAGATCGGTCAGCTCAAAGCGGCATGAAACGTGTTGCGGTTCTGATTTCGGGGCGCGGCACCAATCTGCAGGCGCTCTTGGACTTCAAACAGGACGCCTACAAGGTCGCGCTCGTCATTTCCAACATGCCAAACGTCGAAGGCCTCGATCGCGCGCGCGACGCCGACATAGAAGCGCTCACCATCGATCACAAGCCGTTCGGCAAGGATCGCGAAGCCTTCGAGCGCGAAATCGACGCAGCGCTGCGCGCGCGCAGGATCGATATCGTCGCGCTTGCCGGCTTCATGCGCGTGCTGACGCCGTTCTTCGTGCGCGCCTGGGCGGGTCGGCTGGTAAACATCCATCCCTCTTTGTTGCCGAAATATCCCGGCACCAACACGCACGCGCGCGCACTCCAGGCAGGCGACGCCGAACACGGCGCCACGGTTCATCTCGTCGTTGAGGAAGTCGATGCCGGTGAAATCATAGGCCAAGCGACGATGCTGATCGAACCCAACGACACGCCGGCAACGCTGGCGCAGCGCCTGCTCTCGGTTGAGCACGACCTCTATCCGCGCTGCCTGGAAAAGTTCGCCCGCGCATTGTCCTAGAAACAAAAACCCCCGCACGCGCGGGGGGCAGGCCCCAAATGCCTTGTCTGATTTGGGCCTTAAGGATTGGCAGGGAGCTTTGTGCGGTTTAGAGAAGCGCGTAGCCGAGTGCAGCCAGGCTGAACGCCGAAATCGCCACGATGTACCGGATTGAAACGCCCATGCGCTTTCTCCGCTGAACCTCGCCCAAGCGCTGCAAATCCAAGGCCAAATCTCGCCGATTGAGTGAACGCCTCCCAATGGTGAACGCTTTTCGCGTCAGCCGCGCGGGCGCTGGCTTTGCATGACTTCGTCCGTTGCAACGGACGTTAACGGCGATGATTGGCGAAGAGAGCTTCCACCCGGACACGCGGGCCTTGCTCGTCTATGGGCGCGCCTTGGCCGGAAACCCGACCGCCAAGCCAAAGAAGGGCGGCGCCGATCAGGTATTGGAGCGCCTCTTCGTAATAGAACGCACCGGCGACGGGCGTCTGCCGATCCGCACGTTTGGCGCTGAACTGGTAAAATTGTTCGGGCGCGATCTGCGCGAACACGATCTCTCGACATTGTTTCTGGCGCCGGACCTGCGCTTACTCAATGCGCTGATCGACGCCAGCAGTGCGGCTGGCGAACCTTCGATTGCGCGCATTATTGCGGAAACCAGCGACCGAGCCTTACTCGGCGCCGAAATTCTGATAACGCCGCTGAAAACCGACGAGAGACTTGGCGTGCGCTATCTCGGCCTCTTCCAGGCGCTTGGCGGCCAGGCGTTTGTCTCAGGCAAAACCATTCAGCGCTTGCGCTTGGGTTCGCTGCATCCGCCTCTTGCGAAAGAGCCCAAGGGCATGCGGCTCGTCGTCGTCAACGATCAGATCTAGCCGGCTTTCGGCGCAAGCTCGCGCGCGATGCGTTCCAGATCGGCGTACGCATATGGCTTGATGAGCACGGCTCGAATGTGGGGATATCTGCGTTGCGCCTCGCCGAGCGCGGCAGGAACGCCGGAAGCAAGCACGATCGCCGGCGCTGACGGCAATTGGCCAATCCATTCCGCCAACGCCATGCCGTCAACGGCGCCGGGCATCATGATATCGGAAAACACGACGTCGACGCGAACGCCAGCCTCCAAGACTGCGCGCGCTTCATCACCACTCGCAGCTTCAATGACGGTGAAGCCGGCATCGCGCAGGTGCTCAGCAACGCCCATACGCACGAGCGTCTCGTCTTCAACGATGAGAATCGATGGTCCGCGGCTGGGCTCCGGTTCCATCTGTCGCTCTTCAGCTGGGCACATCACAAATCCCCGCCTCGCTCACAGCTGTTCAATGCCTCCACCAAATGTGATGTTCCGGCAAACGTCAAACTCTTGGCGCCTCGTGGGCCAATTTTGCCTCAGTACGGCAAATCCCGGAACTACCGGCGGCGGCGCCTTGTTGCTCATCTCGCGGGGTTCTGCACACCGGGAACCGTATGCCGACCAAAAGCAAATCACAGAAGAGCGACCGAACAATTCTACTGGCTGACGAAGACGTGATCGTACGTCTGGCGATCGCCGAATTTCTGCGCGGCTGCGGCTTGCAAGTGATCGAAGCGGCGACCTCCGCAGAAGCAAAGACAATTCTGCAAACCGGCCAGCGCATCGATGTGGTGTTCAGCGACGCACAACTGGCTGGACCCGAAAGCGGATTTGCGCTGGCGCAATGGGTGCGGCGCAATCGGCCGAAAGTGGAAATCGTGCTGCAGGTTTCGGTGACGGCAAAGGCCAGCGCCGCGTTTGCATTGTGCTGCCCCCCGGATGGCGGAAAAGCCTTCGATTCGCACGCGCTCACAGCGAAGATCGAGGCGATGCAGGCAGCGCGGCGGCGGCGCACGCGCCCGCAACAATCGCCTATGGTGGAGCAGCGGCGGAAGCGGAACTAGCGCCCACGCGTGCGCTCAGCATTTTGTCGATAGCCGCCAACACGAGCGCGCAAACCAAAAAGCTCGCACTCTGTGTTGCAATACTGAGCGCAAGTTGGCCCAGCGTGACGTGCCTTGGGTCGAGGAAATAGTAGGCGTACCAGTTGTCGAATGCCCCGCGCGTCAGCGCGTATGCGCAATATGTAAGCGGCCAGATCACGAAGATCGCTGCGTCCGTCCATTTGAGCGATCCATGCGGGCGCATGAACCAATAGATGGCAAACACGATGGGCACAAACGTGTGGTGAATGAAGTCCGCCAGGAGTTGCAGACCTTGCGGGTTCCAGCGGCTCGCCAGCAGCAGGTGATAAATGACGCCCACCATCACGATGGAAGTCGCTCCCGCGCCTTCGAGGCGCGGCTGGGAGATATCGGGGCGCATCACCGCACGTAGCCAGATGATGGCGACGAGCGTGTTGGTCAGGATGGTGAAATAGCCGAAGAAGCGCCAGGCGATCGCGAGCGGGTTGTAACCCTCCGCGCTCATTGAGCCGAACATCAAAGAGAATTGCAGCAGCAGCGCGCCAATGCCGGCGACAGCGCCGACAATGGCGATGAGCCGCTCAACTTTCATGCGCGCGCCATTTCATCTTCGGCGATGGGCGCCTCCTGCGGCGGCAATGGCGGCTTGCCGCGAATGATGTCGGAGAGCTTCTCTGCGATCATGATGGTCGGCGCATTGGTGTTGCCGCCAACCAGCGTCGGCATGACCGACGCATCGATCACCCGAAGCGACTCCACCCCGCGCACGCGCAATTGCTCGTCAACCGGCGCCTTCGGGTCGGTCCCCATGCGGATGGTGCCGACAGGGTGATAGATCGTCTCGGCAGTGTGGCGGATCCACGCGTCGATCTCTGCGTCGGTGCGCACGTGCGCGCCGGGGCGCATCTCCGGCCCGCGATAAAGATCGAGCGCGTGCTGGGAGACGATGTCGCGGACAATACGAACGGAATCGCGCATGGTGCGGCGATCGTTCTCGGCATCGAGATAGTTGGGATCGATAAGCGGCGCATCGAAGGGATTGCGCGATGCAAGCTTCACCGTGCCGCGGCTTTCGGGGCGAAGCTGGCAGGCGTGGATGGTGAAACCGTCGCGATCGGCTTTCACTTTGGCATGCTCGATCATCGCGGCGTTGACGAGGTGGAGCTGGATATCGGGACGATCGAGTTCACCGCGCGTCTTGAGGAAGGCGCCGGCGTGCAAGTGATTGGTGCGCCCTGGGCCGGTCTTGGTGAAGGCGTATTGCAGGCCGATCAGCGGCTGCTTGATCCCCTTCGTTTTCGAATACATCGAGATCGGCTTGGTCATCTCGTTAATGATGCTGACGTCGAGGTGATCTTGCAGATTGCGCCCGACGTCCGGCAAATCGGCGACGACGGGGATGCCGAGCTTGTGCAGATCATCGGCCGGACCGATGCCAGACATGAGCAGCAATTGCGGCGACTGGAATGCGCCGCCGCTTACCAGCACCTCGCGCGTCGCAAACACGCGGCTTACTGGTTTGCCTGGACCGGACGCGTACTCCACCCCGACTGCCATGCCGTGCTCGACGATGATGCGTCCCGCATAGGCGTCCGAGACGACACTTAGGTTCGGACGAAGCTCCACGATGGGATTGAGGTAGGCAGCGGCGGCGCTCCAGCGCTCGCCGTCGCGGATCGTCAGGTGATATGGGCCGACGCCTTCTTGCTGGCGGCCGTTGAAGTCACGCGTAACTTTGTATCCAGCCTGAGCGCCGGATTGGATAAAGGCTTTGTAGATCGGATCGCCCGGAGGGCCGCGCGACACCCAGAGCGGACCGCTGTCGCCATTCCAAGCGTCGGCGCCATCTTCGTGATGCTGTGCGCGTTTGAAGTAAGGCAGCACATCGGCGTAGCCCCAGCCGGTGAGGCCCATCTGGCGCCATTGATCGTAGTCGCGGGCGTGGCCGCGAATGTAGATCATGCCGTTGATCGCTGACGATCCGCCCCAGCCGCGGCCGCGGGGCTGATACATGCGGCGGTTGTCGAGATGCTTCTGGGGGACGGTCTCGAAACCCCAGTTCGAGACGCCCTTGGCGCGGATGAGGTTGCCGACGCCGGCGGGCATGCGCACGAGCAGCGAGGCGTTTCGACCACCGGCTTCGAGCAAGGCGACTTTAACGTGAGGATCTTCGGTAAGCCGGTTGGCCAGCACGCAGCCGGCGCTGCCGGCGCCGACAATGACGTAATCGAACCTTTGTCCGTCCACTGCTTCGGCCACGGCGTTCCCTCACTTTAAGCGTGTTTTGCGCGCCCGGCCCGGCGGCGCCAAGCCCTGCCCCGCCGTCAAAGCTTAAGCAAACGTTTACGGTGAACGTGCATTTAGGCTGTCATGCGCAGCACAGCCCAGACGCTTGACCTTGCCACTGCCGCCAGCCGGCTCACATCGCGGCGCAACAATGCCGCGGAACGGCGCCGCTTCCGACGCACGCCGATCGTGGTGAGCGGGCGCATGCTGGGCGCGGGCGGCCAGGAGCACGACTGCCGCACGGCCGACATGTCGCCAGGCGATGTGCGCATAATCACCGTGACCGCGCCGCCGATCGGCCAGCAGGTCGTGCTTTATCTCGAGGGCTTCGGACGCGTCTCTGGCAAAATCGCGCGCAAATGCGGTGAAGGCGAGGTTGCCGTCATCTTCGATTTCAGCGCCCACAAGCGCGAAAAGCTCGCCGAGCAGCTGACGCTTGCCATTAACCGAGACTTAGGCATCGAAGAACCGACCCATCGCGCCATCACGCCGGAAACGGCGCGCAGCATCCGCATAGAGCATGAAGCCGGCGACGCCTACGAAGGCGAAGTCGTCGATCTTTCGCTGACCGGGGTAACCATTCATACACGACGCCTGGCCCCGCCGATCGGCGCTTGGGTGCGCATCGGCGGCGTTTATGGCCGCGTGGCGCGGATGATCGAAGGCGGCTTCGCCGTCGACTTCGACCCGCGCGCTCAACGTCCCCATCCCTAACGAAGGCTGAAGAAACGCGCGGCATGCGCGTTGCTGGTGTCCGCTTCGCCGAAGGCGCGAACGCGCGCCTCCGTGTCGAAACGGAGCAAGCCTTGAGCGACGTCGTCCGCCTTAACCCTGCCGCCACCCATTGGTGGGTGCAGATCCGCGGCCGCTCGTTCGGCCCGTACTCAATCGAGCAAATGGCGCGCTTCATGTCTGAGGGCCGCGTGCGCCCCTCGACCATGGTTGCCGACAACCCCGACAAGGGCTGGACGGAGGCGCGCAAAGTCATGTCGCTGCGCGGCCTGCGCACGCCGACAGCGGCGAATGACGCCGGTGAAGCCGCCAATGTGTTCGTGCACGCGGAAATCATGTCAGGCGCGACGATGGCGTTTCTGGCCGCGCTCGAAGGCATGGGCGCCGTGTGCGATCTCGCGCCGAACCTTTGGCTGGTGCGGACGAAGTATTCCGCCGGCATCATCCGCAACACGCTCTCGCAGACGCTTGAGACCGGCGACCGTTGCGTCGTGATCGACGCGACGCGCGACCGCCTCGCCTGGTTCAACCTCGGCCCGGAAACGGATGTGCGCATCAACATGGTGTGGAACGGCCCGCTGCGCCCGGAGCCCAGGAAAACCTAGGCGCTTGGCGCCTGGCCAGTCATCAGCAGCGGGTACGGGTTCATCGCCTCCGCCTGCCACCAATGACGCGCGGGCCCCAGGCGCTCCACTTCGAAATGCAGATGCGGCGTCAGCGCGTTGCCGGTCATGCCGACATAGCCGATCACTTGCCCCTGCCACACCCGGTAGCCTTCGCCAAGGCCGGGCGCACGCGCGAGCAAGTGCGCGTAATAATAAACAAAGCGCTCACTGGCGTCGAATTCATAAATCGTGACGCCGCCGCGTTCGCTCTCGAAGAACTTCACGATGCGTCCGTCCGCGGCGGCTAAGACCGGCGTGCCCTGCGGCGCCAGGATGTCGACGCCTTCGTGCACGCGCCCCGCGGCGCGCGCGGCGCCCCATGTGTCGGTGAGTTCACCGCGCGAGACGCCCGCGACTGGGATGATCAGCGTCGCTGGCGCGCCGAGATGCGGGGGTTCAGGAGCATTGATGGGCGCGTTCGGGGGCGCATGCGGGGGCGCGCGGGGATGCGGCGGCGGCGCGCCATGCTTGCCCGCGCGCAATGGCGTATCGCTTACCGCATTTGCGGCGCTCACCGCGCCGAGGTCGGCAAACTGATTGCGGGTTACGAGTTCTGCGGTTGCAACCACAGTCAAAATCGCTGCGGCGCCAAGTGAGAACCAGGGGAGACGCATAGAGCGCCAACACTAAGGCGCGCTGCGGTGTTCCCTTGCGCCGCCTGGCGCCGCAGCGTCAAAGTATGAACAAATCGAGACGTCACAAACACAGCGATTGGTTGCGGAGCGGCGGATGGACCGACGGGCGGTTTTGAGAATGGCTGGCGGCGCGCTGGTCTCAGGCGCGGCGAATTCTGTGCTTGCGTTTGGCGCATCCGCAACTGCGCTTGCCGAACCGCGGCGCGTCTCGCTCTTCAACTTGCACACGGGCGATCGCTTCAGCGATGCATACTGGCGGCAAGGCAATTACATTCCGGACGCGATGGCGGCGATCCGGCATGTCATGCGCGACTTCCGCTCGAACCAAACGCATGACATCGACGCACGCCTGCTCGATCAGTTGCATCAACTGAGCAGCCTGGTTGGCGCGGCCGAACCCTACCAGATTATTTCCGGCTATCGCTCGCCCACAACCAACGCGATGCTGCACGCCAACTCCGACGGTGTCGCCGCCCACAGTCTGCACATGGACGGCCGCGCCATCGACATCCGCATGGCTGGCGTTGATCTGCCGCGCCTGCGCGATGCAGCGCTCGCCTTGCGCGCAGGCGGCGTCGGCTTCTATCAAGCCTCGGACTTTATTCACGTCGACACGGGTCGCGTACGCCGCTGGTGATCACCCGGCGCGTGCAGCCGCCGACGCTTGCAGGCCCTGATCGCGGAAAGACACTGGCACGCCGGCCCCTACGGCGTGGCCAAGCTCAGTCGCGTCCCAATTCGTAAGACGCACGCAGCCATGGCTTTGCGTCTTGCTCACTTGCTGGGGCTCGGGTGCGCCATGAATGCCGTAGGTCTCGCGGCTGAGCGCGATCCAGACGGCGCCGACCGGATTGTTCGGTCCCGCTTTGATGGTGAGCGCGCCGTGGGCGCGGCGACCGAACGTCGGCAGCCGCGCCGGATCGTAGTGGTAGGTCGGGTTGAAGGCGACCGACCGCACGGTGAAGTCGCCTGATGGCGCGGGCGCATCGGCGCTGCCGACCGTGGCGGGATAGAAAGCCAGCATGTTACCGGATGCATCATAGGCGCGCAGCGACCGTTCGCGCTTATCGATGACGATCGAGGCGACATCAGCGCTCAAATCGCCGCCCACATTGGTGACGACGATCGGCGTTCCGGCCTGGGCGAAATCGACGCCGGGATTGAGGGTGCGCAGCAGATCCTCATCCATGTGGAATTTTTCGGCGATGGCTTCGGCGGCGCTGGCGTAGCCCAGATGGTCCATGTGCGACATGGCCTCGAGGTCCTGCGGCACGGACGCGAAGGGACCGGCCGCGTCTTCGGCGGCGATGGTGTAGCGCACCAGCGCCGGCGTGGAATCTTGCGCGGTCAGCTGTTGCAATAGATCGGCGTCAGCCTGCCCGTTCACGGCCATGTTGTGCGAGGCCTGGTACGCAGAGACGGCCTTGCGCACGTTCTCACCATTATAACCGTCGATGACGCCCGGCGAAAAATGCGCCCGGTCGAGCAGCACTTCGATGCGCACCATGGCCGCGTCATAGGCAACATTGGCCGGCGCCGTTGCCTCGGTTTGATTGGCCCCGGCGGGCCCAGGCGGCGTGGGCGGCTCTGGGGGCCCTGACGTTTCGGCAGTGTCGGCCACGGGCGTGGTTGCAGGCGTTGTGGGCCGGGAAACAATTACAGGCTGAGGAATGGCAGGCTCAGAGGCAATCGACGAAAAGTCGGCGCTATTGATGCGGTCCATCGCCGCTTGCGCCTCGGCGCTGAGTTGCGGGCTGGTCGGCATGCTCGTCTCTGCGGGCGGCGAACACGCCGTCAGCATCAGAAGCGGCAGAGCAAATATCAGCGATTTCATATGAGCGTTCCCGTCGTCCTATCGGGTGCTCAAGCCGTCGAACCGCTCTTCAGTTCCGCGCCATCAATTGGCGCGGAACTCGACTGGTACCTGGATATGTCCGCCTGCGACGGAGCGGCCATCAGCGGTGGTCGGCTGCAGACGGAATTGGCGCGACAGGTCCATCGCCGCCCGGCCGAAGCCATAGCCGCGCGGCAATTCAACCGCGACTGAACAATCGAGCACGCCGCTGCCCGACGCCACGCAATCGAGGGTCACGTGACCGGATTGGTTTGCAAAGAGCGCACGCTGGGGATAGGCGCGCTCGAAATCGCGCCGCCCAGGGCGGCTCGCCCAGCGCACGCCACTCAATTCAAAAGGACCCGATGTCTGTGGAGCGGGCGTGTCCAGATCAGGAAAACCAGTCTCTTCGTCGACATCGGGCTTTTCTTCTTCGCGCGGCGGCACAACGACATGGGGCGCAGTCGGGGGCGGCGCCGTGGCGGAGCCCGGCGTCGCATCTTGCTGGCGAATGAAGGCTGTCCGCCCGTTCCAGGTGATGGCGTACCAATCGTTGCCGAACCCGTGCGAGACGCGGCCGGTCACGGTGAAGGCAACGCCCGGACCGAACATCACAACACCAGGGCTCGTCAAATCCGGACGCTCGTGCGCCAACACATGATCGCCGACGCTAATAAGTTGCGACGGCGGCGTGTAGGGCTGGACGGTGTAGCTCAGCACGTTCGGACGCGGCGCAAACCACGAACCGGCTTGCGAGGCGACAAACGCAATAAGCGCTGCAGCAACGATCAAGCCGATGATGAGGAGTGCGGGGCCATCGGGCGATGACGAACGCACCGGTTGCGCCGGCTCGTCGGGGGCTGGCGCGTCCGCCGCCGGCGGCTGCTCAGGCGCGGCTTGGGTGGGCGGTTCTTCGGTGCTCACGTCGATGTCCATGACATGAACGTTGTGTAGTCCTCCGTGGCAAGGGTGTGAAGGCGCTGCGGCGAGAGTTAGGCGAACCGGCTCGGTTTCAAGTCGCGTTTGTAGCGCTTCCAGTTTTCGACATAGTGGTGCGCGGAAAATTGAATGATCTGGCGCTGCTGATCGTCAAGCGAGCGGGTGGCTCGTGCTGGCGCGCCCGTGATGAGCGAGCCTTCTTCGAAGGTTTTGCGCTCGGTCACGAGAGCATGCGCCCCGACAAGGCAGAAGCTTGCAATGCTGGCATGGTTCAACACCGTCGCCTTGATGCCGATGAGCGAAGTGTCTGCAATGGTGCACCCGTGCAGCATGACCTGATGGCCGATGGTCACGTCCTTGCCGATGGTGAGCGGCGCGCCATGATCGGTGTGCAACACCGAGCCATCCTGCACGTTTGAGTTTTCGCCGACTAGGATCGGCTCGTTGTCGCCGCGCAGCACCGCGCCCCACCAGATTGACGCGTTACGCTTCAACACCACCCGCCCAATGAGAACGGCGGTCGGCGCGACCCAAAAGGCGGTCTCGTCCTCGACCTCGAGATCCGCGTCAGCCAGCGCGTAAATCGCCATAAGTGGTTCCTACTGCGAAATTTCCGTGACGTTCCGCTTCCTCAACGCGTCGTTAACCGATGTGGCGTCTCATGGACAGCATCGGATCGGGGATTTCCCAGATCCACCCGTCTCCAGGGCTTTAAGCCCGCTTGTGGGGGAGAGCGTGGGCGCCAGGCGCAAGATCAGCGCACTCGACATACCGCCGCCCGGCGCACCCTTCGACGACTCAACGTTTGACAGGTTTTTCGACCCGCCCGGCAGAAGCCGCGCGGGATTTAGCCGCTCCAACAAGGAGACTTTGATGGCGAAGCGAAGCGCGAAGCGTCGGCATGCACAAGGCGTGCTCAACGTTGAGGAATTCCAGCGCGACGACCGGCGTCAGCGCAATTTGAAAGTGCTCGACGGCGGCTGGCACCCAGCCAACGACAGCCTTCGCGACCAAAGTTTCGTCAAAAACGTGCGCCCGAAATCGAAGGGCCAGACAGCGTTGATGGAGGCCATCGACGCGCATTCGCTCTGCCTGGCGCTCGGACCGGCCGGCACCGGCAAGACTTATATCGCCATCGCCAAAGCCGTTGAGGCGCTAGAGAGCGGCAAGGTTGGGCGCATCGTGCTGTCGCGCCCAGCGGTCGAAGCCGGTGAATCGCTCGGCTATCTGCCGGGCGCCATGGAGGACAAACTCGCCCCGTATCTGCGCCCGCTCTACGACGCACTGACAGACCGCCTCTCCGCCAAGCGCCTGAAAGCGCTGATGGCAGAGGGGCTGATCGAAATCGCACCCGTCGGCTTCATGCGCGGACGCACGCTCAACAACGCCTTCGTGGTGATCGACGAAGCGCAGAACTGCACGTACGGGCAGATCAAGATGCTGCTGACGCGGCTTGGCTGGCATTCGACCATGGTCGTCACCGGCGACCCAGCGCAAACCGACTTGCTGCCGGATCTTTCTGGTTTGCACACGGTCGCCGACAGGCTCGAGAGCGTGCCCAATATCGCCGTGGTTCGCTTGGGCGATGCTGACATTGTGCGCCACCCGCTCGTCGCTTCCATGTTGGGCGTCTTGTGAGCTTGCGCGGGCGGCCGGCTCTTTCAAGCGGGTTGGACTTGAGTTGGATTTGACGACTGACTTTGAGCCCCGGCAATGCCGGGGCTTTTCTTAAGCGTCGCCTTCGAGATCGATGTCGAGGATGCTCATCGTCAGCACTTGGCCTTCGTCTTCATCGACGGAGACGGTGCCGACGAACTCATCGTGCACGTAGACCTCAGCGGAATCGGTTTTGCGCGGGCGGGGGCGGACATCGAGATCGGCGGAGTGCAGCGCTTGGCGCAATGCGGTTTGCAAGCGTGCGCGTTCGGCGTCGTCGATCGGCGCGCCCTTCTTGGCGCCAGGCGCGGGCGGAATAACCAGGCTGATGGCGTAGCTCACCTCGCCCTCCTCATCGTCGCGCAGGACGCTGGCGGCGCGGCGGCCGTCGATGAGCAACTCGCCCTCTTCGCCGCCCAGTGAATGCACTGACGCTGTGGGCGAGCCCAAGAGTTTGCTTAAGTAGGCGCCGAGGCGCGCGATTTCCGATGGCGTCACGTGAACAACTCCCGCCCGTCAGGGCGCAGAGACGTTGCGCTTTAGGCCTTTGAGGTCAAGACGAAGCTTCGTGACGGTTCAGTCGGCTTCCCAGTGTGTGGCTTCACGGCGCAGGTGGCGGCCATAGAGAAAGAGCGCCACGCCAATCACTGCGAAGATGGCGACCAATGTGCCGAAATTGGCGCTGTTGTGCTGGGCCTGGCCCCACGAGAACGGCGTATAGGCCGAGATCAGCAAGAGCGCGACCCAAAGGGCAGCGCCCGTCTTGCGCAGCACGTCACCGAAGAAATAGTTGCGGTCAATCTCACCGCGGGGGCGTTGTTTGCGCTTAGGTGCTGCGGTCTTGCGTTTGGCCATGACCGGCATGCTAGCCGGATTCGCTAACGAGCAATGACTGCAGCGCCGCTCCATCGTTCGAGGCGCGTAACGGATATGCAGGCGTGCGCGCGCGTCCTCATCGAGGCGAAGGCCGCCTCACCAGCGCCGCCTCTGTTGCTGTTGCTGCTGCTCCGGCGGGGGTTGTTGCGGCGGCGGAGACGATTGTACGTGACCTTCGAGTTCGTAGGAGATCACACAACTGCGCGCTTCGGACTTCACCTCGACACTGCAATTGCTTCGCGCGAACGCCTCGGCAAGCTGCTTGGCGCGGTCAAGGTTTTGACCCCAGCCGTTGCGGGTATCATAGAGCGCAGCGAATCCTGTCCACGCCATCATGTTCTGGCCGAACCTCTGGTCGCCGAAGATGCGCGTGAACGTCGGCTCGAAAAAGCCGAGCCGCGCGGAAAGCGTGCCGGTGTCGGCGCCGCGCAATTCATCAAGAAAATCGGTCCAGGCGCGGTTGGCCTCCTGGCACATCGCCATGATGTTGGTGTCGCCGCGCCCGAGGCGTTCAAGCAATTCTTGCATTTAGGCCCACCATTTTCCGGGTTTGGCGCGGAAGTCTGCCGCTTTCTCCAAAGCGGCGCTTACAGCGAACACGCTCTCCTCGTCGAGCGCCCTGCCAATGACTTGCAGGCCGAGCGGCAGGCCGTTGGCGTCGACAGCCGCTGGCATCGCGAGCGCGGGATTGCCAGTAAGATTTGCCGTCACTGTGAAGATGTCATTCAAATACATCGCCACCGGATCGTCGCCCTTTTCGCCGAGCGCGAAGGCGGCTGACGGCGTCGCCGGGGTCAGGATGGCGTCGACCTGCGCGAAGGCGTTGGTCATGTCTTCGTTCAAGCGCGCACGCACCTTCTGGGCGCGCAGATAGTAGGCATCATAATAACCAGCGCTGAGCACGTACGTGCCGATCATGATGCGGCGCTGGACTTCGCGCCCGAAGCCGCTCGCGCGCGTCGCTTCGTAGGTGGCGTTCAAATCCTTTCCGCCGACACGCGCCCCGTAGCGCATGCCGTCATAGCGCGCGAGGTTGGACGACGCTTCAGCGGGCGCCACGATATAATATGTGGGCAGGGCGTATTTCGTGTGCGGCAGGCTGATCTCTTTTATCGTGGCGCCCGCCTCCTTGGCCCAGGCGATGCCCTGCTGCCAAAGCTTCTCGATCTCGTTGGGCATGCCGTCGACGCGATACTCCTTGGGAATGCCGATGGTCATGGCTTTGATCGACTTGCCGCACGCGGCGCGGAAATTGGGCAATGCGTTGGGCAGTGACGTGGAATCCTTTGGATCGTGGCCCGCCATTGATTGCAGCAGCATGGCCGCGTCCTCGACGCTCTTGGCGATCGGGCCGGCCTGATCGAGTGACGACGCGAACGCGACAATGCCCCAACGCGAGCAGCGGCCGTAGGTGGGCTTCATGCCGACGGTGCCCGTGAACGCGGCGGGCTGGCGGATGGAGCCGCCCGTGTCCGTGGCGGTGGCGCCGAGGCAGAGATCGGCAGCGACTGCAGCGGCAGAGCCGCCGGACGAACCGCCGGGCGTCAACGGGGCGTTGGAATTGCCGCGCCGCCAGGGAGAAACGACAGGCCCGAAGCGCGACGTCTCGTTCGACGAGCCCATCGCGAACTCGTCCATGTTGAGTTTGCCGAGCATCAGCGCGCCGTCTCGCCAAAGATTGGCGGTGACTGCGCTTTCGTAGGTCGGTGCAAATTCGCCGAGGATGTTGGAGCCGGCGGTCGTGCGCACGCCGTCCGTGCAGAAGAGATCCTTGATCGCGAGCGGCGCGCCTTCGAGCGCGCCTGCCTTGCCGGAGGCGCGCTTGGCGTCGCTTGCCTTAGCAGCCGCGCGCGCCTTGTCGGCGGTGACCACGACGTACGCGTTGAGCTTCGGGTTGGCTTGCTCGATTGCCTGTAGAAACGCGCCCGTCAGTTCGGCGGATGAGAATTGCTTCTTCTCCATCCCGTCGAGCGCGGCGGCGAGGGTGAGAGATGTGAGATCGGTCATGCGGCAAGGTCTTTGGCGTAGAAAATGTTGTGGGGGGTGTCGGCGTAGTCGAGGACGGCCCCGCAACGATGGAAGCCTTGGCCTTCATAGACGCGCCAAGCCGCACCGAAGCCGGGCACAGATCCGGTTTCGAGCACGAGCTGGCGATAGCCCTCCGCATGCGCCAGCGTCACGATCTCGGCGAGGATGGCCTTGCCAACGCCCAGGCCACGCGCTTCGGGACGCGTGTACATGCGTTTGACTTCGCCGATGCCGTCTGGGTGACGGCGCAAGGCGCCCATAGCGACGGCGCGGCCGTCTTTGCGCGCAACGAAAAGCGTTGTGTCGGCCTGCGCCATCTGCTCGACCGTCATGTGGTGGCAGAACTCGCGCGGCGTCTCGCCGAGCGCCCATTCATTGAGCGCCGCAACCAGCTCGCGCACGTCGTCCTGCAACGGCGTTTCGACAACAATCGTGAAGCTCACTCGACCACCTTCGGCACGACATAGAAGCCGTCCTCCGACTTTGGCGCGTTTTTTAGAACCCGGTCAGGATTGTCGCCATCGGTCACGACGTCGTCGCGCATCGGCAGCGAGAGGCCTTCGACGGCGCTGGTCATGGGTTCAACGCCATCGATGTTTACTTCGTTGAGCTGCTCGATCCAGGCCATGATGCCGTTCAATTCCGCGGCCATGGGCGCCACGCGCTCCTCAGCCAGCGCCATGCGCGCCAGCTTGGCTACTTTCCGCACCGTCTTTTCATCGATTGACATAAGCGCGAGCTACCAGCGCCGCACCGGTGGTTCAAGAGCCGGAGGGGTCACAGACGCCGGTCCAGGTGATAATGCTCAAGCCTCCAGCATCGCGGAGCGTGAAAGTCAGGTCGCGCGCGATCGTCAGCTCCGCATTCTTGTTGGTGCGCTCATTGGTGCGCACGATCGCCGTCCAGCCCTGCGCACGCCTCTGCGTGCGTTCGATCACCGCGTCCTCGCAGCCGGTGGCGATGCAGAATGTGCCGGCGCCGCCGGCCCGGGGGACATGGATCGAGATCGGCGTCTGCATCGGCTCGCCCGCCTCGCCCGGCGCGCATCCGTTCGCCGGACAGCGGACCATGTCGGTGGCGTTGCAGCTCATGTCGCTGGCCAAGGCGAACGCCGGCGCTGGTGGCGCGGGTTCGTCCGTGGGCAGGTTGGCGCAGGCGACCAGCCCGGCCGCGGCGGCGAGGAAAAGGACGCGCAACATGCCTCATCCAATGCCCATCCTTGACCTGACGCAAGCGCGCGCGGAGGTATGACGCCGATTCAATGTCTGTCCTCGACCTTCCTGCATTCATGGCCGCGCTGCCGCACGCCGGCGCCCTTATGGGGCTCGATCCCGGCGAGAAGCGGATCGGTGTGGCGATGAGCGACACGACGCGGTTGATCGCCTCGTCGCTCGACACGATTGCGCGCGCCAAGTTCGCGGCGGACGCCGCCGCTCTCTTGAAGCATTACGATGCCCGCCAGTGCGTAGGTTTCGTGATTGGCTTGCCGCTCAACATGGACGGAAGCGCTGGGCCTTCCGCGCAAGCCGCGCGCGCCTTTGCCCGCAATCTGCTCAGCGTTCGCGATGCGCCGCTCCTGCTGTGGGACGAACGGCTTTCCACGGCGGCGGTCACGCGCACCTTGATCGAAGGCGACGCATCGCGGCGGCGACGCAGCGAGGTCGTCGACAAAATGGCGGCGGCGTACATGCTGCAGGGTGCGCTCGACGCGATGCAAGAGCTCAAGCATGCATGACGTCTTCGGCGAACTTCTGCCGGTTTTCATTCTGATTGTCGTGGGCTGGGCGGTGCGGGCGTTTGGCATGGCAAGCCCCGAAGCGCTCGGGCACGTCAACCGCTTCGGCTATTTCGTGCTCTATCCGGCGTTTCTTTTCACGCTGAGCTCGCAAGCGAGCGTTGCCGGTCACGAGGCGTTTCCATTTGTCGGCGGCCTGCTCGCGGGCTTTGGCGTCATGGTCCTGCTCGCGCTTGCGATGCGCTTCTTCTTCTCCAAGGCGGAAGGACCGGCATTCACCAGTGTGTTTCAAGGTTCGGTGCGCTGGAATGGGTTTGTGCTGCTGGCGGCGGCGCCTGGGCTTTATGGCGCGATGGGTCCGCAGCTGATCGGCATTGCGTTTGGGCCGCTCGTGCTTGTCGTCAACACGATCTGCGTCATTGTACTGGCGCGCTGGGGCGAGAATGGCGCCAACAGCCCTCGTGCGATCCTGGACCAAATCATCGCCAATCCGCTGATCCTCGGCTGTGCTGCGGGTTTGGGCGCGCAAGCCTTAGGCTTGCGCCATCTCGGTGCGTTGTCGAATGCGCTCAATCTGCTCGGGCAAGCGGCGATGCCCGTGGCGCTGGTGTGCGTCGGCAGCGGCCTTGATTTCAGAGCCGTGCGCGCGGCTCGCGTGAAGGTCGCCGCCGCGTGCGTGATGAAGCTTATGGTGGCGCCGGCGGCGATGTGGGGGATGGCGATCTTGTTTGGCGCCAGCCCGATCGCGGCGGCGGTTGCGGCGGGGGTGGGCTCCACGCCGACGGCGGCGGCCGGTTACACGCTCTCACGCGAAATGGGCGGCGACGCGCAGCTCATGGCCGCGATCATCACGGCGACGACGCTGCTTTCCTTCATAACCATGCCGATCGCGATCGCGCTCACACTGCGTTGAAGGAACCGCACGGCGGGGCGCGCGCTTGTGCCATTCCAAATGATCGACGCCGTTCCCGCCGCCGAAGACGCCGGCCTGACTTATGTCAGCGACGGCAATGGCGGCATTTCGCGCCGCAGGGTCGGCAAGGGGTTCGCCTATCGCGGCCGGGATGGAAGGACGGTGCGCGATCGCCAGACCCTGGAGCGCATTCGTTCGCTGGCGATCCCGCCGGCCTGGAGGGATGTTTGGATCTGCGCCTCGGCGAACGGACATTTGCAGGCCACTGGCCGCGATGCGCGGGGCAGAAAACAGCATCGCTACCATCCCCGCTTTCGCGAAGTGCGCGAGGAAGCAAAGTTTGAACGCCTCGCTGACTTCGCCGCGGCGCTTCCAGCGCTGCGCGCGCAGATCGATCGCGACATGCGCAAGCGCGGCTTGCCGCGCGAGAAGGTGTTGGCGGCCATCGTACACTTGCTCGACACCACCATGATCCGCGTCGGCAATGACGAGTATGCCAAGGCCAACAAGAGCTACGGGCTGACGACGCTGAAAGATCAGCACGCGCAGGTGCGCGGCGAACAATTGCGCTTCGTGTTCACCGGCAAGTCCGGCAAGACCTGGAGGCTAGCGCTCAAGAACCGCCGCGTCGCGAAAGTCGTGAAGGCGGCGCAAGATTTACCGGGACAGCGGCTGTTTCAATACGTCGATGACGCGGGGGCCGTGCAGCAAGTCACGTCAACAGACGTGAACGCCTATCTGCGCAAGATTTCTGGGCGCGCCATCAGCGCCAAGGACTTCCGCACCTGGGGCGGCGCTGTCCTGGCCGCAGCCGAACTCTCAGCGCTCGGCGACTTCAATACGCTGACGGTCGCGAAGGCCAATGTGAAGCAGGCGATCGAACGCGTGTCGCTCACGCTCGGCAACACGCCGAGCATCTGCCGCAAATGCTACGTGCATCCAGCGCTGATCAAATCCTATCTCAATGGCGCGCTGAAACTGCCGCGCGCGCAGCGCCAAGGCTTGTCAGCGCACGAAGCCAGCGTACTGGCGTTTCTCACCAAGAAGCCCAAGCGCCGGGCCGCCAAGGCGCGCTAGCGCTTGCGCAAGGGCTGAACCGGTTTGCTTGGGCCCACGACCATGTTGGCGTCTTCTTCGAAGCCTGGATGATTGGTCGGATCGACGACGTACGTCTTCGCCTGGTTCGCCGGCTCGAGCGGCGCGCGCGCCTTGGTCTCCACGGCTTGCGCCTTGGCCGCGCCCAAGCCCGCCACCACGGCCGCTAGCGCAAAGCCCACCGGTTTCAGCGAAAGTTCTTCCCGTTTGGGGTGCGTTTTCATCGCTCCCTCCTTCACAGCCCTGCCAAACCCGCCGATCCACCATTGGAACAAAACGAGTACAGCACCGAGTCCGGGACGGCAATGCGGCGGAAACGAAATTCTTCGTCATGGTCTCGCCACGCTTGCGGCGGTTTGGCCTCAGGGCTTAACAAGCGCGCATGGCCGAGCGAGCGAGTGGCGTGAAGAAAAGCGAAGCGCGTACAAGCCCCGTCCGTTTCCGACAAAAGCACCTCCTGGCCATTTCCGACTTGGATCGTTTCGAAGCCGAAAATCTGCTGGCGCGCGCCGAGGCGTTCGCACCTTTGGCCGAGCAGAAGATCAAAAAACTCGACACGTTGCGCGGCCGAACTCTCATCAATTTGTTTTTTGAGAATTCCACAAGAACCCAGAGTTCCTTCGAACTCGCCGGCAAGCGCATGGGCGCCGATGTCGTCAACATGTCGGTGAAATCGTCGAGCGTGGCCAAGGGCGAAACCTTGATCGATACCGCCACCACGCTGAACGCGATGCGCCCGGACCTGCTGGTCATCCGTCACGGCTCATCGGGTGCTGCCGAGCTGCTCTCGCAGAAAGTCGATTGCGCGGTGATCAATGCCGGGGACGGCAAGCACGAGCATCCGACGCAAGCGCTGCTCGACGCGCTGACCATCCGCGATCGGCTTGGGACCATCGAGGGTCTGATCATCGCCATCTGCGGCGACATCTTGCATTCGCGCGTGGCGCGCTCGAACGTGGCGCTGCTGACAATGCTCGGCGCGCAAGTGCGGCTCGTCGGGCCGCCGACTTTGATGCCGGCGGGCGCCGAGCGCTGGGGCGCCAAGGTTTTCCATGACATGCGCCAAGGCATCAAGGACACCGACGTTGTCATGATGCTGCGCGTGCAGCGCGAGCGCATGGACGGCGGCTTCTTCCCCTCGGCGCGGGAGTTCTTCTGGTTCTATGGTCTTGACGAGGACAAGCTCAAATACGCCAAGCCGGGCGCGGTAGTGATGCATCCGGGGCCGATGAACCGCGGGGTCGAGATCGACTCGAGCGTTGCCGACAATCCCAACATCTCGCTGATCGAGACCCAGGTGCGCATGGGTGTAGCGGTGCGGATGGCGGTGCTCGAAGCTCTTGCCGAAAGCGGCTCGAATGCGGAGGCGCGCTGATGTGGATGTTTTTGCTCTGGTGGTGCGTTGACGATCACCTTGCGGCGGCGCTGAACGCGCCCGGGCTCGGCACACTGCCGATCTGGGTGCCGCTCATCATCGCCATCGCGTTTTCCACCACCGTAAACGTCGCGGTGAAGCGCCGGTGACCAAACCCACGCTCATCAAGAACGCCAAGTTGATCGACCCGGCCAAGGACAAGGTCGCCGACGGCGCGATCCTCTTCGCCGACAAGATCCTCGATGTCGGCGCGGTGACGAGCGCACCGGACGGCGCGGAGATCATCGATGCCGGCGGCGCCCATGTTTCGCCCGGCCTGATCGATATGCGCGTCGTGATCGGCGAGCCCGGCGCAGAACATAAAGAGACCTTCAAGTCTGCAGGACGCGCGGCGGCGGCGGGCGGCGTCACCACCATAGTGATGATGCCTAACACGACGCCAGTGATCGACGACCAGAGCCTGGTTGACTTCGTGTTGCGCCGCGCGCCGGAACGCACCGGGGGCGTACACATCCTGCCGGCGGCGGCCCTGACCAAGGGCCTAAACGGCGTGCTCATGACGGAAATCGGCCTGCTTGCCGAAGCCGGCGCGGTGATGTTCAGCAACGGCGACACGCCGATCGCGGATTCACGCGTCCTTCGCCGCGCGCTCTCGTACGCGACGGCGTTCAACGTGCTGGTCGCGCATCGGCCCGAAGATCCGCACCTGGCCGAGGGCGGCGTGATGCACGAAGGCGAACTCGCCGCCCGACTTGGCCTGCCCGGGATCCCCGCCGCGGCTGAGGCGATCATGGCCGAGCGCGATTTGGCGCTGGCGGAGCTGACCGGCGGGCGCATCCTACTCGATATGCTGTCGGCGGCGCAGACATTGCCCTCGGTGAAGCGCGCAAAGCAACGCGGCGTGAAGGCGTCGGCAAGCGTCAACGTCCATCATCTCGTGCTCAACGAGCACGACGTCGCGAACTATCGCACCTTTGCGAAGCTCTCCCCGCCGCTGCGCAGCGAGGACGATCGCGTGGCGCTGGTGCAGGCGGTGAAGGACGGCCTGATCGACGTAATCGTGTCCGGACACGATCCGCGTCAAGCGGAGGACAAACGTCTGCCTTTCGAGGAAGCGGCGTTTGGCGCTGTTGGCTTGGAGACGCTGCTGGCGGGCGCGCTGACGCTGCACCACAAGGGCGACGCCCCGCTCAGCACGCTCCTGCGCGCCATGACAGCGAAACCGGCCGAACTGCTCAATCTGCCGCAAGGACGCCTCATCAAAGGCGCGCCTGCTGATGTGATCGTGATTGACGTCGGCGCGCCCTTCCGGCTGGACTCCGATAAGCTCAAATCCAAGTCCAACAATTCGCCGTTCGACGAAAAAACGCTGCAGGGCAAAGTGCTCCGCACGTTCGTCGGCGGCAGAAACGTGTATGCTGCGGATTAGGCACGGAGGGTCTCGATGCGCATTTTGGTGTTGGCCGCGTTGTTGGGGCTGGCGGCCTGCGGAACGTCTGGGATGAGCGGCCCTGGAGCGCCGGGCACGCCGGGATATCCCGGCCAACAGCCCTCGCCCGTGCCGCTGCCCGCGAACGGGCCGATCGCCTACACTTGCAGCGACGGCACCCAACTCACCGTCGACGTTGAGGGCGACCAAGCGCGCGTGGCGATCATCGGCGGGCCGTCCATGGTGCTCCCAAGCTCGGGCGCCGGCGCATACTCGAACGGCCGCTACACCTTCGCCGGCGGCGGCGCTGCTGGCCAGTGGACCGTCGGGCGCAGCACTCCCGTGGATTGCCGCGGAAGCTGAGCGTGCGCGCGGCCGCGCTTTCGCTGCTCGTGTTGGCGACGTTTAGCGCGACCGCGATCGCTCAATCGAACGACACTTCGGACGCCAACGATGCGCCCACCGGCGGCTGGCAATCGTGCGCCGACCAGGCCCAACGGCGCACGGCCGAACAAGAGATCGCCGCGTGCGCGCGCGTGCTCGACAACACGCACGCTGAAGTGTGGCGTGGGGCGGCGTTTTGGTGGCGCGGCATCGCGCAACGACGCGCCGGACGCCCAGAACGCGCGGATGAGGATTTTGCTTCGGCTTTCACCGCGTATTCGCATTACATCGAGTCAACGCCGCTTTCGTACCAGGCCTATCTCTTGCGCGCGCAGCTCTTGGCGTACTTGCAGCGCCACGACGAGGCGCTGCGCGACTACGACGCTGCGGATCGAATTGCGCCGAACCAACCGGTTTCGCGCTACGGACGCGGCGCTATTGCCTTTGCACGCGGCGACTATGCGCAGGCGATCGCCGACCTCGACGCCGCCCAACGCATGTCTCGGTTCAGAAGCGGCGCGGGCGCGCTCCACATGAGCGAGGGCGCCTACGGCGGACGGCGGCCGGCCGGCCAAAGCTTCGATCCATTGCGATGCACGGCGCGCGCGGCTGCCGGTGATTTGGGCGCCGCTGAGCAGATTTGCGATCGGGCCATTCGCGAGACGAACAGCGACCCAGACGCGCTGATTGCACGCGGCTTCTTGCGCTTTAAGCAAGCTCAGTTCGAGCTTGCCCGCGAGGACTTCACCGCCGCATTACGATCGCGGCCCGACGCTGCTGTGGCGCTGCTTGGCCGCGGCGTCTTGCGCCTGCGGGCCGGGGATGGCGGCGGCTCGGCCGACGTCGCGCGCGCACGCGTGCTGGATACGGGCGTGGCCGCATACGAAGCCGCTGGCCTGCGCGTATCGTGACTGCCTCAACCCAGGAGAGCCCCTTCGAAGCCGAACGCGTCGCGACATGGATTCGCGGCTGGGCGCTTTCGCGCGGGAAGCCGGCGCCGGAACCGATAAAAGGCGGTTGGCGCGTTGCGGTGAACGAGCCGGATCAGATTGAGCGCTACGTCTTCCCGCGCCGCGACAAATATGTGCAACGCCTGACCGCATCGATGGCGCGGCCGCTCACGCCGATCAAGATTTGCGCAACGCCCGATGAGGTTGCCCCGTTGCTGGCGCCGCCATGGGTGATCGATCGCACCTCGCCGATGATGATGAAGCCGGCGCTGGGCGCGTGCGCGGTGGACATCGCCCACACTTATTCCATCGTGGTGACGGGCGCGGGCGAAATTCTGATTGCGTTTGCCATGACAGACGGCGGCGACATCGCGGCTGGCGGGCGCGCCGCGCTTGTCGAAGATGTGGCGGTTTTCGACCAAGTCTCAACACAAGAGACCCATCGGCGCCGCGGGCTCGGCAGCGCCGTCATGCGCACACTGGAGAACGCGGCCATCGCCCGCGGCGCGCAGTGCGGCATGCTTGTGGCGACCAAAGCGGGATGCGCACTCTATCAGACGCTCGGCTGGCAGGTGTACGCGCCCTACACTACGGCGATTGTGCCGAGCCGCTAGCGGCGTCCTGCGCATCCGATGTTAGTATCAGACGCATCTGGTCGGTGAAGCATGGAGGGAATGATGAAGCTGACGCTGATTGCGGCCGCCGCTGCGGCTTGGCTTTGCGCGACCAATGCGTGGGCGATCGAACTTCGCTTTTTTCCTTCCGGTACGCTGCACACCTATGAGGCCAACAACCAGCAGGATGCCTCCACGCTGCTCGTCCACAGCATCGCCATCGTCAACGACAGCGGTGCGCCCATTACGTTGAGCCAGGTCCAACTCGAACTTCGAGATCACGGGCAGGTGCGCGATACGCGTACCCTCGACGTCGGATATCTTACGCGCGCAGCGGCCAGTCTCTCACAGATGCAGCAGAGCCCGATGTGGCCCCATCTTGGCTTCGTCTTCGGCGGCGAAGGGCTCCTGCACGGAGCGCGCCTGGCGTCATCGCCGACACTCGCGCCGGGAGAAGCGCTGATTATCGCATCACAGCTCTTTGCCTATCGCGGCCCGCGTGACGAATTGCACGTAGTTGCGATTTCCAACACTGGCGAGGGCGAGGGCCACATTGCGATTTCGCATGAACTCTCGCGGACGGCGTTTGCGTTTCCACTGCGTGGTCAGTGGTACGACGGCGCGGGCCCCAGCCTTCAATCGCATCACCGCTGGGCGACGATGGAAGAATTCGCCCATGATCTCGTACGCATTGGTCCGAACTTCAACACATACAGAGGCGACGGCGCGCGGTTCACAGACTACTACGCCTATGGTCAGCCGATCCTGGCGGCGGCGGCAGGTGTTGTCGTTGCTGCCGCCAACGATCAACCCGAAGATGTGCACGCGCTGAAGCAACCGAATGAAACACAGGAAGCCTACTTCGCGCGCCTACAGCGAGATCAAGCTAGGCGCCTGGCGCAGGGTGTCCTTGGAATCATCGGCAATCACGTCATTATCGATCACGGCGATGGCGAGTTTTCGGTTTACGCGCACATGAAGCCTGGCAGCGTCCGCGTGCACGCGGGCGATCGCGTCGCGCAAGGCCAGCAGATCGGCCAAGTCGGCTCATCCGGCAACTCGACCGAACCCCATCTGCACTTCCAGGTCTGCAACAGCGCGGACCCGCTCATGTGCGCAGGAATTCCGATCCAATGGGTGGGTTTGAGTTCAGTCGGCGCCGATCTCGACCGCGCGCCACAGACGGGCGACTTCCTCTCCGGCGTCAACCCGCCGCCACATTCAGCCGCCCCGTCATCGCCAACGCCTTGAACCAGAAGTACGACGCCTTCGTCGCGCGCAAGGAGTTTGAGCGATCTTGCGAGACGAAGCCGAACTTGGAGCGATAGCCTTCGGCCCATTCCCAATTATCGACCAGCGTCCAATGGAAATAGCCGCCGACGCGTGAGCCCGCCTCCATCGCGCTCTTCACTGCTTCGAGGTGGCGGCGCAGGTAATTGATGCGGAAGGCGTCGTTCTGGATCGCAGGATCGTCGCTGAATGGATCGGAGCAGCCGTTCTCGGTGATCAACACGTTCGGATTGCCATACTCTTCACGCAATCGTTTAAGGATCTGCCACATGCCGGCGGGATCGACTTCGCGATTGAAGGCGTCGCGCTCGGTGCGCGGCGGCGGATCGGCGGGCGCGATATGCGCCTTGCTCATCAGATCGAAGCGCAGATAGGCCGGCGCGTAATAGTTGGCGCCAATGAAGTCGACGGGTTGGCGAATGACGCTCATATCGTTGGCCCGCAGCGACGGCTCGATGAAGCCGCGCGCCTGCTCTGGGTAGAACCCCTTCAGCAGCGGATCGAGGTAGGCGCCGTTCCAAACCGCGTCGAAACCTTTGGCCGCCGCTTGGTTGAGCGGCGCTATGCCGTCTTGGGCCGGGCGCGAGGGCGTAATGGCGAGCGTCGTGCCGATGGTGAAATCGGAGCGCGCTGCGCGCAGCGCCTGGATGGCGAGGCCTTGCGCCAGATTGAGATGGTGCGTCACAGGCCCGATCAGCGCGGCGTCGGTCAGGCCCGGCGCATGGATGCCCAGCACGTGGCCGGCAAAAACATGCACAGCCGGCTCATTCATAATGCAGAAGCGCTTCACGCGGTCGCCGAGCCGTGCCGCGACGATGTTGGCATACTCGGCAAAACGCTGCGCCGTGTCGCGGCTGGCCCAGCCGCCATGCTGCTGCAGCGCCAGCGGCAGGTCCCAATGGAAAAGCGTCACGTACGGCGTGATGCGTTTTTCGAGCTGCGCATCGACGAGACGCGAATAAAAATCGAGGCCCTTTTGATTGACGGCGCCGGCGCCGGCGGGGACAACGCGCGGCCAGGCGATCGAGAAGCGATAGGCTTTTGCGGCCAGCCCCTGCAGCAGCGCGATGTCCTCGCGATAGCGGTGATAGGAGTCGACCGCGATCGCGGCATCGGAGCGGTCGACGATCTTGTCGCGCGGAAAGACGTCCCAAATGCTTTGCCCGCGCCCGTCGGTATCAAGCGCTCCTTCGGTTTGAAACGCCGACGTCGCCACGCCCCAAATGAAGTCGCGCGGAAATTGCCGCGATTGCGGCGCCGGGAAACTCGCCGGCGTGTAGGCGGGCGCGCAGCCAGCCAACGCGCCTGCGGCGGCCCCAAGAGCAAGTTCGCGGCGCGTCAGCATGTCGTCCCTCCCGAGCCGCCAACTTAGGCGATCAACGGCGCAAGTCGCCACTCCACAGATCCGCATGAGCCTGTTAGAGACGTGCGGGTGCTGGTGTTGCCGTTCGTCCTCGCCGCCATCGGCGGCTATTTGCTCGGCTCGATTCCGTTCGGGCTGGTGATCGTGCGCGCCGCCGGCCTGGGCGACATCCGCACCATCGGCTCCGGCAATATTGGCGCGACCAACGTGTTGCGCACCGGGCGCAAGGATTTGGCGCTCGCGACGCTTCTGCTCGACGCCGGCAAGGCCGCGATCGCGCTTATGGTCGCGCGCTGGCTTGCCGGCGGGTCGCCAAACGAAATCGAGGTCGGCCTCACTGCGGGCGGCGCCGCCTTCATTGGGCATTGCTACCCCCTGTGGCTGGGCTTCAAGGGCGGCAAGGGCATTGCAACCTATTTTGGCCTGCTGCTCTTCGGCATGCCGCCGCTGGGCGTCGTCGTCGGGGTGATCTGGCTCGCGATGGCGCTGATGTTCCGTTATTCGTCGCTTGCATCGCTGACAGCGGCCGCGGTGGCGCCGCTGCTTGCTATGATCGGCGGCTATTCCGGCGCTGAGACCGCGTTTCTGGTCGCGCTCGCGATCCTGATCGTCTGGACGCACCGCACCAACATCGCGCGTCTGCGCGCGGGCGTCGAACCCAAGATCGGTGAGAAGAAGGAAGCGCCCGCAGAGACGGTCGAGGCTACGCCGAGCCCGCCCGCAGAGCCGCCCGCCTCCGCGCCATCATGAAGGCAAGCGCGCTCTGAGCGCATTGCCTGGACGCCACCGCGCGCGCCGCCGATCGGCCGTTTGAGCTACTTTACCGCCCCAGGGCCTCCATACCCGAGGCCCGCGCCCGCCGCCGGTATTCTCGCTTGGGTTGTATCATCGGTCCGATAAGGGGCTTGGGTTGCAAACTGCCCTCGCTTTTTCTAAACGCCAATTAACCCATTGCCCCGCAAAGGAAAATTAGCCCGATCGGCGGATAAGGGCGGCTTTGGCCCCAGCGCCGCGCGTTGACAAGGGGGAGGGCCAAACCCCAGGTACCGGCCCGCTTCGACCCGGCCAACAACAGAAGTGCATAGTCCAGAATGAACGTCGTCGTCGTCGAATCCCCGGCTAAGGCCAAGACAATAAACAAGTATTTGGGTCCGGACTATAAGGTGCTGGCCTCCTATGGCCACATCCGCGACCTGCCCTCGAAGGACGGCTCGGTGCGGCCGAACGAGGATTTCGCGCTGGAATGGGAAATGGACGTTAAGTCGTCCAAGCGCGTCAAAGAAATCGCCGACGCCCTCAAAAACGCTGACCGTCTTATCCTCGCCACCGACCCTGATCGCGAGGGCGAGGCCATATCCTGGCACGTGCTCGAGGCGCTGAAGAACCGCAAGGCCCTGAAGGGCAAGGACGTCCAGCGCGTCACCTTTAACGCCATCACCAAGGACGCCGTCAAAGCTGCCATGGCCGCGCCGCGCGAAATCGACATGGAATTGGTCGATGCGTACCTGGCGCGCCGGGCGCTGGATTACCTTGTCGGGTTTTCGCTTTCGCCGGTGCTATGGCGCAAGCTTCCCGGCTCACGCTCAGCTGGGCGCGTCCAATCGGTGGCGCTGCGCATCATTGTCGACCGCGAAATTGAGATCGAGAAATTCAGGCCGCAGGAATATTGGTCGGTCGACGCGATGCTGGCCAATTCAGCCAAGGAAAGCTTTCCGGCCCGCCTGTCTGCGTTCGACGGCAAGAAGCTCAAGCGTCTCGACATTGGCGATCAGGCGATGGCGCTTCGCTGCGCGCGACGCGGTGAAGCGCGGCGATTTCAAAGTCAGCGCCGTTGAAGCCAAGCCGACTCGCCGCAATCCGCCGCCGCCGTTCACCACTTCGACCCTGCAACAGGAAGCGGCGCGCAAGCTTGGCTTCTCCGCCTCGCGCACGATGCAAGTGGCGCAGCGTCTCTATGAAGGCGTCGATATCGGCGGCGAGACAGTCGGCCTCATTACCTATATGCGCACCGACGGCGTTTCGATGGACGAAGGCGCGATGCGCGAGATCCGCGCGCGCCATCGGCTCGCGCTTCGGCAACGAATACGTGCCCTCGGCGCCACGCGCTTATGCATCGAAGATCAAGAATGCACAGGAAGCGCACGAAGCAATCCGCCCCACCGACCCGCAACTTTTTCCGGACCGCATGAAACTCGAAGGCGACCAGGCCCGGCTCTATGAGCTGATCTGGAAGCGCGCAATGGCGAGCCAGATGGAATCGGCCTCGATCGAGCGCACCAGCGTCGATTTCGTCGAGCCCACCGGCAAAGTCGAACTGCGCGCCACCGGCCAAGTCATCCTCTTCGACGGCTTCCTGGCGCTCTACCAGGAAGGCCGCGACGACGAGGAAGACGAAGAAAATCGCCGTCTGCCGCAACTGAAGCAAGGCGAGCGCGTCGACGTGCGCGACGTGAAGGCCGATCAGCACTTCACCGAACCGCCGCCGCGTTATCTCGGAAGCGAGCCTCGTCAAGAAGCTGGAAGAACTCGGCATCGGCCGGCCGTCCACCTACGCGGCAATCCTGGAGAAACTGCGCGAACGCAAGTACGTGACCATGGACAAGAACCGCTTCATCCCGGATGACCGCGGCCGCCTGGTCACGGCTTTCCTGGAAAACTTCTTCCGCAAATACGTCGAATACGATTTCACTGCGGATCTGGAAGAACAACTCGACCAGGTCTCGGCCGGCGATTTGCCCTGGAAGAAGCTGATGCGCGAACTTCTGGAAGGACTTCAACGCCGCCATCGAAGACATCGGCGATCTGCGCATCACGCAAGTCCTGGACACTTTGAACGAAGTGCTCGGGCCCCACATCTTCCCGCCGCGCGAAGACGGCTCCGATCCGCGCTCATGCCAAAGCTGCGGTACAGGCCAGCTTTCTCTCAAGCTCGGCAAGTACGGCGCCTTTATTGGCTGCTCCAACTATCCTGACTGCAAATACACACGCCAACTGGCGCCGGCGGAAAACGGACACGATGCCATTCCTGCTGAAGGTCAAGACGCTCGGCCAAGGCCCAACCGGTCCGATCATGCTGAAGAACGGCCGTTTCGGGCCTTATCTCGAAATGCCGAACGGTGAGGACAAACCCAAGCGCGCCGGTCTACCGCGCGGTTGGACCCCCGATAGCATCACGCACGAGAAGGCGCTCGCGCTGCTTATCGCTGCCGCGCGAAGTCGGCATGCATCCGAGCGAAAACGAAATGATCCTCGCGGGCATCGGCCGCTACGGACCATATCTGCAGATGGGCAAGATGTACGCGACTTTGCCGGGCATCGACGACGTGTTCGAAATCCAAATGAACCGCGCCGTCGCCATCATCGACGAAAAGAAGGCTGGCGGCGGCAAAGGCCGTTTTGGCCGCGCGCCCGTGCCGCCTCTGAAGGAACTCGGGGAAAGTCCCGTCACCGGCAAGCCGGTGCGGGTGATGAACGGGCGCTACGGTCCCTATGTCACGGATGGCGAAACCAATGCTAACGCGCCGAAGGACAAGAAGCCGGAAGATGTGACCATGGACGAGGCGTTGGCGCTTCTCGCCGCACGCGCCGAACAAGGCGGCGGCAAGAAAAAACGCAAAGCGCCCGCCGCGAAGCCAGCGGCAAAAAAGGCGCCCGCGCCAAAAAAGGAAACGGCCGCGAAGAAGGCTGCGCCGAAGAAAGCGCCCGTGAAAAAGCCAGCCAAGAAAGCCGCCGGCTGATCATGCGTCCCTTCTCCCGCGCCGTGGGAGAAGGCAGCGCACCGTCCAAGCCTTGGCGAAGGTGGAAGCGCGCTATGAGTCGCCAGCATTCCGCATCCTGTGGCGCGCGCTCTCTCAATCACCCGATCTGCAAGGAAATCGACCTCTCCCCCTCGCGGGGAAGAGGTGACACACTGAACTGAATCACATGGCGAAGAATCGTCCCCCAGCCGAACCCCTCACGCGCGAACGCGTCCTTGAAGCTCTGCGCAAAGCTGGCGGCAGTGCGCAAAAGCGCGATATCGCACGCGTGCTCGATGTCGGTTCGGACCAGAAGAAAGAGCTGCGCCAGATCTTGCGCACTCTTGAAGAGGATGGCGCGCTCGGGCGCACCGGCAAGAAGCGCTACGCCGACGCCAACGCGCTGCCGGAAAGCGGCGTCATGGAAATCGTCGACCGTGACGCGGACGGCGAATTGCTGGCGCGCATGCGCGGGCCGGACGGCTTATTCGGGCCGCACGTGCGGTTGGCGCCGGGTGAAGCGCGCGGCACGAAGGATGAAGCCGCCGTCGGCATTGGCGATCGCGTGCTCGCGCGCATCATGCAGACGCCGGATGGGCCGGAAGCGCGCGTCTCCAAACGGCTTGGACAAAGTGCGCACCGCATTTTGGGCGTCTATCGCGTCGCCAAGGATCATCGCGGACGCCAACTCGGCGGGGGACGCATCGAGCCGGCGGACCGCAAAGTGCGGCAGGCGTTGCTTGTCTTGCCCGAACATGTCGGCACGGCGCGCGATGGCGACCTCGTCATGGCCGAGCTCGCGCACGGCAATCGCGGCCACGGGCCGAAACGCGGCATCGTGCGCGAAGTTTTGGGCCGCGAGAACGATCCGCGCGCAGCGTCGATCCTTGCTATGCATACGCACGGCATTCGCGAAGGATTTTCCGAAGAAGAAGAGCGTGAAGCGCGTCGCGCCAAGGCGGCCGATCTCAAAGGCCGCACCGATTTGCGCAAACTTCCCCTTGTCACCATCGACCCGGAAGATGCGCGCGACCATGACGACGCCGTGTTTGCTCAGCCCGATGACGACGCCAACAATAAGGGCGGCTGGCGGGTATGGGTCGCGATCGCGGATGTCGCGCATTATGTGACGCCGGGTTCGGCGCTCGATCGCGGCGCCTTTCGGCGCGGCAATTCCACCTATTTCCCTGATCGCGTCGCGCCGATGCTGCCCGAGACGCTCTCCGCGGATCTTTGCTCCCTGATCGAAGGACAGGAGCGCGCCTGCCTTGCCGTCGAGATAGTGTTCGACAGTCACGGAAAGAAACTGCGCCACACGTTCGCGCGCGGGCTGATGCGCTCGGCGGCGAAGCTTTCCTATGAGCAAGCGCAGGCAGCGATCGATGGCAAGCCCAACGACAAGACCAGACCGCTGCTTGAGCCGATCCTGAGGCCGCTTTGGGCCGCCTATCGCTGCGTGTGGGAAGCGCGCGAGAAACGGCAGCCGCTCGAGATCGATGCGCCCGAGCACAAGATCGTATTCAAGAATGGCCGCGTCGCGGGGGTGAAGCAGCGCGAGCGCTTCGAGGCGCACAAGCTCATCGAAGAATTCATGATCCAGGCCAATGTCTGCGCGGCGGAGACGCTGGAACAGAAGGGCCGGCCGCTGATTTATCGCGTGCACGACCGACCGAGCGACGAAAAGATCGCGGCGCTGACGGATTTCCTGCCGACCGTGAACATGAGCTGGGCCAAGGGCCAGACCGTCACCGCAGCGCGTTTCAATCGCATTCTGTCGCTCGCGCAGGGCTCCCCCAATCACGCCATCATCAATGAGGTGGTGCTGCGCACGCAGGCGCAGGCGGTCTATTCACCCAGCAATCTCGGTCATTTCGGGCTGCACCTGCGCTCGTACGCGCATTTCACCTCGCCCATCCGCCGCTACGCAGACCTCATCGTGCATCGCGCGCTGATCAAGGGGCTGAAGTTTGGCAATGACGGCCTCACAGACAAGGAAGAAAAGCGGCTCGATGAAATCGCCGAGCACATCACGCAAACCGAGCGCCAGAGCATGGCCGCCGAGCGCGATGCGGCGTCGCGCTATATTGCATCCTTTCTCTCAGATCGCGTCGGGGCGGTGTTTGAAGGACGCGTTACGGGCGTGACCCGGTTCGGGCTGTTCATCCGTCTCGATGAAACCCAGGCCGATGGCCTCGCGCCCATTTCGACGCTGGGCGCTGAGCGCTGGATCCACGATGAAACGGCGCATGCGCTTGTCGGCGAGCATAGCGGTGAGCGCTTTCCGCTCGGCATGCGCGTCGAAGTGCGACTAGAGGAAGCAACGCCTGTGAGCGGGGGTCTACTCTTTTCGGTGCTCAGCGACCCGCTGGCGGCTGCGCCGGGTTGGCGAAAGGCCAAGCAAGGCCGGCCAACACAGGGACGTGATCGCAGCCGCGATCGCGGCAGACGACGGCGGAATTGACGGGAACGCAGGCGCCCATGAGGTCGTTGGTTCCGTGAAGGAGCTCGACTCATGGATATGCAGACGGAACTTATGCAGCCTGTGCGCTTGGAGCAGGTTCGGCCCGCTTCATCGGCGCCGTCCGCCGATGCGCCTTACGATGTGCGCGCGGCGTGGAGCCAAGACTATGTCACGTGGTTCATAGCACAAACGCCGCAGGATGGCGCGTTGCCGCCGGATGTGCGCGCCACGCATCGCTTCGAGATCGAGTTCGAAACCTGCGTTAACGATCCGCAGACCTATGAGCGCCAAACGCTCGGGGAACTGCGCCAACGCAAGCTCCATTGACGCCGCCACGACTTTTTCATGTTTTGGTTGGCGCCGCGACGTCAGCGCACAAGCCCGGTTCCGCAGTATCGCACGAGCGGAACGGCGCCCGGATACAGGCGTTTCTTGAACAGACGTTTCGACGCGATTTCGGAATTTGTCCGGTCAGGAGAAGAACATGCTGAAATCACTCATCACCACGGCCGGTGTCGGCATGATGGCGCTGACGATGACGGCCGGCCCGGCCGACGCGCACCGCAGTCACTATCGCCACTATCACGACGGATACGGACGCGCTCACTATTACAATCACAGCCGCCATTATCGGAACTGCAGAACCGCCGGCACCGTTGTGGGCGTGATCGGCGGCGCGGTGATCGGCAATGCGATTACGCACCATAGCGGATTGGGTACCGTCGCCGGCGCGGGCATTGGCGGCTTGGCTGGCCACGACATCGCGTCGCGCAACTGCCGGCGCCGCTAGACATCATCATCGCTGAACGAGCGCGGACGTGTCACACGTCGGCGCTATGGTTAGTGCGAGAACATCGAAGCGAGCACCGGCGTCAGCGCCATCGCGGCGTAGAACCAAACGACGCCGGCGACGATGCCGGTCACAACACAGAGCCCGTAACGCAGGGGCGCCCCAAGCGCACTCGCCATGATCCTGGTGTTGATCGCCCAGGCGAGGCCGCCACAGAGGCCGCCAATAGCGCCGCCGACGATCACCAGCGCCAGCGGCCACGCACAGAAAACCTGCTGTAGCGTCGTAAGCTTGGGTTTTGTTGAGGCCGAAGCGGAAGCCGGAGTAGAAGCTTGGGACATGAAGCGCACCCTCCTGCGGCGAGACTAGGCAGAGTTTAACGCAAGCGCACTAGCCACCTTGATGGCGCGCGTGCCAAGCTGGCGCCGGGCGGAGCGACGCGATGCAAGAGCACAAGAAACTCCTGGGCTTTTGGTCGGTCTGGGCGCTCGCCGTCGGCACCATGATCGGCTCGGGCATTTTGCTCTTGCCCACCGCGCTCGCACCCTATGGCATGGTGAGCTATGGCGGTTGGATCTTGGGCGCGGCCGGCGCCATCGCGCTGGTTTTGGTGTTCGGCCGGCTCGCTGCGCGCACAACACGTGACGGGGGACCTTACGTCTATGTGCAAGAAGCGTTCGGCGATCTCGCCGGCTTCCTGATGGCGTGGGGTTATTGGATCGGCTTCTGGGGCGCGATCCCTGTCGTGGCGATCGCGTTCGTGGGCTATCTCGGATTCTTCATTCCCGCCATTGCCCATAGCGCTGGCGCCCAAGCGATGAGCGCGCTCGGATTGATTGCGGCGCTGACCTTCATCAACATTCGCGGCCTCAAGGAGATGAGCACCGCGCAGATCGCCATGACGGTGCTCAAGATTGTGCCGCTGCTGGTGATCGTGGGCGTGGCGCTTGCGTTCGGAACGCCGCACAATCTGCCGGCTTTCAATCCGTCCAACGGGCCATTGTTGCCGCAGCTCGCGGCGGTCACACTGATTACATTGTGGCCGTTCACGGGGTTTGAGGCGGCGGTGACCAGCGCAGGCTCGGTCCGCGATCCCGAGCGCACGATCCCACGCGCGCTCGTTGCGGCGATCCTGTTGGTGGCGGCGATCTATCTGAGCGCCTCTTTTGCTGTGAACCTGCTGGTGGCGCCGGCTCAACTCGCCCAATCGCAGGCCCCGTTTGCGGACGCCGCGCACGTGCTCGGCCCCTGGGGCGGATGGTTCGTGGCCGCCGGCGCATTGCTCACCACGGCAGGCGCGCTCAACGGCATTATCTTCACGTCCGGGCAGATGCCGATGGCTGTTGCCGAAGACGGCAAAGCGCCGGCATGGATGGCCAAGCTCAATAGCGGCGGGTCGCCGTATTGGTCTGTCCTGCTGTCATCGGTGTTGGGCGGGGCGCTTCTCTTCCTCAATTATTCGCGCGGATTGATTGGCGCCTATACTTTCCTGCTGATGATGTCGACGGCGCTTGGGCTCATCTATTATTTCTTCTGCGCGCTGGCGGAAGTGAAGCATTCGTGGCGCGCATCAAAGACGTGGACGGCCGTGGCGGTGTTTGGCTGCGCCTACTCGCTGTTTGCATTGCTGGGCTCAGGAATAGAAGTCGCGCTATGGGGCGGCGCGCTGATGGCCGCGGGCGTTCCCCTCTATTTTCTGCTGCGTCCGCGCAAGGTCGCAGCTTTTACTCCTGCTTCTTGAACGGCGTGTGGTCGGCGAGGATTTCGGATTCTTCGATCACGGCCGGCGTTTCCGACTGCAAATAACGCTGCACGGCCTGGCGCAGACCACGGTCCGCGATCCAATGCGCTGAGTAGGTGCAGGTCGGCGCATAGCCGCGCGCGAGCTTGTGTTCGCCCTGCGCCCCCGCTTCGACGCGCGCGAGCTTCAGCTCGATGGCGAGTTCGATGGCCTGGTAGTAGCAAAGCTCGAAATGCAGGAACGGGACGTCGGCCACGCGCCCCCAATAGCGGCCGTAGAGCGCCTCGCCGCCGACCAGATTGAGCGCTGACGCCACCGGATGGCCGTCTTCTTCGGCGACGAAAAGCGCACAATGATCGGCCATACGCTCGCCGAGGAGCGCGAAGAATTTGCGATTGAGGTATGGCGAACCCCATTTGCGGGCGCCGGTGTCCTGGTAGCAGCGGAAAAAGAACTCCCAATCGCGCTGCGTGATTGCGGCGCCGCGGAGACGCTTGATAGCGAGGCCTTCGACGGCGCGCTGGCGTTCGCGTCGAATGGTCTTGCGCTTTTGTGAGGAAAGATCGGCGAGGAAATCCTCGAATGTCGCATAGCCACGATTGAACCAATGGTATTGCAGGCCGACGCGGGTGAGATAGCCCAGCGGCTTCAGCCGATCGGTCAGCTCGGCGTCAGCGAACGTGACATGCACGGATGAAGCGCCGGCGCGCTGCGCCAAGCCGATGGCGCCTTGCGCCAGTGCGGACTGCACGCTTGGGTCGCTCGCCAAGATGCGCCGGCCCGGCACCGGCGTGAACGGCGCCGCGCACTGCAGTTTCGGATAGTATTGCCCGCCGGCGCGCATAAGCGCGTCGGCCCACGCATGATCGAAGACGTATTCGCCGTACGAGTGATCCTTAGCGTAAAGCGGCATGACGCCAACGGCGCTGCCGGCACGATCGCGGGCGATCAGGTGCGCGGGCTGCCAACCTTTGTTTGGCGCAGCGCAGCCGCTCTCTTCGAGCGCCTGCAGGAAATCCCACGATAGAAACGGATCGAACGGCGCGCCGGTTGGGTTGGCGAGCGCGTCCCAGCTCGCCCGATCGATGTTGTTCAGGTCGCCAAGGATTTGGATGGTGATGGCGTCGCCGGAGTCCATGCACCTATTCTAGTTCGAAAATACCGTCGACTTCGACTGCGTAATTCAGCGGTAGATTGGCTTGACCCACCGCGGAGCGCGCGTGGCGCCCGGATTCGCCGAAGACTGCGACCATGAGATCCGAACAGCCGTTCATGACTTGGGGGATCGGATCAAAGTCAGGCGTCACGTTCACGAAGCCTGACAATTTGACCACGCGCTTCACGCGATCGAGATCGCCCCCGCATGCCGCCTTCACCTGCGCCAGGAGATTGAGCGCGCAGAGGCGCGCCGCAGCTTGCCCCTGCTCGACTTCGATGGCGTCGCCGAGTTTGCCTTTGATGCCGCCGGAAGCGTCGACGGAGACCTGACCGGAGACATAAACAATCTTGCCCGATATCACGTAGGGCACGTAGGACGCGACCGGCGCCGGCGGCGTCGGCAAGGTCACGCCCAATTCCTGCAGTTTCGCGTCAACCCGCCCCATCGGACGCTCCTTCATGCCGCCTCATTTACCGCTCGAGCGGCCTATTCGTCATCTTCAAAGCTTGTCTTTAACGCCCGGCCGGTCTGGACCGCCGCTTTGCCAAACTTGTCCCGCGCCCTTGCCACAGCGCCCTCCACAGCGGCGCGCTTGGGCGTTTCTGTGTCGAGCATGTCGCCTTTATCGGCGAGGGCCGCATCGCTGAAATCGGAGAGACCGACGCCGATCAGGCGGAATTTGGTGCGCCCGTCAGCGTCGGCATGCAGGAGTTCGCGGGCGTGAGAGAAGATGCGAGACGCCAGGAGTGTCGGCTCCGGCAATTGGCGTCGCCGAGTGATGATCTTGAACTTTGTGTCTTTGAGTTTGAGGGCGAGCGTCAACCCGGCCGTGTCCGACGCCCGGCAGCGCGCGGCGACTTTTTCGCAAAGCGGCCAGAGAATGTCCTCGAGCGTTTCGATATCCGCCACGTCTTCGAAGAATGTGGTTTCAGCCGAGATGCTCTTGCGCTCGCCGTGCGGATCGACCTTGCGCGGGTCGTCGGCCATCGAGAGCGCAAAGAGGTGGCCGCCCCAGTCGCCGTAAAGCCCGCGCATGCGTTGGGGCCCGGCGGCGCGGATATCGCCGATTTTCTTCAAGCCATTGCGTTCGAGCCCGGCGGCGCCAGCGGGGCCGACGCCGGGCAGTGTGGCCACGGAGCGCGTTTCCAGAAACGCCAACGCCTCGGCGCGGCCGATCGCGGAGAAGCCGCGCGGCTTGTCGAGATCGCTGGCGGTCTTGGCCAGGAATTTGTTGAAGCTGAGCCCGATGGAAACCGTGAGCTTTGTCTCCTCCCAGATTCGGTTCTGCAGCTTGATCAGCGATTGCGCGGGCGAGCCGCCGTGCAGCGCTTCAGTGCCGGAAAGATCCATGAAGGCTTCGTCGATGGAGACCGGCTGCACTTGCGGGGTGAGCTCTTCCATCATGCGGCGGATGCGTAGGCCCTCGTCGACATATTTGCGCATGTCGCCGTGCACGACCTTGGCTTGCGGGCAGAGTTTCAACGCCTTGAACATCGGCATCGCGCTCCTGACGCCATAGGCGCGGGCGACATAGCAGCAGGTGGAGACAACGCCACGCTTGCCGCCGCCAACGATCACGGGATGCGGCTCGAGGCCCGGATCGTCGCGCTTTTCGATTGAGGCGTAGAAGGCGTCACAATCGAGGTGAGCGATGGAGAGCACGCTGAGCTCGCCATGTTCAAGCGGCCGCTCCTCACCGCAGCGCGGGCAACGCGGCGTTGATGTTTCTGACGCGCAAGCGCGGCAGAGGATCATGCCGCTTCGTCGGGTGTAAACAGCCACGCCGCGCCGCGGACGCCAGAGCTGTCGCCGTGCTTGTTCTTGACGAGCCTGGTGCGGATCACGTCGGAGAAGGCATGGGCGATAAGCTTGCCGCGCACGCTGGGGTAAAGCGCGTCTATATTGGAGAGGCCGCCGCCCAAGACGATGACTTCGGGATCGAGGATGTCGATAACAACACTGAGCGAGCGCGCGAGACGATCGGCAAGCTGATCGAGCACGAGCCGCGCGCGTGCCTCGCCCGCCTTCACCCCAGCATCGAGATCGCGTCCCCCGACGCCGCTCCAACGCCGCAAGCCGCTGCCCGAGACCCATTGCTCCAAACAATTCCAGCGGCCGCACCAATCGCGCACCGGCTTTTCATCGCCGCGCGCCCATGGCAACGGCGTGTGACCCCACTCACCGCCGACGCCGTTGACGCCTTCGACGGTCTTCTTGTCGACGACCACGCCGCCGCCGCAGCCAGTGCCCAGGATAACGCCGAACACTACGCGCGCGCCGCTGGCGGCGCCGTCGACGGCTTCCGAGAGGGCAAAGCAATTGGCGTCGTTTTCCATGCGCAACGGCTTGCCCAGCGCTTGCTTCAGGTCTTGGAAAAACGGCTTGCCGTTCAGCCACACGGAATTGGCGTTGCGCATGAGGCCGGTGACCGGCGAAAGCGAGCCCGGCATGCCGACGCCGATGGTTTTGCTTTCGGACCCGGCTTCCTGCTCGATTTGCTCGGCCAGATCGCGCACGGCGCGCACCGCGGCCTGATAATTGCCCGGATTGGGCACACGCTGGCGCACCCGGATTTCCCCATCGGAATCAAGCAGCGCCGCTTCAATCTTAGTGCCGCCGAAATCCACTCCCAGGCGCATCGTCAATCCTTAAGTCGTTCTTAACGCAGTCGCTGAGATTGCTGGTATTGCGAAGGGTTGTTAAGGGCCGTGTGCTAATTGGGTGGCGCGTGGCCGTGACGCAGCCCTCTTACGGGCAAGGCCGCAAGCAGAAGCGGGACATGGCCAAAACGGTTCTCATCGTCGAAGACAGCGAACTCAATATGAGGCTGTTCAACGACCTGTTGGAAGCCTTTGGCTACCGCACGGTTAAAACGCGTGACGGCCGCCAGGCGCTGCCGCTGGCGCGTGAGCACAAACCGGACCTGATCGTCATGGACATCCAGCTGCCGGAAATTTCCGGCCTGGAGATCACCGATCGGCTGAAGAAGGACCCCGCGCTGAAGGCCATTCCGGTTGTCGCCGTGACCGCCTTCGCGATGCGCGGCGATGAGCAGAAAATCCTTGCCGCCGGCTGCGACGCCTATTTGTCGAAACCGATCTCGGTGACGACATTCCTCGAAACCATTCGCCGCTTCATCGGATGAGGAGGCGGCCATGAGCGCGCGCATCCTCGTTGTCGATGATCTGGAAGCCAACCGCCGCCTTTTGCAGGCGCGCTTGGCGGCCGACTATTACGATGTGCTGTTGGCGCAGCGCGGCGAGGAAGCCGTGCAGTTGGCGCGGCGCGAAAAACCGGATCTGATCTTGATGGACGTCATGATGCCGGGCGGCATCGACGGCTACGAAGCCTGCCGACGGTTGAAGGCGCAGCCGGAAACACGCCACATCCCCGTCATCATCCTGACCACGCTCGACGATCGCGACAACAAGGTGCGCGGGCTGCAGTCGGGGGCGGAAGAGTTTCTGACAAAGCCGATCGACGAAGTGCAGTTGATGGCGCGGGTCAAGAGCCTGCTCTCGCTGAAGGTAGTGATCGATGAGCTGCGCGCGCGCGAAGCCAGCGGCAAGCGATTGGGCGTGATCGGTGAAGACTTGCGGCCCGATCCGGTCGAGCAGCACCGGCTGACCGCGGGCAACGTCCTGCTCGTCGACGACAACGCTGTGCAGATCAAAAGCATCAAGGCGGCGCTAGGCATCGAACATCGCGTTACGCTGCTGGGCGAAGAAGAGGCGCTCGGGCCGCCGGACCTGGTCGTGGTGGCGGTAACCGCCAAGGCGTTTGACGGCTTCCGCGTCATCGCCCGCATGCGCTCCGGCGAACCGACACGGCATTTGCCGATCCTTGCCGTGGTCGAGCCGGACGACAAGGTGCGTGCGTTGCGCGCCATGGAATTGGGCGCGCACGACATCATCGTTCGGCCGATCGACGAGGAAGAGATTGTCGCGCGCGCACGTACGCTGATGCGGCGCAAACGCTATGTTGATGCGCTGCGGACGCGGCTGGATCAGAGCTTGGAGCTCGCGATCCTCGATCAGCTTACCGGCCTCTACAATCGCCGCTTTCTGATAACACAGCTGACGCCGCTGGTGCAGCGCGCTCAATGCGGAGGCGATGCAGTGTCGGTGATGACGCTCGACATCGACCACTTCAAGAACTGCAACGACACCTACGGTCACGATGTCGGGGATTCTGTGCTGCAGGAATTCTCCGCACGGCTGGCGACCAATGTGCGCCCGTCGGATTTTGCCTGCCGCCTCGGCGGCGAAGAGTTCGTCGTGATCATGCCGCGCACGCCGGGCGATATTGCTTGTCTCGCGGCCGAGCGTCTGCGCCGCCACATTGGCGCGACGCCTTTCATCATTCACGGCATCGATCACCCATTGGAGATCACGGCTTCGATCGGCGTCGCCTGCTCCGAGCTTCCTGACGATACGGCCGAGACCGTGCTCAAGCGCGCAGACGAAGGTCTCTACGAAGCCAAGCGCGCGGGCCGCAATCGTGTTATGGGCAGGACTTCGTCGCAAGCCGCCTAGACGGTCTGGCGGCTCGTCGAACCCCTCGCTTCACTCATCGCATGGCGAATTGCGCGCGCGGCCAATACGAGCATCCTCTTCGCGGAGGGATGAGCATGCGCACCGCGTTGGCTGCCGTGGCGACGGCGCTGGTTTTTGCCGGATGGGCGGCCGAATGCGCTTATGCGCAGACGCAGGGCGCATCGCCACTGGCGGCTCCGCCGCCAAATTGTTCAGCAGCCGAGCATCATGCGCTCGATTTCTGGGTGGGCGAATGGGACGCTTTTCGCGCCGATAACAACCGGCTTTCCGGACGCTCCTCGGTCACCGCGTCCGACGAGGGCTGTGTGATCAATGAACGTTGGACGAGCGTCGGCGCCCCGCTCGCCTATTCGGGCCGCAGCCTGAACATTTTCGACCGTGGCGCGCGGCGCTGGGAGCAGTACTGGACTGACTCCACCGGCGCGCGAATTTATTTCGTCGGCGGGCCAATCGCTGCCGGCGCGGTGCAAATGTCGACGCCCGCGCCCTCCCCGACCGGGCCAAACGGGGCGCTGCAATGGCAGCGCGTAACCTTCACGCCGAATGCGGACGGCACGCTCACCCAGCAAGGCGACGCATCCGCCGATGGGCAGACCTGGACGCTGATTTACCGGCTGATTTACCGGCGCCACCGGGGCAATTGAGGGTTTTTGCCAGTCAGGTCGGACCATTAGGCTTTTAACGGTTCGCGCCTATGTTATGAGCGTTTCTTGGAGCGCTCATGAACTTTGTCCAAGCTGCCGAGGCGCCCGAACGGCGCACCGCGGAGATCAAACTCTACGACCCTGCCGCTGCGTTCGCCGGCATGGCGAAGGCTGGGCATGTGGCGGCCGGGTGTTTGGATATGCTTGTCGGCGAAACGCGCGACGGCGTGACGACGCAGCGGCTCGATGACCTGGCGCGGCAATATGTGTTCGACAATGGCGCGCTACCGGCGTGCGTCTTCTATCGCGGCTATCGCCATACGGTGTGCACGTCGCTCAATCATGTGGTCTGCCACGGCATCCCGTACGAACGCGCCTTGAAGGACGGCGACATCCTCAACATCGACGTCACCGTGATCGTCGATGGTTGGCATGGGGACACAAGCCGCATGTACGGCGTTGGCGATGTGCCGCGTAAGGCTCAGCGATTGATGGACGTGACCTACGAAGCGATGATGCGCGGCATTGCCGCGATCAAGCCGGGCGCGACCTTGGGTGATCTTGGGCACGCGATCCAAACCTACGCGGAGGCCGAGCGGTGCTCTGTCGTGCGCGAGTTTTGCGGACATGGGTTGGGACGCGTCTTCCACGATGCGCCGAACATCTTGCACTACGGCCGGCCGGGCCAAGGCGAAGAACTGCGGCCAGGCATGATGTTCACGGTCGAGCCGATGCTCAATCTCGGCGCACCGGGTGTGAAGATTTTGAGCGATGGCTGGACGGCGGTGACGAAAGACAAGTCGCTCTCGGCGCAATACGAGCATTCGGTGGGCGTGACTGAGGACGGCGTGCAGATTTTCACCAAATCGCAGGCGGGGCTCGATCAGCCGCACGCTTTGAAGAAGACTTAGCGCGCACAATGGCAGCGCCTGGAACGCGGGTCTCGGGTGCGGGGCGCGGGTCCGGGGGCGCGGGTCTGGGCAATCCTGTTTGACCGCACGAGCGGCGCCCCTCACAAAGGCGCGGGAGGACGCTCGACATGAACGACGCCGGAGCGCCAGCCTTCGCGGGCTATGGCACGAAGCCCTATCGCGCTTACGCGCTCTTGATGTTGACCGTCGTCTACACGTTCAACTTCGTCGACCGCGGTCTGATCGGCATCACGCAGGAAGCGCTAAAGCACGACCTCGGCGTCGACGACTTCCAGCTCGGACTGCTTGGCGGGCCCGCCTTCGCCATTCTTTACACGCTCCTCGGCGTCCCGATTGCGCGCTACGCGGAGCGCAGCAACCGCATTACCATTATCACGATCGGCGCCGCGGTTTGGAGCGTGATGACGGCGGCGTGCGGGTTGGCTGGCAATTATCTGCAGCTTGTTGTGGCGCGCATCGGCGTCGGCATCGGCGAAGCCGCATGCACGCCGCCGTCGCAATCGGTGCTGACCGATTATTTTCCGAGCGCGCGGCGCGCGACCGCTCTGGCGATCTATGCGCTCGGCATTCCGATTGGGACGATGATCTCGGCCTTTGTCGGCTCGCAATTGGTTGCGCACGGCGGTGAGTGGTTTGCCTTTCTCGGGCCGCTCTTGAGGACGCTTGGGCTTCACAACAATATCGATGGCGCGCCCGTTGCAGGTTGGCGCACGGTGTTCCTGGCGCTTGGACTGCCCGGTCTCATCGCCGCGCTCATCTTGAAGATGAGTGTCCGCGAACCGCCGCGGTCGGGCGCGGCGACAGAAGTCCCAAGTTTCTCAGCGACATTGCGCGCCATCGCGGGCAAGCGTTCGTTCTGGCATCTCGCCGTGGCCGGCGCTTTGATGTCGTTCGTCGGCTATTCGACGGCGCAATTCCTGGTCTCGTATTCGGTGCGCAATTACGGGGTCAGCATTCAGCAGGCCGCCGGTGCGCTCGCCATTGTGGCAGGCGTCTCGGTGGCGATCGGCACGTTTGCGGGCGGCTTTGTTGCGGATCGCATGTCGAGACGGTTTCCAGCCATCGCCGCGTGGCTGCCAGGCGCAGGCATACTTGTAGCGCTGCCCGTCTACCTGCTCGCGTTCGCGGCGCCCGATTTCAACACAGCGTTCATGTTCCTGCTGATCGCCCCGGTCTTTCATTATCTCTATCTCGGACCGATGTATGCAGTGAGCCAGTCGGTCGTCGAGCCGCGCATGCGCGCCACGACGGTGGCGATCCTCCTGCTGATCGTGAACCTGATCGGCTACGGCCTTGGCCCGCCGACGCTTGGCGCGCTCTCGGATTTTCTCGCCAATCGCGAACTCGCCGCGACCGGGCTGACTGTCGCTCTCTGTAAAGCCCCGGGCATCGAACACCCGGCTGCATGCGCGCCGGCGATTGCGCACGGGCTGCGCTACGCCATGATCGGCGTCACCTGCCTGCTGGCGTGGCCGATGGTCCACTTCTTCCTGGCGTCGCGACACTATCTCAAGGACCGCGTGAGTTGACGCCGCACGCGAGCGGTCGCATCTGAGGACCATGATTTCACGCTATTCGCGGCCCGAAATGACGGCGATCTGGTCGCCGGAGACGCGCTATTCGATCTGGCTTGAGATCGAGACCTTGGCGATGGAGGCGATGGCGGATCTGGGCGTCATCCCGAAGGAGGCCGCCAAAGCCTACTGCGCCAAGGGCAAGTTCGACGTCGCCCGCATCGACGAAATCGAGCGCGAAGTGAAGCACGACGTCATCGCGTTTCTGACCAGCGTTGCGGAGCACGTCGGACCCGAGAGCCGCGTTTGTGCATCAGGGCATGACCTCGAGCGATGTGCTGGACACCTGCCTTGCGGTGCAGCTGGTGCGGGCCAGCGACTTGTTGATCGCGGGCTGCGAGCGCGTGATGGAGGCGTTGAAAAAGCGCGCGTTCGAATACAGGATGACGCTGACCATCGGTCGTCGCCACGGCATCCATGCCGAGCCCACGACGTTCGGTTTGAAGCTTGCCGGGCACTACGCGGAATTCGCGCGCAATCTGGAGCGGCTGCGCAATGGCGCGCAAGGAGGTCGCAACCTGCGCGATTTCCGGCGCGGTCGGCACGTTCGCGCAGATCGATCCCCGCGTGGAGAAATATGTCGCGGAAAAGCTGGGTCTCGCCGTCGAGCCCATCTCGACACAAGTGATTCCGCGCGACCGCCACGCCGCGTTCTTCTCCGCGCTCGGCGTCGTGGCGTCCGGCATCGAGCGGCTGGCGACCGAAATCCGCCATCTTCAACGCACCGAGGTGCTGGAGGCGGAAGAATATTTCTAGCCCGGACAAAAAGGCTCGTCGGCGATGCCCCATAAACGAAATCCCGTGCTGACGGAAAATCTCTGCGGTCTCGCGCGCCTCGTGCGCAGCGCGGTGACGCCGGCGCTGGAGGATGTTGCGCTTTGGCATGAGCGCGACATTTCCCACTCTTCCGTTGAACGCGGCATCGGTCCCGACGCCACCATCCACCTAGATTTTGCCTTGCAGCGTTTGGCGGCGGTGGTGGAAAAGCTCGTCGTTTACCCCGAAAACATGGCGCGCAATCTGGCGCTCCTAGGCGGCTTACACAATTCGCAGAGCGTAATGCTGGCATTGACCCAAGCCGGCGTCTCGCGCGAGGACGCCTACAGGATGGTTCAACGCAACGCGATGGCCGTTTGGCAAAGCCCGCCGCCGCGCGCGCCAACGGCGCTCATCGACAAGCTGAAGGGCGACAAGGACGTCACCGCTAAGCTCGATGCGAAGCGGCTTGAGGCATGCTTTGACGACACACAACATTTCGCACGCGTCGACGAGGTGTTTGCGCGCGTGTTCGGCTAGGCGTCAGGCCCGCAGGCCTTCGAGCAATTGATCGCACGCCTCGGTGACCGCGGGCAGCGACATGGACGGGTCCCAAATCTTGTGTAGCAACAGGCCCTGAAACATCGAGACCATCGCCGCAGCCATGGCCTCGGCATTGATTTCCCTGCGCACCGCGCCGGCGTTTTGTCCGCGTATGAGGATGGCCGTCAGCGCCTTGCGCGGTTCGATCATACCTTGGCGCGATCATACCTTGGCGCGATGAGACGAACACCGTCTTATCGAACAGCGCTTCGCACCAGGTGATGAGCGAAAGGCGCCGCTTCTGCTCGGCCGACTTGGTAAGATAGGCGTCGAAGATTTGACGCATCATCACCTTGATGGCTTCGAGCGGATCAGCTTCCGCGGCGGCGGCTTCGAGCGCCTGGCGCTCTTCGATGTGGCGTTCCTCGGCAATCGCCAGGACCAAATCGTGCTTGCTTTGAAAATAGCCATAGACGCACCCGGCCGAGAGACCGGACTCGGCGAAAACGTCCCGTAAGGCAAGTGAAGGCAAGTGAAAGCAGGCGAAGGCGAACAAAGACCATCGCAGGCAAGCGAAGGCGCCTCCTTGTCCCCAATCGCAGCTTTGCTGTTTGCGCTAGCGCACCAAAGGTGCTGCGGCGCGCACGGTCGCGGCGGCGGCAATTGTCTTGATTACTGTGCCGACGATGAACGGCGCAACGCCGCTGGACCACGCAGCGCCCCAGCCGACGAAGAGCTGCAGTTGCGCCACGCCGAACGCAAAGACGACGATGTGCGCAAGCAGCATCACGCCGAGCAGCGCTGTGAAGCTCGTCCAGCCGCGCTCAACCAACGCGCCAGTGAGCGCAGCACCCGCCAGGAAGCCCACGAGATAACCGCCGGTCGGCCCGAGCACATGAACAAAGCCCGCCCCTCCGCCGGCGAACACGGGCAATCCAAGTGCGCCCTCAAGCAGATAAAACGCAACCGTGATGGCGCCCAAACGCACCCCGAACAGCGCGCCAACAATGCACACCGCATAAGTCTGCAGCGTAATCGGCACTGGCCACATCGGCGCTTCGACATAGGACGAAGCGGCCAGCACGAGCGAGCCGGTGATGACCGCAATCGGGGCGGCGTAAGGCGCGCCCAGCCAGCGTTGCGCGAGAGCTTGGCTCACTTGAGGCTGGCTCACTTGAGGCTGGCTCACCTGAGGCTGGCTCACTTGCCGGCCCTGATCTGCTCGCGCGCGGTCGCCAAGCACTCTTCCAACTTCGCCCGGATCTGGTGGTCCGAGAGCTGCACCGATTGCATGTCGAGATCAGCGCGGATCTTGCGGAAGATGTCCTCGGTGCCCGCCTCTTCCATGTCGGCCATGACCACGGACTTGGCATAGTCGTCGGCCGCGCCATCCGAGAGACCCATGAGTTCGGCGGCCCAGAGGCCCACCAATTTCGCGCGGCGCGCCTGGGCCTTGAACTCAAGCTCTTGATCTAGCTTGAATTTTGTTTCTTCGGCGCGCTCACGGTCGTCGAATTCAGCCATGGATCTGGGTCTCTCCGCCTAGTCCTGGCCTGAATAGAGAGCCGCTGGCCGGCGATCAACTGCGCTGCCCGGCCGCCGTCGGCGGCAGGACCAATTGTGGCGGCGGGCGCTTGCCCCTAAGTTCTGGACGAGGCGGAACGCGAATCTCCCGCCTCCCCAACAGCTTGATGAGCGCCCGGCCCGGGCGCTTCGCCTTCGAGGAGGGAGCTCATGTCCCGTCGCAAGAAAATCTACGAAGGCAAAGCCAAGATTTTGTTCGAGGGCCCCGAGCCCGGCACGCTCATCCAATACTTCAAGGACGACGCCACCGCCTTCAACGCGCAGAAAAAGGCGATCCTCGAAGGCAAGGGCGTGATCAACAACCAGATCTCCGGGTTCATCATGCAGAACCTGAACGCGATCGGCGTGCCCACGCATTACATCAAGACCATGAACATGCGCGAACAACTGGTTCGCGAAGTCGAGATCATTCCGCTCGAAGTCGTCTGCCGCAATGTGGCGGCGGGCTCGCTCAGCCAAAAGCTCGGCATCGAGGAAGGCACGCCGCTCCCGCGCTCGATCATAGAGTTCTATTACAAGAACGACGCGCTTCAGGATCCTATGGTCGCGGAAGAACATATCACCGCGTTCAATTGGGCCTCGACCCAGGACATCGACGACATCATGGCGCTGACGCTGCGCATCAACGATTATTTGTTCGGCATGTTCGGCGCTGTCGGCATCCGTCTGGTCGATTTCAAACTGGAATACGGCCGTCTTTACGAAGGCGACATGGTGCGCACGGTGCTGGCCGACGAGATCAGTCCGGATTGCTGCCGCCTGTGGGACGTGCAGACGAACGAGAAAATGGACAAGGACCGCTTCCGCCGCGACCTCGGCAACGTCACCGAGGCCTATGTGGAAGTGGCGCGGCGTCTGGGCATCGTGAAACAAGCAGCCGCGGGCGGCGAAAGCGTGCATTGAGCGCACGCCCGGGCAAGGGGGAAGGTATGAAAGCCATCGTCACCGTCGGCCTCAAGCCCGGCGTGTTGGATGTGCAGGGCAAGGCGGTCGCCAGCGCATTGAAGGAACTGGGTTTTGGCGATGTGCACGACGCGCGCGTCGGCAAGCGCATTGAGATCGAACTGGATGGCGATCTCGATCCGGAGACTGCTGAAGAGCAGGTGCGCGAGATGTGCGAGAAGCTCCTCGCCAACACGGTGATCGAAAGCTATCGCGTCGAAATCGCGCGCTAGGTTGTGCTTGGCTGACGCCAGGTCCTAAAGTCGCCGCGCGGAGAGCGCTCGTGATCACGAACGGCGACGACTACCCAATCCATCAGACGCCGGAGCCGCTGGCGTTCGCTGGCAGCGATCGCAATTTCTACGACCGCTATTTCTTCAACGGCTATTCGGCTGACGGTTCGCTCTTTTTCGCCGCAGCTTTGGGCGTCTATCCCCACCTCGATGTGATCGACGCGGCCTTCTGCCTGCTGGCCGACGGCAAGCAGCACAATATCCGCGCGTCGCGGCGGCTGAAGAGCGAGCGCATGGATTTGCGCGTCGGCCCGATCGAAGTGCGCGTGATTGAACCGCTCAAGGGACTGGGCATCCGCGTCGGCGACAATGACAGCGGCATTTGCGCTGATCTGGTCTTCGAAGGCCGCCACGCGCCGATCGAGGAGCCGCGCTTCACGCGCAGGCAAGGTCCGCGCATGTTCATGGACTACACGCGCATGACACAGAATGGCGCTTGGAGCGGGACATTGCGCCACAATGGCGGCGAAACGCGGCTCGATCCGGCGCAGATACAAGGCACGCGTGACCGGTCGTGGGGCATCCGCCCAGTCGGCGCGCCCGACGCGCAGCCTGCGCCAGGCGGCTTTCAATTCTTCTGGCTGTGGGCGCCGTTCAATTTCAACGACCGCGCCCTCTTCTTTCACACCAATGACGATGAAGCCGGTAAACCGTGGAATCGGCGCGCCGTGACGGACACATTCGGCGCATCACGCACCGAGTACGAACAGCCAGAGGCAAAGCTCGTATTCAACGTGGGCGCCCGTCGCATCAAATCGGCCGAGATTGCGCTGGCGGCTGACGGTCCCAAGCTGCGCATCACGCCGAGCGGTAGGCACTTCTACATGAATGGCCTCGGCTACATGCATCCAACGTGGGGACATGGGCGCGATCACGGCGCATTCGAAGCGGCCTATGACGTGTTGGAGAATGCCGAAGACAGCGCGCCCGGCAATCTCCACATTCAAGCGCTCGCGCACGCAACGCTTGAGGATGGCGGACGCGTGTTCGAAGGCGTCGGCGTGCTTGAGCAATTGCTGATCGGACCACATGCGCCGAGTGGATTTACGAGCATCCTGGATCCGGCTTTGTGAGTGTGCCGAGCGATCTTTCGGCGTTCACCACCGAATGGCTCGCCCATGCGCTCGGCGCGCCAAGTGGGTCGTTGCGGAGCTTCGCAGCAAAAGCGGTGGGCACTGGGCAGATGAGCAAGAGCTTTCGCCTTGCGCTCGATTGGGGCGGCTTCGATGGCCCTGCCTCGGTGATCTCCAAAACCCCATCGCTCGACGCCAAGACGCGCGCGATCGCCCAAGCGATGCGATGTTACACGCTTGAACTGGGTTGGTATCGCGATCTCGCAAGCGAAGCGAAGGTCGCCTGCCCGCGCTGCTTGCATTTGGAAAGCGCCAACGGCGATCTGGATTTCGTGCTGCTGCTCGAAGACCTGGCCCCAGCTCAGCAAGGCGATCAGCTCGTGGGCGCGAGCGTCCAGCAAATCGAGACCGCGCTGAAGCAGGCGGCGCGCTTGCATGCGCCGTTCTGGGGCAATGGGCGCGCGGATGGGTATGAATGGCTGAAGCCCAATCCAAACTCCACCAGCATGATCCGCATGCTCTTGCCGGCGCTCTACCCGCAATTCCGCGAGCGCTATGCGGGGCGGCTTTCGGCCGACATTCTGGAGATGGGGGAAGCGTTTGTTGCCAGGCTCGATCGCTATCTCGGACATAGTCCAGCGAAACCAACAGCGCAGCATCGCGACTTCCGCGTCGACAATATCCTCTTCGCGCCGGGCGACGAGCATGCCTACATCGTCGACTGGCAGACGCTCGGCATTGGCGCCGGCGCGGCTGACGTGGCTTATCTTATCGGCACGAGCATTGCCGACCCCGATGTGCGCCAGCACGATGAGCGGCGTCTGGTCGAACTCTACGCAAACGAGCTCAGCACGCTCGGCGTAGCCGCTGACGGCGACATCCTGTGGCGTGAATATCGCCTCTACGCCTTCTCCGGATTTCTGATGGCGATCCTGGCGTCCATGAATGTCGAACGCACCGAACGTGGCGATGAGATGTTTGCGGTGATGGCCGAACGCCCAGCCTGGCAAGTCCTGGCGCTCGATAGTTTGTCACTGTTGTGATCGGGGTCGTAACCTATCGTCGGGTCCAGGTCGTATAAGGGAAGCAATTCCGGAGAAACAACGTGATCCGCAGCCTTCTTCTCGCCCCATTGTCTGCCCTTGCCCTGATGGCCTGCGCACCTGCCATGGCCGACCAGGCGCCGCGCGCTGTACCCGTGCCTGCGCTCGACATGCCTGCGCCGACCGGCAACGGCGCGCAGCGAGCGGTTCTCGCCGGCGGCTGCTTTTGGGGCATGGAAGGCGTTTTCGAACATGTGCGCGGGGTGCACAGCGTGCGATCGGGCTATAGCGGCGGCGCGCTCGCCAATCCCACGTACGAGGACGTCACCACGGAAACAACCGGACATGCGGAAGCAATCGAGGTCACCTACGATCCGCGCGTCGTGACCTACGGCCAATTGCTGCGCGTCTATTTCTCGGTCGCCACCGATCCGACGCAGCTCAATCGGCAAGGCCCAGACTCCGGGCCAAGCTATCGCGGCAATGTTTTCGCGATCAACTTAGATCAGGCGCGCGTGGCGCGGGCTTATATCGCGCAACTCAATGCGGCGCACATCTACTCAGCACCGATCGTAACGCGCGTCGACATGCTGCGGCGGTTCTGGCCGGCGGAAGATTATCACCAGAACTATCTCTCGCTGCATCCCGATCAGCCCTACATCGTCTTCAACGACCTGCCGAAGCAGCGCAACCTGCAACGCCTGCTGCCGGACATGTACACACCCACGCGCGCGCCCTAATGGCCGCCAAGGCCGCCGCCCCCGTCACCGCCCCCGTCACCGCCCCCGTCACCGCCGCCGTCACTGCCGTGATGTCCCCCATCATGGCCGTGCCCGTGATGGGCATGATGGTGAGCGCCGTCTCCGCTGCAGATGGAAAACAAACCGGCGCCGTCCGCATCGTCTGAACCGCCGCGGCCTATGCGAGCCGAGGCCCAGAGCACGAAGGCGATGAACGCCAGCGCCACAATAAGAACGATCGCGCCGAAGAGCGTGCTCATCATTGCCCTTCATTCCCCGGCCCGTCATCGTTGCGGCCGCCGCCATTCATGCGCCACAGGATCCAACTCAGCACTGCGGTGGCAGTGGCGGCGATGGCGGCGGCGATCGTGACCCAGGCTGGTCCCATGGTGTGTAACCTAGTCCACCCACCGCGCCTGCTCACCGCATTTTGAGCGCAGCGCGCCCTAGCGCCTGCTTTTCAGGCCGGTTACGGCTCGGTCATGCGATTCAGACTGGCGTTTGGCGCCCTCTTGACCCTCTGCACCGCCACGGTGTCCGCACAAATCTTTCCGCGCGCAAACCCGAATGACGGCATGCAGCCGGCGCGCGATCAAATTCACGCGCAGGCGCGCGGCTCCGTGTTTCCCGGCCCCCGCCAGGGCGAGACGCGGGTGGTTTGGGTTTGGCGCCCCGCGAACGCGCCAGCCAACCAGCGCCTGCCAACGCTCTATATCTTCGACGGTCTAGACGGGTTGAATGTCGCCCTCCTGCGGCTCAAGCCGGCCTTGGATTCTGGTGCGCTGCCAGCGATCCTTTTGATCGCGCCTGATCCTAATCCGCGCGGCGAAGGACGCGGCGGCGAATACCTCCGCGGCTTCCCGGGCGGCAGTGACGACTTTCGCGTGCACGAGGATTGGTTCGTGAACCAAGTCGTTCCGTGGGCGCAGCGAACTCAGCGCGCGGCGACCGAGCCCATGAAGAGCTTCGTCGGCGGCTTCTCGAACGGCGCCGACTTGGCGCTCGTGCTCGCCAACGATCATCCCAACCTTTTCGGCGGCGCGATCGTGCATTCTCCTGTCGGCGCCCGGACAGCATGGATCACAGACAATGCCGCCCACCTGCGCTGGGTCGTCACCGGCGGCACGCGCGAAACGTCTGGCTCAGTGCATCGTCCCGCCGATGTGCCGCGGGAAGTCATCGAATCCTTGCAGCGTCTCAATGCGCCGCTGCGCGCGTGCATCGGGCCATGGCGCCATGAGGGGCCGGCTTGGCGCGATTTGTCGCCTGGTTCGCTCGTTTGGCTCATGGGGCTTGGCGATCCCAACGCCTATGCAACTGAGCCGGAACAGAGATTTTGCCACAACAGCGGCTAAACCGCCGCGCCGCCTTTAATTTGGAGGCGACGCAGTTTAAGTGAGCGGCATGAAGTCAGCGGTGATTGTGTTTCCCGGGTCGAATTGCGACCGCGATGCGGCGCGGGCGCTGCAACGCCTTTCCGGCCAGCCAGCGGCGATGGTTTGGCATAAGCACAACGAACTCCCGGAAGGCACCGATCTCGTCGTGTTGCCGGGCGGTTTTTCGTACGGCGACTATCTGCGCTCGGGCGCCATGGCGGCGAAGAGCCCGGTTATGCGCGCCGTGATCGATCACGCCGAACGCGGCGGCTTGGTGCTGGGCATCTGTAACGGCTTTCAGACGCTCACCGAGACCCGGCTTCTGCCGGGCGCGCTGGGGCGCAACATCGGGCTCAAGTTTTCGTGCAAGGACGCGCCGCTGGCGATCGTCAACGGCAATACCGCCTTCACACGCGCCTATCGCGAAGCGCGCAACACCGAAATCCCGATAGCCCACGGCGACGGGCGCTACATCGCCGACGAAGAGACCTTGAATGAACTCGAAGGCGAGGGCCGCGTGGTCTTCCGCTACCTCGACAACCCGAATGGCTCCATGCATGACATTGCCGGCATCGTGAATGCGCGCGGCAATGTCATGGGCATGATGCCCCACCCTGAGCGCGCAACCGATCCAGTGCTCGGCCGCACGGGCGGCGCGGCCGTGTTCCAGAGCTTGCTGGAAGCAGCGTGATGGCCAAGAAACCGGAACGGGGATCGCCGCGCGGCGGCGGCTTCGACGATGAAGTCGATGCGGCGCGCAAGCGCCTCGAAGACTCGCTCACCGAAGAAAACGGCTTCGATGATCTGGCGGCGCTGCGGGCGCTGGCGCCGGTTTTGGCAGCGAAGATTTCAAAGCCGTCGCCTCGCATTTACGCTGAGCGACGAAGACGATGAGGAAACATCCATTGTCGTCCTGCACGTGCCCAGCGAAGAGGAGCTGGGTTTCATTTTCGCCGAGGGCGGTGAATACGTGTTCGAAAGCAATCTCGACGCCTATTTCGACGATTTCGTCGACGACGACGCCGAGCGCTTTGTTGATCGGCTCTACGAAAACCTGCGCGCCGACCTGCCGAAATACGAAGTCGAGAACAAGGGCTAAGCACCCAGTCAACAGCACCTGCAAACAAAGCGGCCCTCCGTTGCCGGAGGGCCGTATCGAGGGGCTTATGGAGCTTGGTTCTTAGTGGACGCTGATGCGGCCGCTCTCAGCGCGAACATTGGCGTCCTCTTCACGCACCGCCGCCATCGCGCGCTGCACGCGCGGGTCTGACAGGACCGCATTGATCCGCGCCAGCGCCTCGACGCTTTCCGATGAAGCGCCGAACGCGCGGCCTAGATTGCGGAACGGATTTTGGACTTGCGGATAGAAGCGCAACTGCGTTTGCGCGTTCGCCGGAATGCCGGCCAAAGCGCGCGCACGCGCCACCGCGTCGGAGAAGCCGCCGAGACGATCGACCAGGCGGCGCTCGAGCGCTTGCTGGCCAGTCCAGACCCGGCCGTGGGCGACGGCGTGGGCTTGATCGACCGTCATGTGACGCCCATCGGCGACGAGGCCGATGAATTGCGTGTAGGCGCGATCGATGAAGCCGGCGAAGGCGGCGCGTTCCGCGGGATTGAAGCCGCGCTGCGTCGTGAACATGGTCACCAGCGGCGAGCCGACGGTGAGCGTCTGCGTGTTGGTGGACAAATAATGGTCCATCGCCGGGCCGATGATCAGCTTGCCGCCGAGCACGCCGATGGAGCCGGTGATTGTGGTCGGCTCGGCGATGATTTCGTCGGCATAGGCGGAGACGTAATAGCCGCCCGAAGCCGCGACATCGCCCATTGACACCACCACCTTCTTGCCCCGCGAGCGCGCGACGCGGAGTGCTGCGAGGATCTGGTCGGATGCAACGACCGACCCGCCAGGGCTGTTCACACGGAAGACGATCGCGGCGACGTCGTTGTCCTCGGACGCGTCCAGGAGCGCCTTGGCGATGGTGTCGCTGTTCATCTGCTCGTCGTCGCTGAAGAAATCGTGATCGACGGGCCCGGAGACGATTGCCCCCTCGCCCTGCACGACAGCGATGACACGGCCGCTTCCACGCGCCGCTGGTCTATAATCGTCGAAATCGACAATCTCGGCGCCGCGATTGCGGGAAAGCGCGAGCGCCGCTTGCTGGGCCTCTTCCGGACGGCCGATATGATCGACCAGCCGCAGATTCATCGCCTGCTGCGCCACGTAGGGGGTCGACTTCGATCGCTGTGCGCGCCTGTTGCGGCGTAAGCCGGCGATCGGCGGCGATATCGGCGAGCATGGAATTGTAGATGCCGGTCATGAGGCCGGTCAGCTCTTCGCGGTGAGCCGGCGTGAAGTTCGCGTTGGTGAGTTCGGCTGCGGCAGTTTTGTATTCCTCGCGCGTCTCAAACTGCGCCTGCATGTGATAGCGCTGCAGCGTGTTGCCGAAGAAGGTGACTTCGGCAGCCAGCCCCATCGGCATGAACTCACTGCTGGCTTGGGTCCACACCTGGTTGGCGCCGGCGACGGCGAGATAGCCCGGCATGCCCATGCGCACGCCGTCGTTTTGCAAATGCGCGACGACGAATTTGCCAGATTGGCGGAACGTCGCGAGCGCGCTGCGCAGCTCCTCGGCCTGCGCGGGCTGCATGCCCTGTGTGTTGGCGCGGATGAAGAGGCCATCGACGGCCGGATCGGCGCGGGCAGCGTCGATGCGTCCGAGCGTTTCAAGCAGAGATTGCCGGCCGCTCAGGCTCGCGAAGGGCGTGTTGGGGCGCTGATCGTTCATCGGCTCGCGCAGGTCGAGCGCGAGCACCATGTGCGAGGGCTGCGCTGGCCCATGCACCGAGGCCGCAATCATCGAAAGAAGCAGGATCGGGCCAATAAACAGAAAGACGATGAGCCCGACTAGGACGCCGGCCACGGTGATCAGAAACTGTTTCACGAGGTCACACTCCACCCCCGGTTACCCGAGTCCGGGATTTATCGATAAATGATATGAACCGGTTTCGGGTGCAAGTGTAATTTTATCGAAAAATGATAAATTGCCAGCACCCACCAGCGGCCCGAGGACGCGCCGAAAATCGCCAAAGGCCCTGTCCAACCCCATTTCCCGGCTCCCGGCGTTGGAGCATGATGGCTGTCACTGAGCCGGGAGGGTTGCGCCTATGAGTGCGTCGCGCAGGACGCCGCCGCCGTTCGCCAGTGACGATTGGATGTTCGAACAGCAGGTGCGCGCCGAGCTCGAGGCGGAGGCGTGGCGCAGGCTTCGGACCCAATTGGCCGGCCCCCCTGAACCGACACCGCTGCCGGCGCAGCTGCCGCCGCCGCTTCCGACCGTTGCAGCAAGCCAGCCGCCCCCGCGCGCGCGCGATCCCCATCATAGCGGCAGCGCCGCGCTCAAGGGTCTGGTGCGCTTTGTGATCGCCGCGATCGGATCGTATCTCACGTACATTGCCGGAATGGACAGCCAGCTCGGCAATTTCGAAGTGTGGTTGGCGACTGGCACGGCCTTCGTCGTCGTGCTGGCGATCAGCGCGTTCGAGCCGTTGCGCGGCGCGGTTCATGCCATGGCGGAGACGGCGCGCTGGGTGCTGATCGTCGGCTTCGTGATGGGCCTTGCGTGGGTTTTCACGCATATGTCTGCGTAAATTGCCGACCGAGCGATCAAAGGCCAATTCCGCCCACCGGCGTCGTAACGAAGCGCTCGCCAAAGCCATCGATCAACGGACGCGCACGCGCGATTGCAGCTTGCACTTGCGGCAGCTGCAACGAGGCGTCGTGCTCGCCTTGCGAATCCCAGATTTCCGTAATCCAGATGGCGTTGGCGTCAGCAGGATCGGTCGCCACAACGTAGAGCCGGCATCCCGGCATCGAACCGGTGGCGAGGAGGACGGCAATGATGTCGTCGCGATGACCGGGCTTGGCGAGCATCTTGCCGGTGAGGCCGTACATGTGTGCTCCCTGAGATGTCTTGGAGATGTCTTGGGAGATGTCGTGGGGGATGTCGTGTCGCGCAGGCGCTTCACGCGCCAATGCGCCGGCGATCAGGGTACGCCGTTCGATATGCATCGATTTCGACCTGAATGGTCGGAGCAGCTGGATTTGAACCAACGACCCCCACGTCCCGAACGTGGTGCTCTACCAGGCTGAGCTATGCTCCGAGGAGCGGGGCTTATAGACGAGGCCTTTTGGCCACGCAACGCGGCCAAAATCGCTAGAATAGCCCGCGTCAGGGCAGCGGTTGCATCGCGCGGCGGGCGCCATTAAGTAGCCGCCTCGCGCTTTGGGGTGTCGCCAAGCGGTAAGGCAGCGGTTTTTGGTACCGCCATTCCTAGGTTCGAATCCTAGCACCCCAGCCAGCCTTCGCTGCGCAAAGCGCGGGTCAGCAAGAGCCGGAGAGACGATGCCCAGACTGAGCTACACCCCTGGCGAGTTCGATTTGCGCGTCGGGCGCTCCAAGACGGGGCTTGGCCTCTATGCCGACGGCGAAATCCCCAAGAACGCCTGCATCATCGAATACACCGGCGTCGAGCTCACCAAGGAAGAGGAAGAGAAGAGCAACAGCAAATATCTCTTCGAGATTCATTCGCGCAAAACCATCGACGGCGCGCCGCGCTCCAACACGGCGCGCTACATCAATCATTCCTGCCGGCCGAATTGCGAGCCCAACATCTATAAGGGCCGCGTCTATATTCATGCGCGTCGCAAGATCAAACCGGGCGAAGAACTGAACTACGATTATGGCAAGAACTACTACAACCAGTTCCTCAAAGGCATTTGCGCCTGCCCTAAGTGCAAACCGGAAAAGACAGCGCTGCGCGCCGCGGCGGCGCGCCTGACGGGCAAGAAAGTCACCGCCAAGAAGAAGCGCGCTTAGAGCTTGCGCGCGGCGCTGGGGCTTGTGCCGGTCCAGCGCTTGAACGCGCGCGAGAATGCGGCGGGCTCGGAGAAGCCGACGAGATAGGCGGTCTCGTTCACCGACACTTTTTTGCCGGCGAGGAAGTTGAGCGCCATCTTGTGGCGGAGCTCATCGAGCACTTGCTCATAGGTGACGCCCTCGCTCTTCAGGTTGCGATAAAGCGTCTGGCGACTCTGGCCCATTTTCTCGGCGATTGTATCCATGCTGACATCGCCCGTGTGCAAGATGGGCATAAGCAGGCTTTCGACCCGCCCGCGCGTCGTCTTTGAGTTCCTGCAAGCTTTTCAAAAGCGCATCCGCACGCTCGCTCAGAACGCCGAAGACATAGCGGTTCACCGGCGGCTGCTTCAGCATCAAGAAGCCGTGGTCGACCAGCATTGCGTTCCAGCGGCTGTTGAACACGATCGGGCACTGGAAGACACGGTCGAATTCGGCGCGATAACCTGGATCGGCGTGCATGAAATGAATTTCCGCAGGATAGCGTAGCTTCTTGAACGCCTCGGAATTCGCAAACATGACGCGACCGTTCCACACTAGGCGCGCGAATTCCGCCTCGGCGATGACGGGGTGATTGACGAAGAGTTCGTGCGGGCCTTCGATCCAGAAGCCCTCTTCCTTCATCACGCCGCGCATCAAGACGCCGGGTTCGCCGCGATCATCGTCCACGACCAGCGCGGCGTAACGATTGAGTTCGCGCCCGACCTCCATCGTGGTTTCGCAGGCTTCGCAGATGAGCCCAACGATTGAGATTTCCTGCATGCGCACGGCTTGGCCATACTGAAGGGCGATCGCCGGCTCGCCGGTAAGTTCAGCGGCGGCCTTGAACAGAGCGACGTATTTGTCGACGGCGACGCGATCGTCTTGTTGGGCCAGTTCTTCTTTGCCCAAACCCGATTGTTCAAGCAGCGCAGCGCGCGCGGCGCCTTTTGAAACGGCGAACGCGAGCAGGCCGCGCGGATAGCCGGCGGAGATCGTCGCGTTAGCCACGCCCGCCCCGCTCTCTTGGCCTGGCGCCAGCGATCATGCTTTTGATGCCTGCCGTCATGTCCGAGCCGCACCGCATTTCGCTAACTTCGTATCGTATTTCGATATGGGCCGTCGAGTGAGCAATCACTCACGGGACACCTGGATGATCAAGGCTCGATCAGCTGGCGCAGCGCGCGCAGCAGCATGGGCGCTCGCCCTCCCCATCTTGGGCTTCGCGGGCCCGGCGTTTGGGGATCACCTTGAGGTGGCGCCGCAAGCGCCGCTGTGGATGCATGTCGGCGCAGCGATCCTGCTTTATTCCCACATCGGCGGCGGCACGGTCGGATTGCTTTCCGGCACAGTGGCGCTCCTGTCGCACAAAGGCGGCAAGCTGCACCGGCTGATGGGCAACATCTTTTTCGCCGCGATGCTGGCGATGGCGGGCATCGGCGCCACCGTGGCGCCTTTCATCCCCGACCGCGTTTCAGCCATGGCCGGGTTCACCACATTCTACCTCATCTTCAGCGGCTGGCTGACAGCGCGCAGACGCGACGGCATCGGCGCGCTCGAAGTGGTCGGCTTGCTCTGGGCGATCACGGGCGCAATCATGGCGTTTGTCTTGTCATGGATGGCCGCGCAAACGCCGGAGGGCACGCTCGATGGCGCGCCACGGCAGGCATTCTACATCTTCGTCACCGTCAGCACGATCGCAGCGCTCGCGGACCTGAAAGTTATTTTGCGTCGCGGCATTAGCGGCGCCCAACGCGTCGCGCGGCATGTGTGGCGCATGTGCTTCGGACTGTTCGTAGCATCGGGCTCGCTATTCCTTGGACAAGCGGAAGTGTTTCCCGAATGGCTGCAGCGTACCCCGGTGCTGCCGCTCCTCGCGCTGGCGCCGCTCCCGTTCATGCTGTTCTGGATGTTTTATGTGCGCCTCTCGAAGCGATATCGCGGACGGCCGCTAACAGCGGCGGCCGCTTGAGGAGAGACATCTTGTTGGGCCGCCTGTTTCCGCGCCAGATCGACAATTCTTATCAAGGCCACGTGCTGGCGATCTGGCTGTTTGCGCCAGTCCTGGCGCTGAAGGCGGCGATGGGATTCAATGTCGGCGGCCTCAATCCCTTTGTCAGCAGCCGCTTCATCTTAATGCAAGCCGATGGCGTGCCAGTGGACGCCTATCCTGCTGACGCGGCCGCCCATCTTGTCTTCACGTTCGCCGCGTGGGGCCTGGCGCTGTTGCTGCTGGCGCTTCTGGGCGGAATCGTCCTTATCCGCTATCGCGCCATGCTGCCGCTGATGATCCTGACGCTTTCGGCCGAACAGATCGGACGCATGATGTTGTCAAATGCGATGCTTCCTCATCGCGACTGGTCGCACGCCATCCCAACCAGCGCGCTGATCAACTGGAGCCTCGCTGGGATGCTCTTGCTGGCGCTAGCGCTGTCTTTACTCAACGCGCGAGCGCGCGGCGACTAGAACAACTCATGCGCCTTGATCACCGCGCCCTTGGCCTGGCCGAGGATCACCGTGCGCGCGAGATTGAGAAAGAGGCCGTGTTCAACAACGCCGGCGATATCCTTGAGCGCAGCGCCGAGATCGTCCGGTGCGGGGATGACCTTGGCGTGCGCATCGAGGATGTAATTGCCGCCATCGGTGATGACGGGCTCATTGGTTTTGCCGCTGGTGCGCAGGACAACTTCGTCGCCGGCGCATTTGGCGCCGCGCAGCGCCGTGCGGACGCGTTCGAGGGTCAACGCGAAACCAAAGCGGGTGACTTCCACCGGCAGTGGAAACGCGCCCAGCGTTTCCACCCATTTGCCCTCGTCCGCGATAACGACCATGGATTTGCTGGCGGCGGCCACGATCTTCTCGCGCAGGAGCGCGCCGCCGCCGCCTTTGATGAGCCGGAAAGCAGCATCGATCTCGTCGGCGCCGTCGACATCGACATCAAGCGAAGCGACTTGCGAAATCTCCAAGAGCGGAATGCCGACTTGTTCGGCCAGGTTGCGCGTTGCTTCCGAGGTGGGCACGCCCTTGACGCGCAGCCCTTGGCGGACGCGCTCTCCCAAGAGGCGCATGAAATGCGCGGCGGTCGAACCGGTGCCGAGGCCGACCACCATGCCGTCCTTGACAAAATCGAGCGCCGCTTGCGCAGCGTTGAGCTTGGCGAGATCGGCGCTCACGTCTGCTCCTTCGGTTTCTTCTTTTTTTCGCGGTTCTTGTCGGCCCAGCCTTCGAGATTGACTTGCCGGCCGCGCGCAACGCCGAGCGCGCCGTCGGGCACGTCCTTGGTGATGACGCTGCCGGTTCCTGTGTAAGCGCGCTCGCCGATGGTCACCGGCGAGACAAGCGCGGTGTCCGAGCCGATGAAGGCGTCCGCGCCGATGGTGCTGCGGTACTTATCGAAACCGTCGTAATTGCAGACGATTGTGCCGGCGCCAAGATTGGCGCGCGCGCCGACATCGACGTCGCCGACATAGGCGAGATGGCTCGCCTTTGAGCCCTCGGCCATGTTGGCGTTCTTCACTTCAACGAAATTGCCGATCTTCACTTTGCGTCCGAGTTTGGAGCCCGGGCGGAAACGGGCGAACGGTCCGATCTCGGCGTCCTCGCCGATCTCGGTGCGGTCGAAGTGGCAATAGGCGTGAATGCGCGCGCCGCGGCGGATTTTCACGCCTGGTCCGAAGAAGACGTGCGGCTCGATGACGACATCGGGCTCGATTTCGGTGTCGTAGGAAAAGAAGACGCTGGCTGGATCAATGAGCGTGACGCCCGCTTCCATCGCCGCCGCCCGGGCTCGGTTCTGGAAGACAGTTTCGGCAGCCGCGAGCTCGGCGCGCGAGTTGACGCCCAGCGTCTCGGCTTCTTCGCCGACGACAATATCGGTCACAACGCCGGCGGAACGGCCAAGAGCGACGACATCGGTGAGATAGTATTCGCCCTTGGCGTTGTCGTTCTTGAGCGTTGCAAGCAGGCCGAACAGCGACTTGGCGTCGGCGCTGATGAGACCGGAATTGCACAGCGTGATGGTGCGCTGTGCTTCAGTTGCATCCTTCTCTTCCACGATGCGTTCAACAGCGCCGTCGGCGCCCGAGACGATGCGGCCGTAACCGAACGGGTTCTGGGTCTTGAAGGCGAGGATCGCTTGGCCGCCCTTGGCGGCGCGCACGGCAAATAATTCTTCGATGCGCTTGGATTGGATAAGCGGGCCGTCGCCATAGAGGATGACGACATCGCCGTCGAAATCGGCAAGCGCCTGGTGTGCGGCGCGAACCGCGTGACCGGTGCCGAGGGGCGGGTCCTGAACAGCGACCGCGTTCGGACCGAGCGTCTTTATGACGTGCTCGTTCAGCGCCGGCGTGTTGGCGCCGACCACGACCACCACGCGCGACACGCCCGCGCCTTTCACCGCCGCGACAACCCAATCGAGCATCGCTCGCCCGCCGACCTGATGCAGCACCTTCGGCACGTCGGATTTCATCCGCGTGCCCTGGCCCGCCGCCAGAATGATCGCCGCACGTGCCCGGCTCATATGTTCCCGCCTGTCCGCAAAACCTTGCCGCAACTTGTCCGAATCTGGGGTCCGTTCTAGCTCAACGCCATGGGCGGCGCGACTGAAGGCGCAGGGGCCCTTTCCGTGACGTTGGGGCGGCGCATGACAACCGGCGAACTCGCCGATGCAACGATCGCATTTGACCTGGACGGGACGCTTGTCGACACCGCGCCCGACTTGGTGCGCGCGCTCAACGAGACGCTCGATCTGGAAGGGTTGCCGCACGCCAAGCTGGCGACGGTGCGGCACCTTGTAGGTCAGGGGGCGCGGCGGCTGATCGAGCGCGCGACGGAACTGACAGGCGCCAATTTCAGCACCGAGCGGCTGGATCAGCTGACCAGCGCCTTCATCGAATTCTACCGCGCCGATATCGCGAGCCAATCGGCGCCGTTTCCAGGCGTAACCGACGCGCTCGACCAGCTCGGCGCGCTGGGCGCCAAGTTTTCGGTCTGCACCAACAAACGCACCGACCTTTCGCAGCTTTTGCTCGAGGCGCTCAATCTGTCGCGCTACTTCTCGGCGGTAGTCGGCGCTGACGCCGTCACGCACTGCAAGCCGCATCCCGAACATTATCGCGCCGCCGTCGAACGCGCTGGCGGCACGGTGCGCCGCTCGATCATGATCGGCGATACAACAGCCGACGTCGCCGCCGCGCGTGCGGCGGGCGCGCCCGTCATCGTCGTCCGGTTCGGGTATTGCGACGGCGGCGCGGACTCCCTCGGCGCAGACGTCGTGCTCGATCGTTATTCCGATTTAGCGCCCATTTGCCGGCGCCTGCTCACAGCGCACAGCTAGGTCCCGCAGCTTCCGGCGCTTACGCGACCTCCACCAGGCCGCGCCCGCTAGGGCGTTCGTTTGAATTCCCGCGATCGTTTGCGGCTTGCCGCTTTGTCGGCAGGCCATTGACCATGTCGCTTCGCACATCCGTGCGCGCTGAACGCATCGCCGCGACGAAGCCCGCTTCGACAAGTTTAACTTCGACGTTGTAGCCGCGCTCGCGCCAGTATTCCTCGATCCGCTGCTTCAGGCGCCTGGCGCCGTCCACATTGCAGAAGTCGTGATCCATTCCGCTCCACCTTCAAGTCATTTACGGGAGTGGGTTTGTGAGACCCGCACCCGTTGCGCCGGGAATTCGCTCCCGCGCCGTGCGTCAGCCCCCTGATCGCTCCGCCAGCATCGCCATTGTGGACGCCGAGCGAGGCGCCGATATGGCGAGGTCGCGGCGTCGAGGCAATCGCTTTCACGCGAACCTGATCGTCGCAGGCGGCCCCTCCATCGCCAATGGCGGCGCTTTGCGGCAGGCTTGTGTCTGGCCCGCGCGTTCAGGCTAAATTATTGCGCGCATTACGAATTTGTGTGCGCCGGGTACCTGCTCCGACCTTTGCCCTAAGTCGAAATAGATGGTGGGTGCGACAGGGATTCAATTTTAAGCCCAAGTCGAAAAAGCCTTGGAAATCAATTACCCGGCAGACAATTCCTCCTCCGTTCACCACTCCTAGAATCAAGCACTTACAGACGAGTTTGCCGGTCGAAATTTCGCATTTCTTCGCACGCACGAATGGACGCGCCGTGACAACCAAATGCGCGTTGGTAGGGTTAGTCTATCGCGTCTCCTCAATGCGGCGCCCATCGGAAACAGCCGGAAGCTTTAGCGTCGCGTATCGCGACGCCATCACCTAAGTGCGTTAGCGCGCAACTGGTCGCCCGAACGGAAATACGAGCGCACAGCGCCGATAGCTGCGGTCACGATTGTTGGCGGCATCTCGTGCGATTGCGAAGTTCGCAGCGTCGGGGTGCGGGCTAAATCCAGCCGCCGAAAGCGCAGTCGCCAACGCGGTCGCGCGCGCACGCGCCAGACGTCTCGAAGCGGCGCTCTGGTTGAATCCGGACACCCCGTCGACCCACACCTCGCGCACGCGCCACCTCTGCAGGGCCCAGATCATGGTCGCAAGCGTCGAGAGCTGGTCGTCAGCAAGGTTGACCTCGTCGTCGCCAAAGAAGACGGACAATCGCTCTTCAAACGGCGGTATCAATTCAATGGACCAGCCGAGACCAAGTTGGTTGAGCCGTTGCTCCTCGGCCCGAAACGCACTGAGCGATGTCCCCGGTCGGGGCGCCATCAGCATCTGAATGCTGCGCGTCGAGGCAACTGGCCACACTGCAATGCTCTCAAAGCGTGACGCTGCGACGGCCGCGACGGTTGGCGCAGCACCCGCATCCGCTCGTTCCCGCGGCACGCTGGAGAGCGCTGCTTGAACCATCGCTTCGGTTTGCGCGCGGGGATCCGAGGCGACGATTTGCTGGAGTTCGAACTCTACGGGCCTCTGCAGGCGAGCACTCAATTGGCGACGAATGTGATCGCTTGCGGTAGTCGAAAAATGATCAGTGATCGCTGTCGCCGATATCCGGACCGCATTGCTATCGCCGGTGGCGACTTCGATCTGGGCAATCTCGGAACGGTCTATGCCGAGCGTGTTCTCAATAAGCTGACGCGCCGCCTGCGTCGCGAACGCTTCGTCAGTGACACGCTTGAGCGTCAGCGCCAAAGGAGTGGCGAGCACGAGGAATAAGCCCACGCCTAAGAGCGCATGAACTGGCCCAAGCTTCACCCACGAAAACGGCCGCTCCACCCCCCGCACGCGCGCCACGACAGCGAACGAGAATGAAATTGCCGCCAAGTTTGTCAGAAACAACAAGGTAGCGCCGAGTGCGAAATTGAAATTGCCGACGGCCAAGGAATAACCCAGCGTCGCCAGTGGCGGCATCAGCGCAGTGGCGATAGCGACGCCGATCGCAGTTTCGCCTTGACGGTGCACGGTGGCGTAGCCGCCAGCCATGCCGGAAAGAACCGCGATCGCGAGATCGAGCAGTGTCGGCGCGGTTCGCGCGACGATTTCCGGGGTCGCATTGTGAATGGGGCTAATCCATGTGATGGCCATACCCACAAGAACGCCGACGAGCGCACCCAGGCCAACCACTTTGGCGGCGTCTTCCGCGCGGCGCGCGCTGAGTGAAGCGAACGCAAAGCCCAACGATGCGATCGGCGCCATGAGCGGCGAGACCAACATCGCGCCGATGACGACGGCGGTCGAAGATTGAAGCAGGCCGAGTGTGGCGATACCCGCTGAAAGCGCACACATCAGCAAGTAACGTTCCGTTAACCCTCCATTGCGTTCAACATCGTCACGAACCTTCTGCGCCTCTTCGGCCGGCAATCGCCGGAGCAGCAATCGGCGCAGCCAGCGGCCCCACGCACGCACTCTTCGCACGACCGTTTTAGGTTCGTTTCCTTCGCCTTCCTCAAGGCTCACGACATCCTCCGGTTCGGTTCTCAGTCGCAGCCTGACAGCAAGCGGTGAAAACAGGGTTCTAGCCAAGTCCGTTCGGCGCAAACGCGAATTGAGGATTGGTTTACAAAATCCCAACGATGCGCCGACCATGATAATCGTTCGACCCTAAACGCACGTTGAGACGCGGGCCGAGGCGGCGTATCGCTTGCATACGCTTAGGCAACGAGGTTGCATGCTCATCTTTATCGTTTCGGTTTTCGCCGCAATCGCGATCACCGCGTATTTGAGCACGGCGAAATTCACGCACACCAAGACGTGGCTCGCGACCGTTACCCCGCTCGCCTCCATTATTGGCAGCGGTTTTCTGATCTGTGGGCCGGTGCTCGCGCGAGAGTTCGGAGGCGCGGCGGCGCTAGCGATGATGGGGTTGCTCGCCCTCGCCTATGCCGTCGGAGCGGTGGTGCGTTTCAACATTATGCACGCAGAACCCTATCTGCGCACAACATCATTGAGCGACGCGCTCGGGCGATGGAAGTGGGCCGCCCAACTAACACTAGCGGTCGCCTACGCCATTTCTGTCGCCTATTATCTAAAACTGCTTGCCGAGTTCGTGCTGCACTACATTCCGCTCCCCGAGAGCGTTCATGCGTTGGTGTCCAAGGTCGCGGTCTCCGGGATTATCGCATGCTTTGCCCTGCTTTCGGTCTTCGGCGCCGGCAACCGGCTCGAACGCCTCGCGCATGCAACAGTTTCGCTGAAGATCGGCGTCATCGGCGGCATCCTCACAGCGCTCGCGCTCTACTGGGTCTTCCGCTGGAATGTGCCGGTGGTTATTCCGGCCGCGAGGATTAGCCCCGCCAGCATTGCCTTGTTGCTGGGGCTTTTAGTCACCGTACAGGGTTTCGAAACGTCGCGTTATCTGGGCGAGACCTACGAGCCAGCCGAGCGCGCACAAACCATGCGCTACGCGCAATGGCTGTCGTCGGCGATTTATATTGGCTTTCTGCTGCTGCTGACGCCCTTTCTCGGACAAGCCACTCGTTCTGAGGGGGTGGCGGGCATTTTGGAGGTATTGGGCCTGGTCGCGCCGTTGCTCGGCGCTTTGGTGCTCATTGGTGCTGCGTCAAGTCAGTTGAGCGCCGCCGTCGCCGACACCATCGGAGCCGGCGGACTAGCCGCAGAGGTAAGCGGCGGCCGCCTCAATGCGCGCGCTGGAACGGTTGCAGCATCGGGGCTGGCCGTCTTGGTCGTTTGGCTGACCGATCCTCTGCAAGTGATCGCCATCGCCTCGCGTGCGTTCGCTCTCTATTACGCATTACAATGCGTCATCGCCTTTATTGTGTCACGGCGGTCTCACGAGGGCGGGCCCATGGCGCAGCCAGCGCTCGTCGCGGCAGGCGTGGTGTGCTTGGCGGCTGCGATTGCCGGAGCGCCAGCTGAGTAATAAGTGACCCTGAGGTGCGCGCTAGCGTCACGCCCAACCAGCGTGGAACGGCAGGGTCAGCCCCTGCACGACTATGGAGAAGGCGACGACGGCGAACGTCGTAACGACGATACCAGCCGATGCGGGAGCACATTTGGAAGTGACAGCGCCACGCGAGCGCCAAGGCGCTGCGCAAACCGCCCCACCACAATATGTGCCGATGCGCCATGGGAACGCGCTGTTTGCTCGCCGCGAACAAAAGGCTCAAGGGCTAGATCGTCAAAGCGCGCGCCATCAATACTAGCCCGATAGCCGCCGCAAAAAACCAAGTAGCGGCCGGGGCAAACGGCGTGGCGCCGATGGCGACTCCGATCATTGGGAATATTATGGAATTGGCCAGGAACGCCGCCAGCTCCCAGAACTCCAAAGCAAATTCCTTAGCCTCTTTACTGATCTTACTGCGATCTGAAAGCACGCCAACATTGCCGACGATGAGCGACCACGGTCGCCAATATCCCGGAGGCTCCGAATTGCTTAGCCGCTAGGAACGATCCGTAGGCCGCAAGCACGGTGAGCGCGATCTGCACAACGTGTTTGCTCGATCGGTTCGCGAGCAACAAGGCGGCGCCTCCCGACGCCGCCCCGATCAACACCCCGCCTCCCACAACAACCAACAAGTGCCAGCTCATTTCTCCAGCAGAAGGTTGAGCGCCACCCAAGGCAATGCCAACAGCGATTGCGAACAGCACGGCCGCTGCAGCATCATTGAACAGGCTTTCAGCCTCCAAAAGCACACGCAGACGACCGCCAACGCCGTTGTCCTTGAACATCGCGATGACCGCTACCGGATCCGTCGCAGCGATCAGCGTTCCGAAGACGAACGCGATGGCAAGCGGCGAATGCATCACAAGATTGGCGCCAAACGCGACAACCACGGACGCCAACGCTGTGCCGATCGTCGTTAGCACCAGAAGCAAACCGCCATTGGCGCGCAAGTCTGGCCAGCGCAGCGCCAGAGCCGCCTCAAAAAGGAGCGGCGGCAAGATCACATAGAAGATTAAGTCGTGGGTGAGGCCCGCGCCGATCTCAATGTGGGCGAGCGCAATCGCTACCCCGACAAGCACGAGGCCAACGGTATAAGGTAACTGCAAGCGGCGCGCGACAGTCGCGACCAGCCTCGCAACAGCGAGGAGCAACACAATTTACATTTTTCGGCGAATGCCACGATTGACGAGGCAAATCAAAACTTTTTGGACCCGCCGAGCAGGTTCGCCTATTTGATCAACAAGGGCGGCCTGCATAGACGTACTGCCAGCGGCGGGCGGCGCTCTGAGTTACGATGCATCGTTCCCTGAAATGCCGTTCGACGCCAAAGCTTCATCTAGACTTTCTTGCAACCCAGCGAAATCCCGCTCGAATTCGAGCGCCGCCATGTCCCAGCGATCCCCTCGCGCAATCGCCGCTTCAATGCGCGTATTCAACACGGTGTGACGGCGGCGCAGGGCGGCGATTTGCGCGTGGTGATCAGCCTCTGACATGTGAAAGCGCTCGAATTCGGCAAGGCGCGCTTCTAGCGCACGCAGGCGCGCTGTGAGCGCGCTCCACGACTTGGTGTTCGCATCGGTGGTCATTTCATCTCCATGCTGGATTCAGGCATCGCCTCGTTTCCCAACCCACAAAACGAAAAAGAACGCCAGCGCGCGCCGCGGCTCGCCTATGGCCCGCCGCTCACCGCCTCAAGAGCTCTGTCGGACAAAAGAAGCTTGAGATGTGGAACCGGGATCTCGATACCGGCATCGTCAAACGCTAACTTGATACGCCGATTGTATTCGCGTCCGACGCTCCATTGTCTGACTGGCATGGTTTTGATGCGGGCCTTGAGCACCACCGCGCTGTCGGCAAGCGAATCCACGCCAACCACCTCGATCGGCTCGAGAATATCTTTCGTGAAGTTTGCATCGTTACGCAACTCGTCGCCGACGCTGCGCATCAGCGAGAGCGCGTGATCAATATCGGAATTGTAGGAGACCGGAATGTTGAAAACGTAATACGAAAATGTCTTTGTCAGGTTGTGAACCGTCTGCGCTTCGCTGTAGGGGATCGCGTGCAACGTGCCGTCAAAGTCGCGCAACCGAATAGTGCGCAGCGCCATCATCTCCACAAGGCCGCCGCTGTCGCCGATCCGCACGATGTCGCCGACTGACACGATATCTTCCAGGATGAGCGAAAAGCCGGTGAGGTAGTCCTTCACCAGGGTCTGGGCGCCAAAGCCGACGGCGACGCCCACCACGCTCGCGCCGGCAAGCAAGGGGCCAATCTCGACTTCGAGCTGCGATATGATCACCATCCCAGCGAACACAGCGATGAACGTCCGCACGGCTCCGCGCAGCATCGGCGCGAGCGAGCGCAATTGCGCAGCGCGGCGCGCATTGCCCGAACGGTCGGCCGCGCGATTGAGGCCAGACTCGATAGCGAGCACCGCCGCCTCCCAGGCCACAGTCGCCAACACGATAACCAGCAAGATACGAAGCGCGCCGAAGAACAGGGGCGCGCCCGGGCCGGTCGCCCATGCGATTGCGTTTACGCCCCAAAGGCTTGCCACTAAGCTGACGCCAACGATCCAGACACCCAGCTGCGTCAATCGCGCCGCAAGACGAAATGCCCGCGCCGTGTGCGCCAGCGAAGATTTCAAACGTCGCGCCAATCTTTTGACCAAGATCCTTGTCGCGCGCGATAAGGCAAAACTGCATATCGCGGCGCCCACGATCACAAGGACGGACAGCCCCGCGTTGAGCACGAGCTTCTCCGGCCCCAACGTCGTCAAATATGCATTCGCTTCGGCAATCAAGTTGCTCATGCCTTCCCTCCGTTGGCGAGGAGCAGAGGTGTCCGTTCGGGCCGACGCGCCTCTTCTAAGCGACGAACGAAGTCGTCGCGCCACGCCGTTACGTTGGCCTCCTGGACGCCCGCCATAAGCGCTTGCCAACGAGCGCATCTCTCTTCGAGTTTCATCGCGAGCGCCCGCTTGATGGCGTCGGCCACATCTTCGCGGCTGAATGGATTGACGATCAGCGCTTCCTTCAGTTGCGAGGCGGCGCCGGCGAAACGCGACAGGATGAGAACGCCTGGATTGTCGGGATCTTGTGCAGCCACATATTCCTTGGCCACCAAATTCATGCCGTCTCGAAGCGGCGTGACAAGACCCACATCAGCGGCGCGATAGATGCCGGCGAGTTCATTGCGTGAATGGGTGCGGTGGATATTGCGGATGGGCACCCAGTCCATTTCAGCGTTGGCGCCATTGATGCGGCCCGACATCGCATCGAGGCGGGCGGCAATTTCTTGATATTCAGGTACGTCCCCGCGCGAAAAGGTCGAGATCTGCATCAGGAAAAGATCGCGCAGCAGATCTGGATTGCCGTTCAAAAGCTGCTCAAAAGCAAGGAGGCGTTCCTCCAATCCCTTTGAGTAGTCCAGCCGATCGACGCCCAGCAGCATACGCCGCCCAAGCTTGCTTTCTTGCATACGAGCGTAGCTGGCTTGGGCCGCCTTTGACTCGGTCAAATGCTTGAAGCCCTCAGCGTCAATGCCAATCGGAAACGCTTCCGCGCGCACGGTGCGTCCAAACGCGCGCAGGCGTCCATCCGGCAACAGCTCGCCTCCAGCCTCGTGAACAACGTAGCTGCGGAACGCATCCCGCCATTCCTCGGTGTGAAAGCCGACAACGTCATAGTGAAACAACGCCTCGACGAGCTCGCGGTGCTTAGGCAGCGTCACTATCAATTCGCGCGCAGGCCATGGGATATGCAGAAAGAAGCCGATAGCGTTTTTAAGGCCACGGCGACGGAGTTCGCGACCGAGCGGGATCAGATGATAATCCTGAACCCAGACCAAATCGTCCCCATGAACGAGCGGCGCCATTGTATCGGCGAAGCGCGCATTCACGCGCGCATAGCCCGAATTGTAAGAGCGCTCATACGACGTCAGGTCAATTCTGTAGTGAAAGAGCGGCCAAAGCGTGCGATTGGCGTAGCCATTATAATATTCCTGTACATCCTGTTCCTCGAGGTCGGTCGTAGCGACGGTCACCCCGCCCACCTTTTGCATGGCGATTTGACCGGTGAATTGTTCGGTTGTTACGCCGCTCCACCCGAACCAGATTCCGCTGTACTCTCTGAGCGCCGCAGAGATCGCCATCGCAAGTCCGCCCTGCGAGGCTGCACCCAGTTCGTCGCTAGGCGGTGAAACGCGATTTGAAACGACAATCAGTCTACTCAACGTACCGTTCTCCAAGTTTGCTGGTGTGGTCGCACATTCGCCCAGCGGGCGCTGCGTGTTTGCGGACCCAATGTTCTGCCTGGCTTCGGCCGCGCCGGGATTGAGGGAGCACGCAGCTGCCGGCGGGCCACTTACAGCGCGCCTAACCAATGCCGCACGGCCGGCACATCCTTGAGGCGAAGGCGCGCTTGTGTACCTCGCCGTTCGCCGACAAGAATTGAGAGCCCGCCGAGGGCGTTTGCCGCAGCAAACCCGTCCTCGTCTGTGACATCATCGCCAAGGACGACGGGTATCCGCCCCGCGAAGGGAGGCAGGCGCATGAGCGTTGAGACAGCCGTGCCTTTTGTCGCGCCCACGGGCATCATCTCGGAGACACACCTTCCGTGAATTGCGCGAAGGCCGTGGCCCGCCGCAATCTCATTGACGACGCAAGCGGCGAGCGGCCCCTGCTCCGGTTTTGCGCGGTAGTGCAGCGCAACCGCGCTGCCCTTGTCTTCGACGTCCACGTCAATTGCGCCGCAATCGACGATGTGCCGCAAAATATTCTTTGCCTGCAGCCAATTTGGCGCGGGCGGACCTTGCCGCAACAATTGGTTGCCCACACGACAATGCTGCCCGTGCAAAGCTGCCACTACATCGACGCTGCCACCCAGCACGCGATCGGCATCGGCGAGCGATCGTCCGGTCAAGATACCGATGGCGCCGCTGGTTCGGCGCGCAAGAGATTTCAGCAACGCACAAAGCGCGGCGTCGGCTGTAACATCTTCGGGACGCGCGGCAAAATCCAGCAGCGTTCCGTCGATGTCGAGAAACAATGCGCTGCGCGCAAGGTCCATGGAAGGTGGTGGCAAGCGCGTAGCCGCGCCTGCAAATGCATCTAACATGTGAATCCTTGCTCGCAACGTTGCAAGCTGATTGGCCACGCAACAAGGCGGACTAAAATGCGCGCGACGCAAACGCCGCGTCGCCGCAATGCCGCATAACAATGCAATCAATATATGGGCACGCAGATTTCGCACGCAACCCGGCAAATCCGCGCAGCAAATTGCAATAGCAACCAAGGCACGGACACGCCCGCGAATGGTGAAGGCTGGACTTTTAGTGACTCTTGTGTTATATGATTAAGCGACGCTGCAGAGCGGGTTTGGCTTTTATTAAGCCGTTTTCCGAGATTTCGTCTCGATCAGCTTCTCAACGTGAGGGGCTTTTTCTCCGCTAGCAGGACACCCAACTCCGTCGCTCGTCGGAGTAACACCGCCGGTGCGTTGATGGAAATCATCGGCACTGCGGAGCGTAGATTCGTGCGCCTCCGCATTATCCGGCTCAACCCACAATCAGGAGAAACTCTGAATGATGAACAGCATCACCACAATCAAAAGCATCGGCTTGCCGCACAGTAAGAAGTTGGAAGCCGCTGGCATCAAGACGACTGATGCTTTGCTTGAGCAGTGTGGGTCTGGCACCGGCCGCAAAATTGTCGCCACCAAGACGGGCATCAGCGAAGACCTGCTCTTAAGGTGGGTGAACAACGCCGATCTCATGCGCTTGAACGGCGTTGAAGCCGATTCTTCTCAACTGTTGGAAGCCGCGGGCGTGGGCACACTCACTGAGCTGAAGGATCGCGTCCCTGAGAAGTTGCAAGCGAAGTTGGCGGAAGTGAACGCCACCAAAAAGCTTCTACGCCAAACGCCAGGACTACCGGACGTTCAAGCTTGGATCGCCGCAGCGAAAACGACGCAACCGCTCGTTTCTGCTTAGGGCGCGACCGCTTCCGGCAAGCTGGCTCGTCGGAGCTGGCGTGCCGGCGCGGCTCGCTAAGGTTTGTTCAACGGACTCGCACGTTGGGACGCCGCACACGAGCGCGGACTGGTGAGCCTCAACATTCCGTATGATCAAAATCGCACTGCCACCCGCAGGATAGCGCCCGATGCGCTGCTTACTTCAATCGAATATGGAGAGATCATTCATGTCACCCAGTGTCGACACCATCGCGGGTATTGGCCCCGCTTACCGCGCCAAACTTGAGGCCGCGAGAATTTTCACGATTGAGGATTTGATCAATCGTTGTGGTTCGCCAGCAATGCGGAAACAAACGGCCGCAGAAGCTAGCATCAGCCAATGGCGCTTGCAGAAATGGGTGCGCGCCGCCGATCTCATGCGATTGAATGGTATAGGACCCGAAATTTCTGAGCTTCTTGGTGCGGCCGGCGCGCCCTCTCTCGCTCAGCTTCGCGCTTGTAATCCTGAGGGTCTGCATTCGCGGCTGATCCAGGTGAACGAAAGCGCGCGCCTGGCACGCCGTACGCCAGGTTTGCCTATCGTTAGCCATTGGATAGATAAGGCGCAGCAGCTCGAGCAATTGGTCTTTTGACGCTGCGTTGGCTTGTGCTGATGTGCGACGCTTGCCGTCGCCACATCAGCACACTTTAGCCACCACTGAGCGCCCGCGCAGGCCTTGTCGCGCAATGTTCTCAATCATCCGTTGCCGGCCTCTGCGCCGCAGCTGGCTCTGGCGCCATCATCACCCTGCCTTGCCGCCTCCTGGCCTCGTCAAACGCTGCAAGGATTTCAAATTGAGGAAACACATAATGCAGATCTCAATGACGGCAAAGACTTTGGATGCCCTCGCTCAAACGCGAGGCCGCTCGAGAATGTCGGCGCACGTATTGCGCATTGGCCCCCAAAAAAGGACCAAGGCGGATGAGGTCCGCGAGATTAGGCGCGCAGCTATCGTCTTGCGTCGCGGCATGCGCCCGACGGAGTTTCGCAACGTCGAGACAGCTTTAGACCGCAACAATGTGATGAAGTTGCCAATCGTCGTTGGCGACAATCGGTCGGTGGTGCCGGACGCACTGTGCGGGCTGATCGTCACCGGAGCGGACAGTGTCGCGCACCCTGTCGAGCGAGCTCGCTTGGCGGCGATCATACGCGAAGCGGTCCGGCGGGAGGTCCCAGTGCTTGCGATATCGGACGCCGCACCCGTTGCTCTCGCGGCGTGCTCGCTTGACCGCGGCGAAGAAAACCACGCGGGAATATTGATTGATGGCGCAGTGACCGTGCTCGCGGATCCGCGCCAGATCGATCGCGCGATAGATACAATCGCGCACTCGCCGGCGCACTGAGGGGCCGCTCGTAAGAAGTCAGCGATCGTGGGTAGGACGCCTCTTATGTGATAGCATGCCCTGCGTACTCATGCAGCCGGAGCTTTGCCATGGACCTTCCTTCGCTGCACGCCGTGGGGGCCATGCTGATTGCGATTGGCGCCTTCTATCTGTTCGCCAAGGGCACCATCCGCGTCGAAGTCGTCTCACTGCTGCTTATCGCGGTGTTGGCGCTGCTGCTCTATTTCTTCCCAATCCAGCGCGAGGGTGCGCGCGCCGGAATCGAGATTGCTTTCGGCGGCTTTGGGCACGAAGCGCTCATTGCCATCTGCTGCCTGATGATCCTCGGCCGCGGTCTGGTGGTGACCGGCGCGCTGGAACCGGCAGCACGGCTGCTCACCCGCCTTTGGCGCTTCAGTCGCCCTTTGGGGCTCCTCTTCACTTTAGTGGTTGCGGCCGGAATGAGCATGGTCGTGAACGACACGCCTGTGCTCGTGTTGCTTTTGCCGCTGCTGTTGAACCTTGCCTCTCGTATTGGCGCATCGGCGTCGAAGAGCCTCATGCCTGTCAACTGCGCGATTCTGATCGGGGGAATGGCGACCACCATTGGCACGTCCACCAATCTGCTCGTGGTCTCAATTGCAGAGGACCTCGGCTTGCCGCGTTTCAGCGTGTTCGCTTTCACCGACATTGCACTTATCGCAGGCCTAATCGCCCTTCCCTACCTTTGGCTGGTGATGCCACGCCTTCTGCCGGCCAACGGCGGCAAGGACAATCGCGGCGACCGGCTGTTTCAAGCCTCGCTACACTTCATCTCGCAAGCGCCGTCAGATGCTTTGACCTTGGATGCAGCACGGAAGAAACTGGAAGGCCATCACCTCCGCGTCCTGGGCGCGGTTCACGCGGACGGACTGGAAATCCCGCGCGATGCGATCCTGCTTGCCGACGACCTCGTGCGTGTTGAGGGCCCCTCCGAGTGTTTGCGCGAAGCGAGCGAGGCACTCAAGGCGCCCATGGCCTTGCCCGCGGTGTTCGAAGCGCTGAGGGCCGCCGCCACGAACTCTTCCGAAGACATCATTATAGCGGAACTGGCGATCGGTTCGGACTCGACGCTCGTGGACCAAACATTTCGCTCCGCCCAGATCGGCGACCGCTACGGCATAGCCGTCGTCGGCTTCCATCGGCCTGACCGCACGCTCACCCACAGCACCCGCTTTTTGCGCGACGAACTCATGCAGGTCGGCGACGTGTTGCTCGTTCAAGGCCCCAAGGACGCGTTGGACAGAGTACAGCTGCACGAAGGCGTTCTGCTTTTGGAGGGTGCGGCGGAAATGCCGCGTACGGCGAAAGCGCCGCTCGCTTTGGCGATATTCGTGGCCGCCGTCGCGACGGCGGCTCTACACCTGTTGCCCATCGCCGTGTCGTCACTCGCAGGCGCGATTGCCATGCTCGCGACCGGCTGTGTGAAATTCGATCGTCTTGGACGGGCCCTAAGCGGCGAGGTCATCGTGCTCGTCGCCGCGAGCATCGCCCTCGGCAAGACTCTCTTGGAAACAGGCGCCGCCCACTGGCTTGGCGGCGTATTGGCGCTCGGACTCCAGCATCTGCCTCCTGCGGGAATCCTCGCCTCCATGATGGCGTTTGCGGCGCTCTTGACGAATTTCTCATCCAACACCGCCGCGGCCGCGGTTGGCGCGCCCATCGCTTTCAGCTTGGCCCAACAAGTCGGCGTTGCTCCCGAGCCCCTGATCCTCGCTGTCTTATTTGGCTGCAATCTCTGCTTTGCGACGCCGGTAGCCTACCAAACCAACATCCTTATCATGTCGGCCGGCGGCTATCAGTTTCGCGACTACGTGAGGGCTGGCGTGCCGCTGGTTGTGCTGATGATCGTTACGCTTTCGGCTTTGCTTGTATGGAGATATCATCTCTAGCACGCGTGCTGACACTACTGATAGGAAATGGCGGGCCATCATGTTCAGAAGCGAAAACCTCACCTTCGATGTGCGCGGCATCGAGCCGTTCATGAGCGAACGAACAATCGCACTTCATCATGGCGTCCACTACGCAGGCTATCTCAAAGCCGTGAATGAAGCGGTGCTGGGAACGCCGCTGGAGACGGAGTCGCTTGCGAACATCATTGAGCACGCGCGCATGCATGAGCGCCAACGCCTCTACCGCAATGCTGGGCAGGCGTGGAATCACGGTTTCTTTTTCGCCTCAATCACCGGCATCCCTTCCATCGTTCCCAGAGGGGCGCTCGCCGACGCCATCGCCGCCCAATATGGATCGCTCGATGCCCTGCAGGCTGCCTTTCTTGCGCGGTCCAAGAAGCACTTCGCCTCCGGTTGGATCTGGCTCGCATCCGACCGCAGCGGAGAGATCAGCATCGAAGCGACCAAGAATGCCGATCCGGTTTGGGTAAAGTTGGAGGCGACGCCGCTTCTGGTCTGCGATCTTTGGGAGCACGCCTACTATCTCGACTGGAACAATGACCGCGCCGGCTTTGTCAGAGACTTCATTCGCGAGCACGCGAACTGGCAACTGGCCTCAGTCCAATACGACGCCGCTTTGCGCGGCGAGGTAGGCTGGCGACACCCCTAAGGCCCTTTGACGACGATTTGAACGCACACCAAATGCCTAAAAACCAAACGTTGGCCATTTCGCTTAATCGCCAGGTCGACATCGCGTTCGACAAAGCGGCTTCGCACACCGCACACGACCCCGCGATGCTCGCGCAAATAAGAGCGTGCAATTCGATATGCAAATTCGCCTTTCCGATCCGCCGGGACGACGGTTCCGTGAGCGTGATCGCCTTCCCACCAAAGGTGGCGTGCTCGTGTCGATGAAGCCGAGATCACCGGCCTCGCGGCGCTGATGAGCTATAAGTGCGCGCTGATGGACGTGCCTTTCGGCGGCGCTAAAGGGGCGGTGAAAATCGACCGAAGCGCATTTTCAGCAGCGGAATTGGAGCGCATCACCCGCCGCTACACTTTCGAACCGATGAAGCGCAACATGATCGGCCCCGGCATTGATGTTCCGGCGCCTGACCTCGGCACGGGCGCACAAGAAATGGCCTGGATGGCCGATACCTATCAGCAGATGAGCCACGGCGAGTTGAACGCGCTTGCCGCCGTCACCGGCAAACCGGTCGCGCTCAGCGGGATTCGTGGACGCACTGAGGCGACAGGGCTCGGCGTTCCAACGTGGCGCAAGCATCTGGCATTGGGCAAGCAACGGCGACGATCCTGACGTTGTGCTCGCCTGTGCGGGTGACGTTCCGACGTTAGAGACTTTGGCGGCGGCGGCCCTGCTTCGCAGCTATGTCGCCGACATACGCATTCGCGTTGTCAACGTCGTCGACCTCATGGTGCTGCAGCCCAACACCGAGCACCCGCATGGATTGGAGGATCACGAATTTGATGCGCTCTTCAGCGCAGACAAGCCGGTAATCTTCGCCTTTCACGGCTATCCGACGCTTATCCACAAGCTCACCTATAGGCGGCGCAACCACGACAACATCCATGTGCGCGGATACAAGGAAGAAGGCACGACAACCACCCCCTTCGATATGGTGGTGCTCAACGATCTCGATCGTTACCGCCTCGCTCTCGACGCCATCGAACGTATTCCCAGATTGAGAGGCGAGGTCGCCGCAGCCCGCGCGCGTTATGAAGCGACGATGGAGCGTCACAAACTCTATATTAGCGAAAACGGAGAAGATATGCCGGAGGTTCGCGACTGGCGCTGGCCGCACATCTAAACGTCCTAACAGCGAAGGCTGACGCCTCAGGAGATGAACGCATCTGGCGGACGTGTGCCAATGTTCTAATCTCGCATTCGCTTCATCGAGGTTTCAATGCGTTGGAGGCAGCATGCAATTCAAAAGACTTTTAGTGGCGGTGGATGATGATCCTGTCGCGACAAATGCCGCATTCGCGGGACTGGAGTTGGCGAACTCCCTCAAAGCAGAGGTTGCGTTTGTTCACGCAGTCGACCCTTCGCTTGGGCTTGGGGCGACAGATGCGGGCCTTCTCGGCGAGGATATTCGTCAACACGATCGCGAGGAAGCAGAGCGCGTCATGGCCGACTTCTGCACCAGGGCCGCTCTGACAAACGCTGTGAAATTCGTTCCCGAGGCCCGCCCGGACGCGGCAATCGTAGAGACAGCGCGCGGATGGAACGCCGATCTCATCGTGATCGGCAGCCACGGTCGCCATGGCATTGAAAGAGTGTTGCTGGGCAGCGTCGCTCAAGCTGTTGTCGCTAACGCCTCATGTTCAGTTCTTGTCGTCAGGAAAGGGACCGATGATGTCGCCTAACTGTGTTAACGCCGCTGTCATTCAGCCGGCGCGCCAACCAATCCTGCTGAAAAACATAGCAATCCGACCGCGACAACGCGGCGCGAGCCATGGGCGCGGATGCGCCCGTTCTGCGCGACACCAGATAAGCGATAACACATTGAAGCGCGTAATAGACGGCGAAAGCACGTGACGCCACGGCGACCACTTGCAAGGACTCGCAGATTGGTGCGCGCCGTTTTAGGGTGTCACCTCCATTGTCCTAATCGACGCCACACATCACCTGCGTTTGCGCATCTCATCATGCGCTCCGCTACCCCGGAAAAGCTCAGCGCTGACCTCCTCCGATGTTCGTTGGATTGCGGTGGTAGCATCGGGTCGAGCGCAACGGACTGTTTACAAGTCGGGCGCGAGGCGCAACGCGTTGCGCCCGTTCAAGAATCCGGGCGCGAAAAATCACCGCCCACCGCTTGCTCCGGTGAGCGCCGCAAAACGAAGAGACCTGTGCGGCACGCAGCACACTCGGGGTCAGCCTAGCTGCGCGCGAAGATGAGCAAAGGCGCTATATCTCCATCGTCCGCCTTCTTGAGCGCTTGCACATAGGTACGGCGCGTATCTGAGATCGAGACAATGCTGGCGCTGCCCCAGGTGAAGCGCTGCTGGCTCAATTGGATAGCGAGGAGATCGCCGGCCAGACGCGACCAGCGGCCGTTGCCGTTCGGAAACGGGTGCACCGAGACGAGCTTGTGGGCAAAACGAACGGCGAGCTCTTCCGACGGCCACGATTTTTGTTCGACCCAATATTTGGCATCGTCGATGGTTTGGCGCATCGCCACCGGGACCATGTAGGATGCAACACCGATGTTGCGTTCGCTCGACCGGTACTTGCCGGCCCAGCGCCAGACATCGCCGAACATCCGCAAGTGCATGCGCTGGAGAAAGACTTCATCGAGCACGTTGCGTTTTCGCGAAAGCGCCCAACGTTCGCCATCGGCGACGTTGAGTGCTTCCACTTCATTCAGTTCACGTCGCAGCGCCACATAAGTGGGAATGAGATCGCGCCGCTCTTCTGGCGTGAGCGGCGTCGCCGCATCGTCTTCTGCGAAGAGATCATCGTCGCCGCTCATGGGCGAGCGCTAGCGCCCCACAGCCGGCGCCCGCCGGCTTCCGCAATCTGAGCGGCGAGCGCGTCGATCATCTCCTTACGATCAGCGTTGCGGGGGGCCTGGTCTTCGAGGCTCATCGTGTGCAGCACCGCGTTGAGTTCGCGCCGTGCAGCAGCTGCAGCAGCGTCTTGCACCATGGCTTCGAACGGCTTGTTGGGGACGATCGCGTAGACCAAGGTGCAGTCGAGCGCTTCAGCCGCACGCCGGAGCGTGGCGAGCGTGATGCGTTCTTCGGCTTCATTGCGCTCAAGTTCAGTGACGCTGGGGGGACGCACGTTGAGACGCTCGGCGAGTTGGCTGAGTTGAAGGCCCAAGGCGTCGCGTATGGCGCGGATCCACCCCCCGGCCGGCGGAGGGCCTAACGAGGCGAAGGCGGCCAGACGTTCGTCCAAGCGGCGGCGGGCAAGGCGGCGATTTTTCATAGGGTACAACCTAATAACACGAGCCTATATGAAAGGCTATACCATAATAGTTAATTGTCGGAATTAGGTTTGGCCCTCATTTTACGTCTGATCTTCGGTGAGATACAACCCGTCTTGTTGGCGCCGATGGGCAACAACTCGGCACCCTTCGCTTCACAGCTGACCTCCAAAACTCAACAAAGTCTGCCGAGCAGGAGTTTGCCGACCTCTGCAATTGCTTGATTTGACACGCAAAACATCAGAGGGGCGATAGACGAGTCTGCCTGTGGTGGTTTGCCGCTCATTCTTAAGTAATTGATTTTATTAAGCACAATGTGGTGGGCGCGACAGGGATTGAACCTGTGACCCCTCCCGTGTGAAGGGAGTGCTCTCCCGCTGAGCTACGCGCCCGGAACCCAAGGTTCGGAGGGCGCGGACCATGAAGCTCGACCCCTATGTCGTCAAGCTGGCGGCTTTGCTGGCGGCGCAGTTTCAGCGGGACGGCGAACGACAAAGCGCCGGCGCTCCAACCGGCGCTGCGCCATCAGTTTCATGCGCATGCGCCAGGCTTCCGCTTCCCAAGCCAGTTCCTGCACGGTGGCGACGTCGAGTTTGGCGGCGTTCGTCAGCCTCTCGCCGAGGCGTTTGAAACCAGCGCGGGCGAGTTCTAGGAATCCCTCGGTCAGATCTTCGTCGGACTGAAGCGCAAGACCGGCGTCGCTGAAGATTTGCAGCAGATCACCGTGCGCGCGGATTTGCGGTTCTGCGAAGGCTGACGCAAACGCCGTTGGATATTCCGCGCACTTCAAACCGACGTAGCACTCGATCACCGCGGCCGCGCCGGGCTTCAGCGTCTTCACAACTTGTAATGCGAGATGGGGCGGGTGTCCGCAATAGGCGAAGTCATCGATGCTGATCACGCCGTCATAGAAGGCGAGCGGAAACACGTGCGCCTCGAGATCGATGCGCGCGAGACCGATGCGTTCGTCGAGCTTGGCTTTGGCCACGCCGTGCTTCAACGCGTCGAAAGTCTCCTCGCGCCATTCGAACGCTTCGATCTTGCCGGGATGGGCGCCCGCAATGGCTGCGAGCGGCGCCTCCAGGCCCGCGCCAAGAACGGCGAGCACGCCTTCCGGCGCAATGCCGACACGGCTGGGTTCCAGCGCTTCGGAAACCGCGTCGCCGGGACGGACACGGCCATCACCCCAAAGGGCGCCAAGCGCGGTGAGGCGCGCCGGCATGTCGAACGGCGCCGCGTCGAACAATTCCTCGTCGGGGTCGCTCGGATCCTTGACGTCGTCATTGGCCGTGACGTCAATCGCGGCTTGCGCGGCGGCCTCGTCAAACGCCTCGCCCTCCCACCACGCGTGAAAGCGGGCGCGGGCGAGCGCAACTTTGCGCTTATCAAACAGGCCTTTGAGGGCGAGCGCCATAGCGGGCGCGAGTTTAGAGCGATGCCGTTAATGATTTGCTTGGGCGACGTGCGTTTCGGGTACGGTATGAGCCGGCGCCGGTCGCAGCGGCTGGGCATTCGAGGGAAACGGCGCGGCCGGGTCGTGGATGAAACTCAAGATGTCCTCGTAGACCACTTCCCGATGCAGGTCGCGGATCAGCATGTGGTAGCCATCCGGATAAACCGCCGTCCGCGCTGTTGGCGGCAGATGGCTCGCGGCGCGCACGGCAGAAGCGCGCGGGATGATCTGATCACGCGCTCCATAGAGGAACGCGACATCACCGTGCAGATTGGCCGTGCGCTTCGACGCCGTCTCCATCAGGCTGACCAACCCGTAAAGCGCATCGATGCGGGTGGTGAACAGCATGTTGCGGTCGCGCCCGATATGGCGAAGCATTTCGACATTGTCAGACGGCGTGATGCGGCGCGTGACGTTGCGCGGCGGCTGCACGGCTTCCCACGGAAACGTATGCGCCGCCATCCAGAGCGTGACAGCGTACATTTCCGGCAGCGTCGACCAACCCCATACGGCGGGTGAAGCCAGAATAAGCCGGTCGATGTGCGGGGCATTGGGTGCGCCGAACGTCGCGATCAATTCAGCCGCACCCATCGAGTCGCCCAGAACCACGAGCGTGGAATTGGGATGTATTTGGCGCGCAACATTGACGGCAGTGCGCAAATCTTCCGTCATCAGCGGCTGACCGCCCCATACGCCGCGCTGCGGCGAGCGGCCGAAACCGCGCGCATCGTAGGCGTAGAGCGCCACGCCCCGCGAGGCCATCCACGGGCCCATCAGGTAATAGGTCGCCTCGGCGTAATCGTTCATGCCGTGCAAGCCGATGATCACAGCGGATGGTTGCTGGCCTTCAGGAGGCAGCCATGCGCTCAAGCCGAGCCGGGCGCCATCGAAGGAAACGAAGCGATGTGCTTCGACGTCAAAGCGTGGACCCTGGAAGCCGGTGAGCGGCGATTGCCGGCTTTGCACCATCGGCAGACACGCGCCGGCGGCGGAAGCCAAAAGGCCAGCGAAAACATTACGTCGTGTGGACCGCATTGCGCCCCTCTGGACCTAAGGCTTAACACTACGGCTTGGGGAGGCAATCATGCGCATCTTTTTTGCTCTCGCACCGCACTTCTCGGGCAATCCAGAATACGAAGCCAGTGTCCGAAAAATGGCGGCGACCTTCAACTTCCAACCCGTGTTCGCGCATGAGACGCCAGCCGCTGGAAATCCGTCCGAGTGGATCAACACAGCGCTCATCGATTGCCAATTCGCGTTCTTCGACATCACTGGCTTCGATGCCAGCGTCGCATACGCGTTTGGCGTTGCGTCGCAGAACGCGGATGTCTTCTCGATCCTTCTGATCGACCGCGTGGAGCACAATAAGTCGAACAAGGGGAGCGGCGATGCGATTGCGGACGCGTTGCTCGCAAAAGCGCAGACGTTCAACGGCGCCGACGATTTCCAGCGCCAAGCGCACTTGCACATTGACAAGGCAATGGGCGTGAAGGTCATGCAGGATCAGCGCTTGGTTGCACGCATCAAGGATGAGATCGCCAAGAAAGGGCCGCTCTACATTCGCCAACTGGCCAATGGGATTGGCAGGCCAATCGGCGATGTCCAGCCGATCGTTTACGGCCTCGTGCGAAACGGCGAAGTGCGAAAGACCGGCGAGACCAGCGGCTCACAATACTCCAAGCCTAACTGAGCGCCGCCTTTACGCGGCGGCGCAAGACGGGAAGCAAGTCTTTTTCGAACCAAGGATTGCGCTTGAGCCAGCCGGTGTTGCGCCAGGATGGGTGCGGCAGCGCGACGATGTTGGCTGGATACTCGCGCCAGGCGCGGACGGTTTCGCCAAGCGTCGCCTTGGCCGCCTCGCCCAAATGATATTTGTGCGCATAGCCGCCGACGAGCAAAGTAAGACGAACGTTCTGCAGCAGCGGCAACAATAGCGGGCGCCACAGCGGCGCGCATTCGCGCCGCGGCGGCAGGTCGGCGCCATTGACCGTGCCCGGATAACAAAAGCCCATCGCAGCGACGGCGACATTGCGGCGATCGTAGAAGGCGTCGCGATCGAGGCGCATCCAGTCGCGCAGGCGGTCGCCGGAAGGATCGCTCCACGGAATGCCGCTTTCGTGCACGCGACGACCTGGCGCTTGGCCTGCAATCAAGATGCGGGCGTCGGGATGCACCCATATCACCGGCGCCGGTTCGTGCCCCAGCTTGCCCACGCAGACGCGGCACGCGCGAATTTCTGCGACCAACGCGTCGAGCGGCGCTTGTTCAGGGAGACGCCTTGGCGCCTGTGTACGCGGCATGCGGGTTCTGGTGCGCCCGCTCCCGCGACTTGTCGACACTTTCGTCGCCGTCAATCGCAGCGCACCGGCGGCTGCTGATCACAAAGGGCTTGACCGGCCTCTTCTCGTTGCGAGGCTTGTACCTGCACTTTGACGGGGATTTCCATGATTTCGATAACGCGACGCGGCGTATCCGTTTCCGGCGCAGCCTTGCTGGCGGGATGCGCAACGCCACCAGCGCCCGTGCCTATTCCTGCGCCGCAGCCGCGCGCCGCGATCGGCGCATGGGGCGTCGATCTGGCGGCGCGCGACATGAACGTGAAGCCGGGCGACGATTTCTTCCGTCATGTGAACGGCACATGGATGGCCAACAACACTATCCCCGCCGATCGCGTCACCTGGGGAACCAACGACATCCTCGCCGAAAAGGCCGAGCGCGACGTGCGCGAGATCATCGAAGACGCGGCGCGCTCGGGCGGGGCGCCGGGATCCAACGCGCAGAAGATCTCGGACTATTACAACGCCTATTGCGATCAGAACGCCATCGACGCTGCGGGCCTGACGCCGATCCAGCTAGCGCTCGGCGAAATCGAAGCGCTGCGGACGCATGAGGACGTCATCCGCTTCATCGCGCGGCCTGATGTCGGCATATCGTCGCCAATCGATTTTTCGGTGCAGCTGGATGAGGGCAATCCGGATCGCTATTTGCCGAACGTTTCGCACGGCGGCTTGGGTCTGCCCGAGCGCGAATATTATCGCCGCACGGATGGGCAATTTGCGGCGCTGAGAACGGCGTACGCAGCAAAGATCGAAGAAATGCTCGGGCTCGTCGGCCAGACTGGCGGACGCGCAAAGGCCCAAGCGGTGCTCGCGCTCGAAACCCAGATCGCCGCGCGCCACTGGCCGATCGCCGACCGGCGCGAGCGCGAGAAAGTCTACAATCTGCGCCATCGCGCCGATGTCCGCGCCATCAATCCGCGTTATCCATGGGATGCGCAGTTCGAAGCGGCGGGGTTGAACAGCGGCGACGAGGTCGTCATTGCCGAGCTCTCGGCGATGCGGCCGCTGTCGCAACTCTTCCTGGCGACGCCGGTGTCGACATGGCAGAGCTACATCACTTGGCATTTCGTGCGCGCACGCGCGGCGGTGCTGCCGAAGAATATCGACAACTCGAACTTCGATTTCTACGGCAAGACGCTAAATGGCCAGCAGCAGCAACGGGAGCGCTGGAAACGCGCCATCCAATCCATCAACAACACGCTCGGCGAAGCTGTTGGTCAGATTTATGTGGCGCGCCATTTCCCGCCGGAAGCCAAACAGCAAGCGCTCGATCTGGTCGAGAACATGCGCCGCGCTTATGGCGAACGAATCCGTGCAGTCACATGGATGAGCGACGAAACCAAGCAACGAGCGCTCGAAAAGCTCGCGCTTTTCCGGCCGAAGATCGGCTACCCCGACAAGTGGGAAGATTATTCGGCGATGGAAATCCGCGCGGGCGACGCCTACGGCAATCGTCAGCGCGCGCTGGTTTGGCAAGCGAACAAGGATATTGCGCGTTTGGGCCGCCCCAGCGATCGCGATGAATGGTTCATGAACCCGCACACGGTGAACGCCTATTACAATCCGCCATTCAATGAGATTGTCTTTCCCGCGGGCTATCTGCAGGCGCCCCTGTTCGATCCCAACGCCGATCCAGCGGTGAATTTTGGCGGCATCGGCGGCGTCATCGGCCACGAAATGGGCCACGGCTTCGACGACCAAGGCGCCAAGTCGGATGGCCATGGCGTGCTGCGCGACTGGTGGAGCGCCGATGACGTCACACGCTTCCGTGCGATCACAGACAGGCTTGCCACACAATACGACGCGTTCGAACCGCTGCCCGGCATTCATGTGAACGGGCGCCTCACGCTCGGCGAAAACATTGGCGACAATGGCGGCCTGCAAGTGGCGCTCCATGCCTATCATTTGTCGCTGAACGGCCAGGCCCCGCCCGTGCTTGACGGTTTAACCGGTGACCAGCGGTTCTTCCTCGCGCGCGCGCAAGGCCGGCGACAGATCATCCGCGATCAAGCACTGCGCAATCTGGTGCTCAGCGATCCGCACGCACCGAATGTTTATCGGATCAACGGCGTGGTGCGGAATATGGACGCATGGTATGGGGCCTTCAACGTGCAACAAGGAGAGGCGCTTTATCTGCCTGACAATGAGCGCGTTGAAATCTGGTAGGAGACCACGATGCGGTTTGCGGTGATGGCGTTGGCGGCAATTGTTCTCGCCGCACCGGTTTTGGCTCAACCAGCGACGACGCAGGCGCCGCCCGCACAAGCATCGACGCCCGCGCAGGCATCGACGCCCGCGCAGGCATCGACGCCCGCCTCGAGTTGGACGCGCGTCTCGGGCACGGTTAGCGCTGTGAGCGCGACGCAGCTCACTGTGCGCGCAGCGGATGGAACCTCGACAACGGTCGGCTTTGCGCCCGGATGGCAGCTGGTGGTCGGCCATCCGATTTCCGCCAGCGACATTCATGTCGGCGATTTCGTGGCGACCGCGAACGCCAATGTCGACGACAGTTCCGGACGTTCCGTCGAACTGCGTGTGTTTCCCCCGGGCATTCATCTCGGTGAAGGCAGCCGTCCGATGGCCGATGGCAACACCATGACAAACGGCACGGTGGGCGAAGTCACCGACGTCAGCGGCGGCCGGCAAATGATCGTGCGCTTCCCGGGCGGACAACGCACCATCACCCTGCCAACGAGCATTACGGTGGTGGGTCAGCGGATCGCCGATCATTCGGAGCTGGTCGTCGGTTGGAATGTGTTCGTGCTCGCTAATCCCGGCGAGAACGGCGCGGCGCCCGCGGCGTTTTACGTGTACGCGCCGCCGGCGCACTAGACCTCGGCCCACATCCTGAGCAGGTTGTGATAGGCGCCGGTCAGGCTGACGACTTGCGCGTGGCCTTGACCCAACTCCGCTGCGAGCATCTGCACCGCAAGGTCCATCTGCAAAAGCAGCGCGCGCTTGGCGTCGTCACGGATCATGGACTGGATCCAGAAGAACGATGCTACCCGCTGGCCGTGCGTGATCGGCGCAACGAAATGCAGGCTCGACGCCGGATAAAGAATGAGATCGCCGGCGGCCAGCTTCACCTGATGCACCCCATAAGTATCTTCGACACTCAATTCGCCGCCCTCATAGTCGCCAGGCTCTGAGAGAAACAGCGTCGCCGAGAGATCGCTTCGGATGCGGAAGTCGCTGTCGCGGCGCATGCGCACGGCATTGTCGACATGCGTGTCGAACTTATCGCCAGTCCCGTAGCGATTGAACAGCGGCGGAAACACCTTCAGCGGCAGCGCGCCCGCCACGAACAACGGCTTCTTCTCCAGCGCGTCGAGTACGATTTTCCCCGCTTCGCGGGCAGCGGCGGTCGCTTCCGGCAGCTGCATGTTCTTCTTGGCGAGCGCCGATTGGGCGCCTGAAGTGACGTTGCCATCCACCCAAAGCGCCGCGTCGATCAGCGCGCGCACGCGCGCGACCTCGGCCTTGCTCAATACTTCCGGCACATGCAGCAGCATGGCGCCACTCTAATAGTGAACGTTCACGCTGAACAGCGCCGAACGTCCGGGCGCGATCTGCGCCATATGCGTCTGCAGCGGATTGGTGGCGTAGCGCTCGTCGGTGAGGTTCAGCAGATTGATCTGCAGGTCGACACGCTCGCTCAGCCGGTAGCTCGCCATCGCATCATAACGCCAATAGGCCGGGATGGTGATGCGGTTGTTGGCGTCGGCGAAGCGGCGCGACATGTGGGAGGCGCCGCCCCCGACAATAAACGCCGGACCGACCGCACAGCTCGTCCATAGCGAAAACGCGTTCTGCGGCGTGTTCGGGAATTCGTTGCCGTTCGCGGGCGATGGCGCAAAGCGCGGTGTTGCGCCGACGCCGCGATCGAAGAAGCCGGCGTCGACAAGTTCGCTGTCGAGATAAGTGTAGCCGCCGAAGACGGACCATTGGTCGGTGATGTTGCCGCTGAGCGTAAGCTCAAGGCCATCGATGCGCTGGTTGCCGATCGTGTCGGTGGCGCCAGTGTCGTCGGTAGCGCGGGCGTTGGTCTTTTCAGTGCGGAATATAGCGGCCGTCGCAAGCAGCGAGTCGAATAGCTGCCATTTGATGCCTGCCTCCCAACTGTGGTTCTCTTCCGGCGGCAGGATCGCAATCAAGCCGGTCAGCGCGCTCGCATCGCCGCCGCCCTCGCCGGACGGATCGGTGGAGGTGCCGTAGGCGATGTAGAGCGTGCCCGCACGCGTCGGCTTGTAGACGAGCCCGAGTTGGTAGTTGACGAACTCGTCTTCACGCGAGAGCGGCGGCGTGATGCTCAACACGGGGTTAGGCACGGCGGCGGTCGGCGCTGGCGCCGTTAAACCAGTTTGATCGGTGTTGAAGTGATCGTAGCGGATGCCCCAGTTCAGCGACCAGCGTTCGTTGAACTCGATGGTGTCCAAGATATACGCCGCATAGACTTCGGTGGTCGTGTCGGTGAAGCCCACCGAACGCGTGACTGTTCCTACCCATGGATCGAACGGATCGGGGTTGTCGAGTGTCGTGCAGTTGAATTGCGCCGGCGATGGCGCGCCCAGCGCGCCCGGATTGACGCAGTTCGGCCCGGCCGGGAGCGTGTTGTTGAGCAAGCCGCTCGCAGGGACGAAGGGAAATCCGAAGGTCGACGGTAGACCCACGCCGTTCACAGCGTAGTTCTGATTGTGGGTCTGTTCGTTGCTGTATTCGAAGCCCACGTCGAATGCGTGCTCCAGGGGGCCAGTGTGTATGCCGCCGTGGAGATCAAGCACGTCGGCAATTGTCATCACATCGATGCCGCGAGATTTCGGGCTCCGATACAGATAGCCGCTGTTTGCGTTGCCGCGACTGTCGTCGGGATTGGTGACGACCTGTTGGAAGCTCGTGTCGCCGAAGCGAAACGTGTTGGTGAGCGTTAGGTTCTGGCCGAGATCGTGTTCGAGCTTGACGGTGCCGATGTCAGCCTGCGTGCGCCTGAAATCGCGGTTCAGCAAACCGTAGAAATCGGTGTCGTGGCCAACGAGCGGCGCTGCGTACACAATCGGCCCATAGATTGGATCGGTGATAGCCGGCTGCCGTAGGTACGGGACGCCGTAGTCAGGAACATCGTCGGTCTGCAGGTGGTAATAGTAAAGCGTCGCACGCGTATCCGAGCCAAGGCCGAAGGCGAGAGATGGCGCAATACCCCAGCGATGCAGTTCGACGTCGTCGCGGCCGGCGACATCGGCGTCATGATGCATGCCGTTAATGCGCAGTGCTGCGCCATTGCCGAAATAATAATTCACGTCACCGGTGACGCGCTGCGTCTCATCTGTGCCGAGCGTGAGCGAGGCGTTGGCGAAATTCTCCTGGCGCGGCGACTTTGAGACAATGTTGATGCTGCCGCCAGTCGAGCCGCGGCCGGTGAAGGCGCCGCCAGGGCCGCGTGAGACTTCGATCTGCTCGGTGTTGAACACTTCGCGTGTGGTCGAGCCGCTGTCGCGGATGCCGTCTACGAAAATGTCGTTGGTGGAATCGATGCCGCGAATGAACGGCCGGTCGCCGGCGCTGGCGCCGCCTTCGCCCGAGCCCATGGTGATGCCGGGGATGGTGCGCAGCGCTTCCTGAAAGGTGACAACGCCAGTCTGCTCGATGACTTGCGGCGGGATCACAGTGACCGAATGGGGCGTGTCGGCGAGCGGCGCGGTGTAGCGGTTCGATTGCGCGTCGCGCTGGCCGGTGACGACGATCGAATCGTCAGCGCCTGCCTCCTCGGCCAAGGCGCCCGGCGCATAAAACGCCCCCAGCGCCAAACTCGACGCGCCGAGCAGTGCAGCCGCCTCCAGCGCTTTTGCGAACGACCTAATCCCCACCGAAAACCCCACGGTCTCTTGGTATTTGCGAATGCGTCTCACTCTCTAGCGGGTCGCCCTGCTAGATGCAAACAATTCTTAACTACGAAGATGCCGCAGAGCCGGTGAACAGAACCGGCCCCTGGGACAAAGCGCGCCTGGCGCCGCCGACCGCAGGCAATGTGCGAATGAGCTTCCTTGTATCCGACGGGCTCTGTTTCGGCCAAGGCAAGTTCGAGGATCTCGAACGCGATGTCCTCGGCGGCGCCATCCTCAACGCCGCGACCAAGCTGCTCGTCGCCATCACCAGTCTCACCACACGCCGCTAACCTTAAGCGCACGCGTTTGGCGCGTGCATGTTTGCGCCGAACTGGCGCAAGCGCGGTACGCGAAGGTTACTCTCCTGTTTGGCATGAGCGTTGCACCCGAAGGCGTTAACGCCCGCAAACCTTGTCGGGTACGGAGTGTTTGCGCCATGTATTTCGGAGACGAAGAAGCGGAGGAACGCGATCCGTTCGAGGTTTTCGGCGAACTCGAAAGCACGAACCAAGCGCCCGCTCAGGAAGAATTTGACGACGTTATCGACGATGTCGCCGACGCCGCGGCCGAAACCGAAGTCGAAAGCGAAATCCAAGCTGACGAGCCGGCCGTGCAGCAGTACGACGCCGAAACCGCGCCGCGTAAGGTGAAGACGGGTTTCTCGTGGGCGGGCTTCATGGGCGGCTTGGCCGCACTCGTGTGGATTGTGGGCGCCATCGGGGGCCCGATCTCCTATTTCGGTCTCACCAACGTCATGGCGATGGATCCGGCGATGCAAGCTGGCCTTATCGCGCTCGCATTCGGGCCGGCCCTTCTCTTCTGGGTGACGGCCTCGGCCGCCGGCGAAGCGCTGAAGACGCGCCGCCTGGCTTTCGAACTCACGCGCATGGCCCAAGAGAGCCGCGCCCCGTTCGAAGCCGGCGAAGTCCATGCTCAGCGTTTCACCGATACGGTGAAGAGCGAGATCCAGACGCTGAACGAAGCGGTTTCAACAGCGCTCGATCGCTTGGCGCAACTGGAGACGGCGGCGCGCAATAACGCGGCGCTCTTCAACGATGCGATGTCGGCTTCGCGTCAAACGACGGAAGACATGTCGGACGCGCTCAAGCGCGAACGCGATGCGCTGGTCGAAATGACCAGCGACATGCGCGGCCAAACCGACACGATGGCGCATGCCGTTGGCCGTCAGGTGCGCTTGATGCGCGAAGCGTCGAAGCTGGTGAAAACCGAAATCGGCGCGGCCGAGGACGCGCTGGAAACGCACCTCGCCTCGTTCTCGCAAGCAGCGACGCTAATCGGCGACCGCACGGCGGAATTCCATCAGGCCGCCGATGGCGCCTCGCATGCCGCAACCTCGCTCAACGACACCATGCACACGATGCTGGAAGGGTTGGGCGAAGCTAGCCGCCTCACGGACGCCGCGCGTCAATCGGCCGACCAGGCCGTGCTCGCCGCCACCGAAACGGCCGGCGCCGTCCGGGAAATCAGCCGCAACGCCATCGCTGAAGCAAAGCAAGCTGCGCAAATCGTGCGCTCTGAAGCTGCTTCGATGCGCGAAGCCGCGATCGACACGCTGGCCAAGCTCAACGAAGCCGCACGCGCCGCGCGCGACGCTTCGGAGGAAAGCCAAGCGGCCGCCGATCGGCATGCCGCCTCAATCGAGAAGCGCCTTGCCGCGTTGGCATCGACTGTCGGCGCAAAAAAAACGCCGGTCGCGGCGCCCCGCCTGGTCGAGCGTGTTGAGCGTCCGGCAGTCGTCGAGCGCATAGCGGAACCGGCGATGGCTGAAGTCACGACGCTGCAAGCAGCGGCTAGCGCTGCCGTGGCCCGCGTCGGCGGCGCGCGTGGACTTGTGCAGTCCGTGCGCATGGAGGCCGAACCGAAACGTCTCTTCAAAGGCTTCGGCGGCTGGGGCGGCTTCATGTCCTCGCGCCAAGAAGTGACGACGCCGCAACCGGCAAACGAGAGCTACGAACTCGTGGACTTCGGGCGCAAGACATTACAGCCAGCGCCAAAGAGCGTCGATGCGGAACTGAAAGTCGGCGCGCTCGATCTGGTGACCGACGCCGGCGTCAAACTCCACGACGTGTTGAGCGCTTCCGCGCTCGAACGCATCGCAGTCGCCTCGCGCAACGGCGCCACAGCGCGCCGCCGCACGGTCTCGGAACTGGCCCCGGTTGCGGTCAGTCGCGTCGCCCGCCAGATGCAGCGCAGCGAGCACGCTCGCGAACTGGCGACGCAATTCCGCGCCCGCCCCGATCTCGCCAAGAGCGAGAGCAAGAGCGAGAGCGGCGATCTTGTCCGCGCCTATCTGCTGATCGACGCCGCTCTGGCGTAAGCGGCGAACACAGCAAACGCGCAAAAGCGCGCGCTGCCTTCACCGGCGGCGCGCGCTGGCGTTAAACGGGCGGGCATGAGGCGGTGGGATTTCTTGGCCGAAGGGATTGGGTTGGGCCCGATCCGCCAACTGGGCGGGCGCCATTGGGCCATCTTGGCGGCCTCGCTGGGGGGCGCTGTGCTGGACGGCGCCGGGGATCGCCTGCTACCTGGCCTCCAAAGCAGGGGACAAGCGCATGCGTGGACCATTGGCGTCATTGGCGCTCGTCTTCTTGTGTGCGTGCGTCCACGTTGGCGCGCGCGCGCCCTCTTTGCCCTCAGCCGCCGCCCTGGACGGCGAAGCCCAACGTCTGATGGCCGCCCAGCACGTCACCGGCATGGCGCTTGCCGTCATTGATCACGGCCAAGTGGCGCACGTGCAGGCCTACGGTTTCGCCAATCTCGCCGATCATCGCCCCTTAGAAACCGACACAGTGATGTATGGGGCGTCACTGACCAAGCTTGCCTTCGCTTACATGGTCATGCAGCTGGTCGATGAGCATCGCCTCGATCTCGATCGTCCGATTGCCGAATACCTCCCGCGTCCCTTGCCCGAATACGAAGATTATCGCGATCTTGCCGGGGACGAGCGATGGCGGCGGCTCACGCCGCGGATCATCCTCAATCACGCAACCGGCTTTGCGAATTTCCGCTGGCTTGAAGAGGACCAAAAGCTCCGCTTCCATTTCAATCCGGGCGAGCGCTTCGCCTATTCCGGCGAAGGCATCTTTCTGCTGCAATTCGTGCTGGAGGAAGGGCTGCACCTTGACGTGAAGGCCGAAATGCAGCGGCGCGTGTTCGATCGCTTCGGCATGACCCGCACGAGCATGCAATGGCGCGACGATTTCCGCCCCAATCTCGCCGATCGCTACGGCATGAACGGCGAAACCGAACCGCATGACGAGCGCTCCAATGTCAGCGCCGCCGGCTCGATGGACACCACCATCGCCGACCAGGCGCGGCTTTGGGCCGGCGTCATTTCCGGCGATGGCCTGTCACCGGCCGCCGATGCCGAATTGCTGCGCCCCACCCTGTCCATCCATTCCGCGCATCAATTCCCGACGCTTGCAGCCGACACCGATCCGCGCGGAGATCAGATCGGGCTTTCCGCGGCGCTCGGCAGCGTCAGCTTCAACGACGCCTCCGGGCCAATGTTCTTCAAAGGCGGCCACGACGACTTCACCGGCAATATGCTGATCTGCCAGGAGGCTTATCAGCGCTGCATTGTTTTCCTCGCCAACAGCGTGCGCGCGGAATTGATCTATCCTGAACTCTCGCGGTTTATTCTTGGCGATAGCGCCATGCCGTGGTGGTGGGAATACAATCGCTGAGAGCCAATCGCGTATCGGTTTTTGGAGGAGACGCCAGCCATGGACCAATTCACTGGCGGTTGTTTGTGCGGCGATGTGCGGCTTGTGGCGCGGGGACGCCCCTACCGCGTGGGCCTGTGTCACTGCCTCGACTGCCGCAAGCATCATGGGGCGCTGTTTTACGCGGGCGCCGTCTATCCTCAGGACGCGGTGACGATCGAGGGCGAAACGCGCGACTACGCCGGGCGGTTCTTCTGCCCGCGCTGCGGGTCGTCGGTCTTCGCACGCAGTACAGACGAAATCGAAGTGCACCTGGGCGCGCTCGACGCCCCAGACCAACTCATGCCAACTTATGAACTCTGGACCGTGCGCCGAGAAGCCTGGTTGCCGCCGTTTCCCCTCACGCGACGATACGAGCGCGACCGTGACGCCAGCGGTCGCATTGAGGGCTAGGCCGCAAGCGCCTGCTCAGTACGGCAGGTCTTCGCGCGGAATTGCCGCGACTTCCTCGGGCGTGAGCTTGCGAAGATTGGCAGCGACAATCGGGCGAGGAAAGCCGCCATAATTCGAAAGCGCAAGATCGAGGTCGAGCGCGGAGCAAATCCAACTCGATCCGCGGACTTGATTGACGAGATAGTCGCCGCCGTAGCGATGGATGCGCGTGCCCGGCGTCAGGTCGACGCGATAGATGTCGTTGGTGTGCACGCGGAGATACAGCGCATCGGCGCCGCGCGGCGCGCTCCACCCGCGCCAGGCGCTGCTGATAAAGCAATCCCTCGCGGGGTCCGGCGTCTTCGCAGCACTTGCTGTGGCGGGCAGAAGGAACGCCAGGACAACAGCACAGAACAGACGCATATGAACCCTCGCTGCGGCAATGCGGACGCGTTTGAGAAACGATAGCGCGTCCGCTCTTCTCCCGAAAGCCGACGCTGGGGTCAATCGGGTCACAAGTATGAGATCGCGCTAGCGCGCCTGGGATTGCGCCTGCTCTTGGGGTGCGGCGCGCGCGGTTTCCGCCTGCGCGGCGGCGTCCGCGGCGAACATCGCAACCCGCGCGGCGCCTTCGCGCGCGGCTTGGGTGAGCGCGGCGGCAGCGCTGGTCTGCGAGCGGTCGGGCACGGGCGCGCTTGCCTCGATGATCTCGTGGCTCAGCACTTGCCTGCCGGGCGCTTGGGTCAGCTTCACATCAGCGCGGAAGCGCGCGCTCATGCTGGCATTGTCGATCTGGAAGTTGAGCACTTCCCAGCGCACCTCATATTGGGCGGCGGTTTCACCGCTGCGGCCGGCGGCGCGGAAGCGGCCCTGGCGTGAGAGCGTTTCCACCAGCATCGCCTGCAGCGCATCGTCAGCGTGCGCCGACCATTGCGTGTGACCGACATAAGCGACTTCTTCGCCTGTGCTCCAGACCATGTCGGTTCCGAGCAACGAACGTTCGCCGGTCGGCTGCGCCACCGCGATGACCGCATCGATCGGCGCACCCTGCACGCGTGCAATATCGCCGGCGCCTAGCATGAAGGTGCGCGGCGGCGGCGGCGCTTTTGGCAGCAGCGAAATGCAGCCGCCGAGCGTCAACGCCGCAGCAAGGATCAAAACGCGCTTCATCGCGGAAGCTCCACGGTTGGCCGCGGCGTGCGCGGCGTCAGGATGGATGGGTTGTCTTGCAGATTGCGCGCAACGTCGTTGATCGCGGCGGAAGCCTGCGCGATCTGTTCGGCGGCGCGGTTGATTTCCGGTAGCGTTTCGCCCGAGACCGAAGCGGAGGCGGCGCGAAGATTGTGCATGATCTCCTGCAGATCGGCGAGATCGCGCTGGGTCTGAGCTGTGAGGGCCGCGACATTGTCGGCCGCGCGCGTGACCGATGCTGCGGCGCGGCCGCCCTCGGCAACGACGCCGCGCTGATCGGCGAGCTGATGCGAAACGCTTTCCAAATTCGCGATGATGTGGGTGACGCGGGCGATGTTTTCGTCGGTGAGCAGATCGCGAACGGCGGCCATGGCTTCACTGGCGCGCAAGACGATATCTTCGGAGCGTTCGAGGATGATGTCGATCTGGCTGCCGTGCCCCTGGATGCGCGGCGGCGGGCCGCCGAAGCCGCGTTGCAGGAGCGGCGCGGTCGGTGATCCGGCGGAGAGCTGAACGAGCGTCACCCCCGTCAAGCCGATCGGTTCGAGCCGCGCGTCGCTGTCTTGGCGGACGGGGACGTCGGATGACACGCGAATGCGGGCGATGACGCGATTGGTGTTGTCGGGGTCGATGCGCAGCGAGCGCACCTCGCCGACCTTAATGCCGTTAAATCGCACTTCGCCGCCTTCGGCCAAGCCGCGCACCGGATCAGCGAAGACGATGTCGTATTCGTTATAGCCGCGGCTGAATTCGGAGTTCGCCATCCACATGGAGAACAAGAGCATGAGCACGACGCCGACAACGGTCGCCGCGCCGATAAGGATGTAATTGGCTTTCGTTTCCATGCGGTCAGCCTCCCGCGCCGGCAGTTGCGCGTCCGGCCGCGCGCCCACGCGGCCCTGAGAAATATTCTTTCACCCAGCCCTGGGCGTTCTTGGTCACTTCGTCGATGCCGCCGATGGCGGCGATTTTGCGTCCATAGAGCACAGCGACGCGGTCGCAGACGGCGTAGAGCGTATCGAGATCGTGCGTCACCAGAAACACGGTAAGCCCCAGGGCGCGTGCAAGTTCCTGCACCATGCGGTCGAACCGTTCTGCCGCGATGGGATCGAGACCCGCAGTGGGTTCATCTAGAAAGAGAAGTTCAGGATCGAGCGCCAGCGCGCGCGCGACCGCCGCGCGTTTGCGCATGCCGCCGGAAATCTCTGCGGGCTTCTTGCGGAAGGCGTCGGGCGTGAGGCCAGCCATGCTGAGCTTCAGCCCGGCAATTTCGCTGCGTAGCGCCGGTGAGATAAGCGTGTGTTCTCGGAGCGGAGCTTCGACATTTTCGAGCACGGTGAGATTGGAAAACAGCGCGCCATCTTGGAACATGACGCCCAAACGCGGTTGCCGGTGCTGGGCTTCGAGAAATGGAAACTCGACGGTTCCGGTGTTGGGCTGATCGAGGCCAACAATCTCGCGCAACAAAACCGATTTGCCCGAGCCGGAAGGTCCGACGACGCCGAGAATCTCACCGCGCTTGACGTCGAGATCGAGATTGCGGTGCACGATCTGGTCGTCGAAGCGCGTACTCAAACCGCGCACGCGAATGGCGATCGCTTCGCTCACAGGTTCATCTCCAGGAACCAGATGGCGAAGATGGCGTCGAGCAGGATGACCATGAAAATGGCTTGCACGACTGCCGAGGTGACGTGACGGCCAAGGGAGTTGACGTCGCCGCCGACGGAAAGACCCTGCTTGCAGGCGATGACGGTGAGCACGAGTGCGAAGACCGGCGACTTCACCATGCCAATCCAGAAGTGCTTGGCCGGGATCTCGTCGGCGATGCGCGCGAGGAACATGACGGGGCTGATGCCGAGATCCGACCAGCATACGAGAAGGCCGCCGAACAAGCCCGCCATGGTCGCTGCGAACGTCAAGAGCGGCGTCATGATCACCATGGCGATAACGCGCGGCGCGACGAGCGCGTCCATCGGCTGAATGCCCATGGTGCGCATGGCGTCGATTTCCTGACGCATTTTCATGGCGCCGATCTCGGCGGTGAAAGCGCTGCTGGTGCGCCCGGCGAGCAGCACGGCCGTGATGACGACGCCGAACTCGCGCATCATCGAGAAGGCTACGAGTTCGACGGTGAAGACAGAGGCGCCGAAGTCGCCCAAGATACGCGCGCCGAGATAAGCGATGACGAGGCCGATGAAGAACGCCAGCAGCACCACGATCGGCAGGGCGTGCAGACCCGCCTCTTCCATGGCGTGAACGATCGAGACGCTGCGAATGCGGCGGGGGTTGGCGACGAGGCCCCCAAGCGTCGCCAGCGTTTGGCCCAAGAACGAGACCGACTCGATGATCTCTTCGCCGATTGCCGCGACGGCGCGCCCGATGCGGTCGAGCAAACGGCGCCAGCCGTGGAGCTGATCCGGCGGGCGCGCTTCTTCGGGCGTGGCTTTGCGCGCGGTTTCGAGCAAGCGCGCGGCTGTTGCGTGTTCGCCGCGCAGTATCACACTATTGTCGCTAGAGCGCAGCGTGCGATCGATCAGGTAGGCGCCGGCCATGTCGATGCGCCCGAGGTGCGAAACATCGACAATGGCGCTTGCGGTCAACCGCACCGCGAGAGCGCGCATGCCTGCTTCGGCGGCAGCGATTGTGTCGACGGTCCAATCGCCGCGCAGCGCCAATACGGGCGCGCGATCGTCTTCCGTCAGATCGAAGGCGGCGGCCGTTTCGGCCATTGTTCCTCGCGTCCTCAGCCCGGTCCCCAACCGGTAACGCCTAACAGAAAAAAGGAGGTAATGAGACCGCTGGCGCTTGCGAGGGGTTTGTTCCCGCGCCGGGCGAAATCTTAACCTTGAAGTCCGCTGGAACGGGGGGCCGGCGCAAGCAAACCAAGCGCAATCACGCCGCCGGCAAAGGCCATGACCGACATCGCCCAGTAACCATGCGCGCCGCTTGCGTCATAAAGAACGCCGGACACCAGGCTCGCGCCGCCGAGCAACAGACCTGACGACAGCGCCGAATAGAGCGTCTGCGCCATTGCGGCGGCGTTTTCCGGCGCCTCGCGCGACAAGAGCCGCATGGCCCCGACATGCGCTGCGGCGAAGGAAAGCGCGTGCATGGCTTGCAACGGCCAAAGCACTGCGCCGGTCGGACCGAAGCCGAGCAGCGTCCAGCGGACGGCGCCGCCGAATGCGCCGATGAGGATCAGCGCTTCCGGCGACATGCGCCGTTCGAAGAGGCGCAGATTCCAAAGAAACGCGACTTCAACGCTGACGCCGATCGCCCACAGCACACCGATGGCGTCCGGGGCAATGCCCTGCCCGCGCCAGACCAGCGTCGAGAAGCCGTAATAGAAACCGTGCGCTGCCTGAATGAGACCGCACGATACGATCAGCGTGACGAAACGCTTGTTTGCCAGCAATGTGCGCACAGCTTGGGCGCGCGCTTGCAAGGTCAGCGCATGCGGCGCCGCGAGCGGCGGATCGGGCTTCAGCGCGCCCCAGGCCGACAGCGCCACCATAAGGAGCGCGACGATCACCCACACGACGACGGCGGCCAGCCCAAAGCGCGCAATGAGCACACCCCCGCCAATGTTCGAGATGATGAAGCTGACCGACCCGATGCCGCGCGCGAAGCCGTAGCTGATCTTCCCAAGCGCGGTTGCGCGAAGCGCGGCCGATTCCACCAACGGCGTGATCGCGTTCATCAGCGTGAGCGCGACGAAGCCGGTGATGAGTAAAGTGGTGAAATCGCGCGCCAGAGAAAAGAAGAGGAGAAACGCCGCCAGCGCCGCGGGCGCGAGCAAACGGATCGGCGTGCGGCGATCCCCATGGCCGTCGGCCCAGAAGGCGATCGCAGGCCCAAGCACGATGCGCGTCAGTTGCGAGGACGAAAGGAGAATGCCGATTTCCGCACCGGAAAGTCCACGCTCGCCGGCGAGCCAGCGCGGCAGGAACGCCAAACTGATGCCGGTGGCGCTGTAGAGGCACGACATTACCAGCGTCACGCGCGCGGCGCGCGAGGCGAGGAACGACGGTTCTTGCGGCGTAGCGGTCACGGCAGCCCCAAATCAGCAGCTAGCACTTCCAGCGCTTGCCCTCAAAGGCGCACGCTCCTAACCAAGCCTCATGTATTCCACGACAACCCCGCCCCGGCGCGACCTCTACCCGGCGCTCGAGCCGACACAGAGCGAGATGCTGAAAGTCTCGGCGCTGCACACGATCTATGTGGAGCAATGCGGGGCGCCGCGCGGGCGCCCGGCGTTAGCGCTGCACGGCGGCCCCGGCGGCGGGCTTTCACCGGAAATGCGCCGCTTTTTCGATCCGGCGCGCTATCGCGTCGTGATGATGGATCAGCGCGGCTGCGGGCGCTCAATGCCGCACGCGGAAACGCGCGAGAATACGACCTGGGATCTGGTGGCTGACATCGAGCGTGTGCGCGAGCGGCTCGGCATCGAGAAGTGGCTTGTGTTCGGCGGCTCATGGGGCTCGACGCTGGCGCTCGCCTATGCGGCAAAACACCCCGAGCGCGTAGCGGGGCTGGTGCTGCGCGGGATCTTCTTGCTGCGCAAAGCAGAGATCGACTGGTTCTATCAGAGCGGCGCCAGCAACGTCTTTCCAGACGCGTTCGAACGCTACGCAAGCGCCATCCCCGAAAATGAGCGCGGCAATTTTCTGGAGGCCTATCACAGGCGGCTGATATCGCCGGACCGTGAGACGCGGCTCAAAGCGGCGCGCGCCTGGGCGCGCTGGGAAGGCGAAACGATTTCGATTGCCGGGCCGAGCGCGCTGCCGTCACGTTTCAACGAAGATCGCTTCGTCGAAGCGTTTGCGCGCATCGAGAACCACTACTTCATGAACAAGGGCTTTTTCGAAACCGACAATTGGCTCTTGGATCAAGTTCCGCGCATGCGTCACGTTCCCTGCCGCATCGCGCATGGCCGCTACGACATGTGCACGCCAATGGCTTCGGCCTGGTCCTTGAAGCAACGCTGGCCGGAAGCGGAGCTGGAAATCATCCACGACGCGGGGCATTCGAGCCTGGAGCCCGGCATCATCGACGCACTTGTGCGCGGAACCGATGCGATGGTGACCAAGGGGCTCTGGTAGCTACCAGAGCAGCCCGCGCGCGCCCTGCTGATCACGGCGAAGATCGATCGAGAGCACGATGGCGAAACCGACCATGAGCGTGGTCATCGCCGTGCCGCCGAAGGAGATCATCGGCAGCGGCACGCCAACAACGGGCACGAGGCCCAGCACCATCGCCGTATTGATGAAGACATAGCTCGCAAGCGTCGCGGCGACGCCGGCGGCGGCGAGCTTTCCGAACAGCGAACGTGCGCGCATCGCTACTTGTAGCGCGAGCGCCATCAAAGCGGCGAAGAGTCCGAGCACGAAAACGCCGCCGACAAAACCGAATTGCTCGACGATCATCGTGAAAATAAAGTCCGTGTGCTTCTCCGGCAAGAAGTCGAGCTGGCTCTGCGTGCCTTGCAGATAGCCGCGGCCGAACAATCCGGCCGAGCCGATCGCGATCTTGGACTGCAGCACGTGATAGCCGGTGCCCAAGGGGTCGTCTTCAACGCCAAGAAACGTATCGATGCGCGCGCGCTGATAGCCATGCAGCAAGTATTTGTAAGCGAACAGCACGGCGCCGACGCCGACGATGGCCCCGGCGATGATGATGCGCCACAAAAGTCCGGCCACGAACATGATCATGATGCCAGAGAAGACGATCAGCATGGCGGTGCCGAGGTCGGGCTGGTGCATGATGAGCGCAGCAGGCGCGCCGATCATGAGAAACGGGGGAATGCTCCAGAGCACGGTGCCGGTGCGGCGCGGATCGAGTTGGTGGTAATAGCGCGCCAACGCCAGCAGCAGGCCGACCTTCATGAGCTCCGCCGGCTGCAGCGAAAACGGACCGACGTCGAGCCAACGCGTGGCGCCGAGGCGGGTCTCGCCAACCGCGGCGACCGCCAACAGCAAGAGCAAGGCGCCGGCGTAAAGCGGGTATGCGATCGCGAGCCAGAACCGCGAGTCGAGAAACATCGCCATGATGATCATGAACGACAAGAGCATCATGAAGCGCAGGCCGTGCGTGAGCGGCATGTTGGTCCAGACATCGCCGCTGGAAGCGGATTCCGAGAAGTGCATGGCGACGCCGATGACAGCGAGGATGCACAGGATGGTGATGATGCCCCAGTTGAGCTTGGCGAAGCGGTCGAAGATCGAGTTGGGGCCGGAAGTGACGGCAATGCTCATGCCGGCTGCCTCCGCGGCTGCGGTTCGAATGAAGCAAGCCGCGCCGCGGCGCGGTTGGCGGGATCGCGCATGAACGTCTCACGCAGCACGCGCGCGGCGACGGGCGAGGCGTCGAACTCAGTGTTGATGTGGCCGCCATGTTCGATAATCACGGCGCAGGCATAGCGCGGATTGTCGTAGGGCCCGAAGGCAATGAAGAGCGCGTTATCGCGCAACGCCCACGGCAAGTCGGCGTCGTGGATCACGCCGCGCGCGCGTTCGGCGGAGGTGATGATGCGCACTTGCGACGTGCCGGTCTTGCCCGCGATCTGCAGCGGCGTCGAACCCGGCGGCGCTTGCGCTGTGTCGACGATGCGGCCGTCAGGTGTGCGCGATAACCCGATCATCGAGCCGGCGCGCGTCGCCGTGCCGGCGCCTTCATTGCAAACACCGAACATGCCGGCGCGAATGGCGGCGAGATGCTCCGGCGCAATGCCGGTCATGGTCGGCGGTTGCCGCGGCTGGGTGACGCCGGGCGCTTCGCGCACCAGGCGGGGCACGACCGCCTTGCCGTTGTTGGCGATGCGCGCGGCTTGCACGCAAAGCTGCAACGGCGTGACGATAAGCGAACCCTGGCCGATGCCGTAATTCACGGTGAGGCCCGCAGTCCATGGCTCGTGGCGATGCGCGACCCACCAGGTTGGATCCGGCACCAGACCCGCGGTCACGTTCGGCAGCGTCACGTTATGGGCGACACCCAGACCGAATTCACGCGCAACCGCCGCGATGCGTTCAGGACCGGCGCGTAATGCTGCGTTATAGAAATAGACGTCGCAGCTCTCGCGGATGGCGCGGTGGAGATCGACGCTGCCATGGCCGCCGCGCTTCCAGCAATGGAAGTCGCGGCCACCGAAGGAGAAGTAGCCTGGGCAGCCGACGCGCCAATCGTCGGCGACGCCCGCTTGCTTGGCGGCAATGCCGACCATGGTCTTGAAGGTCGAGCCCGGCGGATAGCCTCCGGAGATGGCCTTGTTGAAGAGCGGCTTCTTTTCGTCGGTGTTGAGCTGGGCGAAGGTTGCGGTGTCGATGCCGTTGACGAAACGGTTGGGATCGAAGGTCGGCGCCGACGCCATCACCAGGACGTCGCCAGTATAGATATCCATGACCACGCAGCCGCCGGCTTGGTCGCCGAAACTCTGCATCGCCGTGCGCTGCAATTCGTGATCAATGGTGAGCACAACGCCGGAGCCGGCGATAGGTTCACGCCGCTCGCGCTCATCTTCGCCCATCTCGACGCCGCGCGCGTTGACAATGACCTTGCGCCAGCCGGCCTGGCCGTGCAGCGCATCTTCCATGCTGGCTTCGAGCCCAGCCTTGCCGACGCGCACGTGCGGATTGCGCAGATAAGCCGCGCGGCTTTCGCCTTGCTCGGGGTCGGCCATCGCGCGGTCAATGTCGCGCTGGGTCGGCTTTTGCACATAGCCAATGGGATGGGCGTAGACGACGTCGAATGGATAAGCGCGGACGTCCGCCGAATTCGCCACCACGCCGCGCAATTCAGGCAAGCGCACATTGATGGCGTTGAACTCTTCCCAGGTCAGCCCTTCCTTGATCGGCTGCGGCTCGTAGCGCGAACCGCCGCGCACGCGGATCGCGGCGCGACGCGCCCATTCGGCGTCGAGGCCAAGGATTGCGGCAACGCGGAGAATGGATTCCTCGACATTTGGCGCGTCGTTCTGAACGATCGAGACCTGATAATCCTTGCTGGTCTGCGCCAGCACGGTGCCGAAACGGTCGTAAACAACGCCGCGCGGCGGCGGGATGATGCGGGTGTCGAAGCGATTGTCGTCGGCAGCGTTGGTGTATTCGTGACCAATGGCGTCAGTGGCCTGCAGTTGCGCCATGCGCGCAAGGATCGTGCCCATGACGCCGACGCCGATGAACGACATGAGCGCGGTGCGGCGGCTGAAAATCACGTTGGCGTCGCGCTTCGGCAACGTGGAGCCGATCTTCTTTGGGCGGGCCATCTAGCGCAACCCCGGCTGCGGCCGCAGCGACGGCCCTGCGCCCATGTAAAGCGGGCGCACGAACGGGAAGAGCGCCGTGGTGATGATCGCCGCCTCAGCATAGGGTTCGACGGAAACGTTGTCGCCGAGGCCGAACGGAGCAAGCACGCGCGCAATGGCGACGGTGAGAAACGCGGTGACGGCAAAGCCGCCCCACAGCGACAAGAGATTTGGCGCCGACATCACCACAGCCGCGATACGACCGATGAGATAGGCTGAGAGATAAAGCGCGGGAAACAAGCCGTAAGGTCCGCCCGCCATTTGATCATGCAGGAGCCCGAGTGCAGCCAGGGTCACAGGTGCGCGCCAGCTGCTTTCGTCTTCAGCCGCCCAGCCATAAGCCGCCCACAGCACAGCCAGCGGGATTGGCGGCTGCGCAAAAAGTCCCCCAAGCGGTAGCGCCGGCAGAATGACGCTCGCGACTGCGAGCGCAAATCCCCAGGCGCGCAACACGCCCCGGCTGGGCGCGCGCACGATCATCGCTGGTTTCCTTGCGGCGGGTGCGCGTCAGCTTCATGGCCCGGTAGCTGCGCCAGCGCGGGGGCCTGCGTTTGCGGCTGCGACGGCGCGGGCGCCGGCGCCAGCGTGGGGCGAAGCGGTTGTGGCGGCGCAGCCGCGTTCGGATCGCGCCCAGAGGCCGGACGCGGCGCCGGCGCCGGCGTTACAACCAAGGTAGGCGCCGGGGCCATGGCGCTGCGGCTGACTGAAGCGACCGTCGATGTGGAATTGAGCGGCGGCGCTTCGTCCGGCCGCGCTGTGCCCTCGGGCTGGGCTGCGCCGACATAAGGCACGATGCGCACGAAATCGATCGGCCGTTGCGCGGCGGCGAGCGCAACGTGCCACGCCCCGTCGCTATCGCGATGGGCAAGGCCGACGGGCATGCCGCGCGGATAGAGCCCGCCATCACCTGAGGTGATCATGCGTTCGCCTTCGCGCAGGCTCTGGGCGCCAACGATGAAGTCGAGGCGCGGACTCTGCGGCTGGAACGGGGCTGTATAGAGTTCAGGCGGGTGCGAAGCTTGACCGGCCAACACAGCGCGCACGCGCGACGCTTCGCCCATCACCGGAATACGCGAATTGTAGTCGTCGAGCATCAGCACGCGCGACGTCTGCTGGCCAACCGAGACTACACGTCCGATCAGGCCGTTTTCGTTGACGGCGATATAGCCTACCTTGACCCCGTGCACGGCGCCGGCATTGGCCACCAGCGTGCGCATGAACGGGCCGCCGCTATCGAGCACGAGCTGCGCTGCGATCGAATGGTCGACGTCGGCGCCCTCGCCGAAAGCATGGCGCGGCATACGCAGCAGCGCTTCATAGCGCGCATTGCGTTCGGCCAGACGTTCGGCGAGATCGCGCCACGACCGGAGGTCGCGGTTTTCTTGTTCGAGCTGCTGGAGACGGGCGCTCTCGTTCCACATGGCGCCGACGCGGTCGAAGAAGCTTTCGCCGGAGCGTAGCGGCCCGGTCGCTGCACGGCCTGCGACCGCCGCGCCATCGTCGCCGGCTTGCATGGCGGCTTGCGCCGGGCCGCGCCGGCCCGCCTGCGTGGCGACCAGAATAGCGGCGCCAGCGACCAGAACGATCGCGATGAGAACGCCAGGCGTGACCCTGCGGGCTGCGCCCGCGCGCCGTACGCTGCTTCTGCGCCTGGCCACTCTTGCTCCGCCTCCCTACGCGCGCCGCCTACACTTCTTCAGTGAGGAGCCGGCGCGCTTCAGACGAATTTATCGTGTCGAGCGCGATTCCGCAGCCTTTGACCACACACCGAAGCGGATCGTCCGCAACCGAAACGCGGATCGAAATGCGCTCTTGCAGAACCGTATCGAGGTTGCGCAGCAGCGCCCCGCCGCCGGTCATCATCAGCCCGTGGTCGTAGATGTCGGCTGCCAGTTCGGGCGGCATTTGCTCAAACGCCTGGCGAACGGCATCGACAATGCGGGTGACGGGCTCGGAGAGCGCGTCCGCCACCATGGCTTCGGTGACGGTAAGTTCCTTGGGCACGCCGGAAAGGTTGTCGCGGCCCTTAATCGGGAGTGAAAGGCCCTGGCCTTGCTCGGGCGCTTTGGCGGTGCCGATTTCCTTCTTGATGCGCTCGGCGGTCGAGTTGCCGATCATCAGGTTTTCGCGGCGGCGCAAATACTGGATGATTGCTTCGTCCATCTTGTCGCCGGCTTCGCGCAACGAGCGCGACCAGACCAGGCCGCCGAGCGAGAGCACCGCGATTTCGGTGGTGCCGCCGCCAATGTCCACGACCATGCAGCCGGACGGATCGTCGATTTGCAGGCCGGCCCCCAGCGCGGCGGCGACCGGTTCTTCGATCAGCTTCACGCGTCGCGCGCCGGAAGCTTGCGCGCTTTCAAGAATGGTGCGCCGCTCAACCGGCGTTGCGCCCGTCGGCACGCAGATGACGATCTGCGGTGAAATCAGCGCCGGGCGCGGCAGCACCTTGCGGATGAATTGTTTGATCATCTCCTCGGCAACGTCGAAGTCGGCGATGACGCCGTCGCGCAGCGGGCGGATGACTTCCATATTGCGGTGGGTCTTGCCGAGCATCGTCTTGGCTTCGGCGCCGACGGCGTAGACGACCTTGCGTCCGCCTTCATTGACGTAAGCGACGACGGACGGCTCATCGAGAACGATGCCGCGTCCCTTGACGTGGATGAGCGTGTTCGCGGTCCCCAGATCGATCGCCAGATCGGGCGCTACGAGACCAAACATATTGCCGAGCATGCCCTTCGAACCCTCGCCGCCAAAAACCGGGCGAATCGCCCCTCTCTGGGCTTAGCGCGCCAAGTTTTAACAATCCCAAAGGACGGCGCGCCCAAAGAGCGAATCCGGTTGTCCGAATTAAGGGCGATGGGGCGTGCGTCGCGACGCCTTTCAGCGCGCGCCTCATGCCGCCGACCGCCCCCGTCGCCGACGTATGAGGACTTGCCGTGATGTTTAAAAGGATGCAAGGGGCGGGCCGCTTTTGCCGCGTCATGTGCCCGCCGTGTCGCCGCCGCAATCGTTCCGAAATTGCAACGCAGGGAGTGGAGCAAACGCTTGCTGAGCGGGCTGCGGCGCCCAATTATCAACAGTACGGGCCCGGGGAATTGCTTGTTCACAAAAGCATTAAGGTTTCTGGCTGCCGCCTGCGCGCTGGTGCTCGCGAGTTCCGCGGCGGCCCAGACCAATGGCGCTGCCACCCAAGTCAGCATCGATAGCGCCGAGCGCGGTATCGTGCGGGTGGTCGTCATTCTCGACAGCCCGGACGGGCGTATGCTGTACGGCTCGGGCTCGGGCTTTGTAGTTGCACCGAATTTGGTGGTTACGGCCGCTCATGTGGTATCGGCGGCGCGAGAGCGGCCGGACTATGGCGTGGCGATCGTGCCGCCGCATGGCTCGGGCCTGATGCCGGCGCACATCATCAGCTACTCGCCAATGTCGGAACTTGCGCTGCTCGAGTTCAGCGGCGGCGCTGGCGACCTGGCGCCGCTGACGATTTCCACAGTTGAACCGAAGACGGGCGACACGGTCGTTGCGCTCGGGTTCCCGGATGTCGACTACCAGGGGACCACCGGCGCCGACCTGCTCCGGCCGCAACCGCCCTCCCGGACATCGGGTGAAGTGGCCTCCCTGCGCGACCGGGCGCCGACCGGGGATCCGATCCCGACGGTCAACCATACTGCGGTGATCTCCTCTGGCTCCTCGGGCGGGCCATTGGTCGACGAGTGCGGACGCGTGATTGGGGTCAATTCCTGGCACGTGAGCGGGGCCGACACCCGTGAGACGCGCGGTGTCGCCACGCGCGTCCAGCAGCTGCTTCAGTTTTTGGACGGCGCTGGGGTCAGCCCTAGCCTCGCGGAAGACCGCTGCCTTTCCTTCGAGGAGCGCGCATCCGCTGATCGCACCGCCACGATCAGTGCGCTCCAGACGCAAAACCGCGAACTCGCCGGCAAGCTCGAGACAGCGGATCGGCTGACCCGGATCGCCGTCGTTATTCTCATTGGCGGCACGCTGGCGCTGTTCGTGGCGGTCTGCGTGCTGGGCGCGGTGCTATTGTCGCGTCGGCGGGCGCAAGAGCGTGGACGCACAGCCGACGTCAGCGGCGCCCAACCGACGATCAGCGAACCCGAACCGTTCGAGCCGCAGCGGCGGCGTATGGGCGTGCTCGCCGTCGTTGCCGGCGCCACGATCGCGGCGGTGCTGATCGTCGCAGCCGGGATCACGTTGTTGCGGACGCATCCTGCCCCGGCGCGCGATCCGGCGGGGCCGTTTGCCGGCTCGGTATCGTGCACATTGGATCGCACCGCGAGCCCGGGGGCGGTCGGCGCCGCTGACGTGAGCTTCACGGTGACAGGACAAATGTGCGTCAATGGACGCACGCTCTACGCGCCGGGGCAAAACGGGCGCTACCAGCGCGCCATTCTGTCGGCCGAGACCCACGGGCTCGACGTGCTCACCATCGATCCGACCAACGGCGAATTCCGGCGCGAGCGCTATCCGCTGAGCGACAGCGCCTTCAGCGCTGCACGCAACGCCACCTCCAACTCTTCCGACTATAGCTGCGACGATCCCGAGGCGCGCGGCGCTGTTGCGCAGAGGAACCAAACCTTGTTGCGTTATGCGCAAGGCGCGCCGTCGCAACGCTTTGTTTGGCGGTGCGAACGGCGTTAGCGCGGCGCCGGCGCGACGCGCCAGATTATGTCGCCGACGTCGTCAGCAACCAGGAGGGCGCCGGTTGCATCTTCGCCAATCCCTACGGGCCGGCCTTGCGCTTCGTTACGCGCATTAAGAAAGCCAGTCAGAAAATCCTCAACCGGTCCCACGGCGCGGCCGTTCGCGAACGGCACGAAGATGACTTCGTAGCCGACGAATTGACTTCGGTTCCACGAACCGTGCTGTCCGATAAACACGCCGTTGCGATAGCGGTCGGGCAGTGCTGCGCCCCGGTAAAAGTGCAAGCCGAGCGAGGCGGTGTGCGCCCCGAGGGCGAAATCCGGGGTCAGCGCGGTTGCAACCAGCGCCTCGTTTTGCGGTTGCACGCGCGCATCGACGTGGCGGCCCCAATATGAATAGGGCCAACCGTAGAAGCCGCCCTCGACCACGTGGGTGAGATAATCCGGCGCCAGATTGTCGCCCAGCATGTCGCGCTCGTTCACGCTCGTCCAAAGCACGCCAGTGCGCGGATCGAATTCGAGGCCAACAGGATTGCGCAGGCCCGAAGCATAGATGCGCTTGGCGCCGCCATCGGGATTGAATTGCCAGATGGCGGCGCGTTCGCGTTCGTCGGCCATGCCGTGATCGGCGATGTTGCTCGATGAGCCGACAGAAACATAGAGCTTCGAACCATCAGGCGAGACCGCCAAGGTGCGCGTCCAGTGGCCATTGTCGCCGGCCCGATGCGGCAGTTGCAGTATGGTCGTGCCGCGGCCCGGCGTGCGCACGGCGTCGGCGGTATAGCGGAAGCGAACAACGGCGTCGGTGTTGGCGACGTACAAATACTCGCCCACCAGCGCCATGCCGAACGGCTGGTTCAGGCCTTCGGCGAAGACGTAGTGTGAATCCACCACGCCATCGTGGTTCTCGTCGCGCAGCATGGTGATGCGATTGGCGCTTTGCCCAAGCGCGCCGGCGCTGTTTTGCACCGCGTTACGCACCCAGCCCTCAACCCCGCCGCCGCTCTCCGGTTGCGTGGAAGATTCGGCAACGAGCACATCGCCGTTCGGCAGCGTGTAGATCCAGCGCGGGTGATCAAGATTCTCGAAAAAGCGCGTGACGACGAAGCCCGCGGGAGCATGCGGCGCAGCGCCCGCCGGCCAGCCGACGGCGCGCGCGGCGTTCACCGTCGGTATGGGGCCGCCCTGCGGCGCCGGCAACGTAGGGTTGGGTCCGTAACTGCTGTTCGGCGCCGGCGCAGGTTGGCCGCAGGCGGCGACGGCGAGCGTCAGCGCTAAGAGTACGCGCTTCATGAACGTCAGTATTAGCTGGTTGGCGGTTCGGTACGAGAAGATTCCGACGTCCGCATCCAACGACGCACAAATAAAGCGCCGAGCAGCCAGAGTGCGACAGCAGCAATAATCATAATAGCTGCAAGGCCGATATTGCCCTCAAGCGCGGCCATGATGCCAGCGCCGCCGAACGCGACCAGGGCGGTCTTCGGCAGAACCCCAAGCGCCAAGCCTCCGCTAAACGCGAGAAAATTCACGCGCGCGGCGCCAAACGCCATGTTGACGACAATGAACGGCGCAGAAGGAACGTTGCGGATCAAAAGGCTCGCGAGGAACGCGTTCTTGTTCATGAAGCGCGTGAAGCGCCCTCCCGTGGCGCCGCCAAAATGCTTGGTGGTGTGGGCGCTGGTGAGCGCGCCGACCAGATAGTTCACAGCGCCCGAGATGATCGTCGACACCCAGGCGTACCAGAAACCGTCGACCGGCCCGAACGCGACGACACACGCGCCGATCAAGACAAATTGCGGCGCGCCAACAAATGAAGTGAGCACGAAGACGAAGATCGTCGCCGCCAACCCCCAGTGCTGGCGCTGCGCTTGGCCCAGCGTCTGGTCAATGAAGGCATTGATCTGCGGGCCGAAATAGAGACGCCCGACGACGAGCAAAACCAGCACCGCAACGACGAGCGCGGCCGACAGGCCCATCGCGCGCCAAGCGCGGGCGTCCATGTTTTCAATGATGTCCGAGAGGCCGCCCGCCGCCTCGCGCTTTGGCGGAGGCGCCTCCGTTGGGGCGCTCATGGCCTGCCTCTCGCCCGGCCCTGCGCCGGGGTCAAGGACAGACAGCCGTGACGATCAGGCGCGCTCGGCCTTGGCCGCGCCGAACAGGCCGCGCCAGCCGCGAATGTCGAACCAGCGCTTCAGAGCGGCCGCACGCCGGGCGGCGGCTTCCGGGTTGGCGCTGCCCATCTCGGCGTCATTCATCGGCGGCATCAGGCCCTTGATCAGATCTTCTTCAATGCGGCGGCGGTCGATCTCGTCGCGGATTGGATGGAGGATGTAGCGCTCGGTGGCGCCGTAATACCAAAACGCCCGGCCCCATTTTTCGTGGCCGAGCAGGCGGTTGCGGATGTCGTGCGCCTTGCCGACATAGAGCGGTTCGAGAAAAAGCGCCCAGCGGCGGCGAACAAAAACATAGATCCCGCCAACGCCTGCCGGCGGCATTTGCGCCTTCGACAGAACGCAGCTGAACTTGTAACGGCGGCCGCTTTCGCCGCGCCAGGTGTGTTTGTCGAAGAAGAACATGGCCTGCTCCCGGTGATAGGGCGCGGAAGCTCGGCCTCGAATCGTAAACGCCGCGTTAACACATTGCGCCCGTTTCGCGACGGGGCGAGCATGGCGACTCAATGGCTCTCGACGCCCTGCCCGCGCTCTCCATGCGCAATCGCCGCAGCGATCCGGCCGGCTTCGCGCGGGCCATGGGCGAGAGCTACGCTCGTTTCGGCTTCGCCATCGTAGGCGATCACGGGCTCGATGCCGGGCTCATCGCGCGCGCGATCGATGCAATGAAGGCGTTCTTCGCCCTGCCTGATCAAGTGAAACGCAAATACAGGCTCGAAGGCCAAGCCGGGCAGCGCGGCTACATTCCGTTCGGCGTTGAAGCAGCCAAAGACGCACCCAGTCCCGATCTGAAAGAGTTCTGGCACGTCGGCCGCGAACTGGCGGCTGGCCATCGCTATCGCTCGTACATGCCTGAGAACGTGTGGCCGAGCGAGATCGCGTCGTTCCGCGGCGACGTCTATGGGCTCTACCGGGCGCTCGACGCTATGGGCGCTGAACTGCTGGGATCGGTCGCGATGTTCCTGGATCTGCCAGCGGATTTCTTCGTCGACGCCACCGGCGACGGAAACTCGGTGCTGCGCTTGCTGCACTATCCGCCGACGCCGCCAAACCAGACGGGCGTACGCGCAGCGGCGCACGAGGACATCAACGTCATCACGCTGCTGCTCGGCGCCGAGGAAGCGGGTCTGCAGCTGAAGACCCGCGATGGGCGCTGGCTCGATGTCAATCCCCCGGAAGGCGCGCTGGTGGTGAACATTGGCGACATGCTGCAGCGGCTGACCAATCACGTGCTGCCGTCGACAACGCATCGGGTCGTCAATCCAGCGTCGGCGCGCGCACATCTGCCGCGTTATTCGATCCCGTTCTTCTTGCACTTCGCGCCGGACTATCTGATCGAAACAGCGCCAAGCTGCATTACGGCGGACAATCCGAACCGTTATCCGACGCCGATTACAGCGCACAATTTTCTCTACCAGCGCTTGCGCGAGATCAGGCTGGCCTAGCGCCAGGGGCTGTCGCTTTCGCTCTCCTTCACCGGATCATGGCCCCAATTCATCAGCGCGTAGCGCCAGCGCGAGGTCGAGACGTTGCGTCGCGGAGCTTGAGCGAAATGCCGACGGATGAAGTTGACGACGCGGCGCATGTGTTTGCGATCGTCGGCGGTGACGGATTTCTTGCGCAAGATGGCAAGAACCCGTTTGCCGGATTTGCGGCCGATGCTTTCGCCATCGCCAGAATCTTGGCCGACGGATTTGGACTCCTCGGTATCCAGCCAAGCTGCGAGTTCGCGCGGCGTCAGGTTCACCAGCGTGCGAAAAGCACGTTCGATTTCGTCATCGCTGGACTTGGCCATATCCCGGATCAAGCGTCGAAGTGGACGCCGGTCATCTGCTCGCTGAGCGTCCAAAGCCCCTCGGCGATGACGGGATCGATGGCCCACGGGCGCACGCCGCTAAAGCTCTTGTCGTCGGCGGGCACGGCTTGGGCGATGTCGCAGTCTTCGCAATAGACGCCGCCCTTGCCGTCGAGCTGCGCGTTGGTTGCGCACCAGACGCTGGTCGCGGCGCCCTGGCTCGGCGTCTTGAAGCGATCGTTCACGGCGCCCTTCTCGTCGATCCAGCCCATGGCGCGCTTTTCTTCTTCCGGCATGAAGCGCTGCAGATCCGTCATGATGCCGCCGGGATGGACGGCAAAGGCGCGCACGCCGCGCGCCTGCCCGCGTTTGTCGAGACCGATCGCGAAGAGTGCGTTGGCGGATTTGGCGCGGCCGTATGCCTCCCACTTGTCATACGGCGTGGCCTCGAAGCTCGGGTCTTCGAGGTTCACCGGCGCGCGGCGATGACCGATGGACGACAGCGACACCACGCGGGCGCCTTTGTTCATGGCGGGCCAGACCCGCGCGGTCAGCTGGAAATGGCCGAGGTGGTTGGTGGCGAATTGCGCTTCAAAGCCGCGTCCATCGCGCATGAGCGGCGAGGCCATGATGGCGGCGTTGTTGACGAGGATGTCGAGCTTGCGACCTGATCCGAGGAAATCATTGGCGAAAGCGTCGATGGCGCCGGGATTGGCGAGATCGAGCGCGGCCTGCTCGACATTGATGAGGCCAGCCAGCGCGGCGCGCGCTTTTTGCGGCGTGCGCGCCGGGACGATCACGGTAGCACCCGCGTCGGCCAGCGCCTTGGTGGTTTCAAGACCGAGGCCGGAATAACCGCCAGTGACAATGGCGAGCTTGCCGTCCAGGCGGCGCCCGCCCAGGGCTTCGCGCGCTTCGGTGCGCGCACCGTAGCCGGAGGGGATCGGCGCTTGTGGTGTGCTCATGAATAGATCCTGTTGAAGGTTTCGATGGTGATGGCGCGATCGGCGGGCTGTCGGTCGATCTTGACTGCATCTGGAGCAAAGGCGGCGTGCGGGGCATGCGAAACCCCGATATGGCGCGAGGGCGTAAACCAGCTGTCGTTGTCGAGCGTGCCAGCCTGGATGAACACCCATTGCGGCGCCTGCACCGGCTCATGCCATAAGCGCACGCCGCAGACAGCGCAGCGAACGATGTCGATTTCACGTCCGCTTTCCGCGCGCTTGCGCCAGCGCTTGACCTCGCCTGTGTGCGAGAACGCGGCGCGCTCGCCCAGCACGACGGCGGAATGACCGGCGCCAGAGAGCTTCTTGCAATCGTTGCAGTGGCAAGCGTTCAACGCCAACGGGCGGGCATCATAATTGTAGCGCACGGCGCCGCAGAGGCAGCCGCCGGCGTGCGGTGGATCGGGGATCGGCGGCCGGGTCAAGCGTTCACCGGGTTCACAAGAGCTGCGGCCTGCTTTGCGCGCCCGCGGGCTTGGTCTGTGTCCTCGCCGCGCGCGACCGCAACGCCCATGCGGCGTTTCTTGAAGCTTTCAGGTTTGCCGAACAGGCGCAGCTCCGTTTCGGGAACGGCCAGCGCTTCTGCGACACCTTCGAAAGCAATGCCCTTTTCCTCCATGCCGCCATAGATCACGGCGCTTGCGCCCGGTGTGCGCAGCGATGTGTCGACGGGCAGGCCAAGAATGGCGCGCGCATGCAACGCGAACTCGCTCTGGTTTTGCGAGGCGAGCGTGACGAGGCCGGTGTCGTGCGGGCGCGGGCTGACTTCCGAGAACCAGACCTGGTCACCCTTCACAAAGAGCTCGACGCCGAAAATGCCGGCGCCGCCTAGCGCTGCTGTGACCTTGGCGGCGATATCACGCGCACGCTCAAGCGCTGTACCGCTCATGTCTTGCGGCTGCCAGCTTTCAACGTAGTCACCGTCGACCTGGACGTGCCCGATGGGCTCGCAAAAGTGCGCGCCGTCGGCGGCGCGCACAGTGAGCAGCGTAATTTCGAAATCGAAATCGATCTGGCCTTCGACGATCACGCGCGGCTGCTTCACGCGTCCCGCCGAAAGCGCGGTGTCCCAGGCCTGTGCGACATCGTCTTGCGATTGAAGCCGGCTTTGACCCTTGCCGGACGACGACATCACCGGCTTCACGAAGCAAGGAAAGCCAATTCTGGCGATCGCCGCCTGCAGCTCTTCCGGCGACGAGGCGAAGGCGTAGGGCGAGGTTGGCAGCTTCAAGTCTTCGACGGCGAGGCGGCGGATGCGCTCGCGGTTCATGGTGATATGGGCGGCGTTGGCGGTCGGGATCACGCGTGCGAGGCCCGCCGCTTCGATCGCGACGAGCTCATCGGTGGCGATGGCTTCGATCTCCGGCACAATGATGTGGGGACGTTCCTGCTCGACCAGTGCGCGGAGCGCCTTGGCGTCGGTCATGGCGATGACGTGGGCGCGATGGGCGACTTGGCTCGCCGGCGCGTTGGCGTAGCGGTCGACGACAATGGTCTCGACGCCGAAGCGTTGCAGCTCGATGACGACCTCTTTGCCGAGCTCGCCGCCGCCCAAGAGCATCACCTTGAGTCCAGACGGCGACAGCGGCGTGCCGATGCGGATCATGTCGCCTTCCCTAGCATGGCGCGCACCGTTCGTCCCGCCGCCTCGATCGGATGCGATGCGGCCGCCTCACGCATCTTCTGCAAGTTCGGCGCGCCGGTGCGATGCTCGGCCATCCAGTCGCGTGCGAACTTGCCGGACTGGACGTCCGCCATGACCGCACGCATGGCGTCCTTCACGTGCGCGTCGATGATGCGCGGACCGACGACGTATTCACCGTACTCGGCGGTATTGGAGATCGCATCGTGCATACCGGCGATGCCGCGTTCATGGATAAGATCCGAGAGCAGTTTCACTTCGTGCAAGCAGTCGAAATAGGCGAGTTCCGCCGGCCAGCCCGCCTCAACTTGCACTTCCCAGGCGGTGCGGATGAGGTACGAGAGCCCGCCGACGAGCACGACTTGCTCGCCATAGAGATCGCCCTCGGTTTCGATCTTGAACGTGGATGCGATCATGCCGGCGCGGCCACACCCGATTGCCGCAGCGTAAGAATAGGCGAGCGCTTCGGCGCCGCCATGGTCTTGCGCCAGGGCCACGATCGCTTGCAGGCCGCCGCCCTTGATGAACGCTTCGCGCAGCGCCTTGCCCGGCCCCTTGGGCGCGACCATGACCACGTTTATGTCCGGGGGCGGTTTGATGAAGCCGTAATGGTAGGCGAAGCCATGGACGAACAGGAGCGTCTGGCCGGCGCGCAAATGCGATGCGATCTCGTTTACATAGAGATCGGGCAGCACTTCGTCGGGCGCGCACATCACCAGCACATCGCAAGTTTTCGTCGCATCCGAGACTGAAATGACGTTGAACCCTGCTGCTTTCGCGGCATCAGCGCGCCGCGCACTCGCGTGCAGCGCAACAACAACTTCGACGCCGCAGTCTCGCAGGTTGAGAGCATGCGCGTGACCCTGCGCGCCATATCCGATGACGCCGACCTTTCGCGCTTTGATCAGCGCCTGGTCGGCATCGGCCTCGTAAAGAACGCGCATCGCAGCCACTCCCGCGAGTTTGGTCTTGCGTCTGTAACGAAGGCGCTTAGCCTCCGCCACACACTCGGGGGAGTTTATCGATGCGCTATCCTATGGTCTTCATTGCCGCCGGTCTGATCTGTCTGCTGATCGGCGAGGCCTTCGGGATGTGGATTTCACAGGCGCCGGAGCGCTTTCCGCTGCATCCCGCCCACGCCCACCTCAACCTGACGGGCTGGGTGACGCTTGCGCTCTACGGGCTCATCCACCGCGCCTATCCCGACTTGGCGACCGCCAAGCTTGCTCCTATCCAGTGCCTTTTCGCGATTGTCGGCCCGTTTGTGATGTCGCCTGGCATTTTCATCGCCATCAATAGCGGCGAGCGCGATCTTATGCTGGCCATATTGGGCTCCCTCCTCGTGATCATCGGCACGGTGCTGTTCACGATCATGTTCACCGGCAAGGTGGCGTTCGCGCGGCATCAATCGTGACGAACGGCTCGGAGGTCGTTCGCTTCTGGCGTGACGCCGGGCCGAAGGCCTGGTTCACCAAAGACGAGACCTTCGACGGCCGCTGCCGCGCGTTCGAGAAAGCACACCACGCCGCGGCGCGCCGCGAACTCGTGAATTGGGAGCTGGAGGCCGAAAGCGCGCTCGCACTCGTGCTGCTGCTCGACCAGATTCCGCGCAACATCTACCGCTATTCTCCGCACGCCTTCGCCAGCGATCTCTTGGCGCAAGGCGTAACGCAGAGGGCGATCGCGCGCGGTTTCGACGCTGCCACCGAAATGGCGCTGCGGGTCTTTTTTTATTTGCCGCTCGAACACGCCGAAGACATTGGGCTGCAAGACGAAGGCCTGCGCCTGACCGCGGCGCTGCCGGATCCTGATTATTTCAAGTACGCCAAGATCCATCGCGACATCATCGCGCGCTTCGGCCGCTTTCCGCACCGCAACCTCGTACTTGGGCGCGCGAGCACGGCTGAAGAACTTGCGTTCCTGGCTGAGGGCGGATTTGCCGGCTAGTTCACACCGGCGTCGACAGCGTATTTCCAATTGCCGTTGAGGTCGCGCGTCCAGATCGAGATGTAGCGGCCGGCCGTGCGCGCGCCGTCGGGCGCGATGTAGGTGGCGTTGCCCCAGGTCCAGCCCATATCGCCGCGCTCGGAGACGCGACCGGCTTCGGGCGACCATTCGATGTGCTGGCCGGCCGGCCAATTGGCGAACCGCGAAACGATGGCGTCATGTCCCTGCGTGACGGCTTGGCGCGAGAGCACGATGGCGTTGTCGTCTGCAAACGCGGCGAAGGCGGCGGGCACGCCCTCGTCGCGCGCTTTGGCGGCGAAGGCGCGGTCGGCGTCCAGGAGTTCGCCCAGCGCCGCCTGATGAAACTCTTCTTCCGTGCGCGAGCCCGCGATCTGCGACAGGCGCAGCGCCAGGCGGCCGGCGGAATCATTGGCGGCAGCGCAATTGCGCGCAAGGCTGGTGGAGCGCCCCTCGATCGCGATCTCCACGAAAACCCGCTCGCCGCCCGGACATATTTCGCCGACCTGAGCCCCGCCAAGCGCGCCGGTGATTCCCATAGCGGTGCGCGCCAGGCCAATGATCTCTGTTGCTTGCGCGGCGCTGACAGTGCTCACGCGTGGCGCATCCGAACCCCACAACCACCAGCCGGTCGCAGGATGGCCCGTGAAGCGACGGACGTAGAGATGCGCGCCGTCGTCGCGCTGGTCGAAACGGATGACGCGGGCGACGCCGCCTTGCGGCGGCATGATAGTGACGCGAACGGAAGCGCCAATGCCGTCCGCGAGCAAAACGGCGCGGCCGCCGGTTGTCGGCGTCACGTCGGTGGCGGTCAGCGATTGCGCCCAATCCGGCGCACGCAACGCCAAATTCTGCGCCGCTGCGCTCACGCTCAAGGCCGCGCCAAGCGCTACGCATACGCCCACGGCGCGAAGTGTTGTGATCATCCCACCCTCAAAGTCGTCGTCAGAAGGCTTCGTGCCTTGGACGTGCGTTTAGGGACGCAAGTTTAGGCCAGCCGCACCGGCGCCCGCCAGCCCTCAACTGTTACGGCTCTTGTCTGGGGCCCTGGCTCACGGTTCTGGCCGCGGCCCGCGCACCGGCTGGCCGTCGCGCAACACCCAGCGCGATGTGCCGGCGACACGGTCGATCTCGTTTTGCAGATCGCGGACGGCTTGGGGCATGCCGGCGCTCAAGCCGCCATAATCGGCAACGGTTTTACGCACGCCATTGCGCTCGAGAACAATTGTATAGGTCGGCAGATCGGTGACGTGAGCGCGATATTCGTCGCGCAGCGATTCAAAGCGCACATCGTCGAAGCGGCGCAGCAACCCTTGCACGGCTTCCGGCGAAACATTTGCGTGCTGCTCACCCACCACATTCACGAAGTTGCGTCCAACATAGCTGACCTGCCCGTCGCCATTGATGCTCACTGTATAGGCTGGGCAAAAGCCGAAACAGACGCCGCGCGTCAACGTGACCGCGACCGGCCCGCTCGCTTGCGCGGGCGCATCGACGGGTGCGCATGCGGCCATTACGAAAGCTCCAAGCAACCCAACCAGGGCGTGCGCCAACTTCATCACACTATACCTTCTTTATACCTTCTTCAGCATGGCTTCGCGCGCCGCGATCCATTTCTCGTCCCGGCGCTGCAGCAAGAACCCCGGATAGCGCGCCTCCAGCGTCTCTCCCAGTTCCGCCGCCAATCTGAAACTCGACTTCTTGTCATCCATGCGGCCGATTGCGAGTTGGCGCAGCATCTGTCCGCGCCGACGCGGATCGATGGCGTTTTGCACCTCGGAAACGAGCAGGCGCCGGCATTTGATCATGAAGCGCGCCGCATCTTCGTCAGGACCGCCTTCCGGGGCGAGGCGCTCAATTTGCGCGCTCGCAAAGACGACGGCATCCAGAATGGGAGGCCGGAAACCTTGGAAGGCGCCTTCTTTTTCCTGGCCGTGTTCGCTCGGGGCCTCGTTGGGGAAAAAGAGCCGGCCGCGGTCGGCGGAAGACGAAAGCTTCAGGCAGGTTTCGAACGCAAGGCGCCTGAACGCGTCGGCGCTATGAATGGCGCCCCGGCCGCGCGCGAGAAAGGCCCCCTCAGACACCAGATCGATGGCCTCATGCGCCCACGAGAGCACCTCGGCGTCCATCTGCGCCTTGAGGCTCTCGAATTGCAGCGCGGTCTGGCGGCGCACAACCAGCCAGTTCAGCACCAGCGACGCCAGCGCCAGCGCGGCCGAAATCGCCGCTACCGATTCATTGACGCCCCAATTCATGCTTTTGTCCTAGCGGCTGTGTTGCGTTTGCGAAAGCAGCGACGCGAAACCTAGGAAGGCGCCGCCACATCGCGGCGTGACCGCGGTCGCGCCCTTTTTCACGAAATCGTGCGGGCCCAAACCGCGGTTTGAGGGTAAGCTGACGGCCTCCAGGGAGAGGCCTCATGACCGTGCATAAGCTCATGATCGGCGCCGCTTTGGCGTGCGCGCTTTGTATTGCGCCTAGCGCACTCGCGAACGGTCCAAGCGGCGGCGGCATGAGCGGCGGCGGCATGAGTGCGACGCCGCGTGGCGGCGATCGTGATCCGGCGGTGGCGTATCAGGCCGGCGTAGCGGCCCTGCAGGCGCATAATTACACCGAGGCCATTCGACAATTCCGGGTGGCGCAGCACGCGGCGCCGAATAACGGCACGGTGAATTATGCGTTGGGGCTCTCCTACCTGGGCGCAAACGACAAGACCAACGCGCGCGATGCGCTGCGCCATGCGGTGCAAGACACCAGCGCGCCGGTGGGCGCGCACCTGCAATTGGCGCTGGTTTCCGTCGATCTGGGCGATCGCAATGCGGCCGTCGAACAACAAACTTGGGCCCAGCACGCGGTGAGCGGGTGCGACGCCGCGTGCGGCGACGCCCGGCGCGGCCAGCTGCAAGCTGCGTACGATCAGATCACGCATGCGCTTACGCCGCCGACGCCGGCGGCTAGCCCCAATGCGACGACGCCCTCCACCACAACCGATCCGGCGACGACGGGCTGGAATTTCCCCAGCGTGCAAGAAGGCCGACAATCCTTTGCGGAGGCTGTCGGCCTGCTCAACCAGGCCCGGTATGAAGAGGCGCTCACGGCCTTGGAGCGGACACAAGCCGCGGTCGGCCCGCACCCGGATGTTCTGACCTATATGGGCTTCGCGAACCGCAAACTCGGCCGCTATGACCAGTCCTTCGCCTACTATCGCCAGGCGCTCGGCATTGATCCAAACAATCTCGGCGTGAACGAGTATTTGGGCGAACTTTACCTGCAGCTTGGCGACATGCCGCGCGCGCGCCAGCAATTGGCGCGGCTCGATGAGCTTTGCGCCTATGGCTGCGCGCAGCGTGAAGAACTGGCGCACTGGATGCAACTGGCGAGCAATTGAAGGCTGCCTTCGCCGCTCTCCTTTTGGCCGCAACAGCGGGCGCGCCGCTTGTGCTGCGCGCGCAGGCGTGGACCGCCAATGACGCCGCGCTCGCCCATGATCTGACGCACGCGCCGCGCGAATGCGTGGGTGTGCTCAGCGCCGAGGCGCAAGCGGGCCGCGCGCTCTTTCGCAGCCCGGGATTGCTTGGCGGCCCAGCCGCGCGGCTTGGGCTCTCCTGCAATGCGTGCCACACGAATGGACGGGTGAACGCGACGTTCTTTTTGCCGGAGCTGACCAATCGCGCCGGTGCTGCGGACGTGACGTCGGAATGGGCCAGCAAGGTGCGCGGCGACGGCGTGATGAACCCGCGCGAGATCCCCGATCTTGCCGGCGTCGGCGCGCGGCCAACCCATGGTCGGCTCGCCGATCCCTCCCTTGAGCACTTCGTCCACAGCGTGATCGAGGAAGAGTTTCAAGGCCAGGCGCCATCGCCGCGCGCGTTCAATGCTGTGATCGCTTACCTGCGCTCGCTCGACGCCAATATCTGCTCGCCAGGCGAAATCGCCATCACGCTGAGCGATGCCGCTGGCGACGTTCGCCGCGCCGTGAGCGCCGCGCAGGGTGAGGACGCCGCGACCTCGAGCGCGCTCATACTCGCGGCGCAGAACGCCATGGGGCGTATTGCCGAACGGTTGCCGCAAACCCGCTTTGGATCCCAACGCGCGGCGCTGGAGGCGTTGTCGCGAGAACTCGGCGCCATGCGGCGCTCCGCCAATGTGGCTGCGGCGCTCGAAACGGACACGGCCGGCTGGAGCGTCCGCTTTGACGCCATCATTGCGCAAATCGAACCGCGCGAACATGAGACATACTTCAACGAAGCAAGGCTGCAGACAGCGCTCAGCCGCCGCTAGCGAGCGCCAAGCACGCAGCATCCAGGCGATCTTCCAGCGTCGCTCCAGCAATCGGCGTCCAATCCGGCATCTGGTTGGCCATCCAGGTGAATTGCCGCTTGGCGTAGTGGCGCGTGTCGCGTTTGCCGATTGCGGCAGCTTCCATGAGCGTGATCTCGCCGCGCAGGTGCGCCATCAGCGCCGGCGCGCCGTGCGCTTTCATACAAGGCAGCGCCGGATCCAGCCGGCGCGCGGCAAAGGCGCGGACCTCGTCGAGCGCGCCACGCGCCAGCATCGCGTCGAAGCGCGCATCGATTGCGGCGTAGATCTGGCCGCGACTGGCCATGAGCTTCACACCGGTCCAAGCGGCTGCCGCCAGCGCCGGCCTGGTGTTCGCTTGCAGTGCGCTGATGCTTTCGCCAGTCGTTTCGAAAACCTCCAGCGCACGCAGGATGCGCGGCGCATCGTTCGGCGCCAAGCGTGCGGCGGTTTGTGGATCAACACGCGCAAGCTCGGCATGGAGGGCCAAAGCGCCTTCGCGCGAGGCGCGCGCGCGCAGCGTATCGCGGATGTCCGGATCGGGCGTGGGAATATCGGCAAGCCCTTGCGTCAGCGCTTTAAAATAGAGTCCGGTTCCGCCGACCAGGATGGGCGTCTTGGCGCGCGCCGCGATATCGCCCAGCATCGCAAGCGCATCGGCAAGCCAGCGACCTGTGGAATAAAGGTCGCCCGCATCGAGATAACCATAGAGATGGTGCGGGACGCGCGCCGCTTCCGCAACGGTCGGGCGCGCGGTCAGGACGCGGAAATCGCGATAGACCTGCATGCTGTCGGCGTTGACGATCTCGCCGCCGACGCGCTCGGCAAGCGCCAGCGCCAGCGCGGACTTGCCGCTCGCGGTCGGGCCCATGATGAGAAGCGCGCGCATTTGAAGCGCTCTAGCGTGCGGGCGCCGCTGGCGCAAAGGCCGAGACTTCTTGCAGAAAGCGCCGGTGACCGCCCACGCCCTCGTTTTTGTCGCACCGCCTGACGACAAGCCAGCTTATCGTGAAGCGCTGCTGATGCTTGGGCGCGTAGCGTCTGCCCGCAGGCTGGCGCCGCCTGACGTGCTCTCCGGCTGGGAGAGCGCGGAATGGATTTACGCGAGCGTCGATGGAGATCTGCGCCAAGAAGCGGCGGCGGCGGTGGCGGAGCTGCCAGTCGATTGGGCGCTTGTGCCCGTCGCTGGCCGCAAGAAGCGGCTCCTCGTCGCCGACATGGATTCGACCATCATTAATGTCGAATGCTTGGATGAGCTAGGCGATTTCGCCGGCATTAAGCCCGAGATCGCGGCGATTACCGAACGCGCCATGCGTGGCGAGTTGGCGTTCGAGCCGGCGCTGATCGAGCGCGTTTCGAAACTCAAGGGCTTGCCGCTGCAGGACCTGCAGCGTTGTTATGACGAACGCGTGCGCCTCAATCCCGGCGCGCGGACGCTGGTGCAGACAATGCGTGCGAATAATGCGCGTTGCGTCCTTGTGTCCGGCGGCTTTTCATTCTTCACGTCGCGCACCGCCCTTGCTGCTGGCTTCGATGCGGAACGCGCCAATGTGCTGCTTGATGACGGCAAGGCGCTGACAGGCGAGGTGCAGCCGCCAATCCTGGGGCGCCAGGCGAAACTCGAAACGCTGCAGCGCGAAGCCTCTGCCCTGGGCATTGGCGGTGGCGAAACACTGGCGATTGGCGACGGCGCCAACGATCTCGACATGATCAAAGCCGCCGGCCTCGGCATTGCCTACCGCGCCAAACCCATCGTGGCGGCGGAGGCGCACGCGCGCATCGAGCATGCATCGCTCGAAGCGGCGCTCTTCTTCCAAGGCTATCGCCGTAGCGAGTTTGTTTCGTGAGCTTGCCGCGCGCGCCAAAAGCGGTTGTCTTCGATCTCGACGGCACGCTGATTGATTCAGAAGCTCTCGTGCGCGAGGCCTATTTCACCACCTGCGGACAGTTTGGCGTCGCCTTGAGCGACGCCCAATTCCTGTCGCTCATCGGCCTCAATCGCGACGACAACGACGTGCAGTTGCGCGGCCATTTCGGGAGCGATTTTCCGCTAGAGGACTTTCACGCCGCCAACCGCGCATTCCTGCTCGAGCGGGTCGCGCCGCTGAAGCCGGGGGCGCACGAACTCATGGATGCGCTGGACGCGGTGCAATCGCCGTATGCCTTGGCGACATCGTCGGGGCCGCCGTGGGTGGCGCGGCATTTTGCGGCTTACCGGCTGGCGCATCGCTTCAAGGCGGTGATCACGCGCGCCGATTGCGCCAACGGCAAGCCCCACCCAGAGCCTTACCTCAAAGCCAGCGCAGCACTGGGTGCTGCGCCCGCAGATGTGCTGGCGTTGGAAGACTTACATGCTGGCGTGCGCTCAGCGCATGCGGCGGGCTGCATGACGATCATGATCCCGGATTTGCTTGCGCCGAACGACGAGATGCGGGCCAAGGCGCTCGTGCTTGCAACCCTACACGATGTGCGAGGGCTTTTGACTAGCTCCGCGCCAGCAGGCGCCGGTAGGTAATCGAGCCGCCGCGATTGACGCGGACGACAACCGGTTGCTCGCCGATGGAGGCGCGTCCGGCGATGGCGCGGGCGGCATTGAGCGTGTCCACACGCTGAAACGCGATCTGTTCGATCACATCGCCCGGGCGGAGCACGCCGTCATTGGCGCCGCCGATATCGGCGCCGACGACGACCAACCCGCGCACGTTCGGATCGATCTGGAATTCCTCACGCAGGCCGGCGTCGAGTTCATTGAGCGAAACGCCGAAGATGCGTCCGCCACGAGGGCCTCCGTCACGCCGAGGCGCGCCGGCGCCTTCGTCGTCAGTCGAGGCGCGGGTTTGTGCGTTCTCTTGCAGACGCTGGATGGTCGCGCCAATAGTCATGCGGCGGCCATCGCGGAGAATATCGATCGGCACAGACGCGCCGATTTGCGCATCGCCGATCATACGCGTGAGGGCGCGGCTGTTGGGGACAGACCGTCCGCCGAAGCGCAGGACGACGTCGCCTGAACGCAAACCCGCCGCGCCGGCGGGACCGTTGGGGGTGATGCGGGTGATGACCGCGCCGGGCTGATCGCCATCGTCGCTATCGACGTCGGCCAGCCGGACGCCCAACCAACCGCGGCGGATTTCGCCGTAGCGCAGGATCTGCGCCACGACGGGCTGCACAATCGATGTCGGCGTCGCAAAGCCAATGCCGACTGAACCGCCGCTCGGCGACAGGATCGCGGTGTTCATGCCAATGACATCGCCGCTGACGTTGAAGAGCGGTCCGCCGGAATTGCCGCGATTGATGGCGGCGTCGGTCTGGATGAAGTCGTCATAGCGGCCGGCGTCGAGGTTGCGGTTGCGCGCGGAGACGACGCCGACGGAAAGCGAGCCGCCGAGGCCGAAGGGATTGCCGATGGCCAGCACAAGATCGCCTACCCGCGCGCTGCCGCTGTCGCCAAAGCGCACGAACGGCAGCGGCCCGCGCGCATGCACACGCAACACGGCGATGTCTGTCGCGGCGTCGCGGCCGACGACCGTGGCGGGATAATGCTGATTGTTCTGCAAAATGACCTCGATAGTGTCGGCTTCCGAAATGACGTGGTTGTTTGTGACGACCACGCCGTCGGCGGAAATGATGAAGCCGGAGCCGAGCGAGGTGACTTGAGAATTATCGGCGAGACCCTGGTTGAAGCGCTCGAGCGGCGAGCCCGGCGGAAACCGCGGCGTCTCGGCGCCTGATCAACGCGCTGACTGGTGGCGATATTGACGACGGCCGGCGTCAAATGCTCGGCCAGGTCGGCGAAGCCCTCCATCGGCAGGCGCGACTGCGCCAAAGCCGGCGCTGAGAGGGTCAAAAGCGCAAAGACAGAAATAATGGGTCGAAACATGATGACCTGAGGCAGCCAGGAAGCGGGCCGAGCCTAGCTTCGGCAAGCCGACATGCAAATGGCGCCGGTGCAGTCCATCCAACGAAATTCGATCAGCGCCCGCCGGCGTTGCGATTGCGCATGTACCGGAAGAAGTCGCTGTCCGGCGGCACGATGATCGGGGTGCCGTTGGTGAGCGCCGCCTCGTAGGCGCGCATGGAGCGATAGAAGGCTGCGAATTCAGGATCGCGGCCATAGGCGCCGGCGAAGATGCGCGCGCGTTCGGCGTCGCCTTGCCCCTGTATGGTCTCGGATTGCTGCTGCGCCGTGGCGCGGATTTCCACGACCTGGCGATCCGCCTCGGCGCGAATGCGTTGCGCTTCGCCATCACCTTGCGCCCGGTAGCGGCCAGCCTCCTGCTCGCGCTCCGTGCGCATGCGCTGATAGACGCTGTCGCGGGTTGCTTGCGGCAGGTCGGCCTTACGGATGCGCACATCTTCGACGCGGACGCCAAGTTCGGGCGACGCCGTCGCGTTCAGGTCGGCGCGGATTGCTTGCATCAGCGCGGCGCGCCGTTCGGCGATGATCTGGTTGGTAGTGGCGTCGCCTAACGTGTTGCGCAGCGCGTCTTCGGTGAAGGCGCGCAGGCGCGTTTCGCCGCCCCGCTCGTTGCCGGCGGTTTGGTAGAAGCGCCTCGGATCGACGATGCGCCACCGCACGAAGGCGTCGACTTCAAGACGCTCCTGATCGCCCGCGACGATTTCGGCGATATTGTCCAGCTGCAGGGCGAGGTTGCGCCTGGAATAGGTGACGGTGCTCTCGGTGAACGGCGTCTTGAAGTAAAGGCCAGGCGTGTTGACGGTGCGCACCCATTGGCCGACGCGCAGTACAATCGCCTGTTCGCCGGGGTTCACGATGTAGATGGTGTTGAACACAACGATGAGCGCGATAAAGGCGGCGATCGCGAACGGAAGCCAGGGACGGGTCATCGCGGGCCTCCTTGCTGGGGTTGCTGCTGCTGTTGCCGCTGCGGCTGGGCCGGGTTGGCGTTGCGGCGCAGCATGTCGAGCGGGATGTAGGTCACGCCGCCGGAGCGATTATCCAGGATCACGGTGTTGGCCTGCGAGAACACGTGCTGCATGGTTTCGAAATAGAGCCGGTCGCGGGTGACGCGCGGGGCTCTGCGGTATTCAGCCTGCACCGCTTCGAAACGCGCAGCTTCGCCGGTGGCCTCGCGCACGACACGGGCGCGATAGGCTTCGGCGTTCTGCACGATCTGCGCCGCCTCGCCTTGCGCGCGCGGAATGGCTTCGTTGGCATAGCGTGTGGCGACGTTGCGGGCGGAGACCGCATCCTGGCGCGCCTGCACGACATCGTTGAAGGCCGCGATCAATTCAGGCGGCGGCGCCACCGTAAGCAGCTGGATCTGAACCACGCGGATGCCGGAATGGTAGCTGTCCAGGATCTGCTGCATGAGAAGGGCTACATCGCGGCCAACAGCGGTGCGGTTGGCGGTCATGATCGCCGAAAGCTGACGCTGGCCGATGATTTCGCGCATGGCGCTTTCGGCGACCGGCCCTACCGTGCCTTCCGGGTCTTGCACGCTGAAAAGGAAGTCCGGCAGCGAATTGATCGAATAGTTCACCTTGAAGTGGATCTCGACGACGTTGCGGTCGCCAGTGACCATCAAGCTTTCGCCCGGCTCGTCTCTGTCGCAATCGCCGTTTTCATCGCGGCAGCCGATTAGAACGGTGCGCAGATTGGTGACGTTGCGCACCGCGCGCGACTCGATCGGCCAAGGCGCGTGCACGTGAATGCCCGGTCCGACCGTGCGGACAATGGCGCCAAACCGCAAAATGACGGCGCGCTCGCTCTCGTTGACGATGTAGACGCCGCTGAGCAGCCAGGCGATGAAGAGAACAAGCGCAATAAGCCGCCAATTCGCGCGCCCGCGGCCGAACGGCTTCACATCCTTGCCGCCGCCTCCGCCCCTGCCGCCGCCGCGAAAGCGCTCGCGCCAGCTCTTCAGCATGTCTTCAAGGTCGCGTTCAGGCGGTTGCGATGGCGGCGAACCGCCGCCCCACGGGCGGCGCGGGCCGGACCCCCATGGACTTTGTCCTCCCTGATCGTCCGTCGGCATCGGAGAATTCTATCCCAATTGGCGCAGCCGCGTGCTGCTGCGGCGTAGCGCTGCGGAAATGGCGCTCCGGCGCTCGCCGTTCTGGCTTGTCTCGCTCCCGCGTGGGCCGATATGTCGAGCCCATGGCGAAGGATCAAGCATGAACACCCGGCTGGCGCTTCTCCGCGACAAGGTGGCGGCTCGCCTCGACGCAATCGCCGATCCGGCGAGCGGCGAGGGCTTGATGCGCGCGGGACGCGTGAGCGGGCTGGAGGTGCGGGAGGACGGCGCGGTGTCGTTCACGCTCGAGGCCCCGGGCGACGATGTCGAGCGCTACGTGCCGCTACGCGATCGGGCCGAGGCTGAGGCGCGCGCGGTGGCTGGCGTGAAAAGCGTGATCGCGGTGCTGACCGCGCATGAAGCGAAAGCGGCCAGGGCTGGCGGCATCGGACGCGTCAAGCACGTAATCGCAGTGGCGAGCGCCAAGGGCGGCGTAGGCAAATCGACGGTCGCGGTGAACCTGGCCTGCGCGTTTGCCTCGCTCGGATTGAAGACAGGGCTGTTGGATCTCGACGTCTACGGCCCCTCCGCGCCGACCCTGCTCGGCATCGCGGGACAAAAGCCTGAGCCCGGGCCAGACAAGACAATCAATCCGATTGATGCGTTTGGCTTGAAGACGATGTCGATCGGCTATCTCGTCGATCCTGCTTCTCCAATGATCTGGCGTGGGGCAATGGCGACAAGCGCCGTGCGGCAGATGATCGACGACGTTGTTTGGGGCGATCTTGACGTGCTGCTGCTCGACCTCCCGCCGGGAACCGGAGATGTGCAGCTGACACTGGTGCAACGCGTACCGCTGGCGGGCGCGGTGATCGTCTCGACGCCGCAGGAAATGGCGCTGGCGGATGTGCGGCGCGGGCTGGCGATGTTCGAGAAGACGCACGCGCCGATCCTCGGCATCATCGAGAACATGGCATACTTCCAAACGCCCGATGGCGCGCGCTCCTACATTTTCGGCGAGGGCGGCGCGCGTCGGACTGCGCTGCAGTCCGGCGCGCCGTTTCTGGGCGAAATTCCAATCGACGTTGCGCTGCGCGAGAGCTGCGATGCAGGAACGCCATTGGTCGCGATAAAGGCAACTTATCCGGTGTCCAAACGCTTCATCGAGATTGCGGAAGCTGCACGCGCGAATATCGCCCGATTGAACAAGCCCGCGCCAGTGATCTCAATCACTTAGCGGGCGTCTCGCTCATCACGACGTGGCGGCCTTCGGGGCCGAGATTCACCAACACAGCCATGGTGATGGCCGCGCACACCGCAGCGAGCGCGAGCGCCTGACCATATTGCCAGTGGTGGTGTTCGACCAAGAAGGTTTGGCCGTACGGCACTCCGGCGCTCAACAGATTGCCAACCTGGTAGACAAAACCAGGGAAAGTGCCGCGCACGTCGCCCGGCGAGATTTCGTTCAGGTGCGCGGGCACCACGCCCCAGGCGCCTTGCACGCAGAATTGCAGCGCGAAGACGGATACTGCGAACATGACCGGCGTCGTCGAATAAAACGCCCACAACGGGATCATTGGCAGCACCAGCAGCGCGCCGATGGTAATCATACGGCGGCGGCCAATGATCTGCGACAGCGTGCCCGACGTGATGCCGCCGCAGATCGCCCCAAGCGATCCGAATGCGATAATCCAGCTCGCCGTGCTGGCGTTGAAGCCCTGCTGGATACGCAGGAAGTTCGAGTAGAAGTCCTGCGTTCCGTGGCTGAGCGCGTTGAAGCCGGCCATCAGGACCATGGCAAAGAGCGCCAAGCCGAAGCGCTTTCGTCCGAAAGCAAACGCGGCGATGGCGATGCCCGCGACGACCGACACGATCGAAACCAGAGGCGGGATTGCGAGCAGGTTCAGCGAAGTCGTGAACAGTGAAAGCTGACCCAAGATAGCGAGGCCGACGCCGATGAAGCCCGCAGCGACGGCGGTTGGCTGCAGCGCCGCGGCCTGGGTTTGTCCACGCTTCCAGTTCGGCGATTCCGGCACGCCCATGCGGATAAACACCACGAGCAAGGCCGGGATGGCGCTGAGCATGACAAGGACGCGCCAGCCATGATCCTGAAGCAGGAGGGCTGCGGCGCCGGCTGCGATCAGACCGCCCGTCGGATATCCGGTTTGCAGCAGGCCCGAGACAATGCCGCGCGAATTCCGGCCGCATGTGCTCCATTGCAAGCGAGGAGCCCACGCCCCATTCGCCGCCCATCGCCACGCCGAACAGGCAGCGCAACACAAGGAACGTCATGTAATCCGGTGCGAAGGCTGAGGCGAACGCCAACGCCGAATACGCCAACACGTTCAGCATCAGGATTGGACGGCGCCCGAAGCGGTCGGCCAAGCGCCCGAAAACGAAAGCCCCGATCGGCCGCAGCGCGAGCGTTGCCGTGATCACCAGACCAAGCGCGGTGGCGGGAACGTGGAATTCCTCGGCGACATCCTTGGTGATGAGCGTGAGCATCAGGAAGTCGAATGCGTCGAGCGTCCAGCCGAGATAGGCGGCGATCACCACATTTCTCTGCGTCGCGGTCCAGCCGCGCAGCGCCGCCAAGATCATGTGGAACCCCCGCTCACCCGCACGGCTCGGCGGGCGTGGGCCATGCTAGGCGGGCTGTGCTTGGGCCTCAACCTTCGGCGCCCGCTATCACATCAATTCAAAGGCGATGGGCAAGGATTTCAGACCGGTCACGAAATAGCTCTCGACATAGCGTGGCTCGCCGTCGAGGCGCAGCGTCCGCAATCTTGGCAACAATTCCTCAAAGAGAATGCGCATTTCCATCCGCGCCAAATGTTGGCCGAGGCAGAGGTGCGCGCCGAAACCGAAGGCGAGCTGGCGATTGGGCGTGCGATCGATGTCGAATGTGTCCGGATACGCAAACACCTCTTCGTCGCGATTGCCGGAAGCGTAGCAGAGCATCAGCCAATCGCCCTTCTTGACCTGGCGGCCGCGCAGTTCTGTATCGGCGCTGGCCGAGCGCATGAAGGTTCTGACCGGCGTCGTCCAGCGAATGGCCTCCTCGAGCAGATTGGGAATGAGCGCCGGCTCGCCACGCACGCGCTCCAGCAATGCCGGCGCCGTCGCCAGCGCCCACATGGCGCCCGCGGTTGAAGACGAAGTCGTGTCGTGCCCTGCGGTGGCGATGATCGTGTAGTAACCGGTCGCTTCGAACGGAGGCATCTGCGCGCCGTCGACTTCCGCATTGGCGATCAGGGTGGCGAGATCGTCGCGGGGATTGGCGCGGCGATCGGCGCTGATCTTGCCGAAATAATCGGAGAAGTCGTTCACGACCGCAATCAGCACTTGCGCGAACTGCTCGTCGGTCAGCGCTTCCTGGAAACGCTTGGTCTCCGGGTCGCTGGCGCCGAACAGCTCCTGGGTCAGGCGCAGCATGCGGGGGAAGTCCTCCGGCGGCACGCCAAGAATGTTCATCACGACCTTCAGCGGGTAGTGCAGCGCCACGTCCTTCACGAAGTCGCAGCGTCCGGGCAGCGCCGCGAACTGCAGGACGGCGTCCCGGGCCAAAGCGCGGATGTCGGCTTCGCGCTTGCGGACGCTTTGCGGCATGAACCACGCCTGCGTGAGCGCGCGATATTTCATGTGGTCGGGTTCATCCATCTGTACAAGAGAGCGCACCAGATGTGGCGTGCCGGTGATGGCGCGCGCACGCGCTTCGCCGGCTTGGCTTGTCAGCGTCGTCGAACGCACCGCGCTCGGAAACAGCGCATTGTTGCGGCTGATTTCGAGAATGTCGGCGTGCTTGGTCACGACCCAAAACGGATCGTGCTTTTCGGGATGCGCGACGCCGAGCGGATTGTTGGCGCGCAGCCAGCGATAGGCGTCGAAGATTTCATTTGTGGCGTAGGCGGATGAATTGACCAAAGTTGCGGCAATTGCGTCCGGAATCGTGTTGTCATTCATTCGCAACTCCGCTTTCGGCCAGAGTGTAGTCCGCACTCTGTCAAGAGACAAAATCGGATTTATTGGACGCCGATCCTCTCCCGGCCGACGCTTGTGCAACCACACATTTACACCAGCGCGCAACGGGCGCGCTTGCAGTAGCAGAGGGATGCCTCTTCATGTTTGCCTTGGTTGTGACGCTGCTTGTCGTTGCGACGGTGCTGGTGCTGGTCTCCGGCTCTATCCGCTACATCTCCAATAACCGGATCGCGATCGTCGAAAAACTATGGAGTTCGAAAGGCTCCGTGAAACGCGGGCTGATCGCCCTGAATGGCGAGGCCGGCTATCAGCCGGACGTGCTGCGCGGCGGCCTGCATATCCTGTTTCCGTTTCAGTACCGGCTGCACATCCAGCCGCTGGTGACCATTCCACAGGGCCGCATCGGCTACATCTTCGCGCGTGATGGCGCGCCACTTCTCGCCGGCCAAACGCTTGCGTCGAACGCGAGCGGCGCGGACTTCCAAGAGACGCGCGCATTCTTGACGGGCGGCGGCCAGAAAGGACCGCAACGTTCGGTGCTGCGTGAAGGCGCCTACGCCATCAACCTCGCGCAATTCGTGGTGGTGACCAAGGATCGCCCCTACGCGATGAAGCTTGATCCGGCGGAAACCGCACTGCTCAACGAAATGGCCGGCATCATAGAATCACGCGGCGGCTTCGAACCGGTCGTGATCAAGGACGCCGACGACCAGATCGGCATCGTGACCGTCCACGATGGCCCCGCTCTGGCCAACGGCGAGATCATCGCGCCGATGGTGGGCAATGACGCCGCCAACCCAGACACATTCCACAACACGTTCCAGGATCCGGAGCGCTTCCTGGCCGCGAACGGGCGCCGTGGCCGTCAGTTGCAGGTGCTGGTCGAAGGCACCTATTTCATCAACCGGCTCTTTGCCACAGTTGAGCGAATATCAAAAACCATCGTCGAAGTTGGCCATGTTGGCGTTGTCGTCTCGTACACAGGCGCGACCGGTATCGACAAATCGGGCGAAGGCTATCGCCACGGTGAATTGGTGGAAACGGGCGAGCGCGGCGTGTGGCGCGATCCGCTGCTGCCCGGCAAGTACGCGTTCAACACTTATGCCGGTAAAGTGCTGATGGTGCCGACGACCAACTTCATCCTGAAGTGGGAAGCGAGCGTCGGCGGCGCCCACAAGCTCGACGAAAACCTGGCGGAAGTTTCGCTGATCACCAAGGACGCGTTCGAGCCCACATTGCCGCTCTCGGTTGTCGTACACATCGACTACCGCAAGGCGCCGCTGGTGGTGCAGCGCTTCGGCGACATCAAGAAGCTGGTCGAACAGACGCTCGACCCGATGGTGTCGGCTTACTTCAAGAACGTCGCGCAACGGCGCACGCTGATCGAATTGCTGCAGGAACGCAGCGAGATCCAGACGACCTCGTCGCAGGACATGAAGGAGAAGTTCAACGCCTATAACCTCGAACTGCAGGAAGTGCTGATCGGCACGCCGCGCCCGAGCGCCAAGGGCGACGACCAGATCGAACGTATCTTGACGCAGCTGCGTCAGCGCCAAATCGCCGACGAACAAGTCGGCACCTACGAGCGCCAGCGTCTGGCCGCGCAGAAGGAGCGCGAATTGCGCGAAGCGGAAGCCAAGGCGCAGCAACAGACGGCGATCACGCAGTCCGAGCTTTCGATCCAGGTGCAGGAAAACGAAGGCCGCGCAAGCCTTGCCCGCGCGACTCAAAACGCCGACCAGACCCGTACGTTGGCGCAGGCCGACGCGGACCGCATCCGCATGCTGGGCGAAGGCGAAGCGCGCAAAGTCGTGGCGCTCGCGGGCGCCGAGGCCGAACGCGTGAGCAAGGTTGGTCTGGCGCAAGCGCAGGCGATCGAGAAACAGGTCGCGGCCTCGGGCGGCGCCCGCTATCAGCTCGCCCGTCAAATCGCGGAACGCTTCGCCGAAGCGCTGGAGAAATCCGGCGTAGACGTCGTGCCGAAGGTGAACATCACCGGCGCCGAGGGCCAGGCTGGCGGCTCATTGCTGCAGGCGCTGATGACGACCTTGCTGTCGGAAAAGCTCGACGTTCCACTCACTGAGACGTCCAGCGCGCGCGCCAATGGCGCGGCCGTCGACTAACTACCGATCCGGCGGCGCCCGCGGAGCGCCGCCGGTTCTTCTTAGCGGCTGGCGCGGCGCTTGCGGGTTGCGGCGGCCTTCTTGCCCGAGCGGCTCTTGGCTGCTTTTGAGCGCCGCGCGGACGCCATGGCGCCGATACGGCCGCCTTTCTTGGCCGGCGCCTTGTTCGTCTTCTTGCCGCGCCCGGCGCCTGATTTCTTGCCGCCGCCGCTCATGGCGTTGACCGTCGCCCAGGCGCGGCGCTTTGCTTCCTTTTCACTGGCGCCGCGCTTCTCGTAGCCCGCTTCGATGTGCTGGGCCTGGCGGTCTTGTTTGCGCGTGTATTTCGATTTGTCGCCACGTGGCATGACGCTCTCCTCATGGCCCTCCCACAACACCAACCGCGCGCACGCGGCGAGGTTCCGGGAGGACTGAGAACCCGTTCAGTCGCGCTTGCCAAGGAACGGCAGCAACATCGGCACACGCTTCTGGTAGTCGCGATATTTCTGGCCGAAGTGTGCGACAAGGTCGCGCTCTTCGAAGAATATGCCGACAAGGATGTAGCCTGTCCCGCCAACGGCGAAGAGCAGATGTCCAACGCTCATATGCGGGGTGGACCAGAAGGCGATGACGAAGCCCAGATAAAGCGGATGACGCACGAGCTTGTAGAGCATTGGCGTATGAAACTCGGTTTCAGGAACGCCGCGTCCAAGGAGCGCCGCGAAGGTCTGACGAAGGCCAAACAACTCGAAATGATTGATAAGGAACGTCGCGATCAGCAGCACGCTCCAGCCAAGGATCTGAAGCGCGTAAAGCGTGAACACCGCAATTGGCGATGTCACGCTCCACACCACATCCGTGATTGGCCGCCACTGCCAGACCAGCAGCACCACAGCGAGCGTCGCCGCCAGAACGTAAGTGCTGCGCTCGAGCGAGGCGGGCACGATCTGCGTCCATGCCCGCTTGAAGGCGGGCCGCGCCATTACGCTATGTTGAACGGCAAACAGCGTAAGCAAGGCGGCATTGATCAGCACAGCCATCAGCGGCGGCGTCACCCGATCGGCGCGATCCACCGTCTTCGGCAGCAAAGACAGGTCGGCCAGGAACCCCATCACGTAGAGAAACGTCGCGAGGAAGAAGATATAACACAGAGCCCCGTAAAGCAGGCCGAGCCCGCCCATCACTGAGAACCGCGTCCCTGCGCGCGCGGACATTTGAGTCATTGGCGGCGATCTCCCACGACTAAAAGGACATCAAAAAAAATGGCCGCCCCGGAGCGGCAGATTGGGAGGAACCCCGGGGCGGCCTTCACTCACGCGGCCTTGCCAGACGCCAGCGCGTGAACATCTGCGGCAGTCAGCGTCTTTCCGCCGATGCCCCAATCGCCTTGTTGAATTTCCTGAACGCGGACCCAGGTGACGCCGCGCATGGCTTCGCCCTCGACGGCGACCATCGCGTTGGTGACCTTTTCGATCATGTCGCGTTTTTGGTTGGGGGTGAAAACGTCCTTGATGACTTCAATTGTGACCAGCGGCACGTCGGCTTCTCCAAATCTGGGCCAGGACCAGCGCCCGGCATGACCACACCTTGGCCCGTGCCGCCTCGAAAGCCTTGAAGAAGGCCTGGAGGATTTCCGGAGATTTGCTCGCCCATGCTATACTACCCAACGATGATCTATCGGTTCGACCAGTTCGAGCTGGACACCGAGAAGCTGGAGCTTCGCGGCGACGGCGGCGTGATCGCACTCGAGCCGCAGGTTTTCGCGCTGCTGGTCTATCTGGTCGAGAACCGCGATCGCGTCGTGAGCAAGGACGAGATCGTCGAAAAAATCTGGGACGGACGCATCGTCAGCGACAGCGCCGTGTCCAGCCGCATCAAGTCGGCGCGGCAGGCGCTGGGTGACGACGGCGCCTCGCAACGCTTCATCCGCACCATGCATCGGGTGGGATTCCGTTTCGTCGCCGAGGTGGTGAAGGGCGCGCCGCGCGCTATGGCGGGCGTGCGCGAACCGCAAGCTGCCTCGTCGCTCGAGCACGCTTCAACGCTCGATTTGATGCGGCCGACCATTGCCGTGCTGCCGTTCCGGCTGGTCGGGGTCGCCGGCCCCTATGCCACGATCGCCGACGCCTTGCCCGATGAACTCATCACGCAGCTTTCGCGCTTGCGTTGGCTTTTCGTCATCGCACGCGGTTCATCCTTCCGTTTTCGCAATCCGGTCGCCGATCTGTCGGAGATCCGCACCGCCTTGAATGTTCGTTACTGCCTCTCTGGCGTGGTGGAGGTGCAGGGCAGCACGCTGACCATTGGCGTAGAACTCGCCGACACCCACGACAGCGGGGTCATCTGGGGCGAGACGTTCCGTGTCGATGTCGGCGGCGTCCATGAGGTGCGCGAGGAGATCGTGCGCGCCATCATCAACGCGCTCGAACTGCAAATCCCGCTCAACGAAGCGCGGCGCGCGCGCTGGAAGCCGCCGGAGCAACTCGACGCCTGGTCGGCCTACCATTTGGGCCTCCAGCACATGTTCCGCTTCAACAAGGCGGACAATGACGCAGCCACCGCACTCTTCCATCGCGCGGTCGACTTGGAGCCCACATTCGCCCGCGCTTATGCCGGCCTCTCGTTCACGCGCTTCCAGGACGCGTTTCTACATTATGACGGCAGCATCGAAGCGGCGACGGTCGATGCGCGTCGCTACGCCGAGCTTGCGCTCGAACACGATCCGCTCGATCCGTTCGGCAATTTCACCATGGGCCGTTCGTTCTGGCTGCGCGGCGACCTGGAAAGCAGCGTGCCATGGCTCGACCGCGCCAACACGCTCAACCCGAACTATGCTCAGGGACGCTATGCCCGCGCCTTTACCGACCCATTCCTCGGCTTGGGCGCCAGCGGCCAGGAGCATGCGGACGTCGCCATGGCGCTTTCGCCGCTCGATCCGCTGCTTTACGCGATGTTGGCGGCGCGTGCGTTCTCGCACTTGGTTCGCGGACAAACCGCTGAAGGCGCGCAATGGGCTGACCGCGCACTGCGCTCACCTGGCGCGCACGTGCTCATTCCGGTGATCGCGTCGATTGCGCACGGGATGAATGGCGACGACGCGCGCGCACGCGAATGCGCGGCGATGGCGCATGTGCGCGACCCGGCGCTGCGCAAGGAAGATTTCTTCCGCGCATTTCCGTTTCGCGACGCCAATGTTCGCAGGCAATTTGGCGCCCTGCTCACCAAATACGGGTTCTAAACGTTGCAGAGGCGACAAGCGGTGCGCGACGCGCCGGGACCGATCAGCGCGTCGTCACGCCAAAATTGCGCCGGCCACACGGCTCGGGCGTTTTCTTTGGCTCATTCCAACCGAAGCACGCGGATGGTGTTGGTCTTGCCGGCGCGGCCAAACGGAATCCCGGCAATGATGGCAACACGATCACCGGGACCGGCGATGCCGAGCGCGCGCACGGCGGCGTCGGCTTTGTCGACCATTTCTTCGACGCTGTGGATGTCGTCGGTCACTCTTGCGCGTGTGCCCCAGGCAAGCGTCAGCCGGCGTGCGGTCGCCACCACTGGCGTCAAGCCGATCACCCCGCAGCGCGGACGCTCGCGGGCGACGCGATAGGCGGTCGAGCCCGTTGCTGTGAAGGCGACCACCGCAGCGCAGCCAATCACGTCAGCGATATTGCGTGCGCTGAGCGCGATGGCGTCTGCGGTCGTGGCCTGCGGCGGGGTCATGTCGCGCGGAAGGCTCGCCCAATATTCGGCGTCATCTTCGACGGCGCGGATGATGCGGTCCATGATCGCGACGGCCGATTGCGGGTGACGCCCGACGGCGCTTTCGGCCGACAGCATCACAGCATCTGCGCCCTGATACACCGCTGTCGCCACGTCGGAGGCTTCCGCACGCGTCGGCGTCGGCGCATCGACCATGCTCTCCAGCATGTGCGTCGCCACGATCACTGGGCGCCCGGCGGCGCGGGCGGAACGGATGATCTTGCGCTGCGCGATAGGCACCTGCTCCGGCGGCAACTCCACGCCCAGATCGCCGCGCGCGACCATCACAGCGTCGGCGACGTCCACGATCTGATCGATTTCCGTCAGCGCTGAAGGCTTTTCGATCTTGGCGATAATTCCGGCGCGATCACCAGCCAATGCGCGCGCTTCCTTCACATCGTCGGGATGCTGGACGAAGGAAAGCGCGAGATAGTCGACGCCGAGCTCGAGTGCGAACGCGGCGTCCTCACGATCCTTGTCGGTCAGGGCCGAAATCGGAATGCGCCGCGTCGGGACATTGACGCCCTTCTGGTTCTTCAAGACGCCGCCGAAATCGACGCGCGCCTTGAGCTTCTCGCCGCTGCGTTCGATCACGGTCAGCTGCATCTTGCCGTCGTCGAGCTTCAGCACGTCGCCTGCATCGAGAACGCGCACGAGTTCGGCATGCGGCAGGCGGATGACGCCCGCCTCGCCCAGCGCAGTGGACGCCTCCAGCGTCACCACGTCGTTGTACTTGAGCGTGATCTGGCCATCGGCAAACGCGCCGACGCGGATCTTCGGACCTTGCAAGTCGGCGAAAACGCCGACAGGACGGCCGATCTTGTCTTCCGCAGCGCGGATGGCGTTCAGCCGCCGCGCATGGTCCTCACGCGCGCCATGGCTGAAATTCAGCCGGAAACAATCGACGCCGGCCTGCAACAGCAACAACAGCCGTTCGGGCGGATCGCTGGCGGGGCCGAGCGTTGCGACAATTTTGCAATCGCGTGAATGCATTGGTTCTCCACGCGCCATTCAAAGTGCGTCGCGCGATAAGTCTAGGGCTTATGCGCCCATTTTGTAGGGGCCGCCGCGTTCCAATGCACGTTGATAGGCGGGACGCGCCTGATTGGCGGCGCGGGCGCGCACAAGATTGGGATAACGTTCCAGGCCCCCGCGCATTTTGGCCGCATCGAGCACGAAACTCATTTCAATGTCGGCGGCCGTAAACCGGCCGGCCACGAAATGATTGCCTTGCCCGAGCGAGGCGTTGGCGTGGGCGAGGTGATTGTCGATCTCCGGCTCGATGCGCATCTGCATCAGCGTATTGCCCGCCTCGCCCAGCATGCCGACGTAAAGCTTCAACAGCAGCGGCAGCATCGCCGAGCCCTCGGCGAAGTGGAGCCAATAAAGATAGTCCGCACGCGCCGGATGGTCAGGTGCGAGCGCCAGCGGGCTGCCCGGGCGTTCGGCCAGATATTCGATGATGGCGCCGCTTTCGCCGAGCATCTTGCCGTCGATCTCCACCACGGGGGATTTGCCGAGCGGATGCACGGCTTTGAGCTCTGGCGGCGCAAGGCGCGTCTGCGCGTTGCGCTCGTAATGCTTGATCTCGTAGGGCGTTCCCAATTCCTCGAGCAGCCACAGGACACGCTGCGAGCGGGATCGTTGAGATGATGGACGATAATCATGGCGCGCCCTCAATAGTGTGCAAAATTCAACTTCAGCCCCGGCTCTGGCCAGCGCGTTTTGATGAGCCTGCCGGTGCTCGAAAGCGTGATGTAGGCGTCGCGCATGTCGGCGCCGCCGAAGCAGATATTGGTGGTGATCAGATCGGGGAATGGCGTGTGCGTCGAGACGCCTGCCGGCGTGATCGTGGTGACGCCGCCATTGAGGATGGTCGCCACGCAAACATCGCCGTTTGCTTGCACCGCGAGGCTGTCGAAGAAGCAGTGATAGGGCTGAACGGCGATGCAGCGCCCAGCCGGGCCGCCGAACGGCGCGCGGGCGACTTCGCCGGGACCGGTGACGTCAAACGCAAACAGCTTTCCGCTCTCGGTTTCGGCGCCATAGACGACCTTCTCATTCCCCGAGAGGCCGACGCCATTGAGGCCAATGTGCCCGTAGGACGCCTCCTTCAACGCCGAGCCATCGGTCTTTGCCCAGTACAAACCCCCGCGGTCCTGTGATCGCGGCCAGTTCTTGCCGAGATCGGTGAACCAGAACGCGCCCGACTTCTCGAACACGATGTCGTTGGGTCCAGACAAGCGATTGCCATCGATCGCATCGTAGAGGCGTTCGTATTTGCCGGTGTCGAGATCGACGCGCTCTATGCGGCCGGTCGTATAGTCGCTCGCCGCATTGCCCGGGATCATCAATCCCTGGATTTCGTGCCAGGCAAAACCGCCATTGTTGCAGACATAGACCGCGCCATCCGGCCCAAGCGCGGCGCCGTTCGGCCCGCCGCCAAGATCGGCAATCACTTCGATCTTGCCGTTCCAAACGCGCGACAGCGTTCCGCGCTTGATCTCGACGCAAATGACGGAGCCGTCCGGCATGGCGATGGGGCCTTCGGGGAATTGCAGGCCCTCGGCGAGAACTTCGAAATTGCTCATGGGCAGCAAGCCTACGCGAACTTGGATCGCGTTCGCCAGCGCCGAATGGGGCCCGCCCTTGCGGATCGCGTCTTACCCCGCCATAGCGGCGATCATGGAGGCCAGCTACAGCATCTGGATCGTCTCGCCGCCCGGCTACATCCACAGCCGTTGCTTTGAAGAAGTCGCGCTTGCGCTGCGTGCAGCATTCGGCGAACTCGGCCACGACGCGCCGATCGTGACTGACGCGGCGCTCGCGCGCGGGCAAACCATCGCGTTGGGCGTCAATCTTCTGAGGCCTGGCGTCGCCATTCCCCCAAACTGCATCCTCTACAATCTCGAACAGATCAGCGCGGACTCCCCGTGGCTGACCGCCGGCTACATTGATCTGCTGCGGCGTTATCGGCTGTGGGACTATAGCCAAAAGAATATTGATGCACTCGGCGCCCAGGGTATCGGCGCCAGTCTCTGCGAGATCGGCTATATGCCGGTCCTGGCGCGCATTTCGCCTGCGCCGGAGCGCGATATCGACGTTGCCTTCGTGGGCTCGATGAATGAGCGCCGAAGAGCGATTTTGCACGCCCTGCACATTCAAGGCAAAGACGTGGCCGCCCGGTTCAACCTCTATGGCGCCGAGCGTGACGCGCTCTACGCCCGCGCCAAGATCGTCATCAACATCCACTTCTACGAGGCAAAGGTCTTCGAGATCGTCCGCTGTTCGTACCTGCTCGCCAATCGGGTCTGCGTAGTGTCCGAGAGCGGGCCCGAACCTGAGATCGAAAGCATCTACAGCAAGGGCATTGCTTTCGCGCCCTACAAAGATCTCGTGGATGTTTGCCTGCGTTTGCTTGCCTGCGATGGCGATCGCCGTGCGATCGCGGAAGCCGGTTTTGAAGCCTTTTCAGCGCGAAGCCAGACGCGCTTTCTCAGTGCTGCTCTGGCGGCGACCGCCTTGGTCTAGCCGCGTCGAGCAGGGCGCGATCGCTCTCGCTCAATTCAATCTTTTCCAGACTCGCGCTCATTGAGTCGACGGCGCGCGGCGTGCGCAATACCACGTCCTGAGCCACGCCGCTCGCGGCCATCTGCTGACCAAGCGGGCTCGGACTAAACGACAGCTGCCTGAGGACGAAACGGTGCGTGCGCCAATTCAGATACCAAAACCAATCCGTGTAATAGAGCCACGAGCGCTCGTTGAAGGCGCGGATGTGGGTGGGATCCTGCCAGGCGCCATAGGAAAGATCATACGGCACCAGGACGTTGAAGACCCCGCCGACCCTGAGCAGGTTCAGGCAATTGGTCATGGCGCCCACGAGATCAGGGACGTGCTCAAGCACATCCCTGCAGATGATTTCATCGAATGTCGCATGCGCGACTTCAATTTCGCCAAACCGGCTCGTTGTGTAGCGCGAGCGCCCGCCTGCCGGGAAATCGCCGCTGACATCGGCGACAATGTCGGGACTCCAATGCGCGTCGATGTCGATGTTGAGACAATCCGCTCGGAAGTCTTTGCCGCTGCCGAGGTTAATTTTTCTGGGCGGGCTCAGAGCCATGGTGTGACGAGATGGCTTGTTAGCGAACAGCCGTCAATGCCAGATGGCCGCCGCAAAACCCGATGGATGTCATGGACGCGCGCAAGCTTTATCTGGACCTCATGGAGCGGACGCTCCTTGGCCTCATCTATGAGGATCGCGCCAGCGATCCCTGGACCGGGCAGATCTTCAATCCGGCGCTGCGGCGCGATGGACGAGACTGGCCAAGCCAGGCCCATTCCATGATTGGCGAACTGCGGATGCACAATTTGCGCGCGCTTTGCGAGGATGTCCTGGCGCGCAACCTACCGGGTGATTTTATCGAGGCCGGCGTTTGGCGCGGCGGCGCATGCATCTTGATGCGGTCAATTCTGTCGGCCTATGGCGACACGAGCCGGCGCGTCTGGGTGTGCGATTTATTCGAGGGTCTGCCGCCGCCTGATCCGGCGACCTATCCCCAGGACGCCGGCGACACCCATGTCACCTATAGCGAACTCGCGATCTCGCTCGAGCAAGTCAAAAGCAATTTCGCCAAATACGGCCTGCTCGACGAGCAGGTGAGGTTCGTGAAGGGCTGGTTCAAGGATACGTTGCCTAGTGCGCCGATAACGAGCCTTTCGATCTTGCGCGTTGACGGCGACATGTACCAATCGACGATCGAGGCGCTCGAGGCGCTCTATCCGAAGCTCACGATCGGCGGCTACGTGATTATCGACGACATCGGCGCAGTCCCCGCCTGCAAGCAGGCGGTGATCGATTTTCGCACGCGCCACAACATCGCCGATGACGTCGTGCGCATTGACTGGACGGGCGGTTATTGGCGCAAGAGCGCTTAGGCGCGCCTAAGCGCGCCCCGGGGCGCGCTCCAAGACGCGCACGACGAAATCGGCGTCGTCATTTGGACCTGCGGCGACCTCTTGGTGCGAAACTTCGCGCCATGCGGCGCGATCGATGCTGAAGCGGGTGTCGCCGGCAGCTTCGAGGTTCACCTCGGTGAGTACGATGCGGTCGGCAAGCGGCAGCGTTGCTTCGAAGAGATGTGCGCCGCCGATAACGCAGACTTCGTCGGCGCCGCTCTCTTCGGCCATGGCCCGCCCGGCGGCGATCAGGGCATCGAGGCGCGTGAAATTCCAGCCGCCGTCGGCGCGGAAGTTTGGATCGCGTGAGAGCACGAGATTGGGACGTCCCGCCAGCGGCCGCTTTGGTAAACTGTCCCAGGTCTTGCGGCCCATCAGAACGGGCTTGCCCATGGTCGCCGCCCTGAAACGCTTCAAGTCGGATGAGAGCCGCCATGGCAGCGCGCCATCGCGACCGATAACGCCGTTCTTTGCGATGGCGACCACGAGGGTAAGTTTGAGATTCGGCACGCGCCGAGCTTAGCCGATGGACACGTACCCGTCGCGCGACTAACCGAAACCCATGCAGAAATTCCTCGTTCCCTTTGTCGCGGGCTTCGTCACCGCCTTCGTGGTCAATTTCCTGCTGAGTTCGGCGACACCCCTGGCCAGCGAGAAGGGCGACAACACCGGCCTTTTCGTCGGCGTCGCGGCCGGCGTCGTTGTGGCGATCATTTTCTACAATCTCTCCGGCAATCGCCGCACGGCGGCGGCTGACGCCGGCGCCCGGCAACGCGCCCTCGCCTTCTTGGCCGAGGCGGGCAAGGCAGCGCTCTATCTCGTGCGCACGGGCTTCGTTGGAAAAATGGCGGGGATGAACCTGGCGGTCGATGGCCGCGAAGTGGCGCAGCTGAAGAGCCCGCGTTTCACGCGCGTCGATATTGCGCCGGGCTCACACACGCTACGCGCTTGGTTCGGTGGCGGCTTGGCAGATCAGACGAAGGCCAGCGAATTCGCTTTCGACTGCGCCGCTGGCGACATCGTCGTGATCAAGCTCGGCATGAACATGGGCGTGCTGCAAAACCCGGTGCAGGTCGAGCGCGTGCGCCTTGAGGCGGTGCGCGGCGAACTCGCGCGCATGCAGATGACTGCCCCAGATGTTGCGTTGCTATGACCTGTACCGATCTCGGCCGCGCCCGCCCATGCGCTAAACCGCAATCGGCGCTTTGATGGTTGGATGGGCGACATAGTTTTCAAGGGTGAAGTCGCCGTACTCGAAGCCGAAGATGTCCTTGCGCGCTGGATTGAGGCGCATGATCGGCGAAGCATATGGGGCGCGCGCGAGCTGCAGGCGCGCTTGCTCGAAATGATTCGTGTAGAGATGGGCGTCGCCGAAGGTGTGGACGAAATCGCCAGGCGCCAGATCCGTCACTTGCGCCATCATTTGCGTGAGCAGCGCGTAGCTTGCAATGTTGAACGGCACGCCCAAGAACACATCGGCGCTGCGCTGGTAGAGCTGGCAGCTCAGTTTTTCGTCGGCGACGAAGAATTGAAACAGGCAATGGCACGGCGGCAGCGCCATCTGATCGACTTCGGCCGGATTCCACGCAGAGACAATATGGCGGCGTGAATTCGGGTTAGTCTTGATTGATTGCACCAGGTTGGCGATCTGATCGATGACGCGCCCGTCTTTGCTCTCCCACGAGCGCCATTGTTTGCCGTAGACGGGGCCAAGTTCGCCTTCCTCGTTTGCCCACTCGTCCCAAATCGTGACGCCCTGCTCTTGCAACCAGCGCACATTGCTGTCGCCGCGCAAAAACCAGAGCAGTTCGAGAACAATGGATTTTAGGTGCAGCTTCTTGGTGGTGAGCAGCGGGAAGCCGGCGCCCAGATCGAAGCGCAATTGACGGCCGAACACGCCGCGCGTGCCAATGCCGGTGCGGTCGCCGCGATCAACGCCATGATCGAGGATGTCGCGCAGGAGACCGAGATAGGCGCTATCTGCCTGGCTCGGCGGGCCTGCTGGCTTGGGGGTGGGCTGGGCGCTCATTTCACAGCCAATATGGGCTGACTCGGCGCGCTCTCCTACGCTGGGCACGCCGCCCGGTCGGCCCGATGCACCTGCTCGATCAGCCCGCCGGCCAGCCAAGCGGCGCGGGCATTGACGTCGACGCCGGCGGCGCGGAGCGCCCGGGCGAGCCATTGGTTGCAGACGTTGAACAGGTGGAACGAACCGCGCGTGCGCAGGAATTCGGAGCGGCCAATGACCTTGCCGGGGGCGACGACGATGACGTGGTGCTTGGGATCGAGCGCCAGCGCCGCGTCGATGTAGGCTACAAGGAGTTTGGCGCCCTCGAGCGACACTGCAATCGGCGCATCGTCATTGGGCCCGAGATAGCGCGACGACGCGGCGGCGTTATACGCCACATGCATGACGCTCGGACTTGGCGGGATGAGCGCGTCGAGGCCGAGCCAGAGGTTTGTGCCGTCGGAGCGATAGAAGGCTTCGTCCCCCCAACCGATTAGAAACGATGACGCGTCCGGAAACAGCCGCCGCAGCGGATGATTTTGCGGAAATACTTCCGCCGGCACGCCGAGATCGCTGTGATAGCCGTTCGACCACATGTGCAGCAGGATGCAGTCGTCACTTGTGGGCTGCGGCACGCGGGGGGCTGGCGTCGGGTAGTAAAGGTAGGTCAGCAGGCAAAACAGCACCACCACCAGGGCGCCGCTGACCGGCCTTACTCGTCCTCGCTCAACAACTTCACCCGGAAAGCGCATCCTGCGAGCCCAGCCCCCACCATCGGCGCAACGATGAAGAGCCAAAGCTGCCCGATCGCGTCGCCCAACACCCAGACTGCAGGCCCAAGCGAGCGGGCCGGGTTCACGGATACGCCGGTCACTTGGATGCCGACAATGTGAATCGCCGTCAGCGTCAGACCAATCGCCAATCCGGCGAGTTGCTGCGGCGCGTTCTTTTGGGTGACGCCCAGAATGGTGACGACGAAAATGAAGGTGGCGACGATCTCGAACACCGCACACGAGAGGAGATTATAGTCGCCTGGCGAATGGCCGAGGCCGTAGCCGTTCTGTCCGAGCCCGTGCTGGCCCAGCGCATAGGCCGCTGTCCCGGAAGCGATCACCAATAGCACGCCTGCGCCGACAATGGCCCCGATGCATTGCGCCGCCCAATAACCAAGCATCTCCGTCGTCGACATGCGCCCGGCAATCCAGGCGCCGAAGCTCACCGCTGGATTGACGTGGCACCCCGACACCGGGCCAATCCCATACGCCATCGCAACGATCGCTAGGCCGAACGCCCAAGCGATGCCCTCCTGTCCGATAATGCCGAAGCCTGCCAGCACGGCCGAACCGCACCCGATCAGGACAAGCGTAAACGTGCCGATGAATTCCGCGACGAGCTTCCGGGTCATTGGGGGGGCCTCCGCCAGGCTGCGGCAGCCCTAAACCGAGTCGCCGCCAAGCCATTGCCGCGCACCGAGATGTGAAAGCCGCTCACATGCACGAGGAGACCTTATCGTTCGCAGCGCCTCGGTGCGGCGCCTACCTTCGCGTGCAGGGTTCATCATGGCCCGAAGGAACTTCGCCATGCTTCAGGATGTCTTGCCGAAAATCACGTCGGTCGCCGCTTCGGTGCTCTATCTCGACAGCGCCGCGACCCGGCCGCGCGTCAATTTCGAGCGCGCCGCCACCGGCGCGTTCACCTCTACCTATTCGCCGCAGCGCGTCCTTATCCACGATGCGCGCGCAATCGCGCCGCAGCTGGACAAACGGGGTTTTGCGCTCGTCTCGCACCGCTCGGCGGTCAAGGATTTCTGGAACGAAGCGGAGGTCGAGACAACCGGACGCGCCGAAGCCGCAGAAATCGTGGCGCGCGCTACTGGCGCGGCTCATGTGCACGTGTTCGATCACACGCTGCGCCGGCGAAGCCCGGATTCCCCACGCCAGCCTTCCACACGCGTGCACAATGACTATACGCCCGCATCGGCGCATCGCCGCGTCAACGACCTGCTCGGCGAGGACGAAGCAGACGGCCCGTTTGCGTTCATCAATGTCTGGCGGCCAATCCGACACCCCGCCATCGACTGGCCGCTGGCGCTCATCGATGCGCAGACGGTTTCACCCGAAGACTTGGCGGAGACCGATATCGAATATCCGGGCCGCCGCGGCGAGATTTATCACCTGCGCTATAATCGGCGCCACCGCTGGTACTACGTACCGGCAATGCAATTGGACGAAGCGCTGCTGATCAAATGCGCCGACACCCGCCCCGGCCGCGCGCAACTCGCGCCGCACACGGCGTTCGACAATCCGCTTGCCCCACCGGACGCGCCCCCCCGCGAGAGCATCGAGTTCCGCACCATCGCCTTTTTCGCCCCGCGCTGATCAAGCGCTTTCACGTCCGCCAAATCGGCCTATATTCAACCCTGTCCGGGCAACCGGACTATGGCGATAAACGCGCGGAGATAGGCGGATCGGACCCGGGTGCGATGCCCGGCGGCTCCACCAGTTTCTTCCTCATTGGGGAAGTACGGGGCCGAAATAGGATCGACGGACGTTGAAGGCCGAGGCTTTTGCTCGGGTGGTCCCGTTACAGGCCAAACAGCATAGTTGCCAATGACAACACTGCTGAAGGTTTCGCCCTCGCCGCGTAAGCGGTGCGAGTGATTCCGCACTAAGTCCTTACGAGTAGCATCGTCAGGCGGGGCCCCCCGGCGCCCGGCAACAGAAGCCGGGGATTTTGCCCCGGCGATTTGCCCATTTTGCCTGTGCGACTCCCGTTTTGCTGTGGACAACGCGTCGTTCGTCGCAAGGTTTTCCGTTTGCTCGCAAATGCTTGGAGAGTTTTCCACAGACGCGCTCGCGCCATGCGCGAGAACAACGTGAGTCGCGTGCGAATTGCGCGCATGGCGCGAGAGTGCGGCGCCGCATCGCGCCTTTCGCCTCGCGACATTGAGATGATTGCTGTTTTCGCGCCCTGTGGATCAACAATTGACGGGCCGAAATGAGCCACTATGGATTTCAAGGGGAGCGATGGAGGGGCGGCCGTGGCCGACGACATGATCGGGTATGACACGCTGATGCAAGACGCCCTGCGCGGGGTTGTGCGCGCGGCGTTGCAAGAAGCGGCGAACCCGCGCGGGCTTCCCGGCAAACACCATTTCTACATTACCTTCCGCACGCACGCGCCAGGCGTCGTGATCCCCGAACATTTGCGTACGCGCTACCCCGATGAAATGACGATCGTGCTCGAACATCAGTTTTGGGATCTCGAAGTCTATTCTGACCGCTTCCGCGTCATCCTGAAATTCTCCGGTCAACCGCACCCGATCACCATCCCGCTTTCCGCGATCACGCGCTTCTTCGATCCGAGCGTGAAGTTCGGCCTACAATTTGAGCAGCCCCATGCCGACGAAGCGCGGATGGCTTCGGGCGACACCGCCGCGCCCACGGCGCAGCCGCAGCAAGCCCGGGCGCAGGATGCTGCGCCGCCGGCAGCGGACAGCTCGGTCGTCAGTCTCGACGCGTTCCGCAAGAAGTAGAAGCTATTCTCGGCGCACGGCGCGCACAATGATGCGCTCGCGCTCGCCTTGCGTGCGCTCGCACAGCAAGCGGGCGATTTGGCTGTCGTCCACGAAGACGTGGCCTTTCAAGGCATCGAGCAACGCCTTGGCGAGATTGTCGAGATCGAGGCGCGGCGCTTCGCCCACATACTCCATGCGGATTTCGACGTCGAAATCGCCGTAGCGCGGGCGGGTCGGGACGCCCTTGCGGAAAAACTCGTAAACAAGCGGTTTGTAATAGCGGGCCTGCGTGGTGATGCCGTCGATGGCGATTTCAACGCCGCCCTCGATGGCGCGCGAGCGCACCTTTCCGCGTCCGGACCAGTCGTTCATGGCTTGATCGCCACAATCGTCCCCCATATCCCTCTGCGGGAAATCGCCCGTCCGCGACCTTCAGGCAAGCTCCCATGGCAAGTACGCGCACCGAAACCGATACGTTCGGCCCGATCGAGGTCGAGGGCGACAGGTACTGGGGCGCACAGACGCAGCGTTCGATCGGCAATTTCAAGATCGGCGTCGAGAAGATGCCGCAGCCGATCATCCGCGCGCTCGGGATCGTGAAGCGCGCGTCTGCCGAAGCAAATATGGATCTTGGCCGGCTCGATCCCAAGATCGGCGCGACGATCGTGGCGGCGGCGCAGGAAGTAATCGACGCCAAGCTCGACGCCCATTTCCCACTGGCGGTTTGGCAGACCGGCTCCGGCACCCAATCGAACATGAACGCCAACGAGGTGATCTCGAACCGCGCCATCCAGATGCTCGGCGGCGAGATGGGCTCGAAGAAACCGGTGCATCCCAACGATCACGTCAATATGAGCCAGAGCTCTAACGACACGTACCCGACGGCGATGCACATCGCGGCCGCGGAGATGGTGTCGCGGCGCCTGATGCCCGCTCTCGCCCACCTCGAGACGGCGCTGAACAAAAAGAAGGAAGAGTTCGCCCACATCATCAAGATCGGGCGCACACACACCCAGGACGCCACGCCGCTCACCCTCGGGCAGGAATTTTCCGGCTATGCGACGCAAGTCGGCAACGCCAACGGGCGGCTGAAGGAAAGCCTCTACGGACTCTATGAATTGGCGCAGGGCGGCACGGCGGTGGGGACCGGGTTGAATGCACCGGTCGGGTTTGCCGAAAAGGTGGCCGAGCGGATCGCGGCGATCACGCACCTGCCTTTTGTGACCGCGCCGAACAAGTTCGAGGCGCTTGCCGCGCACGATGCGATGGTGTTTTCGCACGGGGCCATCAACTGCGCGGCCGGCGCCCTCTTCAAGATCGCCAACGACATCCGTTTCCTCGGCTCGGGCCCGCGTTCGGGCCTAGGCGAATTGTTGCTGCCAGAAAACGAGCCAGGCTCGTCAATCATGCCGGGCAAGGTGAACCCAACGCAGTGCGAAGCGCTCACCATGGTCTGCACGCAAGTATTCGGCAACAACGCGACCATGACCTTTGCCGGCGCGAGCGGTCATTTCGAGCTCAACGTCTTCAATCCGGTGATGGCCTACAATTTCTGGCAATCGGCGCGCCTCTTGGGCGACGCAGCCATCAGTTTCACCGACAATTGCGTGGCCGGCATCGTCGCGCGCGAGGACAACATCAAGAAGAACCTCGACATGTCGCTCATGCTGGTGACGGCGCTGGCGCCCAAATATGGCTACGACCGCGCCGCCAAGATCGCCAAGACTGCGCACAAGAACGGCACGTCGCTGCGCGAAGAGGCGATCAAGGACGGCATCCCCGCACAAGATTTTGACGCCATCGTGCGGCCAGAAAACATGATCGCGCCGGGCTAACAGAGAACGCCGCCGGTTTCCCGGCGGCGCTTTTTGTAGAGCCGTTTCGCCTAGTGCATTTCGCGCCAGCGATCCTTGGCTTCGTCTTCGGTGATGCTGAGGCGCACTTTGTCGCCGGTGACCTGATCCACATAGGTGAGCGGTAACAGGTGGTGCGAGCCGACGCCCATGGACCGCGTCAGTTGCAGGTCGCTGCCGAGAACATGGTCGACCTTGCCAATATGTTTTCCGTCGGAGCCGACGACTTCCATGTGTTCGCGGATGGAACCGGAGTCGATCATATCCAAAACCTCCTCATGCGGCGCGCCGGATGCGGCCGCTTCATCCCGGTTCAATCGCGCGCGCGTGCGTCAGTTCCGCATCACGATCTGACATCGCACAGTGAAGGGACGGAACATCTTGGCGCTCAACGCGTCCAATAATCGCGAGCGAAATCACGCGGTTTCGGTCGATGAGCGCTTGGCCAGCGTGGGGTGGAAGTATACATCCCAGGTCATGGCTGAGGTTGTAAATCTGCGGCGCGCGCGCAAGGCAAAAGCGCGCGCCGCCGTTGAAAACCAAGCGCAGGCCAATCGCGTTTCGTTCGGACGAACGAGGGCAGAGAAGAAGAAGACGCAGGCCGAAAACGATGCCGCACGACGGAACCTTGAGGGACACAAGCGGGATGACGACTAACGCCGGCTCGCTCTTGAAGCGATCCATGCGCATAGCCGGCCACAGGACGTCGCTCGCGCTGGAGCAGGAGTTTTGGATGGCGCTGGAACGGATCGCGCGGTCGCGCGGCTCGAGCCTACCGGTGCTCATCGCCTCGATCGATGAAGCGCGCGCAAAGGACACGCCGGATGCGTCGCTTGCCTCGGCGGTGCGCGTCTTCGTCCTGGAAAACCGGATTTAATACTGCCGGGCCCGCCCATAGAGGATGAGCGCGTAGTAGCAGGGCTGCGCGCTGCATTGAAACATTTGGGCCTGGATGGTGAATTGGCCGTTGGCCGCCGGCGCCACTGCGACGACTGGATGATCATCGTTGGCGTTGTCCTGCGCGACGGTCGCGCCTGATTTATCGTAGACCGCCACATCCATGTCGCGGCAGTTCTGATCACAAACGCCAAGCACGCGATACTCGTAGCCCGCCATCAGCTGCGCAGGCACGTTCCAGCTTTGCCCTTGCAGGAGACCGCCGGCGAACGGTTGGCCCACTTGCTGGAAACCTTGCTGCGCGGCCACCTGCTCGACCTGTTGCAATTGCTGCATCAGGATCTGGGCGCTTTGCGGGGGAACCTGTCCGGGTTGCTGGGCCGCTGGCGGTGCGGGCTCGACCTGCTGCTGTTGCGGCGGCGCATAGGCGGCTTGCTGTGCGGGCCCTGCGTCCTTCGGCATCATCGAACCGATAATGCCTAGCACCACGATTGTCGCAACGACTGCGCCGCCGATCCACACCCAGACCGGAACGCCTTTCTTCGCCGGCGCCTGAGCGAGCGGCGCTGCGTGCGGCTGCGGCGCAGGCGCTGCATCGCGCGGCGGCGTGCTTGCAAACGTTTGCGGCGCTGCCTGGCGCGACGGGCCCTTGGCGAAATTTGAAACGGCGTCGGCAAAGCGGCGCCAGTTCGGCTGATCGCGTTGGCCATGCCAATCGGCGAGATTGGCGGCCTGCAATTCGCCGAACCCAAACGGGGGCGTTGATTTGTCGATCATCACCGGGATAAGCACGCCCTTGTCGCGCCCCATGCGCGCCTCCTCGCGCACCCATTGGGATTTGGTGGAGTGCTCGCTCCAGAGCACAATCAGCGCCTTGCACTGGGTCAGCTTGGTCTCGATGTAATCGGCCCAGGTGCTGCCCGGCGGAATCTCGTTGTCCCAGAAGACTTCAACGCCCTCCGCGGCGAGCCCCTCCGCGATTTGCTGGGCGGCCGCCGCATCCTCGCGCGCATATGAAAGAAACACGTCCACCATGTCCCGCTCCTGCCCGCCCTTCTAGCAGGCGGCGCGGCGGTTCAAAGCCCCTTGGGGTTGGGTCCGTGCTGGTTCGCGCCCGGCTGGCCCGGGATGAAGACGAAGGCCAATGTTGCCAGGAAGCCCAGATAAGGAATGGCGCACAGGATTGCGAGCCATCCCGATTGGCCAAAATCGTGCGCGCGGCGGCTGGCGACCGCGATCGAGGGGCAGAACAAGGCAAGCAGGATGATCCAAGTGATGATGTAATTGTCGTTGGCCGTCTGCGTATAGGGATTGAGACCCGATGCGCCGACATCGATGAACACGCCAACAAAGGCAAGAAGGTAACTGAAAAGCACAAACCAGCCGAACTCGGCGCGGCGCGCGCGCCCGGTCCCGTTCACATAAAGACGCAAGCACTTGGCGATGTAGCCGAAGGGGGAGTTGCTTTCGCCGCCCGATGCGGCTGCATAGACGGGTTGCGGCTGCGGGGCTGGCGGCGGCGCATAGTTTGGCGCCGGCTGCGATGCTGGGTTGGGAAGCCCCACGGCATTTCGCACCGCCGCCGAGAGACGCATCCACTCGGGATGGTTGGCTTCACCACGCCATGTCGACAAATTTGCAGCTTGGACTTCACCGAAACCGAATGGCGGCACGGCGCTGTCCAGCATCGCTGGAATGAGTTTCGACTTGTCGCGCCCCATGCGCGCTTCTTCACGCACCCATTGCGATTTCGTCGAGTGCTCGCTCCAGAGCACGACAACAGCTTTGCACTGCGAGAGCTTGCTCTCGATGTAGTCGGCCCAAGTCTGGCCAGGTGGAATGTCGGTATCCCAGAACGAGTCCAAGCCGACAGCCGACAAAGCGCGCGCAACTTGCTCAGCCCGCGGCCGATCTTCTCGCGCATACGAAATGAACACGTCCGCCATGTTCGCCCTCGCCTAGGTTTGCCTGCAGGCTAAAGCGGTTCGCGGCGCTTTCTTCAAGTGCGTTCGAATTACTTTCCGCCGCCGCCACGTTCTCTGGTCACCAACCATGCTGTGGGCGTCGCCGCCGCCCCGTCGAACGGGACATTGTCGAACTGGACACTCGGATGGCGGGATCGGACCTGACCCCACGTCAGCGCCATCGCCGTGAGGACAAAAATCAAGACGCTGGCGAGGATGCTAAAAAACGCGCCTGTCTGGGTTTGGCCAAGCCTGGACATGGTGGTTCTCTGGACTGTTCTGTGGACCTGCGAACCGCCAAAGGATTCAGAAGTTCCAACTTACCCACGCCCTCGCATGCGGCGGCCGGGCGCACTATGTTCCCGGTTCGTGCTAGGCTGATGTGTTAACGGACGAGTTCGACTTGAACGACAGCGCAGAAAATCTGCCGATCTCGGTGCGCGCCAGTGCGGCGGCGCCGTATTTGGCGTCGCTCAACCCTGAGCAGCGCGCGGCCGTCGAGGCGCTCGATGGGCCGGTGCTGGTGCTCGCCGGCGCCGGCACCGGCAAGACGCGCGTCCTGACGACCCGGCTCGCCCACCTTCTCTCGACTGGCAAGGCCAAGCCATGGGGCGTGCTGGCGGTCACCTTCACAAACAAGGCGGCGCGTGAAATGCGCGAGCGCGTCGAAGCATTGCTCGGCCCCGGCGGCGGCGGTCTGCCGTTTCTCGGGACGTTTCACTCGATCAGCGCGCGCATGCTGCGCAGTCACGCCGAACTTGTGGGATTGAAAAGCAACTTCACGATCTTGGACACCGACGATCAGATCCGCTTGCTGAAACAGATCATCGAAGCGGAGAACATCGACGAGAAGCGCTGGCCGGCGCGAGCATTGGCAGGCGCCATCGACAATTGGAAGAACCGCGCCCTGACGCCGGACCGCGTGCCGAAGGGCGAAGCGTTCTCGTTCGCCGATGGCAAGGGTGCTGAGTTCTACGCGTACTACCAGGCGCGGCTGAAAATCCTGAACACATGTGATTTCGGCGATCTGTTAATGCACATGATCGCCGTTTTTCAGCGTCATCCGGACGTGCTGGAGACCTACCACCGCAAGATCACGCATCTGATGGTCGACGAATATCAAGACACCAACGTCGCGCAGTATCTGTGGCTGCGGCTACTGGCGCAGGCGTCGAAGAATCTCTGCGTCGTCGGCGACGACGACCAATCCATCTATGGCTGGCGCGGCGCTGAGGTCGACAACATCCTGCGCTTTGAACACGACTTCCCGGGCTCGGCGGTTGTCCGGCTTGAGCGCAACTATCGCTCCACTGGCCACATCCTTGCAGCCGCCGCTGAGCTCATTTCCAACAATCGCGGCCGCCTCGGCAAGACCCTCTTCACCGATGACGAACTTGGCAATCTGGTGAAGGTTCGCGGCGTTTGGGACGGCGAGGCCGAAGCGCGGCTTGTCGCCGACGACATCGAAGGCTGGGTGCAGTCCAACCGCAAACATTCCGAATGTGCAGTACTCGTGCGCGCGGCCTGGCAGATGCGCGCTTTCGAAGAACGCTTTCTGATGCTGCGCATTCCCTACAAGGTCATCGGCGGCCCGCGCTTCTTCGAGCGCGCCGAGGTCCGCGACGCACACGCTTATCTTCGGCTCATCCAATCCGAGGACGACGACCTAGCCTTCGAACGCGTCATCAATAATCCCAAACGCGGCTTCGGCGACACATCGCTTGCTCGCCTGCACGCGCATGCACAGAAACCGCCGGTGCGGTTCGTCACTGATAACGGCCCGCTGTTCGACGCCGAAACCGGCGAAGTTGTCACCGAACAGCCGCCGACGCCCGGCGGCGCCACACGCTTTCGCTCGCTCGTCGGAGCGGGGCGTGAATTGGTGTTGACCGACGAGCTCCCGCTCAAAGCGCGCACGGCGCTGCGCAGCTTCCTGACCGATCTCGATCGCTGGCGCGAACGCTCACGGTCCATCAGCCATATCGAGCTTGCCGAAACCGTGCTCGATGAAAGCGGCTACACCGAGATGCTGCGCAACGACAAATCCCCGCAAGCGCAAACCAAGCTCGAAAACTTGAAGGAACTGGTCCAATCCATGGGCCAGTTCGACAGTCTCGCTGCCTATCTCGAACACGTGTCGCTGGTGCTCGACATCGAGGCCGAAGGCGGCGGCGATAGCGTGCATCTGTCGACCTTGCACGCCGCCAAGGGCCTCGAATGGCCGCTGGTGTTTCTGCCGGGCTGGGAGGAGCAGGTCTTCCCGTCGCAGCGCTCGATCGACGACAATGGCGAGAAGGGTCTCGAGGAAGAGCGCCGCCTGGCTTATGTCGGCATCACGCGCGCCCGCGAAAGCGCACGCATTTCGTTTGCCGCCAATCGCCAGATCTATGGTCGTTGGCAGACGGTGCTGCCGTCGCGTTTCGTTGATGAACTCCCGGCCGCGAGTATCGATGCGATCAGCGAAACCGGCTACGGCATGAACCCGGCGCAAGTGCGCGAAGCCGCAGGCGCACGCTTCGACGCTTACGCACCCGGCGCGGGCTTCAACAGCGCCTATCAAAGCCCCGGTTGGCGGCGCGCCCAGGAGCGCGGCGCCTTCCAGGGCAAGGCGCCAATGCTGGAAGGCGAAGCGCGATTGGTCGCGCGCTCCGGTGAGGAGGATTCACACTTCGGCGTCGGCGACCGCGTCTTCCATCAGAAATTCGGATACGGAAAAATTCGCCACGTCGAAGGCAACAAGCTCACCGTGGATTTCGACAAGGCCGGCGAAAAACGCGTGATCGACAGCTTCGTCGTCGCCGCGAGCGCGGCCTAACCAGGCCGCGCGGGACAACGGTCCGTTACCAGAGATGGTGAGCCCACAAACAGAAACGCGACGCTAAGGTCATTTGAGATCTCTTCGGGCGCCCCCGGCTTCGGGAAAAAATGGCCATCCGGCCAGCGCCCGCCGTGGCGAGCGTCACCTCTCCACGAAAACTCCAGGCAGATCGCAAGTTCGTGATCGTTGCCGCCGTCGCGCCGCCTAGATCGCCCCGCCACTTGCGTCCCGCGAGAGGGACACATGGCAGACATCTTCATTTCGTACAAACGCGAGGACCGTCGCGTTGCTGAACGTTTGTCGATTGCGCTTGAGCAATTGGGGTTCGACGTCTGGTGGGATTTTGAACTGCTCTCGGGGGACGGTTACCGCAAAGTCATCGAGCGCGTGATCGATGAATGCGGCGTGACGGTAGTGCTGTGGTCGGAGCTCGCGCGCGAGAGCACTTTTGTCGTCGACGAAGCTGCTTACTCGCGCGAGCAGAACAAGCTCTGCCCAGCCCGCATTGACGATTGTCGGCTGCCGCTCGGCTTCGGCGGCGATCACGTCGTCGATCTGCGTAACTGGGAAGGCGAAATGGGCCATGACGGCCTGCAATCGCTGCTGCGCGCCGTCGAACTGAAGACCGGTAAGAAGGCGCGGCTTGGCGCCAGGCCGCGCGGTGAAGACGAAGAGGCGCGGTTTGCCGAGATGGAAGCGTTCAAGGCGGCGCAAGCCGGCGGCAATGCGTCGGCGCTGCAAACGTTCCTCCGCGACTATCCGCATGGCTCATTCGCGAACTTTGTGCGCGGGCAGCTCGAGACAATGGGGGTCGCCGTGATGGCTGAAGCCGGTGCAGCGCAAGCCGCGCAACTGACGCCTGCGGCTAGATCTCCGCGCGCACCGCCGAAACCAAAAGCGGCGCCGCCAGCGGCGGCGCCGGCGCCGCCTCGTCGGTCCTCGCCGTGGCCGGTTTTCGGCGGTCTCGCCGCTGCCATCGCGGCAGCGATGTTCATCTTCTTCGTGGTGATGCCGCGAAACGTCACCGCTCCTCGGCCGTCCGTCACTCAAGCAGAAACCGCCCAGCTCTATAACCTTGCCGGCTTAAATCCGCAGGTGCGCGCTGCCGCTGAAGAAGCCCGCCGCTCCGAGGCGCTCGCCAATAACGCCGCCGCGCGTGCTGGGACAATCGCACAACGCGCCGAGGCCAATATCGGTCGCCAACAGGCTGGCGAGGATGTCCGCATCTTCAGCAACGACCACGCGGGAGACCGCTATGCGGGGCAATTCAACAATCAATACGAAGGCGTCGGCGTCTATTCCTGGGCCATCAACGCTGGCAATTCCTTTGGCGCGCAGAGTTATGCCGGGGAATTCAGCGACGACGCGCCAAACGGCGCGGGCATCTACACGTGGCGCGACGGCAAACGCTATGCGGGGCAGATGGCCAGCTGGCAGCGCCAGGGCTCAGGCGTGTTTAGATTGGCCGACGGGCGCCGTTACGAAGGCCAGTGGGCGGGCGATCGGATGAACGGCCTTGGCGTCGAATGGGATGCGCAAGGCCATCTCGCGCGACAAGGAATCTGGTCGAACGGCGAATTGGCGACGCCGCTCGATCCTGACTCAAAATAGCCGGCTCAATTCGTGCTTTGGCCGCTGCATTCGCCGATGCGGTCGGTCACCATGTGCATTTGCTGCGTCATCTGACCCATGGGCGTCTGGCCGTTCATGGTCATGTCCATTTCGACGTGATTGGCGCCGTACGAGCCGTGCATCGTCATGGTGTAGGAACCGCCCTCGCCCCTGCTGCAGGTTGCGCTGCCGTCGATGCGGCCATTGGCGGACGTGATGTTATTTTCAGTACAGGTCTGTCCGGAGTCTTCATTCACCAGCGATTTGCGCGTCATCTCGGCGACGTCCTCGCTGGTCACGCAGTCCTCGGTCACGGTCGGGCGCGAACGCATCTTTTCGGCCATGCCGGCGGGCATGCCAGGCATGTTCATGGAAACGATAGTCACAGTCGTGCGGTATTGACCCGGCTGAAGCGAAGTCGCCGGAGAGCCGCCGCCGGGGGCTGATGCGCCTGGCGAAGGCGATCCGCCATTTTGCTGCGCCGGCGGCGAACACGCGGCCAGTGCAGATAGTGCGCATGCGGTTGCAAACAACAGAGTGCGAATTCTCATTGAACCCTCCCGCCAGCGGCCGTGCTTCGAGCCTGCTCCCAGCCCGCCCCGGCGCCAAGAATAATCTGCCAGCTTGCGGGCCCGTGACAAGGCGTACCCTAGGCGCTAGCGCTCGCGGATGCTTCTCCTCACCGCCCTCGGCACGCCAAAACAAATCCGCGACGCGGCCGATGAATTAGATCGCCACGATCCCTCGCCCGCCGAGGCGGTGAGTTGGTTCGAGGACAAGGCCGGTAAGTTCCGCATCGAGATCTACGCGCCAACCAAGCAAGACGCCGATTCCGCCCGCGCCATTGTCGGCGCCGCCGCGCCGGAATTGCACCTGGTTCAGAAGCGGATCAAAGCGGCGGATTGGGTGGCGATGTCGCTCGAGGGGCTACCCGCGGTGCGGGCGGGCCGGTTCATCGTCGCTGGCGCGCACGCGTTGAAGCGCGAAAGCGGCGGGCGCGTAAAAGTGTGGATCGAAGCCAGCGAAGCATTCGGCACCGGCCACCATGGCACCACCTGGGGCTGCTTGATGGCGCTCGAAGGCGTGTTGCGCCAACGCCGGGTTTCGCGCGTGCTCGATATTGGCGCCGGCTCTGGCGTGTTGGCGATCGCGGCGGCAAAGACCGGCGCCGACGCGCTCGCCATCGAGATTGACGCGCGTGCAGCGGCGATCGCGGCAATCAACGCCAAGCAGAACAACGTCGCCCAACGCATGCGCGTGATCGCCGGCGATGGCGCTCGCCACATCGCAAAGCAGCAATTCGACCTGGTGTTCGCCAACATCCTGATGCGGCCGCTGATCCGGCTCGCGCCGAAGCTTTCGCCGGCGGTGGCGCCGGGCGGGGCGCTTATCCTCTCGGGCCTGTTGCGCACGCAGGCGCCGCTGGTGCGCGAGGCCTACGCATCGCGCGGACTTATGCTTGCCAGACAAATCCCGCGCGAAGCGTGGATGACGCTGGTGTGGCGCAAGCCCGATCAGCGCGTATAGACATTGAACGCATACCAACACGGATCGGGCGAGGCCGTGCATTGGTACATGTCGATCTCGATTGTGTGCGCGCCCGTTGAGGGCGGGCGGACAGCGAGCGTCGGCACGTTGTCGTCGAGCGTGTCCTGCGCGATCTGATTGCCGTTTGAATCGTAGAGCCGCAGATCGATGTCGCCACAGCGTGAGTCGCAAGCGGCAATGACGCGATAGTCTTGCCCGGCGCGCAGCGTCAGCGTGTAGCGGCGAGATTGCTGTGACGCCAGCCCACCCACGAACGGGCCCGCAGCGCGCATATAGCCGCCCTCACGGACAGCGCGTCCGGCCTCCGCCAGACGCTGCGACAATTCGCGACCATATTCAGGAGGCACCTGGGCTGTGGCGGGCAAGCCCGCCATCATCACCAGCGCCGCGAGAGCGACGCATGCCCGGTTGATCCATCCTCGCACACTCGTCTCCGCGACCAAATCGCCTGAATTTCCGAGGTTCTCCCCTTAAACCTCCTCGCCAGACCTCCTAAACTCAAGCCACTGAACCCTGAATGAACTTCGCCTTCAAAGGATGTGCGCGTGTTCCAAACCTACGACGATCCCGGTGGTCCCGCCCTTGGCCGCAAGCATTTGCCACGGCTCCGCAAGGCCCTGAAGGAAGCCGGCCTTGATGGCTTTATCGTGCCGCACGAGGACGAATGGCAAAATGAATATGTGCCGCCGGCGTATGACCGCCTGGCCTGGACGACGGGCTTCACTGGCTCAGCGGGCGCGGCGGTTGTTTTCGCCGACGATGCGGCGGTGTTCGTCGATGGGCGCTACACGCTGCAGGTCCGCGCGCAGGTCGATGGCGCGCTTTTCCAGTATCGCGAATTCGATAGCGCAAGCGTTGCGGCCTATTTGCGCGAACGCGCGCCGAAGGGCGGCAGGATCGGCTATGATCCCAAGCTGCACAGCCCCGACAGCCTCGAGCGTTTGCGAGCGGCGGTGGAGGCGGCAGGCGCCCAGTTCGCGCCGCTTCAGCAAAATCCCATTGACGCCATATGGGACGATCGACCAGCTGTCCCCGCGGCCAAGGTCACGCCGCACAACGAGGAGTTCACCGGCGAGTCCGCTACGTCCAAGCGCCATCGCCTCGGCGATGCCTTGAAGGGGCAAGCCGACGCGGTAATGCTGACCTCGCCGGCATCGATAGCGTGGCTGTTCAACATTCGCGGCGGCGACGTCGCGCGCACGCCGTTGCCGCTGGGCGAGGCGGTGCTGCGTTCTGACGGCACCGCAGATGTGTTTCTGGCGCCGGAGAAGGTCTCGCCGGAATTGCGCGAATGGCTGGGCAACGAGGTCTCGCTGCGGGCAAGCGAGGATTTGCCGGCGGCGATCAATGAATTGCGCGGCAAGAAGGTGCGCGTCGACCCCTCGACCGCCTCGGCTTGGTATTTTGAGCGCTTGCACGCCGCCGGCGCCGAGATCGTGCGCGGGCAAGACCCCGTCATGCTGCCGCGCGCCTGCAAAAACCCGGCTGAGATCGAAGGTTCACGCAAGGCGCATCGCCGCGACGGGGCCGCCGTTGCGCGTTTCTTGCATTGGGTGGCGAGCGAGGGCCAGACCGGCAAGGTGCAAGAAATCGAAGCGTGCCAGAAGCTGGAAGGCTTCCGGCAAGCGACGGGCATGCTGAAAGATCTCTCGTTCGATTCCATTTCGGGCGCCGGTCCCAACGGCGCGATCGTTCATTATCGCGTTACCAACCGCACCAACCGCAAGCTGGCGCGCGGGTCGCTCTTCTTGATTGATAGCGGCGCCCAATATCTGGACGGCACCACCGACATCACCCGAACCGTCGCGATCGGCCGCCCGTCGAAGGAGATGAAGGACCGCTTCACGCGCGTGCTCAAGGGACACATCGCGCTCTCGCGCGTACGCTTTCCAAAGGGCACGACTGGCCATCAGCTTGATGCGCTGGCGCGCATGGCGTTGTGGGACGGCGGCCTCGACTACGATCACGGCACCGGTCACGGGGTTGGCTCATACCTCGGCGTGCATGAAGGCCCGCACCGCATCGCCAAGTTCGTCAACACCCAGCCGCTTGAACCCGGCATGATCGTCTCCAACGAGCCCGGCTATTACAAAACCGGCGCTTACGGCATTCGGGTTGAGAACCTGCAGGTCGTTACGCCCGCTTCCGACATCGAAGGCGGCGAGCGCCCGATGCTGGGATTCGAAACGCTGACGCTAGCGCCGATCGCACGCGAACTCATCGTCAAGCCGATGCTGACGAAGGAAGAACGCGCCTGGGTCGACGCTTATCACGCGCGCGTCCGCGCCGAGATCGGCCCTCAGCTCGAGGGCGACGCCAAAGCGTGGCTGGAAACTGCGACCGCGCCGCTATAGGCTCCGCCTCGTCAAGCGGAGGGAGCCGGCTCATGAGCAGCAACGCTGACGTCATTCGCAACGTGTATGCCGCTTTTCAAAGCGGCGACATTCCATCGGTGTTAGCGGCGATGGCCCCCGACATTGTTTGGAACGAGGCGGAAAACTTCCCCTACGCTGACAACAACCCTTATGTCGGACCGGACGCCATCCTCCACGGCGTGTTCGCGCGCCTAGGCGACGAGTGGGATCGTTTTTCCGTCAAGGAAGAGGACCTTATCGACGCTGGCGACACCATCGTCACACTCGGCCGCTACGGCGGAGCGCCGAAAGCCACGGGCAAGAAGATCAACGCGCAATTTGCGCATGTCTGGCGCTTCAAGAACGGCAAGATCGTCGGCTTCCAACAATACACCGACACGCTGCAGACCATGCTGGCGATGGGTCTTTAAGAGGCCGCCTCGCCAAGGGCCTGCGTAGAACCACGCACGATGCGGCCTCCCGCTTTTCGAGCGTCGCCGAGCGGGTGAAGGCCGAGATAACGCGCACCGATTTCTGAGCGGCCGATGTCTTCGATTTCAGTGAAGCCGAGAGACTGGAGCTTTGCACCCACTTCCTCAGGCTCGAAGAAACTGATCCAAGGTTCGCCGATTTCCGCAACGCGCGCCGCCGCCGCTTCCAGCTGCGCGCGATCCTCGTGCGCCAGCGAACGCATCGGCTGCGCGTAATCGAACACGATATGGGCGCCGCCAGGCAGCGCCGCGGCTGTGGCGCAGGCGCCCCAGACGGCTTCTTTGCTCAGATAAGGCGTGCAGCCGAGCCACGTGAAGAAGGTCTCCAGCTTTGGGTCGAAGCCATGGTCCGCCAAAGTCTGGTCGAGCGTCTGTTTCTCGAAATCGATTGGCGCGTAGGTGAGCAACGCGGTAGCGGCGATATTGGCGCGCTCGAGCAGCGCGCGCTTCCACGCTTGCGTATTGGGATGATCGACCTCAAACACGCGCACGCCCGGCCAATTGTTGCGATAGGCGGAGGTGTCGAGACCGGCAGCCAGCACAACGACCTGACGCACGCCGCGATGGATCGCAAGGGCGAGCGCATCCTCGGCGAAACGCGTGCGCGCAGCGATAAAGATGCGCATGCGCGCTCCGGTGGGATGATGGCGCGCGGCTTCGATCACTTCATCAGCCGCCGATCCCAGGATCTGGAGCGCCAATGGATCGTTGAAGATCCGCCCATGTTCTAAAACCTGATGGGCGGCGCGATGCCCTGCGGCGGCGAGCGCGGTCCGGCTTGGCGTTCCTGCTTGCATGATCGCGACAAAATGTGAGACGCCATGGCCCCACGCAAGCGGACCTTCGGAGCGCGCATGTTCGTTGGACACTACGCCGCAGCTTTCGCCGCCAAAGCCATCGAACCGAAGACGCCGCTCTGGACGCTCGCTGCCGGCTGCCAATTGATCGACATCGGCTGGTCGAGTTTGATCATGGCCGGCGTCGAACACGCCAGCGCCGATCCGTCACTGCCGGGTTCGACGCTGGTGCTTTACGACATGCCGTGGACGCATTCGCTGCCAGGCGCGGCGGCGTGGTCTGTGGCCGCCGCGCTGGTTTGCTTGGCGCTGCTGCGCCTGTCTGCGCTCTCCAGCGTGCTCGTCGGGCTCAGTGTGTTTTCACACTGGCTGCTCGACCTGGTTGTGCACCGACCCGACCTCCTGCTTTATCCCGGCGGACCGAAGGTCGGCTTCGCGCTGTGGAATTTCCCGGCGCCTGAACAGGCCGTGGAGATGGGTCTGCTCGCCGTTTTCGGCGCCATTTGGATCGCCAGCCGCAAGACGCAGAACCGCACGGCCTGGCCGGCCATCGCGTTGATCGCTTTTCTCGTTGTGCTGCAGATCGCCGCCATGGTGATGCCGCCGCCGGCTGGACAAGTCGGGGCGTCGGCGGGGGCGATGGGTTTGGCCATCTACCTTCTGGTGACAGCGCTTGCGGCATGGGCGGATGGGCGGCCCAAAACCGCCGCGTGACGGAGGTCCGGCGTTGACGCGTTTTTGCCAGGGCGTAGGACAACACCATGGCCGACAGCTCGCAGCCGACCCGAACGATCATTGCTGACGATCTCGTCAAAGCTGCTTTTTGGCGCGATTTCGCAGCCAACCTCCACGTCGGCGCGCTGAGCGCGGGTGAAACCACCAAGCCGCAACAGAGCTACGAGCGTCTGCGGCGACGCATCGTGCACGATGGCTATTTCGCGGACGCCGAACTCGCGGCTCGAAACGCTGGCGCCGTCGATCGGCGAGGCCGTCAAGAAGCTCGTTCGCTTCGGTTTGCCGCCCGTGCTCGTGTGGGCTTATGATGAACCATGGGAATGCTTTCGCCGGCTCGCGCCGGTGCTCAGTCATTTTCTAGGACGCGATTACAAGCTGCTCCCCGCGTTTTGGGCATGGCACATTGATCCGAACAAGGGCGAGGCGGGCTGGCGTCCGCACCGCGACAAGAGCGTTGGCGCACTCACGCCGGACGGTTTGCCGCTCTCGCTCACCTGTTGGATTCCATTGAGCGCCGCGACGCCGCTGAACGGGTGCATGTACGTGGTGCCCGCCCATCTCGACCCAAGCTACAATCGCGCCGAGGGCGCACAGCAAATGCCGGCAGCGCCTTTTGCGCGTGCGGTTCCCGCACGGCCTGGCGATTTTCTCATCTGGAACCAAGCCATTTTGCACTGGGGGGCCATGAGCAGCGAGTTCGGCGAAGAGGCTCGCATGAGCATGGCGCTCGAATTTCAGCGCGGCGACATCACGCCGTTTCAGCAGCCGCTCCTGGAAAGCGCGACATTGCCGCCGTTTGCGGATCGCATCCGGCTTATCGCGCGGCAGATCCTGCAATACACTCACATGTACGGCGTGCCGGAAAAACATGTGCAGCTCGGCCAGTTTATGAACGGCGCGCCGATTGCTTCCGACTAGCGCCGATCAAGTGCTGAGCTTGATCCAGGCGTCTTCGTCGATCACTTTGACGCCAAGCTTTTCGGCCTCGGCCAATTTCGAACCGGCGCCCGGCCCCGCCACTACTAAACTCGTATTCTTCGACACGCTGCCCGCCACCTTGGCGCCGAGCGCAATCGCGCGCGCCTTCGCCTCATCGCGCGTCATCTGTTCGAGCGTGCCGGTAAAGACAATGGTCATGCCCGCGACTTTGCTCGAGGTTGCCGTTTTCGACTCTGCCTTCACGCGCACCTGATTCAAGAGGCGCTGCAAAGCCGCGCGATTGTGCTTCTCCGCGAAGAAATCGACCAAGCGCCCCGCCGCCACCGGGCCAACGCCATCGGTGCGCGCCAGCTCGAGATAGTCCTCACCAGGGCTTTCCTTGGCGGCCTTCTTGATGGCGGCGACCGCGCCTTGCAATGATCCGAAATGCCCGGTCAACGCATCCCAAGCCTTACTCGAAACGCCTCTCACCTTTGGCGCGCCGGCTTCTTCGAACAGATCGCCGCGGCCTGCCCTTAGCTCCGCCGCCGCCGCGACAAGGTTGGCAAGCGTTGCTTCGCTGACGCCGTCTAGCGCCTCGATTTCTTCGTACGCTTCGCCAGGCCGCGCTTCGACCGCGCGATCCACGGCGGCGCGGAAGTTTTCCCAGTTCTCATACCGGCGCGCCAATACGCCAGCCGTCGTTTCGCCGATGTCGCGCGCGCCGAGCGCAAACAAGAAGCGCGACAGTTCGACCTCGCGCCGCCCCTCGATGGAGGCAAGCAGATTCTCGACGCTTTTTTCTCCGTAGCCTTCGCGTTCGAGAATCGCGGCGCGATGCTTGGCCAACGTGAAGATGTCGGCCGGTTCTTTGATGAAGCCAGCTTCGAAGAATTCCTCGATTTGTTTGAAGCCCAGACCTTCAATATCCATCGCACGCCTGGCCACGAAATGGCGAAGGTGTTCGATCCTTTGGAACGGGCAGGCAAATTCACCGGTGCAGCGTCGGACGCTGCCTTCCTCGGCCGAAACCGCAGATTTCACCGGGCACGGACAGGTGTCGGGAAAATGGTAGCGGCGCGCCGTCTTCGCCCGCTTCTCCAGAACCACATCGACAATCTGGGGAATGACATCGCCTGCGCGCTGCACGACGACAGTGTCGCCGATGCGCAGGTCCTTGCCGCCGCGGATCGGTTGGCCGTCATTGTCGATGCCGGCGATGTAATCGGGATTGTGCAGAGTCACATTGGTGACGGTGACGCCGCCGACGAAGACGGGCTTCAGCCTGCCCACTGGCGTCATCGCGCCGGTGCGGCCGACCTGGATGTCGATGCCCTCCAGAAGAGTGGTCTGCTGTTCAGCCGCGAATTTGTGGGCAATGGCCCAACGCGGACTGCGCGAGACGAAACCGAGACGCTGCTGCAGCCCCAGATCGTCCACCTTATAGACAACGCCGTCGATTTCAAACGCGAGCTTTTGGCGGCCTTCGAGGATACGTTGGTATTCCGCGAGGATCTCTTCGGCGCCCTTCGCGCGCTTGATGCCAGCCAGCGGAAAACCCATCTTTGCCAGCCGCTGCATTGCATCGAATTGCGTATCTGCAAGCGGCTCGGAGAGTTCGCCCCAGCCGTGCACGAAGAAGCGGAGCGGGCGCGATGCGGTGATCTTCGGATCGAGCTGCCTGAGCGCGCCAGCCGCCGAATTCCGTGGATTGACATAAGTCTGCTTGCCCTCGGCTTCGAGCTTCGCATTCATTTTCGCGAACGCAGCCTTCTCCATGTAGACTTCGCCGCGTACTTCAAGCACCCCAGGCGCGCCTTTGATCGCGTGCGGAATGTCAGCGATCGTGCGCAGATTGGCGGTGACGTCCTCGCCCTCGCGGCCGTCGCCCCGCGTGGCGCCCTGGACGAACTTGCCGTTCTCGTAGCGGAGCGACGCAGAGAGGCCATCGATCTTCGGCTCAGCCGTGATCGCTGGCGGCTTGCTCAGGTTCAAAAACCGCTGCACGCGTTGCACGAAAGCGCCCACATCGTCGGCGTCGAAGGCGTTGTCGAGCGATAGCATCGCCACGGCGTGGCGAACCTTGCCGAACTTCTCCGCGGGCGCGGCCCCCACGCGCAGAGAGGGACTGTCCTCGCGTACAAGCTGGGGGAAGCGCGCTTCGATGGCGGAATTGCGCTTGCGGAGCTTGTCGTACTCAGCGTCGGTCAGCTCCGGCGCATCCTTGGTATGATAGAGCTTGTCGTGCCGCGCGATTTCGGCCGCCAGGCGCTCAAGCTCCGCCGCCGCCTCGTTCGCCGTCAGTTTGTCGACTGCTTTGTCGCTCACTTAGCCTCCCCAGCGAGGAGGATCAGAACACCGCGCCGAAGGTGCGGCTCAACCAGCCGCGGCGGCGGGCTTCCTGTGTCGTCACCTGCTGCACGTTGCGCGCCTGCATGAGTGCGTAGGTGCGCTGATACCAGGCATTGCCCGGGAAGTTGTAACCCAGGATGGCCGCCATACGCTGCGCTTCGTCAGTCATGCCAATCGAAAGATAGGCCTCGACCAGGCGGTGCAGGGCTTCGGGCACGTGCGACGTCCGTTGGAAGTTCGGGTTTTCGATCACATTGCGGAAGCGGTTGATGGCGGCGAGGTGCTGATCGCGCGTGAGGTAGAAGCGTCCAATCTCCATCTCTTTGCCAGCGAGCTGGTCGTAGACCATGTCGATCTTCAGCCGCGCATCGCGTGCGTATGTGCTCGACGGGTAGCGGCGCACAACATCGTTTAGCGCAGCAAGCGCGTGTTCGGTGATGCCCTGGTCGCGGCCCACGTCCACAATGCGCTCGAAATGGCAGATGGCGATCAGGTAATAGGCGTAAGGGGCGCTCTCGTTGCCCGGATGCAGCGAGATGAAACGCTGCGCGGCTTCGATCGCCGGATCGTATTCGTTTGCCTGGTAGTGCGAATACGCTTCCATCAGGATCGCGCGGCGCGCCCATGACGAATAAGGGTGCTGGCGTTCGACTTCTTGGAACGCGGCCACCGCTTCCGGCCAACGCTGACGGTCCATGTAGTTGGCGCCGGTATTGTAGAGGCGCTCAACCGGCTCGTCGTTATATTGCACGCTCTCGCGGTTTTGCCGGCTGTTGGCGCAGGCGCCCAAGCCCACCGCCAGGATAGCCAAGGCCAAGGCGCGGGTGACGTGCTTTTGACGTGGGCTCATCAACCTGCCTCTTCCTCGACGAATCCGGCGTCCCCCGCCGACCCTTTTTCGCCTGATACAGGACAACCGGCGCGGCGCAAAGGACCTGCGGCTGTCGCACGAACGGGAAGCGTCAGCCGGCTGCAGCGACCAGGGAAGGTGTGGCCTCGAAGCCATCCGAACGGCCTTCGTCGCCGTCCCAGCGCCATGCTTCCGGCGTGTCGAGGAGAGCGCGAACAAGCCGTGCATTGAGCGCGTGCCCTGGCTGATCCGCCACAAAGCGGCCACAAATGGGCGCGCCCGCGAGCGCCAGGTCGCCCACCGCGTCGAGAAGCTTGTGACGAACGAATTCGTCGTCGAACCGCAGACCTTCGGGGTTCACGACCTTGCCGGAATCGACCACCAGCGTGTTTGCCATGGAGGCGCCGCGGCCGAGGCCAGCGGCGCGCATCGTCTCGACATCCGACAAGAAGCCGAACGTCCGCGCATCAGCGATCTCGTTGAGAAAGCTTTCCGGGGTCAGATCGACATGCCGGCGCTGCACGCCAATGGCCGGATCCGCGAAGCGGATCGTCACATCGAGATGCAGGCCCTCAAATTCCACGGCCGGCAGCAGCGCCGCGCTCTTGGCGCCCATGCGCACTTCGATCGGCTCGATGATGCGGATGAGGCGGCGCGGCGCTGATTGCGCCTTCAGACCCGCATTGCCAAGCAATTGCACGAACTGCGCCGAAGAGCCGTCGAGAATGGGCAGCTCGGGGCCGTCGGCCTCGACGATCAGATTATCGATGCCAAGACCGGCGCACGCCGACATCAAATGCTCGACGGTGCCGATCTCGGCGCCAGAGGCATTCCGCAGGGTCGTGCAATTGCGGGTATCGGACACGCTATTGGCGTGACCGCGAATGAGGTTATCCCCGCCCCGGAGGTCGGAGCGGAGGAAGATGATGCCTGTGTCCACCGGCGCTGGCGTCAACGCCAAGCGCACATGCGTCCCGGAATGGACACCGACGCCCGCGCACATAGCGGGTCCTGCAATAGTCTGTTGGCAGCGCAACGTATTCACCCTCTTGTCCCCTAAAGGGTTTTGGGCCCCCCGACCCAAAGCTCCTGTAAGGCGAGAGTTCCCGGCGCCACAACACACGTTGCGTTACGGTTTGTGACCGTTAACGAGTGTGGCGGAAAGGGTTGAAAACTTGGAAAAAGATCGGCCCCCGCGGCAGTCGAGTTTAGACCCCGAAAGTCTCTTCGAGGAAGCCCAGCACGGCGGGCCGGGCGCGGCCCTCACGGCGCGCCTGGCGGGCGCCATGGCGGAACAGAATGATCCGGCTTTGGCGCGCCAGGCGCTCGCGCTCGCGCTCCGGCTAGAACCGCACGATCCTGCACCGCGGCTGGCGCTGGCGCGCCTCCATGCTGAAGCGGGCGACCTCAAAGCCGCACGCAGCGAAGCCGCGCTCGTGCTGAAAGACGCAGTCGACGAAGGCGCCCGCGCCCGCGCCGCTTTCCTCCTGGGCGAGATCGCACGCTTCCAAGGCGACGTGGAGGCGCGCGAATTCTACGACATCACGGTGCGCATCGAAGAGGCATTACTCGCGCGCGACCGCACCGACGCAACCGCCGCGCGCTGGTTTGCCCGTGCGCGTGGACGGCTTTCGGAACTCGACGCCAGCGGCGGCCAGTTCGAGCGCGCCCGCACCGGCGCTGAAGGCGCGATCGCCATTCTCTATGGCTGCGCTTCGCAAGTGGGCGAGACCCCAGTTATCGCCGCCGACGTCGCCGACGCCGAAATGCGCATGGCCGCGTTCGAATTAGACGATGGCAAGCCCACCCAGGCGCGCCGCCGTCTCAATGCCGCCATCCAACGCTACGAGGCGCTCGCCATCACAGAGACGGGCGAACCGCATTGGCGCGCCGTGCTCGCCGATGCTTGGGCGCTCGCAGCGGAGGCCGACTATCTTCGCGGCGCCAAGGACGAAGCGCGCGTGGCGATGGACAAAGCCCTGCAAGCGCGTCTCAAGCTGGCAAGCGATCATGGCGAGGCATGGTCGCTGGCTGGAACGTGGCGTGTGCGCGCAGCGTTGCTGGCGGCGATCGACGATCCGCGCGGTGCGGCGGAGGCGCTCGAGCATGCACGTCTGGTGGCGGAGCGCCTCTATGCCGATGCGCACGGCGGCGAGCCGCAAGCACGCTTTCTCGTCCACACCATGCTTGATCAGGCTGACCAGGCCCTGCGCCGCCGCGAAATCGAATTGCCGCGGGAGGCAGCGGATTCCGCACGCAAGATCTGCGAAGCGTTTGCCTCGGCCGATGACGCTGCTCCGATTTGGTTGGCGGAAGCGTCCTCCTGCTGGGATCGGCTCGGTGAGGCGGCGCGCTTGGCGGGCGCCTTCCCAAAGGCGCAGGACGCTTTTGCCCGCGCGGTTGAGTTTCGCCGCATGGCGTTAGGCGCCGATCCCCAAAATGTCCGCTTCAAACGCAATCTCGCGGCCAACCTCATCAAGCTTGGTGAAGCGGAGCTGGAAGCAGGTTCGCCGCAATCGGCGCGCGCGGCTTTTGCCGAGAGCGCGGGCTTGCGCATCCATTTGGCCGAGACCGCACCAAAGGATGCGGCCTCCGCGCATATGCTGGCAGTGGCGCTCGAACGTCTTGGCCTGGCGGCGCGAGCATGCGGCGACACGCGCGGCGCCCGCGCCGCCTGGGAGGAAGAATTCGATCTCGCAGATCGCATCTTCAAGGACGCCGAAAGCCTCGAAGCGCTCCGCTTCCGCGCCATCATTGAAGGGCACCTTGCAAGCCTCGGCGGCGGCGATGCTGATGCGCGACGGCGATCTGCATTGACGCGCCTCGACGCGCTGGCGCACGCTGGCGCGCTCAGCGAACAGGAAGCGGCGCTGCGCAAGCGCTTGTGGTCGGTATGACTAAATGGATCGGCTTGGTGGGCGGGCTCGGCGTCGGCGCCGCGATCTATTATTACGAGAAGCTTTCAGCTGCCTTCGTCGATCGCGACATCCAGCCCGGCCTGCTCATTTCACACGCCGATATCGGGCGCGCCTACACCATGGTGCAGCAGGGCGAGATGGATGGGCTCGCCGCTTATCTCAATGAACACCTGACGGCGCTGGCCAAGGCCGGTTGCGAAATCGGCGCGGTCGCGGCGGTGACGCCGCTGATTTGCTGGCCGCAGCTCAAGGCGAACGCGGCGCTGCCGCTTGTGGACGTGTTCGACAGCGTCAACGCCGAACTCGCCAAGCGCAAAGCCAAGCGTGTCGGCATTCTCGGCACGCAATTCGTGATGCAGACCAATATGTTTGGCCGGCTAGACGGCGTCGAAATTGTGCCGCTGTCAGCCGATGAGCTCAATCTGGTGGCGAACAATTACCTGGTCATCGCGCGCACCGGCAACGCCGGCCTCGCCGACATTGAAGCGATCGACGCGATCGCCAAACGCTTGGCCAAAGACGGCGCCGATGCGGTGATCCTGGCCGGCACTGAGCTTTCGCTCGCCTTCGATGAAGCGACTGCTGGCTTTCCCGCGCTCGATTCAGGGCGCGTGCACGTCAACGCAATCGTGGCGGCCGCGCTGGCCTAGCGCGGGTTCATCTGCCGGCGCAGGAAGGCCGGGATTTCCAACTCTTCGTCGAGCGAGGGATCCCGCACGCGCTCGTCGCGCGTGTTCGGGAGCGCGGCGTCTTCGGCATCGCCGAATTCAGCGAAGGGCGACGAACCGTCGTCATCGGGAACGCTCGGCTTGCGCCAACCGAACAGATTGAAGCCGCCGGCGGCGGGACGGCGCGGCTCGGAGGCCGGCACATCGTCATTGGCGAAGCTGGGGCGCGGCTCTTCGTAATTCTCACGCGGCGCCGGACGCGGCGCAGGTTCATGCGCCGGCTCGATCGGGCGCGTCACCAGCGGACGGCGCATCGGCGCTTCCGTCGCGCGGCGCGCCGGTTCGACCACGGTCTGCTGGGTCACGATCGCCTCATCGTCGATGCCAGTGGCGACAACCGACACGCGGATCGAACCTTCCAAGGTCTCGTCGAAGGTCGAACCCAGAATGATGTTTGCGTTGGGATCCACTTCGGCGCGGATTTCGTTGGCGGCAGAGTCAACTTCGTAGAGCGTCATGTCGAAGCCGCCGGTGATGTTGATCAGCACGCCCTTGGCGCCGCGCATAGACACGATGTCCAGAAGCGGGTTGGCCATGGCGCCGTGCGCGGCCTCGAGGGCGCGGTTGGAGCCGGCCGCCTCGCCGGTGCCCATCATCGCCGTGCCCATCTCGGCCATCACCGTGCGGACGTCCGCGAAGTCGAGGTTGATCAGACCTGGCATCACCATGAGATCGGTGACGCCGCGCACGCCGGAATAGAGCACCTGGTCGGCGAGTTGGAACGCTTCGGCAAAGGTCGTGCGCTCATTGGCGACGCGGAACAGATTTTGGTTGGGGATGACGATCAGCGTGTCGACGTGCTTGCGGAGTTCCTGCACGCCGGCTTCGGCCAGCTGCATGCGGCGCTGACCTTCGAAGTGGAAGGGCTTGGTCACCACCGCAATGGTAAGGATGCCCCGTTCACGCGCCGTGCGCGCAATCACAGGCGCCGCACCGGTTCCGGTGCCGCCGCCCATGCCGGCGGCCACGAACACCATGTGCGCGCCTTCGAGGAATTCCAGTATTTCCGGCTGGCTTTCTTGCGCCGCCGCTTGGCCGACCTCCGGGCGAGCGCCAGCGCCCAGGCCTTCGGTGATGGATTGGCCCAGCTGGATGCGATTGGGCGTGCGCGCGCGCGTCAGCGCCTGGGCGTCGGTGTTGGCCACGACGAATTCCACGCCCTGCAGGCGCGCGTCGATCATGTTGTTGACGGCATTGCCGCCGGCGCCGCCGACGCCGAAGACCACTATACGCGGCTTCAGCTCATGCACCGTGGGCGCACTGTACTGGCTCATAAAACTCCCGCTCCAGGGCCATCGACTTGCACAATTCGCCCGACGCTCGCAGTGCGCCAAATCCTTTATCAGCAGGCGCGTTTAAGACTTCGTTAAGCCTTGGAAACGCTCCACGGCGCTTTTGGGGCCAACTGAAGTTAGATTGGAGGTTCGCGCAAGATTTCGAGAGCGCGCCTGCGTTTGATCGAACGCATGTGGTTGCTGGTTCGCCAGCCCGGCTAGTTCTTCCCCAAGAACGCAGCCCCAAGAGCGCAGCCCCAAGAGCGCAGCATAGCGACGGAGGAACCCGTGACGAGGCAGAACGCCCACTCGAAAATACGCGGACACGGACCCGCACGCGCCGAGGGTCAATGCCTTTGCGGCGCGGTAGCCTTCGAGATCGGCGTGCCGGCGCGTTGGGCGTGGCACGATCATTCGACCGCAACCCGGCACGCACACGGCGCGGCCTACGCGACCTATGTTGGCGTCTGGGCGAGCCGTTTTCGCTTCCTGCGCGGCGAGGACAAACTCACGCGCTTCAAGGACACGCAGCGCGACGCGGTGCGCAGCTTCTGCAGCACCTGCGGCTCACCGGTGACCTTCCAGCGCAACAAGCAGAACGTGAACGTGCCGCGCGCACTCTTCTCGAGCGGGGTCGGGCGCGAGCCGCGCTACCACATCGCGATCGATCAACTCCAGGAATGGACCTATTTGGGCGAGCCGCTGGGGCCGCTGAAAGGATTTCCGGGCGTCGTCTGGAACCGGGGCAAGCGGAGGAAGGCGCTGTGAGCCTCACGCTTTGATGTCGTCTGGCGCAGGCACGTCGGCTTGTGGATTGCTCGGCTGCTTGTCTTCATCGGATTGCGCGGGCGGCGGCAAGCCATGTTCCTCCGGCGGCGCGCTGGCGTGCTCTTCGGGCGCCGGCGGCGCGGGCTCAGGCAGCGGCGTACTTTCGACCGCGGGTGCGGCGACAACGGGCGCTGGCTGGGCCCGGCCGGGCGATGTGGCGCGAGGCCCGCGCGGGGCAGTGACGGGCGTCGGGCGTGCGGCGCGCGCCGGCGGCGCTGCTTGATGCGGCCGCGTTCGAACCGGACGCGCGTGGCCGCCCTGGCGTCTTACACGCGCCGCCGCAGCGCGTGTCGCGCGGTGGGCTGCGGCGCGCGGCGAACGAACCCGCGCAGCGCTCGCCCTCGGCGCGCGCCCAGGGGCGAGGCGCGGGGCCGGACGTCCCTCGCCCAAAAGCTCGCTTCGGTGCCGGATCGGACGGGCGATCTGATCGAGGGTGTCCGGCGGCAAAATCTCGCGCGCGGTTGGCGGCAGCGTTTCGGAAACGGCGGAAACCTCAATCGCTCTGACGGGCGGCTCTGGACGCGCGCGTGCGATCGACGCTCCGGCGCACACGCCGGCGGCGTGGGCGGCGACCGGGACGCTGTCACAAAGATCGAAGGCGAAGTGCAATGCTGCGCTGTCGAAGCGGCGAACGGCGTGGCCAACGGCGCTTCCCAAGGTCGCAGTTTCGCTCGGCGTCGGCGGCCCGCTAATGGCGATAATCATGGCGACACAGACCGCGCTCGTCAGAAAGACGAACCTGCCGAGTCCTGCCAGACCCAATCGGACAAGGGACTCTCTCGCGCGCACGGCGCGTTTGGCTCCGCCCAGATTTGTCCCTCGCCTTCAAAAGAACACGAAGCGTCAGCGCGCGTAAGTAGCTAAAGCAGTAATGTGATTGGCTTTAGTGAAAAGTCGCGCAGCCGTGATCGACTTGCGTGCGCACCGCCTCGACATGCGCGCGCATTTGCACAGAAACCTGAACGCCGGCGCCGGTAAACGCTGCTGTCGCCACGGCGAGCTCGGACGGCGAGAGCGCCTGCGCCATGCCGCCGGTCATGCATTCGCAATAGCCGGTGGAGTTGCGCCGTTCGCAGGCGCCGCGATAGGCGCGGCGCGCAACGCGGACCTCCTCGTCGCTAGCACTAGAGCGCGCGTCCTCGTAGTTCGGCGAGGCAGAGGCAGACGAACTCTGCCCGCCCTGCGCGGCTTCGGCTTGTGAGGACGGCGCCGCCCCGGTGGCGCACGCGCCAGCAGCGATCAGGACGGCGGCGAGGATCAAGTATTTCATGGGCGGCCCTTCAGGAGAGAGCCGAGCTTAGCCCCTTCGCCCGGCCGGACGGAAGCGGCTTGCAGGCGCGCCAATGCTGCGCGAAGAGCGCCCCCATGCGCATTGTCGGCGGCAAGTTCAAAGGGCGGGCGATCACGGCGCCTGCGGGGCGCGACACGCGCCCCACCAGCGACCGTGCGCGCGAAGCGGTGTTCAACGTGTTGGCGCACGCCGAGTGGTCTTTGGGCTTGGAGGGGCGTCGCGTCCTCGACCTCTTTGCCGGTTCTGGCGCGCTCGGCTTTGAGGCGCTCTCGCGCGGCGCCGGCTTTGCGCTCTTCGTCGAGACCGATGCTGGCGCGCGCGGCGCCATCCGCGACACCATCGAAGCGCTCGGCCTCTTTGGCGTGACGCGCATTCATCGCCGCGATGCAACCGACCTCGGCGTGAAGCCGGCCGGCTTGGGCGACCGGTTCGATCTCGTCTTCCTGGATCCGCCCTATCACAGCGGCCTGGACGAAGCCGCTCTCGCGCGCTTGGGCGCCGGGGGCTGGATCACGCCGGATGCGCTCATCGTGCTTGAGTGCGCCGAGGACGAGACGCCGGCGACGCCGGGTTTCGAAACCCTCGATGCGCGCGTCTATGGCGCGGCAAGAATCCTCTTCTTGCGAGCGACCTGATCCTCAGTTCGCCGGCACACGGTGCGGCGCGCCGGAAATGCCGATGGCGTGGCGGAGGTCATCCGCCTGCATCAGGCGCCCGTCGCGCATTACCAGTTCGACCAAGCGCAGATCGCCAATATTCGTGCTGGGATCGCCGTCGACGAGGAAGAATTCCGCGTTCTTGCCCACGCTGATCGAGCCAGCGACATTGCCGACGCCGAAGAGCTGCGACGGCGTGATGGTGGCGGTCGCCAGCGCATCCGCAGGCGACATGCCAGCGGCCACGTAAAGCTCAAGTTCGCGCACCAGTTCGAGGCCGCTGCCATCTGTGCCCGCCACAATCGTCATGTGGCGGCGATAGAGTTCGCCGACCAATTCCGAAAGCTTCGCCTGCGCTGCCCGCATGCGTTCGCGTGAGACTTGTGGCGTCGGCGGCAAGCCGCCAGCGCGGAAGCCGCGCTCGACGGTCGGCGGCATGGCGCCGATAAACGGCGCGTAAGCCGCGGAGATGTCGCCCGAGTTCGGCACATATTCGAGTTCGAAAGTCACCAAAGTGGGATCAACGGCTATGTGGCGGCGCTGGAGCTCATCGAGATACGCACTGAACTCCGGCGAGTGGATGTTCACGTCCGGGGCGTACTGCGCCATGCCGACATGGCGGGCAATGCCGTTGGAATGATCGACAACGTCCTGCGGCATCGCCTGCATCATCACGAAATTGATGTGCGTGAGTTCGTCATAACCTGCGCGCACCGCCTCAAGTGGGCGCATGCCGTGCGGCACGTGACCGTGCACGTGCAGGCCAAGCCGGTGCGCTTCCCTCGCCATCGGCGCAACCCAGGCCGGATCGAGTGAGCCGTAGAGCTTGACCGCGAAATAGCCCTCGTCGTGGGCGCGATCGACGGCGGCGACCGCCTCTTGTTGGTTGTGCACCGCGACCGCCACCTGCGCGGCATTCTCGCCGGCGCCGTCGATGAGCAGAGACGGCACGATGCGAGGGCCGAGCAGCTGGCCATTCTCGATGCGATGACGGCGTTCGGTGGACTCCACCGGTTGGTTGCCCGGATCGCGAATGCTAGTGATGCCTTGGGCGAGCAGCAGCGGGCCGGATTCATCGGAACCATAGTGCTGATGGCTGTCCCACAGGCCCGGCACGAGCGTTTTGCCGGCGCCGGCGATGACACGCGCGTTTGCCGGCGTACGCACCGAAGCGGCCGGACCAATTGCGGCGATGCGCCCGTTGGTGACCACAACGCTTTGATGCTCGCGAAAGCGGCGCGCGATGGAATCGAAGAGCCGTACGTCCTGGATGACGATCGGTTGCGTTGCCCGCGGGCCGATTTGATCGACAAGTGCGGCGCCGCGCGAGGCGAGCGCGGTGTTTTGCGCAGTGCTCAAATCCGGAAGAACGCTTTCCCAGCCATCCTTCACATAAGAAAGAAAGCCTGCATAAGCGAAGAAGTGATCAGCTTCGTACCAGACCGGGAATGGCCCGAAGCCGACGCCGATGACAGCGTAGGCAATCAGGTTCTTGGTCTCGTGCCCGTTCGACACTTGCCGCGTCGTGAGCTGAACAAGCTGAGCCTGCCCGGACGGCAATAGCTGCATGGTGTGGTTGGGCGCACGGATCAGCGCGTCGACGAAAGCGATGTTGCCGTCGAGCGTGCCGCCGACGGAGGAATAAAAGGCGCCGGCCGTATAAGCGCCGTCACCGCGGTCCACCGGTGAGCGATAGGTGTAGCGGCCATCGGCGATGCTGAACGTTTCGCCGGCGTCGCCGCTCGGCGTCACGCCGCGTACTGTCATGCTCTGCAGCGAGCCATCGCCGCCAAAGCGTTGTTGTTCATCAAGCTCAGTCACGAAGCCGCGGAGCAAAATGCTTTCGCGTGACCAATGCACGCCGTCTGCCGTCGTCCAGCGCCAAGAATGGCCGTGGGGCCCGGCAGTGGAGCGGATAACCCAGCTTTCGGCGTTCGCAGGCGGCTGCGCCAGATTGGCGCCGGGCGCGGGCTGCGCGCGGGTCGAGGGCACAAGCGTAATGACGGCCAGCGCCAACGCGGCAGCCAACAAGCGTTTCATGTAATCACTCCCGCGCGATGGTTCGGCTCAGCACCGCCGATCGCCATGCTCAAGGCGACAGCGACGAACCAGCATGCGGCTGCGACTAGGATCAAGGCGACGGCGCTGGCGTCGCTTGAATGGTCGAGCGACGAATTTGCGGCGACAGCTCTATGCGCGGCCTGAGCTGGACGCGCATGCGCTGGCATTGATCGAGCGTCTGCTGGTCTGGCGCTGCAACATTGTGCTCCTGCTGGGCCTGCTGCAGGCGTTCGCAGGCTTCCTGGGCGCGTCCGCTGCGGTTCAACGACAAGACGAGGCGTTGGGCGTCAGCTTGCAGACCTTGGGCGGCAGCAGAGTTGGGGGCTTGCGTCGCGGTTTGCTCGCGCAGCGAATAGGCCTGCGCGTAGCGGGCGCTCGCAGAATCAAAATCGCCGCGCCGTTCGGCGATGCGCCCAAGCTCGGAAGCGACCGGCGCGCGCAAGGTCGGCGACGACAGAGACGGCAGCGCCGACTGAAGTTGCTGCTCGGCTGCTTCGTTTTGGCCTGCCGCTTGCGCCTGTACGCCTTGGCTGACGCTCGCCGCCGCTTGCGCTTCCTGCATGCGATTGGCGCGACGGTAGGAATGCGACAGCATCCGCCACACAACCGGGTTTTGGGGATTGGCGTTGGCCGCCGTTTCGAGCGCCTGTTGTCCAAGCGGGCTGCCATTGGCCTCGCCGACAGCGCCAGCGACCAGCATCATGTTGCTTGCCTGCGGATCGTCCGGATGGGCTTGCGCGTAGGCGGTCAGCGTCTGGATCGCCGCGTCGCGCTGGGCGGGATTGGACAGGCGAAGCGCCGCCAGCCGCACATTGACGTCGGGATGGGTCAAAAGCGCCGCAATCGCGCTTTGGTAAGTCTGCTGCGCGTCGGCGTTGAATTGTTGATCGCTGGCGAGTTGCAATTGCGCGTCGTCTCCGCCCGGCGCGGGCTCAGTCATTGCCGCGCCTGGCGCAGCCGATGATCCGTCGGCCGACGCCAGTTGCGATGACGCCGAGCCGAGGGCGCCGTTTTCCAGACCCATACGCTGGGCCCATTGCAGCGCTTGCTCTGGGGTGAGCTGGCCGTTTTCAATCATGCGCAACAATTGCGCCTGCAGGTCGGCTTGCGTCACGTGCGTCTGTTGCGGCGTGAAGATGTATTTGCCGAACGCGCCGATGCCGACAATCAGCGCAACCACCGTCAACACCGAGACGATGCGGATGCGGTTCATCAACCTGCGTCGCTTGGCGGCGATAACGCCGCCGTCGACGCTGCGGCCCTCGAGCTTGGCGCGCAGCGCTTCTTCCAAGAGCTGCATTTGCGGCGCGGTCGGGCCCCCGTTCCAGCGCGTGAAGTCTTCCGCTTGGAAGGCGCCGAAACCGAGCGGAATCTCCACGCGGTCGAGCATCACAGGCACCAGCCGCCCTTCATCGCGCGCGCGACCCGCTTCGTCGCGCACGAACGTTGAGGTGGTCGAACCGCGCGTCCACACCACGATCACGGCTTTGGCGCCGCGCAATTCGCGCTCGATGATCTGCGAATAATCTTGGCCGGCGGCGAGCGAACGATCCCACCAGATATTGAAGCCGCGCTTCTGCAGCGCTTCGGCAAGCGGGCGCACCCGGTCGCGATCCTCGCTGGCGTAGGAAATGAAGACGTCCGACATCCACACCACCCCTGCTCGCACCCGCGCCTTGTCGCACCGGGCCGGTGACCGCTTGTCCCTTGGTCCCGCCTTCTAGGCTCTAACCGAGACGGCGGGAAGATGACGCCGGTCACGACCCCGTGCGGGGCGCGTGGGGCGGTTGTGGGGCGCGCGTGAGGCGCTTGACAGGAAAGGAAATTTTCGCGGCCTGTGATGTTTTCGGTGCGCCGGGCGACTAACACTGCAGATGACCGCCCTCGCCATCCCCAAAGAGGCCAGCGCCATGCCGCAAGCCGGCGACGAGAAGCGTTTCCTGGCCTTCCTCGAGAGCCAGCAACGGACGCTTTATAAAGTCGCCTACATCTATTGCCGCGATCCCGAGGAGCGGCGCGATCTTGTGCAGGAGATGGCTGTCCAGCTTTGGCGTTCGTTCACCCAATTCGACGAGCGCGCGGCAGTGTCGACCTGGACTTATCGTGTCGCCACGAACGTCGCCATCTCGCACCGGCGTCGCGAAGGCCGCCGCATCCGAGACACGCTCCCATTGGATTTCGCCTTCGAAATCGCCGATGGCGCCTTCGACGCCGACACCGAGCAATCGCGCCAGTTGCGCACATTGATTGACGGCCTCGATGAAATGAGCCGCGCGCTGGTGCTGTTCTACCTCGAAGGCTTCGACCACGCCGAAATTGCCGATTTGCTCGGCGCCACAGTCAGCACCATCGGCACCCGTCTCAATCGCATCAAAGCCAGGTTGAAAAGCCGCGCTCAGGAGTAGGTTCATGGACCTCGACGATCTCAAAGCCGAATGGGCCAAGCGCGATCAGGCGCTGCAGCAGAGCTTGAAACAGCAGACCGCGTTCATGCGCGGCATGCTGGTGGAAAAGCAGCTGCAGAGACTGCGCCGACATCAGATCATCGGCGCGATCGAGTTCCTCATCTATCTGGTCTTCATCGTCAGTTTCGGCGCCTTCCTCGCAGCCAATTGGGGCCATTGGGAATTCTTCATTCCTGCGCTGTTTCTGGACACTTGGACCATCGCCATGGGCGCGATCACACTCGCTGAGCGCATGCGCTTGCTCGAAGTCGATTTCAGCGCGCCGGTGCTGGAAATCCAGAAACGGCTCGCTGCGCTGCAAGCCGAACGGGCTTGTGCCTTCCAATGGGCTTTTCTCACTGGCCAGGTGCTGTGGTGGATTCCATTTGTGATCGTGCTGTTCTGGGGCGCTCTGGGCGTCGACCTTTATCGCCTATCGCCCTTCATGCCGAGTTTCATTGCAACCAACATCGCCGTTGGCGTGGCGCTCATTCCGGTTCTGTGGTGGGCGTCACGCTTGCTCGGCCCATGGCTGGCGCAATCCTCCATCGGCCGCTCCGTGCTCGACAGCATCACTGGCCGCGATCTCGCCGAAGCGCGCGCGATTGCAGCGCGGTTGGCGCGGTTCGAGGCGGAGGCGGCTTAGCGTTCTATGAACAATGCTGCGGGATGCTCCAGCATGCCCTTCACGCGCTGGATGAACGCGGCCGCGTCATAACCATCGACCACGCGATGATCGAAGGACGAGCTCAGGTTCATCATTTTGCGCACGACGATCTGGCCGTTCTTCACCATTGGCCGCTCGACCAGCTTGTTCACGCCGATGATCGCGACTTCTGGGTGATTGATTACCGGCGTCGTCACGATGCCGCCCAGCGCGCCGAGCGAGGTGATGGTTATGGTTGAGCCGGAAAGCTCTTCCTTCGTCGCCGTATTGGCGCGCACGGCGGCTGCGAGGCGCGAGACTTCCGCGGCGCTGTCCCACACATCGCGCGCTTCGGCGTGGCGCACGACCGGCACGATCAAACCGTTGTCGGTTTGCGTCGCGATGCCGATGTCGACGTTCTCGTGGCGATAGACGACGCCTTGTTCGTCGTCGAAGCGCGCATTGATCTGCGGAAAGTCGGGCAGCGACAGCACCAGCGCCCGCATCAGGAACGGCAGCAGCGTGAGTTTGGGCTGATCGGGGCGCTTGGTTGCGTTCAAGTGCGCGCGCAGCTCTTCGAGCTCTGTGAGATCGGCTTCTTCGACATAGGCAAAGTGGGGAATACGGCGCTTGGCGTCCTGCATCTTCTCCGCGATCTTGCGACGAAGCCCGATCACCTTCACAGGCTCGATACCGTTCTTCTCCGCAAGCGCCGAGGTACGCCGCGCGCTGGCGACCGGCACGAGCACTTTGTCCAGATCTTCATGGGTGATGCGGCCTTCGGGACCGGCGCCGCGCACTTGGCCGAGATCGATGCCAAGCTTCTGCGCGCGCGCCCGCACTGCCGGCGATGCTTGAGCCTGGCTCCATTCACGCACCGCCGCTTCGCGGGGTGCTGCCTTGGCGACCGCTTGTGACTTAGGTTCTTGCGATTTGGGTTGTTGTCCAATCGCGGCTTGCGTTTCCGCTTCCGACCACACCGCGCCCGACGGCGCCTTGATGCGCGGCTTGGCTTGCGGCGGCGCGGCGGCCATCGGCACGGCGACCTTTTCTGGCGCATGCTGCGCGGCGCCGTTCGACTTCGGCGTCGACGGCGGCGGGGCCTTCGCTTCTTGCTTCGGCGCCGGCGCAACAGGCTCTTCGCCTGCGCCCTCCACTTCGAACACTGCGATTGGACCGCCGACCGGCGCCATGTCGCCTGGCTCGCCGTGAATCGAAATCACTTTGCCAGCGACCGGCGAAGTCATCTCGACTGTCGCCTTGTCCGTCATCACGTCGACGAGCGGGGCGTCTTCCTTGATCACGTCGCCCGGCGCCACGTGCCACGCGACGATCTCGGCCTCGGCCGTGCCTTCGCCGACATCCGGCAACTTAAAAACGAATTGGCCCATCGGACTCTCTTCAGGCCTCCATCACGCGGCGCATCGCCTTAATGAGACGCGGAGGCGTCGGAAAATACTCCCACTCCAGCGCATGTGGATAGGGCGTGTCATAGCCGGTCACCCGCTCAATCGGCGCTTCGAGCTGATAGAAGCAGTTTTCCTGCACGAGCGCGGAAAGCTCACCGCCATAGCCAGAAGTGCGCGTCGCTTCATGCACGATCACGCAGCGTCCAGTCTTAGCGACCGATTTCACGATCGTCTCGATATCCACCGGCACCAAAGTGCGCAGGTCGATGACTTCGGCGTCGATGCCGCTTTCTTCCGCGGCGGCGACGGCCACATGCACCATCGTACCATAGGCAAGGATCGTGCAGTCCGCGCCTGCGCGCACAATTGCCGCTTTACCGATCGGGATCGTGTAATGCCCGTCCGGCACTTCGCTGGCTTGGTGCTTCGACCAAGGCACGACGGGCCGATCGCGGCGGCCATCGAACGGACCGTTATAAATGCGCTTCGGCTCCAGGAAGATCACCGGATCGTCGTCTTCAATCGCCTGGATCAACAGACCCTTGGCGTCATAGGGGGTCGATGGGATCACCGTCTTTAGACCCGCCACATGCGTGAACAAAGCCTCCGGGCTTTGGCTATGGGTTTGGCCGCCGAAAATGCCCCCGCCATACGGCATGCGCACCGTGAGCGGCACACTGAACTCGCCGGCGGAACGGTAGCGGATCTTGGCCGCTTCGCTCACCAGCTGGTCATAGGCGGGATACATATAGTCGGCGAACTGGATCTCGATGACAGGGCGCAAGCCGTACACCGCCATCCCGATCGCTGCGCCCGCGATACCCCCTTCGCTGATCGGCGCATCGAAGCAGCGCCTGGCTCCGTATTTCTGTTGCAGGTGTTCGGTGACTTTGAACACGCCGCCGAAATAGCCGACATCTTCGCCGAACGTCAGCACGCTGGGATCGCGCCCCATCGCAGTGTCGAGCGCCGAATTCAGCGCCTGGATCATGCTCATCGAGGCCATGGCGTTAGGTCCCGCTCTCGTCGCGCTGCTGGCGCAAGTGCCACGGCACATCCTTGTAGACATCGTCGAACATCGATGAGCGCGGATGCGCGCCTTCCGCGAGCGTGCCTACCTTCTCAGCTTCGCGGCCGGTGGCGCGCACGGTTTCGGCCGCCCCTTCTTGGGCGCTGCGGTGCTGATCGTCGCTCCACTCGCCGAGGGAGATGAGGTGCTGTTTCAAGCGCGCGACCGGATCGCCCAATGGCCAGCACGCGTACTCGTCAACGGGGCGGTAGCGCGCCGGATCGTCGGATGTGGAGTGGGGGCCGCCGCGATAGCTGAAATGCTCGATCAGCGTCGGCCCCAAGTTCGCCCGCGCGCGCTCGGCGGCCCATTGCGTCACCGCGTAAACGGCAAGGAAGTCGTTGCCGTCGACGCGCAGCGGCGGCACGCCGTAGCCGATGCCGCGCGCAGCGAAGGTGGTGTTCTCGCCGCCAGCAATGCCCTGGAATGATGAAATCGCCCACTGATTGTTGGTGACATTGATGATCACCGGCGCGCGATAAACTGCAGCGAACGTCATGGCGGAATGGAAGTCGCCTTCCGCCGTTGCGCCATCGCCGACCCAGGCCGCCGCGATGCGCATGTCGCCGGAATACGCCGACGCCATCGACCAGCCGACAGCGATCGGCAGCTGCGTCGCCAAATTGCCGGAGATGGTGAAAAAGCCCGCCTGCTTCGATGAATACATGATCGGCAGCTGCCGGCCCTTCAGCGGATCGCGCGCGTTCGAATAGATCTGGTGCATCATGTCGACGAGCGGATATTCGCGAGCGATCAACAAGCCCTGCTGGCGATAGCTCGGGAAGCACATGTCGTCGGGACTGAGCGCCATGCCGGCGGCGACCGAAATCGCCTCTTCGCCAAGACTCTGCATGTAGAACGAGGTCTTACCCTGCCGCTGGGCGCGGTGCATGCGCTCGTCGAACGCGCGCGTCAGCAGCATGTGATTGAGCGCACGGCGCATCGTGTCGGGCGAAAGGTGCGGCGCCCACGGGCCAAGCGCATTGCCCTCCATGTCAAGCACTCGGATGAGGCCGTAGGCGTAGTCGCGCAGCTCGAACGCGGGGGTGTCGATGTCCGGCTTGGGCGTCGCGCCCGGCTCGGGGAAGCTCCAGCCGCTGAAATCAGGCTTGTCGCCGGGCCGCGCGCGCGGCGCCGGCACGTGCAAGCTCAGCGCATTCGCCCTTCGCGGTCCCGACGCTTGATCCATCTACTTCCTCGCCGCGGCGATCTTTGCGCGCACAAGCCGGTCCGACACAAGATGCGGGGAGACGCCTTCGCGGCGGCCCTCCTCGACGACGGCCATCACGCGCGGCGCGATCGCCCGCACCTTGGCGTCCACCGCTTCCGCCGCTTCGCCTAGGTATTCACACGACACCATAACGATGCCGCCGGCATTGACGACGTAATCCGGCGCATAGGTGATTGCCGCCGCCACAAGGCGGGCGCCGTCCTCTTCGGTGGCCAGCTGGTTATTGGCCGCGCCGCAGATGATCTTCGCGCCGAGTTCCGGAATGGTCCTGCCGTTAAGCCCCGCGCCCAGCGCGCACGGCGCGAAGAGATCGGCCTTCACCGCATGAATCTGATCCACCGGGGCCACTTCCGCGCCAAGCGGTTCGATGCGGGCGAGGTTGATTGTGTTCACATCGCTGATCACCAGCTTGGCGCCGTCCTCGGCAAGCAACTGGCACAGATGGCGGCCAACGGCGCCCACGCCCTGAACGGCAATGGTGCGGCCTTGCACTGAACCGCCCAAGAGGCCTTTGATCGAGAGATAGACGCCAAGCGCCGTCCAAGGCGAAGGATCGCCGCCGGCGCGGCCTTCTTCCTTCGGGATGCCGGTCACATAGGACGTGCTGCGCGCGATCGTCTTCATGTCGTTGACGGTGGCGCCGACATCCTCGGCTGTGATGTAGCGCCCATGCAGGCGCTCGACGTCACGTCCGAACGCTTCGAAGCATGCAGCCCGGTCGGCGCCCATCTTGTAGATGACGGCCTTGCCGCCGCCGAACGGCAGCTCGGCCATGGCGTTTTTGTAAGTCATGCCGCGCGAGAGCCGCAACACGTCGGTCAGCGCATCTTCGTCGCGCTCATAGGTCCAGATGCGGCAGCCACCCGCACCCGGCCCCATCGCGGTGGAATGAATGGCGATGATGCCTTTGTAGCCTAAAGCTTCATCGCCGACGTCCACGACCTCTTCGTGTCCATCGTAGGCCGCGTTTGTTTTTGGGTTCATTGGATCGGTTCGTCCATCAAGAGAGCGCGCGCATAGCGCATGGGCGGCGAGCCATAAGCCAGCACGGCGTCGTGGTAGGCCTTGAGATTGAATGCCGCGCCTTGGCGTTGGCGGTAGGCGTCTCGCGTTTCCACGTGCTCGGAATATCCCACGAAATAGGTAGAGAGCTGGGTCACGGAAAGCTGCGCGCGGCGCCATTTCCCAGCGGCCTCGCGCTCTTCCTGGAACGCGGTCTGCGTCAGCAGATGCATCATCTGCTCTTGGGTCATGCCATCGCAATGGATAGCCTGGTCTATAATCGAGTTGGTGATGGTGCGCAGCAGCACCTTGAGCTGCGTCAGCTTGTAGAGCGGATCGTCGCTTTTGAAGCCTTGATCCACCATCATGTGCTCGGCGTAGACCGCCCAGCCTTCGATGAATGAGCCTGAGCCCAGCACCGCGCGCAGCACCGATGGATACGAGTTGGAATGGAAGAGCTGCACGTAATGGCCCGGCATCGCCTCGTGCACGCCGATGTCCTGGATGCCGCGTGTGTTGTATTCGCGCAGGAACGACGTGACCTGCTCGTCGGTCCAATCGTCCGGGATCGGCGAGACCGCATAGAATGTCTCGAGGTTCTTATCGAGCGGGCCGGGGCTGTCGCAATAGGCCACCGCAACGCCGCGCGCGAAGGCCGGCATCTCGATCACACGCACGGGGCCGGCCGGCAGCGTGATGAGATCGTGCTGTTGCACGAAGCCGCGCGCATTCTCCACACACTGCGTTGCAAACTGCACGACTTCGTGGCGCGCGGGGCGTTGGGCGGCGGCCAATTCGATCGCGGCGCGAATGAGGGCCTGCTGCTGATCGGGCGTCGGATCGTCGGGCGCGGCCGGCGCATCGGCGCGGCCCGCCAGCGCTTGCTTGGCCACGCCATACATCTGTTGGCGCACCTGCACGACTGCCGCTTCCGCCCGCTGGCGGATCTCAGCGCGTGTGAGCGTCGACTGCAGTGTAAATTGCAGCTGATGATCGAAACGCTCGGCGCCGGCGCGGAAATCCGCTTGAGCGGCCGGGACCAAGGTGTGGTCGATCCAGGCTTGGTGTTCGTCGATCGCCGCATTGTAGGTGGCGATAGCGGCATCGAGGCGCGCGCGCTTGGCGCCGCTGAGCTGACCCTTCACCGGGTCGATCATGTCGCCGACGATGCTCTTCAGACCGCCGTTCTGCCGCGAATAGGTTTGCGCGTGCGGCGTTGGCACGCGCGCGGGCTGCAATTCCTCGCGCGTTTGGCGAAGCAGAGTCGGCATCAGCTCCATGCGCCGCGTCGCGGCCTCCAGCCGCTGCGGCACTGGCGCGAAGTCGCGCGCCATAAGATTGTAGAGCGCCCCGCCGGCCACGCTCTGGTAGCCGAGTGGATTCCAGGCCCAGTCTTGAACAAACTCGGTCGACCAGATCTGCGCACGCAGCGCATTTGAAAGCAGCGCAGCGTCGACTTGGTTCTCGCGGGACAGATGCGCCTTGTCGATCCGGTTCAGCGCATCAAGTGTCTGGTGGGCAAAGCGCAAACCGGCGGCGCGCCCGGCCGCGCTGACGTCATCCAATTGTGAATCAAAACGGTGATCGCCAATCTGCGTCGCCGACACGGGCGAGAGCCGCATGGCCTGATCGAGATAGCGGTGCGCGAGCGTCGCGAAGGCGCGGTCGGCCGCGCTTTGGTTTTGACCCAAAGCCTCGCCCGCCACGATTGGGGCGAGCACGGTTGATCCGAGGCCGGCGACGACCAGACGGCGTGTTGTTTTCATGGCGGACGTTTGCTCCCAGGCGCTTGGTGATGGCGCGCCCCTGTGGTTTTGGCCGGCAAAATAACGAGGGGTGCGGTTGGCGCAATATCGGGGTGCAACGCGGGAAACAATTGCTTTGCGACAGGCGGTCGCGGGTCGAATTTGCCTAAAACGGCTGACATGCGGGAAGACAGTGGTTTCACGTTGCTTCGGACGTCTTTGACGCCGCAATCAGGCTGAAATCAGGAACAGCGGCGCCGTGCTCACCTCGCATCTGCGAAGGGCCCGAAGGGCATCATCCCCTCGCACCACCACAAGCGAGACCGCGACCATGAACTTTGCCAAGCCGTTTTTCTTCGCCGCCTTGTTTTCAGCATTCGCCGCATCGCCGGCTGCACCGCAAACACCGTCGCCTGCGACCACAGATCCTTACGCGTCAGGCAGACAGATTGTGGCCGACATCGAACACATCGCGACGCCAAACGGCGTCGACATGCTGCAGACCGTACGCCTCGGGGGCATTGATCAGTGGATCTCCGTCCGCGGCGCTGACCGCGACAATCCCATTCTGCTTTTCGTGCATGGCGGACCGGGCGCCCCGGAGATGGGCGCGGCGTGGGCGTTCCAACGCCCGTGGGAGGACGTCTTTACTGTCGTCAATTGGGATCAACGCGGCGCGGGCAAGACGCTGCGCTCAAACGGCCCCGCCGCTTTCACTGGCACTCTGACGCGTGAACGCATGACCCAAGACGCCGTCGAACTGATCGCGTGGCTGCGTGAGCGCTTCCATCAGCAAAAGATCATCGTCGTGGGGCATTCCTGGGGCAATGTCGTTGGCCTCGGCGCCGCGATCGCGCATCCGGATTGGGTTGCGGCTTATGTCGGCATCGGCCCGCTGCTCGAGATGCAAGCCAACGAGCGCGCAAGCTACGAAGGGGTGGTCGCCATTGCGCGCCAGCGTCACGACACCCAAGCGCTGCAGCAACTGCAATCGATCGCACCCTATCCTGGCCCAAACCTGACGGCCGAACGCATCGGCATCGAACGAACGTGGGTGGCGAACTATGGCGGCCTGACTGCCTATCGTGACAACGCCGACTTCTACTATCACGCCGCGCGCATCTCGCCGGCTTATGATACGGCGGATCGCCAGGCTATCGACGCTGGCGGCGAACTCTCCATCCCCGCGCTTCTGCCCGATATGAGCGGAATCGACTTCAGTACGACGACGCGCGTGTCATTCCCCGTGATCATGTTCGTCGGCCGCCACGATCTGACAACGCCCGCGGAAATCACTGTGCATTGGCTCGCCAATCTGCACGCGCCGTCGAAGCGCTTGGTCTGGTTTGAAAACTCCGCACACATGATCCCGATCGAGGAGCCAGGTCACACGCTCGTCGCGCTGGTGCAAGACGTGCTGCCGTTCGGGGAACATTCGCGGCAGTGAAGCGCCTGCTTGTTGCAGCGCGGGGGCGAACCCATATCGGCTCACCCGCGCAACGGCGCCCTCTTCGGGACGAACCCCCATGTCCTCACGCGATATGTCCTCACGCGATATGTCCTCACGCGATATGTCCTCACACGATGTGTCCTCGCTCAATTCAGGGCTGGCCGCACGCTCCGGCCAATTCAAGATCGCAGGGGCAATCGAAGTAAACCGCTTGGGCTTTGGCGCCATGCGCATCACGGGACGAGGCATTTGGGGGCCGCCTCAGGATCATGATGAAGCCATCGCAACGCTCAGGCGCGTGCGTGAGCTCGGCATCAATTTCATCGACACGGCCTGGTCGTACGGTCCGAAAGTGTCCGAAGACTTGATCCGGGAAGCACTGCATCCGTATGACGGCCTGCTCATCGCCACTAAAGGCGGGCTCACGCGCGCCGGCCCCGATCATTGGGGCCAAGACGGGCGGCCGGAAAAACTGATCAGCGATGCGAAGGACAGTTTGAAGCGGCTCGGCGTCGAACAGATCGCGCTCTGGCAGCTGCATCGCATCGACAGCAAAGTCCCGGCCAACGAACAATTCGGGGCTGTGAGGCAAATGCTCGACGACGGGCTCATCGCGCACGCGGGCCTAAGCGAAGTGTCGGTCGCCCAGATCGAAGCGGCGCGGAAAGTGTTTCCGGTCGCGACCGTGCAGAACCTCTACAATCTCGCGAACCGCCAAAGCGAGGAGGCGTTGGGCTATTGCGAGCAGCACGGCATTGGTTTCATCCCGTGGTATCCGCTAGCCGCGGGCGATCTCGCGCGTCCAGGGTCCGTACTCGACAAGATCGCGCACGCGAAGAGCGCCGCACCCTCACAGATCGCGCTCGCCTGGGTTCTAAAGCGCAGCCCCGTGATGCTGCCGATCCCAGGGACTGGGAAGGTGAAGCACCTGGAAGAAAACACGCTGGCGGCGGTGATCGCGTTGAGCGAAGCGGAGTTCGACGCGCTGGAGAGAGCTGGGCGCTAAGGCGGGCGCCGCAGATACGCGCGCGCGCTCATTGACCTCACGGCAAACGAATTAATGTTCGCGCCGCAATTCTGCCCAGGGCGCGCGAGCATCTTCCCCGCGCCCAGTCAGACATTGCAGGAGCGCGTGATGAAACAAGCCGCCTTGGTCTTCGTTCTCGCACTGGCCGCCACCCCGGCATGGGCAGGAAGCAACTCCATGCAAGCCGGCAAGGATTCCGCCGGCGCCGGCGCCCGTCTCTCCGCTGCTGGCGTCGACGCCCTCAGCCACGGCAATTTCGTCGGCGGCTCGGTCGCTGTGCCGCTGGGCGTGGCCTCGGCCGCATCGGGTGCGCCGATGATTGTCGGCGGCGCCGCCGTCAGCGCCGCCTCCGAACCATTCCATGCGGCGTTCGACAAAAATCCGCTGCCGCTGACGCGCGAAACGGTGACGCCGCAGCCAGCGCCGATGGTCCCGCACGACGCACAATCGCCGCAACAATGAAGCGGGCCCTGATCGCGGCCTTGGCGCTCGCCTTGTGCCTGGCGCCGCATGCGCTTGCGGAGGATTCCACTGCTGGCCTCAGCGCGCCGGCGGCGGCGGCGCACTTCACACCCGAAGGCGCCGCGCGCTTTGCCAAGCAAGTGGAGAATGATCTGGCGCAACAAGGCGCGCGCGTCGCCATCGTGTTTCGCTCAGGGCGCGCTCGCTCGCAATTGCCGGCGGGCATGTCCTACACGCACGGCGCGTTCTGGGTGTATCAGACCATCCATCTCGCCGATGGGCGCGAGGCGCCGGGCTATGCCGTCTACAATCTTTACGTCGGCGACGGCGCCGAGGCGCGCACCTCGCGCCTGGCGCAGGATTTTCCCATCAACTTCACCATTGGCGCCGCCACCGACGATGTCGCCATCATCGTGCCGACGCCCGAGATGCAACGCCGCATCCTGCTCATCATGGGTTCGCCCGCCTACGAGCAGCTGCACCAACCGTCCTATTCGCTGGTGGCCAATCCGTTCGAGCTTCGCCACCAGAACTGCAACACCTTCATGCTCGACGTGGTTGCTGCCGCGGCGTGGGAGACCACGAGCCCGGCGCAGATAGCAGCCAATCTGCGCGCGCACTTCACGCCTACCGAAGTCAATGTTTCCGGCATCCAAAGAGTGTTCGGCCCGTTGTTCGACCCGCGCGTGCAGGTGGACGATCAGCGTGAACGAATAATCACGGCAGGATACGAGTCGATGTCGGCATTCATGCTGCAGAATAGACTGGCCGACCGCGCCTACGTCGTTGAGCGCGATCCGAACTTCACACTCAGCGACGCTGCATCAACAATCCCGTTGGGGCCGAACCAGCCTTAGATCTCGCCGTTAGCTCTTTCGTCGTTGGCTCTCTCGTCGTTGGCTCTAGGCCGCCAGCAATTCCTTCACCCGCCCGACCAGCTGCTCCATCGTCACCGGCTTGCTCATATAGTGCACCGGGTATTCCTCGAGCATCGAGGAAAAGCTTTCCGGCGCGTAGCCCGAGAGGAAGAGCACCTTGGCGGCGCCGATCATCTCGACGCCGGCTTCCTTCAGCATTTCCGGACCGGTCATGATCGGCATCGACACGTCGGAGATGATGATGTCGAACGCGCCGGGCTTCGCCTGCAGGATTTCGAGCGCGTCCTCGCCGTTTTCCGCTTCTTCGACCTCGTAGCCGCACTCTTTCAGATTACGCACGATCGAGCGGCGAACCGCGGTCTGGTCTTCGACGAAGAGGATCTTGCCGCGCCCGGCGACATCCTTCGCCGGCGGCGCCAAGAGCGCGCGCTCGCGCTCGGCGATTTCGTTGAGCTCCTCTGACGTTGGCTCATAGGCCGGCAAAAATATGCGGAACGTGGTTCCGCGGCCAAGCTTGGTGTCGAAGAAAATGTAGCCGCCCGATTGCTTGATGATGCCGTAGCTGGTGGCGAGGCCGAGGCCTGTGCCCTTGCCGGCTTCTTTCGTCGAATGATATGGGCGGAAGATTTTCGTCGCGTGCTCGGGCTTGATGCCGCTGCCGGTGTCTTCCACTTCGATCAATGTATAAGCGCCGTCCTCGATCGGGTTGTGGCCCCACGCGCGCGCTTCTTCCGCGGTCACACGCGAGGTGCGGATGGTGAGGCGCCCATCCTTTGGCATCTTGCCGCCCGCGGGGATCATCGCGTCGCGGGCATTGGTGGCGAGATTGACAATGACGCGCTCGAGCTGGGTCTTGTCGACCTTGACCCACGGCAGATCGCGGCCATGGCGGATTTCAAACTTGATCGCATCGCCCATGACGCGGCGGATCAGTTCCTGACGCGCGCCGATAAAGTCGCCGACCTCGAACACTTCGCGCGCGAAGGTCTGCTGACGCGCATAGGCGCGCAGCATCTCTGACAATTCCTTGGCCGTGGTGGCGTGGTCGGAGATCTCGCGCAGCATCGGATAATCGGCGTCGCCGACTGGGTGGCGGCGCAGCAGGTACGAGCACGTCTGCATCACCACGGTGAGCAGATTGTTAAAGTCGTGCGCGACGCCGGCGGCAAGCTCGCCGATCTCGCGCATCTTCTCCGATTGAGCGAGGCGCGTTTCCAGTTCGCGCTGCTGGCTGACGTTCAACACATAGGCCAGCCCGCGCCCATCAGCGCCGCGCGCGAAGTGCACGTGCGCCGCCGTCGGCGGTTGCGTCGCCAACATCAGCTCGGCTGGCTCGTTGACGATGCCGCGCAGCCGCTGCGCCAGCGCGTTCGGCCCCTCCGACGCATCGAACAGATCCGCGAACGGCGCGCCGGGCGCGGCTCGGCCTTGCGTCATCTCCATCAGCGCCGCGTTCGAATCCAGGAGCGCTGCGGCCGCCGGGTCGGTGCAATCGAGCACCGCTGCGCCGAACGGCGCTTGCGAGAACACGCCGTCGGTCGCGATTGCTTCCACGCGCATCGGCGCAGGCGCGGCCTCTGGATTCTCCGCTTCGGTGAAGAACACCAAGGTCCGCGCCGCGCCGTCGCCGTCGCCCGACGGCCAGAACGTTAGCGACGAGGCTTGCGTTTCGATGCCGTCGCGTCGCGCGCAGCGTCAGCCGCGCGCGGGTGGGTCCAAAGCCGCGCCGATCGCGGCGCAACAAGCGCGCCGGATCTTCGCGGACGATGTCCCTGAGGCGCATCTGCGCGGGATCATCGCCCACGCCGAGCACCGAACGCAACGCACGGTTCATGTAGATGATCGCGCCGTCCGGCTCGCGCTGCAAAGAATCCAACCGGCGCATCGTCCAGGAACAGATTGCGCGCGTCGTGGCTCATTTCTTCGCCTTCGCTCGCGCCCACTTCGCGCAAGCGCCACAGCACGTGCCCGCCCGCCATCGGGCCTACGCTGGCTTCGTAGCGCACCGGGCGCGTGCCTTGCGAAAGCACGCCGTCGCCGGCAATTCCTCGCGCCGCGCTTGACCCGCGCCGGCAGCTTTCGACAACCGGAACATCGGCGCCGACAGCATCGGGTCGGCGCCGAACAGGCGGCTCATCACCGGCGGGCGATCGCTCTCACCCAGCATGCCGGCGTTTTCGGCATGATCGAGATGTAGGCGGTGTTGGCGCAGATCGGCGACAGCGATTTGTCGGTAATCATGCGCCGCTTCATCGAGCGCGTCGATCATCGCGAAATCCATGCGCCCCGACGAGAACGCCGCCGCCGCGATAGCGCCGCGTTCCGGGAATGGCACCGAAGCGCTTGCCGGCGCCGCGCGACATCCACAGAAACAGCACCATGCCGGTCGCGACGACAAGCAGCAGCAGGATCGCGCCGGCTTGCCCAATCGACGGCCCCGACGGTGATCGCAACGCCCGCCGCCGCAACGCCAAGCGCAACGGCCGCCCAGAATGCGATTTGCATCGGGTCGAGCCGCCCGCCGCTGCGCGGGGGTGTGTCTGCGCCGTCCGTCATTCCACTTCCCTTTGACCCCAATTCGGGGTGGGGAGCACGAAGGCCGCTCTGCAATCCGTCCGCCATTGACTCACTCATTACAGAATTCGTGCGCCGCGGACGCCCGCGACGGCGTGCGGCGCGCATGACAAAGCCGATGACTTTCGCCACTGCTTCGTAATGTTCCCGCGGAATGGGCTGGTCGAGGTCGGCCGTCGCGAACAGCGCGCGCGCCAGCGGTGGATTTTCCACAATCGGAATGTTGTGCTCTTGCGCGACCTCCCGAATCCGTTGCGCGACGGCATCGACGCCTTTGGCCAAGCAGATCGGCGCGGGCGTTTCGCCCTGCTCGTAGCGCAGCGCGATCGCGTAATGTGTCGGGTTGGTGATAATGACGCTGGCTTGCGGCACCGCCGCCATCATCCGCTTGCTTCGAACGTTCGAAGCGAATTTGGCGGAGCTTTGCCTTGACGTGCGGATCGCCTTCGCTCTGGCGCATCTCCTCCTTGATCTCGCGCCGGCTCATTTTGAGCTTGTTCATGTAGGACTGGCGCGTGAAGACGTAGTCGACCGCCGCAATAATCGCGGCGGCGCTGACGAGCGAGATCATCAGCGACACGGCGCGCTGCTTGCACGAACGGCAACAGCGCCGACGGGTCCATCAGCGAGATGCGCTCGAGCGAGGCATCGTGCGGCCAGAGCGCCGACACCAGACAGGCGCCGACAACGGCGAGCTTGATCAGCGACTTGGTGAATTGCGCAAACGCGGCTTTGCCGAAGACGCGCTTGAAGCCCTCCGCCGGATTGAGCTTGTCGAGCTTCGGCGACAGCCGTTCGGCGGTGAAGGTCGGCTGGTCCTGCAGATAGCGGGAAGCGAGCGCGGCGCACCCGAGCGCGAGGCCGGCCAAACTGAAGATGCCGCAGACTTTGATCATCACCGCGAGCGCAATGCCGCGCAGCGCATCGCCGTTGGTCGAGAATTGATCGGGCATCGGCCAGGAACGCGATGAAGCCGCGCGCCGTCTGGGCGAGGATCGGGCCGGACATGAAGGCGACAATGCCGGTGACCGCCAGCAGCGACAGCGCTGTGCCAACTTCCGGCCGAATAGATGATGTCGCCTTTCTCGCGCGCCTGCTGCGAGCTTTCGCTGTGATGGCTCTTCTGTACGTTCGTCGTCATCCGCGGCCATGGGCGCCTACCTCAGCCACGTCGAATAGGATTGCAGGCTGTCGAGCCACATCAGCATGCCGGCCGACAGGCCCAGCGCGAACACTGCAAAGCCGCCCATCACCTGCAGCGGCAGCACCACGAAGAACACCTGGATCTGCGGAATGAGCCGCGCCAAGCACGGCGAGGCCAACGCGGAAGATCATGCCCGGCCGCGATCACCGGCATCGGCGATCTGGAAGCCGACACGGAATGAGGCCGATACAGTATTGAGCGCAAGCTGCGCAGCATCGCCCACCGGCGCATGGGCGCCGGGCGCCAGCAGATCGTACGATCCGGCGATGCCGAGCAGGAACATGTGATCGAGGCCGGTGGCGAAAATGAGCGCCACACCCATCACGCTCAGGAAGACCGAGATGATCGCGCCGGATTGATTGATGGTCGGGTCGGTGATCTGGGCGAAGGCGATGCCAATTTCGGTGCCGGCGATCTGACCGGCCGTGGCGAGCGCGCTCATCAGCATGCGCGCCGCGCCGCCGAAGATGAGGCCGATAATGGTCTCGAGTCCGACTTGGCCGGCCATGCCCCAGGCCGTATTGGCGGGCTGCGGCATATGTCCGGCAAGACCGGGCGCGATCGCCATGGCCAGCGCCAGCGCAAACGCCAGGCGCACGCGCGCGGGGATCGCGGGTTCGCCGAAACCCGGCAGCAGCATGATCATCGCCCCGACGCGGGCGAACACTAGCGCGGTGCTCCAGATGTCGACGCCGTAGAGCGTGAGGTTCACGGGGCTCAAGCGCCTAGCTCTGCGCGATCTGCTCGAAGATGTGGCGCATGAAGCCGCCGAGCAGCCCGCCCATGATCGGCAGGAAGAGCAGGATGGCCAGGAAGATCGAGAGGATCTTCGGAACGAAGACGAGGGTCTGCTCCTGGATCTGGGTCAGGGTCTGCAGAAGCGAGACGATGAGGCCGACGACCAAACCGACCAACATCGGGCCGGCCGCCACGAGCACGGTCACCCAGATGGCATTGCGTCCTAGATCGAGCACTTCAGCGCCGCTCATGGCCGCTCCTCGGCTTTTGGAAGGCGGCAATTTCTGCCGACCAGACAGCCCAAGGACGCTGTTCGTGGTTAACGGCGCGTTTCCGAGCGACCGATGACCTGCTTACGCTTCGGCAACGCGCGAACACGCGCACGCGACGCGCGAAATCGTGCTCAACGCGCCACAGTGTGACTCTCTTTCAGCAAGAGGCATCCGATTCACCAAATCAACCTCATCTTTGGTTCAGGTGATGCTTGGAACCATGGGGCGGTCACGAACGTAGAAGGCGCGAGGACCAGGGGAAGCACGATGTCGTTGTTCAAATCATTCGCGGCTGCTTGGAGCCGGCTTTTCGCCCGCAAGGACGATTTCAAAGCCCTCCTGATGGCCGACCTCGGCATCGAGCGCTAAAGCGCTCCGCCGAAAGCTAGTGGGGCGGGGCAACCCCCGCCGCCGCAAAGCTTGCTATGAGCGACCCCGCAACCAGTCTCCACCCATCCACCAGCACGAAAAAGATGAGCTTGAACGGCAAGCTCACCGTCACCGGCGGCATCATCATCATCCCCATCGCCATCAGCAGCGATGACACCACCAGGTCGATGATCAGGAACGGGATGAACAGCATGAAGCCGATCTCGAAGGCTCGCCTGAGCTCTGAGACCATGAAGGCGGGCGCGAGCACGCGCAGCGGGGTGTCGACAATGCTCGCCGGGCGCGGATTGAGATGCGCCATGTCCATGAACATGCGCAGGTCGTCTTCTCGCGTCTGAGCGCCCATGAAGCGCTTCAGCGGTTCGACGATGCGCGGAAATGCTTCATCCAAGGGCATTTCGTTGCGCATGACCGGCCCGATGCCGCGGTCGTAGGCCTGGTTCCAGACCGGCTCCATGACGAACGCGGTAAGGAAGAGCGACAGCGACACAATCACCACGTTCGGCGGCGCTTGTTGGAGGCCGATGGCCGTTCGCAGCAGCGACAGCACCACGACGATGCGCACGAAGCTCGTCGTCATGATCAGGATCGACGGCGCCAGCGACAGCACCGTGATGAGGGCGGCGAGCTGCAGGACGCGCGCGGTCAGTCCATCGCCAGAGCCCAGGTTGATGTTGAGCGTCGGGTCGCCCGCCGGCTGGGCTTGCGCCCATGCGTCGTGGGCGCCAAAGGCGATCAGCGATGCGAACAGCGCAATGAGGATGGCGCGCTTCACTGTTGAGGCTCCCCCAGCTCGTCCTTGGCGGCAACTTCGCTGATGGCGCGATCGCCGGCGGGCGACAGCAGCAGCAGGTGCTCGCGATCATCGAAGCGCACCACCACGAGCCGGCGGCGCGGATCGATCATCAGGCTTTCCGTTATCTTGAGTCGGCGTGTGCGCTTCACCACGCCTTGCAGCATGTTCAGCCGCCGCGCGCCGTAGGCGACCAATCCGATGAGCGCGAGTGTGGCGAGCAACGCAAACAGCGCGCGCGCCCAAGTCAGCAAGTCCAAGCCGGCAACTCCATTCTGGAGGACAGAGCTTGGGCGTCGGCCGGTTTGGTAAACGAGAGATTAACGTTACGGACGCGAGTTAGGTCCTGCTTAACCATGATTTGCTGCACTGGGCAAAATTTGCAGCGCGTGAGTCGCACGGCATGGACCTATCGCAGACGCAGTTCTTCGGCCTCCTCCGCACGCGGCTCAATCAGTTGAGCGAGCGTCAGCGGCTCATCTCCGAGAATATCGCCAACGCCTCGACGCCCGGCTATCGGCCGCGGGATCTGGATACGTCGGCGTTCGAGCATGCGCTCGCGTCGGCCGGCGCGCAGTCCACAGGTTTGCAGATGGTGCGCACCTCGCCGGCGCACATGATGCCGGGCGGCGCGCCGGGACAAACCAACATCACGACACACGACGACAGCGAGACGACGATCGATGGCAATGCGGTCGTGCTCGAGGATCAGATGGCCAAGGCTTCCGAGACGCGCATGCAGTTCGAGACGGCGATCGCGCTCTATCAAAAGGGCCTCGATCTCTTGCGCATGGCCGCGCGGGCGCCGGGAAGGTAGTTCATGACTGATATTCAAGCCGCTATTTCCGCCGCCGCGTCCGGCATGCGCGCGCAGACGACGCGTTTGCGCATCGCGGCGGAGAACGTCGCCAATGCGAGTTCGACAGCCGATGGGCCGAACGGCGAGCCGTTCCGGCGGCGCATTCCGCTTCTGGAGTCGACGACGCTGACCTCGGGCGCGCAAGGCGTGGCGGTCAAGGGCGCGACGTTCGACATGAGCGCGTTTCGTCAGGAATATAACCCGACGCATCCAGCCGCGGGCCCCGACGGATACGTGCGGCTACCGAATGTCGATCCGTTGATCGAGATGATGGACATGCGCGACGCGAGCCGCGCCTACGAGGCCAATTTGAACATGATCGATGCGGCGCGGTCGATGACCAATCGCGCACTCGATCTCTTGAGGAAGTAAGCCATGGCGATTGATCCGCTTTCAGCCGCGCGCGCCTATCAACAGGCGGCGCGTGCAACGCAAGGTTCCAGCGGCGCCAGCAGCGCCGGCGGCGAGGTCGATTTCGGCGGCCTGGTGCAGGAGGCGATCCGCCAGGCGAGCGCGAGCGCATCGACTGCCGAGCATAGCGCACTTTCCGTCGCAGCCGGGCAGTCCGACATCGTCGATGTCGTCACTGCAATCTCGGCTGCGGAAACGCAGCTGCAGACGGTCATCGCCGTGCGCGACCAAGTCATTTCTGCGTATCAGGAAATCATGCGCATGCCGATCTAATCGGCGCACCTCTAACATGTGACGGAACACAGTTCGCTCGGTTGGCGTTTTACCACCGTCAATTGTGCAAGGAGTTCCGCCATGCTCGGCTGGGCAATCATTTTCTTCGTGGCCGCAATCGCGGCGGCGGTTTTCGGATTCGGCGGGATTGCGACGACGTTCACTGGCATTGCCGTTGTGTTGTTCTGGGTGTTCGTCGCTCTCTTTATCGTTTCGGTGCTGTTCGGCCTCGGCGGCGGCCATGGCGCCGGCGGCGTGGGCGCGGGCGGCGGCGCCTTCACCGGCGTCGCGCTAATCGCCGTGATCGCCATCTTCACCTATGCCTGGATCAAAAACGATTGGAGCGCGCAGGAAGTCGGCGCTTCGCTCGATCGCGCGGCGTCGCAAGTCGCCGATCGCACCAGCGACGCTTTGGGCCATGCCGGCAACCGGGCGCAGGAAGTCGTGCACGATACGGGCAACACCATTCGCCGCGACACCGACGGCAATCCGAACAATAACGGATCGCGCCCGAGTAATAATGGCGGTTAGCACGCTTTCCGCCACTGCAGACTGAAAGCCCGCTGGCCCTCGCCCAGCGGGCTTTTTGCTCAACCCCTCTGACCTCAGCGACGGCGGCCAGGGCGTCGTGCAATCCCTTTGCGCCACACCTTAGCCGCGAACGGGTGTAAGAGGCGCAGCCATGCTGCTGGCGCCATCGAATGCGAGCAAAGTTCCGGCCGTCACCCTCGGCTTCTGGATCATCAAGATACTAGCGACGACGCTCGGCGAAACCGGCGGCGACACTGTCACCATGAGCTGGCTCGGCGAGACCACGGCGCACCCCAATCCGAACGGCTATCTCATCGGCGTCGGCATCTTCTTTTCGGCGCTGGTCGCGCTGGTGGCGGTCCAGATCGCCGCCAAACGCATCCACCCTTTCCTGTATTGGGCCACGATCATCGCCTCGACGACCGCCGGCACTACACTCGCCGATTATTGCACGCGCTCGCTCGGCATCGGCTATATCGGGGGATCGACGCTGCTGCTGGCCTTGGTGCTGCTCTCGCTCGGCGTTTGGTACGCAACCGAGCGCTCGCTCAGCGTCGACACAGTCAGCACCCCGCGTGTTGAGGCGTTCTACTGGATCACCATCACCTTCTCGCAAACGCTCGGCACGGCGCTGGGCGACTGGATGGCGGCAAACGCCAGCGATCCCGCCGCGACCACCGGCGCGCTCGGGTTGGGCTATCTCGGCGGCGCACTCGTTTTCTCAGCCGCGTTGGCGATTGTCGCGGCGCTTTATTTCTGGACGACGCTTTCACGCACGGCGCTGTTTTGGATCGCCTTCATCCTCACGCGCCCGCTCGGCGCCACGGTCGGCGATTTTCTCGATAAACCGCTCGACCATGGTGGATTGAGTTTGAGCCGGCCCGTCGCTTCGGCCGTGCTCGCCGCAATCATCGTCGCTTTGATCGTGATCTTCCCGCAGCGGCCAGGGCGGTATCCCCGCAAGCAGGCCGAAACCTAATCCGCCGCTGCGATGGCAGGCTAATGGCGCGTGTCGAGCCGCTCGGCCAGGAGCTTCAGGAGCGCGTCGTTCGACATGGCGTGCTTTTCGTCCAGCGCCTCGAGCCCGGCGATGACAGCGGCCTTGGGCGAGCCGAAGGCCCCGCGGGTTTTGACGCGCTTCAGGAGTTCGGCCTGCTCGCGGGTCAGTGCGGCGCTGAGTTGACGGTCGGACTTGGGCTTCTTGCCGTTTAACTTTGTCTCGTCGGCCGGCGCGGCCGCGGCGTCCAGGCCGTTTACCGCTTCGCCCTCTGCGCTGTTCTGGGGCGCTCCGCCCAGATCGTGGACGCTTGCTTCACGGTAAACGTGCTTTTTGTGGTCCCAAACGCCATCGGTCCGCAGCAGGCGGAAGCTGCGCCCATTCCAGAGCACAACGTCCGGCGGATCGTTGTCGAAGGCTGTTTCGGCGGTGTGAACCGCCTCGCCGCGCTGGGTCTCAAGCTTAATTTGCACGAACCACGCTCCGCTTCGCCCCTTCGCTAGAACGCGGGCATGCAAAGCTCAAGCCGTGGAAACGCGGATTAACGAGGATCAAGGTTTAACGCTAACAGCGCCGGCGGCTCACGCCGCCGGCGCGGGCGCTTATTTCTTCTTCGCGTCCTTGTCCTTCTTGGGTTTGCGCTTCTCTTTGTTGGACCGCATTTGACCTTTGGCCATGGAAGTCTCCGTCGCTGGCAGATGTGAGACTTGCCACGATTTGCGGAGAGTTCAAGACGCGCGGGCTGCGCGGCGGCGCTGGCGCAGGCGGCGAAGCCAAGTGCCGATAACCGACGCCGAGGCCGAACCAGACGGCGAGTGGCCAGCTCACATCGCCGCCGCGGACAAACCAAAACGCGACGCCGAGCAGGACGGCGAGGAGCGCGTATCCGACGCTGTGGAGGATCGTCCGCATGGATGACCCTTAGGCCCGCACCTCGTTTGCCCCGCGCCCAAGCGCGTGGAGGGCGGCGGCGACGATGGCGTCAGCATCGAGGCCAGCGAGCGCGTACATGGCTTCCGGCTTGTCCTGATCCTGGAAAATATCGGGCAACGTTAAAGTGCGGATCTTCAAGCCACGGTCGAGGCCGCCGTCGCGGGCGAGGAAATGCAACACGAAAGCGCCGAAGCCGCCCAGGGCGCCCTCCTCAATGGTGAGCAGCACTTCGTGTTCGCGGGCGAGGCGGCGGATGAGGTCCTCGTCGAGAGGTTTGGCAAAGCGCGCGTCGGCGAGCGTTGTGGAAAGACCCATGGCGGCAAGCTTGTCGGCGGCCTTGGCGGCTTCCGACATGCGCGAACCAAGATTGAGCAGCGCCACCGTCGCGCCTTCGCGGATGATGCGGCCCTTGCCGATTTCGAGCGGCGCGCCGGCGTCGTCCAGCATCGCGCCTTCCGCGTCGCCGCGCGGATAGCGCACGGCCGAGGGGCGATCGTCGATCTGCGCACAGGTGGCGACCATGCGCGACAGCTCGTTGCCGTCGGCCGCGGCCATGATGATGAAGCCGGGCAGCTGACCGAGATAGCCGACGTCAAATGAGCCGGCGTGGGTGGCGCCATCGGCGCCGACAAGGCCGGCGCGGTCCATGGCGAAGCGCACGGGCAGACGCTGTATGGCGACGTCGTGGACGACTTGGTCGTAGCCGCGCTGCAGGAAAGTCGAATAGATCGCCGCGAACGGCTTCATGCCGTCGGCGGCGAGACCGGCAGCGAAGGTGACCGCGTGCTGCTCGGCGATGCCGACATCGAAGGTGCGCTCGGGGAATTTGGCGCCAAAAAGATCAAGCCCGGTGCCTGACGGCATGGCGGCGGTGATGGCGACGATCCTCTCATCGTTCTCCGCTTCGCGGATCAGCGCTTGGGCAAACACTTTGGTGTAGCTCGGCGCCGATGCGCCCTTCGCCTGCTCGCCGGTGACGACGTTGAACTTGGCGACGCCGTGATATTTGTCAGCCGCGTTTTCCGCCGGCGCATAGCCCTTGCCCTTCTTGGTGACGATGTGGACGAGCACCGGGCGATCGTCGAATTCCTTGGCGCTGACGAGCACGCGGCGGAGCATATCGACATCGTGGCCGTCGAAGGGGCCGAGATAGTGAAAGCCGAGCTCTTCGAAAAAAGTGCCGCCAGTGACCAGGGTGCGGGCGTATTCCTCGGCCTTCTTGGCGACGTCGTGGATGGTTTCGCCGAGCGCTGAGGCGACTGACTTCGCGGCCTTGCGCACGCGGCGATAGGTGCGCGTGGCGGCGAGACGCGCAAGGTAGCCGGACATGCCGCCAACCGGCGGGGCGATGGACATGTCGTTGTCGTTGAGGATGACGATAAGGCGCTTGGTCGTCTCGGCGGCATTGTTCATGGCTTCGTAGGCCATGCCCGCCGACATCGAGCCGTCGCCGATCACGGCGATGACGTGACTATCGTCGCCGCGCTTGTCGCGCGCGACGGCAAAGCCGAGCGCTGCGCTGATCGAAGTGGCGGCGTGGGCGGCGCCAAACGGATCGTATTCGCTCTCACTGCGCTTGGTGAAACCGGAGAGGCCGCCACCCTGACGCAGCGTGCGGATGCGGTCGCGGCGGCCGGTGAGGATCTTGTGCGGATAGGCCTGGTGGCCAACGTCCCAGATCAGGATGTCGCGGGGAGTGTTGAAAACATAGTGGAGCGCGGTGGTCAGTTCGACGACGCCGAGGCCTGCGCCCAAATGGCCGCCAGTTTGGCTGACGGCGCTGATCATCTCGGCGCGCAATTCGTCGGCGAGCTGGCGCAATTGGCTTGGCTCGAGCTTTCTCAAGTCGGCGGGCAGCTTCACCTGGTCGAGCAAAGGAGTTTGGGGAGCCATGTCGCCTCGAAATGTGCCCTGCCAGTATAAGCTAGCGACCTTCGCCTGCCAAAGCGACGCCCTAGCCGCAGGCGGCGTGCGGTTTTCTCTCAAGTTTCCGTGCGGCTGAGGGGCGCAGGCGCTGTCGGAACAGCGTTAGCCCAGCCAGGCCGAGAGCGGACCGAGCGACATCGCAATGCGCGCCATGGCCATGGCGCCGATGAGGACGCCAACTGCCGCAGGAATGAGCGAAAACCAGAAAAGCCAGCGCACGCGCGCCAAAGCGCAGATGGCGAGCAATGCCGTGGCGATCGAAAGCAGCGCCGTCGAAAGATCGTACTGATCGTTGAGCGGCGCCATCGCGGCGAGGTCACTTTCGGAATGGCGCGCCAGGTTTTGGACCTCATTCTTTCGCTGCTCGATGCGCGTATTCTCCGCATTTTGCGCGCTGATTTCCGTCGCCAGGCGCGCGCGCTCGCCGCCATCGTGTGAATTGCGTTGGAGGCGCTGGAGATTGGCGAGCTCGTAGTCGCCCATGTCCTCGCGCACGCGCACGGCTTGGTACCAAGCCCAATTGTCGATGCGCTCGGCTTGGGTTTGGGCGATGGCCTTGTCGAGATTGCCGCTCTTGATGGCGCTGAGCGCCATGAAGGTGGCGAGAAACGCGATGCTGATGGCGATGAGATTGTTGAACCGGCGGTCGCTGTCGGATTCTTCCGTGTCGGCCATTGTCCCCCTCCCCCGAGGTTCGTTCTAGTAGCGTCTCGTTATGATGAAATCGACAGCGTCGAGAAGCATGCGGGCGCGCGGGCCAAAGGGCGCCAGGTGACGCTTGGCTTGCGCCGCGAGCATGCCGACACGCTCACGCGTGGCGTCGACGCCGAGTACTGTCACGAAATTGACCTTGCCGCGCGCGCTATCCTTATGCACCGCTTTGCCGGTGTCGCGGGCGACCCCTTCAGCATCGAGCAAGTCGTCGACCATCTGAAACGCCAGGCCGACATCGTGCGCATAGCGCGAGAGCGATACTTTCTCCGCTTCCGAAACGCAGCCGATCAGCGCGCCCGCATCGACGGAGAAGTTGATCAGCGCGCCTGTTTTCAGCCGGTTCATGCGCGTGACGGCGATGAGGTCGGAGCCTATGTGCTCGCCTTCCATGTCGGCGGCCTGCCCGGCAACCATGCCAAGCGGACCGGCGGCGCGCGCAAGACCCGAGACCAGCAGACAGCGCATTTGCGGATCACGGTGCGTCGCAGGATCGGCGAGGACTTCGAAAGCGAATGTCAGCAACGCATCGCCGGCGAGCAAGGCGGTGGCTTCGCCGAATTCGCGGTGCAGCGTGGGACGGCCGCGGCGCAGATCGTCGTCGTCCATGCACGGCAGATCGTCGTGAATAAGCGAATAGGTGTGGACGCATTCGATGGCGACGGCCGCGCGCATGAGCGCGGTTTCGTCGGCGTCGAACATTCGCCCAACCTCTAGCGTGAAGAACGGCCGCAGGCGCTTGCCGCCATCGAGCGCCGAATAACGCAGCGCGTTCATAAGCCGCGCCTCGGGGCCGTCTGCCCGGGGCAACAATGCATCGAGGGCGACGTTGACCCTCTCGGCGACTTGCTTCAGGCGCGCGGCCAACTCTTGCGACATCGGGCGCTGCGTTAGCAGAGGCGGCAACACATGCATACCGGCTCGAGGCGGGCGCCCGCAGGGGGACGATTTTCACCGGCGCCTGTGGACTTCCCAACACCCCGGCTTTGAGGGCACAATGGGGGAACGGGCTGGACGGAGGGCGGAGGCAATGCGCACTCCGAACGCAGTCGTGGCCGCGCTTCTGTTTGAGAACGTAAGGAAAATTGCATGCCAACGGTCGTGATCATTCATGCCGCGGATGACACGCTGCCGGCGCGGGCGCTGGCCGAGAAGCTGCGTCAGGCCAAACTGACAGTGGTTCTAGAAAAACACGGCGAGGATCTGCACGAGGCGTCGAAATCGGCGCAGGCGGCAGTGGCGCTGTGGTCGCCGCGCTCGGCGGCGGATGTGGTCATGATCGGCGACGTCACGTTCGCGCGCGGCAAGTCGAAGCTCGTGCACGCGCTGATGCAGAATACCGCCCTCCCGGACGCGTTTCGCGGCGACAAGGCGGCGAACCTGACGGGCTGGCGCGGCGAAGACGATTTTCCAGGCTGGCGCGAGCTCGCGAAGCTGGTGACGGAGCGCGCGGGCGTGGCCCCGCTGCCGCCGCCGGCGGCGCGCATGGACAGCGGCTTCTTCACGCCCGGCCGGGTTGATCCAGCAAACCTAGCCGGCGCGGCGGCGCAAACCGCCCCGCGCCGTGCGACAGTAGCGCCGTCCCCTCAACGTCAGGCGCCGCCGCAAAGCGCGCCGCGCGCGGCTGCGCCGCCACCGCGTCCTGCGGCGCCGCGCACGGCGGCGCCGCCACGTGACTACGCCCCGGAGCCGGAACGGGAAAAGAAGGGCGGCGGCATGATGATCGTGATCATCGCGCTCGTGGTTCTCGTCGTCGGCGGAGGCGGGGGCTATTTCTGGTGGTCGCAACAACAGAACGCGCATGCAGCATCGACTGCGTGGGAATTGATCGACCGCAACGACCCGGGCGCATTGCGCGCCTTCATCGCCTCGCAATCGGGACCGATGAAGCAGCAAGCCCAAAACGCGCTGAGCGAATTGGAAGAACGCAGCTACGAAGCGGCGAGCGACACCGATACAGTGGAAGCACTGCAAGGCTTCCTGCACGATTTCCCGGATAGCCAGCACGCGCTCGCAGCCCGCGGACGCATCGCGGAATTGCAGGCGAACGCCGCCAATGGCGCGCCGGCGACGGCGACAACGACGGCGACCACAACAGATCAGCCGGCGAACCCGGATCTGGTTCCGCCAGGCGCGACCGCAACCACGACAACGCCGGCGCCGTCGGCACCATCGGGCGGCCCCGCGCCACTGACGCCGCCGGGAGAGCCAAGCACGTCGCAAGAACCACCGAGCGCGCCGCCGACGACGCCGTAAATCGGCCAATGGCAAGACCAAAAAGCGGCCCCGTGCAAACGAGGCCGCTTTCTTGTGTCGTTGCTTCTGGCGTTTGTCGTTTGGGCCGTGGGCCAGAAGCTTCCACGCCTAAACGCAGAAGCGCCGACCCAGTTCCCTAACTAATAGAGGCGCCCGCCGGTGGTGGCGGGGCGATCGACATTCAACAGCACGACGTTGCCATTGCGATCCGGGAAGCCGAGGCAGAGCACTTCGCTCATGAACTTGCCGATCTGCTTCGGTTCGAAATTCACGACCGCGGCGACGCGGCGTCCGAGCAGCTCGCCGATGTCATAGTTCTGCATGACCTGCGCGCTCGACTTCTTGATGCCGAGCGGATCACCAAAATCGATCCACAGCTGATAGGCGGCCTTCTTGGCCTCCTCGAAGATCTTCACGTCTACGATCGTGCCCAGGCGGATATCCACCTTGAGGAAGTCCTCGAACGAGATGATCGGCAATCGGGCATTCGCTTGCGGGTCGTCGGCCATCGGCGTTCTCTTCCCCCTCGTTTTATTGTCCGAGCTTCGCGGGCTCGACGCGTGGGCCATCCGGGCCCATCACGATTTGATCGACTTCCAGCTGCGCGTCCTTGAGCTGGCTTTCGCAGCGGGTTTTGAGAGCCGCGCCGCGCTTATAGATCCGAATCGAGTTCGGCCAGCGGAACGTCGCCGCGCTCCAGATGCGACACGATTTTCTCCAATTCAGACAAGGAGTCCTCGAAGGTCAGCTGTGACGGGTCGCGGTTTTCCTGGCTCATCGGCAAGAAAATATGGGTTTCAAGCCTATACGACAATGGATGAGACTGGGTTCAGTTGGCCCGTTCATCTCATTATTTTCTCGTAGCGGCGGAAGGACCAATAGGCGTCGCCGCCGTCCTCGACCTCGCGCCAGCCCTGTTTACGCAGCACCGGGCGCATCATCCGGTTGAACCAGCCGTGGGCGCACAAAAGCACATTGTGACCGCGTAGCGCCTGGGCGGCGAGGGTCGCGACCGCGGCTTCGGCGCGGATTTCCGCTTCGCGACGGCTCTCCTGGCCGTCATGTCGGCCCATCCACCAGGCAATGCGGGCCCAGACGCCCCACTCATTGGGCTTGCGCCTGCCCCAGATCGGCGGCGGCGGCAGCGGCGCTTCAATGAACACCGGGTCGGTAATCACTTGCCGTCCGCCTGCCAGCATAGCGGCGGTGTGCATGGCGCGCGGCAGCGTCGAAGCGAAAATCACATCGCTCTTTGCCGCCAGCTCCAGCAGTGTTTCGGGCGCTTTTTCGTCTGGATGCAGCTGGCTGCGGTCGTACTCCGCCCACCAATCGCGATAGGCGCGGTGATCGATGCGAACCGTTCGGTCAGCATGCGGCTCGCCATGCCGCGTGATCACGATCGAGCCGATTTTCGCGGCCGAACGGCGATCTAGCGTCTCACTGGGCGCCACGGTCGTCGTCATTCTGACCCTTCCGCACCCGAAACGCCCCCTCCCCTGAGAGGGTCTCAAGTGCGCTGGAGCGCGCCCAGATAAGCCGCAGCCGATCGGGTGAGCGCGGGCAAGTCGTATCCGCCCTCCAGAGTCGAAACAAGTTTGCCCTTGCAGTGGCGTAATGAAACTTGCCCCAGCGTCCGCCCCGCCCAGGCGAAATCCGCATCGTCCAGTTCCATTTGAGCGAGTGGGTCTGCCCGGTGGGCGTCGAAACCGGCGGAGACGAAGAGGAGTTCGGGCGCGAAAGCATCGAGGGCGGGAATGATTTTGGATTCCATCGCAGCACGCCACGCAGCGCTGCCGGCGCCTGCGGGAAGCGGCGCGTTGACGACACTATTGTCGCGACCGCGTTCGCTCGCGAGGCCGGTGCCGGGATAGAGCGGCGATTGGTGCGTGGAACAGAACATCAGGCGCGCATCTTTTTCCGCGACGGTTTGGGTGCCATTGCCGTGATGGACATCGAAATCGACGACAGCGACGCGCTTCAGATTGTGCGCATCGAGTGCGTGCAGCGCGCCGATGGCGACATTGTTGAAAATGCAAAAGCCCATCGCCGCTTCCGGTTCGGCGTGATGGCCCGGCGGACGTACGGCGCAAAACGCGATATCATCTTCACCATTGAGTAGGGCGTCGACGGCCGCGGTGACGGCGCCGGCGGCGCGATACGAGGCTTCGCGCGAGGCCGAGGAGAGATAGGTGTCTGGGTCGAGCTGTACGATGGCGTCGCGCGTTTCAGCGAACGCGGTCTCGAGCGCATCGATGTAACGGACTGGATGAACGCGCGCGATTGCCTCGCGCGAGGCAAACGGCGCTTCGCGGCGTTCGGCGTCGATGTGAGAGATGCCGTAAAGGACCGCCTGCAGACGCTCGGGACGTTCAGCGTGGCCGCGCGGCGGCGCATGATCGAGCATGGAGGGGTGTGTGTAGATGAGCATGGCTCCTCCTTACGGCCCCGCGACGCCGGGTGCGAGCGTGTGCGCCGGTGTCACGTGTATTTTCCGCCCGACTCCGGGCGTAGATGGCTGGCATGGACGGCAAGCCGCTGGCTTTGGTGACGGGGGCGTCCGCGGGGATCGGGGCGGCGTTTGCGCGAGCGCTTGCGGGGCGCGGCGAAGATGTCGCGCTGGTGGCCCGCCGGATGGATCGGCTGGAAGCGCTGGCGGGCGAGCTGAAGGCGCAGCAGCGCATCGAGGCGATCCCGATCCAGGCTGATCTCTCGCGCGTGGACGGTCATGCCCCCGTGATAGAGGCGCTCAAAACACGCGGGCGCAGCGTCGGCACGCTCATCAACAATGCCGGCTTCTCTATCCCGCAGACCTACGACAAGACAACGTGGCCCCAACAGCGCGATTTTGTGATGACGCTCGTAATGACGGTGTGCGCGCTGGCGCACGCAGCCATCCCCGACATGATCGCGCGCGGGGACGGGCGGATCATTAATGTGAGTTCGATGACGGCGCTGTCGCCGGGCGGCGCGGGACATACGCTTTATCCGGCCGCGAAGGCGTTTGTGTACAAGTTTTCGCTCTCGCTCGACGCCGAGTTTCGCGCCAAGGGAATCAAAGTCACCTGTCTCATCCCCGGCTTTACCGAGAGCGAGTTCACCCACGCCAACCGGACGGACACAATCATGGCGCAGTCGCCGCGTAGTTTCCTGATGCGGGCGGAGGACGTGGTTGCGGCGGCGCTGAAAGCGAACGATCGCGGGCAGGTCATCTCCATTCCAGGGCTGCACAACAAGATCGCTGCGGGCCTGATGAAGTATTTGCCGGACGGCCTCACGACGCCGCTCATTCGCAGCGCCGCCGAGAAATACCGCGTGAAAGACTAAACGGAGGCGGGCGGATGGCTGCGTCAAACCATTTTGACGTCGTGGTCGTGGGATCCGGCGCGGGCGGCGCCTCGCTGGCGCAAAGCTTGGCAAATACAGGATTGAAACTTCTGATCTTGGAACGCGGCGATCATCTCGAACGCGGGCCGCAGAATTGGAATTCGACCTACGTGTTCGTGGATCGCGGTTATCGCACCAAGGACGTTTGGTTCGACAAAACTGGCAAGGCGTTTCATCCCAACACGCATTATTGGGTTGGCGGCAACACGACGTTCTATGGCGCGGCGCTGTTTCGCCTGCGGCCGAGCGACTTCAAGGAGCTGCGCCATGCGGGAGGCGTCTCACCGGCTTGGCCGATCGCCTACGAAGAGCTCGCGCCATATTATTTGGACGCGGAGAAGTTATGGTACGTGCACGGCAAGCGCAATGTGGATCCGAGCGAGCCTGGCGGCGAGCCCGACTATTTCTATCCGCCGCTGAAGCACGATCCGACCATTGCGGCGCTGGAGACCTATTTCCAATCGCTCGGCTGGCGGCCCTCATCGCTGCCGATCGGCGTCATGCGCGATGACAGCGAACCACCGCTTTCGCCTTGCATTCGCTGCGGCACGTGCGGTGGTTATCCCTGTTTGGTCAGCGCCAAAGCGGACGCGCGCACCATTGCTATCGATCCGATTCTGCGGCTGGCGAATGTGACGCTGCTGCCGCGCCGCAAGGCGGTTCGGCTGGAGACGGATGCATCGGGCAAGACGGTCACGCGCGTCCATGTCGAAGGGCCGGATGGGCCGGAGGATTATTCCGGCGACATTGTCGTTGTGGCCGCGGGCGCGGTGAATACCGCGGCGCTGCTGCTCGCTTCGAAGAATCCGGGACACGATAGCGGGCTGGCGAACGGCTCCGATCAGGTCGGGCGCAACTACATGTTCCACACCATGTCAGCGATGGTGTCGGTGACGCCGACGCGCTTCGATGCGCCGTTTCCGAAGACAATGTGCGTGAACGATTTCTACGCGCGCGATCCGAGCGGCGGCTTCGAGTACCCGATGGGCCACATCCAATTGCTGGAGCACATGGACGGGCATGTGCTCGAGGGACAGGCGGAAGAGGAAGGCGTTTCGCCGTTCCTTATCCCGGATTTTCTCTCCGAGGCGGCGGCGGAGCGGATGCTGGCGTTTCTGTGCATCTCCGAAGATTTGCCGGAGGCCAACAATCGCGTACGCATCGACGGCGACAGGATCTTCCTCGACTATACGCACGGCGATCTGAGCGGGCACAAGCGGCTGACACAGAAACTCGATCGCGCGCTCGACGGCTTCTTGGGCAATGAAGGCATCCTGAAGCACCATTTCCAGGTGCAGAAGATGCTGCCGCTATACGGCACGGCGCATATGTGCGGAACGATGCGGTTTGGCGACGATGCAAAGACCAGCGTGCTCGATCGCACCTGCAAGGCTCACGAGCTCGACAATCTCTATGTCACCGACGCGAGCGTCTTCCCCTCTTCAGCCGCGGTGAATCCGACTTTAACGATTGTCGCCAATGCGTGGCGCGTCGGCGACCATCTGAAAGAGCGACTGGGCGTCCGCGACGCGCCTTAATGCGGCGCCTGACAATGCTGCGCTTCGAAACGGTTGCTCATCGCCATCATGCGTTGCTGATCGATGCCGGCCATTGAAGCGTCGAGCCGGTCCATCTGGGCTTGCATGCGTTGCCGATTGGCCGCGGCCTGTTGTTGCGCCTGCGCGGCTTGTTGCTGCTGACCGGCCATGCACGCCATGCCGACGATGGGAATGGCGCACATCACGCCCATGCCCATGGCTTGGCTCTGAGCCTGACGTTGTTTTTCTTGCGCCTCATCGGCCATGGCTTGGGCTTCGACGCCGAATTGCGGATCGAGCTGGCTGCTCATTTGCTGGCCGGCGCTCGTCATCTCAGCCTGCATTTGCTCGCAAGTCATGGTGTCGACGGGTGGAAGCGCGGTCTGATTTTGCGCCTGCGCAGCAATGGGCGGCGTGACTTGCGGTTCAGCCAAGGCGGCGGTCGCGGCGAGCACGGCGAGAGCGGCGAACGCGGAGAGCGGCTTCAGCATGGAAGGCTCCTTGGAATTGCCTGTTCAGTTTGCAACAGATGACTCTTTTCGTGAAGGAGGCCTGGAGGCTTTCACCCCCAGGCCCCTTACGGACCGCGCCACAATCGTCACGGGGAGCTTACGCGACGATGTGGGCGGCTTGACTCATCACGCTCATGGCGACCGGGATGAAGATCGCTGCGGCGGCGATCAGCGCGTAGAATTTGGTCATCGGTTTAGTCCTGAAAGCTTCGCGCTTTGGTCAGGCGACAATCCGTGCAGCCTGCGAAAGCATGGCGTAGGCGACGGGTGCAAACACCAGAGCGGCGAGAGCGAAACTGTAGAATTTGGCGGTGCGGGTCATGGTCCTGGCTCCTCGGTTCGAAGCGTCATTGCTTCGATGAGAAGAAGGTAAGCGAGGCTTAAGCGCGCCGCTGTGACCTTGGACACGCGTGGCGGACGCACCGCGGGAGAACGGCGCTAGCGCCGGACGCGCAAAGCTGACAGTTTGCCAGCGGGGATCGGTCTGGGGGCGGCTCGTGGACATTACGTTGTGGTTGGCGGCGATCGGCGGCGGCGCCCTTATCGTTTGGGCGGGGCTCTACCTGTTGCCGGCGCGGACCACGATCACGATCGACACGGCGGCCTCCGCGGCGCAGGCGGAAATGAAAACGCTCTGGGGGTTGGGGCCGACGCTCTATGCGCGCGCCTTGCCGAAGAGCAATCACGGCAATCCGCTGGAGGTCTTCCACGATCCTGCGCGCATCGGCAATGCGCTGACCACGCCCGGGATCGCCGATGTCAGCTACCGCGCCTTGCACCGCTTGTATCAGCTCAAACCGCGGGCCGCGCGGCTCGAACTTGGTTTGAACCTTTCGGACGCCACGCAAAATCTCGTCGTTCAGACCGCCGCGCAGGCGCCGCTCGCCGCAGCGCCTGCGTCTATGCGCAGCACCATATCCATCACCAAATGCCCCGCGCCGGGAGCGGATTTGGTCGGACGTTACGAGCTTTACGCCTCGCCGATGCAATTGGCTTCGATCTACGGCGCGTTCAAACGTGCAGAACCGGTGCGCGAATTTCGCCGCCGCCTGAAGCGCAAGGCCAAGCCGAGCAAGAAAGCGCCAGGCGAGATCCGCACGGCCTAATCTGAACGCCTCTCTTTGCCGGTTCGGCGCCGCTTGCGCCTTGAGGCGCGCCACATAGCTTGCCGGTTTTGCCGGCGTCGTCTTTATGCGAATCGGTGCGGCATGAGACCTTAGCGCCGCTGCAGAAACGCCGCGAAAGCGGCCGCAGCTTCCGGCGATTTGAGGCGCTCGGCGAAGAGTTCGCCTTCTTCTTGCATGCGCAGCATTAGGCGTTCGCGGTTGCGCATCAGGTTCTTGGTCAGGCGAAGCGCCTGCGCAGGTTTTTGCGCAAGCGTTTGCGCTGCGGCGCGCGCACGGGGTTCGACTTCGGCGCCGGCCAATGCAGCATTGGCGAAGCCGCAGGCGGCGGCCTCGCTGCCGAGGAGCGGTTGGCCCAGGCCCAGCATGGCGAATGCGCGCGCATGGCCGAGCCGCTCAACAAGCGTCAGACTAGAGGCGTTTTCCGGAACCAGGCCGAGATCGATGAAGGGCGTCGTGAGTTTCGCGGCCTGGTCGACATAGACCAGATCGCAGTGCATGAGCATGGTGACGCCGACGCCCACGGCGTGGCCTTGCACGGCGGCGACAACGGGCTTCTCCGCTTCGATCATGCGCTGCAGGAAGCGCCCGACATGGCGCGGGCCCTCGAAGGCGCCGGAGGATTGGGCTGCGAAATCGACGAGGTCATTGCCGGCGGTGAAGAAATCGCCCTCTGCGGTAAAGAGGACAGCGCGAACATTCGCGTCCGCCGCGCCTGCTTCCAGCGCGTCGGCCATCGCGGCGTACATGGCATTGGTGATGGCGTTCTTCTTGGCCGGGCGGTTGAAACGAATTTCGAGGACGCCGCCGTCGCGTTCGATTTTGATGTCGCTCATAAGCACGTTTTAGCGTGTTGCGCAGCGCAGCAAAGGAACCCCCCGCAAGGGAAGCCAACTTATTTGGTCGAGGTTCCGGCCCGTTTCACCGTGTCGCGCCGCCAGACCGCCGCAAAAGACTTGCCGAATCCGGGCGCCGTCACCTAGGCCGCCCTGTCGTTTCATCGAGGCTCTCTCTCATGTCGCTCCGCCGTCAACTGCTCCTTATCCTGGCCGTGGCCGCCCTTTCGGCCGGCGCCGCATGCACCCGCACGGCGACGAGGAGCGAGGACGTCTCGCACCGCGAATGGATCGCGGGCGGACCAATTCCGTCGCGCTACGAGATTTCTATCACGCCAAACGATGCGGCGAGCACCTTTGCGGGCGAAGAGACAATCACGGTGAGCGCGAGCGAAGCGACACCCTCGATCACGTTGAATGCGGCCGATATCATTGTGCAAAGCGCAGCCATCGATGGCGCGCCGGCGCAAGTGCAGATGAATGCAGAGCGTCAGCAGATGACCTTGACGCCGCAAGCGTCGCTGCCTGCCGGACAGCACGCGATCCGCATCGTCTATTCCGGCAAGATCCAGGACGGCGCGTTCGGCCTCTTCCGCACGACGTACACCGATCATGGACGCGAGAAGCACCTGCTCATCACCCAATTCGAACCGGCGGATGCGCGCCGCCTTGCGCCGATGTGGGACCAGCCCAATCGGCGCGCCGTGTTTGCGCTGACGGTGACGGCGCCGGCGGGGCAGAACGCTGTCTCGAACATGCAAGCGATCCGCACGGAGAATTTGCCTGGGGGCGCCAGGCGCACACACTTCGCCGATAGTCCGCCGATGGCGAGCTATCTCGTGTTTCTCGGCGTTGGCGAGCTCGACCGCATCACGACCAACGTTGATGGCATTGAAGTCGGCGTCATCACGCGGCGCGGGCAAGCGGCGCGCGGACGCTACGCGTTGCAGTCGGCCGCCGACGTCCTCCACTATTATCGCGACTATTTCGCCATTCCTTATCCGCTGCAGAAGCTCGACATGGTCGGCGCCCCAGGCGAGGGCGGCGGCTTTGCGGCGATGGAGAATTGGGGGGCCATTCTCTATTTCGACCAATATCTGCTGCTCGACGAAAACCTTTCGAGTGAGGCGGACCGGCAATTCGTGTTCGATTTTGTCGCACATGAGATCGCGCACCAATGGTTTGGCGACCTCGTGACCATGAATTGGTGGAACGATCTGTGGCTGAACGAAGGCTTCGCATCGTGGATGGCGTCGAAGGCGACCGAACACTTGCATCCTGACTGGCATCCATGGCGCAGTGCGCTGAATGACGGCACAGCCAGGGTGATGGTGCAAGATGCGCGTGCGGGAACCCACCCGATTGTGCGGCCGGTCAACACCATCGATGAAGCCAATCTTGCCTTCGACGGCATTACTTATAGCAAGGGCCTGGCCGTCATTCGCATGATCGAAGCGTATGTCGGCGAAGACGCCTTCCGCACTGGCGTGCGCAATTATCTGAGCGCGCATCGGCTTGGGAATACGGTGTCGTCGGATCTTTGGAGCGCCGTTCAGGCGGCTTCCGGCCAGCCCGTGCTTCAGATCGCGCACGATTTCACCGAGCAGTCAGGCTATCCGGTGGTGCGCGCTACGGGCGCTGCCTGCGCCAATAGTTTGGGCGACAGCCATATTGGGCTTATCCAGCGGCGTTTCGCGCTCGATGAAACGGCGCGTACCCAGCAAATGTGGTCGATCCCGATCGTGGCGCGGCGGCTGAACGGCCCGGCAATGCGCACGGTAATGCCCGCGCGGGCTTCAGCGAACATCGATGTGGCGCCGGGCTGCGGACCCTACCTTGTCAATGCCGGGCAAACGGCGTTCTTCCGCGTGCTCTATGATCAGCGCAACTTTGATGCGCTGGCGGCGGGCTTCGGCACGCTGGACGCCGACGACCAGCTCGGCATGCTGCTCGATTATTGGGCCTTCGCCCGCAGCGGCGATGCGCCGTTCACCAACTATCTGCGGCTGGTTTCAACCCTGCCTGCGGATGTCGATCCGGTGGTGGCGATGGACACGGCGGACTCGATGACGTCTTTCCTCGACTATGCGCGCGGACGGCCATCCGAAGGCGGTGTACGAACCTACGGACGCGCGGTCCTTGCGCCATTCTTCCAGCGCGTTGGCTGGACGCCGCGCAACGGCGAGAACCCGAATGACTCGTTGCTGCGCGCAAATCTGGTGACCGCGCTTGGCGAGCTTGGTGATGAGAGCGTGATCGCGGAGGCGCGGCGGCGGGTTGAAGCGTCGCGGCGCAATCCAAGCGCCTTGCCGGGCTCGGTGCGCGATGCGGCGTTCGATGTCTACGCGTACAATGCGACGCCGGCGCAATTCACGGCCCTGGTCGGACAAGCGAAAGCGGCGACGGATTTTGTCGAGCAGCGCCGTTTGTGGGGCGCGATTGGGCGGGTGAATGACGATGCGCTCGCCCAGCAGCTCCTGAACATGACGCTGACGGACGACATTCCCCGTCCGCTGCGGCCGCCGGTGATCCGACAGATCGCCGCGAATCATCCGCGTATGGCGTGGGATTTCCTCGTCGCGCATCGCGCCGCCATCGAAAACATTCTGGAAGCGGGCTTGCGTCTGGAATTCCCGACTGGAATTGCCGCCAACAGCGCCGATCCGGCCATGGTGGCGGAACTCGATCGCTATGCGGCAAACTTCCCAGCTGGCGCCAGGCTGCCAGTGGCGGGCGCGGAAGCGACGATCCGCTTGCGCGCGGATACCGTGCGCAATCGCTTCCCCGCGGCAGAAGCGTGGATCGCGCAGCACCCGAACGGGCGATGAGTTGAGCGGCTGTCGTCTCAGTTCTTGAGGCGGTAGCCAGTCGAAAAGATCCAGTAGACGATGCTCAAACAGAGCACCAGGAAGCCGCTGATCGCAGCGACGCTGACCCCGATATTGATGTCGGAAATGCCGTAGAATGCCCAACGGAAGCCGCTGATCAGGTACACGACCGGATTGAACAGCGTAATTTTCTGCCAGAGCGGCGGTAGCATGCTGAGCGAATAGAAGGTGCCGCCCAGGAACGTGAGCGGCGTCAAGATCAGCATCGGCACAATCTGCAGCTTCTCGAACCCGTCGGCGAGTACGCCGAGGATAAAGCCGAAGAGGCAGAACGAGAGCGCGGTCAGCACCAGGAAAAGCAGCATCGCGAACGGATGCATGACCGTGAACGGCACGAAGAAGCGCGCAGTGGCGAGAATGACAAGACCGATGATGACGGACTTTGTGGCGGCGGCGCCGACATAGCCGGTAACAGCTTCAAGCGGTGAAACCGGCGCGGAGAGCAGTTCGTAAATGGTGCCGGCCCATTTCGGCATGTAGATGCCGAACGACGCGTTGGCGACGCTCTCGGTCAAAATCGAGAGCATGATCAGGCCCGGCACGATGAAGGCGCCGTAGCTGACGCCGTCGACGGCGACCATGCGTGATCCGATCGCCGAGCCAAAGACGATGAAATAAAGCGAGGTGGAGAGCACGGGCGAAAACAAACTCTGCCCCAGGGTGCGCAGCCAGCGCGCCATTTCAAAACGGAAGATGGCTTGCACGGCATAGACGTTCATCGGTCGCTCACGAGGCTGACGAAGATGTCTTCGAGTGAGGATTGTTCGGTGTGGAGGTCCTTGAAGTCGATGCCGATCTCATTGAGCCGGCGCAACAAGCTTGGAATTCCGGTCTCGCTCGCCTGGGCGTCGAACGAATAGACGAGCTGATGGCCGCCAGCGCAGAGATCGAGCTGATAGCCGTTGAGTCCTTCGGGGACCTTTTCCAGCGGGGTTTGCAATTCGAGCGTCAACTGCTTCTTGCCGAGCTTGCGCATGAGCGCTTTTTTCTCTTCCACGAGAATGAGCTGACCCTTGTTGATGACGCCAACCCGATCGGCCATTTCCTCCGCTTCCTCGATATAATGCGTGGTCAAGATTATGGTGACGCCATTCTCACGGAGGCCGCGCACCATCTCCCACATGTCGCGGCGAAGTTCGACGTCGACGCCGGCAGTGGGTTCGTCGAGAAAGAGGATCTTCGGTTCGTGGCTGAGCGCCTTGGCGATCATCACACGCCGCTTCATACCGCCAGAGAGCGCCATGATCTTTTCGTTGCGCTTTTCCCAGAGCGAAAGATCGCGCAGTACTTTTTCTATATAGCCCGGGTTCGGCGGATAGCCGAACAAGCCGCGCGAGAAACTCACCGTATCGATGACGCGCTCGAAGGCGTCGGTGTGCAGCTCTTGCGGAACGAGGCCGACTTTCCTGCGCACGGATTTGTAGGCGAGCGCGTTGTCCTCGCCGTCGATCGTGATCGCGCCGCTGGATTTGTTGACGATGCCGCAGATGATGTTGATCAGAGTCGTCTTGCCGGCGCCGTTGGGGCCGAGCAGCGCAAAGATCTCGCCCTTCTCGATCTCGAGATCGATGGGCTTCAGCGCTTCGAAGCCAGACGCGTAAGTCTTGGCGACGCCTTTGACGGAAATGATCGGCTGCATGCGACCTGGGTGGGTTGATGGAATGGGCGGACATAAGGAACCGAACGCAGAAGCGCCAGCCCTTTGCGTTTGAAGACGCTTGCGCGGCGCTGAATCCGACAGGCATAGGCCCTATCTTTGAGGCAATGCGCCCGAGCGACCTGCTCTGCCCCAAGCCCGAAGGGCTCTATTGCCCCAGGGCAGACCTCTATATCGATCCGACCCGCCCGGTTGACCGGGCGCTGATCACGCATGGACACTCAGATCACGCGCGCGCGGGGCACCGGCGCGTGCTGGCGACGCCGGAGACGCTGGCGATCATGGGCGCGCGCTATGGCGATGCGTTCTGCGGCTCAAAGCAGGCTTTGAAATACGGTGAGAAGCTCACGATCAACGGCGTGACGTTTTCACTGCACTCGGCCGGGCATGTGCTCGGTTCGGCGCAAGCGGCGGCGGAGAGCGAGGGGCTGCGGATCGTCGTGAGCGGCGATTATAAGCGCCAGCCCGATCCGACCTGCCCGCCGTTCGAAGTGATCAAGTGCGACGTCTTCATCTCGGAAGCAACGTTTGCGCTGCCGGTGTTCAAGCATCCCTCGGCCGCGCAAGAAGTGCGCAGGCTTATGAGCTCGGTGGCGCTGTTTGCGGAGCGCACGCATCTGGTCGGCGCTTATGCGCTCGGCAAGGCGCAGCGGCTGATGGCGCTGCTGCGGCTATGCGGCTGGGAGAGGCCCATTTTCGCGCACGGCGCACTGATGGAGCTGACGCGGCTTTATCAGGAGTTCGGAATTGATCTCGGCGACGTGCAGCAGGTGACGACGGCGCCGAAGAGCTTCTACGCGGGCGCGATCGTGCTTTGTCCGCCTTCGGCGCTGCAGACGCCGTGGGCGCGACGGTTTCCCGAACCGGTGAATGCGTTTGCCTCGGGCTGGATGCGCATCCGGGCGCGCGCGCGCCAGCAATTGGTAGAGCTGCCTCTGGTCATTTCCGACCACGCCGACTGGACCGATTTGACCCGCACCATTTTGGACACCGAGGCCGGCGAAATCTGGATAACGCACGGCGAGGCGGAAGCTTTGGCGCATTGGTGCCGGACCCAGGGATTGCAAGCGAAGGCGCTGCATCTCGTCGGCTATGGCGACGAGGAAGAACCGCCGGAAACGGCGGCATGAACCGCTTTGCCGCACTTCTCGATCGCTTGGCGTATGAGCGCGGACGCTTGGGCAAGCTCGCCTTGCTCGAAGCGTATTTCCGCGAAACGCCCGATCCCGATCGCGGCTGGGCGCTCGCTGCGATGACGGCATCGCTCTCCTTCAAGAACGCGAAGCCCTCGATCATTCGCAATCTCGCAGAACAGCGTTTCGATCCGACGTTGCTGCATCTTTCCTACGACTACGTCGGCGACCTCGCCGAGACAGTCGCGCTTTTGTGGGAGCCGGGTGATGGGCGGGCCAATGCAGAACTCTCACTGAGCGACGTGATCGAGGGGCTTGCGACAATTGCGAAGGAAGATTTGCCGGCGCGTTTGGCCGAGTGGCTCGATCGGCTGGATGAGATCGGTCGTTGGGCGCTTTTGAAACTCATCACCGGCGCATTGCGTATCGGCGTTTCAGCACGCTTGGCGCGCACGGCGCTGGCGCGCCTCGGCGCCCGTGAGACCAACGAAATCGAGGATGTCTGGCACGCCGACCAGCCGCCCTATCTGGCATTGTTTGCATGGCTTGAAGGCAAAGGCGAAGCGCCGCGCGTGAACACCGCCGTGCGCTACCATCCCGTCATGCTGGCGCATGCGATTGAGCCGCCGGAATTCGAATCGCTCGATCCCAACGACTTTGCCGCGGAGTGGAAGTGGGACGGCATCCGCGTGCAAGCGGCCGCCGGGCTCGACGCAAGCGGAAAGCGCGACACGCGGCTCTTTTCGCGCACCGGGGAGGATATTTCCGGCGCGTTTCCGGATTTGACGTCGGGGTTCGATTTCGATGCGGTTTTGGATGGCGAATTGTTGGTGAAAAAGGCCGGTCGCGTGCAGGATTTCAACACGCTGCAGCAACGCCTCAACCGCAAGACCGTCACCGCCAAGATGATGGCGGAAAATCCGGCGTTCGTGCGCGTGTATGATCTCATCTCACTCGACAGCGAAGACTTGCGCGCGCTGACATTTGAGGAACGTCGCGTAAAGCTCGAGGATTTCGTCGCGGCGCATCCGTTGGCGCCGATCGACCTGTCGTCGATGATCGATTTTGCCAATTGGGAAGAATTGACGGCCGCACGCGCAAATCCCGCAGCGCACGGCGTGCCGCTTGACGCGGACGCCGTAGAAGGCGTGATGATCAAGAGGCGCGATGCGCCCTATCTCGCGGGGCGGCCAAAGGGCTATTGGTTCAAATGGAAGCGCGATCCGATGGTGATCGACGCGGTGCTAATGTACGCACAGCGCGGACACGGCAAGCGCAGCTCGTTCTATTCGGACTATACGTTCGGCGTCTGGACCGGTGAAGGCGAGGATGAGCGCCTGACGCCGGTCGGCAAAGCATATTTCGGTTTCACCGATGAAGAGCTGGCGGAACTCGATCGCTTCGTGCGCAACAACACGATCACCCGGTTTGGTCCAGTTCGCGAAGTCACCCACACCAAGGACGCCGGTCTCGTGCTCGAAGTCGCGTTCGAAGGCTTGCAGCGTTCGACACGGCACAAATCCGGCGTCGCCATGCGCTTCCCGCGCATCTCGCGGATTCGCTGGGACAAGCCGACCCGCGACGCGGATCGGCTTGAAGCCCTCGAAAAGCTGCTGGCGCGGAGGCAAGGCGCCAAGCGCTAACCGACATGGCCGCCGGCATCGAGGTAGGCCTGTTCCTGCGGCGTCATCTGACGTCCGAGGATGGCGTTGCGGTGTGGGAAGCGGCCAAAGCGCGCGATGATGTCGTGATGATGCTGGGCGTGCTTGGCGTCGACTTGATCGAGGCGCTTGCACCACATCACCGAGCGGCGTTGATCGGCGATGTCTTCGGAATGACCGAACGGCATATAGAAGAACTTGCGCTCGTCCATCGGCACATGGCGATCGTATTCGACCGCGATCGCGCGGCGCGCCATCTCGCGTGCGAGTGGATTGCTCGCATACATGCTTGGCGTGCCCGCGGAAGGCGTTGCGCGGAAACTGATCGAGCACCAACCAGCGCGAGCGCGCCCCCTGCTGTCGTCAGCCAATCTTCCAGATCGCGTGGACGATCGAGCGGCCGCGCAATTCTCGTTGAGCACGTTGCGCGACTTGTTTCTGCGCAGCGGCGAGCATCACGTGTTTGGCGTCACGCGCGGCGACCAGACTTTTACGATTGCCGCCGATACGACGCTCGTTTCGGTCGATCGCTAGGCCATACCGAGCGCGTTGGCGAGTAGGCAGACGACGCCCAGCACGGCGGCCAGGGCATGCACGACGACGACGGTTTTTGGCGGCACGGCTTTGCGCAACTGGTAGCTGAACATGAAGAAGCCGCCGAGTGCTGCGATCACCAGCAGCACGGCGCCGATCACGACCATTGCGGACTGCACGCCAACGAAGAGCGCATAGAGCAGAACCAGAAGACCGGACGCGGCGAGCACGCCGTGCAGAATGACCGCAATCCAGGGCGGCAGATTTCCACCGAAGACGCGCGCGGCCATGTAGAGGCCGAACAGCGCGGCCACAAGAAACAATACAATTGAAGTAACAATCATGCCCTTCTCCCTATTCCGTCAGCGCCGCGACCGCGCGCGCTGTCATGGCCTCACAATTTGCCCCATCGAACCGCAGCGTTTCGGCAAGCACGGCGCGGAAATCGGGATCGATTTCCTGGCGCAGGCGCCGGCGCGCGCGCAGGTGGCGCGACTTCACAGTGGCGGCGAGGATGTCGAGCGCTTCGGCGGTTTCCTCAACACTCATGTCCTCGATGTCGCGCAGAACAAGGACGGTGCGGAAATCATCGGGAAGGCGTGCGATCGCCGCCTCGATCGCTTTTGCCAACTCGGCGCGCAGCACCTGGAATTCGGGCGAGCGGAAAGTGACGCTCATGAGTTTCTCGCGATAATTATCAATCTGGGTGATGTCGGCGTCAGCGAGCGAGCGCTTGCGCGCCTCGGCGGCGCGTTTGCGGGAGAGCGCTTCGTTGACGACGATGCGGGTCAGCCAAGTGGAAAGCGAGGAACGCCCTTCAAAGCGCCCGGTGGTGAAGGCCTTGACGTAGGCGTCCTGCACGGCCTCTTCCGCATCGGCGCGGTTGCGGAGCACGCTCCAGGCGGCGCGGTAGAGGCGCTGGTTGTTTCGGGTGGTGATGAGGCGGATAGCATGGGGATCGCGCGCAAGGGCGCGCGCGGCGAGTTCCATCTCGCTCAAGCTTTCGTAGGCGCGCGCGGCATCCATGGTCCTGACCCTTAGATGGTGGGCAGGACGAAAGGTTCCCGTGGTCGGGTCAGCTTATGATCAAAAAAGATGCGCCCAGCCGAGGAAGAGCCGCGCACTATCCGCGGCATGGGTGATGCCGAGATCAACGCCGGCGTCCCATTGGGTGTGCGCGTCCGAGAGATAGGCGCCGCCGACATCGAGTGTCTCTGCAGTCTGGTGTTCACGGCGATCTGCGAAAAATTCGGCGTAAGCGGAGAAGGCGTCGGTGAATTGGTGCGTGAGGTTTAGGCCGCCGAAAACGTCAGATGTGTATTCGCCGCCGTTGCGCACAGCAGCGGCGCCGGCCGTGTAGGTGACGCCGTCGGCGCTGGTAAGCGAAAGCGCGCCCGTGCCGATGAGACCGCCTTCGACGGCGCCGTCGCTCTGGCCGTTGCCGCCAGTTGGCAATGTGAGGAAGCCGATGAGCGCAAAGGCCGGACCTTGGCCATCCTGGCCGATGAAGGTGTGACGCACACGCACCGTCGTGTCGCCAAAGCCCTTCGCGCGATTGCCTCCAGAGTTTTCTTCGCCGACAAAAGGCGCGATAATCGCTTCTGCGTCCCATCCTGGCGCGAGGCCATAGCGGATGTCGCTTTGCAGCGCGCTCCAGGAGCGCTCGCCGGCGTGGCCGAGCGAGGCGCTGCCGATCTCCGTTTCAATCTGCCAGCGGCCGGTGGGCGCGGAGATGGGACTTTCGGTGTTGCCGGGCCGGCCGGGCGCGAAATCGTCGGCAAACACCGGCGTGGCGATAACGAACGCTGCAAGGGCGACAATAGGTTTCATGCCCGAAAGCTATGGGCGAAGCGTTGACGGCAGGCAAACATGTCAGCGTCCAGCGTTGAAGGGGCCCGCCGGATAGCTCGCAATCAAACCAAGAGCGATGGCCAGGCAGAGCGGCGAATAGATCTGGCGGTTCAGATCGAAGAACGGCGTGCCGCGGGCGTAGTCGAAGATTGGCGTGAGATAGGGCGCCAACCCGCGCAGACCGAACACCAGGATCAAAACCACGTAGCCGCCGTAGACGATCCAAGCCTGCAATCCATCGGGGACGCGGCTTTGACCCCACAGGACGATAAAAGCCGCCGCCACCAGAGCGCCAGCCACCATCGCCGAGGGAGCCAAGCCGTACATGCGCGAGCCCCGCGTGCCGACCACCATTTCCCGCAGCGAGGCGGCGTCGTGACCGGGCCATCGCCCGCCCAGCCCCCAATAGAGATGCAGCGCTGAGAGCGCGACGAGCACTGCGATCAAAGCCGCGGCAATCATTGGCCTCACATTTTGGCGCCCATGCTGACGCCAGGCGGCAGCGGTGTGTTCTCGGGTACGAAGAAATCCGGCATCAGCGGCTTGGTCGGATCGACGCGATACTTGTCGAAGTCGCGCTCGCCTTCGGCGTAGAGCAGGACATCGTCAATAAAGAAATTTCCGGTGCATTCTCGCGACGGCTTGTTGAAGATGGCGTAGGCGGCGTCCGAGATGATCTCGGTCCTACGGCAGTGCTTCATGCCTTCTTCGCCAGTCAGCGCGAACTCAATCGCGGCGGTGGCGATGCCGGTGCGCGGCCAGAGCGCGTTGAAAGCGACGCCCTGATCCTTGAACTCCTCCGCCATCCCGAGAACACACATGCTCATGCCGTATTTCGCCATCGTGTAGGCGACATGGCCCGCAAACCAGCGTGGGCTCATGTCGAGCGGCGGCGACAGCATCAGCACATGTGGGTTCGACGCTTTGAGAAGGTGGGGCAAGCATGTGCGCGTCGTCACGAACGCGCCGCGCGCATTGACCTGGTTCATGAGATCATAGCGGCGGAAATCGGTCGCCAGCGTGCCGGTGAGTTGGATGGCGCTCGCATTGTTGACGCAAATATCGATGCCGCCAAATCGTTCGACGGCGGCATCGACGGCCGCTTTCACATTGTCGGGTTCGCGCACGTCGACGACGATCGGCAGCGCCTTGCCGCCGGCCTTTTCGACCTCGTCGGCGGCCGAATAGATGGTGCCTGGCAGCTTTTTGTGCGGCTCAGCGGTCTTGGCTGCGATCACAATATTCGCGCCGTCGCGGGCGGCCCGAAGGCCGATGGCAAGGCCAATGCCCCGGCTGGCGCCGGTGATGAACAAAGTCTTACCGCGCAGGCTCATGGGGTTTCTCCAGGATTTATCGGCACTCTAGGCGCTTTGGAGCCGGTTCCACCACTGCCGCGACGCTCAAGGGCCTTGACGGCGCCTTTTTCGCGGCGAAATTCCGAGTTTCGAGGGCTGTGTGAATTTGTGGAGGAGCCGCTTATGCGCGCGCTGAAGATCGCCGCCATCGTCGGTATTGGAATGGGCATTGCGGGCGTCGCTTTGGCGGGCCCGTGGAACGACCCGGCGGGTCGCGTAAGCTTTAACGCGCCATCGGGATGGGTGACACAGGTGCAGCGCGCCGCAGCATCGCAGACTGTCGTTTTGACTGGCAACGCCAACAACGAATGCTACGTGATTACGGCGCAAAACGCTGGAACAGCCAGCGCAACCCCGCATCGCCTTCACACCTTCACAGATGCAATGGCCGCTGCGGACTGGCAGGCGCTCGCCAATTCAGTACGGCCAATGTTTCCAAACGGGGGCGCGCAGGTTATGTCGCAATCCGTCGATACTGCGCCTTATTGGCCGATCCAGCGCGCGCAACTGAGCGGCGCTGAGCGGCCAGTGACCGCGGCGCTGTCGCACCGGCCAGGCGGTCTCGATCTTATTGCTCTGTGCTGGAGCTATGGGGGGCCCGACCCGTCTGCAACCTTCGAAACATTCTTCCACTCGATCGCCAATTCCAACGACACGACATGGCAGACTGCGAGTGAACAACAAGGTGAGCAGCAGGCCACACAGCAGCAGGCCGCCCAGCAGCAGGCGGCACAGCAACAAACCCAGCAGCACCAACAGCCCCAACAACAAAGCCAGCAGCAAACGCAGCGCAACAATCGCCTCGATCGCCACGGCGAGGGGCCGGCGCTCGGCTCGCCGCATTAAGGCGCGCTTTATCGTGGTAAACGCTTGGTTATCCAGGCGTTTACTGCGATTTCACGACGTTTGGCTCATGACATGAGCCATGGACGGGAGAATCCCCGAGCGTTCAAACGGCGATGCGGCTGACCGCGTCGCCGTTTCGCACGCCCTGATGGGTCTGGCCGTCGCGTTCGGCGCCGGCGCGCTTGCTCTGGTTTCACCCTTGGCCGCTTTGGTGGTGGTCGCCGCGCTGGCCGCGCGCGTTTTGCTGCGTGCTGAACAGCCAGCGCCATTCAACATCGCGCTGTTCGCTGGCCCGGCTTTGGCCGCGTGCATCGTTGGATCATTTATTGGGCTGGCTGGCGGCGTCGGCGTTCTTTTTGCCTGGCGCCTGCATGGGGATGCGCGCTGGAGCCTCGGCGAAGCGCGCCGCCTTGCGCTCGCATGCGGGCGGCCCGCGCAAGCGACTTGGCGCTCGCTGGCGCATGGATGGACGACGCCGGCCTATGCTTTGGCGCTGGTTGCTTTCAGCGCGCCTCATGTCATTGCCGGCTTGCCGCTCGACCTTCCGCATGTGCCGGTTTGGGTTCCGGTCGCCGCAGGTTGCGTTGCACTCCTGGTGACGGCCGACTGGCTGCTGCGGCGCGCGGCGGACTGGCGCTTGGGCCAAGTCGCGGTCGCGCCAACAATTCACATGCTGACCCACCACGCGCTCTTCGTGCTGGCGTTTGGCGCGATGTTCGATCTGTCGGCCGGCGTCGTGGCGCTTGCGGCATGGCGGCTGGCGCACGCCGCGCCCTTCAAGAGCGCTCAGGCAAGCTTGACGGCCGTTCCGTAAGCCAACACTTCCGTCGCCGGCGTTTGGGCGCCAGCCTCGGTCGCATTGAACCGCAAACCAATCACGGCGTCCGCACCTAGCGATTGGGCGTGTTCAATCAGGCGATCGAGCGCCTGTTCGCGGCTTTCGGCCATGAGCTTGGTGTATTCATGGATCTCGCCCCCGACGAGCATGCGAAAGCTGGCGACGATGTTGCGCCCGATAGAGCGGCCGCGCACAACGTTGCCGCGTGCGACGCCCAGGTTCTGCGCAATCGTGCGACCTGGAACATCAAAGGTCGTCGAAAGGATCATCGCTGCACATCCTTGTAGCGTTGGCGGCTTTCATCCGCCGTTTGATCTGAAACGACGCGAATGACAATCCAAATGACGCCCACGAGCATTAACACCACGCCTGAGCACGCCGCCAGCATGAGGCACAATCCCGCCCAGAACCCCGGTCGCGACGCCTGCGAGGCCGCCAGAGAAGGCCGCGGTGAAAGCCGTGCCAACGCCGAGAAACCAGCTGAGCACAAGCAAGCCAAGACCAATGCAGAGGCAAAGCATGGCGTTGTTGGAGCGGCGCTCAGGATTGGGGGTCTCAGGCTGGTTCATAGCGAACAATTCCCTGCTCATCGACCGAGCGCTTGGCAAGGCCGCGGCCAATCAAACAATTCGCATGCGCAATGGCTTCGCCGGTGGCCATGCCGATAAGGTCTGCCCCGATCTTGCGGGCGAAAAGCGCGCCGAAGAGATCAACGGCGCGGCGCGGTTCTTGGCGCAAGCGGCTCATGACGCGATTGAGCGCTTTCTCGTGACCTTCGACCAGATTGGTGAGCCGATCATGTAGACCTTCGAATGGTTCGTTGTGCGAAGGCAGCGTCAGCACATTGGCCGGAACGGCGCCGCGCAACTTGTTGCAGGAATTGATCCAGTCGGCGAGCGGATCGCCCTCCGGTTCAGTGGGAAACACCGAGACGTTGGAAGAGATGCGCGGCAGCACCTGATCGCCGGAGATGAAGAGCTTCAGCTCTTCTTGCCAAAGGCACACGTGCTCGGGTGAATGGCCGTTGCCGATGACAACGCGCCACGGACGGGCGCCGATCTCGATCACCTGGCCATCTTCGATCCGGCGATAGGCGTCGGGCATACGCGAGACGGCTTTGCCGAAACCGCCGAAGCGCACCTTGTAGGAATCGAGGGCGTCTTCGTCCCAGCCGGCGCCGCGATAGAATTTGACGCCCTCTTCCGGCGCTTCCCGGCCAGTGTCGGCGACGAGCATGCGCCCAGTGATGTATTCGAGCCGGCTCATCCAAAGCTCAGCGCCGTACTTGCGGCAAATCCAGCCCGCCAGACCCATGTGGTCGGGATGCATGTGCGTGCAGATCACGCGCGTGACGCGCTTGCCCGCGAGCGTGCCTTCGAAGATCGAGCGCCAGTGCTCACGCGATTGCTCTAAGGCGACGCCGGTATCGATCACGGTCCAGCCGTCGCCGTCTTCGAGCAGCCACAGATTGATCCATTTGAGCGCGAACGGCAGCGGCATGCGCACCCAGCGCACGCCCGGCGCGATCGCGCGCGCCTCGCCGGCAGGCGGCGGTTCGCCCAGGGGATATACAAGTGACGGGCGCGCGGGCCGGTCGGCTGTCACTTCGTCTTCGAGGCCGTCCATTGACATGGGGTGCGAGCCTAGACGGGCTTGCCGGCAACGCCAAACCCCGAAACGCGCGCTCGCCTTAGGTCAAGCCGAGCGCGCGCGGGACGGCGTTGGCGTCGAAATAAGGGCGTTCGCAGATGATTTTATCGCTGCCCGGCGCGAACTCGAAGCTGGCTGCCATGCGGACGCGAAAGCCCTTGCCAGTGGGTTCGACGACGCGGTCGCTTAATCGCAACGGACCCGTGTGCGTGCCGGTGAGCCAGAATTCCACGAGCACGGTGTCGTCGCTGTGCGCGATGGCGATGATCTCATTGCCTTGGTCCGGGAAAGGCGTGCGCGAGAGCGAGAAGTAGCGGCGGACGGCGTCCTCGCCGTCGAACACCATGCCCCCGCCATGCATTTCATAGCGCGGATGCTCGAACGTAGCGATCACCGCGTCCCAATCGTGCGTGACCTCAAGCGCCATATGATCGCGAACGGTTTTGAGGCGGCGTTCCGCGAGATCGCTCATGTTCTTGCTTCCACAGCGAGCGCGCCCGAGCCGATTTCAATCCCCGCCACGCGCGACGGCGCGCGAGCCAGAACAGTCTCGGAATAAAACGCAAAGAGCGTGGTTTGATCTTCTATGAGCGCCTTCGTCATTGCGCCATGACCAGGCGCGTTCCTCAGGCCACGGGCGACGTAAAGGCCGCCCGCAACATCGCCCGCGAGCGCCAGATATTCCGAAGCCCCGGCAAGGGCGTCTTCGCGGCAAGCGCTGAGCATGTACTTGGTCGCTTCTTCCAGCGCATCGGCGGCGACGATGAGCCGGGCGCCGCGCGTCGGTTTCAAAGCTTTACTCGCTTGGCGCGCATCATTGATCAGCGCGTTCATGGCTTCGCCGCGATCGCTCAAGAGCTTACGGCCATAAAGATCGATGGCCTGGATGCCGTTTGTGCCTTCGTAGATCGGGGCGATGCGGGCGTCGCGATAGAACTGGGCGGCGCCGCCCTCCTCGACGAAGCCCATGCCGCCGTGCACCTGTACGCCAAGGCTTGCGGCTTCGACGCCGAGATCGGTGCACCAGGCCTTGGCGATGGGGGTGAGCAGATCCTCGCGGGCCTTGTCGCCGCCATCCGCCGCGACTGCGGTTGCATAGCAGATGGCGCGGCCTGCTTGGATCTTGGCGCGCATCGTTGTGAGCATGCGCTGAACATCCGGATGTTGGACAATGAGCACGCCGCCCTGCTCGCGCTCCTGTGCATAGGCGAGCGCCTTCTGGTAGGCGGCCTCGGCGACAGCCACGCCCTGCAAGCCAACATTGAGCCGCGCGGCGTTCATCATCGTAAACATGGCGGCAAGGCCCCGGTTCTGTTCGCCGATCAGCCAGCCAGTCGCGCCCTCATAGGCCATGGTGCAGGTGGGCGAAGCATGGATGCCCATCTTCTCTTCGACGCCGATGCAGCGCACCGCATTGCGGGCGCCGTCTTCGTCATTGAACTTCGGCACGATGAACATCGAAATGCCCTGCGAACCCATCGGCGCGCCTTCGATGCGCGCGAGCACAAGATGGATGATGTTCGGCGAGAGGTCGTGTTCGCCCCAGGTGATAAAGATCTTCTGGCCTGTGATTGCGTAGGAGCCGTCGGCGCGCGGCGCGGCCTTGGTCGTGAGAGCACCGAGATCGGAGCCGGCTTGCGGCTCGGTCAGGTTCATCGTGCCGGTCCATTCCCCGGAGATGAGTTTGGCGAGGTAGAGGTCCTTCTGATCGGCCGCGCCGTGCTGCTCGAGCGCTTCGATGGCCGCGAGCGTCAGCATCGGCAGCAAGGCAAAGCTCATATTGGCGGCGTGCACGGTTTCGAACACGGCGAGCGCGACGGCGCGCGGGAGACCTTGGCCGCCATAAACCGGATCGGCCGTCAGCCCCTGCCAACCCGCATCCCTGAACGCGCCATAGGCTTGGCGGAACCCCGGCGCGCTGGTGACGACGCTGTCCTTCAGCGTCACTCCGGCCTGATCGCCGCTGCGGTTGATGGGCGCGAGCGTCTCGGCGGCGAGCGCGCCGGCGCCGTCGAGGATGGCTTCCAGCAAGTCGGGGTCAATGTCGTTGAAGCGCGACTTGAGCGACCAAAGATCGGCGCAGGCTTCCAGCGCAAAGCGCATGTCGCCGATCGGTGCGCGATAACCCATGAACGCTGTCTCCACCGCCAATGCGGAACCAGATCACGATCCCGCGACAATCTCGCGGCTAGCATGGCGGCTCCTTTTGGCCGTTGCTAGATCGCCAAGGGGCAAGAGACCGGGGGATGAGACCGGGGGATGAACGGAGATCGTCGCATGCGCGCCTGGATCATCGCATTGAGCTTGGGATTGGCCGCCTGCGTCAGCGCGCAGGGCGCGGCCGACCAGCAATCACCCTTCACCAATCAGCAGCCGCCGGCGTCAATGCAGTCCCAGCCCCAGACGCCCCAGAGCTTCACGCCCATCGACATCCCAGCCGGCGCCTACCGGATCGATCCACGTCACACGACCGTGCTCTTCCGCATTCGGCACGAGGGCATTTCCTGGTTCACGGCCCGCTTCGACGCCAAGGACGCGACGCTTGAACTCAACCCAGCCAACCCCGAGCAATCGCGCCTGACCGCCAGCGTCGACGCTACCAGCGTCAATACGGGACTCACCAACACGGCGGGCGAACGCGGTTTCGATCAATCGATCGGCAACGCCATCGGCGCCCAGACCACGCGCCAAATCACCTTCACCTCGACCTCGATCCAGCGCACCGGCCAGAATACGGCGCGCGTGACCGGCAATCTCACAATGAACGGGCAAACGCATCCGGCCGTGCTCGAGGCGACATTCGGCGGCGCCCATAACGACATCGTCCGCGGCGGCGCGGTCGCGGTCGGTTTCTCGGCGCACGGTACGATTGATCGCAGCCAATGGGGCGTCGGCCAATGGACCGCCTTCGCCGGCAATGAGGTGCAGATCGTTATCGAGACCGAGCTCACGCACAGCTGAGCGAGCGGCGTTGAAACATCCTGGCCGGGGGCTAGGCTAAACCGAGCACGACCCATGGCCGAGACCACACAACGCTACACCGCCGTCGCGATCGTTCTGCATTGGGCGATCGCGTTCGCGATCCTCTTCAACATCCCTCTGGGCTTATGGATGCATGCGCGCGCCGAGGCCAACGATGTGAGCGAAGGCGTCTTCCGGGCGTTCCAGCTGCACAAGTCGATTGGACTTACGGTGTTGGCGCTGAGCGTCCTTCGCATCTTTTGGCGGCTCACGCACGCACAACCCCCGCTTCCCGCGCATATGCCGACATGGGAGAAACGGACGGCGCGGGCGACGCACTTCCTGTTCTATGTGGTGATGCTGGCGCTGCCGCTGACGGGCTGGCTCTACGTGTCGGCCGGATGGTCCATCCACACCGATCACGCGCTCGTCGTGCCGACCCGCTATTTCGGCCTCTTCCATGTGCCGGACCTTTTCGGCCTTTCGCGCGCGGACGATGAGGTACGGGCGTCGGCGGCTTTCGCGTCGCTCAAGGTGCATTGGGCGCTGGGCTGGACGACACTGGCGCTCGCAACGCTCCACGTCGCGGCGGCGCTGAAGCACCAGTTTTTTGACCGCGACGCGGTGATGGCGCAGATGCTCCCTGGCCTGCAGGCGCCGTTCGCGACAGGCGACAAGCCGCACGAGGCTGCGCGCTTGGCGACTTTGGGTTTTGGCTTGAGCGTCACCGCGCTGCTGGCGTTGTTGGCGCTTTATACGGTGTTCACTCTGCCCGTGGCGAGCACACCGCCAGCGCCGTCCACGTTCCAAACCGCCGAAACGCCGCGCGCATTGGCTACCAGCACCCCGACAGCGTCGTCGACGACGACGGCAACCACACAGGCCACGGCGCCAAATGCGGCCGCACTCGGCGGTCCCGGCGGCGGCAGCCCCGGCGGCATCGTCAACTGGCGTGTGAATATGGCGGCGAGTTCGATCGGCTTCAGCTTCGTCTATCAAGACCCCGAGAACGGCGACACGACATTCAATGGCCGCTTCGGCCAGTGGCGCGGGGATATCCGCTTCGATCCAAACGACCTTGAGCATTCCTCGGCGGTGGTGATCATCCAGGTCGCCTCGGCGAGCGATGGCGTCGATATCCACGACCGCGGCCTGCCGAGCCCAGAATGGTTCGATGCGGCGGGCCATCCCACGGCCGAGTTCCGCACCACATCCATCCGGCGTAGCGGGTCTAGCTATGAGGCCGCGGGTCAGCTGACCATAAAAGGCCACGCACAGCCGGTTACACTTCCCTTCACGCTGAGTATTGATGGCAATCATGCCCGCATGTCTGGACATCTCTCCATCAATCGGCGCGACTTCGGCATCGGCGTCCACAGCGACGCCAACGACATGATCTCGCAGAGCATCAATATCAGTGTGCGCGTCGACGCCACGCGCGGGCCATGAGCGACATCAAGCGCGCTGCGGAAGAGTTGCGGGCAGGCGGGCTCGTCATCTTCCCGACTGAGACCGTCTATGGCGTTGGGTGCGAGGCGACCAACGCCGAGGCGGTGGCGCGGCTTTATGCTGCGAAAGGCCGGCCGCACTTCAACCCACTGATCGTGCACGTGCCGGATCTGGCAGCAGCGGAGCGCGAGGCGCGGCTGCATCAAAAGGCGCGCGCCCTGGCGGAACGCTTCTGGCCGGGGCCGCTCTCCATTGTTGCGCCGCGGCGGGTGGACGCAAGCGTGGCGGAGCTTACATGCGCGGGGCTGGCGACGATTGCGCTGCGTGCGCCTTCGCACCCGATGGCTCGGGCATTGCTGGCGGCGGTGGATCGACCGATCGCTGCGCCGAGCGCCAATCGCTCGGGGCGCGTGAGCGCCACCACCGCAGCGCATGCGGCCGAAGATCTGGGTACGGCAGTGGGCGCGGTGCTGGATGCAGGGCCCTCGCCCATCGGCTTGGAATCAACAATTGTGTCGATCGATGACAGCGGTCTCGCCACGCTGCTTCGCATCGGCGCGATCACGCGTGATGAGATCGAGAGTGTGACCGGCTCACTTGCGGTCACACGCGGATCGATTGAAGCGCCGGGCATGCTTGCGAGCCATTACGCGCCGGCCGCTCGCATGCGCCTTGATGCGGACGCCCCGCGTGCGGGCGAAGCGTTCTTGGCGTTCGGTTCGCAGGCGCCCGCAGACGGGCTTACACTGTCGGCTTCCGGCGATCTCATCGAAGCGGCGGCAAACCTCTACGCGCACCTGCGCGCCCTCGATGCGACCGGAGCTCAAGTCATCGCCGTCGCGCCCATTCCTGCGCACGGATTGGGCGAAGCCATACGCGACCGGCTCGCTCGCGCGGCCGCGCCGCGCTAATTTCTCAAACATGACCGAGCTTTACGAACGCCTCGCGGCGCGCCTTGGAACCAAGGGCTACGCCACCAACGCGGCCGATCTCGCACCATATCTGAAGGAGTGGCGCGGCGCATTCGCCGGCGAGACGCCCTTTCTGGCGATGCCGGCGAGCACTGAAGAAGCTTCTGATGTCGTGCGCTTGTGCGCCGAAGCGGGGGCGGCAATCACGCCGCAAGGCGGCAACACGGGACTGGTCGGCGGTCAGATCCCTCAGGGCGAAGTGTTGGTCTCGCTCAAGCGGATGAACCGCATTCGTTCTCTCGACGCGGACAATGACTCACTCATAGCGGAGGCCGGCGTCGTGCTTGCGAACGTCCAGCAGGCGGCCGCCGAATTGGACCGCCTCTTCCCATTGAGCCTCGCGAGCGAGGGTTCCGCCACAATTGGCGGACTGATCTCGACCAATGCCGGCGGCGTGCACGTCCTGCGCTACGGCATGATGCGAGACCTCGTGCTGGGTCTCGAAGTCGTGATCGCGGACGGTCGCGTGCTGCCTGGTCTCAAGGCGCTGCGGAAGGACAACACTGGCTACGACCTGAAGCAAGTCTTCATCGGCGCTGAAGGAACGCTCGGGCTGGTGACGGCGGCGAGCCTCAAGCTCTACCCCCGTCCGCGCGCGCACCTGGTGGCGCTCGCCGCGGTCGCGAACGCGCGCAGCGCGCTCGACCTCCTGCACCGGCTCAAGGCGGCGACGGGCGCGGTGGGGGCGTTCGAGATCATGAACCGGCTCTCGGTCGATCTTGTTGTGAAGAACATCGCTGACCGGCGCGATCCAATGCCCGGAGCGGCGATGATGACGCTCGTCGAATTCGAGAGCGCACGCGAAGTCGGCTTCCGCGATGCGATCGAGAACGCCTTCGCAAAAGCTGCGGAAGCAAATGTGTGCGGAAACGTGCTCATTGCCGAAAATGCAAGCCAGGCAAGGGATTTCTGGCGAATCCGCGAAGACATTTCCGCTGGCCACCGGCCTGAGGGCGCACAAGTGAACCACGATGTGAGCGTGCCTGTCTCGCAGACCCCGGCGTTCCTTGATCGCGCCAATGCGGAGATGGAGCGTGTGTGCCCCGGGGCGCGCATCGTCGCCTTCGGTCACATGGGCGATGGCAACTTCCACTACACGGTGATGCAGCCTGAAGGCGCGAGCGCCGATCGCTTCCCAGCCGAAGCGCTAACCCAGACGGTCTATGAGGTCGCCACCCAACTCGGCGGATCGATCTCGGCCGAACATGGCATCGGCGTCGTGCGCAAAGACGATCTCATCCGCTACAAAGACGCCTTGTCGATCGCGCTGATGCGCGCGGTGAAGCGCGCGCTCGACCCCAACAACGTCATGAACCCGCGCGTTCTCATCTGACTCACGCAAGAGCGAATCGTTTCGCGTCGCTTGCAATGCGCGCGCACTTCGCTCAATGTGAGCGTGTTGCAAATTCATCGCGCGAAAAGTTTTCGAGTGCGTTTGTGCTTGCACATGTCAGTATGACGACGTACTGCGGCTCATTGCCGTGACTATAGAGGAGCCAGGGCATGGCTAAGAAAGCAAAGAAAGTCGCCAAGAAAGCCAAAAAGGGCGGGCGCAAGAAGGCAGCCAAAAAGGCGCCGCGTAAGACAGCCAAGAAGGCGAAGCGCCGGTAGTCGGCCATCGAGTGCTCCACCAAGAGCATTCCAACTAATCGGGGCGAAAGCCCAACAGGGTGCGCGGCGCGACAGTGCCGCGCACTTTCGTTTTCCGCATTGAGCGCGGCGCTTGCGAGGCCTAGCTGAGCCTCATGCTCACCTCCTTCCTCACCATTTTCGTCTCCGTCTTCCTCGCCGAACTCGGCGACAAGACACAGCTCGCCACCGCCCTCTTCGCCGGCGAAGGCGATCGGCCGAAGTGGCTAGTTTTCCTTGCTTCTTCAGCGGCTTTGGTGACCTCGACCGCGCTTGCGACGCTGGCGGGCGCGCTTCTCCATGGCCTCTTCAACGGGCCCTGGCTGAAACTCGCGGCGGGCGCCGGCTTCATTATCATTGGCGCGTTCATCGTCTGGGAAGCGTTGCGTCCGGCATGAGCGATCCCCGGCCTGCGCGTATGCCGATTGCCGCGGCCGGCGTCGTGTGCTTGCGCGGCGACGACGTGCTCTTGGTGCGCCGCGCAAGGCCGCCGCTTGAAGACCAGTGGTCGCTCCCCGGCGGGCGCATAGAATGGGGCGAACGCGCCGCAGATGCAGCCTTGCGCGAACTCAGCGAAGAGACCGGCTGCGAGGCACGCCTCATTGGCCTTATCGATGTGGTCGACGGTCTGATGACGCGTCGTAGCGCGCCTGCGGGTGAGCCGCCCTGGGGGCACTATGTTCTCATCGACTACGCAGCGATCTGGACTGGCGGCGAACTGGAGGCGGGTGATGACGCTCGGGAGGCGCGCTTCTTTTCACCTGACGAGATTGGAGGTCTCCAGCTCTGGCGTGAGACGCTCCGCGTCATCGAAGCCGCACGCGTGATGGCGAAGGCGGCTTAACCCTCCTCGATCGGGAACATTCCTGCCCGTCGCGCGCTCCCCTGCGAGGATTTCGCCGTTGGCGCTTCTGGCGAGGCGCACCACATCGATCTGACCTAAACTCGAGCCGAGGAGACAGAAGTCATGGCCAAGGACAGAAGCCGGGCCGAAGAAATCGCCGACGACGTACGCGACCGCGCCGAAGAGGCGTTCGAGCGCGCGCAGGCGGCTGTCGAAGACGGGCTTGATGAAGCGCACCGCTATCTGAAGCGCCAATGGCGCGAACGGCCGGTGGCGGTGGCGGCGACCGCGCTTGGCGCCGGCGTCATCATCGGGCTTCTCATCGGAAGCCGCCGCTAGTGTTCGATTCCGCGGTCTCTCGAATTCGTCGCTATCGCCGCGGCGAGTGCTGCGGCGGTGATGGCGGTGTTCGCGGCGGGCTTCTCTGTCTATGCGCTGATCGTCCCGCAAGTTGGCCCAGCCGGCGCTTCGGCCATCGTTGCGCTGATCGCGGCCTTGGTCGTGGCGCTGATCGCCCTCTTCGCCACCTTCCGCGCCCGCAAACGTGAGCGCGAAGCACAAGCGGCGGGGCACGATCTGGCGCGCGCCCTCCCTGTGGAATTGCTTGGCGATGCGGTGCGCGATCGGCCGCTGGTGACGCTGGCGGTGACGCTGGTCGCCGGCGCCTTGGCAGCCCGTAATCCGGGGCTCGTGCGCGACCTTGTCGGCATCGCCGCCCGTTTCACCCGTAACCGCTAACCCTGCCTTCACGTCAGCCGTGTCCGGCTTTACACGCGCGCCTCGGGGCGCAAAGTTCGACGCCTCCGGGTGGGAGTCGTTCGATGAAATTTGTCTATGCCGCGCTGGCGGCGACCTTGTTGTTTGCCGGCGTTGCTGAGGCGCGCACCTGGGACGTCCGCCCTGGCGGCGATGCTGAGCAACAATTGCAAGCGGCGATGATCGGCGCACGACCCGGCGACACCATCTCAATTGCGCGCGGGCGCTACGATCTTACCCAAGGGCTGTCGCTCGATGTCGACCGCGTCACCGTGCGCGGCGCGGGACAAGACCGCACCGTTCTTTCTTTCGCAGGCCAACGGCGCGGCGCCGAGGGGCTGCTAGTGACCTCAAACGGCGTCATGCTGCGCGACTTTGCGGTCGAAGATGCAAAGGGCGATGCGATCAAGGCGCGCGACTGCCAGGGCATCACCTTCCACGCCCTGCGGGTGGAATGGACGCGCGGTCCTGATAGCCACAATGGCGCTTATGGCCTCTATCCTGTGAACTGTTCGGACGTGCTGGTGGAGCAATCGGTGGTGCGCGGCGCCTCGGACGCCGGCATCTATGTCGGCCAGTCCCGCAACATCATCGTTCGCGACAATATCGCTGAGAACAATGTCGCAGGGATCGAGATCGAAAACTGCTTCAACGCCGATGTGTTCAACAATACGACGCGGCGCAATACTGGCGGCATCCTGGTGTTCGATCTGCCGGACCTGCAGCAGCATGGCGGCCACGCCGTGCGCGTGTTTCACAATCGGATTGAGAGCAACAACACGCCGAATTTTGCGGCGGCGGGCGCCATTGTCGGCGGCGTGCCGGCCGGCGTCGGGCTCATCGTGATGGCCAACCGCGATGTCGTCGTGTTCGACAACGATATTGGCGATAACGGCACGGCCAACATCATCGTGACCTCGTATTGGACCACCTTCGAGGATCCGAACTACAACCCGCTGCCGCGCAACGTCATGATCCGCAACAATCGCTTCGGAAACACGGGCTTTGCGCCAACTGGCGACATTGCGGCGCTGGCGCAGGCAGGCGTCACGCTGCCGGACGTGCTCTGGGACGGCGTGACAAGCTACGCCGCCGGGGGCGTGCCGCACGCCGAGAATGTACGGATCGTGATGCGCGACAACCGCTCCTCGCGCGGGGGCATCGGCACGTTCCTGTCCATGGGCCTGCCGGCCTCCGGCGTGCCGCTCAACGAAGGCACGCCGAGCACCGCTTTCCCGCCGCTGCAGAGTTTTGACGAGCCCGACCCAGTGCGTCTGCGCCGCTGATGCGCGCCGTCGCGTTTCTGTTGGCGGCTGCAGCCGCGTTGGCGGCAAGCGCGGTCGCGCAGGCGCCGCCGGGCGTGGACGCGCGCGCGATTGCGGCAGCTGAGCCGCCGCAAGTGCTGTCGCGCTATCATTTCTTCCGCGACGCTGGAGCACGCCAGCCAAATGCAGGCGTCACGCCCTATGACCTCAATACGGCGCTCTATTCCGACGGCGCGCTGAAATTCCGCTACCTCTATCTGCCCCCGCATACGCAGGCGGCGTATCGCGACGATGGCGTGTTCGACCTTCCCGTCGGGGCGGTGCTGATCAAGACTTTCGCCTTCGCCGCCGACATGCGGCGCCCGACCGAGAACGTGCGCTTCCTTGAAACGCGGCTGCTGATTCACCGCGCCAGTGGCTGGGTCGCCTACCCTTATGTCTGGAACCAGGCCCAGACGGAGGCGCGGCTGTCGCCAATCGGGGCGATCATGGCGATCAATTTCACCGATGCGGATGCAAGCTCGGTTGCGCTTGATTGGGCCGTGCCGAACGTCAATCAGTGCAAAGGATGCCATGACCGCGCAGGCGCCATCACGCCCATCGGACCAAGTGCGCGAAATCTCAATCGCACATTGGATTATGGCCAAGGCGGCGAGAGCCAGCTCGCGCATTGGCTCGCAGCCGGTATGATCGATCGCATACCGGCAGATGCGCCACGCTTCGCCGACGCCTACGATCCGGCCAGCGGCGCGCTGGCGGAACGGGCGCGCGCCTATCTGCAAGTGAACTGCGCCCACTGCCACAATCCGGAAGGACCAGCGCACACCTCGGGCCTCGATTTACGCTTCAACGATACGACGCCGGTGCAATGGGGCGTGCACAAGCGGCCTGTGGCGGCGGGGCGCGGCTCATCGACGTTCGAATTCGACATCGCGCCAGGCCATCCCGAGCAATCGATCCTCATCTATCGCATGGCCTCGACCGATCCCGGCGAAATGATGCCGGAGCTTGGCCGCCAGCGCATCGACGCGCGCGCAATCGCACTGATGCGGGACTGGATCGCTGGAATGAATCCAGACGGAACGTCGCGTCCCTAGAAGCTGAACTGGATCAGCTCAACCGCCACGGCGGCGCGGTAGATCAGGAAGCCCAGCACCACGCTCGCCGCCACGAAAATGCTGAAGCGCACCAGGATGATGTTCACCGTCGCCTGCACCAGCGAATGGATGAGCCGCAGCCCGACATAAACCCAGGCGAGCAGAACAGTGTTCTGATCCGTTACGTTGAGAAGCTGCAGCGCAAAACACGTGGCGTAAAAGATCGTGGGCTGTTCCATCAGATGGTTGTAATTGTCCGCGACATTGCGCGCCCAAGGCGGCAGCTTGGACGTGGCGTTGGGCTCATCCTTAAACTGGCCAGGTTTCACCCCCATCCGCTGCATGGCGGGAATGCGGGTGGCGTAGAGCCAAATGAGCATGAGAAGCGACCACGCCGCGAGCGCGACGATCGGCGCGAGTAGGCCATGTTCGAACATCGGAACTCCCCCTTCGCGCGTATCTTCGCTGCCGCGGCCGCCATGGCAAGCCTCCCGCAACGAGAGTTGGCTTGGCGCAAACGCGCAACCTTCCTAGCTTTCCCTGCAGCACGGGGGACCATATGAGCCAAAACGACGATCAGCGGGGACGCGGCGCTTTCCTCGAGCATGGCGTCGAGGGTCTCATCTACGCCAGCCGTTGGCTCATGGCGCCGCTCTATCTAGGGCTCGCGGCGGCTCTGACGATCCTTGTCATCACCTTCTTCCGCGAACTCATCGTTGCCGTGCCGGGCCTCTACACGATGGAGGAAAAGCAGATCATCCTGCTCGTGCTCACGCTGATCGACATTTCGCTCGCCGGCAATCTGGTGCTGATCATCCTCTTCTCGGGCTACGAGAACTTCGTCTCCAAGATCGAGGCCGCGCACAACGACGTTGATCGTCCCGATTGGATGGGGACGCTCGATTTCTCTGGGCTGAAGATCAAACTCGTAGCTTCAATCGTGGCGATTTCCGCGATCCATCTCCTGAAGATCTTCATGAACTTGGAAAGCTATGCGCCTGCCAGCATCCAGTGGTACGTGCTGATCCATCTGACCTTCGTCGGCTCCGGTATCGGCTTTGCGCTGATGGATTGGATCGAGGAGAAGTCCCACAAAATCGCCAAGGGCTGAGCATTAAGCCTACATGCGCTCCGGCACAGCGATGCCGAGCAGGTCGAGCGTCAGCGCAAGCTGCCTCAGCGTAGCGCTCGCCATCGTCAGGCGCGAAGCACGGACCTCGCCTTGCGACTGCAGGATTGGGCAATGCGCGTAGAAGCCGGAGAATGCCTGCGCCAGCGTGTAAGCGTGCTCGGCCAGGAAGTGCGGCGCCTTCTTGTCGTAAGCGGCGCGCAAGGCCGCATCGAAGCCATCGAGCGCCAGCGTCAAGCCGCGCTCGGCGGCGTGCGCGATGATGATGGCGCCGGCGGCGACCGCTTCGGCCTCGGCACGACGCAGAATGCTCTTGATGCGCACCGCCTGATAGAGAAGGTAGGGGCCGGTCTTGCCTTCGAAGCTCATGAAGCGGTCGAGGTCGAAGACGTAGGAAGTGCCGCGATAATTCATGAGATCGGCGAACTTGATCGCGGCGATGGCGACCTTGTGGGCGATGTCTTCGAACTCCTCGGCGGAGAAACTCGTACCGATATCGGCCTCGCGCAGACGCGCGCGCGCTTTCTCCTCGGCCTGCCCGATCAAATCCTGCAGCTTCAACACGCCGCCGGCGCGGGTCTTGAACGGCTTGCCGTCCGGCCCGTTCATTGTGCCGAAGCCGACATGCTCGAGCGCTTCGCGTTTGGCGTACCCGGCAATCGCTGCGGCGCGATAGACCTGTTCGAAATGATCGGCTTGGCGCTGATCGACGACGTAGAGCACGATATCCGGCTTCTGATCGCGCATGCGCTGCACGATGGTGGCAAGATCGGTGGTGCCGTACATGGCCGATCCTTCCGACGAGACGACGAGCAACGGATCGGGGCTTTCGACTTCAACCACGGCGCCGTCGTCGAGCTTCTTCTTCCTGGTCTCGCCCGGGGCGGCCACGCGCAGGATGCGCGCGCCCTGGTCTTCTTCCAATAGGCCCTTGTTCTCGAGATCCTTGACCATGTCGGGGATCAGCGGATCGGCGTCGCTTTCGCCGAGCCAGAGATCGAAATCGACGCCGAGCGCATGAAAGTCACGCTTCTGCGCCGCCATCGAGACATCGTGCATCGCCTTCCAGATGGTACGGTGCGGTTCAGCCCCGGATTGCAACGCCGCGGTCGCCTTGCGCGCTCGATCGAGGAAATCTGTGTCGGTTTTGATGCGCTGCGCCGCTGCCGGATAGATTGCCTCGAGTTGATCGAGCGTCAACGTCTTCAGGCGCGCGTCTATTTTGGCCTTGTCGCCGAAGCCGGCGAGTTCGTCTTCGAGTGCGGTGATGACGAGGCCCATCTGGAAACCCCAGTCGCCGAAATGCGCATCGCCCCAGACTTCGTCGCCGCAGAAGCGGTAGATGCGTTTGACGCTCTCGCCGATGATCGAGGCGCGCAAGTGCCCAACGTGCATGCCCTTGGCGACATTTGGACCGCCATAATCCACGACGACGCGGCGCTTGTGTTCGACCAGCGAAGCGCCGGCGCGTGCGTCGTTCGCTATCGCTTGGGCGCGCGCTGCAAGCGCCTTCAGCGTCGTCGTGAAATTGAGAAAGCCGGGGCCAGCGATGGTTGGCCTGTCAGCGAGATCGGTTGCGGTCCAGGCCGCCGCCGTCTGCTGGGCGATTTCCAGCGGCTTCTTGCCGGCCGCCTTCGCCGACGCGAGCGCGCCGTTGCACTGGAATTCACCTAAATCCGGTCGATCCGAACGGCGCACCTCGGCATGGCGCGCCGCAAGCCCGCATGCGGTAAAAACCGTGGCGTTAGCCTCGCTCAGGACGGCGGCAAGATCCTTCATCGCACGCGGACTTGGCCGCGCGCGCCTGCCTCGTCAAGCGTTTGCGAAGCTCAGTTCGGCTGCGCCGGCGTTGGCTGCGACGGCGTCGGCGCCGAACGCGTCGCGGCGTCGATCCGGAACCGCCGTCCGTCGCGGTTGAACTGCAACTGATCCGGGGTCAGCTCGAAGCCGACCAAGATTTCGAAGTTTTCGCCCGAGATGTCGGCATTGGCGCGCGGGATGACGATGCGGCTGATGTGCTCGGTGTGCGAAACCACGTCCTGGCCGCGCGGGAAACGCACGTCGACGTCGAAATATTGCTTGGCGATGGGCGCCCGCCCGCGCCGCGTCACCGCGACCCAGTAGCGATAGGTCTTGCGCTCAGCGCCCGCCGCCGCCGGCCCGCGCCCGAATTGCATGGTGATGTCCATGTTCATGGTGATCGGGTCAGCATCGACATAGCGGCAAAGCCCCTGCACGCCGTCCATTTCACCCGTGAACGCGATGTTTGTGTATCGCTGGGCGTTGGGCTGAGCGAACTGCACGAGACGCGAATTGTCGTAGAGAACGCCCATTAGCGGGCAAGGGCCGACGTTCGGGCGTTGGTCAATACCCAGCATGCGGTCGAACGCATTGGGCGGACGCTGCTGGGCGTTTTGCTGATCGGGCAGCACGCCGCCGGGAAGTTCGACGGTGCGGCCGCGGCCAGTAGAGCAAGCCGAGAGCGCAACCGCGCCAACAAGCATAGCGACGACAGGAAGCTTCATTCGAACCTCTCGCGCCTCGGGCTTGCGGCGTAGGCCGCTTTATGTCTCACCCCGCCCCGAGGCAATCGGCGTCGGGCCGTGATAGCTTCCCCTCAAGCGGCCCGCAACAAGCCCCGGCGCCCGCACGAAGAGTTCGCCTGAGACCCGATGCCTCCGCCAGAAAAACGCCCCATTTCAATCCTGTTGGCGTCGCCCCGGGGCTTTTGCGCCGGCGTCGACCGGGCCATCCATATCGTTGAGAGCGCAATCGAGAAGTGGGGCGCGCCGGTCTATGTGCGCCACGAGATCGTCCATAACCGGCACGTGGTCGAGCGCCTGGAAGCGCTCGGCGCGGTGTTTGTGGAAGAGTTGGACGATTGCCCCGGGGACCGGCCGGTGATCTTTTCCGCGCACGGCGTGCCGAAATCCGTACCTGCGGCCGCGCGGCAGCGGCAAATGATTTTCGTCGACGCCACCTGCCCGCTTGTGTCGAAGGTTCACGTGGAGGCGGAACGGCATTTCAACGCTGGCCGCGAGATCGTGCTGATCGGGCACGCGGGCCATCCCGAGGTGATCGGCACGATGGGACAATTACCGGCCGGCGCCATCACGCTGATCGAGACGGTTGGGGACGCTGAAAGCTTTACCCCGCGCGATTCCACGAGGCTCGCCTTCGTGACGCAGACGACGCTTTCCGTCGACGACACAGCGGAGATGGTCGCGGTGCTGCAGCGGCGCTTTCCATTGATGGCTGCGCCGCACAAGGAAGACATTTGCTACGCCACGACCAACCGCCAGGATGCGGTGAAGGCGATGGGCGCGCGCGCCGATCTTGTACTTGTGATCGGCTCGCCGAAATCGTCAAACTCGGTGAGGCTCGTGGAAGTCGCCAAGCGTGCGGGCGCCAAGGAAGCGCGCTTGGTGGGCTCGGCGGAGGACGTCGACTGGAGCTGGTTCGAGGGCGTTGACGCCGTCGGCGTGACGGCTGGCGCCAGCGCGCCGGAGGATTTGGTTGAGGATTTGGTCGCCGCCATCGGCATGCGCTTCGAGGCGACGCTGGAAGACGTGCGCGTGACCGAGGAAGATGTGGAATTCAAGCTGCCGCGCGTGCTGGCGGAGTGAACGAAGACCCTCTCCCCGATCTGATCTATCGCGTGATCCAAGAACAACACGCCCGCAACCGTGATCGGCCGGCGCTGATTGGGGTCTCGGGCGCGCAAGGATCGGGGAAGACCAGTGTTTGTCAGCTGCTCGAAGCCGCCAACCGGGGCCGCTTCGCGCAATTTTCGATCGACGATGTCTATCTCGATAACGTGCAGCGCGCGGCGCTGGCGAAGCGTACCCATCCGCTCTTCGTCACGCGCGGTCCGCCGGGAACGCACGACATTGCGTTGGCGCATGCGACCATCGATGCGATGATGAACGCGCGGGCAAGTAGCGAGACGCCGCTCCCGCGCTTCGACAAGATCAAAGATGTGATGAAGCCGCGCAGCGAATGGCCGGTTGTGCGTGGACGCCCGCAAGCCATCCTGGTTGATGCATGGTGTCTGGGCGCGCTTCCAGTTGCGCAGTCGCCGCCGCTCAATTCGGTCGAAGAAGAGGACGCAAACGGGGGGTGGCGTACGACCCAGAACGCGTTCTTGCACACCAGCTACGCTGCTTGGTTTGCGACCTTCGACGCCATCATTTATTTGCGCGCCCCCAGTTGGGATATCGTGCGTCGCTGGCGCGGCCAACAGGAGGTCACATTGCGTGGGCGCCCGCTAACCGCGGAGGAAGAAGCCTGGATCGACCGCTTCGTTCTGCATTACGAACGCATCACGCGCAGCATGATGGATGGCGGCGTAAAAGCCGATTGGCTGGTGCAGATCGATGCGCAGCGGCGCGTGGATTCGATCACGAATCTCGCTAGCGAAGCGCCATGATCAAGACCGTCGATATCTGGACCGATGGCGCATGCAGCGGCAATCCGGGGCCCGGCGGCTGGGGGGCGGTGCTGCGCTACGGCGATACCGAAAAGGAACTGTCGGGCGGCGAAGCGGCGACGACCAACAATCGCATGGAGCTGATGGCGGCGATTGTCGCCTTGGAAACGCTGAAGCGGCCAACATCAGTGAAGCTGCACACCGACAGCAAATACGTGATGGATGGCGTCACCAAATGGATTTATGGCTGGAAGAAGAACGGCTGGCAGACAGCTGACAAGAAGCCGGTGAAAAACGATGACCTCTGGAAGCGTCTCGACGCTGCCCGCGCGCGCCATGATGTCGCGTGGAAGTGGGTCAAGGGCCACGCCGACGACGTCATGAACAACCGCGCCGACGAACTGGCGCGCGGGGCAATCGGGTCCGCGCGCTAGGCGTTCTTGATCCCGAACCAGCGGGCGCGGTGGATGTCTTCGAGATTGTCGGCGTAGCCCGTCAGATCGGGATGCACGAGATTGGTGGAGTTCAGGAACACGCTCATGCAGAACGGCGCGTCGTTGAGTGCGATCTGCTCAGCTTGCGTCATCATCTGGGCGCGAATGCCAGCGTCGGGCTCAAAGTCCGACGCAAGCACCAGGCGATCGAATTCGGGATTGGAATAGCCGGGATTGTTCTGCTGTCCCGAGCGCGTCTCCAGCAAATAGAGAAAATTGCGCGCGTCGTTGAAATCCGCGACCCAAGCAGAATCGCCGACCTGGAAGTTGCGCTCCTGCAGATTGGCGTAATGCACCTGCGCTTCGAATGGGTGTAGGTCCACGATTACCCACGGCGCGATTGCCCGCCAATTTGCCTGCGCAACCACCGCGACGCGCGGATTGTCGCTGGTGGCGCGGTGTGCGACTTCGAACCGAAGCGGATTGTTCGGCCCAAAGCCGGCGGCGCGCAGCAGGCTTTGCGCCTGGGTGCGGCGATCGGCCATCGCCAGGTTGGCCCATGTGTAGCGGGCCGTGCCGGGATAGTCGGCGATGCCGGGCGGCACGATCGAATAGGCTGGCCTCTCGCCGGTGCCGTAGATTTGCGCGGCGACGAAATCGCGATCATAGGCCATGGAAAGCGCTTGGCAGACACGTTTGTCGTTGAACGGCGCGCGGGTGACGTTGAAGGCGAAATAGTTGCACACAAGGAAGGGCGCCACGCGCGGATAGCCGGGCAAAGCGCGGCGAAGTTCGCGAAACTGGTTTGACGCAAAACGCGTCGCCCACCCGGCCTCACCGCTCATCACCTTTCGCGCGGAGGCGTTTACGTCGCCGCTGGGATAAAAATAGAGATTCTGAAAGACGACGTTCGGCGCATCGAAGAAATGCGGATTGCGCTCGAGGTGGACGATGTAATTCGACCACCACCGCTTCAGCGTGAAGGCGCCGTTGACGGCGATATGCTCCGGCTTGATCCAGTCATTGCCGTACTGGCGCACAAGGTGCTTGGGCACCGGGAACGAGGTGTAATGCTTCAACAGCTGCGGCAGGTACGGGGCTGGATGTTCGAGTCGGATTTCTAGCGTCAGATCGTCGAGCGCCAACACCCCAACCTGGTTTGGATGCATGCGGCCATTGTTGATCGCTTCGGCGTTCTTGATGGCATAGAGGAACGATGCATAGACGGCGAGGTTCGCCGGATCGAGGATGCGCCGGAACGCAAACTCGAAATCATGCGCATTGCAGGGATTGCCGTCGGACCATTGCGCCGGACGCAGGAAGAACGTCCACGTCAGGCCGTCGTCGCTCGTCTCCCAACGTTGCGCCATGCCCGGGATCGGATGCGAGTGCTGGTCCTCGGTGACAAGGCCCACGAACATGTTGCCGATGATGTTGTTTTCCCAGGAGCTATTGCACTTGTGCGGATCGAGCGAAATCGGCTCGCCCTGGTTGCAGATGTCGAGCGATCGGGCGGACTTATCCAAGCCGACAATGTGGGAATTCGCGCATCCCGCGAGCGCAGGCGCCGCAGCCAGCCCCGCCCCCGCCGCGAGCAGCGAACGCCGATCGGTCCATTTGGCGTTCATGGCTTAAAGCTCCTGCGGCATCGGGCTGACAAACGCGTAATGGCCAGTCTAGGATGATCCGGGGACGGGTGGGAGATACCGAAATGCGCCTTGTTTTCGCAGGTCTGTTGATCGCGGCTCTGGCTTTGCCTGCAGCAGCGCAAACATCGGAGACGCAACGATCGCCGACAAACCCGGCGGTGCTCGATGAAGTCTATGCCTGCGCCCAGATCGGCGACGAGCATCAGCGCCTCGAATGCTACGATCATGCGGTGGGACGCCTACGGGAGGCGCAAACGCGCGGCGACGTGGTCGCGGTGGACCGCCAGCAAGCTGACCGCGTTAACCGTGAAGCGTTCGGTTTCTCGCTCCCAAGTCTCGGCAATCTCTTCGGCGGCGTCTCCAGCCGCTCGCGCGGCATCACGGAAGATGTCGCGGAGATCTCGGGGCGCATCGCCGGCGTTTCCCAAGATCGCGGCGGACACGCGACGTTCACGCTCGACAATGGCCAGCAATGGGAACAGATCGACGATGAGAACCCGCGCAATGCCCGCAGCGGCGGCGAAGTGCGCATCCGCCGCGCGGCGATGGGGAGCTTCCTCATGCACGTGGAAGCGGGCGGGCCAGCCCTTCGCGTGCGGCGCGTCCAGTAGGTTCAGCGATCCTTCGGATCGAGCGCGTCGCGTAGGCCGTCGCCAAGGAAGTTGAGCGCCAGCAGCGTGATCAGCATCACGATAGCAGGCGTAACCAGCATCCACGGCGCGTTGATCATCTGACCCGAACCATCGGAGATGAGACGGCCGAGCGAGGTCAGCGGCTCCTGTACGCCCAAGCCGATGAAGGAGAGGAAGCTCTCCGAAAGAATGATCACCGGGACGTTCAGCGTGGCAAACACCACGACCGGTCCCAGTACGTTCGGCACGATGTGCCGAAAGACGATCTCCATCGGCTTGGCCCCCGCCGCCCGCGCCGCTTCCACGAATTCCTTGTTGCGCAGCGCAATGGTCTGACCGCGCACGATACGCGCCATGGTCAGCCATTCGACGGCGCCGATGGCCATGAAGATGAGCATGAGCTTCACGAACGGATCGGGCGTGTTGATGACCGTCATCAGCACGATGACGAAGAAGATGAATGGGATCGAATAGAGCACATCGACAATGCGCATCATGACATCGTCGACAACGCCGCCGAAAAAGCCGGCCACGGCGCCATAGGTGACGCCGATGGTCAGCGCCACCACCGTCGCCGCCACGCCAACGAGAAGCGAGATGCGCAAGCCGAACATGGTGCGTGCGACGAGGTCACGCCCTTCCGTATCGGTGCCGAGCAGATGCAGGTGCGAGAAGGTCGGGCCGATGGCGACCCGGTCGCGGTAGATGGCGTCGATCGGATGCACCCAAAGCATTGGCCCAAAAATCGCTATGAGGACGAGGATCGCCACCACATAGAGGCTCACGACTGCGCTGGGGTTGCGCATCAAACGGCGGCGTGCATCTTCCCAGAGCGAGCGGCCACGAACGGCGCGCGGGGTTTCGACCTCTTCGAGGAGAACATCGCTCATGTCGTACGTGTCCTCGGATCGAGCACGCGGTAGAGCAGATCTGCAGCGAGGTTGGCGAGAATGATCAGCACCGAATAAACCAGCACCACGCCCATCACCAGCGTGTAATCGCGCTGGCCCGCCGCCAGCACCAATTGCTTGCCGATGCCGGGCAACTGATAAACCGTCTCGATCACGAACGAACCAGCCATCACGCCGGCGAGCGCGGGCCCGGCATAAGACACAATCGGCAAGAGCGCGATCGGCAGAGCGTGGCGCAGCAACACCATACGTTCCGGCAACCCCTTTGCACGCGCCGTGCGGATTGCGTTCGAGCGCAGCGCTTCGATCATGCTGGCGCGCATCAGCCGTGAAATCACCGCGATCATCGGCAGCGACAGCGTCAGAACAGGCAAGACCAGATAGATGAGGCCGAATTCGTCACGATAAAGACCGGTCGTCGGCAAGATGTGAAGATTGACGCCAAAGAGCATTTGCGCCAGCGGACCAACCACCAGCGGCGGCAAGCACACGCCCACCACAGCCAGCGCCATGACAAGGTGATCTTGCGACTTGTTTTGACGTAGCGCCGCCATGGCGCCGAGGCCGCCGCCGACCAGGAGCGCCAAGATCAAAGACGACAAGCCCAGTATCGCGCTGGTGGGCGCTCCTTCCGCGATAATGTCGAGGACGTTCTTGTCCTGATAGATCATGGAAGGGCCAAGATCGCCACGGACGAGCCCGCCAACATAATCGATCAATTGTTCGACCACCGGCTTGTTCAAGCCATAGTGCGCCTCGAGCCGCTGCTCGATGGCCGCCGGCACCTGCCGCTCTCGTGCGAATGGACCGCCGGGCGCCGCATGCATGAGAAAAAACGATGCGGCGATAATGGTAAGTATCGTCGGGATCGACAGGAGAAGGCGCCGCACGGTTAGCGTAAGCATTCGGACGCCCTGACTCACCTGCGCGCAAGCGCCACGCGAACCTTGCTTCCCCGGAAAGCCGTGTCAACGTGGCTGCGGCATGGCCGAGTTTCGACGCCTCTCCCCTGATTTCGCGGTGGCGCCCCAACTGACGCTTGAGGATGTCGCCAGGGCCGCGGCCGAGGGCTTCAAGACGATCATCTGCAATAGGCCCGACAGTGAAGAGCCTGGTCAGCCGCGAGAAGCCGAACTCGTTGCGGCAGCCCAACCAATTGGGATCACATTTCGGGCGCTGCCGTTTCGGGGTCCGCCGCCCCCGGCAGTGGTTGCAGAGACAGTGCTGGTGATGGAGCAGGCGGCCGGCCCGATCTTGGCCTTCTGCCGCAGCGGCGCGCGCTCGGCGGCGGCTTGGGGCATGGCGCAGGCGCTCTCGGGCGCGGCCACGCCCGACCAGATTATCGATGCCGCGGCGAATGCCGGTTACGATTTGAGCGGGACCCGTGATGCGCTCGAGTGCCTATCGCCGAAGCGCTAGTGAGCCCAGAAAAGCGTGCTCAAAACGAGACCGCATTTGATGAAGACGATGATCGAAAGGGCAAGCAGAGCAGTGCGTACCCGGTCGAAGGCAAACACGGCGGTGGCGACAGCGGCTTTCATGATGCTTGCTGAAGCAAGCAACGGGCCGCGTGTGCATTGATGAGCCTCGACGAGCGCACCTTCCAGACGACCGGGCCGGTTTGGCTCCGCGATTTCCGCTTCGGCTTAACCAGTCTGATTGTGCGCAAGACCGGCGCGCGCGTCCCCTATTCACCATCCGTGATCTCGGAGGCGACGGCGTGGTTTCGGTATTTCTTGGCGGCGCGCGCGGCCGAGCCGATTGGGCCGCCTTTCACCATTGCCTTCACGCCCGAGCGCGCGCGACCCTGGTATCTGGTGTGGGCGGTATCGCGGATCGCCGGCGGCCAGCTCTCGAAGGATACATCGACGGCCGATGTCGTGATGCACTTTGAGGACGCGACGGTCACGCCAAACAAGCCGCCGCTTAAGCTGAAGCGCGGTGCGCGGCTGATCAATTTCGCCTGCGCGGATGTCACAAAAACCCGCATCGCGGCTGCGTTTGAGACAGCCTTTGGTTATCGGCTGACGCTCGATCCAACGGGGCATGCGGGGTTGGCCGTCGAAAAATCCGAAATTAACGGCGCCCACGACGGGCATGTGATTCAATGTCCTGCCCACCGCCTGCCCGGCCGCGCCTATCAGCGCTTGATCGACAATCGCGGCGTCGATCTCTCAATGGTGGAGGATCTGCGCACCTGCACGGTAAACGGTCGCCCGGTTTGCGTCTTCATCAAGCGCCGGCCGCTGGCCAAGCGGTTTCAGAATACCAACAGCGAAGTGCTCTTCCGCATGCCGGTCGAAATATTGTCCGCGGAAGAGATGGCGCGCATCACGGCATTCACGCACGAGATGGGCATGGATTGGGGCGCCATCGATGCGCTGCGGCACCGCGCCGACGGCAAACTCTATATCGTCGACGCCAACAAGACCGACATGGGTCCGCCCATTGCGCTACCGCTCGCAGACAAAATTAAGGCTACACACATGCTGGCGGAAGCATTTCGCTCATACGCATTGGGCGAGCGCGCCTAATGGCGAAGATCCCGTTCGTGCGCGACATGGCGATCGAATATGGCGCAACCCAGCAGGTGAGCCCGCTCATCCGCCGTGTGGTAGCGAACAATCCAGGACCGTTCACGTTTCGTGGCACTGGCGTCTACATCGTGGGGAAGGGCGCGGTTGGGGTGATCGATCCAGGGCCGGACAATCCTGTGCACATCGAAGCGCTCGGGCGTGCTCTCGCCGGCGAGCGGGTCACCCACATTTTCGTCACCCACCGCCACCTCGATCATTCGCCGGCGGCGCGCCCGCTTGCGGCGGCGACCGGCGCCAAAATCTATGCGAGCGGCATCGCGCCACGATTTTCGGTTGACGATTTCGTGGCTGAGGAAGGCGACGATCTGGGGTTTAAGCCGGACATTGTCGTGCGCGATGGCGATGTGTTCAGCGGCCTGGACTGGACGCTGGAGGCCCTGTTCACGCCAGGCCACACGTCGGATCACATGTGCTTGGCGCTGCGCGAGGAGAACGCGCTTTTCTCAGGTGATCACATTATGGGCTGGTCGACGACCGTGGTAAGTCCCCCCGACGGGGACATGGACGCGTATCTCGCCAGCCTCGACAAGGTGCAGGCGCGCAATTTTGCGACGCTCTGGCCGACACATGGCCCGCCAGTGACGGAGGTGCGCGCCTTCATCGATGCTTACCGCGCGCATCGCATGGATCGCGAGGCCCAGATCATTGCGCGACTGCAAGCGGGCCAAACGCGCATCAAGGATATGGTGCCGGTCATCTATGCCGACATCGATACGCGGCTTTATCCGGCAGCGGCGCATTCCGTTCTGGCGCATATGATCCGGTTGGTGAAGCTTGGGCGCGTGCGCACTGCCGGCGCACCAGGGCTCGATGGCGAATACACGCTTGCCTAGTCTCGCATATGGATAGCTTTTCCTACCTTTCCGTTCTCATCTCGATCGTCCTTGGCCTTGGCGCCGCCAACCTGCTGATGGGCTTGGCGCGCATCGTGCAGATACGCGGGCGCGTGAGGTTCTATTGGCCGACGGTCGTGTGGGCGCTGACGTTGCTGCTCATCCACGTTCAAACCTGGTGGACGATGTTCGGCCTGCGCTTCGTCACGCACTGGGATTTCGTTTCTTTCAGTATTACGCTGGCGCAGCCCATTCTGCTGTTCTTCCTGAGCGCTTTGGTGATGCCAGACTTCGATCGCGACGACGCGCTCGATCTGCGGCGCAATTACTTTCAGCAGCGGCGCTGGTTTTTCACAATATTCATTGCGGTGCTGTTGGTCAGCCTCCTGCGCACCTATGTTCTCTCCGGCGGCCTGCCGCAATTGGCGGACGTCGCCTTCCACGCCTTCTTCTTCCTGCTCGTTGCGACAGCGGCGATCTCATCCAGCGATGCCGTGCAAAAGATCGCGGCGCTGATCGCCGCTGCCGGGATGCTCGCTTATATTGCCCTCCTCTTCATGCCGCTGCGGTGATGTCATGCGAATGTTTTTGGTTGGGCTGGTGAGCTGTTTCTTCTGCGCTGTCCAACCCAACGTCGCCCATGCGCAAGTCTCGATGAGCCAGGACGAACGCGAGATCCGCGCCTTGGTCGCAGACATGGAAACGGCATGGAATCGCGGCGATTTCCGCGCCTACATGAACGCGTTCGAAAATCCCGGCGTCGTGTTCGTGTCGGGCGGCCGCATCCAGGGTGGCTGGCAGGGAACGCTTGATCACTATATTCGCGACTATGGCGCAGCGGAACGGCGCGGCACGCTCCATTTCTATGACATCAGCATCGAGCAATTGGGGCCCGAAGCGGCGATGCTCGTCAGCCACTACCGCCTCGAACGCGCCGAGCACCCGCAGGAAGGCGTCAACACGCGGCTCATGCGCAAGATCCATGGACGATGGGTGATCGCGCTCAACCACGTCTCGTCGTACGATCCCTCAGCCGCCGCTGCGCGCCAGTAACTCGATCAGATCCTGCTTCCAGTTCACGGCCCAGGTGTGGGTGCCATGACCATGCGTGTCGGCCGTTTCCGCTATGAGCCGGAAGCGCGCCTGCGCCATGCGCGGGATGGCCTGCTGAGGATAGTCGAAATTGCGCGGATTGATGAAGTCATCGGCGGAATTGATCCACATCATCGGCGCCGTGATGCGTTCGAGATTGGGCCACGGATTGTAGTTCCGCGACGAATCGAACTGGTAGATCGTATTGTTGGCGTCGAGCAGACCCATGCCGCGCGTGACGCGGCGGCGCTCTTCTGCAATGGACAGGTCGCGCGCGCCGTACTGCGCCTGGTAATTGAGGGGCGCCGCGCCCGCGATCACCAGCACCGAAGCGGCCGTGCGCAAAGCCTGTGTCGGCTGCGATTGGTAATTGCCGCCGTTCCATGCGGGATCGTTCTCGATGCCGTCGATAATCATCTGCCGCCACATGCGGTTGAGGCCCGCGATCTCGACGGGTTCACAGGCAAGCGGCATCAACGCGGCGACTTCATGGGGATAAGTCTCGCCCCACACGAAGGCATGCATGCAGCCCATAGATGTGCCGAGGATGAGTCGCACGCGCCGCACATGCAGGCCTTCGCTCAGCAGCCGATGCTGCAGCGCGACCATGTCGTCATAGTCGTAACGGGGAAATCGCATGCGAAGGCCATCGGAAGGCTTCGAGGAGCCGCCATGACCGATATTGTCGGGCATGATGATCCAAAAGCGCTGGATGTCGAGCGGTTGGCCAAGGCCAAAGAGCTCGTCGGCGAATTGCGGCTGCAGGAATTGGCGCCCCGTCCCGCCAGTGCCATGCAGAAGCATGATCGCGTTATCGATGTCGCCGTGTGCGTTGCGATGGGGTCGGCCGAGCGTCGCGTAGTGGATGCGGACCTCCGGCAGCGTCTCTCCCGTGCCGAAGCGGACATTGCGCGCTACGAAATCCGCTTCATTGGTTTGCCAATGTGATGGCGGCTCTGCTGGCGGCGCCGTGGTTGAACTGACCTGCAACGCAAGCGCCAACACAATGGAAGCCAGCATCGATCTCGTCCCTTGCTTTGTTTCGCGGATCGTAGAAAGCGCAGCTGTGGACGTCTAGCGCGGGCGCGTGGCGTGCAAGCTGAGGACAATGGCGCCAGCTGCCATCACACATGCGGCCGCAAATGCGAGTGCGCCGCGTGCGTCCGCATCGGTGACGAAGAACGATGCGAAGAGCGGGCCAAGGCTGCCGCCGATCAATTGCGCGCCGCCGATGAGCAATGCGGCGCGGCGCGTGGGGTCGGCCTCGATGGTCATGGGCACCAGGAATGGCGTGGCGAACAGCCAAGCAAACCCCAATGCGCCAGTCAGTGCGATGAAAGGGAGCGGCGCCGGCATCAGCGCGAAACCGGCGAACACGGCGAGATCGGCGAGGGCGCAGCCGATCAGCGCCCAAAGCCAGCTGATGCGCCCTGCAAGCACGGTCGCGGCGATGCCGCCCGCGACCTGAAGCGCAAGCGACGCTGAGATCGCCTGCCCGGCCACGCCGGCGCCATGATCGGCCTGACGCGAAAGCTGCTCGACATAGACCCAGACGCCGCTGCTCGTTGCAAGAAACAAGAAAGACGCGGCGAGCGCGACCGACCCCCGCGTGTTCGGCAAGCCGGCCGTGGCTGCCGCGGGCAGCAGCGCCAGGTCGCGCGGCAGAAGCAATGCTGGAGCGATCGCAATGACGCAGAGCGCCGCCAGCGCGGCAAAACCGCCATCGGCGCCAAGGTGCGGCGCGACGAAAGCTGAAAGTGAGGCCGCCATCATGAATTGGGCGAGCGTTTGTGCGGTGACGAAGGCGCCGGCCCAGCGCTCGGGCGTCGGCGTGCGCGCAATGAAGGCAATGGTGATCCAGACCAGCACGCCGCTGGGCACACCGGCGCCGGCACGGACCAAAGTGAGCAGGTCGCCGCGCGCGAAGGGCGTGAGCGCATCGATGACCGCAAGCGTGATCAGCGCGACGACGGCGATACGCTTGAGGCGCGAGGCCCTGAGCAGGCTGCCGGCAAACCCCGCCGTTAATCCCATCGCCAGCAGTTCGGCTGTGGCGACGACGCCAAGCTGACTGGCGCTGACACGCCCTTGCTCCGACAGCGCGCCGAGCAACAACGGCTGCAAGCCCGGAATCATCAGCCCGACCACGCCGCAAGCCATCAGCGCAAAGATCTGCGCGTTGCTCGGGCGTGGCCCGATCCAACGCGGCTGTTCGACAGATTGGCTCAATGCAGGCCGACTTGGCCGGCCACACTGGCGTAGATCGCCTCGGAATCGTATCCGACGCCATTTTTGAAGACGATCTGAGGCCGCTCGATCACATTGATGTCGTGCGTCAGATCACCGTTGAGCAACACCAAATCGGCGCGCTTGCCAATTTCGATGCTGCCGATGTCGTGGCCGCGCCCTTCGAACGTCGCCCCGTTCATGGTGGCGAAATGGATCACTTGTGGAACGGTGAAACCCGCTTGCGCGAGCAATTCGATATTCCGCTGATCACCCAGGCCCGCGATCGTATGGGCATCGCCCGTGGGGTCGCAGCCGACCATGAGAATGCCGCCGGCCGCCACGAACGCCCGCTCGAACGCCATTTCCTTTTGCAAGCGCACATGAATGAGCGCGTCGCGGGCGCGTTCAGCTTCACGGGCGCGGTTGATGCTTTCCCAAGCGACTGGCGCAAGCAGGGCGCGCAGGCGTGGATTGTGGTTGAGATCAAGGTCCGATCCGCCTTCGACAACCGAAAGCGTCGAGGTGATCGGCACGTGACGGGCGACCAGCACTTGGATGAGATGTCTGAGCTGTTCGCTGTCGGGCGCCACGTTGGCGACGATGTCGCGGCCGATAGCGCCCTGCCCTGTCCCGGTCGGCGATTGGCACATGCCATTGACGCGCTGCGGATCGAGATCGCCGTCGGGCGAAACAAACGGGCCGTGCTCGAGATTGTCGATGCCGAAGGCGACGGCTTGTTCATAACCGACGGAGCACAAATGGCCGGTGATGCGCATACCGAGGTGATGGGCCTCATCGATCGCAGCCTGGAGTTCGTTCGGGGTGATGTTGGCGTAAGCCTTCACCGAGGTGAAGCCGCGCGCATGCCAGAAGCGGATGGTCTCGCGCGCATCGTTGGCGTCGCGCAGCGGATAAAGCTGCGGGATCGAAGGCGGCGAACCGTCAAGATAGGGCGTGGAAAGATCGAGATCCGGGCCGATGGCGCGTCCCGCTTCGATTTCGCGCTTGATGCCGAGATCGCCATACGGGTCCATGCTGCCAGTCGTCCGCGCCGTCGTGACGCCGCTTGCGAGATAGAGGAGCGGAGCGGTGACGAATTGCTCTTGCCCAATCAAAGGACCGGCGACAGGCGCCGGCGCGAACAGATGCTCGTGCATGCCGACCATGCCGGGAATGAGCGTCTTGCCGACGCCGTCGATCTCTGTGGCCCCGTTGGGAATGCGGACATGGCGGCCGATCGCAACGATGCGGCCATGCTCGACAAGCACGGTCTGATCGGCGCGCGGCGCAGCGCCAGAGCCGTCGATGATGGTTACGTGCGTGATAGCGAAGATGTCGTCGTGCACGCGGACAAAACCCGGCTGCGCCGTTTGGCCAGCGGCTGGCAAGGTCGCAAGCGCCAAGGCCGCGCAGGTGAACACTGCAACGCGAAAAGTCATGGAAGTCGTCCCCTGAAGTCTATTCAGCCGCTTGCGCCGTCGGCAGCTTGTAGTCCTTGAACATCTCGCGCAGCGCTAGCTTGTTGATCTTGCCGGTGGCGCCAAGCGGGATCTTCTCAACCAACACAACGTCGTCCGGCATCCACCATTTGGCGATGCGGCCTTGCAGCGCGGAAAGCAATTGTTCACGCGTTGGATTGGCGCCCGCCTTTGGTTCGACAATCAGAAGCGGACGTTCATCCCATTTCGGGTGATGGACGCCGATCACCGCCGCGCACGCTACGCCATCGGCGCCGATGGCGATGTTTTCGATATCGATCGAGGAAATCCATTCGCCGCCGGACTTGATCACGTCCTTGGCGCGATCGGTGATCTGCATGACGCCCAGTTCGTCGATAGTGGCGACGTCGCCAGTATCGAAGAAGCCGCACGGCTGCAGGCATTCGCCCTTTTCATTCTTGGCGCCGGCATTTTTGAAGTACGCCTTCGCCACCGCTGGCCCGCGCACCATAAGGCGGCCGAAATCCTTGCCGTTGTGCGGCTTCAGCCTGCCCTCGTCGTCGGTGATCTTGAGCTCGACGCCGAACGGCGCCCGGCCTTGCTTCAGCTTGGCCTTTATCCGGCCTTCGTGATCGAGCTTCTCGTGTTCAGGGTGCAGTTTGCCGAACGTGCCGATCGGGCTCATCTCGGTCATCCCCCAGGCATGGATGACTTCGACGCCGTAATCTTCTTCGTACGCACGCAGGACCGCCTCTGGAATTGCCGAGCCGCCAACGGCGACGCGCTTCAAGGTCGAGAGCTTCAGCTTGTTCTCGCGCATGAAGTTCAGCAGCATGATCTGCACTGTCGGCACAGCACAGCTGAACGTTACCTGCTCGGTCTCCATGAGCTCGTAGATCGACGCTCCATCGAGCTTGGGACCCGGCATCACCAGCTTTGCCCCGCACATGGGCGCGACGAACGTGATCGCCCAGGCGTTGGCGTGGAACATTGGAGCGATGGGCAACACAGTGTCGGAGCCGCCGCAGCCGAAGCCGTCGGTCTGGTTGGCCATCATCGCGTGCAGGATATTTGAGCGGTGCGAGTAGAGCACGCCTTTCGGGTCGCCCGTCGTGCCCGACGTATAGCAAAGACCTGCCGCGGTGTGCTCGTCGAAGCCGCCCCAAATCGCTTCCGTCGATTGGCCGGCAAGGAATTGTTCGTAACTGATGATCCCCGGCAGTTTGCTTTGCTTGGGGTCGCCGCTCAGCAGGACGTAATGTTTTACACTCGTCAGCTTCGGCGCGATGCCTTCGACGATCGGCAGGAAGGTGACGTCAAAGAAGAGAACCTTGTCTTCGGCGTGATTGGTAATCCAGGCGATCTGCTCGGGAAATAGTCGGGGGTTCACCGTGTGCAGCACCGCACCCATGTTCATGGCGCCGTACCAGACTTCCATGTGCCGGTCCGTGGTCCAGGCGAGCGTCGCCACGCGGTCGCCAAGACCGACGCCGCGCGCCTTCAGCGCATTGGTGGCGCGTTTGGCGTTTTCCCAGATGGTCGCATAATTGCTGGATGTGATGGGCCCGTCGGTGCTGCGGGTCACCACTTGGCGGCGCGGGAAATTGGCCTTGGCGTGATCGATCACCTTGTCGACTGTCAGCGGCCATTCCTGCATGAGCCCAAGCATCGCACTGCCTCCCAAAGCCCTCTAGCGGGGCGTTTGAGGCGCGATGGTAGCACCGCGCCATGAAACGCCAAGCAGCGGCTACGGATAGAGACGGCGTTTGGACCAAGGCGCCTTTGCGTCAGCGCGTTCAAACACCAAGCGGTCATGCAATCGGAACGGCCGGTCGCGCCAGAACTCGATAGCGAGCGGCACAAGCCGCCAGCCGCGCCAATAGTCCGGCCGCGGCACTTCACCCAAACCAAACTTGGCGGCGTACTCAGCGATGCGCTTTTCCAGTGCGTGACGATCTTCGAGCGGGCGCGATTGCGCGCTTGCCCAGGCGCCAAGACGGGCGCCCCGGTCGCGGCTCTGGAAATAGGCGTCAGCCTCCGCATCGTTGACCGATGCGATCAGCCCGCGCACCCGCACTTGACGCCTCAGGCTCTTCCAATGGAACACTATTGCGGCGCGAGGATTTTCGGCAAGCTGGCGGCCTTTGGCGCTCTGGGCGTTCGAATAGAAGACGAAGCCCCTCGTATCGACGCCTTTCAGCAAAACCATGCGTACGTCAGGCGCGCCGGAAGCATCGGCGGTAGAGAGAGCCATGGCGTTTGGATCGCCCGGCTCCTTGACCTTTGCATCCTTGAACCAGTTTTCGAACAGCGCGAAGGGCTCAGTCTCGGCGAACAGCGCCGCATCGTCCGCTGGCGGCGTTCCGGCCGGATCGTATTTGGGCGAATGCGGAATGAGATCGTCGCCTGACACGCTTGTGCTCCTCGGGAGGTCTGATAGCACGAAGATGGGGATGTCGCTGCGTTTTGCCTGCGCCGCGTTGGCGGTTTTGTTCGCCGCGAGTGAGAGCGCCGACGCGACGCCGTCGTACCGGCTGATTGATCTGGCTGGCGTCTAGGCGGACTTCTACGATCACACCCAAGGCATGGACGACACAAGCCGAGTCGTGGCCTTCAAGGCGCGGTTTGAACCGCTCTTCCCCGGTTTCTACGACACCGCCCGCCAGCCTTGGACGACGCAAGCGCGCTACGACCAGCGCATCGCCCAATCGTTCGCGCGGTTTCCATCCATCCGCGACCGCTATGCGAACCGCCGCAAACTTTACGACAATGCTGCGGCCGGCGCTCGACGCCTTCACCCGCGCCTTTCCCGACATGGGACCAATCGGCGACATCGCGCGCGGCGCCCAGGCGATCTGCAGTAACTGCCACTGTAACCTCAGGCCAGGTTTTTGCGCGCTGCGGTCATAGCGGCGCTGCAGAAGCCTCCCTAGGATGGCAAACCCAGGGGAAAAAAGGCCAGGTGCAATGAGCGGAACGGAAAATCGCCGGGGCGATAGTGTGCAAACCTATGCGCGTACCGCCGGCGCCTTGTTCTTGGTTTCGATCATCGCCGGCGGATTTGGCGAAGGATACGCCCCGAACGCGCTCATCCACGGCAATGATGCGGCGGCGACGGTCGCTGCCCTCAAAGCCCAGGAGCCGCTCTTTCGGTTGAGCTTCGCGGCCTATCTCGTCGAGGCGATATGCGACATCGCCATCGCCCTCATCTTCTACGTTCTGCTGCGCCCGGTCAGTCGCGGGCTGGCGCTGCTAGCGGCGTTCTTCGGCATCCTCAGCACTGCGACCTACGCGTTTTGCGAACTATTTTATTTCGGTTTGCCACACCTTCTGATCAGCAACGCCGATTACCTTCGCGCATTCACGCCCGACCAAATCGCGGCGCTGACGCTATTGTCTTTGAAACTCTTTTCGTACGGCGCAGGGCTGTTCCTGGTATTCTATGGGCTCGGCTGGATCATCCGCGGCTGGCTGATGATCCGCTCTGGCTATCTGCCAAGTCTGCTTGGCGTCTTGATGATCATTGGCGGCCTTGGGTTTGCGGCGCGGACGTTCACCGGCGTGCTCGCGCCGCAATTTTCCAGCCCCTTCATGCTGTTTCTCATGGCGCCGGGGGGCGTGCTGCTTAGCCTCTGGCTTCTGGTTCGCGGCGTGAACCAAGCCAAGTGGGAAGCAAAAACGGCCGCGATGGCCAACTGAATTGCGGGACGCGTGCGCCTATGCCACTGAGGCAGGCGATGTCCCACAACACGTTCGGCCACCTCTTCCGTGTGACCACCTGGGGCGAAAGCCATGGGCCCGCCATCGGCTGCGTGTTGGATGGATGCCCGCCAGGCATGCCGCTGACTGAAAGCGACATTCAGCATTGGCTCGACCGGCGCAGGCCGGGGCAGTCGCGCTTTGTCACCCAGCGGCGCGAACCCGATGCAGTAAAAATCCTGTCCGGAGTGTTCAGCGACGACCGCACCGTCCAGCAAGTCACCACCGGCGCGCCGATCTCTCTGATCATCGAAAATGTCGATCAGCGCGGCAAGGATTACGACGATATCCGCGATCTCTATCGCCCCGGCCACGCCGACTATACCTACGACGCCAAATACGGCTTGCGCGACTATCGCGGCGGTGGGCGCTCCTCGGCGCGCGAAACGGCCGCGCGCGTGGCGGCGGGCGCGATTGCGCGGCGCGTGCTGGGCGACGACATCAAGATTCGCTCGGCGCTGGTGCAGATCGGCAAGATCGCCATCGATCGCGCGAAGTGGAATTGGGACGAGGTCGAGAGCAATCCGTTCTGGTCGCCCGATGTGGATGCGGCAAAAACCTGGGAAGCGCTGCTCGACGAGACGCGCAAGAACGGCAATTCCATCGGCGCAGTGATCGAAGTGGAAGCGACGGGCGTGCCCGCCGGCTGGGGCGCGCCGGTTTACGGCAAACTCGATGCTGAAATCGCCGGCGCGCTGATGGGCGTGAACGCGGCGAAAGGCGTCGAGATTGGCGCGGGCTTCGAAGCCGCTGCGCTCACTGGCGTCGAGAACGCCGACGAAATGCGCGCCGGTAATGACGGCAAGCCGATTTTCTTGTCCAACCGCGCCGGTGGCGTGCTTGGCGGCATCTCCACCGGTCAGCCGATCGTGGCGCGTGTGGCGATCAAACCGACGTCATCGATCCTGACGCCGCGCCAAACCATCGATCGCGAAGGCAAGAATGCCGAGATCAGCACCAAGGGCCGCCACGATCCGTGCGTCGGCATCCGCGCTGCGCCGGTGGTGGAAGCGATGCTGGCGTGCGTGCTGGCCGACGCGAAACTCCGCCATCGCGGGCAGACGGGACGCTAGGCGCTCTGTGCATCGCCGGGCGGCGGCGCTTGCGACGTTGCAAGCGCCGGATCAGCCGCGCGCGGCGTTAGCGGGGCTGACGCCGGCGCGGGGGCGGCGAATTCCTGATGCTTCACCTTCGCCGTGATGTACTGGCCGATCGTGTCGGCGACTTCCGGCTGGTCGAAGTACGTGGTGTGGACCAGGCTGTCCCACGTCATCGCATCGGTAGTCAATGAGGTGAGAGAGGCGCTTAAATCGCCGCCGACGCTGAATAGCGCCCAGCGATATTTATCGATCAGCTTGCCGGCCGCGGCGTGGGCGCCAGCCTGCATGCGGGCCGCGCATTCCCCCGCCAGCTTGTACTCTTGCGTTGCGTGCGTGTGCGACTGCGGGGAAATGTTGCATAGCACCTGATCGCCGTCTCGGCCGTAGGCAATGCCGCGCAGAACGCCGACGACAAAGCGGTTGAGCGAACGGCGCGCGGCAATCTCCTGGGCGCCGCCGATGAGGAAGCGGTACACAATATAGAACGCGATGAAGATGGCGGGCGCAAGCAGCACGCCAATGATCGAGGCGGCTATGACATTGGCGCTGGTAGCCTGTTCCAATCGCCCCGTTGTCGGATCGATTTCGGTGTTGATGTGCAGGAAGTCGGCGAGATTGGTTCCGTAGAGGATGGGGTTTGCAAGAGCGATGGCGATCACCGCCAGCACCCCCAGGCTGATGGCGATCCCGCGCGATCCGCGGAACAGCGAGCCGCGCGGGAAGGGTTCGAGCGGCAATTCCTCGACGCGCTGAAGGAACGAGATCGCTTCATCGTTTTCGTGCCAGAGCGAAAAAATCTGTGTCTTGGTCCTTCCGCCCCGTCGTGGCCGCAAGATCCGGCGAATGCCTTGGCGCGACATGTTGAGCATGAAAAGCACGCTCGGCCCGATGACGAGGAGATAAAGCGCCCAGAGCATCAGGCTAGCGGCGCGTTGCTGCGGGTTGCCTTGGAGTATTTCATAGAGCCAAGCCAGCGCCGTTAGTGGAAACGCGATCGCACTGCCCCACGCGATGACGAGAAACAAGAACCCCGCCACGGCTTGAACCCATCCCGTGCGCACATCGAAGAACGGCGTGCCGACAGTGACCAAACTATCGAAACGCTCGTTCTTGGCGTGGCGCCGCAAGCCCCATTTCAGCAATACGGCAGCGTCGTTAGCGACATTGCCGCCGTGGCTATGCCCAATAATGTGGATGCCGCTGTAGCATCCGCGCAGGCGCCGGATCAAAGCCGCGAGCCGGTTGGCGCCGCGCTCACGCTCCCAGGCGCTGTTCGCGCCGGACCAAAGATGCGGGACGACCTCCGATTCGATCCCCTGGGCTGCCAGATCGCGCTTCAACCGCTCACTGAAAGCCGAGCCGCGCTGGAACCATTTCTCGCCGTCCAGGCCGTGGGCGCTATCGCCGGTGCCGTGGACGGTCACAACGGCGATCGCGTCCGATTTCTTCGGCATGTCCCCCTCCGCTACCCAGGGAACTTACGACCGCGTCGTGGGGTCCGGCAACGCATCGAACGTGGCGCCACAGCGATTTTCGGAACCCCCGCGGCCGGGCGTTTGTTGATGCAGCACGGGTAATGGCCATGCTGGAAAACAATCCTGTCCTTCGTGAGCGTGTCTTGGGCGTGACTGCCGTTTCTGCGATCCTGATCGGCGGCGCCATGGGCTTTGACGCCATGATCACCAGCGGCTGGCAACTCGGCGGGGCAAATAACCCGCACCCCGCCTACGCCGCCATGACCCCCCAACAATATTTCGACGATGTCAGTCGCGATTGGACAGCGAGCCCGCCACAACGCGTGCAGCTGGCGAGCGCCGATCGTGGCGTTGAAGACAGCGCGCAGGCTGAAAGCCTCGAGGGGTCATCCGAGAGCGGCGCACTCTTGCCCGCCGCGCCGGCGCAAGAAGCGACGCCGCAGGCACAAGCGGATTTGGCGCTGCAGACACAGCAACAGGCATCTGATCAGCGCTTCGCCGCGATCGAGTCCGACATCCAACAGGCGACGAACGCCATCGCGCCGGCGCCTGCTGAGAAAACGCCGGACGAAGACAACAACTGGCCGCCTTCATAAGCTCAGGGCTGCAACTGCCGCTGGTGAAGAAGTGCTTCTACCCTGGCCTCCACACGCGGCGCCAAGACGTTAAGACCCCAGGCACGGCCAAGCGTTATACTCTCCGATAAGAGCGTTGGGATCTGGTCAGTGTAGCGCTGGCCCACAGGCGATTCGTAGAACGCTGCAAGCGCGTTCATGTCGCCGGCGCTAAAGTGGCGCACATAGAGCGCTGCTATGACGTCCAACAAGTCTCCCGCGCTCGCATGCGCCTCTTGTGTGACAATGGTGGTCGCGGTGGCGGTCTGTGCCGACGTCAACCCGTGTTCGCGCGCCATGTCGCGCATGATCGCAGGCAGCATTTGATCAATGGCGGCGCCCAGATTGCGGTCCGCATGCGTCGCAGCCATCAGCCGACGCGCGGCTGCTGTGGCGGCTGGGTCGGTCGGCGCCTGTACATCAGAGCTCGCCACACTGGGGCTCGGCGCACCGGGGCTGGGCGCACTGGGGCTCGGCGCACTGGGGCTCGGCGCACTGGGGCTCGGCGCACTGGGGCGCGGCGCGTGAGGGGTCGGCGCATGAGGGGTCGGCGGCGCTGGGACGCCTGGCGACTGCGCATTGGCTGTGCTTGCAGCTAAAAAAACCGCCCCAGCGAAAAGCATCCATTTGGTCATCCGCCACCCCGCTTTCGAAACCGCATCACTTTCGTCAGGAATGCCAGCGCCGTCTCGTCGGCTTCAAAGCCCGCTTCGCTGCACAGCGCCTCGAAATCTTCGCTCAAATAAGAATTGAAGTACGGTTCATGGAAGCCGACGGGAAAGTATTCGAGCATGCGGTTGAGATCGGGCGCATCGCCCGTCTGGATCGAATCCGCCATCACGAACACGCCGCCAGGCTTCAGCAGACGAGCCATCTCACCAAGCGCGTCACGGCGCACGCGCGGCGGCAGCTCGTGCAAGAGATAGATGCAAGTCACCGCATCGAAACTCGCGTCCTCGAACGGCGCTTGTTCGATGGCGCCCTGCACGATCTCAACTTGGCGCCACGGCGACAAACGCTCGCGTGCTTCCGCGGCATAGGCAGGCGAAAGATCGAGCCCAGTCGCCGCCAGACGCGGAAACGCCGCCATCATTTGCCGCAGAAAATGACCGTTGCCGCAGCCAACATCGAGCAGCTTCACGCCGCGCTGGTCGCGCCCCTTGATCGCGCGCGCCAGCGATCCAAGCGCGATGCGCCGCATCGCATCGGCGGCGCCGCCGAACAGGATTTCCACCTGGGTGTCGTAGAGCTTGGCGCTTTCTTCCGTGAGCCAGCCGCCGCTCTGATAGTGGAAATTCTGCAAATAATAGGTCGGGTAGCGGCTCTCGCCGTCAGCGCGCGCTGCCTTGCGCACTTCCGCGCCATCACGCTGCAAGCGCCGGGCATCGACATTGGGCAGGTCGCGAAAGAAGCGTGCGGAATTGCGCAACGCAGAAAGAGCGCGTGTGGCGCCAATGTCGTCCGGCGCTGGATAGAGTCCCGCTTCGATGTTGGCGCGATCCTTGGCGAAGAGATCAAGGAACGCCGCGCGAATGCGGGTTGGATCGCCTTCCTCCGCTTGCGGCTGAAATTTCGGTTCGCCGGGACGGTTGAACGGCCCCGTCATGCGACGCGCCAACATATACTGGCTCATATACCAGGCGACGCGCGCGCCTTGCGCGGCGGCATAGCGGGCGCGGCCGATATCGCGACGAAGAGACATGAGCTGAGTTTAGCGCTTGGAGCGCCTACGTCGAGGCGACGGCTTGTCCGGCGCGGGTTTCGGGTCCGGCCAGGTCTTGATGCGCTTCATAAGGCCGGGGATTTTTAGCCGCCCCTCCGGCCTGGTCTTTCCCTGCACCGACACGTTCGCCTGATGCACCGTGTCGGCATCGCCTGAAACCAGCGGATGCCACCAGAACAGATCGCGTTTTTGATGCACGAGCCGATAGGCGCAGGTCTTCGGCAGCCAGTTCAGGTCCGGCACATTCTCCGGCGTCAGCTTCACGCAATCATGCACGAGCTTCTGCCGGTTGGCGTAGTCCGAACAGCGGCAAGCGCCTGAGTTGAATAATTTGCACGCGACGTCGGTGAGATAAATTTCGCCAGTGTCTTCATCCTCGAGCCCGACCAGACAGCATTTACCGCACCCGTCGCACAAGCTCTCCCATTCCGCGTCGCTCATTTCGGCAAGCGTCTTGGTTTTCCAGAACGGCGCCGCCCCCTCGTCAGCCATCAGCGCTCCGTGTGGTGAGCGCCGAGGCCTTGCGAGATGCGCAGCCCGCGCGCGCGCAATTCGGCCTCCATCTGGCGGGTGGTTTCATCGCATGTCGGGAAGCGCGCTTCCTGATCGCGATAACCGCGATTGAAGGCGGCGATGAGCTGATCGTTGTATTGCGGCTCGCGTTGGATAACGCCTTGCATGTAGCTGCGCCAGCGCTGGTCGCCGCGGCCTTGGCAAACGATGCGCAAATAGTGCGAACCGCCTAGCACTTCGGCGAGACTGGTCAATTGCTGGCGATACCAATCGTCGCCGCCCGGTTGCGGCTGTGGTTGCGCTAAGACGGGCGCGGCGGCTAAAGCCGCCATCGCCAGCGCGAAAAGTGCATAACGAACCATGGCGCGCGGGTAGCCCCGAATGAGGGCATGCGTATGGCGCATAATTTCAGCCTGCGTTCACCGCCGGTTTCCGGCCGCTCCAGGGCTTCGCTTGTTCCAATTCGTACGCCAATTCAAGCAGGCGCCGCTCCTGGCCTTTCGCGGACGAAAAATGGGCGCCGATCGGCATGCCCGAAACCGGCGACCAGGCAAGGGGCACGCTGATCGCCGGCGCACCGGCGGCGTTCTGCAGCGGCGTGTAGCCGACATAACGCTCGACCTTCGCGAACCCGTCCATGCCCGACATTGGCCCAATTTCCCCAATTTTCGGCGGCGTCGAGCTCAGGACCGGCGTCAGCAGCACGTCGATCTCGTTGAACATCGCCGCGTAGCGCGCTTCCGCCTCATGCAAGAGCGCGATTGCCCTCTCGAACGCCCCAGACGGGGCGGTATCGAAGCGTTCGGCCAATCCAAGAGTGAGCGGCTCCAGCACCGCGTCTAGCGGAACGCCCGGCGCTGCGGCTTGCACCTGCTTGGTCACCGCCGAGGCAATTGCCGCCCATGCCAGGGTGAACGCATCCGCAAATGCGGCGCCATCCACCGGCAACTTCAACTCACGCACGCTGTGCCCCAGATCGCGACACAGGGTTGCGGCGTCTTGTGTCGCATCGCGCACGTCCGCATCGGGATCGCGCCCGCGCGCGTCGGCGATGCTGAGACCGATGCGAAGCCGCTGCTTGTTCGGCCCCGCGATCATGCCGGTCGGCGCCAGCGCAGCACCTGCGCCGGTTTGCTCGCTGATGGCGAGCCACGCCGCGGTATCGCGGACGCTGCGGCTGACGCAGCCGTTCACCGAAAGCACGATGCCGATTTCCAAAGAGCGCGCGTCGATGGTGCGGTCGCGCGAGACTTTCAATCCGAAAAGTCCGTTGCACGATGCGGGAATGCGGATCGAGCCGCCGCCGTCGCTGGCGTGCGCGATTGGCACTGCGCGCGAGGCGACTGCCGCGGCTGCGCCGCCGGAGGAGCCGCCGGACGACTTGCTTGTGTCCCACGGATTGCGCGTGGGTCCGCCCAGCAGCGGCTCGGTCGTGGCGGTAAGGCCGAACTCGGGCGTCGTTGACTTGCCCAGCGGCACGAGCCCCGACGCCAGCAACGCATCCGCGTATGGCGATTGATCAGGGAGTTGGAAGTTGGCCAGCGCGCGGCAGCCGTACTTGGTCGGCACGCCCGAGAGCGGCAGCAGATCCTTGATGAGCGTCGGCACGCCGGCAAACGGAGCGCCTTGCGGCTTGGCGGCGCCGGCGCGACCCTGCTCATAAGCCTTCGTCGCCATGAAGTTCAGCTCGGGATTGACGCGCTCGATGCGCGCGATGGCGGCCTCGGCCGCTTCCTGCGGGGTGAAATCCTTGGCGCGAATGCGTTCAGCAATACCAGTTGCATCGAGATCGCCGAGCACATCTGTCATGAGAGTTCCTCCGCAAGTCGAAGGCGCACTTTGCCCGCTCGACCAGGCGCCGCAAGCGGATTGTCTTGCCTTTACGTCAGCGGCGCGCCACGAGGCGCCATGACGCGCGTTCGCGCCGACCTCCTTCTCGTTGCGCGCGGCTTGGCCGAGAGCCGCGTCAAAGCGCGCGCGGCCATCGAAGGCGGCGGCGTGCGCGCCGATGGCGCCTTGGTCGCCAAGCCGTCCGATCTAATCTCGGAGGGCGCGGCGCTGGAAGTGACGCTGCCGCATCCTTGGGTGTCGCGGGGCGGGGTAAAGCTCGCGCACGCGCTCGATGCGTTTGGCCTCGATCCTGCGGGTCGTGTCTGTCTCGACGTCGGCGCTTCGACCGGCGGCTTCACAAACGTGCTGCTCAGCCGCGGCGCCGCATGCGTGTACGCCATCGATGTCGGCCACGGGCAATTGCACCCATCCTTGCGCGACAATGCGCGTGTGGTCAGCTGGGAAAAGAAGGACGCCCGCAGGCTCACGCGCGCGGAGATCGCCGAGCCGCCGTCAATGATCGTCTGCGACGTAAGCTTCATCAGCGCGGCGAAGGCGCTAAGAGCGCCGCTCTCGCTTGCCGCTGCGAACGCCGATCTCATCGTGCTGATTAAGCCCCAGTTCGAAGCCGGTCCGCACAAGGATGCGGTGCTTGATGACAAGCGCGCGCGCGCGGCGGCTCAAAACGCGATCGACGCACTCAATAGCTGCGAAGGCTTCCACCTCATCGCTGCGATCGATTCCCCGATCCGCGGCGGCGATGGCGCCCTCGAGCGCCTTGCACATTTTCGGCGTGGCGGGGCCGGCTCTCCGGAAGCGGTTTGGGATGAGTGACGCGTTCGCCGTATTTGTGGCGCACATGAAAGATCGCCCCGGCTTTGGGCCGGGGCGAGTTGGTACGGGGGTAAAGCGGATGCGGCGCTATTTGCCGCCGTCATAATCGTCGGGGCCGCCGTCGAGATCGGATCCGTCGTCGCCGTAACCATCGTCATCGCGATAGCCGTTATCGGCGTACTTGCCGTCGTCGTAGCCGGGCCGCGCCTGGCCGTAATACGGATCGTAGTTGCCGGAGACCTCGCCCTGGCATTGAGGCTGCTGGTTGGCGCTTGAGTTGCCGATGGCGCCGCCGAGAAATGCGCCGACCACCGCGCCTAGAAGCGAGCCGTCGCCACGGTGGCCGCGTCCGGCGATGTTATTGCCGGCAATCGCACCCGCCACCCCGCCAATGGCCGCTCCGCCGAGGGTGCGATTGGTGTGGCTGCGCTGGCACGCATAGGATTGGGCGCCGTAACCATCTTGATAGGTACGGTATTGCTGAGCCTGCGCGGGCTGGGGGAACGCCGCCAGCGACAACGCGCAAACGGCGATGAGAACTTGACCTCGCATGACTGGCTCCTGTCTGTCGGCTGGAGAAAAGCAAACTCAACCTGAACCACGCATGAAGCGCCTCAATCGACCTGCTCGCGCCCGCCCGCTGAGCCAGCTCCAGACGGAAGCGGTTGCCGCTGCCGCCGAGCAAACGCTTGAAATTACGGCCGTCGGCGCCCGCGGCGACGGTTTGGCGCTAGGGCCGAAAGGGCCGATCTACGCCGGCTTTTCCTTGCCGGGCGAACAGGTGCGCGCCCGCGTCGCCGGCGAGCGCGCCGAGATCGTAGAAATCCTCAAAGAGAGCGGCGACCGGCAAGCCGCCGCGTGCAGTCATTTCGGCCGCTGCGGCGGTTGCCAATTGCAGCACTGGCGCGAGGCGGACTATTTGGCCTGGAAGCGTAGCCTGGTGGTTGACGCGCTCTCGAAGCGCGGTCTCGGCGGCGCTGTCGTCGAGGAGACCATTGCTGCTTGGGGCGACGGGCGGCGGCGCGCCGCGTTTCACGCCGCGCGAGAGGGCGCACGCGTGCGCATCGGCTTCATCGAACGCGGTGGCGCACGGCTTACCCCGATTACGCAATGTCCCGCGCTTGCCCCGAAACTGGAATCGACAGCGCTAACACTGGCGCCTCTGGCGCAAGTCACACTGCCGCCACGCGGCGAGATCACGCTGCAATGCTTGCTGACAGAGGCCGGTGTCGATGTCTCGATCAAGGGCGCGGGCCGGGCGCGCCCCGAACGCGCGGGGTTTGAAAAGCTCAGCGCCATCACCGAACAACTCGGTCTCGCGCGGCTTTCCATCGACGGCGAACTTGTCGTCGAGCGCGCCAAGCCGCTTTTGCGCATGGGCCGCGCCATTGTGCTGCCGCCGCCGGGCGCCTTCCTGCAGCCCACGCTGCAAGGCGAAGAAACGCTGGCCCGCTTGGCGCTGGAAGCGATGGGCGCATCGGCCCGCGTGATCGACCTCTTCTCCGGCATCGGCACATTTGCCCTACGAGCCGCCGAGCGCGCCGAAGTGCTCGCCGTTGAAAGCGATGCCGCCATGCTGGACGCGCTGAAACGCGCGGCCGATGGCGCAGGCGGCGCACTAAAGCAAGTGACGACGCTTCGGCGTGATCTTTTGCGCACGCCGCTGTCCAGTCTTGAAATGAAAAAGGTCGACGCCGCCATCATCGACCCGCCCCGCTCCGGCGCCCGCCTGCAGGCCGAGCAGATCGCGCGCGCCCCCATCCGCCGCGTGGCGTACATCTCGTGCGATGCGCCGACTTTCGCGCGCGACGTGAAGGTGCTGATCGACCACGGCTTCTCGCTCACGCGCGTCACGCCCGTCGACCAATTCCGTTGGAGCCCGCACGTCGAGATCGTCGGCGCGCTAGAGCGGTAATCGCGCGCGCCAACTGCTGTCCCAGGTGAAGCTCATCTGCACGACATGGTGGCCAAGCTGATCATCCTTCGCGATAGCAAGCGGGGGGACTATTGCGCATGGAACTGCTGAGCTTCGCCCAATTGCGATCGGATTGCCTGGCGCCGCCAAATTCAATCATTGGGAGGAAATTGGCGCCGAGATGGAGCGCGAGGGCCATGCCATGGCGACCAAGCGCTTGGGCGCCGATCCGATTCTACGAAGCATGCTGGACGCGCGCTGCGCACTGGCCAAGGACCGGCGCGCCTAGCAGGGCCAGATTTCTTCAAGCCAGTGTTTGCTGGGCGCGCCCGCTTCCTGTTGGCCCGCGCGCGCGAGAAAAAGATGCCGGGCGATCTCGGCTTGAGCTTCGATATTGAAGTCGCCAAGCCGCGCACCCGTGTGCGGCTTCACACTATACGCCTTCTTTCCCAGCGCTGCGAGCTTCGACAAGGTCAGCACCTTGCCGCGCGCGGCCTGCCAAACGTGCGCCAATTCATGGACAAACCAGCCCTGCTCGCTGAGCGGCGCCGCGCCGAAATCGCGCGCCGCCCGCCAGCGCCCGAATACGATCGTCCGACCCAAGGGCACCATCGCTCCGAACAATAGCGGCGGGGCCTGCAGCACGCGCACGCGGGCCCAATCGATCGTGTCCCCGAACATCGTTCGCCCGAGCGCGATTTCGCCTGCGCTCAATGCCCGCCGTTCCCAGACCTGCATCTGCGACGCCATCGCGCGCACCTTGGCGCAAACATCGCCGGAAAAAAAGAGCGGCCCAGCGCACCGCCGGGCCGCTCGCGCGTTCGCGCCGGGAGGCTCGCGAGGCGCGTCGTTACGGACGCTTCGTGATGACGATGGTTCCGTCCTGCGTGCGGGTGACGCCGTTGCGGCCGGTCACTGTGCGCGAATATTGCCACCGCCCCGGCGCCACGCGTTGCGCCTCGGCGTTCACGGCGCGCGACGCGCCATCGGCGAAGGTCACAGTCCGATCGTGCGCGTAGGTCCCGTCACGCCGGCTCCAGACGCGTTGATCCGAGACCGTGCGCCGAGCGCCGTTCGGCCCAATGATCTCTACGTTACGCGAGCGAAAACCGCGCGTGCGCACCACATCTGCGTGGCCGGTATAGGTTCCGCGATGCGTCGTCCACGCGCCCGATAGGTGGCGTTCGCGCGCTTGGGAATCGCCGGCGAAAGCCAACCCGGCAATGACCGCCCCAGCGCATGTGGCGGCTTTGATGGAAAATATCATGACAGGGCCTCCCTCGTGTCCTCGCATCCCTTCAACGGGCCAATGCGCCAAACCCGTCGCGACAACCACGATGAAAATGCGTAAACAGTACGGCCATGTCAGAGTCCCCGTCCACGCCGTTCGAAATCCAAGTTGCTCGTATCGAAGCGCTCGCGCTCGATGCGGTGGTGAACGCCGCCAATACGCGCCTCCTGCCCGGCAGCGGCGTCGACGGCGCACTGCGCGCAGCCGCTGGCGAGGACCTCACGCTCCTGACCGCAACGCTGCCGGCGATCGAAGAAGGCAGCGCCATCATCACGCCCGGCTTTAAACTCCCGGCGCGGTTCATCATTCACACCGCCGCGCCGGTGTGGACAGCACCTGGCGAAAAGGGTGAGAAGGTCGCCGCCCTCGCGCGCTGCTATGCTTCCTCGATTGTGATGGCCGGTTCGCGACAATTCACGTCGCTAGCGTTTCCTTGCCTTGGCACTGGCAATTTCGGTTGGCCGCGAGACTTCGCCTGCGCCATCGCTATCGCTGCGTGCGAAGAAACGCTTGCCAAGGCGCCGAGCATCACGCGGCTGGTGTTTTGCTGCTTCACAGAAGCGGATGCGGCCCCTTACCGGGCGGCGTTGGCTTAAGCAGGCTGCAGCGTTTCCAGAAAACGTATCGGTTCGCCCGCAGACGGCGTGACGAGCTGGCCGTCGGCCATCACCACGGCGCCTCGGATGATGGTCGCCATCGGCCAGCCTCGCGCTTCGAAGCCGTCAAAGGGCGTCCAGCCCGCGCGCGTGGCCTGATCCTCGTTGCGGATGATGCGGCGGGCTTTGAGGTCGACGAGCGTGAAATCGGCGTCATAGCCAAGGGCGATGCGACCCTTGTTGGCAATGCCGAAGATGCGATGGGGACCGTGGCTTGTCAGATCGACGAAACGCGCAAGCGATAGGCGCCCATCGGCGACATGCGTCAGCATCACGGGCACAAAAGTTTGCACGCCGGGCATGCCCGAGGGCGATTTGGGATACGGCTGTTGTTTTTCCGCGCGTGTATGGGGGGCGTGATCGGTGCCAATCACATCAACAACGCCTTGCGAAATTCCAAACGACCACAGCGCAGCAAGGTCGGGGGCATAACGGATCGGCGGATTCATCTGCACGAAGCCCTCGAGCTTCTCATAAATCTGGGGACCCGCGAAGGTTAGAAATTGCGGGGTTGTTTCAACGGTGGCGACGTCCTTGGCGGTCGCTAGGAACTCCATCTCAATTGCGGACGAAACGTGCAGCACGTGCACGCGCTTGCCATATTTCCGCGCGGCGGCCACCAGTCGCCGCACCGCGATCAGCGCAGTGTGATCGTCGCGCACTTCCGGATGGCTGGTCCAATCGCCTGCGCGCGCGAGCTGCTTGCGTTGGTTGAGACGCGCTTCATCCTCGGCATGGAAAGCGCCGCGGCGGCGGATATTTTTCAGGATGCGGTCGAGCCCTTCATCGTCGCCGACGAGCAGCGTTCCCGTCGACGAACCCATAAAGGTCTTCACGCCGCAGCAACCCTGCGTGCGTTCCAATTCTGCGAGCTGATCGGCATTCTCATGCGTGGCGCCGACATAGAAGGCGTGATCCACATGGGCGCGACCTTTGGCGCGCTTCAGCTTGTCGTTCAGAGCATCGACGCTCGTTGTCGGCGGCGCCGTGTTGGGCATTTCGAACACCGCCGTGACGCCGCCTAGAGCCGCCGCGCGCGTGCCGGTTTCGAGATCTTCCTTGTGCTCGGCGCCAGGCTCGCGGAAATGCACCTGAGTGTCGATGACGCCCGGCAAAACGTGCAGCCCCTTGGCTTCGACCACTTGATCGCCCGAAGCGCGCGACAAATCTCCAATCACAGCGATGCGGCCGCCGCTGACGCCGATGTCGGCCAAGCCTTCGCCAGCGTGATTGACGATAGTTCCGCCGCGAATGATGAGGTCGAACCCGCTCAACGCAAACCTCCCGCGTGCAACAGCTCAAGCGCCGCCGCCTCGACCGCGTCGATGCTGACATCCTCCATTGCGGCGCCGCCGTCCAGTACGGAAACCTCGGCAAAACTGCGGCCGCGGATGGTGCGCGTGCGTGGACCGCAGGGGGCGCGGACGCGTTCGTCGGTGGGGCCGAAAATGGTGAGCGTGGGCGCGCCGGCTGCGGCGGCAATGTGGGTCAGCGCATTGTCGTTGCCGATGCACAATGTGGCGCGCTCCATGAGCGCTGCGGCCGCGAGCAGGTCGATGCCCCGTCCCAGATCAAGTGCTGCGACGCCGTCCGCATCCAGGCTCGCTGCAATTGCGCGGGTTGTTTCCCCATCGCGCGCGGCGGCGCCGAGCACGATCAGCCGCGCGTTTGCAAGCGCCCCGTCGTGCAGTCGGCGCGCGACGGCGGCAAAACGCTCCGCTGGCCATTTCTTTTCAGGCGCGATCCCGCCAGGCGCGAGGATGAGCAGAGCATTGGCGTCTGCTGCGATGTTGGCCGCGGTCTGGCGCGCCGCATCGTCGAGCCAAAGCACCGGCGCCAGGCTGCGCTCGGCGCCAAACGCCTGCGCCCATGCCTCTGTCCGGTGCTGGACAACGGGGCTTGGCTGCAGCGCAACGCGTTGGCGCGCCGTGATCCGCCCGATGAGGCCGTCGCGGCCATCTATGGCGATGTCAAACGGCGTCGACGCAAGCTTCAGCCAGAGCGCGCCCGACGAGGCGAGGCGGGCGTCAGCCGCGATCGCGTTCGCCAGGCCGGGCGCGCCGCGGAATAACGCTTGCGCCTCGGGCGTGGCGACAACAGTGAGCGCATCGCCCTCGCCAACGGCATGCGCAAGCGCGCCGGTGGCGAGAACGGCTTCGCCGAGATCAGCCGGGGCAAGGAAGAGGATCGAGGCCACGCTGGCGCCATAGGCGGCAGAAACGTAAATGCCAAGTCAACGAAGCGCTTGCGGGCCCGCTCGGCGCAGCCCAAGTGAACTCCAATGAGCGTGTTCCATCTTGAACGTTCGCTGATCCGGGTATCTGGACCCGATCGCTTGCGTTTTCTGCAAGACCTCATCACGCAAAACGTCGAGGACTATGAGGGCCCCCGCTACGGTGCGCTCCTCAATCCCCAGGGCAAAGTCATCGCCGACTTTCTGATCTGGGCTGTTGATGGCTGCTTCGTGCTGGAGACTGACCTCCGCTTTGGGGAAAATTTGCTACGCCGGCTCACGCTTTATAAGCTGCGGGCTCAGGTCGACATCGAAGCTGTCAGCGATCTTGGCGTCATCTTCTCGGACCAATTGTTCGAGGGCGGCCTGCCCGATCCGCGTCTACCCGGCGGCGCGCTCGGCTATCGCAAGCTCGCGCCACGTGCTGAAACGCTGAAGCTGCATGCGCAGGCATTGGCTTATTCCCGGCTCGCGCTCAGCCAAGGGGTTCCGGATTTGGCCTGGAACGTCAAGCCGGAAGAAGTGTTCGCGGGCGAAGCTTTGCTCGAGGAATTGCATGGCGTCGATTTTCACAAGGGCTGTTTTGTCGGTCAGGAAAATGTGAGCCGCATGAAGCGGCGCGCCACCACGCGGCGCAAATTGTGCCGCATTGCGTTTGCCGGCGAACGCATCGACGCCGACACGCCAATCCGCGCAGGCGATGGTGAAATCGGCTCGGTTCGCGCCACCGCCTTCATGCGCGGCTTTGCTTTGCTCCGGCTCGACCGCGCGCTCGAAGCGCGCGATATGGGCATTCGCATGGAAGCGGCGGGACGCGAAATCCAGCTCGATCCGCCGGATTGGCTCATCTTGCCGTCGCGCGAAGAGGCATGAGGCGAACCCCACCTCAGGGCCTCGGATTGACGCCCCCGTTTCCCGGGTTTAAGCGCCGAGGACACGCCAAGACTGGGACATCGAAGCTTTGACCGTCGTCATTTCCGCGACCGGCCTCTATCACCCGCCGGAAAAAATCACCAACGCCGAATTGGTTGCCTCGTACAATCTGTACGTCGAGCGGTTTAATGCCGAAAACGCCGCTCAGATCGCGGCGGGAGAAGTGCAAGCGCTGCTGGCGTCAAGCGTCGAGTTCATCGAGAAGGCCTCCGGCATCAAGGCACGCTATGTGCTCGAGAAGAAAAGCTCGCTTGATGTCGATCGCATGGTCCCCGATGTCCCGGAGCGGCCGAACGAACAGCTCTCCGTTCAAGCCGAAGTGGCGATAATCGCGGCGAAGCAAGCGCTCGAGCGCGCCGGGCGCGACGCAAGCGACGTCGACGCTGTGATCTGCTCATGCTCGAGCTTGCAGCGGCCATACCCGGCGGTGGGGATCGAGATCCAGAACGCGCTCGGCGCCAACGGCTTTGCATATGATATGAACGTCGCCTGCTCGTCGGCGACGTTTGCGATCCAAAATGCCTACGACATGGTTCGCGCCGGACATGCGCGCTCGGCGCTGGTCGTGAACCCAGAACTCTGCACCGGTCACCTCAATTTCCGCGACCGCGAGACCCATTTCATCTTTGGCGACGCGGCGATCGCCGTGCTGGTGGAGAAGGCTGAGATGGCGCCGCCGGGATCGTGGGCGATCCTGGGCACAAAGCTCATCACGCGGTTCTCCAACAATATCCGGAACAATTTTGGCTTCCTCAATCGCGGCGATCCGTCCGGGATCGGCAAGCCCGACAAGCTGATCACCCAGCAGGGACGCAAGGTGTTCAAAGAAGTGGTGCCGCTGGTGTCGGAGATGATCCTGCAGCACATGGCCGAGCTAGGCCTGAAGCCGGCGGACATGCGCCGCCTCTGGTTGCACCAAGCCAATTCCAACATGAACCGGTTGATCGCCGAGCGCGTGCTGGGACACGAAGCCACGGAAGACGAAAGCCCGACTGTGCTCGACGAATACGGCAACACAGCCGGCGCCGGTTCGATCATCGCCTTCCACAATCATTCGAGCGATCTCAAGGTCGGCGACCGCGGCCTCATCTGTTCCTTCGGCGCGGGATACTCGGCGGGCACCGTATTCGTTCAGAAAGCGGCGTAGCGCCAGTTCTGCGCCGTATGATCCGACCGACAGCGACGCACGGCATCGTCAGGGTTGAGTGACGTTCTTTGGGAACGCGCGCAGAGTTTCGACGTTCGTTGTTCGCATCGGATTTACCGCGAATCCATCACCACCGGCTTTGGCGCATCACGAAGGAGGGTCGTGATGATCGATCGGTATTGGTCGAGAATTCGTGTTCGCTTGCGCGAATTGCTCGGACACGCGCCAGCGCGCAGCGTCTTCTTGCACATTCCCAGGTGCGCGGGCTCCTCGCTTGGGTTTCACTTCAAAGTCAATTTCGGCAGCCAGCGCTCCGGCCGCGTCGTGCTCTTCGACACCTGGAACGGATGCACGCCCGATGAACCATCGCTGCACCGCGCGCGCTCGGCGCTTTTTGTTTCAGGACACTTTGGTTGGAGAACATTGGAAAGCCTAGCCGGCGGCGCACTGCGTTTGACCGCCCTGCGCGAACCGATCGCACGGCTGCGATCGCTCTACACATTCTCCAAGCAAGTCGATCGGGAGAGCGCCGCGCGCCACGCCGGTTTCCTGGCGCTCGCGGACTCAGCCAAGCGCAGCAGTTTTGAGGAATTCTGCCTAAACCGCGATCCGGATGCGCGCGCAATGCTCGATAACGCCCAGGCGCGCGCGCTCGCGCATGACTATCATCCGATGGTCGAGGAGGCGCCGGCGCGGACGCTCGAAGCCGCAAAGCGAAACCTCGATTTATTGGACATGATCTGGGATGCCGATCAGTTCGACAGCGCGTTGCCGATCATCGCTGCTCGAACGGGCACCAAAGTTGTCGCGGGGCGAACTGCCCTAAACCGTACGCGGCGAAGCGAGCGCCTCAGCATGATGCGGGCGAGTTTTTTGAAGGACCCTCGCCTCGCTGCGCTGGTGGCGATGGATATGGAAGTGTTCGAACACGCCAAGAAGCATTGGGCGCCGGACGTGCATTTAGCCGGCCAGGCGAGGCTGCGTGACCGGCTGAAGTCTGAAGTTTCCTAGTTCATTCCATCCCAACCGCATTGGTGGCCGCGGTTCTGCGTCTCGAGCCAGGTCATCAGCGGTTGGAAGTAGTGCACCATCGAAGAGCCGTCCATTTGGCGCGTTCCCGTGAAGGCTTCGAGCGCGTCGGGCCAGGGACGCGAACGGCCCATTTCCAGCATCTGGTTGAAGCGCTGACCGACGGCGGCGTTGCCGTAGACGGTGCAGCGGTTGAGCGCGCCCTGCCAGCCAGCTTGGCGGCATGCGGCTTCGTAGAATTGGAATTGCAGCACGCGCGCGAGGAAGTAGCGCAGGTACGGCACATTGTTGGCGACGTGGTATTTCGCGCCCGGATCGAACGCGTCGGCCGGCCGCGGACCGCCGGGTGGTACGATGCCTTGGTAGTGCTGACGGATCTGCCACCAAGAGGTGTTGTAGTCCGCAGATTGGATCTGGCCGCGGAAGACGCGCCAACGCCACTGATCGACGCTGATCGCGAACGGCAGGAAGGCGATCTTGTCCAGCGCCTGGCGCATCAGCAAGGAAGTGTCCGCTGAGGCGGGTGGAATTTGATTGCGCCGCAGAATGCCAATTTGCGCGAGATAATCGGGCGTCGTGTTGAGCGCGATGAAATCGCCGATGGCTTCGTGGAAGCCGTCGTGGGCGCCGTCCTGGAAGAGGAACGGCTGGTTCTGATAGGCGCGCTGATAATAATTGTGACCCATCTCGTGGTGAATGGTCTGGAAGTCATCGGCGTTGATCGCCATGCACATCTTCACGCGCACGTCATTGTGCGCATCGAGATCCCAAGCCGAAGCGTGGCAGACGACATCGCGATCGCGCGGACGCACAAGCATCGAGCGCTGCCAAAATGTGTCGGGCAGCGCGGCCAAGCCGAGCGACGTGTAGAAGCGCTCGCCGGTGCGCGCCATGCGGTCGGCGTCGTAGCGCTGTTGCTGAAGCAGCGTCGTGAGATTATAGCCCCCGCGTGTGGGCGGACCGACGATATCGGCGATGTTGCCCCACTCCTGCGCCCACATGTTGCCGAGCAGGTCGGCGCGGATCGGGCCCGTAGCGGGTTGGACCGCCTCGCCATAGCGGGCATTGAGGCGTGAACGGACGTAGCAATGCAGCTGCTCGTAGAAGGGCTGCATCTGGCCCCAGAGACGCTCGACTTCGTGCTCCATCTGATCGGGCGGCATGTCGTAGTTCGAGAGCCAGTAATCGCCGACGTTCGGATAGCCGAGCTCGCGCGCACCCTCGTTGGAGATGGCGACCATGCGCGCATAATCCTGCGCCATCGGGCGCGCGATATTGTGCCACTTGGTCCACATTTCCTGCGTGCGCGCAGGATTGCGCTCGGTCACGAATAATTCTTCAAGTTGGTCAAGCGTGCGCTGCTGACCGGCGAAATCGACGCGGCTTGTCGAATAGAGCGAGGCCATGTGTGAGTTGACTTGCGCAAGCTCGTCGGCGGCGCCCGGACGCTGCGGCGCCGGCAGCGTGAGCGAGAGGCGCAAAAGATCGATTTTGCGGCGCAGATCCGCGGGCAGCTGCAGGTTCTGATAGCGCGCCGCCTGGCTGGCTAAGCGCACGCGCATTTGCGTGCCTTCACTGTCGGCGCGCTGCGAAAGCCATTCGGTGTCGTGATTGATGTAGGTTGAATAGACCCAGCCGATGTGGCTTTCGTACTCCGACCGGGCGGCGAGATCGCGCTCGGCGTTGGCGATGAATTCCTGCGCCTCCGCAATTGTTGGCGCGCCTTGCGCGGCTTGGGCGCCCGCCGCGGCGCTCGTCCCGTTGGTCGACGAAGTCGTGGTGCACGCAGCGAACGCCGCGATGGCAATCCACGACGCAGCGGTCTTCAACAGCGGTCTCGCAAACATGTCCGTCCCCTATCGTGCCCGCGCACTTCGGCGCGTTCCCAGTTATAAACTTTCGGCGGCGAGCCACTCGATGCCATCAGCCGACATCATGAACACCGCTGCCTGCTGTGGCTTGGCGCCGATGGCTGCAAAGAAACGCTGCGCCACCTCATTCTTCACGCCCGTCGTAATCGCGAGCTCGCGCGCGCCCAATTGGCGGGCGCGGCGCGCCACTTCCGACATCATCCTGCGCGCCAAGCCGCTGCGCCGATACTCCGATGCGACATAGAGATCGCACAACACGATGCTCGGACACGCGCGGCGGATGTCATATCCCTTGGTGATGATGGCGTGGGCGACAAGCGGCGCGTTGGAGCGCTCTTGCGCCACCCAGACCTCGAACATGGCGTTTTGCCCAAAGCCGTTCTGACGGATGCGCTCGGCATCCAGCACCGTCATCACGTCCTCTTCGCTCGCCGCCTGCGCCGAGAGGCGCGCGATTGCGTCCGCGTCGCGCGGCGCCGCACGTCGGATTTGCACTCTTGCGTCCATGCCTCAGCGCCAACTAAGGCGCATGACGGCGCGCCGCGCAAGCAAAAGTGAGGCTAGGCGGTAGCGGCCACTAGTGGTGGTCGCCCCAAGGCCCGATCGGGCGGTCTTCGTGGTCCTGCCACGACGTTCCCGGAGCGCGGCGGGAAATGAAGGCGCCCACCAGCGTCAGTCCGACGACGATCGCGACGGCGACGAGAAACCAGAAAAACATCGTCTGTTCCTCCGGCGGCTTACAACGCGAACCGCACGGCGCGTTGCCCCGCGCCCCTTATGTGGGGATGATTTAGCAGGAAAAGCAGAGTTGTTCGATAGGCATGCGCCTATCGCGTGCAGTTCCCTCATTGCAGGCGCCTAAAGGGGTGCGCCCCCCAGGTAGGCTCTCTGGTGCGTCCCCGGGCGTCAGTAGAGGTCAGCACTCACTTCGGCGCGGCGCCCCATCACCGTTTCCGGCCCGGTTTGCTCGACATGGCCGTTGTGGATTTTGTCAGCAGGCGCCCCGAGGCCGACCAGTGCATTACGGAGCCGCTCTTGGCGACGATGCACCTGCGCGGCCGCGTCGCCAGCGCTTTGGCCCGGGTCGGCGGTGGTGTCGATTGTGATGCCGCGCAGACTGCCGCCGGCCGTTTCGCAGGCGTGTACGAGATTCATCAGATCGTTGAGCAGCGTTGTCGCCACCGGCTGCTCGCTTTGTACTTCTCCCGCGAAATAGATGGTGACGTGCGCGGGCGCGCATTCCGGACGCGGCGAGGGACCGCTCGGCGCAGCCGCTGGCGTCGTGGGCGCCGGCGTTGGGGTCTGCATGGTTGTGCAGGCGCCGCAAGCAAGAACAGCCGAAGCCAAAAGTGCGCGCAAAGCCGCTGACGTCATGTTGTCCTCCTGGAATCCCCAGAACCCATATGGCCGACCCGTGCGCCCGTCGTAAAGCCAAACCCGCGCGGCCAGCGAACTTGCTTACCAGCGCGGCGCGGCGGCCATAGTCTGCGCTCCGTGACTCGCGCCCCACTCCCCAAGCCCGCAGCGCCCCGCGCCTGGCAACGCATGCTGTCGGGGCGGCGGCTCGACCTTCTAGACCCTTCGCCGCTCGATATCGAAATTGAGGATATCGCCCACGGGCTGGCGCGGGTGGCGCGCTGGAACGGGCAAACGCTCGGCGCGCACGCATTTTCTGTGGCGCAACATTCGCTGCTGGTGGAGGAGATCTGCCGCAAGCTCGCGCCCGAATGGGACAAGCGCAAGCGGCTGATGGCGCTCCTGCACGATGCGTCCGAATATGTCATCGGCGACATGATCAGCCCGTTCAAGGCCGCGCTCGGGCTCGACTACAAGGCCTTCGAGGCCAAGCTCGAGGAAGCCATTCACATGCGTTTTGGGCTGCCCGCGCATCCGACACCGGCGGTCAAAGGCGTGATCAAACGCGCTGACCTGATTTGCGCCTATTTCGAGGCCGTGCAGCTCGCAGGCTTCACGGAAGCCGAGGCGAAGCGGTTCTTCGGCAACCCGCCACGCGCGATCCGCCTCAGATTGCGGCCGATGGCGACGTCCGATGTGGAAGAAGCTTTTCTGAAGCGCTTCCGGTCGTTGCTCGATCCGGCGTAAGCTCGCCCGCTCATGTCCATTATTGTTTGCCCCCTCTCGCGCGCGCCGGAACTCGCGCGAGACCGGCAGCCGTCGCGCGTGGTCAGCCTGCTCGATCCGGCGTCGGCGTTTCCGCTCCTCGAGGGCTACGGCCAAGACCGCCACCTCTGCGTCGCGGTACATGACATCAACGCGGAAGCAGAAGGATTGAATGCCTGCGACGCCGCTCGCATGCACGCCATCCTGGCGTTCGTTGGCGAATGGCGCCGCGAGGCGCCGATCCTCATCCATTGCTATGCCGGCATTTCGCGCTCGACAGCGACCGCCTACATCACAGCGTGCCTTCACAATCCGGGGATCGACGAACGCGACATCGCGTTCGCCTTGCGCGAAGCCTCGCCCTCGGCATGGCCGAACCGCCGCTTCGTGGCGCTCGCGGACGCCCAACTCGGGCGCGGCGGCGCCATGAGCCGCGCCATTGAAGAGATCGGCGCCGGCCACAACTGGCACGACATTGGCGAAGCGCAACCCTTCATGCTGCGCTCTGACTTCGGATCGCCGCCATGAGTACGCCGCGCGTCGTCATCGGCTTGTCGGCGGTCATCGTCGCGGTGACGGAGGACGCGCCGTACGTTGTCGTCACGCGCGAAGACGCGAAGGCTTCCCCGGGCTTGCCGTTCGGCCCCTTCGATCCGGCGGGCGATCGTACGCTGGAGCTTTCGCTGCGCGGCTGGGTGAAGGAGCAAACCGGTTTCGACATCGGCTATGTCGAGCAGCTCTACACCTTCGGCGATCGCGGCCGCGAAGCGTCGCTCGCCGACATCAAGGGCGACAGCCCTGATCGCGTGATCTCGATTTCGTACCTCGCGCTGACGCCGTCGCGCGCCACGCTTGATGGCCACGGCGCGCGCTGGCGCTCTTGGTACGATTTCTTTCCGTGGGAAGACTGGCGCGAAGGGCGAGCACCGGCCATCGACGAAGTCATCGCGCCCAAACTGCAGCATTGGATCCGCGCCGGCGCTTCGACGCACGATGTCGCGGCGCGCCGATCGCGCGCGCGCTTGGCGTTTGCCCTCGACGGCGCCATCTGGAACGAGGAACGCGCGCTCGATCGCTATGAATTGCTCTACGAAGCGGGCCTCATGCCCGAAACCGCGCGCGATCGGGCGCGCTTCGACGGCAAGTCCGCACCGGCGATGGCGGCGATGCCGGGCCTGGGCGAGCCGATGATCTCGGATCACCGGCGCATCCTCGCCACCGCCATCGGCCGCTTGCGCGCCAAGATCAAATACCGGCCCGTCGTGTTCGAGCTCGCGCCGGAGCGGTTCACGCTCTTAAGCCTGCAGCGTCTGGTCGAATGCATCGCCGGGCTCGAACTGCACAAACAGAACTTCCGCCGCCTGCTTGACCGCACGGGTCTGGTCGAAGGCACGGGCGAATTCGACACCAGCGCCGGGGGACGCCCGGCTGAACTCTTTCGCGCGCGGCGCGAAGCGCTGGCCGAGCGCCCCGTGGGCGGCGTCCACGTGCCCGCGCCGCGGGGCGACTAAAGGGAACTTTCCGTTCGCGCCGTTGGTTGAGGCGCTGTCAGCGCCATGCACAAGCACTTTGCCGAATTCGCCTCTGCCATCGCTCGCGCCGCGGGCAGCCCCTTCGCGTTCCTGCTGTGCCTCATAGCGGTGATGGCGTGGGCGCTCACTGGCCCATTCTTCCATTTCTCGGAAGGCTGGCAATTGGTGATCAACACCGGCACCACCATCGTCACATTCCTGATGGTGTTCTTGATCCAGAACTCGCAGAACCGCGACGGCCTCGCACTGCAGGCCAAGCTCGACGAACTCATCCGTTCGTCGGGTGCGGAGAACGAGTTCATCGGCATCGAGAAACTCACCGACAAGGAACTGGACGCCCTGCATGAGCAATGCGTGAAGGCGGCGGAGAAAACCCAAAAGCGGCTCGAGCGCGCCAAAGCCGAGCGCCAGGCGCGCACGGCGCGCATAAACAAAAAAGCTTAGCCGGACTTACCGGAAGTCCAGCCGTCGCTGTCTGGCGTCACCTGCAATGGCGCGCTCGCTGGCGGCTGCGGCGGCGCTGCTGGCGGCGCGACGGCCGTTGGACTTGGCGTCTCAATCACGCTCGCATCCGGCACGCTCGCATGCGGCACGCTCGCATCCGGCACGCTCGCATCCGGCTTTTGGCTGATCTCAACCGGCGCTGCGGGCTGCGGTTGCAGCCGAGCCGGCGGCGCAGCGTTGAGGGGCTGATCGTGATTTTGGTTTACCTGCATCACTTGCGGGGCGCCGTAATTCAGCGGATCGACCTTCAAACCGTTGATCGTGACTTCGTAGTGCAGATGGATGCCGGTCGCGTTGCCGGTCATGCCCATGCGCGCGATGGCGGCGCCTGCACGCACGAACGAGCCCTGCCTGAGCGCGGGATTCACGTCGGTCAAATGGCCGTAAAGAGTGTGCACGCCGCGCCCATGATCGATCTCCACCACGATGCCATAGCCGCCTTCCCAGCCCGCATACTCAACGACGCCGTCAGCCGCCGCGAAGATGAAGCCGCCATTGGGGTTGGCGAGATCAATGCCCGTGTGATTGCTGCCATTCTCGCCACGATTGCGCCAGCCGAAGCCGGACGAAAGACACGCGCCTTCGGTCGGATCGCGCAACAGCGCCCCGGCGGCCGTGGCGATATAGGGCGTGTAGGCGAGCGAAGCGCGGTCGGCGCTGATCGCGCCGATGTTGGACGCGCTCGTCGAACAGGCGAAGAGCTGGCTCATCAGCGGCGCGCGCGGCGCGTTCATGTAGATGGCGGGATCAACACTCGGCGGCGGGGCCGGCGCGGGACGGGACGGCGCCATTGGCGTCGTCGACGCGGGGACCGCGACTGGCTCGTAATCAATGGAGGCGCAGCCCGCGAGAGCAAGCGCGCCAAATGCAGACAAAGCGACGCTACGGATCACCGCCCAATCCTCGCTCGCACCCACCCCGCCGATCAGAGTTGCGCTCGCGAGATGAACAGTATCTGAACGATTACGAAATCGGAACGCCGCGTGGCAGTAGCGTCCACCAGCGCGCCGGCGCATTCATGGTTTGCGCGGCCTGACCAGCTGCATCGCCCAGCCCCATGAACACATCGCCGCGCAACGGTCCGCGCCGGATTGCGCCGCCAGTGTCTTGGGCCACCAACAGATGACGGAAGGGCGCATTGTTGTACACGCCATCAACGAAGATGAGCGCGCCGTAAGGATGATAGGCTGGATCAACCGCGAGCGAGCCCATCGGCGTGAGTGAAATGCCCGCCGCGCCGCGCGGGCCCGCATTGGGATCGTCGATCGGCGCTTCATCGAAAAACACATAAGATGGATCGGCGTTGAGCGCCGCGCGCGTGGCCGCCGGCCCTCGCGCTTCGCTCCAGGCCTTGAAGTTCTGCCAGGTTGCGCCCCCTTGCAGCTGGCCGGAGTTCGCGCAGGGCGCCGAGTGCGGACCGCCAGCGATAGCCGTTTTGGGCGGAGAAGTTTGCGCGCTCTTGTGCGCCATCGGGAAAGGCAAGGCGACCCGAACCTTGAACTTGCAGATTGTAGACATCGATCGGCTGCGCATACGCGAACGCTTGGCCAGGACCCGGCGTGATATTCTGGCGCGCGGGATATGGCACGACGCGATTGCCGACAAGCTGGCCGGTGAGACGGCGCGGGGCGCCGCGTAGCGTGTCGTCGTCATAGGCGTCGGCAAAGGCGGCGACATCGATCGTCACCATGTCGCCGGGACGGCGCATGATCGGCTCGGAATAATACGCATCCGGCTGACGCCGCGCTTGCACGACCGGTTCGAAGTACGCCGTGAGACGCGCTTCGCCCGCTCCTTGTACGACATACGGGGTAAAATTCGCCTCGAAGAAAGAGCGCTCGCCGCCCGGCTGCACACTGAGCGCTGCGCTGCACGCCGGCGACCACTCGCCAACCGTGCCGCCGTAGCGGCCGGCGTCGGAGATGCTTCTGTCCGCGGACGCAGCGGCGCGTCCCGAACATGTGCGCTTGAACGCCGTGAGCGCAGGCCCGAGATCGACGCTGCCCCAATCGGGGAGATCAGAAAATTGCGCCAGCCGCAGCGCGAAGCTGACAGTGGGTTGCGTTGGTTGCGTGGGTTGTGCCGGGCGCGTTGGCGAAGGCGTGGTCGCGCAGGCTGCGAGCGCCACTGCGCTGGCCGCAACGGCAAACTGAGATCTGAGCTTCATGCGAACCCCCAACGACGCTTGCGTCTCAACGCCTTAGCACCTCGAAAGTGGTGCGGGGATGGCGTTCGTCAGCTGGACGCGCTGGCCTTGTCGTGGCCGTCGGCGAGGGGTTCATCGCCGCCCTCTATGTCCTCGGAGTCATAATCCTTGACGCTACCGGTAACGCCGAATTCCTTCGACTTGTTGCGGAAGTCGGCAAGATCGAAACCTTCAGCGGCGAGCCCGCGCTTCAGGAGTTCGCGGATTGCGGCGGCCCGGCTCGGCATGTGTTTGCTGAAGCGCCAATCATCGAGCGCCTTCAGCTCGTCTTCCGTGAGCATGATTTGCAAGCGTTCGCCTCGCGTCGGTGACATGGCTTAACCCCTTTCGTCAGCCATCAAATCGCGGGAACAACACCAGCCCGGTTTGGCGGTTCCTACGCCACAGACAAATTTTACTCACTTTTTGTCGAAGACGCTATTGGGGTTTGTTGCAACCTTTGCGGGGAGTGACAAAACATAGTTCTCATCAGGTAGTTAGCGCGATTTGAAGTCGAAATAGTTGAGCGTAAGCTTTGTCTTCCCCGAGAGCTGGAGGACTTGAGAGTGCTTGGGAAAGAAGAAGCGTTTGGATACCAGGTTCAATCTGCACCGCCTCCGCCCGAGGCCGTGCATTCAACGCGCGAAGCCGATCATCGCATCGCCAATAGTCTGATGCTTGTTGCGACTTTGCTGCGCACACAGGGCAAGGCGCTGGCCAAGCAGCCGGTCCTTGCCGGCGCCGACGCAAAAGGCGCCCTCGATGAGGCGGCTATGCGCATCGACGCCATCAGCGAGCTTCACCGAACGATTTCGTCTGAGGCTTCGCTGACCTGCGCAGCCTACATGCGGCGCATCGGCGAGGCGGCCGGCCGCATCGGCCCTGCCGGCAGCGTTGTGACGCTCAGATACGATCTGGCAAAAGACCTCTCGATTGATCCCTCGCGACTGGCGGCGCTTGGGATGCTGACGAGCGAAGCGCTCATCAACGCGCTGAAATATGCACATCCCGCAGGCGTTGCGGGCGCGATCATGATCAGCTGTCGAAAGATCGGCGCCGAGTGCGTTTTGGTGATCGAGGATGACGGCGTTGGCTTGCCCGACGGCTTCAAGCCGGCGACCGATGGCGGCCTCGGATTCCGGACAATGCGACAGCTGGCGGCGCAACTGAAGGCCCACATGAACCATCGCTCCTCGCCCCTGGGTCTGCGCATCGAGGTTGTGTTCGCGCTCTGATCGCGCTTGCCTCAACCATCCCTGCGGGTTAATTTGAATTCGGTTATGCTCATTTGAAGCATAAGGGGCGGCGGAGGGCTTCTCCGCCACGTTTTTCGCCCCATATATGCTCCAATGGAGTATAAGGCGCCTGCCCTGGGCGCGAGGAGGCCTCGCGATGGCCCGCATTATCGACGCTCCCCTTACCGGCACCGAAAGCGGCTGCGATCGGCGCGCCATGCACGGCGCCTGGGGCTCGCTCAACGCCGCCGCCGCACGCGGGCTCGCCTACACCGATGCCGTCAGGGCCAAGACCGACGCGCTCTATGAAAAGGTAAAGCATGTCGTGCCGGCTGTGGAATGGCCGGCCTATGCGCCGCTCATCGCTGCCATCAACGACATGAAGTGCGCCCAGAACGCGATCATTCTCGCGCACAATTACATGACGAGTGAAATCTTCTGGTGCGTCGGCGATTTCCGCGGCGATTCACTCGCTCTTGCCTACAAGGCCGCGCAAACGGACGCCGCGATCATTGTCCAGGCCGGCGTGCACTTCATGGCCGAAACCTCGAAGATCCTCGCGCCGGAGAAGACCGTGCTGATCCCGGATCTGCGCGCCGGCTGCTCGCTGGCCGCCTCGATCACCGGTGGGGATGTGCGGCTCATCAAGCAGAAATTCCCCGGCGTGCCGGTCGTCACCTACGTAAATACGTCAGCGGACGTGAAGGCTGAAAGCGACGTCTGCTGTACATCTTCCAACGCCGCCGCCGTCGTCGAATGGGCGGCCCGCACGTGGAAAACCGATCGCGTCATTCTCATCCCCGACGAATATCTCGCCAAGAACGTGGCGGCGCAGACCGGGATCAAAATCATTGCCTGGCACGGGCGCTGCGAAGTGCATGAGCGCTTCACCGCCGAAGACGTCGCCGAATTGCGCGCCTCATACCCCGGCATCATCGTGTTGGCGCACCCCGAGTGCCCGCCGGACGTCATGTCCGCGGCTGACTTCGCCGGTTCGACCGCGGCGTTGCAGATGTACGTCGAGGAGAAGCATCCAGCGAAAGTGGTCCTGCTTACGGAGTGTTCGATGAGCGACAACGTCGCGGCCGCCGCGCCCGACGTCGATTTCATCCGCCCGTGCAACCTCTGCCCGCACATGAAGCGCATCACGCTCGAAGGCATTTATGACGCCTTGAAGCAGATGAAGCATGAAGTGGTCATCCCCGAGGATGTGCGCCGCCGCGCCAAGCGCGCGATCGACCGCATGCTGGCGCTGCCCAAGGAGAAGCCGCGCGCCTTCGAGACGGGGCGACAGCCGGTCGCGGTGGAATTGGTCTGATCGCAGCGTTGCGCCGTTGACGCCTTTTCCGCCGCCGCTCAGATTTCCCGCCCGCCGCTGTCCGGCGGCGAGAATGAGGGCGACCGGCGATGCGGAAGATTTTGCTTGTGATCCTGACGGCAGCGGCAGCGGCGGCGCCTGCTTACGCCCAAACGCATGCCGCCGCGGCGCCCAGTTCTTATGTGGGCACCTGGGGCTTCCAGAGCGAAGACTATGGCAACGACGATTACGGCGTGGCGATGAGCGGCGTGGCCGTGATCACGCAAGCGCAGGGCAATCGCTACAGCATTCGCCTGCTCACCCAGGAGATGATCACCCAGCGCGAAAGCGGAATGACGCACATGCTGGTCGCGCACGAAAACTGCACCGGCGACGGCTCGAACGGTCAATTGGCGATCACCTGCGAGATGGCCGAGCCGCTGGAGAATTATCAGCCGGATTCCTTCATCCTGCAGCCGGGCGAGAGCGCCGATCAGCTGGTCGGCGCGCTGAGCTCGGCCTCCAACGGCAGCACCACTTTCAACCGTATGCACTAAGCGGAGAGCGCGCATGAGCGCGCGCGATGCCGTTCTCATTGTCGGCGCCGGGCTTGCGGGACTTTTCCTGGCGCTGAAGCTTGCGCCGCGCCGCGCCATCGTTCTCAGCCAAGCTCCGCTCGGGCAAGCGGCGTCCTCGGCCTGGGCGCAAGGCGGTTTGGCCGCGGCGCTGGCGCCGGAGGACGATCCATCGCTGCACGCAAAGGACACCATCGCCGCGGGCGCCGGCTTGGTCGATCCGGTCATCGCCCGTTTGATCGCCGACGAAGGCCCCGCGCGGGTTATGGATCTCATCGCGCTTGGCGTGCCGTTCGATCGCACCCATGACGGTGCTCTCGCGCAAAGCTTGGAGGCCGCCCATTCGCGCCCGCGCGTGGTGCGTGTCTCCGGAGACCTTGCCGGCAAGGCGATCATGGATGCGCTGATCACGGCGGCGCGTACTGCGCCCCACATTGAGATCGTCGAAAAGGCGCGCGCATTGGCGTTGCTGCACGATGCGAACGGATTAGCGCGCGGCGTCCTCACGCAACGCGGCCATGAGGAAACGAGGCTGAAGGCAAGCGAAATTGTGCTGGCCACGGGCGGCGTCGGCGGTTTGTTCGCGGTGACGACCAATCCGCCGGAGGCGCAAGGCCACGGGCTCGCAATGGCAGCGCGCATTGGCGCGTTGATCGCCGACCCAGAGTTCGTGCAATTCCATCCCACCGCCATCGATGTCGGGCGCGACCCTGCGCCGTTGGCGAGCGAAGCGCTGCGCGGCGAAGGCGCGCACATCGTCAACGGCAACGGCGAGGCGTTCGTCTCCGATCTCGCCCCACGCGATGTGGTGGCGCGCGCCATTCAGCTCGAGCGTGCGGCCGGACGTGGCGCGTTTCTGGATGCGCGCGCGGCGATCGGCGCGCATTTCCCGACAGCGTTTCCCACGGTGTTTGCGTCGTGCATGGCGGCCGGACTCGATCCACGCACAGCGCTCATTCCGATCGCACCGGCTGCGCACTATCACATGGGCGGCATTGTCACCGACGTCTGGGGCCGCACCACGATCGATCGCCTTTCCGCCATCGGCGAATGCGCCTCGACCGGCGCGCACGGCGCAAACCGGCTGGCGTCGAATTCGCTTCTGGAAGCGGTGGTGTTTGCCCATCGCGTCGCCGATCGCCTACGCGACGCTGAGACGGGCGAAGGCTTACCTGTCGCGCCTGCGAGCGCGCCGCCGGCGCTCGCCCAAGGCGCGAACCTGGAATTGCGCCGGCTCATGCAGGCGCATGCCGGCGTCGTCCGCGATGCGGGGGGCTTAACCAGGGCGCTCGACCGTATCGACGCGCTCTGCGAAGAAGGCGCCGCTGCTTTGCCGCTCGTCGCGGCGCGCTTCATCGTTTCCGCCGCCCTCGCCCGCACCGAAAGCCGCGGCGCCCATTTCAGGAGCGATTACCCAAATGCCCGCGACCCGATCCGGAGCTACCTCACCGAAAAAGGCGCCGTCGCTGCCGCCGCTGCCTGACGTCGTGCTGGAGCCGATCGTCAAACTGGCGCTGCAAGAGGATCTTGGCGTCGCCGGCGACGTGACGACCGATGCCCTGATCGATCCCGAAACGCAGGGCCACTGGGCGTTGCGCGCGCGCGAGGCTGGCGTGGTGGCGGGGCTCGACGCCGGCACATTTTCAGCTTGGTTGATCGATTCTGAAATCGAGTTCGCGGTCGCCGCTGGCGATGGCGATCGCGTGAAGGCAGGCGAGGTGATTGCCGAGGTCAAGGGCTCGGCGCATTCGGTCCTGATCGCCGAGCGCACGATGTTGAACTTCATTGGCCGTCTCTCCGGCATCGCCACGCTGACGCGCCAATATGTCGAGGCGGTGGAAGGCATGGGGGTGATCATCGCCTGCACCCGGAAGACAACACCGGGGCTGCGCGCGCTGGAGAAGCGCGCGGTGCGGTTGGGCGGGGGCGGCGCCCATCGCTACGGCCTCGATGACGCTATGCTGATCAAGGACAACCACATCGCCGCCGCCGGCTCGGTTGCAAAGGCGCTGGAGCGAGCGCGCGCCGCAGCAGCGCATCTCACCTGCATCGAAATCGAGGTGGACTCGCTTGAACAATTGAAACAGGCGCTGCCGCTGCTGCCGAGCGCGATCCTCCTGGACAATTTCTCGCTGACCGATCTGCGCACCGCTGTGAAGCTAGCGAAGGGGCAGACGCTGCTCGAAGCCTCGGGCGGCATCACCATCGAGAACGTCTTCGCCGTCGCTGAAACCGGCGTCGACGTGATCAGCATCGGGGCGCTGACGCATTCGGCGCCGGCCCTGGACGTGGCTCTCGACGCGCTCTAGGGGCGCATCAACGGGCGCCGCTCTAGGCGCGCAATTCGTTGATGATCCCGAAGAGCAAGTGGTCGCGCCACTGGCCGTTGATTTTGAGATAGGCCTTGGCGGCGCCCTCATAGGTGAAGCCGGCCTTTTCCAACACGCGGCGCGAGGCGACGTTGTCGGGTTGGCAGGCAGCTTCGACGCGATGGAGATCGAGATCGTCAAACGCGTAGCGCACGACCGCGCGCACGGCAGCCGTGGTGTAGCCGCGTCCTGAGTAGCGCTCGCCAGCCCAATAACCAAGCGAGGCGGTTTGCGCCACGCCGCGGCGGACGTTCGAGAGCGTCACGCCGCCAACGAGCGCATCATCACCCTCGCGAAACACGAAGAGCGCATGGGCGCGGTCATCGCGCGCATCTTCGACATAACGGCGAAGCTTATAACGGTATGAGCCGCGTGAGGTTTCGTCGATCGCCCAAGTCGGCTCCCACGGCGTGAGGAAGGTGCGGCTAGCTTCTCGAATCTCAGCCCAATCTTGATAATCGCGCGGTTCAGGCTGGCGCAGATAAATGCCCTCGCCATCGACGCGGCGCGAGCCTTCGCTGTCTTTGCGCATCAAAGCCATGGTCTTTTCTTACGCTGGCCGATGGAATGCGTCGAGCGCGGCGTGTCCCGCTTTCGGACCGATAGTTGCCGCACAGACCGGGCCGACCAGAGCGGCGGCAGCAATTGCTTGCACTTCCTCTGGGGTCACACGCTCAATTCTGGCGCGCAGTTCATCAAATGGCGCCAACCGGTCGCGCAGGAAAACCTGGCTCGCGCGCGCCTCGGCCCGCGCCGACGGCGCTTCGGCGCCGATGATCATTTGGGCGCCGGCTATGGTCTTGGCGCGCAGCAATTCATTGGCAGTGGGGCCGCTGGCCGCGAGCAACGCCAATTGCTCGCGCACGATTTCGGCGACGGCTTTGGCGTTCGCAGCAGAGCAGCCCGCATATACGAGCAGACGCCCATCGTCCTCGAACGCATCGACGAAACAATCAATCGCGTAAACAAGCCCGCGCGTTTCACGCACTTCCTGGAAGAGCCGCGATGACATACCGCCGCCAAAAATCTCGCTGAGCAAACGGGCAGCATAGATTGCGTCGCTCGAAGAATGAGGCGCGGGCCAGGAGAAGACGAGATGAGCCTGTTCCAGCTTGCGCGTTTCGCTTGAGCGACCGGCTTGTGGGCGCGCGGGCGCGCGCTGCTGCGGCGGTTTTTGCTTGAGCAGGCCGAAACGCTTGTCGGCGGCGTCGACCACGGCTGCGCGATCGAAGGCGCCGGCGATGGCGATGATGACGCGCTCGGGAGACAGGTGCGCATCGCGGAAGGCCTCCAGCGTTTCCACGCTGACGTGTGCAAGCGTCGCTGCATCGCCCAGGATCGGGCGCCCGAGCGGTTGACCGGCATAGAGCGCGCTTTGGTGCAGTTCGAAGATGCGATCGTCAGGGACGTCGAACGCCTCGCCGCGCTCTTGGGCGACGACGCCCTTCTCCTTCTCAAGATCCTCGCCAAGCCAGTGCGGCGCGAACAGAATGTCGGCGATCAAGTCGAGCGCGAACGGGGCATGCTCGCCGACGACGCGCGCATAATAAGCCGTGCGTTCATATCCGGTGGCGGCGTTTACGATGCCGCCGACATTCTCGATCGCTTCCGCGAACTGGCGCGCGTCACGCCCGCCAGCGCCCTTGAACGCCATATGCTCGAAGAGATGGGCGACGCCGTTCTGCTCTGGAGTTTCCCAGCGCGCGCCGACGCGTTGCCAAACGCCGATCGCTGCGCTCCCAAGACCCGGCATCGGATCAAGCGCCAGGCGCACGCCGTTTGACAGACGGACAAGTTCGAGTTCGCTCACGGGCTTAGTCTTGCTGCGGGCGCGGCGGACGCAAGCGCAGACGTCCAGAACTGGCGTGATACGCAAAATAAATCACGATCAGCACCGCCGCGAGCCCATACCAGGTGAGTGCGTAACCGAGATGGCGGGCCGGCGGCATGGTGTCGGCGCCGCGCGCGAGCGCGAACGGGTTGGGTGTGGCCCGGCCGTCAGCGCCGACATAGGCGCCGGCGATGTAATAGTCGGCGACATTGCTCAACCCCGCGTTTCGGCCCATCGCGGCGAGATCGGCCACAGGCCAGGCGCGGCGGAGCGGCTGCGGCGCCGGCGCGAACGGTCCTGGCGGCTCCGGCCGGATCGAGGCGCCGGTGATCGGCGCGCCTGAGCGAAGCGCTGCCGGGAAGCGCACTTCGCTGGCGCGCGGCGCTTGCACCTGAGCCACAAAATCCGCATCCACGAAGACAGTCGTCGCGCCATATTGAACCGGCGCGAAAACACGCCAGCCTTCTTCGTGCGTGTCGGGCCGCACGCCGAAGACAAATTGAATGCCGTCGAGCACTGGCTGGTAGCTGGAGATGGTCATCTGCGCGACAGGTTCGTGTGCGGCGCGGCTTTTTAGGACGTACTTGTCCCACTGCCAGCGGCCAAGCACGACGAGCGCGATAAGGGCCGCCAACGTCAGCAGCGTCATCAGGGGGAGAGGACGGAAGCGGATCATTCGAAATCCGCGTGCGTGGCTTCGCGCGCCTTGTGCTTCCATTGCAGCGCAAACAAGGTTGCCTTGAACGGCGCCAACAGTGCGAGGCAAAGCACGATGGCGGCGAGCAAGGTCAGCGTCAGGGAAAGCCAATCCGGCAGATGAAGCGCGAACTGCAGAATGAAAAGCAGCGGCGCAACGATCGCCCCGACGATCAGGATCACGAACACAGCCGGGCCATCGCCCGCATCAGCCGCGCGGAAATCCGCACCGCAGACCGGGCAGCTGTCGCGCAAACGCAGATAGCTCGAAAACACCGGCGCTTTCCCGCACTGCGGACACCGCGAGCGCAAGCCCGCGACCCAGGGCGAAGGCGCTTGCGTCAATGGCCTTGCATCGTCAGGTACGGCGTCACGTAGACGAAGGTGAAGAGGAAGAGCCACACCACGTCAACGAAATGCCAGTACCAGGCCGCGGCTTCGAGCCCAAAATGCTTGGTCGGGGTGAATTGTCCGGCCAGCAGCCGCAGCAAGCACACCGCAAGAAAGATAGTGCCGATGATCACATGCGCGCCATGGAAGCCCGTCGCCATGAAGAAGGACGCCCCGTAGACGTTCGCCGTGGTGATGCCGCCAATGTTGCCGAAGGCAAAGCCCGCTTCAGGGTATTCGACGCCGAACTGGATGTAGGTGAAGCACATGCCGAGCAGCACGGTCAGCACCAGGGCCCAGGTTGCGCCACGGCGATCGTTCTGCTGCAGCGCGTGGTGCGCCCAAGTCACTGTCGTGCCCGAGAGCAGAAGAATGAGGGTGTTCATCAGCGGCAGATGGAAGGGATCGAAGGTCTCGACATGCGGCGGCGGCCAATGCGCCCAAGCCGCCGTTTGCACCGCGTCCCATGTCGGCACCGCCCAGCCCGCCCGGTGATAGTGATAGATCGCCAGTTCGAAGAACATCCAGAACCAGGCGACGAAGAACATCACTTCCGATGCGATGAAGAGGATCATCCCGTAGCGCAGGCCGACATCGACAACCGGGGTATGATCGCCGGCGCGGCTTTCCTTGATCACGTCCAGCCACCAGCCGATGCAGGTGAAGACGAGGATGACCGCGCCGATGATGAAGAGCGGCCAATGACCCTTGCCGAGGAAGAAATTGTTCTCCTCGTTGGGGATGCCATGCATCAGGATGACAGCGCCCACGGTCAGGAACAGCGCGCCGATGGAGCCGACAACCGGCCACGGACTTGGATTGACCAAGTGGTAGTCGTGCTTGACGTTGCCGTGCGCCATTTCGTTCCCTCTATGCCGCCGCTTCTACAAAAGCGGCCGTCGATTGCAAATTCTCAGCCCGTCGGAGCGTTCACCGATCGGAAGTACGTATAGGAAAGCGTCAGCGTATCGAGGCCGCGGGTTTCCGGATCGCGGGCGAAATCAGGGTCGACGAAGTAGACGACCGGCAAATCCGCTTCCTCGTGCGCCCCGATGACGCGATCCTGGAAGCAGAAGCATTCGAGCTTGTTGAAGTACTGGCCCGCCGCGTGCGGCGTGACGTTGTAAGTCGCGCGCGCGGTCACGCTCTGATCAGAATCGTTGCGCACGTGGAAGAAGGCGAGCCCGGTTTCGCCGAGGTGCAGCGTCTCCGACATCTGCTTGGCCGTGAAGGTGATGGGAAGATCGGTGGCCACGTTGGTGTCGAAGCGCACTTGCACGGTTTGCGCCAGCACGCGCGAGGGCGCGACGCGCGCCACTTGCGTGGTGCCGCCATATCCGGTGGCGACGCAGAAGGCGCGATAGAGCGGCGCCGCGGCAAACGCCATCGCCGTCATGGCGACGACTGCGCCGACGGCGATGGCGGCGGTGCGTACGATGCGTTTGCGGCGCGGATCGCTCATGTGGCGGCGCCCGCGATGGAGTTGGCGTGCATGCGCGCCATGGTCACAAAGAAGACCAGGATCACGAACGCTGCGATCGACAACGCGATCACGAAGTTGCGGCGCCTACGGGCGCGCACTTGCTCGGGGGTGAGGATGATTTCGTCGTTCATCTCGCCAACCGGTGATCGACGAGCAGCGCGGCGAACAGCCCGAACAAGTAGAGGATCGAGAAGCCGAAGAGCGCGCGCGCCGACTTGTCAGCCACACTGCCCTCGCCCGCTTGCGATCGCACGACGCGGAGCGCCATGAGGATGAACGCCGCCCCGCTGATGCTGGAAACAGCCGCGTAGATCATGCCGCCAAGGCCGGTGAGCACAGGCGCGACGCCGAGTGGCGCGAGCAGCAGCGTGTAGGCGAAGATGTGCGCGCGCGTGGACTTGGCGCCGTTTGTAACGGGAAGCATCGGCACCTTGGCGGCGGCGTAGTCGTCCTTCTGGAGCAGCGACAGCGCCCAGAAGTGCGGCGGCGTCCACGTGAAGATGATGGCGACAAGCAGGATTGGATCGAGCGAGAGCGAGCCGGTCTTGGCAGCCCAGGCAATCGCCGGTGGCAGCGCGCCCGCCAGGCCGCCAATGACTATGTTCTGCGGCGTCGAGCGCTTCAGCCACATCGTGTAGACAACTGCGTAGAAGAAGATCGTGAAGGCGAGCAGACCTGCAGCGAGTGTCCCGGCGGCCAAGAGCATGGTCAGCACCGAAAGGCCCGAGAGCACCAGACCCAGCATCAAAGCTTCTTCGCGGTCGACGCGGCCGGCCGGTATTGGCCGCGACCGCGTGCGCGTCATCACAGCGTCGATGTCGGCGTCGTACCACATGTTGAGCGCACCGGAGGCGCCCGCGGCGATGGCGATCGAAAGGATGCTGGCGAAGCCCAACACCGGGTCGTTGGCGCCCGGCGCGCAGACATAGCCCACCAGCGCCGTAAACACGACAAGCGACATCACGCGCGGCTTCAGGAGCGCGAAATAGTCACTCGCACTAGCGTGACGCGCATGGGTGTATCCGACGTCAACCACGGCTCTGGCGGTCAGCCTCTCAATGGTGCGTTTCCGGCTTGATTACCGGAAGTTCGTTGAACTGGTGGAAGGGCGGCGGCGACGACAGCGTCCATTCGAGCGTGGTCGCGCCTTCGCCCCACGGGTTGGCGCCCGCCTTGCGGCGAACGAGGAACATTTCGACGAGCATCACCAGGAAGACGAGCACGCCCACCGCCGTGATCGCGTAGCCGATGGAGGAAATGTAGTTCCAGTGCTCGAACTGCACGGGATAGTCGACATAGCGGCGCGGCATTCCCTGCAGACCGAGGAAGTGCTGCGGGAAGAAGATGATGTTCACGCCAATGAACATGATCCAGAAGTGCAGCCCGCCGAGGAAGCCATTGTAGCGGTAGCCGCTCATCTTCGGGATCCAATAGTAGAAGCCGCCGAAGATCGCGAACACGGCGCCGAGCGACAACACGTAGTGGAAGTGCGCGACGACGTAATAAGTGTCGTGCAGCGAGGTATCGATGCCGGAATTGGCAAGCACCACGCCGGTCACGCCGCCGACAGTGAACAGGAAGATGAATCCAACCGCCCACAGCATCGGCACTTTGAAGTCGATCGAACCGCCCCACATGGTGGCGATCCACGAGAAGATCTTGATGCCGGTCGGCACCGCGATCACCATTGTCGCGGCGATGAAGTAAGCCTCGAGATCGAGGCCCATGCCGACCGTGTACATATGGTGCGCCCACACCAGGAAGCCGATGAAGCCGATCGACACCATTGCGTAGGCCATGCCGAGATAGCCAAACACAGGCTTGCGCGAGAAGGTCGAGACAATCTGCGAGACCATGCCGAAGCCCGGCAGGATGAGGATGTAGACTTCCGGGTGGCCGAAGAACCAGAACAAGTGCTGGTACATGACGGGATCGCCGCCGCCGGCCGGATTGAAGAAGTTGGTGTGGAAGTTGCGGTCGGTGAGCAGCATTGTCAGCGCCCCGGCGAGCACCGGCAGCGCGAGCACGAGCAGCCACGCCGTCACCAGCACCGACCAAACGAACAGCGGCATGCGGTGTAGCGTCATGCCCGGTGCGCGCATGTTGAAGATGGTGGTTATGAAGTTGATGGCGCCGAGGATGGATGAAGCGCCGGCGATGTGGAGCGACAGGATCAAGAAGTCCATCGCTGGGCCGTCGTGGTATGCGGTTCCCGCGCCCCAGTTGGTTGAGAGCGGCGGATAGAGCGTCCAGCCGCCGCCAAAGCCCGCGTGCTCTCCCGCGCCCGGCACAAGGAACGAAATCGTCGCCAGCGTGAACGACACCGGCAGCAGCCAGAACGAAATGTTGTTCATGCGCGGGAACGCCATATCGGGCGCGCCGATCATCAGCGGCACGAACCAATTGCCGAAGCCGCCGATCATCGCCGGCATCACCATGAAGAAGATCATGATCAAGCCGTGATAGGTCACGGTGTCGTCGTAGAAGTGCTTGGCGGCGTCCAGATCGTGGATCCATGGAAAGTGGTTGATGATCTGAATGCCGGGATGGGCGAGTTCGGCGCGGATGACGCCCGAGAGCGTGCCGCCCACGAGACCGGCGATAATCGCGAACACAAGATACATCGTGCCGATGTCCTTGTGGTTGGTGGAGAACAGCCAACGCGCCGGGTTCCAGATGCTCGGGCGGTGGTCGTGATCGGCGTGAGCGGCGGCGTGCTCGTGCGTCATGATTTGGCTCCGTGCTCCATCTGGCCGCGGCTCGCCGCGCTGCGCTGTGTTTGGGTATGTCGATTGCCGGAGGCTTCGCCCAGCGCGCGCTGCGCGGCAAAACGTCCAGCGTTTCTATCACGGTTTCGTGTGGATGCGACGGACGCTTTTCGTCGCAAAGCGATGCGCCTCTCGGACACGTGAATTGTGGCGCAATCCGCACCTCCATAGCCTTTGCTTTGGGAGGTAACGCCCAGATGCGAATGACACAAATAGCTTGCGCGTCTCTGGCTCTCGCATTGCTCGCGACGCCAGGCGCCATGGGGCACGCGCGACGCACGACCATTGTCGGCGTGAGCCCCGCCAATGATTGCTACCTTGCGGTCTCGCAGGGACGACACGACGGAGGCTCCGTCGAAATGTGCTCGCTGGCGCTGAGTGACGACTTTCTGCCGCGCCAAGTGCGAGCGGTCACCTACGTCAACCGGTCGGTCCTGCACCTGCGGCGGCATGAGAGCCGTTTGGCCTTGGGAGACGCCAACGAGGCCATCGATCTGCAGACCGCTCTCAGCCAAGAAGACGCCGCGCGCGCCTACTTCTACCGTGCCAACGCCAACGAGGACCTCGGCAACAACCGCGCTGCCTATGACGACTACCGGCACGCCGCGGAACTCAGCCCGAACTGGGCTGCGCCGCGTACCGAGCTTGCGCGCTTTCAGATTCGCTGAGATCGCCGACACGGCGCAAGCGCCCTAGCGCGTGTGCGACGCCTGGGCTGGCCCTGAAGCCGGCGCAGGCGTCGTTTGCGTTGGTGAGGGCGGCGTGTCTGTCGTGGTCGCCGCAGCCGGCGTCGCCGCGGCTTGGCCGAACGCCATCTGACCGCCTTGCGAGACGAGCCAGCGATTGAACTCAGCACGCGGCACCGCACGCACTTCGATCGGCATGAAGGCGTGGTCCTTGCCGCAGAGTTCGGAGCACTCGCCGTAGAAAGTGTGCTCGCCTGCACCGACCAAGCGCAACTCGATCCTAAACCAGCTATCGTTCACGCGGCCCTGCGTTGCGTCTTCCTTGACGCCGAAGGCGGGCACCGCCCAAGCGTGGATGACGTCATTCGATGTGATCAGCACACGCACGGTCGTATCCATCGGAACAACGATCGGATTGTTGGTGGCGAGCAGATAGGTTCTCTGTTGAGCGGGATCGGGATGGGCTGCGTTCCACGCCGCGACGTCTGCTTCGGGCTGCAAGATTGACGTCAGCGAAACATGCTGATCAGGATACTCGTACTGCCAGAACCATTGGTTGCCGGTGACCTTGAGGGTGATTTCGGCGCTCGGCGGAATGCGCTCTTCGCGGAAGATGAGCGGAAAGGAGCGCCATGCGATGGCAACGAGGATCAGAACCGGCACTACAGTCCAGATCACTTCGACAAGCATGTTGTGCGTGAACTTGCGCGGTGTCGGATTGGCGCGGCGGTTGTAGCGGATCACGACCCACAGCAGCAGCGCCAGGACGAAGACCGAAATGGCCACGATGATCGGCAGCAGGAAGCCGTGGAAGCTGCGGATTTCTTCCATGATGCTGGTGGCCGGCGGCTGAAAGTCGATCGCTTCTGGCGTCGGCTGCCCCAGTCTCTCATTCTCCGTCGCAAAGGCGCTGCTGCCTGTTAGCAACGCAGCCACGCTCGCAATCGCAGCGATCAAAGCCCCTCGCTTCACAGCCTGCGCCTCCCTCTGAGAATCAGCAGCGGTATGGCGCGGCGGAAAGGCCGAGCCTATAGTCGCCGGGCGCGGCATTTCGACCGCGCCTGACTAAAATGTCACTTCAGGGTGGGGTGCTAGCATGAGCCGCGCTTGGCTTCCAAGACGCATCCTCGCGGGCGCGCTTGCTGCGGGGCTTTTGCTCTTCGCGCCGGTCGCTGCCGCTCAGGATCCGAATTCCGAACCGCGTGCGATGACGGTGGTCGGCAACGACTCGAATGTGCGCCAGTGCTCGGCGCTGTTCGCGTTGGGTAATACGACGGACACAGCGCTCAACGCCTGCACGCGTGCGCTTCGCTACCCGCGCTTGACCCACGACAACACCGTCCAGATCAACATGGCGATTGGCGTCATGCATTTACGCCGGCGCGAGGGCGACAGCGCCGTGACGGCGTTCGACGCCGTGCTGGCCTTGGAGCCCCGAAACGCCGAAGCGCACCTCAATCGCGGCGCAGCGATGGTGATGATCCACCAGCCCGGCCCGGCCGTGGCGGAGATCACCCAGGCGCTCTCCTTAGGCGTCCGGGAGCCGGAGAAGGCGTATTATAATAGAGGCGCCGCCCGGGAAGCTTTGGGCGATCTTCGCGGCGCCTACGAGGATTACTCGACAGCCCTCCAAATCCGCCCGCAATGGGCGCCGGCTGACCAGGAACTGGCTCGTTTCGTTCGCGGACGGCGTGAGCATCTGGCTGCCGTACTGGGCGAACAATCTCCGGCCAATCCATAGATCAAGGACATTTCGAGCGGACTTTTGGCGTTAGACGGCGCCCTTGCGCCCGACTCGGCGCCTATATCTGTCGGACTTGAAGGAGACGCCATGGCCGACGGCCTGACCCAGACCCCCGAAACCGCCGCTGAAATGGATTGGGACGCCGCTGGACGCATCCTGTCGGACGCAACCATGGGCGCCGACGACGGCGAACTCTTCGTCGAAGATAGCCGCAGCGAGAGCTTCTTTTGGGACGACGGGCGACTGAAATCGGCGTCATACGACGCCACCCAAGGTTTCGGCCTTCGCGTCGTCGCCGGCGAGCGCGCCGGCTACGGCCACGCCAGCGTGCTGGAGACGGATGCCGTCGGGCGCGCCGCTGAAGCCGCGGCTGCGGTGAAGATGGGGCATGCGGGAACGCTCGATGCGAGTCCTGCCCGCGTCAACCGCCAGCTCTATCGCGACTTCGATCCGATCGAAGCGCCTTCGTTCAGCGACAAGACCTCCCTCTTGGCTGAGATCGACGCTTACTGCCGCGCGCGCGATCCGCGCGTTGTGCAAGTCGCGGCAACGCTTTCGGGGGCGCGGCGGGGGCTCACGATTCTGCGGCCCGATGGCGCAAGACTCACCGATCATCGGCCATTGGTGCGGATCAACGTCTCCATCACAGTCGAGCGCGATGGGCGCCGCGAGAGCGGCGCCGCCGGCGCCGGCGGGCGCGAGCCGTATGAAGTGTTCATCGCACCCGATCGCTGGAAGGCGCTTGCCGAGGAAGCCCTGCGCATCGCGCTTGTGAACCTCGATGCAATCCCGGCCCCCGCGGGCGAAATGGACGTGGTGCTTGGGCCTGGCTGGCCGGGCGTGCTGCTGCACGAGGCGGTCGGGCACGGGCTTGAGGGCGATTTCAACCGCAAAGGCACATCGGCGTTTTCCGGAATGATCGGCGAGCGCGTCGCAGCGCCGGGCGTGACCGTCGTCGATGACGGCGCCATCGAACATCGCCGCGGTTCGCTTACCGTCGATGACGAAGGCACGCCGACGCAGCGAACCGTTCTGATCGAGAATGGAATCCTCAAAGGCTACCTGCAGGATCGCATGAATGCGCGGCTGTCGGGCGTGGCCGCCACCGGCAACGGGCGGCGCGAAAGCTACGCCCATCGCCCGATGCCCAGAATGACTAACACCTTTATGACGGCTGGCGATCACGACCCGAAAGAGATTCTCTCTTCGCTGAAGCGCGGCGTCTACGCCGTCAATTTTGGCGGCGGCCAAGTCGACATCACATCGGGCAAGTTCGTCTTCCAATGCACCGAAGCGTATTTGGTCGAAAACGGAACGATCCAAGCGCCGATTAAGGGCGCGACGCTTATTGGCGATGGCCCGAGTGCGCTGACGCGCGTCAAAATGGTCGGCAACGATCTCAAACTCGACGAGGGCGTGGGCACTTGCGGCAAGGCAGGACAGAGCGTTCCGGTCGGCGTTGGACAGCCAACTTTGTACATTGGCGGGCTGACTGTTGGCGGGATGTAGCTTGCATCGCGCATTTACAATTTAGAGAATCGTCCCAGAGCTTGAACTTCCCAATGTCTGGGGAGGTTGAGACTATGGCGAAGAAAGCAAAGAAGGCGAAGACGGCGAAGAAAGCCAAGAAGGCCGCCAAGCGGCGCTAGGCTCCCGTCTGCTACAAACACGAACGCCGCCTGGCTCAACCGCCCGGCGGCGTTTTTGTTTGCGCCGCTGTCGTCGTTTGGATCGTTCGTCCAAGCAAAAGTGTAACGCCCGCTTTCGCGCTGATCGCATTGCAAAGCCGGCTCATCGCAAGCCGAATAGAACGCCTCGAAAAAGCCGTTGCGGATAGGAGTTTCGTAGCTCTGCTCGCGTGCGCATGAGCACACGAGAGCGGCATCGGGGCGCAACACGGGAGCAACGTCGCACTGATATTGAGATGGTCGTGTGTGCGGCGCGCTTCGTCGCAAACCAATGCGGGCCACAAGAAACGCAGCTTGACCCCGCCGACAGCCATCTTCAGGGTAAAATTACACATGTAATCGCATGTGTCGGGAGGAGAGCCGCCAGAAGCGCGGTCACGGGAGGGGAAATGCTGGGACGCATGATGGTGTCAGCGCTGGCGCTGACCGGCGTCGCGTACGCGCAGGAGCCCGCTACCCAGGTCCAAACAGCGACGGCCGCCGCCAATACCGGTGACCGCGTCGTCTACGACGCTGCATTCTTCGCGCAGTTCAATCCGCAAAACGCGCTCGATATGGTCAACCAGACGCCTGGCTTTTCGCTCAATGGCGGCGAAGACCGGCGCGGCTTTTCGGGCGCGGTCGGCAATCTGTTGATCGACGGCCAGCGGCCGGTGGCGAAAAGCCAATCGGTGCAGACAATCCTGCAGAACATTGCAGCCGCACAAGTCGTGCGCATCGAAGTGCTGCGCGGCGCGGCGGTGGCGGGCGATGCGTCCGGCCAATCTGTGCTCGTCAACATCGTGCGCACGCCAAACGCTGGCAGCGGCGTCTGGGGCGCGGGGTTTGAACAAACCAATCACACCAGCCCGCAAGGCAACGCCTCCTGGAGCGGACGGACAGGCGCCATCGAATACGGCATTGGCGGCTCGATCTACAGCAACGACCGCTCGCTGCCCGGGCGCCGCTACTACGCGCTCCCCGACGGGACGCTGACAGACTTCATTGAAACACCGCTTCCGCAGGAATTTCGCGAAGCCATTCTCAACGGCAATTTCGCCATGCCGCTTTGGGACGGGCGGCTCAGCACGACCGCTCAACTCGATGTGTGGCGCTACCATTCCGGGCTCAGGCTGAACGATTTTGTTTTCCAGGGCGGCCCGCTGCAGGCGGTTCTCGATCAAGAATACACCGAGCGCCAATGGAGCTTCGAAATCGGCGCCAACTACGATCGCGATTTCGGCCCATGGTCACTCTCGCTCGTCAGCTTGGTGACACGCCGCTATTACAATAACCACGAGATGGATTTGCTCCTCGATGGAGGCCTCACGCTCAGCGAGTTCGACAACCTTCATCAGCGCCGCAATTCCGGCGAAAGCATCATACGTGCTTCGTTGGCGCGTGATTTCGATGGACGCCATCACCTCGAATTCGGTGCAGAAGGCGCGCTTAACACGCTCGACGCCAGCGTCGATTTCACCGCCGACACCGGGTCTGGGCCTGATATCATTCCGGTCGGCAACGGCAATGTGACCGTTGAGGAGCAGCGCGCGGAAATCTTTGCCTCCTATACGTGGCGCCCCAACGATCGTTGGTCGATCGAGGCGCGGGCAGCCAACGAGTTTTCGACGCTGACATTCACTGGCGATTATGACCAAGTGGTCCGTCTTCAGTATTTCAAACCATCGATCCAGGTGACGCGCACCATTGGCGGCGTCAATCAGCTGCGTCTGCGTGCGTACCGCGATGTGAGCCAGCTCAATTTTGATGACTTCGCCGCGCGGCCGGCGCCGGCAGAAGGCTTGATCACCGGCGGCAACAAGGATCTGCGGCCGGAGAGCGATTGGCGCATTGAGATAGGCGGCGATTTCAATCTGCCGGGCGGAATCACAACGACCTTTGCACTGACGCGGCATTGGATCACCGACGCGACAGATCAAGTCGAGATCGTCGTGTTTCCACCGCCTTCACCGCCTCCACCGCCGGGCCCGCCCCCGCCACCGCCGCCGGATCCCATCCGCTTCGATGGGCCGGGCAATATCGGCGCGGGAGATGCGTGGAGTTTCACCACGCACACCACGATTCCCACGAATTTCCTGCTGCCGAATTCGAAGCTGACGTTTGATGCGACCTTATGGGATACCCACGTCATCGATCCGGTGACGCATGTGGTGCGCGGCGTCTCCGGACGCTCGGATGTCTATATTTCCGGCGAATGGCGGCAGGATCTGACTGCGAGCCGCTTTTCGTGGGGCGTGCTGTTTGAGAAGTATTCCGAGCAAACGCTCTTGCGGCACAACGAAGTCGATAATTCCGAGGAAGGGCCCTACATCACCCTCTTTGCCGAAACGACGGCGGTGCAGGGCTTGAAGTTCCGTATTCAAGCCAACGACGTCTTCAATCCCGCGATCCGGCGCACGCGGCAATTTTTCGACGATCCCAACCGCAGCGGCCCGCTCACCAGCGTCCAATATCGTGTGCGCCACTTCGATCCCGCGCCCTGGTTGGTGTTCAGCGTCTCAGGATCGTTCTAAGCGCGCCTCAGAGGCGTCCAGGCCGTGCACGCTTGCGTTCAGACTTAGCGTGCGCGCGCCTTGCGTCGCGACGGGCCTGGATCGGGATCGAACATCGGGTTTGGATCCCAATGCGTCTGGAACGGCGGGTCGTTCAGATAATCCGGAATACGCGCGCTCATCGCCTTCTCGTTGGAGATTGCGATGATCTGGCGGTTCTTCGCCATGTTGCGCAGCAGATCCGCGTCGACATCGCCGATGAGGTCGCTCGAATTCCTTCGCCATCAAATGGTTGGCGACGCCGAAGAGCTGGAAGACGCCGGCGTTGTTGAAGATCGTGCGCCAATCCTTCGGATAGAGGCGCTGCAATTGCGACAGATCCTGGAAGAACGGCCACACTTGCAGGCCGTAGCCGCGCAAGAGCGTCATCGATTGGCGCAACGGCCCGAATTCGCCGAGCTGGGCGCACTCGTCGAGTAGAAAGAGCGTCGAGCGCTTCGGGCGGCGCTTGCGGCCCATGACCGTCAGCATGAGCGCGCCTACCCACAGACGCAGCAGTGCGCCATGGCTTTCGAGTTTGTCGGGGGGGATGACAATGTAGATCGTCATCGGATCGCCCTTGCGAACAGATTCCAAGCTGATCGTCGACTTCGACAGCGAACGCAGCGCGGAATCGGAGTTGACGACCTTCAAATACGATTGGGCCGTCGAAAGGATGCCGGAGCGCGTTTGCTCGGTGATCGGCAGGAAGCTCGAGATGTTTTGCTTCGAGAGCCGGTTGAGCTGGTCATGGTTCTCGATGAGGGCGGCCAGATTGTAGACCGCGTCGTCGCTCATCAGGATTTCGCGCACCTTGCCGAAGTGCCGTTCGCTCTTCGGCGCAGTCTCAGCGACTGCGGCGATGACGCCGGCCATCAGCGAGCGGCCCCAATTGTCCCAGAAGGGCTCCTTGTGGAAGCCGACATCGCCGGCCAGCAGCGAGGCCAGCATCTCAGCGTCGGCGTCGAGCAGAGCGCCCGGGCGGTCAAAGAGGTCGAACGGGTTGAGGCTGTCGGTTTTCTTGGAGACAGCGCCAAACGGGTCGAGCAGGCGCACCTCCTGGCCCATTTCTTTCCGGCGCCGGGCGGTGACGTGCCAGGTCTCGCCTTTGGGGTCGATGACGATGACCGACCCTTCGAAGCGCAAGAGGTTTGGGATGATGACGCCCCGGCCCTTGCCGGCGCCCGTCGGGGCGATGGTCACCAGATGGCGGTCTTCGCCGTAAAGGATGGGGATTTCCCCAACGATCGCCGGTTCGGCGAGGTGGGGCGTGCCGAAGCCCATCGGGCCACGGCCGGTATCATCGGATTTCCAGCCGAGCAGGAGGTCGCTGACCTCCGGCCGCCCCAAAGCCTCCACCGGCTTCTTCTTGGAGCGGGTTGTTCTCGGCCGTGACATCAGCACCTCCCACGCGGCCGCCGGGGAGCGCGGCCGTGAATCACATGTAACCTTCGATCGGGGCCAGACCCGCCCCTGAATAAGGCGTCTGGGCGCCCGATTGAGGTGGTCCGGCGGTTTGGGCGTCCTGCCCGCGTCCCGACCCCTAGAACGCACGGAAAGGCGCCCGGGTGCAACGCTTCAGAACCGCTTGGGGAGAACATTTTCTCGATACGCTTCGGGCGCAGTCGGAAAAACCCAACCACGCCCGAGACTTAGGTAATTATCGTTATTTTTCTTGTAGTTAGCTATTTCACGCCATGCATCAGCTTGGTGATCAGCGGCGCTATCAAGAAGAGCAGCAAGCCCGCGCCGCCGAGAATGTAGAAGCTGGTGGTGTAACCCTGGAGCGCCGAGCCGGCGGTCATGCCGGTTTCGCCACTCATGCCGGCAGCGACAATGCCCGACAGATTGTTGCCGACGGAGACCGACAAAAACCAGCCGCCCATGGCGAAGCCGACTGAATTGAGCGGCGCGAGCTTGGTCACCATCGAGAGCCCGATCGGCGACAGGCAAAGCTCGCCCACGGTTTGGATCAGGTAAGTCAACACCAGCGGCCAGAACGGGATGTGGCCATTGGCGACGAGGCTCGACAGCGCAAACATCAACACGGTGAAGCTCAAGCCGTTGAGGATAAGCCCCAAGCCGAATTTGCGCGGGATGGACGGCTCGGCCTTCATCCGGTTCAACGCGCTCCAGACCATGGTGATGATCGGGGCAAGGATCACGATGCCGATCGGATTGATCGACTGGAACCAGCCTACCGGGAATTGCCAATCGCCGAAATTGCGGTTGACGATGTTCTCGGCAAGGAAGTTGAACGACGATCCCGCCTGCTCGAAGAAGCACCAGAAGAAGATATTGAAGATGAAGAGCGCGATCATCGCGAACACCTTGTCGCGTTGAACATTGCCCTCGCGCATGCCCTCGGCGATCAGGAACACAAGCAGGATAATGAACATCGAGCCGAGCAGCGCCTGAAGCGGTCCGCCGACCACGTCGGTGAAGGCGAGCGCCGGGATCGAGCCGTAGACGCCGCCGCCGAGATTCAAGAGCACAAAGATGACGGGCGCGCAGATCAGGGCGCCGATCAGCACGATCAGCATTGGCCCCATGCCTTTTCCCTGCGGCGGACGCCCGATTTCGCCGAGCTGGCGGCGGCCGAACCAGAACCACAGGAAGCTCACGATCATGCCGATGCCGGTGCAAATGAAGACAGCCTTATAATTCTGCTCCATTGGCGTGTTGGTCAGCGTCGAGGCGAGCCAGCCAGTGGCCAGCGGCGCAATCAGCGCGCCTGCGTTGATTCCCATATAGAAAATGGTGAAGCCGCTATCGCGCCGGGCGTCATCGGGCTTGTAAAGCTGGCCAACCATGGTTGAGATGTTCGGCTTGAACAGGCCGTTGCCGGTGATCACAACAGCCAGCCCCATCAGGAATATCTCCTGGTTGGGAATAACGATCATGAACAGGCCGACCGCGGTGATAACCGCGCCGAGCAGGATCGAGCGCTGGTAGCCGATCAGCCGGTCGGCCGCATAACCCCCGAAGATCGAAGTGGCGTAAACGAGCGCGAGAAAGGCGCCGTAGGTGCGGCTCGCATAGGCTTGGCCTGACTGATCGCCGCCGAAGAATTGCGCGACGATGTAGAGCGTCAACGCCCAGCGCATGCCATAAAAGGAGAAGCGCTCCCAGAACTCGGTCATGAACAGCATCCACAGCTGTCGCGGATGCCCGAATAGATCCCCGCGCGGCGCGGCGGTTGCTTCTGTGCTCATCTCCCCCGGCTCCTTCTTGTAATTCTAAAGTCCCGCGAAGCCACCCTTGCCCGTGACAAAGCTGTCAGGCAAGCGCCCGTCGCTTTCGCGACTGCGAAGGCGCAACCAATGGATGGGTCAGAAAAGTAGGTCGCGGTCGCGGACTTCGCGGCGGAGTTCCGGCGAGATCACCCACCAGAAGGTCTGGTTTGGCGTCGAATCGAGCCAGAAGCCGAGGCGCCGCAACGTGCGCACGGAGGGCATGTTGCGGCTGTCGCAACCGGCGACGATGGTCTCGGCGCCCGCTTCGTCGAACAGCCAATCGATCACTGCGCCTGCCGCTTCGATGGCGTAACCCTGGCGGCGGCGCGAACGCGCGATGCCGTAGCCGATCTCGTACTCGCGCGCAGCGCGCAGCGAAGGCTCGAAGCGGACGTCGCCGATCACCGCGCCCTCATCGAGATGAATGGCGATGGCGCGCGTGGGCGCCGGTGTTGGGCCCCACGCGTCGGAAATGGAACGCGCAACGAGGCCGAGGCTTGCTGCGCACCAGTCCGGCGGCGCTTCAGCGCCGATTACCTCAGCAAATGCGTGGCTGCCGACGCGCGCGGCCTCGGCGAGCTCCGGCGTCACCGGCTCGAGCCGCAGGCGCGCGGTGTAAAGCGAGTGTTCGAGCGAAGGCATCACGCCTCTTATGTTGCCGCTCCGATGGACCGCCGCAATCGTGGAACGCTTCTGAGGCGCCTTTCGCGCGGAGGTGTGTTCCCGGAAGTGCAGCTTGTTGCCTAACCAGCGGCCGCTTTCTCCAATGCGGCGATATCGATCTTTTGCATCTGCAGCATCGCGCTGAGCACGCGCTGCGCCTTGGCGCGGTCGGGGTCGCCGAGGAGCTGGGGAAGCTGCTTGGGAACGATCTGCCAGGACAGGCCGAAGCGATCCGTCACCCAGCCGCACTGGCTGGGCTCGCCGCCGCCTTCCTGGAGCGCGTGCCAATAATAATCGGTCTCGGCCTGGTCATCAGTGCTGAGCGAGAGCGAGAACGCCGGCGACAGTTTGAAATGCGGGCCGCCGTTCAGCAGCATCAGACGCTGGCCTTTAATTTCCATGATAAGCGTGAGCACCGTGCCCTTCGGCTGCGGGCCGCCTTCGCCGTGATGGGACTTTTCCAGGATCTTCGCGTCCTTGAAGACGGAGACGTAGAGATTGGCGGCGTCTTCAATCCAGGCGTCGGTCCAAATGCACGGCGTGATCTTGGGCGTTGTCGGCATGGGTCCTGCTCTCCTTAGCTTGCCCAAGGACGTAGCCGGATGGCGTGAGCCGACAACCCAGAGCGAATTTTTAGTAGGCGCAGGCCTCGAAGACGCGGCGGACGTCCCCGCCCCATTCGGTGCGGTAGCGCTCGAGGAGGCGTTCGGCGGGGGTGACGCCGGAGGCGGCGATGTCGTCGAGCTCGGCGAGGAAATGGGTCTCGTCTTCGCCGGCGTTATCGGAGCGGGCGCGGGACTTCAGCCCTTGGCGCGCAATGGCGAGAGCGGCTTGGGCGACGTTCTGCGCTGTGTTGCCCCGGATCGGCGCTTTCAGGCCCAGCGGCGGCACCGCGCGGCGCAAGGATTCGCGATCCTCCACGGTCCAGTTCTTGACCAGGCTCCAAGCGGCGTCGAGCGCAGCATCGTCGTACAGAATTCCCGCCCAGAACGCCGGCAGTGCGCACAGACGCGACCATGGCCCAGAATCGGCGCCGCGCATCTCGAGATAGGTCTTCAAGCGGACCTCCGGAAAAATCGTGGTGAGATGATCTTCCCAATCGTGCTCGGTTGGGCGCTCGCCGGGAAGCGCCGGCAGTTTGCCGTCCATGAATGCGCGGAAGCTTTGGCCTGACGCGTCGATATATTTGCCGTCGCGATAGACGAAGTACATCGGCACATCGAGCGCGTATTGCGCGTAGCGCTCGAAACCCATGCCATCTTCAAAAACGAACGGCAGCATGCCGGTGCGATCGGGATCGGTGTCGGTCCAGATGTGGCCGCGATAAGAAAGGAAACCGTTGGTGCGCCCTTCGGCGAACGGCGAGGCGGCGAAGAGCGCGGTGGCGATCGGCTGAAGCGCCAAGCCTACACGGAATTTTTTCACCATGTCGGACTCGGACGCAAAATCGAGATTGGTCTGCACCGTACACGAGCGGAACATCATTTGGCGGCCAAGGCGGCCGACCTTCTGCATGTACGAGCGCATGATCTTGTAGCGGCCCTTCGGCATGATCGGCGTGTCTTCGAGCGACCAGAGCGGTGAAAAGCCAACACCCAAGAACGCGATGCCCATCGGACCGCAGACATCGCGCAGCTGCGAAAGATGCGAACCGGTCTCGGCGCAGGTCTGATGGAGGTGTTCAAGCGGCGCGCCCGAGAGTTCAAACTGACCGCCGGGCTCGAGCGTGATTGAGGCCAGGCCCTGCTTTAGCGCGATGACGTTCTCGCCCTCATAAATACGCTCCCAGCCGTACTTGTCGGCGAGCGTGTTCAAAAGCGCGCCAATGCCGCGCTCGCCCTCATAAGGGACCGGCTCTAGCGTATCGTGATAGAAGGCAAACTTCTCGTGCTCGGTGCCAATGCGCCACTTGGAACGATCGGGCTTGGGGCCCTTCTCCAGATGCGCAACGAGATCGCGGAAGCCCTCAAGCGGGGGGGCTTTTGCTTTTGTGTCGGTCATGCCGCCCTCCCTCGCGGGCTTGTTGTGAGGCCATGTGGCGACTTCGTCGGCGTCGCGCAAGACGTTACGCCTGACCCCAGTCGCCCCAGAGAGATTGGATCACGCTCAAGGCGGCAATGACCGCCGTTTCCGCGCGCAAGATGCGCGGGCCGAGCGAAACCGCGTTAACGAATGGCAAAGCGCGCAGCATATCGCGCTCCTGCGGAGCAAACCCGCCTTCGGGACCGATGAGCAGCGCGAGTTTTTCGGATCTGCGCTTTGCCATGGCGTCGCGGATTGACTGCGCGCGCCCGGCGCCCCACGGCGCGTGCTCGCTGCCGCCGGCTTCGTCTGCGTAAATGAGCGGGCGCGCGGCATCCCAGCCATCGAGCGCCTTTGCAAGTGCGAGCGGCTCGAGGATTTCGGGAACATCGAAGCGCTCGGTTTGTTCGGCGGCTTCACGTGCGATGGTCTGCAGCCGATCGAGACGGACGGTTTCAGCGATGGTGCGTTGGGTAATAACGGGACGGATGCGGCGGGCGCCGAGCTCAGTCGCCTTCTCAACAATCAAGTCGGTCGCGTGGCGCTTCACGGGCGCAAACAGAAGATCGAGTTCGGGCGTGGCGTGCGCGGCGCGGATGAAATCTTCCACCTGCACGGTCACGCCGCGCTTGCCCACATTGGCGAGGCGGGCGCGCCATTCGCCGTCGCCAGCATTGAAGACGCGCACGTGATCGTCGGCGTCCAGGCGCAGCACCGCGCCAATATGGCGACTTTGGCCCGCATTGAGCACAACAATGAGGCCGGCGCTAAGTGGTTGATCAATCAGGATACGTGGGCGCGGCATGTGTCCTTGCTGCCAAGGGTTGCGCGCGCGCGCAAGCGCAAGACTTGACCGAGGGCCGATGCGGGCGTTCCTTCGCCCGCTTGGCGGAGGCGGCGGCATGGCGGAAACTTTCACGATTCACGCAGGCGACGTCATTGAGGTGCAGCTGACGTCGGAAACCGTCGTGATCGAGACGCCCAACGGGCGTCGCGAGGCTGATGACAGCGCGCGCATCACCAATCGCATGCGGCTGTTCGTGCGCCACGCCGACGGCAAGGAAGAGAAATACGATTTCGACGACAGCGAATTGGGTGTGCGCGAATCCCAAACCGTGGCTATCGTGCGCGGCAAGGTTCGGCGCACGAAAGACCCGGTAAACCTCATCCTCTTCAATCTCTCAAGCGGCGAGCACGATCCCTTCGAGCACGGCCTTGCGCGCTATCTCGGGCACAAGCCGTTCTTCGGGCCGCTCTCGAAAGCATTCGCCTTTGCGCTCGCCGTCGCCATCATCTTCTATCTGGTGAGCCACTACATCGTGCGCCACGAACAGGGCGCGGTGATGTCCGGCTTTCTCGCGGCGATGTTCGCGTTCCTCTGCTATCCGGTTTTTTGGGGCGCGTGCGGCTTGTGGGACCGCATCACCGAACGCATGCGCTACAAGCGCGAGCGAAAACGCTTCATCGATGACATGGCCGGTCGCGTGCAAGCGTATGCGCCGAAGCCACGAATGGCTTCGGCGCCGGCCGCTCCGCAGCAGCCATGAGCTAGGCCGCCTCCTCGGCGATAAAGTCGCCGCGGCTCATGGCGTTGAGCCTTGCGTAGAGGCCGGACGCGCCGATCAGATCATTGTGACGGCCCTGCTCGACGATGCGGCCCTGATTGAACACCAAGATACGGTCAGCTTCGCGCACTGTGCTCAAGCGGTGAGCGATGACGATGGTCGTGCGCCCTTGCTTGAGTTCGGCCATCGCCGCCTGCACCTGCCGCTCCGTCTCGACGTCAAGCGACGAGGTCGCTTCATCGAGGATGAGGATTGGCGCGTCCGCAAGGAAGGCGCGCGCCAGCGCCACGCGCTGGCGTTCGCCGCCCGAGAGCTTCACGCCGCGCTCGCCGACTTCCGTGTCGTACCCCTTAGGGAGCTTCGAGATAAACTCGTGCGCACGCGCGCGCGTGGCGGCGCGGACGATCTCCTCCATCGTTGCGTCGGGCTTCGCATAGGCGATATTTTCCCGAAGCGAGCGGTGAAAGAGCGCCGGGTCCTGCGGCACCAAGGCAATGGCGCGCCGGACGCTGGCCTGCGTGACATGGCGCACGTCCTGGCCGTCGATCCGGATCGCGCCCTCGCTCACGTCGTAAAGACGCTGCACAAGTTTTACGAACGTCGACTTGCCCGAGCCTGTCGGTCCGACAAGGGCCACGGTTTCACCCGACGCAATCGCCAGCGAAAAATCGCTGTAGATCGGTTCAGGCTGGCTCTTGTAGCGGAACGTCACATTCTCGAACGCGACTTCACCCTTGCCGGGGGTGAATTCCGCCGCGCCCATGTCGTCGACGATGTCAGCCGCCTGCCTTGAATAAGCGACGACATCGGAGATGTCGGCGATGCCCTTCTGCAGCACGCGTATGCTCTCGCCCAATGTGCGCAGATAACCTGACATCAGGAAGAACGACGTGATGGCGAAGGCTGCGTCGCCCGGGCTGGCGCGGCCCGCCATCCATTCGCGCACGACAAGGCCAAGGAGGCCTGCCTGCAGCGCAAACAGCGTCAGGTTCTGCCAGATCCAGGAATTGGTGGCCTTGTACCAAAGCTTCAGCGCTTTGCCGCGCCAATCCTCGGCGATATCAAAAAGACGCTTCTCTTCGCGTTGCTCGGCGCCGAAAGCCTTGACGCTGGCGTTGGCGCCGACGGCGTCGGCGAGAGCCGCACCGATCCGCGTGTCGGCCACGTTGGTGACCGAGAAATCCTTTTTCAGATAATAGACCCAGGTCCACCAATTGATGGCGAGCAGGATCAGGATCGAGACGCCCACGAAAGCGCCAATCGTCGGCCACTTGAGTGCGGTCTGGATGGTGATGCCCGAGAGCACGATCGAGGCAGGCAAGATCGACCACACGATCGTGTCGGAGATGGTGTCGTAGGCGTTCATGGCGCGCGACACGCGTCGGACCGTCGCGCCGGCGAAATTGTCGGCGTGCCAGTCCGAACTGAAGCGCTGTACATCCTTGAAGCCGTCGTCAACGATGTCGCGCATGTTGCGCGCGGCGAGCGGAATCCAGAACCGCACCGAAGTGTTGCGGAAGAAGTAGAAGCCGAACGCCACGCCGGCGAAGGCAAAGTAGGATGACCACACCGCCCCGTGCGCAAGGCCAGGACCCGCGATCAAAGCCTGCACCATGCCGCCCGAGACGGCCGGCAGCGCCAGATCGCAGCTCACCGCGATCACATAGAGCGCGATGAACGCAAAGAGATAATGCGGCTGAGACATCCAGCGTGCGAGCACATAACCAAGGATGTCCCGTAAAGAGGCCTTGAGCGGCCTGGTTTCGTCGCTGTCGTCAAATTCCAATACGTCGCTCATGGGAGCACCAAACGTGTGCGGGCGCGGGCAGGCGCCTTTGCGTTGAAACAAGAAATGGGAACGAGAAATTGGAAGCGGAACGAGGTCTGACCACCACCACGGCTCGGCAAAACGGAGACCCCAAACGAATTGGGGATTTGGAGCGGAAGCGGCTTAACGCCTGCTCCGACCCGGCGACGTCCGTTTGCGAACGCCGCGATTTATGACGGGGTGGCGACCATGAGTCCGCAGCTCCAATCTTGAAGGACGGGGCTCTTACGCCCAGCGGCGGCTTGCGTAAAGCAAAAGCGTTGCGCATTTCTCTGGCGTGGCGACTTCCAAACCCGCCGATGCGTTGACGCAACACTGGACCGACCGGTTGCCGGGGCCGTGGAAGCCGTATGCGCAACTCTCGCGGCTCGATCGGCCGATCGGCTGGCAATTGCTGCTGTTGCCTTGCTGGATGGGGCTCGCGGTGGCGCGCACATGGGGCGGCTTCCGGCCGGAGGACGTGACCTACGCGGCGGCGTTTCTCCTGGGCGCCATCGCCATGCGCGGCGCCGGCTGCACCTATAACGACATTCTCGATCGTGACATCGATGCAAAGGTGGAGCGCACGCGCGGGCGGCCCCTGCCGTCGGGTGCGCTATCGCTCAGAGCGGCTTGGATTTGGCTGATCGGGCAATGCTTGATCGGCTTGGTGGCGCTTTCAGTGTTTCCGCCCTTGGCCCAAATGGTGGCGCTGGCGGCGCTGCCGCTGGTGGCGCTCTATCCGCTGATGAAGCGGATCACCTGGTGGCCGCAGGCATGGCTTGGGCTGGTGTTTTCATGGGGCGCGCTTGTGGGCGGCGCTGCGACCACGTCGCATTTCGGCGCGCTGCCGCTGGAATCGCTGGCGCTCTATGCCGGCTGCATTGCTTGGACGATTGGATACGACACCATCTACGCGCTGCAGGATCGCGAGGACGATGCGCTGATTGGCGTGAAATCGACGGCGCGGCTGTTCGGCAAACGCTGGCGGATTTTCACGAGCCTCTTCTACGTGCTCGCGCTGAGCGGTTGGATGAGTGCGGCAGTGCTTGCGGGCGCGAGCTGGCCAACGTTTCTATTCATCGGCGCGGTCGGAGTTTTGATGGCCCGTCCGATGCTCCGCTCCATCGACGAGAACAATATGACGAGCGCGCTTTTGGCGTTCAAGATGAATGGGTGGATTGGCCTTGCGATCGTTGCGGCGATGGCGTTGAAGCCGCTGGCGGAATTGCTGCGGCCGGAATTGGGAGCGGGCGGTGGGTGAAGCGGAAACAAATCTCGCCCGCATCTGCAAACGTTTCGCGAGCGTCGTGGACCAACACGAGCCGTACCCAACGACGTTCGAGCGCACGCGCGATCCCTATCGCGTCTTGGTGCGCGCGGTGACGTTCCAGCAGCTGTCAGGCAAAGCAGCAGCGACAATCCATGGCCGCTTGCTCGCGCTGTTTGAAGGCAAAGAGCATCCCGATCCCGAAGACATTCTGGCGACCGATGATGCGACCCTGCGCGGCGCTGGGCTGTCGCGCCAAAAGATCGCCGCCATTCGCGACATTTCGAAAAAGCGCATCGAGGGCGTGATCCCTGAGGCGAAGGCTTTGTCGAAACTCACTGACGATGAGATCATCGAGCGGCTGACCGCCGCGCGCGGCGTCGGGCGCTGGACGGTCGAGATGTACCTGATGTTCACGCTCGGGCGCCCGGACGTGCTGCCGGTCGACGATCTCGGTGTGCGCAAGGGCGCTGAGAAACTGTACACCCGGAGCTTCACGCCGAAAGAATTGGCTGCTTACGGCGAACGCTGGGCGCCGCACCGGAGCGCCGCGGCATGGCATCTGTGGCGCATTGCCGACATGCTCACGCCAGACCGCTCGCCGCGGAAGAACACCAAGAAGAAGAGCACGAAGAAGAAGACGACGAAGAAGAAGGTCGCGAAGAATGCGCTCAAAGCCAAGAAGAAGGCGAAAAAGAAGGCGCGCGCCTGACGATCACCAGACGCCCGGTACAAATCGGTAGCGGACGCGCTTGGCGTAGTCGTCATAACCGGGCAGCTCAGCGCGCAGCATTTTCTCTTCGTTCACCGCACGCCACGCAACGCCAAGGATTAACAACGGCGTCAGCGCCAATCCCCACCACGACCCAAGCATTAACGGCAAACCAATCAGATAGAGCATTGCGCCGGCGTACATCGGATGGCGCACATAGGCGTAGACGCCGGTGTCAATCACCCGATGTCCTTCCTGCATCGCCACGACCGGCGCGGCGAAACTGTTTTCGCGGAAGGTGAAATAGCCGCCCGACAAGCCCGCGATGAAGCCGATCACGCCGAGGACTTGCGCCCAGAGCGGAAACACGAACCCGTGCTGGCGTGCGTCCCAAGCCATGAACGCCATCCAGGCTATGAAGATCACGATGAAGCTGGTGAGAAACACGCGGTCCCACGGTTTCTGCTCCTGTTTCAACGGCGACGTCAGGCGCTTGCGCAGCAGTTCCGGGTCACGCTTGTAGAGCCAGAGCGAAATCCAGATGCCGCCGATCAGCATCGCGCCGATGAATGCCCAACCGCCCGGAAAGGCCAGCGTGCCCGCGGGAAGGAACAGCACGACGCCGAAAAACACGACCCAGATCAGGTTCTGCAAAATCACGGAGAGCATAGCTCCAATGTGGCGCCGCTCATCGCAGTCGCAAGAGCGGTTTCACCTCCTTCGGATCAACGCGCGTGTGCGCTGCGGGAATCTTCCGGCGCTTGTTCGCGTTCGATCTTGCCATAGTCGCGCGTGACGCGCGCTATGCGGAGGCGATAGTCGTCGAAGATTCGCGTACGGCCTTTCGCTTGCGCCACACGATGCTGTTCCATCGTGCGCCACCTTTTTACCGCCTCCTCATCGCGCCAGAACGACAACGACAGCAGCTTGCCTGGCTCGGAAAGGCTCTCGAAACGTTCGATGGAGATGAAACCGTCTGTGCCGTCGAGCAGTGGGCGCAAGCTTGCGGCGATGGCGAGATATTCGTCACGTTCAGCCGCGCCCGGCGTGGCTTCGAAGATCACTGCAATCATGTTTCACGCTCCGCGCGTTTCAGAAGGAATGCGTTGACCGCGCGCCAGAGACGCTCGCGGCCAGTTTCGAGGTGCATGAGGCGCCCGCCTTCAGGCAGTTTCTTGTCGATGCGCGTGCGGCCGGCCGAGGCGGCGATGAAACGCGCCACATCCGCATCGGCGCCCAGGCTATCCCAGGCGCCGCGTACGACGAAAATTGGCGCCTGGATCGCGGCGCGATCATAGAACTGAGCGCCGCTCCACATCGCGGCGATGTCCAACTCAGGACACGCAGACTGCCACCGCGCGCGGCGAGCGGCTGGGAGCGGCCCTGTCGGTGGCGAGCCAGGCTTCGCCCCAGCGTTTCAAGTCGGGCTCCGCCAGCACGCTTGGCATGGCAGCGGCGTGTCGGCCTCGAAACGTTTGCGTTGATCGGCGACGGTGATGAGGCGCCAAGCCCCGGCCGCCGGGGCCGAAGAGCGTCAGTGTCGCGATCGCCTCTGGCGCGGACGCGGCGAACATCGTTGCGGGGATCGTTCCCCATGAATGCGCAATGATGGCGATACGCGCGCGCGATGATTGTTTGCGGATGAAGTCCACGGCGCGTGCGATCTGCTTTACTGCATCTTCCGCACGGGCCGAATGCGCCTCGAGCGTCCGGCCGCTCAGAGCCGCCATAGCCGGCGAAATCCAAGTCCCAAACTTCGAAACCCTTCGCCACAAGCGCGTCTTCCCAGGACGGGCCGTCGGCGAAGCGATAGCCAATGGCAAGCGCACACGGGAATGTCGCGCCGTGAATGTAGAGAACCGGCGGCCCCACATTGCTCCGGCGGCGCAACCGAAGCCGTGGTGATCCCAGCAGAACTTCAAATTCGGCTGCGTCGATCATGGGCGAACGAGTTTTGCGTGCGGGGCGCTGGCGATTTTCAGGAAAATGCGGTCTTCGCGCTTGATAAATTGTTCGCGCTTGGCGAATTCGTAATTGGCCTTGCCCGCTTCGCTGGCGGCGAGGCGCTTGCGGTAAGTTTCGTACGCTGCGAGATCCTCGATGTTGTAAACCGCATAGGCCGTGGTCAGCGAACCTTCATAAGGCGCGTAATAGCCGATCAGGTCGGCGCCGTTGGCCGGAATGGCCTGGCCCCAATTGCGCGCATATTCTTCAAACTTGTCACGCTTGAATGGCTCGATCTCGTAGCGAATGAAGCAAGTGATCATCATGGGCCTCCGACCCAGAGGCTAACCATTGCGCGCCGCGAATGGTTCGATTAATATCGTACTATGCGGAACGGCCCAAGCATCGCACCAGTCGCTGCCGCCATCGGCGATCCCGCCCGCGCCAACATGCTAACGGCGCTGGCGGGCGGTAGCGCGCTCACGGCAAGTGAATTGGCGCTGGAAGCAGGCGTGGCGAAGCAGACGGCGAGTTCGCACCTGGCCCGGCTCAGCGACGCTGGTTTGGTTGCGGTCGAAAAACAAGGGCGGCATCATTATTACCGGCTCGCCGATGCAGACGTGGCGCGGCTCCTCGAAAACCTGATGGGCGTTGCGGCGCGCAAGGCGCCCGCGCGCGTCCGGCCGGGACCAAAGGAGCCGGCGCTGCGGCATGCGCGGGTTTGTTACGATCACCTCGCCGGCGATCTCGGCGTCGCGCTGCTCGACGGCATGATCGCGGCGAAATGGATGAAGGCGGATGATGAAGCCTTGGCGCCGACGAAACTTGGCGTGGAGAAACTCGCAGCGTTCGGCGTCGACGTTTCGGAACTTCGCGGGTTGAAGCGTCCGCTCTGCCGCGCGTGTCTGGATTGGAGCGTGCGTCGCCATCATCTCGCCGGCGCGCTGGGCGCAGCGATACTGGAACAGGTCTACGCGCGCGGCTGGGCGCGGCGAGGCCGGCAAAGCCGCGTGGTGGAGTTCACGCCGACGGGCGAAACCGCACTGAAACGCGCGCTGCCGTTAGCGCGCTAGCAACGCCGATTCGTGCTATACCGGGTCTATGCCAGCGGTTGCCCGCATCGATCCGAAGGAAGTCTTCACGCCCGACGAATGGGCGCCGCTTGCGCGCCGCTCGTCATGGCGCGGCCTGGTTTTGGCGGCGAGCGCGTGGGCGTTGATCGCTGTGGCGGGGGCGATGTTTGTCGTCTGGCCGAACCCGCTGACCTACATTCTCGCTGTGATGGTGATCGGGGCGCGCCAACTGGGTCTGGCGATCCTCATGCATGATGCGGCGCACGGCGCCCTGCACTCGAACGCGAAAGTGAATGATTGGGTTGGCGAATGGCTGTGCGCGGCGCCGGTCGGCGCGCGCTTGGTCTCGTATCGCAACTATCATTTGAAGCATCACAAATTCACCGAGCAGCCGGAAGATCCTGACCTCTCGCTTTCGGCGCCCTTCCCGATCACCAAGAAATCGCTCTGGCGCAAAGTGGTGCGCGATCTAACCGGGCAAACGTTCCTCAAGCAGCGGCGTGCGCAGCTGTTCGGCGGCCGAAAGGACGACGAGGTCGTTAACGCTTCGACCGGACACTTCCTGCTCGTGAACGCGACGTTGCTGGCGATCTGCATCGCAGGCGGCGTGTGGTGGGCATACCCGGCATTGTGGCTTGTGCCTCTGGCGACTTGGTTTCAGTTCATCACGCGCATCCGCAACATCGCCGAGCACGCGGTTGTGAACACGCAGGAGGATCCCTTCACGCACGCGCGCACGACGCTCGCCAATCCGCTCGAGCGGCTGCTGGTTGCGCCTTATTGGGTGCATTTCCACGCCGAGCATCACGTCTTCATGCATGTGCCGTGCTATCGACTCGAGCGCGTGCACCGCATGCTGATGGACAAGGGTTATTGGTCGCGCATGCGCATTGCGGGCAGCTATTCTGACGTTTTGCGGCAAGCCGCGTCGGGCGTTCTGCGGCAAGCCGCGCCGGCGTGATTTCCGACATTCCACAATTCATCCGTGAGAATACGCGCGTGCTGGCGCCTAGCCATGTGCCGGAGATCAGGCTTTATCTCGCCGACGACGCGGTTGCGCTGTGGGCGTTGACCGAAGAGCAGCTCGGTGAATTGGGTTTGCCGCCGCCATTCTGGGCGTTCGCATGGGCGGGCGGGCAGGCGCTCGCGCGTTATCTGCTTGATCATCGCGCGTTAGCGCGCGGCAAGCATGTGCTCGATGTGGCGTCAGGCTCGGGATTGTTGGCGATTGCAGCGATGCGGGGCGGCGCAGCGTCGGCAATAGCCATCGACATCGATGCATTCGCAGCCGATGCAGCGAAGCTCAATGCCGAACTCAACGGCGTGACGATCGCGACCAGCGATGCTGATCCTGTCGGCAAGCCGACGAATGCAAACCTGATCCTCGTCGGCGATATTTTCTATGATCGCGATCTGGCGCCGCGCGTTCTGGACTGGCTGATGGCGCTGGAGCGCGAGGGCAAGTCGGTGCTGATCGGCGATCCGGGACGCACTTATCTGCCGCGCGACAAGCTTGAGCAGATCGCGGCCTACGACGTTCCCGTTACGCGCGCGCTCGAAGACGCCGAAGTCAAGCGCGCCGCGGTTTGGCGGTTGAAGCGCTAGCTTGCGCAGATCGTGCGGCGTTGCGCCTGGTCCTGGGTGCGGCGACGCGCATCGTCGCAGATCACGCCCCAGAAGTGCTGGATTTCTTGGCCAACTTCGCCGCTGCGTTGTTGCAGCTGCTCCGGCGTCGGGCGCGTGTTCGGCGGTTCGGAAATCCACACCGGCTCATAGGGCGGCGTGCAGGTGGTCTCGGTGAAGAGATTGCGGGCGCAGAGCTGGGAGCGCTGAATGTTGTACTGCCAAACGGCCTCGCGGAGCCCGCGCGCCAATTCTTTGGCGTCCTGGGCGCTGGCGTCGGGTGCGCCGACCTGGGTGGAGGTGAGCTCACCGGTCTGTTGGAGCATGGCGCCGTAGCGGCCAATCTCGGTCTGCAGGGCATGGGGATCGACCCGCGCGCCAGGCGCTCGCTCGGCTTGGCCAGGAGGCCTGCACGCAGCGAGCGCGACGAAGAACACCAAAGCCAGAAACACGCGCATGAGCGAGGCCTCCAAAGCGGAGCGCCATCTTAGCCGCCAGGTCTGCCGGGCGGTAAGTCTTGATTTTTCGCTAAGCGGGCTTGCGGTCGACGATCGGGGCAAGGGCGTTGTAGCCGGCGTCCATTTCGCCGAACTCAGCGCCGCGCAATTGGCGGAAAAAGGCGATCGCGGCGGCCGCCGCCCACATGGCTGCGGCCACCGCGAACATCGCCCCAGCGACGCCCCATAAACTAGCGTCTGCGAAACCACCCATCCCGTTGCCTTCGAGGCATCTTGTTGAGGACCTTTATGGCAGCTCTCGGTGAACGCGACGTTTCTGAAACGAAAACAATTCCTTGAAATGCACTTGGGTGTGCGGCGCTGAAACGCTAGCGTTGGCCCCGATTTCGGCGGGAGTGATCGCTTATGCTGCGTCTGGAGATGGCCGCGCTCTATTGCGGCGTGAACATCCTCTTACTTTTGGTGCTCGCATATCTGGTGACCAGCGGGCGTCGCCAACACAAGATCACGCTGGGAGACGGCGGCCACGAAGGCATGAGCCGGGCAATCCGCGCGCACGCGAACGCGGCCGAGTACATTCCAGCCGGCCTTGTCGGCATTGTCGTGCTCTCGCTTTTCGAGGCGCTGCCGATTTGGGTTCTGCATGCGGGCGGAATTTCTTTGACGCTCGGGCGGCTGCTGCACGCTTGGGGCCTGCACACGAGCGCTTTCAATCAGCCGCGGGTGATCGGCACGGCGCTGAGCTGGCTTTCCTATCTCATCATCGGCGCTGCGCTGATTTATGCGGGGCTGAGCCACCAGCTCGGTGGGTAACATTTTACCGCAGACGGTCCGATTGCCGGGCGCGGGCGTTAGGCCCATGTAGGGCCCATGGCCTTCGATGCTGATTCCCACGCCGCACTCGCGGCCCTGATCGACTACGCCAAGGCCGCCGGCGCCGACGCCTCGGAAGCCTCTCTCGCCGCTCGCGAAAGCATCTCCGCCGAAGTGCGTATGGGCGAACTGGAAGGCATGGAGCGCGAGGAAGGCCGCTCGGTGGCGCTGCGCGCCTTTATCGGCAAGCGGCAGGCGGCGGCTTCCTCGACCGACCTCTCTTCGCTTGGCCTCAAGGCCCTGGCGGAGCGCGTCGTCGCCATGGCGCGCGCGGCGCCGGAAGACAAATATTGCGGGCTGCTGGAGCAGAATTATCTCGCGCGCGACCAGCGCGCGGACCTCGACCAATCCGACACGGCGCGGCCAAACCCGCAACTTTTGCTGGAGCTGGCAAAAACTTGCGAAGCGGCCTCGCTGCATATTCCCGGCATCGCCAATTCCGGCGGCGCTGGGGCGTCGAGCGAAGTGTCGACATTCGTATACGCGACCTCGACCGGCTTCGAAGGCGCCGAGAACGGCACTTCGTACAGCTTGGGCACGCAACCGATCGCCGAGCGCGGCGACGACATGGAGCGCGATTACGAATATCGCACCAAGCGCTTCTTCGCCGATCTGCCCGCGCCGGAAGAAATCGGCCGCATCGCCGGCGAACGCACAGCCCGGCGCTTGGGTTCGCGCAAGCTTGCGAGCACCAAGGCGCCGGTCATTTTTGAGAACCGGCTCGCGGGCCGGATCATCTCGCCAGTGTTCGGTGCGATTTCGGGATCTTCTGTCGCGCGCGGCGTGTCGTTTCTGAAAGACAAGCTCGGCAAGCGCGTGTTCGGGGAAGGCTTCCGCGTGCACGAAGATCCATTCGTCAAGCGCGGGCTGGCAAGCCACGGCTTCGATGGCGAGGGCGGCGCGGTCAAACCGATGACGCTGATCGAAGACGGCGTGATCACGACGTGGCTGCACAATTCTTCGTCCGCGCGCCAACTTGGCCAAGAGCCGAATGGACACGCGACCTCTGGTCATGGCGGGCCGCCGGGCATCGGCACGTCCAATATGTTTGTGAAGCCCGGCACGGATGATCTGGCGACGGCAATGCGCAATGCTGGCCGAGGTCTCTTCGTCACCGACATGTTCTCACCGTCTCTCAACATGAACACCGGCGATTGGTCGGTGGGCGTCGCCGGTTATTGGTTCGAAAACGGCGAGATCGCCTATCCTGTGAGCGAGGTGACCGTGGCGGGTAATCTGCTCGACATCTATGCGCGGCTTCGGTGCAACGCCGATGTCGATACACGCGGTTCACTCGAAATCCCCAGCCTCATCGTGGACGATCTTGCAATCGGCGGCGTCTGATCTCCCTCTGCTGGAAGCCGCCGCGCGTGAAGCCGGCGCCCTCGCCCGCGATTTGCTGACCAAGCCGCTGGAGATCCGCAACAAAGGCGAGGCCGGTCCGGTGACGAACGTCGATCTCGCGATCGAAGCGCTGCTCGCAGCAAAGCTGCGTAGCGCGCGGCCCGATTATGGCTGGCTTTCGGAAGAGACGCCGGACGAGGCGAACACGCGCTTGAGGGCGCCGCGGGTCTTCATGCTCGACCCGATCGACGGCACGGCTGCGATGATCAAGCGCTCGCCGCAATACACAATCAGCATCGGCATTGCCGAAGGCGCCGATGCCGTCGCGGGCGCGATCTACAATCCAGCGACGGACGAAATGTTTCTCGGCGCGTCGGGCGCCGGCGCGACGATGAACGGCAAAAGCGTCCAGGTGAGCAAGCGAACCGAGCTCGAAGGCGCGCGCATGGTCGGCTCAAAAATGCGCTTCACTGACTGGCCCTGGCCCAAGCCATGGCCGAACCTGGAGATCGAACAGCGCCAATCTATCGCTTATCGCATGGCCGCGGTCGCCGCCGGCCTGGCGGACGCCACCATCCTGTTTAGCTGGAAACATTATTGGGACATCGCCGCGGGCGCAGCCATCGTTGCAGCGGCGGGCGGCGTCGTCACCGACACATGGGGAAAGCCTCTGCAGTTCAATCTGCGCGAGCCGCGCGCGCCCGGGGTTGTGGCGTCTGGCGCAGGCCTGCACGCTTTGCTAATCGAGCGCACATCGCATTTCCCTGATCCGCGCACGAAAGCAGAGGCATGAGCGAGCAACGGCAACTTTTGCATCTTGTCATCGGCGGCGAGCTGAAGCGGCTCGACCGCGCTGAGTTCGCGGACTTGAAGGCGATCGATTTTATCGGCGCCTATCCGAACTATCGCGCCGCCTACGATGCATGGAAGGGCGCGGCGCAACGGACCGTCGACAATGCCCGCATGCGCTATTTCATCATCCACGCGCACCGCTTGCTCGATCCCGGTGAAGACCCCGAGAACGAGATGTGATGGGCGCATGAGCACCGGCCGATTGTTCGCACGCCTCTGGCGCGAGCACATCTCGCACCATAAGACCGAAATCGCGCTGCTCATGCCAGTGCTCGCGATCGTCGCGCTGGCGGCGGTTTCCTATGCGGGCGTACTCAAGTTCGCGACCGATGCGATCACGACGGGCAACTTGAATGCGCTATATTTCTGGGCCTTCATAGCGATTGTGGCGACCGCTGTACGGGCGCTGGCGATGTGGCTGCAGGCGGTGATGTCGCAAGGCATAGCCCTCAAAGTGCTGCGCGACCTGCAAGGCGCAATGTTCGCCAAGCTCATGCGCGTCGACTTCGCACGGTTCGGACGCGAGACCGCAGGGCGGCTGATCTCGCGCTTCACCAATGACATTAACGTCGTGAGCGAAGGCCTGGTGCGGGGCGGACAGACCGCCATTCGCGATACGCTGACGCTCGTTGGCGGGATCGGGACGATGTTCTATCTCGATTGGGTGCTGACCCTGGTGGTGCTCGGCGTCTTTGCCCTGGCGGCTTGGCCAATGCAGTTGATTGCCGAAAGCGCGCGACGGCGCACCCGTGCGGCGCAGCTTCAGGTGAGCGCGCTGAGCGGATTATTGGCCGAGACGTTTGGCGCGATGCGCTTCGTCAAGACCTATGGTCTGGAAGCCCACGAGACGGAGCGTTCGCGTCAAACCTTTGAAGAGCGACGCAAAGCGCAGATGAAGCTCGCGCGCAATCGCGCCCATCCCGTGCCGCTTCTGGAGATTATTGGCGGCTTGGCGCTTGCGATTGTGCTGGCGATAGCCGGCGCCCGGATCACGGCCCATCAGATGACGTTCGGCGACCTGATGGGCATTATCGGGGCGTTCGCGACAGCGACGCCCGCTGCGCGGGCGATGGGGCAATTCAATACGATCCTGAATGAAGCGACTTCGGCGCTCGACCGTATCTATGAATTGATCGACGAGCCGGTGACGATCACTGAAAAACCGAACGCAAGGCCGCTTGCGGTCAGCCGCGGCGAAGTGACGTTCGACAATGTTTCGTTCTCCTATGAGGAAACGCCGGCGCTCGCCGGTGTGAGTTTCTCGGTGCAGCCGGGCGAGACGGTGGCGCTGGTGGGACCATCGGGCGCGGGCAAATCCACGGTCTTCAATCTCTTGCCGCGGCTTTACGACGTGAGCGGCGGGGCGGTGTGCGTCGATGGGCAGGATGTTCGCGATGTGACGCTGGCCTCTTTGCGCGCCAGCATGGCGCTGGTGGCGCAGGAAGCGGCGCTGTTCAACGACACCATCCGCGCCAACATCGCCCTCGGTCACGAAGGCGCGACGCATGCGGAAATCGAGGGCGCGGCGAAGAACGCCGCCGCGCACGATTTCATTACCGCGCTGCCGCAAGGCTACGACACCATTGTCGGCGATCGCGGCGGCAATCTTTCCGGCGGCGAAAGGCAGCGCGTGGCGTTGGCGCGCGCGTTCCTGCGCAACGCCCCTATTCTGCTGTTGGATGAAGCCACCAGCGCGCTCGACGCCGAAAGCGAAGCGAAAGTGCAGGACGCTCTCAAGCGCCTCGCCAAAGGGCGCACGGTGCTGGTGATCGCGCATCGTTTGGCGACCGTGCGCGACGCCGACCGCATCCTGGTGTTCGACCAAGGTAAGATTGTCGAAATGGGCCAACACGACAGCCTGGTCGCCGAGGGCGGGCTCTATGCGCGCCTCAGCCGGCTACAATTTCACGTGAGCGAGGCCAAACCGGCTGGCTAAAGCTGGCGCAGCGTGAAAACGCTAAGGACCTCGAAATCGTGGAGTTCCGACCATGAACCGTTCAGCCTTGATGGCCATAGCCACGCTCGGCGCGCTCACGTTCGCCTCGGTGGCCGTGGCCGCCGATGAGCCGAACCCAACGCAAGCGCCGAGCGCCAACATCGATCCGAACCACGCATTTGCCATGCGTTTTCACCTAGACCGTGACGCCCGCCTCGCCTGCGGCGTCGATACTAACCAAGGCCGCATGCCGATGCGGATATGGTGGCGCCAACACGAATGCCTGCGGGACTATTTCAGCGGGGCCCTAAGATAGAGTTGGGACGGGGCTGGGATAGCTGGTTCCGTCCCGCCGGCGCAATTGCGGCTGATCTAATACCGAACCGCGCGCCCGGAACCCCATCCGGGCGCGCGAGTTTTTGTGTCGAGGGGCGGGCTTCGATGGAGATATCCCATGTCACGCATCGCCCTCGGCGTCGTTGCAGCGCTTTCGCTCTGCGCCGCTTTTCCCGCCCTTGCACAACAAGCAAGCGCTCCCAGCACGACGCAGCTCAACACCCGCGTCGTGCCGTATGGCGACTTGAACCTCAATAGCGGCGCCGGCGCCGACACCATGCTGCGCCGCATCAACAATGCGTCCCGATTTGTCTGCGGCGACCGCACGGGTCCACGGTCAATGCAAGAAAATGGTTCGGTGCATTCTTGCGTCGGCGATTCCATGGACAATGCAGTGTCCGAGCTCGATCATCCGAACGTGAGCAACCGCTATTACGGCAACACGCCGGAAGTCATCGTCGGCGACGATGAAGACGCTTACGGCTATCCCGACAAGGGCAAGTAGGCCCTAAAACAGAGCGGCGCTCGCTTCAGGAGCGCCGCTCTTCTATTCACGGCGCAGAATGCGATCGACCAGGATGTTTGCCCACCATTGCGAGTGGAAGGCGGCGATCACTTTCTGCATCTGGTAGTCTTCTTCCACCCATTGCAGGAATGGCTTTCCGCTGTCCTTGGTCTCATCGAGATAGGTCTGGAAGAAGAAGTCGATCATCCCAGTCTTGCCTTGCTTCACGTGCAAATACTTGAACGAGAGTTGCTCCATCGCCGCCTCGATCGGCTGACCCATGCCGAAATGAGCGTAAAGCACCGCCATCGCGCCGGCGCGATCGGCGCCGGATTTGCAATGCATGAGTGCGGGGTACTCGATCGACTCGAACAGGTGTTTGGCTTGACGCACCTGTTCGCGGCTCGGCGGCTGACGCGAGTGCATACGCTGATCGACAAGCACGATGGCGGCGCCTTCGCATGCCTCCTTTTCGAGCGCGTAATAGCCAGTGTCCGCCCTGCCGCGCAGGTTGAGGACGGTCTTGATGCCCATGCGGGCATAGCGGGCGATGTCGCTGGGCGCGGGCTGGTTGGCGCGCGCCATCCTGCCCGGTTCAATCCAGTGGAAGTTGGAGAACGCGGCCCGAAGAAAGCCATGGTCCCCCCAGACCAGATCGTTTTGCGCGCGCCGGCGCCCGCCAGCGGTGGCGAGGTCGAACTCGGACGAGGGGATGGGATTGACCTTGGGCATGTTCTCAACGCCACCCGCTTCTAGCGTTCGGGGCGGCCCCCACCCTATAAAGGGCGTCCCGGCGCCGGGAAAAGCGGGCGCACCAGCAGACCCATGTTGAAATCCCTCCTCGGCAACCCGGTTTTCCAGTTCATCCTCGGGCGCGCGATCGGCTTTTACATGCTGTTCGTCGGGGTCACCACGCGTTGGCGGAAGATCAACCCAGCGGCGATGGATGCGTTCTTCCACGGCGGCGGTAAGCACCTTGCTTGCATCTGGCATGGCCGCTTCACGCTCGTACACAAGCTCTGGAAGTTCGGACCGGGCACAAAGCCGGCAAAATTCCTGATCTCGCGCTCGCGCGAAGGCGGTCTGGTGGCTTGGGTGTCGAGGACGGTCGGTGCAGAAGTCGTGCGCGGCTCGGCGGCCAAGCGTGGCCAACAAAAAGGCGGGCTCGAAGCGATGCGCGAAATGGCGCGCCATTTGGATGACGGCGGCGTCATGGGCATGACGCCGGACGGGCCGCGGGGGCCGCGCATGCGCGCCAAACGCGGGCCGGTGCAACTGGCAAAACTGGCGGGCGCGTCGCTGGTGCCGATCACGTGGTCGACATCGAACCGCTTCGTGTTTGGCAGCTGGGATAAGTTCATCCTCCCGCTGCCATTTGGCCGCGGCGCACTGATTTGGGGCGATGCAATCGCGGTGCCAGCGGATGCGGACGCCGCGCAGATGGAGGCGATCCGACTGAGGCTCGAGACCGAGATGAACCGGATTTGCGCGGAAGCGGATCGCATCGCGGGGGTGGCCGTGATTGAGCCGGCGCCGGCGCGCGACGAACCATCGCCCGACGCTGAACCGCTCGCGGCGGCCTTGTGACGTTTTCACCGGCACTGACGCTTTATCGCGCGACGACGGTCGCGCTTGGACCGCTGGCGCGGCCGTGGCTCGACGCGCGCGCGCGCGCTGGCAAGGAAGATGCCGCGCGCCTGGGCGAGCGCTTTGGCGTTTATGCGCAAGCGCGGCCGCCCGGGCAGGTGATGTGGCTTCACGCAGCAAGCGTGGGCAAATCCGGCGTGGCGATCGCGCTGATCGACGCTTTGGCGGCGCGGAACGCCGCACTTTCCTTTTTGCTGACGACGGGCACGCGGACTTCGGCGGAATTCGCCGCCAAACGCGCGCCACCGCGCACGACGCATGCTTATGCGCCCGTGGATCGGCGCGATATTGTGCGGAAGTTCCTCGCCCATTGGCGGCCCGACGCTGGCGTGTTCGTCGAGAGCGAGCTGTGGCCTAACCTGATCCTCGAGGCGAATGCCGCGGGCGTGCGGCTGGCGCTGGTGAATGCGCGCATGAGCGCGCGGACGCTCTCACGCTGGCAGGCGTGGCCGGCGGCGGCAAACATTCTGCTGTCGCCGTTCGACTGGATCTCCGCAGCCGATGCACGCACGGCCGAGGCATTGTCGCGCCTGCGCGATGCGCCGGTCGCCGCGCTGGGGAATTTGAAGCTCGCAGCACCAGCACCGAGCGCGAACAAGGCGGCGCGAGACGCATTGGTGAACGAGATCGGGACGCGACCGGTTTGGCTCGCGGCGTCCACGCATTCAGGCGAAGATGAAATTGTGCTGGCCGCGCACGCCGACGTGCGTGAGCAGTTTCCGAACGCCTTGCTCATCATTGCGCCGCGGCATCCCGAGCGCGGCGCAAGTGTTTCGTCGATCGCGAGCAATGCGCCGCGCCGCAGCCTCAATCGGCCGATTGGCGAGGCGCCGGTCTATGTAGCCGACACGCTGGGCGAACTTGGTCTCTTCTATAGCGTGACGCCGGTGGCGTTGGTGGCTGGAAGTCTGTTGCCCGCTTTGAAGGGCCACAATCCGATCGAACCCGCCAAGCTGGGCGCGGCGATACTGACGGGGCCGCACGTTGAGAGCTTTCAGGATCTGTTCGACGCTTTGTTCGCCGCCGGGGGCGCGCGGCGCGTGAGCGATGCAGCAACGCTTGCAACCGCCATCACTTCGTTGTGGCGGCAAGCAGCGGCGCGGGAGGCGCAGATCAATGCAGCGCGCGCATTCGCGGCGCAGGGAGCAGAAGCGTTCCAGACGACGGTGACGCAGCTGGCCGGCATGATCGGCGCGGCAAACGGCGCGGCGCATGCGTCCGCCTGAATTCTGGAACGCCGACGTCAGCGGGCGCGACAATGTCGTTGTGCTGCGCGCGCTCCTGGCCCCGGTTTCGTGGGGTTATGCGTGGGCGGCGGCGCGACGGATCAAGACGACGACACCGCGCCATGCGCCGATCCCGGTTGTGTGCATCGGTAACTTCACCGTTGGCGGCGGCGGCAAGACGCCTATCTCACGGGCCATTCGCGCGAGGCTGGGTGAGACTGCGCACACGCTGTCGCGCGGCTATGGCGGGGAATTGCCGGGCCCATTGCGGGTCACGCCCGAAATGAGCGCGCAGGAAGTCGGCGACGAACCCATCCTACACGCCGCCGACGGCCCGACCTGGATTTCGCGCGATCGCGTGGCCGGCGCCTTGGCGGCCTCGAACAATGGCGCGCACGCAATCATCATGGATGACGGCTTTCAAAATCCGACGCTGGCGAAGGATTTGTCGATCGTCGTCGTCGATCCCGCGTTTGGCGTCGGCAACGGCAAGGTGTTTCCGGCTGGACCGCTGCGTGAGCGCTTGGCGGACGGCCTCGCACGCGCGGACGCAATCGTGATGTTGCGCGCGCCCGGCGGCACGGAGATCGAAACCGATAACGCGTGGTTGAAGGGCTTTACCAAGCCCATCCTGCAAGCGCGGCTTGAAGCAGTGCAGCCAGCCTCCGGCAAATACGTCGCCTTCGCTGGTTTGGCGCGGCCGGAGAAGTTTTTCGACACGCTGATTGCGCTGGGCGTCGCGTTGGAAGACATGGTTCCGTATCCGGATCATCATCCCTATTCCGACGACAATCTCGAATTCCTGCAGCGCCTGGCCGATGAACGCGGCGCCGAGCTCATCACCACCGAGAAGGACGCCGCCCGGCTTTCGCCCGAATGGCGCGCGCGCGTCGCGGTTTTGCCGGTGACGGCGCGTTTCGAGGACGAAGCGGCGCTCGATGCCTTGCTCGCGCCCATTCGGGCCCGCATGTAGAAGCGCGCATGGCCAAGTCGAAGCCGGTCAATGTCTATTTTCGCCTGGAAGCAGCCGCCTGGTACGCGTTTGCGGGCGGCCTGCGCCTGCTTGGCGTGGAGAACGCGGCAAAGCTTGGCGCAGCTGTGGTGCCCGCGGTCGGATCGCTGACCAGCGCCCACAAGACCGCGCTGCGCAATATCCGCATGTGCTTCCCCGACGAAAACGACAAATGGCACCGCGATTTGCGCGCGGCGGCGTGGCGCGAAGTCGGGCGCATGTCCGGCGAGTTTCCGAACATGGATGCCTTCCTGCGCAAATATGAGAACGGCGACGTCGAGTTCAAAGGCCGAGAACGCGTGGAAGCCACGCTCGGCAAAGGCGCCGTGTTCATTGGCGGACACTTCTCCAACTGGGAGATCACCTCGCTCTGCCTGGCGCAGACGGACCGCACCTGCCACTTCACCTATCGGCCGGCGAACAACCCGATCATCGACGATTACATCGTCAAGACACGCCGCAAGTTCGGCTTAGAATTGCAGGCGGCCAAGGGTCAGGAAGGCGGCATGGGGCTTTTGCGCTCGCTGATGAGGGGCCGCAGCGTGGCTCTGATGAACGATCAAAAGTACAATGCCGGCCTCTCCATCCCATTCTTCGGCCATGAATGCATGACCGCGGATGGACCGGTGCGGCTGGCGCTGCGCTTCAAGGCGCCGCTCATTCCGATCACGGGCCGGCGCATCGATTCAAAACGATTTGTCGCGACGGCCTACGAACCGATCCCGCTCGACTATGATCGCGCGGGTGATGCGGCCGTGCTCGAGGGCGTGAAGCGCGTGAACAAGTTCATGGAAGCGCGTGTGCTGGAGGCGCCGGAGCAATGGTTCTGGGCGCACCGACGCTGGCCGAAATCGGCGTGGCGCGAGGCGGGCGTGATGTAGCTCAGTGCTTGGTCAGCGGCGTTTGCTGATGGAACATCATCTTCCATTCGCCGTCGCGCTTGACGTAGCCGGTCGAGCAAAGGGCGTGATGCGGCGTGCCGTCCTTGCGCTTGGCGTCGACCTCGTAGGTGAGGATGGCGCTCTCGTCGGAGAGTTCGAGCAGGCCTTTCTCGCTCATCTTCGCGTCGGTCCAGTTGCCGGCGCCTGGATTCATGTCGGCGATTTCTTCGTTGCTATGGACCCCCGCCATCTCTTCGAAGGCCACGAGACATTCATCGTCGACGTGATCGCGATAATAGTCGCCGCCTTCGGTCCAGAAGCCCTTCTCGATATTCAGCAAATCTTGTTCCAGAGCCATGATCGTTCCTCCTTGCGTGCTAAGGTCGGAACGCGAGGACGCGTGGTTCTGTTTCCGCTAATTGTGCGCGCTGGCGAGTTCAGTGCGCGCTTGTGAGAGCGCAGTGAGCGCCACGCTCGGGTCGAGCTGGCGATCGCGCCATTTCATGCGCCAGCACAGATGCGGACCAGTGGCGCGGCCGCGCGCCCCGACGGCCCCGATCACCTGACCCTGGGCGACATGATCGCCGACATGAACGTCGAGCCGGCTCATATGCAGGTACATGGTGATGAGCCCCTCGCCGTGATCGATGAAAACGAGCCCGCCTTCATAATGCATGTCGGGCTCGGCAAGCGTAACGACGCCGGAGGCGGGCGCGCGGATCGGCGTGCCGACGGGCGCTGCAATGTCGTAGCCGAAATGCGGCGTAGACGGCGTGCCGTTCAGGATGCGCTGATTGCCCCAGCGGCCGCTGACAACGCCGCCTTCGACCGGGATGATAAAGCCTTCGAGCCAGCCCTCGATCGGCGCAACGCTGGTGAAACCTTGCGCCTTCACGGCGGCTTCGCGGCGGATGCGTTCGAGCAGAGCGGGATCAGTGGGCGTGACCGTGTCTTGCGGCAGCCCATCCACGCGCTGAATGTCGAAGGTGCGCGGCGCGATGGCGACATTTTGAGCTATTGTGTGGCCGGCGCTGCGCGCTTCAATGCGGCCTTCGCCGCCGTGGTCGCGCGGGAAGCCGATCACGGCCCAGCCCTGGCCATCCGCCTCACCGCTGGCGACGCCATCGACGGAGATGACAGCGCCCGGCAGCGTGCGGCAAAGGCCGACGCCGCCTTGCGTGAATGCGCCAGCACAGCGGAGCGTGAGCGAGGTCGGCGCCGGCGATGGCGCGCTGGCGGGAGCGCTGGCGGGAGCGCTGGCCGGACTTGTCGCGACTGTCGTGGTTGCTTGCGCCGGCGCCTCAGGTTGCGCGGGCGCTTCGCCTGCGGCGCAGGCGGCGAGCAGCAGCGTCGCCAGCAGCGCTCTCACGGCTTGCCCTCATTCAGTTCGCGCCAGCGCTTCGTCGCCTCTTCTGGCCCGCGATAGGCTTCCTGCAATTCGACGTTCCAATAGCGGAGCTCATCGAGCGGTATGCGCTCGCCGCTCACGGCGCAGCGGACGTAAAGCCCCTGCTTCAAAATCGTGACCTCGTTGTCGCCGTAGTGGATTTTGGCTTCCGGGCCGCCGGGATCGTGCTTGTTCATGGGGACTCACTCTAGCGCCGCTTGGCGGGCCGCTCCACCAGTCAGCGCCGCGCCGCCCCGATATAGGATGGTTGGGGCGCCTTAGCCGCGCTTTTTGCGGCGGATCTCTTCGAGCGGCAGGATTTCCTGCGCCAGCGCGGCGTGCGGCGCGTCGACGCCTAAGGGCGACATGGGGAGATCGGCGGTCCAGCCCGCCAGATGCGGATTCAGCGGCTGATCGCCGGCGAGTTCGTCGCGATTGGCGTTGGCGCGATAATCGACTGCCATGAACAGCGGATCGAGCACGTCGTGGTCGGGATCGCCGTCCCACTGCGAAAGGTCGTAGATCGGCGCGTGGCCGACCACCCAAGCAGGCGGGGGTTGTCCGAGGCTTGCGACAACGCCCTTGCCGGAATCCAGCACACGTTGCGCCGCTGCAAGGAACGATTTCGACGCGATGGCGTAACGCGACCACAGCACGACGCCAGCGCCGCAGAGTTCCAGGGCAGCGCTATCGACGGGGCCATCGCCGATTTCGTGATCGGCAGCGGCAAACAATGCCGCAAGCGCTTGCGCGCGCTGCATGTCTTCGCGAACAAAAACAAAGAGTACGTCCGCCATGACGTTCCCCAGCCCGCTTGCCGGCCTTCCTATGAAGGCTGTAATCGCGAGCGCAGCGACCGACGTTAACAATCTTATCGGGAAATTGGTTCCGAATTGTGAATACGCAAAAAGCTCAGCTCGGCTGGCTGGTGCGATGGCGTTCGTTCTCGCGATCGAAAAACGCGCTCATGATGGCGCCGTCGGACGGGTTTTCCTGAAGTGTTTCAGCGTCCCATTGACTGCGCGGTCGCGCGAAGAAATCTCCGCCATAGACGTGGATGCCGCCGGTGAAACGATTGAGCGGATTGGTGACGGAATGGATTGCGTCGGCGGGCAGGGCAACGACTTCTTTTTCGAACAGCGCCTTGGCGCCGCACGAGCCGATGCGGCCGCACGAGCCGCGTTTCCACAAGATGTTGTCTTCGCGGCCCGTGTAGATGCCGATCGACGCCCACATGAGATGATTGTGCGGCATCACGTTCATACGCGGCGTCCAAGTCGCGGCAAAAATGGTGAGTGTGGGCGAGCGATGAATGACGCTGAGCGCGGCCTTCGTCGGCTCGCCGAGTGCGCCGAGGATGGCGCCGGGATTTGACACAGCGCGCGCCAGAACCTCGGTGACGGCGGCTTGCGGATCGCTCTCAAGGCGCGCCGCGACGCAATCCTCAATGAAACGCTCGATCATCGGCGGGACCCCCGTTCGCCGGTGACATAGCACGGGCGTGCGGGCGGGCCACCCTCTCAGGCGGCCCCGAGCGCTGCGTTCAGGTTTTTGTGCAGATGCACAATGGCGCTTTCGAAGCGGCCGAAGGTGAAGGCGTCGTTGGCGCCGGCGTCCAAACCGCGTTGGATGCCGCAGACCATGGCGCGGTCTTCACCGGCGCCGGTGTTGGAGACGAATTCCGCATCGCGCTTGGCGGCCGCGACCGGGTCTTCCGCGCCGCGTTTGGCGTTGGTCATTGCGTAGGCGACGACATTGGTCTCGCCGACGCCGTTCGGTTCAAGCACCAGCAGGATGGTGTGGTTCGAAAGCACGATCACGAGTGCGTTCGGGAAGAGATGATAGACGAGCGTGACGTAGCCGGTGATGCGGCGCTCGGCCGGCGGCACGGCTTTCAGTTTTTCGATGCGCTTGAACGGGAAGATCACCCGCGCATTGCGGCCGAAGGTTTCGACGACATTCAGATTGTCGAAGCCATATGGCAGGAAGCTTTCCGGATGGGTTGTGCGGATGTGATAGCCTTCAAGGAAGCCTTCAAGCGCGATTTTCCAATTCGACGGCTGGCCACGCGCGCCGCTCGAATAGACGCGCTGATCGGCGGCGATGAGATTGGGGATATCACCAAGCGCTGACGGCGACGGCGCCCCGTCTTGGGTGACGAAGACGAGGCCGCCGTGTTCTTGCGCGTGCAGCGGCTTTAGGCCGAGCTTGGATTTGTCCAGACCGGGAAACCCCTCTTTCTCGTGCGGCACGAAGCGGAGGCCGCCGTCGAGGCCATAGCTCCAACCGTGATAAGGGCAGACCAAGCCTTTGGCGCAGCCGGAATCGGCGGCGACGCGCATGCCGCGGTGGCGACAGACGTTCTGGAACGCGCGCACTTGGCGGTCGTCGTCGCGCACGACCACAACCGGTACGCCCGCGGCTTCGCGGGCCACATATGAGCCTGATTCCGGCAGCGATGCGGACGGGCAAAACGGGGTCGGCGTCGCGCGCATCAGTGCGCGTTCCGCATCAAGGCGATGAGGACTGGTGTAGTTGCGCACCGGCTCACGCCAGGTCTCGGTCCCGAGATCGGTGCTGCGGTTAGCGATGTGCGCGAAAATGCGCTCCGCCAGTTCGTGGTCGCCCAGAAGCGCCATGACCGAAAAGCTAGCCCCGGCGGGCGCGGGTGGCGAGGGGTGTTACGGAGCGGAAGGCGCAGCCGGCCGCGGATTGACCGCACCGATATGAGCGGCGCACCGATCCAGGAAAGCGGTGAGGCGCGCTGACTGCGCCGGCGCTTCGAAGTAGGCCGCGACTTCGGCCGGCGTCGAGGATTTGAGCGCGAAGCGTTCGAAAATGTCCGGCGCGAAATTCTCCGAGACGGTGGCAAGCACCGCGCGCATTTGCTCGAGCATGTCGTCGCCCCGATGCGAGGCGTGGATGATTACGATCGGCTTGGCGATGATTTCGTCGCGCGAGACGAGCCAATCGATGGCGTTCTTGAAATCCACCCGGGATGGCGCGGACATATTCGGGGCATGCGATGACGACGCCATCGGCGCGCGCAACTGCGGCTGCGAACGCTTCGATGGATGGCGGCGCGGGCGGGCCTTCGAGATCCGGCGAAAAGATCGGCAAGCTGGCGACGCCATCGAATACATCCACGCAAACGCCGCGCGGCGCATGGCGAGCGAGCGCGTGCAGAAGGGCGGTGTTAGCGGAGGCGGCGCGTGTGCTGCCGGAGATGGCGAGGATGTTCATAGGTTATTGGGCGTTCGCTTCAGGGCCGGATCTAGTTACCCCGCGCAATGGAAGCGCCAGATCGGGCCCTGCCAATGCTCACCGTCGCCTCGTTGACAGTCGCCTTGGGCAAGATGCAGGTCGCTCACGCCGGGCGCGGTTTCGATGGCCTTTGGCCAGAACATTTTTGCGGCGATGTTTCGTTCAGCGATGGCGACTTCCCATTGTCCAGGATGCTGGCGCAGGACTTGATACACGGCCTCAAGGGCGACGCCGCGGCGGCGATGTTTTCGCGCGACAAAGAACTCCGCCATGTTGCGTTCGATGTGGCCGCCAGTGAGGTGCGAGCGCGTGTTGAGAAGCGCAAAGCCTGCAGTGCGGTCATCGACTTCGATGAGAAACGGCCAATGCTCTGGCTTTTCCCAATAATCGGAGAGTCCGGGATAGGGGTCGAATTGCCCTTGAGCGTTGAAGGCAAGCGCCCGCGACCCCGGTTTCTCCATCTCCGACCAATCATAGATATAGAATTGCAGCAGGCCTTCGATGCGCACTTGCTCGGAAGCGAGCGCCGGACGCGCCACGATGCGCATCAGAACAGATCGCCCTGATTGCCCGGCGGTTTCGGCTTGGCGCGCGGTTTGGCCGGTTCAGCGGCGGCTTCCGGATCGATGACGGCGTTTTTGTCGCCATCGGCAAAGGTGAGTTGCACGGCGTCGCCGGCGCTCAAATCCTTGGCGGCGCGGACGAGCGCGCCGTCCTCGCGGTGCACCATGACGAAGCCGCGCGCCAGCACGCTTTTGTGCGAGAGCGATTCCAGCATGCGCGTGCTGGCGTCGAGGTGCTTGCGATGCGCCTCCAGAGTGCGCGCGATGGCGGGACGCAGGCGCGCGGTCGTGCGCGCGAGCTGATCGCGGCGGCGCGCGATGTCGTGGCCAAGCGCTTCAGGGCGCAGGCGTGCGGCGACGCGGTCGAGCTTGGATTGGGCGGCGCGCGTATTAGCGACGAGCGCTGCGTTCAAGCGCTCGGCCGCGCGGTCGAAGCGTTGTTGCGGGATTTGGAAGAGTGTTTCCAGACGCGGCAGCTTCGCGGCGGCGGCGCGCAGTTCGACGCGCCGCTTTTCGAGGCCGCGTACTAAGCCGCCTTTGAGCCGCCCGTGCAGCACTGCGACGCGTTCGACGAGTTCGGCGCGCACCGGCACAGCTTTCTCGGCGGCGCCTGTCGGGGTCGGCGCGCGCAGATCGGATGCGAAGTCGATCAGCGTCGTATCGGTCTCGTGGCCAACGGCGCTGATCAGCGGAATTTGGCTCTCGGCCGCGGCGCGAACGACCGCCTCTTCGTTGAAGGCCCAGAGATCTTCGATCGAGCCGCCGCCGCGCGCGACGATGAGAACATCGGGACGGTTGGCGCCTTCTATGGCGTTGAACCCCTTGATCGCGCGCGCGACTTGGCTCGCGGCTTCCGGACCTTGCACCAGCACTGGCCACAAGATGACGCGGCGGGGAAAGCGTTCGCCCAAGCGATGGAGGATGTCGCGAATAACGGCGCCCGTCGGAGAGGTGACGACGCCGATGGTGCGCGGCAGATAAGGGATCGGCTTCTTGCGCGACGGCGCGAAGAGTCCCTCCGCTTGCAGCCGCGCTTTCAGTTTTTCGAGCTGCGCCAGAAGCGCGCCGACGCCCGCGGGGGCCATGCGATCGGCGATAAGCTGGTATTGCGAGCGGCCCGGGAAGGTCGAGAGCCGACCTTCGGCGACGACCTCGAGCCCCTCTTCTGGCTTGAACGTCAGTTTTTGCACTTCGGTGCGAAACATCAGAGTGTTGATGCTGGCGTTGGCGTCCTTCAGGTCCACGTACATGTGGCCTGATTTGGCGATCATGACCCGGCCCAGTTCGCCGCGGACGCGCACGCGGTCGAAATTGGTTTCCACAATCCGCTTCACCGCTTGCGCCAGCTCGCTGACCGAAAGCTCGGGCAGGTTCGTGTTGGCGGCGGCAGGCGCTGTGGATGAGACGGCGTCTGTCATCGGTTTCATATAAGGCGACTCGCGCCGGCGCGTCGGGAATGCTTAATAGTCGGCCGCGGCTGGCTGTGGGGGCCGGGGGACATTATGGCGTTCGACGCGAACGATCTTTCGCCACACGAACATTTCGTGGTGGAGCGCACCCGTGTCGGCGAAGTCGCTGATTTCACGCCCATGGGCGGGCCCGGCGGGACCAAACCGGCGGTGCGGGCGGGCTTCCTGCGCAAGCTCATGTTGGGCCTGGACGAGAGCTGGGCAGTGCGCACGCCAGGGGTGCGGATCAAGGGCGCGCGCATCGAAGGCGCGCTCGATCTTACCGATTGTTCAGGCGCTGGCGGGACCGGCCTGCCGGCGCTGGCGCTGGTGGAGTGCGACATCCCCGAGGCAGTCGATGTCAGCCATGCGCGCTTGGCGCGGCTTTCACTGCGCGGCTCGAAACTGACGCGGCTCGTGGCGGTTGAAGCTGAGATCGGCGGCGAGGTGGATCTGTGCGATGTCGCGCCGCTGGGCGGCGATGGGCACGAGACGCTGACCGCGAAGCTGCGCGGCGCCCGCATCGATGGCGACGTGCTGGCGCGCGGCGCCAAGTTCGCCCGCGCCGTCGACAGCGATGACGACGCGATCATGCTGCAAGGCGCCGAGATCGCCGGCAACGTGCTCTTGGACAACGGCTTCCAAGCTTTCGGCTGCGTATGGCTGATGAACGTGCGCATCGCAGGCGGCTTGGCGTGCGAAGGCGGTCAATTCTTGAACCGCAGCGACGACGCCAGCGGCCAAGCCATCGCCGCCGACAACGCCGCATTCGGCCATGTGCTTCTGCGCAGGGCCAAGATCGAAGGCGAAGCCCGCTTTATCAGCGCACGCGTCGCCGGCGATTTCGATGTGAGCGAAGGCGCGCTGCTGCGTAATGAGGGCGGCGTGGCGCTGCAATTGGCCAATGCCGAGATCGGCGGACAGTTTTTTGCCGACACCGTGAAAATGCAGGGCCAGCTTGGCCTGCTCAGCGCGCGGATTTCGCGCAATCTCGATTTACGCGGCGCGGAAATCACTTTTCGCACGGCGGGAAATACCTATGGGCGCGCCATTGACGCTGCTAATGTTTGCACCGGCGGGGCGGCTCTGCTGCAGGGCGCCAACATAAAGGGCGAGGTGTTTCTCGCCGATGCGCGCATCGACGGCTATCTCGCCTTCGGCGGCGGACGTTTCATCAATCCGGCTGGCTGGGCGATCCGCGCGCCGAACGTGCGCGTCGGCGGCAATCTGAGCATAAAGATCGACGATAACGGCTATGCGCCGCACGGACAGAAGACCGTCATCGAAGGCGGCGCGAAATTCGATCGCGCCAAGATCGACGGCGCATTCACATGGCTCAATCTGGAGCTGCGCGGCGCGGGGCCAATCGGCCAGAAGGGCGCTGTGCTGACGCTGGCGGACGCCAAGATCGACGGCCCATTGCAAGCGCGTTCGCTGGTGATGCATGCGGATGCACATGTCGATCTTTCCGGCGCGTGCTGTGCGACCTTGGACGATGATCTGAAGAATGGCTGGGGCGTCGAGGGCGCGGCGCTGGACCTCGAAGGTTTCGCCTACGAGCGCATCGAGAATGCGAGCGAACGCTGGCGCGACCGCCTCACCTGGCTGAAGCGCGCACGCAGCGATGGCGGACGCTTCTCGCCGCAACCGTTTGCGCGCACTGCGGAAGTCTATGCGCGTGCCGGCCGGCGCGACGAAGCCCGTCGCGTCCTTCTGGCCCAGCAGGACCTGCAGACGCTGCATCGCCCGGCTGGGCCGCTGACCTGGGTGCTCTCGTCGCTGTTCGGCGTGATCGCCGGCTACGGGCTCGCGCCCATCCGCATCGTGCGGGCGCTGGTGCTGTTCCTGGTGCTCGGCGTCGCGGGGGCTTTGGCGATGAATGCGCAAGGCGCGCTGGTGCGTCCGGACGGGGCTCCGTGCAATGGCGCGGTCGAACCGGCGCTCTACGCCATCGACGTAGCGCTGCCGGTAATCGATCTCGGCCAAGAGAGTCGCTGTTCGCCGGGGCGGACGGCGAATGCCGATCTGAGCGCCGGCATCGAAGTGCCGAACAGCGATTGGCGCCTGTTCGAGGGCGCCGCGATGTGGCGCTGGGCGCAGGCGCTCTACGCCATCCTGGGGGCAATCCTGACCGCGTTGGCGGTGATCACCTTCTCCGGCGTCCTGAAGCCGAAAGCGGACTAGGCGGACGCATCGGGCTGCCGCATGTTGGCGCCATGACGCCGAAGACCCGCTACGCATACAGCGACGATGTGTGCATCGCTTATCAGATGACCGGCGAGGGACCGCCCGATGTGATCTGGGCGCCGGGCACGATGTCCCATCTCGATATGGATTGGGAAAATCCGCGCCGGGCCATGTTCTTCGAGAAGTTCTCGAAATTCTGCCGTCTCATCCGCTTCGACAAGCGCGGCACCGGTCTCTCCGATCGGCCCACGAAAATGGCCACGCTCGAGCAGCGCACAGACGACATCCGCGCCGTCATGGATGCGGCCGGCATTGAGCGCGCGCATTTGTTCGGCGGCTCGGAAGGCGGCTCGATGGCGTCGATGTTCGCCGCCTTGCATCCAGAGCGCACCTTGTCCTTGATCATCTGGGGCGCGCAGGCGAAGTGGATCAACACGCCGGATCATCCGTGGGGACAGACACGCGAAGAGCATGAAAAAATGCTCGACATGATCCATGACGGCTGGCCGACGGTTGAGTACGTCGTCGGCCCCGGCGCGGGGTTGGGCCCGGACGCCGATCCGGCAATGGTCGAGAACGTGTTGCGATACATGCGCGCCGCAGCAAGCCCATCGGCGGTGCGCGCCTATGAAGCGATGAACGCCGACATCGACACCCGCTCTATTCTGCCGATCATCAAGGCGCCGACGATGGTGATGAACCGTACCGGCGATCCCGTCGCCATCTGCGCGGCGGCGCGCGATATGGCGTCGCGCATTCCCGGCGCGATCTTCAAGGAGTATCCGGGCAACAGCCACACGGCGATGCTCGACGATATGGATGTCATCCTGTCGGATATCCAGGAATTCATTACCGGCGAGCGGCCGGCGGAATCGGCGGATCGCGTGCTGGCGACAGTGACGTTCGTCGACATCGCAGCCTCAACGCAACGCGCAGCGCAGATGGGCGACGCAGCATGGCGAAGCGTGCTCAACGCGTATTACGCCATCGTGCGCAAGGCGTTGGCGCGCCATCGCGGGCGCGAGGCGAACACGGCGGGCGATGGTTTCCTGGCGACATTCGATGGCCCCGCGCGCGCGGTGCGTTGCGCGCTTGAGATTGCGCAGGCTGTGAAGGAGCTCGGCATCGATGTGCGCGCAGGCGTGCATATCGGCGAATGCGAGATGATGGGCGACAATATTGGCGGCCTCGCCGTCCATATTGGCGCGCGCATCATGGCCGAGGCCGCGCCCGGCGAAGTGCTGGCCTCGAGCACTGTGAAGGATCTGGTCGCGGGGTCGGGACTTTCGTTCAGCGATCGCGGCGTGCGTGCGCTCAAAGGCGTCCCCGACGCTTGGCGCCTGTTCGCTGCGGCTGGCTAAGCAAGCATTGTTCCGGCCAAGCATTGTTCAGTGCGCTCCGGAACGGCCCACACCAAGTTTGGTTGTCTCTTAGCGAGGGCCTCATCTAGGCGCCGAGTTCCGTCGGAACACGGCGTTCACGGGACGTGGAGAAAGACATGAAAACCATGCTCGGTTGGCGGTCGGCCGTATCATTACCGCCGCCACTACTATCAGCGCAGTTATTATCGCGATGATTGGCGCTGGCGGCGCGCCTATTCTCGGTGTCACCGCACCTGGCGGCACGGCTATGGGGGCCGCGACTGCGGGCGCGACTATGGTTGGCGTGGCAATGGGCGGCGCCATTATCGAAGCTGGTGAGATCGCAGCGTAAACTGATCGGCTTCGCCAGACGTTCGCCGCAAATATCGGCAGCGCGGCAATGTGCGGCTTGCGTAGGCACACGCGCGTGCGGATGGTCGCGGCGTTTTCGACGGGGACCGCATGCTGAAACGACGGACTTTGCTTCAGACGGCGCTCGCGGCGCCGCTGCTTTCGTCGTGTGCGACGGGCCAGCCCGGGGCGGCGGAGGCCTATCCCGCGCCTGTTCCCGATCCGGATTCATACGCACGGCCTGAAGTCGCGCGAGTGAGGCATGTCGCCATCGATCTGCGCGCGGATTTCGAGCGCAAGGTGCTCGCCGGTACGGCGACGCTGACGATCGAGACGGCGCAAGATGCCCACGAAATCGTGCTCGACTGCGCTGGGCTGGCGATCCAGTCGGTGCAGACAGAACATGGTCCAACCACGCATGCGATCGGCGCTAGCCGGCCCGATCACGGCGCGCCGCTGACCATCGCCATCACGCCGGACGTGCGCACGCTTAGGATTGCCTACGAAACGTCGCCGAGCGCGGGGGCGCTCGGATGGCTGAGCGCGCAGCAGACGGCGAGCGGCAAGCCGTATCTGTTCAGCCAGGGCGAAAGCATCCTGACACGGACATGGATTCCCACGCAGGACAGTCCCGGCATTCGCCAAAGCTACGAAGCGCGCATTGTCGCGCCGGCCGACCTCAAAGTGGTGATGAGCGCCGAAATGCTGACGCCGGCCGGCGAGGCGGCCGACGGCGGCATGCGCGCTTATCGCTTCCGCATGGAGCATCGCATTCCGCCGTACCTGATCGCGATCGCAATAGGTGATCTCGCATTCCGTTCGACGGGCCCGCGCACTGGGGTCTGGTCGGAACCGAGCATTGTCGACGCGGCGGCGCGCGAATTCTCCGACATGGAGCACATGATGCGCGTGGCGGAGACGTTGTACGGCGCTTATCGCTGGGGCCGCTACGATGTGCTCGTGCTGCCGCCGTCATTCCCCTATGGCGGCATGGAAAATCCGCGGCTCACCTTCGCGACACCGACAATCATCGCCGGCGACAAGAGCCTTGTGAACGTCATCGCGCACGAACTGGCGCATTCCTGGTCCGGCAATCTGGTGACCAACGCCGTGTGGGCGGATTCGTGGATGAACGAAGGCTTCACCACCTATATCGAAGGCCGCATTTCCGAAGCGCTCTACGGGCGCGAGCAAGTCGCAATGGCATATTGTTTGGATTGGGCCTCGATCCAAACGGCACTGCGCACGCTGGCGCCGGATTCAACCCGTTTGCACAAGCTGGCGAACTTCGATCCCGATGGCGGCAGTTCCGCTATCGACTATGATAAGGGCGCGCTTTTCTTGCGCACGGTGGAAGGCATAATCGGGCGCTCACGGATCGACGCCTATCTGCGCTCATACTTCGATCGCCACGCCTTCCAACCGATCACGGCGGAGCGCTTCCTCGCTGATTTTCGCGCACATGTCGTCGACGGCGACGGGGCGCTGGAGCAGCGCTTGATGTTGGACCAATGGGTGTACCAGCCCGGCTTGCCGGCGAATGCGGTCGAGCCGCACTCTCAGGCGTTCGATCGCGTTGCCGCGGTCGTGAACGCGTTCAATGCCGGCGGACCGGCAAGCGCTGCGCCATGGTCGTCATGGGGTACGCTGGAGCGCCAGCGTTTCTTGCAAACTCTGCCGCACCCACTCACGCAAGCGCGCTTGGATGATCTCGAGCACAATTTGCATTTGAACGCAGTCCGAAACGATGAAGTGCTGCTGGATTGGTTGAAGCTCGCGATCCGAAACGACTATCACGCGAGCGAACCGGCAGTCCGGGATTTCCTTACGCGCCAAGGCCGGGTGAAGTACCTAGCGCCGCTTTATCGGGCGCTCATGGCGCAAGCGAGTTGGGGGCCAGCTTTCGCGCGTCAGGTTTATGCCGTTGCGCGTGCGACATATCACCCGGTGGCGCAGGCCTATATTGACCGCCTCGTGACCCCAGCTTGAGCTTGAAGAGCTCGGATTTTACGCAGAAAATCAGCACCGAAAGGGAGATTCTTGGTGCTGCGCCTCGACCACGTTGTGGTTCCCATTTGGCACGTAAAGAAGAGCCTCGCGTTCTATCGCGACTTCTTGGGCCTGAAACTGGTCGACGCCGATGAAGGCGACGATTGGGGCGGCCATCGCTGGCTGATGATGATCTTTGCGCTGAGCGATCAGCGCCAAATCGCGCTTGTGTATCTAAAGGGCGCGAAGAAAGGGCCGGCGAGCAAGCTGCCGAAGGATGCGCGCCACATCGCAATGGCTGAGACCGGCGCGCTCGATATCTGGCGGGTCAAGCTCACCAAGGCGAAGATCAAGCATTGGGAGGAAGAGCACGGCGGCGATCAGCGTTCGCTCTATTTCGAGGACCCCAACGGCCATGTTCTGGAGCTGACCGCGCCGCCCTCCTCGGCGGCGCCGAACGAGAACGCCGAAGCTTTGAAACTGGTGAAGCGCTGGGCCAAGGACGCGAAGTCGTAAACGCACCAATCGCCGCCAACATTGGCGGCGCTTGACCAGCGCGGCGTCCCGACGCAAGCCAAGACTCGATGAAGATTTTGGTGGTCGGTTCGGGCGGGCGCGAGCATGCGCTGGGCTGGAAGCTGAAACAGAGCCCGCTCGTTTCGGAATTGATCTCCGCGCCGGGCAATCCGGGGCTGGAAGAACTTGGCCGCTGCGTGCCGATCAAGGCGGACAACGCCGCCGAGATCGCCGCGTTCGCCGCGCGCGAGCAAGTCGCACTGGTGGTGATCGGCCCGGAATCGGCGGCGGCTGCTGGCCTCGCCGACGCGCTGGCGCAATTGGGCGTACCCTGCTTCGGGCCAAGCAAGGCGGCAGCTGAGCTGGAAGCCTCGAAAGCGTTTATGAAAGAGTTCTGCGTGCGCCATGGCGTGCCGACCGCGGACTACAAAGTCTTCGACGACGCCATCCACGCAAAAGCCTATCTGGGCGACCGCGAGCCGCCATTCGTGATCAAGGCGGACGGCCTGGCGGCGGGCAAAGGCGTGGTGATCGCCGAAACCCGCCGCCAAGCGGATGCGGCGATCGACGAAATCCTCTTTCTGCGCAAGTTTGGCACGGCTGGGCAGCGCATCGTTATCGAGGATTTTCTGCCGGGCGAGGAAGCAAGCTTCTTTGCGCTCTGCGACGGCGAGACGGCGATTGCGATGGACGCCGCCCAGGATCACAAGCGCGCTTATGATGGCGACAGGGGACCAAACACTGGCGGCATGGGCGCGTACTCGCCGGCGCCGATTTTCACCGAAGCGGTGCGCGATCAAACCATGGAACGCATCATCCTGCCGACATTGCGGGGGATGAAGGCTGAAGGCCGACCCTTCGTCGGCGTGCTGTTCGCGGGTCTGATGATCACGCCGGACGGACCAAAGCTGATCGAGTTCAATGTGCGCTTCGGCGACCCGGAATGTCAGACGCTGATGCGGCGCTTGAAGAGCGACCTGGCGTCGGTGCTGTTGGCGGCGGCGCAGGGGGCGCTGACCGCGACGCCCTTGGACTGGGATCCACGGCCTGCAGTGACAGTCGTCCTTGCCGCGCAAGGCTATCCCGATGAACCGCTCACGGGCTCGGTGATCCGCGGCGTCGAGGACGCGCGCAATGTCGCAGATGTGGAGATTTTCCAGGCCGGCACCAAGCGCGACGCCGACGGCATCCTGCGCGCCGCGGGCGGACGCGTGCTGAACGTCACCGCAATAGGCGACACGCTGAAGGATGCTGTGGCGCGCGCCTACACATCGGTCAATCTCATCGACTGGCCCAGCGGCTTCTGCCGCCGCGACATAGGCTGGCGCGCACTGGCGAAGTGATGCTTGCGCTTTCGCGCCTGGCGTCTCTAAGTGCTGGCCATGACAGACGACCCCCACGCACAATTCAAGGGCGTGAAGCCGGTTGAGGAGCGCCACAGGCTCGATGAGGGCGCGCTGACGAAATGGCTGGAAGCCAACGTCGACGGCTTTCGCGGGCCGCTGAGCGTCAATCAATTCAAGGGCGGACAGTCGAACCCCACCTATCAGCTCGTCACGCCGGGGAAAAAGTACGTGCTGCGCAAGAAGCCGTCTGGAAAGCTGCTGCCGAGCGCGCATGCAGTAGACCGCGAGTTTCGCGTCATGTCGGCGCTTTATCCGACTGGCTTTCCGGTGGCGCGCCAATATGCGCTCTGCAGCGACGATAGCGTAATCGGCGCCATGTTCTACGTGATGGACATGGTCGAGGGCCGGGTGCTGTGGGACGGCAAACTGCCGGATCTGAGCAAGGAAGAGCGTCGCGCGATCTATGAGGACAAGATTGCGACGCTCGCGAAGCTGCACATGACCGATTACGAAAAGATCGGCCTCGGCGATTACGGCAAGGCCGGAAACTATTTTGCCCGGCAGATTGACCGCTGGTCGAAGCAATACAAGCTCAGTGAGACCGAAAACATCGAAGAGATGAACCGGCTGATCGAATGGTTGCCAAAGACCATTCCGCCAGGTGAGCGCACCTCGATCGTGCATGGCGATTACCGGCTCGACAATCTCATCCTGCATGAGACCGAGCCGCGTGTGATCGCGGTGCTGGATTGGGAATTGTCGACGCTCGGCGATCCGCTGGGCGATTTCACCTATTACCTGATGAGCTGGGTGATGCCGAGCGATGGCCGGGCGGGATTGGGCGGGCTTGATGTGAAGCCGCTCGGCATTCCGACGCTTGAGGAAACTGTGGCGCTCTATTGTGCGCAGACAGGACGCGACGGCATTGCTGAGCTCGACTGGTACTTCTCGTACAACGCCTTCCGCCTCGCTGGCATTCTGCAAGGCATCGCCGGACGCGTGCGCGACGGCACGGCGGCCAGCGCGCATGCGACGCAAATGATCCAGCGAATCCGGCCACTGGCTGCGGCTTCCTTTCACTACGCACAGAAGGCAGGCCTCGCGTGAGCTGGGATCCAAACCTCTACCTGAAATTCGGCGACGAGCGCACGCGCCCCGCCGCCGACCTGCTTGCGCGCGTCCGGCTCGATGCGCCGCGGCGCATCGTCGATCTCGGCTGCGGGCCTGGCAACTCGACGGCCCTGCTCGCTGCGCGATTTCCGGACGCCGACCTCATCGGCCTCGATTCCAGCGCCGAGATGCTGGAGCAAGCACGCGCCAGCGGCGTCAAGGCGCAATGGGTGGAGGCCAGCTTCGACGACTGGACCCCGAGCGAGGCGCCCGATCTCCTCTACGCAAACGCCGCCTTCCAATGGTCGCGCGACCCGCTTGCACTGACCAAGCGGCTTTTCCAGACGCTGGCCCCCGGCGGCGTACTTGCGTTCCAAGCGCCGCAGAATTTCGATCAAGCAAGCCATGTGCAAGTGCGCGCAGCGGTTGATGAAGGCGCCTGGCGCGACAGGCTGTCGAAGGTGCGCCAATACGATCCAGATTTTGCAAAAGCCCCGGACTACGCACGCGCGCTTGCGCCATTGGGCGCCGGGCTCGATGTGTGGACGACGGAATATCTGCACCTGCTTTCCGGCGCCGATCCGGTTTATCGCTGGATGTCGGGCACCGGGCTGCGCCCGTTCGTGCAGCCGCTCGAGGGCGAAGAGCGCGCGCGTTTCGAAGAGATTGTGCGCGCCCGCTTGGCGCGCGCCTACCCGCCGGAAGCCGATGGACGCACGCTTTTCCCCTTCCGTCGCCTCTTCGTGATCGCCGAGCGAGTATTAAGTTGACGCCGCGCGCGACGCGTTGAATCTCGCGAGCCGCAGGTTCGACTTGGGGGCTTCTTTCATGCTGCATCGGGCAATCGCGTTCGCAGGCGCCGTCGGCGGCGCCTTTCTGCTCGCCTCGTCGAGCTTGGCGCAAATGCCGCCGGCCGAAGCGCCAACAGCGGCTGCACAAGTGACAACCATCATCCACGCCGGGCGCCTGCTCGCGGATCCCGCAACCGGGCGCGTGCTATCACAGCAATCGATCCTGGTGGGCGCGGATGGCCGCATCGTCGGCATTGAGGCTGGCTACGTGACGCGTGATGGCGCAACCGTCGTCGACGAAACCAGCCGCTTCGTTCTGCCGGGCTTCGCCGATTGCCACGTGCACCTCACCAGCGAGCTCGGCCCAAACCAATTGCTCGAAGAAGTGCAATTGACGGTCGCCGACGCCGCCATCCGTGGCGCAGAGAATGCACGCAAAACCGTCGCCGCCGGCTTCACCACCGTTGCCGATGTCGGCGCTCCCAACGATGCGATTTTCGCCCTGCGCCGCGGCGCCGCCGAGGGGCGCATCCCCGGGCCGCGCATCGTGGCGTCGGGCTGGATTGTTACGCCTGATGGCGGTCATGCCGACGCCAACGGCTACGCGCCGGATGTCGTGGACGCGTTGCGCAATCCTGCGGCGTGCTCCGGCGCTGATGCGTGCCGGCGCTCGGTTCGCCGCCAAATCCAGGCGGGCGCCGATCTGATCAAGATCACGGCGACGGGCGGGGTTCTCTCGAACACGGCGGCGGGGGTCGGCCAGCAATTCAGCGCCGATGAATTGCACGCGATCGTCGAAGCAGCGCACGCCATGGGCCGCCGCGTGACGGCGCACGCACATGGCGTGGACGGCATCAACGCCGCACTGCGCGCCGGCGTGGATTCGATCGAACACGGCACATATTCCGATGCGGAATCGTTCCGCCTCTTTCATCAGGGCAACCGCTATCTGGTGCCGACGATGATGGCGGGATGGTGGGTAACGCGTCTGGCGGAGCAAGGCGGCACGCTGACGCCTGCGCAAACGGCGAAGGCGCGCATGGTCGGCCCCGCGCTGCAGGCGATGGTGCGGCGCGCGCACGCGGCGCATGTTCGCATGGCGTTCGGCACCGACACCGGCGTTTCGCCACATGGCATGAACGCGCATGAGTTCGTGCTGCTGGTGGGCGCGGGCCTTTCGCCGCTGGAAGCGATCCAGATGGCGACGGTCGATGCAGCCGATCACTTGCAACTCAACGGCACGATCGGGCGAATCGCGCCGGGCTATTCGGCCGACATTGTCGGCGTCGACGGCGATCCGCTGAGCGATGTCAGCACACTGGAACACGTGCGCTACGTGATGGCGCGCGGAACGACCGTTCGCGCCGACTAGCGCCGCACCGCGCGGCATGGCAAACCCCGCGCCATGCTTCACGTCCTCTCCAAGGGCGGCGCTGTGGCGCCCGCGCCGGATGATCCCGCCGCGCTTTGGTACGACCTGGAGTCGCCCGCGGCCGAGGAAGAAGATCAGGTCGAAGCCATTCTCGGCATCAATGTGCCGACGCCGGTGGAACGCGCGGCGGTGGAGGAATCCGCGCGCTTCTATGAAGAGGACGGCGAACTCTATCTGACGGCAACACTTCTCGGGCGGCGCGACGAGGGGCTGTTTGTCTCGGGGCCGGTTACGTTCATTTTGGTCAAGGACAAGCTCGTGACCGTGCGGCAGATCCGGCCGCGGGCTTTCGATGTGGGCCAGGGACGCGCTTCGGCGCGGATCGGTTCGGCGAAATCGGGAGCCGAGGTGCTGCTCGCGCTGATCGAGGGCGCGGCCGAGCGCTTGGCGGACTTGCTGAGCGAAGCGCAGCAGAATTCTCACATGGCGGCGATGACCGTGTTCGAGAGCGATCCGGCGCCGGACCTGCGCGAAAGCCTGCGCTCGCTCGGCAAGATCGGGACGCTGATTGCGCTATCGGCCGACAGTCTTTCGAGTTTGCAACGGCTGCTCGCTTACACGCATTCGGTCTGCAGGAAGCACGGCATCGACGAAGGCAAGGTCGCAGCGCTGGAGCGCGACGTCGATGAATTGGAGCGGCTGGCGGAGACGATGCTCAATCGCGTGTCTTATCTGCAGGATGCCGCGCTGGGACTGATCGGTTCGACGCAATCCGACACGCTGAAGGCGCTGTCGCTGGCGACTATCGCGTTCGTACCGCCCACCCTCATAGCCTCGATCTTCGGCATGAATTTTGTCGGCATGACCTGGTTTCATGAGCCTTGGGGGCCGTGGGTTGGCTTCTTGTTGATGGTCTTCACGCCCGTGGGCCTGTTCGCAATCGCCCGCTGGCGGGGCTGGTTTTGAGCATTGCGCGCCCGGCGCTGCCCGCCTAAATCGCCGCCCAGGCGCCCGCCTGTGCTGCGGGAAGGCCCGAGGACGCCATGGCCGCTCTAGAATTCACGCGCCGTTACGCGATGGCGCACCGCTTGCTGGCGACACAAAGCGCCAAATGCGCCATTCCCCATGGACACAACGAGTTCGTCAGCGTGCGGCTCAATCCACGCGCGGCGTTCAAGTTTTCCAGCGCCAATTCGATCGCGCCCTTCGAGGTGGTGAAACGGCGCTGGCATGAATGGATCGACGAGCGCGTCGACCACACCCTGCATCTGGGCGAGGACGATCCGCTCATCGGGTTTTTCCGGGAGAACGAGCCGGCGCGCTTGGGGCAGATCATGACATTCCAGGGCGATCCAACCACGGAAGCGCTGGCGGCGTGTTTCTGGCTCAAGCTCTCCGCGTTCATTGCCGATGAGAAACTGCCCTTCTCCGTGCGCGAGGTGCGCATCGAGGAAACCCCGACGAACACAGTCGTGCTGACGCGCGATGTCTTTGAACCGGCGGCGTGTGGGCTGCGGCAACATGCGTGGCCTTGGCGGGCGGATATGAGCATCAACGATTTCTGAGCCTGTGCTAGGGATCGCTCCGTCAACTTGGAATTCCCATGCCGTAACTTGCGTCGCCGCAGCTTGCTCCGATCGTTATGCTGATCGCGTCGAACGTGTTCATGACGACGCCGTGGTATGGGCATCTGAAATTCAAATCGACGCCGCTCCTGATCGCCATCGTGGCGTCGTGGGGCATCGCCTTCGTCGAGTATTGTCTGGCCGTGCCCGCCAACCGGTACGGCAGCGCCGTCTATTCCACGGCGCAGCTCAAGACGATGCAGGAAGTGATCACGCTCGCCGTATTCGTCTGCTTTTCGTGGCTGGCGCTGAAAGAGCCGCTGGGCTGGAACCATTTCCTCGGATTTGCGCTGATTGCGGCAGGCGCGGCTCTGGTGTTTCTGGGCCCGCCTTAGTTGGCTGGCCCGACACTCCAGACAAACCAGGGCGCCGCGATGATGATGGCGACCGCCGCCTCGATCAAAGCCGAAAACAGGTTGAAGCGCGTATAGGCGCCGTCTCGCAGCATGGAGAGCGAGCGGCCAAACGCTGTCCCGCCCCATGCCGCGGCAGTCACCGCGCACGCGCCCGTCGCCAGCACGCCGATCAATGCGCCGCCATAGATGATCCACGACACAGCGAAGAAGAGAGCCGCCAGGTGCAGCCCCAAGATCATGCCGCCGTAGGTGGCGCGGAATTCAGCGAAGCCGCCACCTTGCTCATCCGGCTGCAGGCGCACGAACTTCTGCGCCCAGCGCGGCGTAAACAGCCCCCGCACGCCCAAACATGCGCCGAACACAAGCGCCAGCGCGCTCAGGCACCACGCCACGAGCGCAAAGCTCAGCCCTTCTTGAAGCATCAGCGCATGCCGGGAAGGCTCTCGCCTTCGTCTTTCTTGCGCCGGCCGGTCCAGCCGTACTTGGCAAGCTCGTTGAGCGCGATCGAGCGCGCATGCACCTCGTCGGGTCCATCAGCGAGGCGTAGCGTACGGATGCCGGCATATGATTTCGCAAGACCGAAGTCTTGAGAAACGCCGGCGCCGCCGTGCGCCTGGATGGCTTCATCGATGATCCGCAAAGCCATGCGCGGTGCTGCGAGCTTAATCATGGCGATTTCGTTCTTGGCCACCTTGTTGCCGGCGACGTCCATTATGTAGGCGGCCTTGAGGCACAAGAGCCGGCACATTTCGATATCCGCACGCGCTTGTGCGATGCGTTGCTCCCATACCGAGTGTTCAGCGATGGTCTTGCCGAAGGCGACACGCGTGGTGATGCGTTTGCAGAGCGCCGCGAGCGCCTGCTCCGCCGCGCCAATGGTGCGCATGCAATGATGGATGCGCCCTGGGCCCAAGCGGCCTTGCGCGATCTCAAAGCCGCGACCCTCGCCGAGCAGCAGATTCTCGACCGGCACGCGCACATTCTTCAGCTCGATTTCCATGTGTCCGTGCGGCGCGTCATCATAGCCGAACACGGTGAGCGGACGCAGGATATTCACACCCTTCGCGTCGAGCGGCACCAGGATCTGACTCTGCTGCGAATGCTTCGGATTGTCCGGATTTGTCTTGCCCATCAGGATGGCGATCTTGCAGCGCGGATCGCCAGCGCCCGACGACCACCATTTGCGGCCGTTGATCACGTAATCGGCGCCGTCGCGCTTGATCTCGCACTGGATGTTGGTGGCGTCGGATGAGGCGACCGCCGGCTCGGTCATCAAAAACGCCGAACGGATTTCGCCGTTCATGAGCGGGCGCAGCCACTTGTCCTTGTGCGCGGCTGTGCCGTAGCGCTCAAGCACTTCCATGTTGCCGGTATCGGGCGCCGAGCAATTGAAGCACTCGGAGGCGAAACCGACGCGGCCCATAATCTCGGCCAGCGGCGCATATTCGAGATTGGTCAGCTGCTCGCCTTCGAACACGAAGGTGTCGTCGACTTTCGGATGCCCGCTCGACGGGGGCATGAAGAAATTCCATAAACCTTGCGCCTTCGCCTTCTGCTTCAGGTCCTCGACCACTTGGATGACCTTCCAGCGGCTGCCTTCCTTTTGCTGGGCCTCGTAGATCGGCACGGCGGGGACGATGTGCTCATCCATGAATTTCTGGACGCGGTCGATCCATGCTTTCGTCTTCTCGCTATGTTCGAAATACATGTTGATCTCCCGGCGGCTGGCGAGGCTGAGGCGCGCACGCTAAAGCGCCCTCGTTTCGGGGGCAATCCGCATGCACCTTGCCGCTAGGGTATTGACGCACACACGCGTGCGGCTGGAGCCGTTCGAGGAGCGCCATCGCGCTGGGCTGGCGGCTGTGGCGGAAGCGAACCTGGCGATCTTTGCGCACATGCCGTTCCCGGTCGTCGAGCGCGGCTTCGGCGCGTGGTTCGATTGGCTGAGCGCGGAGCAAGAGGCGGGGCGTTGGATTCCGCACGCTGTGATCGCGCCTGATGGCCGGTTCGTCGGCCAATCCTGCTATCTGACCATCCGGCCCGAGCATGACGGCGTCGAAATTGGCGGCACTTGGTACGCGCCCCAGGCGCAAGGCACGGCGATCAATCCGGCAGCGAAGCTCTTGCTGCTCGCCCACGCCTTCGCGTCCGGCGCAGAGCGCGTGGAGTTCAAGACGGATGCGCTCAACGCCCAATCACGCGCGGCGCTGACAAAGCTGGGGGCGAGCTTCGAAGGAATTTTCCGCAGCCAAATGAAGCGTCCGAACGGCACAATGCGCGACAACGCATACTTCTCCGTCATCCGGCAAGAATGGCCGGCGTTGCGGCAGCGAATTGAAGCGCGCATCGCGGCCTTGGCGTGATCGTTTCGGTTGCGTGCGGCAATTCCTGCCGAGCAATTAATACTCCGGCAACCGGCGCCCGCGTGACATGGACATCCTTAGATTCGGAAGATCCATGCCCTTCTTCACGCACGCGCTTCTCTACATCGCATACGCGCTGATTTCGCTGACTGTAGGGCTCGCGCTCAACCAGATCGGCGGACAGGACGCGGCGGCGTCATTCATGGGCGGCTTGGGATTGTTCTCCGCCTGCGCCGTGACGCACGCTGGATTGTCTGCAAGCTTCGCGGTGGGGCGCATCGGCGGAGCCGAAAAGCGTATAAAGGGCGACATGGAGCGTCTGCGCTCTGCGCACCGCGAAGTGACGGCTGACATCGACGCGATGCAAACACGGCTTGAGCAACTCGAAACGGCGATGGCGTTCGGCACGCCGGCGCCGCCGCAAATCGAAGCGCCGAGCGCCAGCACGGAGCTGAAGCTGATCGACCAGATCGTCGATAAGCTCGGCGCGGCAATGGATGCGCGCATTCAGAACATTCAAGGCGCGCCCAACGTCACGCCGATGCATCCGATCACGCGAGGACCGATGGATCTCGTGCGCGAGGCGCTGTTGGAAAACCGCGTCGAACTCCACTTGCAGCCAATCGTGCAGCTGCCGCAGCGCAAAACCGTGTTTTACGAAGGCTTCACCCGCCTGAAGGACGCAACGGGCGCGGCTCATCCTGCCGCAGGAATTCATCCCGGCGGCCGAGCAGGCGGGCCTGATGTCGACCATTGACAATGTGCTGCTCTTCCGCTGCGTGCAGATCGTGCGCAAACTGATGAAGCAGGACCGACGCATCGGCATCTTCTGCAATCTCTCGCCGGCGGCGCTCGCCGATGAGCACTTTTTCCCGCAATTTGTCGACTTCATGCGCGAGAACCGCGATCTCGCCGGCAGCGTGATTTTCGAAATCCCGCAGGCGGCGTACGAAAACCGCACCTCAACTGAAGCGCGGGCGATGGCGAAGCTGGTGGACCTAGGTTTCCGCTTCTCGATCGACAAAGTCACAACGACGGAAATCGATCTGCCGGATCTGGAACGCTCGGGCGTGCGCTACGCGAAGATACCGGCGCGGACCTTGGTTGATCAGATCGTGCGCGGCGGCGTCCGCCCGCGCTCGGCGATCACCCGCGAGATCGCGGCCGCCGACATCGCCGCAGTGTTCCAGCGCTATGGCGTCGACCTCATTGCCGAGCGCATCGAAGCCGAAGAAACCGTGCTCGAAGTGCTCGACCTCGACGTGCCGTACGGCCAGGGCCATCTCTTTGGCGCGCCGCGCGCGATCAAGGAAAGCCTGATGGAAGAAACCGCCCCGCCGCGCGACTTCCTGATGCGGCAGGGACGGGTGGCCTGAGGCCCCGCCCGCGGGCTAGAACGCGGGCATGAAGTGGGAAGAATTCGTCGCCATCGCACTTGACCTGCCGGAGGTGGAGGAGAGCCTTTCATATGGGCGCCCGTCGCTCAAAGTGCGCGGCAAGTACATGGCGGGACTGAACCCGAAAGAGAAAGCCTTCGTCCTGCGCTTGGCGAGCGTCGAAGAGCAGGACTTCCTCATCGAGATGGCGCCACAAATCTACTATATTACCGACCATTATAAGGGTTATCCCGCGGTGCTGGCGCGGCCCGGCAAGCTGACGAAGAAAGAGGCGCGCGGCCGGCTGGAGCGCGCCTGGCGCACGCAGGCGCCGAAAACGCTCGTCAAGAAATTCGACGCCGCATGACGCCCATTATCGCCATCACTGGCGGCTCGGGCGCGGGTAAGACCACGATCGCGCAAGCTTTGGCGCGGCGACTAGGCCAAGGCGCTGTGGTGATCGCGGAGGACGATTATTATCGCTGTGCGTCGAGCATCCCGAACTTCGACGCAGCGACGCAGAATTTCGATACGCCCGATGCGAAAGAACATGAATTGCTGGCCGAGCACTTGCGGCTGGCCAAGGATGATCGGGCGTTCGACAAGCCGATGTACGATTTGACGACACACCGCCGGCGCGCTGACGTCGAGCGCATCGCGCGGGCGAAGACGCTCATCGTCGAAGGCATCCATCTGCTGGCGGACGCGCGCCTGCGCGCCCACTTCGATTTTTCGGTTTATGTCGAGGCGGATGAGGCGGTTCGTTTAGGCCGGCGGATGATCCGGGATGTCGAAAGCCGCGGCCGCGCGCCGCGTGCTGTCATGGCGCAATTCTTTGCAACGGTGCGCCCTATGCACGCAAAACATGTCGCCCCGCAGCGGGACCAAGCAGATTTGGTGATTGTCTCGCGTGGCGAGGATGGGCGCGAGCAAGCCGAGCAAGCGGCGGCGCAGATCGTTGCGGCCATGGAGGCGAAACGGTGAAATTGATCGCCTCCTTGGATGAGATCGCGGATCGCTACGATGCCGTGTTCTGCGATGTCTGGGGCGTCGTGCACGACGGGCGCACGGCGTTTGCTCCGGCGTGTGAAGCGCTGACGCGGTTCCGCGGCGCCGGCAAACACGTCGTGATGCTCACCAACATCCCCAAGCCGCGCGGACCGATCCCGGGCCAGTTCGAACGCATCGGTGTGGCGCGTTCAGCGTGGGACTTGATCGTCACCTCGGGCGACGCGATCCGCGCCGAACTCGCCGCGCGTGCGCCAGGGCCCATGTTTAAGATCGGACCGCCGCATGATCACGTGCTTTGGGAAGGTCTCGATCTCGCGCAAGCGACGCTCGGCGAGGTGACATTTGTTGCTATCTCCGGCCTCAACCACGAGGATGAAACCCCGGCGGACTACGCCGCCATCCTCCAGCAGGCTCGCGCACGCGATCTGGAGTTGCTCTGCGCCAATCCTGATATTGTCGTGCGTTACGGCGACAGGCTCGTTTGGTGTGCGGGCGCTGTTGCGCGCGACTATGAAGCGCTAGGCGGACGCGTCGTCATGGCCGGCAAGCCACATGCACCCATTTACGCACTCGCCTATCGCGACCTCTCTTCGATCGCCGGTCGCGCCGTCGACAAGAAACGAATCCTTTGCATCGGCGATGGACCGGGCACCGATATGGCCGGCGCCAATGCCCAGGGTCTCGATTGTCTCTTCATCGCCGCCGGCATCCATGGCCAGTCATTATGGAGCAATGGGGGTCTCGATGCGGAGAAAGCCGAGCAGACGCTTGCCGCTGAGAACGTCCGCGCGAACTATCTGATGCCCGCGCTGCGCTAGTAGGTCGCCACGCCCAGCTGATCAAAGCGTTCGCCGATATGGTGGTCGAAGTCGCGCGCCTGGTTCATGTCGGTGAGGCCAGGGCCATCGCCGCCGCGACGACGCGCGACACCGCGTCCAAACAGCGCCAGCGGATCGCCGGGCCGAACATCGACCGCGACGTCAAACGCGGCCTTCGCTTCCGGCCATTGCTGTGCGCGCAGCGCCAGGATGCCGAGGCAGGTTTGGGCGTTAAAATCGCGCGGCGCAGCGGCGACCGCGGCCTCGGCGTCTTCGCGCGCCTGGCCATCGTTGGCGGGATCGCGGTTCTGCTGGATGGCGAGCCAGCAGCGGCCGGCGCGGGCGTCCGCCAGACGCGGATCGATGGCGATGGCGGCGTCGAAATCGGCCCTGGCGCCGTCATTGTCGCCGAGCGCCTCCTTCATGCGCGCGCGGCCGGCGAAGGCGACGCCGTTGCGCGGTTCGCGCTGAAGCGCTGCGCTGAACGCTTCGATGGCGGCGTTATAGTCACCACGGCCGGCGGCGATTTCGCCGGCCATCAGATGGGCGTGTGCGCCGCCTCCTGCCGACACCAGACGCTCAACCAACGGCGCTGCGGCATCCAACTGGCCGCTGCGGATCAGAATGGCGGCGCGCCCTTCGAGCGCCGTTGTGCTGGCGTCGTCGATGGCGAGCGCCGAGGCGAAATCCTGGAGGGCTGTGCGCGTATCGCCGGCGCGCGCGTGGGCAGCGCCGCTATGGGCGAGCGCGTTGGCGCGATCGGCGGCCGTGAGATTGCCGGAATCGATCAACGCCCGGCAGGCGTTGGCTTGCGCGCTCGCGGGCAGAGCGTCGTTGATGCAGTCGGCGCGCGCGCGCGCCATCGGATCGGCGCGCTGGCAGGCTGCGAGCATCAAGACAACAAGCGCCGCCACTCCCCAACGCATCGCCCATCTCCTCCAACGTCAACCTGGACCGCGGCGCATCCCAACGCCTAAGCTGCCTCCCCTAGCAGGAGCGCGCGCGATGGCCAATCTGTTCGACCTTTCCAAAAAAACCGCGGTTGTGACGGGTTCCTCGCGCGGTATCGGCAAGGCGATCGCGCATCGTTTGGCCGAACATGGCGCAAACGTTGTGGTTTCTTCACGTAAGGCGGATGCGTGCGATGCCGCCGTCGCGGAGATCAATGCCGCTGTTGGGCGCAAGGCCGCGGTGACGATTACCGCCAACATCGCAGCGAAAGAAGCGCTACAGAATCTGGTCGATCAGACGCGCGAACGCCTCGGGCAGATCGATATCCTCGTCTGCAATGCGGCGTCGAATCCGTATTTCGGGCCGATGAGCAATATGAGTGACGACCAGTTCAACAAGATCCTGCAGAACAACATAGTCTCGAACCACTGGCTCATTCAAATGGTCGCGCCCGAAATGCGGACGCGCAAATCCGGGTCCATCATTATCATTTCCTCGATCGGGGGCTTGCGCGGCACCGAAGTGCTGGGCGCCTACGCCATCTCGAAGGCGGCGGACATGCAATTGACGCGTAATCTCGCCGCTGAGTTCGGGCCAGACAATGTGCGCGTCAACACCATCGCGCCGGGCCTGATCAAGACGGATTTCGCCAAGGCGCTCTGGGACAATCCTGAAATCCTGAAACGCTCAACCGACCGCGCGCCGTTGCGGCGCATCGGCGAACCAGACGAAATCGCCGGCATGGCTGTCTTGCTCGCCGCACCGGCGGGCGCGTTTACGACAGGCCAGACTTTTGTGATCGATGGCGGGCAGACGGCGGTTTGATCAGAACGCGCCGAGGACCGAGACGAGCTTGGTCTTCAGCGTCTGCGCATTGAAGGGCTTCACGATGCAGTCCGCCTCGAGCTCGCCGTTATTGTCGTTGGCGACCATCAGGAAGGGCGTGGCGCGCATGCGGTCGTCCGCGCGCACGTGCTCCAAGAGCTCGACGCCCGTCATCGGTTCCATGCCCCAGTCGGAAATGACCAGCGCATAATCCTTGGATTTCATCTTGGCGAGTGCGGTGCGACCGTCGGAGGCTTCGTCGATATTGGAGAAACCGAGTTGCCGCAGCAGATTGCGCAAGATGCGGATCATGGTGTTGTAGTCATCCACGATCAGGATCGGCATCGACTTTGAAACGGCCATCAGCATTGCCTTCCGCATACCCGCCGGCGTTAATTCGCCGTGTTTCTTGCCGACACGGATAGCAAAGACCTCAGAATTTTCGGTAAAACAGATTTTAAGCAGGCGTGAACGCGCCTTCACTGAGAATGTATTTGCTCATGCTTTGGCAAGAGATGGCGCGGATTCCGCCGCAAAGCAGTAAGGTGTTGTGAACGAATGCACCGTCACGCGGCCGGCGAGTTAATGGATGTAAACGCGCGCGGCGCAGCGATCGCGCTTGGGAACTTCGACGGCGTTCATCTTGGTCACCAAGCCGTCATCAGCGCGGCGCGGCGCACAGCGCAAATTTTGGGCGCGCCGCTGGGCGTTGCAGTGTTCGAGCCCCACCCGCGGCGCGTGTTCCAGCCGGATGCACCGCCGTTTCGTTTACAGACGATCCAACAACGCGCGCGAATGCTCGAAACGCTGGGCGTGACGCAGCTCTATGAGATCGGGTTCGACCAGGCGCTATCACAGCTGAGCGATGAGGCGTTCGCACGCCTTGTGTTGTCGCAGCGGCTAGGCGTGACGCACGTGAGCATAGGCGGCGACTTTCGCTTCGGCCGCGGCCGCATGGGCGATGTGGAGAGCTTGAAGCGGCTCGGCGCCGCTTTTGGATTTGGTGTGGAAGCCGTGGCGCCAATCGGCGATGGCGCCAAGATTTCCTCCTCCGCCATCCGCGAGGCGGTCGTGGCGGGCGCAATGGACAAAGCGGCGACGCTGCTGGGGCGGCCGTGGGCGATCGAAGGCGTCGTGCAGCACGGCTTTGCGCGCGGGCGCGGCTTTGGCTTTGCGACGGCCAACGTGGCGCTGGGCGAGTATGTGCAGCCGCGCCTCGGCGTCTACGCAGTGCGCGTAAGTATTGATGGCGTGACCTATGACGGCGTCGCAAGCGTCGGCGTCAATCCCACACTCGGTGTTTTGCCGGCGCCATTGCTCGAAGCGCACATCTTCGATTTCGACGCCGACCTATATGGCAAGACCATCGAGGTTGAGTTGCTTGCTTTCTTGCGCGACGAAGCCAAGTTCGAGAACGCCGAAATCCTCACCCGGCAGATCGCCGAGGATGCGGCGGCGGCGCGATCGCTGTTACTTGGGTTGTAAACCGGCCGCTGGCCGCGATGGAATTTTCACCAGCGCTTCGCCCTCAAGCACAACCGTCTCGCCGACTTTGCATTGGCAAGCGAGCTTGGCGCGATTGCCTTTCTCGCTCAGCTCGACGATCTCGACGCTCGCTTCCACCGTGTCGCCGATGCGCACGGGGGCAAGGAATTTGAGTGTCTGCGACATGTAGATGGCGCCGGGCCCGGGCAGACGCGTGCCGATCACGGCAGAGACGAGGCTTGCGGTGTAGAGCCCATGCGCGATGCGGCCGCCGAACGGGGTCTTGGCGGCGAAATGTTCGGAGAGGTGGATCGGATTGCGGTCGCCGCTGATCTCGGCGAAACCGACGACATCGGAGGATTTCACTTGCTTGCGATAGCTCTCGCGCATGCCAACGCGGAGGTCTTCGAAAAAAAGCGATTGGGTCGGCGGGAGCGTCATGGCTTACCGGCGCGCCTTGAAGAATGCACGCAGCAATGTGGCGGCCTCATCGGCGCAGACGCCCGCCGTAATGTCAGGCTTCCAATGCGTAGTCGGTTGATCGAACACGCGCGGCCCATGCTCAACGCCTCCGCCCTTGGGATCGCTTGCGCCATAAATGAGCCGCGCGACGCGCGCGTGGCTGATCGCGCCGGCGCACATGGCGCACGGTTCGAGCGTGACATAGAGCGCAAGCGCCGGCTTCAGCCGATAATTGCCGAGCTTGCCGGCGGCGGCGCGAAGCGCAACGATTTCTGCGTGGGCGGTGGGGTCGTGCGACGCAATTGGCGCATTGGCGCCTTCGGCGATCACAGCACCCGTCTCATCGACTATGACGCACCCAATCGGGGTCTCGCCCGCTTCCGCCGCGGCGACCCCAAGCGCAAGCGCGCGCGACATGTGCGTCTCGTCGCTCATGCGCCACGATGCTGCAGGAGATCCGAGATCACCGGCATGGCGAAGAGCGTCTCGAACGAGCCGGGCACAATGGCGTCGCGATACTTCTTGCGCGCCGCGTCGTCGGAATGATGCATGCGGGTTTCCATCGCCCTTTCCCACGTCGCTTTGTCGGGCCATTGCGCGTAGGCGACGAAGGCGCCGTCATCGGCGCGATGCAGGCGCGAACCCCAACCGCCGAATTCCGCGGCAATACGCTCGGTGCCGGCCCGCCACCCCGCCTCGAATTGCGCTTCCAGCCCTGGTATGACGCGCCAGCGATAGATTACCGCGTACATGGCTCAGTCCTCTTCCCCCCCTTCTAGCCCGGATGGCGAGCGCGTTGCCAAGGTGCTGGCGCGCGCGGGCGTGTGTTCACGGCGTGACGCCGAGCGGCTGATCGCCGAAGGCCGCGTCAAGCTCAACGGCAAGACGCTGGCGACGCCGGCGGTGAAGGTCGGCGTGGACGACAAACTGACGGTCGATGGGCGACCGGTCGGCGCCGCGCCGGTGACACGGGTCTGGCGCTACCACAAGCCGCCGGGCCTTGTGACGACACACCGCGATCCGGCTGGACGCCCCACAGTGTTCGAGCATTTGCCGGAGGACTTGCCGCGGGTGATTTCGGTCGGCCGGCTCGATCTCACATCCGAGGGTTTGCTTTTGTTGACCAATGACGGCGAATTGGCGCGGCGCCTGGAATTGCCGTCCAACGCCTGGCTGCGGCGTTATCGCGCCCGCGCGTTCGGGCGCATTACTCAGGGTGAACTTGATCAGCTGAAAGACGGGATCAGCGTCGAGGGCCTCAACTATCGCGGCATCGAAGCAAGGCTAGAGCGCAGCCAGAGCGCCAACGCCTGGATCACGCTCGCTCTGAGCGAAGGCAAGAACCGCGAAGTCCGGCGCGTGCTCGAAGCGCTCGGGTTGAAAGTGAACCGGCTGATCCGCGTTTCATATGGACCGTTCGAACTCGGCGCGCTTGAACCAGGCGAGGTCGAGGAAGTGCCGCGCAAACTCTTGCGCGACCAGCTCGGCGGCGCGCTCGAAGGCTAGTGGGCGCCCTCGGCGTTGACCGGCGCGAGGTGCGGCAGTTGCGGCACCTGGCTCGGGAAGAAGCGGTGCATGTCCTCCCACACCATCTGCGCGCCGGCGATGATAATGATGATCACGCCCACCCAAGCAACCCAGCGATACTTCTGGATGATCTGGGCGATCATGTTGGCGGCAAGACCCATAAGCACAACCGACAACACCAAGCCGAACGCCATGGTCCCCGGGTGATGGCGCGATACGCCGGCGACGGCGAGCACGTTATCGAGCGACATCGAGACATCGGCGATGACGATCGTGAGCAGCGCACGCGCGAAGCTTGCCGGCGCCTTGACCGGCTTGCCTGAATGTTCGGCTTCACTTTGGTTGCTGAGATCCTTGGCCATCCGCCAGGCGACCCAGAACAAGAGCAAGCCGCCAAACAGCAGAATTCCCGGGATCTGCAGCAGCTGCACGGTGACGAGCGCAAACATGATCCGCAGGATCAGTGCGCCCAACACGCCCCAGAAAATGGCGCGCCGGCGTTGTTTGGCCGGTAGCGCGGATGCGGCAAGACCAACGGCGACAGCGTTATCGGCGGCGAGCGCGAGGTCGATCAGGATGACCTGAATCAGAACCGCAAGATCAGCGACGGGCGTCATTCCGGATTATGTCCCCCCAACCATGGCGGCGGCGCGGGCAGACGCGGCGCGAACGCGCTCATATCGTCCCAGATCATCACCACCGCCGCAAATACAATCACAAGCACGCCCAAATATCCTATCCAGCGGTTCTTATGGACGATTGCGGCAATCGCATGAGCGGCGAGGCCCATCATCAGGACCGAAAGAACAAGCCCAAAGACCATGATGGCGGGGCTGTTGCGCGCAACGCCCGCGACAGCCAGCACGTTGTCAAGCGACAGTGCGATATTGGCGACGATGATCGCAAACAAGGCGCGTGCGAAGCTTGGCTTGTGCGCCGCTACGGCGTTGTCCGCCGGCTCTTGCGCATCGATGGCGGCGTGATGCGCATTGAGATCGCGGAACATCCGGTAGGACACCCAGACCAACAGCACGCCGCCGACGATCATGACGCCGCGAATGCGCAAGAGCTCGATGGCGACGAGGCCAAAGACGATGCGCAAGACGAGCGCGATGACGACGCCCCAGAAGATCGCGCGTCCACGCTTTTCCCGCGGCAACACGCCGGCGGCGACGCCCACCGCCACCGCGTTGTCGGCCGAGAGCGCAAGATCGATCAGGATGACGGCCAGGAAGGCGCCAACGTCAGCGATAATGGCGTCCACCGCGCCCCCTTCCCCCGTTGCGGCGCCTCTTGTCCCGAAGGGGCGCAGCAAGGTCAAGCGGCCGCCGCCGACAGATGCGGTCGCTGCGATCATTCGTCCAGAGCGGGGCCTGAACCAACGGGCTTGGCGCTAGCGCGCGGCGAGCGCGGCCAGTTCCTTTACCAGCTTGGCGGCGAGAACGGCGGTCATGCCTTGGACGTCGCGGTCGGGGTTGAGCTCGACGACATCAGCGCCGAGCAGCGGGACATCGAGAGAAAGCAAGAGGTCGACGACGTAACGGGGGGTAAGGCCGCCGGGTTCGTGATGCGAGACGCCAGGCGCATAGGCAGGATCAAAGCCGTCGAGGTCGATGCTGATATAGAGGCCATTCTCGAAGCGCGGGCGCCATGCCGGGACATCACGCATTTCAACAATGGCGACGCCGAAGCGATCGGCTTGTTGGCGCTGGTGCTTGTTTAGCGTGCGGATGCCGACTTGGGTGAGGCTTGCAGCGAGCCCTGCCTCCATGATGCGGGCGAAGGGCGAGGCGTGGCTGCGGCGGTCGCCGTCGAGCTCATCGTAAAGATCGGGATGGGCGTCGAAGTGAAGGATGTCGACGGGCCCGTGGCCCGCTTCGATGGCTTGCATGATCGGATAGGTGATCGCGTGATCGCCGCCGAGTGAGATTGGCGCAGCCCCAGCCTTCAAGGACGCCATCACGGCTTCGATGATGCGCCCGTCGTCTTCTGGCGTTTCGGTGAGCGGAAGATCGCCGCAATCGTTGAGATCGATCTCGACGCCGAGTTCGAGGCCGCGTTCGCTCGCGCCATTGCCGTGCGGACTGAAGAGCGCCGCGCGGATCAGTGGCGGCGCTTTCGCGGGGCCGCGCAGGAAAGACGAGTGCACATCCGTCGGCATGCCGATGAGATCGACGCGCCGGCGCTTGCTCACACTCATTCCGCCGCGATCTTTTCGGGACCGTTGTCGCCGCGCTTCCAGCGCAGCTTGGGCTGGCGGGCGGCACGGGTCTCGTCGAGGCGGCGCGTCGGCGCAAGCACTGGGGCGTTCTTGAAGAAGTCCTTGTCGCCGGCGGCGGCGCGCTTGGAGAGCGCGATCATCACCTCACAGAAACGGTCCAGTTCGCGCTTCGGCTCGGTTTCGGTCGGCTCGATTAGCATGGCGCCGTGGACCACGAGCGGAAAGTAAGTGGTGAACGGGTGATAGCCTTCATCGAGAAGCGCCTTTGCGAAGTCTTTCGTGTCGATGCCTTGCGCTTCGGTGCGCGTATCATCCAACAGCGCTTCGTGCATGCAGGGGCCCTGGCCGAACGGCGCGTTGAAATGCGGCTTGAGGCGCGAGAGCATGTAATTGGCGTTCAACACCGCATCTTCAGCGACTCGGCGCAGGCCATCGCTGCCGTGGCTCAGCATGTAGGCGAGCGCGCGGGTGAACATGCCCATCTGGCCATGAAAGGCGCACATGCGGCCAAGCGCTTGCGTGCCCTGGGCATGTTCGCGGAGCTCGTAGCCCTTCTCCCGCTTTACGATGTGCGGCACCGGCGCGAACGGCGCCAGGGCTGCTGAGAGCACCGTTGGGCCGGCGCCCGGACCGCCGCCGCCGTGCGGGGTCGAGAATGTCTTGTGCAGATTGATGTGCATGGCGTCGACGCCGAGATCGCCGGGACGCACGCGGCAGACAATGGCGTTGTAATTGGCGCCGTCGCAGTAGAAGTAAGCGCCGGCCTCGTGCACGGCGTCGGCGATCGCCTTAACTTCGCGCTCAAACAGCCCGCAAGTGTTGGGATTGGTGATCATGATGGCGGCGACGTCGGGGCCGAGCTTTGCTTTCACGTCATCAATGTGGACGCGGCCATCCTCGCGGCCCTGGATCTCATCGATGATGAAGCCGGCTTCGGCGGCGGTTGCGGGATTGGTGCCGTGGGCGGAAGTGGGCACCAGCACACGCTTGCGCTTCTCGCCTTCGCCGCGCGCGGCGAGCGCGGCTTTGATGGCGAGCATGCCGCACATTTCGCCGTGCGCGCCGGCTTTGGGCGAAAGCGCCACGGCTGGCATGCCGGTCATGGTGCAGAGCCAATGCGCGAGCTGATCCATCACTTCGACGGCGCCCTGCACCGTCGACATCGGCTGCAAGGGATGGAGATCGGCGAAGCCTTCAAAACGCGCAACGCGCTCGTTCAAGCGCGGATTGTGCTTCATCGTGCACGAGCCAAGCGGAAACAGGCCAAGATCGATGGCGTAGTTCTTTTGGCTCAAGCGCACGAAGTGGCGCATGGTTTCGGGCTCGGAGAGCCCTGGCAGATCGAGCGGCGCTTTACGGCCAAGGCCGCCGAGCTTATCGGCGCCGCCTTTCGGTTCGGGCAGATCGACGCCCGTGCCGGTGGCGTGACCGGTTTCGAAAATGAGGCCTTCGGCTTGCAGCAGGCCGCGATTGCCGGAGACGGTTTCGATGTTCATCACATCGCCCCCTTGAGCGCTTTGGCATAGGCGGCGATGTCTTCGTCGGTGTTCATTTCCGTCGCGCAGGCGATGATGACGTCATCCATGCCGGCACGCGGATTGAGGCGGCTCATAGCGGCGCCGGCGATGACGCCTTGGCTCGCGAGCTTGTCGACGATGGCGTTGGCGCTGCCCTTCACGCGGATGGCGATCTCATTGAAAAAACGCTTGGTCAGCACTTCCACGCCAGCGATTTTGCTGAGCGCATCAGCAAGCGCGACAGCCTTTTCGTGATTGAGCGCGGCGAGCCGGCGCAGGCCCTTCTCGCCCAACAGCGTCATGTGGATTGTCCAAGCGAGCTGGCAAAGGCCGCTATTCGTGCAGATGTTCGAGGTCGCCTTTTCGCGGCGGATGTGTTGCTCGCGTGTCGAAAGCGTCAGCACGAAGCCGCGCTTGCTGTCGACATCCACGGTTTCGCCGGCGACGCGGCCAGGCATCTGGCGAATGTATTTTTCCTTGCAGGCAAAGAGGCCGACATAGGGTCCGCCATAGTTCAACGCGTTGCCGATGGATTGGCCTTCGCCGCAGACGATGTCGGCGCCGTAGGCGCCGCCTGGTTCGATGGCGCCGAAGGCGACGGCCTCGGTGAAGGTCGCCACCATCAGCGCGCCGGCGGCATGCGCCGCGTCAGCGATGGCTTTGAGATCGGTGATGGCGCCGAACACGTTCGGCGATTGCACGATGACGGCGGCTGCTTCGGCGCCGAGATGCTTGATCACGGCGGCTTCGTCGTCAATCGCGGCGGGCAGCGCCACAATCTCAAGTCCCTGCGCTTCGCAAGCGGTGCGCGTGGTGTCGATATAGTGCGGGTGCACGCCGCCGGAGAAAATGATTTTTCTTCGCTTGGTGACCCGCGCCGCCATCATCGCGGCTTCGGCGGTTGCGGTTGAGCCGTCATACATGGAGGCGTTGGCGACTTCCATGTCGAGCAGAAGCGCGACCTGAGATTGGAATTCGTAGAGCGCCTGCAGCGTGCCTTGCGCGATTTCAGGCTGATATGGCGTGTAAGCAGTCAGGAATTCGCTGCGCTGGATGATGTGATCGACGGTTGCGGGAACGTGATGGCGATAAGCGCCAGCGCCAAGGAAAAACGCGGTGCGGCCAGCGGGCGTGTTCTTCTCCGCCAGCCGCTGCATGAACCGATGCACTTGCAGCTCGCTCTGCGCTTTCGGCAGATCGACGAGATCGTTCAGCAACGCGCCCTTTGGCACGTCGACGTAGAGGTCGTCGACCGATTTTGCGCCGATGACGCCGAGCATGTCCTTGCGGTCAATGTCGGTAAGCGGGAGATAGCGCATCAAAGGCCCTTCACATAATCGGCGTAGGCGGCCTCATCCATGAGCGCGTCGACTTCGGCTTTGTTGGCGACCTTGATTTTCACAAACCATCCCTCGCCCTCCGGCGAGCCGTTGACGAGATCGGGTTGACTGGAAAGCGTGTCGTTGACGGCCACGATCTTGCCTGCGATCGGCGCGTACACGTCGGAAGCCGCCTTCGCGCTTTCAACCACGGCCATGTCGGCGTGTGCGGCGAATTCGGCGTCCTTCGCAGGAAGCTCGACGTAGACAACATCGCCCAATTGCTCCGTCGCGTATTGGGAAATGCCGATCGTGGCGACGTCGCCATCGAGCTGCACCCATTCGTGATCTTTCGTGTAGCGCTTGCTCATGTGACTTTTCCTCAATTCGCTTTCTTCGGGCGGACATAGCGGTGTGGAACGAAAGGCAGTGGCGTGATGGTGGCGCTGCGCGGCACGCCGCGAACCATCAGCTCAACAACATGACCCGGCTCGGCGTGCGCCGCCTCAACATAGCCCATCGAAATCGGGCCGTTCAGGATCGGCGAGAAACCCCCTGAGGTGATGACGCCGATCGTCCTGCCGTCCTTGCGGATTTCGACGCCTTCGCGCGCCGGCGCGCGATCATTGGGTCGGATGCCGACGCGCTTGCGAGAGGCGCCGAGTTCGTATTCGCGCAGGATCCGGGCGGCGCCCGGGAAATCGCCCGCTTCACGGCGTCGTTTTTGGATGGTCCAGGCGAGATCGGCCTCAATCGGCGAGGTCGTCGCATCGAGATCGTGGCCGTAGAGGCAAAGGCCCGCTTCCAGGCGCAGCGAGTCACGCGCACCAAGGCCGATCGGCTTCACCTCGGCGTGCGCCAGCAGCGCTTCGGCCAAGTCCTTTGCATGGTCGGCGCGGACGAGGATTTCGTAACCGTCTTCGCCGGTATAGCCCGAGCGCGTGATCGTGAGGCGACCGAAGCGCTGGGTCTCGATACGGCGCACGGTCATGAATGTCATGTCGCTGAGTTCAGCCGCGATGACGACATTGGCGGCAAGCGCCGCGGTTGGGCCTTGCAAGGCCAAGAGACAGCGATCGTCGGCGCGGACCAATGTCGCTTGCCCCTTGGCAACCGCTTCAATCAGTTTCCAATCTTCGATTTTGCAGCCGGCATTGACGACGATGTAGAGATCGCCGGCGGCGGTGGCTTCGGCAGGGCGGGCGATCATCAAATCGTCGAGGATGCCGCCTTCGGTGTTGAGCAAGGTTGTGTAACGGACCTGACCCGATTTCAGCCCCTGGATGTCGGCGGGCACGAGGCGCTCGATGAGCGCGGCGATTTTCCTGTGCGCGGCGTCGCCTTCGAGACCGTGGCCCTTCGGTAATGCAAAAAAGCACGGCCCCATGTGACTGACATCGAAGAGGCCGGCGTGCTCGCGGGTCCAATTGTGCTCGGCGAGCAAGCCTTCGAACTGAATTGGCATGTCATAGCCGGCGAAGTCGGCGAACTTCGAAACCCCCAAGTCTTTCTGGCGCGCGCGCCATAGCGCGTCGAGCGGCAGCTTCTTTGGTTCGGCGTCGGCCATTGTCGTGTCCCAGGGTCAGCGACGCACGCAGGCGTTTGCATGCAGCCCCCGCTGTCCTGGCGCCTGAGAGATTTACTCCTTCGGCGGCCGCATCCACCGGTGCGGCGCTTTCCAGCGTGTTCATCCCCCCACGGTCCGGTTCCCTGAGAGTTTCCGGGGCGGTTGCTCCTTCGGGGCTGGCCCCAAGACCGCAGTCTTTCGCCAATCTCTCCCGCGGGGTTCTTTTGTCTGGCCGGAACGGGGCGACTCAAAGCGCGTCGGCCCGGCCCGTTGGCGCGGAAACTGGTGTGGGTGGGGCGGAGAGTCAATCAGCCCAGGCCACAACTGCCTCGCCTTTCAGAATGGCGTCCGTTTCGGGTGCGTATTTGGCGCCCGTGGCGTCGTGAAGGTCCAAACCTCTGAGCAATTTCAATGGCGCACGCGAGCCCTTGCGCGCGCGCACGATCACGCGCTTGGCGGGCGCCTCGGCGCGGGGACGGATCGGAATGATCTCTGGGGCGCCGAGGCGGCCTTCGAACGCCGACAAAAGCTCGGAAAGCCTGGCGGCGCGATGGATCAGCGTCAGCGCCGCGCCGCCCTTGAGCCGATCGGCGAGCGCGGCAATCCATTGATCGATCGAAACGTCGCTCACATGTGCGTGACGACGCACCGCGGCGGGCGCGCGTCCTTCGCCCTCGGCGTTGAAGGGCGGATTTAGGAAGACGCCGTCAAAGACGCCGTAATCCGCGTGTTTGTCGAGCGCATCGCCTGTTGCGATTTCGATGCGTTGCGTCATCGCGTTCAACGCGACATTTTCCCTCGCGACCTCCGCGATGTTCGTCTCGCGTTCGACTCCGAGCAGTGAAATGTTCTCATTGCGTACGGCGACGGCGATAAGTGCGGCGCCGACGCCGCAGCCCGCTTCCATCATGCGCATGCCGGCGCGCACCTCGACCGCCGCGGCCAGAAGCACCGTATCGACATTGACGCGATATCCACGCGCAGGCTGTCGGATGCGCACGCGCCCACCGAGCAAAGCGTCTTCCGTGACTTCAAATGCCGCCATAAACGCCGATGCGACCCATTCGCGCGACCGGGGGAACAAAGCTTGACCCTCGCGCTTGGCCCCAGCATCGTTTTACCGTCACGTGAAGGCAAGCGGAGGACTTTTGGGACCGGCGGTCGAAAAAACGAAACGATCCGCGCCCAATGCGGTCGAGCGGCTGAGCACCCTTCTCGCCGAGGACATGGCGGCGGTCGACGCCATCATCCACCGGCATATGGCAAGCCCGGTCGGCGTGATCCCGAACCTGGCCGCACACCTGATCGACGCCGGCGGCAAGCGCATACGTCCGCTCATCACATTGGCTTCGGCGCGCCTCCTCGGCGGGGGCGGCGACGGGCCGCGCAAACTCGCCGCGGCGGTGGAATTCATTCATTCGGCCACGCTGCTGCATGACGACGTCGTGGACGTGTCCTCCATGCGGCGCGGCAAGGAGAGCGCCAACACGATCTGGGGCAATTCCTCGAGCGTGCTGGTAGGCGATTTCCTGTTCGCGCGCTCATTCAATCTCATGGTCGAGACAGGCGACCTGATGGTGCTCGATATTCTCGCGCGGGCGGCGAGTGTGATCGCTGAAGGCGAAGTGATGCAACTTGCGGCCGCCAACGACGCCGAGACGACGCGTGAGCGGTACATGGAGATCGTCGCCGCCAAGACCGCCGCGCTGTTCGCGGCGGCGGCGAAGTCAGGTGCTGTCACCGCTGGGCGGCCGGGCGCGGAGGGGGCGGCTTTGGAGACCTATGGCCGTGAATTGGGCCTTGCCTTCCAACTCGTGGACGACGCCCTGGATTATGGCGGCGCATCGGCGGCGATGGGAAAGAATGTCGGCGACGATTTCAAGGAAGGCAAAGTGACCTTGCCGGTGGTGTTCGCACGCGACGCGGGCGATGAGGCTGAGCGCGCGTTCTGGCGGCGCGTAGTGAGCCAAGCACGTACAGACGACGACTTCCATCGCGCGCTGGCGCTGTTGAAGCGTCACGACGCCATTGAGCGCACGCTTGAGGCTGCGCGTGCGCATGGGGAAAACGCCAAACGGGCTCTCTCCACGCTGCCGGCGAACGCATACGCCGAAGCGCTCTGCGAAATCGCGGATTTCGTGGTCGAGCGCGGTTACTAGGTCTCGGCGATGCCGCGTTTGACGGCGTAGCGGCGCACGATCATCGAAATGAGAACGGACGTGACTGCCAACGCAGCAAGCGCAATCCAGGCTTGGGAAATGCGCGCCGTGAGCGCCATGCCAACACCGATGCCGCCACAGATCGCCATCGCCAGCCAGTAGACCAATGCGACGCGCGCATGGCTCCATTTGGCGCGCAGCGCGATTTGATAGAGGTGCTCGGCGTGCGCGTCGAGCAAGCTACGCCGGCGACGCAGACGCCAGAGCAAAGTGAGCAAAACGTCGGCGAGCAGAGGAAAAAACAGAATTGCCGGCACGAATGGCGAGATCCCGGCGCGCCGAATGACGAAGAGCGAAGCAAGCGCTGCCACGGCGCCGACAAAAAGAGCGCCTGCGTCGCCAGCAAACAAGCGCCCAGCCGGAAAATTCCAGACCAGGAACCCGATGAGCGCGCCAACGGCGCAGAAACATATGGCCGCGCCCGCTGGCGAGCCGAGCATGCCCGCAATTGCGCCAAGCGCCACAAGCCCGATCGCGGCGGACCCCATGGCAAGGCCGTTCGAGCCGTCCATGAAGTTGACGCTGTTGATCAAGGTGAACACCCAAAGCGCGCTGCCGATTACGGCGACGAAAAGCGGCAGATAGAGCGTATTGCCCTCGCCGAGCGGCAATTGATTGACGACGCCGATACGCCACGCCGCCGCAAGCGCAGCAAAGGTGAAGATCAAAAACTTGAGGCGCGGGCTGAGCGACCTCGCATCGTCGATGAAACCCAAGAATAGAAAGGCAAAGGCGAAGAGCACGATCGCAGCCAGCAGCGGAATGCCTTGCGCAATCAGCGTGGCTTCCCAGACCGGGAAAAAGATCAGCAATACGAGGCCGCCGGCGAGGAAGCCGGCCGCAATGCCCAGGCCTCCGCTCGTCGGCGTCGGCGCACGATGGGCTTTACGCGCCACGTCGGGATGATCGAGCGGGCCGCGGCTCAACAATATGGCGCAGACGCCGGCGCTCACCAGCGCGGCCCCCGCTATGGCGATGCCCAGTTCAACCCACACGTGCGCTCCTCGCGGCGGGGCTAAAGGTGCACGCCTTGAACGTCAAGCGCCGCCAAGTTCCGTTTCGACAATCCACCAATCAGGATGCGCTGCGCGCAAATCGGCGGCGAGATGTTCGGCGACGTTGAGATCGCCGACGAGGCCGAAGCAGGTCGCCCCGCTCCCGGACATGGCGGCGTGATCGACACGCGCATCGTTGCGCAGGATTTCAATGACGACGCCGATTTCGGGGATCAAGGAAAGGGCTGCCGCGGTGAGCATGTTTCCTGTGGCTGCGATGGTTGTGACGGCCTCGCTGTGATCGCGCCAGCGCGGCGCGGCGCTGACGGCGAAGTCAGCGCCAAGCTTCAGGCGGTCGAATTCGCGATAGACGAGCGGCGTTGACAATTCTTTCAGCGGGTTGACCAGAACGGCGGAGAAAGGCGGGGCGCTGATCGGCGACCAGGTTTCACCCAAACCGGTCATCCAGGCCGGTGCGCCGCCGAGGCAAACTGGAACGTCCGCGCCCAGCGTGCGCGCGATGGATTGCAGGGCGTCGTCCGCAATATTCAAATCCCACAGCGCCGCGAGCGCTCGCAGCGTCGCTGCGGCATCAGACGAGCCGCCGCCGACGCCAGAAGCAACGGGGAGGTCCTTTTGCAGCGTCAGCTTGGCGTTGGCTGAGATATTTGCGGCGCGCGCAAGCGCACGGGCGGCTCGAAGAACCAGATTTTCGGCATCGCCCACTGAGAGCTGATCGGCAAAATCGCCCGTGATTGTGAGCGAGAGCCCCTGGTCTTTATCCGCCTCGACGATGTCGCCGACGTCGGCGAAGGCGACGACGCTCTGCAAAGGGTGCATGCCGTCTTCGCGCGCGCGGGCGACCTCAAGGGTGAGGTTGACCTTGGCCGGCGCGAAGACGCGCACGCTCATCGGTGCGCCGAGCGTTCATCGGGTTCGGCCGGCAAGCCGTGTTCGAGCTTGCCTTGGATGGCCGCTGGATTGTCCGGCGTTAGCGAAAGCGCACGCTGCCATTGATAGCGCGCTTCAGTGCGCCGCCCGACGCGCCAGTAGACATCACCGAGATGATCGTTGAGCGTTGCATCGCCCGATTCCAGTTCGACCGCGTGCTCGAGGTGCTCGAGCGCGCGCGGATAATCGCGCATACGATAATAGGCCCAGCCGAGGCTATCGACGATCGCCGCGGAATCCGGCCGCAGCGCCAGCGCACGCTGGATCATCGCGAGGCCCTCTTGCATGTGCTCGCCCCGGTTGATCCAGGAATATCCGAGATAGTTCATAACATCGGGCTGGTTGGGCGAGAGTTGCAGCGCGTGCTGAATGTCGGCTTCGCCGTCATCCACGCGCTCTAGGCGCACGCGCGCAGCACCGCGCGCGAACCATAAATGCCAATCGTCCGGGTAAGCGGCGATCAGCTCGCTATACACCGCCTCGGCCTCAGCGTCGTGATGTGTGGCGCGGTAGATGTCGGCCAGGGCTTGCTTTGCGGCGACGCCGCCATCAGCGGCGGCCGTGCGCGCAAGTGCAATCGCATCGTCGTTGCGGTTCTCGGCGACCAGCGTCCAGGCTTCCATGGTGCGCGCGCTGGCGGCGTACGGAGATCGGGGGTCGACCTGATGCAGTATGCGACGCGCCAGGTCGCCATGATGCAGGTCCGATTGGGCTTGCGCGAACGCCAGACGGGCCGCGTCGTTGGCCGGATCGAGCATCAGGGCAAGCGTCAGCGCAGCCAAGCCGTTCGATGTGTCGTGCTCCTGCAGATAGATCGCCGCTAAACCATGGAGGCCAACGGCTGCGCCGCGCGCGGGCGTGAGCGGCGCGGCGGCTGCACTCTGCCCGGCGCGCAAGCGTTCCACCGCGGCGGCGAGCGCTGGATTGGTTAGGTTGTCGGGCGTCGCCAGCAATTGAATGGCTTGCTCGCGCGAACCCTGGCGCGCAATGAGATCGGCGTTGCGCTCGATGGCGGGCGGCAGCCACATGCCGAGGCTGGCGGCGGTTTGATAAGCGCCAAGCGCATCGCCATTGCGGCCCGCATAATCGAGCGCCATTGCTTGCTGATACTGGAACAGCGCGCCGAACGGGCGAATGACCATGAGCGGCCGCAAATCGGCGTCAATGTCCTGCACATTGCGTTGGCCGGCGCGCGCCCAGACCCGCATGACGCGTGCGATCAATGCTTGCGCGGCGCCGCTGTTTGCGACGGCGAGCTCACTATCCGCTTGCGCCCAGCGTTGCGCGGCGAGTGCATCGGCGGCACGCACAAGATGCACCAGTGTCGGTGTTTCTTCGCCGTGGCCGTAGCGCGCCGCGGCGCGTGCGCGATCGACATCGCCTGCCGCCAGCGCCGCCGTGATAGCGCCGTCAACGAGGTCCTGATTGCTCGGATCGCGCGCAAGCGCGGCCGTGTAGCGGTCGGAGGCAGCGTCGTAATCATCGGTGAGATTGGCGACGCGGCCGATGAGAAAGTCGGCGTAGGCGTTGCCGGAGGATGTGCTCTGGGCGCCCACGTTCGCACAGGCGGCCAGGCTTGCGCCCGCCGCCAAAACGATCGCCCCCCGCCTTAGGTTCACAGATCCTGCCGCTGCGCCGGGCCGTCAGGCAGATTGACCTGCGGCAGGGGCCGCGTTTGCGGCGCGGGCGCCGTCAGCCCACGCGCCACCTTCTGCTGCAGCGATTGCGTTCGCGGCACATCGGGCTGCGCCTCGAGGGCTCGCCGCCAGGCGTCGCGCGCGTCGTTCTGGCGGTGCAGGCGCCAATAGATGTCGCCCAGGTGATCGAGCAATTCCGGATTTGGATCGCGGATTGCGAGTGAATTGGCGCGCTCAGCCAAAACCTTGGCTTCGTCGAAATGGCCGTAGAGGTAATAGGCCCATGCCAAACTATCGACGACGGCATAGTCGGTCTGACCGTAATTGAAGCCGCGCCAAAGCAAGCGATAGCCCTCTTCCAACCCTTCCGGATGCTGGATAAGGGCGTAACCCAGCGTGTTGAGCCGAATGACCGAGTCCGGTTGTTCAGCGAAGAGTGTGCGCGCCACCTGCACGCCGTCGGACCAAGCCTGCTGATCATCCATCAAAATCGAAACATAGAGCAGGCGCGTATCGACGCTTTGGTCGAGCGCATAGGCCGCGCGCATGTCTGCGGTAGCGGCGGTGTAATTGCCGGCGAAGCGATACGCGTAGGCGCGGAAACCCAAAATGTCCGCGCGATCGTTGGCCGCTTGCGCCATTGTCAGCGCACGCGTGTAGGAGGCGATCGACTGATCGGCGTGTCCGGTGCGGCGGTAAATGTCGGCGGCGGCGGCGATTATCGACCAGCGTGAGCCGGCTGAGGCAGCCGCGCGATCGGCCGAAGCATTGGCGGCGGCATTGTCATGACGGCGCACCTGGATCGAGGCGCGCATGATTTCGGCGTCCGGCGCGAACACGCTGGTTGCCGGCATCAGATTGATGATCCGCTCGGCGCCGTCGAGGCCGCCGGCGTCCTGCAATTGCTGCGCGGCGAAAAGACGCCAATCGTTTGCGTCCGGCGACAACAGCACGCCGAGTTGCAGGAGGGCCGCGCCTGACGATGAGGTGAGGCCGGTCGTCGGATCTTGCTGCGATAGCGTTTGCTGCAGGTTTTCGGTCTGTGTGAGGTATTCCGACAGGAAGATCATCCAACGGCCGGCGGCGCTTTTCAGATTGAGCGCGGCTTCAAGCGGCTGTTGGCCGGCGTTCAGACGCCGCACGTTTTCTTCCACATCCGCCGAACGCGGCGCGAATTGAGCGACGATGCCGTAGAGGCGGCGCGCTTCGTCGGCGCGGCCCAGGCGATGGTTCACGAGTGCTGCGCGATAAAGCGCGTGGGTCACGCGCGTGGCGTTCAATGCGCGCTGCAGCTCTTCCATGTTGGCCGGCTCGGCCGTCGGCGGCGGCGTCAGATCGAGATGCGAAATCATCGTCGCATAATTGGCGGCCGCTTCTTGCAAGCGGCCAGCGCCTTCGAGCACGAGCCCCTTCTGCACGGCCGGCAACGGCGCCGGCAGATTGTCGCCGCCGGAATCGACGCGCTGTACGGCCTGGTCGACATGACCTTCGGCGGCCAGCAGGAAGGGTTCGAACATGTCGCCGAGGCCGCCATGGACGCCGCCTGACGCGTTGGTGAGATCGGCGCGCGCGTCAGGCAGGCGATCAGACACGAAGTCGTCAGCAAACGCCAAAGTGGTCCAAAGCGGCGTGCGGTCCCCTTGCGCGATTTCGCGGCGCGCTTCGCGCACGAGGTAGTCGACGTCCGCCGCCATCAACGCCGCGGATGGGTCGGCATAAGTGCGGTTGGGCGCGGGGTTTGGCGGCGATGTCGCCCGCAACAGCGCGGCAGGATCGCGCTCCACGGGGGCAGCGGGGCTCGCCGACGACGGGGCGCTCGCCTTCTCAACGCTGGCGGCCGTCGCCACGCCCGCAAAGCCAAGCGCCGCAACACTCGCTGACAAAATCGCCCAACGCATGGTTTCGTCCTTTCTCCCGCCTTGCGGGACGCGGCTCACATATTGGCGTAGTTCGGCCCGCCGCCGCCTTCGGGCGTTTTCCAATCTATATTCTGACTTGGGTCCTTGATGTCGCACGTTTTACAGTGAACGCAGTTTTGCGCATTGATCTGGAACCGAGGATTGGACCCTCCCTCATCGGTCAGCACTTCATACACGCCAGCTGGGCAATATCGTGTCGCCGGTTCGGCATACTCGGGTAAGTTTACACCAATTGGGATGGATGGGTCCTTCAACACCAAGTGAACCGGCTGATCTTCTTCATGATTGGTGTTGGAAAGATAGACCGAAGAGGGCTTGTCAAAAGTCAGAACACCGTCCGGTTTAGGATAAAGGATCGGCTTATGCTTGGAGGCGTGTTCGGTCGCGGCGGCGTCCGACTTTCCGTGCTTCAGCGTGCCGAAGAACGAGGCGCCGAAAAGCAGCGTCGTCGTCCACATATCGAACATGCCGACAACGCCGCCCCAGAATGTGCCCAGCCTTGAAAGCAGCGGCTTGGCGTTGCGGACGCGCTGCAGGTCCTTGTAGACGCGGCTTTCGCGATAGGCCTCTTCGTACTCGACCAGCGTGTCTCGCTGACGGCCGGCGCGGATAGCAGCGAAAGCGGCCTCCGCCGCCATCATGCCGGTCTTCATCGCGTTATGGCTGCCCTTGATCCGCGGCACGTTCACGAAGCCGGCGGCGCAGCCGATCAGCACGCCGCCCGGGAAGGCCAGCTTCGGCACCGATTGCAGACCGCCTTCAGTGATCGCGCGCGCGCCATAGGCGATGCGTTTGCCGCCACGAATATATTGCGCGATTTCTGGATGCAGCTTGTGGCGCTGGAATTCGTCGAACGGCGAAAGGTATGGGTTCTTGTAGTTGAGGTGGACGACGTAACCGACGCTCACCAGCCGGTCGCCCCAATGATACATGAAGGAGCCGCCGCCAGTCTTGTCGTCGAGCGGCCAGCCGACCGCGTGCAGCACCAGCCCGGGCTTGTGCTGTTCGGGACCGACTTCCCACAACTCCTTAATGCCAATACCGTATTTCTGCGGATCGCGATTGAGCGATAAATCAAAGCGTTTTTGCAGGATTTTCGTCAGCGAACCGCGCGCGCCTTCGGCGATCATCACATATTTGCCGTGTAGCTCGATGCCGGGTTGATAATCGGGTTTGTGATGGCCATCGCGGGCAACGCCGAAGACGCCGGCGACGACGCCCTTGAGCGCGCCGGCATTGTCGAACACAGGTTCCGACGCCGCCATGCCAGGATAGATCTCGACGCCCAGCGCTTCGGCTTGCGTCGCGAGCCATTTGGCGACGTTCGACAATGAGGCGATATAATTGCCGTGATTGCTGAACAGCGGCGGCATCAAGAACATCGGCAGCGCCACGGCGCCGGCAGGTCCGAGGATCTTGAATTGGTCGATGCTGACGGGGGTGTCGAGCGGCGCGCCTTTTTCTTTCCAGTCTGGAATGAGTTCGTTGAGACTGACCGGATCGATCACGGCGCCCGAGAGAATGTGCGCGCCGACTTCGGCGCCTTTCTCAATCACCGCGACGGCAATCTCGCCGCCTTGTTCGGCCGCCATTTGCTTCAGACGGATCGCGGCGGAGAGGCCAGCAGGCCCCGCGCCGATGACCACGACGTCGTATTCCATGGCTTCGCGCACGACCTGTTCCGTCATTTCACCAACTCGATCCGCCCTTTGGCGCCTTATCGAAGCTGCGCTGAAGCGGCGCAAGGCTGTGGGTCGCCCTTTGTTAAATCGTGCGAGTCCCCGCCAAGATGCGAGCCATGGACGGTGGGATCGTCTCGACTGCGGCCGCGCGCGCGCTGCTCGCCTTCTGGCGCGCGGCCGGGGTGGATATGGACGAGGCGGAGGCGGTGTATGCGGGCGCGCCTGTCCGCGCACCGAGCGCGCCGGCCCGCGCCTCGCTGCCGACCGCCGCCCCGCGGCTGAAGGCGTCCCCTCCAGGCCCCGACGCCCCACTTGAGACCGCCCGCGCCCTGGCGGCGGCGGCCCAAACCATCGCCGAGCTTCAGGCAGCGGTGGAGAAGTTCGATGGCTGTGCGCTCAAGGCGACGGCCCGCACCACCGCCTTCGCCGACGGGATCAGGGGTGCGCCGGTCCTGTTGCTTGGAGAGGCGCCGGGAAAGGACGAAGACGAACAGGGCAAGCCATTCGTGGGCCGATCGGGCCAATTGCTGGATCGGATGTTGGCGCAAATCGGGATTGACCGAAAAACTAACCTGCTGATATCCAACACAATTTATTGGCGCCCGCCCGGCAACCGCGACCCGACGCAGGGCGAGATTGTCGCCTGTCTGCCGTTCGTGGAGCGCCTGATCGCATTGACGCAGCCGAAGCTGCTGCTGCTCACTGGCAAAGCCGCCGCGCATACAATCCTCAAGCGCGAGGACGGGGTCATGAAGCTCCGGGGCCGCCGGCTACTTTATAATCGCGAGGGCTTGCCAGGGCCCGTCAACGCAATGGTTATGCTTCACCCGGCATACCTCCTGCGTCAGCCACAGCAAAAACGGCTGGCTTGGGCGGACCTGCTTGCTACCGAGGCTTGGCTCAAGGAGCTCGGCGTCGACCTCGCCTCCCACCCTTAGGCCATTAGGATCGGGCCACGATGACGTTTCGCACCGCCTTCGCCGTCCTCTCAGTTGCAGCGATTGTCTCGCCGGCGGATGCGACGGCGCAGCCGCGGGTCATGGCGCTCTCCTCGCACGACGAAGCGCTCTACCGTGACGCCTTCGATGCGATCGACGCGCACAATTGGCGGGCGGTGACCAGCGCCCTGTCGCGCGTCGACGACAACACACTCGAGGAAACAGTGCGTGGCCGCATGTTGGCGACGCCTGCTTATCACGCGAACTATCGCGCTCTGACGCAATGGCTGGCGCAGCACGGCGATCTTGCGGTTGCGGGCGCTGTGTACGAACGCGCGCAAGCGACGCGGCCGCATCGCGGGCGCGGCCGGCGCCGACACGCCGTCGGCCCGGCGCCGCCGGAACCAAATGCTTTCATGCGGCGCACATTGCCGGGCACGCCGCCGGACATTCCAAACGACAGCTATTCCGCACGCTCTTCGATTTCCGACATGGCCGAGCGCGTCGGCAATGGCGACGACACCGGCGCACGCAACATCGGCAACGCCCAGCTCTCGGGTCCGCGTTCGGGACAAGCGGCATGGTGGCTAGGGCTTTTGGCCTATCGTTCGCACGATTATGCCGAGGCGGTCCGCCAGTTCGAGGCGGCGGCGCAGTGGCCGCATTTCGGCGGTTGGGCGTCGGCGGCCGCGCATTATTGGGCGGCGCGTGCACGGCTTGCGACCGGCGACGCCAGCGGCGTGGCGCAGCATCTGGAAGCGGCCGCGCGGCGGCCCTGGACCTTCTATGGCCAGCTCGCCGAAGCCCAGCTCGGGCGCGGCAGCAGCCTTGACTTCACGCCGCCCGAAATCGACGCAACGTCATTGCGCCTCTTTATCGACGCGCACCCCGAAGCGCGGCGTGCGACGATGCTGGCGCAGCTGGGCAGACTTTCCGAAGTTGAAAGCGAACTGCGCCGCCTGCATGGCGGACTGCAACAGCACGACGACCACTCGTTCCTAGCGCTTGCTATCGCGCTGCAGGCGCCGAGCGCGCAATTGCGCGCGGCAGAGTATGGCGGGCCAGGCGAAGCCTCTGGCTTCTGTCCGAATACGACGTTCGAACCGTTAGGCGGCTTCGACCTCGACCGTGCGCTCGTCTATGCGATCGTGCGGCAAGAAAGCTATTTCAATCCGAAAGCGGTGAGCGTCTCGAACGCACGCGGCTTGATGCAGCTGCTGCCGTCGACGGCGCGCGACATGGACCGCTCCGTGAACTACCGGCGCCGACCCGGCACGCTCTCCGATCCAAACCTCAATCTCAGTCTCGGGCAGGACTACGTGCAGTGGCTGATGGATCAGTTCCACAGCGACCGCGATCTCGGGCGCGTGTTTGCCTCCTATAATGGCGGACCAGGATGGCTGTCGCGCTGGCTGGCGACGCAGCCGGCCGACATTGATCCGCTGTTGATGCTGGAAACGATGCCGCGCCAGGAGAGCCGCGACTATGCTGAGCGCGTGCTCTCGCACATGGCGCTCTGCCGCAAGCGCTATGGGCAAGAACCAGTCGAGCTTGATGCGATGGCCGCGGGACGCCCGGCAATCTATCAGCCGCAGGATCGCCCGCCATCGAGCGCACCCACCACGACGGCGCGCTAGGTCCCTGCTTGTGGCGTTGGCCGTGACACGGGCAGGCCCGCCTGCGACGGCGGCGCACCCGGCGTCGGCGCATTCGGGCGCAAGGGCGAGGATGGCGTTTGCGGCGGCGTTTGCGGCGTTATCCCGTTCGCCGCTTGCTGTGTCATCCCCGAACGCATGCGCTGCATGAAACGATCGAGCAGGTCCGTGCGCGCCACGGCGCGCGCGACATCGCGGATGGCGGCGCCGTCAGCGGAGATGCCCGAAGCGATGACTTCGAAAGAGTCCGCCTCATCTGTGTGCGCCATGTCGCCGGCATACTGGCGATAGGCGGCGCGTACGGCGTCATCGTCGCCCGACAGGGTCAGCGCCACGGCGAGACGCAACACTTCCTGGCGCGCGTCTTCATCGAGCGGCGCCGAAGCGCGGCGCATGCCAAGCAGGGTACGCAACTCCGCCGCGGCGCGATCCCAGTCGCGCGCGCGCCAAGCCGCTTCCGCGCGCACGCGTTGGGCGTCCTCGCTGCGGTCGCGTTCGACCAATTCAGTGGCTGCGTCGAGGCGGCCGAGATCAAGAAGCGCGCGCGCTTCGAGGATGTGGCGGTCGGCGAGCAAGCTCGCCGGCATGTTCGGCTGACGCGACGTGTCGATGGCCACAAGAGCGCGATCGGGCTTGTGGTCTATGAGATAGATCGCCGCGAGATCGGCGGCGACTTGCGACTTGCCTATGCCCTGCAAGCGCTCGTCAACTTGGTGCTGCAGCAATTGCGCCGCCTGCTCTAGCAGATCGACATTGACGAGCCGGCCGGCGAGCAAGCGCACGATGCGGTCGCCATTGGGGCCGACAGGCGTCAGATCGGCGAATTCGTAGAACAGGCCGAGCGCTTCGATCGGCTGCATTTGGTCGGCTTCGCCGTCGAGAAAGAGCCGCTCGAACAAAGTCGCCATGTCCGCACGCAATTGGCGCGCGGCGGGATCGTTCGGGAAGCGGTCGGCGGCGACGCGCATGGTCGCCAGCGCCTCGCGCCAGCGGCCAGCCTCGGAATACACATCGCCGAGCATCGACACGGTTTGCAGTTCGATGGAATCGCCGCGCCAACGGAAGCGCAGCGCCTCTAACGGCTCGGCCGCATCAACCGCGCGCATCACGCCGGTCGCCGCGCCGGATGCGGATGGCTTCCAAGGTCGCTCGCACGGCGCTCTGTTCGTCGCTGGCGCGCGAAAGATCATCCATCATCCGCAGCGCGTTGCGTGTTGTCGCCTTGCGCCGCAATGATGCGCGCCTGGATCAGCTGCGCCTGCAAACGGGTTTGCTGGTCGGTGGCCTGGCCCATGGCCGCACTTTGCGCGGCCTGCGCAGCGGCGTAGTCATTGAGCTCGAATGCGGCCCGTGCGAGCGCGAGTTGGAATCGCGCGCGCCAGGACGGCGGCAGCTCCTCCAAGGCGCCGGCGCCTGCCTCCAATTGCTGACGCGCCGTCGTCCAATCCTGGCGCTGCGCCGCGGCGTAGCCTCGCCACAGCGCGGCGGATGGATTTTGCATGAGCGCCGATGCACTCAAGTCAGCATCGGCGTCAGCGTAGTGACCCATCATGACGGCGGCCTCGCCGCGCATCAGCCTGTACTCTGGATCGATTTCGACCAGATCGCCTTGGTTGACCGCAGCCAGGCGCAGCGCGCCCAACGCCTCGGCGGCGAAATCGTTCTGCAAAAGGAAGCGCGCCAATTCCATGCGCGCGGTGATCGGCGCACCGGCCATGACGCCTTCATTGGCGGCGCGGCGCTCGAATTCGTCGAGGCGGCGACGGATCTGGACGAGCGAGAGTTCAGGTTGCACTTGATCGGGCGCGACGTTGGTCGTCGCCGATTGCAGCAGCGCGGCGCTGAGTTGGGCTTGGGCGGCCGTTTGCACCGATGGCGACTGCGCGACAAGGCCGGCGCCGCGCGTCACGGTGAGATCGCCGTTGGCAAGCGCGGCGGTGACGCCGTCGGCGCGCGGTTCGACGACAGCGCCGTGAGCGGTCGGCAGCAACTCCGCCTCGACGGTCGCGCGGCGGATGGAGATGCCCTTCGCGGGGCCGCCGAACAGCGCCACGGCGATGCGGTCGCCGATCTCCGGATCGTTTATCCAGCGCACGGCGCCGTCACGACCGAAATGCGCGACGAGGCTGCCGCGACCGTCGCTTGAAATCCGCCGCTCAAGCGAGGCCGCCTCATCGGTGGCCGCGCGCGAGCCAAGCGTGAAAGTCCACGCGTTTTCGTTGGCGGAAGCGGAGACCAAAATATCCGGCGGCGCGGGAATGCGCAGGCCGATGACGCCCTCGCCGCGCACAATTTCCATGTCCTGGTGACGCCGGCCGGCGCGGGCGACGCCGGTGAGATCGATGCGTCCTGTAGCGTCGAACAGAATCCAGATCGCTTCGCCGCGTCGGAAGGCGGCGGCGCGGGCGGGCGCGGGCCAGGTCACCGTGACCTGCGTGTCGTTCGCTTCCTCCACCAATTGCACGCGCGCTGCGCCGCTCACGGGCGGACGGTTCGGGACCGGGCGCGCCAGCCGCTGCTTCAGCGCTGGTCGGCGGCAGCAGATCGATGACAACCCGGTCGCCATCGGTGAAATGGCGCTGCTGCACGCCGGGATCGACGCTGATCTGCAAACGCAGCGGCGCGCCTGCGCCGCCGACGCGGCGAATGTCGCGCACGAAGCGCGGCGGAGCGGCGCGAAGATCGGAGAGATCGATGTCGGCGGCGCGCGAGAAACGTAGATCGAGACGATTGCCGCTGAGTTGGGGTGTGAGTGTCGTGGCGCCGCCATTGAAGCGGAAGACAAGGCGCGTGTATTGCGGCTGAACGCCAACGGTGACGGTAGCGCTCGGCGCCGGGGCGAGGCGAGGCGGCGCGGCTGGCGCTGGCGCCGGCGTGGATGGGGGTGCGGGCGCGACTTGCGTAGCGATTTGGGCCGGCGGCGGCGATGGCGGCGCGGCGGGCGGCGCCGGCGGCAAGGCAAGCGTCGGCGACAAGTCCTGCGGCAGCGGACTGGAAGGACCGCGCAGGTCGATGGGGCCGCTTTGCGCAACCGGCGCAGGCGAGGCCTGCGCGGAGGGCGTGTGCGCTGGGGGTTGCCCCTGCTGTGGCGCCTGCATTGGCGCCTGGATTGGCGGTCGGCTCGGCGTCGGCGACGGCGTAACGACATGCGGCGGCGTCAGGGCAATCGGGTCAGCCGCCACCGGCGGCGCGGCGACGAGCGCAGCGGCGGCGATCGCCAGCGGAGATTTGCGCAGCCTCTTCATCCGATTTGTGCCCGCATCCTCCGCGTGGCGCGGTTAAGCGCGCGTTTAATGTCCTGCCGGCCCAGCTGGCGATCCTGGCGCGTTCGCCGGCGGCGCCGCAGCGGCGCTCACGGCATTGGTCAGCAATTGCTGTCCGTTTGTCGGCGGACGCGCGCGATCGGCCAGCAATTGCGTGAGATGACGGGCCTTGTCGGGCTGCATGCGGCCCATGACTTCCGCCAAGTTCGCTTGCCGCATGCGGCTCGCCACCTGCACCATCACAGTGTCATCGAGGCCATTGAAGACGGTCGCCGCGTCCTTGGCGCGCATGCGCTGATAGACGTCAACCAGCGCCCCGAGGCGTTGCTCCTGGGCCTGGTCGAGCTGACCGAGCAACCCGTTCACCGTGGTTTCCAGCTGATGCAATTCGGCGATGCGCTCGTCGATGCGCCGCTGCGCTGCCGCCATGAGATCGTCTTGCGTTTCAATTTGCGTGGCGCGCTGATCAAGCGTCTGCCGGCGTGCGCTCAACGCCTGCAACACCTCGACCTCCGACTGCGAGAGCCCCGCGAGCTGCGCGATGGTGGGATTGCATTGCGCTGCGGATTGCGCCGCCACAGGGGTTTGGGGCGCCGGCGGGCTCGACGCCTCGTGCTGTGCGGCCGGCGGATTTTCTGCCGGCGTCGCGGTCTGGGCCAGGCTCTCGGCCATGGTGAAGGCCTTCAGTCCCAGCAAGGCGGCGCTTGTCGCCATTACGGCGGGAAACAAGCGCACGCCCTGCGGCGGCTTCTTCGGTCTTGGGCGAGCGCTCATCACAATCTCGTCCGCGCGCCGAGATCACCGCTGGAGCGCATGCGCCCAGCGCCGAGGCCCAAGCGATCGGCTGTCGCGCTTCGCGTCATTGATGCGCGCCTGCAAATCGCGCCCCGCTTCGGCGGCGGCGAGCTTCAGAGCGCGCACTGCCGTTTCCGCCTGTGTTGTCGCCTGCACCAACTCGGCGGCGGCGGCGCGGATGCCGTCTTGGCCGGTGCGAAGCGCGTTCAGCTTGCGGTCAAGGCGCCAGAAATAGAACAGGCATGCGCCCAGCATGATCGCAAGCACGCTTTCGAGCACGATTGTCACTGGGCTCATGATTCGCCTCCAAGTTTGATCAGCGCGTGCTGCGAGGCAGGCGTGATGCCTGCTTCGATGCGCACGGCAAGTGAGTGGCCCATGCGGCCCACGCGCCCTTGCGATAGTTCGACCGCGCCGCATTTCAGCGTCACCGCCGCTTCCGGCGCAGCGTCAAGCATCAAAGTGTCGCCGACTTTGAGATCGAGCACCTTGCGCAGCGGCTGCTTCAATTCGTCGAGCACGGCGCGGACTTCGAGCTTGGTGCGCCCACAATTCGCTGGCGAGGTGGCCTTCCCAGATGTTGTCGCGGCCGAACTTCTCGCCCATGAATTGCTGCAGCAGCATCTTGCGGATGGGCTCGAGCGTCGCGTAGGGCAGCAGCAGTTCGAACGCGGCCGCCGCGATCTTCCATGTCGATGCGCAGCTTGACGACGATCGCCGCGTTCGGCGGGCGCGCGATGGCGGCGAAGCGCGGATTGGTCTCAATGCGATCGAGACGGAAGTCGACCTCGGTCAGCGGCGCGAACGCCTGCTTGGCGTCGGCCAGCACGACTTCGATCATGCGCGTCACCAGCGCCCGCTCGATCGTCGTGTAGGGCCGGCCCTCGACCCGCGTCGCTGCGCCGCCGCGGCGCCCGCCAAGCAGCACGTCGACGATCGAATAGATGAGATTGGAGTCGACGGTGACGAGCCCGAAATTGTCGAGTTGCTCGGCGCGGAACACCGCGATGATCGCCGGCAGCGGGATGGAATTGAGATAGTCGCCGAAGCGGATCGAACTGATCTGATCGAGGCTAACCTCGACATTGTCGGAGGTGAAATTGCGCAGACTGGTCGTCATCAGCCGCACCAGGCGGTCGAAGACGATTTCGAGCATCGGCAGCCGCTCATAGGAAACCAGCGCCGAATTGATGATGGCGCGAACGCCGGTGCGGCCGTTGCTATCTTCCTCGCCGAGGCCAAAGCCCAGAAGACTGTCGATCTCGTCCTGGTTGAGGATGCGTTCGGCCGCGACGTCGCCGCCGGCCTCGCCCTCGCCGTCGGTTTTCCATTCCGTGTTTTCGGCGGCGGCGTTTTCGGCCGCGTCGGCGCTCATCTACTGCACCATCATTTCTTCGATCAGCACGGCATTCGCCTGCGCCGGGGCGATCGCGAGATTGACGCGTCGCAGCAATTCGAGGCGCAAGCGATAGGCGCCGGCGGATCCTGCAAGATCGTCGGTGCGCAGCTCACGGAGGAAGCCGTTGAACTCATCGCTCACGCGCGGCAGCTGGGTTGCGAGCGACGTGGCGACGTCATCGTTCGACGCTTCGATAGTGAGCTTCAATTTCAGGAATGATGGGCGTCCGTCCGGCCCGCTAATGTTCACCAGCATTTCCGGCATGGTGACGAACACCACGCCTTCGCCCTGCGTGATCGTCGTGCCATTCGGTCCCGGCGTGGATTCGCCGCCGTGCTCGCCGGCCTTCTCTTTGCCGTGGCCGGCTTCCGCGTGCTGTTCGGGATGGCCGCCGTTGAACAAGAGCAAGTAGGCGGCCGCGCCGCCGCCGCCGAGCACGAGCACAGCAGGCAATATGAAGAAGAGCACGAGCTTCTTACCCGACATCTTCTTCTTTGCCGGCGTCTCGCCCTCGGCGCCCTCGGCATTTTCGTTGGCGGCGTCCTCCGGCCCCGGCGCGCTGTCGGCGTCGCCATTGAGGGCGGCTTCGGCCTCCTCTTTTTTCTTTTTCTTCTTGCCCAGCATGACGGAATCGCTCGCGCTTTTGGTTCCTGCCCTAGGTCACGCGGCGCTGGTTAAGGATTGGTAGCAACTGGGCAAAACTTGCCGGTGCGCGGCAGAAATCTCCGCAATCATTCACCAAACCGCATGACCCGCCTCCAAGAAAATCAAGCCATTAACCCTTGGCCCGAGGCTTGCATCGTTAACATTGATGGATAACGCCCTCATGCTCGGCCTGCAGACGCAGCGCGTTCTGCAACGACGTTTGGACGTCGCCGCCAACAACCTCGCCAACGTCAACACATCCGGCTTCAAGGCCGACGAATTGCTGACCGAAGAGGTCGACGACACTGGCGCGAGCGCGGAGGTCAATCCGACCGATATCCGGTTCGTGCGTGATGTCGGCCTCGGCCGCGACCTGCGCCAAGGCGAGATCGCAAGCACTGGCAATCCGCTCGACGTCGCCATCGAAGGCAATGGCTTCTTCATGGTGCAGGGCCCCGGCGGCCAGACGATGTACACGCGCGATGGCGCGTTCAAGCTATCGGGGGATGGACAGCTCGTGACCGCTGATGGTCGCCCTGTTCTGAACTCGGGGGGAGCGCCGATTTCGATCGACTCGGAAACGGGCGAAAGCCCGCAGATCGGTCGTGACGGCGCTATTACCGTGGCCGGCAACGAGGTCGGCCGATTGGGCGTGGTGATGTTCGCCGCGCCCGGCGCGCTCTCAAAGGTCGGGGACAACCTTTGGGACGCGCACGGTCAAGCGTCCGAACCTTTCGATGGCGTCGTTATGCAAGGCGCGCTCGAAGGTTCGAACGTTCGGCCCGTCGTTGAGATCACGCGACTTATTGAGATTTCGCGTGCGTATCAATCCGCGGCGCAATTCGTTGCGAACGCGGATTTATTGCGGCAGCGAGCGATCCAAACGCTCGGCCAAGCATAAGGAACCGTCCCCATGCGCGCTCTTTCCATCGCCGCCAGCGGCATGCAGGCTCAGCAGACCAATGTCGACGTGATTTCGCACAACATCGCGAACATGAACACGACGGGCTACAAGCGTCAGCGCGCCGAATTCGAAGACATGCTCTACCAAAACGTCGAGCGGCCCGGCGCGACGTCGTCGTCAAACGGCACGGTTTTGCCGATGGGCATCCAGCTCGGCGCCGGCGTACGCACAGCAGCGGTTGGACGCATCACCGAGCAAGGCGGCATGAGCCAGACCGGCAACGCTTATGACCTCGCCATCGACGGGCGCGGCTATCTGCAAGTGACGATGCCGTCTGGACAGATCGCCTACACACGCGCCGGCAATCTCGCTGTGAACGCCGACGGTCAGATGGTGACATCGGACGGCTATCCCATCGAGCCCGCCATTACCGTGCCGCAAGAAGCGACGGCGATTCAGATTTCGCGCGATGGCATCGTCGAAGCGACGCTGACAGGACAGACTGCGCCCCAACAGCTTGGCCAATTGGAAATTGCCAACTTCCTGAACCCCGCGGGTTTGGAAGCAATCGGCGACAACCTCTACCTCGAAACGCCTGCATCTGGCTCGCCGCAAACGGCGACGCCCGGTTCGCCCGGATTCGGGACGCTGATCCAAGGCTCTCTCGAACTTTCAAATGTCAACGCGGTGGAAGAAATCTCATCGCTGATCGTCGCTCAGCGCGCTTACGAAATGAACGCGCGTGTGATCACCGCAGCGGACGAAATGCTGCAAACGACGACTCAGGTACGCTGAAGGCTCTTTGAGGAGGGAGCCCTTCCATGATGCGTTGGTTCTGCGTTGCGACGTGTTTTTATTTGGTGCTCGCCGCTGGCGTGGCCGCGGCCGATACTGTCACGTTGCGCAATCGCATCGAAGCCAGCGGCGTCATGGTCACGTTGGGCGATGCGTTCGAGGGCACGGGCTCGCTATCTGGGCGCCCGATCGCGCCGGCGCCGGCCGCCGGACAGGTTGGTTCTCTGCCGATGGCTGTGCTTGCGGCGGCTGCTTCCGCCGCCGGCTTCGAGTGGACGCCGCCTTTGGGTGCGGATGCTGTTCAAGTCGTGCGTCCCGCAGGCGCGCGGGCGACAATTGGGCCCCCTCGCAGTGCGCCGATCACATCGACCAGCATGCCGGCCGGCGCACCGCTGACCACAGCAAGCACGTCGAGCAGCGCCGCCGCCATCCGTCGCGGCGATGCCGTCATGCTCATCTATCAGTCTGGCGGCGTGACCTTGAGCATGCGCACGCAAGCCATGCAGGACGCGGCCCTCGGCCAAAGCGTGCGGCTTATGAATCCCTCCTCCAATCGTGTCGTGCTCGGCGTCGTCACTGGCCCGGGCGCCGCGAGCGCCTCGCCTTGAACCAGGAGCACATCATGCGTTCTCTCGCCCTCCTCGCGCTCGCCGCCGGCGCAGCCGGTTGCGCCAGCGTAGACGGCGGACAAGTGGCGCAAGACGCGCTCGCCGCGCCCGGCGTCGCCTATAACGCGGCGCGCCACGCAATGGCTGGGCCGCAATTAGAGCCCGTGTCGAACCCGGTTGGGTTGACCGGCGGTCAGCACGAGACCATGCCACAGCCGATTTCCGCCTCTGTCGAGGCGCCGCGCGCCAATTCGCTGTGGCGCACGGGTTCGCGCAGCTTCTTCAATGATCAGCGCGCCTCGCGCGTGGGCGACATTCTTACGGTGAACATCGAGATCGACGATTCTGCGTCGCTGTCGAATTCATCCAACCGTTCGCGCACGGGTTCGACGCAGGCGGGGATCAATCACTTCTTTGGCCTGGAAGGCGCGCTCGGCCGGGTGCTGCCTGGCGGTTTCGATCCGACCCAAATGGTCGACACCAATTCGCAATCGGCGGCCACCGGCGCGGGCGCCATCGATCGCAAGGAGAAGATCCGGCTCACGGTCGCAGCCGTCGTCGTGGATCGTTTGCCAAACGGCAATCTCGTCATCGCCGGCCGCCAGGACGTGCGCATCAATGCGGAGATGCGTCAGCTCACAGTGAGCGGCGTCATTCGGCCTGAAGACATCAGCGCCGAGAACACCATCAACCACACGCAAATCGCCGAGGCGCGCATCGCATACGGCGGCCAAGGCCAGATCAGCGCCGTGCAGCGACCCAGTTGGGGTCAGCGCATTACCGACGCGATCCTGCCTTGGTGAACCAGGCGTGAGCTTGAGCGCGCTAGCCGCGCTCTCCTTGCACCCTACCCATGCGCTGCAGCATTTCTTGGTTCTCGTGCTGCTCAATTTCCCATTGCTCGCGGGTCTTGCAAACGCGCGTCGCGTGACGCTGCAAACGGCTGCCAGCGTTTTCCATCGTGTGGCAGACGATCTGATGGTTGGCGTCTGCGGTTTGGTTGTTGTTCGTCTGGGTTGAGTCTGTGGGCGAGACGGGTGTCGTCGGCGTCTGTCCCATGGTCGGCTCACCCACTGACGGCGCAATGGCGCCGGCGTTACCTGCATTCTGCGCCGGTTGCGCATACGCCGCTCCCACCCACAACAAGCCAGCGGCAACGGCCAAAGCGATACGCATCAATCATCCCCTGTGACAGCAAAGGTAACTGTAACCAGCATGACAGAAGGCGGAAGTCAAAGCCCTTTGCCGCCACTTGCAGTTTCAAGCGGGCCAGCCGACCGCCCGGGCCATGAGGACCGCGAAAAGCAGCAACAGAACGATCAGGTGAACCTCAAACATGACGTAACGTCGGGTGCGATTCACTTCGGCCTCGGGCGCTGCAAAAGTGTCGTTCGCCTCCGCCGCGCGACGCCAGCGCAGGAAGGTTAAGGTGGGTGGGATGGAAAGCAGTCCCACAATCGCGAACGTGGCCATCTTCGCCCAGAAAAAGGGTTCGCCCTGATAATACGCCCAGCCCTTCGCGCCCCAGACCACACGGGAAACGCCGACCACGATCAATAGTCCGGCCGAAACGCCGTACGAACGATCGATCCGTGCGAGCAGGTTCGCGACGCGCTTATCGACGGGCAGCCGCAAAATGTTCGCCTCAGCGACGAGCGCGCCCACCAGGACGAAAGCCAGTACGAAGTGAGCCCAAGCCAGGACTGCGTCAGTGAGCATGGCCGCCCCGGTAAAGGATTAGTCGTCGCGATGCACGCGTTCGCGGCGCTCATGGCGCTCTTGCGCTTCAAGCGAGAGCGTTGCGATCGGGCGCGCATCGAGGCGCGAGAGCGCGATCGGTTCGCCGGTCTCTTCGCAATAGCCGTAGGTGCCGTCTTCAATGCGCCGCAGCGCTTCATCAATCTTGGCGATCAGCTTGCGCTGGCGGTCGCGGGTGCGCAGTTCGAGCGCGCGATCGGTTTCGCTGGTGGCGCGGTCGGCGAGATCTGCTTCCGCGACCGTGTCCTGCTGAAGCGATGCGATCGTCGAGCGCGACTCTTCGAGGATCTCTTCTTTCCAAGCGAGCAGCTTGGCCCGGAAGTATTCCTTCTGCCGTTCATTCATAAACGGCTCTCTCTCGCTGGGACGATATTCTTTCGTGACCGTGGCCATTAGAAGCTCCGACCGCCCATGCGAGGCGCCGCCTTATAACGTCGGCGCCCGGCGGCGTCCATGCAGCAAGGAAGGCGCCAAAGTACGCCTAAAGTCATAGGGTTGCAGTGCAGCATCAGGCGCGTCCCGCCAGCCGGTCGAGCTTAGCCAACTCGACGGCGAGTTGCGTATCGATCTCACGAAGAACCCCATCCAGGCCTGGTTCACCAGTTGCTTTTGCAGTTCGCTGGAGGTGCTCCAATTCGGAGATCAGCGTCCCCGGCGCGCGCCCTGAAAGAAGGCCTTCTTCCAGCCGCTCGAGCGCATCCAGCACGGCGCGGCCACGTTTGGCTTGGCGGGCGCGGCGCTGCGCAGGGGGCTCTTCGGCCTGCAGGGCCAAGATGGTGTCGAGCGCCGTCACATGGGCGACGCCGGCAGCGGCCGCCACGTGCGGGGCCTCCTCGGGGCCCGCCGGCGCGAAGTCTGGGGCGGCGGCATTTCCCGCCCGTTTTGGCGCGGCGGCAGAACCGATGCTGCGGCCGCTTTCAACTTTCATGGACGCGAACTCATGGACTGCTGCTATTTCCACCTCGTTAACGTTTTGAACTTGAACCAAGCGTTAACCGAACTGCTCGCGTATCGGATCTCATGCGTTCTGTTTCCCGCGCGGCGCGACATGCGTTGCTGGTTGTGGCTTCCATCGCCGCGATCGGTGCGCCGGTCGCCGCGACGCCGGCCTGGGCTAATCCACGCATCAAAGACATCGCCGACTTTGAAGGCGTGCGTGACAACCAGCTTGTTGGCTATGGGCTCGTTGTCGGTCTCGCCGGCACAGGCGACAGCCTTCGCAACGCCCCGTTTACGCGCCAAAGCCTGGCCGCGATGCTCGAGCGGCTGGGCGTCAACGCCACCAACGGCAATCTCAACACACGCAACGTCGCTGCAGTCATGGTGACCGCAAACCTGCCGCCGTTCGCGAGCCAGGGCTCGCGCATCGACGTGACTGTATCGGCGCTCGGCGATGCCCGCAGCTTGGCTGGCGGCCAATTGCTGGTGACGCCGCTCATGGGTGCCGACCAGCAGGTCTACGCCGTCGCACAAGGATCGTTGGCGATTGGCGGGTTTGCGGCAGCGGGCGCTTCGGGTTCGTCGGTGACGCGCGGCGTGCCGACCGCTGGCCGCATTGCATCCGGGGCGCTGGTGGAGCGGGAAATCAGCTTCGATATCGCCGAGCGCCAGGATTTGCGGCTTTCCCTGCGCAATCCCGATTTTAGCACCGCCCAGCATATCGCCGGCGCCATCAACACTTCGGTCGGCGGCAATGTCGCCCACGCTTCCAGCCCCGGCACGATCGAGCTGCACCGGCCAGACGGCTATTCGGGCGACATGGTCTCGCTGGTGGGTTCAATCGAAAACCTGGAAGTCGCCGTCGATAACCCCGCCCGCATCGTCATCGATGAGAGCTCCGGCATTGTCGTCATGGGCGACAATGTTCGCGTTTCGACTGTCGCCATCGCACAAGGCAATCTCACCATCTCGGTGCAGGAAGATCCGTTCGTCAGCCAACCCGGTCCACTCAGCCACGGCACAACGCAAGTGGCGCCGCAGAGCAGTGTGCATGTCGATGAAGACAAGGGCGGCTTGGTCGTCGTGCCCGGCGGCGTGCCGCTTCGGCAATTGGTGAACGGCCTGAATGCGCTTGGCGTTAGCCCGCGCGACATGATCTCGATCCTGCAGGCGCTGAAGGCCGCAGGCGCAATCCAAGCCGACATAGAGGTGATGTAGTGGCGGACGCGGGGATCCCGATCGCGCCGCGCGGCGCGCCGCTGCCTCTGCAGACGCAAACCCCGACCCCGGCGGCCGACCGCTCGCTGCAGGGCGCTCCGCTACCGCTCGATGCGCGCGCGTCCGCCGCGCGCACCACACAAGCCGATCGGGCCCGCCATGCCGCCAACGAATTCGAAGCGGTGTTTCTCAACGAGATGCTGGCGCCGATGTTCGAAGGTTTGAGCACGGATGGCCTTGGCGGCGGCGGCGCCGGCGAAGAAATGTTTCGCCCGATGCTGATCGACCAGTATGCGCAAGCGATCCAACATGCCGGCGGCATCGGCATCGCCGACCAGATCGTGCGCGAACTCAACCAAATGCAGACGGTAAACGCCACGCCAAACGCCGCGCCAAACGCCGCGCCAAACCCAACACTAAACCCAACACCAAACCAAGAGGAGCCGAACGATGGCTCTCATCGCTGAGCACGCGCAGGACCGCGCCGAGCAGCTGCTGTTGCTCAGCGAGCGGCTAGAGTCGCTCGTCCTTCAAGAGGCCGAACGCATGGAGGCCCGGCTGCCGCTTCTCGAAGGCGCGGAAGCTGAAGAGAAGAACCGGCTCGCGAACGCCTATCGGCTTGAACTGGCGCGCGTGCAGCAGGAGCCGGATTTGATCAAGACCGCGCCCAACCCCCTGCTTGATGCGCTCAAAAAGCGAACTGTGGCGCTCAACCAGGCGCTTGCTCGCCACGACGCGGCGCTCAATGCGCTGAAAGTGGTGAGCGAAGGCCTCGTCCAAGCGATGGCCGAAGAAGTGGCCCGCCAGCGCAGCCGCTCCGACAATTACACTGCCCATGGCGCGCTCAATGCGCCCGGCGGGCCGCGGCCAGCGATCCTCGACCGCACTGCTTAGGCCTCCCCACAACCCTGTTTCGGCGATGATTTCGCCTTTCCTGTAATTCATCTTGCTTTAGAACCCGCGCGCCGGTTTTGATGCGCAATTCCGGGGGAGGAATGAAGTACGCAGCCCTGCGCTCACCGTCGAGCCCTCAGGATCACCATCCCCATCACGTGAGCGCATTGGCGTTCAACGTTTGCCTAGTCGTGCTCGCATTGGCGACGGCAATCGCCTTTCTGCTGATTACGCGCGACCATCTCTATGTTTACTCTTACTCGCGTGAAGGGGCCCGCGCGATTGCGGCGCGCGTCGAGCGGCTGAACGCCAGCCTCATTCCGCTCGAGTTCGATCGCCAGCAGCAATGGGACGACCTTGTCGCCAATGAGCTGATGGCCCACGACGTCGCCGCCGCGCGCGGCATGCTCCTCTCCGCACCCGGCATGCTGGCGCCACAGGACCTCGCCGATCTTAACCGCCGCGCCCCGCCCGGCTCGAACGATGCGCAAGTCGAGCGCGCGGCGCTGGACCTGCTCACGCCCGGTACGCGCGCGCGGTATGAATCCACCGTACCGCTGCTTGCCCGCAGCAGCAGCGGCGCGTTGCCGCCGCAAATCATCTCCGACCCCGGCGCGCTGCTTGGTTCGCAGCAGGACTTCGAGACCATCGCGCGGGCGATCATGCTCGACCCGGATTCCGAACCCATGCAACTCATCGTCACCGGCTTGCATCTGGGTATGGGGGGCGGCTTGACGCCGCGTATGACGGAAGGCGCGGCTGTTCTGATGACAGCGGCGCGCCGCGACGACTACCCACAGAATTTCGGACTGCAAATTCAAGCGCTGACCGACGCGGCCCTGCATGTCGAAGACTTCCGCCGTGTCGCCATGACGCGCGCCGAAGGCAATGATGCGGGGGCCTTCGCCATCTCCTCGCCTGCGTTTTCGGCGACGCTGGACCAAGCGCGCCTCGATGCGCTGAAAGCCGTCCTGGATAAGATCGGCGCCATGAGCGAGGCCTCCTCGCGCAATGGCGCAGTCGCCTTGCTCACCCACGCACAGACGCTCCGTGATGTACCGCGCCTCTTGTTGATCGCCCAGGCTTCACGCGACCGGGCCGCCGCGGCGGCAAAGCGGCTCCCGCGGGACGGCCGTCTGCTCACCGCCGCGCACGGCGATCTCAAAATGACGCGCGATCTCGCCATTGCGCTCACCATTGCCGGCATCGCACTGCTGGGTGCACTGATCTCGGCGGGACTGGTGGTCTTCCGTATCGCGCGGCGCATCATGACGCGCATGCGTGACGATGATTATGCCGGTGAGCTCATCGACATCGGCCCTGTACGCGGGCTTTGAGCCGGCCTTGAGTCCTTAGGCTCGGAAGAGCGCGAGCACTGCTTGCGGTTCGACGTTGGCAATAGCGCGTCCGTTCGTCGCTTCGAGCCCCTGGCGAACTTGCAGCGCCAGCAGACGCGCGGAATCAGCATTGAGATCGGTCACGCCGCTGATGGCGTTCTGCGCCACGCCCAGGAAACCTTGGTGCGCCTGCAGCGCGCTACTGGCGTCTCCCAGATTCTCCATAACGCCCTGCAAGCGATCGAGCGAAGCCTGCGCTGTCGCCGAGAGAGCGCTGTCGCCAACGCTCGCGCCGCTTGAGAGCCCTATGACGTCGCCGCCGAGCGCCAGGTCGGCGCCAGCGATGGTCAGTGGCGGGCTCGTTGGGTCGGCATTGACGCTGATATCCTGGCCCTTGACCAGCCGATTGCCTTGCGCGGCGGCGCTGAAGTTCGAAGCGTAATCGTCAAGCGCCGCGCTCAGGTCAGATTGGCTGGCGTTTGCATCGCCAACGACGCTTTGAACCTTCAGCAGCATGGTTTGCGCATCGCGCGCAACCGACAGCGCCTGTTGAACCTGCGCAAGCCCATAGGTCACGCTGTCGCGCGAGGCCGCAAGAGCGCCAGGGCCGCTGATTTCGACGCGGTCCTGACCAGCGCCTCTGTCTTCGCTGATCATCCCGCCCTGCGACGGGCTTTGCGCCAGACGCGGATCGACGCCAAGCGGCTTCGCGCCCGCGCTAGCGCCGGGGACGATACTGGAAACCATAAGTCTGCTCCTTCGGATCGCGCGCTCGTGCTCAGGAGCGCGCGGCGTGCTTCGCCGCAGGCGTGAAGAAACAGTAAATGCGTTAACGAAACGTTAACGCCACAACATGTCTGGACGGAAAATTCAGATTTTGTTTACGACTCAATCAGCGCGCGCAAATAGGCGCTCACCGCGCGTGAAAAGGCAAGTTGCTGCTCGCTCGGATAGCGGCGCACGGTCTCCTCGGTGACGGCGTCCGTCACGGTCTGCACGAACCAGCCGGCGTCCGCATCAAGACGTAGCTTTAGGTTGGTGGGAAGCATCTCAGTCCGGCGCCGCGCCTCTTGCTCGGCGCGCAGCTTTTGGGCGGCCTCGGCGACCGGGCCATGCGCCTCATTGGCCGAAACCCGCGTCGGCTCGGCCGCGCGGATGTCTGACAAGCTTGCGATGGGATCGAGCGACGCCATTGTTCGTCACTGGCGGAAATCGGCGGGGAGCTTTGGGCTCCCCGCCTCTTCCGTGTTCTTACTTGAAGAACGAGAGGACGATCGCCGGCGCTTGGTTGGCGATCGACAGAGCTTGCGCGCCAAGCTGTTGCTTGACTTGCAGAGCTTGCAGCTGCGCCGATTCCTTCGCCAGGTCAGCGTCGACGAGGTTGCCGATGCCGTTGGTGATGGAGTCGCTCAGCTGACCCAGGAACGTCTTCTGGGTGTCGAGAGCCTTCGACTGCGAGCCGAGGGTCGCGAGGTTCTTGTTGAGCTGCGTGATCGCTGTATCGATCGCGGACGAGGCAGCGGTGCCGCCGGCCGAGCTCGAGATGTCGAGCGATGACGTGAGCGTCGCGAGCGCTTGGCCCGAAGCGCCGACGCGGAAGTCGAAGCCCGAGACCGCGAGTTGGCTCGTCGTACCGGCAGAACCGCCAGCGAGCGTGCCGCCTGTGGTCGTGGCGCCGCCGTCGAAGGCGCCGGCAGCGCCGTCGGTCTTGGCGGCATTGGCGTTGTCGACAAACTGGACCGTGTAGGCCTTTGAAGAGCTGTAGGAGATCTTCAAGGTCGCGGAGTCGTAAGTAGCCGAGACTTCGCCATTGGTTTGCGCCGTCACATTGTCCAGGAAGTCTTGGATTGTATCTGTACCGGCGGTCGAAACTTTATAGGTCGTCGTTTGCGAGCCGTTGACGATTTGGAATTGCACGCCATCGCCAGCCGCGAAGGTCAACCCCGTCGCCGTCGCAAGATCCGTCGCGGTCGTGGAGGCAGCCACCAGCGCGCCGCCCGACAGCGTGTACGGGACGGCCGTCGTTTGGTCGCTGGTCAGCACGCTGAACTGATTGGCGGTGCCCGTCAGGTTCGTGCCGTTGACCAAGTTGGCGCCGTTGAACGTGGCGGCGTTCGAAATCTGATCGATCTGCGAGCGCAGCGCCGAGAAGTTGGCTTGCAGCGCGTCGCGTTGATCTTGGCTGAGGTCAGTGGCTTCCGCCGCGACCGCTTGCGACTTCAATTGCTTGAGGATGTCGCCGATCGCTTGGCCGGCCGACAGCGCCACGTCGATGGTCGAAGACGCACGGTCGATGCCGTCAGAAACCGCGCTGAGCGACGAAACGCGCGCGCGCTGGCCTTCAGCGATGGCGAAGACGGCGCCGTTGTCCTTAGCGGAGCCAACCTTGAGGCCGGTGTTGATGTGGTTTTGGACGTCAGCGAGTTGCTTCGTCGTCTGATTGAGGCTTTGCAGCGCGACCAGAGCGCCATAATTGGTGTTAACGCTAGCCATAGGTGTGGTCCTTCTGGACGATGTTATCCAGCCGTTTTGGCCGGTTGGGCATTTTGCCCATTACTTCCACGCGCAATGGAAAGTTCCATTGCAGCTGGCGAGTGTTCTCGCGCTAAGGCAGTTAATTTCGGGTTTCTAACAAGGGCGTCGCCGCGGTTTTTCCGGCGGCAAGATTTACCGCTAGGCAAAATTTGCCGAGCGCGCTTAACGCGCGGCGAGGCCTTCCATCATGGTGCGATTGATATCGATCAAGGGATCGATGTCGGCGCCTTCGCGCAGCACCTGGCTCGAATACTTCGACACCCAAAGCGCCAGCGAGATGATCTGCGCGCGCAGCGGCGGCGGCAGCTGATTTTCCGGCGTCGAACAATCGGCGCTCAGCACGTTCCAGAGCCGGCGGTTGGCGTCGAGAGCCTCAGCGATCACAGTCGCGGTCGTAGGCACGCTTTCCTTTATGCGCACCAGCCCCGCGGTGACTTGCCCAAACGCCCGGTACTCAAGTTGGCGCGGACTATCAGCCTGCGTGGCCGCGCGCTGGTAGGCTTTGATCGACATGCCCCAGTCCCAAGCGCTCGGCCTCAAAGGAAATGAGTTTCCTGCAGCGCATCAGTGCCCGGTAGTATTCGCCGGCCATTACTTCTTTGGAAACGCCGATGCATTCGGCCAGGACGGCTGCATCGCGAACGGCGCCCATGAACTCCGTCAGTCTCGAGGCGAACTCGGCATAGGCCTTCTCCCGCCCCATCTCGTCGAGATACATGAGCATGATTGGGAAATAGACCCGTTTGGCCGGCGTATCGGCCTCCTCCGGCTGCATGATGTCCTTTTCACGCAAGACCGAGGCCTTGTTCTGCAGCACGAGCGCCGCGCGGCGGTCGCCATTTTGGACGACAGCGCCATTGACCACGAATTTTTCGCCTGGCCGCAGCGACAACTTCAGAGGCATGAGCCCTCCTCCCGGTTCTGGGAGTCAACCAGCGCGAGACTCTGCCTTCTAGGTTAACGAGATATTGCACGCGCTTGCACCGACCTCTGCTGAAGCTTTATTCCAATTGCGCAACGTTGGGAGCGAAGATGCGCTTTGAAGGCACCAGGGACTATGTCGCTACGGAAGACCTGAAGGTCGCCGTCAACGCCTCCATCGCGCTCGAGCGTCCGCTCTTGATCAAGGGCGAACCCGGGACCGGCAAAACCATGCTGGCGATCGAGGTCGCCAAGGCGCTCGGCGCGCCGCTGATCGAATGGCACATCAAGTCGACGACCAAGGCCGTGCAAGGCCTCTACGAGTATGACGCCGTCATGCGCCTGCGCGACAGCCAATTGGGCGACCCGCGCGCCACCGACATCGAGAACTACATCAAGCGGGGCAAGATGTGGGATGCGTTCGAGAGCGCCCAACGTCCCGTGTTGCTGATCGACGAGATCGACAAGGCCGACATCGAATTCCCAAACGACCTTTTGCAAGAGCTCGATCGGATGGAGTTCTACGTCTACGAACTCAATCGCACGGTCAAAGCCGCGCAGCGCCCGATCGTGATGATCACCTCGAACAATGAGAAGGAATTGCCAGACGCCTTCCTCCGCCGCTGCTTCTTCCATTACATCCGTTTTCCAGACGAGGCGACGATGCAGGCGATCATTGAAGCGCACTACCCGGCGATCAAGCAGCGGCTCGTCAACGAAGCGCTGAAGATCTTCTATGACATGCGCAAGGTGCCGGGCCTGAAGAAAAAACCCAGCACCAGCGAACTGCTCGATTGGCTGAAGCTGCTGATGACGGACGAAATCGATCCGGAAACGCTAAGGCAACGCGATCCATCCAAGCTCATCCCGCCGCTCGCCGGCGCACTGCTCAAAAACGAAGCCGACGTCATGCTGTTCGAACGCCTGGCTTTCCTGGCGCGGCGTGAGGCGCGCGGCGGGACGAGCTAGCCTGAAGGCGCCCGTCGACAGCGGCAAAGTCTCCAATTAAGTTCGCTGCCGGGTGGGAGGAGGACGTACGCATGCGGCGGCTTGTCTGCGCCTTTGCATTTGCCTTGATCGCCGCGCCGGCTTTGGCGCAGCAAACGCCTGTCTCCTCGCCGGCGCCGTCTGCGTCGGCGCCGGCCGCGGCGACCGCCTTGATCGCGTCCGCCAGCGCTCAGGATCTCTTCGAAGCGCTTCCCTCCGACAGCCAGGTTGTCGTGCGCCACACCCGCAGCGGTCTCACCTGCCGCCTGCGCGCCAGCTGGACCAATCGCGTCGTCATCTTCCCGACCGCCGCGCGCGGCGAGGATGTTGCCTGCGAGTCCACGCACGACGGAACAACCATCCGCCTCTACGCGACGCGTTATTCATTCCACACCGCGCTCGCTGAGCAGATCAACGGCGCCATCGCCGCCATCCGACAAGCCTCGCCGGACGCGCGCGACTACCCGCCAAGCGTCGCGCAGGCCTTTCCTGGACTGCCGACCACGCGCTCCGCCGATTTCCTGCTCACCCGCCCCAGCGATCACGCGCAGATGTATTCGCACGTGAGCGTCGCGATGGTGTCGGGTTGGGTCTATGTGCTGCGCTATAGCGCGCCGGCCGCTGACGCCGCCGCTGCGCATCAGGGCGAAGTCGCCGCGCACGCTCTCTGGCAAAGCACGCTCGGCGAAATCGCCAGCGGTCACCTCTGACGTGACGGAAGCGGCTGGCGCGGCGCGCGCCGGCTCCCTATCCTGTGAACTCATGTTTCAGCGCTTCTTCACCGAATTGCGCGCTGCGCGCGTGCCGGTCAGCCTCAAGGAATACTTGCTGCTGATCGAAGCGCTGGAAAAAGACGCCATCCCGCCTGATGTGCAGGATTTCTACTATCTCTCCCGCGCCGCGCTGGTGAAGGACGAACGTCACCTCGACAAGTTCGACCGCGTCTTTGGTCATGTCTTCAAGGGCGTCGAAAACACAAGCGACGCATTTGTCGCCGACATTCCCGCCGAATGGCTGAGGCTGCTCACTGAAAAATTCCTGACCAACGAAGAGAAAGCGCAGATCGAAGCGCTCGGCGGCTGGGACAAGCTCATGCAGACGCTGCAGGAGCGCCTGAAAGAGCAGAAAGAGCGGCACGAAGGCGGCGGCAAATGGATCGGTACTGGCGGTACATCGCCGTTCGGCAGCGGCGGCTACAATCCCGAAGGGATCCGCATCGGCAATGAAGGCGCACGCCAAGGCCGCGCCGTGAAGGTGTGGGAAAACCGCGAATACAAGAACCTCGATGACAGCGTCGAGCTTGGCGTCCGCAACATCAAGATCGCGCTCCGGCGTCTGCGCAAGTTTGCGCGCGATGGCGCGCCCGAAGAACTCGACCTCGACAACACCATCAAAGAGAGCGCCCGCCAGGGCTATCTCGACATCGTGCTTCGCCCTGAACGGCGCAACACCATCAAGGTGCTGCTCTTCTTCGACATTGGCGGCTCGATGGATTCACACATCAAGCTTTGCGAGGAACTGTTCTCGGCCGCGCGCGCCGAATTCAAGCGCATGGACTTCTTCTACTTCCACAATTGCCTCTATGAGAGCGTCTGGAAGGATAATCGCCGACGTCACGACGAGAAATCCTCGACCTGGGATGTGCTGCACAAGTTTCCGCACGATTATCGCATCGTCTTCGTCGGCGATGCGACCATGAGCCCCTACGAGATCACCTATCCGGGCGGCTCCGTCGAGCATTGGAATGAGGAGGCCGGCGCGGTGTGGCTACAGCGGGTCACGCAGGTCTACGAGCGCGTGGTCTGGTTGAACCCCACGCCGCGCGCGCACTGGGACCACACGCCCTCGATCCAAGTGATCCGCGAAATCGTTGGTGAAAAACGCATGTTTCCTCTCACCATCGAAGGCCTTGACGGGGCGATGAAGGAATTGAGCCGTTAGCTATTAGTGCGAGAGGCGGTGGCAGGTCGAGGTCACCGGTCCAGGCCTGCCGACCTGCCTTGTCTGTGTAAGCGTGTCGCCGCTACCGCGCCTGGACGCGTCGCCCAATCTGATAAGAGATATTGGGCGATGCGGATGTGGGTCGCGCCTGCGTCGGAGCGGACAGCGACGCGATCGCTTTCGACACACAGAAATCCCGGCGCCACGCCAAAGCGTGCATCGAATTGCCCCAAATAAGCCGCGCTGTTGCAATCGCCGAAGGAAGCCCGCGCCGGCGGCGCGCTCAGAATTGAAACGCCGAGAAGCGCCACGAAAAGCGCGACCACCCAAATCCCGCGCACCATACCCATCTCCCCTGCGGCCGGATGACACGGCACGTTGGCCGCTCCCGGCCCCACTCCAACGCCTCGCTGAATCGCGACAGCTCAGTGTTGCCGCGCGGCCCCGGGGTGCTTAGATCGCCGCTGGAGTTTGTGGCATGAAGGCTCGGGTTTTTGCGGCGCTCTCAGCGCTCATCCTGGTCGCGAGCTGCGATCTGGCGCCACGCCAGCAGCAGACGCAGTCGCGCGGCGAGCCAGTCAATCCGCAAGTCGTCGCGGCGCGCGGGACGCTTGCTGAGAGCGAACAAGCGACGATCGCGATTTTCCGCTCAGCGTCGCCCTCGGTCGTGCTGGTGATAAGCGGCACGCGAGGCGACGCGTTTAGTCAGGGCCAAATCGCGGCCGGCACCGGCTTCGTCTGGGATCGCGAGGGCCACATCGTCACCAACAATCACGTCGTCGCCGATGCAACGCAGATCGTCGTGCGCGCCGGCGGAGGCCACGACGACATTCCCGCGACTGTCGTCGGCACGGCGCCGAATTACGACCTCGCGGTGCTGCGCTTGCAGCGCCCCATCAATGCGCCGCCGCTTGCGATCGGCACGTCGCATGATTTGCAGGTCGGGCAAGCGACGTTCGCCATCGGCAATCCGTTCGGCTTCGACCAGACGCTGACTTCCGGCATCGTCAGCGCCATCGGCCGCCAATTGCCAACCAATGGCGGGCGCGAAATCGCCGACGTCATCCAAACCGACGCGGCCATCAACCCCGGCAATTCTGGCGGTCCGCTGCTCGACAGCGCAGGCCGCGTCATCGGCGTCACGACTGCGATCTATTCGCCTTCGGGCGCCTATGCAGGCGTTGGCTTCGCCATTCCGGTCGACACGGTGATGCGCATCGTGCCAGCGCTCATTCACGACGGCCGCGCGCCTGTCGCCGGCATCGGCATTGTTGCAGCCGATCAAGCGATCGCCACGCGGCTGGGCGTCGACGGCGTGCTGGTGTGGGAGACCACTGACAACTCGCCTGCCGCCCACGCAGGCTTGCGCCCAACCGATCCTGGACGTGGCGTCCTCGGCGACGTCATTGTGCAGGCGCAAGGTCAACCCGTTCATCGCCTCGCCGACCTTACCAACGCCCTCGATCGGGTGGGCGTTGGCGGCCGTGTCGCGCTCGTCATCCAGCGCGGCAATGGGCGCGTTCAGGTCACGGTCCCGGTGCAAGACATCGGCGCCAACAGCGCGGTTGGGAAATAGCGTCGCTTGCGGCGCAGCGGCGTTTTGAAGACAATCCAGCCGGATTCGAGGGGGCATGGATCGGCGCACATTTTTCATGACGGCTGCGGCATGCAGCCTGGTGACCGCGTCCTCGGCGACGCGCGCGCGGGCGCAAGTGTCCGGCCGCTTCGCGGCGGCGGCGCGCTTTAGCGCCGAGCGCGGCGGCGCTGGTCTCATCATCGTGCGCAACGGCATCGTGCTCACGGAGGATTATCCTTCCGGCAGCGGCGACATTCGCTGGCCGCTTGGCGCGGGCACGCGCGCGTTCGCCGCGCTGCTGGCGGCCCAACTCGTCCATGATCGCCTGCTCGCGCTCGACGAACCCGCCGCACTCACACTCGGTGAATGGGGCGCTGACGCGGTCAAGAGCATGATCACGGCGCGTACGCTGCTCAATGGCACGAGCGGGATAGCCTTCGTGCGCGGCGGTCCGCAGGATTTGGCGACCGCGCTTGCACTGGCGCCGGCGGATCAGGTCGGCGCACGATTCATCGATGACGCTGCGCCCTATGTGATCTTCACCGAGTTGGCGCGCCGCAAGCTCTCCGCGGCAGGCGTCGATCCCGATCCGGCGACGTATCTGACCGCGCGCGCGCTCGCCGCCATTGGCTGCACGCCAATCGGCTGGGCGCGCGGACCCGACGGCGCAGCGCATTTCGACAGCGGCGCATTCGTCACTGTGCGCGGCTGGGCTTCCCTCGGCGAACTCGTCCGCCGCGGCGGGGTTTGGCGCGCCGAGCAATTGGCCGACAATTATGTGCTGGGCGACGCCTTGCGCGGATCGGGGGCCGAGCCGCGCGCAGGCTTCGGCTTCTGGCTGGCTGCGCCATCGCGCCAACCGATTTCCTGCAACAGCGATCTGTGGCGCGCGGCGTCACCGGCGCCGCCCGACCTCGCCATGGCGGCGGGCGACGGCGGCCAGCGTCTCTACATCGTCCCGTCGCGTGATTTGGTGATTGCACGCCTGACAGCCAGCGACGCGCCGGCGCCGCAATGGTCGGACGCGCAATTCCTCTCGCTGCTCTGGCCTGATCTTTGAAACTTAGTTGCGCGGCCGGACCAACAGGCCGCCGATGAGGCCGAGAATGCCGCCGCCCACAGCGCCGGTGATCAGATTCGAGAGATGCACGCCGTTCTCGCCTGCGATCAACCCGCTCCACATCTGGGTGATGTTGCCCACCGCTTCGACGTTTTGGGCGCCATAGCCTGCGGCAAGACCGCCAACGGCGCCGATCAGCGAGCGTCCAACCAGTCCGCCGCCACCGCGCGTCAACGCGCCAAGAATGTTTCCGCCTACCGCGCCGCCGATCGCTTGCACGACGTAGGCCATCATCGCCGGATCCATGTGTGACTTCCCCTATCCCCCGGATGGGTTATCCGGGCCGCGTTTGAGCATGGAGCCTTTTTCCGAGAGGCACAAATGAAGATTGCTCGCAAGTAATGCTGCAACCTCACGCCAACGCCTGACACAAGATATTGCGTCTGCTTCGGCGCCGAGAACGCGAAACGGTTCGCCAAGTGTTCGTAGCTGCGGCGCCAAAGAAACGCAGTCCAAAAGTGACGACTTATACACAAGGTGAGTTGCCGCTGTGTGATGGCGGCGCAAAGATGGCGTGCTACGACAAGCTCCCCCTCGGTGAGGTTCATGGCTGACATCCGAATTGTTTGCGCGCGCGACGCCGTGAAAACGGCGGAGACGCTGCGCCGCCTGCTTGAGGCGGAGCAGCATCGCGTCGACGTGAGTTTCGGACGCCACTCGCTTGATCAATACACGCGCGCGCTCGAGGGCGGCGAAATCGCGCTGCTGATCTGGTCGGCAAACGCGCCAGGCGCCCATTACATGTTCGAGTGGGCAGAACGCTTTGACCGCAGACGCATCATTGAGATCGCCGACGCGACGGGCTGGCCCGAGCTCAAGCGCACTGCGCCGGTGATTGACTTCGTTGGATGGAACGGCACCCGCGGCAGCAGAGCGTGGCTTGCGCTGAGCGAGCGTTTGCGGCCGTTCTCTCGCGTGCGCGAAATCAAGGCGCCGCCGCCGCGGCAAGCCATGATGGCGCTTGGCTTCGCGGCCGCTGCGGCGATGGTGGGCGCTGTCGTCGTGCGCGTAAACGCCGGTCCCGCTTCGCTGCCGACGCCGACGCCCGAGCAAGATGCTCTACACGTCACCGCCGGGGGCGTTGGCGGCCCGCTTGAAAGCATGCCGACCGATGCGGTTGAGCCGCCGTCGATCGAAGATGTGGTGCAGATCATTCCGGCGCGCGTGGCGCCATTGTCGCAGCTTCACGTGGCGCGGGCGCCGAACCTCGCCGAGCTTCCGGAATTGACGCCAATCCACATCCGTCAACCGACATTGTTTGAACGTTTCGCTGAGCTGAACCCGCTGCAGCAAATCGTTCAACTCGTGGACGGCGGCAATTCGCGAAACCACGACGTCAGTTCGGACCGCCCCGGCGCCCACGCAGCCAGTGCAACAGCGCCCAGCAGTGCGCTTCATGGCGAAGCTTCAACAACGCCTCCTTCGGCTCCATCCAAATGAGCGCGTGATCGGGCTCGGTGGGTGCGCCATCGTCGGCGGACAATTCCACCTCGTAGAACGTCGCCAGCGAATTTCGCGGCTCGCCCTTATTGATCCAGAATTGCCCGGCCCGGCCGATCACGCGCGTGGGCCAGACCGTAAGCCCGGTCTCCTCGCCAAACTCGCGCATCAGTGCGGCCGCCTCGTCCTCATCCGCTTCGACGCCGCCGCCAGGCAAGTCGTATTCAAATGGCGCGCGCTTGCCGATTTGGACGATCGCAATGTTGGCTTCGCCCCGCGGACAAATGCCGTAGGCGCTCATGCGCTCGAGATAGGTGAGGCCGGTTTGGGTTTGGCCGAACTGAAGCGCAAAACGTGTCATGGGCGAGCGATATAGCGCGCGGCTTTGGCCAAGGCGACGTGTTGAATTGCGCTCGCAGCCATGGCCTAACGCGTAGGTCATGCACACGCGCCTCAACCCTGTCGCGTTGGTCACGGGCGCCGCCGACGGCATCGGCGCGCCGTGCGCGCGCAGTCTGGCCACCTATGCCAGTGGCGGCCTCATCATGGTCGACGCCGATGAGGCCGCTTTGGCCGCCGCCGCCGATGCGCTGCCCTCGCCGCCAGAGCGCATCTCCACCCTGGCCTTCGATGCAACCGACGCCCAGGCGTGGAAGCGGGCGCAGGATTTCATCCGCACCCAGTACGGTCGCCTCGATTGGGCCGTCGCCAGCGTCGACGCCGACAAGGGTTCAGCCGATACCCTTCCGCGCGCTACGCTCGGCGTCGTCAACGCGGTGACGCCGCTCATGCAGGGCAATGTGCAGGGCGGCGCGGTTGTGCTGGCGGTGGCCGCCCACAGCGCCAAGGTCGATGCGTTGCTGCAGCTGGTCCGGGTCGCGGCCAAGGAGGGCGCGGCGCACAAGGTCCGCGTCAACGCCGTCATCAATGGCCCCGTCGAGTCCGCGCTCTGGCGGCGTGATCCCGATTTTGCCGCCCTGCTCAAGGAAATCGGCGATGAAATCGGCGTCCTCGACCGCATCGCCAAAGCTTCGGTGCCGCTCGTGCGCTGTAGCGCCAGTCAAGACGTGCTTCGCCTCATTAGGCTGCTTCTTTCAGATGACAGCACAGTGAGCGGCGCCACCCTCGCGGTGGACGGCGCACCGACGCTCTGATCCGATTGCAGCCAACGATTCGGGAGTGGGGAATGACCAGGATTTTCCAGCGCATGTGGGGTTTCGACCGGCTGATCGGCCCGGTGCTGGTGAAGATCGTCTATTACGTCGGCTTCGTGATCATTGCCATCGGCGCCGTCGCCGGTCTGTCGACGGCGCTTCTCGCCATTGTCGGCGGCAATATCGGCTTGGCGGCGATGCAATTGCTGGCGGTGCCGGCGGTGGCGTTGGTTGGGCTCGTCTATTGGCGCTTCCTCTGCGAACTCTTCATGATCGCGTTCCTTTCGTTCGAACGCCTGGGCGAGATCCGCAATCTGCTTGCCGGCGCGCCGGCAAGCGAACCCGATCCCGATCACCCGCAATTCTAAGCGAAGAAACGCGCCGCCAAGTCCAGCGGCACGCGCTTGACGCGCCGCGTTGTTGCATCGAGCAGACACCAGTTCGACTTGATCTCCACGGCTGGCTTGTCCGCGCCGGTTTTGTACACGGCGACAAAGCGCGCCCACGCCGGTCCGCGCGGCGCCTCGTCGACCCAGGTGCGCACTTCGGCTTCATCGCCGAGGGTCAGCGCGTTGCGATAATCGACTTCGTGGCGCAGCACGACCCAAACATAGGCCGCCACGGCGTTCTCCCCGGCCCGTGCATGCCAATGCGCTGTGGCGATGTCCTGCGCCCAACGCAAATAGACCGTGTTGTTGACGTGCCCCAATTCGTCGATGTCGCCGGCCTCGACGGCAAAGCGTTGGATGAAAATCTCGGCGGCCATCACGGCTCTCGTTCTAGCGTGGCCGCTTACGCCGCGTCTGCGGCAAATCGTTCGAGCTCGGCCAAGGCGGCGCCCAATGCGCGATGCACATCCGACAGCGCCAGCAAGCGCTCGGATTCCTGGGCCGATTCCGCGGCTTCACATGCCGCCGCCAAAGCATGGAGGCCGATGCCGCGCGCCGAGCCCTTCAGCGTGTGCGCCGCATCGCGCCAGCCATCGCCGCTGGCCAGATGCGCGCGCCAATTCTCCACTTGTTGGCGGAAAAGGCCCAAGACCTCGATCTGCAGCGTGCGGTCGCCACCGGTCATGTGATCGAAATGAGCGCGGTCCAGTACTAGCATGGCGTTTTTTGCGCGCGTCTCTGTTAACGCAGCGTTGAAAACGCCGGCGCGCCGAACAGGCTCTGATGCGCAACCCCAACGATGAGAAGCGCCACGAGAGCCACAAGCAAGCGCCACCACAGTTCGGACATCACCAGCTTGTTGCGGCCTTCAACGATTGCAACGAACGGAATGTTCGAGGTCGCATCCGCGAACTTTGCCCATTGTTCCGGATTGCGCGCCGCACCCTTGCGGTCAATCGAACGCGCCCCAAACAGCACCATCGCGCCCAAGGCGCCGAACAGCATGATCGCCCAGCGCTCGCCATTGGCGAGCAGATGCCCAGCCGCCCACAGCGCCACGCCCCACAAGAACGGATTGCGCGTGATGCGCAGGGCGCCGCGTGCAGGCGCCTCCTGCGCTAAGGCGCGCGATTCAAATCCAGCAAGAGTCGGACCCGGCGAAAGCAGTCCAGCAACGCCCAGCAAGAACCCCAGACCGACAATGACCACCGCCGGCCAATGCAGCCAGGGCGGCGGCCGCCACAAGCTTTCGTTCAGCGGATCGAACGGATCGGCGCGCATGGCGCGAAAGCCCATCACCATCCAGGCCAGCAGCGCCAACGATGCGACCGAAAACAAGCCGCGATACGGCCCCTCGCCGATACGCGATACGATGCGCGCACGCAGCCCGGTCGCAGACACCCCGACGTGCAGGAGCACGAACGCCGCAAGCGCAAGCGCAAAGTTATTCATCGTGGCAACGTCCCACCCTTCGCGTCGCGAGCGCAGGTGGTGGGTGATACAGGATTCGAACCTGTGACCCGCTGATTAAGAGTCAGCTGCTCTACCAACTGAGCTAATCACCCGAACCTACGGCGAAAGCCCGCACATAAGGCGATTGTCCAGGCGCGTCCAGTCCGGGCCTTGCTTTAGAACCGGTACCGCAGCGCGACGTTGAGGCTGTGGCGGTTGATCTGGTCGGTGAACTCGCCCTCATAGGCGAGCGACAAAGTGGAATAGCCGTTTGTGGCGTCGATGCCGACGCCCACGATTGGGCCGCCGCTGCCGTAATCGTCGTCCGTCAGCGTGAAGTTATCGCCGCCAGCGAAGTGGAACGTGCGCTCGCCGCCATCGGTGATCAAATTGGCGCGGTAGCCGAGCGAAAAGCGCGGCGCCACCACGGTCTGGCCGTTGTGGAACAGACGTGCGCTGAATTCCACGCCGATATCGCCCCAAAGACGCTGCGTGAAGGCAGTGTCGGCGGAAATATTCAATGCGCCGGCGTCCTCTTCCTCGTAGCCCTGCTCTGAGAGGCCGACATAGGTGAGCGCCACTTGCGGCGTGATCGTCAGCCAACCGCCGGTGGTCATCGGCGCTGAGGCGCGGATCATGCCGTGACCTTCATAGGCCCACCAATTCGCCTCGGCGATCGACCTGAAAGCGCCGATCTCCATGAACCGGCGCTCGCGCATTTTGCCAAGACCGGCGCCGGCGACGAGATCGAGATCGATCGGGCCCCATGCGGAACCGAGATAGGCGTTCAATTGACCGAACGATGACGACACCTTGCCGTCCGGACGGATCGGTTGTTCGGCGTCAGATGCGATGAACGACGCCGAGATCCCGAACAGCGCGCCGTTATTGAGCGGGCCGTCGATGCCGAGCGCGAAGCCGAAGCCGTTGCCGCGGAAGTCTTCGCCGTTCGCATCGGGCGGCGTGCGGTCGATGACGTAGCCGATTTCCTGCGCCCACGCCGACACTTCGTTCAGGTTGTTGAGCCGCGTCGACGCCAGGCGGTTGCTTGTTGCACTTTGCTGTTGCGCGATTGCTGTTGTCGCCAGTTCGGCCGAGGCCGACGAATAGCTCGGCATCAGTTCCGCGTAGGCAGTGTTGAACGAAGTCGCATCGGTAAGCGCCGAAACCGCCGCGGCAGCGCTGCTGTTATTGCGCAACGCTGCGATGATCGGCTCGAACGCCGCACCCTGATTGGCGCTGAGGCCCAATTCCGCCGGCGTCTTCAGGATATATGACGCCGTCAGCGTGTTACCGACCTGGTTGACATCGAAATTGTAGATGTAGGAGGCGCCGATGGCGGAGCCGTCGGTAACATGGGCGCCCGGATCAACGCTGAGCGTGCCGGCCGTCAGAATGACCTGATCGGGCGCAGACTCGGGAAGTCCCGCAGGCGCGATCACGTGCAGCGTTGAGCCGGCGGCGAACGTCACCGTCCCTGTCGCGTCAATGGTGGCGGAATTGGCCGGAACGTCCGCCAGTTGCAGTGACAGCACCGACCCGTTGTTGAAGGTGGCGCTGGTCATGTTGGTCGCGCCGCCGGTGAGCGTTATCGCCCCGCTGCTGGCGATGGTCAGCAAGCCGTCGCTATCAGTCAGCGCGCCGATATAGGTCGCCCCGCTGGCAACATTGAATGCGTCCGTGCCGGCGCCGAACGAAACGTCGCCGGCCACAGCGCCGGCATTCAGATTGAAGGTGTCGTTGCCCGAACCGAACAGGACGTTGCCGACCATCTGCACCGCCGGGTGCGAGGCCGCGCTCTGATCGGTGGTGTCATCGTCGTTGAACGAGGACGTGGCGTTTTGGTTCAAAGTGACGTTCGCCGACGACAGGTGCACATCGATGGCGTTGGCTGTCCCCACCGGCGTGGGACCTGGCGTGCTGTCGGTTGTGTCGGGATCGGTGGCGTTGAGCACCGCGCTCAGTGATCCGGAATTGGTGATGGTGGTAAGCGTCCCAGAAGCGTCGTAAATCGCCGTGGCGTTGCCGTACTGGCCGAAATCTTGAACGTTGACGATGCCGCTATTGTTGATCGAGGAAACTGTGGCGCCGGCATCGATGTAGAAGCCATATGCCGTGTGGCCAGGCGTTGTGTCCGACAACGTGCTGACGTTGAAACTCCGGCGGGCAAGAATGGAAGGCACGTTCGCATTGGCGCCGACGAACAGGCCCCACGCGTCTTCCTCCACCGCGACCACTACGAGATTGTTGTCGAACGCAGCGCCGCCTGTGATGGTGACGCTGTTCGTTCCCGAACCCTCGATCCGCACGCCCGTCGCGCTGATGTTGTCGTAGATGCCAAGCGCGGTGATGCCGCCGCGGATATCCAAACCGAAGCCGTGTGAATCGGCGCCGAGCACGGTATCGCTCGTGCCCGCGCTGATGCTGATGGCAGGCGCAGAACCCCAGACTTGCAGCGCCGCCGTGGTTGAATCTTCGCCAGTGTCGAGCTGCACGCCAGGACCAGCGATGGTGAGGCCGCCGCTAATGCCATAGCGCACATCCACGGCCGCGCCGCCGAGGAGCAAATCGTCAGCATCAAGGTGGCTGGTATCGGCCGGACGCAACGTGCTTCGAAAACCGGTCACCGCCCAACTGCCGTTGAGGCTCACATTGCCTGTGACGGGCGCGTCGAGCAGAAGGCCGGTGGCGTTCACGCCATGCGCGGAAATCACGCCCCCGGTCGTGATATTGCCGACAACGCCGTTGCCCACGCCGCCGGTGATCGCGATTGCCGTCGCGTTGTCGCCGGTGACGGTGATGGCGCCGGTGCTGCTCAGATTACCCGTCAGCAGGCCGTTGATCGCAATCCCCGCTGAATTGTTGCCCTCGATATTGATGCCCCCGGTGTTGGTGACATCGCCGGCGAAGGCGCCGCTGGTCATGCGAATGCCGACGCGGTTCGCGCCCAGCGCGAACGGCCCATCGAGATCGCCGTCGCTGTCGGCGTCTGTGGGCGTGTAATCCTCGGTCAGCCCAATCGTACCCCCGTTGGTGATTGCGCCAGAGCCGCCGTTGAGAAGCAGAACGCCGGTCGTGTTGTCAGAATTGTTCGAGAGCAACGAACCGTTATTGGTGATGTTGAGCGTGGTTCCGTCCGCGGTCGTCGCCGCTTGACCGGCCGTCACCGTGATCGAGCCGCCGCTATTGATGGTGATATTGCCGGCGGTGGACGTCGCCAGCGGCGTGTTTGTGGCGCTGCCGATAGTGGTGTCGGCGAGCGCGACTTTCGCGCCGCCGCCTACAAGCGCGACCGCCAAGCCGGCAAGTTGAAGTCCTCTAATGCGCATGCGGGCTTCGCTCCCCTTCCCAGTCGACGTCGCAGGCGGAGGCGCTCGCCTTGTTTGAGGTCAGCCATCGCTCTCCGGCCGCAGCCGGCGCCCTTGGCAGCCCTCAATACCACCCCGCAGGCCGCCCTTATCCGGGGCGGCGCGTTGGCATTGGCATGGCGTCTTTACCGAATTTTGTCCATAGCGCGACGCACGGCGCACTTCCCCCAGGCGCGGCAAATTTGTGACGGATGACAGACACTTCCAGCGCCGAGGTCGCAGCCCTTGGGGAGCGTTTTAGCCGCGCCGTTGCGCTTTGAGCGCGGCCAGCGGATCGAGGGGTTCAGTGCTCTTGCGCCCAAACGCGGCGGCAAGGTCCTCGATCTCGTCGGCGGGCACGGCTTGCGAGAAATAGAAGCCCTGCAGCTCGGTCACGCCCACCAGGCGCATGACGGAGGCCTCGGCCTCGGTCTCAACGCCCTCAGCCACGATTTCCATGCCGAGCCCGCGGCCCAGCGTGACCACCGACTGGATGATCGTCATCGAGCGCTTGCGCTCGTGAATGCCGGTGACGAAGGCGCGATCGATCTTGATCTTGTCGAAGCGGAAATCGCAGAGATAGCGAAGCGACGAATAGCCGGTGCCGAAATCGTCAAGCGCGATTTTGAAGCCGAGCGCACGGATCGCTTCCAGGATCTGCCGGTTGCGGTCGGTCAACTCCATCATCACGCCTTCAGTGACTTCGAGCACGATGCGGCGCGGATTGATCTGATGCTTGGCGACGAGCTTCTCGAGCAGCTCAACCAGGTCGACGTGCCGGAATTGCACCGGCGAGAGGTTGATCGCCACTTCGAGATCCGGCCAGCGTTTGGCTTCCTCGAAGGCGTGTTCGAGCACGAAAGCGCCGAGCGCGGGCATCAGGCCCGCCTCTTCCGCGACAGGCACAAACAAGGATGGCGGAATGTCGCCGCGCGTCGGGTGCTTCCAGCGCAGCAGCGCTTCAACGCCGGTGATGCGCCCATCAGTACAACCGATGAGCGGCTGATAGAACAGCTTGAGCGATTTGGCCTCGATGGCGGCATGGAGGTCGATCTCCACTTCGCGGCGCTGCTCTACCTCCTCCGCCATTTCGGCGGAGAAGAACATCGCCCGGTCACGACCGTGGTTCTTGCCTTGGTAGAGCGCGATGTCGGCGTGGCGCATGAGCTCTTGGGGCGACATGCCGTGCTCGGGCGCCATGGCGAGGCCGACCGAGGCTGTCATGCGGACATGCTGGCCGTAAACGTCGAAAGCGTCGGCAAAAGCGCTACGCAGGCGTTCGGCCAAAGCGTGGCCGGCGTCGCCGTCGCCGGCGCGGCAGACGACGGCGAATTCATCGCCGCCGAAGCGCGCCAGGAAATCGTTGGGCGCGATCACGCGCTGCAGGCGTGCCGCCACCGCCATGATGAGGGCGTCGCCGGCCTGGTGGCCCATCGTGTCGTTGACGTCCTTGAAGCGGTCAACGTCGACATAAGCCACGATGACGCGGCCGTTGTTGCGGGTCTGGACGAGGCCATCGAGCAACTCTTGCAGACGCTCCACGAAATTGTGCCGGTTCGGCAGGCCCGACAGCGCGTCGTGCAGCGCCTGGTGGCGCGACTGCGCTTCGCGGTCCGCCAATTCGCCAGACGCCTTTTTTAGGCGCAAGATCATGGTCCAGGTGAGAATGCCCGCCCCGATCACGCCCAATGCGACCAGCGGCAGAATGAACATGAGCAGCGGATTGCCTGGCTGCTTCGGCGTCCAGGTCAGATAACCGAGCGGGGTGCCATCATCGGCGAGGAACGGTTCGGAGGTGACGCCGCCGACGGTTGAGGGATGGGACGAAACCGCGAGATCCGAGATCAGCAACGAGCGGCCGACATCGGCGACGAAGGCGCGGTCGATCTTCACCACGCTCACCAGCATGTGGGGATCGCCGTGCAACAAATGCGGATCGAGGTTTGGCACGATCGAGAGCATCGCAACGACAGCGGGCTCTCCATTGACATTCATGATGTGGCCGGCCCAGCGGCCGAAGCTCGCGCCGAGCAGCGAGCTGTAATTGCCCTGGCTCTCCGAGAAGGTTGACTCACGATTGCGCAAATGGCCGTCGGCGCCGTGGCGGGCTTCCGTCACCAGCTCATCGAACACAACACGGTGGCGGTTATAGGCTTGCGCCGGATTGGACAGAGCGCCGTTAATGTTGGCGTAGATCGGCCGGTTCTGACTATCGAGAATGATGACTTCGTCGTGGCCGTAGGTTTCGTGAAAGTAGATGCCGAAATTGGTTTCGAGCCAGGAGATGTCGAGGCGCGGCCGTTGAACCTGCGCCACCGCGTCGTCCCACCAACAGATCGCCTTTTGTTCATCAAGGATGTGGCTGACGCTCTGATCGAGCGCGTTCTCCACCAGCTGCCGCTCGCGCACGACCGCGGACCGGTTCGCCGACCAGCCAGCATAGGCGACGATGCCAATCAGCAAGGCGCCAAACAACACCAGCGCCGCTCCGATGAAGATCGTGAGGCGCTGGAGGTCGTTCTTGTAATGCACCGTCCGGGCGCTGGCGGGCGTCATGGTGAAGTCCAGGTAAACGAGACCCAGGGCGGGTTTTCGCGCCCATATGACATCACCAATACAAATATTACGTTACAGGCACTCTAGGTTCTATTGAAATGACCACTTCAATACTTCAATAACCATTTGAAGTGTTGGTTAACAACGGGACCGTTGTTTCTTAATAATGGTAAATACAGTTTAGGGCTTGTCTTGGGGAACTTTACGCTTTATTAGGAAATTCGCTCGGGGTGCGAAAAGCTGGCTGGGAAAATCTGGGTCTTCGCCTGCCACGAGCAAATAATATGGTTAACAAGTACTAGGTGGCTCATGCAGCGGTACGCCGTCAAAACGCGCGCCGACAGTCCAGAATTGCGCAAAGCCGCCATCGCCATTGAGCAGGCGGCTTGGAGCGCGTTGGGCTTTTTGAACTTCACCCGGGCCCATTTCGCCTTCTACCAGCAATTGCTCGAGGAGCACGCCGAGTGCCAGCTCTGCCTCGTCGATGAAGCGACAGGCTACCCGGTGGCTGTCGGCAATTGCGTGCCGCTCGCCTGCGACTTCAACAATCTGCCGCCCGAGGGCTGGGATTGGATCGTCGAGAGCGCCGCCAACGACCGGGCCAAGCCGCGCAATGCGCTCGGCGCGCTCGCCATCTCGGTGCCGAACCTGCACCGCGGCAAGGGCATCGCCCGCACCATGATCCAGGCCTTCCGCGACCTCGCCGTGGCCAAGGGCCTCGACGGGGTCATCGCGCCGGTGCGCCCGTCGGAGAAACACCGTCATCCGTTCATTCCGATGGAAGACTATCTCGGCTGGACCGACGACCAGGGCCGCATCTACGACCCGTGGCTGCGCAGCCATCTTTCCGCCGGCGGCAAGATCATCAAGCCGGCCGAACGCTCGATGACGGTCGAGGAGCCGGTCGCGTTCTGGGAGACCTGGATCGGGCATCGCTTCGAAGGCTCCGGCGCTTATGCTGTGGAAGGCGCCTTGGCGCCAGTGAGCATCGACATGGACGAAGGTGTTGGCCGTTACGTCGAGCCCAACATCTGGTTCGCCTACGCGGTCTAAATCGCCTCGCGCAATTCGGTGATGTCGTAGCGCGGAAACTCGATCGCCGGTCCGTACAGGAAGCCCTGCGCAAATTCGCAATTCATCTGACGCAACGCATCGGCGGTGGCGGCGTCTTCGACGCCTTCGGCGGTAACTTGCAAGCCCAATGCGCGGCCAAGGCCCACAAGCGCGCCCACGATCGTCGCGTTCTCACGATCCGCAGTCAGCGTGGACACAAATGAGCGGTCGATCTTCAGCTTGTCGATCGGCAAGGCGCGCAGCAGGAACAGCGACGAATAGCCGGTGCCGAAATCGTCGAGCGCGACTTTCACGCCCTGGTTCTTCAGCGACATCAGCGAGGACTTGGCGCGCTGGATGTCGCCGATCATCGCGCTTTCGGTGACTTCGATTTCCAGGCGCTGGGCGGGGAAGCCGGTCTCGCGCAGGGTTCGCAGCACCTTCTCCGGAAACCATTGGTCGCGAACCTGGCTCGGCGAAATGTTGACGGCGAGTGTGAACAGACCCGGCGCATCGAGCGCCTTGCGGCAAGCTTGCGCCAACAGCGCCCAAAACATCGCGTCGACGAGCCCCGCCTCTTCAGCCACGGGAATGAATTGCGCTGGCGAGACCATGCCGCGGATGTGATGGGGCCAGCGCGCCAGCACCTCGAAGCCCGCCAGTTCGCCGGTGTCGAGACGCACGACGGGTTGGAAATACGGAACAATATCGCCGTTCGGAATGGCGGCGCGCAGATCAGTTTCGAGCGCGGCCTTGGACTTCAATTGTTCGTCAATGGTGGAATTCGAAAAATTTGTAAGCGCCGCGATCTTCCTTTGCGCGCAGCATGGCGGCGTCGCCGCGCTGCAGGAGCTCGGCGGCGTCGCGGCCGTCTTCCGGGCAGGTTGCAATGCCGATCGAAGCGCCGACCGTGAGCTTCAGCCCGTTGACCAGGATGGGTGCTGCGAGTTCGTTGAGGACGCGCCGGGCCGCGGCGGCGACGCCTTCACGGCCGTCGGGGCCTTCGAGCAGGATGGCGAATTCATCGCCGCCCAAGCGGGCGGCGAAACTGTCGTCGCGAATGCAATTCTTCAGACGCGTGGCGATGACCTGCAACAGCTGATCGCCGATCGCGTGGCCATGGACGTCGTTGATCGGCTTAAAGCGGTCGAGGTCGACGAACATCAGCGCGAACGCGTTCGCCTCCTCGCCGACCAGCGACAAACGGCGGTCGAGCTCTTCGAGGAAGTGGCGGCGATTGGCGAGGCCGGTCAACGGATCGTGGCGCGCCAGCGACTGAGCCCGCGCTTCGGCGGCTTCGCGCTCGGAGATTTCCGCCGACAACGTTTCGTTGGCGGCGACGAGATCCTGGGTGCGTTCTTGCACCGTGCGCTCGAGATCGTTGCGGATGGCGTCGAGTTCGAGCACGGCTTGGCGGCGGTCGAGTTGCGCCTTTACGCGCGCTGTCAGCACCCGGAGATCGATCGGCTTGGTGATGTAGTCGTTGGCGCCGGCTTCAAGCGCCGTTGAGACGATGTCGCCGTCATCCAGCGCCGTCACCACGATCACCGGCACATGCTCGGCGTCGTAGAGTGCGCGAATGCCTTTAAGCGCATCATGGCCCGAACGCTCAGGCATCATCCAATCGAGCAGGACGAGTTCGATGCCGAGTTGAGCGATTTCGTGTTCGATGTTGACGGCCGTTTCCCGCAGGACGACGTCATAGCCGCGGCGCTCCAAGCGCCGGCCAAGCATGTCTCGGTTCTGTGCCTGATCATCAACCAGGAGGATGCGTCCAAGCCGCGCCGTCGCAGACGCGGCCTCTTCGCTATCGGCCGAGGACATGTCTTCCCCTTCGACCCGCCAACACCATTACCAGCGCGGAAACTTACGCGACGGTGGTTGAGGTCACGCTAATGTTTGCCTGGGCGCCGTATTTTTTTGGGTAGACGAACAAGTAAGGTAAACGCGCGGCTAACCACGCCGCGCGTTATTCAAGCGGCGTATTTTTCGATCAGCGCGACGAGGCCGGCGAAGTCGACCGGCTTGGTCGCGAAGTCGTCGCAGCCCGCTTCCATGCACTCGCGGCGCGCACTCTCCATCGCATGCGCGGTGAGCGCGACAATCTTAACGCTCTCGACCGCCGGCGTTTGTCGGATGACGCGGGTCGCTTCGATCCCGGACATTATCGGCATCGAGATGTCCATGAGGATGAGGTCGGGCGCGCAGCTTTTCGCCTTCTCCACCGCCTCCGCGCCATTTTCGGCGGTGTGTACTTCGTAACCGCGCCGTTCGAGCCTGCGCGTCAGCATCTCACGGTTATCGGGATGGTCTTCAGCGATCAGGATACGCATGGGAGGACTCCAACACTTTCCTATGCAGTCTTCTTGGCTGCGTTTGAGACTGCCGGGGCGGCCGGCGCCGTCGAGGCCACGCGCGCAAAGCGGAGCGCCGCGGCTGCAAGCACGTCCCGGTTGGCCGGCTTGACCAGGTGATGGCAAGCGCCGGCGGCGAGCGCGCGCTGGCGATCGTCTTCAACCGAGTGAACAATCACGGGGATGTCGGCGGTTTCCGGTGCGGCGAGCGCCTCAAGCACGTCGTAGCCGCGCATGTCGGGTAAATTGATATCGAGCACGATGAGGCTCGGGTGCAGCAGGCGCGCCAACGAGATGCCCTCTTCGCCGCCGCCGGCCACGCGGACGCTGAACCCCAGACGCACCAGCGCGCGCGCCGCGAGATCGCGGGCGCTTTCTTCGTCGTCGATGACCAGCACGGTGCGATCGGCGCCCTGCCCGGCAGCTGCAGCGATGTCGACACGCAAGGGTGCTGCATCTATTGCGACGATCGCCGGGAAGCGCAGCGTGAAGGCCGAACCTTTGCCCGGCGCGCTTTTCACCGTGACGTCGCCGCCGAGCAATTCCATGGTGCTGCGTGTGATCGCAAGCCCCAGCCCCGTGCCCCCGAAGCGGCGCGCGGTGGTGGCGTCGGCTTGCACGAAGGCGTTGAACAGGCGCGATAGCTGCTCCTCGTTCATGCCGATGCCGGTGTCGCTCACGGATATCTCTAACCAATCGCCGCGGGGCTTGGCTTCGCGCCGCGCCCCCACATGGATGGCGCCGTTGCGCGTGAACTTGGCGGCGTTGGCGAGCAGATTGAGCAGACACTGATTGAGCTTGAAGGCGTCGGTGTGCGCCAGACCCAACGCGCCAGCGACCTCGATCGTCAGCGTATTGGCGTTTTTCTCGATACTGGGGCGCACGGTCGCGGCGGCTTCCTCGATCAGCGCGCGGACATCAAAATCGGCGACCGATACCTCCATGCGACCGGCTTCGATCTTGGACAAATCGAGGATGTCGTTGATCAGGTGCAAGAGGTGCTTGGCCGAGACGAGGACCCGCTCGATGTCGGCGATGTCGTTATTGCGCCCGTCGGCTTCGGCTTCTTCGCGCAGAATCTCGGAATAGCCGATAATGGCGTTGAGCGGCGTGCGCAACTCATGGCTCATCGAGGCCAGAAATTGCGATTTCGAGACATTGGCGGCGTCAGCCGCTTCGCGCGCGGTGCGCAGCGAGCCCAAGGTGTCGGCGAGCACGACGTCACGGGCGTCCATTTCCGCGATCAGGCCCTCGAGCCGCTCGTGCATCTCCTCAACATTGACCGCGGCCTCGTCGATGGCGCCGTCATCGGCGGAGAGCGCATCGATGTTGCCGAATAAGGCGCGCTTGGCTTTGAGCGCCTCTTCCGTGCGGCGCATGGCGGCGATGAAGTCTGCTTCCTGGCGCTTGCGCGTGGTCACGTCTTTCGAGAGCACGACCAGCTTGCGCAAACCGCCCCTGGAATTGTTCACGCGCCGCGCCCAGATCGCCGCCCAACCGACGGCGCCGTCGCTGCGAATGACGCGGTGCTCGATGGAATAGTCGGCGCCGGCGATGACCTTGTCGAAATACTCCTTTAGCGCCGGGCGGTCTTCGCCGTGCAGGATCGACGTCGTGTTGTCGATGAATTGCTGATAGCTGAACGGCACGCCGTATACCGGGCCGGGATCGCCGTGCCAGGACAGCGTCTTGTTCTTGAAGTCGATCTCCCACACGACGCTGCGGCCGGCTTGCAGCGCGATCTTCAGCCGCTCTTCGTTGGCGGCAGCTTCTTCACGCGCTTCCACCAGTTGGGTAATGCCACGGCCATGGGCGATGACGCCGCGAATCTCGCCGCTTGCATCACGCCACGGGCGCGCTTCCCAGGTGAACCAGCGTTGGCCTTGGTCGGTGGCGGCGTTGTCTTCGTCGTAGCGGACGTGTTCGCCGGCCATTGCCCGTTTGAAGGCGTCGCGCCAATTTGCGGGCGACCATTGAATGACATCTTCGAGCTTGGCCCCGAGCTCGTTCTTGATTCCCAGGCCCTCGCGCATCGACTTGCTCATGGCGACGACGCGGCCCTCGCGGTCGACCAGCACCGCCGCCAAACCGCCCTGCTCAAACACGAGCGAGGCAAGCGTGTGCTGCATGTTCTCGTTGACGACGTTGGCGCGCAGTGCGCGCTCGGCTTCAGCGGCGCTCACGCGCGCTTGCGTGACGTAGACCATGAGCGTGCAGCCGCCGATGGCCGCGATCACCGCGGCATCCCAATCTGGCTGACTTGTCATAGCCGAAATCAGGAGTGGAGCGAGCATGATCGAAAGCGCCGGGGGCGCAGCACCCGCGATCGCAATCGGCAGCGCGCCGGAGGCGCCGGGGCTGAAATGGCGAACGACGGCCGCGACCCACAACACCATGGCCGCAGCGGCGCCCGCGGCCTGGCCGTTGAGCCAAAGCGCAATCGGCAAGGTTGCGTAAAATGCGGAACTCGCGAACGCCCAGCCCGACAATGCAGCCGTCACGGGCGGCGTGAGTTGGACATTGGCGACATCGAAACGCCGGTAGAGTTCAGCGTCGAATATGACGAGCAGCGAGGTGATCGCCGCCCAGCCGACGGCGCCGGAGCCGTGCATGATGGCCGCGGCAATGCCGCCAGTCAGGATGACGATTGCGATCGAGGCCGGCATTTCGCGCCGGCGGGTCTCGGCGGCGGCGGCAAGCGATGGAAATGGCGTAAAGCGCATGCCGGCGGCAGCTCCGCGACGTCAGGATCGCAGGACGCTGCCAGCGTGTGGTGAATTTAGCTTAAATCGCCGCGAGATAGCGGCAGTCGTTCCGTTTTCACAACGTCAGGCGATGGACGGCGATGATGGCGATGTTGGCAAGCAGGCAGCAAGCCGACATCACAAACAGCCACGGAATGCCCTTGTGCTGATGGCTGCGGCGAAGGCTGAGCTCCATCACCCCGCCAATGACGACCAGCGTGGCCGATAGCGCCAGGATCCAGAGCTCGTGCCCGTGGATGAGGGTATGGAGCCCGCCGAGCGTGCCGCCTAGGTTGATGCCCGAGACGCCCAGGGCGGCAAGCGTTACCGCCAACGCCGGCAGGCCGCAGCAGAGGGAATGCAAGCTCAACACCGCCGCGTGGGCTAGATGGGCGGACTTGGCGGTGTTACGTTGTAACATTGCATGCCCTACTTAGCCGTGAGGGGCCTCTGGTCAAGGCGTAATCGTCAGTTCACTATTCGGGATCATGGATGCGCCGGCCGCCTTGAGGCCGCCATGCGCCGGGCGCACATGAGCTGCGCTGCGTTGAGGGACGAAGCCCATGCTGTCGATCTTAGTCATGATCCGCGATGCGTTGATTGCGATGGCGCTGGCCTGGGTCGGGGTCAGCCTGCAAACCGCGCATCCGAACGCCGACCAGGCTTGCCAAGGCGAAGCCTGCCAGACGCAATCGCAGCGTTAAGCTCGCGTCACGAGTGGGTGAGATCAGCGCGCATGGCGCGCGTGCAATGATGTTCGCCCTTGATTGGCCCCACTTCTTCCGTTTCCGTGTTTCTGACACACGCGCTGGGGCGGCGAGGTGGGAGTTTTGATGGCTAGCGAGGCTGCAAGCAGCGCACGCGCACCGGGCGCGATGATTTTTGCGCTGTCGCTGGCTGTCGCTGGCCTCTGGATGGTCGTCAGCGCTGCGGTTGCAATCGCGCAGGTCGGCATGGATCAGCTCACCCATCTCACGACTGCGCAAATGGGCGCAGTCGCCGGGGCGATCTTCCTTCCCGCTCTGATGGCGATTTTCTCCGGCATGGCCGCGCGCGACAGCGCTAAGGCGCGCCACGAGGCCCAGCGTTTGGCCGATGCAGCCGATCGCTTGCTCAATCCCCAGCAAAGTGCTGAGGAAGCCGGCCGCAAACTGGCGATGACGGTGCGCAGCGAAATCAATCAGCTCGATCGCGCCCTCGAGCAGACGCTCTCCCGCCTGCAGGAAGTCGAAGGCCAGATCACGCGGCAGGCAGAGACTGTCGACGCGATGGGCGCGCAGGCCAAGGCCGGCGCCAACGAGATGATCTCGGGCATGGAGCGCGAGCGCTCCGAGCTCATGAAGATTTCGCGCGACTTGAGCGCGCAAGCGCAGACGATCGGCGATTCCATTTCGCGGCACACGAGTTCGATCTCCGAAGCGGCGCGTCAGGCCGAAGCCGAGGTGCGTGCGGCCGACCAAGCGCTCGATCACCGGCTGACCTCGTTTGGCGCGGCGGCCGCCTTGATCAACGATCGCACGCATGGACTGTCGAACGCCGCGCAAGCCAGCGCGGATTCGGCGCTCCGTCTCGAGACCGCACTTTCGACCGCGCTCGATATTCTCGCCAAGGCCACACACCTGACCGACGCGGCGCGCCAATCGGCGGACGCCGCGACCGTCGCGGCCAATTCCACCGCCGGCGCGGTGCGCGAAACAACGGTGCGCGCCATCGATGACGCCAAGCGCGCCGCGGACATCATCCGCAACGAGGCTGCCGGCATCGAGCGCGAGGCCCAGGTTGCGCTGGAGCGTTTGCAGGATGCCGCGGAGGCGGCGCGGATCGCGGCCATCAATGCGCGTGAGGCGGCGGAGGAAAATCCGATCGCGGCGCAAATGCCGGCCCGGCCGCGTGTGCGGCGCGAGATCGATCCCGAGCCGCAATACGATCGCTCCTGGCGAGAAGATACAGATCCGCTCGATGCAGCGCCGCCGCCCCGCACTAGGCGTGAGGCTTCCCGCGACGATTTCCATGTTTGGCGAACCGCAGGACGGCGCGCCGCCGGAGGACTGGACCTGGCGCGATCTGCTCTCAGGCGTCGAGCAAGGCGCATCGCAACAGCGTATTCGCCGGCCGCGGGTCGAACCAGCGTCGGACCCGGTCTCGCATTTGCGCCGGCGCACGCCGGAAGCGCGCCCCGCTTCTCCCGCTCTGCCGATCGTCGAAGTGATCGAGCAATCGGGCCTGGTGTTCGATGAAATCTTCTCACCCTCAGCGCTTGAGCGCATCGCGCAGCGTTCGCGTTCGGGATCGCAATCGCGCCGACGCGCGGTTCGGGATGCAGCGGCGGAATCGTCGCGCCGCTTGGGCGATCACCTGGCGCGCGATCCCCACGCCAACCAGGAAGCAATGATGTTCTTGCGCAGTGAAGGCGCACGCATCGCCGAGTTGCTCGGCCGCGGCCGCGCGGCCATGGGCGCGGAAGCCACGCGTGCGTTTTTGATTCTGGACGCAGCGCTGGGATAGCGCGCAAACCACATCTCCGAACGGAAGGCGTAGGCGCTTACGCGAAGCGATGAGGGCGGATCTTGCGATCCGCCCTTCTTAGCGCCCGGCTTGCAGGCTGACTGTGATCTGGTTGCCGTCAGAGCCGCGCTGGGTCCAGGTGTCGCCGACAGTCTTGCCGGTGACATGTTCGGTGCATTCGCCGCCGTCGCGCCCGGCATAGGTCAGGCAGATCTGGCCATTGGCGATCTGATACGTGCCCGGCACGTCGCGGCCGTCCGGCAGCGCAACGTCGAAGGTGTGATCGGCGTTGAAGTGATAGCGCAGCACCGCCCCGCTCGGCTCGGTGACGACGACGGTGTTGCCGTACGCGGTCTGCATGGTGTCAGTTTCCGCGACCGCCGCGCTCGCCATGAGGCAAGCACCCAAGGCAAAGGCCGCCGTAAATCTCAGCATCAACGCATCCCCCGCGATCTCGCCGCCGAATAATTAGGCGGCTACTGCGATGATGTCTGTCATCCACGGCAGGGCTTGCCAAGCGGTCCCGACGATCGCCCACACCCAGCCCATGATTATGTTGGGGTCGCCTTTGACATCTTCGTCGACCGCGCCCTGCTCGACCAAGCGGTCGCCGAAATAGGTGATCTTGCCGGCGCCGGACCCATCGTCGTAGCGGGCGATGGCTTCTTCAGGCAAATGTGTGAAATCGCTGGCGCGGAGATAATCGCGCATCGTCGTGCCGGTGGCGCGTGAGTCGATATTGGCCGCGCCATTCACCGCAAGCACGTCGTTTATGTGCACGGTGCGGAAATCGAAAGAATAGCGCGCTGTGCCCGTCAGGTTCTCGACGGTCTCGTGCAATTGCGCTCCGGAGAAAAGGACGATGCCGCCCGGGGGCGGAAGATAACGGATGGTGAGCGGCTCGATCGCCTGCTGCGCCTTCGGTTGCTCTCTGGTATCGGCGCGGACGTGCTGGGCCGCGGTGGCGCGGTTCTTCGTGTTCCACTCGTAGTAATTATAGATCTCGGAATTGTTCTTCACCGGCTCGCTGAAATGCTGTGGATAGAAGCCCATCGCGTTGCCTGGCTCGATCGGATAGATCGGCGCCCACCAATTGAGTTGGCAGTGCGGCGCCGAGTACCAAGTGTCGCGATGCGGGTGAAAGGCGTAGGCGATGCCTGACGACAGGAAGTCCGATGGATAGGCCGAGCGCATGCGCGGCACGTCGAAATAGAGCTGGTCAAGATCGACGCCGCGCTCGCGCATGAGCGCGGGAATGAGTTTCTTGCACTCGGGATGGTGGATGAAGGCGGGCTTCAGCTTGGCAAGGCGTTCGGCGACCTCCTCCGGCGTGAGTTGGTTGTGGATTGTGCGCGGGTCATGGGGCGCAAAGCACTCCTCCAGCATGGAGGCGCCGAGATCGGCGAGCGCGCGGCTGGCGGGCGTCGGCGAGAAGATGAAGATATCGCCGGCATAAAGGCGCTCGCGGCGCGCAGCGTCGTCCATGTCGGAATCGAAAAAAACATTGGTAACGCCCACAAACCACTCCAGAACTAGATGGCAACCCCGGTTCCATCTGCCGGTATTCCGCTGCGCGAGCCAGTAGGCCAAAGGTTGGAGGCGCCCTTGCTCCGATATGAAGCGCCGCTAGACCGCTCCCCTTGGAATCGAAGCTGGACGCGAAGATGAGCGCCGATCCGCTGCCACTGGCCAAGACCCTGATGGCGTGCCGCTCGATCACGCCGGTGGAAGCAGGCGTGCTCGATGTTGCGCAAGCAGCGCTCAAGCGCATCGGCTTTCGCACCCGGCGGATGAAGTTTGGCGAGGTCGATAACCTTTACGCGCGTTTCGGCGACACCGCGCCGAACTTCTGTTTTGCGGGACATCTGGACGTTGTGCCCCCGGGCGATGGCTGGAAGAGCGATCCGTTTGCACCGGAGGTGCGCGATGGGCGCCTCTACGGGCGTGGCGCGGCGGACATGAAGACAGCGATCGCAGCGATGATCGCCGCGGCAGAGAATTATTTGGCGGGCGCGCCGCCAAAAGGAGCGATCTCGTTTCTGATCACGTGCGACGAAGAAGGCCGCGGCGTTGACGGCACGAAGGCTATGTTGCCGGTGCTGGCGGCGGAGGGTGAGCGCTTCGATCATTGTCTGGTCGGCGAGCCGACGAGCGAAGAGCGCGTCGGCGACATGATCAAGAACGGCCGACGCGGCAGTTTGAATGTCCTCATTACGATGACCGGCAAGCAGGGCCATGTCGCCTACCCACAGCGCGCGGTAAATCCGGTGACGCCCTTGCTAGAGAGCCTGCACGCGCTGAAAGCGCGCAAGCTGGATGACGGCGCGCCGGGTTTCGATCCGTCGAACCTGGAAGTGACGAGCGTCGATGTCGGCAATCCGGCGCATAATGTGATCCCGACGCAAGCGAGCGCGCGCCTGAACATTCGCTTCAACATGAACCATACCGGCGATGGGCTTTACGTTTGGGTGAAGGAGACAGCGCAAGCAGCCGCGGCCAAGGCTGGCGCGGCGTGCGCCCTCTCGATCTCATCGCAAAGCGTGCCGTTCTACACCGAACCAGGAGCGTTCACGGACCTACTCATCGGCGCGGTGCGTGAGACGTTCGGCATCATTCCGGTGTTGGCGACGACGGGCGGCACCTCGGACGCCCGCTACATCAAGGATTATTGCGCAGTGGCGGAGCTGGGTCTGCGCAACCAAACAGCGCACATGGTCGATGAGCATTGCAGCGTGGACGATTTGCGCGCCCTGTCGCGCTGCTATGAGGCAGTGCTCAGGCGCTATTTCGCGTAGTCGACGCGCATCAAATACAAACCATCGGACGGCGCCACCGGGCCGCAGCGCGCGCGATCCTTTGCGGCGAGCGCGGCGGCGACGTCGCCGGAGGTCATTTTGCCCAAGCCCACTTCCGCGAGCGTGCCGACCATTGAGCGGACCTGGCGGTGCAGGAACGAACGGGCTTCGCACCAGATTTGGATTTCGTCGCCCGTGCGCATCACCTCGCAGCGGTCGAGCGTCTTGATGGGGGTCTTGGCCTGGCATTGGCTGTCGCGGAAGGTGGTGAAGTCGTGCTTGCCCAAGAGGCGCTGCGCGGCGTCGCCCATGGCCGCCGCGTCGAGCGCGGTGGCCAGCCGCCAAGCCTGGCCATGCTCGAGCGTGAGCGGCGCGCGCCTGTTGATGATGCGGTAGAGATAGACGCGGTTGGTCGCCGCGAAGCGCGCGTGGAATTCGGACGCGGCTGCTTCAGCGCTGATAATGGAGATGGGCGCTGGGCGCAGGTGCGCATTGAGAGCGTCGGCGAGCTTCCAGCCCTCGAACGGCTTGTCGATATCGACATGCGCGACTTGAGCGCGCGCATGCACGCCAGCGTCGGTGCGGCCAGCGCCGACGACTTCGCTCCTGACGCCGGTCAGTTTTTCGATTGCGTCTTCAAGCGTGCTCTGCACGCTGGGCCCCGTGGCTGCGCGCTGCCAGCCTTGAAATGGGCTGCCGTCATATTCGAGCGTGAGTTTGAAGCGCATGCGTCTTAGGAGCGCCGATACTCCAGCATTGGGCAAGCGTGCGCGGCGCCGGCGCCTGGCGCACCACCGGTGGTGCCCATGATCTTCAGCGACGGATCGCCGGGTGCGGAGGGCTCCCACACAACGACATAGGCGGTCGCGTTGGCGCCGCAGAGACCCTGGCCGTTCGAGGGCTTGGTTTCGTTCGACACGCGGTAGACCAGCACTTGCGGCTCCTCCACCGGCAGCGACAGCAACGCGCGCAGTGTCTGGCCGCCGACTTGCGTTGCAGGCGAGACATTGCTGGCGATCGGCGCTTCGATTGCAAGGCCGTTGGCGCCGCGCAGCGAAAGCACCTCGACGGCGTCGGCGTTGGGTTGGCCGGCGTCCGGTAATTGCGTGGCTGTGGCGAGGGTGAGTTGCCCGGTGGCGCTGCGCGCAGCGTCGTTGTTCGCCGCGAAGACGCGCGTCGGCTCGGTCTCGGGCGCCGGTGAGTTGAGTTGCGCCGATTGCGTCGTGCTCGATTGCGTGGAGGATTGCTGATTGCACGCGGCGGCGGCCAAAAGCAGCGCGGCCAGTGCGATGCGCTTCAACATGAAGGTTCCTCCCCGGGCTGGTTTAGCGGCGCTAGCGCCGCGCTTCAATCGCGCTCACGCTAGGCGGGCGCCCCGTGTGACCGGATTGCCGCGCAGGAATTCCGCCGCCGCCAGGGGCGCGCGGCCTTCGCGCTGTAGTTTGAGAAGCCGCACCGCGCCATCGCCACAGGCGATGGTGAGCTGATCGTCGAGTGCTTCGCCGGGCGCGCCGGCGCCCGGCGCAAGGCGGCAATCCAGCACTTTGATCCGCGCCCCATTCCAATCGAACCAGGCGCCGGGATGCGGCGACAGCCCGCGGACCCTTCGATCCACTTCACGCGCTGACGCGGCCCAGTCGATGCGCGCCTCGGCAGCGGTGATTTTGTGCGCGTAGGTGACGCCCGCTTCCGGCTGCGGGGTTTCGTGCGCCTCGCCGCGCTCGAGCCTTGCAAGCGTATCGACGAGCAGCGCAGCGCCGTTTTTTGCCAGGCGGTCGTGCAGCGTATCGGTCGTGTCGTTAGACGTGATTGGCGTTTCAAAGGTCGCGAGCACAGGGCCGGTGTCGAGCCCCTCCTCCATGCGCATGACTTGCACGCCGGTCTTCGCATCGCCCGCCATGATGGCGCGCTGGATGGGCGCAGCGCCGCGCCAGCGCGGCAGGAGCGAAGCGTGCAAATTGAAACACCCGAGGGGCGGGGTATCGAGGATCGGCTTTGGCAGGATAAGGCCATAGGCCACGACGATGGCGGCATCGAGCTTGAGCGCGGCGAACCCGGCTTGCGCCTCGGCGCTTCGCAAGCTCTTAGGCGTTCGCACCTCAAGCCCGCGCAACGCGGCAAAGACAGCGACCGGCGTTGGGCGCTCTTGTTTGCCGCGGCCGGCAGGGCGCGGCGGCTGCGAGTAGACGCTGGCAATGTCGTGGCCGGCCTCGATCAAAGCGGCCAGCGCCGGCAGCGCGAAATCGGGCGAGCCCATGAAGGCAAGGCGGAGCGTCATGCAGGCGCGGTGATAGCCCGGCCGCTAGCCGCTTGCGAGCGGAGTCGTTTGGTATTGCGGGGCGCCATCGCCGATGTCGTAATAATCGCCCTTGTCGCCAACAAAGACGTGGACATGGACGCGCGCGCCGGTGGGTTTGTCGAATGCGCCCATGGCGATGCCGATCCAGTCGCGCCCGATCGGATCCCAAAAGAGGGATGAGCCGCAGGTCTTGCAAAAACCGCGACGCGCTTTTTCAGAGGAGCGATACCACGCGACATTTTCAGCGCCGTGGATGGCGACGGCTGCGCGCGGAACATCAGTCGACACGAAATAGTGACCCGACGTTTTGCGGCATTGCGTGCAATGGCAGGCGTCTGGACCGACCAGATCGCCGGCGACTTCAAAGCGGACGCCGCCGCACAGACACGATCCTGCATGCATGGGAAATCCTCTGCAGCCGCCTTCTAGCCGATGAAAGGTCGGCGACGGAACTCGGATTCGGTCGTTTCCGTTGTTTCAGCATGGATGGCAGCGACGCCCATTGCGCCGAGGCGGCGCGTCAACGGCGCGTGCACGGACCGTTATCGCTGAGCGCGGCGCAATGGTGGTGCGTGCTCAAAGGCGCGAACGCGACGTCGCAGCGGGTCAACATCGCGTTGATCTCGGCGGGCGTGGCGTTCTTCGGCTTGATGGCGGTGATCCCGGGGGTCGCGGCTTTGGTCGCGCTGCTCGGATTGCTGGGCGATGCGACGCTGATCAATGGGCTGTTGAGCGCATTGGCGGGCATCGCCCCCGACGCCGTCGTGTCGATCATTGCCGCGCAAGTACAGCGCCTGGTGGAGGCGCGCGCCGATGCGCTGCTGCTCGGCACCTTCTTCAACTTGGCGCTTTCGCTCTGGAGCGCGCTGCAAGGGACGCGTATGCTGTTGATGGCGCTGACACTGGTCAATCGGCGCGCCGAGGAGCGCTCGTTCCTGCGGCGCTATGTGACGGCGGGCGTTTTCACCTTGTATGGACTTGGCCTGTCATTGCTCACCGTATTGCTCATTGGCGTCGTACCGTTGGCGCTGTCGCTCATGCATGCGGAGACGGGCGTCGAGACGCTGCTGCTCGTCGCGCGCTGGCCAGTGCTGGCGGCGACGACAATTGTGCTCTCCTTTGTCCTCTATCGCTGGGGACCGCGGCGGCGGCCGCCGCCGTGGCGCTGGTTGTGGCCGGGCGCGGTGGGCGCCCCGCTCGTATGGGTGCTGGCGTCGAGCGCGTTCACGTTTGCGTTGCGCGAATTTCCGAATTTCGGCGCCGCGTATGGATCGCTGGCGAGCGTCGTGGCGCTGCTCTTGTGGCTTTACCTCACGGCGCAGATTTTCTTGCTTGGCGGGGCGCTCAATGCGGAGCTGGAATTCCTCTCAATCGGCAGGTCGGCGGCAAAGGTCGAGAGAGGCGAGACGATTAAATCGCCGGTGTCGGCAACGGGCGGCAAAAAGGAGCCGGCGCCGCGCCCGGCGCCGGTTCAGCAGAAAAGCGATGTGCCTTAGTGGTCGGGTTGAAAACGATCAAGAGTGTGCGAGCGCGGATTAGCTCAGCAAGACATTCCCGTTTTACGCTGCATGCCGGTGAGGAATAGACACAGCGCCTCGGCGAGCTCGCAGGCGGCGGCGTGCGCTTCGGCGCGATCTTCTTTCGGCAGCGCGTCGAGGAGTTCGCGGCAGACATCGGCGTGTTCGATGTCTGCGTGTTCGTGCACTTCGAAGAATTCAAGCGTGCGCGGCTCGTTGGCGTTATAGCGCTCGACCAGGCCCTTGATCTTGGTCTTGGCGATCGCCGGCAATTGGCTTTCGTATGCGTAGAGCGCAGCGAGGCCCGACGCGTATGAACGGCGCGAGAGCTTGCGGAAGGTATCGATGAGATTGTGCGTCTCGTCGTTCAGTTCTTCGGCGCGCACATCTGCTTCGCTGGCGCCCATGCCGGCGGCGAAGCCGAGCCAGAGCGTCGCGTGATCGTCCTTGCCAGCCGCGACGCCTTCTTCTTCAGCGAGGTTTTCCGCCAGCAAGCGGCGCCCGGCTGCGTCGGGGCAATTGGCGTGCACGGCGCTCACCGCGCGCGGGAAGGCTTCGACGTGATGGAAATATTGGCGTGCATACGCCGCGAGCGCCTCGCGCGTGAGCGTGCCTTCTTCCCAGGCCTGATAGAACGGGTGCGCGAGCATGGAGCGCTCGGCGACGGCGGCATCGATTGCAGCCGAGGTGCAGACAAATCCGTTGAACGCTTCCGACATGAAACCATCCCCGTACATGCGCCGTCAGGGCGCGCCTGAATCGGGGGAAAGATAGCGGGTTTAGCGGACCGGGAAAGCGCGAAAACGCCGCGATCAGAGCCGATGTCGCAGAGTATCGGCGGCGTCCTTCTTAGCCTTTTTCAGCTTGCGGAGCGCGTTTTCGCGCTTCAGCCGCGAGAGATGGTCCAGGAACAAGACGCCTTCGAGGTGATCCATTTCGTGCTGGATGCAGACGGCAAAAAGACCTTCCGCGTCCTCCTCGATCTCCTCGCCCTGGTAGTTGCGATACCGGAGCTTCACGCGCGTCGGGCGTTCGACTTCGTCGAAGATGTCCGGCACGGAGAGGCAGCCCTCCTCGTAGGGCTGGGTCTCGTCCGAGGCCCAGAGGATTTCAGGATTGACGAAATAGCGCGGCGCGGGCGGTTCGCCTTCGCGGGCCAAGTCCATGACGATAACGCGGATGGCTTCGCCCACCTGGATGGCGGCAAGTCCAATGCCGGGCGCGGCGTACATGGTCTCCAGCATGTCATCCATAAGCGCGCGATGCGCGTCAGTGACCGGGCCCTCGACAGGCGCTGACTTCGCCTTGAGGCGCGCATCGGGCGCGATAAGGATGGGGCGTAGAGCCATGGCTACGACTTGAGGTATGGAGCGCCGCGCAGGCCGTCAAGCAAGGCTCGCGCAAAGCCATCCTGCAAAAACATAGGGTTATTGCGATGGTGGTTTGCTGTTGCGCGCTGGCGCGGCGCGGATGAGGGTCGCGCCCTATGAAGACCGACGTCCTCTATCGTTTGGCCGGCTTTGCGTCGCTGCTTGCGGGCGCAGCCAGGATAGCAGCGGCGCTGCCGTGGACGAGCGATGCGACATCGCGCGAGGCGCTTTATGATACGGTCGATGCGCTTTTGCTTTTCGCGGTGATGGGCATCTATCTCTCGCGCAAGGATCATCTCGGCATGCTCGGCCTGACGAGCTTTGTTGTCGCCATCGCCGCGCTTTCGTTCATCGGCGGGCCGGATGCCGATCCGTTCGGATTCAGCACCTATGAGCAAGGCGCCTACACTTTGGCGATCGCGATGGTGGGCCTGAGCCTGGCCTGGTGGCTCGCCAAACAACGCCCGCTCTGGGCGCCGGCCTGCTGGTTCTTGAGCGTGATCGCGGCGGGCGTGCTTGAGATGTTGCCGGCGCCATTGCCCAGTTACGGGCTCACGGCGGCCGGATTGCTGTTCGGATTGGGCTTCATTTTCGCCGGGGTCGATCTCATCTCAGCGAAGCCGCGCGCGGTCGGGTGAGACGACATTGTCGTCGCGCGCACGATTGCGGCGATCGTTGACGAGCACGCGCAACGCGCGCTGATCGCTATTGCTGGCGACAACGCCCGGCAGAACCATCGATGCATCCGGCGGTTCAGCGCCAGGGATTTCGACAGCGATGATGTTGCCGTGGCGATCGCGCTGGACTGCGCTCACGTGACCGATGACAACGCCGCCCTCACCGCGCACTTCGCTGCCGACGACGGCGTGGGGAAAATCCTCGGCTGCGGCCAAGCCAGGCCAGGCAAGCGCGAGAGCAAGAACAAGGGTTCGCAGCATGGGCGTTCCGCGGGCGCCCGCGGCCTCTTTCATTTCGGTGAACCCTGAAAACGCCGCGATCCCCGGAGTGTTCCGAGACCTTGCGCGCTTTCAATCATCAGGCGATACCGGCGCCGCAGGCAGGCGGCGGACGGCCGCCCCGCCAACCCGGTCAGGTCCGGAAGGAAGCAGCCGTAACGGGTTGCGTACGGGTCGTCGTCCTGTCTGCACCTTTCATCGCCATTGGCGCGATCGTCATGCGCGCCATCCTCATGGGCGCCCTCGTCATTCCGGGAAGACATGAAAGTCGCGTAGGCGGCAATCAGGCTGCGTGCGCGCGAACGCGGGCGGCGGGAATAAATAGCGTGAAGCTCGAGCCCTTGCCGCGTTCGCTCGACGCGATGACGTCGCCGCCCATGGCGCGCGCCAGGCGCCGCGTAATGACGAGGCCCAGCCCCGCCCCGCCGTGCGCGCGGGTGCTGCTGTTGTCGGCTTGAATGAAGGGGCGGAAGAGCTGTTTCAAGTCGTCAGCGCTGATGCCGCAACCGGAGTCGCGCACGGATATGGCGACGCCGTCGCCTTGACCGACCCTGGCGCGCCGCGCATGCACGACGATCAACCCGTCGCTCGTAAACTTGGCGGCGTTCGAAAGCAGATTGAGCGCGCACTGACGCAGGCGCGTCTCGTCGGCATGCACCCGCAAAACGTCATCCTCAATTTTCAGAATACAGCGCGTGTTGTTTTTGCAAGCAACGGGAAGGACGGCGTCGAGCGCCTCGCGCAAGATCGTCCGCAAGTCGAGATCAGCTAGCGAAAGCTCCAACCGCCCTGCCTCGATACGGGAAAGATCGAGCACTTCGTTGATCAGCGTCAGCAGATGCGCAGCAGAGCCGCGGACGCGCGTGAGATCTGCGGCGCTGCTGGCGGTATCGCCGCTGGCGAGATCTTCTTCGACGATTTCGGTATAGCCGATGATGGCGTTGAGCGGCGTCCGCAATTCGTGGCTCATATTGGCAAGGAACGCCGATTTTGCACGATTGGCTTCCTGCGCCCGCTTAGTGGCGATGGCGAGCTGCGCGGTGCGTTCGACGACGCGTTCTTCCAGACGCGAGGCGGCCGCCTCAGCCTCAAGCTGCGCGTCGATGAGCTCCTCAAACGAGGTGACGGCGGCGCGGGTGGTGGTCACGGCGCTCACAATGGTGACGACCGCAAGCGCGCCGAGGCCGAAGCCAAGCCAGCCGGGAGCGAGCGCCGAGGCGTTGGCGATCAATGCGGCGCCCATTAGCGGGCAGGTGAAAAGCACCATGTGACGGCTTAGCAAATGCTGGCTGGCGATCAGCGTGAACGCGGTCATGCAAAACATCAGGCCGATCACCGGCCCTGGCGGCGGCGCAAACGCAAGCAAGAGGTTCGGCAGCGCATACAGGGAAACGACGAGCACAGCTGCGCCAATCGCGGCGCGAGCCGCGCGCTTTGCCCTCGCGGGCGAGGCGTCATCGAGGCGGCCCAGCAAGCCCCGCAGCCAAACGTCGATCAAGATCTCGGTGAGCACCGCCATAGCAAGCAGTGCTGCGACCGCCAGCCACCACCAACCGGGAACCAGGAATGCGACCGCAATCGGCACCAGCGCCACGCTGGCATAGCGGGTCGAGCCATGGCGCAGCCAGGCGATCTCGTGGTAGCGGCGGATTGACAGCAGAGTGCGGCGGCGCTGCTGCTCGAGCTTGTCCATAATACCGCTTTCGCAACAATCCGTATGGAAGGCGTCGCCTGACCAAATGCCGCCACACCGCTAAAAATTTCCCCAACAACGGCGCATAGAGGGCCTTTCGCGCCGGTCGGGGGTGGCGCCGTCTTTGCCCAATCCCTAGGCTTGAGGACAGTGTCAGAACCTCCTGCTTCCGGCCTCTTTGGCGATGACGCGTCCGGCGGCGGCTATGTCGTTCTGGCGCGGAAATACCGCCCGAAAACCTTCGCCGATCTGATCGGCCAGGAGGCGATGGTGCGCACCATCGCCAATTCGTTTGCCCTCAGCCGCGTGCCGCATGCCTACATGCTGACAGGCGTGCGCGGCGTCGGCAAAACCACGACGGCGCGGCTTCTCGCGCGGGCGCTCAACTACAAGCGCGCCGGCGTGGACCATCCAAGCGTCGATCTCGAAATTCCGGGCGAGAACTGCCAGGCGATCATGGAGAGCCGCCATCCCGACGTGTTCGAAATGGACGCAGCTTCCCGCACCGGCATCGGCGACATCCGCGAGATCCTCGACAGCGTGCGCTACGCACCGGTGATGGCGCGCTACAAAGTCTACATCATCGACGAAGTGCACATGCTGTCGACACAGGCCTTCAACGGTCTGCTGAAGACGCTGGAGGAACCGCCGCCGCATGTGAAGTTCATCTTCGCGACAACGGAAATCCGCAAGGTGCCGGTGACGGTGCTCTCCCGCTGCCAGCGTTTCGATTTGAAACGTATCGATACGGAACGCCTCGTCTCGCACCTGGAGACGATCTGCGACAAGGAAGGCGTGAAGGTCGAGGCAGATGGATTGGCGATGATCGCGCGCGCGGCGGAAGGTTCGGCGCGCGATGGCCTGTCACTGTTGGATCAGGCTTTGGTGCAGAAACCGGGCGCGACAGTGACGGCAGCGGACGTGCGCGACATGCTGGGTTTGGCCGACCGCGGGCGGGTGCTGACACTGTTCGAAGCGATCGCGGCCGGCGACAGCAAAACTGCGATTGCGGAAGCGCGCAGCCAATACGACAGCGGCGCCGATCCGGCTCTGATTTTGCGCGATCTCTTGGAGGTCGGGCACGAAGCGGCGCGGGCCCAGGCTTTGGGCGCCGATGCGCGGATAATCGGCGGCGCCGATTGGGTTGCGCGCGTACGTGGGTTGGCCGAGCAGCTTTCGCCAGCGCAGCTGGCGCGCCTTTGGCAGATGCTGTTGAAGGCCCTCGAAGAAGCGGGCCGCGCGCCCGATCCAATCGCGGCGGTGGAGATGGCGCTGGTGCGCCTGTGCGCCGCGCAAAAGCTGCCGCCGCCGGAAGATGCAGCGCGCATGCTGCGTGAGGGCGGCGCCCAAACTTCCGCCCGACCGCAGAAAGAAAGCCGGCAGGATGGCGGCGGTCCGAGTGCGTCGGCGGCTGCGCCGCAGGTTCAATCAACACCCTTGCCCGAAACGCCGTTCAACTCATTTGAAGATATCACGGCCGCCGTCGCCGAAGAGCGCGACATTGAATTGGAGCTGGCGCTAGAGCAACTCAAGGTTGTGCGCTTCTCGCCGCACGGTGAGATCGTATTCGTCGCCCATGAGAGCCAGCCGCGCGACCTGGTGCGGCAGCTGAAGGCGTTCCTGGAGGAACGCACGCCCTTCGAATGGACGATCCGATCGTCGAACGAAACCGCCGCGCCGGTCGAAAGCATCGCCGAACGGCGCAAGCGCGAAGAAGAGCGCAAGCTGGAAGAACTGAAGCGCCAGCCGTTCGTCGCCGAAGCGTTGAAGGCGTTTCCCGGCGCCGAGATTGTCGCGGTGCGCGATCCGCCGGAGGACAAAGCGGGCGATATCGTGCCGATGCCACAGCAGAAGCCATCCGCTACGGCGCCGCGCAAAAAGGAAGCCGAGAAATGAAGGACATCTCGCAAATCATGCGCCAGGCGCAGGCCATGCAAGCGAAAGTCGCTGAGGCGCAGAAGAAACTCGAAGCGATGGAAGTTGAAGGCACGTCGGGCGGCGGCGCAGTGAAATTGAAGATCTCCGGAAAAAATGCGCTGCTGGCGATCAGCATCGATCCGACATTGATGGTCGCCGACGATCGGGAGATGCTGGAGGACCTGATCAAGGTCGCCCACGACGACGCGCGCAAGAAGCTCGAAGACGCCCAGAACGAAGAGATGAAGGGCATCGGAAGCGGCATGGGCCTGCTGCCAGGGTTCAAGATGCCGTTTTGAGCCACGCGCCGAGCGATTACGCCTCGGCGATAACCGCTATTGAAACCTTCAACCCTTCAACGCGCACCGGAAGCTTCGCACCCTGGCGCGCGGGCGGCTTGGCGGCAAACCATTTTAGCCATTCTTCGTTCATGCCGGCGAACTCGTCTTCGTTGGCGAGGATGATTGTAGCGCTGACGATCTTATCCATCGAGCTTCCCGCCTCTTCAAGGATCGCTGCGATGTTGGTGAGACATTGCCGCGTTTGTTCTTGAATGGTGGCGCCTTTGATAGCGCCGGTCTCGGCGTCCATTGGACCCGTGCCGGAGACGAAGACCAAACCGGCGGCTTTCACCGCTTGGCTATACGTCGCTGGCGGCTTCGCCGCTTTGGGCGTGAAGACGATATCTCGAGGCACGCATTCTCTCCAATTGTGTGGTCCAGATAGCCGATTGCGATCGGCGCTCGCCACGCCCAATTGACGGGAAGCGGCGTTCGACACCCCACGCAGCGGCGCTTTCGCCACTTCCGCTCTCCATCGTGCGCGACTAGCCTTCGATCATGACTTGGGAAAAGGACATTGAAGAGCTCCGTAGGCGCGAGACGCTTGCAGACGCCATGGGCGGCGAAGAGCGGGTGGCGCGGCAGAAGGCGAATGGAAAGCTGACGGTGCGCGAGCGGGTGGCCGCACTTCTCGATGCGGACAGCTTTCACGAGATCGGCAAGATTGCCGGCAAAGGCGAATATTGCGGCGACAATCAACTCGCGTCGTTTCGCGCCTCGCCGTTTGTTGTGGGGCGCGGGACGATCGATGGACGGCCAGTGGCGGTGCAGGCCGACGATTTTTCCGTGCGCGGCGGCGCGGGCGATGCCGCCATCTGGCAAAAACTCGTGTTCGCCGAGCAAATGGCCAATGAATATCGCATGCCGCTGATCCGGCTTGTCGACGGCACAGGCGGCGGCGGTTCGGTGAAGATGCTGGAGAAAGACCCGCGCACCTACATTCCCCAGACGCCAGGCTGGGAATGGGTTGTCGCGAATATGGCGACGGTGCCTGTGGTGTCGCTGGCGCTGGGCCCGTGCGCAGGACTGGGCGCAGGCCGTGTGGCGGCGAGCCATTATAGCGTGATGGTCCAGGGGTTGAGCCAGGTGTTCGTCGCCGGACCGCCGGTGGCGAAGGCGATCGGCGAAGACGTCGACAAGGAAACGCTCGGCGGCGCCGACATCAACGGCAAGAACGGCGTGGTCGATGACGTTGTCGCCAGCGAAGCGCAAGCGTTCGCGGCCGCGCGCAAGTTTCTCACCTATCTCCCCGCTTCGGTGCACGAGCGCGCCGCGCGCGTCGAGACTGGCGATCGCACCGATCGGCGCGAGGAGCTCTTGATCAACATCGTACCGCGCGACCGGCGCGTGCCGTACAAGATGCGCCGCATCGTCGAAGCCTGTGTTGACGGCGGCACGTTCTTCGAGACAGGCAGGCAATGGGGGCGCGGGCTCATCACCGGCTTTGCGCGACTTGACGGCTATTCGGTTGCTGTGATCGCCGGTGACCCGATGTCGCTCGCCGGCGCCTGGACAGGGGACGTCTGCCGCAAAGTGATCAAGCACGTCGATCTGGCGCAGACGTTTCATCTGCCGGTCGTGCATTTCGTCGATTGTCCGGGCTTTGCCGTCGGCGTGAAGCATGAGCGCAGCGCGGTGGTGAAGCTCGGCGTGCAAGCGATGGCGGCGGTGTACCAGGCGCGAGCGCCGTGGTGTTCGATCGTGGTGCGGCAGGCGTTTGGGCTAGCCGGCTCGGCGATGATGAACCCAACCCGGCTCAAATATCGCTATTGCTGGCCAAGCGGCGATTGGGGGTCGCTGCCAATGGAGGGCGGCATCGAAGCGGCCTACAAGCGCGAACTTGAAACGCATCCCGACCCGGAAACGCGGCTCAAGGAAATTCGCGCGTGGGCGGAAGCGCTGCGCTCGCCGTTCCGCACGGCTGAAAGTTTCTTCGCGGAAGAAATCATCGACCCCCGCGACACGCGGCCCCTGCTGTGCGAATGGGCCAATCTGGCGCAGCGGATGAACGAGACAGGGCCATCGAGCTTCGGCATGCGGCCTTGAGGGCCTCGCAGGACAGGCCGACGCACGCTATCTGACGAGTCACATGCGCTCCAAATCCGTCACCGCCGCACCCGAGATCGAGGCGCTGATCGCGCTGCTGGCGAAGGTGCCCGGCTTGGGCCCGCGCTCGGCGCGGCGGGCAGCCCTTCAGCTGTTGAAGAAAAAGGACGCGCTGATGTTGCCCCTCGCGGCGGCGTTGTCGGATGCGGCGACGAAAGTGCAGGCGTGTTCGAATTGCGGAACGCTGGACACAGCCAATCCGTGCGCGCTGTGCACAGCCCCGGATCGTGATGATGGCCTCATCTGCGTGGTGGCCGAAGTGGGCGATGTGTGGGCGCTTGAACGCGCGGGCGCCTTCAAGGGGCGCTATCATGTGCTGGGCGGCGTGCTCTCAGCGCTCGACGGCATCCGGCCCGATGATTTGCGCATCGCGAAATTGATGGAGCGCGCGAGTGCAAGCGGCGTGCGCGAAGTGATTCTGGCGCTGGCCGCGACCGTCGATGGGCAGACGACAGCACATTATTTGGCCGAGCGTTTGCAAAATCTGGCCATCACCATCAGCCGCCTCTCGCATGGCGTGCCTGTCGGCGGCGAGCTCGACCTGTTGGACGATGGGACCTTGTTTGCCGCGCTGCAAAGCCGGCGCCCGTCGGCGTAGGCACATTCGCGATACCTCTGGAATATCGCACGCGGTTGCATACCTTCTGCGATCGTAGGAGGGCGCGATGTTTGGTTTGGATCGACTTGCCGGGCCATTGCTCAGCATTCTGCGCATTGTCACAGCACTTCTGTTCATGGCGCACGGCACTGGAAAGCTCTTCCAGTTTCCGCCAGTCGAGCAATTTCCCCATGGCCCTGGCGCGCTCACGCTGCCCTGGTTTGCGGGCGTGATCGAATTGGCGGGCGGTGCGCTGCTGACATTTGGCCTATTCACGCGCGTCGCCGCATTCATCGTCTCCGGTGAAATGGCTTTCGCCTATTGGATCGCGCATGCGCCACGCGCCTTCTACCCGATCCAGAACGGCGGCGAACTCGCGATCATGTTCTGCTTTGTCTTTCTCTACATCGCGTCGGCAGGCGCAGGCCCATGGAGCCTCGACGCGGCGCTGCGCAAGAAAGCCTAATTGCTGCTGCGCGGATGTTGTTCGACGCAGAGTGTGCGCGCGTGGGTGATGTGATGATCCATCAGGCCCTCGCGGTGGAACCGGGCGACGGCTTCTTGGTACTCTTCGTAGCTCATCTCGCGGGTGATCTTGTCCCAGGTGCAGACGCAAACCGGATCGCTTGACGGGCAGGTTGCGCTGAATTGCGCTTGCGCACTTGCCGGATATTCATGCGGCGCGCCTTCGCCGCACGCCATCAGAACCAGCGCCCCGCTGAGGGCGGTCAACGTCCGCCACATCATGAACCTCCGCCCGGCAGAATTTGCCCTGTACCACGCATGAGTATGCGCCAACAGAGTTAAGAGAGCCGTGTGGAAACGGAGTAAAGCGCGGGTTACGCGGGAACCTTACGGCGCGCGCTCGAAACGAAGCGCTTCGCCATTCGCGGTGGTGAGGACGAGCACGTTCGATGCGGGCGCGCTGGCGCGCACGGCGCCGCTGAGGTCGGTGAGGAAGCGATACTCCTGACCCATCACTTGTTCGTAAGTGAGGCCAGGGCGGGTGCACGCCATCATGGTGGAAATCATGCGGCTGAAGGTGAGCGTATCGCCTTCGCGCGTGTAGTCGCCGCCGAATCCGTTGCACCCGCCATTGCCATTGGCGTGACCGTCGGCGGTGAGCGTGAGTGTTGGGTTCGTGCCGGAAAGGACTGGCGTGCCCGCGATAGAATCGAGCCTCCATGCGCCGTGTGACGTTGCGCGCCGCCGACGCCCGCCGCCGGACTTAGGCACGAGCCAAGCAAAAGGCTAGCAGCGATGGCGGCGTTGCGCATGAAGTCCTCCGAATGTGAAGGTCTAGCACGCGGCGCTGCGTTTGGCCTGAACGCCGCGCCTAGTTTGCGCCTTCTTCCAGCAGGCGGCGGCCAATGACTTGCGCCTGGATTTCGCCGGCGCCTTCGAAAATGTTCAAGATGCGGGCGTCGCAAAGAACGCGGCTGATCGGGTATTCGAGCGCAAAGCCGTTGCCGCCATGGATCTGCAGCGCATTGTCTGCAGCGGCCCAAGCGACGCGCGCGGCGAGCAATTTCGCCATGCCGGCCTCGAGATCGCAGCGTTTGCCGGAATCTTTGCGGCGCGCGGCGAAATAGGCGATCTGGCGCGCGGCCATGATTTCGGCGGCCATCATCGCGAGCTTGTTGGCCACGCGCGGGAAATTGAAGATGGGCTGGCCGAATTGCTTGCGGTCAAGCGCATAGCTGAGCCCAAGCTCGAGCGCGCATTGGGCGACGCCGACGGCGCGCGCGGCGGTCTGGATGCGCGCCGATTCGAAGGTGGCCATGAGCTGCTTGAAGCCTTGACCCTCTTCGCCGCCGAGCAGGTTTTCGACGGGCACGCGGAAGCCGTCAAAACCGATCTCGTATTCCTTCATGCCGCGATAGCCGAGCACTTCGATCTCACCGCCCGACATGCCTGGCGCGGGGAATGGATCGTCGCCTTCGCCGCGCGGCTTCTGCGCGAGCAGCATGGAAAGGCCGCGATGATCGTGGCTCGCGGGATCGGTGCGCACGAGCAGCGTCATCAGATCGGCGCGCGCGGCATGGGTGATCCAGGTTTTGTTTCCGGTGACGACGTAGTCGTTGCCCTCCCTCACGGCGCGCGCCTTGAGCGAGGCCAGATCGGAGCCGGTGTTCGGTTCGGTGAAAACGGCGGTCGGCAGGATTTCGGCCGACGCAATTTTCGGCAGCCAATGCGCTTTCTGCTCGGCTGTACCGCCGCTGAGAATGAGTTCAGCGGCAATTTCGCTGCGAGTGCCGAGCGAACCCACGCCGATATAACCGCGCGAAAGTTCTTCGCTGACAACGCACATCGCCGTCTTGCCGAGGCCTGCGCCGCCGAATGCCTCGGGAATGGTGAGGCCAAAAACGCCGAGGTCCCCCATGTGCTGGATAATTTCGAGCGGGATAAGTTCGTCGCGCATGTGCCATTCGTGGGCGAAAGGCGCGACTTCGGCGTCGGCGAATTTGCGGAACTGGTCGCGGATGAGTTCGAAGTCTTCGTCGAGGCCGGTGTTTTCGAGCGCGGCGCGGCCACGGCCATCGCGGATGAGTTCGGCGAGGCGTGTCTTCTCAGCTTGCGCGATGGCAAGCGACGCTTGCGACGCGGCGACGCCAAAGTCGGCGGGGCGGATGGTCTCGACTTGGGTCATCGGCAGCCCGCCGGCGAGCTGGGCGCTGTATTCTGCGGCGACCATTTTCGCGAGCAATTGTTCGACTTCGCCGAATTGGCCTCGATCGCTCAGCGCTTCGGCCCAAATGCTGACTTCGCGCAAGGTTTCTGCGTAGGTGGCGACCCAGGCCAGGCCGTGCACGACATGCTGCTCCCGGTCGATGGCGGCGCGATCGATTTTACCGCCGCTCGAGACACGCAGTTTCACAGCGGCGCGCGCTGCCTCAGCATAGGTGCTGGCGGCGTCCGCGGCGGCTTTCAGGTGCGCTAAAATTCCCGACATCCTGCCTCGAGTTCAGGCAGAGCTTAGAGCACCGGGACTGGACTCGCACCTGTTGGCCTTGCGTGAGCGGATCTGGACGCTAGGGAAGAGTGATGAAGCTTCTGCTCGTCGCCGTCTCCGCAGCCGTATTGATCGGCTGCTCGCCTGCCCCGTCCAGCAAAGGACCAGAGGCGCCGCCTGCTGGAGCGCCCTCGGCGCTGACCTCGCCCACCTCAGTGAGTTCGCCCGCGCCGTTCGCGCGCGTGACCAGCCCGCTTACGGTGACGGGCGCGTCGCGCGGCTGGTATTTCGAAGGCTCGTTTCCGGCAAGGCTTGTCGGCGCCGACGGCCAGGTGATCGCCGAGGCGCCGGCGCAAGCGCAGGGCGATTGGATGACCTCGGCCCCGGTGCCGTTTCGGGCGACTTTGATCTTTACGGTCACGCACGACACACAAGCCAATATCGTGCTCGAGCAAGACATGCCGCGCGAGGGCGAGGAACCGCAGCGCGTGACCATCCCGGTCACGCTCGCCGCGCACTAGGCAGGCAAACCGTCGCGCAAGAACGTTGCCGCCGTCGCGCAATGCGTGGCGACGCCGGCAGCCATCGCGGCTTCGTTCAATTCCATCTTGTTGGAATGGCAGGGGCATGCGCTACGGAAGTCCTGGCCCTCGGGGCAAACGCCGAGGAAGGACATCGCGCCCGGCGTCTTCTGCAGCACGTAGGAAAAGTCCTCCGCACCCATGACCGGCGCGTTGGCGCGCAGGAAAGCGGCGTCGCCCAATTCGGCGCGGACGGCGCGTTCGACCAGCGACACGGCGCGCCCATCGTTGATGGTGACAGGGAAACCGGCGTCGATGTTGAACTGGGCGGTGCAATCGTGGGCGTGGGCGACGTTCTCGGCGACGCGTGCTGCGCCCTCGTGCAGCTTCTTGCGGGTGGCTTCGGAAATAGCGCGCATGGTGCCGGTCATGCGCACGCTTTCGCCGATGACGTTGTAGGTCGTGCCGGCGTTCATCGTGGTGACGGTGAAGATGGCGGGATCGAAGGCGTCGATGCGCCGCGTGATGAAGGCTTGGATCGCGGTGACAATCTCACACGCAACCGGCATCGGATCGATAGCGAGATGGGGCATGGAGGCGTGGCCGCCTTGGCCGCGCACGACGAGTTGGAATTGGTCGGCAGAGGCCATCATCGGCCCGGCCTTGGCGGTGACGACGCCAGCGGGAACGTTGGGCGTAATATGCAGCGCGAAAGCGGCGTCCGGCGCGGGGTCGCTGAGCAGTCCCTCTTCCAGCATGAACTTGGCGCCGAAGTGTCCCTCTTCGCCGGGCTGGAACATGAAGAGGATGCCCCCGGCGAACTGTTCGCGGCGCGCGCACAGAATTTTGGCGGCGCTCACCAGCATGGAGGTGTGCGCGTCGTGGCCGCATGCGTGCATCGCGCCCTGGATCTTGGAGCGAAAATTGACCGGCGCATCTTCGGGCATGGGCAGCGCGTCCATGTCGCCGCGCAGGAGCACTATGCGGCCGGGCTTGGCGCCCTCGAGGATGGCGATCATGCCGGTGCAGGAGCGCGCCTCTTTGAGCGTGAGCGGCAGGCCGGCAAGCGCGGTTTTCACTTTTTCCAGCGTCTTCGGGGTGTCGAGCCCCAGCTCCGGCTCTTCGTGGATGGCGCGACGGAGCTTGATCGTATCGCCCTGCAGCGCTTGGGCGGCGGCGAGAAAGGAACGTGGAGCGGTTGCGGTGTCGGCCATGAGCCATCACTAGCCAGCGCGGGCCAGCCTCACAAGCTGAGCGCGCCGTAACCTTGCGCCGGGGTGAGCCGTATGAGGTGGCGAACACTTGGCGGCGGCCCTAAATGGGAGGCCAGAACAGGAGCAAGACGATGGCGACGGAACGGGCGGTATTGGCGGGCGGCTGCTTTTGGGGCGTGCAAGACTTGCTGCGCAAGATGCCTGGCGTGATCAGCACGCGCGTCGGCTATTCCGGCGGCGATGTGCAAAACGCTACCTACCGCAACCACGGCACGCATGCCGAAGCGGTAGAAATTGTTTTCGATCCGGCGAAGATTTCTTATCGCGATCTGTTGGAGTTCTTCTTTCAGATCCACGATCCGTCGACGAAGAACCGTCAGGGCAACGATGTCGGCCTAAGCTATCGCTCGGCGATCTATTATACGAGCGACGAACAGAAGCGCGTCGCGGAAGATACCATCGCGGATGTGGATGCGTCAGGCATTTGGCCAGGCAAAGTGACGACGACGGTCGAGCCTGTTGGGCCGTTTTGGGAAGCCGAGCCCGAGCACCAAGATTATCTGCAACGCATTCCGGACGGCTACACCTGCCATTGGGTGCGCCCGAATTGGAAGCTGCCGCGCAGGCAGGCGGCCGCCGGCTAGCTCATCCACCGCAACGTCGTGGGCTCGATCGGATTGACGAAGTCGCGGCCCTCTTCGCGGCTCTTGGTCCATTCGCGTTTGAGCTTCAGGTACCATTTCGCTTGCACGTCGATGTCATCGATCCAGAGCATGGAGGGCCCATATTTGAGTCCTTCGTTTTGCAGATCGACCATGCGCCCATCCTGATCGAGGAACTCGGTCGCGGCGGGGATCAAGATGGGCTTCAGCACGTCGAGGATTGGCGCGTTCTTCCAATAGCTGACCTGGGTGATGCGCGTGGATTGTTCATTTTCGGGCGTGAGGCAGGTCAGCGTGTAGAGACGCGCCTTTGAATTCTCCACCACTTCCCAGCGGAACCCTGGCAGCATGAAAGCGATCTCGGTGGTGACGGCGCCGCCGAACAAGGTGCGATAAGCCAGCGAATTCGACGATGGCGCATGGCGCTCGATAGCCCAGCCGCGTTCGCGCGGCACGAAGCGCTTTTGCTTGAGCTTGCGGCCAGTCGAAGGCGGGCGCCACCACCATTGATCATGCACGTAAGGCACGTGCGCGGGGTCCATGAGGCCAACGACGGCGTTGTCCATGGTCGCAGCGAAGATGCGGTGGATGACGAATTTCGGTTCACGAAAATCGCCGAGATCGAAATGCGGCGCCGGCGACGGCGCCGCCGCGAAGCGCGGATCGGACGAGATGAACACAAGCACGATGCCGTTTGCTTCATGCGTCGGAAAATGCCGCACGCGAATGCGGCCGGCTTCGTAGGGCTGACCCTCGACCAGCGAGGGGATGAGCTTGCAAGCGCCATCGTGGGCGCCATAGCGCCAGCCGTGATAGGGGCACTCGACCGTCTGTACGCCATTGTTGGCGACGATGCGCCCCGCCGAGAGCGGCACGGCGCGATGTGGGCAGATATCCCGCAGCGCAAAGGCGCGCCCCTCTTCGTCGCGTCCGAGCACGACCGGTTCACCCAGAATTTCGCGACGGAACATCGCCCCGCGCTTCAGCTCACGCGAAGTCGCGGCGAAATACCAGATGTCGCGGAGAAGCTCGCTCATTCGGAATTGGGCTTATAGCGGCGCGGCGCGGCGGGCAATCGCCCGCCGCGCCGCAACCTCACTGCCCCGGCGCAGCATTCGCCTGTGGCGCGCAACGCGCCTCGTCTTGAGCGATGATGACGACCGCGCCGCCGTGGATAGGGCGGCGCATCACCACGCATTGCCCCACTTGAACGATGTAGCGGCTCTGCACGGTCGCGGTTCTTCCGGCTTGTACGAGCGCGAGGTCGTACTCCGACAATTGCGAGCGCCCGAATTCATCCTCGACACCGACCATGGCGCCGGCGACGATCGCGGGGTTCAAGGACAACAGCGCTCAAGCGCCACGCTCCGCCGCGTTTCGCCCGCGCGGATGTTGAGGTCGCGCTTGGCGACGACGCTTGCGTATTGGCGGTCCAATCTCCGGCAGCGGATCAGAACGCAATGGCGCACAGGCGGTTGCGATCAGCGTAAAGATGAGAAGCGGCGATGACCTCATTGTTGAAGCCGCGCTAGCGATTCGGTGATGTTCGCGAAGATCTGGTTGGCGAATTGACGCTCCGAGGCGCCGGTGATCTGCATCTAATCGCGTTTGGTAGCGTGCACGTAAACGTGGGTGGTATGATCATCGACGCGCACGACATTGACGACGCCAACTTCGCCCCAGCTGAATGCGCTGATGGCCTTCGAAAAGCGGATCTGGAAGCGCTCACTTGTCTCGTCGCTGCCTTGGATGTCGACGTTGAGCCGCTGCACGGACGCCAGCGCGGCGGCTTTGACCAAATCATAAGACGCCGAATACGCCTGCGTTGCGCTCGATGTGACGGGAGCGGAGGCGACGGTGTCCGTCGTGCGCACGCCGAGAGCGAGGCCACCGAACAGGTCAGTGCAAGTGCGGCCAGAACTCCGCGCGCGACGGCGCCGCCGATTGCCGGTTTCATTGTTGTCCTCCCCGCCTCGGTCCTCGCGCAAGCGGCGGACGAACCACAACTTTCTAATGCGCCACGATCGTCACACGAAAGACGTGCGCGGGCGGTTCGGCGGTTTCCCAGGGGCGGCGTTGCTCAAGGACGAGTTCGCCGCTGCCAGGGCCGGTCGCGGCGAACATCAACACTTCCCAGTGATTGCCGCCAGCGTAGCCGGGCTGGTTTTGCGCCGCGCTAGTGGGGCCGCTCGCATCGCCGGCGCGCGTGAGGAAGGCCGGCATCTGCGCGGGCTGCCAGACATAACCGGCAGTCGGCACGCCGACGAGTTCGACCGCGAAGCGCTGATTGATGGCGACCTCCACACTCTGCCCGTCTTGGGCGGCGTTGATGCGGGTCGTGACATCCGATGGCGTCGGCGCAGGCAGCGCGCCGTTGTCGGCGTTTGCCGCCGGTGACGGCGGTTCGCTCGGCGTCTCGGGTTGCGTGCACGCAGCCGCGAGACTGGCGATGGCCGCGATAGCGAGACGGATCATTGCATCGCTCCTGCTTCCATGAGGCCGATATAGAAACGCACCATGCGCCCGAGGTTTTCGACCGAAATATGTTCGTTGACGCCGTGAATGGTTTCGAGATCGTCATCAGTGAACAGCACGGGCTGGAAGCGATAGACGTTCTCGGCGACGCCCGCATAGCTGCGTGAATCGGTGCCGCCGATAACCAGTCCGGGCGCCACCGGCGCTTGCGGCAGAATTTGATGCGAGAGCGCGGCAATCAGCGCATAGCTCGACGACGTCGTGCTCGACACGCCAGACGCTTCCAGCGGCTGTGACTCCCACTCGACGGTGACGCCGTGAAGGTCGGCCACCGCCTTGCGCGCTTCGGCAAGCAGATCGGCGACGTGATCGCGTGGGTGGACGCGGAAATTGATCATAGCTGTCGCTTCGGCCGGCAAGACATTGGGACGCACGCCGCCATTGATCATGGTCGGCGCAACGGTAGTGCCGAGCAGCGCTTGAGCAGTGGGGCTAGAGGAAAGGCGCTGTTGGAGCAGCGGCGAGAACAGCCATTCATTGGCAAGCGCCATACGATTGGTGAGCGAAAGGTTCGGCGCCAGAGCGCGCATCATCGCAAGCGCCGGCCCGCCCTCGAGACTGTGGCGGATCGGCATGTTGTGGATGCGCGTCACCGCCTCGGAGAGCAGCGACACGGCCGTGTCGTGCGGCGGAATGGAGGAATGTCCGGGTTGGCCAACGGCGCGCACGCGCATGGTGGCGAAGCCTTTTTCGGAAATGCCAATCAGCGAGGCCGGTCCGCCGGTCAGCGGATGGCGCGCGATTGCGGCCATGCCTTCGTCGAGCACGAACCACGCGCGCGTGTGACGGCGCGCGAGTTCAGCGGCAATCTGTTGGGCGCCGCCCTCGCCGCCAATTTCTTCGTCGAAGCCGAATGCGAAGAGAATGGTGCGTTTAGGCTGACGGCCCTGGGCGGCGAGATAGTTGGCGGCTTCCAGAAGCGCCACGAGCGAACCTTTGTCGTCAATCGAGCCACGGCCCCATACGGCGCCAGCCTGGATGAGGCCTCCGAACGGATCGACATGCCACGCCGTGCGCGTGTCGTCGGCCACGGGCACGACGTCCTGGTGCGCCAGCAAGAGTAGCGGCGGCTGGCCGGGATCGCTGCCGGCCCAAGTGTAAAGCAATCCCAAGCCGTTGATGGCTTCACGCTGCGCGGCGGCGTGAAACGCTGGGTAGGTCTGGCGCATCCAGGCTTGGAATTGCTCGAACTGGCTGCGGTCGTCACTCGGCGCACCGGTGAGCGAAACCGTGCGAAAGCGCACCGCTTGCGCCAGATGCTGGGCGGCGGCGTCGGTGTCGATGGCGTAGGCGCTGGTGTTGGGGATGGGCACCGCGGCAGGCGGCGGCGGCGCGGTGAAAGTTGCGGTGCGATAGCCGACGAAGACCGCCAGCACGAGAATGACAACCGCTGCAGCGGCTCCGATGAGACGGCCCATACGCCCGCTTCCCCCATGGACGCTTCAATGCGTCTCTGTGGGCGGAATTAGCGCCTTCCGATGTGGAAAGGTCAACGTCCGCCGCCGGTTGGGCGGCGAACGTTGCTTCTCAGGCTTTCACCTTGGTCTTCTTCGCGGTCTTGCGCGCCGCTGGCGCCGGGGCGCGCGCTTTGCGCTCGGCAAGTTCGGCGTCGATCAGAGGCAAAACCCGCTCACAATCGGCCTTCTGCTTGATGGAACCCGAAAGCGCCAAGCGCATCGCGTTCTCCTGCAAGCTTGCAAGCTCCTTGTCGGAGAGACTGGGAATGCGGTCTTCGATCGACATCGCGCTTTTCCTGTTAGACCGCCTTCAAGTTCGTCGCAGAATCGCGGCCCTGGCGATCCTTTTCCAGATCGAACGACACCTTCTGGCCTTCATTCAGGCTGCGCAGGCCCGAACGCTCAAGCGCCGAGATATGGACGAAAACGTCCTTGGCGCCGCCTTCCGGTGCGATAAAGCCGAAGCCCTTTGCGGTGTTGAAAAACTTAACTGTACCTGTCGCCATGACCGTAACTCCTAAGGTCGTGCTGCCTGCCCAGGACAATCCCGACAGGCTCGAACTCGAAGGAAAACGGCAGTCAATCCGGCGCGAACGGCGTTGGATCAGCGCGTGACGCGACGAAGAACGATGGCTGCTATGTAGGCGCTATGAGCGGTAAAGTCCAGCAACGCTCACAAGCCAGCGACGCTTACAAGCCAGAACGCCTACAAGAACGGCCCGCCGCGCCACGCAGGGAGCGGCCTTGCGCCGAGCCCGACGTCGACCGCGGCATGCGCCAAAAGCCGCGTAGAATCGAGCGTTGGCAAGGGCGATATCTCGGGCGTGATCAAGAGCGGGATCTCGGTGCAGCTGAGCGCGACTGCGTCACAGCCCTGGCCCTTCAGTTGATCGATGATGGCGAGGTAGGCGGCGCGCGAAGCGTCGGTGAGAACGCCCTGGCACAGTTCCCCGAAGATCACGGCGTTGATCAGCTCTTGGTCCCCCAGAGGCGGCGCGCGCATCTCGAGGCCGTGGCGCGCGAAGGCGGCGGGATAGGCTGGGCCTTGCATCGTATAGCGCGTGCCGAGCAAGGCGATGCGCTTGCGCCCATCTGCCTTGGCGCGCTCAGCGACGACATCGGCGATGTGCAAACCGGGCAGCGGATATGGCTCCGTCGCGGCATCGAAGGCGATGTGCGCTGTGTTGTCGGGACAGACGAAGAAATCGCAGCCGGCGGCCTTGAGGCGCAGGGCGGTGTGCGCGAGGTGCGTATTAATCCGGGACAGATCGTTTGCGTCCCATAACGGGATCGTCGGACCCATTGGCAGAATCGAAAGCGTGATCTCGGGGTGCTGATGCTCGCCAAGCCGCCGCGCGCTTTCGCGGACCATCTCGAGATAGCAAAGTGCGGCGCCGTCAGCTGAGTGCGCGAGAATGCCAATGTGCTTCATGAGCGCGATGTAGGCGCTCGCCGTGCGCCCCGCTATGGCGTGGCGGGATCGAAATGCTTGGCCGCGGCGGGACGGCCTTTTACGAGGTCGTAGTAGGCGCGGACGTTTGGCAAGTTCGGCTTCTCAAAATCACCGCCGAACCAGCGGTGCATGGAAAGGCCAAGCGAGATATCGGCAAAGCTGAAGGCATCGCCGGCGGCGTAGGCCTTGGTCTCGCTCAAGCGGGCTTCGAAGATGTGCATTTTCGCGGTCCAGCGCGCGACTGAGTCGGCCACCGCCGCGGGATCCCAATCGCCGGGCGTCTTGCGCACCAGCGCCAATACCGCCGGCATCCACGAAAACATCAAGTCACTCGCCTGCCAGGCAAACCATTGCTCGGCGCGCACACGCGTCAGCAGATCGCGCGGCATCAGCTCGCCTGCGCCATACTCCTCGATCAAGTAACGCACAATCGCTGACAACTCCCACAGCACTAACGCGCCGTCGCACAACACAGGCACTTGGCCGTTGGGGTTGAGCGCCAAGAAGTCAGACGTATTCGGATCGCGCTCGGGCTTGCCCCAGACTTCGACTTGATAAGGGACGCCCAATTCATCGGCCGCCCACAGCACCTTACGAACATTGATGGAGGTGACGCGGCCGAGAACGGTGAGCATCGGCGCGGTTTAGTCGCGCGCGCCGCCTAACTCCAGCACATCTTCATAGGTACGAAGCCCCGAGCGCTGCGCATTCACGAGCACCGCCATGTTGCCCGGCGGGTGCTTGTTATCGAGCATCTTTTCGTGCGCGTCGGGGATTTTGTCCCACGGAAATACTTCTGACATCGCCGGATCGATGCGGCGGTCAATGACGAGCTGGTTGGCTTGGCTCGCATGATAGAGGTGAGCGAAGTGTGAGCCTTGCACGCGTTTCTGGCGCATCCAAAGGAAGCGCGCGTCCATGGTGAGATTGTAGCCTGTGGTCCCGGCGCAGATAACGACCATGCCGCCGCGTTTGCATACCAGCACGGAAACCGGGAATGTCGCTTCGCCCGGATGTTCGAACACGATGTCGACGTCCTTGCCGCCGGTGATTTCCCAGATGGCTTTGCCGAACTTGCGGCTCTCCTTCATGTAGTCGTTGAATTCGGGGCCATTCACTTTCGGCAGCTGGCCCCAGCATTTGAAATCGTTGCGGTTGAGCACGGCCTTCGCGCCCATTGAGAGGACGTAATCCTTCTTCTCTTCCGATGACACGACGCCGATCGCGTGCGCGCCGCTGACCGCGCAGAGCTGCACGGCGAAAACGCCAAGTCCGCCGCTCGCGCCCCACACCAGCACGTTCTGACCTGGACGCAGCACGTTGGGCCGCCAGCCGAAGAGCATCCGGTATGCCGTGGCCAGCGTCAGAGTGTAGCAAGCGCTTTCTTCCCAGGTGAGGTGCTTGGGGCGCGGCATCATCTGGCGGGCTTGCACTTTGCAGAATTGCGCGAAGGAGCCGTCGCTCGTTTCGTAGCCCCAGATTTTCTGCGACGGCGAAAACATAGGATCGCCGCCATTGCATTCCTCATCGTCGCCGTCGTCCTGATTGCAGTGGATGACGACTTCATCGCCCGGCTTCCAGCGCTTCACCTTGGAGCCGACCGCCCAAACGATGCCGGCCGCATCGCTGCCGGCGACGTGATAGGGCTGCTTATGCACGTCAAGCACCGAGACCGGCTCGCCGAGCGCTGCCCACACGCCGTTATAATTCACGCCCGCGGCCATCACGAGCACGAGCGCTTCGTCCTCGCCGACCTGCGGCGTCGGCACTTGTTCGAGCTGCATGGCCTGCTTGGGCCGCCCGTGACGTTCCTTGCGAATGGCCCACGCCCACATGAGCTTCGGGAGATGGAACTGCGGCGGGATTTCGCCGATGGCGTAGATGTCTTTGCCGGCTCCCGCTGCGTCAGCCATCGTCAACGCCTCCTCCCTCGGCAGCGGACAATGACCCCATCTGCTGCACTGCGCAATGTTAACGCGCGAGAGCGGGGAAAAGCTTCACCGCAAAGGATATTGCGGCGCACCAGAAGCGAATTTCCTGGTAGCGTTCACCGCGAGTCAGATGAACGAGCGTTTTCAGCATCCGCCCGATCGGCCCTGGATCTTCCGGACCTATGCCGGGCATTCGACGCCGGCGGAGTCCAACAAGCTCTATCGCGCCAACTTGGCGCGGGGGCAGACGGGGCTCTCCGTCGCTTTCGACCTGCCGACGCAGACTGGGTTTGACAGCGACCACGAACTGGCGCGCGGCGAAGTCGGCAAGGTCGGCGTGCCGGTGGGGCATCTCGGCGACATGCGCGCGCTGTTCGAGGAGATTCCCCTCGAACGCATGAATACGTCGATGACGATCAATGCGCCGGCGGCGTGGCTCTTGGGCCTTTATGTGGCGCTGGCCGAAGAGCAAGGCGCCGATCCCGCAAAGCTCACGGGAACGACGCAAAACGACATCCTCAAGGAATATCTCTCGCGCGGGACCTACATCTTCCCGCCGGCGCCGAGTTTGAAACTGACGGCGGATACAATCGCCTGGAGCCTCGACGCGATTCCAAAATGGAATCCGATCAATGTCTGTTCCTATCATTTGCAGGAAGCCGGCGCGACGCCGGAACAGGAATTGGCGTTCGCGCTAGCCGCAGCGATCGCGGTGCTAGATGAAGTGAAGGTGCGTGGCGAGATTGCGCCTGAGCGCTTCGCCGACGTGTTCTCGCGCATTTCGTTTTTCGTGAATGCGGGACTGAAGTTCATCACCGAACTCTCGAAGATGCGCGCGTTCACACTATTGTGGGACGAGATCGGGCGCGAACGTTATGGCGTGACGGACGAGAAAGCGCGGCGCTTCCGCTATGGCGTACAGGTCAATTCGCTGGGGCTGACCGAGCAGCAGGCCGAAAACAACGTCTATCGCATCCTGCTCGAAACGCTGGCCGTGACGCTGTCGAAGGATGCGCGGGCGCGGGCGGTACAGCTGCCGGCGTGGAACGAGGCGCTCGGCCTGCCGCGCCCGTGGGACCAGCAATGGTCGCTCAGACTCCAACAGGTGTTGGCGTACGAAACCGATCTGCTGGAATACGAAGATATTTTCGACGGCTCGAAGGTCATCGACGCGAAGGTGCGCGAACTCGCCGACGGCGCACGTGAGCAACTCAAGCGCATTGAGAAGATGGGCGGCGCGGCGCCGGCGCTGGAGACAATGAAGGCGGCGTTGGTGGAGTCCAACCGCCGCCGCACCGAAGCGATCGAGCGCGGCGAGCGCAAGGTCGTTGGCGTCAATGTCTTCACCGAGGGCGAGCCCTCTCCGCTCGAGGCGGGCGAGAAGAACATTCACACCGTCGATCTTTCCGTCGAAGCCAAACAGATAGCGCGATTGAAAGCGTGGCGCGCCGCGCGCGACAACGATGCGGCTCAAGCAGCGCTTGCCGCTCTGGAAGCGGACGCGCGCGCCGACAAGAACATCATGCCGGCTTCACTCGCGGCGGCGAAGGCGGGCGTCACCACGGGCGAATGGGCGGCGGCGCTGCGGCGCGTCTACGGCGAGTATCGAGGGCCGACGGGCGTGGCGCTGGTGATCGAGACCGGCGGCGAAGACTTGGACGAGGTGAAGCGCGACGTGGCCGCGCTCAGCGAGAAGCTTGGGCGCCAACTCACCTTCCTCGTCGGCAAACCCGGCCTCGACGGCCATTCCAACGGCGCTGAACAGATCGCCGCGCGCGGGCGCGCCGTAGGGATGGATGTGATCTACGAAGGCATTCGGCTGACCCCGGCGGAGATCGTCGCCGCGGCGAAAGCCAAGCGCGCGCATGCGGTGGGCTTATCGATCCTCTCGGGCTCGCATCTCGATCTTGTCCAGGATGTTGTGCGCCTGATGCGCGCGGAAGGATTGCAGAACGTGCCGCTGGTCGTCGGCGGCATCATTCCGCCCGCGGATGCGCTTGCGCTGCGGCAGATGGGTGTCGCTGGCGTCTACACGCCGAAGGATTTCAAGATCACCGCCATCATGAGTGATGTGGCGCGGCTTGTGGCGAAGAGCCAACAAGCGAATTGACCAGCCGTGTCATGGCGCTCGCGCCGATCAGCGCGCCCAGGAACGGTATCACCGCGCAGGCAACACCGACGACGAACACCGAGAAGCGTGCGCTGCGGCGAAGCTTCAGTGCCTCCCTGAACGGCATGCGGCGCATCGCGGCGGTAGTCGCGAAATCGCGACCCATCAAATAGCCGTTGATGCAGATGAACACGACCGCGTTGACGCCCGGGATGACGTAGAGCGGCAGCACGAGCAGATTGAGCAACAATGTCGGGATCGCCATCCGCACGCCGCTCCAGAGGCTTTCAGCGAAACCGACCTTGCGCGGAGATGGCGCGCCGATGGCGCCTTCCACGCGCGAGGCGGCGGCGTCAAACAAGAAACCGCCGATAAACATCGAGGCTGCGGGCGAAATCGCGATGCCGAGAATGAACGCCCCGACGCTGGCGATGAATCGCAGCGCATCAAATAGAAGACCGAGGCCGCCCGTCGCGTGTGGGATGAGCGGCACAAGATAGTGAATCGCAGCCACCGCGCCGGCGCCGGAAATCGCCCCCGCCAACACCAGGTTCACAATCGCCAACAGGGTGAGCCGGCCGCCTAGAATGTCGCCAAACGCGCCGCCAATCGCCGCCAAAGGTCGCATTCGGTCTCTGCTCCGCCGTTGGCGGCTTGACGCCGCCGCTCCCCCTCCGCACCCTCACGAACGAGGGACGACATGCAAGAGAATCTTGATCAGGACCGCGGGGCCGACACGCCCGAGGAAAAGAAGGGCTGGCGCCACGACGCGATGGAATGGGCGAAGACCATCGTCGCCGCGTTTGGCGCCTATGTTGTTTTCACCACGGTCGCGTTCGCGAATTATCGCATTCCCTCCGAGAGCATGGTGCCGCATCTGGAAGTCGGCGACCGCGTCGTCGTTTCGAAGTTCGCGTACGGCTACAGCCGTTTTTCACTGCCGTTCGATCTCGGGCGTTTCTTGCCCGCCGCGACCCATCGTTTGTTCGAGAGCTATCCGCGGCGCGGCGATGTTGTTGTGTTCGTGCATCCGATCAGCGGCGAAACGCTGATCAAACGCGCTATTGGCCTGCCGGGCGACACCATCGAAATGCGCAATGGCTTCTTGTGGATCAACGGCGCGCGCGCACCGACGACACAGCCGCAAACCTTGATGCGACAAGCGTATCAGGATGGCCGCGAATTCGCCCAGCGCTACGAAGAAACACTGCCGAACGGCTACACCCACGCCGTGCACAATCTCACCGACGACAGCCCGTTCGATAATTTCGGGCCGTATGTCGTGCCGCCCGGCCATGTGTTCTTCATGGGCGACAATCGCGACAATTCGCTCGACAGCCGCTCAGCCGAAGGGCCAGCGCCAATCGAAAACCTGATCGGGCGCGCGGAGATCGTCTATTACGTCAATCCGTTTGGCTGCGGGCACGATCCGACAGTTGCGTGCCCGATGCCGCGCTGGATGCGCCCGCTGCACCATTGACGCGGCTGCGCTGCACTACATAAATCCCGGCCAGAATGAGCGCCACGCCGCCAAGCGCGAGCGGCGAAAGTTCTTCGCTGAACATGATCCAAGACAGCACCGCCGCGACGAGCGGCTGCATCCAGAGCAGCACTGTCGACACCGCGATTGGCAAGCGGCCAACGCCGAAAGCAATCAAACCCTGCCCGCCGACTTGCACGACGACGCCGAGTGAGACGAGCATGCTCCAGCCGGAAAGCGAGCGCGCCATCAGCGGCTCGCGCCAGATCAAACTGGCGGTGAGCGAGACGATTGCGGCGCTGAACGTCGCCCAGAACATCACCGCCCCGACGCCGATCTTGTTTCCAAGCGCACGCACGATGAGCAAATAGCCAGCATAGCCGATGGCGGCGCTGAAGCCGAGCGCGTCGCCGAAGAGCCCGGCTTCACCGCCGTGCGCTGCGCCGGCGCCTTGAGCGCGCGCCAGCGCCAGGATGACCGCGCCGGTGAGAGCAGCGCCGATGCCGGCGAGGATGGGCGTGCTGAGACGCTCACGCAGCAAGAGCCAGCCAAAAAGGGCGGCAAAAATCGGCGTCAGGTTCGCCAGCAGGGTGGCGTTGGTGACAGTCGTCAGCTCGACCGCCGCGCCCCAAAGCGAGACCTCGATCCCAAAGAGGACGCCCGCCAGCAGCAGCCAGCCGACCTGGCCCGGGCTGGGCCTGGGCCGACTCATCAGCGCCCACAGGCCAAGAATCGGGAGCGCGAATACGAATCGCCAGAAATTGGTGGGCTGGGGACCGACCTCGGAGATGCGGATGGCGATGGGTGAGAGACCGAGGAACGAAGCCCCGATTAGCGCCGCCAAAGCCGCTTGCGCGCGCCCTTTCGCTTCGTTCATGTGCCTGAAAAACGCCGGAATTCGCGGCCGCGCAAGCCCTCGAGGGCCGACCTCGGGGTCATTTCCCACTCCCCTTTATGGTTACCCGGGATTCACCGGCCTCGGACCAATTTTCACAGATTCTACATCCAAAAAATCGGTCCAGACCCCCTTCGCCATTGACCCTGAATTAAGGGGTGTCATCACTATATATAGCGGTGAGGTTCGGCCTCCCAACACAAGGTATCGTGTTTTGGGCCAGAACCGAGTCTAGTTAATAAAGATTGATCACGGGGGCGTTCGCGATGCAGGCAAGAGCGGAAAAAGCTGGGGTCCACCGCATGGGCGAAATCCATCGCGGCAAGCCCAAACCGCTGCGTCCGCTCAAAGTCGTCGAGAAGGTTGTTACGGATCCGAGCCGCGACGCGCTGCTGACTGATTTCGGCAAGACAACGCTCGTCGATCGCTACCTGCTTCCCGGTGAAAGTTTTCAGGACATGTTTGCGCGCGTCGCCACCGCGTACGCAGACGACATCGAACACGCGCAGCGCATCTACGATTACATCTCCAAACTCTGGTTCATGCCGGCGACGCCGGTTCTGTCGAACGGCGGCGCCGAGCGCGGACTGCCGATTTCATGCTTTTTGAACGCGGTCGGCGACTCGCTCGACGGCATCATGGACACATGGAACGAGAATGTTTGGCTCGCCTCTAATGGCGGCGGCATCGGCACCTATTGGGGCGGCGTCCGTTCCATCGGCGAAAAGGTTGGCCAGAATGGACAGACCAGCGGCATCATTCCGTTCATCCGCGTGATGGACTCGCTGACGCTGGCGATTTCGCAAGGTTCACTGCGGCGTGGTTCGGCGGCGGTTTATCTCGACATCCATCATCCGGAAATCGAAGAATTCCTGGAAATCCGCAAGCCAGCCGGCGATTTCAACCGCAAGAGCTTGAACCTGCACCACGGGCTCAATCTCACCGACGAATTCATGATCGCGGTGCGCGACGACCTGCCCTTCGCACTGCGCAGCCCGAAGAATCAAGAGCCGCTGAAGCACGTTTCGGCGCGCAAACTGTGGCAGAAGATACTGGAGTTGCGGCTGCAGACCGGCGAGCCCTACATCATCTTCTCCGACACCGTGAACAAGCAGATGCCGAGTCACCAGAAGAAGCTCGGCTTGAAAGTCCGCCAATCGAATCTGTGCAGCGAGATCATGCTGCACACGGGCATGGATCATAATGGCCGCGAGCGCACCGCAGTCTGCTGCCTTTCCTCACTAAGCGCGGAGACCTTCCTTGAGTGGGAAAAGGAGCCGCAATTCCTCGAAGACGTGTTCCGCTTCCTCGACAACGTGCTGCAGGACTTCATCGAGCGGGCGCCGCCGGAAATGGAACGCGCCATCTATGCGGCCATGCGCGAGCGTTCGGTGGGCCTTGGTCTGATGGGCTTTCACTCCTTCTTGCAGAAGCAAAACGTCTCGATGGAATCAGCGATGGCGAAGGTCTGGAACAACAAGATCTTCCGCCACATCCGCCGCGGCGCCGATGCGGCAAGCGTAAAGCTTGCGCAAGAACGCGGCGCCTGCCCGGACGCGGCCGAGAACAATGTGATGGCGCGCTTCTCGCACAAACTCGCGATTGCACCGACCGCATCGATCTCGATCATTTGCGGGGGCACCTCAGCCGGCGTCGAGCCGGTCCCGGCCAACATCTACACGCACAAGACGCTCTCGGGCTCGTTTGCGGTAAAGAACCCCTACCTCGAGCAATTGCTCGATCAAAAGGGTATGAACACAGAAGCCGTATGGTCATCGATCCTGAAGAACGAAGGCTCGGTGCAGCACCTCGATTTCCTGAGCGACGACGAGAAGGCGGTGTTCAAGACCGCGTTCGAAATCGACCAGCGCTGGATCATCGAACTCGCCGCTGACCGCACCCCGCTCATCTGCCAGAGCCAATCGCTCAACATCTTCCTGCCAGGCGACGTCGATAAGTGGGATCTCCACATGCTGCATTGGATGGCGTGGGAGCGCGGCGTCAAAAGCTTGTACTATTGCCGCTCGAAGTCGGTGCAGCGCGCGGGCTTTGCCGGCGAAGAAGCCAAAGAACTTGTCGCAATCGCCGATCAACCGGTGACAGAGCGCACGGACTACGAGGAATGTCTAGCGTGCCAATAGCGCGCTAGAACGCAGCCTTCAAAGCTTGGGCGCTTGCGGCGCGGACGAAAATCCGCGCCGCTTTGCGTCGGGTTTGAAATGCTCGTGGCTTGACCGCGCGCACGCGAAGCGCGCATCCAAGACAAATGCGCGCTGGATTTCTCGTCGCTCTTGTCGCTTCTATTGGGCTTGGCACAGCAGCCGGCGCCCAAAGCCTCGATCAGCAATTAGAGCGCGCGCCGCTCGGCGACACGCGCGCGGCGGATAGCTGGCTCGCGGCGCATCCGCGCGCCCCCACAAGCCAGCGCGCCAATGCCTATGGGATGGTGTGCGAGATCAATGCGCGCGCCAGCCGCTATCGCGCCGCCGCCGATGCGTGCGCACGCATGGTGGACTTGCAGGGGCAGCGTGCGGGAGCGAGCGCGCGCCAGGCCCTCGTCTTCTGGCGCACGCTCGCCGACACACCAGCCATCGTCGCGCGCGGGAACGTTGACGCGCCGCTGAGCTTTGGCTGGACGGGCATGGCGGAAGTTGCAGTCGAGGCCGCCGGCGTCAGCGGCTCGTGGGGCATTGACACCGGCGCCGAGATTTCGACCATGAGTGCGAGCGAGGCAGTGCGTTATCGCGTGCGCATGCTGGCCGAACCGGTGGAGGTGCACGGCAGCACGCCCGGCACGGCAAGCGGCCATCTTGGCGTCATCGATCACCTTCGCATCGGCGGCGCGCGCATCGACAATGTGCCGGTACTGGTTCTGCCGGATGCGGCGCTGACCTTTGGCGAGCGCCGCGTCCCGTCTCTCATTGGTGCGCCGATCTTCTACGCGTTCGGCCGCGTCGAGTTCGCCGATAATGCGCGGCGGCTGCGCCTTTCACCGGCGCAAGCCGCGCCGCTTCCGGGCCGTTTGAGCTGGATCGATACTGGCATCGCCATCGAACTCGGTCTACCGCGCGGGCGCTTGAAAGCGCATTTGGATACCGGTGCGAATGTGAGCGAACTCAATCTTTCGACGCGCGCGCTGCTCACCTCGGTGCAGCGTTCGCGTTTAACGGTTTCGTCAGGTCGATTAGCGGGCGTTAGCGGTCAAGTCGAACGACGGCGCTGGCGTTCGCCGCCGCTCGATATCGCGCTGGGCAACAGTGTCTGCCGCGTAGACACCATGGCGTTCGGATCGGAAAGCGCTGGCGCGCAAGGCCGTGTCGGCATCGACCTGGTAAAATCCTGCGCAAACTTCGTTTTTGATGTCTCAACGATGACGTTCGCAGCGCGCGGCGCATAAGGTTTCCGTAACCGGCGCTCACAAGCGCGTGAGTTGCGTGCCCCTGGTTACACCGCGCATCTGCAAGGCTTCCTACATTCATCTCAGGTACAGGAAACATCCGGACTGGCCGGAGAGTTAGTGGGAGCCATGCAACCGTTTCGTCTCACCAGTGTGATCGCATGCCTCGCGATGGCCACTGTTGTGACGGCGGCTGGCGCCGGCTCGACAGATGTTGCGCAAGCGTTAAGCGATGTTGCTGCGCCGCGCATCGAGATCAGCAACGTTGAAGGCGTTCCGGTAAGCGCGTTGCCGCAACTTGGCCAATGCAAGATTTGGTACGATGATTTGCCGGTTGCGCGTCAAACCGCGCAGATGGATTGCGAGCACGCCCAATGGCTCGCGCGCGCCTGGGGCGGCCGCGTCATCGATCATGATCACGAGCGTGCGCGCTATGAGGGGCGCAATGATTTCACCAGCGTGCCGGTGTCGGCATTGCCGCGCCGTGGTTTTTGCCGCGCCTGGCTCGAAGGAGTTGCGGTCGATGCGCAGCCAGCCGAAAGCGATTGCCGCGTCGCGCGCCAGATTGCCGACCGCGAGGGCGGCCGCGTGATCTTCATGCCGCTCTGATCAAGAGCGCATGGCTGCGAAAATGGCTTGGTGATTGCGTAAGATACGTTGTGTCGTATCCGGATCCGGCTCGAGCGACCAATTTCCATGCTGGAACGTGCCGCCCAAGACGATGCCGTCACGGCGGCCGAACATGTAGTCGCCGTCGCTGAGGATGTTGTAGTCGATCTCCGCTTGCGGCTCGAGGATGACGAGCTGGCCGCGAACCGGCTCGATCGCGGCGTCGCTAAATAAGCGCCCGGCGCCGAGGCCAGTGCAGTTAAAGATCGTCGCCTCAGGCAAGGACTGCATTTCGGCGGCGTCGCGGAATTCCCGAACAACGATCTCACCGCCCGCTTCGCGCACATCGCTCTCCAGGCGCCGGAGATAGAGCGGTGTTTCGATCATCATGGTGTCGAAGCGCCGCACGTAGCGTGCGCCGAACGGATGCTCACCTGGCGCAAGGTCATGTTGATTGATCACCAGCGCGCGCATTGGATTATCTTCTGGCGCGGGATAGCGCGTGATCGGCGTATCGCTGAGATTGTAATTGGCTTCCCAGGAGACGCCGTAAGCGTCGCCCACAAGCGTCTGGTAGCGGCGGAAAGCGAAGCGCGCGGCCGCGTAATATTGTTCGAGGAATTGCGGGCTGACGTCGGGGGCATGAAAGACAGTCGACGGCCACCATTGCGCGCCGGCGATGTTCGACGTCGTGTTCGGCGGCAGATCGCGCGCGTAGAGGCGCACGCGCGCGCCGCGCTCCTGCAAGAGCCGGGCTGTCGCCATGCCGACAGCGCCGCAGCCGAGCACAGCGCACTCCGGCTTGCTGGCATCGTATCCTAAATCGACGGCGAGCTTCGCTGAGCCCCATGACAGCGTGATGCCGCCGCCGCCATGACCGTAATTGTGCACGAGCGTCTTTGCGTCCAGCGTTTCGCGTTCGACCCGGAACCCGGCGGCGCGAAACGGGCGCAAACCTACATCGACGCGGATGACGCGTTCAGGCGCGACTTGAACTTTCGCCAAGCGCAAGCGGTTGGGATGCAACAGCTCCTGCGTGGTGGCGCACGATGACGCCAGCGCGCCCATGCCGAGCGCAGAGAATGTGCGGCGTGTGTGCATGTTGAGCGTCCCTCCCGCGCCACGCATGAGAATGGGGTTCAACGCGAAGTCAATGCCGCCTTGCCCGGCGCGCGATTTTCGCTCATGTGAGCGTGATGCACGCGCACGCGCATTCGCATAACCACGGGCACGGAAGCGATCACAGCCTCGCCCAAGGCGATCCCGACAAACGTTATACCATCGCCATCGTGCTCAATTTGAGTTTCGTGATCGTCGAGGCGGCGGCGGGCGTCTACGCGAACTCGACCGCCCTCTTCTCCGACGCCGCGCACAATCTGTCTGACGTGCTGGGCCTGGCGGTGGCGGGCGGTGCGGCATGGCTGGCGCGCCAGGCGGCGAGCGAACGGCGCACATACGGTTTTTCGAAAGCCACGGTGCTTGCGGCTTTGGCAAATGCGCTCGTGCTGGTGGCGGCCAGCGGCGGCATTTTATGGGAAGCCGTTCTGCGCATTCTGCACCCGGAAGCGACGCAGCCGCTCTTCGTCATGGTGACGGCCGCCCTTGGCGTCATCGTCAATGGCGCAACCGCAGTGTTGTTCGTGGCGGGACGCAAAGAAGACGTGAATGTGCGCGGCGCCTTTCTGCATATGATGGGCGATGCGGGCGTGTCCGCCGCGGTGATCGTCGCCGGTGCGGTGATCTGGCTGACCGGCTGGCGCTGGGTGGACCCGGCGATCTCGATTGGAGTGGTCCTATTGATCTTGTGGACCACGTGGGGATTGCTGAAGGAGTCACTCGATCTGGCCATGGACGCGGCGCCGGCGCACATCGATGTTGCGGCGGTGCGGGCGTATCTGGCCGAACAACCAGGCGTTTCGGCTGTGCACGATTTGCACGTCTGGGCGATGGGCGCGACGCGGCCGGCTTTGACTGCCCATGTCGTGCGGCCGCAAGGCGGCGACGATGCGTTTCTGGCAGCTTTGGCGGATGGGATTTCAAAACGCTTCGGCATCGGCCACGTGACGCTGCAGATTGAGCGCGAACAGCGCAACGATTGCGTCGACTGCTAGCCTTCTTCCGCCCAGCTTTTCAGGATCTGGTGCGCAATCGCGAACGGCGGCGGGCAGAAGCAATCCAGGTGCTTTGTGGCGATCAGCTGGCGCGCTTCGTCGCGCGTGAACCAGCGTGCGGTTTCAAGTTCGTGACCGTCGATGGTTATATCGTCGTTCTCGACCGCGGCGAGTGCGCCGATCATCAGTGAATGTGGAAATGGCCAAGGCTGGGTCGAGTGCAGGCGCACTTCGCGTACGCGAAGACCGGCTTCTTCCAACGTTTCGCGTGCGACGGCTTCTTCAATGGTCTCGCCTGGTTCAATGAAGCCGGCGAGCGCTGAGTGCATGCCGCGCGGCCAGGCTTTCTGGCGCCCAAGCAGGCAGCTCTCGCCAAAAGTGGGGACCATGATCACGACCGGATCGAAACGCGGAAAATGTTCGGCCTTGCAGACAGGGCATTCGCGCTTCCATCCAGCTTCCACGACAAGAGAGCGTCCGCCGCAATTGGCGCAAAAGAGGTGGCGCGCGTGCCATTCGAAGATCGACTTGGCGCAACCGAGGATGGCGAGATCGCCGCGTGACAGGCGCGGTCCAAGCGCACGGAGATCATCGAAGCGGCCGATGTCGGCAAGTGTCGACGCCTCGCTCATCTCGACAGCGAAGTGCGCGGCGCCCTCTTTGTCCAGCCCCAAAAAAAGCAGCGGCGCATCCCCTGCTGCTATGCGCGAAAGCGCATGCGCCCCGAGCCAGCCGGCGCCGACTTCGCCGCCCTCTTCCGTTACGAATGGCCGGCGTTCGAAGAACGGGATCACCCGCGTGGCGTCCGCCTTCAGCGCATCGGTGAGCCAAGCCTGGTCGCGGCGGTGGTGGGCTGCACGATCAAGTGGCGAGCGCGCGAAGGCGTTGGGATTGTGGGGGAGGAGCATGTGGGGCGGTTTTAGGGATTGGGGATCGGACGAGAAAGAGATTTCGGCGCCCGATCCCTTCACCTGCTAGCGCGGTTTGCGGAAGCGCATCACGAATTGATCCGTGTGGCCGCGGATATCAGCTTCGAATACACGTTCGCTGCGATTGTCAGCCGGATTGCGCAGCACTTGGCTTTCCGCCTCGAACACGAAGCCCGCCGCTTCAAGTTCACGGCGCGCGACGGCCTGATCGATGCGATGCAGCTCGTCAGTACGCGCCGGATCGAAACCGGCGACGGCGGCGTGGTCGATGATCACGAGCGCGCCGCCGGGCTTCAAACGATCGAACAGCATGCGGTTGAGCGCAGGTATATCGAGATTGAACTGCGGCAGATGGAAGTCGTGATAAATCTGCGAGATGAAGATGATGTCGAGCGGCTCGGGCACGTGCCAACTCTGATAACCTTCCTGGGTCACGCTGACATTCGGATATTGCGGCGCAACCGCCAGAATGGCGCGTGGGCGGTCGGGCGCGCTGTTCGGACGCTCGATGCCGTAGACGTGCCCCTGCTCGCCAACGGCGACGGCGAAGAGACGTGTGTAATAGCCCCCGCCGGGGCCGATATCGGCGATGCGTTGGCCGGGACGCACCTGCGCAAAAGCGAGAATATCCGCAGGATGGCGAAGATCATCGCGTGCTTTGTCGGCGTCGGGCCGGCGCGCGTCGCTCAGCGCCGCCGTGATCAAAGGCGAAGTCGCCCGCACCTCTGCCCCCACATCTGATTGGGCGGGCGCTGCGAGGCCGAGCGGCGGAATGGCGCCGCCGGCGCACGCCGCTAAAGCCAAAACCCCCACAAGGCTTGCGAAAATTGTGCGCATGGTCCGCGTCCCTCCTGGCCGCGTGCATGTAGCGCCTGGGAGGTGGTTTGTCTTTGGATTCCGCCTGCTCACGCGCGGATTTTGCTAAACTCGGCGTCCATGATTCCCGTCACCCCGACGCTGGCGCTCGATGAGCGCGACATCGAGGAGCGTTTCGTGCGCGCCGCCGGCCCCGGCGGGCAGAACGTCAACAAGGTATCGACGGCGGTGGAACTGCGGTTCCAGATGGATGGCTTTTCCGCACTGGCGCCAGATGTGAAGGCGCGGCTCGCTGGATTGGCGGGGCGGCGACTGACGCTGGAGCGCGTGATCGTGATCCGCTCAGACAGCCATCGCACGCAGGAGCGCAATCGCGCCGAAGCGCTGGCGCGCCTGGTCGACTTGGTGGAGCGCGCGACGCATCGCCCGAAGCCGCGCCACAAAACCAAAGTACCGCGCGCTGAGAAGCAAAGACGGCTCGAGCACAAGGTCAGGCGCGGCGACATCAAAGCCGGCCGCGCCCGCCCGCGTCACGAAGATTGATCAGCCCGGCTTGCGGAACCGCATGAAGAACTGATCGGTGTGCCCGCGGATTGAGGGATCAAATACGCTCGCGGTGCGCGGATCTTGCGGATTACGCAGGATTTGCGACTCGCCGTCGTAAACGAAACCGACGGACTCCACTTCGCGCCGCACCACCGCTTGGTCGATGCGGTGCAGCGGGTGAACTTGATTCTCTACAGCGCCGGCGACGGCTGAATGATCGATAATGACGTAGATGCCGCCTGGGCGCAGCGCTGCGAACGCAACGCGATCGAGGGCGAGCGTGTCACCCATCTGGTACTCATTGATTTTGAAGTCATGATAATTGCGAGCAGTGAAAACGAGATCGACCGGCGCCGGCAGCGTAAAGCGGTCGTAGGGCTGGATGACGTTGGTGACGTTCGCCGTGCCTTCGAGAACGACGTGCTCGTACTGGTCGTGGGCGCTGCGGCTGATGGCGTAGACGCGGCCCTGCGACCCGACGGCGTTGGAGAAAAGGCGCGTGAAATAGCCTTCGCCCGGCAACAATTCACCGATCTTCTGGCCAGGCGCCACGCCTGAGAGCGCCAGCGTTTCCGCCGGATGGCGTGCTGCATCCTGGGCGCGATCGGCGGCTGACCGATGCGTATCGGCGAGCGCTGCAATGATGTAAGGCGCGTCCTGTGAAACGGCCGATGTGATGTCACGGGCGGCTTCAGCGCTAGTCGTAGCGGTGGCGGCGCCAGAATTCGGCGCCGATGCCGGCTGACAAGCTGCCGCGAGCCCGGCCACAGCTATTGCAAGCAGAAATCTTCTCATGTGCGATCCCTCCGGGCTCGTCATAGCGCGCGCCGAGCGCGCTTCCGCCGGGATTGCGACGAAACGCGCTCAAATCTTTATAAAGAACCGGTGATCGCCGCTTAGACGCCGCGGCCGCGCTTGGCGCCTTGCGGGGGCGGCATCAATTCAAGCTGCTCCGGCGGCGCGAGCGGGCGTGGCGCCACCTCGATTTGCGGCGGCGACGCGACATCAATGCCGGCGTCGCCCGCGCCAAGCTCCTTGAATTTCCGCGCTTGCGGCAACACGCGGCTTTCGACCGAACCAACGAGTTCGTTATAGCTCTTCGTCGATTTCTCGATGGCGTCGCCGACCTTGCTGATCTTGTCGGCCAAGATCGCCATGCGGCGATAGAGTTCGCGCCCTAGTTCGGCGATTTCTTGGGCGTTCTTGGCGCTCTGCTCCTGACGCCAGCCATAGGCCACGGATTTTGCCAGCGCCACCATCGTCGACGGCGTGGTGATAATCACCTTCGCAGCGAAGGCGTCGTCGAACAGGTTCGGGTCGCGTTCGGCCGCCGCGGCGAGAAAATTTTCTCCCGGTACGAACAGGACAACGAACTCCGCCGTCGCTGGGACGTGCTTCCAATAATCCTTGGAAGCCAGATTTCGGACGTGCTGCTTCAGTTCGGCAGCGTGCTTTTTCATGTGCGCTTCGCGGGAAGTGTCGTCGGTGGCTTCCATGGCGTCGAGGTAGCCCGAGAGCGCGACTTTCGAATCCACGACGATGCAGCGCCCGCCGGGGAGGTTGATCACCACATCAGGCCGCAAGCGCCCGCCCTCGCCGTCAGTAGTCGAGACTTGCTCGGTGAAATCCACATTCGGGGCCAGCCCGGAGAGTTCGAGCACGTTGCGTAGTGTCTGCTCGCCCCAACGGCCGCGCACCTTCGGCGAGGCGCGCAACGTGTTGAGCAATTGGCTGGTAGTCTTGTTGGTCGAGCCGACGGCTTCGACGACTTGGCGCACTTGTTCGCTGATGACGGATTTGTCCTGCAGGCGCGCCTTGTCCAGCGCTTCGACCGAAGTCGCGAGCTTCGCCAGTTGCTCCTGCGCAGGCGCCAGCGCTTCCCTCACCCCGCCCTGGGCCGCTTGCTTGTGCTTCTCGAATGTTTCGTTGGCGAGCGCCATAAAGCTTTGTTGTGTGGCCTGCAGCGCCTTGGCGGCAATGTCTGCGAACCGCGCTTCCTCGGACTCGCTACGTTCTGCGCGCTGAGCTTGCGCGGCGGCAAGATCGGCGGCGAGGCGGACGTTCTCCTTACGCAAGGTCGCCAGTTCGTTCACAGCGCGGTCGCGCTCGGCGCGGATCGGATCGACGCCAGCGGAGCGGTAGGCGAACCAAGCGGCGGCGCCAATGGCGGCCAGCGCCAGCACCAGCAAAAGCGATTCGGTCATTGCACCAGCGTAGCAAATCCATGCGCGAAGGCGTAAATGACGCGCATGAATCCGGTCTATTACCCCATATACATCGGCCTTGCGGTCGTCTTCGCCATCTTGTGCTTCGGGATTTACACGCTTTTTCGCGGCGGCGATTTCGGGCGTTCCTGGTCGAACAAGGCGATGCGTGCGCGCGTGGTGGCGCAATTCATCGTCATCTTAGTTCTTGTGGCGGCAATGTGGTGGAGCCAAACGCATCATGGTTAGGCTCGACAAGATCGTCACCAAGGCTGGCGACGGCGGCAAGACGCGGCTGGCGACGGGCGAGCCTGTGTCCAAGGCGCACGCGCGCGTGAGAGCTTACGGCGCTGTCGACGAAGCGAACTCCGCCATTGGCGTGGCGCGTCTGCACACGACGGCTGATCCCGTGCTCGACCCGCTGCTCGACCGCATTCAGAATGATCTCTTCGATCTCGGCGCAGACTTGGCGACGCCGGAATCTCCTGATCTGAAATTCGAAGCGCTGCGGGTTCAGAAAAGCCAAGTCGACCGGCTCGAACGCGAGATCGAGATGCTGCTGGAGGATGTGTCGGAGCTCACCTCGTTCGTGTTGCCGGGCGGCGCGCCGGCGGCAGCGCACCTGCATGTAGCGCGCGCCGTCATGCGGCGCGCTGAGCGAGAGATCGTGGCGCTCGCCGATGAGGCGCCGGTTTCTGCGGAAGCGGTCAAATACGCCAACCGGCTGTCAGACTTGCTGTTCGTCGCGGCGCGCTGGGCCAATGATCGCGGGCGCGGCGACCTGCTCTGGAAACCAGGCGCAAACCGCTGATGCGCGGGCCCGTCAATCACGTCGATCTGACGGTGAAGGACACGGCCCTCTCGCGCCCATTTTACGAAGCCGTGCTGGGCTTCATGGGCTACAGGCTCACCGTCATGGGCGACGGTTATTGCGATTTCGATCTGCAAGGCCAGCGCTTCTGCTCGATCGGTCTGCGAAATGAAAAAGGCTCGAACGCCGGGCGCACGCACGACCGATACACGGCCGGCCTCCATCATCTCGCATTCGAGGCCGAGAGCCACGAGGACGTGGATGCGCTCCATGTCCTCTTGGTCAAGATTGGCGCCAGCGTCCTTGATGCGCCGGCGGCTTATCCGCAGTACGGCAATGGCTACTACGCCGTCTTCTTCGCCGATCCCGACGGGCTCAAACTCGAATATGTCTTCTCCAGGCCCTGACTATTTGCGTTCTTCCCAGAGGCCGAAGGTCGCGCCGGTCGGGTCTGTTACGATCGAGAAGGCGCCCATGTTCGGCACCGGCACGTTCTCCTTGATGATGGTAGCGCCGAGTTGGCGCGCCTTCTTGGTTGCGCTCGCAACGCTGTCGACGGAGATGTAGGGAATCCAAAGCGAAGGCGCGCCTTCCATCGGATGTTTCATCATGCCCCCGCCAGTGCCGTCGCCGACGCCGATCGTGGTGTAGGTCCCACTCGGGCCCATATCCACGTCCTTCAAATCCCACTCCAGGAGTTCGCGGTAGAAGGTCTTGGCCTTGCTCAGATCGCTGGTGTTGAGTTCGATGTGTACGAAGGGATTGGCCATCGTCGTCTCCTCTTTCTCACAAGAGCAAGCGGCCCAAGCTTGCGCTTGGGCCGCTTGCAAGAGCTTGCGACACGCTAGTGCTTGGTGTCGTCCTTGTCTATTTTGCGCACGGCGTCCTTGGCGTCGCCGATGAATTCGCGCGCCGCGCCTTTCGCTTTGTCCATCTGCCCTTCAGCGCGGAGCTTATCGTTGCCGGTTGCCTTGCCGGCAGCGTCCTTCATCGCGCCCGACGCTTTGTCAGCCGCGCCTTTGACATGTTCTTTGTCCATGAGCTCATTCTCCTTGGGAATGGAGAACAAACGCACACGCGGGCGTGAACGTTCCTGATGGAACTGATCACACGATGTATTGCGCGCCGTTCATGGTGAGAGTCGAGCCGGTCATATAGCCCGCATCATCGGAAGCCAGGAACGAGACGGCGCCTGCTATCTCTTCGGCTTTGCCGAGACGACCGACCGGAATTGTCGAGATGATTTTTTTCATTGCTTCTTCCGGCACCGCAGCGACCATGTCGGTGTCGATGTATCCGGGCGCCACACAATTCACAGTAATCCCCTTGTTGGCGCTTTCCTGGGCGAGCGCCTTGGTGAAGCCAATCATGCCGGCTTTGGCGGCAGAGTAATTCACTTGGCCGACTTGGCCCTTCTGGCCGTTGATCGAGCTGATGTTGACGATGCGCCCGAAGCCGCGCGCGCGCATGCCTTCGATGACCTGCCGCGTCATGTTGAAACACGAATCCATATTGACGCGGATGACCTCGCCCCATTGCTCATGGCTCATCTTATGGAAGAAGCCGTCGCGCGTAATGCCGGCGTTGTTCACCAGCACGTCGATTGGACCAAGCTGGGCTTCGACGGCCTTGGCGGCGTTTACGCAATCCTCCCACACGCCGACATTGCCCTTCACCACCATGATGCCGAGTTCGTCGGCGGTGGCGCGCGCCGCGGTTTCGTTGCCGGAATAGCCCGCCGCCACGTTCATGCCGTCGGCCTTCAGGCGCGCCGAGATCGCCTTGCCGATGCCGCGGGTGCCGCCGGTAACGAACGCAACGCGAGCCATGGGTACGCCTCCCTATTGATTTTTGTGTGTTGCCGTCACATTGCGCGCCTTGCGCCCATAGGCAAGCGTTGGCGCAAACCAAGTGCGCACCTATCATGCCGTCAGAGAAAGGGCAGCTCCAATGCGCTACCTGCACACCATGGTCCGCGTCGGCAATCTCGATGCGGCGCTTGATTTCTTCTGCGCCAAGTTGGGGTTGGTGGAGATGAGCCGCGTCGACAACGAAAAAGGCCGTTTCTCGCTCATCTTCTTGGCGGCGCCCGAGGATGTAGCGATGGCGCGCGAGAGGAAAGCGCCGATGGTGGAGCTCACCCACAACTGGGACGAGCGCGAGTATGGAGGCGGGCGCAATTTCGGCCACCTTGCCTATCGCGTGAGGGACATTTACGCGGCGTGCCAGAAGCTGATGGATTCCGGCGTCACCATCAACCGGCCGCCGCGCGATGGGCACATGGCGTTCGTGCGCTCACCAGACGGCATTTCGATCGAGCTCCTGCAGGAAGGTGCGGCGTTGCCGCCGCAAGAACCGTGGGCGTCGATGCCGAACACTGGCAGTTGGTAGCCAGCCTATTGCGAATAGAGTTCCGAGACGTTGAGTGTCGCCTTTTGGGCTGGCCCAGATTGGAACGTGCCAACCCACACGTCGTATTGGCCGGATACTGGATTGGCGATGGTGATCGACGGGTTGAGCGCACCATTGCCGCTGTCATCGTCGCAAACCCAATTGCCTTCGGCGTCGTTGATGACAAGCGTCGTATCGGCGTCGGATAGCACGGAGAAGACCAGCGGCAGCTTTGTCTGACCGGCAGTCCAATTGATGCGAAAGTCCGGCGCGCGGGCGATGAAGCCGACGCAGCCGCTGACGGCCAGCCCCGAGGCGTCGTAGTCGCCGCCGGCGTCGAGATTTGCGACGAACGGATCGGGCTCGAAGCCTGAGACCAGGTTGGCCGTTCCGTAGTTCGGCTGCAGCGATGCATCAGGCCGATCCTGAGCGCCCGCTGGTGCAGCCGCCAGGCCAAGCGCCAGCAGCGCGGCAACCGCTAAAAGATGCAGTTTCATTGCATTCCCCTACCCTCGCAGGGTTCATTTTCGCGCTTACTGAGGCGAACGCAAGGCGGTCGTTAGCGTCTGCCGAACAATTTCTCGATATCGGCGAGCTTGAGTTCGACATAGGTCGGCCGGCCATGATTGCACTGGCCGGAGAACGGCGTCGTCTCCATGTGCCGGAGCAGGGCGTTCATCTCCTCAGCGGTGAGACGCCGCCCTGCGCGCACGCTGCCCCGGCACGCCATCGAAGAGCACACCTCTTCCAACCGCTCTTTCAGCGCGTGCGCCTCGCCGAGTTCGGCGATGTCATCGGCCAGATCCTTGAGCAGACCTCCCGCATCGATATGGCCGAGCAAGGCTGGCGTTTCGCGCACGAGAATGGCGCCAGGGCCGAAGGGTTCGATGACAAGACCGAGATGGGCAAGTTCTTCAGCGCGTGCAGCGAGCGCCTCGGCTTCGCTCGCATCCAGTTCGACGACTTCGGGAATGAGCAGGGCTTGGCGGCGCACGCCGCCATTGGCGAGCGCCTGCTTCATGCGTTCGTAGACGAGCCGCTCATGGGCGGCGTGTTGATCGACGATGACGATGCCGTCTTCGGTCTGCGCGACGATGTAAGTTTCGTGGATCTGCGCGCGGGCAGCGCCCAGCGGGAAATATTGCGCATCTTCCGGCGCAGCATGGACCGTTGGCGCCGCGCTGGCATGTTCAGTCATGGGCGCGTGAGACACAGCGTCAAACATCGAGCCGGCCGGCGCGGATACCGGCGCTCCATATTCAACGCGCCCGCTCGGCGTCGCCAAATCGCCGGGCGCAATCGCCGACTCGGCGGCCCCCCAAATCCGCAGCGACGGTTGCGGCGTGTAGTGCGACCGAATGGCGCCAAGAGCGCTGGTTGCGGTCGTGGTTGAGGCGCGATGGCCAGCGCCGGCGAGCGCATGCGAAAGCGCGCCGACGATCAGACCGCGCACCAGGGCTGCATCGCGGAAACGCACTTCGGTTTTGGCAGGGTGTACGTTCACGTCGACTTCGCCGGGCGGCAGTTCGAGGAAGAGCGCAACCACCGGATGGCGATCGCGAGCGAGCAAATCCTGATAAGCGGCGCGAACGGCGCCGACGATGAGCTTGTCCTTCACCGGGCGGCCATTGACGAACAAATGCTGGTGCTCGCGGGCGCCGCGGTGGAAGGTTGGCAGGCCGGCGAAACCGGAGAGCCGCACGCTGTCGCGTGTCTGATCGAGCGCGATGCAGTTCGGCGCAAAATCCGCGCCAAGGATCGCGGCGAGCCGTGCGCGGCGGCCCTCGTTTTCCGGATCTGCTTCGGCGGCCAAGCGCAGCGAGACGCGACCTTCGTGTTCCAGCGAGAATGCGATGTCGGGACGCGCCATGGCGAGACGCTTGACGACGTCGCTCACCGCCATCATCTCGGCGCGCTCGCTCTTCATGAATTTGAGCCGCGCCGGCGTGGCGAAGAAGAGATCGCGCACCTCGACGCGGGCGCCGCTTTCGCTGAGCGTGGCCCAGGGCGCGGGCCTCACTGGGGCGAGCGCGCCGCCTTCGACGGCGATCGTCCAGGCGCTGTCTGAGCCGCGCGCCTTCGAGGTGATGGCTAACCGCGCCACCGCGCCGATCGACGGCAGCGCCTCGCCGCGAAAGCCCATGGTGTGGATGTTGAGGAGATCGACGGCGCCGCTCTCCTGCGCGACCAGCTTCGAAGTCGCGTGCCGTTCGACCGCGAGCGAAAGTTCGTCGCGCGGAATGCCGCCGCCATCGTCTTCGACTGCAATGACCCCCAAGCCGCCGCGTTCGATGCGCACCGCGATGCGCCCGGCGCCGGCGTCGAGCGCATTCTCCACGAGCTCCTTGACGGCGGCGGCGGGCCGCTCGATCACCTCGCCTGCGGCGATGCGGTTTACGGCTTCGGGAGGAAGGCGGCGGATGGGCATGAGTTGCCATAATCTTAGCATGGCGGAGGGTTTCGGAGGTCGACTCGGGGGCCGGGACTGCTAAATTCGGCGTCCTGACCAGGAGCGCGCCCCATGGCTGATACGCAGTGGTCCATCGACGCGATCGAATTCACAAACTGCAATTGCGCCTATGGCTGTCCGTGCCAATTCAACGCTTTGCCGACGAACGGTTTCTGCGAAGCCACAACCGGCTTTGAGATAAAAACCGGCCATCACGGCGACACCAAGCTTGACGGTTTGCGCGTCGCGGCTGTGTTCCAATGGCCTGGGCCGATCCACGAGGGCAACGGCGAAGCGTGCGTGGTGGTCGATGAACGCGCTACGCCAAAGCAGCGCGAGGCGCTGCTGCGCATTCTGACCGGCCAAGACACAGAGCCTGGCGCCACCATCTTCCAGGTCTTCGCCACGACGCTCACGAAGCTTCACGATCCGATCTTTGCGCCGATCGTGTTCGAGGCGGACATGGACAAGCGCACCGCCAAGATCGAAGTCGACGGCGTTGTGCGTTCACGGGCCGAGCCGATCCGCAACCCGATCACCGGCGCCGAGCATCGCGCCCGCATCGATTTGGATGAAGGCTTCGAGTTCTTGACCGCGGAAGTGTGCAGCGGCGATTCCGAGGCCGTCGGACCGGTGAAACTCAAATACGACAAACGCCACGGGCACATTTGCCGGCTGCGCCTGACGCAAAGCGGCATCCCGAATTGAGCGCATGATCGAAACGCTGATCGAAAAAGCGCTGCACCGTGATCGCACGGTCACGGCCTCGGCGATCGCCGTCATCGCGCTGATCGCGTGGACCTACATCATCCTGTTGTCACGGCAGATGAGCGTCAGCATGGCGGCGATGAGCGACATGGCCGCCATGGGCATGGCCATGCCCGAACCAGCGTGGGATGCTTCAAGGCTGGCGCTCACATTCTTGATGTGGGCGGTGATGATGGTGGCGATGATGCTGCCGTCGGCGGCGCCCTTCATTCTGCTTTACGCCCGCGTCGGACGATCGGCGGCGGCGGACGGCGTCGTCTTTGCGCCGACATTCTGGTTTGCCGTGGGCTATGTGCTGGCATGGGCGGGCTTTTCCGCGTTCGCCACGCTGGCGCAGTTTGCCCTAAGCCAAGCCGCACTGATAACGCCGATGGCCGCGCTTACGTCGCGCTGGCTTGCGGCCGGGGTCTTGTTGGCTGCGGGCATTTATCAATGGACGCCGCTCAAGGATGGGTGTCTCACGCGGTGCCGAACGCCGCTTTCCTTCATCCAGTCGCGGGGCGGCTTCAAGCGCGAGGCCGCCGCGTCAGTCCGGCTCGGGCTGCTCCATGGGCTCTATTGCATCGGCTGCTGCTGGATGCTGATGGCGCTGCTTTTCGTCGGCGGGGTCATGAACCTGTTGTGGATCGCGGCGCTGGCGATCCTGGTGTTGCTTGAAAAACTGCTTCCGGCCGGCTTGTGGGTGGCGCGTCTTGCGGGCGCCGGTTTCGTTGCGGCGGCGGTCTGGTTGCTTTTGGCGCATTGATCGGCGCAGCGTGGAAGCGTTCAATGCCGCGATGAAGACACCTGCCCCACCCTCGAACGCCGAACAGATGGCGTCACCGTCCTTCCGCCTCGCAGCGCTCGATCAGGATTTTCTTCTCGGTGAATCCACACGCGGGGTGCGGTTCTTGCTCGAGTACGAAAAGGCGGACCAGATCCTGAAGCGCCTCAACGTCAAATCAACCATCGTGGTGTTTGGCAGCGCGCGCACGCGCGAAGACGGTCCCGGCAAACAAGCATTCTGGTACAACGAAGCGCGAAAGTTCGGACGCATCGCGTCTGAACGCGGCGGCGCCTTGAAGGACGAGGCCGACGGCGCCCATCGCAACGTCATCGCCACCGGCGGCGGCCCGGGCACGATGGGAGCGGCCAATCGCGGCGCACGCGACGCGGGCGCGCTGACCATCGGCTACAACATTCGCCTTCCGCTCGAGCAAGAACCCAATCCGTATTCGACGCCGGAGCTCACTTTCCAGTTTCACTACTTTGCGATGCGCAAGATGCACTTCGCCATGCGCGCCAATGCGCTCGTCGTGTTTCCCGGCGGCTTCGGCACGTTCGACGAGCTCTTCGAGATCCTGACGCTTCGCCAAACTGGCAAAGCCAGCCAAATGCCGATCGTACTGTTCGACGAAGCCTATTGGCGTGCGGTCGTGAACTTCGAGAAACTAGTGGAATATGGCGTCATCGACGGCGCTGATCTTGCTCTTTTCCGGTTTGCTGACACTGCCGATGCCACTTGGGATGCGCTTGTCGAGCAGGGGTTGAAGATCGAAAGGTCCCATGGCGAGCCCGCACACGCCAAGGATATCTGAGGCTTTTCAACGCTTGGCGGAAAAGCCATTGCACATTGGCAGTCGGGCCGCTCCCGAAAGAGGGCGGCCTTCGCCATTTAGGGGACGGCAGATTGCAACGGAGATCCTCCCCATGAAAAAGTATGTTATCGAACGCGAAATTCCCGGTGTCGGCACGATGGGTCAAAGCGACCTTTCAGGCGCCGCGAAGACCTCGAACAAGGCTTTGTCGCAATTGGCGCCGAAGGTGCAATGGCAGCAATCCTACGTCGCCAAGGACAAGACGTTCTGCGTCTACCTCGCCGAAAACGAAGATGCGATCCGCGAACACGCGCGCCTCTCCGGCTTCCCAGCGAACAAGATCACGGAAATCCACGGCGTGATCGACCCGGCAACCGACCGCGGTTAATGCAATGAACCCGCCGGATGGTGTAGATTGGCCGCGATGGCCGGAGGGCAAAATGCTCGACGTCACAGTTGTGCTGCTGGACGACGGCTACGCTTCGACCGCGCTGATGCCGATCGAAGTCTTCCATTCGGCGGGGGCGTTGTGGCGCGAGCTCAAGGGGGAAATCCCTGAGCCGCGTTTCCGCGTCACCACCGCTTCGATCGATGGCGGGCCGGTGAGCAGCCCGTATGCTGGCCTCAAGATGTCGCCGCAATGCGGCATTGAGGATGTAACGCGTACGGACATCGTCGTGGTGCCGACATCGGGTCTTGCGTTCGATGAGAAGATCATCGAGCACAGCAAACTCCTCCCCTGGCTCGAGCACCACCACGCGCACGGCGCTTATCTCGCCGGCGTGTGCATGGGCTCGGGCTATCTGGCGGAGGCAGGACTGCTCGACGGCCGTAAAGCAACGACGCATTGGGCGCTGAGCAACGATTTCAAACGCCGCTATCCGAAAGTGGATTGGCGCACGGACATGTTCGTCACCGAGGACTCGCGCCTTCTCTGCAGCGGCGGCCTCACGGCGGCGGCTGATGTGAGCCTTTATCTGGTTGAGAAACTTTGCGGCCATGAGATCGCCGTGCAAACGGCAAAGGCTCTGTTGTTGAATATGCCGCGCACCAGCCAGTCTGGTTACGCCATGCTGCCTCTCTCGCCGCCGCACAATGACGACGCCATTCGCGGCGCCGAGCACACGCTGCAGGCGCGATATTGCGAGGAATTGTGCATCGACGACCTCGCCGAAGCCGCAGCGATGAGTTCGCGCAACTTCCTGCGCCGCTTCAAGGCGGCGACCGGCCGGCTGCCCGGCGATTATCTGCGCACAGTGCGCGTCGAAACCGCAAAGGCGATACTCGAGCGCGATCGGGCTTCGGTGCAGAGTGTTGCGAGCGCCGTCGGTTACGACGACGTCTCATTCTTCCGCACCCTCTTCAAGCGCACCACCGGAATGACGCCGGCGGAGTATCGTTCGCATTTCGCGGCTGCCGCAGTTCGGCAACACGAAAACGCCGACCTTGGGAAGTAGGGTTCAGAACCCGAGCAAGCTTGCGTAGCGATCGCGGTGGAATGCGGCGCCGCCATAGAGGGCTTCGGCGACGCGGGCGCGCTTGAGATACAAGCCCGCATCGTGTTCGTCGGTCATGCCGATGCCGCCATGCAACTGGACGATCTCGTTGGAAACGAGATGGAGCGTCTCACTGGCGCGCGCTTTGGCGAGACTGGCATATTCGGCGATGTTCTCAGCGTTGCGATCGAGTGCATCAAGTGCGGCGTACACACATGAACGTGTGAGCTCGATTTCGGTGAACATTTTGGCGGCGCGATGCTGCAGCGCCTGAAAGCCGCCGATGACTTGCCCGAACTGGCGGCGGGTTTTGAGATATTCGCCAGTGATTTCGAAGGCTTCCTGTGCTTGGCCAAGCATTTCGGCGGCCAGGCCGATGCGGGCGCGATCGAGGATGGCGTCGATGGCGCCCGCGCCGGCGTTCATTTTCTCACCGGCGACATTGTCGAATTTCACATCGGCGGCGCCACGGCTGTCGACGGTGGTGAGTTCACGGCGCGCAAGGCCCGGCGCGTCCGCCTTCACCAGATAAAGCGCATCCCCTGCAGCAACGATGAAGAGATCGGCGATGTGGCCATCGGCGACATACTTCTTTTCGCCGCTCAACTTGCCGCCGCTAATTTTGGCTTTGGAGCGCGCCGGCGCGTGGTGGGGGCCTTCATCGATCGCCAGCGCCGTGATTATTTCGCCGGCCGCGATCTTGTCCAGCCATTCGGTCTTCTGCGCGTCCGCGCCAGCGAGCATCAGCGCGCTTGCGCCGATCATCGCGGTTGAGAGCAGCGGCGACGCCGCCAGCGTGCGCCCGGTTTCTTCCAACACGACGCCCATGCCGACATAGCCAAGCCCTGTGCCGCCGTGCGCTTCCGGCACGAGGATCCCGGCCCAGCCCATCTGCGCCATCTCGCGCCAGAGCTCCGGGTCGCGGCCGTTTTGCTTCGCGTCGCGCTGTTTGCGCAGGCGCGAGACTGGCGCTTGGCCCTTGATGAAGGCGCGGGCGGCGTCCTTGAGCAGCCGCTGCTCTTCGCTGAGCGTGAAGGTCATTGCGTGTCTCTCAATCCAAGCACGCGCTTGGCGACGACATTCAAGTTGATTTCGGTTGTGCCGCCTTCGATCGAATTGCCTTTCGAGCGAAGCCAACCGCGTGTCAAAGCGAGATCTTCCGGGGCGAAGCCTTCACCCGACCAGCCGAGGCCTCGATTGCCGGCGGCTTCCAGCATCAGTTCGCAACGCTCTTGGTTGAGCGTCGCGCCTGCGACCTTGAACATTGAGGCCATGTGGCTGACATTGGCGCCGGCTTTCGCCTCTTCCTGGGCGCGCGCGGTGGTCAGCGCGTAAGCGCGCTCAGCCATCTTGTGTGCGGCGATGCGCGCACGGAGGTCGGCATCGACGAGCCTGCCTGCTTCCAGTCCGACATGATCGCGCGCCAGATCAATGACATCGACGCGGGTGTTGGCGCCAAAGCCAGAAATGTTGGTGCGCTCGTATTGCAAGAGGCGCTTGGCGATTTCCCAGCCGCCATTGAGACGACCGACCAGATTGTCTTTGGGAATCTTAACGTCAGTGAAGAAGGTCTCGCAGAACGGCGATGATCCGGAAATGAGTTTGATCGGCCGTGTTTCAACGCCCGGCGTTGACATGTCGATCAGCACGAAAGAAATGCCCTCGTGCTTCTTCGACGTATCGGTGCGCACAAGGCAAAAGCACCAATCAGCGTAATTGGCGTACGAGGTCCAGACTTTCTGGCCATTGATCAGCCAGTGATCGCCCTTGTCCTCGCATTTGGTCATCAGGCCGGCGAGATCGGAGCCCGCGCCCGGCTCGGAATAGCCCTGGCACCAGCGGATTTCGCCGCGCACGATCTTCGGCAGATGCTCCTGCTTCTGCTCTTCGTCGGCGTATTCGAGCAGAACCGGCCCCAACATCCAGATGCCGAACGAGAAGAGCGGCAGGCGCGCGCCAATGCGGCGCATCTCCTGTTGCAGCACGCGGTTCTCGTCGTTGGAAAGGCCGCCGCCGCCATAGGCGGCCGGCCACATCGGCGCCGTCCAGCCCTTGGCGCCCATCCGCTCGAGCCAGAGCTTTGCGTCTGGGTTCTTAAATTGGTAGTTTCGTCCGCCCCAGACTGCGTCCTCTTCGCCCGCCATTGGCGTGCGCATTGAAGGCGGACAATTCGCTTCGAGCCAGGTGCGCGTCTCTTCGCGGAAGCTTTCCAAATCGGCCATCACGTTTCCTCTTGGACCGCAACGCTAGCACCAGGAGCGCGCCGCGCCAGCCCAGCCGTTGCACCAGCCGTCGCGCCATAGCGCCAACAATAGCGCCAACAAGAGCGTCAGTGCGCAGCGGGATCGGTCGCGGGCGGGATCGCCGGCGCTTGGGTGACGATGAGCGCGCCATTTGCGTCCACCGGCGGCTGGCCAACGACAACGAAAGTCAAGCTGGCCGGATTGAAGAGGCGGCGGATGACGCGGTTGACATCCGCGAGCGTGACCAATCGTATAAGGTCGTTGCGGCGGTTGACGTAGTCGATCGGCCGCCCCGCAGATTGATAGCCGCCGACGACGCCGGCGATTTTCACGTCACTATCGAGATCGAGCGCGAACGAGCCGGTAAGGTAGGTGATGGCGTCGTTCACTTCCGCTTGGGTGGCGCCATCGCGATAGATGCGGCCGATTTCGTCGCGCGTTACCTGAATGGCCTCCGCGACGTGCTCGTTCTCGGTCTGCGCCGAACCGATGATGAGCGCCGAGTGATCGCGCACCGATGGCCCAGTGCCGATGCCGTAAACGAGGCCGCGCTGCTCGCGCACCTGATCCATCAGGCGCGATGAGAACCCGCCGCCGCCGATGATGTAGTTTGCTACCGCGAGCGGAATCCAATCGGGATCGTCGTAGTCGATGCCGGGCGCGGCGAAGAGAATGAGGCTCTGCGGCTGCGGCAGCGGACGAATGATCAGCGGCGTCGGCGCGCGCAAATGCACATCGGGCGGCTCGGGGCGCGCAGCGCCTTGCGGCAGCTGGCCGAAAATGTGGTCGATCATGCGTCCCGCGGCCGCCTCGTCGATGTCGCCGACAATCGTGATCATCAGTCCCGCACGCGTCATGAGCGCCGCGCGCCGCTCCTGCAGGCCGGCGCGGTTGATCGCCTGCACGCTCGCAACCGAGACCCGCGCCGCATACGGATGATCGGGATAAAGCGCCTGATCGAGCGCGAGATTTGCTATGTATCCTTGATTGGTCTCGCGCTGGCGTATGCCAACCATAAGCTGGCCCTTGATCCGCGCCAGCGGCGCATCGTCGAAGCGCGGCTGCATCAACGCCATCCGCGCCATCTCAGCGGCGGCGTCGCGATTTTCGGTGAGCGTCGTCATGCTCATGCCGACGCCGTCCCAGCTGGCGCCGAAATCGAGACCCATGTTGAGGTCCTGTAGGCGCTCCTTGAAGGCGTTGGCGTCGAGATCGCCAGCGCCCTCGCCCAGCATGTCGGTCATCACGTTGGTGACGCCAGTGAGGTTGCGCGGCTCGATCGCCGAACCGCCGCGCCAATAGGCGCTGAGCACGATCATCGGCACCGTTGGGTCCGAGACGAGCCACGCATGGATGCCGCCCGGCGAGACGATCTCGCTGCACCGGCACGCCATGGTCAAGCGTTGCAGCAGCGGGGGCAGCGCCCTGCGTTTGCGCAATGGCCAGCGGCGCGGCAAGCGCCAGTGCGAAGGCCGCCAGGATGGTGCGTGGGCTCAATGCGCTGGCTCCGGCGGCGCCAACCAACCTGTCACAGAATTGTCGGGCGCGATGGCGCGACGGCTTGCGGCGATGACCTGATCGCGGGTCACGGCCTGGATGTCGTCCGGCCAATTGACGATTTCGTCCATGCTTTCGCCGCGCACGAGGCCCGAGCCGTACATGTTGGCGAGCGCTTCCTGGCTGTCCTGGGCGTAGATCGCGGCTGCGGCGAGCTGCGATTTCGCGCGCGTTAGTTCAGCCTCGGTCGGGCCGTCGCGCAGGAATTGTGCGATCACTTGATCCACCGCCGCTTCCAGCCGCTCCGGCGTCACGCCCTCCGCCGGCGTGGCGCCGATGGAGACGCTGCCGCCGCCTATGCCATCCGTGTTGGCGCCGGCGCCGGCGCTGACCGCGATACGCTGATCCTGGACAAGCGTGCGATAGAGGCGACTCGTTTCACTGCCGCCGAGGATTTCGATCGCGACATCGAGCGCGTGCGCTTCGTGATTGTGCGCCGTTTGATAGCTCACCGCCGGATAGAGGCGCGAGAAGGATGGCTGCCGCACCTTCTCGTCGCGATGAATGATGCGCATCGGACCTGCAGAGGGCGGATCGACCGACCAATTGCGCGCCGGCAGATTGCGGGTTGGCCGTAGACGGCCATAAGTCCGTTCAACCATCGGGCGCAACTCGGCGGCGTTGATGTCGCCCGCGACGACCAGGATCGCGTTGTTAGGCGCATACCAGGTGCGATAGAATTCAAGCGCTCGATCGTGATCGAGTTGGCGCATTTCGCTGAGCCAGCCGATCACCGGCGTCCCGTACGGATGATTGGGATGCAGCATTGCGCGCATGCGCTCGCCCATCACGGCGCCTGGACTGTTGTCGACGCGCGTGCGGCGCTCTTCGATGATGACGTCGCGCTCGGAGGCGATCAGCGACGGCGGCAGCTGCAGATTGCGCATGCGATCGGCTTCCATGCGCATGACGAGTTCGAGCCGGTCGCGTGCGATGCGTTCGTAATAGACGGTGTAATCCCAATTGGTGGAGGCGTTATCCTCGCCGCCATTGCGTGCGATGATGCGGGAGAACTCGCTGCGCGGCACTTGGCGCGTGCCCTTGAACATCAAGTGCTCGAAGAAGTGCGCCATGCCGGAATGGCCGCGCGGCTCGTCGGCCGCGCCGACGCGATACCAGAGCTGATGTGTGACGACCGGCGCGCGCCGGTCGGTGATGACGACGACCTGCAAGCCGTTTGACAGCGTGAACGTTTCAGGCCGGGCGAACGGACGCGCATCGCCTGTGCCGGCGAAGAAACAAAGCGAGGCGCACGCGGCGAGAACACCGGCGGCGCGACGCACTATGCTTTGCAAGGATCAGGTGCCTGGCAGCTTAAAGCCGCCGCCGTCGCGCTGAATGATGACTTGGCCGCCGCCCGTGGCGCGGCGGATCGAGTCTTCCTCCGCAAGACGGCGCTGCTCAGCCTGTGGATCGAGAGGAGCGCTGGTCGTCCCGCCGCTGCCGCCGAAGGACAAGACCTGATCGACGAAACCGCGATTGCGGTGAACGATGCTTTGGTTCTCGAAATCGATGGTGTCGCGAATGTTTGGATCGGTCGCATCGGCGTGAGCGGCGGTGACGAGTTGACGTTCGCCTTGCGTGGCGCTCGCGCCCACATCTTGGCCGAACAACGACTGGCGTGCTTCATCGGTCGGCTGCAATTCTTGCGGGCGAGGCTCGCCCGGACGCGGCGGACGCAGGGAATAGTCCGGCGGAAGCGTCAATGGCGCTTGGCTGACGACGCGAAATTCGTCCGGCGATGCCTTGCCGGCGCCGACGGCGCGTCCGAACGCGGCGCAGCCGCTTGTGGCCGATGCAGCCGCCACAAGCGCCAGCAAAGTCAGTGTTTTTGTAGTCGTCATCAGGCGTCCCGCCCTCCCTGGTGCAGCCCTTCTAGCTGAGCCGTGAGGCTCCCGCCAAGCCGGACAGCAGCAAAGAGGGTTTGCCTGCAATTCTGACCGTTGTGGGGCGAAATCCGGCGGCGATTTCAGCCACCTAACCCCGGTCGGGTCCCGATTTGGGCCCCTGCAGGCGGGCCTTGAGTTGAGTCCACGGCGCGCCCTTGCCCGGCTCACTCTCGGTGAAGAAGACCATGTCGACGGCCAAAAACACGGCGCCCAGGGTGATCGCCGCGTCCGCCACGTTGAATACCCAGGGAAACCAAAGGCCGCTGAAATCGAAAAAGTCGCAGACGGCGCCGAAACGAATGCGGTCGATGACATTGCCGAGCGCGCCGCCGACCACAAGGCCAAGCGCTGTGCCGGTGACGCGGCGATCGGCGGTACGCAACCACCAGACGAAGATGCCGGAGATGACGAACGACAGCAGAACCAGGGCCCAGCGCACCAAATCGGTGTTGGCGCGCATCAGTCCGAAGCTGACGCCGCGGTTCCAGACCATGCGCAAGTCAAACACCGGCGAGAGCTCGATGACGCGGCAGTTCATGCCCAGCTCGAGGCATCCGGGCGGGCTGAATTGGCCGGGCCCGAGGACGATGTACTTGGCGATCTGGTCGGCCACGACGACAAACGCCGCGAGAATGAGCCCGTAACGAAGCATGGCGCGGCTTATGGACGGGCCATGAGGCCCGTTCAAGGCGCGTCGCGCCGCAGGATGGCTGGGTTTCTATGCAAACCTGCGCCACGTTGTACGCATGCGCCTTGCCCTCGCATGCACTGTGTTCCTCGTTTGCGCAGCGGGCGCGACCGCGCAGCCGCTAGATCCGCTGCACGCAGCACTCGATCCCTACGCCGCCTATCAGGCGGGCGTCAGCACTTCGATGGACGCAGACATCGCCTCGCCCGGCGCTATGGACGCCTCACTCATGCGGGCCGCCCAATACGATCCGCGAGAGCTCGCGCGCGGACGCTTGGCGTATGCGGCGCTGACGGCCGCTCAATCGCCAGCGTTCGCCGCCGGCGTGCAGTCGCGCGTGCACGCGGCCGGTCGAGCAGCAGTTTTGCGGCAATTGCAGCGCGATCCGACCTATGCGCGTCGGCGCCCGCCAGGTGCGAGCGCCGCAACTGCGCTGGTGGTGTCGTCAATGGCCGCGGATGTGGCGCGGTTGCGCGCCGCCAGCAGCCACTACGAAACGATCGGCAATTCCATTGCCGCCGCCGCCTGGAACGCGCCGCTCGATCCCACCCATCGCGAGGCGCGCGATCAGCAATTGCGCCTGCTCGCAGGCCAAGCGCCAGTGCTGGCGCCCGACTTGGTTGGGCGCGTGCATGTCGGCGCGGCGAGCGCGGATGCGCATCCTGATCGCGACGCCTTTGGCGGTATTGGCTTCTGGGATGCGCTCGGCGGGCGGGCCGCGGCGGCGCCGATGCCCGAGAGCGTGCGGCTGCGGCGCGCTTCGGCGAGCGTCATGGATCGGGTGCTCACGCTCGGGGCGCTCTATGTGATCGGCGCCACGCCAACGCAGGACGGGCGCGTCGCAACGATGCTCGATGATCCGCCCACGCGCACGTGTCTCACCATGCAACAGCTCGAGTTCCGTCAGTGCGTATCGGTATCGCACACGCCGGATGAAGACGCATTCTGCCTTGCGCGCCATGGGCTTGGCGGCGTTGGCGAATGTCTTGGCGCTATGCTGCAGTAGATTGGCATGCCTAGCGCGTATTAAGGTGGATGCGATTTAACTGCGTTCTCTGGTCGCCGCCTTAACCGGACTCGTCGCATGTTTGTCGCATGCGTACTCTCGCCGCTGCCTTTGCGTCGTGCGCGCTGCTCTGCCCCGCGCCGACATTTGCCGATCAGGTGCATGACGCGCTCGAAGCGTACGCACTCTATCAGAACGATGTGAGCGCATTACTCGACAACGACATTTCCAACGGGCGCACCGTCGATGCAGCGCTTGCGCGCATCTCGCGCCACAATTCGGCAAGCGTTGGACGCGGCTGGATCGCCTATGGCGCCCTTGTGGCGGCGCAATCGCCTGTGTTCGCGGGGAGTGTTCAGCGCGACATGCGCAGCGGCGATCGCGGCCAAACGCTGCGCATGCTGCGCGACGACCTTACCTATGCACGCCGGCGCCAGAACGGCAGTGCGCAAGCGATCCAATTGATCTTGAGCGCCGCCAGCGCCGACGGCGCCCGCGCCGATGTCGCCGGCGAGCGCTATGACCACTACGCCCGCACCGCGCCAACGGTGCAGTTTGTTTCCTCGACCTTTCATGTCGATCTGGGCGGAACGACGCGAACTCACGGCGGCGATGCGCGAACGTCTCGATATCGGCGCACTCGCTGCGCGGCCGATGAGTGACGCCAACGCCTTCGGCGGCCGCGGCTTTTGGGATTTATTTTCGGGACGTGCGGGGCGCAGCGCCGGAGGACGCGGCGGCCGAGAGCGCGCAGACTATGCGTCGGTAACCGATCACATGCTGACGCTGGGCGCTCTGGTCGCCGCGGGTGAAGCCGACGGCCGGCGCGTTTCGGAACTGCTCAACGAACCGTTGACGCAGGATTGCTTAAACATGCAGCGGCTGCAGTTGCGGCAATGTCTCTCGGTGTCGGTCGACGCCACTGAGCGCGCTTACTGCCTCGGCCACCATGCGCTGGAGGGCCCAGGCGTCTGCTTCGCCCACGTCGTGCGCTAAGCGCGGCCGTGCGCGGCGTCCCAGGCGGCGACGGCGTCGGCGTCTCGCGGCGTTATGTCAGGATATTTGCCATGGGCGGTCAGCGGATCGAAATACTTCCACGAACGTGCGCATTTTATCCCCGACGCTTTCTCCACGACCACGCCGACGCCCGGCGCATCGGCTAAGCGGAACGCGTCGGGCGAACCCTCTCCGGTTTTCAACATAACGCCACTGGTGATGCAGAGTTCGGCAAAGTCGACGGACTTCAGCGACGCCAGCACATCCTCGTTCGCGACATAGACGATTGGCGCGGCTTCCAGCGCCGAGCCGATAAGCTTGTCACGCCGGGCGATTTCGAGAGCGCCAGTGACGACCGCACGCACTTGCCGGAGCCGCGCCATTTCCTCGCCGGCGAAATCGTCGCGCCAGGTTGCGGGCGTTTCGGGGAATTGGCGCAAGTGCACGGACTTGTCGTGCGGGAAGCGCGTGAGCCACGCCTCCTCGGTCGTGAACGGCAGGATGGGCGCCAGCCATGCAGTCAAGCGCGAGAACGCCTCGTCGAGCGCCGAGCGGCAGGCGCGGCGACGCATCGAGTTCGGCGCGTCGCAATAGAGCGCGTCCTTGCGGACATCGACGTAAAACGCCGAGAGGTCGACATTGCAGAATTCCACGATCGCCGACAGCGCGGCGCGGAATTGATAGGTCGCATAGGCCTGGCGCACGACGCCGTCGAGCTGCCAAAGGCGATGCAAGAGCCAGCGTTCGAGCAACGGCGTATCATTGGAACGCGCCAGCCGCTCGCTTTCCTCGAAATCCTTGAGCGCGCCCAGGCAATAGCGGATGGTGTTGCGGAGCTTGCGGTACATCTCCGTTGCTTGGGCAAGGATGGTCGGACCCAAGCGCAGCTCGTCACGATAGTCGGCGGCGGCGATCAGCAGACGGAACGGCTCGATGCCGTATTGTTTCTCGACTTCCTGCGGTTCGACGCCGTTGCCGAGCGATTTCGACATCTTGCGGCCGTCTTCGGCGACGGTAAAACCGTAGGTGATGACCTCATCGTACGGCGCGCGGCCACGCGTCGCGCAGCTTTCGAGCAGCGAAGAATGAAACCAGCCGCGGTGCTGGTCGGAACCTTCGAGATAGAGCACGGACGCCGGATTTAGGAATGATGGGCGTGTCGGCTTATCGCGTTCGCCCATGACGAACGCATGGGTTGAGCCGGAATCGAACCAGACATCCAGGATGTCCTCGACCTTCTCATAGTCCTTGGCTTGATATTTGGCGCCCAGGAAATCCTGCGCTGGCGTCGCCCACCACGCGTCTGCGCCGCCTTCGCGCATGGCGGCTATGATGCGCGCATCCACTTCATCGTCCCGCAGGATCGACGCATCGGCCTTGCTGACGAAGATCGGCAGCGGCACGCCCCAATTGCGCTGACGCGAGATCAGCCAATCGGGCCGCTCCTCGATCATCGCCTTGATACGGTTCTGGTCGCGATCGTCATTGAGGCGCCGCTGGCCCCAATCCACGCGCTCGATTTCCCCAAGCGCGACTTGGCGCAGGGTCTTGTCGCCGCCGGCCGCGTAGGGCTTGTCGAGCGCGATGAACCATTGCGGCGTGTTGCGGAAGATGAGCGGCGCCTTCGAGCGCCAGGAATGCGGATAGGAATGCTTCAGCTGCCCGCGCGCGAGCAACGCGCCCGCCGCGATCAGCGCATCCATCACCGCTTTGTTCGCCGGCCCGTCCTTGCCGAGGTGCTTGCCTTCGAGCTGGATAATCTCGAGGCCCTCAAAGCCCGGCGCTTCCTTGGTGAAGCGGCCGTCTTCGTCGACCGTGAACGGGATGCCCTTCTGACCGAAATTCGCGATCCAGATATTGAAGTCATCCGTGCCATGGCCCGGCGCGGTGTGCACAAAGCCTGTGCCTGCGTCGTCGGTGACGTGATCGCCGGCGAGCAGAGGCACCTCGAAGTCATAGCCCTTGCCGGCGAAGGGATGCGCCGCCTTGCGGCCGCTCGGATCGAAATCGCCGAGCCGCTTCCATGACGCCGCTTTTGCATTGCGCATCACGTCTTCAGCAAGCTTGTCGGCAAGCGCGAGCTTGTCGCCCGCCTTCACCCACGGTTCGAACGCCAAGCCCTGCTCGATGCTTTCAACTTCATAGACGCCATACTTGATCGACGACGAATACGAGATCGCCCGGTTTCCGGGGATCGTCCACGGCGTCGTCGTCCAGATAACTATGCTGACGTCTTCGCGTTCGCGCCCGTGTACTGGAAACTTCACCCAAATCGTTGGGCTTGTCTTTTCCGCGTACTCGACTTCGGCCTCGGCCAAAGAGGTCCGCTCCACCGGGCTCCACATCACCGGTTTCGAGCCGCGATAGACGAGCCCGGTTTGCACCACGCGCAGAAACTCCGCGGCGATCGCGGCCTCCGCGTCGAAGCTCATCGTCGAGTAATAGCGAGCCCAATCGCCCTCGATGCCCAGACGAATGAATTCCTCGCGCTGCAGCGGGATCCATTTATCGGCGTAGGCGCGGCAAGCGCGGCGAAACTCAACCGCCGGTACGTCCTGTTTCTTGCGGCCCTGTTTGCGGAAATCCTCTTCGACCTTCCATTCGATCGGCAGACCGTGACAGTCCCAGCCCGGGACGTAATCGCAATCGAAACCCGTCATCTGCTTGGCGCGAACGACGAGATCTTTCAGGATCTTGTTTTCAGCGTGGCCGATATGGATGGCGCCGTTGGCGTAGGGCGGGCCGTCGTGCAGCACGAATTTTGGGCGCGCGGCGCCATCCCGGCGCAGGCGCTCATAGAGCTTGATCTCCTGCCAGTACTTGACGCGCTCGGGCTCCTTCTTCGGCAGCCCAGCGCGCATCGGAAAGGGATCGCCCGGCAGCTCGGGCAGGAACAGCGTCTCGCGATAGTCGCGACCGGAATTGGCGCCATCGGCCATCAGCCGAAATCTCCGTTGGAGCGAAAGCATCTAGCAGAACTGTCCCGGTCCCGCGGAGCCAAAGCTCCACGCGGGCCGGGCCTCAAATTCGCGCGGCTTCTATCGAGAAACGGAACTGCCTTTGCATGCGCGTTGCTCCTAACACCCCGCCCATGGGAACGCCACATGCATTGCTCCGCCGCGGCAACGGGTCTAAACCCCCCGCCTTTCGGCCAGAAAAGCCCTCAAGAGCAATGACCAGCGCACACGATTTCTCCTTCGCCAAGCTCGACGAGCCGGGCGAGATCAATCTCAAGGATTATGCCGGCAAAGCCGTTCTGGTGGTGAATGTCGCAAGCGCCTGCGGCTTCACCCCGCAATACCGCGACCTGGAAGCCCTCTACGAAGCGAAGGCCGCCAAAGGCCTCGTCATCGTCGGCGTCCCATGCAACGACTTTGGCCATCAGGAAAGCGGAACGCCCAAGGAAATCCGCGAATTCTGCGACACCTCCTACCACGTCACCTTCCCGATGACCGGGAAGGTGGAGATCGTGTCCGGCGCCAAGCGGCATCCCTTCTATCAGTGGATCGCCGACCAAATGGGTGAGACGGCGCTGCCGCGCTGGAATTTCACCAAGTACCTGATTGGCAAGGACGGCGCTCTCGTCGAGGCGTTCTCGCCCAAGGACGCGCCGCTCGGGCCGACCATGCTCGACGCCATCAAGACAGCGCTGACCGCGTAGGCCCCCCGTCATACTTGCGTGATTTTTGTGACGTTCTATCGTTCCCCCCGGAGGAACGGGCTTGAACGACCCCGTCGGGCGAGACCTTGAGAGCGCTGATGCGCGTCACATTGATCGTGGCGTTGCCCGGCGGCACGCTTTTCTCCTCGCGGCTCGCGAGGTGTTTCTCGAGCAGGGCTACGAGGAAGCCAGCGTCAATGACGTGGTGCGCCGGGCCGGCGGGTCGCTGGCCACCCTTTATGCCCAGTTTGGCAACAAGGAAGGCCTCTTCCTGGCCGTCGCGCAGGACCAGCACGAGCGCTTCGTGCAGGCGATCACCCCCGAATGCGTCGACCACCTGAAGCTTGAGGATGGCCTACAGGCCATCGGCGAACGATACTTGGCCGCCCTGCTGACCCGTGACAACCTGGCCTTTTTCCGCATCATCGTTGGGGAAGGACGCAAGTTTCCCCAACTCCTGCAGCGTTATATCGCCACCGGCGCCGACAGAGTGCGCGCGGTGGTCATCACCTTCCTGAAGAGCCACGCCGCTCAGATCGAAAACCCGGAAGCCGTAGCGCCTTACTTCCTGGAGATGATGCGCGGACGCCACCAGTACCGCGCCCTTGCGGATGAAACTTACGCCTTGTCCGACAAGGCATTGACCCAGCACGTGCGCAATGGAGTGCGCTTCTTCCTCAACGGCGCCCTGCCGCGCAAAGTCTGAACCGCGCCGAATTGGCGGATTCAGTCTCGATTCAGCCCCCGTTCAGACGCCAAGGCGAATGCTGCAATCAGCGAGGGTGTGTCTCACGACGCACTTTACGGGAGCGATTTTTATGAAGAAGGCACTCATTGCGGCTGTTGCCGCGCTGAGCGCTGCGGCTTGGACGGCGTCGCCGGCCCTCGCCCAGCATCATCATGGCGGCGACGGCGATCGCGGCCGCCAGCATCAAGACGGCGACAATAACGGCCGCCGCGGCGACGACAACAATCGCGGCGCTCGCGGCGATCGTGGAGACCGCGGCAATCGAGGCGATCGCGGAAACCGCGGAGACCATGGCGGCGACGATCGCTGGCGCGGTCGCGGCGGCGACAATGCCACTGGCTTCGTCCAACAACGAACCGCTGACGTCGTTCGTGAACGGGTTCGTGACCGCGACGACGGCAACCGTCATCGTGATCGCGACAACGGCGACCGTGGCCGCGACCGCAATTGGAACGGCGGCAACAATGGCGGCCAGAACAACGGCCAATGGGACGGCAACAACAATGGCCGCGACCGCAACTGGGGTCGCAACGACCGGGGACGCGACCGTGATGGGCGCGACGGCCGCGATCGCGATTGGGGCCGCAACGATCACGACGGCCACAACAACCAATGGGCCAACAACAATAATAACGACAATTGGCGCAACGATCACCGCCGCGACGATCATCGTTATGACCGCTATCGCGGCAACCATCGCGACTTCAGCAACCCGCGCTTCCGCGATTGGCGCCAAGTCCGGTACGGCGGCTATTTCGACCAAGGCTATTCGCGCATCGTCGGCGGCTATTACCACCGCAACTATTTCTGGTGGTCGTATGGCGGCTGGCACAGGCCCTACAGGCCGTGGCGCGTTGGTTACATCTGGCCGGCGTACCTGTTCTGGGAGCCGGTGCCGTACGACCTCTATTATGAGCTGCCGCCGGCGCCCTACGGCTGCCGCTATGTCTATTATGACGGCGACATCCTGCTGATCGCCATCTCCACCGGCATCATTCTCGACGCGCTGCTGTCGTACTGAGGCGCCTTGAGATCGAACTCTAAGGGCCGCGCGAGAGCGCGGCCCTTTTCATTGCTGCGCGCCTCTTATTGCTGCGCGCCCCTTATTGCTGCGCGCTGGGACCTTGCAGCGCCTGCGTCGTCCCCGAGAGCACGGCGAGATCGACGACGCGCTGCAAGTTGAGCGATGCTTCGGTGACTTCATCCTGATGCGCGAGCCAAGCGCGTCCGGTGGCGCTCGTGTTGAACGCCAGCACATCGCGCAGCTGATCGGCGGTGAAGATACGCGCGTAGGTCGCCGCGATGTTCTCGTGGGCGGGGACCATGGCGGCGCGGAATTGCTCTTCGAGCACGCGCGGCAACGCTTGGCGCTGCGCATCCGTCAACCGCACATTGGCGCGCATGGCGGCCGTGTACCAAGGCAGCTTGGCGCGGAAGAGTTGCATCTCACTGCCCTGCGAGCGCAGCGCTACGATCTGACGGGCGAGGTTGAGGCGATCGGCGGCGTCATCGCGCGATGTCGCCGCCGCAGGCGCCGCCGGCGCTGTCGGCGGGTCTTTGGCGAACGCCGGCGTGGTCGCCAGGCCAAGCAGCGCACCAGCCGCCAGAACGGTAAATCGCATCGAAAATCTCCGTTGGGACCCTGCCTGCGCCATTCCGCATGGCGCAAGGTGTTGACCCATGTCCGGCGGCCCCCTATCTGGCGCGTTAGCAATCGGCCTCGGTGAGTGCCAAAAGCCTTGCCGGGTCGGTTCGTAGTCGGAAAAACCGAACACTTTTAAGGGAGTAACCCAGTGGCGAGCTTTCGTCCCCTGCATGACCGCGTCGTCGTGAAGCGCGTGAAGGAAGAAGAGAAGACCAAAGGCGGCATCATCATCCCCGACACTGCGCAAGAAAAGCCGCAGGAAGGCGAAGTCATCGCCGTGGGCCCCGGCACACGCGATGAAGACGGCGAGCGCATCGCGCTGGATGTGAAGGTCGGCGACCGCATCCTGTTCGGCAAATGGTCGGGCACGGAAGTGAAGATCGACGGCGAGGACCTCCTGATCATGAAGGAGTCCGACATCATGGGCGTCATCGAACAGAAGAAGGCGAAGAAGCCGGCGGAAGCGGCTTAAGCGCTTCGGCGTCATCTCAACAATTCAAATTTCAGAGGTACACATCACATGGCTGCGAAAGTCGTGAATTTCGGATCCGACGCGCGCGAGCGGATGCTCGCCGGCGTCGATATCCTCGCCAACGCGGTGAAGGTCACGCTCGGCCCCAAGGGCCGTAACGTCGTGATCGAAAAGTCCTTCGGCGCGCCGCGCACCACCAAGGACGGGGTCACTGTCGCCAAGGAAATCGAACTCGAAGACAAGTTCATGAACATGGGCGCTCAGCTCGTTCGTGAAGTCGCTTCGAAGACCAATGACGAAGCCGGCGACGGCACGACCACGGCGACCGTGCTTGCCCAAGCGATCGTGCGCGAAGGCATGAAGGCGGTCTCCTCGGGCCGCAATCCGATGGATCTGCGCCGCGGCATCGACAAGGCGGTCGTCGCCATCGTCGAGGACCTCAAGAAGCGCTCCAAGAAGGTCGGCGGTTCGGAAGAGATCGCTCAGGTCGGCACGCTCGCCGCCAACGGCGACACCACCATCGGCAAGTTCCTGGCCGACGCCATGGCCAAGGTCGGCAATGAAGGCGTCATCACGGTTGAGGAAGCCAAGTCGCTCGAGACCGAACTCGACGTCGTCGAAGGGATGCAATTCGACCGCGGCTATCTCAGCCCATACTTCATTACCAACGCCGACAAGATGGAAGCGACGCTCGAGGATCCGGTGATCCTGCTGTTCGAGAAGAAGCTCTCCAGCTTGCAGCCGATGCTGCCGATCCTGGAAGCCATCGTGCAAAATCAACGTCCGCTGCTGATCATCGCAGAAGACGTTGAAGGCGAGGCCCTCGCCACCCTCGTGGTCAACAAGCTGCGCGGCGGCTTGAAGGTTGCGGCGGTGAAGGCGCCGGGCTTCGGCGATCGCCGCAAAGCCATGCTGGAGGACATCGCTGTCCTCACCGGCGGCCAGGTCATCAGCGAAGACCTCGGCATCAAGCTTGAGAACGTCACGCTTGAGATGCTCGGCAAGGCCAAGAAGGTCGTCGTCAAGAAGGACGACACCACTATCGTCGACGGCGACGGGCCGAAGAAGGACATCGAAGCCCGCATCGGCCAGATCCGCAAGCAGATCGAGGACACCACCTCCGATTACGACCGCGAGAAGCTGCAAGAGCGCCTCGCGAAGCTCGCGGGCGGCGTCGCGGTGATCAAGGTTGGCGGCGCGACGGAAGTCGAAGTGAAGGAGCGCAAGGATCGCGTTGATGATGCGTTGAACGCCACCCGCGCTGCGGTGGAAGAAGGCATCGTTCCGGGCGGCGGCACAGCGCTTCTGCGCGCGGCGCTGAAGCTCTCGATCAAGGGCGACAACGAAGACCAGAATGTCGGTATCGGCATCATCCGCAAGGCGCTCGAAGCGCCGATCCGGCAGATCGTCGAAAACGCCGGAGTCGAAGGCTCCATCGTGGTCGGCAAGCTGCGTGAGTCGAAGGACGACAATTTCGGCTTCAACGCGCAGACGGAAGAATATGTCGACTTGATCAAGGCCGGCATCATCGATCCGGTGAAGGTCGTGCGCATCGCGCTGCAAGACGCAGCCTCGGTCGCGGGCTTGATCATCACGACGGAAGCTTCGATCGCCGAAGCGCCGAAGCGCGACAAAGCCGGCGCCGGCGGCGGCATGCCAGGCGGCGGCATGGGCGGCATGGGCGATATGGATTTCTAATCCAGTCTCACATCGCGAACGCATTGAGGGCGGAGCCATTGGCTCCGCCCTTTTTGTTGGCCGCCGAAAACGACGCCACATGACGACAACGGCCGCGCTGTCGCCAGCGCGGCCGCCATGCGTCGATGAGGCGTCTCCTCCCCGAAACGCGACCGTCCCGCGACGCTGCGGATTGGCCGGGGCGGACCCTGGCGCTGCCGGGCGTTGCGGTCAAGTGTCGCGGCCTTAAGGGGCGAGCATCTCGCGGACGGCCGCGACCAATTCGCCACGCGGGACCTCGCGTTGCACCTGCTCACGCGACTTCGCGTAGGCCTCGCGGTCTTCGCCCAGGCCCTTGGCCACGCGCGCCCCGAGCTTCAGATCCTTCAGCGTGACCACGCCTTTGGCCAGTTCGTCGCTACCCTGGATGACGGCAACGGGCGCGGCGCGTTTGTCGGCGTATTTGAGCTGCGCCTTCATGCCGGAGGCGCCCAGATAGACCTCCGCGCGGACGCCCCCGGCGCGCAATTCCGCCGCCATCGTCATGGCGTCGCCAATACGCGCTTGGTCCATCACCAGCACAATGACGGGGCCGACCGCTTCGCTCTGCGCCTGCGCGTGCAGCGCAGCGGCGAGACGCGAGACGCCGATGGAAAACCCGGTCGCAGGCACACGCTCGCCGCGGAAGCGCGCGACGAGATCGTCATAACGCCCGCCGCCGCCAACGGAGCCGAGGCTGGCGCCGCCTTTGGTCAGCAGCTGCGCCTCGAAGACGGCGCCCGTGTAGTATTCGAGCCCGCGGACGATGGAGGTGTCGAACACTGCTTGGTCATCGCCGACGCCGAGCCCCGAGAGCGTTTGGTCGATGCCTTGCAGTTCGACGACGCCGGGCGAGCCTGCGCCAAGCTGTTGCGAGAGACGGTCCAGGGTCTCTTTGCGCGTTTCGCCGCCGCCGGCGATGAAGGCGAGCACTTCCCCGGCGCCTGCGTCTGAAAGACCTGCGCCCTTGGTGAAGTCGCCGGATTCATCCTTGCGTCCTGCGCCCAGCAGCAGGCGCACGCCTTGGCCGCCGAGGCGGTCGTATTTGTCGATGGCGCGCAGCACTGTCAGGCGCGTGGCGGTTTCGCTTGCGCCGATCTTGTCGAGCACCGCATCGAGCAAGCGCCGCGATGACCCTTTCAACTGATAGAAGCTGCGCGGAATACCGACGGCTTCCAGCGCCGCACTGGCCATCGCGATCATTTCCGCATCGGCCGCAGGCGAGGCGCTGCCGACCGTATCGGCGTCGCATTGCCAGAATTCGCGATAGCGTCCCGGCCCCGGCTTTTCGTTGCGCCAGACCGGCCCCGCCGCCCAGCGGCGATAGGGCTTGGGCAGCGTGTCAAAATTCTCAGCGACAAAGCGCGCCAAAGGCGCGGTCAGGTCATAGCGCAGCGACAGCCAGCGCTCGTCATCCTGAAACGAGAACACGCCCTCGTTCGGCCGATCAAGGTCCGGCAGAAACTTGCCGAGCGCGTCGGTGAATTCGATCGCCGGCGTTTCGAGCCGATCGAAGCCCCATTGCGCGTAGACAGCGCCTACAGCCTCGACGATGCGGCGCTCGGCGACAGCCTGATCGCCGGTGCGATCAATGAAGCCGCGCGGTTTCTCGGGCGTGGCGAGATTGGATTTGTCGGTCATGGAAATGCTCTTAAGGCGTCGAAATGAGACTCAAAGCGGGCGGCGCGCAAGCGCGATCGCGCGCTTCAATGTCGCGCGAAGCCGTAGCCCGTCGCGTCCGCGATCTCGCCAGAAAGCACCCTTGCCGCCAAAACCGTCAAATCCTTGGACAATTCGCGATCCCGCTCGACCGGCGGGAAGGCTTGTCTAATCGCGGCAATCGCAGGCGCGGTCAATCGAGAAGGCGCCAGTTCCTCCGCGCTCATCGACATGCGCCAGGTCTTCTCGAAGGCGATGGTGCGCTGGCGCCCGCCCCAGGCGGCTTGGCTCGGCGCCGGCGTTTGGCCGCCGAGGCTCTGATCCAGCACGCGCGTCACCAGGCCGTCATTGCGCGAGCGCGTGATCATGGCTTGCGAGGCGTAAGCGAGTTCGATCGCGAGGACTTCGGCGAGGCGCTCGGCTGCTTGGTAAGCGCGCATGGCGATGTTCGCCGCCATGCTGACGTGATCCTCTTGCCCTGAGTCCGTCGACATCGACATGAGATGCGACGGCATGGCGAGGCCCCAGATCTCATTACAAAGGCCAGCCGTCGTGTATTCGGCGATCAAGAGCCCTGATTCCGTCACATCCGGCGCCTCGCCGCGGACTTGCGGACCCAAGCCCTTATTGCGCCGCGCATCGACATAGCGCACGCAGCGCATGTTCGAGAGCCGCGCGATAATGCCAGCCGCCTGCAACAGGCCAAACGTATCGACCGCCACCGGCATGCCGTGGAAATGTCCGCCCGACGTAATCTCGTCGAGCCGATAGGCCCCAGCGTTCGTGTTTAGATCGATTGGATTGTCGGTGACGCTGTTGGCTTCGCAGAGCAGCGTCCTCTCCGCGCGTTTGATCAGATCGAGGCACGCGCCCAGCACCTGCGGCGCGCAACGCAGATTATACGGATCCTGAATCTCGCCATCGAATGCGACGCGGTCATCGGCGCTCGCGTCACGGAACGCGTAGCCGTCCAGCAGATCCCAGATCCACGCCGCAATTTCCTGGGCGCCAGGATGAGGGCGAAGTGCGTGCAGATCGCCACGGAACGGGCGACCCATGCCGACCATGGCTTGAACGCCGAGCGCTGTCGTCAACGCCGCCGTTTCGACGAGCGCGCGCATGCGCGCTGTCGCCAGGATCGCCCATGCAGCCGAATACTGGCAGCCATTGTTGAGGGCGAGGCCCTCCTTCATTTCGAGCGTCACCGGCGCGAACGTCGGCAAGCCATGCCGCGCCGCTTCACGCAGGTACGATGCGGTGTCGACCGTTTCGGCGCCAAACGCCGCGGCGCCCTTGGCGTCCAAAAGCACAGCTCCCTCGCCGATCAATACGGCGGCGATGTGCGACAGCGGCGCGAGATCACCGCTCGCAGAGACGCTGCCATGCGCGGGCACAGCCGGCACGATGTCCTTGTTGAGAAGGTCGAGCAGCGTTTCGACCACCAGCGGGCGGATGATGCTCTGCCCTTCCGCCAGCGAGCGTGCACGCAACAGCATGGTCGCGCGCACAATCGCGCGCGGCGCTGGGCCGCCCATATTGGCGCAGTGCGATATGATCAGATTGCGCTGCAGCTGGCGCAGGCGTTCGGGGCTCACATAGTCCCGGAAATTGCTGCCGAAGCCGGTATTGAGGCCGTAGACGCGCCGGCTGGGATCAGCGCCCAGCTGGTCTTCCGCCGCCTTGCGCAGGCTTGCCATATAGGCCTGGGCGCCCGGTCGAGCGACACGCGCGTATTCGGATACGCGGCGACAGCGGCGACATCGGCAAGCGACAATTCGGCGCCCTTGTTGAGGACGATGTTGAGGACGATGGTTCGGCCGGCGGCCACGTGACTTCTCCGTTGCGTCAGCTGCGCCTCATGTGACGCGCGCTGCGCGGGCTGGCAAGCGATCAAGCCCCGATCGCGCGCAGAACAGCGTCTTCGGTCAGGATTTGCGGCAGCACGACGGGATCAGCGCCATTCGGCGGATAATAGAGATAGAGCGGCACGCCGGCGCGTCCGTGCTGGGCCAGTTCGGCGGCAATCGAATCATTGCGATTGGTCCAATCGCCCTTCAGCACAACGACGCCGTGCTGCTGCAAAGCCTGGCGCACGCGCGGCGACGACAAAGTTGCAGTTTCGTTGACCTTGCATGTGATGCACCACGCAGCAGTGAAGTTCACGAACACGCCCCGCCCTTGCGCGCGCAATTGCGCTACACGCGCAACGCTCCAGGTTTGCGCCGATGCGGGCGCTTGGACCTGAACCTCGGTGAGCGGCCTAAAGGCGAGCAGCGCCGTCAGAGCCAGGACGGCCCCGCCCACGATCAGCCAGATGCGGCCCCAGCGCATGACGAGGATGAAGAATGCAAGCGCCGTCGCAAGCGCCAGCAGCGCCAAGACACCCCCAGCCCCGCTCTGCTGCGCGAGCACCCAGGCGAGCCACGCGGCGGCGGCAAACATCGGGAAGGCGAGCACGTTGCGCACACGCTCCATCCAGGCGCCGGGTTTCGGCAGCAGACGCTGCAGCGCCGGCGCAAACGAAAGCGCTGTGAGCGGCAACGCAAAGCCCACGCCGAGTGCGGCGAAGATCGCCAACGCCAGGGGCATCGATTGCGTCAACGCCACGCCAACGGCGCCGGCCATGAAGGGGGCGGTGCACGGCGTCGCCGCGACAACCGCGAGCGCGCCGGTAAGCAAGGCGCTTGCGTCGCCGCCGCGCGCCACCAACGAGGCACCCAGGTTTTCAGCACCGTGCACGCTGAACGCGCCGAGAAGATTGAGACCGATGGCGAAGAACAAGAGCGCGAGCGCGCCGGTCATCCAGGGCATTTGCAGCTGGAAGCCCCAGCCGACCGTTTCGCCGCCTTCGCGGACAACAACAAGCGCGAGCGCAAGCGCCAGGAACGTCATCACGACGCCGCTGAAATATAGCGCGCCCTGGCGGCGCGCCTGCTCTCGGTGCGATCCTTGTGCGAGCGCGAGCGCTTTGACCGCGAGCACCGGCAAGACGCACGGCATGAGGTTAAGCAAGAGTCCGCCGAGGAAGGCGAAGATAATTGCGCCAGCAAGCGTCGCAATATCGATTGGCCGGATGGGCGCAGGCGCGGGCTGAAAACCGGCGACGGTTTCAATATCGTTTGTGGGGGCCGCTATTGCGTCCGTCCCTGGCAAGGGCTCACCCGGGCTCGCCTCAATCTCGAAGGCGGTGCGCCGTCCAGCGGCGGTTTCGTAGGTGACGACCCCCATGAGCGCATCAGCGCCCAGATTGCGATCATTGCCCGGCGCCAGTCTAAAGCTCAGCCCTTGCGGGCCGAGGCGCGGCCGTTCGGGCGCGGCATGCCTGATGGCGTCAGGGCTGTAGGGAAAGAAATACGGATCGCGGATCGCCGGCGCATTCGCCAGCATTATGGTGAGGATGGCCGGGTCGCTGCGCGTGACGTGCGCCTGCGCATTGAGACGTTGCGGCACGTCCGCGACCGCCTGCGCGATGGGGCGCGCCCAGTGCGGATCGTCGCGCCCCTGCGCGGCGACCGGCAAAGAAAGCGAAAGCGTTGCGTGTTCAGGGATGCAGATATCGGAGCAGACGAGCCAATCGCCCTCGGCGTTCAGCGTGACCGTCTCACCGGCATGCAAGCCACGCGGCGCCGAGATCTCGATCGGGAACAAGACCTCGTTCGAATGGACGTAGCTCATCAACGTAGCAAAACGCATCGCCGTCGGCGCTGGCCACTGGAGCTCGCCTGCCCGCCACCCCGCCGGAAGACGCCAGGTGAGCCGCGAAGGTTCGCCCGAATCCCCCGGATTGCGCCAATAGGTGTGCCAGCCGTCGCGGATGCGCTGGCGCAAAGCGACAGTGAAGCGCTCGCCCGGCGCGATGGCGGCGCGCGACGACACGATATCGGCTTGAACATTCGCGGCGGGCGGGGTCTGCGCGAACACCGGCGCGCCCCAGGCCGCCGAAAGAGCCAGGGTCAGGACCGCGGCGATAGCGAAAAACTTCAGCACGCTCCAACCCCTAAGCACAAACCGCGCCCGAAGGCGCGGTTTGGTTTAGTTCGCTTGATGCGTCATCGGGTTTCACCCCGTGACCAATCAGCTCAGCGGCGTCGAAGCCTGAATGCGGGCGGCGCGGCTCAGGATCTTGGGCCACAGCGCCAGCGACAACAGGTGCGCGTGCATCACCGCGGTGACGCCCTTGTCGCGCAGATCGAGATAGACGTCCTTCGGCAGCGCGTTGAGCTTTTGCTCGGAGATGCGCAGATACTCTCCGATCTTTTGCGGCTCGTCCGGCGTGCCGTCCGACCGCGCGCGCGGCAGCGACAACGGCGTCAGCTCGAACAGGCCGTGCTGATCCATCAGCTTGCAGAATTCCTCCGTGCGCTTGCCGAGCATGTCGAACTCGCGACAGAACTGGATCGCCTCCTGCGTATAACGCGAGGGCTTTTCACCTTCGAAGAACGGCAGCTCCGGCGTTTGCGAGAGCATCTTGGCGGCGCGGTCGATACAGACGAAAACGCGATCGCCATCGGCGTTGGTGTTGCCGCTCGGTTGCTTGCCGTCCGGCCCCGCGACGATTGGCAGGAACGGATAGCGGCGCGCAAACGCCGGCAAATAGACTTCCGGGTCGAGCGAACCGTCGGCGCCCAAGAACACGTTCATGCCCGGACGCAAACCCATCACCGCCAAGGGCGTCTTGGACTGCGTGTCGAAGATAATCGGATAGCAAACCGCGGCGAGACCGAATTCATCCACCGTTAGCGGCACAAGATGCGTGTCCGCCAGGAACGAAAACGGGTTGGCGACTTGGCTGACCCCAAGCGAGCGGTGCTTTTCATAAGAAAGCGGCTCAAGCTGGCGATAGAACATGATCTTGCCAAGGGTTTGCTGGCCGCCGCTAGCGGTCGTCATCGGTGTCTCCGGAGTTCCCTACCACTGGTGCGCTGTCCAACCACGAAAGTGCGCCCGCCGCAACAGTTCAGCGCAAAACAACTGCGCCGCAACGGCTTTTCCGGCGATGGGCGCATGCTATTGGCAAGTCTTCGCGACCAATGTTCGGGGCGGCCGAGGGATCAATGCGCAAGTTCAGCTGGATTCTTGTCTTGACATTGACTTTGGGCGCTGCCGCGTGCGGCCCCCCAAGATCGGCGCCGGTTTCTGCGTTCGACGGCCGGTTGAGCGACTGGACGCGCGAAATTCTAGCCGACAGTCCAGAACTCGCCTCGCAGGCGGGTGTGCCGGCTGAACAAGCCGGCGGCGCTTACAACAATCGGCTCGATGATCGCTCCGACATGGCGCTCGAAGCGCGCCGCAGTGCGGCCCTGCGCCGTTATACGCAGTTGCGGGGCCTCGACGTGAGCGGCCTCACTGTAAGCCAACAGCTCACCTACGACATTCTGCGCGAGCAATTCGAAGGCGCCTCAGACAGCGCAGCCTTCGACTATGGCAGCTTCTTCCCCGTCGGCGACGGCGCCGGGGCCCAACCCTACGTGCTCAATCAGATGACGAGCGCGTTTATCACGCTCCCGAGTTTCCTCGATCAGCGCGCACAAGTGCGCAGCGTCGCCGATGCTCAGGCCTACCTGCAGCGCCTGCACCAAGCAGCGACCGCGATCGACCAGGAGACGCGCCGCGCTCAGGCTGACGCACAACGGGGGATTCGGGCGCCCCAATTCATCATCGACGAAACCATCGCTGCGCTCGACGGCGCGCGCGCCACGCCATTGGCGTCGCAGCCATATCTCAGCGGTTTCCAGCAGAAGCTGAGCACTTTCATCGCGTCACAATCGGCCGCTCAACAGGCCGCGCTGCAGCAACAGGCGCAAACTCTGCTGGCGCAAGCGCAAGCCATTGTGCGCGACGAAATCGTGCCGGCGCATGAGCGCGCAGCTGCATTCTTGCGGGCGGACCGGATCAATGCCGGCGCCGATGCGGGCGTCTGGCGGCTACCGCACGGCGCGGAATTCTATGCCGCGGCGCTGAAGCTGCAGACAACCACCGATCTTTCGCCGCAGCAAATCCACCAGATCGGCCTTGAGCGCGTCACCGAACTCAATACCGAGCTCGATATCGCTCTTCGGCGCGTTGGCTTGACCGCCGGGTCGGTCGGTCAGCGACTATCGCAAATGACGCGCGATCCACGTTACCTCTATGCGAGCACCGACGAAGGCCGCGCGCAGCTCATGCACGACGTGCAAGCCCGGCTCGGGCGCATGCTGCAAATCGCGCCGCAATGGTTCGGGCGCCTGCCGCGCGCACGCTTCGAGGTGCGGCGGGTGCCGGTGTTTGCGGAGTCGGGCTCATCGGGCGCCTATTATAGCGCGCCGTCGCTCGATGGATCTTCGCCCGGAATCTATTTCGTCAATCTGCGGGACCTCTCCGAGATGACGAAGATCGACTTACCGACACAGGATTTCCATGAAGCAATTCCTGGCCACCACTTCCAGGTCTCGTTGGCGCAGGAGCTTCGCGACATCCCGCTGCTGCGGCGGCTGATCAGCTTCAACGCCTACACCGAGGGCTGGGGCCTCTACGCCGAACAGCTGGCCGACGAGGAAGGCTTCTATGATAACGACCCGGTCGGCCGCATCGGCTATCTGCGCTGGCAACTTTGGCGCGCGGCGCGGCTCGTGGTCGACACGGGCATCCACGCCGGACGGTGGACGCGCCAGCAGGCGATTGACTATCTCACCCAAACGACGGGCGACGCTCCGGGAACAATCGCAACCGAAGTGGATCGCTACGTCGTCATGCCGGGGCAAGCGTGTGGCTACGAGCTCGGACGGCGCGAAATCGTGCGCCTGCGCGAAAGCGCGCGCAATACGCTCGGACCGGACTTCGACCTGCGCGGCTTCCACGATGCGGTGTTGTTGCACGGCGAATTGCCGCTCAGCGTGCTCGACCAAGTCGTGCAGAATTGGATCCCAGAACAACGCCGCACCGCCGAACGCGAACGGCGTCGGCACTAGACCTTGCGCGGTGCGATCGACTTCACGCCGGGCCGCAACACTCAGCGCGGCGGCTGGCTCGGAGACTTCCGGTACGAGAACGGCCGCATTTTGGTGAAGTCCACCGGCGTGTGGATGAAGAACGATTTCCAGCTGTGGTCGGATATTTTCCGCTGGCTGACCTATTACGGCTTCGTGCGCTTGCATGGGCTATGGGCCGCGCTCGCGCGCTCACGCGGCCCGCGCATCTATTTTGCGCCGCACCGGCCGCGCCCCTGGTACATTGCCTGGGCGGCTGTCGTCTGGGGCGGCATGCGTTTTGCGCGCAGCGCGGCCGAGGCGGACGCCAGCTTCTATTTCGAGGACCAGACACAAGCGACGCCGCCCGCACCTCCTTCAACACGAGCGTTCAACTTTGGCGTCGGCGATGTTTCAAAAACCCACGTCGCCCGCGTGATGGAAGCGGCGTTCGGCTATCCGCTTGCGGTCGACCCAGCGACATTCGTTGGCGAGGCGGTCGAGAAAGGCGAAGGCAATGGCCTGCATGACGGGCGCCTTGTCACGTGCCCCTGCACCGGCGCACCCGGCAAAGCCTATCAGCGCATCATCAGGACCGAAGGCGACGATGGCTGGGCGTATGACCTGCGCACGGCCTGTGTAGGTCGAAAACCGGTCGTGGTGTTTCTCAAGAAGAAGCCAGCGGCGGAGCGCTTCTCCATTCAGAACACCAGCGTCGTCGTCAAACGGCCTAGCGAAGCGTTGTCGCTCGCCGAGATCGTTCAAATTGAAAAGTTCTGCGAGCTGATGCAGCTCGACTGGGGCGGCCTCGATGTGCTGCGCGAGCGTGAGAGCGGACGACTTTATATAGTTGACGTCAACAAGACAGACACCGGCCCCGCCGTCGTCCTGACCTGGAAGGATCGCGCAACGGCGACGCGGCTTCTGTCAGAAGCGCTGCGCGCCCTGGTCACCGCTTCGTAGCGACGACCCCGACAACCGCGATCCGTTCCACGTCGGCATATTGCTCTCGCTCCAGCTCTTCGCCAAACACATCAGGATCGATTTCACGATACGAGACGTCGAAGCCATCGAGCGCCTCGTGGATCGCCGCTTTCAGCCGGTCTTCACCGCCAACGATCGCGCTGCCCGTATACAATAGAAACGCGCCACCCGGCGACAGGCGTTCGGCGGCCGCTTTGGTCCAAGCGATTGACGCTTCGCCGCCATGCATGGCGCCGCCATCGCGGTAGGCGCGATGGGCGGCGTCTGCGATGTAGGGCGGATTGGCGATGATGCAATCAATGGGCGGTCCGTAAGTGATGTTCTCCAAGCCATCGCCTTGGCTGAACATCACGCCGCCGAACGGAAAGTCATTCGCCACCCAGTTTATCGCGGCCAAGCGCAAAGCCGTGCGATTGATGTCGGTGAGCGTCACATAGGCTTCCGGCATGCAACGGGCGGCGGTGATGGCGCCAATGCCCGCGCCGGTTCCGACGTCGACAATGTGGGTGCGCGGCCCCAGTCGGGGAAGTTCGGCGCGCAAGAACGAAACAAAACGATAGGAGTCTGGGCCGAAGAAAACAGCGTCTTGCTCGGCTGTTGGATAAGCCGAGTGCAGATAATAATCATCATCGCAGGTCGAGACCCGCACGGCGCTTGCGAACAAGTCTCCTCGTTTGACCAGCGCGCCGCCGGCGTTGAGCAATTGGATAATATCTTCAGGCATGACGGCGCCATGAAAAGGCAGGCTCCAGCCGAAGACATCGCGGAGATCGTGGGCGACAGCGTCCTTGCCTTTCAGTACGCGCGCATGGGTGAGCGGCGTCGGCGCCGTAAAGCGGTAATTGAGCGCCCTCAGAAGATCGAGCAGCGTATGGAGTGCGCGATCGTGGTCGCCGCTCACGCCGGCGCCGTTTCGCCGTCGCCGCCCCAGAAATGGCGGCGGTACACATCGAAGCAATCGGCGCCGCATTGAAGGCGCATGAGCGCGCCTTCCGCCAGCCAGCGCGCCGCCTCAGGGGTTTCCGCGACGATGCTTGCGAACACTTCGCGATTCCAGGCTTCCGAGTGCTTTACATCGAGCACCGCATGCAGATCGAAATAGTGGCGCGCTTTCGCCGACACCTTCAGCCGCCGCAGGCCTTCGCTCACATGCACTGCGCGCATCGGCGCCGTCAGCTCAATGGCGCCGAGTGCGCCGATGGCGTGGTAAGCGTAATTCCGGTTCGTGCCGAACGCCACCATGGTGTTGCCAAGCGCCAGCGACGGCGCGAGCGTCGTTTCGACGCGCGGCGTCACCTTAAGCGCGCGCACCAACGCCTCCAGCATCGGTCCATGCATGCCCTTGGCGTTGCCACGACCCATTTCGTCCCAGAAATTACGCGCCAGTTCGAGTTTCGCCTGCACCGGCGTCTTCACCTGCGCCATGGCGACAAGATCATCGAACCCGGCTTCGCCGGCTGCTTCTTGCTCTACGAACCAGCGCATTTCATCCAACATTGCGCGCTGCGCCAGCCATGCAAACAGCGCATCGCCCTGTCCTGGCCCGTTATGCTTCAAGTCTTCGAACCAGCGCACAAACGCGTCCGCCTCGTGCGGCGCGGTCAATGCGCGCGCTTGATGGGGCTTGCGTGTCGTTTCAATGAAATCGATTTCGAGGGCGCGCATAGCGTGCTCTTCATCAAGCGCCGCGCGCCAGTCCTTGCGCGGCGCCTGCGGCGCAAGGCGAGCGCGATTCCAGGCCGCGAGCTTCGCTTGCAGTGCGTGATCGTGGTGAGGATGCGGCGGCGTCAGCGCCGGGCGCGCCCGCCCCGGCGGGGTTCCGTCCGGCATGAATGCTCCTCCGTGTCACCCACCCGCACTTGACGAAAACTCCAACCCGGGCCTTGTTCCAAAGGCAACAGATATTCGCGTGATGACGCCATTATGACCGCCAGTTTCGACGCTTCTGTCCGCCGCGACCTCGCCCGCGCAGCGCTTGCGACAGCGGGCTCGTCGCCATGGCGCACGCTGACTTTGCTGGATTTGGCGCGGGCAGCTGGCCGTCCCGTCTCGGATTTCTACGGCGCCAGCATGGGCGAGGCCGTCGATTGCGTCGAAGAAGCCTTCGACCGCGCCATTTCCGACAATCTCGAAACGCTCGACGCATCGCAGACGGTGCGTGACAGGCTCTTCGATCTTATCATGAAGCGCTTCGAGGCGATGGAGCCCCACCGCGCGGCCATTCTCGCCATGGAGGCCGGCGTCGACCGCGACCCTATTCTGTTGGCGGCGCAGCATCAGCGGCACGTGCGCTGCGCGCGCTGGGTCTTGGCGCTGGCCGGGCTCGAGGCTGACGGCATGACCGGCAATGCGCGCGCACAAGGCTTGGGCGTCATCATCGGGCAGGCGCGCGCCGCTTGGCGCGCTGACGATGCCGGCGATTTCACCAAGACCATGGCCTCGCTGGACAAGAACCTCCGCCGCGCGGAGGAAATGTTCGGCCACTGGGCCGGGTTCGAACCGAAAGCAAAGCAGACGGACGCTTCGAGTTCGTGAGGCTTGGAAAAGCGCACTTTCACTGAGGTTCCGCGTGCGCGTTAACTTCTTGGTCAGCACTTCTTTACCGGTCGCGAACCATCATGGCCTCGTTAGGGAGCGTTGCCCATGTTCGGTTTCGCGATTGATCTCTACGATCTGCGACACGCGCTGCGTTCGCTCGTCGCGGCGCACGCCCGCACCTGGGTGGGCGCTGCTTTCGTGGCGAGTGCGATGGTCTCGATCCAGTACGAGGAAATCTTCGCCCCGCACGTCTCGCGGATCACGAACATGTGGACGACAACGACGGCCGACTTGAGCCGCCGCATCACGGCCTTGTCGCTCTAGACTGCATCCAATTGGTCCAGGACCGCATCCCTTAGCCAAGAGCTGAAGGGGAAAATCATGCACCTCGACCGCCGCGCCGCGCTCGCGGCCGCTTTGGGCCTTGGCGTTGCAAGCGTTGCGCAAGCGCAAACACAAGCCCAAACACAGGCGCCGCCGCCTCCGCCCGCACCGCCGGCGTCAGCGGGCGCCGCGCCCAGCCTGGTTGAGCGCATCAATGCCGCCGCCCTCCAGAACCGCCAAAGGCTCAATTTCGACGGCGCCCGTTTCTCCGGCCCCGCTTGGGAAGCGCTGGTCGAAGCCGGCCGCAATTCGCAATTCTTCCTGATTGGGGAAGAGCACGGCATCGCCGAAAATCCGAAACTTGCCGCACAATTGTTCGCAGCCCTTCGCCCCGCTGGTTATGAACATGTCTGCGTTGAGGTCTCGCCGCCAATGTCGGGCGAACTTGATCGCGCCGCGCGCGGCGGCGTCGACGGCATTCGGGCGCTGTTCGCCGATCGGCGCGCCAGCGTGGCCTTCTTCGGCATGCGCGAGGAAGCCGAATGGATCGCGGCTGCGCGCGCAGCCGCGCCCGCACGCGGCCAAGCCATTTGGGGCATCGATTATGAGGTCGGCGCCGACCGGCGCCTCATTCAAATGCTGAAGGGCGCACGCAAGCCCGCCGCCGCCGAAACCGCACTTGCCGCGCTCGAAGCTGCATCGAACGCCTCATGGGCCCAGTACGAGCAGACCCGTAATCCGCAATTCATTTTCAGCTTCGCCGGCGACCCCGCACTTGCCGCCGCGGTGCGCGCCGCGTGGCCGAATGCCGACGCTCAGTCGGCTTGGATGCTCGAAACGCTGGAGGAAACGCTCGCCATCAACAGGCTGTGGGTCTCGAACCAGGGCTGGGCGTCCAACCAACGCCGGGCCGCGTTCAACCGCCGCAACATCCGCCGTTTCCGCGCGCAGGCGCTGCAGAGCAAGGTGCTCTTCAAGATGGGCGCGAGCCACATGGTGCGCGGACTAACGCACACGCAGGTTTTCGATATCGGCAATGAAATCTCCGAAGCCGCCGAGGCCATGAACGCGAAGAGCTTTCACATGATGGTTTTGCCTGGCGTTGGCAGCCATGTCGCCCAATTCGACCCAAGCGCCTTCATCTATCGTCCCAGCGACGCCGAGACCTACGCCGACCAAGGCATGACGCCGCTGATGAGCGCGGCTTACCCGGACGCCTTCACGCTGATCGATCTGCGCCCCATTCGTCCGCTGGTGTTTGGGGCGCGCCACAAGACGCTTGACCCCGATCTCGTGCGCTGCATTCACGGCTTCGACGCGCTGATGGTGATGTCGAGCTCGACTGCGTCCTCGAACCTTTGAGGTGTCGCCTCTCGAACACGTGAAGGCGTGCACACGCGCGTGATTTCAAAATACCGCCATCGCGCCGCAAACTAGCCGCGTTCAGAGCGCTGCCTCTGCATTGTTCAAAGCCGTAGTCCGGACGGTTCGGGAGGGAAACGTCCATGCATCAACGCACGCTTTTGCGCGCGAGCCTTGCTCTGTGCGCGCTTGCCATAGTCGGTTGCGCTCAAACCACGCAACCAACGCCCGATCGCGATGTCGAGGCGTCGCAGGCGCCGCCTGCTCGCAACGCGCCGACCGATGAGGCGATTGCCGTCACTGGGAGCCGAGAGGCTCGACGTGATCCAGGCGCTGCGCCGCCTACCACCAGTTCGGGGCAAAGCGTCCCCGCGCCAAACCTTTCAGCGCCGCCGTCACCGCCGCCGATGGCTGAGCAGCGCGCCTTGGCTGGATCACTCGGCCGCGGCGTCCCTTATGCGCAGTACGCGCCACAGCCGATGCCCGGCGAGATCGACCGCGATCGTTACGAGCACCAGATCGATAACCCGATCCACCAAGTGGCGACCGATCCGGTGTCGACTTTTTCAATCGACGTCGACAGCGCGTCCTATTCGAATGTACGGCGCTATCTGAATGAAAGCCGGCTGCCGCCGCGCGATGCGGTGCGCGTGGAAGAGTTGATCAACTATTTCCGCTACGACTATCCGCTGCCACAAAACCGCGCACAGCCGTTCTCGACCACGGTCGCGGTCGCGCCTTCGCCATGGGCGCAAGGGCGACAACTCGTTCACGTCGGTCTGCAGGGCTACAATGTGACGCCGCGCGAACGGCCGCCGCTCAACCTCGTGCTGCTGGTCGATGTCTCGGGCTCGATGTCGCCGGAAGATCGCCTGCCCCTGCTGATCCAAGCCTTTCACGGCATGGTGAGCCAACTCACGGCGCGCGACAAGATTTCCATCGCCGTCTATGCGGGCGCGGCGGGCGCGGTGCTCGATCCGACCTCCGGCGCCGATCACGCGCGCATTAATGCGGCGCTCGACAATCTGCATGCCGGCGGCTCGACTGCGGGCGGCGAAGGCCTGCGTCTCGCCTATTCCCTGGCTGAACACAATTTCAGCCCCAACGCCGTCAATCGCGTCATCCTCGCCACCGATGGCGACTTCAATGTTGGCATTACCGACAATCAGCAATTGCAGGACTTCATCACACATGAACGCGAGACCGGCATCTATCTGTCGGTCTTCGGCGTTGGCCACAACAATTACAATGACGCGCTGATGCAGCGCTTGGCGCAGAACGGCAATGGCGTCGCTTCCTACATCGACACGATGAACGAAGCCCGCCGCGTGCTGCACGACGAACTTGCGTCGAACATGTTCACGATCGCCGACGACGTGAAGATCCAAGTGGAGTTCAATCCCGCCCGCGTCGCCGAATATCGGCTTGTTGGCTACGAAACCCGCATGCTGCGGCGTGAGGATTTCAACAATGATCGCGTCGATGCTGGCGAAATCGGCGCCGGCGCATCGGTGACGGCGATCTACGAGATTGTGCCGGTCGGCGGACGCACCTTCGGCGATCCGTTGCGCTATCAAGGCGAGGGCGCGCGCCCTGCGCCCAGCACCGCGCGCGAACTCGCCTTCCTGCGCATCCGCTACAAGCTGCCCGGGCAACACACGTCGCGCTTGATCGAACGCCCGATCACCGACGCGGATTCCTACGCCTCGATCGAACGCGCGCCGGAAACGACGCGCTGGGCGAGCGCTGTCGCGGGCTACGGGCAGCTGCTGCGCGGCGAAAGCTATCTCGATCGCAACTATCGCTGGGACGATGTCGTGCGCCTGGCGCAAGGCGCCCGAGGCGAGGACGCGTTCGGCTGGCGCGGCGAGTTCCTACAGCTGGCCCGCACTGCGGCCACGCTTGGCCCGATGCCGGTCGCGGAGAATGCGCCCAAAGAGCCAGGCCGCTGACGCGCAAAAATAAGAAGGGGAACGAAAGTTCCCCTTCTTCATTCTGAGGCCGCTTCTCTCTTGGTAAGCCGCTTCTCTCTGGGCTGCTTCTTCTAGGCCGCCCACACGAGCCGCACGCCGGCTTCGCTTGCAGCTTCTTCCAATTCCGCATTGAGGAACGGGCCGTTCATCACCGGCTTCAAAGCGCCGGATAGATCAGCCTCGACGTATTCGCGCACATCGCGCTCATCCTGCTGATGCACGAGAATATGCGTCGCTCCGAGAAGCTGCGCTTCCTGCCATTGCTCGTGACCAGCCAACCTTTTGGCCAAATTTCCGGTGCGCGACAGAAACAAAGGCGTCCAGCCGCGGCCGGCGGGCCCGGGCCGCGCAAAGCAATACACAGCCGGGCCGGTTGCGAAATCTTGCTGCGGCCGGCACACGTCGAAACGGTGCAAACGCCCTGAAACGCCACGGAAAATTGCTTCTGACATGGTCCTGCCCCTCGTCTATTGTTCGTGCTATGTTCTTATCCATAACCGAGTCAGATGTTCTTGTAAAGTTCTGTTGCGATGACGATCTCATTTCTCCCCTCGGCGCTCCCCACCTTTGAGTTGGAGGCCCTGACCTGCGATCATGAGTGCAATGCCGCACGACCACAGCGCCCAATCGCGCCACGCCCAAATCGAAGAAGCCGAGCGCCGCTGCTCTGGCGCCGGTGAAAGCCTGACGCCGCTGCGCCGCCGCGTCCTCGAATTGCTGCTCGACCATCACGGCCCGGCCAAGGCCTACGATCTTCTGCCCCTGCTTGGCGGCGACAAGGGCATGGCCAAGCCGCCGACAATCTATCGCGCGCTCGACTTCCTCACACGCATGGGCCTCGCGCATCGCATCGAAAGCCTGAACGCGTTCGTGGCGTGCGACATCGGCGCCTGCGCCCGCTCGACTATCTTTCTCATTTGTGAGAAATGCGGCGCGGCCGAAGAGTTCGACGCCGGCCATGCGCTCGTCGATCTCGCCGACGCCGCCAAGCGCGACGGCTTCGCCATTCACCGCACCATGATCGAAGCGAGCGGCGTCTGCTCGGCCTGCCAAGCAGCATGAGCCATCCGGCGCCCCTGCCCGCGCCGCTCTATCAGGGCAGCGTGAATACCTGGGAGTGCGACGACGGCGGGCATTTGAATGTCCGCTTTCATCTCGAGCGCGCGATGATCGGGCTCGCGCACATGGCGCATGCTCTCGAAATGCCGCGCGCCTTCACAAAAACGGCGGGCGCAACGCTCGTGCCGCTGGAGGCGCACCTCCGCTTTTTGAAGGAAGCGCGTCCCGGCGCGCCGCTGAGCATGCATGGCGGCGTGATCAGCATGGGCGAAAGCGAGGCGACGGTTTGCCTGGACATGCGCCACGCCGGTGGCGCGCCGTCTTCTGTTTTCACATTCCGCGTCGCGCATGCCGATACACGCGGTTTCCGTCCATTCCCGTGGTCGAAGCGCTCGCGCGCCGCGGCGCGGCATCTGAGGGTCGACCTGCCGCAACACGCGACGCCCCGCTCGCTCGATCCCAATGTCGCGCCAATCGCTGACGCTTCGCGCGCGCGCGCCATCGAATTGGGCGCGACCCGCATTGGCGCGACCATGGTGAGCCGCGATCAATGCGACGTGTTCGGCCGCTTCCGCGCCGAGCACTTCATTGGCCGCATCTCGGATTCGGTGCCGAACTTGATGGCCGGCTGGCGGCTCGAGGCGGGCGCAGCGAACAATGTGGAAGCCGCCGGTGCGGTGGTGGAGGTGCGCCTGGTCTATCGCCGCTTTCCGCAGGCGGGCGACCTGATCGAGCTTTTCACCGGCGTTACAGCCGTCGGCGACAAGACTTTCCGCCTCGTGCACTGGTTATGCGATCCGGAAAACGGCGGCGTCTGGGCGAGTATGGAAGCCGTCGCGCTCACTTTCGACACCAAGACGCGCAAAGCCATTCAGGGCACGCCGGAAGCGCGCGCCAAGATGCAGGCGCGCGTCATCGCGATGGCGCTCTAGCTATTCGAAATCGTCGTCGTTGAAGCGCTTGCCGCCGCGCGCCATCAGCACCGCGCTTTCGATTGCGGACCGCACGCGGTCCGGCCGCTCCATCGGCAGCATGTGCGTGGCGCCTTCAACAGTCGCCACGCGCGCCTGTGGTTTCAGCGCCGCGAGCCGATGTATGGCGGCAGCTGAAATCGTTGAACCCGTTTCCCCCCGCAGCACCACGAGGGGACACGAAATGGCGCGCAAGGCGCCCCAGGGGTCGTGCCGCTGTGCGCAATAGGTCGCCGCTTCGAACTTCGGGGCGCATGAGAGCCGCAGCCCGCCGCGCCGATCCTCCTGCAGGCCGTCTGTGACGTAGTCGGCGATGACATCGGGAGGAAATGTCTTGAACACGCCGCGGTCGGTGAAGGCGCGCGCCGCGTAGACGCGATCCTCGAAACGTTCGCGCCGGCTCGCCGCACCGCGCGCGAGCGGGTTGGTCCAGCGTTGCATGAGCGGCCCGAGCGGCAGTTCCGCGAATGCATAGGCCGCGGCCTGCAGGATCACCGGTTCGATCAGCGCCAAGCTCGCCACCAAGTCCGGGCGCTTGGCGGCGACGAGCAAGCTCACGGTCGCGCCCATGGAATGGCCGGCGAGCGTCACCGGCTGCGTCGTGTGCTTCTCCAACACTGCGATCAGATCATCGCGGTGGCGCCGCCACGACGTATAGCCGAATGTGCCCGCCGGCAGCGTCGTCAGCCCGTGTCCCCGCGCGTCGAGCGCCCAGACATTATAGCGATCTCCCAGCGGCGAAAGCAGCATCCGGTAGGTGTAGGCGTTGAAGCTGGTTGCGTGCGAAAACACGACATCTGGGTTCGGCTCTTCCATGCCGAAGCCGATGCCGGCCATGGCGCCCTTGCCCTGGTCGAACGAGAACCGACGCACGCTTCCCGTGTCTCGCTTTATTTCGGCGCCGGCTTCGGATTCCTTCACGTCAAGAGTCTGGCCCAGGTGCGCCAGCCCAATCAAGCGCGCGCTTTGTTGCATTGTGTTACGAAAGCCGGCCACACCACGAAACAAAACGCCGCGCCACGCTGACGGCGGGAACTCTGAGCCCTACGTTGCTCGCAATGACGCTCTCCGACCTCCTGCCCAAGCTGCATTACCCGACCAGGCTCGAAAAGCTCGTCGACGGCTGGGTGCATGGCGTTGGCCTCGGCGTGTTTACACTCGCCGTCTGCACCGCGCTCGGGCTTGCCATTTGGAAAGGCGGCCTCAGCATGGGCGCGGCCGTCGCGATCTATGCGCTCTGCGTCGTCACCATGATCGGGGTGTCGATGGCGTACAATCTGATGGAAAACGCCAAGTACAAGGCGCTGTTGCGCCGCTTCGATCATGCCGCGATCTTCCTGATGATCGCCGGCTCGTACACCCCGTTCACGACGCAACGCTTCGATGCGGCATGGGCATGGACCATGACGACCATTGTCTGGGGGCTCGCCGCCATCGGCATTGCTGGAAAACTCTTCCTGCCGGGCGTGGGCAAGAAAGTCTGGATCGTATTCTACTGCGTGATGGGCTGGCTCGTGGTGGCCGCGATCGGTCCGCTGATTTCAGGCGTGCCGCTGCCTGCCATCATCCTGCTCGCGATTGGCGGGGCGCTCTACACGCTCGGCGTGCCCTTCTATATCTGGGAACGCCTGCCCTTCCGCCGCGCCATCTGGCATTGCTTCGTGCTGGTCGCGGCCGGTGTGCAGTACGCGGCGATCCTGACAGGCGTGGTGTTCGCAACTTAGCCGATCCAAGCCGCGATCGCGTCCGCAACCGCTGGATCGCTGTCATCGCACAGCATGAAGCTTTGCATCGCGTTCAACCCCTCCGGCGCGCGCTTGTACATGTGCTGCAGCTCCGGGAAACGCGCGATCTCCGTCGGCAGACCTTTGCGCGCGGCGGCGAGTTGATCGACCTGGTCGGCCGTCACCGATTGATCGCGTCCGCCCTGCACCAGCAAGGTGGGGATCTTCACCAAGCCAATCGCGGCGCATGGATCGACCGCATCGATTTGAGCGATGTAAGCGAGCGCTTGGGAGGGCATGCTGGCCAATCCCGCGAGCATCGGGTCGTTTTTCGCCTCCTCCCGCAACGGCTGTCCGTTTCGAATATCGTTTAGCGCTTGATCGAACGCCGTCATGTCGCCGCCGCCCGCCATCGCCAGGGTCTGCCCGCGCATCACGTCGAGGAGGCGCAGCGCCGGGCCCGAGAGACTAATCACGCCGTCCACGTCCACATCCGGCTCGGCGGCAAGGAGCGAGGCGACGACGGCGCCTTCGCTGTGACCGGCGACGAAGACGGACACGCCCGGCGCCTGCGCGCGCAGATGCTCGAGCGCGGCGCGCGCTACGACAACGCGGTTGACGAAGCGTTGGTGCGCCCGCGCCTTTTCGGCGTCGACGGTTTGCGACCCAGTCCCCGGTCCGATCTTTGCCTGCCGCATGGAAATCATGCTGCGCGCCGCGAACTGGTGCGCGAGATCGCGCAAGGTATGCGGACGCGCGTTCCAGGTTGGGTAGTCGCCATCGACGTTGCTGAAGAGCGAGCCAGGCAGAAGCAAAATGGCCGCTCGCGCTGGGCCGTCGGGCCGCGCGAGCATGCCGGGAATGCGCACGCCGTCGACTTCCAGTGTTGCATCCTGCTCGATCATCGCCTGGCGTCCAAACCTCAATTCGGCGCCTTTCTGAAGCCGTCCCCTAAGGCCGGCGCAAGCCGAAAATCAGCGGAGCGAGGCCGCGCTGGCGAAGATTTCGTCTTCATTGACCCGCGCCGCCTTTGCCTATGATATGCAAACGCTAACGCGAGAGCGGGGGTCACTGTGCTTATAGCGCTTCTCATCCCACTCGGGCTTGCCGCTGCGCTTTATGTGGCCGTCCTTATTCGCGCGGCGGCCAAGCGGAAGGCCATTCCTATGCCGGAAGGCCTGGCGATCGGGGCGGTGACAAACTTCTTCGACACGCTCGGCATTGGGTCGTTTGCACCGACGATGGCGTGGCTCAAGTTTCGCCAACTCGTCCCTGATCGCCTCATCCCCTCAACCATGCTCGTCGGACACACGCCCCCAGCGATGGCGCAAGCCATTATTTTCCTCATCCTGCTCGGCGTATTCGTAGATCCCGTGCTGCTCGTCGGGTGCGTCATCGCGGTGCTGATGGGCGCATTGGTCGGGGCGCCGATCGCGGTGAAGTCCCGCGTTTGGGTAGTGCAGACGGTTGTGGCGTTCGCTTTGATCTTCGCCGCGGCCCTCTATGCGATGACGAACCTGCATTTGATGCCGCACGGCGGAACGGCCGCGTCACTTCCGCTAGCGCTGATGATCACAGCGATTGTCGCAAACTTCGTCTTTGGCGCACTGTTGAACTTCGGCATTGGCAATTATGCGCCCACGCTCGTCATGCTGAGCCTGATGGGCATGGATCCGCGCCTTTGCTTTCCGATCATGGCGGCCAGCGCCGGGCTCGCCGGCGCCGGGGCAAGCGTCCGCTACATAAACATGGGCGAGATCGATCTGCGGATGACGACGGGCATCGCGCTCGGCGGCATCCCAGCCGTTCTGGTTGCGGCGTTCGTCGTCAAGAGCATGCCCGTCGATATGCTTCGTTGGCTTGTGATCGTTGTGGTCTTGTACGCCGCCGCAATCATGCTGAGATCCGCGTTCATGGGGCGGCGCGCCGAACTATCAGGTTCGGTGGCGGCGACCTAAGCGCCTCCCGCGTTCGCCTAACGGCGCCTCGCGCCAGCGCTCGGCGCATGCTAGCGAGAGCGCGGAGATGCGCCCATGACTGATCCTTCCTGGTCCTGCTTCGACGTAAAAATCGAGAACAAAATCGCGCACATCGTCTTGAACCGGCCGAAATCGTTCAACGCGATGCCGCGCGCGTTCTGGAACGAACTGCCGGAGATCGTGCGCGACATCGATGATAACGTGAAAGCGCGCGCGATCGTCGTCTCCTCTACGGGCAAGCATTTCACCGCCGGCATGGACCTCGCCGTCTTCACCGATGGCGACGGCGTCGGCGCCAGCGGGGGCGATCCGCACGCGCGCGCGGAAAGCTTCCGACAATTCGTATTGACGCTGCAGAACACTTTCTCCTGTTTCGACAACGTCCGCATTCCGGTCATCGCCGCCATTCAGGGCGGCTGCATCGGCGCCGGCGTCGACATGGTCAGCGCCTGCGATATCCGCTACGCGACCGAAGACGCTTTTTTTCAAATCCATGAGATCAATATCGGAATGACCGCAGACGTCGGCACCTTCCCGCGCCTGTGCAATCTCATCCCGCAAGGCTGGGTGCGTGAGCTCGCCTATAGCGGCGCACGCTTACCGGCGGCGAAGGCGAAAGAGATCGGGCTTGTCAACAGCGTCTTCCCAACGCAGGAGGCGATGCTGGCGCATGTGATGGCATTGGCGAACGAGATCGCGTCGAAGGCGCCGGTCGCGGTCGCCGGCTCCAAGCGCATGATCAACTATGCGCGAGACCATTCCATCGGCGACGGCCTGGACTACATCGCAACCTGGCAGGCCGGCATGTTCGCACCGCCGCACATGATGGAAGCGTTTGCCGCGAAAGCGCAGAAACGGACGCCGGATTTTCCGGATCTCGCGCCGATCAGGAAGAAGATGTGATGAGCAAGATCCGCGACTTCCTTGACATGCCCGAGAAGCTTCAGCTCGCCGCCAAGATCGCCATCGCCTCGCAGGCGGTGATCATCGTGATGCAGGGCATCGTTATAATTCTTCTACTTTCGCGCCCACTGCACTAAGGCCGCACTTCATGATATCCGAAAAATTCCGCCCGGCCGCAATCCGCCGCAAGAGGTCAACGCCTTCATCGAGATTCCGCAAGGCGGCCTGCCGGTGAAATACGAACTCAACGAAGAAGCGGGCGCCCTCTTCGTCGACCGCCTCTTGCACACGTCGATGATCTATCCGTTCAAATATGGCTTTATACCCAACACGCTCGCCGAGGATGGCGATTCACTCGACATTCTGGCGGTGACGCCGATGCCGGTGATCGCGGGATGCCTTATTCGCGCCCGGCCGGTAGGGGTGCTGCTGATGAGCGACAAAAAAGGCGTCAACGAGAAAATCTTGGCAGTCCCGGTCGATGCCCTCAATCCGTTCTACGTCGATGTGAAAACCGTCGACGACCTGCCGCCGCTCATGATCGCCCAGATCAGGCACTTCTTTCAGCACTACAAGGATCTTGAGCCGGGCAAGGGCGCGCGCGTCGGTGAATGGGCAAGCTTGGACAAAGCGCACGAACGCATCATGCTGGCGATCGGACGCCACACGTGACTGACTCCGCCATCGCCGTGCGCATCATCAATGCACTTGAATCCGCCGCCGACCGGGAAGCCAGCGCCAAAACCGCACTGGTGTCGGTGACCATCGACATGCTGGCGCGCGCTGACGCCGGCGCGATCGAAGTCCGCCTCACGCGCAAGACGCGGACGCTGCTCTTCCTGCACGCCGATTTCAAAACCGATGCCGGCGCGCTGATCGCCAGCGCCGCCTCCGTGCACAAGCTTTCGAGCAGCTAGGAGAAAACTTCGAACAGCCCTGCCGCGCCCATGCCGCCGCCAACGCACATGGTGACGACCGCCGTCTTCGCCTTGCGCCGCCTGCCCTCCATCAGGACATGGCCAACAAGGCGCGCGCCCGTCATGCCAAACGGGTGACCGATCGCGATCGAGCCGCCATTGACGTTGTATTTCTCCGGATCGATCTCGAGCTTGTCGCGACAATAAAGGCATTGCGACGCGAACGCTTCATTGAGCTCCCAGAGATCGATGTCGCTGACCTTCAGGCCGTGGCGTTTCAACAGGCGCGGCGCCGCGAACACCGGGCCGATGCCCATTTCGTCGGGATCGCAGCCGGCGACCGCGAAGCCTTTGAACAAGCCCATGGGCTCAAGCCCGCGCTTCTCGGCTTCCTTCTCCTCCATCAGGACAAGTGCGGCCGAACCATCGGAGAGCTGGCTCGCATTGCCGGCCGTAACGAAATTGCCCGGCCCGCGCACGGGCTCGAGCTTCGCCAACCCTTCGAGCGTTGTGTCCGGGCGATTGCAATCGTCGCGATCGACGATCGCATCGACGATGCTTTCTTCCTTCGTCTCCTTGTCGACCTTTTTCATCTTGGTCTTCATCGCCACGATTTCGTCTTTGAAAATACCGTTGGCTTGCGCCGCGGCGATGCGCTGCTGGGAGCGCAGCGAATACTCATCCTGATATTCGCGGGAGATGCCGTAGCGCTTGGCGACGATGTCGGCGGTTTCAATCATCGGCATCCACATTTCGGGATGGTCTTTGAGCAACCGCTCTTCGAACACGGGCTTGGTATTGGCCATCCGCGTCAGCGAAATCGATTCAACGCCGCCAGAAATGGCGACGTTGGCGCCTTCCTGCATGATGTAACCGGCGACCTGCGCCGTCGATTGCAGCCCAGACGAACAGAAGCGATTGATCGTGGCCGCGGCGACTTTGAAATCGAGACCAGCCCAGACAGCCGCCAGACGCGCCACGTTGTGGCCGGTCGCCGCTTCCGGCGAACCGCACCCCAGCACCACATCTTCGGCGGCGTCGGATTCGATTTTCGCGCGCTCCACTGCGTGCTTGATCGAATGCCCAGCCAAGGCCGCGCCATGCGTGTTGTTGAAACCGCCGCGGCCAGACTTGGCCAGACCAGTGCGGGCATAAGAAACGACAACAGCGCGGCGCATGGGCGAACTCCTTTGGGAGCGCACCCTAAGCGCGGCGAGAGTTTCGCGAAAGCCTCACGCGCGGGAAGGCGAGCGCCTCACGGCGCGTTCGGGCCGCCGTGCGGATTGATCATGGAGCCGGAATCGTCCGCCGCAGGTTGGGCGGGCGCCGGCGCTCCACCTTGCGTGAAGATGCCCCGCCCACGATCCTGGATCCACTTGGCGATGTCTTCCGACAACACACCGGCAATGATGCCGATCAACGACACCGTGAACGGATTGAGCGTGCTCGAAGTCGAGGCCTGCGCCACGCTCTGTGTAAGCGAAATGCCGGCGATAGTGGCGTTCAGCAGCACATAGAGCGCAAGCGCCGCGCACATGCCAAAGATCAGGCGAACCGCGATCTCGGCCATCGTCACCGCCTGCGGCCGGTTGAGATAGGCCGGGAAAAGATAGAGCAGCGAACCGAGCGCGCCCATCAGCAGTACGAGAATGGTCGAGAGCAAGGAGGGATGGCCCTGCGCAAGGAAGGCGCTCACGCCAAGCGGGCTCATGTTTTGCAGGGCGTAGGCCTCGTTCCGCACCCGCGTGAATTGCTGATAGTCCGGCAGCACCTGCTGCTGCAGCGCAAAGATCTGGCGATCGGATTCCGCCACCTGGCCGTCAACCAGGCGCTGGCGCGACATCAGTTGCGTGCGCTCGGCGCTGGTGTCGTCGTGAGCGGCTTCCTGCTCGGACATTTGCTGCACTTGCGCGCGCAGCGCCGTGACGCTGCGCTGATCGCCGGGCGAGAGGCCAGGCCGTCCCGCCAGCGTGTTGATGCGCTGGCTCAGCGCCTGCGCGCTCACGTCGGCGGCCGCACTTTGCGCGCTCTGCACGCTCGCCCGCGCCTCAACATCCGCAATCGAGCCCACGATCGAGGCGCGCGCATCATTGATGCTGGCTTCCGCCGACTGCGCTTGCGCATCGAGCGCGGCGACGCGCTGCTGGATTTGCAATTGCTCGCCGCGCGGACCGGCTGAATCCTGTTGCAGCTGCTGAATTTGACGATCGGCGTCCGCAAGCCGCTGAAACGAGATCAGGCCGTCCGTGGTCGGCGAAATCTGCGCGACGCCAAATTGGAAATCGCGGGCGCTGAACACGAGGCCCGAGAGACCGAGCACGAGGATCATCGCCGCGGTCAGCACCACGCCAACGGAGAATTTGTAGATCGTCATGACGGCCACCCCTGCTTGGCTCGAAGCGGCGCCCGTTCCGGGCCCGCTCTTGGCCACGTTCTATCGTAAAACCCCTCATGCGGCGGAGTCCCGATTTCGGGGTCGGGACCAGTGGACCAGCGCTCGCCCTCGGTTTGGCGCCGCCTTCCCTTGGCCGCGTTCCCTTGGCCGCCTTCCGTTGGATCGACGCCCTGCCGACTAGCCCCATCACCATCTCGTGAATAATTTTTGATTTATTCAATTTTCTCTTGTCAGCCGTCAGGGATCAGGGCAGTGTTTGCCTCGGCGCTCCTCCCCAGCAGCGCGATCGTTTCGGAGGGTTCAAAATGACCGCTTTCAAATCCATGCTCGTCGCCGCCGTTCTAAGTTCAGCCTTTGCTGGCGCGGCCTACGCACAGGGCGCGACGTTCACCGCAAAAATCGACGGACAGCCGGCGCAAACGCGCCTCATCGCCATCAACACGATGTGGAACTGCGCCGGCGACACTTGCATCGCCCACCCCAACCACGCCGTCAGCGTGCGCGCGTGCCGCCAGTTCGCGCATCAAGCCGGCGTCCGCGTCACAGCCTATGGCAGCGAAGAGCAGCAACTTTCGGCTGACGAACTTGCCCGCTGCAACAGCGATCAAAGCGTCCAGCAAGCCCGGAACTAGTTTCCACCGTTCAGCTGCGCTCGCGCAGATCGGCGCGCCATGAGCCTGGCGCACACGACGTCAGCGTGAGTGCAGCAATGGCGGGATCGTTCACAAGCTGAACGCGCGCCGCGCCGGTGCGCGGGTCCAAGAGATTATGCAGTGTCGGCGCGATCGAGCCGTCCTGGCGGCGCGTCAGCTCCACCACGCCGCGCGCGCCGGCGACCTGCGCCCCACCCGCCAGACGCGGCAAGTCATAGACAATCCGCACCCGAAATGGTCCGCGTCCGCGCACTTCGTAGGATGGGTGATCAAATAGCGTTTCGACTTGCCGGTCGTAGATCGCCTCGATTGCATCGGCTTTGAAACGAATGCCGACGCCGGCGGCGCAGGCCATCTGGCTTGAGCTCCAGAGCCCGTTCAGTTCAGGCGGCAGCGCCGTTCCGCAGGCTGACGCCCCGAAACAAAGCCCGATCAGCGCGGAAACCATGCGCACGCGCATGCCATCGCGTTAAGCCGCGCCGGTTGATGAGGTCTGAACGCTTAGCAGGAGCGGCGGATGAGCCAGCCGAGCATCACGCCGTCTCGGCCGGTCGCCTGGGTCACCGTCCGGCAACGCTCCGGGCGCGGCTGGGCGGCGCCACGCACAAATTCCGGATCGCCTTCGCCGCCGCGTCGATCAATATCCGAGACCGGGTCATAGGCGCTGACTGCGCCGTTGCCGTCGACGATGCATTCGCGCCGCGTACTGTCAGCTTCGCGCAAACGCACGCTGATCTGGCCTTCGTCGATGGCGCCCGCAAACGTCACGCGCGCCGGGCGCGAGGTCACGTGCGAGAGGCATGCGTCAATCGCCGGCATCAGGTCCGGCAACACCGACGCCCACGTCGGCCGCTCGCCTTGCTGGGCGCCGCGCCGGGCGCACCCGTCATAGGCCACACCCTCGAAGAGAACGTGCGCGACGTAAGGCTGCTGCGTTGCCCCGGCCTGACAGGCTTGCTGTTGGATAGTGATGGTCAGCGGGCCAGCGACGACGCGCATGCCGTGCTGATGATATTGGCGATCGCCGGGGATGCCCCCGTCGTCGCCGAGGCCAGGACGCGTGAATTGCGCGTAGTCGCTCAACAGGCTGAGTTCCCAGGCGCCTTCGTCGGAATCCGAATCGAGGCCCCCCGACGCCTGGAAGTCGCCGATATAATTGGCTTGCGTCGCCGCATCGGCGGGGCCGCCGAGTGCGGCCAGTTGTTGGGCGGCGATTGCCGCTTCTCGCTCTTCGTTGGATGGCGGCGTCGAGGACGCCTCGTCGTGCTGCTGAGCCGGAGGCGAGCAGGCGATCAGCGCCAGCGCAAGAATTGCCGCGCCGAAACCAAAGCCGCGGATCGGTATCCGCATGGGTTCATCCCCTCCAGAGCGCCAAGACAAGCGCCACCGCCCTCGCCGCGGGTTAGTATAGACGCATGACCCGTGATTCCGGCGCCCCTCTTTATGAGTTTTTCGCGGGGGGCGGCCTGGCGCGATTGGGGCTGGCGCCGGATTTCGCCTGTGTGTTCGCCAACGACATCGAGCCCGCCAAGGCGCGCGCATACGTCGCGGCCTTCGGCGCCGACAGCATGCGCATCGGCGACATCTGGAAGCTGTCGGCCAACGATTTGCCTGGCCAGGCGGCGTTGGCGTGGGCGTCCTTTCCCTGCCAGGACGTGTCGCTCGCCGGCGCCCGTCGCGGTCTGGCGGCGCCCCGCTCGGGCGCGTTTTGGGGCTTTCACCGGATCATCGAAAAGCTCGCGGCCGAAAGCGGGCGCCGGACATCCTGGCGCTCGAAAACGTCTGTGGCTTGCTCAGTTCACATGGCGGCGCCGATTTCACCGCGCTTGTTCATGCCCTCGATGGCTTGGGCTATCGGGTCGGCGCGTTGGAGATCGATGCGGCGCATTTCGTGCCACAATCGCGGCCAAGGCTTTTCATCATCGCCGCGCGCACCGTCCCCCCAGCGCTTGCGAACGCTGGACCAAGCGAACCGTTTCACACGCCGGCGCTGCGCAATGTCGTGGCGCGTCTACCCGATAATCTGCGCAAGCATTTCGTGTGGTGGCGCCTGCCCGCGCCCCTCAAGCGCAACACGCGCCTGGTTGATTTGCTCGATGACGACGCAAGCGCCGCGTGGAACAGTGATGAGCAAACCGCCCGCCTACTCTCACAAATGAGCGCATTGCAGATCGCGCGCGTCGATGCGTTGCGCGAGAGCGGCGCACGCGAAGTCGGCGCTGTCTTCCGCCGCATCCGCGTGGAACATGGCGAGCGCGTGCAGCGTGCTGAGGCCCGCTTCGACGGCCTCGCTGGATGCCTGCGCACGCCGGCTGGCGGCTCGAGCCGCCAGCTGCTGGTTTTTGTCGAAGGCCAAAGGACGCGTTCGCGGCTGCTATCGCCGCGCGAAGCCGCGCGCCTCATGGGCGCTCCGGATCATTACCCGCTTCCTCAAAACCAAACCGCGGCGCTCCATCTTTTTGGCGACGCCGTCTGCGCGCCTGTCGTGCGTTGGTTGTCGCACCATCTGCTGGCGCCGCTCGCCGGCATCAGCGCCGCGCGCAAGAGCGCATGACGCCACGCACCGATGTCTTCGACATAGAAACCCGCTCCGCGGTCATGCGCGCGGTGAAATCGCGCGATACCGCCCCTGAGCGCGCTGTGCGGACGGCGGCGTGTGCGCTTGGATACGCGCGCCGCTATCGCATCGGCGGCGCAGCGCTTCCCGGCAAACCTGACCTGGTCTTCGCCGCCATGCGCAAAGCTATCTTCGTGCACGGCTGTTTCTGGCACGGCCACGCTTGCAAACGCGGCGCACGCGCGCCCAAAGACAACGCCGCCTACTGGCGCGCCAAGATCGCCCGCAATCGCGCGCGCGATGTGCGTGTCCAAAAAGCCCTGAAAGCCCAAGGCTGGAAGACGCTGATTGTGTGGGAATGCGAAACGCGAGAGGTCGCGAAACTGTCGGCTAGGCTCGCGCGTTTTCTCGGCTGACCAGCGGCCGGCGCGAACACACCGGCGCTTCGAGGACAAACGAAAACACCGAGCCTTGCCCAAGCTCGCTACGCCCTGCGAGCTGGCCGCCCATCAGTTTCGCGAGCCGGAGCGAAATCGCCAGCCCGAGGCCCGGCCCCTCTCCCTCGGTTTTGAAGCGCCCCTGCCCGAAGATCAGCGCCAATTGCGAGCGCGACATGCCCGCACCGGTATCGGCCACAACAAAACCAAGCCGCACACTGCCCGCCGTCGCGCTTGACTGTACGCCTAGCCGCACGCGCACGCCGCCATGGGCGGTGTAACGCACGGCATTGGCGAGCAGATTGAACATCACTTGCCGCACGCGCAGCGCGTCGATCTCGACTGCAGTCGGCACATCCGTCGCGACGTCCAAGAAGAGTTCGAGATGCTTGTCCTGCGCCGCCGCGTTGAACGCAGAGACGACGCCACGCAACAATTCACGCAGATCCGTCGGTTTCGTATCGATCCGAAGTTGGCCGTTTTCCAAGTGGTCGAGATCGGAGAGATCGTCGAGCACCAGCTTCAGCACGTCGCCCGCTTGCACCAGCGTCGTGATATGGGCGCGCGCCTCAACGGTCATCGCGCTGCGCCGCAAATGCTCCGCGGCGCCGATCAACGCCGTCATCGGCGTGCGCAATTCGTCGTTCATGCGCCTGATCATGTCTGACTTGGCGGCAGCGGCGGCAGCTGCTGCGCGATGTTCTCGCTCGGCCGCCTCCTCCGCGCGCAGTTGCGCTGCGTCCGATGCAACGAGGCTCTTCCAAAGATTGATGCCAAAGCCCAGCAGCAGGAAGCCAGCCACGAGCGGCACAAGGTTGAGCGCGTTCTGGCCGCTGCTCAGCAGGAATTCCATCAGCGGCAGGCCGAGCATGCACAGAATTGTGGGCGCGAGGCCCGCGACCGACAGGGCCGGCCAGGACCGCAGCGTCGCCGCCGCGTTGGCGAGGCCGCCGAAAATGTACATCATCGCCAGCGTTTCGCCGTGCACGTACGGCGCATGCCAAAGCATCACTGCGAGAATGTTGCCATAGGCGCTGCCGAACCCGGTCCATGCGATCAGCCCGCTCATGTTTTGCGGCGGATCGTTGCGCCGGCACCGCGCGAGCAAGCGTGCGTAGAGCGCCCGGTCGATGACCACGACGGGGATGAGGCCGCACCACCAGGCGATCGGCCAAGTATTGCCCATGATCGAGGTGGCCACCAGCGCAGTGATCCCCGAGGCGCCCAACCGCAACCAGGAATTGACAAGGCGCGCTTGACCTACCGCCGCCAGCGCGCGGGCGCGCTTGGCTTTCGCGGCCAAAACGTCTCGGACGGAGGTCGCAGCGGCGGTCACAGCAAAGGGAGACTTTGCCTGGGGATAACTGAGGCTTAGTTAAGCGAATGACATCTTGAGCGATCGATCAAATTATTCCTTGACTGATCGTTCAACTCTCTTTCACTGCCAGGAGCTTTGGGGAGGAAAATCATGCGCTTCGCGATCCTGGTTCTCGTCTTTGCCGCGCTCGGCTTTGGCGCCTCTCCCGCCCAGGCGGATGTCGTCGCCGCCACCGCTGGCTTCTTCGAGCTCAACGCGCAGCGGACCGTGTCGGCCTCGCCCGAGCGCGCCTGGAACGCCTTGGTGCGCGTCGGCGACTGGTGGAACAACGAGCACACGTATTCTGGCAATGCGCACAACATGCGCTTGGATCCGCGCCCAGGCGGATGCTGGTGCGAGCGTTGGCGCGAGGGCGCGATTGAGCACGGCCGCGTCTTGCTTGTGATGAACCACGAGGGCGTCCGTACGCTGCGCGTCGCCGCGCCTTTGGGCCCGTTGCAGGAGATGGCGGTCAACGCGGTGCTAACCTTCACAATCGCGCCCGACCCCGCCGGCGCGAAGATTGACATGACTTATCGCGTCTCAGGCGATGCAAGCCTGCACCTCGACGCCGTCGGACCTGCCGTGAACAACGTCATGATGGAACAGTATGGCCGTCTTATCCGCTTAGTAACGTCAGGATCGCTCGGTTAAGGAGTACCGTTCATGCACGGCTCATGCGGGCGACCGCACAAACAATGGGAACGGGTGAAGCGCCCGTATTGAAATCGGAGGGATTGAATGATCCGCAAAATCTTGATCGGACTCGCCGCCATGATGTTCGTCGCAAGTTGTACGACAACTGACGAAGTCACGGGCGAGCGCACGCCGAACCGTACTGGAACGGGCGCCATAGTCGGGGCAATTCTCGGCGCCGGCGCAGGCACGCTGGCGGGCGGCGACGATCGCCGCAATGCCCTCATCGGCGCAGGCGTTGGCGCCCTCGCGGGTGCTGCGATCGGCCATTACATGGACCAGCAGGAGCACAATCTGCGTGAGCGCCTGCGCGGCACCGGCGTCGGCGTCACGCGCGTGAACGAAGGCCAAATCCTGCTGAACTTCCCAGCTGACCTGACCTTCGACTTCAACCGTGACTCGGTGAAGGGCCAGTTCGTACCGGTGCTCATGAATACTGCAAGCATTCTGCACGACTATCCGCAAACGACGGTGGACGTGTACGGACATGCGGACTCGGTGGGTTCTGAATCCTACAACCAGGATCTCTCAGAGCGCCGCGCGATGAACGTGTCGTCAATCCTGATGCAGGGCGGCGTCATCCGGCAGCGCCTGGTGGCGACTGGCTTCGGTGAGACCCGTCCCGTCGCTTCGAACGCGAGCGATGAAGGCCGCGCGCGCAATCGCCGCGTCGAGGTCTATATCAGCGCTTTCCAAGGTTGATCTTGGTTTGATCTGGGACTGATCTGCCTCACACAAACGAAAAGCGCCGCCGGGCAACCGGCGGCGTTTTTTGTTGCGCTGTGCGCATCATTGGCAATGATGACACAATGGCGATCACCGCCGCATCGAGCCCGCACCGAGACGCTTCGCACCTGAAGGCAAAGCGCTTCCTCACTATTGCATGGATGGCCGCAATCGCTGGCCTCGTCGTGCAAATGCTCGTCATTGCTGTTCGCGCGTGGGCAGGTGTGGCGACTGCGCCAGCCGCGGCGCTCGCCGAGATGGCGCAAGGCGTGGCTTGGTCCTCCATCGTTTGCGTTGCGGTCGCTGTGGGCGCGCTGTCCTCAAAGGTTCACCCGCCAGCAGCGGGCGTCATCGGCCTTATCGCGGCGCCCGTCGCGTGGGCGACTGCAAAGGGCGTCCAGAAGGGCGTGCAGGCGCTCGCGCTGGCTCATATCTCACATTGGGCGGGCTACTCGGCTTGCTGGGCGGGTGCATGTCCGTGGCGCTGAACATCGCCAATGCGATTCTCACTGAAACTGGCGCGGTTCCGGCGACGCGCGTCGCGACCCTGGTCGCAGGCGAAGTCTTTTTCGCCGCAGCGTGCGCCCTTGTGATCTACATGGCGCAAGTCGTCACGCGCCGTATGATTGGAATTGGAGCGGACTGAACATTCAGAACATCCAGGGGACGGCATGGACGACGGCATTTCCGCGATGTTGAGGCGGGCGGTCGCCCGCGCACGCTACGCCTTCGACCTCAGCATGGCGGCCGGTCCGCTGTCCGTGATCGGCTGGCTCGCGCTCGCGTCGCTGATCGTCATCTTCGTTGCCGCGATCATTCTCGCCGCGAGCCACATCGCGCCGAACGGCACGCAAGGCGGTTTGAGCTTCATCGAGGCATTTTGGGAAGCCACGATGCGCACGATCGACGCCGGCAATGTCGGCGGCGACAGCGGCTGGGCCTTCCGCCTCATCATGTTCGTGGTGACGATTTGGGGCATCTTCGTCGTCTCGAGCTTGATCGGCCTCATGAGCGCGGGCGTGCAATCGCAGCTCGAAGTCCTGCGCAAGGGCCGTTCCTTCGTGCTGGAACGCAATCACACCGTCATCCTGAATTGGTCGAGCTCCATCTTCGACATCATCAAGGAATTGGCGGTCGCCCACGCGAAGGACAAAAATTTCTCTGTCGTTGTCCTCGCCAACAAGGACAAGGTCGAGATGGAGGATGAGATCGCAACCAAGGTAGGCGCTCATCGCGCGCGCATCGTCTGCCGCAGCGGCGATCCGGGCGACCTCGCCGATCTTGAAATCGTCAATCTCGAAACCGCGCGATCCATCATTGTGCTTGCCTCCGAGGCCGATGACGCCGACGCCCAGAACATCAAGATCGTGCTGGCGCTCGTGCATGGGCCGCAACGCCGCGCCGCGCGGTTTCAGATCTCCGCTGAATTCCGCACCGCCAAATGCGCCGAGATCGCCCGCGACATCGGCAATGGCGAAGTGCAGGCCGTGGTGCCAGACGACCTCATCTCACGCATCATCGTGCATTCGAGCCGACATGCCGGCCTGAGCGCCGTCTACTCGGAGCTGCTCGATTTCGAAGGCTGCGAATTCTATGCCGTTCCTGAGCCATCGCTCACCGGCAAGACTTATGGCGAAGCGCTGTCGCTGGTCAGCGCCGGAGCGCTGATTGGGCTCTGCGACGAGAGCGGCGCCGTTCGTCTCAATCCCGAGATGGAAACAATCATCACGGACAAGACACTCACCGTCATCATCGCCGATGACCGCGAAAGCATCGCCATTGGAACCGAGTCGCGCCCGCTGCTCGATGAAACGGCGCTACGCATGCGCACCGGCGCCAAGGAAATTGTAGAGCGGGCGCTCATTCTCGGCTGGAACCGCCGGGGCGGCGCCATTGCCCAAGAGCTCTCCTTCTACATGGCGCCGGGCTCAGAGATTCTGGTCGCGGCGTCGACGCCGAATTTCGAACAAGAGCTCGGTCAGCTGAAACTGTCAAAGGCCGGCATAACGCTCAAATACATAGCAACTGATACGCGCGACCGGCACGCACTCGAAGCCTTGGGCGCGGCCAACTACGATCGCATCATCGTGCTCGCTTGTAGCGACAACCTGGCGCCGCAGCCGGCCGACACCCAAACCTTAGTGACATTATTGCACCTGCGCGAGATCGCCACGGCCAGCGGGAAGCGTGGCATCCTGGTCAGCGAGATGGCCGACATTCGCAACCGCCAGCTTGCCGCGATCACACGCGCCGACGATTTCGTCGTCAGCAATCGGCTCGTCAGCTTGATGCTCGCACAAGCCTCCGAGAGCGAATTCACCTCGGCGATCTTCAAGGATCTGCTCGACGAAGAAGGTTCGGAAATCTACATGCGCCCGATCGATGCGGTGGTCTCCACCGAGCGCCCGGTCGACTTCTACACCATCACCGAAGCCTGCCACAGGCGCGGCGAAACCGCCTTCGGCTGTTGCCGGCCGCGCGGCGACAAAGACAATCCATCCGGCGTGAAGCTCAATCCCGACAAGGGCGAAGCTCTCACCTACAAGACCGGCGACTACATTGTCGTGCTTGCGCGCGAATAGGCTCAAGCGCGCGTGCGCTGACGCCGGCTACGTTGCGGCTGACGCGCTCCGTTCGACCACACGTCGTGTCCCTTGCGGTCGCGCCGATCGCCGTCATCGCGCACGTGCGAATGGGCATGGCCCTGCTTGGCGTGCGCCTTGCCGTGGGCTGACGAAGCATGATGTTGCTTCGGCGTATGCTTGCGTTGTTGCTGATGACGTCCTGCCGACCCTTTCGGCCGCTGCACGCGCTCGCCTTCCGAGGGCGCAGCCAGCGAAAGGTCGGTTTCCATCACCGGCACCTTCTGCTTGGTCAGCCGCTCGATGTCGCGCAGGTAAGCGCGTTCATCCGGCGCGCAGAATGAGATTGCGCGCCCGCCCTGTCCGGCGCGCGCGGTGCGCCCGATTCGGTGCACGTATTGCTCCGGCACATTCGGCAAATCGAAATTGATCACGTGGCTGATGTCGTCGACGTCGATGCCGCGCGCGGCGATTTCGGTGGCGACAAGCAGGCGCGCCCGGCCCTTCTTGAAAGCGTCGAGCGCCCGCGTCCGCTGCCCTTGGTTCTTATTGCCATGGATCGCTTCGGCTGGATGGCCCGCGCTTTCAAGCTTGGTCACAACGCGATCGGCGCCGTGCTTGGTGCGGGTGAATACAAGGGCGCGCTTGATGGTCTTGTCGGCCAGTAAGGCGTGCAGCAAATCCTGCTTTTTCTTCTGATCGACATGGATCACCGCTTGCTCGACGCGCTCCGCCGTCGTCGATGGCGGCGCCACCGCCACACGCTCGGGATTGTAGAGGAACTGTGATGCCAGCTCGGCAATCGGCGCCGGCATGGTCGCCGAGAAGAACAGGCTCTGGCGTTCCTTGGGCAGCAGCGTCGAGATTTTTCGCAGGTCGTGGATGAAGCCCATGTCGAGCATGTGGTCGGCTTCGTCGAGCACCAACATCTCGACCTTGTCGAGCCGCAGCGTGCGTTGCGAAACGTGGTCGAGCAGACGCCCAGGCGTTGCGACAAGAATGTCGACGCCGCGATAGAGCGCCTGCTTCTGCTTGAACATCGAGGCGCCCCCGAACACGACGGCAGTCGAGAGCCCGAGGAAGCGGCCATAAGTGCGGAAGCTGTCGGCGATCTGTGCGGCGAGCTCACGCGTCGGCGCGAGCACGAGCACGCGGCAAGCACGGTCGCCCGGGTGTTTGCGGTTCGCCGCCAAGCGATCAAGGATTGGCAACGCGAACGCCGCCGTCTTGCCGGTGCCGGTTTGCGCAAGGCCGATAAGATCGACGCCCTTGAGCACGACCGGTATCGCCTGCATTTGGATCGGCGTCGGCGCGGAATAACCTTCAGAATCCAGCGCTTTGAGAATCGGCGCACTGATGCCGAGGGCTGAAAACGAGCTCTTCAAATAAGTCACGAAAATACTTTCGAGCCAGACACGCGTCATCGCGTGGGCTCATGAATTCAGGAACGAAGCGACGGCGAAGAAGGGCGGCGAGCTGTTTTCCCGTTTTGGGAGCTCAAAGCCGAACGTCGATGGTGGCGTTCCGGGTGGACCGCGTTCAATCGGCTCTCTTAAGGCCGCGAACGGTCGCTGACCGCTGATATCGCGGCGAAAGCTTGAGAAGTCAATAACGTCTCGCGCATAGCTGCGATCCGACGCAGCGGATTAACGATCATGCCGGTCAATTGACCGGCGGGCGCGGGCCTTTCTGCATATCGCGGAGCGCGTCCATCAGATGATCGAGCACATCGAAATGGACGTCCGCCACAACCGCGGCGATCAAAGCCACCGAGATGAGCGCCTCCACTTCCTGAAGCGACTTCACAGATGGCGGTTTCGCTACTTTAGGAATCTGTCCCATCGATATTCTCCCACCTGGCTTCAAGCGTTAAAATCTCGCTCGTCCTGACTGATCCCCCGAACTGTTCCAGCACCGTCCTCACCACGTCGTCAAGCAGCATCGGGTCATGCACGCCGATCTGGGGCGATCCAATTGCATCGGCGACGAATATGAGTCGTGCGCCATAATGTTCCCCGGCGATGGCCAGCCTCAGGCAATCGCCGATACCGGTGAAACCGAGCACAATTGCGTCTAAATTAGCGTGGGTGAACACCAAGCGCCCAAATTCGTCGCTTTCAAAAAACGACGCACTGTCCTTGCGCAGGAGCGGCTCGCTGGATAGCGGCCGACACCCAGCGATCGGTCTCGATCGCTCGCCGAAGACGTTGTGAACATGGACGATGGGCAGCGCGATCCGCCGCGCCCAGCTGAGACAGGATTGCGAGTTGATTGCAACGTGTGCGGCGCGCGGCACGTAGAGCGGCGAGTTTGGGTCCATGTAGCAACGCTGCAGGTTGAGACAGAGCAACAACAGCGTGCGTGCGCGGCGGCGCGTCAAATCCTTCACCACGCGCAATCGCGCGAGCCGGCGCGGCGCCGCTGCTCAAGCAGGGGACCCGCCTTGACAGCGGCGCCGGCCGGTCCCCGCGCCCCTCCGCATCGACCGCCGCTTGGCGGGCGAAACCGTGAAAAATGAGCAGCCAATTTGTTGCACCAGATTGCGCCGGCGCTTTAGTACTCGAATCCTCAGTTGAGCCGCCTGAGCAAATACCCAATGGGCCCACCCAACAAAACCAATGGTCCGAGCATCCCCGCGAGTTCGCGCGTCGATTGGTCGGATTTGCGGGTCTTCCTGCAAGTGGCTGAGAGCAGAAGTCTGAGCGCTGCCGCCAAGGCGTTGCAGATGTCGCAACCGACAGTCAGCCAGAACATCAAGAACCTTGAGACATCGCTCAACACGCAGCTCTTCGTGCGCGGCGCCTCCGGCGTCGACTTGACGACCGCCGGCGTCCATCTGCGCGAGCGCGCGTTGCCGATGCAGCGCGCGGCCGCCTCGATTGACAGCTTATCGCGCGACGCAAACGATGCGCTCGAAGGGCGCGTAAAGATCGCGGCGCCCGACGGGGTCCTGTCGTTCTGGGTGGCGCCGCGCATCGCCGCTTTTCAGCGCATGTATCCTGGCATCACATTCTCGCTCGACGGCGGCCTGTGGCCTGGCAATCCGCTGATGAGCGAACTCGACATTTCGCTGCAATACGAACTTCCAAGCGGCAACGATCGCGTCGTCGAGCCTTTGGCGACGGTACATTACGTTCCTGTCGCGACGCGGCGCTATCTCGAGATCTACGGCGAGCCCAAGACGCACGCCGAAATGACGACGCACCGCTGGGTTCATCATGCGGCGCTGAAACAGCAGCAGGAAACCTGGGACAAGCGCGCTGAAGCGGCGCTGCGGCTCTCGGCCTATAATGTCGAGACCAACTCCAGCGCCGTCATCGCGCTCGCCGTGTCCGCGAATGCCGGTCTTGCGTACCTGCCGACATTCGTGGCGGCCATGTTCAAGGACTTCGTGATGCTTGGGCGCACGCCTGCCGCCTCGCCCATCCTCTACCTCGTCTACGACCCGCGCGTTGCACGCGTCGCGCGCTGCGAAGTGGTGCTGCGCTGGATCCGACAAATGTTCAGCGCCGACGCCAATCCGTGGTTCCAACCCGAATTCGTGCATGCCGAAGATTTCGGCGACGCCGTCCCCAGCGGCATCCTGAGCTTCGACCTTCACGACTGAAGCGAATGCGGCCTTGCACCCCTTGAGAAAGCCGATATTGCTCCCTCGCACGCGGGCGTAGTTCAGAGGTAGAACGTCAGCTTCCCAAGCTGAATGTCAGGGGTTCAATTCCCCTCGCCCGCTCCATTACCGCGAACGGCCGCGCGCGCTCACCGGCCAAATGTCGATCAAGGCGCCATCGCGGACAATGTGATAGGCGTCGTACAGATTGACCGTCGGATCGCAATGCGGCGGCGACAGCACCACCCGATCCCCGACTTTTAGCGCATGAGCGCCGATCAGTGCGCTGTGCTCATCGCCCATGAAGAAAAAGGCGCACTCCTCCGGGGCGCCCTCGACAATCGCGGGTGCGCCGCCATCGGTTGAGAGGCTCTTGAAGCCAGCGTCGAGTGTCGCCATGCCTGGCGCGTTGGCGCTGATCACGTGCGTGTCGACGAGCAGGGCGTTCTCGAATGGCGCAGCGCCTTCGCCGGCGAGATCGCAATCGCCATATTGCTTGTCCATGAAGACGTAAGAGCCAACCTGCAGTTCGGTGAACGCGCCGAGTGCGGCGTCGATGCGATGCGTGCCTGTGCCGCCGCCGGAAACGATACTGGGGATCAGGTCAGCCTTCGTCAAAGCATCGATCACAATTCGCAGATAGGCTGTGCGTTCCTTGATCGCCGCCTGCCGTTCGGCGAAGCCTTCGATGTGCTGCTGCGCGCCGCAATAAAATTGGACGCCAGCGTAGGATAGCGTCGCGGCGTCCATGATGCGCTGAGCCAGCTTTATTGCTGCTTCGGGTGATGCAACGCCGGTGCGGTGAATGCCCGGATCGATATCCACCAGCACCGGCAACGGCCGCGCCGCACCCTTCACCGCCGCGGCCAGCGCGTCGACATTGTCTGGATTGTCTACGGTGACCGCGAGGCCCGAAATCTTCAGGTGCAGCGCCGCCAGCCGCGCGATCGCCTGCGGCGTCACCACTGGCGATGTAATCAGGATCGCTTCAATGCCGCCATCGGCCAGCGCTTCGGCTTCCCCCAATTTCGCGCAGCAGACGCCAAGCGCGCCTGCCTTCAGCTGGAGCTTCGCGATATCGGCGCTCTTGTGCGTCTTGGCGTGGGGACGCAGGCCAAGGCCCTGCGCCTTCGCGAATGCCGCCATGGTCGCGATGTTACGTTCCAGCGCATCGCGATCGATCACCAGCGCTGGCGTATTGAGCGCCATGCGCGAGCCTTGCTGGCCGATCAGATGGCGATGCAGATCGATGTCGCTTCCCATCACCCATTCTCCACGCCGAACAATGCCGCCAGATGCGCGTTCGCGAACTTGCCGGCCGGATCTTGCTCGGCGCGCACGGCGCGAAAACGCGCCGCATTCGGATAAAGCCGGTCCACATCCGTCGCTGTCAGCGTATGGCGTTTCGCCCAATGCGGTCGCCCGCCCTGGGCACGGAAAATCGGCTCGATGCCGGCGAAGAAGGCGCGCCACGGCATCTTCGCGTACTGGTGCACCGAGATCGAAAGGCATGGGCCGTTGTTCATCGGGCTCATCCAGATATCGTCCCCTGCGACGGCGCGAAATTCAAACGGGAACGTCACCGGCAAATTGCGGGCGCGAATCCACGCGATCGCCTCACGAAGTGCGGCCCAGCCGCTCGCATAGGGCATCTCATATTCCATCTCCTCGAACTTCACTGTGCGCTCTGAAGGAAAGATCTGGTAGGCAGGTCCGACACGCCGCTGCTTGACGCCCCGCGACACGATCAGCGGCTGCAGCCGCTTGGTCAGCCATGGCGCCGCCGCGCACACATCGCAGATCATCTTGAACAGGCGATCGTCCATATCGCTCATGCGTTTTAGCGGCCCTTCGCTTGGCGCCGGGTTGAGCGTCTTCAGTGCGACGTAGTCGCCATACGGAAACACGAAAAACTCAACGTGCCGGTTGGCGGCGACCAAGTCCTCCCAGCGCGCCGCCACCTCCTCCAGCAGACGCAACTCCACCTTCTCTTCGAGGTGATAGGCCGGCAGCACGTCGATCTCGATGCGTGTGGCGACGCCAAGCAAGCCAAGCGACAGACGCTGCGCCTCGAACAAATCTGGCCGCTCGCTGGCGCTGCACGTCACCACCGAGCCGTCGGCCTGCATCAACCGAAACCCGCGCGCCGTGGTCGATAGCGAGCCAAGCGTCAGGCCAGTCCCGTGCGTGCCCGTTGCGATCGCGCCCGCGAGCGCTTGCGGGTTGACATCGCCCTGATTGATCAGCGAGACGCCCTTTTCCCACAGCGCCTCTGTTAGCTTCGCCAGGCTCCAGCCTGCCGGCGCCCAGGCGCGCTGCTTGTCCGCGCTCAACTCGATCTCGCCATCAAGCTGCTCCAGCGAAACCAAGGCGCCATCGGTCTCGCAGAGGGGCATGAAGGAATGACCGGCCCCGACCACACGCAGCTTGCGCGCGCGTTGGACGATTTCGGCGAGTTCAGCTTCCGTCTTCGGTCGCGCGCGCTCAACGGGGGCGGCTGCTACACTGCCGGACCAATTCTTCCACGCTTGCGCCATGACGCCTCCGGCGCCCTCTTAGCGCAAAGGCGCACGCCCGCACACGCCGTGACGGCGCGTCAGCAGCTCATTTTTCCGGATCGAGCTTCACCGCGTGCGTTCGAAGCGCACAATCTTTGCTTCCCGGTCGACATAAGCAACGCGATAGCCTGCGCCCATCCAGGCTTGGGCGTGACTGTGGTAGCCTTCCTGGTCGTTGGCCCAGAACGCGCGATGCTTTGTGGCGCTCACCGGCAGCTCTTTGCCGATAATGTCCTCGATATCTTCGAACGACAGCAACTCGGCGCGCCCGTTGCGCCGATTGAGATGAGCCTGCAATGCCTGATACTTCCGCAGCATGTCCCGCCTCTCCCGCGTCGGCATCGCTTCGAGTCGCACGCGAAACGATGCGACGAGGACAGCGTCCGTGATTTGCGGTGAAAGAAGCGTTAGCGGCCTCAAGCCGCCGAGGCTTGCATCGGGAGCGCCGGCGTCGGCTCGGCCTGCGCGTTCACGCACTTGAACGGCCAGAGTACGTCGCTGGTGGCGATGTCGACGCCAGCGCCTGCGGCTTGCTGCAGGAAGTCAGGATCGGAAAATCCGTTGACCGCCAGCCGCATGCCCTGACCCCGGATCGTCTTCGACCAAAACCGCACCTGCTCCAGCGTGCGCATTGCGCGCGGGCCGCGTTGTGCGCCGGAATAGATCGGCAAGTGGAAGCCGGCGGCCCAAGCGCCAGCGGCGCCGACGCTGGCGATGGCGTGGTCGGTGTAATGGAAATCGAGGCAGACGCAATTCAGCGTCCCGCGGAGGCTGCAGCACCATTCCCCAATCGAAATGAGCGGCGTGCCTTTTTCGATCTCGGCAATCGTGATGATGGCGCGCCGGCGCAGCTCCAGGGGCATGTTCGAGAGCATTGTCAGGTAGGTTTCCCGGCTTCGTCGCGTCTGCAGCGTCGAAGCGTGGACGGTGAAGCCGATGGAGAGTTTGTCCTGGTCATCGGCGCGCGCAAGCTGATCGCTTGCGTGGCCGAAGATCGCGATATCCAGATCGAGATAATGCGGGTCGCGGTGGCGGCCATCGAGAATGAAATCGGCGTTGTAAGCGAGCCGCCGCGTGCCGCGCTCTTCGCGCACCGGGCAGAACCAGCGCGCCACAACCTTGCTGTCGCGCGCCGAGAACAGGCGCGCTTCGACAATTTCGTCAGGGGCGATGCGCGCGAGCCCACTTTGTTGGGCCGGCGTCGAATTCATGCCCGTGGCGATGAGATCGACGAAGCCGTCGGCGGAGAGCGTCCGCGCCGTCACCTGCGGCCGCAACGATTTGAACACTTCCTCGCCGAGGTAGAATGTGAGCAACGCATCGCGCATCCTGGTGCAGCGCTCTTGATTGTTGCCGGGCGCGCCTTCGGCCAGAATGACGAGAAAACCATCGCCCGCCGGCACGATCACATCTTCGGGCGCTGCGTGACGCGAGAGGATTTCCATGGAACCCGCGCGCACGCGTTCACGCATGCGCGGCCAGTTCGCTCCGGCTGCTTCGCGAATCTCATCGAGGCCGATGACGCGCACTTGTGCTGCATCGATAGAGCCGTCGGCGTGCGCAACGGCGCGAAGCCGGAGCGCAAGCTGCATGAGGTCGGCGCTTGAAGACATCATTTGTCCCTCTGCATCCGATGCTCGCAGGTACGGCTTTCACCTCCTTAAAATTTTCGCTGCGCTTTGGTTCTAATCGCGCTCCGAAAAAGACCTAGGCCATTTGCCGTACGCGGGAGCACTCTCAGTTTGCTCGGCGCCGATATGCTCAGCAACCGCCATGGTGATGGCGACGTCATCCTTACCGATCTCAACCATAAGAGAAGCGCTGCCCTGCTTGGGCGGCCCCACTTCGAGGGATTGCCCGGTAAGCGCCGGCACTGTCGGCGCCGATGGGGTTAAGCGCCGCTAATGACGTCGCACAAATCGGCCTGCGCGGACCTCTTTTCAGGTTAGTACTAGCGGCATAGCCCGAGGCCAAAGCGTGTGCGATAGAAGCGGCGCCGCCACGGGAAGCAGTTAAAGGAACAGCCATGCGCCGTTTTCTCGTTGCCGGCATCATCGTACTTAGCGCATGCGCCACCGTGCCCGGCAATTTGCCGGCCCCGCGTTATGCCGACGCCGCCAGCCGCGGCGCCTGGGGCGCGCTGCTCGCGGGACGCCCGACGCGCGCCCAAGTCGATGAAGCGACCGAGAAGTGGTCGAACGCCCTCGGTGACAGCTTCGCGTGCCGCGTACCGACGCGCCAGGTGATCGATGCGGGCCTGGTGGGAGCACTCGATATCGGCGCCATGAACGCGGCCTCAAGCGGCGGCGGCGCGTCGGAAGTCCGCGCCGGCGTCGGCCGCTACATCGTGCAACTCGCATCGCTTGCCGCACAGCATCGCGACGCGCCGTCAGCTGATCGCTGCGAAGCGCTGGCGCAATGGGCGCCGCGCACAGCGGAAGCTGGACGCGAAGCCGTCCGCCGCGCGCGGGCCAATGGGTTGATGGACAATGATTATGGTCTGTTGATGGATCTGCTCGTGCGGTGAGTTCACTTCTGGCCAAGACGGCCATTGCCGCGTCGCCGCGTCGGGGTGAACATTTGGCGAGATGCAGAGATAGCTATGCGTCGTCGATTACAACGCCAAGGTAGCTCACAGCACTTTCTAGCTTCGAGCCTAGCTAAGTCAGCGGTTGGCCGACGCAACCGTCGGGCCATAATTGCAGCGGGGGGCGCTAATGCCACATCACGTTTCGTTCGCGGGCCTAATTGGCTTCCTGGCTCTGGGGACCGACGGCACGTACAATCCGGTGGTCTCGGGTGCTGCCTCTGGCATCGCTTCCATCATGTTCGCGATCCAGGACGCGCGCTATAACGCCAGCATCGAGACAGTTGAGTTTCGTGACTGTGCGGTTTCTCTGGGCTATCGGCGATATATTCTCGGCCAGGCAAAGCGAGGCGAATTCGATGCATCGCCTGATCACGGTTTCGCCTCGCTTGTCGCCGCGGCGACGCCCGCGGATGGGCGTCCCGCCAACGCCCAGCCGCGCGACAATTATTACGACGCAGCGCTAATCGCGCGCCCGTACGAGACGCGCCAGCGCCCGTGGCGCAGCGTGCGGGCGTTTCGGCGACGGAACAAACTCCACCCGATCCGGCGGTGAGCGCGGCGATCGAAGGCGCGTCGACCGTGATCGAGCGTGTGGGCGCTGATCAGATCGCCGCTCCACGCGAGGGCATGGCAATCGTCGTCATCTCTGCGCGGCAGAAAACGGGGATGAGCAACGTTCCTTTCAACGGCGCCGACTTTCAATTCACGCGCGTGACCGCAGACGCGACCTTCCTCGGTCTTCTGCAGCCGAGCGTGACCTTCTCGGTGATATCGCACCGCAATTCGGAACGGCGCAGAGATCCTACTCTCGCCGGCGACGTCGCCGCGCCACGCTTCAGTACCTACGTCGTCCCAGCGGGGCGCTACGTGCTCAGCGACATGGCGCGGCTCAACGCCTGCCTCGGCACGCTGACATTCGAGGTGTCCTCTGGAGACGTCGCCTATCTGGGAGACTACGTGCTGCAGACGCCCGGCATTCCGATTGCGTCGTTGCTGATCCCGATGGCGAGCATCAACACCGGCATGGACAACAGGCTCAAGTCGGATCTTCGCGTCGGCGTGGGTGACGATCTAGAAGCAGCGCGCGCTGCGCTTCAGGCCGACGCCGATGCGAAGGGGCGCCTCACCCGCGTCTTCTATCAAAACGGTTATCGCATTCCATGCAGTGGCGAATATGTCGGTCGAATTGCCAACCCCGGGTGGGATAGCGTGGACGCTCGGCAGGCCGACAACTTCCATGACGCGATGTCCGCCCGCCCCGCCGACGCGAAAGCACCGGCCGCGCGCTTATTGGGTTGGCAAATGATGCGATCGCGACGGATCCAGCCTTAGACGAAAGCCGCCAAGAACCCGGTGGCCGTGCGACCGAAGAACAGCCGATACAAATCTAGCGGGCGAACTTTTGGTACTTGATCCGGTGCGGGATGAGCGCGTCCTCGCCGAGGCGGCGCTTCTTGTCTTCTTCGTATGAGTCGAAATCGCCTTCGAACCACTCGACATGGCTGTCGCCCTCGAACGCAAGGATGTGCGTCGCCAGGCGGTTTAAGAACCAGCGGTCGTGGCTAATTACCACGGCGCAGCCGGCGAAGTCTTCGAGCGCCGCCTCCAGGCTTTGCAGCGTCTCGACATCGAGGTCGTTCGTCGGCTCGTCGAGCAGCAGTACATTGGCGCCCGTAAGCAGCGTCTTGGCCAGATGCACGCGATTGCGTTCGCCGCCTGAGAGCTGGCCGACCTTCTTCTGCTGATCGCTGCCCTTGAAGTTGAAGCTCGACACGTACGCCCGCGAGGGAATTTCGCGATTGCCCACGACGAGCACATCAAGTCCGCCGGAGATTTCTTCCCAGATCGTCTTCTTGTCGTCGAGCGCGTCGCGCGATTGGTCGACGAAACCGAGCTTCACGCTATCGCCAATGCTGATCTTTCCTTCATCCGGCGCCTGTTCGCCAGTGATCATGCGGAACAGCGTCGATTTGCCGGCGCCGTTCGGACCGATAATGCCGACAATGCCGCCCGGCGGCAGTTTGAACGTCAAGCCGTCGATCAAGAGTTTGTCGCCGAAGCCCTTTTTCAAGCCGTCGAACTCGATGACGTTGTGGCCGAGCCGCGGCCCTGGCGGGATCTGGATAGTCGCGAACGTCTGCTTCTCGCGCTCAGCCTCAGCCGCCATCTCCTCATACCGCGCCAGGCGCGCTTTGCTCTTCGCTTGCCGCGCTTTGGGTGATTGCCGCACCCATTCCAACTCGCGCACCAGCGCCCGTTTGCGCTCGGTACTCTCGGAGGCCTCCTGCTCTGAGCGCTTCGCCTTTGCTTCCAACCACGCCGAATAATTGCCTTCATACGGAATGCCCTTGCCGCGATCGAGTTCGAGCGTCCATTTGGTGACCTGATCGAGGAAGTAGCGATCGTGGGTGACGAGGATCACGCAACCCGGAAACGCTTCGAGGTGATGCTGCAGCCAGGCGACGCTTTCGGCGTCGAGGTGGTTGGTCGGTTCGTCCAATAACAGCATGTCCGGCTTGGAAAGCAGCAACCGGCACAGCGCCACGCGGCGACGTTCACCGCCGGAGAGCTTTTCCACGCCTGATTCATCGGGCGGGCAGCGGAGCGCATCCATAGCCATGTCGATCTTTGAATCGATGTCCCAAGCGTCGGCGGCGTCGATCTGTTCCTGGAGCTTGGTCATCTCTTCCATGAGCTCGTCGGTATAGTTCTCACCCACCGCAATCGAGACGTCATTGAAGCGCGTGACGAGCTTTTTCTCTTCGCACCAACTCTCGACGTTCTCGCGCACATTCATCGCCGGATCGAGATGCGGCTCCTGTTCGAGATAGCCCATCTTGGTGCCGGCCATGGCGAAAGCTTCGCCTGTAAAGTCCTTGTCCATGCCAGCCATGATCTTCATCAATGTCGACTTGCCCGAGCCGTTGACGCCGACCACGCCGATCTTCGCGTCGGGGAAGAACGACAGCCAGATGTTCTCAAACACCTTCTTGCCGCCCGGATAGGCCTTGGTCAGGCCTTGCATCGTGAAAATGTATTGCGCCGGTTGGGCCGCCATGGTCGCCGCTTCCTAAAGAGAAGGCGCGCATATAGCGACGCGCGGCGCTTGCGTCCACCTAACCAAGCAATTGAAGAACTGGCTTAGCTCGCCGGGCGCACGCCCACTTGCCGGCACACGGTTTCCGCCGCGCCGGGCCGGGTCCAGTGCGCTTCGTTCGTGCGTCCAGAAAAATCCGTGGCGCCGTCCGAATAGCGGAAGCCAGAACCGTAGATGCGCCAGGGCAAGCTCACGGTTGTAAATCCCTCTTGCGCAATGGTGGCGCTTCGCGGCGGCGCGTTGACGAACGTCACGTTGAGCGTCGAACCATCGTTGCAATGGAACGTCGCTTGTGTCGGCCCGGTGTCAATCGCCGGACACGGCGTTTGGCACGCGGCCAAAAGCAGGCACACGAATACCAGTGCGACGCGCATGTGAAACTCCCTCAATACCCCACTCTAGGCCAGATCACATCCACGCGAAACGGCTTCGCGCGCCGCGCGACGCCTTGCCCGCCCCCGCCTGCGCCCCCTAAGTTCGGACCCCTGGGGGATGGCCATGTCTAACGGATATCTGATCGCCGCCGGCAATGAGGTCGCGGCCGCGCACGAAATCAGCGACGGCTTCGGTCTCGACGTGATCGACGTGGCAAGCATCGATGATCCCGATACCGCCGCTTCAGCGTTGGCGGCGGCCGCGAATGTGGGTCTCGTGATCAGCGCGGCCTCCGTCCGCGATACGAAATTCGTCGCGGTGCTGCGCGCCCTCGCCCAGCATCTAGAGCGCGCTCAGCTCATTCTTGCCGACGCCGAGGCGCGCTCCGCGCTCCCCTTCCTGCCGGAAGCGTGGCCGGCAATGACGCTTGATGAAGCGCGTTCGCGCTCGACCGCGCTCGTGCGCCAGCGCAATGAGCCGCCACCAGCGGCGCCAGGTGACGCCGCGCCGATGCCTGCGTCGACGCCTGAGCCAAGCAGCGCGGGCGAGCACGCCAGCCCGGAAGGCAACGAGCAAGCGCCAGCTGAAGGCGAGGCGCCTGCGGAGGCGAACGATATCGCCGAGGCGTCAACCGGCGAAAGTGAGCCTCCTCGGTCCGAACCCGAGACCGCACAGCTCGATTGGCCGCCGTTCGACTCCGCCAAGCCGGCGGATGTCTTTTTGTCCTTTGCCTGGTTGGAGCGCGATAGAGAGGTTGCGCTCGAGCTCGCAAACAAGTTGGCCGCGAACGGGCTGAACGTCTGGGTTTCGCACGAACACATCAGTCCAGGAGCGGGATCATTTGAGGACCAAGTCAAACGTCAGCTCGACGACAGCAAACTGGTCATTGCGCTTTGGACGGAAGACGCCCGAGCCAACGCTGTCGTCGTCGACGAAGCGATGCGCGCCCACCAACGCGACAAACTGATCTCGGCAGTGATTGACGGCAGCCGCCCTCCTGTCGCCTTGCCGGGAGGTTCTCATCTTTCGCAGGAGGGGGCGATCGACGCGCTAGCCAATTCGGTTGCGGAGCGCGTGCGCCAATTGTCAGGTGAACAGAGTGCGCCGTCGCAAATTTCGGCCGCTGAGCCGCCGTCTCAGCCACCAGCTCACGATCTGAGTGCGCCAAATGATGGGCCGTCCTTTGGCGGGGTCTCCGGCGTTCCATCGACGCTGCCCCAAGCTCAGGCGCCGCACGAGCCCACTCAGGAAGAAATCGACGCAGCCCTCCGCACGGACCGCGACCTGCCCACGGTCGATATTCCACTCAAGCGCCAACCAGAAGCCGCCGCGCCCCCTGCCGCGCCAGCGCCGCAGGCGCCTGCGCCGGCAATGCCCAAGCAGCAAGAGGCGCGCGAGCGCGGCGTCGCGATTGAAGCTGCGCGTACGGGCGGAGGCGCTTCAGTCGCTGCGACCGCACCAGCGGACGCGACCGCCTTTGCGCCAAAGAAACTGCGCCGCCAAACCCCAGAACTGATGCGCATCGTCATCCATCAGCCCAAAGACCTGCAGGCCGTGATCAAACGCATACGCAAACAGGATCGGCGCGCCGAACCGGCGGCGTCCGGCGCGCACATGGGTGAGGTCCCAATTGGCGCCAGCATCGGCGTCGCCTTGGAAGTGCGAGGCGCTGCGTGCGACGGGACCCTGCAACGGCGCAAGTGGTTGGGAGAGCCCATTGACTTCCCATTTACGCTGGAAGCCGAAGGCGGCCCCAAGCAGGCCACGATCATAGCGCGCGTCTTCCTCGATGATGCACAGATCGGCGTCATGGCGTTCACACGCCCGATCTCCGGCCCGGCGAAGAAAGCCGCATCAGACGGCGAACGTATTCGGATGAAGCGCCCCAAACGCGTCTTCCTCTCCTATTCGAGTAAGGACCGCGAAGTCGTCTCAGCCATCGCCACCGCTTACACAGCCGCTGGCATTCCGCACTTTTGGGACCGCAGGGCGCTCAAGTCGGGAGAGACCTGGCATCCGCGCTTGCGCAGGGAAATCGATCGCGCAGATGTCTTTCATCTCTGCTGGTCGAAGGCAGCGGCGCAATCTGAATGGGTCGAGAAGGAAGCCGAGCACGCGCTCCAACGCAACATGCGCAGCAAGGGCAAAATGCCGAACATCACCGTCCAGATGCTTGACGGCCCGCCCTGGGCGGCGCATCCGCGCAACCTTGACGCCATCAATTTCGACGACTTCGTCCGCGCGGCAATTGTCGGCTATGCGCGCGGCGATGGTTCAAGTTAGATGGGCGCGTTTTCGAGCGCGCTCGGGACGTTTATGCTCATGACCCAGCTCGCCAGCGCCACCATGCACGCCACGCTTCCCACCCCGCCAGAATGGCGCGGCGCCAGCGAACGCTTCATTGTCGGCGCGGACAATCCGTGGATTACGCCGGCTGAAGCCAACGGCTTCACTGAAACGCCGAACTATGCCGAAACGCGCGCATGGCTCGAGCGCCTCGACGCCGCCTCGGCGATGATCCGCATGGAGACGTTTGGCCGCTCGCCACAAGGCCGCGATCTGCTCGTCGTCTATGCAACGCCAAACGGCCAGATCGATCCTTCGAAACCCACTCTCTTGGTTCAATGCGGCATCCATTCCGGCGAGATCGATGGCAAGGAAGCCGGCATGATGCTGCTCCGCGACATCGCATTTGGTTCGCAGCGCCATCTGGTTGACCGCGTCAATCTCGTGTTCGTGCCGATCTTCAATGTCGACGGCCACGAGCGCTCGGGACCTTTCAATCGCCCCAATCAGCGCGGGCCGAGCAATCAAGGCTGGCGCAACACCGCCCAGAACCTCAATCTCAATCGCGATTACGTCAAAGCCGATGCGCCTGAAATGCGCGCGATGCTCGGCCTCTTCCAGCGGCTGCATCCGGATCTGTATCTCGACGTGCACGTCACCGACGGCATGGATTACCAGTACGACATCACTTACACATTTCAGGGCCGCGACAGCGGCTACGCCGCATCACCCCATATCGCGCGCTGGCTCAACGCTCACTATCGTCCCAGTGTCGATGCCGCACTCACGCGCGAGGGCCACATCCCCGGCGATCTCGTCTTCGCGCACAACGAACGCGATCTCTCCCAGGGTCTGCTCGGCTATCCGTTCACGCCGCGCTACAGCCAAGCCTATGGCGACGTGGTTCACATGGCCTCGATCCTGATCGAGAACCATTCGCTGAAGCCCTTCCGCCAACGCGTCCTCGGCACTTACGTGCTGATCGAAGAAAGCCTGCGCCAACTCGCCGAACACGGGCGCGAACTTCGAACCGCAACTCACGCCGATCAGCGCGAGCGCCCGGCAACGCTCCCCGTTGGCTGGCGCGAAACGCTGCAACCGTCGGGAACGCGCCACTTCCTGCCCATGCAACACGATCAATTCAACGCGGCCTCCTCCGGCGCGCCGGAAACACATTGGACGGGACGTCCGGCGCCGGCCGCCGACGTGCCCCAATATGGCGTTGAACCCACGATCACCTTGCATCGCCCGCGCGCCTATTGGGTACCGGCGACGAAGCCCGATGTGATTGATGTGCTGCGCGCGCACGGCATCCAGTTCGAAACCATCGCCATGCCGCGCACGGTCGATGTCGACATGCTAAGTCTGCCGAATGCGCAAATCGCCAGCGGGCCGCCTGCCGAGGGCCGCACAAGGGTGAACGCTGGAACGCCAGTCCGCGTCCATCAACAAGAATGGATGCCTGCGGGCTCCATCCGCATTCCCACAGATCAGCCGCTCGGCGATCTCGCAATAATCATGCTCGATCCGCAGAGCGAAAACTCGCTCTTCGCCTGGGGCTTCTTCAACGAGATCCTACAGCGCGTCGAATATGCCGACGGCTACGTCCTGGCCCCGCTGGCCGACCGGATGCTTGCCGCCGATCCGGCGCTCAAGCGCGCGTTCGAAGCGCGGCTTGCGGCGGATCCTGCTTTCGCTGCCGATCCAGATGCGCGCCTTGCCTGGTTTTATGCGCGCTCGTCCTATCTCGACGCGCGCTACCAATTCTATCCGGTCGGCATCGAACCATAACCCAGCGCCGCCAGCGTTTGTTCAGCCGCCGCGTATCCGGTCTCATAGGCGCCGTGCGCGGTTGAGTAGCGATTGCGCGAGCACGCTTCGCCCGCAAAGAAGATGCGATTGTCGACTGGCGCGGCCAGCACCGCGCGCTGATCGGCGAGCCCAGGTTTCGCATACGAGTATCCGCCCAGCGCATGCGCATCGGTCGACCACGACGACGCGGCGATCGTCGTCAGCCGCGCCGGAAATGCCGAGCCCAACACTTCGGCCAATTCATCCTTGGCGTACGTCGCCATCGCTTCCGTTCCCGCCTCCGCCAAGCCCTTCGACAATGCGCCGCCGAAAAACGCCTCGATCACCGGGCGTCCCATCGGCCGCAAATGATAGGCGCCCATCTCGGCGCGATCGCGGCGCCCACGTACATGACCGTCAATCGGAAGCTCCTCCGGGCGTTTCAGCGCGAAATATAATTTCTCCGCATGCCCAAGCGGCAACGCCTCGGCGGCCGCAGCCTTCTCCGGCAGCGCCGGCGTGAACGCGATAGCCCCGATTCGTGATGTCGGCACGGCGACAATCACGCTCTTCGCATCGATGACGCCGCGCGATGTTTCGATCTTAAGCGTGGCGCCGGAATGATCGACGCCGCTGACGATCGTCCCCAACGTCACCGGCACATCCGCGCCGTACGCCGCGATCATCGCGCCATAGCCCTCGCGCACGCGCCAATTGATCCCGTCATCTTCATAGCGCGCGTAATCGCGCGCATCGATTTGATCGAGCGAGGCGCCGCTAATATAGGCAAACATGGCATTGATCAGCGCGTTTGCCGGATTGCCAGGCTCAAGGAAGTAACTGGCCGCACGGGCCTCGCCTTGCTCGGCATGTCTGTCGATGCGTTCCTCGAACGCGCCGAATGCTTTGCGAAAATCCTGCTGCTCTTCGCGCGTAATCCCTTGATCGCCCGATTGCCGCTGCCACGGCGCCGGCGTGTGGTCGATCTCGAAACCCATCGCCTCGGCGATCGGCGTCCACACATTGCGGTCGCCCGAATGCAGCCAGCCGCAGCCGAGATCGAGCGGCCACGTCTCAATCATTGTATGCGCCCGCCCCCCGATACGGCTGCGCGCCTCCAGCATCATGACCGAGGCGCCCGCGCCCGCGAGCCTTCGGCCGGCGGCAATCCCCGCCGCACCAGCGCCTAAGATCACCACATCAAAAACCTGCGACATGCCCCACTCCAACCCGGCATCGGCTCTTCCGGCGCACGAAACCCGATGCTAGGCGTTCGCCGCCGCGTGGCCAACGCGGGCCCGTAGCTCAATGGTTAGAGCCGGCCGCTCATAACGGTCTGGTTGCAGGTTCGAGTCCTGCCGGGCCCACCATCTTCGCTCTTAGGGCTGATTTGGTGGGGATTTTTGGAAGTTGACACTCGCAGAAGAACGGTTTGACGCTTTTTGCGCGGCGCGCGGCTGTTGCATGATCAAACGCGCGATCGCTTGGCGCGCAAGCGTTCATCCAAAAACGGGCGCGCGTCGATGGGCGGGGCCGCGCCCATTGACACGTGAAGTAAAATCCGCCGCCGCTCGCGAAGCAATTCGCCGCGCATGCTTCGCCTTGAGTGCGAAACCGCGCGGCGCTTTGTTGTTCAGGACGGGGTGTCGATCTTCACCTTCTGCGATTGCGCGGCAGGCGTCTTTGGGAGCGTGATCTTGAGAACGCCCATGCTCATGCTGGCTTTGATGGAATCGGCGTTGATGCCCGGCGGCAACGCCAGCGAACGTTCGAAAGAGCCATAACTGCGCTCCACCAAACGATAAGCGGTCTTCTGTTCCTCTCTCTCTGCTTTCTTTTCGCCGCGGATGGTTAGGATGTCGTTGGCGAACCTGATCTCGACATCCTTTCCGTTCATTCCGGGAAGCTCGGTCGAGATCTCGATCGAGTTATCGGTCTCGGTGACTTCCATGCTCGGATTGAAGCCGGCGTCGATGCCACGCCAATGAGCGAAAGTGTCGAACACGCGGTCGATTTCCCCCTGCAACAGGTCAAATGGACTGATCCTGGTCGCCGACCGTGACATTGCCGGGGCTTTGCGCGCGGGCGCGGTCATTTCATTGGCAGCCATGATTTGCCTCCTTAACGATTAGTGGGATACGAGAACTGGAATGGGCGATGTGCGCGACAGAGCGCGCGTCACCCCGCCAAAGACGAACTCGGTGAGCCGTCCGTGGCCGTAGCCGCCTACGACGAGCAAGTCGGCCTCCAGGGCGCGCGCTTCCTCGATGAGCGAGGTCTCAGCCAGGCGCCCCATGCCATCGAGATTGCGCACTTCGACGCGAACGCCTTCACGCGCCAAGTGCGTAGCGATATCGCGCCCCGGACCTTGGCCGTAGCTATCAGGGGCAGCATCTACGGTCAGCACCGTGACCTTCTTGGCGCGGGTCAGGAATGGCATCGCGTCTGCGATCGCGCGGGCCGCTTCCCGCGTGGGTTTCCAGCCAATGACGACGTTTTCGCCGAGCGTCTCGCCGCGCCACCTCGGCGGAATGAGCAAGACTGGCCGTCCCGACTTGAAGAGCGCGCCCTCGAACGCAGCATGGCTGATTTCAGAGTCAGGCGTTTGCATGATCGTGATATCGGCGTGCAGGGACTGCACCCCGATCGCGGCCTCCGCCAGAGAGCGGACGGCTTCAACCGATCGAAGCTCGCTCAGCGCATCAAGGCGCGTCAGTCGGTCTTCAATTCTCTTCTTTTCCGCAGTCGCATTCGCACGTGCGCTGACCACGAGTTCGTTCCATGCCGTGGTCGTTGGTGTGATGGGATCGACGAAGGGCTCGGGGATTTGCGTGAGGTGGACGAACGCCGCATGGCCCCCGTCCTTCTTGGCAACAATCTCCGAGGCGCGAAAAACGGGCTCCTGCTCAGCCGAAGTGACCAATGTCAGAATGTCTTTGTAGGGCATGACGGCCTCCAACGGCCGCTATCTTCCCTCCCCCAAGCCGGTGTATTTTGAGCCAGCGCAATTGACCGCCGTTTTTCGCACGCAGCAGCGCTCATTCATGGGCGGAAATCAGATCTCGGAGGCTACTGTTTCGACGATTACATACCCATGTGACGAGAGGGTCAAAAAGCCGGTGTCTTGGGAGGGTTTCGTGAACCGGCGCCATGTCCTTGCAGCCACCGGCGGCTTGGCGCTCAACGGCGCGTTGATCGCGGGCGGGGTAGCGATTTGGCCGCCAGGTTCGGCGCTTGCAACCACCGGCTCACGCCAGATTGGCTTGTTCAACACCCATACGGGCGAGGCCTTCAGCGACGTCTATTGGGACCGAGGCGGCTATCTTCCTGAGGCCATGGACGCCATCAAACACGTAATGCGCGATCATCGCTGCAACGAGGCCCACGACATCGACCCACGCCTGCTCGACGAATTGCACGCGCTGAAGGGCATCGTGGGCGCGAGCACCCCCTATCAGATTATCTCAGGCTATCGCTCGCCGGCGACCAACGCGACCCTGCATGCCAATTCCCACGGCGTCGCCGCGCACAGCTTGCACATGGAGGGCCGCGCTATCGACATCAGGCTTCAAGGCATTGACTTGCCCCGCCTCCGCGATGCGGCGCTTTCAATGCGCGCCGGCGGGGTTGGCTATTACGAAGCCTCGGACTTCATCCACGTTGACACTGGGCGCGTTCGCCGCTGGTAGAGAAAACAGTCCATTCGGCGAAGCGAGCGCTCACGCGCCTGGCTGGACTTTGCCGCTAGTGCGACATGAACACCGGAAACGACGCGGTTCTTGATAGGGCTCGGGTGACCCCGCCAAACGCCCATTCGGCCGCGCGCGCGCGCCCATACCCGCCCATGACAACAAGATCGGCCCCACCGTCCAGGGCCTCCGCGACGAGGCAAGCGGTATCATCGCCGTGTGACGCAAGAACGGCTTTCGTTGCGGCCTTGACGCCATGCCTCAAAAGATGTGCGGCCAGGGTCTGCGCCGAGCGGAGACAGTCTTCCGCACTTTGCACAACCGACACGATTGTGACCTTGTCGGCTTCTTGCAGCAGCGGCAAAGCATCGGCTGCCGCACGCGCTGCCTCGTGGCTGCCGTTCCAGGCAATAATGATGTTGCGCCCTACCGTGCCGCGCCAATCTGTTGGCGTCAGCAGCACCGGACGGCCCGAACCAAACAACACGCCTTCGAACGCTGCCGTTCTGATTTGCTCCGTCCATAGGTCTTGGATGGGCCTCGTCATCACGACCAAGTCCGTGCAGCGCGCCACCTCGCCGAGATCAGCGCCAATCCTGCTCAGTGTTGAGCGCATCTCAGTGAACCCTATCCTGCGGCTTGAGGGGCGCGCCTCAAGGGCCGCGCGCACTTTACCTGCGTCCGCCGCTATCTGCCCGATGAGATCGCCCCACCTGACGCCGCTTACCAAGGCATCAGCGGTTGCGATCGCGTCCGGCTCGACGGCAAGAAATACCCCCGATACGCGGGCATCGACAAGATCGGCAACTATTTCGGCTGCGCGCAACGCGCATTCGTCTTCTTCAACGAGAATGATGGGCACGAGCACATCTTTGAAGGCCATGGCGCATCTCCGCTTCTGCCAAGATTGGCGCCCGCCATCGTTCTCACATTGATCTGGCTCAACGCGCTTTCCGCTCGGTTCCTCATTGATTTGGCCGTGCGCGGGCACATCATCCAGATTCGACGCAAGCAGGGATTGCTAGCAATGGCCGAAGCGCCCGCCCCGAACGATTTTGCCCGCATTGACGCATACTGGCGCGCCGCGAACTACCTCTCCGTCGGGCAAATCTACCTTCGTGAAAATCCGCTACTGACCGAGCCGCTCACAATTGAGCACGTCAAGCCGCGTGTGCTCGGCCATTGGGGCACGACGCCGGGACTCAACTTTCTTTACGCGCACCTCAACCGGGTGATCACCCAACGCGACCTCAACATGATCTATGTGATTGGTCCCGGGCACGGGGGGCCCGCACTTGTCGCCCAGTCCTATCTCGAAGGTTCCTACACTGAGCGCTACCCGGCGGTTGAAAGAAACGCCGCCGGCATGCGGTGCTTGTTTCGACAGTTCTCGTGGCCTTATGGCGTACCAAGCCATGTGTCGCCGGAAACGCCTGGTTCAATCCACGAGGGCGGCGAGCTTGGCTATTCGCTCGCGCACGCTTTTGGCGCAGCCTTCGACAACCCCGACCTCATCGTCGCCTGCATTGTCGGCGACGGCGAAGCTGAAACCGGCCCTTTGGCGACAAGCTGGCATTCGAACAAATTCCTGAACCCCGCGCGCGATGGCGCGGTGCTCCCCATTTTGCACTTGAACGGCTACAAGATCGCAAATCCCACTGTGCTAGCGCGCATCGGCGATGAAGAGCTTATCGCGCTCATGACCGGCTACGGCTACGAGCCGCGCATTGTCGAAGGCAGCGATCCCGCACTTGTGCATCGCGCACTCGCTCGTGAACTCGATTGGGCAATATCGAGGATAGAAGACATCCAACGCAGCGCGCGCAACAAGGGCGGAGCAATCGTGCGGCCCACCTGGCCGCTCATCATTTTTCGAACACCGAAAGGGTGGACGGGACCGAAATTCGTCGATGGATTGCAGGTCGAAGGCACTTGGCGCGCCCACCAGGCGCCGATCGCTGATTTCAACAATCCCCAACACCTGATGCTGCTTGAGCAATGGTTGAAAAGCTACCGCGCCGAAGAGCTCTTCGACATTGACGGGGCTTTTCGTCCGGAATTGGCCGCTCTCGCCCCTTCTGGCCCGCGACGCATGAGCGCCAATCCCCATGCCAACGGCGGCGAACTCCTGGAGCCGCTGACGCTGCCGGACTTTTACGCTTATGGAGTCGAGGTCAAAACGCCGGGCGATGGCCAAGCGGAATCAACCCGTGTGCTTGGCGCATATCTTCGTGACGTGATGGAGCGCAACCTCGAAAAGAAGAACTTTCGCTTGTTTGGCCCCGACGAAACCGCATCCAATCGCCTGCAAGATGTCTTTGCGTGCACGCCAAAAGCCTGGATGGGCGAGATGGTCGCCGAGGACATCGACTTGAGCCCCGACGGGCGCGTCATGGAGATCTTGAGCGAACACCTCTGCGAGGGATGGCTCGAGGGTTATTTGCTGACCGGGCGCCATGGCCTCTTCTCCTGCTACGAAGCGTTCGCCCACATTGTGGATTCGATGGTCAATCAACACGCAAAGTGGCTGAAGGTCTCGCGCGAGATTCCATGGCGCAAACCCATCGCTTCACTCAATTATCTTCTGACCAGCCATGTTTGGCGTCAGGATCACAACGGCTTTTCTCATCAAGATCCAGGCTTCATCGACCACGTCGCCAACAAGAAGGCCGACGTGGCGCGCATCTATCTGCCGCCCGACGCCAATTGCCTGCTCTCGGTCGCTGCCCATTGCTTGAACAGCCGCGACTACGTCAACGTCATCGTCGCTGGCAAACAACCAGCATGGCAATGGCTCGACATCGAGGCGGCGGTTCGCCATTGCGCGGCTGGCGCGGGCGTCTGGGATTGGGCAAGCAACGGCGCCGGCGATCCTGACGTTGTGCTCGCCTGCGCGGGCGATGTTCCAACGCTCGAAACCTTAGCGGCGGTCACGCTTCTGCGCGCCTACGTCGCCGATATCCGCATCCGCGTCGTCAATGTCGTTGATCTCATGGTGCTGCAGCCGCGCGCCGAACATCCCCATGGGCTCGAAGATAGCCAGTTCAACGCCTTGTTCACCACCGACAAGCCCGTCATCTTCGCCTTCCACGGCTATTCCTCACTCATTCACAAGCTCACCTACAAGCGCGGCAACCACGACAACATCCATGTCCATGGCTATAAGGAGGAAGGCACAACGACGACGCCCTTCGACATGGTCGTGCTCAACGATCTCGACCGCTATCGCCTAGCGCTTGACGCCATCGAACGTATCCCGCGGCTCAAGGGCGAAGTGGAAGCGGCCCGCACGCGCTATTGGCAGACCATGGAACGGCACAAACTCTACATCAGTGAACACGGCCAAGATTTGCCAGAGGTTCGCGAATGGCGCTGGCGCAGCCAACTCCCAACGCCTCTTCCAAACCAAGCTCCGTTGTGAGCGTCAAAGTCGAAGCGCTGAGGCGCATGCGAAGCGGCCCGCCTCTATCAAGCATTGTGCTCGCGGTCGTAGCCGCGGCGGCGGGCTTATACTTCCTTCGCGACGTTCTTACGCCTTTTGCCATGGCGCTGCTCCTGTGGTTTGCCATCGACGCCTTGGCTCACGCCTTGAGCGCGCGTTTTCGCTTGGCGCCGCCGTGGTTGGCCTTGCCGCTTGCGATCGCGTTGGCGTTCGCCAGCGTTGCACTCGTCACCGTCCTCGTCATCGAGAACGTCGCCCAATTCGTTCAAGGCGCGAACACCTACCAAGACCGTATCGATTTGCTTTTGGCGCAGGCACAACGTGTGGCCCATTTTACCGGCCCGCCGCCAACAACGCGCGCGTTCATCGCCCAAATCGATGTCCGCGCAGCTGTTGGCGCACTAGCCACAGCCGCCCAATCCCTGACGACGCAAATAGCCTTCACCCTGGTTTTTCTCGTCTTCATGTTTCCAGCAGCGGCGACCGCTTCGCAAAAACTCGACGCTATCTTTCCAACCGAGTCCGAGCGAAAGCGCGTTGGGCGCGTCGTCAGCGCCATCCGCCATTCAATGACCGCTTATTTTTGGGTGCAAACTGTCGCCAGCTTGATGATAGCAATACTCACCTTCGCCACCCTGCTCGTCATCGGCGTCCACAATGCGCTCTACTGGGCGGTCTTGATGTTTTTCCTCAATTTCATCCCGCTGATCGGCGCCATCCTCGGCGTCGCGCTTCCGACACTTGTCGCCTCGCTGCAGTTTTCCGATCCAAGCTTGGTGGCCGCCACGGCTTTGGGCGTCGGCGTCTGGCCGCTATTGATCGGCAATTTCGTGCTGCCGCGCATGGCAGGGCGATCACTCAACGTGTCTCCCCTTGTCGTGCTCTTGGCATTGGGGTTTTGGGGAACGCTATGGGGCGTTGTCGGCGCTTTTTTGGCGACCCCGCTCAGCGTCATGATCATGATCGTGCTGGCGCAGTTTGCAGAGACGAGGCCAATCGCAATCCTTATGTCGGCAGACGCCCAACCCTTGGTCGTTGCGAGCGACCCCTGAGCGGCATCGCGATGGCGTCGACGATGCCGAGGCTTCACCCGGCGTTTGGTCCAGCCGCAAACAGCGGTTGGTTTGTCTTCGCCAATCGCTAATCATGGCGCTCGATCACCGCTCTCGCCAGCCACATTGGATGCCCTCAATGCCAAAGGCGCTACTCCTGGCTCCAATACTCGGCATGCTTGTCCTAGGCGCATGCGCCGAGCAACCGCCACAGCAGTTTAACCCGCTGACCCCAACAGAACGGGCGGGTCTCATTGGGGAAGGCCGCGACATTGCGGCGAGCCAATGCTCAAGCTGCCACGCAGTGGGACTTCACGACCTGAGCCCGCGAAGCGACGCCCCGCCCCTGCGCGATGCGATTCAGCGCTATGATTCTGCTGCGCTCACCGGAAACATGATGATCGGCGTTCGCGTGGGTCATCCCGATATGCCGCTCTTCCACATGGGGCCACGCGCCGCCGATGCGCTGGTCGAGTACATCAATTCCTTGAGAGATCGCGAGCGGGAGAACTGAAACCAATCAAAGGCGCATACGCTGAAAGTTGTGGCCTAAATTCTTGCCCGCGCGGCATCGCCCTTGATCGTCTTGCTTGGCTTTGGCGCTGGCAGAAACGCCAAGGCCACGAACGCTGCGAACGCAAGAGCGCCGACACCGAAGACAATATCACCTGGCACGCGCGCCCAGACCAAGGCCTGCATCACCGGGCCATGGATAACCTCAGCACTGCGCGCATAAGCATAGCCGTGCGTGAAGCTCATATAGGTTTGGTAAAGCCCCTGCGGCAGCAGCGACAGGAACACCATCATCGCCAATCCGATATTGAGGCACCAGAAGCTGGTTGCGAGGAGCTTGTTGTTCCAACGATTCGGATCGGTGAGACCCCGCATGCAAAACAGCGTCAGTCCAAGACCCAGCAATCCATAGACACCGAAGAGCGCCGCATGCCCGTGCGCGGGCGTCATGTTGAGGCCTTGCATGTAGTAAAGCGCCAACGGGGGATTGATGAAGAACCCGAACATGCCCGCACCGATCAGATTCCATGCCAGCACCGAAGCGAAGAACATGAAAGGCCAGTGATAGGCCTTCTGCCATTGCGCGTCGGTTTCGTGCTTGGCGCGGCTATAGGCTTCGAAGCCAACAACCATCAACGGCACCACTTCAAGCGCCGAGAACACGCTTCCTAAAGCGATGACCGCAACAGGCGTGCCGCTGAAATAGAGATGATGGAAGGTGCCCAGCACGCCGCCGCCAAGGAAGATGATGGTGGCCACCAGCACCGAAGTTGTCGCCACTGACACCCGCACCAGCCCCATGCGCACGAAGAGCGCCGAGACGATCGCGGTTGCGAACACTTCGAACACGCCCTCGACCCACAGATGCACCACCCACCAGCGCCAATATTCCATGATCGAGATGTGGGCGTGCTGACCATAGAAGAGACCGGCGCCGAACAATAAGCCAATCGACACGGTTGCGAGCACGACGAGATAGACCAACGAGCGGCTCGCCTTGTCCTTGAAGCTGGGCCACAATCCCCGCAGCACGAGGACGACCCAGAGCAGCAGGCCGATAAACAGATAGATCTGCCAGAAACGGCCCAAATCGACGTATTCGTAGCCCTGATGGCCGAACCAGAAATTGCTGGTCATGCTGCCAATCAAGCGGTTGATCGCCGACCACTCGCCGGCAAATGAACCAACGACGATGACAACAAGGCTGATCAGCAAAAAGTAGACCAGTGGGACCTGAAACTTCGGATCCTTGCCGCCCAAAAGCGGGGCGACATACAAGCCCGTTCCGAGCCACGCCGTGGCAATCCAAAGCACGGCAAGCTGTGTGTGCCAGGTTCGCGTCACCGCATAAGGAAAGAGGTTGGCAAACGGCAGTCCGTAGAGGCCCTGCCCTTCGACCGCATAGTGCGCTGTTACGACGCCGAGCAAAACCTGCACGACGAAAAGCGCCGACACGACTATGAAGAACCACGCAGTGACGCGCATCGATGGCGTCACCATTGCCGTGTCCATGAAATCACCCTTGGCGTAGCCGCCTTCCGGTTCGGAATCGCGCCGCCAGATGTCGAATTCCTTGGCGTAATACCAAACTAACGCACCGATGGCGGCCAGAAGGATGAAGATCGAAATGAACGTCCACATGAACACCGACGCGGTTGGCGTGTTTCCCACGAGCGGCTCATGGGGCCAATTGCTGGTATAGGTGATGGTCTCACCCGGCCGGTTCGTGCTCGCAGCCCACGCCGTCCAGAAATAGAATGCGTTGACGGCGCTGGCTTCGTCCCCCGTCAGTGTTGCGCTAATCGGAAAAGCATATTGGACGCGCAGGCGCTGGGCTTCCGGCGTGCGCGCCTGCAAGAGATCGGAGAAGTGCACGCCGACCGTGGCAATCGCATGCGCGCGTGTTTCGCTGACCGTGAGAATTCCGGTGCGCTGATCATAGGTGTTTGTGCGCATGTCATCGCGCAGCATTGCCTCAAGACGCGCCTGATCGGGCGCCGAGAGGCTCGCATATGAGCCAGCCCCCTGCGCTTGGGCCATCAGATCAAGTGAGGCCAGCGCCTCCCGATGCAGCCAGTCAGCGCTCCAATCGGGCGCGACATAGCTGCCGTGCCCCCAGATTGAGCCCTGCTCCATGCCGCCCATGGATTGCCAAACATTTTGGCCGCGTTCGATCTGGGCGCGCGTGTAGATGGTCTCGCCGGAGATCGTGCGTACAGCGACGGGAATTGGCGGCGCGGTCTGATAAATCTGAGCGCCGAAATAGAGCAGCGTGCCGAACATGACGAGCATGCTGACGCCGAAGATCGCCCAAAGGCGGCGGATTGAAAACTGTGAGCTATAATGAGCCATGGCAGCCCCCGGGGGCGCCTCTGCGGGCGCCCCATCGTCGCAGAATGCGTTACGGCGAAGAACGATGTTCGCAACGATACCGGCCGCGAGGGAGCAAGAATTGACCTCGATCAAGCGGGCGCGCGGCCCAAGCGCGCGCCCCGCGAGAAGCGGCGCGTCTTACGCCGTCGGCGCGGGCGAAGTTAGCGTGTTGCGCAACGCTCGATAGGCCGAATACCAAGCGCCGTTGGCGACTGCCACGGCCAGGGCCGCGCCCAAAACTGCGGCGGGCGGCGCTGAAACGGCAAATATCCCAGCCAAATACGGCACGACGAACACAAGCAGCATCACGATGAGGAGAAGGCCGGAGATGGCCCAAAAAGCGGTGCGCGGCGCAAGCAGGCGCAACTCCGCCGACATGACGTCGTTCAGCGCCAAGATCAGGTTGGACAGCACGAGAGCTATAAAGGCTGCGCCACGCGCCTGCGTTTCGCTTCCGCTCTGCAGCGCCCAAACGTAAAGGCCAAGCACGCCACAGAGCACAACCAAGCCCTGCACAGCGGCAAGCGCCAATTGCGCTGAGCCGAAGAGCGCTTCATTGCGCCGGCGCGGGGGCCGGCGCATTGCGGCGGCCTCACTTGGCTCGCCTTCAAATACGAGCGCGCACATCGGATCGATGGCCAATTCAAGCAGAACCACATGCATTGGATAGAGCACAGGCGGCAAGCCCAAGAGGATCGGCAGCAAAGCCAGACCCGCGATCGGCACATGGATGGCCGTGATATAGATAAGGGCGCGGCGAAGGTTGGCGAAGATCCGACGCCCCATGCGCACGCCGCCGACAATGGAGGCGAAACTGTCGTCCAGAAGCACGAGGTCGGCGGCCTCGCGCGCAACGTCGGTACCCCGACCGCCCATCGCTATGCCTATGTCAGCTGCTTCGAGCGCGGGAGCGTCGTTGACGCCGTCTCCCGTCATCGCAACCACCTCGCCATTAGCCTTCAACGCTTCGACGATGATGAGCTTTTGTTCGGGAGATACCCGGGCAAACACGCGCACATCGCGAAGCCGCGCACGCAAATTTGGCAACGGCGTCGCCGCCAAATCCGCGCCCAGCATCACCCCCGCGGCGACATTGACGCCGGCAGCACGCGCGATGGCCTTTGCCGTGTCTGGGTGATCGCCGGTGATCATGATCACCTCGATCCCCGCCCTCCTTGCTTCGCTAAGCGCTGCAAGCGCATCGGCGCGAAGAGGATCGATAAAGCCGATGAGACCTTTGAACGTGAATGGCGCTACGCCGGGATCATCAAGCGCGGCCTCGTTGTCTGAATGACGCTCTGCGACGCCGAGAACGCGAAGACCGCTCGAAGCGAATGACTGAATGACGCCGGAAGCTTCAACGACGTGCGAGGGCGGCGATCGGCACAATCTAAAGATCGCTTCAGGCGCACCTTTGGCGGCGGCGACAAATCGGTTATCGGCAAGGCGCCACATCTGGATCACAGCCATCAGCTCGGGACGAAGCGGCCAAATGCGCAGTGGCGCGGTATCAGGCTTTGGCGCCTCCACTTTGGCGTCTCTTGCCAGTAAGCGGATCGCACGATCCATCGGATCGATGGGTCGGACTGCCGAAGCGAGCGCAGCGGTCGCGAGCAGAGCAGCCGCCTTCTCAGGCGCCGCGCCGTTATTGTCGACCCCGATGTCTTCTGCGCCGTCCCACAATCGCGCGACGCGCATTTGGTTTTCTGTGAGTGTCCCGGTCTTGTCGACGCACAAGATTGTGGCGCCGCCCAGCGCTTCGATGACCGCACTTCGGCGCACCAGCACGCGGTGGGTCGCAAGCCGCCAGGCGCCCAGCGCCATGAACACGGCAAGCACCATTGGAAACTCTTCTGGGATAAGCGCGACTGCTACCGTAATGCCTGCGAGTGCGCCGCCCTGCCAATCGTGACGAAGCAAGCCGTACGCAGCGACTACCAAAATGCAAAATCCGATCGCCAGCACGCCAAGCAGCGCGATCACTCGCCCTGCAGTTTGCTGTAGCGGCGTTGGCTCATGGGCGATGGCGGCCAGAGAACTGCCGATGCGCCCGAGCGCCGAGCGCGCTCCGGTCCGGGTGACGGCGACGACGCCTTGTCCGCGAACGACCAGCGTGCCCGCAAAGACGTGGGGCGTCGCCTCCGCAGACGGTGCAATGTCGCCGGATGTGGCTGTTGGCCCAACAGCCAGCACCTTGGCGACCGGGGCCGACTCGCCGGTCAGCATCGATTCATCGACGCTCAGCATTTCCCCAGCGATCAAAACGCCATCGGCCGCCAAACGTTCGCCCTCGCCCACAAGCAACAGGTCTTCTGGCGCTAAGTCGCGCGCGGCAATCAGCTTGTCCTTGCCGTCGCGTATCACCCGGACAGTGGGCAGCGCGAGTTCACGCAACGCCGCCAGTGCGCGCTCGCTGCGAAGCTCTTGAAAGACGACAAGACCGATCGCCGCGCATGCGCCGGCAAGCATGAAGACGCCCTGCCCGACATCGCCGAGGATGAGGTAGAGAAACGCCGCCCCCGCCAACAACAGGAACATCGGCTCACGCGCGGTCTCAAACACGATGTGCGTCAGATCCCGCTGGCGTGATTGCGGCAATTCGTTCGGCCCGGTTTCCGCCAGCCTCCGAGCCGCCTCGGCCGAGGAAAGGCCTATAAGACGCATGATTACTCTTGGTGTTGCTGGCGCCTGTGGCGCAGTGGCGCGTTCGCCACGCAATTGGGAATCCTGATAGCCCTGACAGTCATATCAGTGCGCCAGTAGAATGTGCGGCGCCTCTGGGGCATTCACGAGCGCGCGCGTCGTGCCTCCCAAAACAATCTCCAAGAGGCGCGGACGCCCGAACGCGCCAGCCGCAAGCAGCCCACAGCGTTGAGCGCGCGCGCACTCCAGCAACGAATTCGCGATGTTTTCGCCGCGGACAGTGCTCGAGGTAATATTCGATACACCGCGCTGCTCAAGAAAGCTCTTTATCGTCTTGAGATCGACCTGCTCGGCGCCGGCATCATCGGAATTGGTGAGGATTGACGTGCTCGTAGCCGCTTGCAGCAACGGCAGCGCTGCACGCACAGCGCGGGCGGCCTGGAAACTGCCGTCCCAGGCAATCGCTGCCCGGCTCAGGACGAATGCGCCGCTGCCGACCAGGAGGATTGGGGCCCCTATCCCAAGCAGAGTTTCTGCAAACAAGTCACCCAGCGCGAAGGCATCCCTCGCCGCGGACGCCCCAAAGAGCGTGATATCGGCCAGCGGCGCGAGCGTCTTAAGGGCGTCTATCGGTTGAAGCTCGCGGGGGCGCACGTCGAACGAGGCGCCGCCTTCACCTTTCCAAGCGAGGCCCTCCCGCTCAGCCGCTGCGCGTCCGAGCGTCTCCAATCCTTCCTGCGCATCCTTCTCGGCTGTGCGAACCCGGTCGATCACTGCGGCCTTCTTGCTCGGCGCGAGCGCAACGCCATAACTCACATAATCTGCAGTGGCGTCGGGGTAGGCAGGCGCAACGATGACGCTGCCGGCGAACTTGGCGCCAAGCTTAGCTGCGGCGGCAAAAACGCGTTCGTCTTCCTCGGTTCCGGATGCGACGGCGATTATTGTCTTGCAGCTCATCTTTCTTGCCTCCGAGTGCGCACGCAAATTCAATGCGACATGAACAATGGCGTGTTCGAGTCCGCCGTCAGTTCACGGGTGACGCCGCCAAACAAGACTTCGCGGGCCCGCGAATGACCATAAGCGCCCATGACAATGGCGTCCGCGCCAAATTCCATGGCTGCATCATGGAGAGCGCGCCCGGTGGTGCGTCCCAGACCATCGATATTGTGGAGTTCAACGCGCACATCGCGGCGCGATAGATATGCAGCCACTTCGCGCCCCGGCCCCTCGCCGTGGCCGCTTCTACTGGGAACGGCGTCGACGGTGACGAGTCTCACCGCGCTCGCGTGCTGCAAAAGCGGCATCGCGGCCACAACAGCCCGAACCGCTTGCGGCTTGGCGTCCCACGCCACAAGCACGCGATCCCACGAGCGCTTAGGCGTGCGCTCAGAGCGCTCATCGCCGGGGACCAAAAGCACGGGGCGGCCAGACTTGAAGAGCACATCCGTGAACAGCTCCTGGCGAGCGCGGCGTGCCCCGGGGGCGCGGGCGATCACGATGAGATCGGCCATGCGCGCATGCGCCACGACCTCATCGCCCAAGAGCGCCGCCTCCGCGCTCATGGGGCGGACCTCGTAGGCGCCCTGTGCCCGTGCGAGCCAGTCGACAATCGCCTTGTGCTCACGGGCGGCCGCGGACTGCTCCGGCGCGGCTGCATCCAGTAAGACTTGTGATAGCGGCGCGACCGGATCTGCGAAACGAGAGCTGCTGACGATCGTAAGGATCAGAACAGCCACGCGCGCGGCGAATTTCTCGCCAAGCTCGGCGGCTGCGCGCAAGGCGGGCTCATCCTCGCTGAGTGTGACGGCGGGCGCCAATATGTCGCCGAGCATGTGGCGCGCCTTCTGGATCAGAATTGGCGCAAAGCTATCCTCTCAAGCGCGCGGCTTCTTGCGCTCAATCAATCGCCAAAGGCCTATCCGGCTTCGACGAAAGCGGTGCGTGCGGCTAGCGCTGAAGCGCCGCGAGGAGGAGATCTGGATCACCCTTGGCGTAATCGCCATGAACCTCACGGATCACCTTGTCGCTCAGCGCCTTGGCGGCGAGCGTGCGAAAGGCGCCCAAGGCGCGCGGGCTGGCCGCCACAATCAGCGCATCGAATGCATTGTCTGCCGCTCTCTCTGAGAGATGCTCAGCAAGTGCTGCGACAAACTCGTCCTCCATTTCGTCGTTCGGGATCTGTGCGCTGGGACACCCCGCTGCGCGATGTTCCCACGCTCGCATAGACGCGCCCTGGGCGATCATCGAATTGGGGCTTGTGCGGGCCCGCGCGCCGCTCGCTCTCAATTTCTTCAAGCCGACGCGGAACGCCGTCATAAGAAAAAATTCGGCATGATGCGCCATCGAACGTGACCACCCACGTACGCACTCGCTTCACCGCGTTATCTCCTTCCACGCACGCAATATCGCTTCTCCTGACCTCTACCTGGGCTGGGGCTGTGCAAGGTCAATGCTGGGCGAGGCCTGGGCCCTGTTCGGCGACAACCGCCCGTGCTGCGAGGCCCGTCTCGCGGGGCGTCTTGGTGTGAAAGTGACCGCCAATGCATTGATGCGGATCAAACGGCTGGGCGCCACGAAACTGTAGCATCACCGCCGCGTTGAGCTAGCGGCCTGCCGCGCACGTGAGCATCCTTCATGAAACACGCTATCATCGTTGGCCATCCCGATCCGAACAGCTTTACGCTCGCGATGGCCAAGACCTACGCGGAAACCGTGGCTCGGCTTGGTCACACCTCGGTCACGCGTGACCTCTATCGGCTTGAGTTTGATCCCAGGCTGAAGCTTGGAGAATTGCCGGATCGGCCGATCTGGTCGATCGCCCCCGATGCGGAGGCCGAACGCCAACAAATTCGCGACGCCAATGTGTTCGCCTTTATCTATCCGCTCTGGTTCAATTCACCGCCGGCCATCATCAAGGGCTATATTGAGCGCGTGTTCGGGGCAGGCTTCGGCTACGCGCAATTGCGCGCCGGTGGTCGAGAGCCGCTGCTTGCCGGGCGCCAACTCATCCACATCACCGCGTCGGGGTCGTCCTCGGCATGGCTCAACGAACAAGGCGCGTGGGAATCGCTACGCAACTTGTTCGGCGTCTATTTCGGGCGCGTGTGCGGCATGGACGTGCGGCCCCATATTCACTTTGATTCTGTTGTGCCGGGCCTCAAACAACGCTGGGTCGACGCCAATTTGAAAACGCTTGAAATACGGGTCAAAGAATATTTCGCCTCGGCGACGTGGATGAATTGATCCGCATCAATCGCAGCGCTGTTCGCGCCCCTAGCATCAATCGGTTGCGGTGACGCGCCTCATCATGGGCGCGCTCGGCATTCCCGTGGGGGGAATGGAAAGCGAAGCGAGTAGAACAATGAGATACATCACTCCCATGATCGTGGCGCTGACGCTGCTGGGCGCCGGCGCCGCTCTTGCTCAACCGGGATCTCACGGTCACGGTCAGCCAAATTGCGGCCAACCCGGCCAACCGGCCTGCGCCCAGCAGGGCAATCAAGGTCAGCAAGACAACCAAGGCCAAGGCGAGCGCGGCAACCAAGGCGAGCGCGGCAACCAAGGCGGGCGCGACCAAAATCAAGCTGGCCCAACGCCAAACAGCCCGCGCTGGTCACGCGGCGATCGTTTGCCTGACGAATACCGGCAAAGGCAAAACATGGTCAGCGATTGGCGCTCGCACAATCTCGCACCGGCGCCGCGCGGCTATCGCTGGGCGTGCGACAATCGCGGCAATTGCTTCCTGGTGCGCACCACGACCGGCGTTATCCGCGACACGCGTTGGCGCGACGATCGTGACGCCTATTGGCGCCAGACCTATTCGCGCACCTATAGCTACAACGACGACATCTATTATCGTGAATGCCGCAACCGTCCCGATCCAGCAGGCATCTTGATTGGAGGGCTGATCGGGGGCTTGATCGGTCACGCTGTCGACGACCGAAGTGCAGGAGCGACCTTTGCTGGCATCATCATTGGCGGCGCCGCAGGTGCGGCGCTCACCAGCAATATGGATTGCAACGACAGAAACTACGCCTATCGCGCCTACTATGATGGGCTGAACTCAGGTCGGGCTGGAATCGTCCGTCGCTGGCGCAATCCTGCCAACAATCACCGCGGCGACTTCTTGGTGCGCAACTATTATTTCAACTCGCACGGCTTCCAGTGCGCCAACTATCGCCACACCATCTATCTCGACCGTCGGCGTCAGGCCAATGGCCGCGCTTGCCGTCAACCAGATGGCGCGTGGGCGTTCTTGAACTGAGCATATACGCTGGAATGTGCGTGGCGGCCCCCCGGCCGCCGCGCACGCCCCCCACCCGGAAAGCGCGGGCTCGCCTTCGAGGCGTACGTCTCGGATGCGAGCTCTATTGATTGACCTGAATGTCTAGCGCCCACAACGAGGCAATCACTGCCCCCTTTGCGCGCGGCAGCAACAGAAGCGCTGCGCCAAGTGCAGCGCCCCCCAATAAAATCGCCTCCCAATCACTCGCCGAAGGCGACATAGACACCGCAACGATCAAAGGTGTGAAGATAGCGCCAACCGCAAAGGTCACGAGATAAGGAGCGAAGTCTGCTGTCTGATAGGGCGCCAGATTTTCGCCGCACACTGCACATTTGGGGACAGGCGATATGTAGCCTGACAAGAGCCGCCCTCGCCCGCAGCGCGGACAGCGTCCCAGAAAGCCGCGCCTCAAAGCGCCAAGCAAAGGGCGGGGCGCTTCAAGCACCGCTGCGCTCGGGCATGTATCCTTTGTAGGTCGGGCCGAGGCCTATCACGACTAACGTCGCGAACATTGCATAACTCGCCGCACCCGCATGCGTCTGTGGGGCCTGCGGTGCGATCATTCGATAAGACCGCCCAGCAACAACACCCAGCCAGAGGGTGATGAAGGTTCGCCAATTCCAGAGCCATCGGTTGTGCGCGCGGATCACCGCAAGTCCGGCGACGAATAGTATCGTCCCATTGAGATAAACAACCGGTGCAATTTGACCCTCGAACATGCGAATGTTGAGCACCTCAGTGGCGCCGAGCGCAATCATCTCGATGAGGGCCGAACGGCGGTGCGGCGAAGGGCACGCCCTTGAACTCGAGCACCCCATCCTTCGTGCGCCCCGCGCAGCTTGCCAAGGCGAGTGTCGAGGATCGGGTCCATTGTGCATTTCTCCGAGAGCCATGCGTGGTAAGGCATCCAAGAGATGGCACTCTGTACGCAGCTCGTTCGGCGCGACTTGTGCTCGATCAATTCTGCCCGGAATTGGGGACCTGCGGCGCGCGCCGAAAGGCGCCACGCTCTTTGATCGATTGCCCCATCCGATCGGTGATGGCGCGCGCCGCCTTTGGTTTGGTCGCGCTATCGTCGCTACTCTTGCACCGACTGAACATCCCCGCAGACGATCACTCGCAAAAGATCAGTCTAGGCGGTCAGTCGGGACTTTCTGTGAGTACGCCTCTAATACCGGTTCTTCGCGGCATGCTTCATCAGTGCATCATCGACCGGTCATCGTTGTCGTGCATGTCTCGCATTTCCATGCCGCCCATTGTGTGCATGCCCATGCGGTGATGCATCAGCACCATGAAAGCGTCGAATGTGCGCTTTTGGGTCGGGCTGAGCACTGCATAGAACTGGCGCACCGCCGCGGCATGGCGTGCAAATTCCACTTGTTCGCGGCCCATATGCTCGGCCATTCGATCCAGCATCTGCGGGGCTGTGAGCGTCATGGCGTGATCTTGAGCCTCAACGCCGTGTTGCATCATCGTCGCTGGCGGCGTCATCGATCTTGTGAACGTGCGCCAGCTGGCTTCCTGGTCGGGCCGAAGAGCAAGCGCATCATGGACAAGGCTGGCGAGTTGGTCGATGTGCGCCTGACGGCGTTGGCGCATGTCGGCTTCATCGTGGCCGCCCTGCATGGCGGCGTGGGGCGGCTGAGACGGCGGGTCGGCTTGTGCAATTGGCCCAGCAAGGACACTAACGCCCAGAGCGCCAATCAAAGCGGACAGGTGTCGAGTGCATCGCATCGCATACTCCTCATCAATCGAGATGGTCGCGCGTGTGGCCTGGCTTCACTAAAAGGCATCCCATGAAGGCCAGACGGGGGCCTGCGTCGCCACAGGCCGCCCGGCCGATTCCATCGTCTTGCCTCAGCTTGGTCTCGTGTTCTTACCCGCTTGGGTAATCGCATAGCCGAGCAAACCAACCGCAGCCGCCGCGAACGCGGCTGTCGCGATCGGATGTTCTTTCACTTCTTCGCCCGCCTTCTTGGCCAAGGCTTCCGAACGCTTCTTGATCTTGTCCGCAAGATCAGAGGCAGAGTGGACGAAAGTCTTTGCGGATTCCGAAACCAAATCGTCGGCTTGCGCGCCGAGATGCCTCGTCATCCTGCCCAAGGCTTGAACGACATCATCGTAATCATCGGACAAATCGGACATCAGTCTCTTTGCTGCATCGGCCATAGCGCGCACTCCTTGTTGCAAGGATCTGCTTTTAGTGGCGATGGAGAAGGATCGGTTGACCTCGATCAATTGGGGCGCTCACCGTATGGTGTTGTGTCCAAATCTTCACGTTGAGGCATTGGCTTGCGGATGATGACCCCCTTGAGGCGCCTATGAAGTGCGCGCTTGTCCTTAGACGCGTGGTCGTCATGAGTTTGGCCACAGCATTGGCGTCGTGTGGTTTTTTAAACACCGATAAGGCGCCGGCGGAACTCAGCGGGCCATGGATCGTGCAGCAGATTGCAGGCGCCTCACTGGGACAACATGTCGAGATCTTTCTGGAAATCGACGCAAGATCCGGTCGCCTCACAGGTTTCACGGGCTGCAATCGATTTTCCGCGACGATGACCTCCTTCGGGGACGCCTTGAGCGTTGGCGAAATTCAAGAACAGCCAGGTCGATGCGCAAATGCAGCAGCAGCGACAGATAGGGCCCGCTTTCTTGCCGTTCTGCCATTGGTGCGGCGCTACGCGCGGCGAGGCAACTCTCTGGAACTATTGCCCCAAGGCTATGGCGAAGCGCTGCTGAAACTGCGCGTCGACAATTTCGGGCGCCTGACGCGGGCGCCAGTTCAACAATAGTCCGCCAATGGTTCGGCGCGGCCCGCGCCGACCCCCTTGCGCGGCGGGGCACGGCGCCCCTTGCTGTGGAGATGGGACGGACCGGTCAGATTCGCCACACCAGCGCGCATTCACTCGCGCAAGCCATTGTTGATCAGACCGGTTCACGGATTGTGCTGGGATTGCCGCTCGGGCTCGGTAAAGCAGTGCCAATCGCAAACGCTCTATACGAAATCGTGCGCGACAACGCTGAGCTCTCATTGAAGATCATCACAGCGCTCACGATCGCCCGTCCGACCGCGCACTCGGATCTGGAACGGCGATTCCTCGATCCCATCGTTGCACGCCATTTTGGCGATTACGCGGAGCCAATCTATGCACCTGCAGTGCGGGCGGGCGCGCTTCCCGCCAATATCGAGGTTCATGAATTCTTTTTGCAGGCCGGCGCCTGGCTCAACTCTGCGATCGCCCAACAATCATTCTTGGCCGCCAACTACACCCATGTGCTTCACCTGATGACGCAGCTTGGCGTCAATGTCGTGGCCCAGCTTGTGGCGAGAGACGAGCCTTCGCCCGCGCCGCGCTACAATCTCAGCTGCAATCCCGATCTCACACTGGATCTCCTCAAAGCACGGCAGAACGGGGAGATGAGGTTTCTCATGGTTGGACAGCTCCATAGCGCCCTGCCGGCGCTGCGAGGCGCCGAGATAAGCGCCGATGAACTCGACCACGTCCTTGAAGGCAAAACAGGCGAGCCCTCTTTGCCGAACTTGCCGCGCCGCCCGATCGATGATGTGGACTATGCTATGGCGCTGCACATTGCTAGCCTCATCCCTGACGGGGGCACGATCCAAATCGGCATAGGCTCGCTCGGCGATGCGATCGCTCACTGCCTCATCATGCGGGATCGCCATAGCGAGCGCTTTCGCGCGCTGATTGCGGCCATCGCGCCCGAGCATGCGATCGCAGCGCGCCATACGGCTCCCTTCGAGGCAGGCCTTTTTGCTTCCACCGAGATGTTCGCCGAGGCGCTGCTTGAACTGCTGCGCGCAGGCATTCTCAAGCGTGAAGTGGATGGCGCGGTCGTTCATGCAGGCTTTTTTCTGCCAACACGCGATTTCTGCGCCGCACTCAATGCGCTCGATCCGGCCATTCGTGAAAAACTGCGCATGTGCCCTATTGGCTTCGTCAACGACCTTTACGGCGTCGACATCGAAGCCCGCAGACGCGCCCGTTCGAACGCCAGGTTCGTGAACGACACGATGATGGCGACCCTGCTAGGCGCGGCGACGTCGGATGCGCTGGAAGATGGGCGCGTGGTGAGTGGCGTTGGCGGTCAGTTCAATTTCGTCGCACAGGCATTCGAATTGCCAGGCGCACGTTCAATTCTGGCTCTGCGCTCAAGCCGCAGCACGCGCGCCAAGACGAGCTCCAATATTCGCTGGAGCTATGGACACACCACCATCCCCAACCACTTGCGGGACATCTTTGTCACCGAATACGGCGTGGCCGATCTGCGCGGCGTGTCTGATGCTGCTGCCGTCGCCTCCATGCTCTCGATCACCGACAGCCGATTTCAAGAGGCATTGCTGGAACAGGCAAAGCGCGCCGGCAAGATTGACCGCGCCTTCGTTCTCAAGGCTGAGCATCGCGCCAATTCGCAGGCGCGCATCAGTGCGGCGCTGGCGACGGCGCGGCGCGACGGTGTTCTCATCGATTTTCCCTTCGGCGCTGATTATTCCGAGGAAGAGCGCATGCTGATGCCAGCTTTGAGCGCCATCAAAGCTGGCGCGCGATCTCCGCAGCGCATGGCCAAGCTCTTGTTGGCCGGCTGCCTTTCTGCCCCAGAGACGCCAGGGACGATTGCAGCGCTTAAGCGACTAAACCTCCACGCGCCACGTCGGTTTTCGGAGCGCGTGCTAGCGCTCTTGGTCCGTGGCGCACTCAACTTGACCGGTTGAACGTTGGAGCGCCTCTTCAATCGGCCAAGGATCGATGAACGGGAGGCTCCGCGATCGGGGTCGCCAAGCACTTCAATGTTGCAAGCAGCGTCACGCGCCAGTTGGCCATGTCTGCCCGGGCCGAGGCCCTCTCGCCTAGATAGCCTTTCGATCCGCTATGGTGCATCACGCCCAAGTCGGTCTTGCGCAATCGACCAGCGCGCAAGGCTCTGCGCCAAGGTGACAATGCAGCGATTGGCCAACGCGCAACGGACAAAAGAAAACTCACTCTCGGCAGAATATCGGCGCTCGAAAAGAGATGGTCGAGGCGGCCAAGCTCGTCGACGCCGCGCGTTGTCAAAATCACACCGCCGATCGAAACGACGGAAGGCGGCGCATCAAGCACACGCGCCAAGTATGACGCAGACGCGATGGCAATCTGGGCGCCAGCGCTATAGCCGAGGATACTCACGCGCTGCCTTGCGCCATGGCGCCAGCCCTCCTCGATCAATGCGCCCAACATGAGCGATGCGACGGCTCCGTTGAAGACCGGCCCATACCGGCGATCGGCGGACACCAGCACCTGATAGAAGTTGCGCCAGTCAATCAGGTATTTAAGTCGAGTGCGGTGACGTTTCGGTCGCTTCGCTGCAAGCCGCCACATCCAGCGAAAAAACCGCGGCGCCTGCAATAGTGGTTCGCCGGAGGCTGCGTAAGGAAAGACGCTGCACACAAGCTTGGCGCCCGGCAAGTCTCTCTCAAGGGCTTTGAGGAAACGCCGCTCTCGGTGCGAAAGCGTCTTGCCGTCGATGGCGTTGATGCCGCCGAGATAGATGACGAAGTGGCCGACCTCGCTGGCGCCATCTTGCGCTCGTGGAATGAGACGCGCTTGCGGGCTCAATCGGCCCACCCACCATGCGAGCGTCTCCAACGGCGCGAGGACGCCAGCGACAAGGAAGCAAACAGCCGCCGTTGTGAGAAACCAAACCGTCGCGGCCTCAACCACGCGCCATCCCCGCTGTTACGACGCCCAGCCGCTCAAGCAGTGGCGCGGCCCCGCGCGCACCGAAGTGTCGAAACAGCCAGCTTCCCCACCACCCAAATACGCCACAGACCAAGGCCGCCCAGATGGGTCCGCCGGTAATGACGGCGATGCCCCAGCCGACGCATGCCATCGACCAGGCATCGAGGGCTCGCCCCAGCACCTCGCCATAATAAGGAGCAATCGTCAGCACGCCTAAGAGGCGCGGCGCGTACCCAAGTGAAACCACGCCGAGCAGCTCAAGGTCGGTTGGCGATCTCGCCGGCGTCAGCGCCGATAAACCAAGTCCGAGCAAGATGTGAGCACCCGAAGCCCAAAGCACGACTGCCGTGACGTGAACAAGACCTGTGAGCGCAAAGCTCGCTGCGGCATGCCACGCGCTCACTCTCCTTGCCGCCAAAATGAATGCCTGACCTGCCATCTCCGATGCTCCCGCCAGGAACGGAATCGCAAGAGCGGCCAGGGCAAATTCCGGTTGCTGCACTTTGAGATACGCCGTGCGGCGCAGAAGCGCCGCATCGACGCTTGTGGCCAGAGCCTGAACTAAGTCGGTCGTGGTCACGGGCTGGCGCTCCTTGAAAGAAGCCTAGCATCAATGATGAGGCGCACACTCTTGTTAGGGGCGCAAATCCGTTTGAACGCAGACGTTCACGTATTGACGCTCGGACAACGCCAGGGCGAGCCGAGAAAACTAGCGCACGACGCTCGGCGCGAAGACGCGCGTCAGCCGTTAGGGGGCGCGATCAAGATAGTCCCCCAGCGCCGATCTCGCCGTCGGCTCGTCCAGCATCGGCGCATGGCCAACGCCTGGGATGTCGGCAACGACGGCGCTGGGCGCCACGCGCTGCATTTCGCGCACGGTTCGCAGATCCAGAATGTCTGAGGATGCTCCGCGAATGATCAAGAGCGGGCCGCACCGGCTCAATCGCTTATAGGCGCCCCAAATCAAAGGCGTGGCTAGCCAGATCGCGAGCGGGTGGGCCTTCTTGAAGATGAGCGGGTCATAGTCGAGCACCGGCGCCCCCTTCTCATCTTCCTTGAAAAGGCGGCGAGCAAAGACCGCCCATCTCTCGTCTTCATAAGCAGGAAAAGCGACGCCATTGATTTGCTTGACGTACGCCGCCGCGTCAGCCCAGGTCCGCACAGGCGTGGTCTTGCCGACATAACTGGCAATGCGTCGAAGCCCCCCGCTCGCAACGCGCGGTCCGACGTCATTCAGCACCGCACCGCCAACCAAGCCTGGGCGGCGCCCAGCAAGCGACATCGTCACCAAACCTCCAAGCGAGGCGCCCACGAACAAGGCCTTTGTCTCGCCAATCGAGTGCAACAGCGACACCATGTCCCCGGCGTAGGTCATTGGTTGGTAGCGGCGCCGATCGGGGTCTCGCTCAGATTGTCCGCGGCCTCGCAGATCCACAGCAAGTACCCGCCTGCCGCGCCCCGCCATCCAAGGCGCCAGATCCTCAAAATCACGGCAATTGCGTGTGAGTCCGGGAATGCAGACGACCGGCAGTTTGCCCTGGGCGACGCCATAGTCGCGGGCATGCAATCGCAACCCTTCTTTCGATGTCCAAAAGCGGTCTTGAAACGCGCCGCCATCATTCTCGATTGCAACGCTCATGGGGGCGAACCTCCAGCGGCGCTCCAGTAGGGCGCTCGCAATTCTCGTTTCAAAAGTTTTCCGTTGGCGTTGCGCGGGAGCGATTGACGTTGCTCCACCGCATGCAAGCGCTGCTGCTTGCCAAGCCGCGCGTTGGCCCAGTCGCGCAATGCTGCAGCATCCAACTGTGAGCGCTCGCGCAAAACAACGAGCGCCAATGGTGTTTCGCCCCAGCGTTCGCTTGGAATCCCGAAGACCGCGCAATCTACGACTTCGGGGTGCCCAACCAAAACAGCCTCAAGATCGGCGGGGTAGATGTTTTGGCCGCCTGAGATGATCATGTCCTTCTTGCGGTCGGTTATGTAGAGATAGCCCTCGTCGTCCAATCGACCGATGTCGCCCGAGCGCAGCCAATGTCTGCCTTTGGCGTCGATCCAGAATGCTTCCGCCGTCGCCTCCTGTCGCTTCCAATATCCGTCCATGGCAAAGCGGCTGAGCGCCACCACCTCCCCTGGCTCTCCAGTCGCGGCGGGTTTGTCGTCTGCGCCCAATATCGCCAGATCCTCGCCGGGCGTTGGCCTGCCAACGGACGCCATTCGATGGCGCGCCTCTTCCGGCGCAAGCGTCGTGATGATGCCTTCCGTCGAGCCATAAAGTTCGATGACGCCGCATGCGAAGTTCTCAAAAAGAGCCTGCTTGGTATGAAGCGGAAGCGGCGAACCACAACACATCATGGCCTGAAGCGATGTGCGATCGTGAGCGTCAAAGTCCGGATGCTGCAACAGGCGTTGATATTGAACCGGCACCAACGACATATGCGTTGTGCGCTCGCGCTCGATCGTCTTCAGTACATCGAGCGCATCGAAACTGTTGCGAATGACGAGCGTTCCACCCAACAGAAGCGTCGGAAGCATGCCGGCCCATGTGATGTTGGAGTACAATCCCGTCGCGATCAAAAGTCGCGCGCCGCTATTATAGCGCAGGACGTGCGCAAGATCGTGCGCCCAGTCCAGTCGCGCCCCGTGGCTATGGGCGATCCCCTTGGGCTGACCCGTCGTCCCGGATGAATAGATTATATTGCAGATGGCGTCGCGTGTGAGTTGAGAACGCGGCGGCTCGACAGCTTGTGCATCTCGCCACTCAGCGTAAGCCTGCCACGGCGTGTCCGAACCGCCCCCGGCGACAAGGCGAAGATTTGTCTTCCTGAGAACATCAGCGCCAATGCGATCGCGGTTTTCCGCCGTCGTCACGACGATTTTGACGCCGGCATCTTCAAGCATGGCGCCGAGCGCATCGTCGGTGACGGATGGATTGAGCGGCGCCACAACGACGCCCGCCTTCATGGCGCCGATCAAGACCTCCGCCATCGCAGCGCCATTGCCCATCACCACGCCGATGCGATCGCCCTTCTTGCAGCGCGCGCCAAGCAGACCGTTTGCGACCTGATCGGTTCGAAGGTTGAACCTCGCCCAGTCAATCGACGCGCCAGCGTCGATCACGGCGGGCTGCTTGGCCCGCCAGCGGCCGTGAAGGCTGATAATGTCTGGAAGCAGTATCTCTTGCATCGCACGCGACGCTGAGGCGCGGAGCGCAGGGATCGCCGTCCCCCACGCTCCGCCCACAACGATCAATAGTGAGCAGTGAGCACGAGGTTGACGGTGCGCGGAGGTCCAAAATAGGCCGTGCGGACCTGTCCGACCGAGGAGAATTCCTGCGCGTCGGTCTTGTACACCTCATCACTCAGATTGCGTCCCTGCAAGGCGATCGAAAGCACGTCGTTGATGTTCCAGGTTAGGCTCGCGTTGAAGAGCCAGTAATCGTCTTGGAACATGCCGGGAATTTCTGTGGTCGTGCCGACATTGCCAATTACAAAGGTGTCGTCGACTGCAAGCGCCATGCGCGAGCGATAATTGGCGTCGGCGGCGAAGACGAGGGATCCATTGTTAGGCAAGTCCCATGTGTAGGCGCCGCCAAATCGCATCGTCCAGTCTGGCGAGAAGGCCGGCGTCTGGAAGGCCCGGCTGCCGCCCGGAAAGCGACTATCGTTGAACTCGCCATAAGAGGCATCGAGGTAGCCGATTTCCGCATCGAGCCTGAGCGCTTCAATGGGGCGGTAGTTCAGTTCCAGCTCCGCGCCGGAAATATCCAATTGCCCGGCATTGAGAACGCTGAGCACAGCGACAGGAATGTGCAGAATCGGATCTTCAACCGTGCCGCCAACGCGCGCTTGGAAGTCCGAATAGGCGTTATAGAAAACCGCCAGGTTTGCAATCAGTCGATTGTTCATCCATTGGGTCTTGGCGCCAATTTCATAGGAGATGAGCGTCTCAGGCGCATAGGGCGCCTCCTCCCCCAAGGCATTGGCGCGTCCGTTGAAGCCGCCTGACTGGAAGCCATGCGCAACGCGCGCATAGAGCATCATGTCCTCGCTCAACCGGTAGTCGACCGACGCCATCGGCGAGGTGTCCTGCCAGCTGTCATCGACGTGAAACGCAAACGTCGAATTGAAGAGCGGATTGCTGAAGAAGGTTGACGTCGAGCGCGGATAGTCCTTGTGCTCGTCGGTGTAGCGCACGCCCAGGCCGATATGCAGGCGATCGCTCAGCGCGTAATTGGCGTTGATGTAGGCGGCCTGGCTCGTGGTGGTCAGATCATCGTCAACGGTGCGCGTGAAACTTGTAAGGCCAGCAAACGGGGTGATGTAGTCGTTGGCATAGGCTTCTTGATGCGAGGCCACGTCCTCGCGCAGATAATAGAGGCCCGCGACCAGCGTCAGCCGGTCGCCCGTATAGACGGCCTGCAATTCTTGGCTGATCTGATTTTGGTCGACATGAACCAGGACGTCGCCCAGCTGCACCGGCGTTCCATCAATATCGATATAGTCGGTGTAATTGAGCTGCCGGTAGGCGCTGATCGAGCGAAGCTCCCAATTGTTGCCGATGTCCCAATTGGCGTGGAGAGCAACGCCAGAATGGGTGAGTTCGGAGGAATTGGGCAAGCCGGGCGAAGCTTGCGCCTGGAAATTCCAGGGCGGCGTTGGCGACGGCACCACAAAGATGGGCGCGCCCAGAATGTTTGTGAGCGTGTTTTGCGCCTGGCCCATCGTCAGCGCGTTGTCTTCCTGCTGATAGTCCAGCGAAATGTTGGCGTTGAAACTTGAGCTTGGGGTCCAGGCCGCCTGCAAGCGGCCGCCCCAAGCTTCACGGTCATTGTATTGCTCGTGCGTCACCGGATTAGTGACATAGCCATTGCGGTCGACGCCAAACAACGAGGCGCCCACGGCGAATGTGTCGCTGAGCGGGCCTGACGCTGAGAGGCGTGTTTGAATGAGCCCGTAATCGCCAACCGTCACCTGAGCCATCGCGTGTGGGTCTTGGCCTGGCAGTCTTGTGACGATGCTCAAGGCGCCGCCAATGGTGTTCTTGCCATAAAGCGTGCCTTGGGGACCGCGCAGCACTTCCACACGCTGCAAGTCAAAGAGCTCGAGCTGTGTGCCGCGAATGCGCGAATAATAGACGCCGTCCACATAGAAGCCGATTGCGGGATCGAATGTTTGCAGCGCATCGGGCTGGCCGACGCCGCGAATGAAAATGTTGGTGGCGTTCGATGAGCCCCGCCCCTGCACGATGTTCAAGTTAGGCACTGCCCCTTGCAGGCCTGTGCTGTCGCTGGCGCCGAGCTGATCAAGCCGGTCTTGGGAAAACGCCGTCACTGCGGCCGGCACATCTTGCAGCCGCTCTTCGGTGCGCCGCGCCGTAACCACGATCCCATCATCGTTGGAAGCGCCCGTCTCTTGTGCAGCGGCCGCACCGGCGCTCAACGCAAATCCGCTCGCGCTTGCGCATAGAAGCGCCAGCCAGGTCACCCGCTTCGTCATAATTCCCTCCCCAGGGGCATTTATTAATCAACCGCCCGTTTAATTATGGCAATTAGTGAGCGCAGGGTCTATTTCTGTCAAGCCGCTCCTAGGTTCGCGCTGTGTTGTGCGCTAGAGGCCCAATCGCAGGCGCCGCCGGCGGAGATCGAAGATGAGGCAAGTCTCAGTGCAACCGGCCAAGGCGCGCCAATCTGGAAAGGCAAAGCCGCGTCCAAAACGCGCAGGACCTGGCCGTCCATCCAGAAATGGCAAGGACATCAACGTCCGCGAACGCATTCTCGATGTCGCCGAAGAGCATTTCGCCAAACGCGGGTATGAGGCGGTCGCCACCCGGACAGTGGCGCGTGAAGCCGGTTCGACGGCGGCGATGATCCACTATTACTTCAACACCAAGCGCGAACTGTTTGACGCCGTGTTTGCGCGCAGAGCTGACATCGTCAACGAAGAACGCATGGCAGCTCTCGGCGCTTATGAGCGCGACGCCGCTGATAATGTCACCGTCGAAGGCGCCATAGCCGCGTTTCTGAGGCCAGTGCTCCTTAAGCTCGACAGCGGTGGGCCGGGCTGGCGCAACTACCTCGAACTGGTAGCCCAAGTCGGCAACAAGCACGAATGGGGGGGCGCGGTCATGACGCGCTCGTTTGATCCCGTCATTCAACGCCTTATCGCGATCATTCGCAAAGCATTGCCCGATGTGGCCGAAGAAGACCTCTATTGGAGCTATCATTTTCTTTCGGGCGCCCTGCTCTTGACGCTCTCAGAGACTGACCGCATCGACCGGCTGTCAGATGGCAGATGTCGCTCAACCGACATTGCCGCCATCGAGCCTCGCTTGATTGAGTTTGCAGCCGCGGGCTTCAGACGCGTCTGCGATAAGCCCGCGAGCAAGAGACGCACGCGCAAGCGCTGAGCGCCCGAAACCGTTGTGCTTGCACTGTTTCCAGTAAGCGCACGGCTGCGCCTATCGTGCATTCCACCAAGCACGCGCCCCCGCCAGATCGAGCGTTATCTCATATTGGCTCATAAAGGCTGCATTGAGCGCACCATCATAAATGAGCCTATTAACGATTTCGGGCGTAATGACCTCTTCCAGCGCGCCTTCCATGGCTAGCCTCACGCTTTGCCCATTGCCGAGCAATGCATGGCTCGTTGGATGAAGGCGTACGGCTGCCAGGTTTGCGCTGTCCATCAGAAACCAGATGTCGCCGCCGCCAACCCGCATGGGCGCAAACACCGTAAGTCCTGCCCCGCCTGCCTCTTGAGCAAGTCGAATGCGCGACGGCGCGCGGGCCCTCGCGATGCGTTGCAAGGACATTCGTGTCTCAAGCCGAATGCCGGCCAGATTCTTCTCAATTGTGATGGTTCGGCCGCGAAAGAGGTCGAGCCCGGCAACACCGTCCACAGGCGGCAGGCCTGCTGGCAGAACGCGGCGCAAATCGAAGACAGCGATGCTTTGCGATGTCTGGAAATGACCTTGGGTGATGCGGCTGGGCGCCAGGCATCGTTGAAACGTGACTGGCTCCCCATCCATCCGAAACGAGCTGACGACCCCAGATGGCGCGCATCCGATCGATGCTGCAAATTCTGGTGTGACCGCAGTGACGCCAGCACCTGTATCGAACAATAAGCGGGCGGGATGTCCAGCAATCGTCAGTTCAATGGTTTTGAGCTGCCCGACGTAGGGCCTCAGGGGCAATTCCGTCACGCCTTGGGCGTGCGCCACGGCAGATAGGCCCCACGCGGCCAGGGCCACAATTAGCAAGCGCCAGGACATGGCGGATCTCTACCCATTCGGCTGCGGCTCGCGTTTGCGTTCAATCAACAAGTGCGACGTGCGCTACTCACGCCCGAAGCGTTCCCACGCGGACTGGCGTGATATGCCAAGCGGCTTTGCGATTTTCGCCCAACTAATCTCGCGCCTGCGAAGCGCGTCGACGACATTGTGCAGATGTTCGCGGTAGGTCTCGAGTGTGGCGTTCACCGGCGCCAATATCGCGAGTAAACGTTCAGTCGGCCAACGCCCGGGATCGAAGCGGCGCCTCAACCCCGCGCCTTCGCCGTCCATGATGAGCAAACAAGCTTCAACGCACTCGTTGCAGATGTGGATGCCGCCTGGTCCAGCGGCGAGTTTTTCTATCTGCTTCTCGGATTTTCCGCAGAACGAACAGTGCAGAGTCTTGGCCACCGATGCGGCTCCGCGTCAGGATAACCCTAACTGTCAGGTATTCCCTGACGCATGGCTTGTCAACACTCACCCGTCAATTGACCACTGGTCCGCCGCTGTCGGTTGACTGCCGTTCACAAGCTGAACACGGGGGACGCGCATTCGCCAAGTGCGGTCACTCGCATCATGCGCGAAGCTATGCTCGGGGCCGCCAACCAACGAAGCTCAGCCAACAGCCGATCAGGAATTCGACGCCTGCGATAACCGGAAGCAAGCTTGGAGTGCGAATAACAAGGTCGGTCATCTCGGCGCCAAGGCTTGGCGCTATCATAAGCCAAGCCCCCTTTAGTGTTGCGACGACGCCGACGAATGAAATCATGACAGCGCTGGGACTGGTCCAGTGATGATGCGCAGCCACGACAGCGAGACCCGCCATCAACGCAAACGCCCCGCTCGCTAGTACGAGGGCATCGTCTTGCATGTATGCGCTCAACAGCGCCGGCAGGCGATCTTGGCGCGCAAACAACATGGCGGCGACGGCAATGAGATATGGTCCCACAATCCGAGCTAATGTGCGTGTGCGCGTGAAGCGGTCCAACTCAGGCATGGCGATTCCCCTAGACGGGCTCCTCATTTTCTGAGCCGTCGTAGTCGCTGCGCTCAACCTTGTATTTGCGCCGCCTCAAATCAGCGTCGATCTCAGCTGCGACAGCCTCAGCTGCGCCGTCTCGCGCCGCTGAGCGAACCAGAAGTCCCTTGTCGGAAATTGCGCCTGTGAGAGATCTCATGCCGGATTTGAACGCACTCAAACCGAAACAACGACCCGCGACCTCTGCTCGCGTGGTTACCGCACCTCGCAACGGCAATCGCGTTCGACTAAGCTTCGTACACTATAAGAATTGCGGGCCAATTGTGCGGCGACAAGTCACGTTCTGGCTTCTAAAGACTTGGCGAAGCCTCGGGCTGGACATCAGGGCTGGAGAAGAAATGGCGCGAGGCGCCCGCCTTCTACACCGTTATCGTCATGTCGATCCTCATTGGCCTTGGCATCGATTATGCGCCAATCGATCCCATTAAGGCGTTGTTCTGGTGCGCTGTGCTGAACGGCGTGATCGCCGTGCCGATCATGATCGCTACTATGATCGTCGCCACGCGCCGCGATGCGATGGGTGAATTTGTCGCCACAAGAGCACAGCTTTGACTTGGGTGGACAGCCGCTGCCGTGATGGCCGAGGCCGCCGCCGCCATGCTCGATTCTTCGCTGAGAGCGTCGACGCGGGTCTCCAGTGTGAGCCCGAAGGCGGACGTCGGCGCCGAGATCACACGGCTGGAACGCGCCAGGAACCGACAGTCACTGATCGGCCTTGCCGCAGGCACAAAGTGAGGGGTCGGGCCGGGCCATCAGGCGTGTCCTCCACCCCGCCGTAGCAATTCCAAATAAGCAGCGACGTTGTCCCGATCGGCGGGACTGACGATCACGTTGGGCATGCTCGGGTGTGGCGAATGCAGCCAGGCATTCAGCGCCGTCCCAGTCATGCCCGGCAGATTGGCGATCACCTCAAAGCTCGGCGCGCTTGGATTTGGTGATTGCAGATCACCGGACGCCACGGCGTGGCAGGTGGCGCAAAATTGTTGTGCGTAATGAAGCCCCATCGCCGCCGACGGGCGCGCGTCGCCGCCGCTAGGCGCCGGTTCTGCCTGGCTGACGCAGGCGCTGATCAGACCCAAAGCCGCGCCGGTCGCGAGGCGACGAGCCCAGATCGCCAGTCTTGATGCTTGCAACATGACGACGGCGCCTCCAGAGGCGTCACGAAGTATGCGCCGGTGGGTGACGCCCTCCCGCCGGCGGAGCTGAAAGCTTGCGCCCTATAAGCAAGACTTGTCGAGCGTCGAGTGGGGCCTCAAGCCTTCGAACCGACACGCCGATTGGGCAAGATAGATTGACCGCCCCCCCACTCGCAAGCCGGAATTCGCCGCCAGCCTCTGGCGCGCGCTCGCCGTCGTCCGCCACCAGTTGACATCGCGAATCTCGGCTGTTGAGCTTGAGCCGAACGGGACCACCATCCTTGGACGACGATCATTCCATCGCTTGGAGCCTCGAGCGTGTGAGCGAACTGCACGGTGATCCCACCGCTGCGGTGTATCAACGCCTCTTCGAACAAAATCCAGAGTTCGAGAAACTATTCTTGCTTGACCAGACCGGCATGACTCGCGCCAACATGTTGGCGCATGTTTTTGAAGCCTTGTTGGATATGGAAGGTCCACGTCGCTATGGCCTCAACTTCCTTCAGGCCGAGCGTGTCTCGCATGACGGAGGCCTTGGCGTCACTCCAACCGAATACGCACGCTTCTTGACAATCGTGTTTGAGACTGTCCGCGAATTGCTCGGCCCCGAATGGACAGCCGACGCTGAGAATGCGTGGTGCAAGGTGCTCGACGAAATCGCGGCAAACTAAGGCGGTGATGGCGCGCGCCAGTGGCAAGGACGGCGATCTGGAAGCCAGGGAGAAAACACATTTCCAACAACGACACGGATAGGTGTGGCATAAGCTGTGACCCTCTTTGGAGGCAGGCGATGTGACCACGATGAGCGCCGAGCGTGCAGAGGCCCCAATTTGGATGCGTCTGGGCGAAATCGCTCTGGCGGCGGCGGCTTACTTCTTGCTGGCGCGGGCGAGCTTGTTCTTGGCCTCGGTCAACGCCAGCGCAACGCCGGTCTGGCCGCCAACCGGTCTTGCCGTTGCGCTTGTGCTGGTTCGCGGCAAAGCCATGCTGCCAGCAGTTCTTATTGGGGCGCTCAGCGCCAATCTCGCGATAACGCCATCGCTCCTAACCGCTGGCCTCATTGCAATTGGCAACACCGGAGAAGCCTATGTCGCATCTCTGCTGCTTGGGCGTTGGGCCGACGGCCAAAAAGCGTTCTATTCACCTCTCGGCATCGCCAAGTTCGCAATCATAGTCGTCGCACTCGCCGCGCCCTTGAGCGCTACAATCGGCGCTGTCTCGCTCGCTGCGACCGGCTATGCCCAATGGCGCGAGCTTGCCGCGGTGTGGACCACTTGGTGGCTTGGCGATTTGGCAGGCGCTACACTCGCCACGCCTGCCCTTATCTTGTGGTCGCGCACTATCGCAGGACTTGAACCGCGCACGATAAGCAGCCGAACGTTCTTGACGTTTGCCGCCGCCTTGCTGGTAGGTCTTGTCGCCTTCAGCCCACTTTCGCCCTTGCCCATTGGTTTGCGCAGCGCATTTTGTTTCCTTGCCATCCTGCCGCTCATGTGGTCGGCGCTGCGACTTGGCCTTCGCGACACAGCCACCACAGCGCTTTTGATGTCATCGCTTGCCATTTGGGGCGTGCTTGCGCGTTCGAGCCCGTTCACCCAAGCCACGCTCAACGATTCGCTTCTGTTGCTCGTCGCGTTCATCGTCGCGGCCACGCTTCCGAGCCTTGCACTCGCGGCCGATCGCCGTGAAGCACACGCAACACTGACCCAAACACGTCAAGAACTGGCGCAATCCCAAAAACTCGAGGCGCTCGGACAACTGACCGGCACCGTCGCTCATGATTTCAACAATCTTTTGGCCTCGATCGCCGGGGGCTTACAATTGCTCAACCGCCAAGAAGCGGAGCGAAAAGCGGTCGTCGAGACGTTGAAACAGACACTGGACCGCGGCACGGCGCTCACTAAGCAACTTCTGGCTTTCGCGCGGCGTGAGCCTCTTAAACTGGAACTGGTGAACCTGGCGGACACGGTCCCAGAGATCGAAAACCTGATCCGCCAATCGCTTGGCGATAAGATCCACGTCGAGTTCAGAATAGGCGCGGGCGTCTGGCTTGTTCGCATTGATCGAAGTCAATTCGATCTCGCACTGCTCAACCTCGCTCTCAATGCACGCGATGCGATGCCGGACGGCGGTTCACTCCTTATCAGCGTTGACAATATTGCCGATGCTCGCCGTCAAAGCGTGGCAGTCGTTGTGAGCGACAACGGCGTAGGCATGAACGCCGATGTGTTAGCGCGCGCCTTCGAACCCTTCTTTTCGACCAAGCCCTCGGGATCAGGCACAGGGCTTGGACTGGCTCAAGTTTACGGCTTCGTCAAGCAATCCGGCGGCTCGGCGAATATTGAAAGCGAGCCCGGGCGCGGGGCGGTGGTGACCCTCACGCTCCCGCGCGCGTGACCGGCGCCGCGAATCGCACGATCGCAACCCTGATCCTTCAGAACGTGGCATGATCAATAAACGATGGACGCGTCCAGTCTCGCAATCCGCGCGGCGGCCTCTTTCTCACCGCGCAATGGTCGTCAACGTGTTCAATGCCGCAACGTGTTCAATGCCGCTTGGACGATGGCGGCGCCGCGTCGATACCTCAGTTACGCAATTGACACTGCGCTTCTCGCGAGCGCCTCTTGCTGGTGACAATCGTGCGCCAATATCCGTTCGTCGACACATGGCTCACAGCAAAGGTGGCGCTGATTGTCGCTTATGTGTTCCTGGGATCGTTCGCCCTCAAACGCGCCAAAACAAGGCCAACGCGGATTGCCTTCTCGGCGGCAGCCACGCTGTCTTTCTTTTCATCATCAGCGTTGCGCTAACCACAATCCGCTCGGGTGTTTTCGCTCTGCGTGTGCGTGCGCGTGTGCGTGCCTATTGTTGGCGTCACTTGGCGCGGCGACGATTGGATTGGATGGCGCATCAAGACCTCAGGCCCGGGGCAGGAAAGCATCTAGCGCCGCAAACAGCTCTTCATCATGGCCCACCCACACATGGCCCCCACTTGGGTAGATAGTGAGTTTGGCGTCCGGAACCGAATTTGCGATGTGACGCGCCGCCGCCACCGTGCCGAACCAATCGTCTTCCAAGGAGATGACCAAAGTTGGCGCCGAAATTCGGTCCAGCGCCATGGGCGCGGGCGCGCCCGTTAGCGCGGCATCGTTTGCCAGCCCGCGCGCGCGGGCGCTCACCGGCAAGATGTCGGTCAAGATTGCGCGCACCCGGGCTTGTTCGATTGGCGATGCGCGACGAACGAGCGCTGGGTCCGTGGCCAAGAGCGCCCTCACCATGGCATCCTCGGCGCCTGCAATGCCCGCCCAGAACAGAAAATCGGATTTGAGGCCATAATCCATGATGGCGCGTGCAATGGCGCTTGGCGGCTGGGGTATATGTCCAGGCACATAAGTCGCTGGAACAATGGGCGCGAGCGCACTGCAGCGGTCGGGATGGCGAATTGCGAATTGAAGCGCAGACAGAGCGCCGGCGGATCCGCCAATCACCGGGGCGCGATCGATGCGCAGTTCATCCATGAGATCGACAATGGCGTCGGCCTGGTTCTCTGAAGTGGGCTCAGCCGGCATTGCTGTGCGCAAATAGCCAAAGCGGGACGGCGCCACGACTTGGCGGCCGGCAGCGACAAGACGTTGCGCGAATGCAAGCCCCTGGTCGAAGCCCCCGCCGGTGCCGTGGATCATGATGCAGGGCGGGCCACTGCCCTCCACTGCATATTCCATTGTCCCAAACCGACTCTGAAACACGGCGCTGCGACCGGCGATGCGCGCACGCGCGCGCGCCATGTCGGTTGCAAACGACCTCCAGACCGCGCCGCCCGCCAGAAGCGCGCCCACGCCCGCCAAACCAAGCCACAGAAAGCGCCGCCGATGCATGCGCCGTTCCCTCTCTCATGTTTGGCCATTGGGCCTCATTCCCGCCCTTCAAGCATTGCGTCAGATCAAGCGCAGAGCCGGCTTGGCAATTGTCGGACACGCTCGTCTTTGATTGTGATCATTGAGCTGCGCCACACGTCCGACACCGCTTCACTCATTGCTGGACGCCGGGACCCGCCTCTCGACTTCCGTCGCACCAACGCGACCGGTGACAACGACCAACACCGCGCCTCACAGCGCGTCAATCGGCAGCTTCAGATAGCGCACGCCGTTGGCCTCTGCAGGAGGCAATTCGCCAGCGCGGATGTTCACCTGGATCGACGGCAAGATCAGCGTGGGCATTTCCAGTGTCTTGTCGCGCGCTTGCCGCATGGCGACAAAGGCGTCTTCACTGACCCCATCATGGACGTGGATGTTGTGATCCCGCTCGGCGCCGACTGTGCTCTCCCACGCAAATGCATCGCGCCCAGGCGCTTTGTAGTCGTGGCACGTGAATAATCTCGTCTCCCGTGGCAGGGCCAGAATGCGCTTGATCGAACGATAAAGCGCCCGCGCATCGCCGCCGGGAAAGTCCGCCCGCGCAGTGCCATAGTCGGGCATGAACAACGTGTCGCCGACGAATACTGCCTCGCCAATGCGATAACTCACGCAAGCCGGCGTGTGGCCTGGCGTATGAATAACCTCGATGACGATTTCGCCGAGCTTCAGCCTTTCACCGTCGCAAACCAAGCGGTCGAACGGGCGCCGGTCGCCGGCTATATCCTCCAAATTGAAGATACGCTTAAACACGCCCTGCACGGCCTTGATGTGCTCGCCAATGACGATTGGCGCGCCGGTTACTCGCTTCACAAAGGGTGCGGCCGACAAATGATCGGCGTGGGCGTGTGTCTCCAGAATCCAATCTACCGATACGCTCTCTTTCTTCACCGCCTCTAAGATAGCGCTGGCTGACGCGACGGCCGTTCGGCCGGACTTAGGATCGAAATCAAGAACGCTGTCGATGATCGCTGCACGTTTGCTCGCCGCATCCCAAACTAGATAACTGACCGTGTTGGTGGGTTCGTGGAAGAAGGCTCTAACCTTTGGCGCATTCATCGCTGTCTCCAAAGCGTCGCCGCTCGCGACAGCTGAATATCAATACTTGTTCTTGAGCGTGATGATTTCGCGGATACGCAAGGCCGCGACGGCATCGATACGCAGAAGCACTGCTAAACGCGCCATCAACGCCTCTTCCTGCGTAGACGGCGGTTCGGCCTCGATGATGAGATCGAGAGCCTGAGCAAAGAGACTGGGCGCCATGGCCGGTGAGACAATGGCGCAGGCCTGCTCCAAGGCATCCGCGACGCTCAGATGACGGGCGGCCGAGCAATGCAGCGCGGCGCGGCCTTGCTCGCCCAACGGGCGCAAGAATGGTGATCGGCGCACATACTCCTCGACGGCGCGCAAGCGACTTCCATGCTTTTGAACGTCGCTGACCGCCACCAACAGCAGCACGCCCAAGAATGCTTCGGGTTGCGACCAAAGTTGTGTCGGGGCAATCTCGGAATCCGCAATCTGTTGAACGGACATCATTTGCGCACTCCCAAAGAGGCAGCCGCACCCTGACGATCTTCTCCCCAAGCGGGGGGAACGAAGGGGAGATGATGTCAGGGCGCGCCGCCCGTCGCTCCCCGCGACGCTCCTTGCTTACGACAGCGTCGTTCGCGCCGCCTTGATCGCGATCAAATCGAGCGGGATTTTCTGACTGCGGCGATTGAGCCTGCGCAATGAAGCCGGCTTGGCGGTGGCGCAAACATCTTCGGTGTGCGCAAAGATCCGCGCCGAGGAGCAACTATCATGCCCGATTCCGTCATTCGCCAAGACGTCATCGATGAGCTCGACTTCGACCCGGCCATCGAGGCCAAAGCCATCGGCGTGGCCGTCGACAATGGCGTGGTCACGCTTTCCGGCCACGTCCCCACCTATATGCAGAAACTGCTCGCACAACAGGCGACGGAACGCGTCAAAGGCGTCCGCGCCGTCGCCATGGATTTGGAGGTGCGTCTGGCCGGCAGCGCTAAGCGTAATGACGACGAGATCGCCCAGCGAGCCCTGAACATCATCGCTTGGAGCGCCAATGCCGCGGACGCCATCAAGGTCGTGGTCGAAGACGGGTTTGTCACGCTCACAGGCGCCGTCGACTGGAACTACAAGAAAGTGGAAGCCGAGCGCGCCGTGCGTCGCTTGAGCGGCGTTCTCTGCGTCACCAACGACATCGTCGTAAACCCACCCATCAGCGGCCAGGACATTCGCGACAGTATCGCCAAGGCCCTGAAGCGCAACGCCGTGTTGGAGAGCTCTGGCATCAAGGTGGCGGTCACCGATTCGACCGTTACTCTGACTGGCGAGGTAAAATCCTGGCGCGATCGCCAGATTGCTGAAACGGCGGCTTGGGCCGCACCTGGCGTGACCCAGGTGCGTGACGAACTCGTCCTGCAATAGCGCATATCAAGGTTGGCGCATCGAAGGGGACCGCCATGGGCGATCGCATTCTCATTATCGATGGGCATCCAGATCCCGATCGCAAGCGCTATGGCCATGCACTCGCAGAAGCTTATGCCGATGGGGCGCGCGCAACGGGCAAGCAAGTGCGTCTCATCACCGTCGCCGACGACGACATTCCGATGCTGCGCACGGCGGCGGCGTTTGCAGAAGCGCCGGACAATGCGGCCGTGTTGCGAGCCCGCGACGACCTCATCTGGTGCAATCATCTCGTTCTGGTGTTCCCGCTTTGGCTGGGCGGGGCGCCATCGTTGTTGCGCGCATTTCTCGAACAAACGGCGCGCGGGAACTTCATGGCCGAGACCGACGGTCGCGGCATCCGCCAAAAACTCAAGGGGCGGTCGGGGCGGATCATTGTCACTATGGGCATGCCGGCCTTTATCTATCGGCTGATGTTTCATGAGCATGGCGTGCGCAATATCATCCAGGGCGTGCTGGGCTTCGCCGGCATCGCACCAGTGCGCCACACGCTGTTGGGCGCTATCGAAGCGGCGGCGCCAACAGAACTGGAAAAGCGGCTCAATCACGTGGGCGCGTTGGGACGCACTGGCGTATAAACCGTAAAGCTCATGGCCAGCGCCGAAATCTACGCGATGCAGCAATCCCGCTCGGGCGCGGCCCTTGAACGCGTCACGCTCAGCGATCTTGAGCCAGGCGAAGGTCAAATTCGCATTCGCGTCAGCGCCTGTGGGGTTTGCCGTACCGATCTCCATGCCGTCGACGGTGAACTCGCCGCCATTCCCTACCCGCTGACGCCCGGTCATGAAATCGTTGGGCGCGTCGACAGAATAGGCGCGGGTGTGCTTGCGTTCGCCCTCGGTCAGCGTGTGGGCGCGGCTTGGCTTGCTCACACCTGCGGCCATTGCTTTCAATGCATGCGCGGTCATGAGAATCTCTGCGACGATGCGAAGTTCACCGGCTACACTCGCCCTGGCGGTTATGCCTCACATGTTCTCGTCGACGCTGATTTTGCCATCCCACTGGATCAAGTTGGCGATGATGTCGCCACAGCCCCACTTCTGTGCGCGGGTCTCATCGGTTGGCGTTCCCTGCTCGCCGCCGGAGAAGGCGCCCGCGTCGGACTTTATGGATTCGGCGCGGCCGCCCACATCATCCTACAGATTCTTCGGTTTCAGGCCCGAGAGGGCTATGCTTTCACACGCGCCAATGACGCCGCCTCACAAGACTTCGCGCGCTCGCTGGGCGCTGTCTGGGCAGGCGGCGGCGAACAAAAGCCACCTGAGCCCTTGGATGCGGCAATTATTTTCGCTCCGGTCGGGTCGCTTGTGCCCGCCGCCCTTGCCGCGGTGCGCAAGGGCGGACGCGTCGTCTGCGCGGGCATTCACATGAGCGACATTCCGAGCTTCAATTATGATCTCATCTGGGGCGAGCGCGCATTGGTCTCGGTTGCCAATCTGACACGCGCCGACGCCGCGAGCTTTTTTCCCATTGCCGCAAGAGCCGGGGTCCGCACCCACACGACGGCCTACCCGCTTGAAGACGCAGCACGCGCCCTTGACGATTTGCGCAACGGTCGGTTGCAGGGCGCAGCTGTTCTCGTTCCATGACCATCCGCAATTTCCAGGCCCTGTTTGCTCCACGCGCCATCGCGCTCGTCGGCGCCAGCAACCAGGAAGGTTCGGTGGGCCGCGTGCTTGTCAAAAACCTTCGGGCAGGCGGTTTTGGCGGCGCGCTATGGTTCGTCAATCCCCATGACGATGCGATCGCCGGCGCCATGGCTTATCGCGATGTGTCGACCCTTCCAGGCGCGCCCGATCTCGCCATCATCGCAACGCCCGCCCCGAGCGTTGGGCCCTTGATCGGCGAGCTCGGCGCGCGCGGTTGCCGTGCGGCCATCATCATCAGCGCCGGCGATCACCAATTCCGCGACGATGTGCTCGCCGCCGCCAGACCGCACCTGATGCGGATCGTCGGACCGAATTGCTTGGGACTTCTTTCACCCGGCGCGGGCATCAATGCCAGCTTCGCGCAATTGACGCCGAGAGAAGGCAACATCGCGCTCGTCACGCAATCCGGTGCTGTCGCCACCGCGATGATAGATTGGGCCCATGGGCGCGGCCTTGGATTTTCCCATGTGCTGTCCCTCGGCGACATGGCCGATGTCGATTTCGGCGACGCGCTCGATTTTCTCGCGCTCGATCCCGCGACCAGCGTCATTCTCCTTTACATCGAGCAGGTGACGAGCGCGCGCAAATTCATGTCGGCGGCGCGCATCGCCGCACGCATCAAATCGGTCATTGTCGTCAAGGCTGGCCGCAGTGCGAGCGGAGCGGCTGCCGCAGCCTCTCACACCGGCGCCCTTGCCGGCGCCGATGCCGTCTATGATGCAGCATTCCGGCGCGCCGGCATGTTGCGGGTCGAAACCTTGCGCGACTTGTTCGACGCCGCTGAGACGCTTGCCTCGGGCCTGCGTCCCACTGGCGACCGGCTCATGATCGTGAGCAATGGCGGGGGCCTTGGCGTTTTGGCGACCGATGCACTGGAGGCACGCCACGGGCGCTTGGCGAGCCTCTCCTCTGAAAGCTTGAAGGCGCTCGATAGTCTCCTGCCCCCATCTTGGTCGCGCGCCAATCCTGTCGACATCTTGGGCGACGCGCACGGGCGCCGTTATGCCGACGCGCTTGACGTTCTTGCGCGCGACGACGGGCTCGATGCCATTCTAGTGATGAATTGTCCCATCGGCGTTGCGGACAATCGCGAAGGCGCCGAGGCGCTGGCGCAGGCGCGTAAAGCGTATCCGCGCGTGCCGTTCCTCGCTTGCTGGGCGGGCGGCGCGAGCTTGGCTGCGCCGGAGGCCATTCTGAGCGCCGCGGGCGTGCCGACATTCGAGGCGCCGGAAGAAGCGGTACGCGCCTTCTCGCACCTCTTTGATTATGCGCGTAACCAACGGGCTCTGCTTGAAACACCAGCAGCAAGCCCAGAACGCGATACCGCCGCATTGGCGCAGGTCAATTCCATCATCGCCGCTGTGCGCGCCGAAGGGCGTCTCATTCTGAGCGAGTTCGAAGCCAAGGCGGTGCTCGACGCCTATTCCATTCCAGTCACGCCAATCAAAATCGCGCACGACGCCGCCGAGGCTGGCCGCATCGCTGCTGCGTTCGGCGGCCGTGTCGCGGTCAAGATCCTCTCGCGCGACATCACCCACAAATCAGACGTGGGCGGCGTTCTGCTCGATCTCGAACCAACTCGTGTTACGCAAGCCGCGGAGGAGATGGTGGACAAGATCGCCGCCGTTCAGCCTCGCGCCCGCATTGATGGGTTCACCGTCCAACCGATGATCAAGCGGCCGCATGCGCAAGAGCTGATTGTCGGCCTCAGTATCGATCGAACCTTCGGACCTGTCATTCTGTTCGGGCAAGGCGGCGTGGCGGTTGAGGTCATTGCTGACACCGCCATGGCCTTGCCGCCGTTGAACCAGGCCTTGGCGTCCGAACTCATCGCCCGCACCCGCGTGTCAAAACTGCTTGCCGGCTATCGTGATCGCGATTCCGCCGATCATGCTGCGATCGAGCGCGCGCTGATTGCGGTTTCCGATCTCGCCGTCCATCATCCAGACATCGCCGAACTCGACATCAACCCGCTCTTGGCCGATGCCGGCGGCGTCATCGCACTCGACGCGCGTATTGTCCTTTCACCGCGCGCTGCGGAACGTGCGGCGCTTGCCATCCGCCCCTATCCCGATGCGCTCAGCCACGACATCCGCTTGGAAGACGGATTGAAGGTGCGCGTGCGGGCGCTTGCCCCCTCCGACGCACCCGCCTTGCTGCAAATGGGACGGAGGACGACGCCGCAAGATTTGCGTTTGCGCTTTCACGGCACAGTGCGCACCGACAACGAACTGGGCGCGGCGCGGCTCTGTCAGATTGACTATGATCGCGAAATGGCCTTTGCCGCCATCGAAGGCGATGGCGCCATTGCTGGCGTCGCGCGCATCAGCTTTGATCCGCAATTCGAGACCGGCGAATTCGCCGTCCTCGTGCGCAGCGATCTCCAAAGGCGCGGCATCGGGCGCGCCCTCCTCACAGACATCTTGGCTTATGCGCGCAGCCGGGGCGCTGCCCAAGTGTGGGGAGACGTCTTGCCGGACAATGCGGCCATGCTCGCATTCGTGCGCGAACTCGGCGCCACAATAGAACCCCACAGCGGCGCCGAACGCGTCGCTTTCGATTTGACAGTTGTGGCTTAGGCGTCGAGCAGCGCTGCGATGCGCCGCCCGAGCGCATCCCCCATAAGCGGTTTTTCGACAATGCTGACGCCGGCGGCGGCGGCGCGCCGTTTTTCGGCGTGGGTTGGATAGCTGGTCACCAGAATGGCGGGCGCTTCGACCCCCAGCTTGCGCAGGGCCGCAATGGTCTCGAGACCTGAAGCGCCAGGCAAACGCTCATCGACCACCAAGCAGGTCGCGGGACCGCGCGGCGGCGATTTAAGCACTGCCTCGCCGCTGGTGAATGTGGTCACGATGTAGCCTTCGGTTTCAAAGGCAAAGCGCATGGCTTTCAGCAAGTGATCATCGTCGTCGATCACGACCAGGCGGCGGGGATTGGCATCCATGTTCCTCGCTTGGCACGGTTCGGCCGGGGTGGCATTGATCTCGCTCAAGCCGGTGGGGCGCGCAGCAAGGCCATGCGCACCAGATCGGACAGCGAGCGAGCGCGCATTTTCTCCATCACGTTGGCGCGATAGATTTCCACGGTGCGCGGGCTGATGCCGAGTTTCAAGGCCGATGATTTATTGGATTCACCAGCGACAATCGCTTCGAACACATCCCTTTCCCGGGCCGTCAATTGCGCCACGCGCCTGTCGATGTCTTCGCGCTCGGCGCGCGCGCCGGCGTCGCCCTCGAGCCGCATTCGCGCCGTTTCCACCGCCCCCAGCAGGGTCGCGTCGTCGAATGGCTTTTCGATGAAGTCGACGACCCCCGCTTTCATCGCATCGACCGCCATGGATACATCGGCGTGGCCGGTGAGCACGATGACGGGATGTGAGGCGCCGCGCTGCTTCAAGCGCGCCACCAGCTCAAGACCGGTCATGCCCGGCATGCGCACGTCCGTGATAATGAAGCCTGGCTCAAGCGTGTCGACCTCGGCCAGCAAGGCGAGAGCGGACTCAAAGGCGCGCACGCGCCAGTCGGCGGATTCCAAAACGAATGTCAAGGAATCGCGCACCGCCGCATCATCGTCGACGATATGGATGACATGATCCTTGGTCATAGCTCTTCTGCTTCATCCTCCTGAGCAAGCCGAACCGTGAAATGAAACACCGCGCCGCCGCCGGGATGAGGGTCGGTCCAGATCCGCCCGCCATGGGCCTCGACAATGGTGCGACAGATCGACAGGCCAACACCCATGCCTTGGGCCTTGGTAGTGACAAAAGGCTGAAACAGACGCCCCGCCGTCGCTTCATCAACCCCGGGGCCGGTATCGGCGATCGTCACCATCGCCATGTCGGCGTCGATGGAGGTGGAAACGTTGAGTACGCGGCGGGGGCAATCGCGCATTGCGTCAAGCGCATTGCGCACGAGGTTGACGATCACTTGCTGGATCTGGACCCGATCAACAACTACGCGATCGCGATGCGGGTCGACCTGGTAGCGAACATCGACGCCGCCTTCCTTGGCCCCGACGAGCGCCAAGCCACACGCTTCATGCACAAGTTTTGAAAGCGATTCGACGCTGCGCTCGCCCTCGCCGCGGGCCAGAAAATCACGCAGACGCCTGATGATGTCGCCAGCGCGCAGGGCTTGTTCAGAGGCCTTCTCGACCGCCTCGGTCACCTTGGCGTCGCCATTGCCGGAACGCTCCATGAGACGGCGCGCCCCATTCAGGTAGTTGGCGATGGCGCTCAAGGGCTGATTGAGCTCGTGCGCAAGCGCCGAGGCCATCTCGCCCATCGCGCTCAAGCGCGAAATGTGCACCACCTCGGCCTGCAATTCCTGCACGCGCGCTTCGCTTTCCTGGCGTTCGGTCAGGTCACGCACGAAGCCGGTGAAGAAGCGCGCCCCGCCAGAGCCCACCTCGCCCACCGCCAGCTCCATCGGAAAGGTTGAGCCGTCCTTGCGCTCGCCCACGACGATGCGACCGACACCGATAATCCGCTTTTCACCGGTGCTGAGATAACGCTGCAAATAGCCATCATGCTGGGTGCGGAACGGCTCCGGCATCAGCATACTGATATTGCGTCCCAACACTTCGCTCGGGCGCCAGCCGAACATACGCTCCGCCGAAAGCCCGTAGGATTGGATGATGCCGCCTGGATTGATGACGATCATCGCTTCGGGCGCGGTGTCGAAGATCGAACGCAGATGGGCGTCGCGCTCTTCGAGGACGCGCGCCGAGGCTTCGCGCTCTTCGCGGCGCTTCACGGCCCAGCCGCCGGCAACGGAGCCAATTATGCCTAGGACGGCAAAGAACACACCGCTACCGGCATCCGAGAAGCCATGCGTACTCAAGAGTCCCATACCGAACGCGAGCCCCAGGGCTGTGACTGCAAGCCCTGCGAAAGCGCCGCGCCAGAAGGCGATCGCAGCCACCGCCGGCAAGACCAGCAGCACCACGGAATCGATGGTGAGGCTGCGCGGAAGCATGAACAAGGCGCTGATCAGGCCGAGTGCTGCGACAGCAATGATTGCATAGTCGAGGCGCTGGCGCGCGTCCCAGCCGCGCCAAAACACCCCGTCTGGCTCTTCCACCTTAGTTTCTTGCGCCGCCACGAGACCGCCTGACACTCCCTGCTTCGCATCCTATTGGGTCGCTGTGGCGCCTGCCAGCGTGGCATTTGACTTTGATCATAACGTCGCGCCGCGTCCCAAGCGAGATTGATGCCAAGGACGCCCCATGAAGCTCGCTTTCAGCTCTATAATTCTCTGCCTGGCGCTTGCAGCTTGCGCGCCGGCCCCCACCACAGGTGAGCCAAGCGATGCGCGCACCTGGAGCGGCCAAGCCCTCCAAGACTTGCGCGGCGTTGCGGCGTCGGCGCCGGCCGAGGGCCTTCCGAACGAGGCTGCCGCACTCGCGGAATTGTCGCGTTTCGAAGCGGCGTCCGCGGGCCCTTATCGCGGCGATCAGGTGGACGTGGCCGCCGACGCCCTCTTCGAATTCGTTGGCGCGCTCTTTTGCACAGGGCGCGACCAGCCCTGCCCGCGTCGATCCCACATGGGCCATCGCCACGCCAGCGCCGCCCAATCTCGCGGTTCTTCATGAAGCGCTGGCTCAGGGTGCTGCGCCCGATGTGCTTTTGGCCGCCTTGCTGCCGCAATCTGGCGAATATGCGGCACTGCGCGCTGAGCTTATCCGCGTGGCTGCCGAACCGGCAGGTGCGCGCAACGCCGCGGGGCTTGATCGTGAGGCGCGCCTTCAGCGTTTGCGCGCGAATATGGAGCGCTGGCGCTGGTTGCCGCGCGCCATGCCCGACAATCGCATCGAGGTTCGCGTGCCCGCAGAGCAAGCCTTGTTTTTCAAGGCGGGTTCTGTTGCGTCCACGCACGGCGTCATTGTCGGCGCCCCGCGTACGCCCACGCCAACGCTCAGAGCCCAATTGCGCTCCGTGACGCTCAACCCCGATTGGCTGCCGCCCTCCGAAATCGTACGCGAGGAACTATTGCCGCATTTCGCGCGCGATCCCGCCGCCGCTGTGCGCCAAGGGTTTGAAGCCCTCGACGCCGCCGGCGCGGTCGTTGACCCTGCCATTGTCAATTGGAGCGCGCGGCCGTTTCCCTATCGCGTGCGCCAACGGCCCGGCCCCGCCAATGCACTTGGCCGCATCCGTTTCGATCTACCCAACGCGCTTTCGATTTATCTCCACGACACGCCTAACCATGCCCTCTTCAACCGCCCCGATCGCGCTCTCAGCCACGGCTGCATTCGCGTTGACGATCCCTTGGGTCTTGCGGCAAGCGTGCTCGACGATGGGCAATGGACGCCGGAATTGTTGCAGGCGGCAATCGACAGCAACGAACAGCAGGTCGTGCCGCTAACGCATGCTGTGGGCGTCTATATTCTCTATCTCACCGCCGCGATCGGCGATGATGGCGAGATCGCCTATTATGATGATCTTTATGGACGTGACGGCGCGCTTATTGCAGCGCTCGAGGCGCCTGATGTGACGCTCGTGGCGGATCGTGGCGGGACCCCGCGTTGCCCGGCCTGAAGGCCTATGGCCTGGGGCCTAGGGGTTTCTCCTTAAGCGTCGACCCCGAATTTCAAGCCCGGAAACTCTGATCTAGCCTCCTTCACATCGAAGGAGCGCCACGCCATGACCTCGCAATCCACGACCGCCACGTCAGCCGCCGCCGACATCATAGATCTCGGTCCCGCCCTTTCACTGCGCGGCGTGCGCATGCACTTTGAGCGCAACGAGGAAATCTTTGGCGAGGGCGAACCTGCCGAATATCTCTATCGCGTGGTTTCGGGCGCAGTGCGCAAGATGCGCTTCTCGAGCGACGGGCGGCGCCAAATTCTTGCGTTTTGCCTGCCGGGCGATGTGTTCGGGCTCGAACTTGGCGAAACCCATACGTTGTCGGCGGAAGCCGTCAATGACGCCGAGATTATCATGGTGCGCCGCTCGCTGATCGAAAAGGCCGCAGCTGACGATCCGCGCGCTGCGCGCTGCTGGCTCGCCCACGCCTCCCACTCTTTGGCCAGAGCACGTGAGCATGCGCTCATCCTCGGCCGCAAGGGCGCAAGCGAACGGGTTGCAGCTTTCCTGCTGCTGATGTCGGAGCGCCTCCCGCGTGGCCAAGCGATCGATCTGCCGATGTCGCGTATGGATATCGCTGACTATCTCGGCCTCACGATCGAGACCGTCTCGCGCGCCTTCACCGACATGGAGCGCCAGCATGCCATCGACCTGCCGACCTCGCGCCACGTGGTGATGCGCAACCGCTCAACCTTGGCGCTTCTCCAGGCCGCTTGAGACATAAATCCTCGCATCGACAAGTTCCCCCGGCGCGGGCGCCCTGATTAGATTTCAGCGGCGCCGTCTCCGCGCGTCTTCTCCAGCTGACAGAACCCCCTGCTGACGCTTCGCGCCCGCGCAGCTTTGCGACGCCTCGAAGATCAAGAAGTCCCAGTTCGGCTAGTCGTTGTTGAAATGTCGGGCGACCGTGTCGCGTACGTCCTTGAGATGGGCCTCAATGCGGCAGGCGGGCGTGGAGTTGAGCACGCGGCCAAAATGGCGATGATCGAGCACGTTCATACCGCAGACACCCGCGACGTGTTCATCAAAGAGATTCCTGAGCGCATCCCAGCCGCCTTCCGTGCGCAGCCATTCCGTGGGCGCCCCGGACGACGAAAAGCTGAGCATGGAACGGCCGAACAAAAGGCGCGCATTCTGGCCGCGCCTTTGCGGGCCATAGCCAAAGCCCATCCCGAAGATGCGTTGCACATAACCGACGACGATTGCGGGCGGGGCATTGAACCAGAGCGGATAGAAAAAGGCAAAGACATCCGCCTCGGCGATCAGAGCCCGTTCTTCGGCGACATCGGATGCGGCGGCAAACCCCGCAGGCCGCGGAATCTCCTCGTCCTGCAGGCGCGGCTCAAATCCAAGCCGATAAAGATCGCGCACAATAACGGTGTGGCCGAGTTCTTCGACCGCCTCCGTATAGACCCGCGCCGCCGAGAGGGTGAAACTCTCTGTACGGGGATGTCCCACAATGATCGCATGCTTGGGCCTGCGGTTCATGGGCCTTGCTCCAAATCGAAAACATTAGCCGACAGCCCGAGAGGTTGACGCTGCGGCCGCGGCCTTGTGTTGATCGTACGCAAGTCGCCGATACAAGGCGCTCGCCGCCGTGCTAGAAGGTAGGCACTGCGCTGCGGAGGAGCCTCATGCGACACCTAGCATTGATTGCCGTGCTCTTGGCGCTTGCTGCCTGCGTAAGCCACGAAAACGCGCCGGACGCCACGCATGGCGCCTCGCTGGCGCATGGGCGCGCGCTCGCCGCAGCGAATTGCTCGAGTTGCCACGCCATCGACAGAAGCGGCGACAGTCCCGCGCCAGAAGCGCCGCCGTTTCGAACGCTCTCGCGCAATTATCGCGTCGACTCGCTCGCCGAAGCTTTGGCTGAAGGCATTAGCGTCGGCCACCCGGCTATGCCGGAATTCCAATTCGCCCCCGACGACGTCAGCGACCTGGTAGGCTATCTACAATCCATCCAGGAAACGCCGGCGCCGGCGCACTAGTCGCGCGAGCAGAGCGCTTGGCGGGAGGGCGCCCTCGCCTTTCAGCCCGCAGCGCCGAACGCTGCGCCCAGACCTGCAGTCGCGGCCATCGCCAATGCACCCCAAAACACGACACGGACAATTGCGGCGCCAGGAGGTGCGCCGCCCGCGCGCGCGCCGAGCGCACCGAGCAGAGCCAACAGCACCAGCGAGGCGCTGACCACGACGCTGGTAGTGTGTTCGTGCGGTGCGAGCGTGCTGGCGAGCACCGAAAGGCCTGCCCCTGCGCTGAAGGCCGCCGCCGAGGATGCGGCTGCTTGCAGAGGTCGCGCACGCATCAGCTCGGAAATGCCCAACTCATCGCGCGCATGCGCAGAAAGCGCGTCCTTGGCCATCAGGGCCTTGGCGACCTCTTCGGCCAGCGCAGGCGCAAGCCCGCGCCGTTCATAGATTTGCGCCAGTTCACGCCGTTCGAAGTCAGGGTCTTGGCGCAACTCCGCAGCCTCGCGGGTGAGATCAGCTTGCTCGGCGTCGGCCTGCGAACTGACGGAAATGAATTCGCCCGCCGCCATCGACATGGCGCCCGCCACCAGTCCCGCCAGACCCGCCAGCAACACGGCGTGTCTGTCGCCACCGGCGCTGGCGATGCCCACAATCAGGCTCGCAGTCGAGACGATGCCATCATTGGCGCCGAGAACGGCAGCACGTAGCCAGCCGACCCGCGAGGCCGCATGCCTTTCAGCGTGGATACTTCGCATTACGTCTAATGCGACGGTTGAATGGTTGGCGCAAGAAAATCGGCGACGGCGGCTGCGCCGAAGGCGTTTACCGGTTTGCCGCCGCGCCCCATCTCGATGGTTTCGCGCGCGCTGTAACGAACGATGGACCAGGTTGTCGGTTGCGGGCGCCTCGCACCCGCCAACGGGTCGGTCCCGCTTGGGCGCCCATTACTCCACCCCGAGGCGCCCCGGCGGCGCCAATACGGTCCCCATGTTGCGTTGGGGCCAGCGCCCTCGATACGGCTTGGCGCTTCAACGACAATCTCGGTGTCGCTGCCGGCGCTGTGGGCGCTCGGCCTAAACCAATCATAGCCGCTTGCCCGCGTGAGCTCAGCTGCGCGAAACAAAAGATTGCGCTCAACAATCGAGGCGCTCGCCGTTTCGTCGCCGACAAACTCAACACGCCAATGGGTCTCGTCGACGCGCTGTTCGGAATAGCCCTCGCCCCCTGGCCTGGCTTGCGGGGCGTAGGCGCTCGTACTGACGCACGCGCCCAAGGCGGCGCTAAAGATGAAAGCGGTGAGAAGTCGGGTGAATGTGCGCATCGGCGCCTCCGTGACGGAGACGAGTATCTTATCACTCCCGGCGTGCGCGTTGATCGGGCGCAATCACACACTCAAAATCAACCCGCCAAGCGCGCCGGCAGCGATCACACCGCATTGTTTTGACAAGTGCTCGATGAGCTAGCGTCCCAAACCCCCAAAAGACGCGAACTCTAGGCTTCGCGGCGCGCTCTACTCATGACGAGCGGTGCAAGCGTGAAGGCTGCGAGATCGAACAGATAAATCCATCCCGGTGGCGTTGCAAACAGGGCCAGTTGTTCGTTCAACGTCATGCCGCGAAGACCAAAGCCCACCGCAAGATCGGCGACTTGCTGGAACGCCAAAGCCAGGACGCCAACCTCCAAGAGCGACAAGACTGTCGGCGCCAGTTTGGTCCAGATAGGCGCCCAGCGTCCCGCAAATGCCATGGCCGCCAAGAGAAATGGCGTTTCCAACAACACCGCCAAACTGCGTCCAAGCCACGGTTCGAGATAAAGAACACGGACCGGACCCAAGATAAGGCCAGCGGCGAAGACGATGGCGAAATAGATCGACGCCGCAGCCGCCAAGGTGCGCTTGCGCTGTGGCGGCGCAACGGAGACAGGCGCTTGCGCTTCAAGGGAAGTCGGGGGAAACCGAGCGCCATGCTATTGCGCCGTGTAGCCGCCATCGATGACGAGTTCGGCGCCGGTGACGAACTTCGATTCATCGCAGGCGAGATAGAGTACGCCATAGGCAATATCGTCAGGCTCACCGATATGCCCAAGGGGATGCAGCGCTGCGATCGCGTCCTTGGCGGCGGATGGATCGGTCTGGGCGGCGACATAGCCTTCGACCATGGGCGTGTCGATGTATCCGGGATGTATGGAATTGACGCGGATCTTGTAGCCGGCCTTGGCGCAATGCAGCGCCGATGATTTGGTCAACAGCCGAACCCCGCCCTTGCTTGCATTGTAGGCGGCGAGATTGGGATCGCCGATCAAGCCTTCGATCGAAGAGAGATTGATGATCGAGCCGCCCTTGGCTTTCATGGCGGCGATGGCATGCTTGACGCCCAAAAAGACGCCGTCGAGATTGATCGACATCAGCCAACGCCATTGTTCGAGCGTCGTTTCCTCGGCGCTGCCGGCAAGAGCGACGCCGGCATTGTTGACGAGAATGTCGAGGCCGCCAAAACGGCTGCGTGCGGCGCCGATCACGTCTTGCCAATCCTTCTCGATGGCGACGTCGTGCTTAATGAACATGGCCTCGCCGCCAGCAGCGACAATCGCGTCCGCGGTGGCCGCGCCCTCCTCGATGCGCCGGTCAGTGACGATGACGCGTGCGCCTTCGCGGGCCAGCATAAGGGCGGCCGCGCGGCCAAGACCCAGGCCTGCGCCGGTAACAAGAGCGACTTTGTTTTTGACGCGGTTCATAGGGCATCCTCTTCCATGGCTGAGGTTGCCGCCTCAACGCACCGCCCGCGTTGATCTGGCTCAACACACGACTGATCAGGCGCCGTGCTCAAACCAGTCGTGCTCCAAGAGCCTCAGCTGTCTCGTTAACGTCATGAGAAAGGCCGTGGACCAGGCAAACAAGATGACGCCGTTCGCCGCCTCGATCGCGCTCAAGAGCCGCCAGCGTTGGCTAAGCACGACGTCTCCAAGCCCCAATGACGCAAAAGTCGTGGTCGAGAAATAGAGCGCCTGCTCGAAGTTCGCCGTCTCTCCAAGCCCTCGATAGAGCGCGGCATAAAGCCAGATTTCGATCGTATGCAGGGCAAAGACGCCAAACACGCCGATCAAGATCACAAGCGCGGCACGCAAATGGCTGGCGTGAGCCCTCAACTTGGCGCCGCCGTCACTGACAACGCGCGTCAGCGACAACAGCCCCCAAAAGTGCACAAGCACAGTCACCGCCACCATGACGCTCGCCAAGGCGAGATTGGCGGCGAGCTGAGCAGATGCCGCACTCATCCCTGTGTAAGCGGCTCGACCGAAGCGACGCGATAAGTATGCTCGCCTTCATCTTCGATGAAGGTGACGTACTCGCCCGACACAAAGCGGTGCGCGCCCAGCCTGTAGCCCGGATCGTCATCTTCTTCACCGTCCGGCAGATTGTAGTGAAACGCCCAGGACCCGCCTGGCCGACGGTGCAGATAGCCTTCGTCGCTTTCCCGGCCGTGACGGAAGCGAATGACTTTGCACGCGTCGCGAAAAGCGCGTGCGGCCTCGACATCAAGATGGCCGTCCGCGGTCAACGGCGCAAGCAAGGTGTAGCCGACGCCAGGATCGCCAGCGGGCCGCCCAGCCTCGCGCGCGCGTTCGAGCCTTATGCGACGAAACGTATCGGGCAGAGGTTTGGATGGGTGTATCATTTGGCCCTCTCTTTGAGGGCTCCAGAAGACCACTCTCGCTGCGATCCCCTCTTGCGCGCGATCAATTCAGGGGTGCGGATCAGCATATGAACGTGAGCTGCGGCCTCCTAATGTATGTCGAGGACGCCGATGTCGGCTTGTCGGTGCTGCTGGCGCATCCTGGCGGCCCCTATTGGCGCGGCAAGGATGTTGGCGCGTGGTCTATCCCTAAGGGTTTGCCCTTACCTGGCGAGGATTCCTTGGCGGCGGCGCAACGCGAATTTTTCGAGGAAACGGGATTAAAGCCCGAGGGCCCGTTTCAGGCGCTCACCCCGATCAGACAGAAAAGCGGCAAACGCGTTCATTGCTGGGCGTTCGCAGGTCGCCGCGCCCCGATGAGCGTGGGCGCCTCCACTTTCGAACTCGAATGGCCGGCGAAATCCGGACAGTTCTCGAGCTTTCCCGAAGTCGATGCGGTGCTGCTCTTCGCCATTGCAGAGGCGCGTATCAAGATCCTTCCGGCACAAACGCCCCTGCTCGATGAACTCGAAGCTTCGCTGGCCACCCGCTAGAGCGGCGTCACCTTATCTTCCAAACGGGCCTGCGATGCGAAGACGAAGAGCGAAGCGACGACTTCTCATATTCATCCGCTGCCGATCATTGACGGAGGCGGCTCAGCGCGGCTGAGCCAAATCCAAGCGGATGGCTTTGGCAATATCACCAGGCGGGCCGCTTGCATCGAGCGTTTGCCAAGCGGCGCCCAAATCAGCTGGTTCCTTCTGGTTGGCCGCGACCTCGATGTCGGCATCCGAAGCATCGCCGAAGCGCTCTGCCACGCGCTTCAATCTTATGGGCAGCGATGCTCGCAACCAGTAGCCCTTGAAAGGGGCGCCACGCGCCGTATGGGCAACAGCCTCACGCTGGAGGCGGGCTCGAAAGGTGGCGTCCGCAACAACACTGGCATCACCGTCAAGCGCATCGTGAGCGCGCGCGCAAAGCTCGCGATAGACTTCAGCCTGACGCTCTGGCGCATATGCGCTCTCTTCAGCGCGCTCAGTGAAAGAAAGGCCCAACAGACGCTTGCGCAAAGCGTCACTGCGAAGGATCCGCGCCCCCGCAGGACCGCCCAGCATGGGCGCAAGGGCCTTCGCCACTCCAGATTTGCCCACGCCTGACAATCCCCCAATTGCAATCAGAAGCGGCGAGTGGCGGCCTATGAGATCAAGCGCCAATTGACGGTAGCCATGCGCTTCCGTCAGTCTTGCGCTTGCAACCGCAACGGCCAAACGCACGGCTGCCCGCAAGCTCATGAAAAACGCCAGTAGGGCTAGCGCCGCCTCGTCCTCGCCGACCTCATCCCAATATGTGTTCATAACTGCGTTGGCTTGGGCCATCAGTCCTACACGACGCAAATCCATAAGCAGGAACGCCAGATCGTAGAGAACGTCCGTCGTGGCGAGACGCTCGTCGAATTCAAGCGCATCGAAGGCCATGGGCTCGCCCTCGAAAAGACAGATGTTGCGAAGGTGAAGGTCGCCATGGCCGCGCCTCACCTTGCCGTGCTTTCGGCGCGCTTCGATCAAGGGGTCAATGCGCGTCAGTTCAGCTTCGAGGCGCTCGAACAGGATTGGAGAGGCCGGCTCCAGGCCCAGGCGCTGGGCTCCATCGGCTTCCGTTTCGCGCAATTCGCGGATCACATGGCGATAATCGGCGGCATGACCGGCAGTGAAGATTGGGGCCGCGCGTGCATGAACGTGCGCGATGGCTTGTGCAGTGCGCTCGGCGACGGCGATTGAGAGTTCGCCTGCCCCTGCGAGGTTGTCGAATTGGCGCTGTTGGTCGAAGCGCCGCATCGCGACAACCCAATCGACAACATCGCCGCGGCCGGCGATCGCGAAGCCCTGATCGTCGTGCGTGACCGGCAAGGCAGCGAGGTAAAGCTTTTCGGCGAAACGGCGATTGACTTCGAGTTCTGCCTGACACGCGGCTCGACGCTGCTCGATGGTGGTAAAGTCAACGAAGGGCAATCGCATGGCGCGCTTGAGCTTGAAGGCGCGATCGCCAGCCAAGAATATGTGCGAAAGATGCGTGTCAATCCGCTCAACCGGGCCCGCCACGGATCCGCTTGCGAAAGCCGAAACGAGCTCCTCTTGCCTCATATGAGCCTCGTAGGACGAAGCGGCTTCTCAGCTTGGGGCCGCACGCTCGGCGTGCTGGCGGCTGTCATGACCGGTTAGCGCGGCGGCCGGTCGGCGTTTGCGGGTGCTACTTGGACCGAGTGCAAGAAAGCAATCAAAGCATCAGCGCCCTGTGGGTTGAATTGAAACTCCGGCATCGGATGGGCCACTTGGATGCCCTCGATGAGCTCCTGTTCCAGTACATCGGCATGGTAGCGCGACAGCAGCGTGCGAAACACCGGCGCTGCCGGATTGGGGCTTACGCCATACGTCCCAACCGCGTGACAGGCCGCGCATTGCGCTTCAGCGATGTCGCGCCCGTCGTTCACCAGCGCTTGGGTTTGCGACACATCTTCTACCGCCGCCGGCGGCGTCTGGCTCGGGGCCACGCACGCGGCAAGGAACAAGGCCAGTGCAGCGATCGCGGGCGGCGTCGCGCGCCCCAACCCGTCTCTCTTGTCACTCTGCATGCGGACGCCCCGCCATACGGTCGAACTTCTCGAAAAATGCACGCGCTGCCGCGAGCGCCTGCGCCGCTGTGAGATGATCGACACTCTGCCACCCAACCAGGTGCTTGGCGAGCGCCGGCCGATGCTTGTCAACATAACGGCGAAAATCCGCCTGCGCTGTGTGGGATCCGAGCACCAAAACCTCCGAGAGAGGCTCAAGCGCATCACAGACGTCGCGGAAGAAATCGTGCTCGGATCTGACCCCGCTCGCGTGCCGACGCGTATCGTGGCGATGTTGTTTCACTGTTTGACTGCGCGCGTGCGCCAGGTGCTGAATATGCGCCGCCCGATGATTGATCACAACGACGGCCTGGGAAAGCAACATAAGGGTCAGTCCACGATCATTGACGCTAGTGTGAGATGAGAATTGGCAACGGGCAATGAGAGATGAGGGCCTTGGTCACGCCGCCCAGAACATATTCCCGCAGCCTGGAATGGCCATAGCCGCCCATGACGATCAAATCGGCGCCGCAGTCGCGGGCCTCATCAAGCAAGGCGCGCTCAGTTGTGTGCCCGAAACTGTCGCGCTGACGCAGCGACACATCGAGGCTGTGGCGAGCCAGATGGGTGGTGATGTCATGGCCGTCGAAGGTATCCCCTTCGTAGGCGGGCGAAGCGTTCACCGCGACGACGCTGATGTCGTCGGCGCCTTCCAAGAATGGCGCAGCGTCAGCCAAGGCGCGCGCCGATTCCCGCTTGGCGCTCCAGGCCACCATTACACGGCGGCCAATCGAACCACCGCTCCAGTCCGGCGGCGCCAGCAGAACCGGCCTCCCGGAATTGAACAAAGCCGCCTCGAACGCAGCGATGGCGGCTGGATTGTCCGGCCGCTCCATGACGGTGAGATCGGCATGCATGGCGCGTTCGGCAATTGCGCGCGGCCAACCGCTCAAAGACCGCTCAACGACAGAGATTTCAGTCGGCCCCGCGAACGGCGCGAGGCGCTCGGCGATGGCTTTGCGTTCAAGCGCCGAGCGCTTGCGCATCTCTTCCAGAATTTGGGCCCAAACGGCGGTGGTGAACATGCCAACACTTGTGCTGGGATCGGGAACCTCGACCATTTGCAAACAGCTCACGTGCGCCGACCAGCGTTTGGCGAGCGCCTCGGCAGCCGCGAACGCCGCTTTCCGCTTGGCGCCATCGACAACAATCAGAATATCCTTCGGCGTCATGGGGGCCTCCCTTGGCGTCATTCATGCGCCGATCGGGGCATGCCGGCCTTGATCGAGCGCAAATGCGGCTCCCGCTCAGTTTGAGGCCCCGATTGCCCGGCTACGCTGCGATGGCGAGCTTTGGCCACACGCCTTGCAGCGCCGTCACGAGACCATCCATGAGCGCGTCATCGTGGAATGGTGACGGCGTGAACCGCAGCCGCTCTTGCCCGCGCGGCACGGTCGGGAAGTTGATCGGTTGCACGTATATTCCGTGCTCAAACAGTAGCGCATCGGAAATGCGCTTGCAGAGCGCTGCATCCCCGACGTGGACGGGCACGATATGCGTCGTCGATGGCATGACTGGAATGCCGGCGGCCGTCAGGCGTAGCTTGAGGCGCTCGGCGCGTTCGGCCAACCGTTCGCGCAGATGCGGGCAAGCCCGAACGATGCGTACGCTTTCGAGCGCCGCTGCCGCGATTGAGGGCGCAAGCGACGTCGTGAAGATGAAACCTGGCGCAGTCGACCGTATGGCGTCGATGGCGATGGCGGGACCTGTCACGTAGCCGCCCATTGTCCCGAACGCTTTTGCAAGCGTGCCTTCGATGAAGTCGACGCGGTGCATGACGCCGTCGCGTTCGGCAACGCCCCCACCGCCTGCGCCATAAAGGCCCACGCCATGGACCTCGTCGAGATAAGTCATGGCGCCGTACTTCTCAGCGAGGTCACAAATAGCGCCGATCGGCGCGGTGTCGCCATCCATCGAATAGACGCTTTCGAAGGCGATGAGCTTGGGTGCGGCTGCAGGGGCCTGCGCTAGCAGGTGTTCAAGGTGCGCCAGGTCGTTGTGGCGAAAGATGCGTTTTTCGCACGCAGCCTTGGTGATGCCGTCGATCATAGAGGCATGGTTGAGCGCGTCCGAAAATATCCAGAGGTCGGGAAAGAGCTTTGCAAGCGTCGAGAGCGTCGCCTCGTTGGACACATAGCCCGACGTGAAGAGCAACGCTGCGTCCTTGCCATGCAACTGCGCCAACTCACGCTCGAGATCGACGTGATAGCTCGTGGTGCCGGAAATATTGCGTGTACCGCCCGCGCCTGCGCCCACCAAATCGATGGCCGCGTGCGCTGCGCGCAGCACGTCTTCGTTCTGTCCCTGCCCTAAATAATCGTTTGAGCACCAAACGACGATGTCACGCGTGGCGCCATCGGAAAGGCGCAACCGGGCGCGCGGATACCGGCCTCGCTCGCGCAGGATGTCGGCAAAGACACGATAGCGGCCTTCGCCTCGAATGTGATCGACCGCTTTACGGAATGCGGCGTCGTAGTCCCATCGCATCGGCTGGTTCCTGCCTTCCAGCGGGCAGCCTAGGCGCCCAACGCAAGCGGCGCTTGATTTGGATCAAGGACGTCGAGGCGCCTTAACCGGCCCTATTCTTCGTCGTCGATCAGGACCCGATGTGCTGCACCCTCAAGATCATCGTACTGGCCTGAACGGAGGCTCCACAGGAAGGCCGCAAGCCCGATGGCGCCCATGAGAATAGCCGCCGGCGCCAGGAAAATGAGGATGTTCATGACCGAGGCCTTTCGAACTGCAGCCGCAATGCGTTCAACGTCACGATCAGCGAGGAGCCAGACATTGCACAGGCCGCGATCAAGGGGGTGAGGAAGCCCAGCGCAGCCAGAGGCGCTGCAACCAGGTTATAGATTGCCGAAAAGCCAAGGTTCTCCATTGCGCGCGCACGCGATGCCTTTGCGACATCGAGGGCGTCCACCACCGCCATGAGACGCTCGCCCTGCAACACGATATCAGCCGCTGCCTGGCTTGCCTCTACCGCCACACCCGGCGAAGCAGACGCGTGCGCGGCGGCAAGAGCGGCGGCGTCATTCAAGCCATCGCCCACCATGAGTGGCCGACGACCTGCCGCACGCAGCTTTTGGATGTGCGCTGTCTTCTCTGCCGGCGTAATTGCGGCGCGCCACGAGGCAATGCCAAATTGAGCTGCGGCAGAGGAAACAGCAGCGACCCGATCGCCCGACAGCATTTCGATCTCATAGCCGCGGGCCTTGAGCGCGGCGACCGTGGCGGCGGCGTCCGCGCGCAGCGCGTCCTCAAACACAAAACGCACCGGCGTTCTGCCATCGGCGGCAAACCACAATTCCGGCATGCCGTCGCCAGCATCGTCGGCATCGGGCGCCGCAAACATGCGCTTGCCCAAGCGCGCGCGAGCGCCGTCAATTGTCGCTTCCACACCTTCGCCTGGCGTCTCGACCACGTTTGCATATGCAGCGCCCGGGCCCGCCGCCTCGACCAAGGCGCGCGACAGCGGATGACGCGAGGCGCGTGCAAGGCAAGCCGCCGCTTGTAGAGCTTCCGTTGGCGGTTGCGAGACAAGGCGTGGTCGACCGAGCGTCAGCGTTCCGGTCTTGTCGAAGACGATGGTGTCCACGCTTGCCAGACGTTCAAGGGCATCGCCAGAACGAACCAGCACACCACGCTTGAAGAGCTTGCCGGTCGCCACGACCTGGACTGTCGGCACCGCAAGCCCCAACGCGCAAGGACACGTGATAATCAAGACGGAGACAGCATTCTGGAGCGCGGCGCGCAGTCCAACGTCGCCCGCCTCAAGTCCCACCAAGCGCAGTAACGCTGGCCCCACAAGCCACCCAAGGAAGGTGAGCGCTGCGAGCGAATGCACCAACGGCACGTAGAGCGAAGCTGCTTTGTCAGCCAAACGAACAAAGCGGCCGCGCCCTTGCTCACCGACCTCGATCAGCCGAGCAAGCTCAGCCACGGCGGAATGCTCGGCGCGCGCGCGCGCAACCAAGGTGATGGGTTTCGTCAGATTGACTGCGCCTGCAAGAACAGCGTCGCCGGCGCGCGCCGCCACCGGCAAACTCTCGCCTGTCAGCATCGAGCAATCGAACTCTGAGACGCCTGCCGCAATCACACCATCGCACGGCGCTCGGTCGCCGGCCGCCAGCAGCAGACGATCGCCGATCTCGATGTCGCGCGCCGCGATGGTTTCAAGGACGCCGGCCGCGTCGATCCGGCTCGCTGTCACCGCTTGCAACGCCAGCAGCTCACGCGCTGCAGTGCGCGCTCTCTCCCTCAGGCTGTGATCGAGATAGCGTCCGATCAGCAGAAAGAACAACAGCATGGTGATGCCGTCGAAATAAGCGTGTGCACCGTCTTGCATCGTCTCAGCGATGCTCATCGAGAGCGTCAACACTACGGCCAGCGAAATCGGGACGTCCATATTGGCGCGGCGCGCTTTCAACGCGTTGAATGCTGAGCGGAAAAATGGCTGCGCCGCGTAGAGGGCGCAGGGAATGGCGACCACCGCAGATAACCAGTGCAACAGCGTGCGCGTGCTCCCGCTCATGTCGTCGCCAAACCAAATCGGCGCGGAGAACATCATCGTGTTCATGGCGCCAAAGCCGGCAACAGCCAGGCAACGCAACAGAAAACGCCCCTGACCATCGATGCTGCGCTGCGCCATTTGCGGATCGAACGCGCGCGCCGCATATCCAAGGCGTCTCAGCGTGTCCGCGATGGCTTGTGCTTCGAGCGCACCGGGCGTCCAGTCGACGCGCAAACGTTGCGTCGACAGATTAAGCCGCGCGTCGCGAACACCGGGCAATGCCAGCATGGCGCTCTCGATCTTCTTGATGCAGCCGGCACAACGGGCGCCCTCCACCATGAGTTCAAGCCGATCGGCGCCGGATTGATCGTGCTGAACGAACGCCGCAACATCGCGTGCCGGGCCATCGTCAAGGCCTTTCGACGTCCGCCCCGAGGGACAACCAAGCGCTTCTACTGAGGCAAGGGCCATCGCAAGTCCGCTTCGAAATCGAGGTTATGACCATCGGGCGCGGTGGCTCTGGCGCGCAGATCCCAGTCGCCCTCGCCAAGTCGGGGCAAGTTCGCCACATAGCGGCCAGGCGAAAGTTCGTGGAAATCAAGGGCAAGATCGCGATGTGAATCTGCCGGCCATCGCAATGCGCCCTCGAGGCGCGCGCCTGTGAGCGGGACGCTGTTGCGTTGTCGCAAATCGATCGCCAGGATCGGGCCACTGGCGGAGCGTTCAAGGCCCGCCCTAACGCGCCATCCTTGCGCTCGTTGGGCGCGGTGGTCGGCGAGTGTGCGATTGTATTCGAGGCCTTGAATATAGGGATGGGTTACGTCTTCGCCCGGAAAGGTCGCGACCGCGGCAAAGGCGAAATAGATGTTGACCACAATCACGGCGCCGAAAAACGCCAGCAATCCAGCAAGCACATGCCAGCCGCGCAAGACAAAATGGCTTTCTGCATGAACGCTCATGGCGTTGTGCTCCCGATCATGAATGCAGACCCGCGCTCGGCATGCTCTCCGGTCTGAAGATCCGTGATCGTGAACTGGAGCGGCATGGTTGCATCTGAGCCCGACGGCGTCACCACATGCACGCGCAGGCTTTCGACGCCATCTGGTGCGGCGACTGCAAGGATGCGGCCTTGTGCGTCAGCGCCCTGCAGATGCGCCCCCGCTAGACCCCGGATCTCGATCGCGACGTGGCGCGTACGTGGCGCCATGTTGAAAATCTTGATCGCGTAATTGTTGCGAATTTCGCCGGTGGACAAGCGGACGAACGGCGGATTGCGATCACGGATGACGTCGAGGCTGAGCGTCTGGCGATTGAGCAGCTGATAGAGCATGAATGCGCCGATAGCGAGCATTAGCACGGCGTAGAGCACAGTGCGTGGCCGCACGAGACGAATGCGCGCCTTCTCCTTGCGGGCGCGGCGCTCGACATTGATGTGCGTGTCGTATGCAATCAGGCCGGTAGGCCGATCGATTTTGCGCATGATTTCGTCACAGGCGTCGATGCAAAGCGCGCAATTGATGCACTCAAGCTGGTCGCCGTCGCGAATATCGATGCCTTGGGGACACACCGCGACGCACTGGCGACAATCAATGCAATCGCCGTGCCCTTCCCAGGTCTCCCCCTTCTTGTGCGCGCCGCGCGGCTCTCCCCTATCGGCTCGATAAGTGACGCTGAGCGCATCCTGGTCGGTCATGGCCGCCTGAATGCGCGGCCACGGGCACATGTACGTGCACACCTGCTCGCGCATCGTGCCGGCGAGCGTGTAAGTGGTAAAGGTCAGCACGCCGACGAAAAGATAAGCGCCGGCAGAGGCGTGGCCCACAAAGAGTTCGCGCACCAAGCTGGGAGCGTCGGCAAAATAAAACACCCAGGCGCCGCCGGTGGCAGCGGCGATTCCCAGCCAAATTGCATGCTTAGCGATCTTCTTGCTCACCTTTGAAAGCGACGGCGGCGCCTTGGCTAGCCGCATCCGCGCGTTGCGGTCACCCTCGATCCAACGCTCCACATGAATGTAGAGGTCGGTCCACACCGTTTGCGGACACGCATAACCACACCACACGCGCCCGAACAAAGCCGCGGCGAGAAAAATGCCGAACGCGGCCAGGATGAGAAGGCCGGTGATGTAATAGACTTCCTGCGGCCAGAGCTCGATAAAGAAAAAGTAGAAGCGGCGGTGTTCGAAATCGACAAGCACGGCTTGATCGGGGCGGAACGGGCCTCGATCCCATCGGATCCAGGGCGTGATATAATAGATGCCGAGCAGCACGATCATCGCCGCCCACTTCAGAGAGCGGAAGCGCCCGTGCGCGAGCTTTGGATAGATCTGCTCGCGCTTCTTGTAGAGAGCGCGCGCAGCCTTGGAGTTAACCGCGCGCGCATCGATTTGATGATCGTCGCCGTTCGCATTCGGCCGCGGAATGAGAGTGACAGTGCCCACGGTCTATTGTGTAGCGCCAGGAGACCGAGGGGCGGTTTGCGCTGGCGCAATCGGCGCGCCCTGAGACGCGGATGGGGTCGACGCGGATGGGGTCGACCCAGATGAGGTCGCGGTCAGTGTAGTGGCGCCCGCCGGTGGGGCGTCGGCCTCGCCGCCTCCCAGCTCGTGCACGTAGAACGCAAGCGCTCTGATCGTGCCGGGGTTGAGCGTATTTTGCCATGTCGGCATCACGCCGCCGCGGCCAAGGTCAATCTGCCTGCGAATCTCTTCGCGCGAGCCGCCATAGAGCCACACATCATCGCGCAGGCTGGGCGCACCGATGCTGCGGTCGCCTCCTCCCGTGGCGCCATGACACGATGAGCATTGTTCGCCGTAGATCACCGCGCCGCGGGCAGCCGCGGCCGCGTTCGGATTAAGCCGCCGCGCTGCGGGTCCTAGCGAGATGACATATTCGGCGGTGTCGGAAATCTGCGCTGGCGTCAGCATCTGCAGCCGCCCGAACGCTGGCATCATTGAGTTGCGCGTCTGCGGGCTGCTTGACCGGATGCCCACCGCGATCGAGTGCTCGATGTCGGTGAGACTTCCGCCCCACAGCCAGACATCGTCGGTGAGGTTGGGATATCCCGGCTGCCCCCCGCCGCCGGCGCCGTGACAGGTGCGGCAATGATCTCCGAAGGCGGATTCGCCAGCAGCGCGCGCAAATTGCTGCAATTGCGGATCGCGCTCGAGGTCGGCGGGTGTTGCGTGCGCCAAGCGCTCGTACATGGGCGCACGCGCGTGCTGGAGCGCCGCAACGTCCGTGGCGACATTGCGCCGATCGGAGAAGTGCAAGATTCCAGGCGTATAGGAATTGCCGAGCGGCCATGCCGGCATCAACACCCAATAGACGATGGCGACAGCGATGGTTGCGTAGAAGATGTAAAGCCACCAGCGCGGCAGCGGCGTATCGAGTTCCTTGACGCCATCCCATTCGTGGCCCGTCGTTTCACGGCCGCTGACGTCGTCAACCTTGCGATCATCACTCATTGTCGTCGTCCTCGAGCGGGGTACGCGCGGCATTGCGGAATTTCTGACGGTTGCTCGGCCAGAACGCGTAAATCACGGCGACGAGGAAACAGACCACGAGCAGCACAAGCCCCGCCGTCTGGGCGTAATGGGCGGCCTGATTGAGGCTCATGGGCGTCACCGCTGGTTTTCTGGCGCTTCGGCGTGGTAGGTGGAAAAATCCACGCCTGTGCCGAGCATTTGCAGATAGGCGATCAGCGCATCCATCTTAGTGACGCGTGAAGGGTCGCCGTCGAAGTCGCGCATGGCGGCGTTTGGATAGCGACGTGAAAACTCAGAGCCGTCGTCGCCATCGGGCGTTGCCTGTGCGGCAGCATCGGTGTTGGCGTGAGCAATCTGGTCGTTGGTGTAAGGCACGCGCAAGATACGATTGGCGCGCAAGTGCTCGTCCATGTGGCTGGTGTCGAGGTCCTGCTCGGCCAAGAAGGCGTATGGCGGCATCACCAATTCCGGCACCACCGAGCGCGGGTTCACCAGGTGAACGCGGTGCCACTCGTCAGAATAGCGCCCCCCCACCCGCGCCAAATCAGGGCCCGTGCGCTTGGAGCCCCATTGGAACGGGTGATCGTACATGCTCTCGGCGGCGAGGCTGTAATGCCCGTAGCGTTCCACTTCGTCGCGCAACGGGCGCACCATTTGCGAGTGGCAGACGTAACAGCCTTCCTGAATGTAGATTTCGCGCCCGGCGAGTTCGAGCGGCGTGTAAGGGCGAACGCCCTCTACCCGCTCGATCGTCGAGTCGATGAAGAAGAGCGGCGCGATCTGTACGATGCCGCCTATGGACACAACGACAAGAATGCCGATCAACAAGATGAGCGAGTGCCGCTCGAACCATCGATGAAAAGACCACATGTGCCCGCGCCCTAGTCAGCAGCCGCCAGAACGCCAGCCGCGGGAACATCCGCGATGCGTTCGAAAGCTGGAGCGTCACCGCGTGCGGTACGCCACAGATTGTAAGCCATGATCAATGCGCCGGTCAGATAGAGCCCGCCGCCGAGTGCGCGGATGGCGTAATACGGGTGCATTGCCTGGACGGTTTCGACGAATGAGTATTCGAGAAAACCGAACTCATTGTATGCGCGCCACATCAGGCCTTGCATGATGCCCGCGACCCACATCGACGTGATGTAGAGAACGATGCCGATCGTCGCGAGCCAGAAGTGCCAATCGACAAGCGCCATCGAAAAAAGCCGCTGACGCTTCCACAGCCACGGTACGAGGCAATAGAGCGCCCCGAAGCTCACAAAACCTACCCAACCCAAGGCGCCAGAATGCACGTGGCCAATCGTCCAGTCTGTGTAGTGCGAGAGCGAGTTGACGGCGCGGATCGACATCACCGGCCCCTCGAACGTCGACATGCCGTAGAAGGCCACCGATACGACAAGCATGCGCAGCACTGGATCTGTGCGCAGCTTGTCCCAGGCGCCCGAGAGCGTCATCAACCCGTTGATCATGCCGCCCCATGACGGCATCCACAGCATGATCGAGAATGTGGCGCCGAGCGTTTGCGCCCATTGCGGCAGCGCCGTGTAGTGCAGATGGTGCGGACCCGCCCAAATGTAGAGAAAGATCAGCGCCCAGAAGTGGATGATCGAAAGCCGGTACGAATAGACCGGCCGATCAGCCTGCTTTGGGATGAAATAGTACATGATGGCAAGAAAGCCGGCGGTCAGGAAGAAGCCCACCGCGTTGTGTCCGTACCACCATTGCGTCAGCGCATCTTGGACGCCCGAGAAAAGCGAGTAGCTGAACGAACTTGCGAAATCGACGGGAATGGCCAGATTGTTGATGATGTGCAGCATCGCAATAGTGACGATGAACGCCAGATAGAACCAGTTCGCGACGTAGATGTGTTTCTCTTGGCGCTTCCAGATCGTGCCCAAGAAGACCAGCAGATAGACGACCCACACGAGCGTCAGCCAAAGGTCGGTGTACCAGGGCGGCTCGGCGTACTCGCGTCCCTCGGTAATGCCCATCAAATAACCGGTGCCCGCGAGCACGATGAAAAGCTGATAACCCCAGAACACGAACCACGGCCAAAGGCCGCCCGCCAGGCGCGCGCGACAGGTGCGCTGCACGACATAAAACGATGTGGCAATCAGCACGTTGCCGCCGAAAGCGAAGATCACCGCCGATGTGTGGAGCGGCCTCAGGCGCCCAAAGTTGAGCCAGCCAAGATCGGGAAAATAGAAAATTGTCGGGAACGCCAATTGCAGCGCAATGATAACGCCGACAGCCAAGCCCGCGACGCCCCAAAACATCGAGGCGATAACGCCGGCTTTGATGACGCCGTTCTCGTAGCGAGACGAGACTTGGCGCGCTGGCTTTGTCACTTCATGCAGGAGAGCGGCCGCGCCAAGCACCAAGGCGGCGAGCAGCGTCCACATTTGCGTCTCAAACGGACCATCGATGGCGTGCGCTGCGCCCATGAGCGCGAGAGACGCCGTGATCGCGATGATGAAGAAAATGCCAATGGTGTCCGCGCGCCACTTCTCCCCCACCGCCTCGGGCATAGCCCACCTCCCTGTTCGTCGGCGCTTGCCTAACAGCGCTTCGCTCGAGGTCATTTGAGCGGGATCAAATTGGCCTGCGGTCCGCGCGCGCATGGTGGCGGCGCGGAGAGAACGATCATGGCTTCAAGAATGGCGACGTTTGCCTTGGGCTGCTTCCTGGCAGCCGCCGCTTGGCCGTGGGTCGCTGGCGGCTTAGCTGGCGCGCTCATGTCCCCACTTGAACGCGCTACACAGAAGGCCTGGTGTGGAATGCCTCTTCATTCCACTTTTGAACTATTGGGGCACTGCGCCGCCTGCTGGGCCGGCTCAGCACTCCTGGCCGCAACGGGCGCAACGCTTCTGTGGCGCGATCGCGCCGGCTATGTCAGCGCGCGCCTGCATCGGCAAGGTTCAAAAGCGGCAGGGCTAAGCTAACGACAAGACAAAGAATTAGCGCAGCGAGCGATTTCTTAAGCATGCGAACCTTCGCGCATTCGCAAGGTCCTATGAATCAGTCGAATGTTTCTGCACGCCTGCCGCGACGACAAATCCTCGTGCTTCACGACCCCATCTTGTCAGCCGCCCATATCCATCGGCTTGTCGGGATTAGGCGCCGCCGCGTGATCGACGAATACCAGGGCCGTTTCCCCAACAGGCATTTTGCTGTCGAGGACTTCAATCTTCGGCGCAAGCGCCGCATTTCCCGCATCAAACGAGGGCTCGCGCATTGCGGGGCGCCGGCACGAGCGCGGCGGCAGCGCCTGCCAGCGCCGCGCCGGGGGATTGCGCGAGGCCACACACATCCGCCCAGAACTCCACCAATGCGGCTGTGGCTCAAACCAGTGTGCTTGCGCAGCGCCTGCGTTCGCGAGCAGCATCAGTATTGCGATCATGATGATGCAGGCGCTTCTCTGCATTGGCATCTCAAAACGTCCGTGTGATCGAAAGGATGAGGCCCGGCGCACCGCTTTCGTCGCGTAGGTCGGTAGCGACGTAGGACAATCCAATGTCGACGCCGCCCACATTCGCCGTCAAGCTCACGGACCAATCCAATTTCGTCTCCTCCACCGCGAATTCGCCGCGCTCAAAGCCAACGCTTGCGCCAAGCGTGAGCGATGCGCCCCAGGCATTTCCAATCGCGGTCCTTCCGTCCAGCGAAACATAAAAGTCATCATTGTCATTGGTGTTGCCCTGGGGCCAGACATATCGCGTAGCCAGCGTCGCGTCGACGGGACCGATCGGCGCCGAGATGCTCGCCGTCAATAATCCTGCCGCAGCATTGTTGCCGCCCGGCAGCACGATCAACACAGCGCCGAGACTCAATTCGGTATCGCCGAACTCAAATGATTTGGCGCCGTAAAGATCGACTTCAACATTCGATCCCTCGGTCAGCGAAATCGTCGAACCCCAAATTCCAGCGCTCCAGCCGGTCGGTCCTTCATAATCAATGCCGCCCTGCAAAGCGCCGCCATGTCCGCTGGAGGTCACTCCGGCAATGCGATAGTCGGACACCAGCGCGATGTTCGCCGACCATGGAGCTTCTTCCGTCCCCAGCGGTTGTGCGGGCGCTCCGCCCTTCGGGTCGATTTCGACGGCGATCGGGATGACGGCCGGATTGTTGACGCGCTCCACCAAGAGCTGCGCCCAATTGTGCCGGGTCTGGCTGATATCTGAAGGCGCCTCCAGCAGGACACAGGCAAGCTCGTTTGCGGCAAACGCCACGATCGGCGAAGCCGCAGCATCGTCGAGCACAGATTGAACGTGCTGCACGGGCGCATCCCCCGACGGACCCACTGCGCGTGCGTGGAGATTAGCGCAATCGAGCGCACGCCGCCAGCATTCACAATGGGCTCGCTCGCGACGGCAGGCCTCAGAATTCTCGATGCCATCGTACTCTCCTGCTTCAAGAGGCCGGCGCCTGACCCAGGCTGCGCGCGTCGGCCTCCTGTTGGGCGTCAGGACGCGGAGCGTCCCGACGTGGTTGGAAAAAAAGCTTCGGACGCCTCGAAAACGAGCGTTCGCTTCGTCGCAAAACTCTTGTCGAGCCTCCCGCCTGGGGCATCCTTGGCGATGAAGGGAGAACCACGATGAAGGCGATCCTTGGCGCAGCGCTGCTGGCACTTTCTGCTGCAACCGCAATTGCCGACGAACCCAGTCAAATCGTGGTGGAGGCTCGGCGCGAACCGGCGGCGGTGCGCAGCTATGTCGACACGCTATCTGTCGCCTCGCACTCGGCGGGCGTCCTTGGCCGCTGGAACCAACGCATCTGCCCCGGCGTCGTGGGCGCCCCGCAGGCCGACGCTCAATTCATCATCGATCAGATCGCGCGCCGGGCGCACGCGGCCGGATTGCAAACCGGCGCATCGGGATGCGCGCAGAACATCACCATCATTGTCGCGCCCAATTCAGATCGCTTTGCGCAACAGCTTTACGAACAGCGGCGCGAAATGCTCGTCGGCGTCAACGGCGTCGAAAGCACAAGCCTCGGTTCGGAGGCGCTGCGGGATTTTGTCAACACACCGCGGCCGATCCGCTGGTGGCACGTGTCTCAAACCGTGATGGCGGATGGGCAAGTGTTGGCGGATACCCAAGTGCGGGCGATGCAAGGCAGCGGCGCCGCGTCAGCGCGCGCCAATCAAGCCGCGGCCTCAGGCGCAGGCATGGGCGGGGCAAGCGCAGAGGGTTTGTCCGGCGTCAACGCGACGCGCGCGCAGGGATCACGCTTGCGAGGGACAACGCGGCAGGATTTCAACCGCGCCATCGTCATTATCGACAGCACCCGCACGGCCGGCGTGCCGCTCGGCGCCATCGCCGATTACGTGGCGTTCGTTACGCTGGCCCAGATCAACCCGGACGCGAACCCAGCCGGGTATCCGACCGTTCTCAATCTCTTCGCCAGCAGCCAAGAGCGTCCCACGCAGATGACATCCTGGGACGTCGCATATCTCGACGCCCTTTATCATATGACGCGAGACGCACGAAACCTGCAGCAAGAGCGCAGCGAAATGGCGCGCCGCATGGCGCAGCCCTCCTAAGGGCTGAGCGCCGCGCATTTCGTTGTCTTCATGTCGGGCCATTCATGTCAGCGCCTCTCCACAACATTGCGCCCAACGCGCGGAACATAAAACGCGTCCGCCTGTTGGAGCCCCCGTGTCTAAAACACGGAGAATCTGTGATGACTTGGGCGGATATCGAAACGAATTGGGATGCCTTCGCGCCGCAACTGCAAGAACGCTGGGGCCGGCTCACCGATCGCGATCTCATTGGCGCGCGCGCGGGCCGCGACGAATTGGTGAACTGCGTGATCAAGCGCTACCGCATCGATGCCGAGATCGCCAAACGCCATGTCGATGATTGGATCAACAGCGCCTCGGACCCATCCTTGAGCGCTGCCTTTACGATCCATCCCACCCAGGTTGAAGCCAGCGCAGCTGACGGCGATCGGCCCAGCGCGTAGGCGCGCCCGGGCGCGAAGAGCGCCTGAGGCGGACCCAGCCACCTTCCCAGCCCCGCCTCAGGCGCTATGCTGCGCCATCGATTGGGAGACGCCGATGTTCTGGGCCATTATTATCATCCTCTTCGCCATCATCGGCTGCGTCTCTTGGCTTGCGGGCAGCATCATCAACAAGCGCTCCGTCGTCCGCGGCCGCAGGCCTTTGACGCGCCAAGAGCAAATTAGCGCCGCCAAGCTCTCCGGCGCCTTCCCGGTGCGCAAGGAAAGCCGCAACTGAGCCACTTGCCGCCCGCCCGCCGGTCACCGACATGAGCGCCATGGAAAGCGCAGCGCGCGCCGAACTCCCCGCGGAAAAAGCCGAGCGCTACGCGGCGCTGCGCGCAGAGATCGCCGCTGTCATCGCCGGCGAGACGAATATCATTGCACGCTACGCCTCAGCATCATCGCTCCTCGCGCAAGCGTTCCCGGATCGCTTTTTCTGGACCGGCTTCTATGTCGTTGCTCCCGATAAGCCCAACGAGCTCGTGGTTGGTCCCTATCAAGGCACGCTCGGCTGTTTGCGTATCCCGTTCGGCAAAGGCGTGTGCGGCGCTTGCGCGGCGCAGCGCCGATCCATGATCGTGCCGGACGTGCACGCGTTCCCCGGCCACATCGCCTGCGACAACCGTTCCAATTCCGAGATCGTGACGCCGGTGTTCGATCGCAGCGGCGCGCTCGCCGCCGTGCTCGATATCGATTCCACGCAATTCGATGCGTTTGACGAAACCGATCTGCGCGGCTTAGAGGCGATCTGCGCCGACCTGCTCACATTGGATTGATCACGGCGGATTGATCACCGCGGATTGATCACGGCGTCGGCTGTTGGGCGCCTTCTGGCTCGGTGTCCGGCGGCGCCGGCAAGGGGCTTGGCAAAATAGAAGAGGTCGGGTCGACGGCCGTATCAACCGCCTGGTCCGGCGCCGGCGCCGGCGCCGACAAGCGCCGCGCAAATGCCGACAAGCCCGGCACATTGTAGGCGCCGTCATATGCAATCAGCGACGCGCCCTCGAACGCAGAGCCCACCGCTTCGACGCGCCCGCCCAAACAATCGCCCAAGAAGTGCTCCACGATCGCGAGAAACGCCAAACGATCCTGCGTGCGCGCAAGCTCTGCGCCTTCATCTGGGAACACGACATAGGTGAGCCCCGTCCCGCGTGCGCGCAGCGCAAACGCGATTTGATCGGCTTCCGCGCGCGATGCATTCGCGTCGTGCACCCCCAGCGCCAGCAGCAATGGATTGCGGATCTGGCCTGCGCGCGGCAGCGGCGAACGATCGCGCAGCATTTGGCGCCCTTCCGCCGTGCGCGGATCGCCGGTGCGGAAAAAAATCTGATCACGCGCCGCCACCAAAGTCGCCGGCAGAGTGTCTAACATTGAGGTCAAGCTTGCGGGCCCGCCCAGGCTCACGCCACAGCGGAATTGCTGTGTCGTCGCTAAACCCACAAGCGCCGCGTAACCGCCGAAACCCGCGCCCGCGATGGCGATACGGTCGGGCTGAGCAATGCGCGAGCGGATCGCCCATTGCACGGCGTCGAGCAGATCGTCCTGCATGCGCCCGCCCCATTCGCGGTTACCGGCATTCAAGAACGCTTTGCCGAAGCCCGCTGAGCCGCGGAAATTCACGCTGAGCACCGCATAGCCGCGATTGGCCAACCATTGATGCAGCGCGTTGAAGCCGTAAGAGTTGCGCAGCCACGGACCATCATGGGGAATAACAACGAGGGGTTCCGGCTGGTCGGGCCGCCCATCGCCATTCGCGTCGGATCCTGGCGGCAGCGTGAGATAGGAAACCAGCGTCAGCCCGTCGCGCGCATTGATCTCCACCGGCGTCATTGCTTGCAGCGGCGCCTGTTCAAGCGCGGGGCGATCGCGGAAGAGCAAGGACAAGCGCCGATGCGCTCGATCGCTGCGATCGTAAAGATAGGTTCGCGCCGGCGTCGTCGGCCCTTCTTCCACGACAATCCAGCGCGCATCGTCGTTGCTGCGCGAGGTGACGCGGAAGTCGCCGGTGAGCTGGCGGTCGAGAAAATCAATGTCGGCCTGCGCGTCGGGATCCAGCGCACGCCACTCGGGCCGCAGATACTCTGCCGCGAACGCATGCGGCGTGTGCGTCGCCGGATCGAGCCACACGTCGGACACATCGGCGCGCGCGCTTTCGCCAATCACGGTCTTTGCGCCCGTCGCTGCATCGACGCGGGTCAGCGCCGCGCGATCGCCGGTGGAGTCCAGCATCAAGAACGAGCGGCCGTCGGCCGCAAAGCCAAGCGGCGTCGCCGACAATGCATCTTCCGGCGCGACCACAAACAGGCGCGCCCAGCGCCCATCGACGCCGCGCGCCATCATCTCGGCGCCGCCGTCAGATGTTGGATGCAGCCCCAGACGCACGCGATTGTCGTGATCTACATAATAGCGCGCGATGCCGCGTGCGCCGCCCGGATTGCGCTCGAGCTGCGTGCGCACACCACTCACCACATCGATGCGAAACACATCCGGCCACGCCGCGTCGCGCTGATTGAGCGACACGACAACAGCGGTCGGATCGCTTGCCGCCAATCCCAATATTTCAACACGCGCGGCGGCCGGGGTCAGTGCCCGCGGCGCGCCGCCAGCGGCGTTAACAGCAAAGAGCCGCTGATTGCCGTCGCCCTGTGCGTCCTGAAGATAAAGCAGCGTCGTGTTGTCCTGCGCCCAGATGAAAGCGCGAATGCCGCGGTTGGTGTCGTCCGTCACCTGCCGCGCTTCATCCATTGCGCCAACCGACATCAACCAGATGTTGCTTGCCCCATCGCGCGGGGCGAGGAACGCGACCCGGTCGCCGCGTGGCGAGAGCTGCGCGCCCGAGCGCGGCGCGTCACCGAAAAGTGCTGCGCGCGCGATGAGTGCAGCCTCCGGCGGCGGCGCGACGGGGGCGTGCGCGTTCGGCCGGCCGCAGCCAGCGAGAATGAGGCAGAGGGCCGCCATGGCCCCTGCCAGGAGGGTCAACTTCTTTGTCCCCACGTGGAAACCTTACAGCCCTGTCATCCCCGGGCCAACGCGGATGGCTGACAAGGAGTTCACCTTTACGGCAGGGATGGGGCAATGCTGCGCTTGGCTGGTGAGAGCGTCGTCCGGCGCCCATACTGGCGGGCGATTTTTGACACCTGGCGCGACGCCCCCTATCTGACTGCCGTTTTGGACAAGCCGACTCAGACCCCCGCCGCCACCGGCGCCCTCGTGCTCGCCGATGGCGCTATTTTTTTGGGTGAAGGTCTGGGCGCGGAAGGCGCCGCTGAGGGCGAAGTCTGCTTCAACACATCGATGACGGGCTACCAGGAGATCCTCACCGATCCCTCCTACGCCGCCCAAATCATCGCCTTCACCTTCCCGCATGTGGGCAATGTCGGCACAAACATCGAAGACATCGAAACCTCTTCGCCCGCCGCCGCCGCTGCTGCGCGCGGCGCGATCTTCCGCACCGCGCCGACAGCACCGTCAAATTTCCGCGCCACCGATGATCTCTCATCGTGGCTGAAGAAGCGCAACGTGATCGCGCTCGCCGGTCTCGACACACGCGCGCTGACCAAGCGCATTCGCGAGCAGGGCATGCCGAACGCAATCATCGCGCACGCGCCGGATGGCAAGTTCGATCTCGAAGCGCTGAAGAAGCGCGCGAAAAAATGGCCTGGTGTCGACGGTCTCGATCTGGCCAAAGAAGTCACCTGTGCGCAGAGCTATGTTGTGAGCGAAAGACGCTGGCAGCTCGGCAAGGGCTTTCCGGAAGTTACGAAGCCGCGCTTCACGGTCGTTGTTTTGGACTATGGCGTGAAACGCAACATTCTGCGTGCACTCGGCGACATTGGGGCAAAGACAATCGTGCTGCCAGCAAGCGCAACGGCCGATGAAGTGATGGCGCACAAGCCGGATGGCGTGCTCTTGTCAAACGGTCCCGGCGATCCGGCCGCCACCGGCGTCTACGCTGCGCCGCAAATCAAGAAGCTCGTTGACACCGGCACGCCGGTGATGGGCGTGTGCCTCGGCCATCAAATGCTTGGCCTGGCGCTCGGCGCCAAGACGATGAAAATGGCGCAAGGCCACCATGGCGCAAATCACCCGGTGCAAGACAAAAGCAGCGGCAAGGTAGAAATCGTCTCGATGAACCACGGCTTTGCAATCGATCGGGCGTCGTTGCCGAAGGGCGTGAAAGAAACCCATGTCTCGCTGTTCGACGGCTCCAATTGCGGCATCGAGGTCGAAGGCAGGCCTGTCTTCAGCGTGCAATATCACCCCGAAGCCTCTCCGGGCCCGCAAGACAGCCACTACCTCTTCGAACGCTTCGCGAAGCTGATGGAAACGAAGAAAAAGAAGGCGGCCTGACGGCCGCCATTGACAGTGCGTTCAACTGATCAACGCAACAGGTTCCTTGAGACGAGGTCGTGGGCCGCTGGCCCCTATGTTCGTCCCGGTCCATAAAGTCGCCCCATGACCAAGCCCGTCGTTCTCGTGCATCCCCCGCTCGGCCTTTTCGAGATGCAGCTCGCCAACCTCTACGAGGTCGCGCATTGGCCAACGGATCGCAAAGACATTGGGGCCGCCGTCACCATCGGCTCCGTTGGCCTCTCGCACGCGATGATTGACGCACTCCCAGAACTCAAAGCCATCATCTGCTTCGGCGTCGGCGTTGACGGCGTCGATCTCGCCTATTGCGCCAAGCGCGGCATTGCCGTCTCCAACGGGCCCAACATCAACAACGAAGACGTCGCCGACGTCGCCATGGGCCTTATCATCTCGGTGGCGCGCGCGTTCACACAAGGCGAGCGCGTGCTGCGCGAAGGCCAGTGGCGCCCGCCGCTCGCGGTGCCGCCGCAACGCCGCTTGAGCGGGCGCAAGCTCGGCATTGTCGGCATGGGCGCCATCGGCCAGGCGCTGGCCAAACGCGCAAGCGCTTTCGGGCTCGACATCAAATGGTTCGGCCCGCGCGCCAAGCCGGATGTCGCCTATCCATACGAACCCGATCTCGTCGCGCTCGCAACTTGGGCCGACATCGTCGCCGTCTGCGCCCGCGGCGATAGATCGACCGAGAAGCTCATCGACGCACGCGTCCTGGAAGCGCTCGGCGCGGACGGCATTCTGGTCAACATTTCCCGCGGCAGCGTCATCGACGAAGACGCGCTGATTGCGGCGCTCAAGGCCGGCAAACTCGGCGGCGCCGGCCTCGACGTTTTCGCCGAAGAGCCAACCTCGGCTGATCGCTGGCATGATGCGCCTAACACCACGCTAACCCCTCATCTCGGCGGCGGCACGCGCGAGGCGCTCTACGCGGGATCGCAAAACGTGCTCGAGAACCTGCGCCGTGCGCTTGCCGGCGAACCGCTCCTCACACCGGTAAACCCGCGTTAGCACTACTTACTCATGGCTTTGTAACCGGTCTGCGCGATAACCCCGGCAAGTGCGCCTAAAAGCACGGGCAGGGTATGGGACACGCCGGAAGCAGCAGAATGCGCGCCAGGAAGCGCGCCGTGCGACGCTGTGCGCCGCCAAACGCCCCCGCGCATGAGGAGGTGCTCGATCTCCTGCGCGCCGTCGAAGTCGAAGACGACGGGGAACATTGCGACCCCCGCCTCGAAACGCCCGACATTTTCGAACCTGAGCCGGATCTCGACTTCGCGTTCGACGCTGAACTGCCGCTCGCACCCTCTTCGCTGGCGCGCGCGCTCGCCGTCGCCGTCGATGTTGAAGAAACGTGCGAAGCCAACGACAACGCCGAAACCGAATTCGTCGCCGCGCCCGAACCAAAGCCGCTCGCCCCGCTGGCGGCCGAAGTCGCCATTGCGCGAGCGGCAGGCCCTCTCTCCCAGCAGGTCGTCGAAACCGAGGAAGAGGACGCGCCGTTCGACGCGCCCGACGCCGACGACGAGATTTTCCAGGAATCCAAGCCGCATGCGCGCCGCTGGAGCGATCCAGCCGATGTGCTCGACCTGCACACGCCCGCGCCGCCAAGCTTCCCGCACGAACCGACCGAGATCCGTCCGCCCGCGCGGCCTGCGCCCGCGATCAGCATCCACGTGAATTGGGATCGCGCGGCCGGCTCAGCGCTCGCACAGAAGCTGGCCGCCGAACCCCTGCTCGCACGCACCGATATCAGCGACGCGCGCGGCGGCATTGGCGGCGCGGCCGCCCACCTCGCCAAGGTCAATGCGCCGGATCTGCTGATCCTCGAAACCACGCTCAACGCCGGGGCGCTGCTCGAAGCGGTCGATAGGCTGCAGCCTGCGCTGAACGCCGGCACACGGCTCTTCATCGTCGGCGATGTGAACGATGTCACGCTGCTGCGCGCTCTAGCGCAGCGCGGCATCATCCACTACTTCCTCGCCCCGGCAGATCCGGGCGAGATCGCACGCGCCATTTGCGATCTGCACGCCGACGCCGACCGGTCGCGCGTTGTCGCGGTCATCGGTTCGCGCGGCGGCGCCGGCGCCTCCACGATAGCGCACAATCTCGCCTGGTCGCTGGCCGAGCGCTACGATGCCAGCACGACGCTGATCGAACTCGATATCGCCTTCGGCGCCACCGCGTTCTGCTTCGATCAACGCCCAAACCATTCCGTCGTCGACGGCGTGCGCGATCCACAAACCATCAACGAAGCTTTCCTCGATCGCGTCGGCGTCATGCAAACCGAACGGCTCCGTCTCGTTGCAGCTCCGGCGACGCTCAGCGACGTGGTTGCGCTCGAACGCCCTGCCGTCGGCGCGCTCATTCGCAATGCGCGCCGCTTGAGCAAAGTCGTCGTCCTTGACGTGCCGCATCATTGGGACGCGTGCGTCAAGGACGTGCTCGAACGCGCCAATGACGTGCTGATCGTGGCGACACCCGATCTCGCCAGCTTGCGCAACACCAAGAACCTGGTCGACGCTCTCAAGAGCCTGCGCCCGGCCGGACACGAACCGAGCGTCCTGCTTTCCATGGTTGGCGCTTCGAAGGCGTCCGAAATCTCGGAAAAGGACTTCGCCGGCGCCATCGACGCAAAGCCCATGATGAGCTTTGAGTTCGATCCCGCGCTCTTCGCCGGCAGCGCCCTCAAGCGCCAGATGCTGGGCGAAGCCGCGCCGCAATCCCCCGCCGCGCGCCAGATTGACGACCTGGCTGCGCTTCTCACCGGCCGCACAATCGTCAAGCGCCGCAAGCGCTCGACCAAAGCGGAAGCGCCACGAGAAGAGCCGCAGCGCATCGAGGCGGCGCCCGCAATGGCGCCGCTAGAGCTAACAGCCCCCGTCGAACCGGAAGCCACCGCCATTATCGAACTCACGCAAGCGATCGCCGCTGACGCTACGGCGCTAGCACCGGCGTCGCCGAAGCGGCGCGCGCGTCCGCGCGCGCTGTCGCGCCGCCAATGCGAACCTAAGCCGCCGCCGAAACGGCGCCCGTCGCAACCGGGCACGTTGCGCCTCACCGCCGCACTGATGGCGCTGCTCGCGGCAAGCATGTGGTACGTGGAAAAGCGCACCGACGTGAGCTTCATCAGCTACGCCATTTCCTCAGGCCGCTAGCCCCACAACGGAACACAATGCCGCGCGGCCAAGTTTCTCTCCGAGACAACGCACGGAGGATGGAACTATGGCAGACAATGAAGGCGGCGGCGGGTCAGGTTGGCTGGGGTTTCTTGCCGGCATCATCGTCGTGGCGCTGATCGGCGTCGCCATTTACGCCTACGCGGGCGCAGGCCGTCCCCAACAGCAGGCGCAGCTCGAACTGAACGTGCCTGACGTGAAGATCAATCCCCCGGACGTGCATTTGCCGTCGCCGCCGCCGGCGCCGACCACGCCGCCGCAAGCGGCCCCGGACAACGCAGCCCCATCGCCAGGCTGAATTAAAAAGCGCCGGCCATCTCACGATGACTGGCGCTTCTTGATGCGCGATTAGCGCAACTCGAACGTGACGCTTACATTCGCGGTGGTTTCAATTTGCCCAGGCTCGACCGGGGTCGGGGCGGCGTTGGCTTGCGCTTCCATGCGCATGATCGGCATTGGTACGGGCGGCGAATAGCCGCCGCCTTCTTGCACCGCTACGATGCGCGCGACCTGCATGTTCAGCGCTTGCGCATAGATGCCCGCGCGCCGGCGCGCCTCCGCGATCGCATTGCGCCGCGCCGCATCGAGCTGCGCATCCGGATTCTGATACGAGAAATAGACGCCGTTTACGGTGTTGCCGCCCGCGCCGACCGATGCATCGATGACGCGACCGACATTATCGATAGTGCGGATCTTTGCGGTGACGGTGTTGTTGGCTTGATACCCCGTGGTGATGGGTGGCTGGTTTTCACGATATTGCTGCTGGGGGTTCACCGAGACATTCGATGTCTGGATGTCGCGTTCGGCGATGCCAGCGCGCCGCAGCGCCGCCAGCAAAGCCGTCATCCGCTGCGCGTTGGCTTGTACCGCCGCCTGCGCCGTCGGCGCTTCGGTTTGGACGCCAAGATTGATTGTCGCCATGTCCGGCCGGCCTTGTACCTTGCCTTCGGCGCTCACGCTGAGAAGCGTGCCCTGAATGGCGGGCACAGATACTTGCGGCTGTTGCGCGCTCGCTGTCGGCGCCGCCATTGCCATCACGACCGCGCATGCGGCCGCGAACCTCAAACTCTTCATCCTCAAATCCTCCACCTCGCCCACGAGCCTCCGGCGCCGCGCGGCTAAATTACGGCGTGGTCACGTCTTTTCGGGGCGCGCGCAAACATGTGACCAAAGCAACCCAGTTCCAAGTTCCGCGTTGTCTCCATGAAGGAGAATTCAAATGGAACAACGTCCGCAAGAACCGACCGTGAAAAAGAAACCGCCCCCGCCAGAGCGCAATCCGGAGGACGCAGACGCGCCGAAAAAGAAGCCGGTCCGTGATGCTGGCCCAGAAGCCATGAACAACCCACCGAAGAAGTGGGACGACACCGATCAAGCATCCGACGAGAGCTTTCCGGCTTCAGACCCGCCGGCGAAATACTAGCGGCCGAGGCTTAAACCCATTGTGGCGCCGCTGCGGCGGGTCCAATTTATGAGCATGGCCCACAAGCCGCCGAACCCCCACGAAATCCGCGACGCCGGCCCTGAGGCGATGCCCGATCCGCCCGAGGATTGGGATGACGTGGACGAAGCGTCGGACGAGAGCTTCCCTGCCTCCGATCCGCCGCCTCCCCCCGGAAAGCGGTTTACCTGACGCGCACAGGCGATTGTGGCGCAAGCGTTCGCATCAGCGCGATCGGTTTGCCGTAGGTCATGCGCCGCCAAACCCATTCGATCGGGCCAAAGCGACACCAGTGCAGCCAAAGGCGAGCGACCGCGCATTGGCCCGCAAAGATCACAAGCGCCAGAAGCGAGCCTTCGACGAGCCCGATCCGGCCATAGAGTCCAAAGCCAACGCCATAAAACAGCCCGATGCCGATCAGTGTTTGCGACACGTAGGTGGTCAGCGCCATGCGCCCCGCCGGGGCCAACCAACTCAGCGTCGCGCGCGATCCGCTCGCCCAGAGCCACGCCAATCCGCTTGCATAGGCGACAGCCATCGCCGGGACGGCAAATGCGTAGAGGCTGTTCTCAGCCACCCATTGCAGTGTCGGCGGAAAATCCGGCGTCGCGGCGTGAAGCGGGGTAAGGACAGCGTTGCCGAGCACCCCGACCGGAGCGCAAATCCAGAACACGGCGCCAAGCAATCTGCGGTGAGCCTGGACATTGCGATAAAGGCCGAGCCTTCCGACCAACATACCAAGCAGAAACATCGCCAGAATGGAGATCGCCCTGCCGTCATAGATCATCTGCAGGGCCTTCAGCCGCACCAGTTCAAGATTGGCAAAGAACATCGCGGACGCATCGGCGCTGGCAAACGCGTGCGTGAGGGCGCCAAAGCTTCCACCCGGATTGGCGCCTGCGACCGGCGACGCTGCCGAGACGAGCCATGAAACAATAAGCGGCCAAACGGCTCGCAGCACAAAGACGAACGCGGCCGCCCAGGCGATCGTCGTGGCCCGCGCGCCGCGCAACAGGATCAGGAGAAATCCGATCAGCGCATAATCCTTCAGAATGTCGCCATACCAAAGGCTGGCGTGCATGAGGCCAATGACCAGCAGAATTGTCAGCCGCCGCGCAAAATGGCGCGCAAAGTTTGCGCCGCGGCGCGCGGCGCTCTCCAGTTGGACCGAAAACCCGATGCCGAACAGAAGCGAGAACAGCGAATAGAATTTGCCCCGGATCAGAAAGTCCTGCACCGCCGCAACCGCGCTATCGACGCCAAAATGATCCAGCGCCCCCTGCTGTGCCGACGTCATGAAGGAATGGCCGGAGAAGTCCGGGATATGCGAAACAAATATGCCGAGCAGCGCAAAGCCGCGCAGCGCATCGAGCACCTCGGCGCGTTCGGCATCCGCGATCGGGCCTGCAGAAACGAGGTCAAGCGCCGATTTCATGGCGCGAAGGCGCCGCGCACAGCGGTGCGCAACTCTGTTTCCCAAGCCTTGCGGGCAGCGCTGCGCGTCCGCTTCGGCTCCACACTGGCCAACAAATAACCGTAGGTGGCGGGCCGAAGCAGAATGGCGCCAAAAAGAACGATAATGGCATCGGGCATTGCATGCTCGCGCAGCGCGCCGCGACGAACGCCCTCGGCGAGCCAAGCGCGCAACAGCGCGAACAATCTACCGCCTGGGCGTTTGGTGTCTGACGCTTGAACGCTGACCCCAAATCCGGGCCCCTCGGCGCCCATCGACATCACCCAGTACAGCATCAGTCGCGCCGCTGCCTGGCGTTCGAAGAAATAGCCGCCCGCACCTGCCGCAAGCTCTTCGAGCGCGTTCAGCGTTACTGGGCGCGCGGGATCAATGCGCCCCTCCGTCACCGTCAGGAAATCGCCGACAACATGATCCAAGGCCGCGTTCGCGATTTCCGCCTTGCCCGCGAAATGCCGGTAGAGGCTGCTATTATCGAGCCCGACAGCCTCGCCCAGCATCCGCATCGTCATCGCCTCGAAGCCGTGCGCTGCAAACAATTCCACCGCGCAATCGAGGATGCGCCCCGCTGATCCTGTGAGCGGGCGGACAGCTTTTGCTTTGGTCATCATGCTAGCATGAAAGCAAGCGCTTGCTTGCATGTCAAGCGCCGTGCACCCCCCACAGCCAAAGCCGCTCAGCGAGACTTGGCCGGGCGCTCGTTCTTGGGCCGCAGAGCTGGGAGCTTGCCGAGTTCCCGATCTATTTCGTCGTCCGAGAGTCCTTGTTCCTTGAGCACTTCGCGCGCCAATTTCACCGCGCGGTCTAGACCCTCGCTGAGCATGCCGTGATACGGCCGTTCGATTTCAGGCTCGGATTCAGGTTCGGGCACTTTGTCGTCACCGGACATGCACTCCCCCGATCCGCGCCAACACTTAGAGGCGGCTCTTCGTTCCGGCGGACTCTGCTTAAACTGGCGCAAGGACGCATTTTGAGCACATGGCGCCGCGGAACATCGCAACGCCTCGCATCGCAACGCCTGGCATCGCAACGACCGCAACAGGGCAATGTGCTTGCAACACGCGCCCGATAGCGCGGACGGCCAACAAACGCAGGCAAGGGGCGCGACACGAGCAATATCGGAAACATCATCATCGGGCCGTTCGCGCACCGGCCGTTCTGGCGCTGGCTGCTCTGACGCTGGCTGCCCTGGCGCTGGCTGCTCTGGCGCTGGCTGCTCTGGCGCTGGCTGCTCTGGCGCTGGCTGTTCTGGCGCTGGCCGTTCTGGCGCTCACCGGGGACGCCAATGCCCAGCCCCGCCGCGAACAATGGGCGGCGGCGAAATTGCACGCCCTCTGCACGGCCGACCACGGCCAATTGTGGGGACCATCGCTGTGCGGGCCGCTTCTCATCGCCGATCCGCAAACGCGCCTCGCTTGGGGCAGCGAGCAAGATCACGACGGCTTACTCGAGCGCCAAGGCGCTGGATGGATGGGCGTTCTGCCGAGCGGCGTTGGCATTGCCAACACGTCGACACATTGGGCGGGCGTTCAAGGGATCATGATCATGGGCCCATTGCCAGCTGATGCGGAGGAGCGGCGCGTCCTGGTCGCGCACGAGGCGTGGCATCGCATTCAAACCCAGATCGGCTTTCCTCAGGCGCCGTCGGATTGCACGCACCTTGAGTCCGAACGCGGCCGCACATTGATGCGTTTGGAAATAGCGCGCTCAAGCAGGCCATGCGCACGGACGGCGCCGCGCGATGGGCGGCGGCGCGCGACGCTCTCGCCTTTCGGGCGCAACGCTTTTCCGAGTTTGCCGCAGCACAGGCCAATGCGCTTGCGCTCGATCGCAATGAAGGGCTTGCTTCCTACACCGGCGTGAAACTCGGCGCCGGCCGCGATGCGTTTCATTATGCCGCCGACGCGCTTGGCCGCTTCGATCATCACCAGGCGCTCGCCCGCGCTTATGCCTATGCAACCGGTCCCCCTATGGCCTGCTGCTCGACCGGCGTGCTTCCCATTGGCGCCGCCGTCTGGGCAGCGCCGCGCCCGCCGACTTGCTCGCGCATATCATCGGGGCGACTTCAAACCTTCAAATCGCGTCAAAGCGCTACGGCGCTGGCGGTATTGCTTCCGAAGAGAGAGCGCGCGCCCATGCGGCTGGTGTGCGCGTCGCTGAATTCCGCGCGGTTCGCGACGGGCCCGCGCCTGGTCCTGCCGCTGCACGGTTCGCGCATGGAGTTTGATCCAAACGCGGTGACGCCGATCGAAGGACTGGGCAGCGTCTATCAATCATTGGTCATTCGCGACGCGTAGCGGGAACTGCGCGCGACCCAGGGCGCATTGATCGCCGCCGATTTCAGCCAGGTCACGGCCGCTGCCCCCAGCGCCGACGGCCTGAGTGGTTAGGCTGGACGCTCACGCTCAATCCCGGCTGCCGGCTCAGTGATGTCCAGGACAAATGTTCGCACCCTGCTGCGCTGAGTTGGTCCACGGTGCGTTGGTGTGCGGTTGTCCCGAATCGTTTCGGCGAATCGCTGTATAATAGGGGGTCTCCCACCATCAGGGCCGAATGCGCTTTTCCGACACCTTTCTCCGACAGGTGCGCGACCGGGTTTCCATTGCCGAATACGCCGGCAAGCGACTTTCCTGGAACGCACGCAAAACCAGAGCCGGCGCCGGCGACTATTGGGCGTGTTGCCCGTTCCACCAAGAAAAAAGCGCCTCGTTCCATGTCCTCGACCAGAAGGGCATTTTCAACTGCTTCGGCTGTGGCGAGAAGGGCGATGTCTTCACCCTCGCCATGAAGCTTGAGGGATTGAGCTTTCCAGAGGCCGTCGAGCGCGTCGCCGAACTCGCCGGCATGGAACTGCCGAAAGATGATTTCGCCGATCGCGGCGAGGATGCGCGGCGCAAGCGCTTGATCCAGCTCACCGCACGCACCGCCCGGCTCTACAGCGACGCGCTTGGAAGCCGCGACGGCGCTGAAGCACGCGCCTATCTGCGCAGCCGCGGTTTCGACGCCGAACTCTGTACCAGTTTTGGCATCGGTTACGCTCCCGGCGGGTACACCTGGACCATCGACAAACTCAAAGCTGATGGCTTCACGCTGGAAGAAATGGCAGCCGCTGGCGTAGCGCGCGATGGCGAAGAAGGCCGCCGCGCCATCGATACGTTCCGCGAGCGCGTCACCTTCGAAATCGCCGATTCGAGCGGCAAAGTCATCGCTTTCGGCGGCCGCGCCCTGAAGAAGGACGAGAAAGCCAAATACATCAACTCGCCGGAATGCGCGCTCTTCTCCAAGGGCCGCACCGTCTACCGCCTGAAGCAGGCGCGCGAGATTGCCGCAAAGACCAAAGCTCCAGGCCTTGTCGTCGCCGAAGGCTATCTCGACGTGATCGCGTTCGAGCGCGCCGGCATTGGCGCGGTGGCGCCGATGGGCACCGCGCTCACCGAAGATCAGCTGCAGCTCGTCTGGCGTTCGGGCGGCGAGCCAACATTGTGCTTCGACGGCGACGAAGCAGGCCAGCGCGCCGCCGATCGCGCGCTCGATCTGGCGCTGCCGCATCTGGGGCCGGGCCGCACCGTGAAGATTGCCTACGCGCCCAACGGCGAGGACCCTGACGACATCTTCCGTCGCGCTGGCGGCGAGGCGCTGCAAGCATTGCTCGCCGCCGCATCACCGGCCTCCACCGCACTCTTCGAGCGCGAAAAGAACCGCCGTCCGCTGACGACGCCCGAAGCGCGGGCAGCGTTCAAGAAGGCGCTGCGCGACGCAGCCAATAAGATTGCCGACGCCGACACCAAGCGCCTCTATTTCAGCGACCTGATGGCCCGCGCCGAGGCGGCGGTCCGCACCGAGCGCCCGCCCTTCCAGCCCAGCCAAAACGGCGGCAATTTCCGCCGCGGCCCGGCTCCGCCTGCGCCCGCCACCGCTGAGCTCAAAGCCTTCAGCGCCGCTGGCGGCGCACGCCCCGCCGCCGAGAGCTTTCTCTGCGCCGCCGCCGATTACCCCAACGTCCTCACGCGTTTCTCCGAATGGATCGAACGCCTTGCCATTGCCGACCCGGATTTGGCCGCCATTCGCGCTGCTCTGCTCGGCCTTTTTGAAAGCGCTGAGGACCCTCAAACCATTGACCGGGCGGCCCTCAGCCTCCATTTGACCCGATCGGGTCAGGAGCGCGCCGCGGCGCGCCTCTTGCGCTGGCCGAAGTCACGTCCCCTCTCCGGGGCAAACGCTGATGTAGAAGCGGAATGGCTTGCTTTGGCGACGCGCGAAGTGGTGCTGCCGGCGATCCGGGAGGAGTTGGACGAACTGCGCGCACAGGCAGGTCGCGGCGACGACGCCGCATTCGCCCGGTTCCAAGCCCTGAGCCGCGAGGCGCGCGACATTGAAGCGCGCGCCCGTGAAGTGAAACTGAATGAAGACGAGGCGCCGCCTGCGGCTGCCGATCTGGGAGCACCATGAGCAAGACCACCACCGAAGACCAAGCGGCGGAAAAGGAAGAAGCCCCGGAGGGCCCGATCCTCGACCTCTCCGACGCCGCGGTGAAGAAGATGATCAAGGCCGCCAAGACGCGCGGCTTCGTCACCCACGAAGAGCTCAACAAGGTTCTGCCCAGCGACGAGTTCGACAGCGAGGCGATCGAAAACGTGATGGCCCAGCTCAATGAGATGGGCATCAACGTCGTCGACAATGAGGAAGAAGGCGAAGCCGCCGAGGACGACAGCGCCAAGACCACCGCCGTCGCCACGCGCGAAGAAGCCGCCAAGCCCGTAGTCACCAACACCCGCGAAGACGCCGACCGCACCGACGATCCGGTGCGCATGTATCTGCGTGAAATGGGCTCAGTGGAGCTCCTTTCGCGCGAAGGCGAAATTGCCATCGCCAAACGCATCGAAGCCGGCCGCGACGCCATGATCCGCGGCTTGTGCGAAAGCCCGCTCACCTTCGAAGCCATCATGGTGTGGCGCGACGAATTGCGTGAGCAGAAGATCCTGCTGCGCGACATCATCGATCTCGAAGGCACCTATTCGGCCGAAATGGGCATCGTGCCGCAATCGGCGCCTGGCGTCGGCCCCGACGGCCTGGTCGACCCCGAAGCGGCGAAAATCCAGATCGCCGCCGCTCAAGCCGCGCTCGAAGCGGAGACCAAACGCAAGGCCGAACTGCTCGCCGCCAAGGCGCTTGCTGAAAAAGCCGCCGCTGAAAAGGCGGCCGAAAAAGCAGCCGCTGCCAAAGTTGCGGCAGCCGCGAAAGCCGCCAAGCCCGCGCGCAAGGCCGGCGACGACGATGAAGACGTCGACGACGAAGAAGACATTGTCCTCGGCCCCGAAGAAGTCGAAGAGAAAGATCCCGGCGAAGCCGCCGCGGAAGCCGACGCCGACGCCGAGTTCGATGACGAGCAAGCCATCTCCATGTCGGCGATGGAAGCGGAGCTCAAAGAAGGCGTGATGGCCACGCTCGACGCCATCGCCGAAGCCTTCGGCCAATTCCGCAAGCTGCAGGACAAGCGCATCGATCTGCGCCTGAAGGGCAAGTCCCTCCCCGGCGCGCAAGCCGAAAGCTACGAAGCCGCGCAGAACACCATTATCGAGCAGCTGAAGAAGCTGAAGCTCAATAACGCGCGCATCGAGAGCCTGGTCGAGCAGCTTTACGCCATCAATCGCAAGCTGATTCAGCTCGAAGGCAAGCTGATGCGGCTGGCGGAATCGAACGGCGTGTCGCGCCTCGACTTCCTCAACGCCTATCACGGCCACGAACTCGACCCGAAATGGGCCGACAAGATTTCAGCGAAGTCAAAGCACTGGGCGAAGTTCGTTACCAGCGAAGCCGAAGACATCGCCGACATCCGCAGCGAAATCGGCGTGCTCGCGCAAGAGACCGGCGTGCCGATCGATGAATACCGCCGCATCGTCCACGCCGTGCAGAAGGGCGAGCGCGAAGCGCGCCAAGCCAAGAAGGAAATGGTTGAAGCGAACCTCCGCCTCGTCATCTCCATCGCGAAAAAGTACACCAACCGCGGCCTGCAATTCCTGGACCTGATCCAGGAAGGCAATATCGGCCTGATGAAAGCCGTCGATAAGTTCGAGTACCGCCGCGGCTACAAATTCTCGACCTATGCGACGTGGTGGATCCGACAAGCCATCACGCGTTCGATCGCCGACCAGGCGCGCACCATCCGCATCCCGGTGCACATGATCGAGACCATCAACAAGCTCGTGCGCACCAGCCGTCAAATGCTGCACGAAATTGGCCGCGAGCCGACGCCGGAAGAACTAGCCGAAAAACTCGGCCTGCCGCTCGAGAAGGTGCGCAAGGTGATGAAGATCGCCAAGGAGCCGATCTCCTTGGAAACGCCAATCGGCGATGAAGAGGATTCACATCTCGGCGACTTCATCGAAGATAAATCGGCGATCCTGCCCGTCGACGCCGCCATCCAGAGCAATCTGCGCGAAACCACTACGCGCGTGCTGGCCTCGCTCACGCCGCGCGAAGAGCGCGTCCTGCGCATGCGCTTCGGCATCGGCATGAACACCGACCACACTCTCGAAGAAGTAGGCCAGCAGTTCAGCGTTACCCGCGAACGCATCCGTCAGATCGAAGCCAAAGCGCTGCGCAAGCTGAAGCACCCGTCGCGTTCGCGGAAATTACGGAGCTTCTTGGACAATTGACGCCCCCTCGAAGGTTACGCGGGAGATAATCCGCGCGCAGGGCAACGCGTGCGCGCGTCCTCTTCGCTGTTCAACTCACACGCCGATGTCAGGCTGCGTGACCAATTCAATTGTCGCCGGCAACACGTTCGGCGTCATCGTGACTTCGGCATAGTCAGGACCGCCGCCAAACGCGGCGCGATGCAGCGCCGAGCGCCGCTCAACGCGCACCACGTTCCAGGCGCGCGCGTTCGCCGCACCGCGGATCGCCTGGCCGCGCGCCGCCGCCTGCCCGCTCGCCGGATCGACCATCACATGCAATTCCGCGTACCCGCAGCCGCCGACATTGCGTTCAGCTGCGGCGAGCACCTGCCGCGCCGTATCGTCGAGCGCAGCCGAACCGTGTTGGAAATAAATGTGGAAACTTGTCTGCTCGCAGCGTGAAGCGGCTTCGCGCGCTTCAGCCAGGGCGACAGCCGAAACCATCACCGCCGCGGCGGCGGAAAGCATGACAAAGCGCAGAGACATGAGAACCTCCCTCAAATCCCCGCAATGTGAAAACGCGCGAAGCGCGAAAAAAGTTCCGCGCGATCAAACTGGCTTCGGCGGCGGCTTCACGAATAGAAGCAACACAAAGCCCACGATCAGCAGCAATCCAATCGCGCCGAAACCAGCGCGCGCGCTTTGATACACAGATGTAAAAATCGTCACCATTAACGGCGCTAGCCACGCGCTCGCCGAGCCTGAAAGCGCGTAAAGGCCAAAGAGCTCGCCTTCCATGCCACGCGGCGCAAGGTGCGCCATCAGCGCCCGGCTCGACGCGTACGCCGCTGTGATCGAAATCGCGATGACGACCGAAGACGCGAGATAGAGCACCTCGGGCGCCGTCTGAAAGATCGGACCCGCCCATACATGATGCGATGGATCGGCGGGAATGACGAAGAACATGGAATTCGGCGTGATCGACACTTCGATCATCAAGCAGATGAGCGTGACGATGACTTCGATCGCCACGGCGCGCTTGGCGCCCAGCCAATCGTCAAGCCAAGCGCTGACAAAGCCGCCCAGCACGGCGAAAATCGAGAGGATGACGCCGAAGGCGAGCATTTCGACGAAATTCCAATGCAGCGCCATCGACGCATAGATGCCGCCGAAGATGATCACCGCGGTGGTGCCGTCGACATAGATCATCCGCGCGATCAGATAGAGACCGACATTGCGATACTCACGGAACAGCTTGAGAATCGTCCGCGCCACATTGCCAACGCCGTGTCGCATCGCATCGAAAAGCGATTCCCCGCTCGGATTGCGGTCAGGCGTGAACAGGAAGAGCGGAATCGCAAACAGAACCAGCCAAACGCCGACGATGGGCGCGACAATGCGCTGTGGCTCGAACGCCGCCGGATTGAGGCCAAACAGCGGCCGATCCGGCAGACCGGCAACCGGAATCTGTCCCGGCAAGGCAAATGCAAACAGCACGAAAATGAGCACGAGCAAGCCGCCGGCATTGCCGAGCGCGAGCCCCAAACCCGACACCTGCGAAACCTGGGTGGGCTTGGCCGTCAGCGTCAGCATCGAATTGTGCAGCACTTCGGTCCAGGTATAGCAAACGCCCGCAATGATCGCGATTGTTTGGATGCCCCAGAGCGGCAGCGCCGCCTCGTGCGGCAGCGCCCAATATTGAAAGAAAATCGCCGGCGCCATGATGGCGATGACCAAAGCCAAAAGCGGCTTGCGATGGCCCATGCGATCGGCGGCCGCGCCGAGGAAGGGCGACGTCAGCGCAACAATCGTGCCTGACATCGTCTGCCAGCTGGAAAAAGTCGCCTGACCACGCGCGCCGCCGCCGAGCACCACATTGGTGAGATACGGGGCGAAGACGTAGATCACCATCAGGATTACATACGGGTTGCGGGCCCACTCGAAGAGCGCCCAACTCACCGCGCCGCGCCCTACGCGCTCGCGCGGCGCCGCCGCTATCGTTGCCGTCAGGATTGCACGCGCAGCGCAAGCGCGGTTTCACGCGCAATGCGCCGGTTGGCCTCTTCGGCCGCGCGCGCCGCCGCCGGAAACGCGACGAAGCCGTGCGGCAGCGTCTCAAAGCAATGATAGCTCGCCTTCACGCCGGCCTCCTGCAGGCGCTGCGCGTAGGCCGCGCCCTGATCGAGCAGCATGTCGAAACCGGCGGTATAGACAAGCGCCGGCGCCAGTCCGCGTAAATCCTGCATCCGCCCCGGCGACGCGCGCGGATCGCTCGGATCCACATTCGCCGGCAGATAGTGCCTCATGAAGAAGTCGACGGTCTCGGCCGTCAGCGGCCAAGCGTCGGCGAAATCGTGCATCGAGGGCGTGTCGCTGACGAGATCGAGCCCCGGATAGATGAGAAGCTGCAGCACCGGCGCGCGTTTGCCGCGCTGCTCCTGTGCAATCACAGCCGCGAAATTTCCGCCCATGCTGTCGCCGCCGACCGCCGCGCGGCCCACGGGCGCGCCATATCGATACGCATTGTCGACGGCCCACTGATAGGCCTGCGTGCAATCTTCGAGCCCGGCGGGAAACTTGTGCTCGGGGGCTAGGCGATATTCGACAGACAAGACCGGCGCGCCGGATTCTTTCGCAATCAAGCCGCACAGCCGATCGCAGCTCTCCAGCGAACCGATCACGCCGCCGCCGAAGTGGAAATAGACCAGCATCGCCGAGGAATTGTTGCGCACGGTCGGCAGATAAAGCCGCGCCGGCACCGAATGGCTGCGGCCCGCAATATAGATCCGCTGGGTGCGCACGCCGCCGACGCGCCCACCGCCGAAGAGATCGTCGCCGATCGCGCTCGCTTGCCGCAGCGTTCGCGGCGTCTGGTTATCCCACGGGACCGCGCGCGCCCGCGCCTGCGCTTCGAGAAACTGGAAGCGCGGTTCGAGCGTCATGCCGCGCACCGTGCGCGGCGTTCCGCCGGACGCCTGGATCAGGGCTTCGTCCGATCGCGAGAGCGCGAGATGTACGAGCGCTTTGCGCAAGAAAGACAAAGCCGCTCCCCTAACCCTTGCGCGACAGGCCGCGCAGCACCAGCGCTACTGCAAACTCCGTCGCCGCCTCCGCGTCAACAGGCCGGCGGCGCATCATGGCGCGGCCGACTTCTTGGGCCATGCCGATGCAGGCAAACGCCAGATAATCCGCGTCGACTTTCGGCGCCAGTCCGCGCGCGATCGCAGCTTCCAGGCCTTGGCGCACTTCCTCGTAGATGGCGATCATTTCTGGCGTATCGGTGCGCACGTGCGGCTGGCGCTCATCAAGCGGACGGCCTTCGATGCGATTTTCCTCGACGATGAAACGGAAATAGGCCCCAAACGCGCTGCGCAAATAATCTTCGAAACTCGTCGCATGCTCACGCGCGGCGCGCAGGATCGGCTTGAAGCGCGCAGCGCCGTCGTCGGCCAGCGCTTCGAACACTTCTTCCTTGGAGCGGAAGTAATTGTAGAAAGTGCCTGAGGCCAATTCGGTGCCGCGGATGATGTCGCGCACGGTCGCCGCCTCGTAGCCGAGCTGTGCGAACACGCGCCGCGCGGCGGCCAAGATGGCTTGCCGGTTGGCTGCCTTGGTGCGCTCGCGTTTGCCGATCGGCTCGATCGTGGCCGCGTTGCTCATGAAGCTCCCGTTAGAATAACCCCAGCCCACAAGGTCACAATTGTGACGGCGCGTCAATTTCCCCAGAGGGCAAACGCTTGCTAACCCACACGCATGTCCGATCCGACCGCCTACGACGCCGGCGACAACGCCGTCGAACGGGTCAATGCCATGATCCGCTTCACCCCGCAGGCGCAAGCGCTGGGGCTAGAGGTGACGAAGGCCGGCAAGGGTCGCGCCTGGGGGCGCGTTCCCTACCGCCCCGATCTGGTCGGCGATCCCGACAGCGGTGTGATTGCAGGCGGCGTCTTGACCACCTTCCTCGATCAGCTTTGCGGCGCGGCCGCAATCCTGGCGATGGACGAACCCACCATTGTCGCCACCATCGATCTGCGCATCGACTACATGCGTCCGGCGCAGCCTGGCTGCGATGTGCTGGCGGAAGCGCATTGCTCCAAACTCGGCAAGAATGTCGCCTTCGTGCGCGCCACCGCCTACGAGCAGACGCCGGACAATCCGATCGCGTACGTCTCTGCGGCCTTCGCCATCACCGGCAAGACGAAGAAGCGATGAGCCCACAAGAACGTCTCGCCGCCGCACTCGCGCGCATCCCGTATGCGCAATTCCTCGGCGTGCGCGCTGAACTCAAGGGCGACGAACTCACGCTTATCGTGCCCTTCGCGCCGCACTTGATCGGCAATCCGCTGCTGCCGGCTCTGCACGGCGGCGTCGTCGGCGCGCTGATGGAGCTAACCGCGCTGACCCAGCTTGCCATCGCTTCGAAGAGCGAGGCGTTTCCGAAAACCATCGATATCAGCGTCGATTATCTTCGCTCGGGCAAGCCGGTCGACACATTCGCGCGCGCGCGCGTCGTCAAGATCGGGCGCCGCATCGCCAATGTGCAAGCGGAGGCATGGCAATCAGAGCGCGCCAGCGCGATCGCGGCCATGCATGGCCATTTCATGTTGCCGGACGAGCCCGGGTCCAACGGCGCTTAATGGTGCAGCAGCCCGAACATATAGAGCAGGATGATAATGGGCAGCGGCACCCCGACAGCCCAGAGAATGCAACCCTTGCCAAGATCACCCACGTTCGAACTCCTCAGATTTCAGGGCTAAGCTTATAGGAGGCGCGGTCCTCGAGACGCGGACGGCCTTCCCAGGTCGGATGATGCGCGCCGAGCCAGCCCCCAGCGATGGCGCCGCAGAGGCCAAGTCCCACTGCGCCGAGCGCCCACCACGCGGCGTGACGCACTAGGTCTGCCGCGCCGTCGGCCGCCGCGAGATCGCCGCTGGAAGCGCCGCGATTGGCGGCCGCATCGCTGACCGCGTCGACGGTGTTGGCCAAACGCGCGCTGTCCTCAGCGCCGCTCGCCAGAACCGCGCCGGCGAACGATGCGATCAGGATCGCCGCGACAATCGCCAGCGCCCAGACCATGAAGCCGTTCAAGGCGCCGCCGAAATGATCGGGATAACGGGCGCTGCGCGAAGCGATGTAACCGCCCGCCTGCAGCGCCACGAATTGCGCGAACATCATATAGAGCCCGCCCATGACGGTGATCAACTCTGTGTGGGCGACGGTCTGATAAGGATTGAAAACACTGGCGCCGAGCGCCAGGCCCAGCACCTCAAGCAGAAAACCGATGGCGATGGCGGCAATGGCGCCGGCGATCACCGTTGGCCAGGAGATCAGCGGATGTGCGTAGTGGCGACCCTCAATCGTGTAATCGGGGTCGAATTGATAAGAAATCATCATCCATCGCTCCGGACGCTGCTCAGCCGGTAACGAGGCGCCTCTGATTCAGTTCCTGTTCAATGCAAAACAAGCGATTGACGGACACGCAAATGTTCCGTTGAAAGCGGTTCCCTCGGCGCGGCCGGCGCCTATTCTCAAGCTTCGGACCAATTTCATGACAGCGCGACCGGCCTCGCCGGAGATCAAGGAATCGACGTCAGCCGTGCTGATGCACATCGCCGAATCCACCGGTGATGAACGCATAAGCATCAGCGAGATCGTCTCCCGCCTGGGCGACCGTGCGCCTGGACTGCTGCTCGTCCTCCTGGCGCTGCCAATGTGCATCCCAAATGTGCCGGGCATCTCGACCATCTTTGGCGTGCTGATGCTGGCCCCGGCGATCCAACTCACGCTCGCGCGCGATCAATTGTGGCTGCCCAACAGCGTGCGGGCTTGGACGGTGCCGCGCGCGGCCTTCAACGGCGCGCTCCGGCGCGCCGCGCCATCGCTGCGCCGGATTGAGCATCTGATCGGCACGCGCTGGACGATGTTTGTGTTGCCGCCGGCCGAACAATTGCTCGGCTTGCAAACTGTGCTGATGGCGCTGGTGCTGATGCTGCCGATTCCGGGCGGTAATTGGCCGCCGGGGATTACGGTCGCAGCGACCGGCCTGGCGCTGGCGCAGCGCGACGGCCGGCTTGCCCTGCTCACCGTGCCGATGGCCGCGACATCGATCGCAGTCGCCTGGATCGGATTTCGCATCGGCGTGGCGGTTTTCAATCAGACCTTCCACTTCATCGCCAGTTTGTTCGGCTAGGCCTCGCTTGCAAAAGCGATGGCGCGAGCGACGAGCGCATCGGTCGAATTGATGACGGGCGTCGCCAGCGCATCGGCGTCGAGCACCAGCGGCACTTCGGTGCATGCGGCGATCACCGCCTGCGCGCCGCGGGCGGTCAAACTGATGGCGAGCCGCTCCATCGCGTCTTGGGCGGCGTCGCCGACATCGCCCGCCTTGATGCGATAAATCAACTGCATGAAATCCTGCTGCGCATCCTCGGCCAGGAAGAGCGCTTCGGCGTCGCGCTCAGCGAAAGCGCGCTGATAAAGCCCAGCGCGGCGGCAGCCATCGGCGGCGAGCACGCCGACGCGCGACGGCTTGGCGGCTATGGCGGCGTCTGCGGTCGCGTCGATCATGCTAACCAGCGGGATGGAAACGGCGCCTTCGATGTCGGAAGCGAATGCATGCGCCGTATTGCAAGCGATAACGAGAAAATCCGCGCCAGCACGTTCGAGCCCGCGCGCGCTTTCGGCGAGGTGCGGGCCAGGCGAGGGACCGCGGCCAGCGATCGCGGCGTTGCGGTCAGGCAGCCGCGGATTGTTGTCGATCAAGATGCGGAAGTGATCCTGGTCGCGTTCGGCGCCGGTCGCGGCGATCAATTTCGAAAACAGGTCCGCGGTGGCCGCTGGACCCATGCCGCCGATAACGCCGATCGTCTTGCTCATGCCTGCTGCAACACGTCTTGGTAGGCGTAGAGCGCCGGCGACCCGCCAGTGTGCACGAAGACTAGGCGCTGGCCGCGCTTGAAATGGCCGCGCCGTGTGAGGCCGATGAGGCCCGCCATGGCCTTGCCCGAATAGACCGGGTCGAGGAGTACGCCTTCGGTGCGCGCCGTTAGGCGTACAGCTTCGACCATTTCATCGGTCGGGAGCGAATAACCGGGCCCCACCCATTCATCGAGCGCGGTGACGTCGCGCGCCTTTGGCGCTTCGATGTCCAGGAGCGTTGCGGTTTCGACCGCAAGCTTCTGGAGATTGCCCTCCTGTTCGGCCCGCTTGCGCCGGACATTGATGCCGGTAATCGGCGCATCGCAGTTCACGCTTTTGGCGCCGACCAGCAGGCCCGAATGGGTGCCGCACGAGCCGGAAGCGACGACGATTGCGTCAAACGAAACGCCGAGATCGAAACTTTGCGCCGCGATTTCGTGTGCGCAGGCGACGTAACCCAACGCGCCCAGCGCATTCGAACCGCCGCCGGGAATGATGTAGCCCTTGCGGCCTTGCGCCTCGAGTTCGCCGGCAATGCGCTGCATCTCAGCATTCAGATCGTCGCCGGCATTCATGATCGTGACGGCCTCGACGCCCAGCAGATTGTACAGAAAATTGTTGCCGCTGGCGTTCGGATTGTACGAGCCTGGCACGCGCTGTTCGAGCACGAGCCGGCACTTCAAGCCTTCCTTGTTCGCGGCGGCCAGCGTCAACCGGCAATGGTTCGATTGCGGCGCGCCGACAGTAATGAGCGTGTCGCAGCCTTGCGCGAGCGCATCGGCGACGAGGAATTCGAGCTTGCGCGTTTTGTTGCCGCCCGCGGCAAGACCCAAAAGATCGTCGCGCTTGATCCAGATTTCCGGTCCCCCCAACGCCGCGCTCAGATTGGGCGCCCGCTCCAGTGGCGTGAAAGACGGCGTATAGCGGCGGCGCGGGAAACGGGCGAGTTGCATCGCGCCTATTTACTCCATCTCGCCACGCGCCGGGAGAGTGATCACGCGGAGTTTTTCCGCCGCGTCAGCGCACTGAATTCGTGCATCAGCTGTTCGGTTATCCTGCCGGGTTTGAACATGAGGCCGGCGATTTCGCGGATCGGCGTGATCTCCGCCGCCGAGCCCGTCAAGAACGCTTCTTCGAACGTCGCCAGTTCGCTCGGCCAGATGGCGCGTTCCTGCACTTCAATGCCATTAGCCTTCGCCAGCGCGATCACAGTTTGCCGGGTGATGCCGTTCAAGAAGCAGTCCGGGAACGGCGTGTGCAGGACCCCATCGCGCACGAAGAAGATGTTGGCGCCCGTGCCTTCGGCGACCTGACCGCGCCAATCCATCATGATCGCATCGTCGAAGCCGGCATCGTTGGCGGCGTGGCGCGAGAGCGTGCAGATCATGTAGAGGCCCGCCGCTTTCGAATTCCATGGGCTTGTGTCGGGCGCCGGGCGCCGCCACGGCGCGATCATCAGGCGCACACCCTTCATCTTATCGGCGAAATAGTCGCCCCACTCCCACGCCGAGACGACGACATGCACATCGTCGCGCTTGGCGGCGACGCCCATTTGCTCCGAACCGCGCCAAGCGATGGCGCGCAGATAGCAATTCTCGAAGCCGAGCTTCTTGATGAGATCGCTTTTGGCCTGATCGATTGCCGCGACGCTGGCCGGCACTTGAAAGCCTAGGATCTTCGCCGATTTGTGCAGGCGCTTGCTGTGCTCATGGCCTTTGAAGACAATGCCGCCATACGCACGCTCGCCTTCGAATACGGCCGAGGCATAATGGAGGGCGTGTGTGAGAACGTGGATCTTTGCGTCGCGATGCGGGACGAATTCGCCATCCATCCAGACCCAGCCGTCGCGGTCGTCGAAGGGCTGAGCAGCCATGGATTTCCTCCTATGATGGGCACAGGCTTGCGAAGCCGCCGCCCGAATGGGATGGTTTTTGAGCGTAATCTGTGACGGGCGGCATGGCTGTCAATCAATTCACTAAGGTCCAGCAAAGACTTGCCCGCTTTAGCGGCAAAGTGCGGATGGATTGTGCGCGCGCGTGGCAAATCGACCGGGCGTCGCGGAGATGACTACCGCGCCCGCCTTCGACGCGCTCGACCGGCCGCCGCATTTGCTCTTGGTCGACGACGACGACCGCATCCGCGAATTGCTCAAGCGCTACCTGGCGCAGGCCGGGGCGCGTGTGTCGGCGGCGGCGGATGCGGCCGGCGCGCGAAAGCTTTTGGCGTCGATGGATTTCGACCTCCTCATCCTCGACGTGATGATGCCGGTCGAAGATGGCTTCTCACTGGCCGAAAGCGTGCGCAAAGGCTCGAAAGTGCCAATCGTGCTGCTGACGGCGCGCGGCATGCCCGAGGATCGTATTCGCGGGCTTTCGATCGGCGCTGACGATTATGTCGCCAAACCCTTCGAGCCAGCGGAGTTGACGCTGCGCATCAACGCCATTTTGCGCCGGACAGTCGCCAATCGCGGCGAGGCGCTGGAGGTGGTGAGCTTTGGACCCTTCGCCTTCAACAGCGCGCGCGGCGAATTGCACCGTGACGGGGCCATGGTGCGGCTGACGGAAGCGGAAGTGGCGCTTTTGCGCATCCTCGCGGCCCGGCCAGGCGAAGTGATCAGCCGCGAAGATCTGGCCAAGCGCACGGGTGCGGGCCTTGAGCGCTCGGTCGACGTACAAGTGACGCGGTTACGGCGCAAAGTTGAAGCCGACCCCCGCGCGCCGGTCTATCTGCAAACCGTGCGCGGCGTCGGCTATAGGCTCGCGGCCGACTGATGCGACCAACCCCTGCCTTCCGCCTTCGCGACATCATGCCGAAGGGCCTCTATTGGCGCACGCTGCTCATCATTGTGGCGCCGGCCGCGCTTTTGCAGCTCATCATCACACTCGTCTTCCTCGACGACCATTGGCAGGCGACGTCCAAGCGCATGAGCCAGGGCGTGGCGGCGGATGTGGCGCTCATTATCCAGCTCTACGAACGCAACCCGACGCCGCAGAATTTCGCGAACTTACAGCGTTATGCGCAGCGCCCGCTTCGGCTCGACATTGAGCTGCAGCCGCGCGCGCCGCTGGCCTTGCGCCGCTGCCGCACCACGGGCTCCATCCTTGACGGCTATTTCACCCGGTCGCTCGAAGGCGAGCTCGGGCGCAGCATCTGGTACGATTCAACCTGCCCCGGAAATCAGGTGATCATCCGCGTACCCATCGCTGAAGGCGTGTTGCAGTTGCGCGCCTTCCGCGACCGCGTTCAGGCGCGTTCGGGGCCGCTTTTTGTGGCCTGGATCGCCGGCGCGACGCTTTTCATCATCGTCGTGTCGATCATCTTCATCCGCAACCAGGTGCGCCCGATCGAGCTCTTGGCGGCGTCCATGGAGCGGTTTGGGCGCGGCGAAGATGTCGGCCAATTCCGCGCCCGCGGCGCACGTGAAGTTCGCGGCGCGGCGCATGCGTTCTTCGCCATGCGCGAACGGCTGACGAAATCGATCGAGCAGCGCTCACAATTGCTAGCCGGCGTCAGTCACGACCTGCGCACGCCGCTGACGCGGCTCAAGCTGCAGTTCGCGCTGATGCCGCCCTCGCCCGAAGTGGAAGACGCCAAGCGCGATCTGAAAGAGATGGAGGAGACGCTCGACGAATACCTCGCCTTCGCCAAGGGCCAGGCCGAAGAGGCCCCGGCGCAAGTCGACGTCGCAGCCTTGGCGCAGGAAGTGGCCGCCGACACCAAGCGTGCGGGCGCCGAGGTCGAAGTGGAGAGCGTAGGCGACGTCACCACGCCCGGCCGCGCGCGGGGCTTGAAGCGCTGCGTCGCCAATCTGATCGACAACGCCGCCGCGCACGGCGACCGCGTCCATGTCGGCGTCAACGGCGAAGAACGCGCCGTCACCGTGATCGTCGATGATAACGGCCCCGGCATCCCGCCGGAGCAATACGAAGAAGCCTTCCGCCCCTTCTCACGCCTCGATGCAACCCGCTCGCGCAACCAGAAGGGTGTGGGACTGGGCCTCGCCATCGCACGCGACGTCGCCCGCAGCCATGGCGGCGACATCATCCTCTCTCCCAGCCCTCTGGGCGGCTTGCGGGCCACGTTGCGCATCCCGCGACCTGCCTAAAGTTCCGGTAATTCGCAGCGCCGCGAATTGACCGCCCGGCCCGAAGCAGCGTCTCGACTATCCACAAGCAACGGAACCGTTACGCTATGACTCGGCCTTCCAATAGTTCATTGTCGAACCGAGTTTTTCGCGGCGGCGAAAAGAGGCAGGGGACATGGCCGATACCGGCGACAACGTGAACCTTTCACGGGCGCGCATCTGCATAGATTTCGGCACCGCGCTTTCGAAAGCGAGCTTATGTCTCGATCCGACACTGCCGTTGGAAGTCGGCGTCAAGCCGCTGCCGATCGGCGCCGTCTCGCGTGCGCCCCATCCGTTGCTGACGCCAAGCGTGATCTTCGTCGATGCGGGCCGGATTTTCTTTGGACCGCTCGCGCTTGAGTACGCGCAACGTGGCGCTTCGCAAGGACGAGACCCTCTGCTCTCGTTCAAGACGGTGTTGGGCGCCAAGGACGCGGCCGCGATCCTCGCACACAAGATGCGCCCTTCTGTCGATCCCACCGGCACACTGACGCACCGCGACGCGCTCGTGCTCTACCTGGCCTATCTCGATCAGCTCATCCGCGAAGCGCTGGCGGTAACGCAAGGCCTGCCGCCAGGCGTCGCCGAAGTGCGGCGCCGCTACACCAGCCCGGCCTGGAAAGTGGGCAATGGGCCTGACCGCATCTTCGAAGCGATCTTCAACGAATCTGCCTCCGTATCACAGAAGCTTGGCCGCCTCTTTTTATCGAACGAAGGCATCTCAATCGGCCAGTGCAAGGACGCGCTCGACAAAGCCCTGCAGCTGCCCGGTAATGGCCGCCTCGAGACCGGCGTGTTCGAGCCGCATGCAGCGGCGGCCGCGAGCCTTGCCTTCAGCACGGCGCCGACGAACTTCGTTCTGGTATTCGATATCGGTGCGGGAACGACGGACGTGGCCGCATTCGAATTCGACGAACGCACCAATCCCCCGGCGCTGACCGAGATCACCGAAGCGCGCCAATGCAGCGGGCTTGCGGGCGACGAAATCGACCGCATCCTCATCGAACTCTATTTCCGCAAGCGCGGCGGCGACCAAAGCCAGGCCGAAGAGCAGCGCGTGCTGCGCATGTTCAAGCTGAGCGCGCGCGAGCTGAAGCACCAGCTCTTCGCGCACGGCAAGGTCATTCTGCGCACGGGCTGGAATACGACCACGATCAAGCTGACCGATCTCACCGAGGATCCGCAATTTCGCGAATATCAAGCAGCCCTTGCCCGCATCATTGCGACGAGCTTGGCGCCCGTGGTGCACCGCGCCCAGATCGTGGGCGCCCAGGTGATCGACGTGGTGCTTGCCGGCGGCGGCTCGCACCTTCCGTTCCTGCCGGGCCTCGTGCGCGCGGCCGCGGCGCAAAACCCGCGCAGCGTGCCTTTGCGCGTCAGCCCGCTTTCGCCGACCAGCCGGCTTTATGAGGGCATCGATCCCTCGCTCGGCGGCGCCTTCCCGCAGATCGCCATGTCGGTCGGCGGCGCGCTGGTGGAGATGATGCCAGCGGCGTAGAGCGGCGTAAAAAAGTGCGCCCTCGCGTCCAAACCTGAAATGCAGCGCATCCCCCTCGGTAAGGGAGGACATCATGCGCATTCTGTCAGCGCTGGCGGGCGCCGTGCTGTGCTTGGCCATGACCGGAACGGCCTGCGGGCAACCCCGCGATGAGACGGCGCCGCACGATCCGGCCATCGGTATGTATGGGTTCCCCGACGGGCGCGAAATCTACGTGAACTATCTCGAAGACGCCGGCGGTTTGCTGCTGGTGGAATATCCATCGGGCCGGCTTCGGCTCCTGCACCGCGAAAGCGGCGAAAACTTTTCGATTGGAGCAACGATCGGCGCCCCCGAACCGGCGATCGCGCACGCGGCGTTCGAACCAGAACGCGTGCGCTGGCGCGAGAACGGCGAGACCACTGGCCGGCGTGTGCGCTTCGCCAGCGAAGATGTGCGCTTCCGCTCGGGCGCGATCGGTCTTGCAGGCACGATCACGTTCCCCGCCGGGCGCGGGCCGTTTCCGGCGGTCGTCCTGCTCCATGGCGGCCTGGCCGAGCCGCGCGAGAATTTCATTTGGGTCGTCAACTTCTTTGCCCGGCGCGGCGTTGCAGTGCTGGCGTACGACAAGCGCGGTTCGGGCCAATCCGGCGGCGATTGGCGCACGGCCAGCGCTTATGATCTCGCCGATGATGCGCTCGCTGCGATCAATCTGCTGCGCGCACGGCGTGACATCGCCCACGACGGGATCGGCCTTTACGCATCGAGCGCCGGCAATTGGGTAGCGCCAGTCGTGGCGACACGCACGCAGGTCGCATGGGTGATCGGTCGCGCCGTCACGGCGCTGCCGGAACGCGAGAACCTCATTTTTGAAGCATCGAGCGATTTGCGCGCCAACGGCTTCGACGATGCCGCGATTGGCGCCATGCAAGCGCTGCACCGGCGCTGGATCGCCGTTACCGACGCCAATGGCGCGGGCTGGAGCGACATGCGCACTGCGTTTGCGGCAGCGTCGCACGAACGCTGGTTTCAATTCGCCCGCCTGCCGGCGCAGCTGCCGGAAGCGAACGACGCCAATCGGGCGCAAATCGCCGATATCATCGACATCCAGAAGCGCAACATCGTCGATACGCCAGCGCTGTGGGCGCAGGTGCATTGTCCGGTCCTCTTGCAGAACGGCACGCTCGACACCTATGTGCCCGGGGTGATGAGCGCGGAGATCTTGCAACGCGCCCTTCGCGCCAATCCTAACGCGCTTGTGCGCGTCTATCCGCGCGGCGATCACGCTGTATTTGAATCAGAGCACGGCTACGGCAGAGACATTCCAGGCGTGGCGCGGTTCGTGCCGGGCTTTCTGACTGACATGGATGCGTTCATCAGGCGCTACGCCGTACAGCGTTAGATTTTGCGCGCGAGCTCGGGAAAGACCTTCGAGACCTTGCCGAGCAAATAGTCGCCGTAAGCGCCCGAAAAGTCGTGGACGCTGGCGCGGTCCCAACGCTCCTGGCTGTCGTCGCGCGCGGCAGAAGACGGCAGCGGCACGATTTCAGCGTCGAAGGCGGGATCGAAGAAGAACGGGAACGAAAGACGCGAGCGGCCGCTGACATTGCGCACGCGATGCGGCGTCGACTTGTAGAGACCCCCGGTGAGGCGATCGAGCATGTCGCCGATATTGCACACAAGCGCGCCGGGAATGGGCGGCGCTTCGATCCAGCCATTTGGCGTTTTCACTTGCAGGCCGCCATTGTCGTCCTGCGCCAAAAGCGTGAGCAGGCCGTAATCGGTATGCTCGCCGACGCCCCACCCCTCGCCGTCGCTCGGCGGATAATCGAAGATGCGAAAAAGCAGCGTCGGGTGCGCTGTGTAGGTGCGGCGGAAATATTGGGCGTCGAGCTCGAGGCTGAGCGCGACGGCCTCCATGATCGCGTGTGCGGCGCGCGTCGCTTTGTCCATGAAACCCAGAACGGCGGGTTTGAGCTCAGGAACGTCGGTCGGAAAGAGATTGCGGCCATGCAGCGGCAAGCCCGCGGCGACGCGGGGATCGCGCTCGTCCAACTCTTCGCTGAAATAGAGGCCTTGCTTCAGATCGGGGGCGCCAGAGGTTAGTTCGCCGCCGACGGGGAAATAGCCGCGCCAGGCGCGCCCGCCGCGCGCCATGGCGATGTCCATCCTGCGCGCTTCGGGAAGCGCGAAGAAGCGGCGGCTGGCGGCGTCGAGCGAGTAAAGCGTTTGCGCGTCGATGCCGTGATGAATTGCGTAAAAGAAGCCGAGATCACGGCATGCGGCGCCGATCGCGCCAGCGGCGTTCGCGGGATTGGAAACATCGACGATGGGCAGCGCCTGCGGCACGCCCCGATGGGAGCGCTGTGCGCGCGTGCGTGTCAAGCGCGGGCGGCGGCCTGGCGGAGCGAGTCGATCAGTTCGACGCTCGCCTGCCGCGCCGGCATCCGGTTGAACGCGTCGAGCGCGGCGATCTTGTAGGCTTCGGCGAGGGTTGGATAGTTGAAGGTGTTCTCGACAAAATAATCCAAGCCGCCGCCGAGATTGAGCACGGCCTGGCCGATGTGAATGAGTTCGGTTGCGCCCTCACCGACGATGTGCACGCCCAAAAGGCGCTTGGTCTCAAGCGCGAAGATCATTTTCATGAAGCCGGAATTGAGCCCCATGATGTGGCCGCGGGAAGTTTCGCGGAAGCGGGCGATGCCGGCCTCATAGGGAATGGCGCGCTCGCGCACCTGCTCCTCGGTCATGCCGATGGTCGACATTTCCGGCACCGAATAGATCCCATACGGAAAGAATTCAGGCGGCGCGTGCGCGGGGCCGTCGAAGGCATGACAGGCGGCGATGCGGCCTTGCTCCATCGAAGTCGAGGCAAGGCTTGGGAAGCCGATGACATCTCCGACGGCATAAATATGGCTCTGGGTTGTGCGGAATGTCGCCTTGTCGACGGCGATGCGGCCACGCTCATCGGCGCCAAGGCCTGCGGCCTCGAGGTGAAGCGAATCGGTTGCGCCTTTGCGGCCGGCCGCGAACAGCACCATCTCGGCTGCGATCTGGCGTTGATCTTCGAGCCCAACCACGCATCCCGCCCCTGCGCGCTCGATGCTGCGCACTTTGCTCTGGAAGCGCAGCGAGACGCCGCGGTCGCGCAGATCGTGGATGAATTCCTCGATGAGTTCGCGATCAATGAAGCCAAGCATGGTGTCGTTTGGTTCGACGACCGTAACCTTGACGTCGAGCGCGGAAAAAATCGTGGCGTACTCGATGCCGATGACGCTCGCGCCGATGACAGCGAGCGAGCGCGGGATGCGTTTTAGATCGAGAATCTCGTCCGCATCGACAATGTACTCGCCATCGAACGCGATGTTCGCGGGCCGATGCGGGCTGGCGCCGACCGCGATCAGGATGCGTTCGCCGCGAACGTGGCGGATTTCGCCGCGTTCAGTCGTTACCTGCAGCGTGTGGGGATCGATAAAGCGCGCCTCGCCGGAAAGCCATGTCACGGAGTTGCGCGCGAATTGGTGCTCCAGCACTTCCACTTCGTGGTTGAGCGTCATGTGGAGGCGTTGGCGCAAATCCTCTGCGGTGATGTTTTCCTTGTTGCGATGGGCGCGGCCGTAAAAGCCGCGCTCGCGCCAGCCGGAGAGATTAAGGACGGTTTCGCGCAAGGTCTTCGACGGGATCGTTCCGGTGTGCACACAAACGCCGCCGACGCGCCGCCCCTTCTCGATCACCAGCACGGATTTCTTGAGCTTCGCGGCCTGCACGGCGGCGCGCCGGCCAGCCGGCCCCGAGCCGATGACGATGAGGTCATACTGCGCCATGAGGCGGGAACTTGGAGCGCGCCGCTGGATGAGACGTTAACATGTCGGGATCGGCCGCATTGGTTCGTCCTGAGGTCGACAGCACAGGAGCAAGCCCCATGCGGAAAATCATCGTCGGCGCGTTCGTGTCCCTGGACGGCGTCATGCAAGCGCCCGGCGGGCCCACAGAGGACCCGACCAAGGGCTTCAAATTCGGCGGCTGGTTCGTGCCGTTCTTCGATCAGGAGTTCGGCGAAGAGGTCGACCGGCTTTTTAGCGACAAGTTCGACCTCCTGCTCGGCCGCAAGACCTATGAGATTTTCGCGGCCCACTGGCCTTACGCCGAAGGCAGCGAGAACGACGACATCGCCAAGCTGTTCAAGACGATCAAGAAGTACGCGGTTTCGCGCTCGGGCGAGGTCGATACTAGTTGGCAGGGCTCAGTGCTGCTGCGCGGCATCGAGGATGTGAAGCGCCTAAAGCAAGAGGACGGAGCCGATCTCGTCACTCAAGGCAGCACGGAGCTCGTCCATGCCCTGCTTGCCAACGGCCTCGTCGACGAGATCAAAACGTTCACGGTTCCGGTCGTGCTCGGCGGCGGCAAGAAGCTGTTCGCGGATGGCTCGGCGCCCCAGAGCTACAAACTCACGCGCTCGCGTGTCTCCAGCACGGGCTTGGTGATCGCGCACTACGAGCGCGCGGGCGACATCAAGATGGGCGACACCGCGCTCGATGAGCCCAGCAAGGCTGAGGCAGCGCGCCAAGCGCGGATGATGCGCGAAGGCTAGCCCTTGCCGAGTTCGCGCGAGCGGGCGGCGGCAGCCGAGACAGCATGGCGCAATAGCGGCGCCAGCCCGCCATTGCCGCCGAGCACGTCGAGCGCGGCTTCGGTTGTGCCGCCAGGCGAAGTGACCTGCTTTCGCAGATCGCCGGCAGTTTCACCGGTTTCGAGCATCAAGGCGCCCGCGCCGGCAACCGTGCGGCTGGCCAGACGCATCGCGGTTTCGCGATCCAAGCCTTCTTGTTCGGCGGCGGCAGCGAGCACTTCGGCGAGGAGAAAGACGTAAGCCGGCCCCGAGCCGCTCACGGCGGTGACGACATCCATCAGGCGCTCTGCCGTGATCGGTTCGACTGTCCCCAGCGGTTCAAGCAATTGCTCCACGATCTGACGATCGTCCGGCGTGCATTCTGGCGCGCACACATAAGCCGTAACGCCTCGCCCGATGCGCGCAGGCGTGTTGGGCACGCAGCGGATCACACGCTGCACGCCAAACGCGCGCTGAATGCTCTCGATTGGAATGCCGGCCATGATCGACATGATGCGCGTGTCGGGGCCGACGAATTTACGCGTCGCTTCGACAACGCTCGGGAATGTCTGCGGCTTGACCGCCAGAACGATGATGTCGACGGGCCCGGGCTCCGGGGGATTGAGGACGGCGCCGACAGCGTCGAGATCGCGCTCGAGGGCGGGATCGAAATGCGGTTCGACGACGGTGAGCGTCAGGCCCCCGCCCTTGCGCACAGCCTCGATCCAGCCGCGCACCAGCGCGCCGCCCATGGCGCCAGCGCCGACCAGTGCGATGGATGGGGCGTCAAGGCCGCTCACGCTTCTCCGATTGTCTCGAATAGGGCCGCGCCCGCTGCGTCCGACGCGGGCATGCCGGCCAGAATGAGGAAATGGAACGCAGGTTTAAAACGCTCGGCGGCGTCGAGCGCTGCGGCGAGCATCGCCTGCACCTCGCCGACCGAGATTTCGTCACGCCCGATCATCGGCATGGCGTGACGAAAAATGATGGTGCCGTCGTCTGACCAAACATCGAAATGGCCGAGCCAGAGATTTTCGTTGATCTGCGACGCGAGCTTCACGGCTTCGTCGTAGCGCGACTTCGGCGCCTGCAGGTCGAAGCCCAACGTAAAGAGCAGTGCGGGCAGTTCGTGGCGATAGCTGAAATAACCGACGCTCTCGCCCCACGAGCATTTGAAACTGAAATGGACGTCGCCGTCCTCGGCGCGTTCGGATTGGAAGCGATCGTCCGACGAGATAACCGCCTCAACGGTGTCCATCGGGTCTGAAGCAATTTCAGCTTCGTCGTCGAGATAGAGATCCAAGAGCGTCCCCTCCGAGCTCGTGGCCGCCGCTTCGGCGGCGACCGGATACGATCTCTTCACCTTGGGGCGCGCTTCAGCTGCGCGCTTCGAATCAAGCCCCGCCTCATAGAAGAGCGCTTCGAGTGCTGAGAGAAGATTAACGGGCCCGCTTATCCCGAGCGACGCGCACGCATGGTCCTAAACTATGGCGCGCGCTCTAAAAGCTGCAGCGCCGCCTCCAGCGCGGCCACCCGTTCGCGCAGCGCCTCGGCTTCGGCGCGGGCTTCCGAGGCGAGCTGCTTTACCGCCTCGAATTCGTCGCGGCCGACAAGGTCCATCTCGGCGACGAAACGGTCAGCCTGGGCGCGCATGAAATTCTTGGCCTCATCGCCCATGCCCTGGGCCATGCCCATCGCCCCCGTCATGAGCCGGGCCAGGTCGTCAAACACCGAACTTTGCGTTTGCATGTGGATTGAGCCTCGCCCGGTGTTTAAGAACCCGCCGGTGGCCGCGCAATGCGGCCGATCAGCTAAAGGGTGAGCGGCGGTGATTTGGAACGCACTTCAATTCCCCAATATCGACCCCTCGGCGTTGACCATCCCGCATCTGTTCGATGTGGGCGCCTTTCACGTCGGGCCGTTTCATCTGCGCTGGTATGCGCTCGCCTACATAGTCGGCCTGGTGCTGGGCTGGCGCTGGATGGTGTGGCTGATCCGGCAAGACCGCCTGTGGAAACCGAATAAGCCGGCGCTAAGCGTTGCGCAGGCCGACGACTTTCTCTTCTGGGCGACGCTCGGCGTCATCCTGGGCGGGCGCATCGGCTACATCCTCTTTTACAACACCAGCATGATCTGGGAGCGGCCGATGGGCATCTTCGAGATCTGGCAAGGCGGCATGAGTTTCCATGGCGGCTTCATCGGCGTTTTCCTCGCCGCCTATTTCTTCACCAGCCAAAACCACGTGAACGAAGAGCAGTTTTCGACGCTCGCCAAAAAGCGCGCGGTCGCCGAGCCGCCGCGCGATCACGCGCGCGACTACACACGCGTGCAAAACGTCGGCTGGTTGAAGAAGCGCGACGTCGAAGAGCTGCGCACGAAAACACGGACGGAGAAAGTCGACCTGCTGCGCCTGGGCGATCTCGCCGCCGCGGCGACGCCGATCGGCCTCTTCTTCGGGCGCATCGCCAACTTCATCAATGGCGAACTCTGGGGCCGCCATACCGATCTGCCGTGGGGCATGGTGTTTTGTAACGACCGGCTGAGGGACGCCGGAAACGGCGTCTGCGTCGCTGGCGAAGCGGCGCGCCATCCCAGCCAGCTTTATGAGGCGACGCTTGAGGGCTTGGTGCTGTTTGCCATCCTCACGCTTGCGACGCTGAAATACGACAGTTTGCGCAGGCCGGGTCTGAACTCTGGCTTGTTCTTGGTGTTCTACGGCCTATCGCGCGCAGTGCTGGAAACGGTGCGTGAGCCCGATGCGCAAATGCCGGAACTCCTGCGCGGCTACATTACTATGGGCATGCTGCTCTCGGTCCCGATGATCGCGATCGGCGCCTGGCTGATCAACCGCGCGCTGAAGCGCCCGCAATTGGCGGCGGCGTGAGTCCCGGTGTGAGTCACGGTGTGCGCTCCGGCGTGAGTCTCAAGGAAAAACTGATCGAGCACATCCGCGAAAACGGGCCGATGACGGTCGCGGATTTCATGAGCGCTGCGCTCTACGATCCCAGGGACGGCTATTACGCGACGCGCCCGTCGATTGGCGGCGAAAGCGCCGATTTCCTCACGGCGCCGGAAGCCAGCCAGATGTTCGGCGAACTGATCGGGCTTTGGTGCGCGCACGAATGGGACGCACTGGGCAAGCCGGCTTTCAATCTGATTGAGCTTGGGCCGGGGCGCGGCGTGCTTATGGAAGACATGCTGCGCGCAACGCAGCGGATCGAAGGTTTTCACAGCGCAGCCAATATCGTGTTGGTGGAAGTGAGCCCGCCCCTGCGCGATGAGCAAGCCCAGCGCGTGCCGGATGCGGATTGGGCCCAGAAGCTTGAAGACGCGCCGCCGGGGCCATCTTTGATCGTCGCCAACGAATTCCTCGATTGCTTGCCGATCCGCCAATTCGTGCGCGATGAGGATGGCTTCCGCGAAAAACTCGTCGGCGTGAGCGAAGGCGACGCACTGACATTCGGATTGAGCGCGGTGCTTGCGCCAGGTGAAGATGAGTCAGAACCGGGCACGGTGCGCGAGGTTGCGCCAGCATTGGAGTCGCTGATCTACGAAATCGAGCGCCGGCTGCACGCCGCGCCGGGCCGCGCCCTCTTGCTCGACTACGGCTATGTCGGACCCGAGGGCGCCGATACGCTGCAGGCGCTGCAGCGGCACAAGAAGGTCGATCCGCTGGCGGCGCCTGGCGAAGCGGACCTCACCGCCCATGTCGATTTCGCGCGCGTGGCGCGGCTCGCGCATGATGCAAGCCTGGGCGTTGCGGGCCCGGTTACGCAGGCGCATTTCCTGCGCGCGCTTGGCATCGACTATCGCGCCGATACGCTGGCAAAGGCCAATCCCAGCCACGCCCATCGCCTCGGGCGTGAGCTTCGCCGCTTGACCCACGCCGATGAAATGGGCGCATTGTTCAAGGCGATATGTCTGTCGAGCCCCAATCTTCCTCCACCCGCGGGCTTGTGAGCATGGACGCGCCGCCTGCGGATATTTCGCCAGCGCTCGGGGGCGTGCGTCATGCATTCTTCGGCCGCCTAGGCGGCGTGTCGGGCGGCATCTATGCAAGCTTGAATGCTGGCGCCGGCTCGAATGACGATCCCGATGCGGTAAAGGAAAATCGTCGGCGCATCGCGGCCGCTTTTGGCCTTGAACCGCAATATTTGGTTGGCGTGCACCAGGTGCACTCGCCGAAGGCTGTCTTCATCGCGGCGCCCTGGACGGGCGCTCGCCCGCACGCCGATGCGCTGGTGACGACGACGCCAGGTCTAGCAATTTCCATTCTCACCGCCGATTGCGCGCCAGTGTTGCTAACTGACAGAAGCGCCGGCGTCATCGCGGCAGCACATGCGGGCTGGAAAGGCGCGATCGGCGGCGTTCTGGAGGCGACCGTCGCGCTGATGCGCGAACGCGGCGCGCGCGACATCGCCGCTGCAATCGGCCCATGCATTCAGCAGGCGTCCTACGAAGTCGGCCCTGAGTTCGAGGCGCGCTTCATCGAAAGCGACGCCGCCAATGGGCGCTTCTTCGCGCCGGGGAAAGACGACCGGCGACACTTCGATTTGCCTGGATTTTGTGCAAACCGCCTGAACGGCGTTGGCGTCGAGCGCGTCGATGTGCTGCCGCTCGACACCTGCGCGCTTGGCGCGCGCTTCCACTCCAATCGCCGCGCCTTGCACGAGAAGGCCGGCGATTACGGACGCAATTGCGCTGCAATCGCACTGGGTGCGTAACGTTGCGTGGGCGCCACGTCCGCCGCCGCTGTCATAAAACAGCAGCAAAACCTTTCCCGCCGCCCCGACTTAGGCGCTAGAGGACAGGCGAAACCGGATCGCGTGGGGCCCGCATCCAATGAAGCTGATCGCCGCCAACTCCAACCGGACGCTCGCCAAGGCGATCGCTGACCATTTGGACACGCCCTTGTCGGGCGCGGAATTCAAACGCTTCAAGGACAACGAGATCTTCGTCGAGATCCAGGAAAACGTGCGCGGCGAGGATGTCTTCCTCATCCAGTCGACCTCCTATCCTGCCAACGACCATTTGATGGAATTGCTGATCGGCATCGATGCGCTGCGCCGCGCCTCCGCGCGTCGCATCACCGCGGTCGTGCCCTATTACGGCTACGGCCGGCAGGACCGCAAAGTCGGCGGCCGCACCCCGATCTCGGCGAAGCTGGTCGCCAACCTCATCGTCACCGCCGGCGCCAGTCGCGTGCTGACGCTCGAACTGCACGCCGGCCAGATTCAAGGCTTCTTCGATATTCCGACCGACAACCTCTTCTCCACGCCGGTGCTCGAACGCGACATCCGCGAGAATTGCAAGGATGTGGCCAGGCTCATGATCGTCTCGCCCGACGTCGGCGGCGTGGTGCGCGCTCGCGCCCTGGCGAACCGCCTCGGCGCCGATCTCGCCATCGTCGACAAGCGCCGCGAACGGGCCGGCGTCAGCGAAGTGATGCACATTATCGGCGACGTCGAAGGCCGCGACTGCATCCTGATCGATGACATCGTCGACAGCGCCGGCACGCTCTGCAATGCCGCCGAAGCGCTGCTAAAGGAAAAGGCGAAGTCGGTCTCGGCTTACGTCACCCACGGCGTGCTCTCGAACGGGGCCGCCAAACGCGTCGACGACAGCATGCTGAAGGAATTGGTGGTGACCAATTCCATCGACCCCAATGGCGTCAAAGCCAAATGTAAGAAGCTGCGCGCGGTTTCGGTTGCGCCGCTCATCGGCGACGCCATTTGGCGCATCGCCAACGAACAGAGCGTCAGTTCGCTGTTCGAGTAGCGAGCGCTAAATCGATCGCAATTCATCGATCGCAATTGCATGTAATTGGGCGCCGAGACGTGCAAGAGCGAGGGCGATGTCAAAGCTTGCCCTCTATTATTCGCCGGGCGCCTGCTCGCTTGCGGCGCACACAGCATTGCGCGAATGGGGCGTCCCGTTCGAAGCGCGGCGCGTCATGTTGGCCAAGGGCGAGCATCTACAGAGCCAATACACGTCGCTCAATCCGCACGCGCGCGTGCCGCTGCTCATGATCGACGAGCGTCCAGTCCGCGAGAATTCCGGCATCCTGACCTGGATCGGCCAGCGGAGCGGGCTCTATCCAAAGGAGGGGACCTATGAAGCAGCGGTTTGCGGCCAGTGGCTGGGCTGGCTGACCAGCGCGGTGCACATCTCGTTTGCCATGATCTGGCGCGGCGAGCGTTTTGCCCACGACAAGGCGCTGCATCCGGCGATCCGTCAGCGCGGCTACGATTGGGTGGGCCAGCAATTTGCGGAGATCGACGACGCGTTGGCGGCGGGGCCCTACATCCTCGGCGCGACCTATAGTGTGGCCGACTGCAACCTGCTCCCCTTCTACCGCTGGGGTGGTCGCATCGGCCTGGATATGAGCGTCTATCCGGCCTGGGGCGCCTGGGTCGGACGGCTCGCCCAGCGTCCGGCGGTGAAAGCCGCCCTCGAGGCCGAGGAAATCACCCTGCAGGACACCCTGCCGCTGCCGGAAGGCGTCACCCCGCCCACGCGGTGAGGTCGGGCTCGGTTCGGTGACCCTCCCCGCCTTGCCCTGCTCCGCGCGTTCCGCTAGAAGCCCCGCTTCAATTTTCCGGATCGGTCGGATTTTTAGGGGCTGCGCCAATGGCGGGCATCGTATTGAACGTTGAAAAGCGGGAAAAACTCGGCACGGGCGCGGCCCGCGCCACCCGCAATGCCGACCTGGTTCCGGGCGTCCTTTATGGCGGCGCCCGCGGCGCCATCCCGATCGAAATCAAGGCCAAGGACGTCGAAACCGCCATCAAGTCCGGCAAGTTCTTGTCGCACCTGGTCGAAATCGACCACCGTGGCGAGCGCCAGCCGGTGATCCCGCGTGCAGTGCAATTCCATCCGGTAACCGACAAGCCGCTGCACGTGGACCTCTACCGGGTCGAGGAAAACGCCGAGATCGCCATCGATGTCGTCGTCCACTTCCGCAACCACGCAGAATCCCCCGGCCTGAAGCGCGGCGGCGTGCTCAACATCGTGCGCCACACCATTCGCCTGAAGTGCAAGGCCAACAGCATTCCCGAAGAAGTGGCTGTTGACCTCACTGGCCTCGATATCGGCAACTCCATCCACATCTCGCACATCAAGCTGCCGGAAGGCGCGCGTCCGGTCATCCGCGACCGCGACTTCACCGTCGCCACCGTCGCCGGGCGCAAGGCGGAGGAAGAAGTCACCACGACTGCAGCCGCACCCGCCGAGGGCGAAGCCGTCGAGGGCGAAGCTGGCGTCGAAGGCGGCCCTGCCGGCGCACCGGCCGCCGGGGCCGAGAAGAAAGACGAGAAGAAGTAAGCCGCTTCCGCTTCGGTTCGCGCCGAAGCATAAGCGAAGCCCATGCTGCTTCTGGTCGGCCTCGGCAATCCGGGCGCGAAATACGCGGGTAACCGGCACAATATCGGCTTCATGGCCGTCGAGGCGCTCGCGCGCGCCTACGAGCTCGGCCCCTGGAAGAAGAAATTCCGCAGCGAAGTGGCGGAAGGCGTTATCGACGGCGTGCGCGTACTCGCGATGAAGCCGCAGACTTTCTACAACGACAGCGGCCATGCGGTGGCGCAAGCCGCGCGCTTCTACAAGATCGCCAGCAACGACATTGTCGTGTTCTATGATGAGATCGATCTGGCGCCTGGGCGCTTCCGGATGAAGACCGGCGGCGGCGCCGCCGGCAATAACGGCATCCGTTCAATCGCCGCTTGGTACGATGACGACAATTTCAGGCGCGCACGCCTCGGCACCGGACATCCCGGCCATGCCGATCTGGTGCAGGGACACGTGCTCAGCGACTTTTCCAAAGCCGAACGGCAATGGGTCGAGAAGCTGCTCGATGCCGTGACGAAAGCGGCGCCGATGCTCGTCCATGGCGAAGACGACAAATTCCAAGCTGAAGTGATGCGTCTCGCGCCAGCGGAAAAATCAGGCGGCCGTGCGAAGCTCGACGAAGACGATTGACCCGCCGCGCGCTCATTACGAAGGATTCAAGGTTCTGAGGCAGGCAATGTGGCGCGCCATGCTATAGGGCGCCCATGGCCAGTGAAGCGCCCCCGACGCTCGCCGCGATCGTGTCAATCGACATTGCCGGCTATTCGTCCTTGGCCGAGCGCAATCCGGCCGAGGCTGTGGCGCGCGTCAGACGGCTTCGCGAGCAGGCCGGAACCGCGGCGTCGATGCATGGCGGGCGCATCTTCAACACCGCCGGCGACGGCGTCATGCTGGAATTTGCAAGCGCCTCAGACGCACTCGCCACCGCTTCAAGTCTGTGTGATCCCGAACTGCGGATCGGCGTTCATGTCGGCGAGGCGACCAGAGCCGACAACGGCGATCTTCTCGGTCATGGCGTCAACATCGCCGCGCGCCTGCAGAGCGAAGCGGCGGCTGGAAGCATTCTTGTGTCCCAAGTTGTCCGCGACACGGTCGCCTCGGACGTGGCGGGCAAACTCGTCGCGCGCGGCAAAATCAGGCTGGCCAAGATGCGCGAGACACTGAGCGTCTTTGCGCTTGAGAAATTCGCCGCCAATGCAAACCGGCCCGCATCGACGCCGCTGCTGGCGGTGCTGGCCTTCGACAATCTCTCCACGGATCGCGGCACGCGCACTCTCGCCGAGGGACTATCGGACGAGATCCTTTATGCAGTTTCGCGCATTCCAGGCCTCAGGGTCCTTGGCGCCACTTCGAGCTTTTCATTTCGCGGCCGTCGCAAAGGCAAAGCGGCAAAAGCGCTCGCCGCAACGCACGTGCTCGATGGATCGGTGCGCCGCGCCGAGACCCATGTCCGCGTCGCCGCCCATCTGGCCGAGGTAGACAGCGGAATTGTGCTTTGGTCGGGGCGCTACGATCGCGAACTTGCCGACGCAATTTCGTTGCAGGAAGACATTGCGCGCGAAGTCGCCAAGGCCCTCGCGATGGCCTTTGCTGAGGTTCACCGGACCCGGGCGCCGAAGCTCACGGCGGCGCTGACGGACGCCTACCTTGAGGCGCGGCAATTGATGCGCACCGGCGCGGTCTTGTGCAATCAGACGGCCGCGGCGGCGCTCGACCGTATCGTCCGCGAGGCGCCCGAATTCGCGCGCGCTTGGGCAGCACTCGCAACTGCAAAACTGGAAGTGCTTCGGCTGGCGCGCGCCGACCGTGCACGCTTGGTGGAGGATGCGCGCGAAGCGGCCCATCGCGCCATCGGCATCGACCCAACATTGGGCGAGCCCTACGCTGTTCTCGCCGCGCTCGAGAGCGACTATTTCGGCCGCTGGCAAGAGCGCGAGGCGCTTTTCGATAAGGCGCTCGAAGTAGAACCGAACACGCCGCTCTTATTGTTTCGCCACGGACAATTTCTCGTTTCCGTCGGGCGCGTGGCCGAGGGATACGCCCAGCAGGCCAGCGCCTTCGAACGCGATCCCCTCGATCCGATGCTTGCGGCGTTCCACGGCTACAATGTCTGGGCGCGCGTTTCCAAGACAGAGGGCCGGGCAATCCTGGAGGCGGCCGCGGCGCGCAACCCTGACAACGTGCCGGTTTGGTTCATGCGCCTCAATACCGCCGCGCTCGACGGCGACTTTGCCAAAGCCGGCGCGCTCCGGGCCGATGCCGCGCGTCTGGCCCCTGGCCTCACTGGATCGGCGTCCTACAAAGCAGGCGAGCGCGCACAAGAAGTCATGATGGCGCCGTCGCCGGAAGCCTTCATGAAACTCGGTGAAGACTTTACGGCAATGGCCGAAGCTGAACCGTCCGCCGCACTTGATCTTGCAGTCGCGCTTTCGGTGTTGGGCTTCACCGGTCCCGCGCTCGGCCTGTTTGAGGAAGCACTCGACAATGTCGATGCCTGGCGCACCGGCGCACTCGAAACCACGCGCCCGCACATTGGCTACGAAACAGCATTGCTGTTTCTCGATCAGACGCGCCCGCTTCGGATGGACCCAGGTTTTGCCAGGCTCTGCGCGCGACTTGGTCTCGTGCGTTATTGGAATGCGACCGGACGCTGGCCGGATTGTGTGGCGGAAACGGACGGCTGCTACGATTTCAAGGCGACATGCGCTCACGCACAAGGCTGACACAAGCCTGATCGGCGCGCTTAGCCCGCTTTGCCGCTTTTCACGCGCTTGACCTGCGAGCCACAGAGATTGCTGACCGCGCCGTTGACGCCGGCTTTGCGCATGGCGACTTCGGCCTTTGCCATATCCCATTGCGGCACGTAGAGGACGCGGTCCTCTGCTTTTACGTGCTTTAGTCTTTTCGCGGCGCGTTCGAGGCTCTTGTCGGAGCCGGTGCGTTCGACCACCTGCGCGCGCTTGCTCTCTTTCGCCTCGGCGGCGAGGCGGCGGCGCCGCGCCAGGGCGGGTTCGCCCATGTAGATGCTGTCAAAGGGATCGTCGATGTGGTCGTAGAAACGACAATTCCAGCGATAGTGCGACATGACGCCCACCGGTCGTACGGATAAAAGCCAGTAAGTCGCGTACAGAGGTTCGTGTTAACAACTTGGTAAACGACTGTTTCGCTTCGTAATCGAAATAATCCAACGTATTTGTGAGCGCGCTGAACACCGATGCTTTTGCTGATCCTCACCTACTTGCCGTCGCTTTTGTGCGGCATCCATGCGGTGCGCAGCGGCCAGCAAATGTATTGGCTTTGGATCCTGGTGATCGCGCCAGTTCTCGGGCCGCTGATCTATTTCTTCGCCGTTCTAGTCCCGGAATTCGCCGGCGGACGCACCGCACGTGGCGTGAGCCAGGCGGCGCGCCAAGCGCTCGATCCCGAACGCGACTATCGCCGGACAAAGCAGGCGCTCGATGAGACCCCGACGATCGGCAACCGCATGCGCTTTGCACAAGCGGCCGAGGGTTTGGGCCGCTGGGAGGAAGCCGAAGCACAATGGGCGCAATGCATCGAGGGTCCGTGGGCGGAAGATCCCACCGTGCTGATGGGGAACGCGCGCTCACTGATCGAACTTGGCCGCTACGACGAGGCGCTGAAGCGGCTCGAACAATTGAAGGCGCTCGGCCGCGAAGGCGAAACGCCGCAAGCCGCGTTGGCGTTTGCGCGCGCCTATGAAGGGCTTGGCCGCAACGCCGAAGCCGACGCTGCATACCGGGCATGCGTCGATCGCGTGCCTGGGCTTGAGGCGGGCGGACGCTATGTCGCCTATCTTGCCAAGGTTGGGCGCAAGGCGGACGCCGAACTCGGATTGGCCGAGCTCGATCGCCGCCTGCAGAAGATCGCCCCGCCCTTGCGCGGCGAGGCGCGCCAGTGGCGCGATCTCGCAGCAGGCGCCATGGCGCGGATGTGAACTAGGAAAGAAACATGGGATTTAAGTGCGGCATCGTCGGGCTGCCGAATGTCGGCAAGTCGACGCTCTTCAATGCGTTGACGAAAACGGCGGCCGCGCAAGCGGCGAACTATCCGTTCTGCACCATCGAGCCGAATATCGGCGAGGTGGCGATGCCTGAGCCACGGCTCGACAAGCTCGCCGCCATCGCCAAGTCGAAGGAGATCATTCCGACGCGGATGAACTTCGTCGATATCGCCGGCCTCGTGCGCGGCGCTTCGAAAGGCGAAGGCCTAGGCAATCAGTTCCTCGCCAACATCCGCGAGTGCGACGCCATCGCTTACGTGCTCCGCTGCTTCGAGAATGACGACATCACCCATGTCGAAGGCAGCATCGATCCGGTTCGCGATCTGGAGACGGTCGAAACCGAGCTGATGCTGGCCGACCTCGAAAGCCTGGAAAAACGCGTCGCCGCCCTCGAAAAAAAGGCCAAGACCGGCGACAAAGAGTCGAAGCTTGCGCTCGATCTGGTTTTGCGTGCGAAGGCGCTTCTGGACGATGGCAGACCGGCGCGCCAGGTCAAGCATGCGGCCGAGGAGCAAAAGGCGTTCGAGATGCTGCAGCTCTTGACTGCCCTGCCGGTGCTCTACGTTTGTAACGTCAACGAAGCGGACGCCGCTAAAGGCAATGCCCACACCATGCGTGTCGAAGAGCGCGCAAGGCAAGAACATGCCGCGTGCATCACCATTTGCGCACAGCTCGAAGCGGAGATCGCAGCACTTTCAGAGGAAGAGCAGGCGGAATTTCTCGCCACCGTCGGCCTCGATGAGCCCGGACTGAGCAAGCTTATCCATGCCGGCTATGACCTCTTGGGTCTGCAGACCTACTTCACTGTCGGCCCCAAGGAGGCGCGCGCCTGGACTATCCATAAGGGCTGGACAGCGCCGCAAGCGGCCGGCGTCATTCACACCGATTTCGAAAAAGGCTTCATCCGCGCCGAGACCATCTCCTACGACGATTTCATCGCCTACAACGGCGAAAACGGCGCCAAGGACGCCGGCAAGATGCGGCTCGAAGGTAAGGATTACGTCGTGCGCGAAGGCGACGTGATGCACTTCCGCTTCAACGCGTAAAAGCGCGCAGCCCTTCTAATTCCTGACGCCAACAGACGACATGAACGAGCGCCGCACGTCTTCCAGGCGCGTGCCCGTGGCGGGGGCCCGGCGTATGCGGATCGCCACGGTGTGGCGCTCGAAATCGATGGCGACGCCGCGTGTCTGCGAGAGCACGTCCATGCCCAGCAACAAAGCTGGCTGATCGATCAGATCCCAAAGCTGGAAAATATGGAAATTGCCGACATAAGCCGTGACGTCGCGAATCTCGAGCGTGCCGCCGCCGATGCCGATGCTTGGCAAGGCAATAGCGTCTTGCAGAACAACGGGCTGGTTTGCGTTGAACGCGACGGCGAAATCGACGCGGGCGCGATCGCGCCGGACGCGTGCATTCAAGGCGCTGCGAAGGGCCTCATTTGCGAGCGATGTATCGGAGCCGGTGTCCAGCATCAGGTTCACGTGCAGCCCGTTGATGCTGCCGCGGATCACAAGCAACGATCCGAAGCGCAGATCGCCGCGAATGACTTCCCAGCCGGATAAACGCGGCGCGCCGCGAGATGGAATGATTTCGATGCAGCGGTTCTCGAAATCCATCTTCAATCGCCGCCCGCTCATGCCGTCGACGCCAAGCAAGCCCTGCTCACCCGCCAACACCGCACTTTCGAGGATCGGCATCGGCGCTGCGCCAAGCGCGAGATTCCGGTATCGCAAAGAGTGCACGGGCACGAGTGGAGCCACGCTGACGCCATGCACTGAATGAACCTCGCCAATGCCTTCCGCCACGAGACCGAGGCGATCGGCCAGATCGCGCGACACCACGGAGCGATTGGCGCCAGTGTCGACGATGAAGCGGAAAGGTCCCTGATTGTTGATGCTCACTGGCGCCACAACGCGGCCCAGCTGATCGAGCCCCGATGCGCCGACGGCAGAGTTCGCCGCGCTCTCTGTTTGCGCCTGTGATTGCGGCTGTGTTTGCGTCTGGCCGGGCTGCATCTGGGCCGGGACGGGCGGGGTCTGGTAAAGCCCTAATTGCGGCGCCGCGACACAGTCGGCGTCGGCGAGTCCGGTTGCGGCGAGCCAAAGTCCGCATGCCGCCAGCGCGCCAAATCGAAGCGTGTCCATCCCGGTTCGGAGCATGCGCCGAGCGCCTAGCCGCCGCCAGTGACAAGCTGCTCAATTTCCTGCGAGCCTGGACGATGGACCGCGCCCATGCGACGGAGCGTCCATGACTGAACGCATCTCTATTAAGAGCCGGATCGACGGCTTCGACCTGCTGGCTCTCCATGCCAAGCCACAAGGCGATCCCATCGGCGCGGTGGTTGTGATCCAAGAAATATTCGGCCTGACCGACCACATCGCAGAGCTGTGCGATACATTTGCGGCAGAGGGCTACGCCGCCATCGCCCCCGGTCTCTTCGATCGCTTCGAGAAGGATTTCTACGCCGAGCACAACGAAGAAGGCTTCGCGAAGGCGCGCCAAGCCGTGATGTCATGTTCGTGGGAGCAAGTGGCCTCCGATGTACAGGCTTCGATCGATGCGTTGCCACAGCCCTGCTACATTACCGGTTTCTGCTATGGCGGCGCAGTATCGTGGGTTGCGGCCGCGCGCTGCAACGGCCTCAAAGCGGCCTCCTGCTTTTATGGGCGATTGATCGCCGATCTCCTCAATGAGCAGCCGAAAATCCCGGTGATGCTGCACTACGGCGCCAAGGATCCCGCGATCCCGCCGGAGAATGTCGAGAAGGTGCGGGCTGCAAGTCCGGACTCGCCGCTCTATCTATACGATGCCGGCCATGGTTTCTGCCGGCCGGGCAGCAGCGACTACAACGCCGAAGCGCGCGAACTCTCCTTGAAGCGGACCTTCGATTGGTTCGCGCGCTGGCGTTGAGGAGAATTGAGCATGGCCATCGATCACGTGTCTGTCGGCGTCACCAACATGAAGCGCTCGAAGGCGTTCTATGATGCAGCGCTTGCGCCGCTCGGCATGGCGCCGGTCTATCCCGTCGAGATCCAAGGCCAACTCGTCGGCGTTGGTTACGGCGTCGCCAACAAGCCTTCGTTCTGGATTCAGCTGCCGATCAATGGCCAGAAGGCCAGTATGGGCAATGGCGTCCACATCGCCTTCCGCGCCGACAAGCGCGAGGCGGTCGATGCGTTCTTCCTGGCCGCACTCGAACAAGGCGGCGCCGAGGACGGACGCCCGGGTCTGCGCACCGAATATCATTCCGATTATTACGGGGCCTTCGTGCGCGACCCCGACGGCAACAAGATCGAAGCTTGTAGCCACGGGCATGAGTAACGTTGCGCCCTTGCCGGGCCGCTGCTAGCACCCCGCCTCCATGCCGCAAACTTCGCCTACGCTGAACGTAATGATCGCCGCTGCGCGCAAGGCGGCGCGCGCGCTGGCGCGCGATTTCGGCGAAGTGGAGAATTTGCAGGTTTCGCGCAAGGGACCGTCGGACTTTGTGACCTCCGCCGACCTGAAGGCGGAGAAGACGATCTTTGAAGAACTCTCGAAGGGCCGCCCCGGCTACGGCTTTCTCATGGAAGAACGTGGCGCGGTTGAGGGATCGGACAAGACGCATCGCTGGATCGTCGATCCGCTCGACGGCACAACAAACTTTCTGCACGGCATCCCGCACTTCGCCATCTCGATCGCGCTCGAACGTGAAGGCGTGATCGTCGCAGGCGTCATCTACAATGTCGTGCGTGATGAATTGTTCTGGGCTGAGAAGGGCGCCGGCGCATATTTGAACGACAAGCGCCTACGCGTCGCCGGCCGCGCCGAAATGCGCGACGCGCTCTTCGGCGCCGGCGCGCCCTATCTTGGCAGGCCTGGCCAGGAGCAGTTCTTGGAGGAGATCGGGCGCGTGGTTGCTGCAAGCGCTGGTATTCGCCGCATGGGCGCTGCCGCCCTCGATCTCGCCTACGTCGCCGCCGGCCGCTTTGACGGGTTCTGGGAACGCAACCTCAATGCTTGGGATATCGCAGCCGGCGCGGTGCTCGTGCGCGAAGCCGGGGGCTTTGCCAAGGAAATCGACGGCGGCGACTTTCTGAACACCGGCGCCATCGTCGCCGCCAACGAACGGCTGCTGCCGCTGCTCACGAAAATAATACGCAACGCCTGACGCAATCACTGGCAATCACCTCCGGGGACGAGCATGGCGAAGGCTGAGCGCAAGGTCACTTGGCGGGAAATCGCCGCGTTTGCCGCGCCCGCCGCGCCGCTGACGGCAATGACATTGCCGAGCGTGATCTTCCTGCCGCCGCACTTCGCCACCCACCTCGGCATTCCGCTTTCGGTCGTCTCGGCGATCTTCATCGGCGTGCGCATGCTCGACATCATCGTCGATCCAGGCATCGGCAACTTTCAGGATCGCACACACGTGCCGCTGGGCCGCCGGCGTTTCTGGATGCTGGCCGGCCTGCCCTTCATCATGGCGGCGATCTGGTTTTCCTATATCGGGCTTTGGCCTGGCGTGCCGATTTGGATCGCGGCGGCCGCGATCGTGTTCTTGTTCGTCAGCTACGCTGTGATGGCGATCGCGCATCTCGCCTGGTCTGGCGAACTCATTCCCACCTATCACGGGCGCACGCACGTGCTTGGCGCGGCGCAGGCTGCAAGCATGATCGGCTCGAGCTTGATGCTGATCGTCGCGGGCTATGTCGCCCAAACACAAGGCTCCAACCAGCTTGCGGTTTACGCCATGGGCTGGACGATCATCGCACTGATGCCGATCACTGTGCTCGCCTGCGTATTTTGGGTGAGCGAAGCGCCGCGCCCACCGCAGCCACATCTGACGATCTGGCAAACGCTGGCGACGCTCGCAGGCAACAAGTTCGCGCAACGCGTGTTGCTGCCGGATCTGCTGCTCGGTTTCGCTCAGGGCATCTCAGGCGGGCTATTCCTGTTCTATTTCCAGTTCGTGCTTGGCTTCACGCACCAATCGCAGACACTGCTGGCGATCTATTTTCTCTCCGGCCTCGCGGGCGTGCCGATTTGGTGGTTTATCGCGCGCAAACTGGGCAAGCATCGCACGCTGCAGCTCGTCCTCGTCTATGGCGTGCTTACGACCGCAGCGCTCTGGCTCTTGCCGCCCCACAATTTCAGCGTCGTCGCCCCGTTCATGTTCCTTGCTGGCCTTCCGTTTGGCGGCGGCACGCTCTTGACTCGCTCCTTGATGGCCGACGTCGTCGATGAAGATGAAGTGCGAACTGGCGCCCGCCGCTCGGGCATCTATTTCGGCATCTTGCTCACCACGTCGAAGGTCGGTGTTGCGCTTGGGCCGATGACCTATATCGCACTCGATCTTGCCGGCTTCCGCCCCCACGAGGGCGTGCAGAACACAGCGCAAGCGCTCGAGATGCTGACAGGGCTGTTCGTTGGCGGCCCGCTTCTCCTTTATCTGCTGGCGGCAATTTCGCTGCACAAATATCCGCTCGACGAAAAGCGCCAGGCGGAACTCGCTGCCGCGATCGCGGCGCGCCACGCGGGCGAAGCCTAAGTCCTTCGCCGCAGGGCGCGCCTCAAAAAGCGCTCCGGATCGATGGCCGCGCGCGCCTCGCTCGAAAGCAGCGCCGGCTCGCCGCAGATTTCGCCGGCCACGCATTCCCCCAGGAGCGGCGCGAGTGTCAGCCCGCGTGCACCGAGGCCGCCGATGACGTAGATCCCCGGCAAACGCGGCGAAGTCACCGGCTCAGCGCCATGCGCGATCGCCGCGTTTTGCGCGCGCCAGGCCGCCTCATCCGGCAGCGCGCCCATGATCGGGGCGCGATCGGGCGTTGCAGCGCGCACAGAGGCGCGCGAAGCGAGCTTGGTTGGATCGATGCTTGCCGCGATCTCCGGCGCAAGCTTCGTGAGCGCTTCGACATTTCGCGCGCGAGATTGCTCATCGTCACCGACCGAGAGCGTCCCACCGGCGGTCGCCATCTTGTCGAACGTCGCGCCGAACAAGACGCCGCCATCCAGTGGCGCGACGTAGGCGCCTTGCGTCAGCGCGCGTTCGGGCGCCGCACCCTTACCCCACTCGATCTGTCCGCGCGAAAGCTCAATCGGCAGAAACTTCGCCGCCTCGAACGCTCTCAACGCCGCGCCACATGCGAGCACGATTGCGTCGGCCTTCAACAAGGCGCGCCCATCCGGTGCGCGCAGCGTCCATCCTCCGCCCGCATGTTCAAGCGCTGCAACGGGTGCGTCGAGCATCACATTCGCATCGCGCAAGAACGCGCGCAGCGCCTCGATGGGCCGAACCATACCAGCGCGCGCATGCAATAGCGCGCCGTTGGCCAGCGGGCGCATCCAATCATCTGGCAATGGCGGGTCGTCCGACAGATCGGCGAGCGCCTCGGCATTGCCCGCTTCGGCGCGCTGTTCGACGCCGCAGGCGATAAAAACGTCGCCGTTCAAGATTTGGTACGCCTGCACCGCTTCGAGATATGCAGCGAGAAAAACCTCCCGCAGCGGCCCATCGCGATCCAAGCGTGGCATCACCAGGCCCGCTGGATTGCCGCTTGCGCCGGCGCCAAGCTCTGGGCTTGCGTCCAGCACCACCACTTCGATGCCGCGCCGCGTCAGCGCACGCGCAACCGAAGCGCCGGCAATGCCAGCGCCGAGCACAGCCACACGCTGGGGCTGGGGCTGGTGGGGCTGCGCCGCCGCCGCTCCTGGCCGCCTTGCCTGCAAGCGCTCACGTTTGGCGCCGAAGCCCGGCTGCTTCTCGATCGCAAAGCCTGCCGCTTCGAGCCCGCGCCGCACATCGCCGGCGACTGTGAACGTCGCCAGGCGCGCATCTGGGGCGGAAAGCCGCGCAATCTTGCGAAAAACGCCTTCGCCCCACATGCGCGCATTACGCGCCGGCGCGAAGCCATCGAGAAACCAGGCGTCGAATACGCCGTCGAGCCCGGCAAGGATCGTTTCGGCGTCGCCGGTATGCAGCGTCAATGAGAGGTCATCGTCGGCAAACCAGAACCGTTGTGGTGCGTAAGCGCGCACCGGCCAGCACTCGACGAGCTTTGCTGCCAAATCGGCGACTTCGGGGAAGTGCGCCAACGCGCGTGCAGCATCTTCCCTCGCAAGCGGGAATGCCTCGATGGTTGAGATATGCAATTGCGCATGAGGCAATCGCGTACGCCGCCACGCGCGCCATACCGCCAGAACATTAACGCCTGCGCCGAAGCCAAGCTCGCAAATGGCGAAACGATTTCGCCCGCGCCAAGCATTCGGCAGATCGCAACCGGCGAGAAAGACCGCATCAGATTCCGCCAATCCGCCATCGCGCGAGAAATAGATGTCGTCGAACACGACAGCGCGCGGCGCGCTTGCGTTACTCCAATCGATTTCGGGACGTGGCGGCAAACGCGTCATCGCGCGCACGTCATGCCACAAAAGCAAATGGGCCGCTCTCTCGAGCGGCCCATCGCACTAAATCCGTATGACGATTACGGAGAAGTCGTCGAAGACGTGGTTGCCGTGGACGTGTCCGTCGACGGGGCCATCGACGTATCCGTCGTGGTCGCCATAGACGTATCCGTCGTCGTGGCTTCAGTCGTCGTTTCCGTCGTCGTCGTGGTTTGGCCGCAAGCCGCGACGCCGAAGGCGAGAATGGCCGCGGCAGCAGCCGCTGCGCCCAACTTGAACTTCGTCATAGGTTCTATACCCCTCGTCTCAGCGTCAGGTTTGCCCCAACGCGTGAAGGCGACTCAATAGCCGCGCTTTAACCCTATTGGCAAGCGCCACCCCTCTCATGGGATATGCAATTTCGCATAGCCAAGAGTCAGGAGTGTCAGGCTTCGGTCGCTGCTGCGAGTGCTTCTTCGAGTTGGGTGAACGTCGGTTGCAAGGTCGAGGGAACCGAACCGCGGCCGATTTCGACCGATACTTGCGCGGCATTCCCGTGCAAGTGCGCGACCAGCACGTCGCGGATAATCTTATAGAATTGCGCATCGTGCTCGACGATGCCGTTCAGGCGCGACGCCATCGGGCCGACGAGGCCATAGGCTAAAAACACGCCGAGAAAAGTTCCAACCAGGGCCTTGCCGATCATCAAACCGAGCACTTCAGGCGGCTCGTTGATCGATCCCATCGTCTTCACGATGCCGAGCACCGCCGCGACGATGCCGAGCGCCGGCAGGCCGTCGGCCATGCCCTGCAGCGCGTGCGGCGGCGCCAGCGCCTCGTGATGGTGCTTCTCGAGCTGCTTTTCCATCGCGTCCTCGACCTGGTGGGGATCGTCGAGGTTCATCGTCATCATCCGCATCGTGTCGCAGATGAAGTGTGTGACGTGATGGTCTTTGAGGATCTTGGGGTATTTCTGAAAGATCGTGCTCTCGTCGGGCCTCTCGATGTGCGGTTCGATGGCGACGACGCCCTTGGTCTTCATCAGCTTGGTCAACTGAAAGAGAAGCGCGAGCAAATCCCGATAATCCTGCTTCTTCCACTTCGGGCCGGACATCACTTGGCCCAGCCCCCCGGCGATGCCTTTCAGCACGCTCACTTCTTGGCCAATGGTCAGCGCACCAATCGCCGAGCCGAAAATCATCAGGAATTCCATCGGTGCGGCTTCGGCCAGCACTTCGAAGCTGCCTCCCTCCATGAGGAAGACGCCGAACACCATCGTAAAGACGGTGACGATGCCGATGATCGGAAACATGATAACGCGTATTTACCAGGAGCCTTAAGGTCATCGCGTTATGAACGAGCGCGCTTAACGCGCCGTTTCGGGCCCTGTCTTTTCAACGCATTTGAGAGGTTTCCCGGTCGTCAACACCTTGGCGCGCGCGCCTTGGGGACGTAAAGCCAACGGCCCTTCCCATGGCGGATTCCCCAGCCCCTGAGCCGCTTGCCGCGCCGCCGGCCGCACCGAATGCGCCGATTGGACGCAATCGCCAATTCCGGCTGCTCTGGGCCTGCATGCTGGTGATCGGCGCCGGCAATTCGATGCTGTTGTCGGTCGCGCCGCCATTGGTGCGCCAGCTGCACCTGGGCAATTCAACCGTCGGCTGGATTTTTTCGTTCTCGGCCCTGCTCTGGGTGTTCGCCAGCCCTTACTGGGGCCGGCTCTCCGACAGTATCGGCCGCAAGCCCTCGATCGCCTTCGGGCTCGGCGCTTATGCGGTCTCGATGGCGTCCTTCGCGACTGCCGTGAGCCTCGGCCTCAATGGCGCTTTGGCGGGGATTCAGCTGTTCATTTTCCTCGTGCTGGCGCGTTCGATTTTTGGCGCCTTCGGATCGGCCTCGAGCCCCTCGGCGCAGGCCTATATCGCCGACCGCACCTCAACGCTTGAGCGCACCGTCCAACTCGCAGGCCTGAGCTCGGCGTTCGCCGTCGGCCAAGCCTTCGGCCCAGGCATCTGCGCGTGGCTTGCCTCGAAGTTCGGCTTGGTGTTTCCGATCTGGCTTGTAGCGGCCTTAGCGCTCGGCGCTTCACTTGCGATCCTAATGTTCCTGCCCGAGCGCACCGCGCCGCATTCGCCGCGACAGCGCGGCGACTTCAGGCAATCGCTCGCACTTGTCACCGATCGCCGATTGTCCGGCTATCTCATCTGCGGGTTGGCGCTTTCGATTATCGCGGGCGTGACGCAGCAAGTGTACGGCCTCTTCACGATGGACAGGCTCAATGTTTCGGGAAGCCACGGCACCGAACTCACTGCTTGGGGCTTCATGGCAAACGCGCTTGCACTGCTTGCAACCCAGCTCGTGATCCTGCCGCGACTGAATTTCGGCCCGCGTTCGTTGATCATCTGGGGGGCGGGTTTCCTTGTCGCCGGCGTGGCCGCGCAATTGTTCGCGCCCAATCTCGAAGCACTGCTGCTTTCGCAAGCGCTGCAAGGCTTGGGCGGCGGGCTCGCGCGCTCGGGCTTTACCGGCGGGGCGTCTGTCGCCGTCGAACCGCACGAGCAAGGGGCGGCTGCGGGACTTGTCGTCGCCGTCAACGGCGCAGGCTTTGTGTTCTCGCCCGTGCTCGGCGGTGTCGCTTATGAACATCTCGGCATGAGCGCGCCGCTCATCATCGCCATCGCCCTGATCCTAGGCATGCTGACCTTTGCGCTGGTGAGCCGGCGCTTGCGCAACGTTATGGTCGCTGCCCCGGCGGTAGAGCCTGCCGGTTAGCGCACGGCTTCGCGCGCCGCCGCTAGCACATCGCTCGTGGCGCGGCCGGTGACATCGAGATGGCGCCTGCGCTGGAACGAGCGGATCGCCGTGCGCGTTGCGGGACCGATCGCGCCATCCGCTGCGCCAAGGCGATACCCCATCCGCTTCAGCAGGCGCTGCAGCTCGCGCACGCCGCGTGTATCGAGCGCGCGCGGCGCATCCTCCGGCGGATTTTCGCTCACGCCCGCACGCGCGCGAATGCGGCGCAACAGATCGGCGGTCGGGAACCCATCCGCCGCCAATTGCTGATCGGTCTGGAATGCCCGCACTGCCCGGCGCGTGGCTGAACCGAACAAACCATCCGGCGTGCCGGCATTGTAGCCCAGGCTGTTCAGCAGCGCTTGTAGTTCAAGCGTCTGATCGCGATTGAGCGATCCGACCTGCTGGGGCCATGGCGCCACTAGCCGGCTCCTCCCCTCGAACGCACGCGCCAGCAGCGCCACGACCAAAGCATAGCGGTCGGAATTGTTGTAGCGGCGGATCACCGCGAAGTTCGGGTGCAATAAGAGTGCTGGACCGCTCGCGCCCGCCGGCAAGAATAATTGCGATTGCAGGATGCGGTCGCCCGCCGTCCAGGGCGAACCGTCAATGCGGCGTACGCCAATGCCTTCCCAATCCGAGACGCTGCGCGTCGAGCCGTCAGCTAAGCCAAAGTTGAATCCGCTCGGCAGCCGCACCTCGTCGAACACCGGCTGTCCGGCCTGCCAGCCCTTGTTCTGCAGATAATTGGCGATCGACGCTGCGACATCGCCATTGTCGTTCCAGATATCGCGCTTGCCGTCATTGTCCCAATCGACAGCGAGCGACAGATACACGTCAGGCATGAATTGCGGCTGTCCCAACGCGCCCGCCCATGACGAGCGCAATTGATCTGGCGTCGCCAGGCCGCGCTCGACCATCTGGCACAAAGCCAGCAAATAGTTCTCGAACTGGGCGCGCCGCCGGCCCTCGAACGCCAATGTCGCAAGCGCCTCCGGGGCCCTGTAATTGAGCGGCGCCTGGCCAAAATTGCTTTCGAGCGCCCAGATACCCAGCACGATGTCGCTGTCGACGCCGTATCGCTGTTGGATTTGCGCAAGCGTGGTTGCAAGCGATGCCTTCATCTGGATGCCGGCGGAGATTCGCCGGTCAGTGACGCGGTTGTTCACGTAGTCCCACACCGGGGACACGAATTCCGGCTGCTGCTGGTCCAGCGTGACGATGCTCTCGTCGGGGGAAATGCCGGAGAGCAATTGTCGCAGCACGGCAGGATCTCTGCCCTGCGCCACCGCACGGCGGGCGAAATCATCGCGCCAGTTGTCGAAATCGGTATTGCCGGACGAGGTGAAGCGCGGCGGCTGGACCTGGGCAAGGCCCGGCCCGCAAGCCATGGCCATCGAGGTCGCGGCAATGGCGAAAAGCGCTCGTCGCATCCACTGTCCCTTACGCGTTCCTCGGCGTGTTCCCGGGCGTGTTCCCCGGCGTTTTTCTTGGCGTTCTTCTTGGCGTTCTTCTGGGCGCTTGGCCGTCGCCTCAAACCCGATCCCCACTGCCCGCATGAAACGCGCCCCCAAAACATTGACTTCGGCGGGGGTGGCCCTTATTCACCCCGCTTCCCAATCGACCCCGGACCAATTCGGCCATGAAAGTCAAATCGTCACTCAAGTCGCTGAAGGCTCGTCACCGGGCCTGCCGGGTCGTGCGCCGTAAGGGCCGGGTCTATGTGATCAACAAAGTTGATCCGCGCTATAAGGCCAAACAGGGCTGAATTAGGCCGCAACTTCGACTAGACTTGCCGCGATTCAAGTTCGCGATGCGCAACGTTCTTGCAACTCTCCTTCTGGCGTTCTCCCTCGCCGCGTGCGGCGTCTCGGGCCACGCGCCCGCGCGGTCCGATCCCCAGCTCGACGCCCTCTTTGCGCAGCTGGAACAAGCGCCGGATGACGCCGCGGCTGCGCGGGTGGAAAGTGAGATATGGACGCATTGGTCGGACTCCGGTTCCCCAACCGTCAACATCCTGGTCGAGCGCGCCGCCGCCGCGGAGGGCGAAGGCAACGCAGAACTCGCAGAACGCTTTCTGGAACAAGCCAGCGACCTGGCGCCGAACTTCGCTGAACCCTGGAACCGCCGCGCCAATATCGCCTATCGCGCGCACGATTATTCCGGCGCTATCGCGGCGATACAGGAGACGTTGAAGCGTGAACCGCGCCACTTCGGCGCCCTCGCGGGATTGGGCTTGATCTACGAAGAGTTGAACCAGCCGCGCGCGGCGCTCGATGCGTTCCGCGCCGCACTTGCCATCCACCCCCACTACGAGATCGCGCGCCAAGGCGTACGGCGCCTGGAATCGCGCGTCGAAGGCCGCGACGCCTAAGTCTGGCCGCCGCTGAGACGCCATAGCGCCAGCATGCGCATGGAATTCAACGCACAGCGCACGCCCAGCCGCCTGTTGATTCGCGCGCGTCAACGCCGTGACTGCCGCAGCGAACGGACGTTAGCTTTCGCCAACGATTCGAGCGTTCAGGGGTGTGGCGATGGCGGATTTTGGCGGCACGGAAACAGCGACTGCTTCGCCGCAGGCGTTGACGCAATCGGCGCGCGAGAAATTGCGCCAGCTCGTCGCGCGCATCGAAAAGCTCGAGGAGGAAAAAAAAGGCATCGCCGACGACATCAAGGAAACCTACGGCGAAGCCAAAGGCATGGGTTACGACACGAAGGTGCTTCGCCAAGTGGTCCGCTTGCGCAAGCAGGACCGCCAAGAGCGCGAAGAACAGGAGCAAGTGCGCGACTTGTACCTCCACGCGCTTGGAGAGATCTAGGCGCGCAACGAGCGTTGCGTGTTCGCTAGCGAGAAGCCTTGACGAGGCGAATACGCTGAACGCCCATGGCGTCTCTTTTCAAGCGCGCCTGACACGCGCTGATGAGCGCCTCGAGACGCGCCTTGCCCTGATGGTCCAGTTCGGGACCGAGCTCCAGGTCGGTCTCGACGACCAGCACCAACCCCCAGGCGCCCGCCTCAACGACGCGCTCATAGTGAGATCGCACAACATTCGCCGTTGCGTTGAGCGGATCTTGATTGTTGCTGGCCACGGCGTGTCCCCATTGCTTTATGCGTTCGTGCGAGCATCCTTCTGGGCGGCAAAGCAAAAAAAATCCAGCTGACGCGACGCCGGCCCGTTCTTTTGTGAAGTCCGCGTTGGGCCGGCGCTTGGCCGATCAGTTCACGCCGTCGCCGGCGTGCGGACCCGCCAGCCGCGAACACACCGACCAACGGATGCCGCCGTCGATGGCACGGGCATCAGGGAGCATTGCGCGTGCGTCTGGCGACCGCTTCAGGCGCGCCACTTCCGAACACGTCCAAAGCAGCGGCTGAACGGCATCGGCCCTCGGCCGCTGGACGAGGTATACCTGGATCTTCAGATAGAGTCGGCCGTTGCGCACAACATAGTCAGGAACGTCGCGCACACTGCCGTACTCGGCGCCGATCAGGGTTTGCGCCTCTCCTCGGTCAGAAACATCGCGGAACGTGGCCCTTACGCTTGCCTCGCCGCACGACGAAGAAAGCGCTGCCAGGAAAAGCAGCGCGCAAGCGCGTTCAGCCCAAGGCCTCTCTCGAAACACAGGTTTCACCTCTATTGAAATATCACGTGATCAACGCGCCTCGTAGCGCCGATTTTGCCCCCACGCCCAGCGCAAGCAAAAAGTGCGAGGAAAAATGGAAACGGCCAAGCACGGGGACGAGCCGGCCGCTTCCAAGTGTCCCCACGCCCCGGACGCCGTTTACCGGCGCCCATGGCAAAGAAACGGTCCGCCAATCGATCTTCTTCCGTGCATTGACGCGCCCCGATAAATCCCGGCCCGGCGCCCGCGTTCACGCGCGCCTTGGCCGGCAAGCATGCGGTGCTACACTTCGCCCAGAGGGGGCGCCCAGAGGGGCGAATGGCGCGCAAGGTCGATCCCAAACGCACGCGTAAGGCTCAGCGGATGGTGCGCAAGCTCGCCGCGCGAGGCGCCACACCCGAGGCGGTCGATCCGGAGACCGGCGAAATCAAACCGGGCGCTGGCGAAGTCGATTACTCGCACTGGGAGAACGAATTTCTGACCGGCGTCGACAAGCGGCTTGAAAAGTACGGTTCCGCCTTTCGCAATCTGAGCAAAGGCCGCAACGACGAAGCGCTGTCGACACTGCAAACAATGAAGCTCAGGGAAATCGCCGCCAAGGCGCGTGGCAAGAAGCGCAAGGGTCTGACCACCAAGAAACCGCTCGGCTGGAAGAAGCGCGCGCGGCCTAGCTCCGCTTGATTTTGGCGCGGAAGAGCATTTTGTCGGCGCGCGAAAAGTAGAGATGCGACGTGGCGTCGTCGACGGCGATGCAGGACGCCGCGAAGGCGATGTCGGTGTCGCCGCGATCCTTGGGCGGCGGCGGCACGATCAGCGGCTCGATGCAGCGATCCACCACCTGCGTATAATCGTGATTGAAGGCGATCCAGCCGATGCGCCAGCGCGCGTCGTGCGTGGCGCCGTTATAGAACAGGACCGGCATGTCCTTGTGGCTGGTGAGCAGCGGCCCCGGCGAGAGATGCCAATTGTCCCAATTGTCGTCGCGCGGCGCAAACGGTGCGTTTTGTTCGCGCCATGGCCCGGCCACGCCGTCGCCGAGCGCCACGCCGATAAGAGACGCTTCATCGCGCGCATATTCATAGAACAGCCGCCACATGCCGTCCTCGGCGCGTTCGATTGTGGCTTCCTTGGTGTTGCCCTCGGTTTTCGAGGAGGCCAACGCGATGCCGCGTTTTTGCAATTGATCGAGGCGTTTGCCGGTGGCGTAGAGCATCTGCCCGGATGCGCGTGTCCGATCGACGCCCGTATAATAGACGATGTATTCGTCACGCCAGACAATAACGGTCGGGTCTTCGCAACCGCCAATATCGAGATCGTCGCCATCCGGGGCAAGCACCGGCGTCGCATGCAGGCGAAACGTCAGCCCATCATCGCTTTCGCCGTAATGGATCGTGCCGGTATTTCCGGTTTCGGTTAGCGTGCGCGGCGCTGCGCGCACCAGCATCTTGTACGCGCCCTCTTCCTGCCACACATAAGGGCTCATCAGATCGCGGTCCTTGATCGGCTGATCGGCCTCGATCTTGAGTTTGGCGATTTCTTCGACGTTGAAGGCAACGCGCATCACACGGCCATCACTACGAGCAAGCGTTGGGGCCGTCCCACGTCAAAGCGTCGCAAGCGCGCGCCAGCGCCCGCCAGTCGCTGCTAGTGCGCGCGTGCGAATTGCACCGGGATGACAACCTGCCGGTTGGCTGTCGATTGCCCTGCTGCATCACTGGCGTCAACGCGCAACATGGTTGACAGGCGCCGGGCAGCGTCGCCGAAACCGGCGCCGGCCGGCGTTTCGTCGTGCGCGCGGCAGCGAAGCGCGCCATCAGGCCTCACCAGGCACTGAAGTTGCGCCGAGCCCGAGCGATTATTGCTCCACGCTTGGATTGGGTAAAAGAAACGAAGATCATCACCATTTGGGCGCGACACCCAGCGCAACGCGCCCGCCGGCGGCGCCCCGGCCGTCCATTCCTGATCCGTGACCGCTGGAAGCATGCCGCGTTGCGCCAGTGTTGGAACATCCCCTGCGCTCAACAGCGCCCAATGATAGTAGCAGCCTTGCTCTCGCGGGCAGCCCAGCGCGATCTGCGCCTCCAAGTTCGAAAGCGTGCGCGCATAGTTCGACGGAATGCGTAAAACGGCGACATGGGGGTTGCCGGCAGAGCTCGATGCGGAAAGCGGCGGCAAACCCGCAGCGCGCAATTCGATGTGCGCCGAGCTGCATGCCTCCTCACAGCCGACGACAAAAGCGCTGGCCGCGCCGTTGTTCGGTAAGAGGAAGGCCTGGCCTGCTTGACCGCGGGCCTCGCCGGTGAGCAAGACCGAATCGTGCGGCGTGTTCATGACGGCGGCGAGAAAGTAGTCGCCCGCGCTGTCGCGCGGAGATTGGGCCAACGCTGCGCCGGCCAGCGAGACAGTTGCAATGGCAGCCAGAACCAATGCCAAATTGCGCATGCATTTCCCCTTCGGGGAAAGTTTGCGTCAGATGCGCTAGCCGCGCAAGAACAGCTCGGCCGAAACCCGAGCTTGGCGCGGATCAGCCCTCCGCCACCGCCCGCTCTTCCAGGCCGTACTCGCGGAGTTTGCGGTAGAGCGTGGAGCGGCCGATGCCGAGGCGGCGGGCCACTTCCGACATGTGGCCGGCATAGTGGTCGATCGCCAATTCGATCAGGTCGCGCTCGATCTGTTCGAGCTGACGAAGGTGACCTTCATTGTCGAACACCTGGACCGGCTGGGGCGCATCGGAAACCGCGGCCATGGCCGAAGCATAATGGACCTGCGCCGCCAGGGCGTGATGATCGTTGGCTGCGATCGGCAGATCAAGACCGTGCGCGTCGTTGGCGGCCATCAGCGGCTTCAGACCGGAGATTTGCGGGAAATCCTCAGGCTGCAAGAGATCGCCTTCGCAGAGGATCACAGCGCGGAACACCGAGTTTTCGAGCTGGCGCACATTGCCTGGCCAATCGAAGTTGAGCAGCAATTGCATCGTCGCCTCTGAAGCGCCGCGCACGTTGCGGCCCTCCTCGGCGTTGAAGCGCGCCACAAAACGCTGAACCAGGGTGACCAGATCTTCCTTGCGCTCGCGCAGTGGCGGGGCTTCGATGGGGAAGACGTTCAAGCGATAATACAAATCTTCGCGGAAGGCGCCGTCGGCGACGAGCTTGGCGAGATCCTTGTTGGTCGCGCTGATGATGCGCACGTCGACCTTTGCTGGGCGCTTGGCGCCGACCGGATCGACCTCGCCTTCCTGCAGCACGCGCAACAACTTCACCTGCATATCGAGCGGCAGTTCACCAACTTCATCGAGGAAGAGCGTGCCGCCATTGGCTTCGACGAACTTGCCGGCGTGATTGTCGGTAGCGCCCGTAAACGAGCCCTTGGCGTGGCCGAACAGGATCGACTCCACCAGATTTTCCGGAATGGCGCCGCAGTTCACGGTGACGAAAGGACGCCCGGCGCGATCGCTCGCGCCTTGGATGGCGCGCGCCAGCAATTCCTTGCCGACGCCGCTTTCGCCGGTGATCAGCACCGGAATGTTGGAGCCCGCCGCGCGCTTACCCATGCGCACGACCGGTTGCATAGCGGGCGCGTTGGCGACCATGTCGTCAAAGGAAAGCTGTCCGGCGGCGCGCTTTTTCAAACGCCCGACTTCGGACTTCAAATTGGTCATCTCGAGCGCGTTGCGGATCGAGACGAGAATGCGTTCAGGGCTCGCCGGCTTCACGAAGAAGTCGCCGGCGCCGGCTTGCATGGCCTGCACGACAGTATCGATCCCGCCAGACGCTGTCAGCACGATGCACGGCAGGTCGGCGCGGCGCTGGCGGATTTCCGTGAGCGCTTCCTGGCCCGACATGCCCGGCATGACGAGATCGAGCATGACGATATCGATGTCGGCATGCGTATCGACCGCATCGACCGCTTGCTGGCCGTTCTCGGCCACGCGTGTCAGAAAGCCATTGCGCTCTACAGCCGCCTGCAACAGGCGGCGTTGCGCCGGATCGTCATCGACGATCAGGATCGTCTTGCCCATGTCCCACCACGTTTATCGTCGCGTTTCATCTGCCGGAAACGCTGTCTGTGAGGGCGACCATAGGCAAGGGAGGTTCAGGTCGCGTTAAAATGGCACACTGAAATGCAATTTTCGTAAGCGCTCGTGATAGTTATCTAAAGTTCGTGTTCACCATCCCCTGCACCTCATGAGCGATATCCCTGATCCGGAACGCAACCGCCTGTCGGCGCGCATTGGGCGCGTCGCGAAGGTGGGCGCCAGCATGTCGGGTGCGGTCGGCGCGCGCGTCATGGGCGCCGACCAGGCCGCGCTCGCGAAGGCCGTACGGCAGGCTTTGGGCCGCTCCAAAGGGCCGCTGATGAAGGTGGCGCAGCTCCTGTCGACAATCCCCGATTTGCTGCCGCAAGCCTACGCCGAAGAGTTCCGCAAACTGCAGGCGCACGCCCCGGCCATGGGTTGGCCTTTCGTGCAGCGGCGCATGCGCGCCGAGCTTGGTGAGAATTGGGAAACCAAGTTTGCCAGCTTTGAGCACGAAGCGGCCGCCGCTGCGTCTTTGGGCCAAGTCCATCGCGCTGTCTCCCACGACGGCCGCGCGCTTGCCTGCAAGCTTCAGTATCCAGACATGGCAAGTGCGGTGGAGGCCGATCTCGGCCAGCTCCGCACCCTGCTCAACCTGTTCAAGAGCATGGACGGCACGATCAATTCCTCCGAGGCCGTCATCGAAGTCGGCGAGCGGCTGCGGGAGGAATTGGACTATGCGCGTGAGCTGAAACACATGCGCTTGTTTGCGCGTATGCTGGCAAATGAAACCCGCATCAAGACGCCGGAGCCGCTGGAAGAGCTCTCAAGCAAGCGATTGCTCACCATGACATGGCTCGAGGGCCGCGGGCTGATGAGTTGGCTGGATGCGACGCAGGAAACGCGCAACCGCATCGCGGAGCTCTTGTTCAAAGCCTGGTGGGGACCGATGACGCATTACGGCGTCATCCACGGCGACCCCCATCTTGGCAATTACGCGCTCACAGAGAACGCCGAACGCCTGCAGCTTCTCGACTTCGGCTGCGTGCGCATTTTCCCGTCGCGTTTCCTCGAGGGCGTCGTTGGCCTTTATCGCGGCCTCAAGGCTGGCGATATGGATCAGGTCGCGCACGCCTACGAGATCTGGGGCTTCAAGAATTTGAACACCGAACTCATCGAGGCGCTGACGTTGTGGGCGCGCTTTATCTATGGGCCGCTGCTCGACGATCGTGTGCGCACCATCGCTGATGATGTGCCGCCAGCGGCGTACGGACGGCGCGAAGCGTTCGAAGTGCGCAAACGCCTAAAGACGCTGGGGCCGGTGCTGGTGCCGCGCGAGTTCGTATTCATGGATCGCGCGGCAATTGGCCTGGGCGCTGCATTCCTGCATCTGCGCGCGGAACTGAATTACGGGCAAATGTTTGCCGAAAGCGTTGCGGATTTTTCGGTCGATGTGCTGGCGACACGGCAGGCGAAAGTGCTGAAGGCCGTCGGCCTCAGCTCATAAGCGTGAGACCCCCGACATAAGCCGCAAGTGCTGCAACGATCGCGCCTTGCATTCCGACGCGATAAATCGCGCGCGATGAGCCGCGCCAGCAGGATGTGAGAACCAGCAGGCTCAAAACCGCGAAGGCTGGCCCAACCCACAATACGGTTTGCAGCACCGGAACCATGACCAGCGGCCAGCAGAGCAACGCAGCGCAATTCACCGCCATAGCGATCGTGCACAGGCGCCGCTCAGCGGCCAGACTCTCGCGCAGCGTCTGGCTGGCGAGATTGAGGGCGATCATCACCAGCATGGCGCCGACGACGACAAGGTCGATCATTGGCTGGCGCCCGAGCGCGATCAGAGCAAGGAACCCGAAAATCGTTCCAACAGCCAATCCGCCGGCGAGAAGAACCAGCCTATCGAGAATGAAGAAGTCGTTTTGCGCCGGTGCGACAGTCTTGGCTGTCGGGCGAAGCTCGGCCGTGCCGGCGACAAAGGTCGATACAAACGCCATGGTCGCCCCTCAATGCGGGGACGACATGAACGCTGCACTGATTCTGAGGCCGAGACGTTAACGCCGCTTCATCCCGCCATAATCACCAGCGCGCCTTGGTAGGCGGCGAGCGCGGCCACCAGTGCGCCTTGCAGGCCGAGCCGATAGACCGACCGCGGCGGTCCGCCCCAACACGAGGCGAAGAGAACAAGGCCAGAGATCGCCAATACCGGCGCGGCCCAAAACGCGGGCGCGCTTACCGGTGCAAACAGGCCCGTCAGCGGCCAAGCCAAGAGCGCCGCTGCGTGGGCGATCGCCGCGGCCGAACAGCCATAGGCGTTGCGCACCATGCTTTCGCGCAGCGTCTGCGAAGAAAGATAAAGCCCAAACGCCACGAACACGGCGCCGGAAACAACCAGCGCCGTCAGCGATGGGCGGCCAATGCCGATGGCCGCCGTAAAGCCGACGGTCAGCCCGAGCGCAACACCGCCGGTCAAAATCACGAAGCGTTCGAGACGGCGAAACTCCGAACGTCGGACATAAGCTGGGCGCGTCGTGACATCGGCTTCGCCAGGCACGGCGCCAAGCACGGCGGAAGAAGTATCATAAGCCACGGTCATCAGCCCTCTCCACGCGCCCCCACGTGTCCGCTTGATCAACAATGGCGGTTTGGCGGATGTTCCAATTGCGCCGCGGATTTGGGATGGTTTGACGCAAACCGGCCACACTGGCGCGGCTGAACAGCAAAGGAGCAGGGATGGAAGGGCAAGGGCTGATCACAACGCTGGTCGCGGCGATCGTGCTTGCCTTCGTGTTCGGCTTCATCACGCAGCGGCTGCGGCTCTCGCCGGTCGTTGGATATCTGTTGGCGGGTGTGGCGGTTGGCCCTCATTCCCCGGGCTTCACGGCCGACGTGCACTTGGCGCTTCAGCTCTCGGAAGTTGGCGTCATCCTGCTGATGTTCGGGGTCGGGCTAAAAATTTCGGTCGACGACATCTGGTCCGTGCGCTGGATCAGCGTGCCGGGCTCGGTTCTGCAAACACTGTTGGTCGGGGCTCTGGGTTTGGGCGTCGGCTTGGCGTTTCAAAAGCCGATCGCCGAAGCCATCGTGCTGGGCGTTGCGCTTTCGGTGGCGAGCACGATTGTGTTTCTGCGCGCGCTCGAAGACCGCAAGCTGATGAAGACCGAGGAAGGCCGCATCAGCGTTTCGTGGCTACTGATCGAAGATCTGCTCATCATCATCGCCATCGTAGTCATGCCGGCGCTGGTGCTGGCAGGTTCCGGCCAAGCAGCTTCGCTCATCGGTATCGCGATGGCGGTTGGTATTACGCTCGCCAAGATCGCCGGCTTCGTGGTGGTGATGCTGGCGGTGGGCGGGCGCTTTTTCCCTTGGCTCATCGTGCAAATCGCACACACGAAATCACGCGAACTGCTTTCGCTCGGAACTTTGGCGCTGGCGCTCGGCGTGGCCTGGGCGGCCTTCTACTGGTTCGACGCAAGCTTCGCGCTTGGGGCGTTCTTGGGCGGTCTGGCGCTCAACGGATCGAAATTCAGCCACAAGGTGGCCGAGGATTCCCTGCCGCTCCGGGACACCTTCGCCGTGCTGTTCTTCGTCGCGGTCGGCATGCTGTTCGATCCTCAGATTCTGTTGCGCCAACCCCTTGCGGTGGCGGCGATTGTGGCGGTGGTGATCGTTGGCAAGGCGCTGCTCGCCTACGCGCCGCTCGCGCTCATGAAGCAGCCGATGGCGACGACCTTGCTGGTTGCGCTCGGCACAGCGCAGATCGGCGAATTCTCCTTCGTGCTGGCAGGCATGGGCATCCAGCTGCGCGTCATGACCCAGGAAACCTACAATTTGATCCTCGCCGCGGCGCTCATCTCGATTGCGGTCAACCCGTTCCTGTTGCGGCTTGTGCCTGCTGCGCCGCCGCGACCCAAAGCGGCCGCGGCCGCGGCCTGATCAGCGCGCGCTTTTGCGGATGACGAGCTTCAAGCCCGACCAGGTTTCGTCCACTGCGCAGACCTTCACGTCGACATAGCCCATCGGCAGCGCGATTTTGCGGATCGTGTCTTCGGTAATGTCGGTCTCGACTTTCGCCGCCTTTTTCGGCCACGACACCCAGACCATGCCGTGCGACGCCAAGAGCGGGCGCAGCTTCTTCAACTGCGTCTCAAGCGCTGCGGCCTTGGTCGCAAACACGTGCGCGGCGAGCTGGCCCTTGGCGGCCTTCGCCGTAAACTGGGGCATCGCCGTCTGCGTAATCTCGGCCTTCACCGAGGCCGGCATGGCAACGGCGTAAACGGCGGCGCCATCAGAAAATCCGAGCTTTTTCGCCAGAGGCGTCGGCGAATATCCCGCTGGCATAGCTTGCTTCCCCCAGCCCTTTCCGCTATCAGCCCCGCTTCCAAATTCCCCAGGAACCAGGTCATGAAAGCCGAAGGCCATCCCGACTACCACTTTATCACGGTCCAGATGACTGACGGGACGACGTTCAAGACCCGCTCGACCTATGGCGAAGAAGGCTCGACCCTGGCGCTCGAAATCGACCCGAAGTCGCACCCGGCCTGGACCGGCGGCAACCAAACCCTGCTTGATCGTGGCGGCCGCGTCTCGCGCTTCAACGACAAGTTCGGCGGCTTCATGAAGAAGAAGGACTGAGGCCAGTCCCAGAGGCCAGTCCCTGAGGCCGGTCCCAGAGGCCAGTCCCGGAAGTGTTTTCGAGAGCGCCGGCGCGGTCCGGCGCTTTTTCGTTTTAGCGGCCGAACACAGCCGCGAGCTTGGCCATTTGATCCGAGACTGCGTTTCCGGCGTCGGGCGCGTCGCCATACATGGTCTCGTCCAAGCGACGGACGCGTTCGTAAATGGCGCTGCCGCGAATGATCAGCGTCTTCAAAGTCTCGGGCAATTCGTCTGAGCCGGCAAAGCCTGCAGCGGGCTGCGGCTCGCGGGAGATGAGGCGATACTTGTCACTGCCCGCCTCGATCAGCGGAATCTCGCCGTCACGGACCGCGCGCTGCACAAGCAGCCACGAAGCCACCTGCATCAGGCGCGTCGTCAGGCGCATGCTCTCGCCGGCATAGGCGAGTGCTGCGGCGCGCGAGAGGCGCTTGGAGGCGGCCCGGCCTGGGCCATCAAGATAGCCGGCGGTCTCCTCCACCAGCGCCATGCCCTCCTTGAACGTGCGCTCGAACAACTCCGACCGCGCGAAATCCACGGCGCGGCGGGCGTCAAAACTTGTATTTGGCGAAGGTTGGATCGTATCGGTCATAGCCGCGCAAAGCTCGCAAGCGACGGGCCGTCGCGGCCGCCAAGATTAAGACGGCCGCGCGCCGAACACGGAATTGGCGGCGTCACGTTGGGCGCGCTTGGCGGCAATCGCCCGCTCGCACTGCGTGATCTCAGCTCTGAGGCGCTCAATCCGGCTCTCCAATTCATCAATCGAAGCGTTTTCGAGCTGCGCCTCGAGCGAAACCGGCTTCTTCACCGGCGGAGCGAAGGGATCGTCGTCGAACATCAGGCCTACCTCCACGCAACACTCTACCCTAAAAGTTCGCTCAGTTTAAGTGGAGCGCGTGACGGCAATGGCTCAAACGATGCGAAATGTCGTGCACGCGAAAGATACGCCGTTGGGTCTCGCCGCCGCGGCCGTCCCAGAACCTGGCGATAGGCAGATTCTCATTCACGTTGCGGCGGCCGGCGTTAACCGGCCCGATCTCGCGCAGCGCGCGGGATTGTATCCCCCGCCGCCGGGCGCGCCTGAGACGCTGGGCTTGGAGGTCGCCGGCGAGATCACGGCGATCGGCGCGCGCGTCGTGCGATGGAAAGTGGGCGACCAAGTCTGCGCATTGCTCGCTGGCGGGGGCTACGCCGAATATGCCGTCGCACACGAAGGCTCAGCGCTGCCGGTTCCGAAGGGTCTGAGCCTCATCGAAGCGGCGGCGCTACCGGAGACCGTGTTCACCGTGTGGGCGAATGTGTTCGAGTCCGGCGCGCTGAAGGGCGCTGAAACGCTGCTCGTGCATGGCGGCGCCTCTGGCATCGGCACAACGGCGATTCAGATGGCGAAGGCGCATGGGAGCCGCGTGTTCGTCACTGCCGGCGATGATGCGAAATGCCGGCTCTGCGAGAAGCTCGGCGCCGCGCGCGGCATCAATTATCGCAGCGAGGATTTCGAAGGGGTCATGCGCGAAGCCGGCGGCGCTGACGTCATCCTCGACATGGTTGGGGGGCCATATCTCGCAAAGAACATGAACGCGGCGAGACTGCTCGGCCGCATCGTCAGCATCGCACAATTGCAGGGCGCGCAGGCCGAGATCAATCTGGCGCTGCTGATGATGAAGCGGCTCACGCTGACAGGTTCGACGCTGCGCTCGCGCACGGTGGAAGAGAAAGCCCGCATCGCCGGGGAAGTAGAGCGTCGGGTCTGGCCTTGGATCGAAGCCGGCAAGCTGAGGCCGGTGATCGACTCCACCTTCCCGCTCGCCGAGGCGGAAGCGGCGCACGCGCGGCTTCAGAGCAGCAGCCACGCCGGCAAGATCGTCTTGGTCGCCTGAAGACCGCATTCGCCAACGCGGCGAACGCAGTTCTCGCGCCCCTTACAGAGGCGTAATACGCGCGGCAAGCGAGGAGGACGCCATGCGTACGACCGCTCTTGTGTTGCTGTTCTTGGCGCTGGCGCCAGCCGCTCACGCCGAAACTACCCCGCAACCGCACGCCGCCTGGGTGACATCCGATCACGGACTGAATGTGCGCCGCGAGGCTGGTCCGCAATCGGAAATCGTCGCCGTCTTGTGGAAGGGCGCGCGCGTGTTCGTGCGCGACAATAGCGGGCCCGCCGGGACCACCGGACCTTATGTGCGCATCGATGGCTATGGCGTGGCTGGCTACGCCTATGTCGACGGCGCATTCATCGGCGATCAACCGCCGGACACGGCAGAAAGCCCCGCACACCCCTCTTCCGCGCCGGCCGCAGGTCACTAATCGCCTTCCCTTTTTGCAGTTCCCGGCCTATATCGCGATCAACTGACTTGGTCCGCGCCCGGATCCGTCAGCCCGTTGCACCAGATGGCTCAGCGCCTGGCGACGACGCCGGGCGCTTTTGCATATCTGGAGCCCCGCGATGACCCAAAACGTCCTGATGCCAAAGGCCACCGCGGTGTGGCTGATCGAAAATACATCGCTTTCGTTCGACCAGATCGCGGCCTTCTGCGGCCTCCATCCGCTCGAAGTGCAAGGCATCGCCAACGAAGACGTGGCCAAGGGCATTCGCGGCGTTGACCCGATCGCCGGCGGCTTCCTCTCGCGTGAAGAGATCCACAAGGGTGAAGCAGACGATGCCTATCGCCTGCACGCGCTGGAGCAGAAGCGCATCGACCTCCCGCAAGTGAAGAAGCGTGGCGCGCGCTATACGCCCATCGCACGGCGCCAGGATCGGCCCGACGCGATCGCCTGGTTCTTGAAGAACCACCCGGAAGTGCCGGATTCGAAAGTCGTGAAGCTCATCGGCACGACCAAATCGACGATCGAGCAGGTGCGCAACCGCACGCATTGGAATTCGAGCCAGATCAAGCCGGTCGATCCGGTGACCATCGGGCTTTGCTCTCAGATCGAACTCGACGCCGTTGTCGCGGAAGCCGCCGCCGCCAAGGCGCGCGCCGAAGCGCGCGTGCGTAAGGCCGAAGCGAAGACACTCAAGACAGCCCAGGAAACTGTGCCGGCCGAAACCTATGAGCGGCCGGCCGAAGGCGACGAGACCGTTCACTGACGCCTTCGACGGCGTCGCCCGCCTGCGACAGCGTCGCCGGTTTGTGACCAGCACGCGCCCCGCTAGTCTCGCGGCGGGATGAAGGGCGGCTTTTCGATTCGCACTGTGCTGTTCGCTCTCGCGCTCGCAGCGATCGGCGTGCGCGCGGCAGCGCCTCCCGGCTACATGTTTGGGGCGAGCACGAGCGGCCTCACGGTCACGCTCTGCGGCGGCGAGACCATGCATGTCGATTTCGGCAAGCAACCGGCGCCGGGCCGGCCAAGCGAGCATGCACCCTGCTTGTTTGCCGCCGCCGCGCACGCAGCGCCCGCGCCAACGCATGTCGTGCGTGCGCCGATCTTCAACGCTGCAATCCAAGCGGCGCCTGCATTGGCCGTCCGCGTCGGCCAAGGCCTTGCCGCACCGCCGCCGCCGCCGACCGGCCCGCCTCAACGCGCCTGATCAAGGTCAATCGCGCGCATCTGCGCGCAGTCATGCAACGCGCCATCGCGCGCACGATCAGGATTGGGATGTTTGATGTCTTCCCCAAGTTTCGCGCTGGCCTGCGCCGCGCTCAGCATTTGTATCGCGCCAAACGCGATCGCCCACGGCCGCGTCGGCGATCGCTTCTTTCCCGCCACCATCGCTGTTGAAGATCCGGTTGCCGCCGATGAACTCGGCTTTCCGACGGCGCGCCTGCAAGACGGCGAAACCGAGTACGAACTAGAATGGGCCAAGCGTATCACGCCGCACCTCGCCTTCTCGCTTGGCGCGGCCTATGTGCGCGGCGATGAAGGCGACGGTTTCGCCAATCTTGAAACCGGCCTCAAGTATCAGTTCTATACCAACGAAGCCCACGAGAGCGTGTTGGCGGCCGGCGTCGACGTCGAATGGGCGGCCACGGGCGCGCATCGTGTTGGCGCTGAAGCGGTCACCACCATTGCGCCGACGCTTTATTTCGGGCGTGGCTTCGGCGATGCGCCGATCGATTGGCTGAGGCCCTTTGCGGTGACGGGTTCGCTTGCCTACGTTCAGGGCGTGCGCGACCGCACTGATGCGGGCGAAGCCGCGCCCCATTCCGTCTCGTACGGCTTCACGCTGCAATACAGCCTGCCGTATCTCGCAGCGCAGGTGCGCGACTATGGGTGGCCGCGCTGGGTCAACCAACTCACGCCGATCATCGAAGTCGCCATCGACCAGCCCATCGCCAATCGCGGCGAGGAGCGCACGACCGGCACGATCAATCCGGGTCTGCTTTGGAGCGGCCGCTACGTGCAGCTCGGCGCCGAGGCGATCATTCCCGTCGACGCCGCCAGCGGTCAGAGCATTGGCGCGGCCTTGCAGCTGCACTTTTATGTCGACGATATCTTTGCGCACGGGCTCGGGCGTCCGCTCTTCGGAGCGCGGCCGTGATCGGCCGCGCCGCGATCGCGGCCGCGGTGAGCATGCTTTTCATGCCAGCCCCCGCATCGGCGCACGCCATGCTGGAGCGCGCCAACCCGATGGTCGGCGCCATTGTGCGCGCGGCGCCGGGGGCGATCAGCTTGCGCTTCAGTGAAGCGGTTGAGCCCGCGCTCTGCACGGTTTCACTCTCGCGCAACGATGGAACTGGCGTGCCGCTCGCAGCTTTTGTCGCCAGCGATCATGGCCGCGTGCTTGGCGCTTCGGTTCGCGGCGCAATGGCGCCTGGCATATATCGCGTGCATTGGCGCGTCGTGTCAGTCGACACCCATGTTACGCAAGGTGATTTCAGCTTCACGATCGCGCCGTGACCTTGGACTGGCTGCTCGCGGCGCGCGCGATCAACGATGCCTCCTCGCTCGCATGGTTTGGGCTGGCGCTTGCGCCAGCCTATGGCGGGCCGCACCTGCTCCCGGCACAACGGATCGCGGGCGTCGTGGCGCTCACATCCCTAGCCGCGTTCGCCGCCTTGACGATGATGAACATTGTCGGCCCGGACGGCTCGCTCGGCGCGGCCGCGCTCGCAACTATGCTTGGCCAAACCTGCTTCGCTCGCATCTGGCTGCTGCGCGGCGTTCTGTGCATCGCCGCCTTGGCGTTGGCCTCTGACCTTCGCGCCGGCGGCGTCTGTTGCGGCCTGCAGCTGGCGCTGCTCAGCTTCGCTGGTCACGCTTCCGCGCGCGGCGGTTTGCTCGGCGCATCAAGCCAGGCGCTTCACTTGCTCGCCGCCGGCGCTTGGGTGGGAGGGGTCGCTGCGCTCGCCTTGCAGCCGCCGCGCGACTTACGCGCCAGCGCTGGCCGTTTTTCCAAGCCGGGCTACGCGCTGGCGAACATGACGCCGATTGCGGGCCTGGCGATTCTCGCTTTGATCGACGGCGGCTTCATGCCGCGTGTCGAGACAGCGTACGGCTGGCTCGCCGCAGCGAAAGTCGTGCTGTTTTTCGTGCTGCTTATGCTTGCGGCGGCGAACCGTTTCTACGGGCTGGCGCGCGCAAACCTTCTGACGCTGCGCGCCGGCATTCTCGCTGAACTTATAGTGATGGCGACACTCAGCCTCACCGCGGCGACGCTGGCTTCAACGTCGCCGGCCATGTGAGCGCTCTAGATGGGCTCAGTGGTGTTCGAGGCTCTGTCGGAGCGTTTCGATTTCTTCTTTGAGTTTCAGCTTCTGCCGCTTCATGGCCGTCAGTCGCATGTCGTCGGACGACGGGTGTCTGGCTTCATTTTCGATTATGAAATCAAGTTCCCGGTGGCGGGCGTCAAGTTCACGCAACCGCTGCTCGATGGCCATTGAGGCGCCTCCTCTGGCTAGGGCGGCAGCAAGTGTGGCGCCGTTTCAACGCTTTGTCTCCTAACATCATCTTACAGAATTAATCTTTTCGCATCCGCGCCGTCGCAACGGCGCGGTAATCTGGGAAACCGCCGTCTTTACAGCGCCTGAAGAGAGGGATTAGCTCCGTTGTTTGCGGGCGGCGGGGGCTGCCGTGCACATGATCCCAAGGGCGATCGCCGCATGGATGTTGAGGATGGAGACGGCTTCGACATTGCCGACACGCCGGAGAAGCGTGCGCTGAAAGCCCGTCTGATCGAACTCAAGGAAGAGCATCGCGAACTCGATAGCGCCATTGATGCGCTACAGGAAAAGTCAGGTGGGGATGCACTGCAGCTGGCGCGGCTGAAGAAGCGCAAGCTGGTGCTTAGGGACCAAATTCAATGGATCGAAGACCGGCTGACGCCAGACATCATCGCCTGACGGCGTTGATGACGGGCGTTGCGTTCGGATTGTGGCCAGCGGCGGCGTGCGCGCAGTCGCCGCCGGATGTTCGCAACCGCGCGGACCAGGAAGGCGTGTTTTCGCTGGTTGTCGAAAACGACAGCCTCTCCTCCGGCGCCGATCGCAATTACACGTCGGGCATTGAGCTTTCATACACTTCGCCAAACAATGCGCGCATCCCGGCCTGGCTCGACAACGCAGCGACCCCCTTCACGCAATTCTTCTCCAATGCGGACCCTGCATTCTGGGGTGTCGCGCTCGGGCAATCGCTGTTCACGCCGAACGACATCGAGGCCGTGCCGGCGCCGCCGGATCAGCATCCCTATGCAGGCTGGCTCTATATGCAGGTCATGGTGGCCGCTGAGCAGCGGCCAAATGGCGATGTTGGCGGCCATCTCGACACTTACGAACTCGAGTTCGGCATGGTTGGCCCCTCCGCACTCGGCGAACAATCGCAGGCTGGCATCCACCAGATCCTCGGCGCGCCGCACCCGAAGGGATGGGCGAGCCAGCTACATGACGAGTTCGCGTTCGCCGCTTCATTCGATCGCCGCTGGCGCTGGCGCCCGCGCGAGCTGCCGCTGGCGCCGGGACTTGTGTTCGACATGACGCCACAAGCGGGCTTTACCGTCGGCGCCCTGCGCGACGAAGCGCGCGTCGGCGTCACCGCGCGCATCGGCAACAAGCTCACCAGCGATTACGGCCCGCCGCGCGTTCGTCCTTCGCTCGCCGGCGTCGAGCATTTTTACGATGACAGCTTCGCATGGAGCGTCTTCTTCGGCGCCGAAGGACGCGCGGTGGCGCGCGATCTCTTCCTGGACGGCAACACCTTCCGTGACAGCGCGCACGTGGAACGCATTCCGCTTGTCGCCGACTTCCAGGCCGGCTTCTCGATGAGCCTGCATGAATGGCGAATGACCTATACGTTCGTCTGGCGCACCGACGAATTCACCACGCAACAAGGTCGCCAGGATTTCGGCTCGCTGTCGTTTAGCCGGCGGTTTTGAGCCGCGCCAGCGACCAGCAGAGATAGGCGATGGTCGCGAACAAAACGATCGAGATCGCGCGCGTGAAGAGCCCAACATTGTCTTCCCTCGCCAGGCCGCCGAAACTGGCGGCGGCGAAGATCGCCACACAAGCGGCAAAGCCGATGAAAGCGATCCAGCGCGGCGCGCCCTTATATGCGAGTGCGGCAAAGAGCGGCGTCAGAAGGCCAACGGGGTAGAGCCCGAACGCATAGTGCAGCGGATTGGGGAGCGGGAAGAACCCGCTCATCGCAATCGCAAAGCCAAGGATAGAAAGCGTCAGACCCGCAAGGACAGCGAGGATCGTATTTCCCCTGGCCGCGCGCAGGCCAGCGACAAGTCCCAATCCAGCAAGTGCGAATGCGAACCCTGCGGCGATGAAGCCAAGATTGGCGACAATCGGCAAAGTCATGCCGGCAATGCCGAGTTCACTCGGCTGCTGCTCGGCAAAATCGAAAGACGGATTGAGCGCGATCGCCGCCGCCTGCGTGCCGAAATAGATAATCGGCGCCCCAACGCCGGCCCAAAGCAGTGCTTTCATGATCCCCGCTCCAGACCAAAATCAGCGAACGCAAAGGCGCCGGATTTGAGGCAAAAAGAGCCTTACTGCGGAGGCTCGCTGCGACGCCTATTGGGGAGCCTTACTGGGCCGCGTCATGGCGCTGGCGGCGAACAACATCCAAACACCCTGGCCAAGCGTGACCGCCATCATGCCATGGATGTTGAGCGTCAGCGTGCCGGTCACCAACCAAGCGAGCGTTCCGCCGCCGACAACAATGCCAAGCGCGCGCTGCACGGTCGCACCGCGCCAGGCAATTGACCACAACAGCACGGCAATGGCCGCAAGACCGGTATAGACGCCGGCATAGGCTTGGTTGTGCCAGTGCGTGAGTTCGGCGAGGCCCTGGAAATCGACGCCTGTCCGCGATGCGCCTGGCGTGTGCGCCGCTTCGACAAGTTGCGTCATCACAAAGCCGCTCATTGTCGCCGCGGACATGACCGCCACACAGCCAAACACGTAGAACGCCAACGCAAGCCCCGCGAGCGGACGATCGATCACCTTCGTCAACGCGAAAGCGCCAAAAACCAAAAGCGGCGTCGCCAGCACCGCCACGGCGTGCACGATCTCGTTGAGGTCGAAGGGGCCGATCTGCATCGCGCCGACGCCTGTAGGGTGCGCCGCCATCAGCGCCACGCTCGCGATCACGCCGACCACGATCGCCAAAGCGCCCGCGCGTGGGCTTGCTATGTCGGTCATCGAACTCCCCTTTGCTGGGCGCTGTGCTACTCTCCCGCGGGCGCTGGGTCGCGCCGCGTTCCCGGACAGAAAGGACATTTGTGTCCAGCAATTCCAGCATCGACCGCCGCGCGGCGCGCACCCGCGAACTGCTGAACCAGGCGCTTGTCGATCTGGGGGCGGAGCGCGGCGTCGACGAGATAGATGTGAGCGATCTGGTGGAGGCCGCCGGCATTGGCCGATCGACCTTCTACAGCCACTATTCCAGCAAAGAGGATTTTCTCATCCGTTCCTTCGTCGGCATGATCGCCGGGTGCGAACGCATGGAAAATGAGAAGTTCGCCGAGCGCACATCGCTCGTCCCTGCGCATCATCTCTTCGGGCACATTTACACAGCGCAGGATTTCGCCACGCAATTCGCAAAATCCGCGATCAGCGTTCCGATGCTGGCCGCCGGCGAAGCAAAGCTGCGCGCCATTGTCGATGAGAATTTGAAGCGCCGGGCGCCACATTGGAACGCCGCACGCCGGCACGAAACCGCCGTCTATGTTGCGGCTGGGCTCATCGGTCTGCTGCGCTGGTGGATGGCGAACGGCTTTGCGCGCACGCCCGCACAGATGGAATCGGCATTCGCGCGCTTGTCCGAAACCGCAATGTCCGAGGGTTAGAAGGCAGCGAACGCCTGGGCTTCGTTGCGGCGCGCGAACTTGTCCGCATACATGGCTTCGTCGGCGCGCGCGATGGCGGTTTCGGGGTCTTCGGCCATCGCCAGCGCGTGCACGCCGATCGACACCGACACGCGGTGTGCTTGGCCTGCGTGCACGATGACGCTGCGGTTGAGAAAATCGCCCAATGTGCGCGCCTTTGCGCGCGCTTCCTCGGCATTGGCGTGATTGAGAATGACGCCAAACTCGTCGCCGCCCAGTCTTCCCACAATGTCGAACTCGCGCACGGAATCGACCAAGAGCCGGCCTAGATGTTTCAGCACCGCATCGCCGGCCGCGTGCCCGTAGCAATCGTTGAGCGCTTTAAAACCGTCGAGGTCGACGTAGAGCACCGCCGCCGGGGTCTTATAGCGTTCCACTTCCGACATGGTCCGGTGCAGTTCGCGCAGGAAGGCGCGGCGGTTGAAGGTTGGCGTCAGCGTATCGCGATCGGCGAGCGCTTCAGCGGCGGCGAGCTTCGCGGCCAGTTCGTCGCGCTCTGCTGCGAGTCGCTCCAGCGCCGCCACGGCGTTATCCGACAGGTCGCGCCGCTTCAGCCCAAGCGCTTGCAGGAGTTGGGTCGTTTCGGCGTTGAGCGATGGCAAACCGAGGGCCATGTGAGTCTCGCAGGATCCGGCCTACGGATGCGCTCCTCTGGTAAAGACCGGCTTAATCCTGACCGCATCTTGGCCGCATCCTGGCCGCGTGAGCGGGCTGGACGGGCGCCACGGCTTCCTTTAGTGCGCCTGTTTTTAGGAGCTGCGCCCGAATGGCCTCCGCCCGCCCGTTGGTCGGTTTGATCATGGGCTCCAAATCCGACTGGGAAACCATGGCCGCGGCGGCGCAGACGCTTGATGCGCTGGCGATCCCGCATGAAGCCAAAGTCGTTTCCGCGCACCGCACCCCGCAACGCCTCTACGAATATGCGACGGGCGCCAAAGCGCGCGGGCTGAAAGTCATCATCGCCGCCGCCGGCGGCGCGGCGCACTTGCCGGGCATGAGCGCGGCGATGACGCCGCTGCCGGTGCTCGGCGTCCCGATCAAGAGCCGTGACTTGAAGGGGCTCGATAGCCTCCTCTCCATCGTCCAGATGCCCAAAGGCGTGCCGGTTGGGACGCTGGCGATCGGCGAAGCCGGCGCGGTCAACGCCGCCTTGCTGGCGGCGGCGATCCTGGCGCTCAACGACGAGGCGCTGGCGCAGCGTCTCGACGCCTATCGCGCGGCGCAGACTGAAGCCGTGAGCGAAAACCCAACATGACGCCGCTCGCGCCGGGAAGCACGATCGGCATTCTGGGCGGGGGACAATTGGGCCGCATGCTGTCGAACGCCGCCTCAGAGCTCGGCTTCGACGTCTGTATTTTCACCGACGAACACGATAGCCCCGCGGCGCGCGTTTCGGCGCGCACGTTCGTGGCGCCATTCGACGATCGCGGCGCACTCCAGGAATTCGCGCGCCATGTGCACGTCATCACCACGGAATTCGAGAACGTGCCGGCGGCGACCGCGAAGGCGTTGATGGATGCAGGCGCTTTGGTCCGGCCGCACCATCACGCTCTGGCGGTGGCGCAGGATCGCTTCGACGAAAAGAGCTTCTTTGCCTCCACCGGAATCGCCACGCCCGCCTTTGCCGCAATCGCCAGTCAAGACGATCTCGACGCCGCAATCGCCAAGATCGGGACCCCCGCGATCCTGAAAACCCGGCGCTTCGGCTATGATGGCCGGGGCCAGATCCGCTTCCAGTCGGCTGCCGACGCCGACGGCGCGTTCGAGCATTTGGGCGCGCCCGGCATTCTCGAAGCCTTCTGCCCGTTCGAACGCGAAGTCTCGATCATCTGCGCGCGCAGCGCCGACGGCGCGGTCGCGTTCTACGACCTCTGCGAGAACGAGCACGCCCGAGGCATTCTTTCGCGCACCATCGTCCCTTCGCACGCCAATGCCGCCGCCAACGTGGCCGCGCGCGCCGCAGCGCAGCGCGTGCTCGACGCCTTCGGCTATGTCGGCGTGCTGACGATCGAGTTCTTCGTGATGGCCGATGGCGCCCTCATCGCCAACGAAATGGCCCCGCGCGTCCACAATTCCGGGCATTGGACCATCGAAGGCGCCTTAACGTCTCAGTTTGAACAGCACATCCGCGCCATCGCCGGCTGGCCGCTCGGACCAACCACGCGTGTCGGCGACATCGAAATGTTGAATTTGATCGGCGCGGACGCCGATCGCTGGACTGATCTATCGGCCGATCCGACCGCCCGGCTTCATCTCTACGGCAAACGCGATGCGCGCGACGGGCGCAAGATGGGTCACGTCACCAAGCTCAAGTTGCACGCAAGCTAACTCTATCGTGGAAACGCCTCGTCGCGCGACGAGAACAGCCAAAGGCCGATCAAATAGAGCACCGGCGTGAAGAACCACAGCACGTTGACGACGACAACCGGCGTGCGGCGCATGAATTCAAACACGCCCTCCTCGCCTTCCAACCCGCCGCCGACGCCGACGACGGCGGGATTGGCGAAGATCACCAGCGCAATGAAACACACCCAAAACGCCACGGCGGTCGCGACAATGGGGCTGGTGCGCTCCACGTAATCGTCAGCGGAATGTTCTTCAAAGTGGCCAAGCGTGGTCCAGATCGTCAGCGGCCAGAGCGCTGCGTTCACGAACCGGACTGGAGCAGCTCGCATAAGCGCCTCCCGTTCATGGCGGAATTCTACGCCGAAAACCGCAAATCCGCTGTTCCTTTTTCGTAATCTAGCGGGGCGCTTAACTTTTATATAATAACCTTATAGTTATATACCCATACGGTTATAGACTAAGGTTATGAGATGCTCATCGCGCAACTCGACGCCACCTTCGCCGCACTCGCCGACCCCACCCGGCGGGCGATTTTGGCGCGGCTTGCGGAAGGAGAGGCCTCGGTAACGGAATTGGCCGAGCCGTTCGCGCTGAGCCAGCCGGCGATCTCCAAGCACCTGAAGGTGCTCGAGCGCGCTGGTCTTGTTTCCATCGGTCAGGACGCGCAGCGCCGTCCACGCAAGCTCGAAGCCGCACCGCTCAACGATGCGGTCGCGTGGATCGAGAAGCATCGCGAAATCTGGGAGCGGAACTACCAGCGCCTCGACGCCTTGCTCGACGAACTCAAATCCGCCCGTCCGAAAGCGCCCGCGAAAAAGAAGCGCCGCAAAGGCTGAACATCAGGGGCTGAACATCAGGGGCTGAACATCAACCTATGGAGGGTCTCCAATGCCTGACGCACTCAAAGTCGTGATGCTAAGCGATACAGAAATCGAATTTACGCGCGTGTTCGACGCGCCGGCGCGCTTGGTTTGGGATGCACACACCAAGCCCGAACTGCTTCGCCGCTGGTTGCTTGGGCCGGATGGGTGGAGCATGCCGAAGTGCGAGGTCGATCTGCGCGTCGGCGGCCACTACCTCTATGGCTGGCGCAACCAGGCCGAGCCTGAGCGCTATTTCGAAATTGGCGGCGCCTATAAGGAAATCACGCCCTATAGCCGCATCGTCCACAGCGAGCGCTTCAACGGCGTGGAAACCCATTGCGTCATGCATCTCGACGAAGCGCGCGGCAAAACCACGATGATCCTCACCGTCCAATTTCCTTCAATGGAAAGCCGCGACGCCGCTGTCGCAACCGGCATGACCGCCGGCATGGAGCAAAGCTATCAGCGGCTCGACGCGATGGCGGCGGAAAGTCACGCCTGATGGCCAAGCGGCCGGCATCAAAACGCGCCGCGCCGCCAAACGCCGCCGCGGTGCTGATCATGCTGGAAAAGCGCGGCTCCAAGCGCTTCCGCGATCAGATGGGGCCGCGCTTCGGCATCTTCGCCAAGCACGCTTACGGCGTGCCGATGGCGAAGATCCAAGCGCTCGCGAAAGACCTGGGCCGCGACCACGCGCTCGCGGCTGCGCTCTGGAAGACGGGTTGCTACGAAGCGCGCCTGCTTGCCGCCTTTGTCGATGAGCCGCTCAAAGTGACGCCGGCGCAGATGGATCGCTGGGCCAAGGATTTCGACAATTGGGGTGTGGTCGACACGGTTTGCTTCAAGCTCTTCGATCAAACGCCACATGCCTTCGGCCGCATCGATACATGGGCGGCGAGCAAGGCGGAGTTCGTGAAGCGCGCGGCCTTTGCGCTGCTTGCATCACTGGCGCTCCACAGCAAGGACAATGACGCCGAAATCGCCAAACGCTTCGCGCTCATCGAAAAAGCGGCGACGGACGAACGCAACTTCGTCAAGAAGGGCGTAAGCTGGGCCTTGCGCGCCATCGGCGGCAAGCGTCCTAAGTTGGCGGCGAAGGCGCGAGCGCTCGCAGCCAAGCTCGCGGACTCTGAAAACGCCGCGGCGCGTTGGGTGGGTAAGGATGCGATGCGCGAGTTCGCACGCAAAGGCTAAGGGAGACGTCCATGCTCGAGAAAGTCGCGTTCACGATGTACCCAGCCAAGGACATCGCCCGCGCCCGCACATTCTACGGCGAGACGCTGGGTCTAAAAGAAGGCTCCGCGGGTAATCAAGGCGATCAATGGTGGGTCGAATACGACCTGCCGAACGGCGGCTGCTTTGCGCTGACGAATTTCGTGCCGGACGAACCCAGCTCAAAAGCCGGCGGTACGATTGCGTTCGAAGTCTCCGACCTCGACGCGCTCTGCGCCGATCTCGAAGCCAAGGGCGTGACCTTCAACAGCGACATGATTCACAGCCCGGTCTGCCGCATGCGCGTCATCCAGGACAGCGAAGGCAATTCGATCCTGCTGCATCAATTGAAGAACAAGCGCTAGGGCCCGTAGCGGAAGCGCGCGGCGACGCCGACAGCGCCTTGCACGCTTTCGCTCAGCGGCTTGAGGCGGGCTTTGAACTTCTCGAACTGCATGACGTTGGCGATGCGCGCGTCGAGGAAAGTCCACGTGTCTTCGTGGTTAGCGCTCTCATCGGAAAACCAGCGCGCATAGGTCGAAGCCAGCACGCCTGAGAGAATGGCCCGCTTGGAATAATAGTTCTCATCGGTCGAAGTATCGCCAAGTGCGCGCCAGATGTGATCGGCCGTACGCCACAGGAGCCGCGCGGCGATCGGCGCGCGGTCGGGCCGCGCCAGTGCGCGGGTCATGGCGCGGGCGGCTTGCCGGTGAGGCTCTTGGGCTTGCAGACGCACTTGCACCGCCGCCTTCACGCGCTGGCTGTAGCGCATGCTGGCGAGGTCGAGGTCCTCAAGTGCCGCGAGCATCTTCTGGTCGGCCCGCTCGGCGAATGCGTCGAACAGGTCGGCGGCTCCGCGCGGGCAGGCCAGAGCCGCCTCCCCAGCGCTCAGACCCGCGTCCTTGGCTGCCGCCTCAAGGGCAGCGTCGGTCCAGCCCAAACGGGCCGCATGAGCGCTAAAGGCGTCCAGGATTTGGGCGCGGAACCGGGCGGATGGGGCTTCTGCCATAGCCAAAAGGTAAGCCTTCCAGGGCCCAGCGTCGACGCCTCCGGCATGGACACGGGCGCGGCCTTTTGCTATCTCGCCGCCTTCGCGAGAAAGCGGACCTGGGGGCGTGAACGCGCTTCGGGACCGTTTGCGCGTGCAGATTTCATCCGGAGGACGGGTCCTGGTACAGATTTTCGTTCGCGATAACAACGTCGACCAGGCGTTGAAGGCGCTCAAAAAGAAAATGCAGCGGGAAGGCACTTTCCGCGAAATGAAGCGCCGCAACCATTACGAAAAGCCGTCCGAAAAGCGTGCGCGCGAGCGCGCTGAAGCCGTGCGCCGGGCCCGCAAACTCGCCCGCAAGCGCGCCCAGCGCGAAGGCCTGTTGCCGAAGCCGGTGGCCAAGCCGCGCTAGGCGCGAGCAAGTTTTGAGGGTCAGTACGCCGTCCGGCGCCGCGCCGGGCGGCGTATTTTGTTAGTCCTGCGCTGCGATCCGCTGCATCAGCGCGGCAGCGTCGCCCAACAAGGCCAGCTCCGCCTTCGGCAACTGCGCCAACTTTTTGCGGAGCACGGCGAGCCTGCGTCTGCGGCCTTCCTCCATCAGCGCCCTGCCCTTGGCCGTCACTTCGATGCGCACGCCGCGCTTGTCGTCGCGATCGGCGCGTTTGGCGGCAAGGCCCTCCGCTTCCAGGTCGCCCACCAGCTTCGACATTGTCGGCGGCGTCACTTGCTCGGCCCGCGCCAGATCCTTGAGGCTTTGGGGTCCGCCAAATACGAGCACCGAAAGCGCCGAAAGCTTGGGCGCGGAAAGGCCGGTCTCGTCGTCGGCGACACGCACGCGCCGGAGCAGGCGGATGGCGGCGCTGTGCAGGCGGTTGGCGACATCGAAGGGATCGGTTTTCGACATGGCCGAGATTCTGACTTGACTTAGTTAGTTAGTCAAACTAATTATCTAGAAGACGTCATATCGGCAAGCAAAACAAGAGGGTGTTTCCCCATGTCCACGCCGTCCACGCCACCGACCCCGCTCTTCACCCGCCTGAGCCAACTCGCCATCGCCAGCGACGATCCCGTCAAGCTTGTCGCCTTCTATCGCGACGTCCTCGGCTTCCGGTATGCGTTCGAGACCGCCGGCATGCACTTCCTCGATATTGGCGGCGTCATGTTCATGATCGGCCCGAAATATCCCGGCATGACCATAGGCGGCGACGCCACCTTCTATTTCGAACCGACGGCCTGGAGCGCCACCGAGGCGGCGCTGTCGAAAGCCAATATCGTCTGGCGCCAGGAAAATGCTGTCGTGCTGCAGCGCGCTGAAGGTCGCGAGCTTTGCCTGCGCGCGTTCAACGATCCGGAAGGTCATACGCTTGCAATGTTCGGCTGGCGCCCGGCTTAGGCGCTCTTACGGCGCCCGCTCGCGAGACTGAGCTGATTGACCACGCCCGCGTGGAAGACGCGCGACGCGAACATGAGCACAATCGCCAGGAACACGATCATCACCGCGCCCTCTCCCACGATCTCCACCCAGCTGAGCCCTGCGGGCGCGCGCATCAGCAACAGAAATGGCGTGAACAACGGCACCCAAGACGCCGCCGCGATCACCGGCGCGTTGGGATTGTCGAGCGCCGGCGCGATGAGCATCATCGGCACCGCCATCACCAGCGTCACGAACCCGAGCAATGCTTGCGCATCCTGGATGAACTCACAAAGCGCGCCCAGCGCCAGGAAGATGGCGCCGTACATCAGATAGCCGGCGACAAAGCCGATCAGGAATGCCGCCATGAGATTGGGATCGAGGAATCCAGCGGCGATCTGGCCAAGAATGGAATCGCTCATATGCGACGCGGCCGCATTCAACAACAGACCCCCGAGCGCCCCCCAGAACAGGAATAAAGTGACGCTGACGCCGGCGACGGCCAGAAGCTTGCCGATGAGCAAATCGAGCGGCGTGAGGCTGGTGAGCAGGGTATCGAGGATCTTGTTCGACTTCTCCTCGATGACGCTCGAAAGCAGCATGTTGGCGGTCGAGAACACCACGCTCCAGAGGACGAACGACAGCAACAGCGCCGCATAAAATGGCGCACGCTGGCGCAGCGTGATGTGTCCTTGCGCAGCACTCGGGCGCGGATCGAATTGTTGCGTCGTGGGTTCAAGCGCGTCGAGACGATCAGCCTCCGCTTGATCAACGCCATGGCGCGCCAGCGCTTCGAGCCGCATGGCCCTGCCCAACGCGTCGCGCGCAATGACCGACGGCTCCTGGTGCGAGAGATTGGTGCTCCAATACTCGATTGCGGGCGCACCGTCCGTGCGCTGGATATTCAACGCGCCGTAAAGCGAACCGCCATCTGGCATGGCGCGCTGCCCGTCGAGATAGGGCTTTACGCCATCGACTGTCTCGCTGGGCGCGGCCACAACGATGTAACGCGGCGATGGCGCGGGAAATGCCCGCAAAGCCTGCGGCGCGCGCCTTGCAACGCTTGCGCGCGCGGCGGCGATCGCCGCACTGGTGGGAGCGACAGCATCGAAAGCCGCGAGTGCGGCGGCCTTTTGCTCCGGGGCGGCGGCGTCGAGATAGCTTCCGATCTCGCGGCGTGCGCGATAACGCGTGTCGTCCGCGAACGCCCGCGCAACAATTTGTGCATCCGCGGGTCGTTCGGCCAGAACAGCGAGCAAGCGCGGCGGTTCGGCGCGCGAGAGAAAAAGCGGCCCGATGATGAGTGCTGCGATGATGAGCGGCCCGGCCAGCAAAGAGAGCCAGAAACCCCATGCGCCGACATAAGCGAAATAATCGCGCCGTGCGACGAGGAGGATCGCGCCCATCTTCTACTCCGCCGCCTTCTTGGCGGCTTCGTCGCCGACCAACGCCACAAAGGCTTCATGCAGGCTCGCGCGCGCCGGTTCGAACAGGCTGAGCGGGGCGCCCGCCTCCACGCACGCCGACAGCAATTGCCGCGACCCTAAGCCGTTCTCGAGCCGGGCGCGCCAACGCCGGCTGCCGTGCTCCTCGCCGTCGCTGACAATGGCGAAACCGCGCTGGCGGAGCGCGGCGGCGAGATCGAAGTCGCCGTCCGTCTCCAGCATCGCGACGCTCGGCGCCAGCGCCAGCGCTTCGGCCACCGTGCCTTCGAACGCCCTGCGCCCATCATTGATCAGCAGGATGCGATCGCAAAGGCGCTCTGCGTGCTCCATTACGTGGGTGGAGAACAGCACCGTGCGCCCGGCCGAGGCTTGCGCGCGAATAGTATCTTCAAGGCCGCGTTGATTGACGGGATCGAGACCAGAGAACGGCTCGTCGAGAATGATGAGGTCCGGTTCGTGCGCGATCGCGGCAAGCACTTGCACTTTTTGAGCCATGCCCTTCGAGTAGGTCTTGATCTTCTTGCGCCGGACCTGGGCCAAACCCTGAGCGGCCAGCAATAGATCGGCCCGCTTGTGCGCCGTCCGCGACGGCACGCCCTTCAGCTGTGCGAGATAAGCGATGGCGGCGCGCGCGCTCATGTTGCGGTAGAGCCCGCGCTCTTCCGGCAGATAACCGACATGGCGCAGACCTTCGCGCGTCAATGGCGCGCCGGCGATGGCGATGCGTCCGGCGCTGGGTTTGAGCACGCCAACCAGCATGCGCAGCGTCGTGCTTTTCCCCGCCCCGTTCGGCCCGAGCACGCCGTAAATGGCGCCGCGTGGCACAGCGAAACTGAGATCATCGACGGCGTTGCGCGCGCCGAAGCGTTTCACCAGTCCCACTGCTTCGAGTGCTGCGTCCATTGCCGAGCGAGCGTCGCGGAGCTTCCCGCCAAGATCAAGGCGCTTGCGCCGGATACGCGAACCAAGGCCGGGCGAAGTTCGCGAAAGCGCGGCACGCAGCGCTTGCAGGCGCGCCCTCGCCGGCGTTACCTCATCGCCGCACCGCGCAACTGAAGCGCGGCCAGACTTCGAGCGGGGATGCATGAGCGCGCATTGGTTGGTGAAAAGCGAGCCCGACACCTGGTCCTGGGAGAGCCATGTCAAAAAGGGCGTCGATGTCTGGACCGGTGTGCGCAATCACCAAGCCAAGGCGCACTTGAAGGCGATGAAGAAGGGCGACCTCGTCTTTTTCTATCATTCCGGCGAAGGCAAGCAGGTCGTCGGCGTCAGCATGGTGACGAAAGCGGCTTATCCCGACCCAACCGACAAGACCGGCAGCTTCGTCTGCGTCGATCTCAAGGCGGTGGAGCCGCTGAAGTCGCCGGTCACGCTAACCGCCATCAAGGCCGACAAGAGATTCGCTGACATGGTGCTGGTCAACAATTCGCGGCTCTCGGTGCAGCCGGTGACCAGCGCCGAATGGAGCGCCATCCGCAAAATGGGCGGTCTTAAATGAGCGACGCCATCGACCCATCCCTCTTTAGCGAAGACGCCATTCCCCCAGACACCCGCCAAATCAACGACGCTATCGTCAAGGCGATGGCCGGCATGCCGGAATGGTGGGAGGCAGGCGCTGACAAGGTCCGCGCGGCGCGGGCGCGCGGCGAGGGCGTCTTCCCGGCTGCGGCAAAATCGCAGCGCGCGCGCTGGGTTGAGATCGATGGGCCGGCGGGAAAAATCCCGCTCCGCGTCATCGCGCCAGAAAATCCACGCGGCGTCTATTTGCACATCCATGGCGGGGGCCATGTGCTTGGGGCCGCCGATCAGCAAGACCGCATGCTGGAACGCATCGCCGACGAAACCAAGCTCACGGCGATCAGCGTCGAGTATCGTCTTGCCCCCGAGCATCCCTTTCCCGCCGGTCCAGACGATTGCGAGGCGGCCGCACTTTGGGTGCGCGAACACCTCGGCGATTTCGGCGGCCCACAATTGGCCATTGGAGGCGAGAGCGCCGGCGCCCATCTGTCGGCCCTCACCATCCTGCGCCTGCGCGACAAGCTCGGCGGCAATCCGTTCCATGCCGCCAATCTGGTGTTCGGCGTCTTCGATCTCAGCATGACGCCAAGCGCGCGGGCCTTCGGCAACGAGACGCGCCTTGTGCTGCGCTCGCTCGATATCGAGAAATTCGGCGACGCGTTTCTGCCAGGCAAATCACCAAGCCAACGCCGCGATCCGTCGATCTCGCCGCTCTACGCCGATCTCGCCGGCCTTTGCCCCGCCCTCTTCAGCATCGGCACGCGCGACGCGCTCCTAGACGACAGCCTCTTCATGCATGCGCGCTGGAACGCGGCCGGAAATCGCGGCGAGCTTGCAATCTATCCGGGCGCCGCGCACGGCTTTATCGCCTTTCCCTGCAGTCAGACCTTCGCCGCGCTCGGTCGCATGACGGCGTTTCTGAACGAGGCGCTGGCGTAACGCCCTCAAGCTCGGCCAGCAGATCGCCCATGCCGTAGACATCGCGCAGCGATGCCGCGATGGCTTGTGACGAGACCGAGATGCTGCGGTTGAGCGCGCCATCGTAATAAAACTCGCCGCCCAGCGAATGCACATTGCCGTCGAACACGACGCCAATCACCTGACCTTCGCGATCAAGCATCGCGCTGCCGGAACTGCCGCCGATAGCGTCGGTGCTCGTCGCCATATTCAGCAGCGTCTGCGGATCGAGCGCGGCGCGCGCATTGGTCCATGGCGGCGTCAGCGCGCGCGGCGGCGTTCCTGCGTGCGCGTAGAGATCGCCAATGCGGGTGAACGGCGCAACCTGAGCGCCCGCCGCGCTCCAACCCTCGATGCGGCCATAGGAGAGGCGCGGACTAAACGTCGCGTCGGGATAGAGGCTCTCGCCGAAGGCGCGAAAGCGCGCCTGCGCGATTCGCTCGCGCGCGTGCGCAACGGGCGCGGCCACCAAAGTATCGTAGCGCGTGCGCGCGGCGCGGGCGTCCTCGTCCCAGCGGCGCACGAACCGGATCATCGGATCTTGCGAGGCCGCCACGGCCGCTTCGCCGCCCTCCCATAATTGTTGACGCACCGCGCCATCCGCCAAATGCGATTGCGACAGAAGCTGCGCCAAGCTCGCAGCTTCCGAGCCAGCCAATACGTGCTGCACGGCAACGCTTCGCGCCGGCATTTGCGCGCGCATGCTCTCAAGCCAGAGCTGAAGATTGAGCGCTTCCCAGGCGGGATCGACAACAGCATCCGCGCGCAAGCTTTGCGCCACCGCCCACAGGCGGTCACGGCGATAGCGCGGCAGACGCATGGCCTCCGGCTTGGCGCGCTCGGCTGCGCCGCGCACGATATCGCGCGCCCAGGCGAAGAGCTGCGAACGCTCGCCGGCGCGCAATTCAAGATATTGGTAAGAATAGAAGGCGCCGGCGTTGGCTGCCTCAGCGCGGGCGATTTCGCTCCAGGCAGCGCCCATATCGCGGCGTGCGGCGAGATTGCGGTGTACGCGTTCTTGCAGGTCCGCCTCGCGCGCCGCGACATGGGCGAACTGATTTGCATCGCGCAGCGCCCGCAACCAGCCGTCGAAGGCTTTCGCCGCATTATTGAGGCTCTGGAGCGTCGGTTCCGCCAGCCGCGCGCGATCCGGCGAAGTCTGCGCGAATGCGCCGATGCGCCGGCGCGCTTGGTTCAGCATGCCGAGCCGCCATGGCAGCTCGACGTCGCGCAGGAAAGTGAGCTCCGCCACCGTCTCGAACCGTAAGGTCGAGCCAGGATTGCCGATGGCGACCACGACGTCGCCCGCCGACGGCGCGGCAAAGCGCATGCTCAAATGCTGCGGCGTGGCCGCAGGCGCGCCGTTTTCGTAGACGCGCAGAAAGGCGAAATCGGCGCTGTAGCGCGGAAACTCGAAATTGTCCTCATCGCCGCCGAACGCTGCGATGGCGCGCTCTGGGGCGAACACGATGCGCACGTCGTCGAAGCGGCGATAGCGATAGAGCCCATAGCGTCCGCCCTGATAAAGGGTCTCGACTTCGCAACTTCCGGCGCACGCCGCCTCGATGCGCGCGATTTCGGCGTCGCGCACGCGCGCGAAAGCGCCGGCATCCGCACTCGCAGCGACAGCCTGAATGCGCGCGGTTACATCGGTGATGTCGACCAGCACCTGGAGCGCCAAGCCGGGGCAACGCAGCTCCTCGCCCCGCGCGTGCGCCCCAAAGCCGGCATCAACAAAATTGGCGCCGCTGGGCGAAACGCGTTCGAGACAATCAGTGAGGCAGTGCTCATTGGTGAGCACCAGGCCCTGGCTCGACACAACAGCCGCTGAGCAATTCGGCAACCGCGCCACGCCTTGCATCACACGGTTGAGCCAGGCGTTATCCGGCGCCCAGCCCATATCCGCTTGCATGCGTTGGGCGGGGAAATTGTCGAACGTCCACATGCCTTCGGCGCCGCGTGCGGCGGACGCGGCGCAGACGAAAGCGGCAGCGAGCGCCGCAAAAATGCGATGCGAACGATTACCCACGATGCTCCCCGAATCGAAGCATTCAGGAAACGCAATGCCGAACGCCCGCGCAAGCCGCGGGCGCCTGTGGATGGCTAGTCGTCTTGGCCGAGGCCCAGCGCTGTCAGCATTTGTGACTGAACCTGTGGCGAAAGTTCATCAGCATCGGTGATGAAATGACGCGCGTCGCGTGCGCTCAGACCCGCGAAATGCACGCTGGCCCGGCCATCGCCATCGTCGCCATTGCCCTCTGCCTCAAAGCTGAAGCCGCCAATATTCATGGTGACATGGCCGCGACCATGCACGTCGTGGCTGTCAGCGTCCGTCGTGGGTTTTTCGCCCGACGCCGGCGTCGCGGTCGCATCGTGGGCGCTGCTATTGGCATTGGCGCTGCGATTGGCATTGGCGGCGCCGTTGGCATTGGCGGCGTCATCGGCGCCGTCGCCAGGCTTGTCATCGTCATTGCCAGAGGCTTGCAACGAGAAGCCTGGGGCGCGGATCGACACTTCATGGTCATCGTAGCGCGGATTGGTCGACGGCGCCGGCATCGCCGCCAGCGCCTGTTGCAGCGCATGCTGGTCGAGCATCGCCGAAGTCCCCTCGTGCGAACGCGCTGCGGCGACACGGCCGTCGGGCGCTGTCACGACATAGATGGCGTCGTTGTCGACGGCGCGGATGTCCACCGTGTAGCCGCCGCGCCGGCCGTTGGTTTCGACCGAGCATGCCGCCGCGACAATCGCTAGACCGACAATCAATGCGCGCATGGGTTCAATTCCTCCCGAATGCGCGGCGCCGAAGCTTAGCGGCGCCCGCGCAGATGATCGCTCGGAGCCTGGCCGTCGTTGGGCACTTGCAGCTGGCCCATCGAAGCAAGCATCGCCCGCTCCGCAACAATAAGGTCGCGCTGCGCCTGCGCCAGCGCAAGCCGCGCCGTCAGCAGATCCTGCTCCTGGTTCAAGACGTCGATGGTGGAGCGCAAGCCGGTTTCCTGCTCAAGCCGGATGCCTTGATAGGCCAATTCCGCCGCTGTCACTTGCTGCTGTGCGGATTCCACCGACGAACGCGCACTCGCAAGGCCGGTCCAGGAATTGGTCACGCTTTCCTGAACAGAACGCTGGGCGGCGACGAGATCGTAGTTCGAAGCCCGGGCGAGCGCATCGTTTTGACGGATGCGCGAACGCACCAGGCCGCCTTGGAAGAGCGGCCAGCTCAAGCGCAAACCGACGGAATCGTCGGTGGGCTGTTCGTCGTCGGCGTTGTGCCCCCACTCGCCGCCGACTGAATGGCTGGCTTGCAGGCTGACGGTCGGACGGCCAGCTGACGCTGCGACCTGGACGTTGGCGCGCGCCTGATCGACGGCCGCGATGGCGCTGCCGAGGACGAAGCTGCCGCGCCCTGCCGTATCGAGCGCGGTTTGCAGATCGGTGGGCAAACCCGCCGCGTCTTCCGGCGGCCCCAAGTCCGCCGGCGGATGGCCGACAAGACGGATGTAGGCTTGCACCGCCGCCGCCATCGCGCCTTGCGCTTGCACCAGCTCGGTGCGCGCTTGCGCCAAGCGGGCTTGCGCTTGGGCCACGTCGGTGCGCGTCACCACGCCGGCGTCAAACTGCGCCTGGGCATAGCGCGCGAGCGTGGTGAGATTGTCGACTGTCGTCTGCTGGGCCTGCACGACCGATTGGGCCTGCAGCATGTCGGCATACGCGCTGGTCACGTCGAGCAGCAAACTCTGCAGCGCCTCGTTATAATCGGCAACCGCGCCGCGGATTTCAGCACGCGCGGCGCGCGTCGTGGCGATGATGCGTCCGGAGGCAAACAATAATTGCGAGCCGCTGGCGGTCGCCGACCAATCGCGGCTCGACGGCGGGTCCGGAGTGATGTGGTCGGTGTCGCTATTGCTTGCGCCGGCGGTAAGCGAAACCTGCGGCAGCGCTTCCGACCACGCTTGCGGCAGCGCTTCGCGTGTCGCGTTCAGGCGCTGCTTTTGGGCGGCAAGCGTCGGGTTGGTTTGCACCGCCGACAGCATCGCCTCGCTGAGCGGTTCGGCGGCGGCCGGCGAAGCGACCGCCAGGGCCATGAGTGAAGCCATTAGAATGCGCATGAGAATTTCTTCCTCACTCCCGCCGCAGCGCTTCGATCGGATCGAGCCGGGCTGCCCGCCACGCCGGATAGGCGCCGAATACCACTCCAACCAGCCCCGCGAAACCGATCGCAAGGGCCGCGTTAAGCGGTGAAATTACAAGGGGCAGGTTAAACAAACTCGTCATCGCCCAGGCCCCCAGGATCCCCAAGGCCAGACCCACCACGCCGCCGGCGACCGAAAGCGTCACCGCCTCGAGGCCGAATTGATGGAGGATGTCGGACTGGCGCGCCCCCAGCGCCTTGCGCAGGCCGATTTCGCGCGTCCGTTCCGTGACCGAGACCAGCATGATGTTCATGATCCCGATACCCCCGACGAGCAGGGAAACAGCGGAGATTCCCCCCAGGAGATAGGTGAACACCTGGGTGGTCTGCTGCGCCGTCTCAGCGATCGACGAGAGGTTCTGGACCGTAAAATCGTCATTATCCCCACTGGTGTGATGGCGCTGCCGCAACAACTCCGTCACGTCCTCTTGGATGCGGTCGAGCTCGTCTCCGGATGCACCCTTGACCGAAATTTGGCTGACAGTGTCGGCCCTGCCGCTCCGTCCGGAGATTCGGCGCTTCACCGTGGTCAGAGGGGCAAGGACGATGTCGTCTTGATCCTGGAAGCCGCTTTGGCCCTTGGAGGCGAGGACCCCGATGACTTCGTAGGAGCCGCCGCTGATGCGGATGGTCTGCCCGATCGGGTCCATGTTCGGAAACAAATTGTCGACGACCGTCCGCCCAAGCAGCACTTCCTTGCGCGCTTGCCGCTCTTCGGTGTCGTCGAACATGCGCCCAGACGAGACCTCCAATCGCGCGCGATTACGTAGGCCGGCGTCACGCCCTGGATTTGGGTATTCCAGTTTAGACCATTGGCGACGATCTGGGCCGTGCCGCGCTGGGACGGCGCGACCGCGATCACGCCCTCGATCTGTGTAATGGCGTTGGCGTCGTCGAGTGTGAGCGTGTCGCGGCCGCCGCCGCCGACGGCGATGCGCACGCCGCCGGATTGCGCAGCGCCTGGCACGACGATGAGCAGGTTCGAGCCCAGGCTTGCGATCGAGCGCTCCACCTGCGCCTGCGCGCCCGAGCCGAGCGCGACCATCGCCACCACCGAGCTCACGCCGATGATGACGCCGAGCGCGGTCAGCGCCGAACGCATCGGGTTTGCCTGCAGCGCCCGCAGCGCCCCGCCGATGAGATCGGATGTGCGGATCATGCGGCGCGGCTTTCATTGCATGTGATCGCCAATGATGTGGCCGTCGCGCATTTCGATCGTGCGCCGGGTGGCGGCGGCGACTTCGAGATCGTGGGTGACAAGCACGACCGTCGCTCCGTCTTTGTTGAGATCGGCGAACAGCTGCAGGATTTCCTGGCCGGTGTGGGTGTCGAGTGCGCCGGTGGGTTCGTCGGCCAACAATAGCGCCGGGTCGCCCGCCAGAGCGCGGGCAATGGCGACGCGCTGTTGCTGGCCGCCGGAAAGCTGGGTTGGCCGATGGCCCATGCGGGGACCGAGGCCGACCCGCGTTAGCAACTCCGCCGCCTTCTCCTTGCGCGCCTTCGGCTCGACGCCGGCATAGATCATCGGCAGCTCGACGTTTTCGAGCGCCGTCTGCCGCGCGCAGCAGATTGAAGCTCTGAAAGACGAAGCCGATGGTGCGGTTGCGGAATTCCGCCAGCGTCTCGTCGTGCATTTCGCCGATATCGGCGCCCTCGATAATGATGCGCCCTTCTGTCGGCGTATCGAGCGCGCCAAGGATGTTCATCAGCGTCGACTTGCCCGAGCCCGACGGGCCCGACAATGGCGCAATACTCGCCGCGGCCGATGGTGAAACTCACGCCGTCCAGCGCGCGAACGGTCTTCGTCGCCCATCTGGTAGAGCTTCACCAGCTTCTCGGCGGTGATCAGCGTCTCCATCAGCCGCCCCGAATGCGGCCGCCGCCGCCACGGCCGCCCGGTCCGCCAAACGGCGAGCGCGTTTGGTTTTGCGTCTTCGGCGGCGGGCCGCCGCCAACGATCACTTGGTCGCCTGCGTTCAGCCCGGAATAGAGCAGCGTGTTGGTGTTGTCGGCGATGCCGGTCGTCACCTGCACCGGAGTCGGGGTGTTGTTGCGCAGCACCCAGACGACCGCCTGATTGCGCACTTGGCGGCGCTGGCCGCCGCCTTGCTGCATCTGCTGCAGCAATTGGCGTTGCTGCGCTGTAAGCGTCGGCTCGATCGCGGCGATCGCCGCTTGCCGGGCTTGGCGCATCATCGCGCGCCGGTCGGTTGAGCCATCCGCGCTCGTCGCCGGCGCTGCGGTTTGCATCGCGTTCTGGATTGCTTGCTGCATGGCTGTTTGCTGCGCTGGCGTCAGCTGCAGCTCTTGCGCCATTTGCTGGACCATACGCTGGCCGCCGCGACCGCCGCCGCCTTGGCCGCTCCAATTGCCGCGTTGACCATTGCTGGCGCTGCGCGCGCTGGCGCCGGCGCGTTGGCCGCCGCCCATGAGCGCTTGGCCACGCGCGGCGACGTCCGGATCCGAGGGCCGGAAGCGCAGCGCCGTGTTTGGAATGCGCAGCACGTTGTTGTGCCGCTCGATGACGATGTCGGCGTTCGCCGTCATGCCTGGCAACAGCGTGTGATCGGAATTGTCCGCCGTCACCACCACCGTGTAGCTGACGACGCCCTGTGTATTCACGCCTTGCTGGCGCACCTGCGTCACCGCTCCCCGGAAATCGCGATCGGGGAAGGCGTCGACCGTGAACTGAACGTCCTGTCCTTCCCGCACATCGCCAATGTCGGCTTCATCAACCGAGATGTCGGCCTGCAAGTGGGTCAGATCCTGCGCAATCGTAAACAAAGTCGCGGCCTGAAAGCTGGCGGCCACGCTTTGGCCCACGCTCACTTGCTTATCGACGACGACGCCGTTGATCGGCGAACGGATCACGGTGCGCGCCAAATCCGTTTGCGCACTCGCCAAGCTCGCGCGCGCTCCAGCGACGGCGGCCCCGGCCGTGTCGCGCGCGGCGCGCTGTTGAGACATCAATTGCGCGGAAGCGAAGCCGGCGCGGTTCAACGCTTGGTAGCGCTGATAGTCGGCATTCGCGACGGCGTATTGGGCCTGCGCTTGCGCCAGCGAGGCCTGCAACTGCGTAACCCGCTGCTGGAATGAGGTCGGATCGATGCGCGCGAGCACTTGGCCCACCCGCACCGGCGTGTTGAAGTCAACTTCAACCGTCTGCACCGGGCCCGAGACCGTCGAACCGACATTGGCGGATACGACAGGCTGCAGCGTGCCGGTGGCGCTCACCGAACGTGTAATGGCGCCGCGATCAATCGGGGCAGTACGATACGGATTGGCGTCGCCATTGCCGCGCAAAGAGAGCCAAAGCGCGACCACGATGAAAAGAGCGCCGCCGACGAGCCAAAGGTTGCGTCCGCGCAGCAACCCGGGGCGCTTAGACCAGATCGCCTGAGCGCGATCGGTCATCTGCCGCGTCATCGTCTGAGTTACCGGAGCATTCATAACGCGTCCTTGGAGCTTTCAGCCGTCAATCTAATAGCGCTGCCTGAGCGGCATATGAAAATCGCCTCCTACGGGCGGAAGCGTTCGAGAAAATATTTTGGTTCCATAATGACGGATGACGCGGCCGGGCGCTGAGCCATCGACGCCCGGCCGCGTTTCCGTAAGCTACGCGCCTCTGCGGGGACGTGCAGCTTCGGCTTCCTCGCGCGTCACGCGTCCGTCATTATTCGTATCCATGCGCTGGAACGTCGCTGCGCCCATCGCCTCCCACTCGGCGCGCGAAATATTGCCATCGCCATTGGCGTCTGGATTGGGACGATCCGCACGCCGGTCGGCGACGCGCTGCTGCATGGCGGTGTGCGCGGCTTCACGCTCCTGCGCCGAGATCACGCCGTCGTGGTTCGTATCGAGACGATCGAACATGCCGTTCGGGCCAGCTTCGAACTCCGCGCGCGAAATATTGCCGTCGCCATTGGCGTCGAGCCGCGCAAGCCTGTCGCCGCCGGGACGGCCCGAACCGCCATGGTCACGACCGCCCCAGCGACGCCCCGCGCGCATTTCTTCGCGCGAGAGCTGGCCATCGTGGTTGGCATCGAGCCTCGCAAATTCCGCGAGACGCGATGCATCGAATTCCTGGCGCGTCACCACGGCGTCATTATTGGCGTCGGCGCGCATGAAAAAGCCGCCGCGCCCATGGCCGCCTTCGCCCGGCGAAGGTGGGGCTTGATCGCCCTGTGCTTGCGCCATGCCGCAGGCGCCGGCGAGCGCCGTCAACCCAATTGCCGCGAACATCAGTTTCCGCATTTCACTTCCACTCCACAAACGATGCGTCCTCTGCGGCCGGTTTGCGGCCATTTCACCGTTTTAGGGGCGGGAGTTTTCGACAGTTCGTCGAGCCTGCGACAAAGTGTGTCGGTGCGGCATGTGAATACGGCCGGCGCTGGGGGGAGAGCGCCGGCCGCTACTCAATCACGGCTCGAGCATGGGGGGAGTGAGCCGCCGGCAAAACGATTGGGAGGGATCGTTCGCCATGATGAGAATATAGGCGCCCTTCTTGTCGAAACTATCTCATCGACAGGCGAAGCGGCGCCAAAGCATGTCAGTGGCGGCCGCGGCGTTCTTGCCCGACCTCTGGGGTCACCTGCATGCCCGGCAAACGCGCTGGCCGCGCTTGGCCGACGAGGCGCACGAATTCCGCGCGCGCGAGCGAACCGTTTTCGTCCGTATCGTAGTCGCGCACGCGCGCATGGATTTCGTTGGCGAACTCTTCACGCGAGATGACGTTGTCGACATTGCGGTCGAAGTCGAGACGATAGGGCCCCATTTGCCCCCCGCCGAGGACGGCGTTCTGCCACGCCTGAAATTCGATCGGCTCGATGCGTCCATCGTGATTTGAGTCGGCGCGTTCGAATTCGCGGGTGATGCCCGCCTCAATCTCATCGGCGCTGACGACGAGATCGCCGTTTGTATCCCAGCTGATGAACATCATGACGTCGGCCGACAGCAAGGCGCGGATCGGTTCGTTGGCATGCGAGTTGGGGCCCCCGCCTGTGGCGCACGCGGTTACGGTCGCGGCGGAAGCGGCGATCAACGCCATCGTCTTCAAATGCATCAAATACCCCTTCTCGACCGTTGCCTGGAACAAGCGCTGCCGACCTTGGCGTTCCTATGGCGAACGGGGCCCGATCCTTGCCTAAATATGTCCCCAACGGCGTCCGGCAAAGTTTGGCACAGGTCCGAAACGAGCGCTTGCTAGATTTTTAGACGGTTTCCCCTCACATTTTTCAATGATGTTGGAGGACCCGCATATCCTGGTCGTCGACGACCATCGCGAAATACGCGAATCCCTGGCGCAGTTCCTGCGCAAGAATGGACGCCGCGCGACCGCCGTCGACAGCGCCGAGGCCGCCCGCAAGGCGATCAAGGAAAACCGCATCGACCTCGTCATCCTGGACATCATGATGCCGGGTGAGGACGGCTTGTCGCTGTGCCGTCATATCCGCGAGGCCAACCACATCCCTGTGATCCTGCTCTCGGCGCGCGGTGAGGAACTCGACCGCATTATCGGCCTCGAAGTCGGCGCCGACGACTATGTTGTCAAGCCGTTCAATCCGCGCGAACTCATGGCGCGCATCGACGCTGTCCTGCGGCGCACGCATGCGCTGCCGCCAGACGCGCAGGCGCCAACGGGCGAGGCGCTCCGCTTCGATCGTTGGACGCTCAAGGTCGCCGAACGCGAATTGGTCGATGACGACGGCAACACCCACGAGCTCAGCACTGGCGAATATCGCTTGCTGCTCACCTTCTTGCAGCGGCCAAAGATCGTGCTGACGCGCGACCAGCTCCTGGATCTCGCCTTCGATCGCGGCACTGACGTATTCGACCGCGCTGTCGATACGCAGGTGAGCCGTCTGCGCCGCAAGATCGAAATCGACGCCAAGGCGCCGAAACTCATCAAAACCGTCTGGGGCGGCGGCTACGTATTCACATCGCCCGTCGAAAAAGCGTGAGCTGGCGCCCATTCAGCACGCTGACCGGGCGGCTCGTGCTCGTCACTATTGTCGCGGTGGCTGTGTCGTACGCAGTCGCGCTTGCGCTTTTTTCGAACGAGCGGGGCGCCGCCCTTCGACGCGCGGCCGAGACCGCCGTCATCGAACGCGTCGCCTACACCACCGAACGTTTGCGCGAAGCCCAGCCGGTGCAGCGCGAAGCCATGGTGCGCTCTATCCGCGACTTCGGCATCCGCTACAGCCTCGATCGTGCGCCTTCGGTCGCCGCTTCAGCGGGCGATGGCGCAAGGCTCGCGGGCGCGCTTTCCGAACGGCTCGACGGCGCTGTCGTGCAGGCGCGGTCACGCACCGTGGATGTGACATCGCGGCGATGGTCGCGCCCGCCACGCGATGAGGACAACCGGCCCTTGCGAGAGTCGGACGCGCCCGGCGGCCCGCCGCCGAACGATGCCGACGCCGTCGTCCGCGGACCGCCCGATCCGAACGCTCCGAGAATTCAAATCACTGAAGTGACTTTCTCTGTACGCCTCGACAACGGCGCGTGGCTTGATGCAGTCGCGCGTTTGCCTGGCCCGCGCCCGGCGCCGATCTCGTTGCTCATCTCTGCGCTCATTGCCGTGGTCGCGACCGGCGCTGGCGCTGCTCTGATCGCGCGCCAGATCGGGCGCCCGCTCGCCGACCTCGCCACTGCCGCGCGCGCGCTTGGCGCCGGCCACTCCAATGTCGCAGCGCCGGTGAGCGGGCCCGATGACGTGCGCCGCGCCTCGACCGCCTTCAATGCGATGGCCGAGCGGCTCAGCCGCCAGCTCGGGCGCCAGCGGCAGATGCTCTGGGCGCTCAGCCACGATCTACGCACGCCGATCACGGCGTTGCGCCTGCGCGCCGAACTGATCGAGGATGAAGCCGCGCGCCAGCGCTTGCTCGCGCCGATCGCTGAAATGGAGCAATTGACCGAGCAGGCGCTCGCGCTTGCCCGCGCCGGCGCCAGCGAAGAGGCGCGCATTCGCGTCGATCTCGCCGAAATCGCGCGCACTTTGTGCGGCGAACTGCAGGATATGGGCGTCGACGTCACGGCGGACGCGCCGACGCCCGTTATGGTCGATTGCCGGCCCAGCGAAATTGCGCGCGCGCTGCGCAACCTCGCCGAAAATGCAGCCAAGTACGCAGGCGCGGGCGTGCTGCGCGTCTATCAAGCCAATGCCAGCGTGGTTGCGGAGGTAACCGACGAGGGCCCTGGCGTTGCATCCGAGCAGCTGGCGCGCCTGACGGCGCCGTTCTTCCGCAGTGACGAGGCGCGCTCGGCGCCCAATGGCGCAGGCCTCGGCTTGGCCATCGCACAGGCCATCGCCGACGAGCACGGCGGCAAACTCGAACTCGCCAACCGAACGCCGCGCGGCTTTTCGGCCAAGCTGATCTTGCCCAATTGACTCGGCTTCTTTCTCCTCGGCACACTTTCGCCACGCTGCCCTCGTACGGCGCGGCCCTAGGGTGGTTCTCATGCGATATCTGACGATGTGCGCACTCGGCGCTTTGGTTCTTGGCGCGGTGACGGGCGCCTATGCGCAGCCGCGGCCGAGCAACGGCGTTGCACGTCAACCGAGCTTGTTCGTGAGCCCAATGGGCGAGCCCTTTCGCGCCAACGCCTCGGGTGCGCGCGGCGTCGATTTGTGGTTCACCGAAACCGACACCAATTACGACACGCGCATTTCTCACGACGAGTTCATCGCCAACGCCGACGCCTTCTTTCCGCAAGTCGACGCCAACCAGGATGGCGCACTCACATCGGTTGAGGACACGGCATACTGGCAGCGCACTGCGCCGGAAGTCGTTAGCGATGGCGCCGGCGGCGAGCCGATCGGCAATACGATGGAGCCGCCGGCGCCACATCACCGCGGCGATGGTGGGGTGAACACGATTACGAGTAGCGACGTGAACATCCAAGGACCGCATCGCGGCCGCCCGGCCGAGCGTCCCCTCGGCGCGCAAGCGTACGGATTGCTGGGCGATGCCGAGCCGATCATGTCGTGTGATTCCAATTTCGACCGCCGCATAACGCATGCGGAATTTGATGCTTGCGCCGAGCGCCGCTTCGCGCTGCTCGATCTCAACCATGACGGGTTCGTGACGCCCGACGAGATCAATCAATTCCGCCGCACGGGCGGCGACGTTGTGCACATCGCGCGCTGACCAGTTCACTTTGATCCGTTCACAGATCAGTTCGCTGGCAGTTCAATCACCCGCTCGACACGCACGCCGCGCGCGCGCAATTGCGCGACAAGGCCGTCCGGACCCAGCAGATGCCCTGCGCCGACAGCGACGAAGGCGATGCCGGCGCCGTCCAATTGACGCTGAATGACCGGCAGCCATGCCGCGTTGCGGCGAACGAACAGCACTTGATAGAGCTCCGGGTAGTCTCGGCGCGTTTCTTCGACGACGATGCGTTCGAGCGCATCGGTGTCGCCGCGCTCCCAAGCGCGGGTCATCTGCGCCAATTCCGTGGGGCCCTCCTCTGCCTCATTGATCGCCTCAAGCAGCATTTGATGCTGCAGTTGGGGGCTCAAATTGGCAAGGAAGCCGAGTTGCTCGTCGATCGTCTCGAAGGCGTGCTCACGCAGGTGATGGGCATCCGCGTAGGCGTCGACGTCGCGATCGACGCCAGATTGCGGGTCGTAGCCGGCTTGCACGATTGGCAACAGCGTGATCGTCAACGACGCGGCCCAAGGCTGCAACGGTTCGAGCGCGCTGCGATTGATGCTCAAGCGATGGCAGAGCGCACTCAGACGCGCGTTCTCCGCCGGCGTGAGCCAGCTTGAGAGCAGGCGAGTTGCAGGCGCGGCGCTGAGCTGGCGCGCGAGGACTTGGCCGCGTGCGTCAGTTTCGGGCGAGATATCCATCTCGGTCCACACGTCGCTCGACGCTGCGAGCGCGGCGTGCGCGATCGGCCCGCCCCAATCGGCGCCGTTGGGGCGTACGTGCACTGTACCGTACAAATAGATGGTGGAATCCGCGTCGCGCACAGCAAACAGGGCCGGTTCGATCGGGGTTGCGGGTTTGGCGTCGGCGCACGCGCTCGCGGCGAACGCCGCGCACAGCGCAACCAGCGCAGTTCTTATCGCCATGGCGCGAAATGCTTCGACAATTTGAGCCCCTGCCCTTGATAGTTGGAGCCGGCGTCGCCGTAGAGCCGGTCTACCGGGCCAGATAGGGGCTCGAACACAAGTTTTCCAACCGGTTGACCATCTTCGACGATGAACGGCACGTCGCGCGAGCGCACTTCGAGCACCGCGCGGCCTTCGTTCGGCGCGATGCCGAATCCGGGATCGAAGAAACCGGCGTAATGCGCCCGGAATTCGCCGAGTTCCGGACGGATGGGCGCCATCTCAGCGGCCTCGTCGGCGGCAATGACGACGTTTTCTTTCGACGCGAAAATATAGAATTGCCCCGGATCGAGGACGACGCGGCCTTTGCGCGCTTCCATTGGCTCCCAATAATCGCGCGGATCATAGGCGCCGATGCGATCGACATCGATGACGCCGGAATGACGCTTGGCGCGAAAGCCGACCGGTCCTTTCAGTGCGAGATCCATGGTAAAATTGATTTCGCGTTTCGGATGCGGCGGCCCGCGGCGCAAACGCACTTGCGAGAGTCGCGTGCCGGTGCGTACGAGCACCGAGAACGTGCACGGGCTTATCTCAGCCCACAATGGTCCATGATAACCCACCGGAATGTGGTCGAACGAGGCGGCGCCATCGGTGATGAGGCGCGTGAACACGTCGACGCGGCCCGTCGAGCTTTTCGGATTGGCGGCGCCATGGATGTGGGCGGGCAGCGCCAGCTCTTCCTGCACCTGCACAAGATAGACGCATCCCGTTTCCAGCACCGCGCCTTGGCGCAGATCGATCTCGTGCATGACGAGGTCGGCGTCGAGGCTGTCGCGCACGCGCGCACCGGCGCCGGGCAGAAAGCTCGCGCGCAACCGATAGGCGATTTCACCAAGCCGCAGATCGACACTGGCAGGCTGGATCTGATCGTCGAGAAACGGCGCATCGGCGGCGATCCAGCCTTGCTTGATCGCGCGCTTGATTTCGCTGTCCGACAATACGCCGTGCTGGGCGGTCATGGGGCCACTTGCTGGGGTGCGTTGGCCCGTTTGTCCAGCGTTGCTCAAGCCATGGGCAACAATCCCGCCAGTCCGAACGCGACAATACCCGCGCCGCTTGCGACATTGAGCGCCAGCAACGCTTGCGGCGCTGCAAACAAACGCCGAGCGCCGGCGGCGCCAAACGCAAGCAGCAGCTGGATCGTCAAACTGCCCAAAAACACGCCGATCACAGTGCCGGTTATGTCACCGGCCCCCCCGCTGGGGCTCTGCGCAATGAACGCAGCGAAGGTCAGCATGGTGAGCGGGTTGACCAATGTCAGACCCAGCGTGACCAGATAGGCGCGCGGCGTTTGCTCAATTTGGCGCGGCGGCTTTGATGCTGCGCGCAGCGATGCGATCACGAGCCACACGCCCATGACGATCAACAGCATCGATGCCCCGAGCGTGATCTCGCGCCCCGCCGCGGCCAGTGTGCTCAGCGCCGCCGAGCCGAGCAAAGCTGCGCCGATGGCATAGATGAGATCGGCGGTTGCAGCGCCGAAGGCGCTGCGAACGCCTGCGGATAAGCCAAAGCGCAGGCTGGTGTTGAGGATCAGCAACGCAATCGGACCGATGGCGGCGGCAACCGTCAGCCCAAACAAAAATCCCCGCAGCATTCCCTTCCCCGCAGGCCCTTTTATACTCGCCTTATGTTCGAGCAAGAAACAGCCGGCGTCCTGGTCAGGGTCGAGCCGCGGTATTTGCCCGCGGAATCGGCGCCCGACGAGGGCCGCTTCTTCTGGGCTTATACGATCGAGATCCTCAATCTTTCGCCCGACACCGTGCAGCTCATCTCGCGCGCCTGGCAGATTACGGACGAAAATGGGCTGACGCAAAATGTGCGCGGTCCCGGCGTCGTCGGCGAGCAGCCCGTACTCAAGCCTGGCGAGAGCTTCACCTATACGAGCGGCGCGCCGCTCGCTGCGCCATCCGGCGTGATGGTGGGCGCCTATTCGATGACCAGGATTGATACAGGCGAGATGTTCGATATCGCGGTGCCTGCGTTTCCCCTCGACAGCCCCTACGTGACGCGACGCGCCAACTAGGCGCGTTTCATCGGCTTCAGCGATAAGCAGCGCGTACCGCAGCGAGATGAAGGCGCTGTCATCAAACCGTCACCCGCGTGACGAATTGTGGCGGGACGGAACCTTGCGCCACAAGTTTTTCTAATTCCCGCCACGATTTTCATTGTTGCCGACAACCCCCGATTTATAGTCGCGCCATACGCGACGGGGACAACGAGGCGCGTATCGTGCCGCACGCATGTCTGAACCGCGCGTCAACACGTGGGGAATAAGACATGGCAAAGTCGAAAAAAGGCGCACGCGCCAACTTGCTCACAGAGTCTCGCCTGGGGCGCGCTGCTTGCCTTGGGGGCAGCGCCGCAGGCGCAAGCAATAACGACACAAGACAATATCGATCCGAACGCCTTGGTGGACGTCAATAACGTCTACCCTGACGTGGTTGGCATCGCCATCCTGACCCAAACGGGTCCGACGAGCGCGGGAGGGTTCGTCTGCTCGGGCACGCTGGTGAATCCACGCACAGTGTTCACCGCCACGCACTGCGTCGCCAACAATTTTGGCGGCAGCGAGCTCTATTCCGAGAATGGCTTCTTCAGCATCGGCGTCACCACTGACCCGCAATTTGGCCTCGCCAACGTCATCTCCTGGCTGAACACCGGCCTAGGCATGAACAACGTTACCGACGTGATCATGCCGCCTGGACAGGAGCTGCCGGGCGTCTTCTCATTCCCCGATCAAGATTTCACCATGCTGGCGCTCGGCACGCCGGTCGACACAAATGGCGTGCGCATCCTGCTTTCGCCGATGACGCGCGAGTTCATCGGCACGATGGTCGGCTACGGGACATTCGGTACCGGTTCCGATCCGGAGCAAGGGCTCGACTTCCGCCGGCGTTCGGCGCGCAATGTCGTGCAATATTTGGGCACGTTCGAGAACTTTGACGACGATACGTTTGGACATGACGATTACGGCAACTCGACGCAGCAACTCTATTGGGTCGATTTTGACCGGGTCGGGCGGCAAGCATTCTTCGATGATGCGCTTGGCATCGACTACAATTCACTGCCGGGCGACGCGCTCACCAGCAACGATCCGACGCGAACCGAAGGCAACACTGGCGGCGGCGACAGCGGCGGGCCGCTGTTGGCGCGCCTCAATGGGCGCAACTATATCGTGGGCACGCTCAGCGGCGGCCTCACCATTTGGCAGGATGCCGGGGGAAATCCGCTCTTCGATTTTTACGGCACGCAGACGTACTGGAACCCAATCTATAAGTACGCCGCCGAAATCATCGCCAACAATCCGTACAAATATGTGCACGCGCTGCGTGGCGACGGCGATTGGACCGACCCGCGTCATTGGGAGCAGACGCTCGATCCCAACTTCTTCATCCTGGATCGTCACGGCAATCCAGTGAATGCAATTCCGACCACGGATCCGAGCGACGCGGATACGCAGTTTGGCGTCTTCCGCAACATCTTCGATGTCTTTGCCGGCGGCGACGGCCTGCCTGATGGCGCGTCCGTAGACACAACCTCGATAGCGATCACGCCGGATGTGTTGTCGATTGATGTCGATCCTTCGGCGCGCGGCGGTTTCCCTGGCAGCAACACCGGGAACGTCACCAACAACAACGGCAACCACAACCCGCCAAGGCCGCCCACCCTGCAAGGCCCTGGCTCGCGCAACTTCGTGCCGAACAATACGGACGGCGCCCCTGGCGTCGCCTACCAAAACCCGGCGCAATATTTCGATGTGACGCTCGACAATCGCGGCACGACGACATTGCGCAACGCCGCCATCGAGATCGACCACCTCACGCTTGAGGACGAGCGCGCCGAACTCGACATTCGCAACAGCGGCTCGCTGTTGGTCAATCTCGAAACCGAAATCGTCAACGGTCAGATCAATGTCGACGGCGCGCTCACCACGCGCAACTTGATCAATTCCTGGGGCGTGCTCTCGGGCAAAGGCGTTATCACGGCGCCGGGCGGCGTCTACAATCTGGGCGGCGTCGTTTCACCCGGCGACTACAGCATCGGGACGCTGACCATCGATGGTTCGTTCTCGCAGTCGCGCTACGGCGCCATGTTCTATCAGATCGCCAGCAATGGGTCGCACGATCTGCTCAACGTCACCGGCAGCGCCTCCATCGACGGCGATCTCATCGTGCAATCCGCTCGTAAATTGCGCTTCGGCGACCGCTATGAGGTCATCCATGCGGCTGGCGGCGTCAGCGGTAATTTCGACGATGTGTTCGGCGGCCACTCGCTGCTTTACGGCCGCACGGTCGCTGACGCGAACTCGATCGATCTCCTGATCGATGCGCACCGGATCAGCGATTATATGTCGGTGCGCAGCCCAATGTATTCACTGGGGCAGGCCATCGACATGGCGCGCGTCGGCGGACACTACACCGACCTGGCCGGCTTGTTCGATAAGATCGACTATATCGATATCGACAATCTAAGCTTCGTGCTGCCGACCTTCGCGCCGATGAACGCCTTCTCACAATTGAGCCTGGCGAGCAATTTCTCCAACAGCTTGGGCCAGAGCCTGACGGTGCGGATGTCTGAATTGCGCGCGGGCGTACGCGGCATGAGCCAAAGCAGCATGATGGCCGGTCAACGCATGCTGCAATCCGCCGGCGCCAACGTCTTCGATTCCGATCCGTCGATGCAGTTGCAGCGTGGACCGATGGCGGCGCAGCAAGGCGAGAGCCGCTTCGGTGCGTTCGTGTCCGGCTTCGGCAATCTGAGCGACATTGGCGGCGAAGCCTATGACGGCGATCGCTTCAACATCGCGTCGCTGACAAATGCGAGCTCCGCCAACGTGACGGCCGGCGTCGACTATCGCGTCGACGATCATTTCGTCATCGGCGTCGCCAGCACGGTCAGTCGCTATTTGGCGCACGATGAGGGGGTCACGCCGCTCAATTATGCGGGCTACGGCGCGACGGTCTATGCAGGCTGGTGGGACGGCAATTGGAATCTCGATTCCTATGCCGGCATCGCCCACCAGGATTATGAGATCAACCGCGTGCTGAGCCCAGGCCTTCTCGGCAACACGGCTGACGCCAAACCCGGCGCATCGCAAATGATGGCGGGCGTCCGCGCCGGCTGGTCACTGCATCCGTTCAACGGCTTTGAAATCGGCCCGCGTGTCAGCCTCGACTATCAGCGGCTGACGCTCGACGGATATGCGGAAGCCGGCGGCGGCGATCTTGATCTGCAAGTGGACGGCCGCGAGATCACCTCGCTGCAGGTGCAGACAGCGCTTGAGTTCGCGTATCAGCCCGTCGACCGCAACGGCAATGCCGGCCCGTTCGCGGCCTTCGGCAACGTCGCTTTGGTCAACGAACTGGGCGATGGCTCCGACATCGTCCAGGCGCGCTTCGCGGCGGCGCCGGAATTCCCGTTCGTGATTGCGAACGGGCTCGACCGAAGCTGGGCGACGGCCTCGCTCGGCATGGCCTTCCGGCCGAACGACACGCTGTCGTTTAATCTGCAGGCTTCCTCTGACTTCGGGCGCGATGACGCATTGTCGTCGACCTCGGTGCAGGCTGGCTTCAACTACAACTTCTAAGCATCACCCGACCTTGAGGCGGCGCTTCGGCGCCGCCTTTTTCATGCGCCACAAACAAAAACGCCGCGGCCCAATCGCCGCGGCGTTCGAGGTCACGAGGGATGCCCCGTTAGAGCGCGGCCAAGCGCAGCATGCGGCGGAGCTCGTCCGGTTCGCCCGCGGCGCGGCGCTTCTTGGCCTGGCTCGGTTGGTAGGCGAGACGCGCGTGGTCGGCGCAATAAGGACTGCCGACCGCGGCGCGGCCGCAGAACGCAAATTCGGGATCCGTCGGATCGCCGATCGGGAATTTGCACATGCTCTCGTTCAGCGTCAGGACGTTGGCGGCCTTGCCGTCTTCGCCCTTGAGCGGTTCGAGATGCGGGATAACAACACTCGGCTGCAGCGACGGCATGCGCAGGCGCGGCGCTGACGGGCCAATGATGCGTGGGCGCGACGCGCGCACCGGCCGCTTGGCCGGTCGCGACGGCGTGGCGCGGCCCGCCAAACCCAACCGGTGCACTTTGCCGATGACGGCGTTGCGGGTGACCCCGCCCAATTGTTTGGCGATCTGGCTGGCCGACAGCCCTTCGGTCCATAATTTACGCAGCAGCGCTACGCGCTCATCAGTCCAACCCATTGCAAGCCCCTTTGCCCTGGCCCACCTCTCGGCGGGAAAATCGCGGAAACATTTCAGTTCTGCGACGGGCCAACATTCGCGCTTCTGGCGAATGGATGTCAACCAATTGCGATCTCATGGCGGGGGAATACAACATCATGTGTTTATCCACCGTAACTGGCAAATCACTCACAACTTATCAAGGGGCTCTTCAACGGCTTTTCGAGGCAGTAATCTGGCTCGAAACCAGCATTTAGCCCGCGTCACGACCGCATCCCGCGCCGGCAAGCGTTAACAATTTATGAAAGGCGCTGTTCTTGTTATGGACACTGGCGTTTCCACCTCGATTCCGTTGTCTTCGCGCCACTACGGCGCGGTAAATTGGTTGGGGCTGCAAACGCTCATCCAGCGCGAGGTGAAGCGCTTCATGAAAGTGGGCGCGCAGACGGTGTTCGCGCCGCTCGTGCAGACGCTGCTGTTCATGATGGTGTTCAGTCTGATCCGCACCGGCTTCTGGCCAGGCACAACGCATCATTACGCCGACGGGCTCGCCGCGGGTCTGGTGATGATGTCGATCCTGTCGAACGCGTTTCAGAATTCTTCGTCGTCGATCGTTATTGCAAAGGTGCAAGGCAATGCGGTCGACTTCTTGATGCCGCCGCTGTCGGCGCTCGAGCTGACGATTGCATTCATCCTCGGCGCCGCCGCGCGCGGGATCTTGGTGGGTCTCGTCAGCTTGGTCGCAATTGCGTGGATGGCCAATGTGATCCCGGAAAATCCCCTGGTCGCCTTATACTATGCGCTGGTGGCGTCGGTGATCTTCGGCGCCATCGGTTTGCTGGGCGGGGTATGGGCCGACAAGTTCGACCATCTCGCGGCCGTGACCAATTTCATTATCGTGCCGCTGACATTCCTCTCGGGCACATTTTACTCAACGCAAGTGCTACCCGAGCCGATGCGTTCGATCTCCCACTACAATCCGGTGTTCTCGCTGATCGACGGCTTCCGCTTCGGCTTCATCGGTCACGCCGACGCGCCGCTCTGGCGCGGCGCGCTGGTGACCGCGGCGCTGGCGCTGGCGCTCTGCTGGGCGTGCTGGGGAATGCTCAAGAGCGGCTACAGGCTGCGGTCATGACATTTTCTTCTCGCCTTCCTGACTTTCTTCCTGGTCCGCTCCTTCTGCGCGCCTTCTCCACTCCTTCCGCTCTCGGGCGGCGCCGGAACGCTCAAGTCAGCGCCTTGGCCAAGATCGGCAAGAACACGTCCATGCGATAATCGACGTCCATGTGGTCGTCGTCGAATTCCTCGTACGTGTGCGCGATGCCGGCGGCCTTCAGCTTCCTTGCGAAGCGGCGCATGCCGAGATGGATGCGGAAATTGTCGTGGTTGCCGCAATCCATGTAGATGAGCTTGAGTTTCTTGAGCTCGCTCCCCTTGGCGTCGAACATCACCACCGGATCGTGCGCCATCCAATTGGCCCAACGCTCCGGGATGAATTCACCGGTGTAGGGATCAAGCGGCAGCTGCATGTTCATGAACTGCTTGGGGTCGGGATCGTAGAAAGCGCTTTGCGCCAGATCCATGAGCGTCATCTGCTCTTTGAAATTCATCTTCGGCTTGGCGATGGTCGTCTTCCAGAATTTCTCGATCGAATTGTCGTGCTTGCGGAGATTGTCGAGGTCTTCGAGCAGCGCCGGGATGTAGAGCGCGTCAAAGCCCATATCGCCGGAATTGATTGAAATGGCGTCCCAGAAATCGGCGCGGTGAAGCCCATGCCAGGCGGCGCCATAGCCGCCTGAGCTTTTGCCGAAGACGCCGCGCCGGCCCTTGCCGCCGCAATTGAACTTACCCTCAACCAGCGCCACGATCTCATCGCAGATATAGTCGGCGTAACGGCCACTGCCTGCGCTGTTGAGATATTGGTTGCCGAAGAGCTTGGTGAAGCAATCCGGGAAGACGACAACGGCGCGCGCCATGCCCTCGTGCGCGAGGCGGTCGAGCCGCTCTGGGACGTTCTCGCTGCCGGGCGACCAATTGGCGTGCGCGAGCGCGGAACTCCAATACCCCTTCAAATCCACGAGCAGCGGCAAGCTTTCCGACGGCGTCCAATCCGGCGGCGTCCAAACGATCAGGTCGCGCGTGGTCGGATCGCCCAGCGGATTGGCGTGCAAGACTTCAGATTTGTGAACCAGACGATGCAGCTCGCCGCGGGGAATAGAATGATCTCGTCTCATGAAAGCGTGATGGTCCCAAGCGCTTGACCTTGCAAGCGGCGCGGCTCACATACGCGCCTTTCCAAAAGCCCCCTTATGCCCTTGTCTAGAGAGCGTAGAATGCCCGCAGCCGAGAGCCACCTTCTTCCCGTCTATGCGCCCCCGGAGCAGGTGTTCGTGCGCGGCGAGGGGTGCTGGATTTGGGACGACAAGGGCGAGCGCTATCTCGACTGCATCGCGGGCATCGCAGTCGATGCGCTCGGGCATGCGCCGCCGGTGTTGGTGAAGGCGTTGACCGAGCAAGCAAACCAGCTCTGGCACACGTCCAACATGTTCAAGATCAAGGGCCAGGAAACGCTCGCGGACAAATATTGCGCCAATTCGTTCGCCGACGTGGTGTTCTTCACCAATTCCGGCACTGAAGCGATCGAAGGCTCGCTGAAGACGGTGCGCAAATATCATACGGCGAACGGCGAGCCCGAACGCGTCGACATCATCGGCTTCCAGGGTTCGTTCCATGGCCGCTCGTATGCGGCGATCAATGCGTCGGGCAATCCGAACTATCTTGAAGGTTTTGGCCCTCGCCTGCCGGGTTTTCTGCAAGCGCCGTTCGGCGACATCGAGGCTGTGAAGAAGCTCGTTGGGCCGACGACCGCAGGGATCATCGTCGAACCGGTGCAAGGCGAAGGCGGCGTGCGCGCGGCGCCGGACGGTTTCCTAAAAGCGCTGCGCAAGCTCGCCGACGACAATGGCTCGCTCTTGATTTTCGACGAAGTGCAATCGGGCGCCGGCCGCACCGGCAAACTCTGGGCGCACGAATGGGACGGCGTGACGCCAGACGTCATGGCTGTGGCCAAGGGCGTCGGCGGCGGCTTCCCGATGGGCGCCTTCCTCGCCACGCGCGAAGCAGCCAAGGGCATGGTCAAGGGTGTGCACGGCGCCACCTTCGGCGGCAATCCGCTGGCCATGGCTGTCGGCAATGCCTGCTTCGATGAATTGTCGAAGCCGGAATTCTTGGAGCGCGTGCGCAAGGTGTCGAACCATCTGGGCCAAGCGCTCGAAGGCTTAAAGGATCGGCATCCGAACTTGGTGGTGGAGACGCGCGGCAAGGGTCTGCTGCGTGGCCTGAAGCTGAAGATCGATCCGAAGGGCATTCAGGCCAACCTGCGCGCGCGCAAAGTGCTTGTCGGCGTGGCCGGCGAGAATGTGCTGCGCCTGGCGCCGCCGCTCATCATTGATGAAGCGCAGGTGAGCCAGGCGATTGACGCCATCGATGCTGTGTTGGCCGAGCAAATGGCTGAGGCTGGGGCGTGAACGCAGGGCTTCGGCACTTTCTCGATATCGCACCGCTCTCGAAGGCTGAGGCGCGCGCGATCCTCGATGAAGCGCATCGGCGCAAGGCGGCGCGCACCGGCTGGCCGAAAGCGAAGGTCGACGCGGACGCGCCCCTCGCGGGCCACGCGCTGGCGATGATCTTCCAGAAGAACTCGACGCGCACGCGGGTTTCGTTTGACATCGGCATGCGGCAATTGGGCGGCGCGAGCATCGTCATGAGCGCCGCCGACATGCAGCTCGGGCGCGGCGAAACCGTGGAAGACACCGCGCGCGTGCTCTCGCGCATGGTCGATTGCGTGATGATCCGCGCAAACAATCACCAGGATGTCTTGGATTTCGCGGCGGCGTCGGATGTGCCGGTGATAAACGGGCTCACGGATTTTTCGCACCCGTGCCAAATTCTGGCGGATCTGATGACGATCGAGGAGAAGCTAGGAAGCGTCGAAAGCAAAACCGTCGCCTGGATCGGCGACGGCAACAATGTCTGTGCGAGCTTTGTGCAGGCGGCCGAAAAACTGAAGTTCCGCCTGAAAATAGCAACGCCTGCGTCCTACGCGCCGAAGAGCCAGGAATTGGCGGCCGCGCGCGCGGCAGGCGCAGATGTGACGGCGAGTAATGATGCGCGCACCGCAGCGGCCGGTGCGGACGTCATCGTGACCGACACCTGGGTGTCGATGGGCGACGCCGACAAGGACGCGCGCATGGCGGCGTTTCCGCCGTTCGCGGTGAACGACGATGTGATGTCGGCGGCGCACAAGGACGCTATTTTCCTGCACTGCCTGCCCGCCCATCGCGGCGAAGAAGTCACGGACGCAATAATCGACGGACCGCGTTCGGCGGTATGGGATGAGGCTGAGAATCGCATTCACGCGCAGAAAGCCGTGCTGCTGTGGTGCTTGGGTAAGATTTGAGCGTTGTAAGTTGCGCCCTTACATACGCAAACCCATGTCTCACGATCTCATGTCACGCGATCTGATAGTGATTTTCGCCGCTCGCCTTCACGCACCCGCCCGCAAAAGGCGCGGCGCGTGAGCGACGATCTGGTCGCACCATTTCGCTTGGACAATGCGCCCGTACGTGGGCGCATTGCGCGCTTAGGCGCGCTGGCGCTCGATCCGATTCTGCGCCGCCACGCTTATCCTCGCTGCGTCGCGATGCTGTTGGGCGAGGCCCTCACGCTGGCGGCCTTGGTGCAATCGCTCTTAAAGGCGGATGGGCGCTTGATCGTGCAAGCTCAGGGACAGGGACTGGCGCCGCTCTTGGTGGCGGAAGCCGGCGATGGCGGCGCGTTGCGCGGTTATGTGCGGCTGGCGGATGGCGCGGCAGAAACGCTGGCGCGCGAACATCGCGTGGCGCCGGCGGATCTGCTGGGGGCGGGCAATCTGGTGATGACGCTGGAGCGCGGCGGCGATCAGCCGGCCTATCAGGGCGTAGTGCCGCTCGAAGGCGCCACGCTGGCGCGGTGCGCGGAGAGTTTCTTCCGCGTCAGCGAGCAGACCGACACCCGCATTGCGCTGGCCGTGGGGGAAGTGGTCGGCGGCGAGGCGCCGCTATGGCGCGCGGGCGGAATTCTGATGCAGCGCGTGGCTGGCGATGCGGCGCGCGGCGACACCAATGAAGATTGGTCGCGCGCGTCGATCCTGTTCGGCACGGTGACGGACGCCGAATTGGTCGATCCAGATTTGCCAGCGGACCGCCTCCTCTACAGATTGTTCCACGAAGAAGGCGTGCGCATGGGCGAGGCCGCGGCGTTGCGTGACCTTTGCACCTGCGACGAAGAGCGGCTTACCAATGTGATGAAGCAGTTTCCCGCTCACGAATTGCGGGAGCTGGTCGAGCCCGACGGCAAGCTGCATGCGCGCTGCCAATTCTGCTCGCGCGAATACCTGATCGCCCCAGAACGCATTATTGCGGATTAGCCCGGCAGCATGCGCTCAATTTCGGGTTCCTTGTCCAAGAGCTGGTGTTTCAGCGCGCCGCCAATGTGGGCGATGAGCAGTGCATAAAGTAGGTACGAAATGTATTCGTGCGCTTTGCCAAAGCCGCTGTGAATCCGCTCTTTGAGGGGCTGTGGCAGCTGCTGAATCCAGGCGATGCGCGGGAATTCGAACGCGCCGAAATAATGCATCGGGTGAAGTGCGGCGTCCTTGTACGCCGAATCCATGATCCAGCCAGTGAGCGGCTGCGCGAAAATAATCGCGTACAGCATTATGTGCGCCCAATGCGCGGCAATGGTTTCCCATTTCTGGTAGGTCGTCGGCATCGGTGGCGGGCGATGGCTGGAGCGCCAAAGCACACGCATGATTGCCAGCCCCAAAATGGTGATGCCGATGGATTTGTGCGTGTCGATGGCGGGGCGCACCGCCGCGTCGGGCAGCGAATGCGGCCAGAGCCACGCGAGCGTCACATTGATCACAATTCCGAGAGCGATGAGCCAATGCAAGGCGATCGCCGTGTTGGTGTAACGGTTGACGGGCTCCATGCGTCTATCTGGCTAGCCGACTTAGTTTGGCCACGCACGTAAAACATCGTCCCTGCGACTAAACGGACCTTCACGCGACTTGATGGATTGCACCGGCGCCCTCCCTGCACAGTCGCTTGAAGAACGGCTCGAAGCGGAATCGCCACGCTTGACGCCGCGTCGCGTGCCGCTCGCAAGCATCATGTTCAGTACGGCGGCTGTTATCTTGTTCTTCCTGTTGCTGTTGCCGGCGTTCTTCCGACAGAATTTGGCCGCGTGGTCGATCGGGATCGCCTACATCTTGTACGATACGGCGCTATTGGCCTTCACCGCATTCCAAATCGCCAAGCTGAAGCGCGCGACGACGGCAAGCGCGGCGCACCTCGCGCGCCCGACGCTGGGCGTGATTATCGCGGCCCACAACGAGGCGGGCGTACTTGGCGCGACCATTGATCACCTCGCGGCGCAAAACGATGCGCCGGACCTGATTGTGATCGCCGATGACGGCTCAAGCGATGACACGGCGCCGCAGCTGATGGCGCTTTATGGGCTAAACGAGCCGGCGGTCGGCGAATTGAGCGGACCGGCGCCAAAGCTGCCGTCCTTGCGTTGGCTGCGCTTGGCGCACGGCGGCAAAGCGCGCGCGCTGAACGAAACCTTCACCCATATGGACACCGATCTGGTGTTGACGGTGGATGCCGACACGCTGTTGGCGCCAAACGCCGTCTTCGCAATGCGCGCAGCGTTTGCGCGCGAGCCGGAATTGGTGGCGGCGACGGGCGTGTTGACGCCGGTTTGCGGGCCAAGCTTGTCGGGGCGCTTCTTCGAGTGGTTCCAGCGCTACGAATACGTGCGCAACTTCCTGTCGCGGTATGCGTGGATGGAGCTCAATTCCTTGCTGTTGATTTCGGGCGCGTTTGCTGCCTTCCGGCGGAAGGCGCTGATCGCCGTGGGCGGATTCGACCCTGGTTGCTTGGTGGAAGACTACGAACTCATCCATCGCCTGCATCGGCACGCGATCGATCGCGGCTGCAATTGGCGTGTGCGCGTGATCGGAGAAGCGCAAGCGCTGACAGATGCACCCGCCTCGTTGTCGGCGTTCTTGCGCCAACGGCGGCGCTGGTTTGGCGGCTTCCTGCAGACGCAATATTGGAACCGCGACATGGTGGGCAATGCGCGCTTTGGCCATCTCGGCACGGCGATGATGCCGGTGAAGACGCTCGATACCCTGCAACCCGTGTTCGGACTGACCGCGTTCGCGATCCTCATCTATTTCATCGCCATCGGAAAATTGCTGATCGCGCTGCCGATTCTGTTGGTGATGATTGCGAAGATCCTGGCGGATCTCGCCTTCCATCTTTGGTCGCTCGGCATCTATGCGCGCTGGACCGGACAGCGCAACGTGCTGCCGTTGGGCCCTGCTCTGCTTGCGGTATTCGCCGAGCCGTTCAGTTTTCAGCTCATCCGCCACGCAGGCGCGATCTGGGGCTGGGTGAGCTTTCTCGGCGGGCGCGGCAAATGGGGACGCAAAGTGCGCACAGCGCACCTACAAGGCGCGACCTACGCTGCGTCGGCGTTTTCGAGATCGAGTGAGTAGCCGGCGCTGCGGACTGTCCGGATCGGATCGGTTTCGGCGCCGACCATCAATGCCTTGCGCAGGCGCCCGATATGCACGTCGACGGTGCGCGCTTCGACGTAAACATCAGAGCCCCACACGGCGTCGAGCAATTGCTCGCGTGAGAACACGCGGCCCGGGTGCTGCATCAAATGGTCGAGGATGCGGAACTCCGTTGGCCCCAGATGCACCTCGCGATTGCCGCGCCTGACGCGGTGGGCGACGCGGTCAACGACGATGTCGCCGACCCGAACTTTGTCTTCGGCGAGCGCGGGGCGGATGCGGCGCATGACGGCGCGCAGGCGCGCCAGCAATTCCGTCATCGAGAACGGCTTGGTGATGTAGTCGTCGGCGCCGATATCGAGGCCGCGGACGCGATCGCTCTCCTCGCTGCGGGCGGTGAGCATCACGATCGGCGTGTTGCGCGTTTCCTGGCGTGCACGCAGGCGGCGACAAACTTCGACGCCCGAAGCCTTCGGCAGCATCCAATCGAGCAGAACGAGATCGGGCGCGCGTTCATCGGCGGCGACCATCGCCTCTTCGCCGTCCATGGCGACGCGGACCTGATAGCCTTCCTTCTCAAGATTGTACTTGAGCAGCTCAGCCAGCGCTTCTTCGTCTTCGACGACTAGGACGTGAGTGGGGTTGGCCATGTCTCACCTGCCCTAGCTGATGCCCGGTTCGTTGTCGGCGCGCGGCCGCTCGGAATCGATTTCCTCGCCGGTGACGAGGAAATGAATGTACTCAGCGATGTTGGTGCCGTGATCGCCGATGCGCTCGATGTTCTTGGCGATGAAGAGCAAGTGCGCGCAAGAGCTGATCGTGCGCGGGTCTTCGATCATGTAGGTGACCAATTCGCGGAACAGCGAATTGTAGTGGGCGTCGATATTGTCGTCCTGATGCCAGACGGCGATGGCGGACTGCACGTCGCGTGACGCATAGGCGTCGAGCACCTGGGCCAAATGCGCAGCAGCAAGCTTGCCCATGCGCTCGACGCTGCGCGTCAGCGTGATCGGCTCAGCTTGGTTGAGGATCAGCGCGCGCTTGGCGATATTCTTGGAAAGATCGCCCACGCGCTCGAGCTCGCTGGCGATACGCCAGCCGGTCAGCACGACGCGAAGATCGGTGGCGAAGGGCTGGCGGAGCGCAAACAGCTTGATGGCCCGCCGCTCGATTTCGCGTTGGGCAGCGTCGATCTTCACATCGCGCTCGATCACGCTTTGAGCCAACGCGGTGTCGCGCCGGACGACGGCGGCGAGACTATCGTTCACCGACGCTTCCGCGAGCCCGCCCATGCGCGCGACCTCCTGGGTGAGGCCGTCGAGTTCCTCGGTGAATGCCTTGACAGTGTGTTCAGCCATTTTGCGTTTCACTCGACGCGCGAGCGCTGTTGCAGCGGCGCGCTTGCTTCGCGGCCGCGCCACGCGGCGTCAGCCAAACCTGCCCGTAATATAATCTTGCGTGCGCGAGTCACGCGGGTTGGTGAAGATTTCCTCGGTTGGGCCTGTTTCTACGAGCTTGCCCAAGTGGAAAAACGCCGTCTTTTGCGAGACGCGCGCCGCTTGGGCCATCGAGTGCGTGACGATGATGATGCAGTAATTTTCCCGGAGCTCGTCGATCAGCTCTTCGATCTTGGCGGTGGCGATGGGGTCGAGGGCCGAGCACGGCTCGTCCATCAAGATGACGTCGGGATTGACCGCCACGGTGCGGGCGATGACGAGGCGCTGCTGCTGGCCGCCGGAAAGGCCGACGCCTGGTTGCGAGAGGCGGTCTTTCACTTCGTCCCACAGGCCCGCGCGGCGCAGTGACTTTTCGACGGTCTCGTCCATCGACGCCTTGTTGCGCGCCATGCCGTGGATACGAGGCCCGTAAGCGACATTGTCGTAGATCGACTTTGGAAACGGGTTGGGCTTCTGGAAGACCATGCCGACACGCGAGCGCAGCACCACGGGGTCGACGTCGCTGGCGTATGCGTCCTTGCCCTCGATCTGGACGACACCCTTTACGCGGGCGCCTTCGATGGTGTCGTTCATGCGGTTGATGCAGCGCAGGAACGTGGTCTTGCCGCAGCCGGACGGGCCGATGAAGGCGGTGACGGCGCGGTCCGGAATATCGATGGAAACGTCGAACAGCGCCTGTTTGTCGCCATAGAAGACGTTGACGTCGCGGGCGCTGACCTTAACCGGCGCGCCCAGGATGGAGCCCGCGTCCGCGCTCACGAGCGGGGCTGCCAAGCCGGCTGCGGCGGCGCGTTCAGCTCCAGCGAATTCCATTCAAAACCCCTCTGAGCCGTCCTGCCCCGGCGCCTGAGTCGGCCTGCCCGGACAGCGCGTCTCATAAGTGGGTTTGATGACACTGATGTGAAATGCATGGGTATTCAGTCCTGCTCTGCCAATTCGACGTAGGCGGCAAAGGCGGTACCCTTTCCGGGCTGGCTCTCGACCAGAAGCCCGCCCCGGTGGCGATTAACGACGTGTTTGACGATGGCGAGGCCGAGGCCGGTTCCGCCGCGCTCGTCTCCCATTTCGCGTTCGACACGGAAGAAACGCTCTCCCAGGCGCGGTAGGAAGTGACGGGCGATGCCGGGACCGCAATCCTCTACGCGCACATAGGCATAGGAACGGTTGGCCGCCGCCGCCGGCGTCAGGGGCGCGATCCGGCCGGCCTCCGGCCAGCGTCGGCCAGCCTTGGCGATGACATCATCGCGATCGCCGGCGGCGGCGACCTCGACCTCGACCGCGCCGCCGGGGGCGGTGTATTTGATGGCGTTGTCGACGAGGTTCTGAACCACCTGGGTGAGCTGAAAACGCTCGCCGACGACCGGCACAATTCCGTCGGGCAAGTGCAGATTGACGGTGACATTGCGCTCCTGGGCGACGCCGGCCAACGCATCGATGGTCTCGCGGGCGACTTGAGAAAGGTCGGCGCGGTCCGAGGGCGGGACATGTTCGTCGAGTTCGATACGTGAAAGCGAGAGCAGATCCTCGATCAGCCGGCGCATGCGCTCGGCCTGCACCTGCATCATCTTGAGAAAGCGATCGCGCTCTTCAACGTTGTCGCGCGCGGGGCCGGAGATGGTTTCGATGAGCAGCGTCAGCGATGCGAGCGGCGTACGCAATTCGTGGCTTGCGTTGGCGAGAAAATCGGCGCGCATGCGCTCGGTGCTGAAGCGCGCGGTCTGATCGTGGAAGACAAGCATCGCCGCGCGTTCATGGCCCCAAGTCATCGGCGAAATCGAGCAGCGCGTGTGGCGCTCCACTTGCGTTGAGGTTTCGTACTCGACCGTGCGCGTTTCACCAGAGCGGATGGCGGCGTTGGCGGCCTCAAGCACATCCGGATGGCGCAGGATCGACGATAGATATTGGCCGCGCATCTCGAAACGCATCTGCCGGCGCGCCGCGGCGTTGGAGCCGGCGATGCGGCCGCTCTCGTCGACGAGCAGCGCGGGGTCGGGAAGCGCCTCGAGGAGCGGCGTGAGTTCGGCGAGGCCGACTAACTCGATCTCGTCGTCGCGCGGGGCAATGACGGTGCGCCCGGTCTCGCGAAATGCGCGCCATGCCAGAAAACAGGCCGCAATCGCGATCAGCATCCAGATCGCAGCCGCGGGATCGACCGCGAACGCCGCCGCAATGGCGAGGACGGCGGCAAGCAGCGCCATCCACACCGCGGCCGGCGCCTTGTCCAACCGCCATCGCAAGATCGCGGAGCGATTCATCGTCGACAGCGGGTTAGGCGCGACGAACGGCCTCCGCAAGCCGACGAACGACCGGGTCCGCACAAAGTGTGACGATCTGCAGGGGCCGGGGCTATCGCCAGGGACGCGCGTGCTGGCCTATAAGCGCCGACGGTGGGGCCGCCGCGACCGTTTCCGGTTGCCTCAACGGTATCCGGAGGAAACGAATGATCGCGATGACACGGCGCAGCATGGGCGCCTCTTCTCTTGCGTTGTTGGCGGGCTGCGCAACTCAAACGAGCACCCCGGCGCCGGCGCCTGCGCCCGCGCCGCATCCCCAGCCGCAGATCGGCGCCTGGGGCGTTGATCTGACAGCGCGCGATCCGGCCGTGAAGCCAGGCGACGATTTCTTCCACTATGCCGGCGGCACGTGGATGCGGAATAACCAAATCCCGGCGGACCGCACGCGCTGGGGCGCCTTCGACATGTTGCGCGATAAGTCCGACCGCGACACCCGCGCCATCATAGAAGAAGTAGCGCACACGAGCGGCGCGCCCGGCTCCAACCAGCAGAAGGTCGCCGACTTCTACAATTCCTACATCAACCAAGACGCGATCGATCAGCTTGGGCTTGCGCCAGTCCAGCCGGAAATCGACCGCATCAATCAGCTGCAGAACCATGAGCAGGTCGTGCGCCTGATGGCTGATCCCGCGGTCTCCGTGAGCGGGCCAATTGCGGTTTACATCGGGCTCGATGAGCGCAACCCGGACCGCTACATCCCGGTGATGACGCATGCGGGCATCGGCCTGCCCGAGCGCGAATATTATCGCCGCACGGATGGCCAATTCCCCCAAATCCGCCAGCAATACGAAGCTCATATAGCGCGCATGCTGGGCCTGGCCGGACAAAGCGACACCACCGCGAAGGCGCACCGCATCATGGCGCTTGAGACCGCGATCGCGGAACGGCATTGGGCGATTGCCGACCGCCGCGACCGCACGCGCACCTACAATCTCAAGACCCGCGCGCAAGTGAAGGCGCTGGCGCCAACTTTCCCTTGGGATGCGGCGTTCGACGCGTGCGGGCTTGGCGCCCAGCAGGAATGCGTCATCAGCGAACTGAGCGCGATGGGTCCGCTGGCGCAGCTCTTCATGCGCACGCCGGTGTCCACCTGGCGCGAGTATTTGGTGTGGCATCTCGTGCGCAGCAACGCACCGGTGCTGCCGCGCACGATCGACAACGCCAATTTCGAGTTCTACGGCAAAACGCTGAACGGCCAGCCGCAACAACGCGAACGCTGGAAGCGCGGCGTCGACAACGTCAACGGCTCGCTCGGCGAGGCCATTGGCCAGATCTATGTCGAGCGTCATTTCCCGCCGGAGTCGAAGGCGCAAATGCTGGTGCTGGTTGAAAACCTGCGCCGCGGCTACAGCGAACGCATTCAGCATTTGAGCTGGATGACGGCTGAGACAAAAGCGGCCGCGCAAGAAAAGCTGCGTCTCTTCCGTCCGAAGATCGGCTATCCGGATCGCTGGAAGGATTATTCCTCAATGGAAATCCGCTCCGGCGACGCGTTCGGCAACGCCAAGCGCGCGCAAGTGTGGAGCTGGAATTTCGATCTGGCGCAACTCGGGCGTCCGAGCGATCGCGACGAGTGGTTCATGACGCCCAACACCGTGAACGCCTATTATAACCCAGTGTTCAACGAAGTCGTCTTCCCGGCGGCGATCCTGCAGCCGCCGTTCTTCGATCCGAATGCTGACCTCGCCGTGAACTATGGCGGCATTGGCGGCGTCATCGGCCACGAAATGGGCCACGGCTTCGACGATCAAGGCGCGAAGTCAGACGGCCACGGCGTGTTGCGCGACTGGTGGGCGGCGGCTGACGTTGCTGCTTTCAATCAACTCGTGGCGGCGCTGGCGGCGCAATACGACAGCTACGAGCCGTTGCCGGGCATCCACGTGAACGGGCGCCTGACCTCGGGCGAAAACATCGGCGACAATGGCGGCCTGCAAGTGTCGCACTATGCCTATGGCTTAGCGCTCAACGGCCAAACGGCGCCCGACATCGACGGCGTCACGCCGGACCAGCGCTTCTTCCTCGGCTGGGCGCAGGTGTGGCGCGCGCTCACGCGCGACGAAGCGCTGCGCAACCAGGTGATGACCAACCCGCACTCGCCGGAGCAGTACCGCTGCAACGGCGTGGTGCGCAACATTGGCGCCTGGTACGCGGCTTTCAACGTGCAGCCAGGCGATGCGCTTTATCTGCCGGAAAACCAGCGCGTCACAATCTGGTAGGCGAGACACGACATGAGACGAGCGAAGGGGAGCAGCGATGCTCCCCTTCTTTTTAGTGCATGTTCGACGCGGCGGTTTGCGCCATCGCGCGTGCGATCTGCTCGCCGGTCATGGCCTCGTCGCCGGAGCGCGCCGAGATGAGCACGAGCGAACCGCCTTTGCGGAACGCGATCTGCGTTTGGTAGCCTGGAAGATCGGTGGCGATTTGCGAGGCCTCGCCGAGGCCATCGATGGACGCGAGCGGCGTTTCGGTCTGAGCGTCCCAGGCCGCAGTGACAGTTTGCATCTGCGCTTGCGGCGTCACGCCGTGCAGGCTTTGGGGCGTGTAAAGAATGATATCGCCGCCACGTCGGCCGTCGGCGGCGTTGAACGAGCAGCTGCCGGCGAAAGCATCGATGCCTTGATAGCCGAAGTGCTCGGCGTTGGCGCCAAAGATGCGGACGCCATCGCCGATGAGTGCGCACGCGGCGTTGTCGGCGGCGCTGGTTGGACTGCCGTGACCGCCCCCTGAGGGGCCACAAGCGGCGAGCGTGAAAACGAGCGCGACAATCAGCTGAGCTTTCATGGCCCATGACCTAGCTGCGCTTTGCCGGCGATCAAGCGAAATCACCTCTGGCGAAACGCTCAAGCGCGTGGGTGCGCTGCAAGGAATAGCCAGATTCGATCGTAGCTGCCGTCACGCACCAATGTATTGTGATCGCTGCCGGGCATACGGACGAATTGCTTGGGCTCGTTGGCGAGCGCGAACAGGCGCGCGCCTTCGCTGAACGGAACGACCCTGTCGCGATCGCCGTGGACGATCAGCACCGGCATGTGCACGCCTGCGATCCAGTCGCTGGATGCGAAGCGATCGGTAAGCATGGAGGACGAACTTGCAAGCATCGGCGCGTGATCGCCGACAACCGCGTCAATGCTGGTGAAGGGCGCTTCGAGAATGAGCGCGCGCGCCGGACGCTCCGCGGCGAGGCGCACCGCGACGCCGGTTCCGAGCGAGAAGCCGTGGATGACGATGTCTTGGGCGCGATAGCCGCGCGCGATCAGCCAATCGTAGCCGGCGCGCGCATCTTCGTGCAGGCCAGCTTCGCTGGGTGCGCCGGTCGAGCCTGAATAGCCCCGATAATAGACGGCGAGAAAACCTGCCCGCCCCTGCTGGATGCGCCGCCAGCGATCGTTTGAGAGTTGCGGACGCCCGGCGTTGCCGTCGAAGAACAAGAACACTGGGCCGCCGCGCGGCGGCGGCGAATACCAGGCCACGAGCGTTTGCCCGTCGCTTGTGGGGATGCGCTCGGCGGTGACGCCGGCGAGCGTTGGCGCAACCACACTCGCGTCGGGATGATAGATGAAGCGATTGGCGCTGAGCGCGAGCGCGGCGCAGCCGGTGACGGCGATACCGAGGAAGACCGCGATGGCGATGAGGAAGGGTTTGAGCACCGGTCGCTCCGCGCCTCAGGCTCAGCGCGCGATTGCGGTAATTCCGTGTCGCGCAAGCGCGATCACGAATGCGGCGCCCCATCGATGCCGAGTTTGCGCACGAATAGTGCGCACCCGATAGCGGCGAACCCATGTTTGGCGGAAGCCGATAGCGGCGCCGGCTCGTAGAGCACCCATGCCGCGGCTGCGCCGTAGAACGGGCTCAACCCGATGCGACGGGCAATGCGCGGAACGAATGCGTAGATGAGGCCGGCGGTCAAGGCAGGTCCGAGGCCGAACAGATAGCCGAGGAGCGTAGCTGGCAGCAGCGCTGACCAGATAACGCCGCCGACGACAAAGAGCCCGAGACCGCTGCCGTGCCGATCGCGGGCCCGACCAATGTCAACACGCCGACGATGGATGAGCGGATGTGCGCTGGTTCGTCTTGAGGCGCAGGCGTCATGGCTCTCCCCGCCCCTAAAGCCCCTTGATGATTTCGTCGGTCATCTTTTTGGCGTCGCCAAACAGCATCATGGTGTTATCGCGGAAGAACAATTCGTTTTCGACGCCAGCATAGCCACTCCCCATGCCGCGTTTGACGAAAAGCACCGTCTTGGCTTTTTCGACGTCGAGGATCGGCATGCCGTAGATCGGCGATTTCGGGTCGGTCTTGGCCGACGGGTTGGTGACATCGTTGGCGCCGATGACATAGGCGACGTCGGCTTGTGAGAACTCATTGTTGATGTCTTCGAGTTCGAAGACCTCATCGTATGGCACATTGGCTTCCGCCAAGAGTACGTTCATGTGTCCTGGCATGCGCCCGGCGACGGGATGGATTGCGTACTTCACCTCCACACCCTCTTTTTTCAGCATGTCCGCCATTTCGCGCACGCTGTGCTGGGCTTGCGCAACGGCCATGCCGTAGCCCGGCACGATGATCACCTTGCTCGCGTTCTTCATGATGAAGGCGGCGTCGTCGGCGCTGCCCTGTTTGACGGGTCGGGTCTCCTTACCGGCGGCGACCGTGCCTTCGGCGACGCCAAAACCGCCGAGGATGACGGAGATGAAGCTGCGGTTCATCCCCTTGCACATGATGTAGCTGAGGATGGCGCCGGAGGATCCGACCAGTGCACCAGTGATGATGAGCGCAATATTTTCGAGCGTGAAGCCGAGCGCAGCCGCCGCCCAACCCGAATACGAGTTGAGCATAGAGACAACGACCGGCATGTCGGCGCCGCCGATCGGAATGATGAGCAGCACGCCGATCAAGAGCGAAAGGCCGGCGATCGCCCAGAAGTGCCATTCGACCGTGCCGCTTGCCTGCACCATCATGACGATGACGGTAACGATGGCGAGAGCGATGGCGATGTTGATGGCGTGGCGCCCAGGCAGAATGATCGGCGCACCCGACATGTTGCCGTTGAGCTTGGCAAAGGCGATGACCGAGCCGGTGAAAGTCACAGCTCCGATGGCGCATCCTATAGAAAGCTCGATCAGCGATTGCAGTTTAATGCCTTGCGGGCCGGCGATGCCCAGAGGCAGTGCGATATGAAAACTCTGCGGCGCGTGAAAAGCTGCGGCGGCGACGGCGACTGCGGCGAGACCTACGAGCGAGTGGAACGCGGCGACAAGTTGCGGCATCGCGGTCATCTTGATCTGACGCGCGGTGAATGCCCCGATCGAACCGCCAACAACGATGGCGCCGGCTATGATGGCAAAAGTTGTGGCGTCAGGCCCGATGAGCAGCAGCGTCACGCCGATCGCGATCGCCATCCCGATCATGCCGAAGATGTTGCCTTGTCGGCTGGTCTCGGGGCTTGAGAGACCACGCAGGGCGAGAATGAAAAGCACGCCCGATGCGAGGTAGAAAATGGCCGCCCAGTTGGAAGTCATGTCGCCCCTTGAGAGGTGTTATCTGTAGCGCCGCCAGCGCGACCAGCCCGAGAAGATCGTGATCGCCGGCGCCGCAAAGAAAACGATCGCCGCCGCCCAGATCGGCCAGCCGCGGAGTTCGATGGCGTCGAGAAACGCCAGGATGTTGCCGACGATGGGCACAAAGGCGAGGAAGAAGCCGATAAACGCCGACGGCCAGGCGCTGAAACCAGTGACGTGCTGCACGTAGTCGCTGACAAACGAGATCTGCAGCACGCAAAGCGCAACCCATGCAAACGCAATCAAACAGCCCATGCCGGCGCAACCGCCGACTTGGAAGCTGAAGCGCCGGATATCTTCGCGGGCGCGCGTGCGATCGAAGGTGTGTGTAACCGGCGCCTCGCCATTGAGTTCAGGGAGCGCGTTTTGCGCGGCGCGGCGCATCTCGTCGTCATTGACTTGCGCATCCTCCATCGCGGCCATGACGTCGGCTTCGAAGGCTTCGACGACGACTTGCAGTCCGGCTATGGCTCGCGGGGCGCGGCCTTGCGTATCGCGCCAGCCATCCATGAAGCGGCGCATGAACGCCTCCGCGGAGAGGCGGCCATCGAGATAGGCCTCGATCAGCGCACGCCAGTCCGCTGCGTTCATGGCCTCACTTCTTTTCTTTTTTCTTGTACATGGCGAGCATGCGCTGGGTGACCAGGAAGCCGCCGAAGATGTTCACGGACGCCAGCGCCACGGCGAGTGCGCCAGCGCCTTTTGCGACAACGCCGCCAGCGTGATCAGCACTGGCTGCGGCCGCGATCAGCGCGCCAACGATAATGACCGATGAGATCGCGTTGGTGACCGCCATCAGCGGGGTGTGCAGCGCCGGCGTCACTGACCAGACGACATAATAGCCAACGAAAATGGCGAGCACGAAGATCGCCAGATAGAAGACAAAGGGATCGACGGCTTCCATGTTGATCCTCACGTCGTTTCGTAAGTGGCGTCAGCCCGGATGACGAGGCCGAACTCGTCCATCTCGTGCGCTTCAGCGGCGCGCTCGCCGCGATGATTGCGGTAGATGAGCGTATGCCCACGGGCGCCGACGCAGAGGGCTTCGGGTGTGAACGTCAATTGCGGGGCCCGTTCAAGCGCCTTCTCGAAGTAGGTGCGCAGCAGAGCCTTGCCGTGGATGACCCCATCCATCGAGAAACCCAACGCTGTGATGTAAGGCGAAGAAAACTCAATGTCCTCGGCATAAAGGGCAAGGATCGCCTCGACGTCGCGCGCGTTCCAGGCGGCGTAATAGCGGCGGGCGAATGCGGCGTCGTTCATGCCGCGCTCGCCGGAGCAAGAGCGGGGTGAACGATGGCGCCGCCCTTGGTCACCAGCGCGCCCTTGATGATTTCGTCGTCCCAAGCCGGCGCAAAGGCTTTGCTGTCCTTGTCGGTCAGAAGCGGCAGAAGCGCTAAAAGATTGCGCGCGTAGAGCGAAGACGAATCCGCCGGAAGGCGGGCGGGCAGATTGGTGAAGCCCATGATCTTGACGCCGCCAAGTTCGACCAATTCGTCCGCTCTCGACAGCGGACAATTGCCGCCCTGGGCGACGGCAAGATCGATGATGACCGAGCCTGGGCGCATCAAGCGCGCTTGCGCCTCCGTGACAAGCACCGGCGCGGCGCGGCCCGGGATGAGCGCGGTGGTGATCACCACGTCTTGCTTGGCGATGTGATCGGTGATGAGCGCCGCTTGCTTGGCTTGATATTCGGCGCTCATCGGCTTGGCGTAACCGGCGGCGGTCTCCGCTTGTTTGAACTCTTCGTCTTCGACGGCGACAAACTTGGCGCCGAGCGAAGCCACCTGTTCTTTCGTGGCGGGCCGCACGTCTGTGGCGCTCACAACAGCGCCCAGGCGGCGCGCGGTGGCGATGGCTTGCAGACCGGCGACGCCGACGCCCATGATAAAGACCTTCGCCGCGGCAATGGTGCCGGCCGCCGTCATCATCATCGGGAAAGCACGGCCGTAAATCTCGCTGGCTTCGATGACGGCGCGATAGCCGGCGAGGTTGGCCTGCGAACTCAGCGCGTCCATCGACTGCGCGCGCGAGATGCGCGGAATGAATTCCATGGCGATGGCGTCGACTTTAGCCTTTGCCAATTTGTCGATGACAGTCTTGTCGCCATAGGGCTCGAGCAGCGCGGCAAAGCCGGCGCCGGTCCGCATGGCGGCGATTTCCAAATCAGTCGGTCTGCGGACCTTGGTGACGAGATCAGCGCTGCCGATGCCGCCATCGCTGGCGATCTCTGCGCCAGCGGTCTTGTAAAGATCGTCGGGATAGCTTGCCGCGGCGCCGGCCCCGGTTTGCACCGACACGCTATGACCCGCCGCAATGACCTTTTTCACCGTGTCCGGCGTTGCGGAAACGCGGGTCTCTGCGGGGGCGGATTCCTTGAGGACGGCGATCCGCAACGGCTCAGCCCACCATGTGGGCAATGCCCGGCACGATCAGGCCGCCAAGGCCGAGAAGCGCCCACTGCGCCACCTGCACGGCCCAATAAGCGCCCTGACATCCGAAAGCCGATGCCGACGCCAATGCCGATCACCACGAAAGCGAGCCAGCCCATCCACCAGCCGTCGCCGATGGCGAATGCGAGCGTCAGCAGCATGACCCATTGGGCGATGTGCGAACCGATCCACAGCGACGAAATCAGGAAGCCGTGGAAGGTCTCGCGCTGGTCCTGAATATCCATGCCGCCCGGTGCGGTGCCTTGCGCCATCTGATGGTTCTCCTCGCTGTCGCGGGCGGGTGTAAACCGCGCCGCCAGGGCGAACAAGCGGGCGAGAGAACGCAGGTCGGAAGGGCCCGGATAGGCCCTAGAAATGGACGTTGAGGGCCCGTTGGGGGATTGCCGGGCGGCGCTGGCGGGCAGCGGTAACGGAGAAGAACGTCACCTCGCCGCCCTCGAAGCGCGCGGCGGTCAAAGCCCCAGAGGCGTAGGCGCCGGTATCGACGCCAATGCGTCGCTTGTCCCGATACGGACGCTCGCCCGGCGTGTGTCCGTGGACGACGACGTGGCTAAACGGGCGCTTGTCGGCGATGAACTGGGAACGGGTCCAATAGAGGACCTCGTCGGGCTGATCGGCCAGGGCCATGCCCGCGTCCACGCCAGCGTGGACAAAGGCGTAGCCGCCCAATTCGATGTAGCGCTCGAGCCCTGCCAGGAACTGCAGATGGCGCGGCGGCACTTTCTCCTTGAGGGCGCCCGCTGCCGCCGCCCAATCATCGTCAGAGGCGCCAGCGAGGCTGGGCGGTGCGACGCCGTAGGACATCATGGTCTCGGCGCCGCCGTGAAGCACCCACCTTTTGTTGACGACCGGGTTGTCGATGAAGGCAACCATCGCCTGCTCGTGGTTGCCGCGCAGGTAGCGGCGTTCGCAGTTTGCCGGACGACCGCTGATCAGGAGGTCGAGCACGCCGGCGCTGTTGGGGCCGCGATCGACGTAGTCACCGAGAAATACGACGATCGGCGCTCCGGCCTCGCATTGTTCATTCCTTGCGCGCTCTTCGATCTCATCGAGCATCGCCGCCAGCAAATCGGCGCAACCGTGCACGTCGCCGATCGCGTAGCCAACCCGGCCTTCGATAAACTTCGCGGGCTGCAAAGAGGGACGCGAAAAAAGCCGCAACAAACTCATCTGCTCCTGCATACGCTCAGCAGAGCGATGCTGACAACCGAACGCGGAAAATCGATACAGTCCATGCAATGTGAGCGTCGAGTGACGCCCGTCACTGTTAATGTTGGGCGCTCCGCTATTGCGGAATTGCACCACTTAACAGCAAGGCGCTGGCCCATCCCTTGCTTCCCGCTCCGGCTAGATTAAGAGTTCACCTTCAAGGACTGGGCCAGGGAATGTCTTCGCCAAATTGGCACACTCGCCGCACTCTGTTGCGCGCCGTGGCTTTTGTCGCCGGCGCTGGCGCGATTGCGGCTTGCGGGACGACATCGGCCGAGACGCCGCCGCACGCCGGGGGCTCGCCCACGACTGATTACCGCCTTGGGCCGGCGGACCAGCTGCGTATTACCGTTTTCAACGAGCCGGGCCTGACCGGTCAGTTCATTGTCGGCAGCCAAGGCACGATCGCCTATCCGCTGGTTGGCGATATCCGCGCCGGCGGGCTTACCGTGCCTGAATTCACCGACGCCCTTCGTACCGCCCTTAGCCAGTACATCCGCGCGCCGAGCGTGAGCGTGGAAGTCGCCAACTATCGGCCATTCTTCATTCTGGGCGAGGTGACGCGGCCCGGGACGTATCCATATGCGGTGGATCTGACCGTGCTCAACGCGGTGGCCACGGCCGGCGGATTTACCTACCGGGCCAACCAGCACCGGGTCTACATCCGGCACGCCAGCAAATCCGACGAACGCGGCTATACGCTGACCCCGTCGACGCCTGTCCTGCCGGGCGATACAATCCGTATTGGCGAACGCCTATTTTAGGGTCCGCCCCGCGGCGCCGGGACTGCATTGCGATAAACGTCGCGACGACATCGCCCGATCCACAGTGCTAATGTGGAGCGGTTGGTGTCGCACTGTCTATTAAGCACACCGAGCCGCGGGCGGGGAAATGAACGAGAGGCCGGTCTTTGAAACGAAAGTGAACGCCCCGACACGGCGTTCGCTGGCGGATATTTTGGGCCTCACCGCGATCGCGCGCGGCTTACGCCGACGCTGGAAGCTGATGTTTCTCATTGGCATGGCCGCGGCGGTCGGGCTGTTCGCGTTCATCATGTCGGGACCGCGAACCTACACGGCGGTCTCGCTGCTGATCATCACGCCGCGCCAGGCAGCGCAAGTCGCGAGCGGCGCTGCGGCATCGACTGCGGTGGATTCCGAAATTGAGTTGCTGCGCTCGCCGGCGCTGATGAACGATGTCGCCGAAGCGGTTGGCCTGCGCCGGACCGGCGACAGCGCCGGGCGCGCGGATGCCGCGACTGCGGACGTCGTCAACAGCATTGCGAGGGCGATCACGATCAAGCGCCGCGGCGCGACCAATGTGATCGAGATCAGCGCCCGCTCGGGCAATAATCTGCGCGCACAGCAACTCGCCAATAGCTATGCCGACGTCTACATCGCCAACCAGCTGCGTGCGCATGTCGAGACGTCGCAACAAGCCAATTCGTGGCTCGCACGCCGGCTCGCGGAATTACGTGAGACAGTCGAGACCAAGGAAGCCGCCGCCGAGACATTCCGCGTGCAAGCCCGCTTGCCGGCGGACAATGCGCCTCAGCCCATCATCGTCCAGACCAGCGACGTGCAGAGCCAGGTCCAGCTTGCGCAAGCTGATCTCGACGAGCGGCAGGCGCGCGCGCGGCGCCTGCAGGATGCAGTCGCTTCGGGCGCATCGCTCGATGCGATCGCGCCGGCGGCCGGTTCTGACACGCTGAACGGCCTGCGCGACCGCATGGCCGACATTGATCGCCGCCAGGCAGACCTCGAGAACCGGTATTTGCCAAGCCACCCGGCCGTGATCGCGATCCGCGAAGAGCGCCAATCGGTCCAGGATCAAGTGCAGCGCGAAGTGCAACGCGCTTCGGCCGCGCTCAACGCACAGGTCCTGGCGGCGCGGTCACGCTTGCAGACATTGCAGCGCTCCCTGCCGGCGACGCCGGCGCCCGCCCCGGCCGCGAGCCCCGGGGCCGCCAGCCCGGACGCCATGGCGCATTACCGCGATCTGCAACGCGAGGCTGGGATCGCCCGGCAAGTTTACGAAACCTACCTGCAGCGCAACCAGGACATGGCGGATATCAATCAGCTCAATATCCCCGATACGCGCGTGCTGGCCTATGCGCCCGCGCCCACCGCGCCCACGTCACCGAACCTGGTGTTTGCGCTCGAATTGGCCGGCGCGCTCGGGCTGTTGCTGGCGATCGTCGCCGGCTTCTGTTTCGAGGCCGCCGATCAATCGGTGAAAAACGGCGAGGAACTCGAGGACCGCATCGGCTACCCCGCGGTTGCGTCGATCCCCTCGATCTCAAAGCGGATGATGCGGATGATGGCGCCGGCGGAGCGCCATCCGTCCGGCTATCTGGTCGGACGACCGATGTCGGCGTTCGCGGAAGCGCTGAGAGTGCTGCGCACGGTGATCGTCTATTCGAAGCTCGACAAGCCGGTCAAAGTTGTGGCGGTGACCTCGGCGCTGCCGGGCGAAGGCAAGACCACCGTCTCGATGTGTCTGGCGCGCGTGGCGGCGATGTCAGGCCAGCGCGTAGTCGTGGTCGATTGCGATCTGCGCATGCAATCGATCAATGATGTGATCGACATCGAAACCGATGTCGGCATTCTGCAAGTGCTGGCGGGCGAGGCGCCGTGGCGTTCGGCCATCGTCCATGATCCGAACTCGGATGCACACGTGCTGCCGGTGGCGACCGCGGGGTTCACGCCGCGTGACGTGTTTGGATCGGGCGCCATGGTGCGGCTCGTCGACGACCTTCGCGCCGCCTATGATCTTGTCATTCTCGATTGCGCGCCGATCCTGGCGGTCGCCGAAACGCGCATCTTGGTGAAGCAAGCCGACACGACCGTATTGGTTGCGCGCTCCGGAAAGACGCCGGTGAAGGCCTTGCGCGCGGCGGCGCAGCAAACCGTGATGGCGGATGGCCATGTATTGGGCGTGGCGCTCAATTGCGTGCTGCCGCATTGGCAGACCTATTCGGACTCGCTCTATTTCGATCAGGCAAAGTCGTACTACAGCGTGGGTTAGGCCCAAGCGTGGGCTGGTTGGGTTCAGGCGCGGTTTAGGCTTTAGGGCGCTGTGCGCTTGCGCACCACGATTTCACGCTGCTGCTCGAGCGACAGGCCGGGCACGACCTTATTGAGCCTCAGCCCGGGCTTCCACAGTCGGCCGCGATTGCGGAAGCCGCGAACGCGGTCCCAGATGATCAGCAAATCGAGCATCATCGACCAAGACAAGGCATATGCTTTGAATTGGCTTTCGGCGTGCTCACGGTCGACGAGACGGCTGATGCTGAAAATCCCCGGACGCGCGCTCAGATAATAGCGCCGGCCGGACTTTAGCTGGTCCAAACTGCCCAGCAGCAGTGCGCGCGGACCGACCAAACTCATATCGCCGCGCAAGACATTGAAGAGCTGCGGCAAGCGTTCAAGCGCGCGCGTCCACTTCGTCGGCGCCTCTGGGTCCTCAGAATTCGCCTCCGATGCTTCGTGCTCTTCTTTGGCGCCGGTCTCGTCTTCACTCACGGGCTTGGTCAGCCGCAGATGGAAGCGTCTGAAACTGCGCCCGCCATAACCGACGCAACGATCGGCGCTGAACACCGGCGAGCCGATCGCGAGCTTCGACCACAGAGCCGCCGTCAACATCGCTACAAGCCACAGCGGCAGCGTCGCCAAACCAACAACGAAATCGAATGTACGCTTGCGCCATCCGCCCAGCATCGGTTCGTACGAGACGATGGAAGCGGCGGCCAAATCGCGGCGCACGCCAGCTTCAAAAGCACTGCCATCTGTGGAAGCAGGCTGCGTCTCGCCGTTTCTGGGCTCGCGCGGCACTTGGAGTAGCATTGAGCTTGGATTCTCCGAGAGTGATCTCAGATTAGGAAGCGGCGCGAAAAGCGCAACAGCTGCACATGCCTCAGGCGAGACTTATTTCGCGGCTCAACTTCCCCGATTTGTTGTGGATAACCCCAGGTAGCTCGTTACCGACCCGAAATTTGGTGCGACCCTTTCCTGCAACGGTGGCTGGACTATCTGATTCGCTCGTTGCATTCGTCGGACTGACCGGCCGCTCTGACTGCGCCGCGCTATGGTTCAGTGAGGAGATCGAAGGCCTGTGAGTGCTCCCCACCTTAGCGATGAAACGCGGTTCGCCTCGGAGGCGCCTGGAGCTTGGGTTCGGGCGTCCCGAACGCGCCAGTCAAAGCCGGTTTCGCTGTTGTGGGCGCGCGTGAAGCGCGCCGCGCACAGACAAGCTGGCGTTCTCGCCATCGTGTTCGTGCTGGCGACTGGAATTGGGCTTCTCTACGAATTCGCGGCGGGCGTGCATTGGCTGCAAGCGCTGCCTGTGTGTTTGGCAATCGCCCTCGTCGTGGCCTTTGCCATCGGCGCGGCCTCGGAGTTTGGGCGAAATACGGTCACCTCGGTGGCCGGGCTCCGCAAGCACATGAACTATCTGGTCCTGGGTGCGGCTCCCGAGCTGACGCCGGAGGCGTTCCGCGAGCTGCCCCCAGAATTGCGCACGCCGCTGGGATGCCTGACGTTCCAGCCGGGATCAGCCTTCGCCACATCTTATCGCCATCTCCAGGGAACGATTTCCGGCAATCGTTTGATCGCCGTCATCGGCTCAATTCCGAACGAAGGCGCCAGCACTTCGGCGCTTGGCATTGCCGTCAGCGCCAGACAGCAAGGGCGCAACGTGCTGCTGGTCGATTGCGACCTGCGGCGGCGCTCGCTCACCCGCTCGCTCATCGGCGAAGTGGAGGCCGGCGTGCTGGAGGCCGCCGACCGGCCCGCCCAATGGCAAAGCCTGGTGCAGCAAGAGGCTGAAACTGGGCTGCATTTCTTGCCGGCCGCCAAGCTGAAAAGCCCCTGGACGAGCCTCGTTGGCATGGCGGGATTGCCGCTCCTGCTCGAGGCCATGCGCAAGACCTATGATCTGATCGTCCTCGATTGCGCCCCGGCGCTGGGCAGCGCTGATGGCGCGATGCTGGCGCGGCAGGCGGACGGCTGCATTGTCGTGGCGGCCTGGGACGACACCCCGGTGGGCGCCTTGAAGGAAAGCATGCGCGCGTTACGGGCGCGCACGCCGGCCGGCGTCCACGTCAACCGGGTGCCACCCGGCTATCGCTTCGGACGCCTGCGGCCGGACTAGCGCCAGCGGCAAGCATTTCGGCCGGCGCAATGGCGCCGCCAATCGCAATGGCGAGCTGGGGAAACACCGGCGCGAGATTGCCCTGAAATTCGGCGGCATGCGCCCAGTCCGGCGTCGGCGGACGCGGGATGACCTGGACTTTGCCGCTACGCTTCGGCTTGCGGCGGATGAGTTCCTGGATAAAGGGCGCATGCGCGCCGCCCCCGACTGCGACGGATTGAATCTCGCGTCGCCCATGCATGGTTGCGTATTTGCTGGCGATCTCGAGTGCTGCGTCATAGGCCTCGCCGACGGCGCGCGCGAAGACGCGAAAGTCCTTGTGATTTTCCAACGCACGCAGCGTCAACGTGGTGATCTTGCCGTCGTGGCGCAGGCTGGCGCGGCCCTCCGCGAACAATGTCTCCTTGAAACCGCGCATGCCGCGCATGGCCGCGCTCCAAAGCGCGCTTTGTTCAGGAAGCTTCTTCACGCGCGGATTGGCCGCCAAGATCAGATTGGCGATGACGCTGTCGATGTAATCGCCCGCTTGTTTCAGCGTCAGGCGCGCTTCCGGCAATTCTTCGATCCTGGCGCCTGCGCGCGCGAGGACAGCGATGTCAGTGGTGCCCGCGCCCATATCCGCGATGATGAGCGCCGGCGCATCTATGTCGAGGCCAACGGAGGTATAGGCGGCCGCTGCAGTTGCCTCGAAAATGAGACCCATCTCCGCGTAGCGGTTCGACGTGCGCGCTTTGGTGACCGCGTCCTTGACCCTCTCGATGGAAATGCCGTCTGGGGCGAGCAGGTTGTCGCCCAGCAAATCGCGGGCCGCCTCGGCCTGCCCAAAAACCCCCATCACCACGCCGTGGAGGCCGGTGCTATCGCCCCCGCGCCAGGCGGGGGCGGCATAGCGGCGATCCAGTGCGGCGAAGCGCTCCAGCACGGAATCGGCGGCGATGGCGCGGTCGATCGAGGCGCCGAGAAACGCCAAATAGAGCGTGATCAGGTCGCCCATCGAGAACAGGCGATGGGGATCGATCGAGGCTGGCACGCCCGTGTTCAGCGCGCGGTCGAGATCGCTGACGCCGAGCAGCGTTTTGAACGATTTGAGCGCGGCGCGCTTTTTGTCTGCGAGTGCGGCGGCGCGGGCGATCGCGGGAGCGCCGAAGAGAATGCGTGTGTCGTCAACAAAGACCGCGCTCGGCAACAGGAAGGTGTTGGCGCCCTGGTTCTCGCCGCCAAGCATCAAGGGCCGGATGAGGCCCGGATTGAAGCGATTCCATGAATCGTTAGGCGCAACCGCCGCCTTTGAAAAAGCGGTGCCGAAGTCGATACAGAGCGTCCAACTCATCGCGGCGCCCTCTTGGCGACCTTGCGTACGGGCGCGACGGCGGCGCGAATGATGATTTCGCGGCCGCGCATGACGCCTTCGCGGACGATGCGCACACGCTCCACGTCCAACGAGCCATTGCGCTCATGGATAGTCGCATCGAACGCGACGATGGCGCCGAGATCCCCAAACAGGGCGAGCCCGCGCCGGCGTGCTGCGCGCGCAAGCGCTTGCGCGGCCATGTGCAAGGCATCAGGCCCAACCCCAAGCGCGCGCTTCAATTCGGCAAATTCGATTAGCGCTTCGCCAAGCGCTTCGTCGGCTTCCGCCCAGCTTGCATCAGCCAATGCGTTGGCGAGCCGCGCATCGCGCGCAATGGAGACGCCTTGGGCGCCGCCTCGTGCCGGCGTTTTCTTTTTGGCCGCAGCCATGCCCAGTCCACACTAATGGCGTCCCAGCGCGACGCCTGTGGCCGGAGCCCTAAAGGCGCAGACTGAGACCCACCGTCCCCGTGTTCATCTTATAGTCGTGGTAGGCCATTGTTCCCGACGAGTTATCGTCAAAGTGATCGAAGCGCACCCGGATGGCGGCGTGGCGGTTCAGAACATAGTCGGCGCCGACGCTGATGCGACTATAATCGTCGTTGCGATCGATGGTGTCATAGTCGCGCTTCCCGCGGCGATATTCCGCCGAGATGATGACGTTGCGCAGCAATTCGTGATCGACTTGGATGCCGAGTTCAGTGGTGATGTAGGGGAACCCTGACGTGAGCCCAATTTCGGCGTTGGCGTCGCGATGGGCGTCAAAGGTGACGGTCGTGAGTTCCGTGACGAACCAGCTGAGATTGCCCGAAACCGCCAAGCCATCGAACGTCGGCAGTCCTTTGAATTCGCGCCGGAAGTAGCCGGCGGAAAGCTCGCCGCGGAAGAGATCGCCGTTCATGGTCACGCCAGCAAGATAGACTTGGCCATCAGACGACACTGTCGGCGAGTTGTCGTAATCGCGGCTGTCGAGGGTGGCGTCCGCAAGCAGACCAATGCGGGGCGACAGATCGAAGGTGACACGGCCGTGCGCGACCGTCTGAGTATTGTCGCGGGCGCTCAACGTGTCATACGAATAATCACTCGCCGAAAGATCGCCGGTCACAGTGAAGCGCACGAAGCGCTGCTGGATGCCTATTGAACCGTCGGTGCGGTCATATTCGACAGGTCCTCCGATCAAAGGATTGTCTGGGTCCGTGCGCGGCGTGACCTGATGGGCGAAGCGCGCCGAGGCGCTAATCGACGTCGATGTGCCGACGTCGAGGCGACCGGCGCCCCGTATGTAGCCAGTGTCGGCGTCCTCGGTCGAATGATCGCGATAGCGTGTGAAGCGGCCGCCGGCGTCGATGACGAGGGCGTTGCGCGACCAGTCCGACGAAAGACGCAATGTCGGGGCCGCGGCATAAATAAAATCGTCCTGCGCCGTGCTCGAAGACGCCGCGAACACGTTGTCGGTGCCCGCCGCTTCAAGGTCGAGCGAGCCGTTCAACTTGAAGGCGCCGAAGCGCATGCCCAGCGGATCGTATTCAGGGTGCGAGCGATCGCGCACCGCGATCGGCTGATCTGGCTGGGTGGCCGTTTGTTGGGTCGGTGTCTGCGCGAACGCAGTCGTGGGCGCCAAAGCAATGAGCAGCGCGCCGAATCCCGACAGGAGCGGACGATTTCGCAAAATTGAATCCCCGAGTGCAACCCATCCGCCGCTCGAGCAGAGAAGACGGTCGCGCAAGCTTTCGTCCGCAGATGAAGGAAGGCAACCGCTTGCTCTCGCAGCGGGAAAAGCCCGCGCCGACGCGTTTTTACGCTCTTTAAACATTCCGAGTTCTCCCCGAACCCCACCGAAATTCGCTGAAACCATGCCCCGCGGGAGTTAACCGGAGCAGAAGCTAACGGCTTGAAAGGTCCCCGACAAATTCTTCAGGGACGGGAGCAGCCAGCCCAGGGTCAGGTGTTGCGCGGAAGCTTCACCGGGTCGGGTTCGAAACCTGTGATTGGGGCGGTCGGGGCTGGTTATAGGTACGATAGACCGGCTCGGATGGCCGCCCAACGAGGTATTTCTCAGCGCCATCGTCGAGCGCCCGCTTGTAGACCGCCATGGCGGCGTCGATCGCGTCAATGGTCTGATCGACGTCGGCGTCGGTGTGAGAATACGAAACCACCAATGACGGCATGATGACGCCACGCTTGATGGTTTCCTGGAGGAAGAGCGAGCGGAAAAGCTGGCTCGGTTTGCCGTCGCCATCGAGCGTGGTGAAGAGCAGATTGCACGCACGGCCCATGATGGCGACGTGCTTTTCGAGGCCGTTTTTGGCGGAAACCTGCTGGAAGGCGGAACGCAGGCGCTCGCCGGCGCGATGCAGATGCTCGACCACTGGTTCACGGGCGTAGACATCCATCGTCGCGATGGCGGCGGCTAGCCCATGGGTTTCGCCGCCGTGCGTCGTCGACATCAGGAAGACGCGCTTGTGCTCGGTTTGCTCCAGATCACCCAGACGCATGATGTCGCGCCGGCCAGCGAGCGCCGACACCGAAAAGCCGTTGGCGAGCGCCTTGCCCCAGGTTGAGAGATCGGGAGCGAGGCCGTGGACGTGCTGGGCGCCTTTGACGTGCCAGCGCAGGCCGGTGATCATTTCATCGACGATGAAAAGCGCGCCTGCCTCGCGGGCGAGGCGCTGCAGCTCCTGCAGGAAATTGTCGCGCGGCGGATCGATGCGCTCGGCTTCCAGGATGAAGCCCGCGATCTGGCCCGGATGCGCAGCGATCAGCGCCTTGACGCTGTCGACGTCGTTGTAGCGAAACTTGACGGTGAGATTGCGGACTGCTTCTGGGATGCCGCCATAGATAGCGGTCGAGCCGATGAACCAATCGTCGACCGAAAAGAAAGGCTGATCGCCGCAAATGGCGATGAGATCGCGGCCGGTATAGGCGCGCGCGAGTTTGACGGCGCCGGAGGTGGCGTCGGAGCCGTCCTTGCTGAACTTCACCATTTCGCCGGCGCCGACGACGCTCATGAACTTCTCGGCGGCCTCGACTTCGATGCGGCTGGGGCGGGTGAAATTGACGCCGCGAGAGAGTTCGTCTTTCACCGCTTCGATGACCGCCGGGAAAGCATGGCCGAGCGTGACGGCGCGATTGCCATTGCCGTACTCGATGTATTCGTTGCCGTCGGCGTCCCAGACGCGGCAGCCCTGCCCGCGCACGATGTGGCTGGGAGAAAGCACGGGGTACTGGTCGTCGCCCTTGGCGTAGGTGTGGCAGCCGCCAGGAATGAGCGCATGCGCCTTTTTGCGGAAGCGCTCGGATTGCTCGAAGGTGTCGATCGTCATCAGCTTAACCCAGCAACAATTTGCGCGCGAAGAAAGCCTCGGCATAACGCTGCCTGCATTCCATGCCGCGCAGGCGCGCAAGGCCGCGAAAGATCTCTTCGTCGAACCAGGCTTTTGAACGCTGCGAGCCGAAATGGCGGTGCAGCAATTCGATCTTGTGACTCAGGATTTCATTGCTCAAGCCGATATAGGCGTTCGGCTGACCAAGATCGCCATCCCATTTCGGAATCTCGTATTCGAGGATCAAGTGGTCGCGGAAGGTGTTCCAGGTCAACTCGCAGACGAGGCGATGATCCTGATGCGCATCGTTGCGCGCATGGGTGAGGATGATGTCCGGCTTCAGGTTTTTGAGACCCTCGATCCAGTCCTTCACGGCTGCGCGTTCGGCCGGGAGGTAGCCGTCGCGGAATTCAGCCAGATGGATCCTGGCCATCGCGCCTTTGAGAAAATCGTCGGCGCTGGCGCGCGCTTCCTCGCCGCGCGCGCCGGCCGCGCTCAATACGCACCAATCGACGGAGACCTCCGCGCCAGAGGCGATCCAGCTCAGGATCGCGCCGCCCGCGCCGATCTCGATATCGTCGGAGTGTGCGCCGATCGCCAGAACCGAGAGCTTCCGGCCCGGCCGCGCGAGATTGAGCGTCAGCATGCTAGCGCTGCTTTACGGCGGCGTCCTGCGCGACGCGCCACGGCATATCGCCCTTCTCGATCATGTCCTCGAGCACTTGGCGGTCGCGCAGCGTGTCCATCGAGCGCCAGAAGCCTTCGTGCTTGTAGGCCATGAGCTTGTTTTCTTTGATCAGCCGCGCGAACGGCTCGACCACCAATTCGTCGCCGTCATGCATATAGTCGAAGATGGCGGGTTTCAGCAGGAAGAAGCCGCCATTGATCCAGATCTCTGAATTGTCCGAAGTGATGAACTCGCGCACCCGGCCGTCAGTGGCGATGTCCGCAATGTGGTAGGTGACGGGGGGGTGTACGGCCAGGAAGCAAGCGACGTGATCGCTGGCCTTGAACTTCGCGATCATGTCATCGAGGTTCACATTCGAGAGCCCGTCGCTATAATTGGCGAGGAAGATTTCTTCGTCTTTGACATGTTCGCGCACGGCCCAGAGGCGGCTGCCGATGTTGCGCCAAACGCCGGTGTCGATCATGGCGATGCGCCAGTCTTCCTCGCGCGGCCCAAGCATTTGGACTTTGTCGCCTTCGACAATCACATCGCCATAAGTCTGCTGCTTGTAGTTCAGGAAGAAGTCTTTGACCGTGTTGGCCTTGTAGCCGAGGCAGAGTACGAAATCCTTGTGCCCGTATTGGCTGTAATAGTTCATCACGTGCCAAAGGATCGGCTGATGGCCGATCGGGATCATCGGCTTCGGCACCGCCTCGGAATATTCCCTGATGCGCGTGCCCAAGCCGCCGCAGAAGAGAACGACTTTCATGGCTGAACCTCCGGCTCGATTACCGTCGCTTCCGGGATCGGCGCCACGAACTTGCCGCCCCATTCTCGGATGTGCGCCATTTGCGCCACGATTTCCTTGCGCAGATTCCACGGCAGGATGAGCACGTAATCGGGCTTGGCGGCGTCGATGGCCTCGACCGGCAGCACGGGGATGTGCGTGCCCGGGGTAAAGCGGCCGTGCTTGTGGGGATTGCGGTCGACAGTGAAGTCGAGGAAGTCCGTGCCGATGCCGCAATAATTCAGAAGCGTATTGCCTTTGCCAGGCGCGCCGTAGCCGACAACCTTCTTGCCTGCGTTCTTGGCTTCGATGAGGAAACTGAGAAGCTTGCGCTTGGTCGCCTTCACCTGCTCCTGGTAGGCCGAATAGAGCGCCACAGTCTTGTAGCCGAGCTGTTCTTCGCGCGCGATCAGCGCCTTGACCGCTGGCGTCACATCCTCTTCGCCTTCATGGGCGAGGTAGACGCGCAAGCTTCCACCGTGGGTCGGGATCTCTTCGACATCGAAGAAGACGAGCCGGTGGCGCTTGGCGATCGCCTCGATGGCGATGGCCGAGAAATAGCAGAAGTGCTCGTGATAGATGGTGTCGAACTGGTTCTGCTCGACCAGGTTCTGCAGGTGCGGGAATTCGAAAGTGGCGATGCCGCCCTTCTTCATCAGCCGCTTCACGCCGCCGACGAAGTCGTTGAGATCCGGCACATGGGCAAGCACGTTGTTGCCCAAGATGAGATCGGCCTGTCCCTTCGAAGCCTTGATCTTCTCAGCCAAGCGCATGCCGAAGAAATCGACCGTAACGGGGATGCCTTTGCCGGCGGCGACCTCGGCGGTGTTAGCGGTGGGTTCGACGCCAAGGATGTTGGTGACGCCGAGCGGCGGGAAATGCTGCAGCAGATAGCCGTCGTTGCAGGCGATCTCGACGACGAAATGATCTTTCGCCAACCCGCGCCGTCTGGTGATCATCTCGCAATACGCCTTCGCATGCGCGACCCAGGACGTGGAGAAAGACGAATAATACGGATAGTGGTCGGTGAAGATGCCGTCGGCGGCGACGTATTCCTTCAGCTGCACCAGCCAGCAGGAATCGCACACCAGCACGTGGAGCGGGAAGAACGGCTCCATCATGTCGATCTGCTTGGCGTCGAGGAAGGTCTCGCAGAGCGGCGATTTACCAAGATCGACCATGCTATGCTTGAGGCCGGCGCCGCACAGGCGACATGTCCCCTGCGTCGTCTTCGCTTCAGTCATCGGGCTGCCCACATGCATGTTCATTAGCGATCCCCGCCGCGGGCGAATAGTAAGCAAGCTTCGGACCGCGCCCCGCTAGAAATATTCTGATTTTTTAGCGTCAAAGGACTGCGCCATCAAAGCAAATCCCGTATTGAAGGCGCGCGGTTTGCAGTGCTGAGCGTGGAGCGGCGCGCGGAAATGTTGTTCACCAAGACCAAACTGGTCGGCGCTTGGCTGGTCGAACCTAAGCCAAACCGCGACAGCCGCGGCTGGTTTGCCCGCACCTTCTGTGAGCGCGAATTCGAGACGCACGGGCTGGAGTCGCGCTTCGTTCAGCATTCGACGTCGCAGAACGTGAGCCGCGGGACGCTGCGCGGCATGCATTTCCAAACCGAGCCGCACGCAGAGATTAAGCTTGTTCGCTGCCTTAGGGGCGCGATCTACGACGTCATCGTCGACCTTAACCCTGGCTCAGCGACATACCGCCAATGGCAAAGCTTCGAACTGAGCGCGGCAAATATGCGCCAGCTCTACATCCCCAAGGGCTTCGCCCATGGCTTCCAGACGCTCGAGGATGAATGCGAGATTGGGTATCTGATCTCGGAATTCTACGCCCCCGAGGCCTCGAGCGGGGTGCGTTGGGACGATCCGGCGTTCGCCATCAAGTGGCCGCTGCCGGTGGCGGTGATGAGCGACAAGGACAGGGCCTGGCCGGATTTCAAGCCGGTTTGAGCAACCCCGCCTGCTCCAGCAGAGTCGCGGTCAGCTCCACCGTCTCCAGGGGCATCTTGGCGCGCTCGGCGATGTCGGCCAGCGAATGGTCGCCGTCCGACAGGTTCAGCACCCAGAGCATGGCCATGTTCTTGGCATAGGCGTCCTTGTCGCCGCCGATGGCGCCGTAGAGACCGCGGCGGCCGAGCTGCGGCTCGCCATGGGGCGCCAGATTGATGTAGCGGCGATCGGTTTCGAGCGCGGCGATTGCGGCAATCAGCACACGATAGCTCTCGGCCAGCGCCTCAGGCGTGATGAAATCGAGATTGTCGCCGCTCGTGTGATATTCAGGGAATGTCGCAAACTGGCTGCGCTGGAAGAGACCGACATCGAGCTTGTAGGCGGGCGCATTGTATTGGCGCTCATCGTACCCGTACGGGAAGAAATCGATGACGTTGGCGCGCTTGGGGGCGAGCAGCCGCGCCATGATGCGGTCGATGGGCGCGTCGCCGCGGCGCGTACGTTTGTAGGTAAAGCCACCCGGATCGCCGACGCAGGAGAGCACCAGACCGTGCTTGATGCGCGCGACGGCCGCTTGATTGCGGGCAAGCCAGGTGATCGCGCCGATTGTGCCCGGCGCGTAGAGGAAACGGTAGCTCAAGCGCGTCTTCACGCCAGCCATGCGCTTGGCCAGATGCGTGAGCAATGCCATGCCGGAGCAATTGTCGTTGGCAAGCGATGGGTGGCAGGTGTGGACGGAGAAGAGCACCTCCGCTTCGGTTTCGCCGCGATGGATCAGTTCACCATAAGTGAGCGAGCCGTCCTTCAGTTCTGAATCAATGCAGGCTTCGTATTCGCCGTCCGGCAGCGCATCGAGCGCGTTCTGGCTTGTGCAGAAGCCCCAGCGCTCGGCGTAGTACGAAGTGCGATAGGGGATGAGATCGGGCTGTTCGGGCAGCGTGAAGATGTTCTTCTTGAGCTCCGCTAGCGACAGCTTGGCGCTGATCGGCGCCGAATAATTGAGTACATGCAAATTGTGCTTGTTGAAATCGACGACCCGCTCGCCGCCGGCGTTCTTGATGTAGGCGTCGCGGATCACCCACTCTTTCGGCACGGTCCAGTCGAGAACCGGCGTTCCCGTCGCCACTTCGTGGCGCCTAATCGGGGCGTGCTTGGCGAGGATCGCAAGCGTGTCGCGCACCCCCTGTCCGGTGATCGAACGGCAGATCGGATAGATCTCGGCGGCAAGTGCATAGATGTCAGCGCCGATGCTGGTGCTATCGAGCGCCGCGATCAACGAAGCGCCCGGTGCGGTTTGCGCGGACGCGTCCGCGCTCACGCGTGCTCCGCCTCGCGCACGCGCAGATCGCCGTCGAGCTTTTTGTCGGCCAGCAGTTTGCGGATGTGGGCGATGCGATTATAGCGCGGGCCCTCGAATTCTTCGAGCGTGATGCCGGATGTCTTGTAGGCGGCGTACAGCTGCTCGGCGCCTTTGCGCGCATCCCATTGCGGCTTGAACGCCGGCAGCACGTTGGCGATCTTGTCGAAGTTGACTTTGTAGGAGCGCGTGTCCGGACCGGCGTCCGACGCCAGCTCAATGGTGCAGCCCGGCACGACCTCCGAGACGATCTCGGCGATGTCGCGGATGCGATAATTGTGGGCGGTCTGGCCGACGTTGAAGGCTTGGCCGTGTACGACTTCGCGCGGCGCTTCCATGGCGGCGATGAAGGCGCGAGAAATATCTTCAATATGGACAATGGGGCGCAACGGCGTGCCGTCCGACTTCAGCAGGATGACGCCCTTGGTCATGCCCCAGGCGACGAGATTGTTGAGCACGATGTCGAACCGCAGCCGCGGGCTCACGCCGTAGGCGGTGGCCGGGCGCAGGAAGGTCGGTGAGAAATCGTCGCCGGCGAGCGCGCCGATGTCGCGCTCGGACCAAACCTTCGATTGGCCGTAGGCGGTCACGGGATTGAGCTCACCGGTCTCGTCGATCATCTTGTCGCCGGACTTGCCGTAGTTCGAGCATGACGAGGCAAACAGGAAGCGCTCGACCCCGGCTTGCTTGGCGAGCTCGGCGAAGCGGACGCTGGCGCGGTGGTTGATGGCATGAGTGAGATCGGGATTGAGATCGCTCAGCGGGTCGTTGGAGAGCGCGGCCAGATGGATGCAGGCGTCAAAGCCTTCGACGTCGGCGCCGGTCAGATCGCGCATGTCCTTCAGAATTGTCGGGACCTCGACGATGTCGCCGCCGGCGGCGAAGGTGCAGCGCCGATAGAGGTTGGCGTCGATGCCGGTGACCTCATGCCCCGCCTTCAAAAGCATGGGGGTCATTACTGTGCCGATATAGCCCAGATGACCGCTCAGCAGAACTTTCATCGCTTCGACCTTCTCACAATGGCGCATGCGCCCGCTTGAGGACGGGCGCGCGCTCAATTCCTTGCAATTCTAGCAACACGCGGTCCGCCAAGACCATGGCGCTTCTCACGCCGGCTTTAGAGCGCGCCCGGATCGTCCTTCCAGAACAGCGACGCCGTGCGCACCAGGATGACTGCATCCCGCTTCCACGACCAGTTCTGGACATATTCGACATCGTGGGCGGTGCGGGCGCGGATCTTTTCGTCGGTCTCGGTCGGGCCGCGGCAACCGCTGACCTGGGCAAGACCGGTAACCCCCGGGCGGGCGCGGAAGCGTAGCGTATAGCGCGGTTCCACCGTCTCGAACTGTGCATCGTGTTCGAGCGCATGCGGACGGGGTCCGATAATCGACATATCGCCCATCAGCACGTTCACCAGTTGCGGCAGCTCATCGAGGCTGGAGCGGCGGAGAAATGCGCCAAGCTCGGTGATGCGCGCATCATTGCGGCGCGCCTGAACGATGCCGCGGTTTTCCGTCACCGTCATGGTGCGGAATTTCCAGATCCGGAAGCTCTTGCCACGGAAACCGCCGCGCTCCTGGCGGAAGATGGCTTGGCCGGGGCTGTCGAGGCGGACAATGGCGGCGATGACGAGCAGCAGCGGCGCCAGCAGGACAAGCGCTGCCGATGAGGCGGCGATGTCAAAGGCCCGTTTCGACCAGCCGCCGACGGCAACATTGGCGTCGACGCGCGAGGAGGGCGTGTAGGCGATGATCTCGCCAACGTTCGCGGCGTTGCTCACAAGCGGCTTCTGGGCGAACGCGGCGGGACGCTGCGCACGCACTGACGCCGCTCGCATTTCGCGACTGGCGATACTGCCCGTCTGTTCACGCATGGCAGTCCCCACACCCTGGCGCTTTAGCTTCTTCGCGCCATCATTCGTTAAGTTAAAACGCATGCATCCTTGCGCTGCAACAGAAGAGTGAGCGTTTCGCGCAAAAACATGCTGCACTTCGCGCGACACACTTATGAACGTCACAACAGAACCCAAACGCACGCGCTTGTACGCCTCGCCCGTAGCAAGAACTATGCAACCCCACCCTTTTCACGCCGATCAAGACTTCGCTTGATACATTGGATAAGAATAATAGCTGGGCAGACGGCGTTGCACGTCGTTCAGCGCAACACCGCAAACATTCGTGCCGGCATTCAGCAATTGCCGAAGCGCCGTTCGAACGGCGCGCACCGGCGTCTTCTTCCATGAAGCGACAACCACGGCGCAGTCCGCCTTCGCCGCGATCACGCGGGTCTCGGCAACCGCGAGCACAGGCGCGCAGTCGAGGATGATGAGGTCGAACGCGTCGCGAAGTTCCGTCATCAAGCGGTTCATCTCTTCACCGCCGAACACGTCCTTAGATACAAATCCGGAATCGCTGAGCGGTAGGATGTGCATGCCTGTCGCTTCATCGAGGTGCGTGGCCCTGCGCCAATCCACCTCGCCGGCCAGCACCTGCAGGAGGCCAACGCTCGGCTCGAAGTCGAGCACGTCCTTCACCGAACGGCGGCGAAGGTCGCAATCGATCAGCAGCACCCGTTGGCCGGACATGGCCGAAACCCGCGAAAGACAGATCGAAATCGTGGTCTTGCCTTCGCTGGGCGCCGCCGAGGTGACGGCGACGACTTGCGGCTTCATGCGCGCCGCGTCGAACAGGATCGTCGTGCGCAGGATGCGGCATGCCTCGGCAAATGCCGAGAACGGCCGCTCAAGCAGGTACGAGGTCGGATGGCGCGCCGAAAGCGGCAGGATGCGCAGTTCTTGGCGCGTAAGCGTGGGGATGGTGGCCAGCGCCGGCAGGCCGACGCGGTCTTCGACGTTCTCCGGATCGACGAAGCCTTCGTCGAGCGCTTCCGCCAGGAAGCCGACAACCAGGCCCAAGCCGAGACCGACGCCGATCGACAGGATGAAGGCGAGCGAAAGACGCATCGAACTTGGCTGCGTCGGCGGCGTCGCGTTCGACACAATGTCGGCGCCCGATTGCAACGAGCCTTGATCGGCGATTTCGTTGTAGCGCTGCAGGAACGCCTGATAGACGTCGCGCGCCGCCGTCGCCTCACGGTCAAGCTCGTTGAGCGTGACCATCTGCTCGTTGTTGCCGACGAGTTCGCCGCGCGCGACGTTCATGCTGCCTTGAAGCGTGTTGACGCGGGCGCGCGCGACTTCGACCTCACTGCGCAGGCTGGAGGTGATGCGCGCCATCTCGGCGTTGAGATGGGCGGTGACGTCGGCATGCTCGGCGCGGACGTTGATCACGGCCGGGTGGGAATCGCTGTAACGGCTTTCGAGATCGGCCTGCCGGCGCGCGACGTCCGCCTCTTGGGCGCGCAGCTGGGTGACGACGGGTGAATTGAGGACGCCGGCGATGGCGTCCGCCGAGCCGCCCGAATTGATGGTTTCCATCAGCTGGCCGTAGCGCGCTTCCTTCTCAGCCAGATCCGCGCGCGCTTGCGTGATGTCGGTTTGCAGAGCCGTGGTTTGTTGCTCGGTGAGCAGCGAACCCTGCGAGGCGATAAGGCCGGTTTGGGCCCGATAACGCTGCACGGCCGCTTCTTTTTGCTGAACATCGGCGCGCAGCTGCTGCAAGCGCGAGCCGAGCCAGGAATTGGCGCGATCGACGCTCTGCATCTGGGTGTTGAGTTCGTATTGCTGGAAGAGCTGCACCAATTGGTTGGCCATTTGCGCAGCACGACCTGGGCGCGCAGAGGTCACGTTTACTTCGACCGCATAGGTCAGGCCGCGGCGGCGCACGTCGATCGCCTTGCCGACCATGGCGATGACAATCTGGCGCGCGTCCGGCGTTATCGCCGCACCCGCCACGCCCGACTGCAGCTGCGGATTCCATTCCGGATCGGCGCCGAGGTTAAGTGTGTCGACCAAGCGCGCGGTCAGCATCGGCGAGCGCAAAACTTCCAATTGTGAATCGACCACCGGCGCATTCGGCGAAACCTCGGTGCCGTTAATGCTCTGCAGCGGCGCCAGTGTGCGATCCGGCGCCGGATTGATCATCACCAAAGCAGTTGCCGTGTAATACGGACGCTGCAGTGCGAAAGCCGTGAAGCAAAGCGCTGCGACCACGATCGCCGTACAGGCGATCAAAATGCGGCGCCGAACCAGGAACCCAAAGAACCCACGCAGGCTAATTGACCCCAGTTCGCCGTCCTCAGACGGCGGCGGATAAGCCTCTTCCGCACGCTGGCGAATAGCGACGACGTTCATACCCAGCCTTTTTTCCCTGTGGCCCTTGGCGGTCCCCGCTTTCGCCAAGCAATTCTGCAGCCACGGGAAAAACGTAGCACGTCCCAAAACGGTGCACAGGCTGTTGGTTACGCCAGGGGAGTGTTGGCATCACAGTTCCACAATCTGTGGCTTTTCGGTCGCTAGGGGACTTTGAGGCCGGCTGGACCCCAATCCGCACTGCAATGTGATGAGCGCGATTTCGCCAGCCGGGCGAACTATGATAGCAGAATCGAGTGCTTCGCAGTGCGGCAAGGGACCAAAAAATCGCCTGCCTTCCGCCGCATAAAGAATTTGTCAGCTGATACCGGGGAGTTTGTTGGGTAACCGCCAAGACCTGAACCAGAGAGCGTCAAAGTAAAGCTGATGGCTAGAGCTTCAAACCAGCTTCCGTGCACCGGAACTCACGGACCGGAACTCACAGCTTGTGCATGGCGTTACCACTTGTGCATGGCGTTACCACCCGTTGGCATGTGCGGGGTGATGTAATGACACCGTCGAGTTCGACTGCCGCCACCAAGGATGTTGCGCTCGAGCGCGCGCCGCGTTTACGCCGTTGGCCTCTGCTTTGGACCGCCTCGTTTGCGGTTGGCGTCAGTGTCGCGCTGTGGGCGGGCATCTTCGTGTTGGTGGGCTGGGTTTTGCATCTGGGCGCGCCGCACGTTTAGGCTTTCAGAGGTGGCCCCGCTGTTGCACGGGGACGGCAAATAGGCCTCTGCTGGCCGCCATCCAATAATCGCTTATGTCGAACGATCGTCCCTCTCCGCGCCCCTTGGTCGCCATCGTGACGCCTGTGTTTAATGGCGAAAAGCACCTTGAGGACGCCATCCGCGCGGTGCAGGCGCAGACCTACCGGCCGCTGGTTCACTGCATTCTGGACAACGCCAGCAGCGACGGCACGGCCGCGATCATCGCACGCTACGCCGCCGCCGAGGTCCCGATCATTACCAAACGCAATCCAGAAACCATCTCCTTTCAGCGCAATTTCAACGCCGTACTCGAGCTCATGCCAGCGGAGACGGCCTATTTCCGCATGCTGCACGCAGACGACGCCATGCCGCCTAACGCCATCGATGACATGATGAACATCGCACTGGGCGCGGACAATGTCGTGCTGGTGAGCGGGGGCGAGCGGATGAACGGCAAGGACCGCCCGCATTTCTTTCCCCCGGAATGCTCGGTGTTCGAGGCGAGCAACATGCTGGCGCGCACGCTGGTGGATGAGGCCCACGTGCCGTCAGCGCACGTGCTGTGGCGGCGCGACACCATGCGCGAGGGCGAGGAATTTTACCCAACTGACATGGTGGAATGCATTATCGCCGCCGTTCACCGGGTTCTCTCGCGCGGCGGCCGGGCGGGCTTCGTGCATGGGCACGTTGCAGATACGCGCCGCTATATCGGGTCGGGTTCGCTGATCGATACGTTCGCGCCGACGGTGAAGGCGGTGTTGTGGGAAAAGCTGCTGTTCATTGAGCGCTATGGGCCAGCGGCGCTCTCGAACCGGGACTACAAGTTTGTGCATCGCCGGTTTCAGCGCGTCTTCCAACGCCGGCTTTTGTGGTGGGCGGCGACCGGGCGCGTGGGCATGGCGGCGCGCGACTATCAACGCATGCGAGAACGCGGCTGGAACCCCATGCCATGGGACTTCGTCGTCGCCGTCGCTGTTTGGCCGGCTTATCTGTTTGCCAAGCGCTTCAGCCGGCCGCACGCAACGCCGGCCTGGCCAAAAGACGCCGTCACCTCGATCGACTAGGCGCGCCGTTGCGCCAGGTCGAGGTCGCGGATCGCCGTCTTCAGGCGCGTTTCCATGTCGCCAACGCGTGCGCGCACGACCGCCGCGTAACGCTGCCGGTCTTTCAGAAGCGTCTCGATCTGGCGTGTAAGCTTGTCGAAATCGACCTGCTCGACGGGCTGGGCAAATTCACCAAGACCTGCTTGCGCCAGCAGTGAATCGTTTTTCGGCGCGTAGCTCAGCGAGATCAGGGGCCGGCCAACCTTCAGCGCCGCGATCTGAACGTGATAGCGCGAGGCGACAACCACGTCGGTCTCCGCCGCCGCCGCCATCGCGTCCTGGAACGAGTTCATTTGCTCCTGCTCGGACGTCATCAACGAGCGGCCCACGCCCTTTTCGATGGCGCGCACGGCCTTCAGGTCGGCCGGCGTTTGCCCAATCAAGACGCGGACCTTGTAGCCCTGCGCGTCGATCCACTGGATGAGACGCACATGGGTTGTCACATAGGCGTCGAAAACAGCGTCGCTATCGCGCCAGCCGCGATAGTTCATCAAGCCCACGCCGACGGTCGGGGCCATGTCCGGGGCGCGCTGGATTTGTGGCGCCGCCAAAAGGAAGGCGAGATCCGGCAGAACCGTACTTTTGCTCTCGTCCATGCCGATGCTTTGCATGAACGAGAGCGATTCTGCGTCGCGATACGAGCGGTGCTGCGCCAAACGGGCGGATATTTTCATCAGCATGCGGCTAACGGGATTGACGATCGGCCCAGCGCCCACGCTCAGGAAAATGAGCCGGACGCCACGCAAACGGGCGGCCAGCGACCAGCGCAACAGCCGGCTCGGCCAGCCGAACGGACTGTCGCGATAATCGTCAAAGACGCCGGTTCCGGCGACGAGCAGGACGTCGAAGCGTTTCAGAACGCCAAGCGTGTAGATCCAGTTCCAAACCGTGCGCGGAGCGCGCAAGAGCGCGATGTCAGCCAAGCGAAGCAGGCCCGACGGCGCCTTGGCGGTCGGGTATGTCGGCAAGCCGAACTTGCTGGCGGTAACGTCGGGCGCACTGCAGATCGAACTGAGCGCTGCGTGCGGGCAATCCGTGCGAAGATAGTCAGCCGTGGCTTCGAGCGAAGCGTCGTTGCCGAAATTACCAATGCCGAAACCGCCGAACAGGGCGACACGGATGGCGCTGGCTGCCGGCTGGGCGCCGCGCCGGCCTGAGCGCTCTTCAGGGCGCTGGCCTGGGCCGCTTTCGAGTTCGGCTGCGGACATCAGCCAGCTTTCCCTTGTAAAAGCCGAAGCGAATTGGCGCTGGCTCCAAACGATCAGGCAAGAGCGGCGCCGGATCAATCCGCGTCGGCGGCGTAAACCATACCGACGGCGCCCTTCTTGCCCCGAGGGACCCGGATTGACAATGATCGCGCGACCCCAGATTGACGCCGCTCCGTGGCATGGAGCTTGGGCGTGGCGTTAAGAAAGACTGCGCTCGGTGCGGCGACGCTTTCCATTGCGCGCGTTTTGCAGCTCGCGTCGAGCTTCATCGCCGTGCCGTTTCTGGCCAGAATTCTGACGCCGACGGACTTCGGTCTCGTTGCGCTGGCGCTCTCGGTCGTCACGTTTTTTACGTATATCGGCGATGCGGGGTTTGGCCGCTCTTTAGTGCGCACCAGCGCCACCGACGGCGAATCTTGGTCGAGCGCGCACTGGGCCGTGATTTCGCTCACGGTTTGCCTTGCGCTGGTGATCCTTGTGCTGGCCTGGCCGGCGTCGATCTTCTTCCATGAACCGAGGCTGTTTCCGATCCTGGCCACATTCGCCCTGGCGCCGATCATGATCGGGCTGACCGAGATCCCCGCTTCCTCGCTTCTACAGCAAGAGAAATTCCAATGGCTCGCGGCGTCGGAGTTCTTCTCGGCGATCGCGGGCGTCGCGGTAGCCCTTTGGCTTGCGGTTGCCGGCGCCGGCGCCTGGGCCCTGGTTTGGCAATTGCTGACGCAGCGCATTGTCAAGGGCCTGGTGATCAACGCCGCCAGCACCTTCCGCCCCGCCTTCGTGCTCAACTTTGACCGCCTCGGCGAGCACTTGCGCTTTGCCCTCGACACAGTGGGCTGGTCGATGATGCAATTCGTCGGCCGGCAGGCCGACACGCTCATCGTTGGCAAGTTCTTGGGCGCCGCAACGCTTGGCCTCTACAATGTCGCCATCCGCGTCATGCAGCTGCCGATCAGCATTTTCGGCGGATCGCTCAACAGCGTGCTGTACCCGCGCATGGCGCGTCTGCATTCCGATCCCGCGGCGTTGCGCCAGATGGTGTTGACGATTTCGATGGCGCAGGCGGCATTCGTGTTTCCCCCGATTGCTGCGATCGCCGCCGCCAGCAAGGCGTTCTTCTTGGTGCTGCTGTCTGAGCGCTGGCATGGGGTGGGCGATATCTTCACGCTGCTTGCAGTCGCGGGCGCTGTGCAGACCGTCGTCGGCCTGAACGGTTCTCTCTTGCAAGCGATTGGACAAACCGGGGCGCGCCTTCGTCTGACCGTCGAGTTCGCCGTTTTCTGGTCGCTCTCGGCGCTGATCCTGGTGCAATTCGGCATCCAAGCGGTCGCACTTGGGTCTTCGTTGGTGACGCTGCTCTATCTGCCGCGGCTCCTGCACCTCTATTTGGGCCCGATTCAGTGCTCCTCGCTTGCCTTCGCGCGCGCCCTGGCAGCGCCTGCAGCGATTGCTCTGGCGGTTTTCGCCGGCCACCGTTTGCTCATCAGCTATTACCAGATCGACGCTTGGCCGCAGATCGGCCTGGCAATCCTGGAAACCTTGTTGGGCTGGGGCGTTCTCATCGGCTTCGGCCGGCGCACGATCTCGAAGGAGATGAAAACAATGCGCGAGATTTTCGCCGCCTAGCCCCGCGCGGCGAGCACTTCGCGCACAACGCCCCAATATCGCGCGGTGGCGGCGGCGACAGCGAAATCGTTGGCCCGCATCTTGGCCTTCTCCGCATAAGCGGCGCGGCGCGCCTCATCTTGAAGCGCGTGCAGCGCTTCAGCCATCGCGCCCATATCCTCCATCGGCGTCAGAATTCCATGTTTCGCAAACGTCAGCCCGCTAATGGACTGGCGCGGCGCTTCAGCCAGGATTTCTGAGGGACCGGACGGGCAATTGGTTGCGATCACCGGCGCGCCGGCCGCCATGGCCTCGACAAGCGCATTCGGGAACCCCTCGACGCTGGAACTGAGGACAAAAGCGCGCGCCCGGCGCATGAGCGCATAAGGATTGCTCATGAAGCCCGGCAGAAGAACACGATCGGCTATCCCGCACACCTGGGCGGTTCGCTGAAGATTGGCGCGCTCGACGCCGTCGCCCGCCACGACGAGCTTGCCATCCATGCCCGACGCCGCGAAGGCGCGGATCAACATGGCGAAATTCTTGGGCTCAATCAGCCGCCCAACCGCAAGCACGAACGGGGCGTCAACCTCAAATGCCGGCGCCTCCTCTCCGCGTGCATGGATGGATTGAATGTCGACGGGATTTGGAATGGCCGTGATGTGATCGGCCGGCACGCCAAAATGGTCTCGGAGCGCCTCGGCGACGCCTTCGGAAACCGCAATAATGCGCGAGGCCAACGGGTAGGCTGTTCGAACGGTCATTCTGGAAACAAAGCCGCCCAGCGTTCTGGGGAAATGCGATGCCGTGTTGGCGCGTTCGCTAATGATGCAGGCGCCCCGCGCGTTAAGCACGCTCACGATGTTGGCCCGGGTGAGGAAGCTGACGGTGACGTCCGGCTTCAGCTCGCGGATGAGTTTGCGCACGCCGATCAGGCTCTTGAGGCTCGATCTGGCGCAATCGAGCTGGCGCACGTCGAGCCATTCTGGGGGCGTGTTGAGGCGCTCCTCGTTGTCCAAGAGCGCCAGCGTCATGTCGAATTCTTCGCGCAGCGACTGCGAATGGCGCAGAAGCGTGCACATGACGCGCTCGGCGCCGCCGCCTTCGAGCGAGTTAATCAAGAAAAGCACCCGCCGCTTTGCGCCGTTGTACGGCGCGGCCCCCTCCGGTCGCGCGCCCTGGTCCCGGCTTGCATTGGCGGCGGTGGATTGCATGGGGACTTGGTTCTGGCGTACGCGGACCTTTTCGTGCGCCTGCAATGATGCAGAACCGGCGCCGGCGCCGCAAGCGTCTGCGCCCGCAACAAATTCGCGCACGGACCTTGCAGAGCGCTCAAACTTCTGAAGGTTGACGCGTCATGAGATTCCGCCCACCCACGGCGCCCGGGCGCGCCGGCGCCGCACCTGCGGCGGGTTCATTTAACCATTCGCTGGGGCCGGAGGGCGCTCATGGGTGAAATCGGCCTCGGCGTCCCATCCTTACCAACCTACCTGCTGATCACGGTCACGGTGCTGACCGGCGCCCTAATCCTGTTCGTGATGGCGCGCATGCGCAACACGCCCGCCTCGTTCGTGATGGGCGCGGCCTGGGTACGCTACATCATGTCTGCGTTTCACGAGACAACGTATCGGCCGCTGGTGGCTGGCATGTCCAGCAATGCGCTGGGTTCGATCGGCATGGTTGGGCTCGGCCTGCTCACGATCAATTGGCGCCATCTCGCCTTCAAGCTGCTGCTGCCGATCTACGCGCTCATCGCCATCGTCATCCTCAGCACGATCGCGAATGGGCCGCACGTTTTGCCGGGAATGATCACCGTCGTCACCAAGTACTGTTACCTGATCGTGATCACGCTCTCGGTCTATGAAGCGTTGCGCCGCACGCACGGCCGCTCGTTCATGACCGTGTTTCTATGGGCGTTCTCGGCGCCCTTCATCTTTCAAATTCTTTCCATCGTGCTGCATATCAGCAAGCACACTGAGGCCGACGCCGATTCCGTCAGCTATATCGGCGGTTATTATCACGAGGCGGCGTTTTCGGTGGTGCTCGCGACCGCTCTGGTGGCGGCCTGCTTTGCCGAACGGCTGAATAAGTACGTTCGCAACGGCATTATCGTTGCATGCCTTGTCGGCGTTCTCTTCGCTAATTACCGAACCACCGTCGTTGCTATTGTGCCCATGCTGGCGGCCTATTTCGGCTTCTCATCGCTCAGCCGTTTTCCCAAGCGCGATCACCCCTTCATCGTCAGCGCGCTGATCGTTGGGGGCTGCCTTTTCTTCGGCATCATCACCATGGCGCTCGCCGAACGCTTCCAGGATGTCGGCGTCGCCGCTTCTGGGCACGTGGACTTCCTGAAAGCGCCAGAACAGTACAGCGTCGACGAGACCCGACTGCTCTCGGGGCGGCCGCACATTTGGAGCATGTACATTTACGGCTGGATCCGCGGCTCCAACATCAATCATCTCTTCGGTTTCGGGCCGGAATCTTGGCAAACGGTGTTTTCGCTCTACGCCCACAACACGCTCATCAACAATCTCTATGAGTATGGCTTCCTGGGCGTCGCAGGCGCGCTTTGGCTCTGGTTGTCCATGCTGGCGGCCGCACTTCGCGTGCGTCATCCCCAGCGCGGCATGCTCGTCGGCGCCCACGTGAGCTTCATCGTGCTCAACATGTCGACGATGCCGATGTGGATGATCGAAGGCAATCTGCTCTACGGCATGATTTGCGGCTACACGTTCTACCTGCTCTCGCTGCAGGGCGGGCGCAAACCGGCGCAGAGCCGCCCCGAGACCGCGCGCACCCAAGCAGCGCCGGTATTGGAAGAGCGCCCAAGCGCCTAGAACACCTTTAGCCGGCCGCGCCCGAAGTGATGGTCGCTTCGTCCTTTGAATCCGCGGTGGTGCGAGGGTCTTTGAGCGGGGCAATGCGGCGATAGATATCGAGTGTGCGCGCAGCGACCGCATCCCACGTCAGGTAACGCGCTGGATCAACGACGAAGGCGCTTGGATGCGCCGTAGCGCGGAGAATCGCATCCGCGATTGTTTCCGGCGAATTCGGGTCGAAATAGAATTGGTCGGGCAGCCCGAAATCGCGGTTCTCGGGAATATTGCTGAGCAGGATCGGGCTGCCGGCGGAAATCGCTTCAAGCACGGCATTGGAACTGCCCTCGTGCAGCGACGCGTTCACGTAAACCTTTGCCCCGCGATAAATCGGCGCCATCGCGCTGCGCGCGAAACGGCCCGCCAACGACACGCGCTCGCTCACCAGCGGCTGAAGCGATGCGACGTAGGACGTTTCCTCGAGGCCGCCGGCGACAACAAGCTTTGGCGCCCCTGGCGTGCGATCGGCAAAGAGCGCGTAGCCGCGAATGAGGTTGGCGACGTTCTTCTGCGCTGTTACGCGCCCAACGCTCAGCACATAATCCTCGCCAAAAGGTGACGCCCCGTCCGGGGTTTCCGACATCACATCAACGGCGTTGGCGATGACGTGCACATTGCGGCGGATGCCGCGATCGGCGAGCCTCTGGGCCAAGGCTGGCGTCACCGCGATGACGGCGTCGGCGAAACGGAGCTGGAATTCGCCGAGCAAAAATCCGACCCGCCCGAGAAACCCCCATTTACCCACAATGTAGTCGGCCGAGCCGTAACGCACGACGGTTTTGGCGCCCATGATCTTGTAGGCCCACAAAAAGAGCGCCGAGCCCAAGCCTTGGAAATGCACGATGCGCGGGCGCAAGCGAACGGCCATGAAGATCGCTGCGATGTAGCAAAGCAGCTTATCGGTCTTGAGCAGACGCGAATGCGGCGCTTTGAGCAAACGCACGCCTTTGTATTCGTCTGACTTGATGTTCCCGGCGAGTCCAACCAGCGCCACGCGGTAACCGGCGGCGACGACGCGTGGGAAAAGCATCTCGGCGTTCTTCTCGCAGCCGCCTTCTACATCGGGCACGCCGCGCGCACCGACGACGAAAATTAACGGCGCTTCTGCCGCTCGTGCCAATTGCCCGCCCCGTAAAAATCAGAGGTGAGGATACCCACTCCTCAGTGTCCGTTATGCACGTGACGGGAGGGTAAACGCAACGCATATCGCTTGCGGCGCTAATCCCGCACCGCGGCGCGCGAACCGTGTTGCGGCGGCGCATCGCGGCGCGTTTCTTGCCTCGCAACGCTCTCAAGACGGCTCGACGCGCATGTATTCCGAAGCGGACCAACGCGCCTTTTGGAATCGATGGAATGTCTCCCGTGAAACGGGGGTCGGGCGCGTCTCATCCGACCAAGAACGCGTCATCGTGCAATGGCTCGAGCGGCTTTGTCGGCGCAATCTGCACATCATCGAAGTGGGCTGCGGCGCTGGATGGCTGTGCGCCGACTTGATCAAGTATGGACGCGTCGTCGGCACGGATCTGAGCGACCAGGTCTTAAAGCGCGCCGCCGAACACCGCCCCTCGGTGGAATTCATCGCCGGCGATTTTCTCAAGCTGGATTTTGGCGCCCGCCGGTTCGACGTAGCGGTGAGTTTGGAGACGCTGACGCACGTTCCCGACCAAGCGGGGTTCGTACGCAAATGCGCAGACCTTCTAAAGCCCGGCGGGCTTCTCTTGCTGGCGACGCAAAACAAAACGGCGTTGGAGAAAAACCAAGTCAAGCCGCTGCAGCCTGGCCAGTATCGTCACTGGGTCGACCACGACGAGCTTGCCGATCTGCTGCGTGAGCACTTCGAGATCGAAGAGCTCTTCTCCATCACGCCGAAGTTCAACCGCGGTCCGCTCAGGATCGTCAATGCCGAGCGCCTGCATCGCCCTATCCGCGCGATCGGTCTTGGCGGCCTCATAGATTCGCTCACGCGCATGCAGGAGAAGGCGTGGCTGGGCTGGACGTTGATGGCGTTGGGGCGCAAGCGTCAGCCGGGTTAGCGCGAGACTAGTACGGGGCAATGGCCGAGACCGATCCGATTTTTGAAGCGCGCGCCGGCTCGATGCAAACGCACGCCGTGAACGGCGCCGTCGCCATTGGCCTGGCCCAACTGATCAAGCTGCCGTTTCAGGCAGCGTCGCTGCTTCTTCTCCCCAGACTGCTCACGCCCGTCGATTACGGCGTCTACGCGATGGTCGAGCCGATCATCAGCGCAATGGGACTCTTCCTCAATTTTGGCGTCGGTCAGGCCATCATCCAATCGCCGGGGATCAACCGCACCGAAGCAAGCGGGCTGTTCTGGGTCCAAACCATCGCCGGACTTGTCGGCGCCTTTTTCATGTTCGCGACCGCGCCGTTCGTGGCGGGTCTCTATCATGAGCCGCGTGCAACGCCGGTGATCGAGGTTTGCTCACTGCTGGTCGCGATCGGCGGTCTAACCAACGTGCAAGAAGCTTTGCTGAACCGTCAGATGCGCTTCGGATGGGTTGCTTCGATCAATGCGGCCGGCGTCGCCATCGGCCTGATCGTGGGCGTGATCGCGGCCTTGATGGGCGCCCATTATTGGGCGCTGGCGTTCGATTATGCCGCGACCACGATTGTGTCGCTTGTCGGCGCTTGGCTTGGCGTCCGCTGGTTGCCGCGCGAGCGGCCCCATTTCAGGAGCGCGATCCGTTTCTACAAGTTCGGCGGGGCATTGATGGTGAGCGACGCGGCAGCACTTGTTGCGCGCCAAGCGGACGCAGTACTGATCGGGCGCTTTTCGGGCGCCCAACAGCTCGGCCTCTATGATCGCGGCAACAAGCTGGCCCTTACCTCGCTCCAGCGCATAACCGCAGTCCTACAATATATACTTGTGCCGGTGCTCTCGCGTCTGGCCGAGGACGGCGCCCGCTATCGACGCGCCTATTTGAAGGTCATGCGCCTTCTCCTGCTTGTGTTCTTGCCGGGGATTATCGCCATCGGCGTCAGCGCCCAGGTGCTCGTACCCTTCCTGATTGGTCACCAATGGACCGCCGCGGCGCCGATCTTTGCTTGGCTTTGCCTGGCGGCCGTGCACCGGCCCGTCAGCATGACCATGGGCTTTCTCTTTATCAGCCAAGGACGCGCGCGCGCTTACATGGTTTGGAACGCCTTCAGCGCTATAACGACAGTCTTGTCGTTCGTCGCCGGTCTGCCTTGGGGGGCGGTTGGCGTGGCCGCGGCCTATGCGCTCAGCGATGTTTTGCTGCGCCTTCCTTTCCTTTGGTGGCTGGTCACACGCAAGGGCCCCATTTCCCTATCTGACCTTTGCCGCGAAGCCGCGCCATTCGCTCTTGCTGGCGCGGCGTGTTTTGGCGTGCTGCTGGCGCTGCAGTTTCTGCGGTTCGGCAGCAGCCTCGTGTTCTTGGCCGCCTGCGGAATGATTGCCTATGCGGTCGCTTGGGGCGTCGTCGCCGCCTTCGCCAAGGGCCGTCAAACCATGGGCGAGGCCATTCAGCTTGTCCGCACAGAGCTGCCCCGTTTCATGCCGCGTTTCTTTCGCCGCTCGACCCCAAACACCCCCAGCTGAGCTAAATCCTCTGCCCAAAACTTGCAGGCATGATAGGCTGCTTTTTTCCATGGCCGAGGGGACGGCGGAAAACCATGAGCGCGCTGATTAAGCTGCATCGAGCTGTGTTGACGCCCGGGTCGGCGATCGTTTGCCTGGTCGCATTCTCGGCGCCCGCATTGGCGCAAACCGTACTCGACCGCGAGCGCGTCCTGTGCGCCAACCAGGACGGGCATCTCTCATTCGACACCCAGATTGTCGCCTGCACGCATGTGATCCAAACCAGCAACCAAGCAAGCGATCGCATCGCCGGCGCCTACAACAACAGGGGCAACGCCTATCGGGACCAGGGCAATTTCGACATGGCCGTCTCCGATTACGGACAGGCGATCCGCCTCAAACCCGACTACGCAAACGCCTTCAACAATCGCGGCCTCGCCTATCGCGCACAGAGCGATTACGGGCGCGCAATCGCCGACTTCAACGAAGCCATCCGGCTCGATCCGAGCGTCTCGGGCGTCTTTCTCAATCGCGCCGGCGCCTACGCCGAACAACGCAACTTCGACCTCGCAATCGCCGACTACAATCAGGCGATCAGCCTCAATCCGCAATTCGCGCGGGCGTTTAACAATCGCGGCAACGCCTATCGCGCCCAGGGTGATTTCGACCACGCCATCATCGATTACACCGCCGCGATCACCATCGATCCAACTTATGCCAACGCCTACTATAATCGTGCGATCGCCTATCGTGGAAAGGGAGACGCGGGCCAGACGGCAGCGGACCTGGAGCAGGCCCGGCGCCTCGATCCTGACAATCCCAACTACCGCAACCCGGCCCAGCCGCATTGATCGCTAATCTGGCTGGATGATTGTCTGGGCGCCCTGACGGCTGATGCGGACACGGCCCCAGTTTTCCCGCGGCGTATGAAGTGACGAGCCGGAAAGCACGGCGGTGGCGCTATCTTCATCGAATTCAAAGATCGGCGTGGCGTTTCGATCCTCGACAATAAGGTCAGAGATGGCGATGCGCGCACCTTCGCCGCCGATCCAAATATGGCAGACATCGCCCTGCTGCAGTGGGTTTCCGCGCATGATCGGATTGCGGCTGGTGCAGTTAGCGAGCGTGGGGCGATCACCCCAGAGGCGGAAATTGCGTTTGTTGCCCTCGGACACGCAATTCGCGAGCACAACATTGTCGCTCTTGCAATCGAAGCCGCCGTCCGTGGAGCCGCGCGCCTGGCAGTTTTCATAGCGGATGTTGGTGTTGTCGCCTTCGTCGGAAAAGCCATCGCCGTTCCAGTACTCGAGCCCACGCCATTGCTGAAAGTTCTCCATGACACAGCCGCGATAGGTGATGTTGTTGGCGTGATCGTCGAGCGCGCAACCCGCGGGGATGGCGCCGCCGCGATTGGCGCGGCCTTGCGCGCTGCAATCTTCGATCACGCCATCGCTTGAGGCGTAGCGGATGCGGAGAAATCCGCGCTCAACGCGCGCGCCCCTGCAACGCCGGATGGCGAAGTCGGTCAGGCTGGCGTCACGCTCGCGGTCGTTGGCCGTGTTTTCGACGAAGCGATAGATGTTGGCGAAGGCGCAGTCCTCGACAACAAGCCCCGCAATCGGGGCGCCGATATGAATGCAGCCATTGCCGACGTCTCGGAAACTCAAGTGCGAGAAAAAGAGATGATCGGCGCCGCGCAACAGACGGAAGGCTTCATCGCCGATGAACCTGCCCCTGCGATTGCCGCGCAGAAGCGCTGGCGCCGGCGCGCCTGCCCGATTGACGCCGCGCACACGAAGCGGATTGCGCCCGCTGCCGCCAGCCTCGATATCGAAGCCTTCACCGATGGCGTATTCGCCTTGATCGGCCGCGAGCAGGATCTCGCCGCCGCCGCGAAGCGCGCCGATCAGGCGCGCAATATCCTGCAGGTTCGCAGCCGCGCGCCACGAAGAGCCGTCACCTCGTCCGTGCGGCGAGACATAGCGCGTGCGCTCAGCCGCGTACGCTTCCGGGCCATAAGCGAGGGACGCGGCCAAGCCCGCCAAGACGGCGCGGCGCGATGTGCCGGATCTGGAAACCGCAAGCATGCCATTGCTGTTAGCGCGCAAAACGAGGCGCGAGAACGGCGCTCAACCGGCAAACGCCCTTTCCCCGGGGCGCGGATCGCGCCGTTGGATGGGTTTGAACACGCCCGAGCCGGTGATCAGCGTGCGCTCGCCGCACCAGACGCGGCCGCGCACGACATAGAGGTCGTCTTCGGTTGAAAGAACCTGTCCGGCGCCTTCGACCCAATCCCCGAGATGGGCGCTTGAGAGAAAATCGCAGGTCAGGCGCACCGTGACCCAGTAGGAGGAGGTCTCGACCGATACGACGTGGCCCCAGGCCATATCGGCGAAAGTCATCAACATGCCGCCGTGGGCGTTGGTCATGCCGTTGGTGTGATGCTCTTCGACGCGGAAGCCCATCGTAAACGAGCCATTGCCAGGGCGGCGATAGAGCGGCGCAATTTGGCGGGCAAAACCGCGCCGCCATTCAAGCGGCGTGTAGCCGGGCGGCGGTTCGAACTCGGCAGGCGCGGCGATATCGTCAGACATGGTCCGCGAGAATAGGTCGAAACGCTATTCGAACGCGAGATCGGCGTCTTCGCGATCGAAGTCTTCAACAACGCGTTCCGGTTTCTTCGCCGCCGCGCCGGCGCGCGGGCGGCCATTGATCATGTCGCTGCGCACATCAAACCGGGCGGCGCGAATGGCGGGATGAAAGCCAACATTGTGCAGCGCCACCATGACTTGCTGGCCGCGGGCGGCCCAATAGGCCTCGATCATCTCTTTCAGCGCCCGCGCGCCGTCGTGTGAACAATAATCCGCCTCCCCGCCCGTCGGATGCCATGCATCCGCTTCAGGCTGCTCGGCGAATTGAAGAGCGTAAGTCTTCATAGTGTTTGTTCCCTCGTGGCGCTCGAATATTTGGAGAGATGAAAAATGTCAGAGGTATTGACTGGCGAATATTGCACGCATGGCGTGCCCGAAGACCTAGCCCGCACTTCCAAAAGATAAGCAATTCGCATCAGTCGGACGGACTATGACTTTGCGGCTAGTTCGTACGGCGTCTGCCAACTTGCCGCGGCTCATGGTTTTCTGAGCAACCGCAAGATGCCGCCCCGCACCCAGACCGTCGTTATTATTGAAGATGAGCCCGTATCCGCGGACGCTCTGTCCCTGGTTGTGCGCGATTGGGGCGCGGAGGTCGCCGTCGGAGCGAGCGCCAAGGCCGTCGCCGATCAGCTAGGCGCGCGGGTGCGGGAGGTCGGGTGGATCATTACCGACTTCAATCTGGGCGTTGGCCCAAACGGGGTCGCGGGTATTGGCGACATTACCAACGCCGCGCCGGACGCAAAGGTGCTCGTCCTCTCCGGGTCGATGCATGGCCAGGCGCAGGCGTCCGCCGCCAAGGCGGGCTATGCCTATATGCAAAAGCCAGCCCGCGCAGAAAACATCGTATCCTGGCTCGAGCACGCCTAACATGGGGCGGTGGATCAGACCGACTCGCAGCCTCGAGGCCTGCCGCAGGCGCAGCGCGCCGATGCTATCCTGAGCGCAACAGCGGCGGGCCTGGCGTTCTTCGCGATCCTGTTCGTGCTCGCCTTCATTTGGCAAAACCAAATGCAGCAATCGGTGCTGCGGAGCGTGGAGGTGACACGCCCGGCGCGCCCGCAGTCGGCGGCGCTGACCCAAGCGCTCATCGATATCGAGACCGGCGAGCGCGGCTATCTGCTGACCGACGATCCGGCCTTCCTTGATCCCTACCGCGAGGGGCGGCGCAACCTCCTTGCTGAGCTTCATGATCTAGGCGACACAGCCTCAAACAACGACGAGCTTAGGAGCAACGTCGCGCGCGCGCAAAGCTCGGCGATGAGCGCGCTCGTAGCGATTGATCACACGCTTGCCTTGCGCGCCGCCCACCCGCTCACGCAGGGGCAAATCGCGCACGAACTGTCGGCATCGAAGATTGCGATGGATGCCGCACGCAGGGACGCCGGCGCTCTTGCCGCGCGCGTCGAGGATCTGATCGACGTGGCGCGCGCCAGAAACGCGGCGTCGCGCTCCGCCATCTATGTGCTAGGCGCGGCGCTCGGATTTCTCACCATTGTCGCAGTGCTGGTCGCCACCTGGGCGCTGCGCCAAGAGCGGCGTTCATGGCGCGCTACCATCAAGGCGCTGTCGGAGGCGCGTGAAGCCGCTGAAATGTCACGCGCGAAAGCCGCCGCTTCGGATCTCGCGAAAACGCGCTTTTTGGCCACCGCAAGCCACGATATGCGCCAGCCCTTGCACGCCATTACGCTTTATCTCAGCGCGCTCGACCGCCGTGTCGAGGGCCAGGAGGCGCGCGACATTCTGAAGAAGATGGAGCGGGCCGCCGAATCCATGGTGGGCATGTTTGCGACGCTGCTCGACCTCGCGCGCATCCAGGCGAACGTAGTCGAACCAGAGGTTTCCAACTTCAATATCCAGGATGTGATCGATCGCTTGATCGCAGAGCATCCCGGACGCGACATTACCGCGCAATACTCTGCGCCGGCGCTGAGCGTGCACACCGATTCCGTGTTGCTTGAACGCCTGCTCCGCAACCTGATTTCGAACGGCCTGAAGCATGGCGGCGGCGGCGTGCGCATTGTTGCAACGCCCGTGGCCGGGCATTTAAAGATTTCGGTCATTGATCGCGGTCCGGGGATTGCGCCGGAAGATCAAGGGCGCATCTTCGACGAGTTCGTGCGTCTCGAAGGCAAAGGCGCCAGCGAAGGCTTAGGCCTGGGCTTGGCCATCGTGCAGCGGATCGCGGACTTGCTCGACTTGTCGGTCTCGGTGAAGTCATCGCCGCAGAATGGCGCTACGTTTTCAGTGCTTGTGCCGATGGGCGCCTCTGCTCCCGAAAACTTACCGGCGCGGAACACCGAAACCCAGCTACATGGCGAGCGCGTCCTCGTCGTCGATGATGACCCCAACGCGCTCGAAGCCATTACCGCCCTTGTCCGCGATCTTGGCGCGCAGGTGCGTCCCTGCACCCGCGAAGAGGATGCGCAAGCGGCGCTCGACGAAGGCTTTCACCCGGATTTGCTGGTCATGGATCTGCGCATCGATGGCAGATTGCGCGGCGTAGATATCGCCAATCGCTTGCGCCAGCGCCTGAGCCCGCCGCCGCCTGCGATCATCGTCACCGGCGATACGGGCGCCGATACGCTCGCTTTCCTGAAAGAGTCAGGATTTCCGTGGCTCATCAAGCCGGTCGAACCGGCGACATTAATGCAAACAATCGCACGTCAGTTGCAGCGCGCGGAAGCTACGATTTGAGCTTCGCAATCGCCTCGGCGCGGGTCCGGACGCCGAGCGCCCTGTAGATCGCCGCAAGGTGAATTTTGACCGTGCCTTCGGCGATGTTCAGCGTGCGCGCGATTTCTTTGCTCGCTCGCCCTTTCAACAATTCCGCCAACACTTCCTTTTGCCGCGATGTCAGCTTGTCGGCTTCGAGCGATTCACTTTGCCTGCTTGCGATCTCAGGTTCGCGACGGCCGAGCGCCGGCGGCACATAGATACCGCCGTCGAGAATCGTCTTGATGGCATTGGCGATCTCGGCTGACGGCAACGACTTTGGAATATAGCCGTGCACGCCAGCGCCCAAGGCGCCAATGATGTCAGCGCGTCCCTCCAACGCCGAGACGACCGCGATCTTTGCTTCGGGAAAGCCGTCGCGCAAAGCAGAAAGCGCTTCAGCGCCCGACATCCCTGGCATGCGCAAGTCGACCAGGACAATGTCGCCGGCGCCTTCGTTGGTGAGGCTTTCGATCGCCTGATCAAGCGTTTCGGCTTCGCGAACGTCGTCGGCGCCCAAAGCGTCGACAAGCAATTGCTTCAATCCGCTGCGGAACAATTCATGGTCGTCCGCAATGAGCGCTCGGATCGCCATCTCTTAGCCTTCAACGCACCCGCGCCAAGCACCCGCGAGTCGACGGCGTAAATTGCGTCATAAGCGCGCGTGGCTCAATATGTAAAGTTGAGCCCGGCAAAAGATTCAACGCGGCGCATTCGGGATCGTTTCCGACACGGTCTGCATGTGCGGGGCCGCCTCGCGATCGCGCGCGAGACGGATGGTGTCGATGCGCGCGCGCTCGATCTGGAACAATTGCAGCGCGCGGCCGGTGAGATTGCGGCCATTGGGGACGCGCAGCGACATCGGGTTGATCTGGCTGCCGCCCTTCAGCACTTCGTAGTGCAAATGCGGGCCGGTCGCGCGCCCGGTCTCGCCGACATAACCGATCACCTCGCCCTGGCGCACGCGCTCGCCCGGCCGCACCGCTACACGCAACATGTGGGCGTAGGCGGTCTCGTAACCGTTTGCGTGGCGGATTTTCACGTAATTGCCGTAAGTGCTGAACGGGCCCGCGCGCTCAACGGCGCCATCACCCGCCGCCAGAATAGGCGAACCGATCGGGGCCGCGAAATCGACGCCGCGGTGCATCGCTGAATAGCCGAGCACCGGATGGAGGCGCATGCCGAACCCCGATGACAAGCGAGAGCCGTTGACGGGCGTCTTCATCAAAAAGCGCCGAGCGCTGTCGCCGTCAGCGTCATACCACGTCGGTTGCGCATCGCCCGGCGCCAGGAACGAGTAGAATTCGCGGCGGCCCACCCGACTCTCGAGCGCGATGAACAGCATGTCGCCGGTGCGCACCGTGTTGCCCTGATCATCGTAGAAGCGTTCGAACACGAGTTCGAAATGGTCGCCCGGGCGGACGTCGCGCTGGAAGTCGACGTCGTAAGCAAAGGCATCCGCGAGCGCGCTGATCTCGCGATCGGTTGCGCCATAGTGGAGCGCGGTGGCGTAGAGCCCGCCTTCGACGGGCTGCGAAATGCGCGCGATCTCGAAGCTGACCGGCATCAAGACTTGGCGAGAGGTAAACGCGCCGGAAACAGTGCGGCTCGCCGTAATCGAAGCGCCTGGTTCGGATCGGAAGGCGACGCCGTTGAGCTGTAACGCGCCGTTAGCCTGGGTAAAGAAGGCGTTGATCAGCTGTCCCGGCTGCACGCGTTGAGCATTGTAAACGCCGCTGATCGAAGCAAGCGCCGCACGCGCGTCTGTCGCGGAAGCGCCGGCGTGAACGAGCGCACTGGCAAGCGTCTCATCCGGCGCGACGCGGAAGGCGCGCGTGCTGTGGTTAAGATAAACTTCGGTAAACGCACGGTCCTCGGCCCGGTGCGCCGCCGCCTCGCGCACAGCCGCCATTTCGGCCGCCGAAGCCGTCCCGCTGCTGAACAATCCGGCGCGCCACGCCAGGCCAAGACCAAGGATCGCCGCGGCCGCCAGGACGGCGCTCGACGTCAATCCTTTCCTCACCTTCATGAGCCGATGAGCGAATTCTGCTCTCAATCTCATGCTCCAATGCGCTAATCCGACAAAAAACACACCGCCGACAAGCGTTTTCGTAGTTTGGTTATCCAGGCAGAAACTGAAAAGGCGCCATCCCATGGAGCTCCGGAAAACGCCCCATCGGACGTCAACCGGCCAGCAAGGATCGCGCCAAGCGAAGGACCATGAGGCATAGGTCTGACCAGGCCCTGGCAAGTCAAGAGCGGAACCTCGATCCGCCCGAAGACAATGTGCCGCCGCCACGCCGCCGATTGCTGGTCGGTTGGGGTACGGCCATTGCCGCCCTCACCATCAGTACCGCCGCTCTGGCCTTGATTGTCTGGCTGGCGCGCTTCCCGATCGCGCAATTCTTCCTCAGTTCTGCGCTGGCCGAGCGGGGCGTGGAGGCGGACTTCCAGGTCGCCCAACTCGATTTCAGCCATGCGGTTTTGGACGGGGTGCGGGTCGGCGCGGCGGACGCGCCCGACGCTTCGATCGCCACGGTGACAGCGACATGGGGCTGGAACGGGCTCGCGCCGCAACTGCAGAGCATCCGCTTGCTCGAGCCCCGTTTGCATCTGCGCATGGACAATCACGGACGCGTTTCCGCCGGTGCGCTCGACCATGTGGGCGGCGCGCCGAGCGGACGGCGCATGCAAATCCCCCGCGTCGAATTCATCGTCGAGCGCGGCCTCCTGCAGATCGACGCGCCATTTGGACCTCTGATCGCCGATGTTCGCGCCAGCGGCGTGCTCGGCGACAATTTCTCCGCGCTTGGTCAGTTGCGGCCGATGACGAGCGCACGACGCGGTTACGCTATCCAGGAAGCAACCGGCCGCTTCGTTGTTGTGTCGAGCGCCGATGAAATTGGCCTGCGCTTCGACGCGAATGCTGCAGGCGTGTTGTGGGCGGATGCCCGCGTCTCCGACATTGCGCTCAGAGGATTGCTGCGCGCGCCGCTCGACCTTTCGCGCTACGAGATCGACGGCGCTTGGCGGCTCGGCATGATCCGCACCGAAATGCTGGACGGCGAGAACCTCAATGGCGCAGCGGGCGTTGTCGCAACAACGCGCGACGATAGCCTGCTTCCAACGGCCTGGCGCGCGCGCACACAGACCTACGCCGACCGCTTTGTTTTCGCCGATGCGGCGGTCGTGCGCGCGCGTGTCGACGGCGACATCAACGGGCGCGACCTGCAGGGCCAAGGCCGCTGGGCGTTCAGCGGCGAGGACTTTTCCGGCTTTGCGCTTCTTTCCACGCGCGCAACCGCGTCGGGCGGCGTGAACGTCAATCTGACGCAATCGGGTCAGCTCGACCTGAACGGCGCGATCAGCCTCGAACGCGCCAGGCTCGGCGCCAGCGCACGCCGCGCCATCGATGGCATGTTGCCGGGCTTGGGCGGAACGCCGCTTGCGCCGACATTTGCGCAAGCCAATGCAGCGCTTCAGCGCGGCGGCGCCAACTTTGCGCTGACGGCGCCTTTTAGCGCGCACTTCGATTCAACCGCGCAGCGCATCGTGTTTGATCACGAGATTGCCGCGCACGCCGCAAGCGGCTTGCGGCTCAGCGTGGCGCCGCTGCGGGTCGATGCGCCGGCGCTGACGTTGGAATTGCCCGCCGCGACGCTTCACGGCGCGGTCGATCTCGAAGTCGCCGGCGGCGGGGCGCCCACCGCCTCCATGTTGCTCGATGCGGTCAGCTGGGCGCCGGGCGCGCCACTCGAGGCCGACGGCACGCTGGCGCTGTCGCATTGGAATACCGAGACTGCGAGCTTGAGCGCCGAGCAACTCGACATTGGCGTCAGTATCGGCGCGCGCGGCGCAGGCCGCGTCGATCTTCGCGGCCCTGCCCGCATCAGCGGCCCGTTTGGCGATGGTCAGGTGCGCGACCTGATCGCTCATCTCGACATCGGCGTTCTATGGGATGCTGGCTGGCGCATCGTTCCAAACAGCGGCTGCCTGCCGATCAGTCTGGGCGGCCTCGACACTGCCGGCCTCTCCTTTGAAAGCGGACGCTTGGCGTTGTGCGCCTCGGGCGGGGCGCTCGTCGCCGCCGATGCGCGCGGCAATCTCGGCGGCGGTTTCCGCATCCAAACATTGGCGCTGAACGGCGCCATGGCGGGTCCGCAAGCCCAACCCGCACGGCTCACCGCCGGCGATGTGGTCGGACAATTCCACGGCGCGGGTGAAGAAGCGCAGCTCTCCATCGTCGCACATCAGCCGGCGTTGGCGATCAATATCGCCCCGGAGCGCGTGCTCGCACTCCGCGGCGCCCAAGTGACGGCGAATGCGCTGCTGCGGCGCGATTGGCGCATTGTGGGTGATTTCCGCGAAGGCGCGCTCAGCGATCCAGCACTTCCCGGCACGGTGACGGCGATCGCCGGACGCTGGAGTGCTGCGCCCGAAGACGACAAGGCCGTGATCCGGGTCGAGGCGGGTGAGGCGCTGCTGAACGCCAATCGGCCAGCGAGCGATAACGAACTTCCCCTCTTCCACACGCTGCGCCTGTCAGGCTTTTCGGCCCAATTGCGCGATGGAAACGTCGACGCGCAAGGCGCGCTGGTGCTTGCAGAACAACCCCACCAGCTCGCGCATTTCACCGCGCATCACGATGTCGATGCGGGCATTGGCGGTGCGGTGGTGACCAGTGATCCGCTCACGTTCGATCGTAGTCTGCAGCCCTATCAGATTTCCGAACGGGCGCGCGGCTTTGTCGACAACGTTCGCGGGCCTGCCGCGCTCAACGCAAACATCGACTGGACGCGCGATGCGATCGCGGCCCGCGGCGTCGTCCACCTCGACGGCGTGTCGCTGGCGACCTCGACGATCCCGGTTATTCAAGGCGTGCGCGGCGACATCGCCTTCGACGATCTTTTCAATCTGACGACGCCGCCCGGCCAGGAGGTCACTGTCGAGACGCTCAATCCGGGTCTCATCGTGCACAACGGCCGCGTACGGTTCCAATTGTTGCCGCAGCAGCGCGTGAACATCGAGCGCGCAGAGTTCGACTTTGCTTCGGGCACGCTGGCGATAAGGCCGACCGCGATCCCGCTCGGTGCGGAAGAAACACATTTCGAAATTTCGCTGCGCAATGTCGATGCGAGTGCGCTGCTGGCGACGCTGAACATTCCCGATCTCTCGGCCACCGGCAAGATCGACGGCGCCTTCCCGCTTCTGCTCACGCGTCGCACCGCGCTTATACACAACGGCGAACTGCACGCCCAAGATGGCGGCGGCACGCTTTCTTATGTGGGGCATGCCGGCGACAACGCGACCGGCGCCGCGCGCATCGCCTTCGATGCGCTCAAATCGTTCCGCTACGACGATCTCAGGATCGCGCTCAACGGGGACCTCTCAGGCGAACTGGTGTCGTCGATCCAATTCCACGGCCACAATTCCGGACGCCCGGTCGATCTTGGGCCAATCATGCCCGGCCTCGGCAATGTCACCGTGCGCGGCGTTCCGTTCGCGTTCCACGTGCAGCTGACCGCGCCCTTCCGCAGCCTTGCTGAAACCGCCGCTTCAATCAGCGATCCGACATTCATCCTCAACCACCCGAGAAATGCTGAACCCGCTCCCCCACCGGTTGACCAGCAGCCGCAAGCTCCGAGATAAGGGTTCAGGGCGCATTCAGACGGGCTGCGCTAAGCCAAGATCAGGAGCACGACCATGAACGTGCGGGCGCAGATGTTGACGGGCTTGGCGGCAGCGGCCGCCGCTGGCTGCATTCCGGTGCAAATTCAGGCGCCGGATCGCCCTATTGAGATCAATCTCAACGTCAACATCCGCCAAGAAGTGATCGTGCGCCTTGAGCACGACGCCGAAGACTTGCTGCAACAAAACCGGGACCTGTTCTAAAGGCTGATGCCATGAAACGCGCACGCACACGCACCATCGATCTTCTCGGCCCGATCCTGTTGGGCGCTTTCCTGCTCGCAGCTGCTTTTGCGATCCCGGCGCGCGCGCAAGGCTCGGACCCGGTCGTGACGCAGGCACGCGCGGCCGGCCAAGTCGGCGAGCAAGCCGATGGTTATCTCGGTTACGTTCCAGGCGCTTCGGCATCGGCGGATCTGCGCAGTCACGTCGATCAGATCAATATTCGCCGCCGCGCCCTCTATACGAGCCGCGCTGAGCAGCGCAGCGTTTCTGTGAATGAAATGGCTGCTGCCGTGGCCTGCGAGATCTTCCAAGGGCGCATCGCGGTGGGCGAACGCTATCGCGATCAAGGCGGGCAATGGCGTCAACGCACCGCCTCGCAACCCGTTGCGATGCCGAGCTTCTGCCCGTCTTAGGGTCAATTCGCCCATAGCGGCGTCATCGCGGCGCACCTAGATAGAGCGCGTGAAAGTCTTCCTGCTCACGCTGTCGCTTGGCGGCATTCTGGCTTTGGTGATGTTCGGATTCCTGACGGATTGGGATCCCTCGTACATGAGCCTGCACGGCTGGATCGCGCTCGGCTTGTGCACGATCTTCACGCTCGGAATCGGCGGCGGCCTGATGGCGCTCGTGTTTCACTCCGCGCATAAGGGCTATGACGACCGCATTCAGGTCGATGTGCAGCCTTCGGACGACGAATGAACACTTATGGTCTTTTTGAGCATAAGGTGGTAGGCTAGCGCCTATGGCCGCGCGCAAGCCTTCCAACGGCGCCGATCGCTTCAAATCGCTCTATACGCACGGCTTTGTGCGCGTAGCGGCGTGTGCGCCACGCGTTTTGCCTGCAAATCCTAACGCCAACGCCGCCGCCATTAACCAATTTGCCGAAGCAGCGCACGCGCAGGGCGCGGCGATCCTGCTGACGCCGGAGCTCGGCATTTCCGGTTACGCCATCGATGACTTGCTGCTGCAAGACGCGCTGCTGAACAGCGTTGAAGACGCACTAGCGAGTCTGAAGCGGCAAAGTGCTGCGCTCACGCCTGTCATCGTTGCGGGTGCGCCGCTTCGCCTCGACGGCGCGATCTACAATTGCGCTGTGGTCTTGCATCGCGGCCGCGTCCTTGGCGTTGTGCCGAAGAGCTTCCTGCCGAATTATCGCGAGTTTTACGAGAAGCGGCATTTTGCAGCCGCTTCCGATGCGACGGCAAAAACGATGCGCCTGCTCGGCGACGATGTCGCCTTTGGCGCCGATATCACATTCGCGGCGAGCGACGTGCGCGATTTCGTCTTTCACGTGGAGATTTGCGAAGATTTCTGGTCGCCGACGCCGCCCTCGACTCTGGGCGCGCTCGCGGGCGCCAACATTCTGCTTAATCTTTCAGCCTCGAACATCGTCATCGGCAAGGCCGAAGACCGCGCCATTCTCTGCGACGCGCAGTCGCGACGTGCGACGTCGGCTTACGTTTTTGCCGCATCCGGCCGCGGCGAGTCGACGACCGACGTTGCGTGGGATGGCCAGATCGTCGCTTACGAAATGGGCGAGAAGATCGCCGAAGGCGAGCGCTTCGCGCGCGACCCCAAGCTCGTCATTGCCGATGTCGACGTGCAGCGCATCGCGCAAGAACGCCGGCGGCTGTCGAGTTTCCGCGATGCGGTCGCGCGAAACAAGGAAACGCTCGGAGGGTTCCGCCGGCTTGAGTTTTTGCTTGATCCGCCCCAGGGCGCGCTGCCGCTGAAGCGGGCGATCGACCGCCTGCCCTTCGTGCCGGACGATCCGTCCAAGCGCGATCGCGACTGTTTCGAAGCGTACAACATCCAAGTTTCCGGCCTCGCGCAACGCATCGAGGCGACAAAGACGCAGCGCGTCGTCATCGGCATTTCCGGCGGCCTCGATTCAACGCAAGCGTTGATCGTCGCGGCGCGCGCTTTCGATCTGGTGGGCTTGCCGCGCAAGAACATTATCGGCGTCACCATGCCGGGCTTCGCCACCAGCGATGCAACCAAAACCAACGCCTGGGCGCTGATGAAGGCATTGGGCATTGACGGCCGTGAAGTGTCGATCGAGCCGCTGGCGCAACGCATGCTCGAAGATCTGGATCATCCCGCCGCGCGCGGCGAGCCGGTCTACGACATCGCTTACGAGAACGTGCAGGCAGGCCTGCGCACCGACTATCTCTTCCGGCTTGCAAACAAGGAAGGCGGTTTCGTTGTCGGCACCGGCGATCTTTCGGAATTGGCGCTTGGCTGGTGCACCTATGGCGTCGGCGATCACATGTCGCACTACAACGTCAATGCCGGCGCGCCGAAGACTTTGATCCAGCATCTCATCCGCTGGGTCGCGGACGCCAACATCTTCGACAACAAAGCCTGCGATACGATGCGGGGCGTGCTCGCAACCGAGATCAGCCCAGAACTGGTCCCGGGCAAGCAGGCGCAAAGCACGCAAGCCGCCATCGGCCCCTATGAATTGCAGGATTTCAACCTCTTCTGGTTCACCCGCTTCGGCGTGAGCCCAAGCAAGATTCTGTTTCTCTCCTGGACGGCGTGGCGTGAGAAATACGATTACGCCACGCTGAAGCGCTGGCTCGAACTCTTCCTCAAGCGCTTCTTCGCCAACCAATACAAACGCTCGGCCATCCCGAACGGGCCCAAGATCGTTTCGGGCGGCGCGCTGAGCCCGCGCGGCGATTGGCGCATGCCGAGTGATGTTTCCGCCGAAGCCTGGCTGGCGGAGCTCTCGGCGAATGCGCCGGATGCGCTAGATTGAGGGCCATGCAACGCCCGGACCTCGACGATCTGATCGCGCTCGCCCTCGCCGCGGGGCGAGAAATCATGAGCGTCCGCGCTGAAGGCGTTTCCACGATGGAAAAGCTCGACGGCTCCATCGTGACGCTTGCCGATCACCGCGCTGAAGCCGTGATCGAAGCCGGATTGGCGCGGCTTTCGCCTGGCGTGCCGATGATCGGCGAAGAAGCGGTCGCCCAGGGGCGCATCCCCGAATGCGGCGAGGCGTTCTTCTGCGTCGACCCACTCGATGGCACGCGCGGCTTCGCCAAGGGCGGCGACGAATTCACCGTGAACATCGCGCTGGTGGAGCGCGGCGCCCCGGCGATGGGCGTCGTGTTCGCTCCCGCGAGCGGCGAGCTCTATGCCGGCGAACCAGGTTGTGCATTGCGCGCGCAGTACGACCGCACGACACAGGCTATTGTCGAGGCGCCGGCGATGATCCGCTGCGCGCCCGCTTCGCCGCAATGGCGGATCGTGGCGTCGGACTTTTCAGGCCGCAACGAACGCACCGGCGCCTTCGTGAAGGCGCTCAAGGGCGTGACGACGCATGCGAGCTCGTCGATCAAGTTCTGCCGCGTGGCCGAAGGGGCCGCCGATCTCTATCCGCGTTTCGGCGATGTCAGCGAATGGGACGTTGCAGCCGCACACGCCGTTCTGCTCGCGGCGGGCGGCGACATTATGAGCCTTGATGGCAAGCCGCTGCATTACGGTTTCCGCCAAGGTGATTTCATTATTCCAGGCTTCATCGCGTTCGGCAGCAGCGCGGCCGCAAGTGCTGCGCGCGCTGCGCTCTAACGCACCCACGCGCTCACACACGCACGCACGAATGCGCTCATGCGCTAGCGCCGCTGTTGTGGCGCACGCACGACTTGGCCGCCCGGCTCCTGGAAGGCCAGCAGGATAATACGGAATTGCAGCACCGCGTTCGGCGGGATAACGGGCGCTTGTCCTTCCGCGCCGTAGCCGAGCCCTGGCGGAAAGGTTGCGATCACTTCGTCGCCCGGCCGCATTTGTTGAATGGCTTCAGAGAAGCCCGGCACGACGCCCGCGAGCGGAAACTGCGCCGGTTCGTTGCGTGCAAACGAAGAGTCGAACACGGCGCCGTCGGGAAGCTTGCCTTCATAATGCACGAGCACCGCCGCATTCGCCGTCGGACGCGGCAGCGATTGGTTTGCCCCGCGATTGCGGAACTGGAGCAGCAAACCGGACGGCAGCGCCTGCACGCCGGGCTGCGCCCGCACCCGCGCCAGGAACGCATCATTGCCGACATTGGCTTGCTGGGCCGCTTGCGCATCGGCCTTTTCGCCGCGCTCGATCTCGGCCATGACGCCCGCGTCGCTGTTGGACTGACCACAGGCGGCGAGCACGACGATGGCGGCGAACAATATCTTTCTGATCATCTGTGAAGCGCTTCCGTTTGTTCGATGGTCCAGGTCTCTGCCTCGGCGGCGCGCTCCCAGTCCTGGAACGCGGCATCGGCGAATATCGCGGCGCAATAGCTTTGCGCTTGCGGCGAAATTGCGACGGCGTAGGTGCGAAGGCGCGTCGCCATGGGTGCAAACATGGCGTCCGCGACCGAACGCTGGCCGAACAGAAACGGTCCGCCGAAACGATTGAGCAGATCGCTCCAAATCATTTCAAGCTGCTCAATGTCGGCTTGCGTGTCGGCGAGCCATTTCGGCGTCTTGGCAAGGCGGCGGCGGATATTCATCGACATGTCGCGCCGCAGAGCGCCAAAGCCGGCGTGCATTTCAGCTGCCGCCGCGCGCGCCTGCGCGCGCACGAGCACGTCTTTTGGCCACAGCGACGGCGCAAGCTCTGCCGCCCATTCGCAGATCGCCAGGCTTTCGTAGATCACCGCGCCATCGACGTGCAGCGCAGGCACGCGCCCGTTCGGCGAAACCTCGCGCACTTCCTTGATTTGCGAACGGCCATACCCTTCGCCGCCCAGCGGAATGATGCGCGCCTCGAACGGGACGCCGCCCCATGTGAGCGCGAGCCACGGGCGCATCGACCAAGAGGAATAATTCTTGTTGCCGATGTAGAGAATCGGAAGCGCCATGCGCGGCTTGTTTCAGAGCTATGCCGTGGAATCAAGCGATGTTCGTCGCTTCCCTGCCTCATTGTTGAAGGCTAATGTTGCGCGGCGAGGCGGAGTGGGATGATGCGATTTATCGCAGCGGCGGCGGTGGTTGTGGGATGCCTGGCGGCGGCGACCTTTGCGAGCCCGCAGGCCGCGTCGCTGCTGACCAATGCACGCTCGTATCCGCATCAACTCACGCCCGCCAACAAGGCCGCCGACAAGCCTGGCGGCGTCGCGCGCGGCAATGACAGCTGCCAATACGCCAACGACCACGAATGCGACGAGCCCGATATCGGAACCGGCGCGTGCCCCATGAATAGCGACTATTCCGATTGCGTGCACCTGCGCACGGGTGAGGACAATTCCTGCCGCTGGGCGCATGACGGCGAATGCGACGAGCCAAATTTCGGCTCCGGCGCGTGCACGCAAGGGACCGATCACAGCGATTGCGGCAACATCGCCTGGCTGCGCAATCAGAACGATAGCTGCGCCACCGCGTTCAACGGCGTGTGCGAAGAGCCCGGCCGCGGCAACGGCTCGTGCCGTGCGCGCACCGACCGCGCCGATTGCCTCGGACGCAACCGGCCAATGGCGATCAACGACCATTTCTTCGGCCACGATGATCGCGTTCTGGTGCCGGTGAACCAGCCGCCTTGGCGCTTCATCGGTGAACTCAACATGGATCGCGGCAGCGCCTGCACGGCGACCCTGATCGCGCGCAATGTGATCGTCACGGCTGCGCATTGCATCAATGAAGATAGCGGCGTCGACGCGCGCGCAACCTTCCACTCCGCCTCGGGAAATCTCAGCGCCCGCGTGGTGGCGTACCTGCTCGATCGCCGCTTCGATTATCACCGCTTCAGCACAACAAATGACATCGACGGCCTCGATTGGGCGCTGCTGCGGCTCGATCGCGGCATCGGCGATCAGCTCGGCTTTGCCGGGGTGCAGAACCTCACCGGCCGCGGCCGCGAGATCGCCACCCACGCCAATCTCATGCAAGCTGGCTATGCATGGGACACCGGCACGCATCTTGCCGGCGACACCCGCTGCCACATCGTCAGGATCAGCGCTGACAACACGTTCGCGCACGAATGCGATACAACGCGCGGCAATTCCGGGTCGTCCTTCTTCGTCGCCAACGGGCAAGGCTTCGACGTCATCGGCGTCGATTCCAATTTCCGCTCCAATCACGGCGGACCGATCATCAACATCGCGGTGAGCGCCGCGAGCTTCCAGTCGCACGTCGCCGACTTCATCGCCGGCCGCACCGGCGTGCGCGTGGACACAAAAGGACAAAAGGCAAGCGCGCCGTGACCGCCGTCGCAGGCCGCGGACAATCCGGACCGTTCTCGCGTGACCGGCGCCTGTCGCTGTGGTGATGCGAGCCTTGAGGGAATGGACGACGCGCGCGAACGAAGCTGACGGCGCGTCATGGAGGGTGAGAATGGGTCAGGCTTTCAAAGTGTTGGCGATGGCATGCGCCGTCGCTGGATTCCTTGCTGCGAGGCTCAAGCCGAGCCGCGAGCACCCGCCAGAGCAATACGTGGCCTTCCCCTGCGCGCCTCGACCGTTGCGTATTGCT
>CAWIND010000004.1:0-124545 GCA_963837475.1 uncultured Pseudomonadota bacterium
GTGGCCAGCACGAGGTCGTCGTAGCCGAGCACCTCGCCGTCGGCGAGCTCGACGGTCCGCGCGCCCGGGTCGATCAGGCGCGCCGGCACCCCGAGGCGCAGCGCCACCTCGCGGTCGGCGAACCATTCGGGACGGCGCAGGGCGAGGTGCGTCCTCCGCGACCGCGCCCGTGAGCAGCCGCGAAAGCAGGATCCGGTTGTAGGGCGGCTCGGGCTCGGGGCCGACGATCGTGACGTCCCTTCGTGGACCGCTCGGGGCGGCGTGCGCGAGCGGCGCCTCGAGCGTCGCTTGGCCGGCCATTCCGGCGCCCACCACCAGCAGCCTCCGGCGCGCGCCGCGGCACCCCGCGGGTGAGCGCGGAACGATGCTCGACGCGCACGGCCGTCGCCTTGAGCTCGGCCTGGCGCGACACGGGGTCGAGCGTTCGGGTGAGCGCGTTGAGGGCCCTCGCCGGGCGCGAGGTGCAGCGCGCCCCAGTGGAAGGGCGCGAAGCGTCCCCTCGGGAACGGCGTCGGTCACGCGCGCGCGCAGGGTCGCGCTCCCGCGCCGGGAGCGGAGACGGACGCGTCGCCGTCGCGGACGCCGCGCGGGGCGCATCCGCCGGGTGCAGCTCCAGGAACGGCTCGGGTCGGCCGCGAGCAGTTCCTGCGACTTTCCGGTGCGGGTCATAGTGTGCCACTGGTCCGGCGACACGGCCCGTCGTGAGCACGAGCGGGAACTCGGCGGCCGGAGCGTCCGCCGGCTCGGCGTGGGGGGTGGCGCGAAACGCGCGCGGCCGCCGGGGTCGGGAAGGGCCGGCGAGCGTACAGCCGCACGGTGCCCGGGTGCCCTCGCCGTCGGGCCCGCATGCGGGCACGGGCCACTGCAGCGCTCCCTCGCGACGCAGCCGCTCGTGGGTGAGCCCGACTGGTCGCACGGGCGCCCTCGGTCGTGCGCGGCGAACTCGGCGTAGACATCGGCCGCCGTGCGCCAGCCGAACTGCTCGCGGTGGCCGAGCGCGCGGCCACGCGGGAGAAGATCTCCCAGTCGGGCAGCGCGTCGCCGGGGGGTCGACCGCCTTGCGCACGAGCCCCACGCGGCGCTCGGAGTTCGTCATCGTGCCGTCCTTCTCGGGCCACTGGGCTGCCGGAAGCACGACGTGGGCGAGCGCCCCGGTCTCGGTCGGGTGGTAGGCGTCCTGGACGATGACCAGCTCGGCGCGCCGCAGCGCCGCGGCGAAGCGTGCGGCGTCGGGCTGCGAGACGACCGGGTTGGTCGCCACGATCCAGACCACCTTCACGCGGTCGTCCTCGAGGGCCTCGACCAGCTCGGTGGCCGCGAGGCCCGGCGCCGGGCGAGATCCCCGGCGCCCCGGCCGGGACGCCCCACAGGCGCCGCATCTCGGCGCGGTCTCGGGTCGGTCAACGGTGCCGGTAGCCGGGCAGGGGGTCGGCGAGCCCGCCGGTCTCGCGGCCGCCCATGGCGTTGGGCTGGCCGGTCAGCGACAGCGGGCCGCTGCCCGGGCGGCCGACGTTGCCCGTGGCCAGGCAGAGGTTGATCAGCGCGCGGTTCTTGAGCGTGCCGACGCGTCGACTGGTTCGCGCCCATCGACCACAGCGCCATCGCCCGCTCGGCCTGGCCAAACCGCCGTGCCGCGGCGACGATCGCGTCGGCGTCGGACGCCACAGGCCTCCGCCGCGCGCTCCGGCGGCCACGCGGCCGCGGCGGCGAGCGCCTCCTCGATGCCCTCGCTGCGGCGCGAGATGAACGCGCGGTCGAGCAGCCCGTCGGCGCGAGCACGTTGAACATCGCGCTCATCAGCGGCAGGTCGGAGCCCGGGCGGAGGGCCAGGTGGAGGTCCGCAGACTGCGCCGTCTGCGTCCGCCGCGGATCGACCACGATCACCTGCGCGCCCTCCTGGCGGCGGCGGATCCGCGTCCACACGATCGGGTGGCAGGCAGCGGCGTTGGTTCCCAGCAGCAGCAGGCAGTCGGCCTGCGCGATGTCGGCGTAGGCGGGGGGCGGCCCGTCGGAACCGAAGGCGCCCACGTAGCCCGCGACCGCGCTCGACATGCACAGCCGCGAGTTCGAGTCGAGGTTGTTGGTTCCCAGGAAGCCCTTCACGAGCTTGTCGGCGGCGTAGTAGTCCTCGGTCAGCAGCTGGCCGGAGATGTAGAACGCGATCGCGTCGGGGCCGTGCTCGTGCGACGATCGCGCGCAGGCGGCGCGGCGAGCCGGCGATCGCTGCGCCACGTCGCGGCGCCGGAAGCGCTCGTCGAGCGACTCGCGCCAAAGCGGCGTGCGTGGCGCGGTCGGGCGGCGTGCACGGCCTCGGGCAGCCGAGCGGCTTGCGGCAGGTGGCGCCGCGGTTGACGGGGTGCAGCGGATCGCCCTCGACGCGCGTCAGGCGCCCGCCGTCGACCTCGCGATCAGCCCGCAGCCGACCCCGCAGTAGGGGCACTGGTGCGGACCTGCGCGGCTCACGCGCGCGCCAGCTGCCGCAGAGCGGGACCCAGAGCTCGCCGTCGCGCTCGACGACCTCGTGGACACGCACGGGCCGGCGCCGCCGCCGCTGGCCGCCCGGTGCGCAGGTCGAAGCGCCGGCCGTGCAGCGGACAGGTCACGCAGCTCTCGGCCACGAGCCCGTCCGCAGCGGCCCGCCGCGTGCGGGCAGGCGGCGTCGATCGCCACGAACCCGTCGTGCAGCCGGAAGACGGCGATCCGGCGGCCCGCGACCGCGCGCTGCGCCCCTCGAGCAGCGGGAGGTCGTCGCGCGCCACGGCGTCCGCCGGGCGCGCACGCAACGCGTCATCGTGCGGCTCCCGACGCGGCGGCCCGACGGACCGGCTCGGTGTCGAGCTCGGCGAACTGCTTGGGGTGCACCGGCGCGTGCGCGCTCGCGCCAGGGGTCGGGGTCGGCGGCCGCCTTGGCGATCGCGTAGCGCTCGAGCAGCCTCGCCGACTCGCCGGGGTCGAGCACGGCGGCGCGCACGGCGTCGATGCCGACCCGCTCCAGGTAGGCGTAGGTGCGCTCGAGGTACTCGGCCTGCTCGCGGTAGTGCTGAAGGAAGGCGAGCGCGACGCGCATCGCCTCGGCGTCGGCTGTCGACCTTCGCGAGCAGGTCGCCCTTGCGCACGGTCGAGCCGGACGCGCCGCCGACGTAGAGCTCCCAGCCGCCCTCGACGGCGACGAGCCCGATGTCCTTGACGTACGCCTCCGAGCAGTTGCGCGGGCAGCCCGCCACGGCCGACTTGACCTTGTGCGGCGTGTACAGGCCCTCCATGCCCGCTCGAGCTCGATCCCGACGCGACCGCGTCGCCGAGGCCGAAGCGGCAGAAGTCGGTGCCGACGCACGTCTTCACGGTCCGCACGGCCTTCGCGTAGGCGTGGCCGGAGGGCATCCCGAGGTCCTCCCAGATCGCCGGCAGCTGCTCCTTGCGCACGCCGAGCAGGTCGATCCGCTGGCCGCCGGTGATCTTCACCATCGGCACCTCGTGGTTGTCGGCCACGTCGGCGATCCGGCGCAGCTCTCCGGCGTGGTGACCCCGCCGCGGATGCGCGGCACGACGCTGAACGTGCCGTCGTGCTGGATGTTCGCGTGCACGCGGTCGTTGATGAAGCGCGCGTGGCGCTCCTCGCGGATGGCGGTTGCCGCACACCTCCGAGACGAGGTAGGCGAGGCCCGGCTTGCAGGCGCCGCAGTCGCGACCCGCGCCGCACGCCTCGGCAGCTCGGAGACGGAGTCGAGTCCCGCGCTCGGCACAGCGCCGCGAGCTCCTCGCGCGTCTGGCGCCGGCACGGGCAGAGGTAGGTGGGCTCCTCGGCGCGCCGCCGCGCTCGAGGCGCCAGCAGCTCGGTGACGACCGGCTTGCACGAGCCGCAGCCGGAGCCGGCGCGCGTGACGGCCACGACCTCCGCGGTCGAGCCGAGCTCGCCGCTCGCGGATCGCCTCGACGATCTGCGCCTTGCAGACCCCGTTGCAGTTGCAGACCTGCGCGCTGTCGGGCAGGTCGGCGGCCGAGGCCGGTGAGCCTGGGCGAGCAGCGCGAGCGGGTCGTCGACCGCGCGGCCCGTGCGCACGGCGTCGATCAGCAGCTCGGCGCCGCGCGTGTCGCCGAGCAGCACGGCGCCGGCGGCGCGGCCGTCCTCGACGACGAGCTTGCGGTAGGTGGCCGCGCGTCGGCGACCACCACCTCGCGCGCGCCCTCCGCCGCGCCCGCGCTGACCAGGTCCACGCCCATCACCTTCAGCTTCGCCGCCGGCACCGAGCCCTCGTACGCGGCCTCCTCGCCGGTGAGCGTCGCGCCGCGACCGCCGCCTGGTCGTGGATCGGCGCGACGATGCCGTGGACCATGCCGCGGTGCTGCGGCGCACTCGCCGACGGCGAGCACGCGCGGGTGCGAGGTGACCATGCGGTCGTCGACCACGATCCCGCGCTCGACCCGCAGGCCCGCGTCGCGCGGCCAGGTCGTGCGGGCGGATCCCGACCGAGACCACGACGAGGTCGCACGTCGAGCTCGTCGCCGTCGGCGAAGCGCAGCCCGTCGACACGGCCGTTCCGCGATCAGCACCTCGGTGCGTGCCCGAGCAGGACCTCGACGCCGAGCCCCTCGATCGCGGGCGCTAGCAGCGCCGGCGCGCCGGCGCGTCGAGCTGGCGCTCCATCAGGCGGTCCATCAGATGGACGACGGTGGTCCGGCAGCCGAGCCGCGAGCGCGTAGGCGGCCTCCAGGCCGAGCAGGCCGCCGCCGATCACGAGCGCGCGCCGGGCGCCTGCCGCGGCCTGCAGGATCGCCGCGCAGTCCGCGGGCTCCCGGAAGACGTGGACGCCCTCGGCTCGATGCCTGGCAGCGGCGGCACGAGCGGGTCCCTTCCGGTGCACGAGCACCGCGCGGTCGAAGCGCAGCACCGCGCCGTCGTCGAGCCGCCGGTGCCCGCATCGGGGTCGAGCGCCACGCTCGGCGGCCGGCCGCACGTCACGCCGCGGTCGGCGTACCACTCGTCGGGGCGCAGCTGCAGCGCCGTCGACGTCCGGCTCGGCCGCGAGCAGGGCGCCGAGGCTGACGCGGTCGTACGGGAAGATGCGGCCTCGCCGCAGACGAGGGTGAGCGGCACGCCGGATCGCGCTCGCGCACGGCCTCGCAGACCGACTGGCCGGCGATGCCGCCGCCGATGACCAGCAGCCGGGACTGGCGACCATGCGTGCCTCCTCAGACCGACGCGTGGGCCAGGCTCGGCACCGGCTTCGCCGAAGCGCGCGGCGCAGATAGAAGAACCAGGTCGTCGCCGCCAGCAGCACGTAGGCGCCGAGGAAGACCCACAGGGCCGGGATCGACCAGTCGGCGTGGGCCTGGGCGATCGCGAGCTTCTCCGCCGGGCGTCTCGCGGCCTTGACCGCCGCGGTGACTCCCAGGCTCGCCTGGCGGAACACGACCTGGATCAGGAAGCCGCCGAAGGCGCCGATCGCGCCGGCGATGCCGATGACCGCCGCCGCCCGCCGCTTGAAGTCGACGCGGTCGGCCTCGGGTCGCGGCCGGTCGTCGCCGCCTCCCGGCGTCCGAGCTCGGCGAAGATCGACGGGATCATCCGGTAGGTCGAGCCGTTGCCCAGCCCGGCGAGCAGGAAGATCACCATGTACGAGCCGAAGAAGAGCGGCGAAGCTGTGCGTCCTGCACGCCGACGATCGCGAGCGCGGTGAACGCCCGCCATGCCGACGAAGCACACAGCGTGACCCGGGCGCCGCCGAGCCGGTCGGACAGCCAGCCCGCCGAACGGCCGCGCGACCGAGCCGATCAGCGCGCCCGACGAAGCCGAGTCCGGCGAGGTAGGTGGCGATGAACGGGTGGCTGGCGAGGAACTCCGGGAACGTGTTCTTGATCACCAGCGGCAGCGCGAACGAGTAGCCGATGAACGAGCCGAACGTGCCGATGTAGAGGAACGACATGATCCACGTCTGGCCGTGCCGCGAGCGCCTCGGCGTACGAGCGCGTGTCGGCCTTGGCCTGGGTGAGGCTGTCCATGTACAGCCAGGCGCAGAACGCGGCGACCACGATGAGCGGCATCCACATCAGGCCCGCGTAGGCCAGGTGCACCTCGTGCACCGGCAGCTTCACCGCCGCCGCCGGGACACCGACGATGATCACGAGCGGCACGAGCAGCTGCGCGACCGCGACGCCGAGGTTGCCCCCGGCGGCGTTCAGCCCGAGCGCAAGCCCTTCCTGCCCTCCGGGTAGAAGAACGAGATGTTCGCCATCGACGAGGAGAAGTTGCCGCCGCCGAATCCGGCGGTGGCGGCGCACGCCAGCAGCACCCAGAACTGCGTGTCGTGGCCTGGCTCCGCGAGCCAGCCACTCGGCACGACGATCGCGAGCAGCACGCACGGGATCAGCAGCAGCGCCGCGCTGATCGCCGTCCACAGCCGCCCGCCGAAGCGGGGCACCGCGAACGTGTACGGGATCCGCAGCAACGAGCCGATCAGGTTCGGCGACCGCCGTCAGCCAGAACAGCTCCGACAGCGACAGCGTGATGCCGACGTTCGCGAGGTTGATGCACGACGATCGTCCAGAGCACCCAGATGCTGAAGCCGAGGTTCTCGGCGAAGATCGAGAAGATCAGGTTCTTGCGCGCGATCCGCTTGCCCGTGCGCTCCCAGAACGCCTCGTCCTCGGGGTCCCAGTGATCGATCCAGCGGCCGCGACGAAGGCCGGTTACGGCGGGGCTCGTGCTCATGGATCGCACGCTAGGCGCGGTCCCGGGCGCCCTCCACCGACCGCCGGTCGGTGGAGGGCGAAGAGTATGTGCCCGCCGGTCGAAGCTGAACCGGGCAGTTCGGAAACATACTGGACGGATGGCCCGACCGCGCGCCCAGATCGACGCCGCCGCGCTCGCCGACGCCTTCGCGGCCGACGGCCTTCACGGCACCACGTCGGCCACCCTGGCGGCGGCCGTCGGCGTCGCCAAGCCGACCCTCTACGTCCACGGCGAGTCCAAGGCGATGCTGTTCCTGCGCGCCGTCGAGGCCGAGGTCGAGCGCGTGCTCGACCGCCTACACGCCGCCGAGGTCGAGAGCGCCGGCCGCAGCGCGCGCGACCGGACGACCGCGGCTGCCCTGGCGCTGCTCGACCACGCGGCCGCACGGCCGGCCGGCGCGCGACTGCTCTCGCGCACGGCGCGGCACGCCTCCTCCCCCGTCGCCGCGGGGATGGCGGCGGCGCTCCGGCGCGTCCCGGATCGGATCGAGGCCGGCCTGCGGCGCGACCTCGCGGCCGACGGGCTTGACCCGGCATTGGCCCCGTTTCTCGCCCGCGCGGTCCACGGGTCGGTGAGCGCGCTCGCCGAGGTCCGCGCGCGCGAGCGCCGGCCGTCCCGCGCGACGCTCGCCGCGCTCGCGGCGTCCGTCGTCCCACTGGCGCCCTCCCGCCACGCCGACCAGTGGCCCGCGGCATGACGGCGATGCCGGTCGCCGGCGAACGCGTGGTCAGAGCCCTAGCGCAAGCAAGAGTCGGCGTTCGGGCCCCGGACCGTGACCTCGATGTGGACGTGCGGTCCCGTGGCAGAAGCAGTCGCGCGGACGACGAGCAGGCGGGCTCTCGCAAGGGACGAGGAGCAGTGGTCGGTCCGGCTCCGACGCCCCCGCGCGCTTCCGCTCCGAGCGAAAGCGGTCGTCTGCCGCTGTCCGCGAACGATCGTTCGTGACACACATAAGCACGACTCGCAAACCGCCGGCGCAGCTGGCGACATGTTGTAACGCTTGCCGTGTACGCGCCAATGTAACGGGCTCGGGGGTTTGCGATAGGCTCTACGGCGATGCGAATCGGCTACGGGCGAGTCTCGACCCGCGACCAGCACCCCGAAGCGCAGCACGACGCGCTCGACGCCACCGGCTGCGACCAGATCTTCATCGACAAGGCGTCCGGCAAACTCGCCCGCCGCCCCGAGCTGGACAAGGCGGTGCTGTCCGCCAACCGCCCCGGCGACCAGCTCGTGGTCACCAAGCTCGACCGGCTCGGCCGCTCGCTCGAGCACCTGATCGAACTCTCAAAGCTCCTGCAGGCCCGCGGGGTGGACCTGGTCGTGCTCGACCAGGGCATCGACACCTCGACGGCCGTGGGCCGGATGTTCTTCCAGATCCTCGGCGCGATCGCAGAATTCGAGCACGCGTTGATGTCGGAAAGAACGATGGACGGACTCGCCGCGGCCCGCGCGCGCGGCCGCACCGGTGGTCAGAAGCCCAAGCTCGGGCCGCGCCAGATCAAGCTAGCCCGGGAGATGTACGACAAAACAGGCGACGACGGCAAGCGCAAACACACCGTCGGGCAGATCGCCGCCGAGTTCGGCGTCAGCCGACCGACGATCTATCGACACCTCACGAGGACAATCGAGTCACCGCGGCCGGCGGCTTAGCCTCGATCCACCGTGGCGGTAGGTCGGGTCCGTCCGGTCTTCGAAGAAGAATGACCTCCTGTGCAGGGCTTTTACGGCTGATTGCAGCAGCCGGGGCCTGCGACAGGAGGTCACCTTCATGGTGCAGGATGACGAGGCCGTCGGACTGGACGGCTTGCGGGTCTGTTTCGACGATCAGCGGGTCGTGTGCGACGCTGGGGTGGCGTTGGTCGCGACGCTCGCCGCGCGCCTTGGGATCGAGTCGTTGGCGGGGCGGTTGGTGCGGCTGCGGCGCGATCGGCCGGGCGCCGCGAACGTGAGCCGCAAGGTGATGGCGCTGATCTACGCGATGGTGCTGGGCGCCGACAGCATCGACGACACCGGCGTGTTGCGGGCCGGGCGCACGCGGCGGCTGCTGGGCGGCTGGATCCCCGCGCCGTCGACGCTGGGGACGTTTCTGCGCGCGTTCACGTTCGGGCACGTCCGCCAGCTCGACGCGCTGCTCGGGCAGGCGATCGAGCGGGCGTGGAAGGCGGGCGCCGGACCTGGCGACGGGCGGCTGGTGATCGACGTCGACAGCTTTGTCGGCGAGGTCTGCGGCTACCAGAAGCAGGGCGCCGCCTACGGCTACACCCGAATCTTCGGCTACCACCCGATCCTCGCCACGCGGGCCGACACGCGCGAGGCGCTGCACATCCGCCTCAGGAAGGGATCGGCGAACACCCAGAAGGGGATCAAGCGCTTCTGTGAGGAGCTGATCGCGCGCGTCGAACGCGCCGGCGCCAGCGGCGTGAAGCTGCTGCGGGCCGACTCGGGATTCTGGAACACGAAGGTCTTCGAGCTGCTGGAGAAGGCCGGCTGGCAGTACTCGATCGGCGTCAGGAACATCAAGAAGGTCAAGGCGGCCGTCGAGGCGATCGCCGAGGACGCCTGGCAGCGCATCGACTACCCCGACGGCGGCGAGGCGCAGATCGCCGAGACCGTCTACGCGGGCCGGCGGTTGGTCATCCGGCGCACCCGCCTGGTCGGCGCCCAGGCCGAGCTGTTCCCCGATTGGCGGCACTTCGCGTTCATCACCAACCGCACCGAGGACATCGCGCTGGTGGAGGCCGAGCACCGCGACCACGCGGTCGTCGAGCAGGTCATCGCCGACCTCAAAGACCAGGCGCTGGCGCACTTCCCGTCCGGGCACTTCCACGCCAACGGCGCCTGGACCGTGCTCGCCGCGCTCGCCCACAACATGCTGCGCTGGACCCAGCTACTCGGGCTCCCCGACATGACCGTCCGCGCCGCTCGCACGCTGCGCCGCCGGCTGCTGGCCATCCCCGGACGCCTGACCTCGCACGCGCGCGGCTGGACGCTGCACCTGCCAGCCCGCTGGCCCTGGCACGGCGACTACATCAGCGCGCTCAACGCGATCCGCGCGCTCCCCGCCGCCGCCTGACAGCACCACGGCGCTCTCACCGACAACGGACTCCCCTCCAACCCGACGGGCACGATCCGTGCTGCACCGAACACGACCAAATCCTGACGCCTGAGCGCCAAACAACCTCCGAGCCGTTCGATCGCGCAGCCCACCAAGCGCACACGCCCCCGCCAACGACCCGCCGCTCCATCACAGGCACCACCCACACCCGGATCGGTGGATCCGGGCTTAGCGTGACTTTTCGTTCCGTTGTTCCCCACGGGCCGAGCCAGCCGAGCTCATGGGCAGCGGCCCAGGCCGGCGGCTTCCCCACGCGCAACCAAGGCCTCGACGGGCGGCGGCCGAGCGCCGCGTTATCGAGCGTCTCGTCCGTTACGCCGAGCGCTGGCGGCTACCGCGCCCGATGACCGGACGCGCGATCAGGCTTGCGCGGACCAGCTCGCGCTGACGGTCGTGTGCGCTGCGGCCCGGCGCGAGCGCAGACGCGACAAGCCGCGCGACCGGAGCCTGGTAGGGCCGGGTGCTCCTCATGAGCACAGCATCGACCGCGCACCGGCGAAACTTGATAGCGCGAACCGCGAATCACGGTGCGAGCGAGCCCCTCTAAACGGGCCCGTCCGGCCATCACGATCTGCCGCGCCTGGGAGCGGGCGCAACGACGGGCGCACCCGCACCGCCACCGGCCGCGCCACGCAATCGCGGCGACCGCGATAATCACCGTCCGCTGGACGTCGCAGCGGTCGACGCGCGCGCGTCCTGGATCGTCAGCACGTCGACGCGTTCGAGCTCCACGTGGTGCTCGTAGACGACGAGCATCCACGGCCACGGCCCGACGAGGTAACGCATGCCCTCCCAGCGGCCGCCGAGGCGCTGGCCCATATCCGGGAAGTTCTCAAGCCGGCGCAGGACGCGCGCCACGCGTTCGGGCGTGTCATCCGGCAGGCTGTAGGTGCGGATGAGCTCGGCGAGGTCGGCCGCTGCCGCCGGGCCGACGAGGACGCTAGCCACGAAGGGCGCGCTCGAGCTGATCGAGCGCGATGCCTTCGCCGGCGCGGATCTGGCGCCGGCTCAGCTCCGCGCGCTCATACGCGCCGGAGATGCCGTCGAGCAACGCGACGACGTTGCGCGGGTCGGTGTCCGCCTCGTCGATGGCCGCGGACAGCAGCGAGCGGGCCAGGGTCCCCTCCTGCAGGTGCGTGCGCTCGGCCAGGCGCCTGAGCCGCTCGGCCCTCTCGGCGTCGAGCGTGAGATTGAGGCGGTGGCTCTGCTCGGCCATGCCCGCAAGCCTACACGGAACGACACGACACGTTCGGGTCCCCCGGCGTAGACTCGGCTTCGTCATGTCGCGGGCGCGCCCGAGGTGTGCAAGGCGTTTGGGCATCTCCGAGTCCCTCGCGCCTGATGCAAGCTCGGTGCGTTGAATGCTGGTGGTCTGCGCGTGGTCCCGCGGACACGCTCGCTCTTTACGAAAGCGGGTCTAACGTCAGCACCGGCGCGGACGACTGCGTGTCGTCCGTTGCGAAGGTCTGCCTCGGTGCGGCGAGGACAGTCGCGTGGTCGCGTAAGCGAAACTCGCTGATGGGGTTCGCCGGCAACGCTCGAGCCCTGTCTGTTGCCGCCTGAGAGCACTCGCGACGCCGGCTGAGCTGGCCGAGCATGGGCTCGCGACCGGGCGTCGCTGGATCAGAGGTGAGGCGAGCAGGCCCGGCGTTCGGCCGGGCCTGCTGAAGCCGGGGTCGGTACCCGGGGAAGGGTGAAGGTGGACCCCGGCGCGTATGAGATGGGTTCCCGCTGTTCGGTGCGGGCACTCCGAGCGCGGCGGATGTTGTCGATCGGATGTGCGAACGGTGACTTCGAGGCGTTGGCCGACTCGAAGGCCGGCGCGATGGCGATCCAGCTCTCGGGCCGTGCCCGCGAGATCACGCCGACCTGACGCCGGGAGCCGAGTAGTGCAGCGCTTCCGGTCCCGCGGTCGCAGACCAGAGCGGGACTCATCGAGCGGATGAGGCGGGCGCGCAGGCTCATCCGTACGGAGGCACGGCGTTCCGTCGGCCGCCCGAGGCGGCGGCAACGGCGCGTGCGTACGGTCGTCGCATGCCCCAGTTCCTCCCTTGACGCCCCGTCGGCCGTGATCGCCCGCTGCGCAGGCAGCACGCCCGCGTTGTTGACCGGGACGTCGAGGCGAGGTCGCGCGCGAGGAACTCGGTCGCGATGCGGCGGTGTCGCGGAGGTCGCTGAGGTCGCACCGCACGATCTCGACGTTCGTGCTGGCGGTGCGCTCGACGACCTGCGCGCGCGCCTGCTCGGCGCGCGCGGCGTTGCGGGCGAGCAGCCGGACGCTCGCACCGAGTCGCGCGAGTCCCGCGGCCGCCGCCAGCCCGAGGCCCGATGTGGCGCCGGTCACGAGCGTGACGCGGCCGTCCATCGGCTCGAGCTCGGCGTCGCTCCAGGCGTGCCGGCGGAGCCGGTAGCCGACGTTGGTGTAGCCCGGGAGCACGGCGGCGTCGAGGATTCGGTCGAGCGCGTCGGCGAGGGCGGCGTGCGGCATCGTCACCGCTAGGCGGGCTGGAGCGTTCCGGCGAAGACCTGCCAGGCGAGCGCGGACTTCGCGAGCAGGCTCAACAGCATGTAGATGCGCTCCCCGAACAGGTACTCATGCCAGCGACCGACGCGGCGGTACTGGAGCAGCATGTTGAGCGCGAAGACGTTGAAGAAGACGAACAGCGAGGGGATTGTTGCCGATGTAGAAAATCGGAAGCGCCATGCGCGGCTTGTTTCAGAGCTATGCCGTGGAATCAAGCGATGTTCGTCGCTTCCCTGCCTCATTGTTGAAGGCTAATGTTGCGCGGCGAGGCGGAGTGGGATGATGCGATTTATCGCAGCGGCGGCGGTGGTTGTGGGATGCCTGGCGGCGGCGACCTTTGCGAGCCCGCAGGCCGCGTCGCTGCTGACCAATGCACGCTCGTATCCGCATCAACTCACGCCCGCCAACAAGGCCGCCGACAAGCCTGGCGGCGTCGCGCGCGGCAATGACAGCTGCCAATACGCCAACGACCACGAATGCGACGAGCCCGATATCGGAACCGGCGCGTGCCCCATGAATAGCGACTATTCCGATTGCGTGCACCTGCGCACGGGTGAGGACGATTCCTGCCGCTGGGCGCATGACGGCGAATGCGACGAGCCAAATTTCGGCTCCGGCGCGTGCACGCAAGGGACCGATCACAGCGATTGCGGCAACATCGCCTGGCTGCGCAATCAGAACGATAGCTGCGCCACCGCGTTCAACGGCGTGTGCGAAGAGCCCGGCCGCGGCAACGGCTCGTGCCGTGCGCGCACCGACCGCGCCGATTGCCTCGGACGCAACCGGCCAATGGCGATCAACGACCATTTCTTCGGCCACGATGATCGCGTTCTGGTGCCGGTGAACCAGCCGCCTTGGCGCTTCATCGGTGAACTCAACATGGATCGCGGCAGCGCCTGCACGGCGACCCTGATCGCGCGCAATGTGATCGTCACGGCTGCGCATTGCATCAATGAAGATAGCGGCGTCGACGCGCGCGCAACCTTCCACTCCGCCTCGGGAAATCTCAGCGCCCGCGTGGTGGCGTACCTGCTCGATCGCCGCTTCGATTATCACCGCTTCAGCACAACAAATGACATCGACGGCCTCGATTGGGCGCTGCTGCGGCTCGATCGCGGCATCGGCGATCAGCTCGGCTTTGCCGGGGTGCAGAACCTCACCGGCCGCGGCCGCGAGATCGCCACCCACGCCAATCTCATGCAAGCTGGCTATGCATGGGACACCGGCACGCATCTTGCCGGCGACACCCGCTGCCACATCGTCAGGATCAGCGCTGACAACACGTTCGCGCACGAATGCGATACAACGCGCGGCGATTCCGGGTCGTCCTTCTTCGTCGCCAACGGGCAAGGCTTCGACGTCATCGGCGTCGATTCCAATTTCCGCTCCAATCACGGCGGACCGATCATCAACATCGCGGTGAGCGCCGCGAGCTTCCAGTCGCACGTCGCCGACTTCATCGCCGGCCGCACCGGCGTGCGCGTGGACGCAAAAGGACAAAAGGCAAGCGCGCCGTGACCGCCGTCGCAGGCCGCGGACAATCCGGACCGTTCTCGCGTGACCGGCGCCTGTCGCTGTGGTAATGCGAGCCTTGAGGGAATGGACGACGCGCGCGAACGAAGCTGACGGCGCGTCATGGAGGGTGAGAATGCGTCAGGCTTTCAAAGTGTTGGCGATGGCATGCGCCGTCGCTGGATTCCTTGCTGCGGAGGCTCAAGCCGAGCCGCGAGCAGCCGCCAGCACAACACCGCAAGTCCCGCATTGCACGCGCAATGTCGGCACGATCTCGATCCGTAACGGCGATACGGCGGGTTGGAATTCGTATCGTTTGGCGCCGCCCGCTGGCCTGCTGCGCGTCGTGATCCAGCAATCCGGTTGCTTCACCGTGGTTGAGCGCGGCGCAGGCCTCGACGCGGCAATGCAAGAACGCGATCTCGCCGGCGGCGGCAATCTGCAACGCGGTTCGAATGTCGGCGGCGGACAAATCCGAGCCGCCGACTACGTGCTCCTCGCCGACGTTGTCGCGCAGGACAACAATTCAAGCGGCGGCGGCGTTGGCGCAGCGGTCGGCGGCATGGTCGGCGGCACGCTGGGCGGCATCATTGGCGGCATGGGCGTGCGCAGCCAAACAGCGCAAACGACGCTCGCGCTGACCAATGTGCGCACGACGGAATCGCTGTCGTCCGAAGGCAACGCCTCGAACCGCAACTTCATGTGGGGCGGCGTCGGCTTCCTCGGCGGCGGCGGCGCCGGTCTCGGCGGTTACACCGATACCGACATCGGCCGCGTCGTGACCGTGGCGTTCATCGACGCCTACACCCAGCTGGTGCGCCAGCTTGGCGTGCTCGATACGGGCGGATCGGCTGCAGCTGCAGCGCCGCGGCAAACCTATCGCACGACGCGCGCGGCGGCGCTGCGCGAAGGTCCAGGCTCAGGCCGCACGCTGCGCAACCTGGCCTCCGGCGCCACCGTCTATCCGACGGGCGATCGCGAAGGCATGTGGTGGCGCGTCCACGACGAAAACGACAACGAAGGCTGGGTGAACAACGACTATCTCGAGCCGGTTCGCTAAAGCCCCGCATCGTTGCAAAGAAAAATGGGCCGCGCAGCTTCGGGTGCGCGGCCTTTTTTTACGCCGCTTCGCTTTCGGCGCCATCGTGCTCGGCAACCCAATGGCCGGGCCCCGCTTCCATCCACCGCGGCCGATACTGAACCGCGTCGGGATCATCGACGATGCGGGATTTGAGGAAGCGCAGACTTGCACGTGTATCGAGTGGACTGGGCAGATCGCCGACCAGCCTGACGCGCGGGCGCTGGCGCGCGAGTTGCGGATCGGGCGTAGGCGCAGCCGCCAGCAGCGCCTTGGTATAGGGATGGCGCGGATCGCGCAGGATGACTTCCGCCGGCCCATACTCCACCGCGCGCCCCAGATAGAGCACGAGCACGTTGTGCGAGATCTCGCGGACGACCGCCAGATCGTGGCTGATGAAGAGAAAGCTCGTGTGAAACTCTCGCTGCAGATCGGCGAGCAGTTTCAGGATTTGCGCCTGGATTGAAACGTCGAGCGCCGAGACCGCTTCGTCGCACACAACCAGCTTTGGCTTCAGGATCATGGCGCGCGCGACGCCAACGCGCTGGTTCTGCCCGCCGGATAGCTCATGCGGATAGCGGTTGATCAATTCCGGATCGAGCCCGACTTGCCGCATCATTTCCTTCACGCGCTCGTCGCGTTCAGCGCGACTCAAATGCGGCGCGAAGGCAAGCAGCGGCTCGGCAATGGAGGCGCCTAAAGCCATGCGCGGATCGAGGCTGGCGAGCGGATCCTGGAAGACAATCTGTAAATCTTGACGCGCGCGCCGCAGCGCTTCCTTCTCGCTCGGCAGCATGTTGCGCCCGAGGAAGGTGACGGCGCCGGCCGTGCGCGCCAAGAGCTGCACCACGGCGCGGGCCAAAGTGGACTTGCCGCAGCCGGATTCGCCAACGATGCCGAGCGTCTCTCCCACTTTCAGATCGAACGAAACGCCGTCGACAGCGCGCAGCATTTTTGGCTTCTCGAACAGACCGTCATCGATCTTGATCGGGAAGTACACGCGCACGTCATCAACACTGAGGATCGGCGGCCCTTCCTGGATCGGTGCGATCACTTGTGCGCGGTCGCCGTCGATGCGCGGGACCGCTTTCAACAGCATGCGCGTGTAATCAGCCTTCGGACGCGCATAGATCTCGTCCACGCTTCCGGTTTCCACGACTTCGCCGTGGCGCATCACGGTCACACGCTGCGCCATGCGCGCGATGACGCCCATGTCGTGGGTGATGAGAGCAACCGCGGTTCCGGTGTCGCGGCGGAGGTCTTCGATCAGGTCGAGCACTTGGGCCTGCACGGTGGCGTCGAGCGCGGTTGTCGGCTCGTCGGCGATCAGCAGCGCCGGCTCGCACATCATCGCCATGCCCAGCATGACACGCTGGCGCATGCCGCCGGAGAGTTCGTGCGGATATGACCTAAGGCGCTGGGTCGCTTCGGGAATGCGCACGCGCTCCAGCCATTCGATGGCGCGTTCGCGCGCGACTTGGCCATTGACCTTGAAGTGGTGCGAAAGCACTTCGGTCATCTGCGTTTCGATGGTGAGGTGTGGCGTCAGCGCCGTCAGCGGGTCCTGAAACACAAACGCGACGTTGCGGCCGCGAATGCCGTCGAGCTCGTTGCGGCGCATGGTCAGCACTTCGCGCCCCTGGAATTTCACCTGGCCGGTGACGATGGCGCTTTGCGAGGACAGTCCAAAGGCGGCGAGAAACGTCTGGCTCTTGCCGGACCCGCTTTCGCCAACAATGCCGAGGCATTCGCCTTTGTCGATGGTGAGCGAGATGCCTTTGACGGCTTCCACCTCTTCGTCCGGCGTGTCGAACGTTACGGCAAGGTTGGCGATGTCGAGAACGGTTTCGGCCATGTCGCATGGAGACTAACGAGCAAGCCTTGAGAGTCCATCACCGGCTGTAGCGCGTGAGCCGCACCTGTGGGACAAGGCGACAGGAGCACGTTCCATGGCCCAAATGAACTACCTCACGGCGTGCACGTTCGATTTCGGCGCCCTTGCGCAACTGCCGAAGGTGCTGAAGGGCTTGAGCGTGTCGCGTCCGTTCGTGGTGAGCGATCCCGGACTAAAAGCAAACGGCCTGGTCGACCGATTGCTGGCGGCGCTCAGCGAACCGCCCGCCGGCGTCTACACGGACACGCCCGCCAATCCCACTGAAGCAGCCGCGACCGAAGCGGCCAACCAGTACCGCGCCTCCGGCGCCGATGGCGTGGTTGCGCTCGGCGGCGGATCGTCGATGGATTTGGCCAAGGCCGTCGGTCTGATGGCGACCCACGATGGCCCCTGGGAAAAATATGGCGGCACGCAACGCGGCACGCGCCTGGTCAACGCCATTCCGCCTTTGGTGGCTGTGCCGACGACGGCAGGCACAGGCAGCGAAGTGTCAGTCGGCTTCGTGCTCATTCTCGACAATGGCCGCAAGGAAACGTTTGTGTCGCCGCACTTCATTCCGAAGGCCGCGGTTTGCGATCCAGAACTGACTTTTGGCTTGCCGCCGCAACTCACGGCCGCCACCGGCATGGATGCGATGACGCATTGCATCGAGGCCGTACTCTCCATCGTCGTGCATCCGCCGGCGGAAGCCGTCGGCCTTGACGGCGCCGAGCGCGCCTGGAAATGGCTGCCGATCGCGGTGGCGGACGGAAGCAATCGCGACGCGCGCTGGCACATGATGATGGCAAGCTTTCAAGGCGCGCTCGCTTTCGTGAAGGGCTTGGGCGTCGTGCATTCGCTCTCGCACGCGCTCGGGCGCGTCAAAGAGCTTAGGCTGCACCACGGCACGCTCAACGCTGTGATCCTGCCACACTCGCTAGCCATGATCGGCGAGGCGGCGCCGGAAAAATTCGCCCGCATCCGCCGCGCGCTAGATCTGGCGCCAGGCGCGGATTTGGCGGCGGCGATCAGCGACCTGAACAAGCGCATCGGCTTGCCCGCGTCGCTGTCGGAGATGGGTGTGAGGGCCGACCATTGGCCCGCCGCACGCGACTTCGCCATTTCCGACATCGCCACCGCCGCCAACGCCATCCCGTTCGATGGCGAGAAGTTCGACGAATTGATGAAGCGCGCGCTCTAGTGCGCCGCCGGCTGTGGCGCCGGCGCCGGCAGCATTGTCACTTGCGTGAACACCACCACCCATTGGCCGTCGCGGCGCACGAACGTGTCTGAAAACACGAAATGCTCGACGAACGGTTCACCTGAATCAGTGCCGCGCGTTGTGCCCTCGCCGCCGACGATGGCCGCATCACGGCCGAGCGGTGTATAAGTGCGATTTGCGATATCGACGGCGGTGATATGGGTGGTCGGCGCAACCACGCTGGAGATGAAATCTTCACGTCCCCCGATTCGGCCGGAGCCATGCACCAGGCGATAATCAGGCGCGATCACGCGTTCCAACGCGGCGCGATCTTGGGTGAGCTGCGCGTGATCGTAGGAATCGGCGGCGTGCAGCACTTCGGCGCGGTTGCCATCCTGCGCGAACGCGATCGGCGTAACACCAAGCATAGCTACAAACGCAAACACCATTGCGATTTTCATGCAATCTCCCCGTCTTTGACGAGGGGTGCAGCTAGCAGCCTGCGCGCTCCCGCGCCTGCCGCTTTCGGACTTTGAAGCGCCGGCTTACTTCACAGCCGCGAGAGCCTCGGCGATGTCCTCGATCAGATCTTCGACATCCTCGATGCCGACGGAGAAGCGCACGAGGCCGTCGCCGATGCCGATGGCTTCGCGAAGATGCTTGTCGACGGAAGCGTGCGTCATGATGGCAGGGTGTTCGATGAGCGACTCCACGCCGCCGAGCGATTCGGCCAGCGAAAACAGCTTCACGCGCTCGAGGAAAGTTCGCGCCGCCGGCAAGCCGCCCTTCAGCGTCGCCGTGATCATGCCGCCATAGCCACCGTGCATTTGCTTCCTGGCAATGGCGTGCTGGGGGTGATCCTCGCGGCCCGGATAGATCACCGCCGCCACTTGCGGCTGCGCCGCGAGGTAATCGGCGATTTTGGCCGCATTCTCGCAATGACGCTGCACCCGCACGTGCAGCGTCTTGGTGGAGCGCAAAAGCAGGAACGAATCCCATGGCGCCGCAATCGCGCCAACCGCGTTCTGGGTGAAACGCAGGCGCGCGGCGAGATCGTCGTCATTGCAAATCAGCACGCCGCCGATCACGTCGGAATGGCCGCCGATATATTTCGTGCACGAATGGCTGACGATGTCGGCGCCGAGCGCCAGTGGATTTTGCAGGACCGGGGTGCCAAACGTATTATCGACGCTGGTGATGGCGGCCTTGCTCTTGGCGAGACGCGCGACGGCGGCGATGTCGATGACTTTCAACAACGGATTGGTCGGCGTCTCCAGCCAAACCATTCTGGTTTTCGGCGTGAACGCGGCCTCAAGCGCGTTCAAATCGGTCATGTCGACGCGCGAATAGGTGATGCCGAATTGCTTGAACACCTTGTCGAACGAGCGATAGGTGCCGCCATAGACGTCATCGCATAAGATGACGTGGTCGCCGCTCTGCAGGAGATGGATGCAGGCCGCAAGCGATGCGAGACCGGACGCAAACATGAGCCCGTGCCGGCCGCCTTCGAGCGAGGCGATGTTGGCTTCGAGCGCCTTGCGCGTTGGGTTCGACGAGCGCGCATAATCGTAGTCTTCCTTGATGACGCCTGGGCTTTCCTGGACGTAGGTCGAGGTCTGATAGACCGGCGTCATGATCGCGCCGGTGGTCGGATCGGGTTGCTGGCCGGCGTGAATGCAACGGGTGCCGAAGCCTTTGTTGTGATGCACGGAAAAATCCTCAGCGATTCTTTTGGTCGAGATATTCGATCAGGTCGATCTTCGAGATGACGCCCACGACATTGGATGCGTCGACAACGATGGCGACGTGGTCGGTGGCGAAGATATGGAAGAGCTCCTCCAGGCGCGCCTTCGGATAGATGAGCCCGGCGATCGGCGATGACGCCGTTGTCGCGGGCGCATCGAGATCAAGTCCGCCATCTTCCATGCGCTTGAGAATATCGCTCTCATGCACGATGGCGTTGAGCTTGCCGCGCTCGATCAGCGGAACTTGACTGACGCCGTGCTGGCGCATGAGTGCGACGATATCGCGAAGCTTGGTTTCGGCCGCCGCAGTGACCGGCTTGGTGACGCGGCCCTTCAGCAATTCTTCGACGAAGCCGAGCTCTTCTTCGTCCTCGGTGAAGCCCTTCTCGCGCATCCACTGGTCGTTCAGGAATTTCGATACGTAGCGGTTGCCATGATCGGGCAGCACGGTGACGACGATTTTGCCCGGCCCCAGCTCTTTGGCGATCTCCAGCGCGACAAAAACGTTGGAGCCGGAGGACCCGCCGCAGAAGAGCCCCTCTTCCCGCACCAGCCGGCGCGCGGTGATGAAGCTGTCACGGTCATTGACCTGGCGCATGTCGTCGACGACGGAGAAATCCATCGCCCGGCATTCGATGTCTTCGCCAATGCCTTCGACCATGTAGACGTGCGCAGTCGGCAGCGTGCCGGTGTGGAAGAGATGATAATGCACCGAGCCCAGCGGATCAGCGCCGATGATCCTTACGCTCGGCGCGTGCTCCTTGAACCAGCGGCCAACGCCGGAGACCGTGCCGCCGGTGCCGGTGCCGCCGACGAACGCGTCGAACTTGCCGCCATCCGTATCTTCGTAGATTTCCTTTCCTGTCGACCAATAATGCGCCTCGATATTCCATGGCGAGTGGTACTGATCGACGTAGAAGGCGCCTGGCGTGTCTTCCGCGATCTTCTTGGCGACGTTGACATAGTGCTCGGGTGAATCACCCGGCACGTCCGTCGGCGTGATGATCACTTCGGCGCCGTAGGCTTTGAGCGAGTCCTGTTTTTCCTTGCTCATCTTATCGGGCATCGTGAACACGCAGCGATAGCCCTTGATCGCCGCGGCCATGGCGAGGCCCTGCCCGGTATTGCCCGACGTATTCTCAACGATAAGGCCGCCTGGCTTCAGGATGCCCTCTTTCTCGGCCTTCTCGATGATGTAGTGCGCCATGCGGTCTTTGATCGAGCCCGCGGGATTGAGGTATTCGCACTTCACCCAAACCTCGGCCGAGCCTTTCGGCACAATCTTGTTGAGCTTGACAAGCGGCGTGTTGCCGATGGCGGCAAGGATATTGGGCTTCAAATTCATGGGCGCGATGTAGCCCGTCGCGCGCCTTGCTGCCAGTGCGCAAGAGTGCGGAAAAGTGCGGAAGAGTCCCGAAGGGTCCGGAAAATCGCGAACTCAGGGCACGCCAGCGAGAAAATCCAATAGCGCATCCCAGGCCGCCGGTTCGTCCAGCATCGGCGCATGGCCGATGTCGGGAATCTCGACAGCGACCAGGTCAGGCTTCATCGCGCGCATCTGCGCAACCACATCCGGTGTCAGGATATCCGAGAGCCCGCCGCGAATGGAGAGCATCGGCTTTTGCACGAGGCCCTGGAAAAGCGGCGTCAGATCGGCGGGCGGCGCATGCTCAATGTCGGCGAACGCCAGCGCAATGTGGGGATCGTAGTCGGTTTCGACCTGGCCGTCGGCGCGCTGACGGAAGGTTCGGTGGGCAAACGCGAGCCAAAAATCCGTGTCGTCGGCGCGCTGGGGATAAGCCGACAAAGCGATCTCGCGCGTCGCGGCGGCGGCCTCGTCCCAGTTCGCCAGCGGCCGAACCCGGCCGACATAAGAGGCGATGCGCTTCAAACCATCGGCCCCGAGTTTGGGGCCGATATCGTTCAGCACCGAGGCCGCAACGCGCGCCGGCGCCGTCATGGCGACGACCATGGCGATGATGCCGCCCATCGACGTGCCGACGAAAACCGCTTGCGGAATTTCGAGCCGATCGAGCAGCGAGATGACATCTTGCGCATACACTGTCGGCACATAATGCGCAGGATCGGGATCATTGGCGGACGCGCCTCGTCCGCGCATGTCCGGCGCGATGACGCGCCGGCCGAGTGCTGCGATGCGCGGCGCGACGATTTCAAAATCGCGCGCATTGCGGGTGAGGCCATGCAGGCAGATCACCGGCAGGCCGGTCACCGGCGCCAGCGGCGCGTAGTCACGCGCATAGAGCGCCAGACCGTCAACGGTTGCGATGATGCGCTCTTCGAAGCCGCCAATGGCAGCGCCTGCGTCCATGTTCAGTCTCCGCGTTGGTCGTGCGTGAGTTGGCTCACGTCGTCAACATTGGTCACGGCAGGCATCGCGCGCAATCGCGCTCGCCAGTCGACGTTCTCGCCGACGCTCTCGCCCAGGTTTCCGGTTCCCGGAGCGCAAGCGTGCACAACAATGTCGCCGCGCCGCGTGAAGCGGTCGAAGCAGAGCCCGCCAAACGCACGCTGGCGCGCGAGTTCGCGCTCGACTTGCCGGCGCGCTGCGCTCTCGCGCCCGCCCCGCATGGCTAAACGCTGCGCGCGCGCCAGCGGTCCATCGCCGCGCAAACTGATGGCGTATGCCCCAGCTTGCCTTGACTGCTGGGTTGGGTGCTGGGCCGGGGCCGCGGCCGGCGCAGGCCCTGACCGCGGCAATGGCCGCGCCGGTGGCCGCGCCGCCATGGCGAAGAGCACAGCGCCGCCGATCAGCGCGCCGCTCACCACGATGCCGGAAATGCGCAGCGCGCTGAGATCCATGTCCGGAACGTGGCCGCGCCGCCCGCACGCGTAAAGCCGAGACGCGCAGGCAGCGAGGGCGGCGCCGCTTAACCAAGCGCCGTTCCTGGCTCGGGATTTCCGCATTATATTCACAAGGCAACATGAGCATTTTCCCTCTGGCGGCGAACTTGGCGGCCGCGCAGCGCCCCGATGCGCCGCGCATCCGCACGGAAGACGAGGCTGTCCGGGTCTCGGGCGGTCCTGTGTTTCTCGCTGTCGAGGAATTGGCTGAGGCGTACGACACGCCGGAAGCCGCCGAGGCGGCCGTCCCTGAGCTCTACGCTTCTGGAATTTACGAGCTGCTCTGGCGCGACGATCACTGGCGTGTCGTCATGCGCTATTGGCGCCCTGCCCCGCCCGCGCCCGTCGCGCGCAATGGCGAGGCGGCCGCGAAAAAGCCGCTCGGTCACGCGCGCACGCCCGATGATGCACGCGCCCTTCTGGAGACGCCCGCCGAGCTGGTGCAGGAAACGCTGCCGAACCTCTATGTCGACCACAAGCAGCTGATGAAGCGCTGGGGCGATTTGGTGCGCACGGGCCTCGGCGAGATCGTCGAGCGCGAAGGCAAGTTCGCCGTGCGCATTACCTTCTGGCGTCCGATGCATGCGCCGGGCGTTGCAGCGCCGCTTGCGCCCGCCGAACGCACGGAGCTCGCCGAACGCCTTGCCGCGCCTCTGAAGCCGGATGCACAGCAAGACGATCTCGATATCGGCCTATTCGAAGACCTCGCGCCGGAAAATCCCGACGTTGTGTTGGTGACGGAGGAAGGCGACGGCCGCTTCAGAGGCGACGTCTAGGGGCGACGTCTAGGGGCGACGTCTAGGGGCGACGTCTAGGGGCGACGTCTAGGGGCGACGTCTAGGGGCGACGTCTAGGGGCGACGTCTGGGGGCGACGTCTAAAGACTAAGCGGCCGGCGTCACAGGGACGCCGGCCGCTTACCCCGGGCGCCACGGGGGAGGGGTTAAACGCCCAGAGCTCGTTTGGTTGGGCCGTTCAGGCGGCCGGTTTGCGCCAAGCCATGGCGCTCTTGGAAAATCGTCAGCGCATCAACGGTCTGATCCGTCCAGCGCCCGTTGATCGGTCCATTATAGAGATGATCGGTCTTCAGCTTGGTCTGCACCGCTGCGTACAAATCATGCTGCGCGGACGCATCGGTGGCTGTGGCGAACGCCGGCGCGGCCGTCAGCAAAACGGAGGCCGCCGCCAATGCGAGGATAGCTCTTTTCATTGCGAAATCCCGCGCTCGTAAGTGGGCAAACGCCCCACCCTCGCGCGAAGCTATGATCCCCGCCGCTTGCCGGCGCCTGTCGGCCACCTTGCAAATTCGTCAGACACGTTTTCGCCGCAGAGTGCGTCGCGAGACCGAAATGTCGCGGGTCCCTTAGGCTTGTGACAAGCGTGCGACCTTGAAAGCGCCGCTATACGCGGGTGAAATTACCGTTCGCGTGAGGGGTTCGCGTGCATGTCTGATCGAATCTTGGTCGTCGAAGACGATCCGGCTGCGGCCGAGTTCGTGGTTAACGGCCTTCGCCAAGAGGGCTTCACTGTGGAAAGCGCAGCGACCGGCCCTGATGCGCTGCATCTGGCGACGAGCGAGAAATTCGACGCCATCGTGCTTGACCGGAACCTGCCCGGCATGGACGGGCTCTCGGTGCTGAAGGCGCTGCGCGCGGCGCAGAACCGCACGCCAATCATCATCCTCTCCGCCATCGCACATGCCGACGAGCGCGTCGCCGGGCTGCGGGCTGGCGCACACGATTATCTGACCAAGCCGTTTTCATTTTCCGAGCTGCACGCGCGCTTGGACAATCTCCTCGCTCAGCGCTCCGGGGGCGGCGATCGCGAGACGACCCTGAAGTGCGGCGATCTTGAGCTCGACCGGCTGAAGCGGCGTGTCACCCGCGCGGCCAAGCCAATCGATCTGATGCAGCGGGAGTTTCAAATCCTGGAGCTGCTGATGCGGCACAAGGACCGCGTCGTCACCCGCACCATGCTGCTTGAGCAAATCTGGGACTATCGCTTCGACCCGCACACGGGACTGATCGACACCCACATCAGCCGTCTCCGCAAGAAGATCGACGGCGAGGGTCAAAAGCCGCTGCTCCACACGCTGCGCAATATCGGCTACAGGCTTTCGGAACAGGAATAACGCAGCCGATGATTTGGCGCGGCTACATTCTTTTCGCGGCAATCGCGATCGCGGTGCTGCTCATCATCTCCGCATGCGCCGGCGCGTTGTGGCTTGTCGACGCCAGTGGCCAGTCGCTGATCACGCGCCTTGAGCACGATTCCGCCACCACTGAACTTGAACTCTATGTCGAGCTGCGGCGGGAAGAAGGTCCAGCAGCACTGGTGCGCGCCATCGCACGACATGCGCGCATCGCCGGCGAGCACCACATCGTGGCCGTCGCCGACCGCAACGGCCGCTTGCTGGCTGGCGATCTGAGCGCATGGCCGCCGCTGCCGAGCGCCAACGTCGAGTGGGCGGCTGTACCGAGCAACGAAGGACCCAATGCGATCCATGCCGCCGTGCGCACCTTGCCCGATGGCATGCGCCTGCTCGTGGGCCGCGACGATTTCATGCACCAGGCGTTCTCGGACGCCGTGCTGCAAGTTGCAAAGCTCGCCATCCTGATCGTCGCTCTCGCCTGCCTGCTGGCGCCTGGCGCCTTGATCGCAATCTCGGTGCGCAACGTGCGCGAACTTTCACGCACGGCCGAATTGATCGCCGCAGGCCAATTCGGCGCGCGCACCCCCACGCATGGCGGCTCCGGTCCGTTCGAAACCATTGCGCGCGCGCAGAACGCCATGCTTGACCGCATTGAGGATCTGGTCACTGGACTGAAGACAGTAACCGACAGCCTCGCGCACGATCTGCGCACACCGCTCGCCCGCCTGCGCTCGTCCCTCGAACGCGGCATCACCGCAGAAGGCGAGGCGGGAAAACAAGCGGCCCTGGAAAATGCGCTCGGCGAGACCGAGCGCACCATCTTCGCCTTCTCCTCCCTTATCGACATCGCCCGCGCCGAGGGCGGCTTGTCACGCGACGCCATGACGAAAGTCGATCTCGCCGCGCTCATGCGAGACGTGCGCGAATTGTTTCAGCCGCTGGCCGAAGAGCTTGGCGTCGAGCTTCACCTGGAAGAGCCGCGCGAAGAAGTCATTCTCGGCCACAAGCCGCTCTTGATGCAGGCTGTGAGCAATCTGGTGCACAACGCGATCAAATATTCCCCGCCGGGCGCGCAGCTTTCGATGGAATTGAAGCGCACCGGCGATGAGGTGCGCATCGTCGTCGCCGATCGCGGCCCCGGCATTCCCGCCGACAAGCGAGCGCAAGCCGTCAAACGATTCCAGCGTCTGGGTACGGAAGGCGATCCCCCAGAAGGCGTGGGTCTCGGGCTTGCGATCGTGGAAGCTTGCGCGCACCTCCATCGCGGCACACTTTCACTGGAAGACAACAATCCGGGCCTGCGCGCCGCACTCGTCCTGCATGCCTAAGCGGGAAGCGTCACCCGCACGAAGGCTGCCCCATTGTCGTCGAGGATGACCACTTCGCCGCCATGAGCGCGCGCGATCGAACGCGCCGCGGCAAGGCCTAAGCCGGCGCCGCGCGCACCTTCCTCGTTCAGCCGCACGAACGGCTCGAACACGCTTTCACGCTGCGCGGCAGGCACGCCGGGCCCATCGTCTTCAACATCGACGACGACCTCGTTCTCGCCACGATGCAGCTTGATGCGTGCACGCGCTCCATATTTCAGCGCATTATCGATGAGATTGCCGAAGAGACGCTTCAAGCCCAGCGATTGGCCGGTGATGATCACGCGCTCGTCGCCGTCGAAGCTCACGTTGCGGCCGTGCTCGGCATGGTCATCGGCCAAGCTCTGCAGCAAAGCTGCGAGGTCGACGCGCACGCGCGCTTCCTCGGCCGGATCGTCACGCGCGAAGGCGATGAACGACGCCACCAGCGCCTCCACTTCGCCAATCTCCCTGGCCATGCGGTCGCGCTGTTCGGGCGGCGCATTCTCGGCCGCCAGGCGCAGGCGCATGAGGGGCGTGCGCATGTCGTGGGCGACGGCGGCAAGCGTCTTGGTGCGGTCGGCGATCAGGGCGCGCAGCCGCGCCTGCATGGTGTTGACGGCGCGCGCCGCGCCGCGCAATTCGCGCGGCCCCTCCTCCAACACCGGGGCCGATTGCGGATTGACGCCAACAGCCTGAACAGCATCGGCGAAATGCTGGATGGGCTTGGCCATCTGCCGCGCGAACATCAGCGCCAGCAGCGACAGCACCCCAAGTGCTGCGGCGATAATCAGCGCGGCGCGTCCGATCCAGCCAAGCTCGGCCCAATTGCGGCCCTGGCGCATGGTCAGCCAGCGCCTGTCTGGCAATTGCGCGCTGAACTGGAACCCGGAGATGAGCGCCACGCCGTGCGGCGCGGGCGCGAACATAGGCGGCAAGGGCGGCGCCGGTGTGGCCGGCGTGGCGGGCGCGGGCGGCGTTCGCGGCGTCACTGGCGTTGGCGGCGTTGGCGGCACGGGCGTTGCGTGCACTGGCCTTGCGGGCGCGGGGCTCGCAGGCGGGACTGGCGCAGACGGGGCCCGCCGAGGCGTGCGCTCATCGTCGGGTACGCCGATAAAGATTTCCGTCTCGGCGGTCGGCGCCGGCGGCGGCGTCGCCGCCTCTGGCGCTTCACGAGGCGACTGAGGCGTCCGGGCATGGGGCGTGCGCACAAACATTTCGTTGTGCATGGTGATGTGCTCTTCGGCGTCGCGCACGCGGAAGACGACCACATCGCTGCGCGCGAATTGCGCCGCCGCAAGCCGAACTTGTTCGCGACGCAAACCAAGATGCTGGGCGAGGCGGCCTCGCACCGGCTCCATGAACGGCGAGGCGTCGTCGTCACTCGGCGGCACGGCGGCGATGCTCCATTCCATGGCATCGCGATCCGGCGCATGCCCGGACGCGCGGGTGGCGGCGTAGCCATCCTGGAAGTGCTGCGCGACCACATCCGCGCGCATCACGTCGGGCGGCCGCGGCGGCAGGAAGATCACCACCGCGACAATGCCGATGAACGCCGACACGAACGCCAGCGCCACCAGCAGACCCAAGTGCGCTGCAATCGGAAGCCCGCGTCGCTCGCGCATCAGGCGCTCGGCTTGATGGCGAAGAGATAGCCCTCGCCGCGCACGGTGCGGATGATCTCGATGCTGCCGGGCCGTTCGAGTTTCTTGCGCAGGCGGCTCACCTGCACGTCGACGGCGCGGTCGAACACGTCGGCGTCGTTCTGGAATGCATAGTCGAGCAATTGTTCGCGCGTCAGCACGCGCTGCGGATGTTCGACGAAGGCGCGCAATAGCCGGAACTCGCCGGCGGAGAGCGGAATGACAACATCATCGGGATCCACCAGTTCACGCCGCGCAATGTCGAGCCGGAAGCTGGCAAAGCGGCGCGACTCTGCCGAGGGCGTTGCGTCGGCGTCCTTTGCCCGCCGCAGCACTGCGCGCGCGCGCGCCACCAGTTCGCGCGGATTGCAGGGCTTGGCCAGATAGTCGTCCGCGCCGATCTCCAGGCCCACGATGCGGTCGGCGTCATCGCCGAGCGCCGAGAGCATGATAATGGGCGGCGCGCCCTTGCCCGACAGGCGCTTGCAGGCTGAAAGCCCATCCTCCCCCGGCATCATCAGGTCGAGCACGATCAGATCTGCGCCATTGGCCGAAAGTGCTCGCTCCATGGAAGCGACGTCCGACGCCGAATAGGCCGCAAAGCCAGCGCGCTGGAACACTTCGACCAGGCCATCGCGAATATCGCCGTCGTCATCGACGATCAGTACCCGCGGCGCGTGATTGGTCTCGACCATTGCCGCCATACTACGCCGCATCGCACCATCCGAAACAGAGAGGGCGGCGATACGCGAACCGCATTGCGGCAATGTTTCAGGGCTGAAGCACTGGGGAAATGGGCGCGCGCCATGGTCGGCCCCGTCTTTCGCCCATCAGGGGCGCCAGAGGGGTATTTCACCATGAAATTCGCAGCTGCCTTTGCCTTGGCGGCGCTGGGTGCGACGAGTGTCGCAGCCTATGCCGACCAGGCCAATCGCGTCGTCATCCGACACCATGGCGGTCCGATGATGGACATGGACGCCAATCAAGACGGCTGGCTCACGCGCGCCGAAGCCGCCGCCGGCGCCGACCGCATGTTCGACCACATGGACGCCAATCACGACGGACGACTGACCGAGGCCGACCACCGGGCCATGCATGCGGATCTTGACGTGCGCATCGAAGATCCCGAAGGCGCGCCCGCGCCGGACGATCGCAATTGCACGCGCACGGCGGAAGGCGACCGCGTCACCGTCATTTGCAACAGTGACGATGGCGGCGAAGGCGCCCAGCGCGTCGAGCGCCGCGTCATCGTGCGCCACGACGACCACGCCGCGCCGCACGCGGAAGCTGGGCGCCATGTCGAACGCGAAGTCACAATCATCACCCGCGGCGACGACGATGATGACGATATGGCCGCGCCTGAAACGCCGCCGGTTCCACCGGTCCCAGCGACGCCCGCAGTGCCGCGCGCGCCCATGGCGCCGCGTCCGCCGCATCCACCGATGTTCATGATGCTGCTGGCGAGCTCTGAGGAAATGGACACCAACCATGACGGCGCCATTTCGCGCGAGGAGTTCCGGGCCCAGCAGCTGCGTTTTTTCGATGCGAGCGACGCCAATGGCGATGGGCGTATCCGCTTTGACCCCCCGGCGCCGCCCGTGCCGCCAACCCCTCCGGTCGCCCCCACTGCACCGACGCCGCCTCCGACACCCCGGTAAATCAAGGGTTTTTCCGGTGTGACCGGCGGCACGGCGCTCCGTGCATCCAATTGCTAGGTTAACTGCATCAAGAGTTCAGACACCGAGGTTTGGAGCCGGATATGTTCAAGTTGATCGCCTTCGCAGTGGCTTTCGCGATGTTCGTGCCGGTTGCCGCTGCGGCCCTGAATCAAGCTGCTTTGATCGTCGCCTGATCCCCCAAACCCGCCAGCGACGATTAAAAACGGAAGGCGCGGACCACCCCTAGGTCCGCGCCTTTTCGTGTGCGCTCGCCCAGCAACGTGAAACAATTCTTAGCGTGAAAAAACTCTTCACCGCGACGCATCCGCCGAAAGCATCAGCTGCATCTCTTAATCAAACGCCGGAAATACTTTGAAAAGGGATAGCCAATGACCAAGATGCTTTCTTTCACACTCGCCTTCGTTCTGTTCGCCCCCGTCGCTATCGCAATTGCGATGCAAGCTGCGCGGATCGTCGCCTAACCCCCAAGCAAAAGAACTTCTGTCCACCTTGGGCGCGGGTCTTCGGACCCGCGCTTTTTTCTGCGCTTCGTGCGTGCGGGCGCCCTTGCGCATTACCAAGAAGAAAAATTCACCACGACGCATCCGCGCGCGCCGGCGCCGGCATCTGTCAAGCAACGAGATCAAACACGCTGGAGAGTTTCAAATGGCCAAAACGTTCAACATCACGCTCGCATTCCTCTTGTTTGCGCCGATCGCTTTTGCGATCGCTATGCAAGCGGCGCATATCGTCGCCTAGTCCCCCTCCCTTAAGAAGCGGCGACGATACTAAGGCGCGGGTCCAGCCACGACCCGCGCCTTTCATTTTGTCTGCGCCGTTTTGTCTAGTGCGGGGCCGGCTGCGGCGGCGGTTCGGGGAAGAAAGCGCCGGCGACGGTCGGGAAGACGATCGGACTTTCGAAGCCATCGCTCGAGATCGCCGAAACGCCAAAGAAATAGTCGTCGATGATGATGTTCTCGAGCTTGAGCGTTGTGGCCGCGCCGGCGTCGCGATGATTGCTCCATTGCGGCTCGGTGGTGGCGCGCCAATGGACGCGATAGCTCGCAGCACCCGGCGACGGGCGCCAGGTCAATGTGGTGTCCGAACTCACGCCGCCGCCAATGGTCACGCCGCTTGGCGGCGCCGGCGCGGACGCAAGCGCGGCCATAGAGACGATGTTGAGCCGCGCCACCTGCGCGAGGTAGGCGAAATCGACGCCCTCGAGCACGTCGCCGTAGCGGATGCCGTTCTCGGTGCGCAGATCCTGGTGCTGGCGATTGTAGTTCTCGACCGCCTCAGTGACCCGCACGGCCGGATAGCCCGCCTCCAACATCCGCACCTGGTCGCCGCCGCGTCCGTAGCGATCGGTGCGATAGACCATCCGCACGTCGAAATTGGTCAGATATTGGTCGGCCAGCCGGTCCATGAATCGCGCCAGATTGCGCGAGGGCAAATCCACCTCGCCGCCATTATAGCGGCGGCGATTGGCTTCCTCCGGCGTCTCAACCGCGCGCGTGCCCTCGGAGAAGACGCGCACATGCGTTGTATCGCGCACGCCGTTCGTGCCTTCGCTATTGCCGACGATGTCGTTGTTGAGATCGGCCTCCACGCGCCAATCGTGCCCCCGCGCATAGTCAGCCAGCACCTTGCCGCCATAGAGGCCCTGCTCTTCGCCTGAGAGCGATGCGAACACCAATGTCGCGGCGAAGCGATGCTTCGACAGCACGCGCGCCGCTTCGATGAGCGCCGCGGTGCCGGAGCCGTCATCATTGGCGCCCGGCGCATCGCTGGTTGCATTCATCGGGTCGGTGACGCGGCTATCGAGGTGGCCGGAAATGATGATAACGCGATCGGGATCGCTCGCGCCGCGCTGGATCGCCAGCACATCCATCACTTCCGTCGGCGCCGGCAAGCGATCGCCGGTGAACGTCTGCGACGGTGTTTCGATCTGCAAACAGCCGCCGCATTGGCGCGATATGGCTTGGAACTCGCTTGCCACCCAGCGTCGCGCAGCGCCAATGCCACGGCGATTGGAGCGCGTGTCCGACATGGTGTGACGCGTGCCGAAACCGACTAGGCGCTGGATCGTTGCATGCAAATGATCCTGGCTCACTTCGGAAACCACTTGCCGGAGCAATGCGTGATCGTCGCTTGGCGAATTCGAGGTTTGCGCTTGCGCGAGCGGCGTGCTGAGACACAAAGCTGCGATAAGCGGCCATGTCCGCATGTAAGATCCCCGTTAGCCTGAGTTGCGAATGCGGACGCGAACATGCGCGCTCTGGCCATCCGCATCAACCACGCTCACATCGTAAAAGCCGGGCGCGCTTGGACGCCAAATGGCGCGGCCGCTGGTTGCCTCTGTGGTCACACGCTCGCCCTCTGCGTACCAGGTCAGCGGCGCCCGTCCGCCACGCGCTGAAAGAGAAAGCCCGCGCGAATTGGGACCGTAATCGAGCACCAGCACCTGCGTATTGCTTGGCGGGAAGAGGATGGCGAGATTGTTGCCGCCGTTCGGCTCGAGATGCGTGAGCGCGGGCGCGGCCGGGGCCTCGTGTTGTTCAGGCGCATGCGTGTTGTCGCCGGGCGCGCCGAGCAGATCGAATGCCTCGAACAGAATGGGCAGCGCTGCATCGCGACCGGTCGCACCGGGACGCGGCGCGCCATCGGGACGGCCGACCCAGACGCCAATCGCGTAGCCATTGCTCACGCCAAGAGACCACGCATCACGGAAGCCGTATGAGGTGCCGGTCTTGAACGCGACTTCAGGGGCGTTCTGCGCCAGCTGCGAGGGCATACGGCCGGCAACGCTCGGACCGGTTGCGAGAATGTCGAGCACGCGATTGGCGGTTTCGGCGCGCACGAAGCGACGCGAGAACGCAAACAATTGGTCGGGCAGCACTTGCAGCGGCCGCGCCTGGCCTTGGTCGCCAAGCGCTGCGTAGAGCTCGGTCAGATCCTCCAGCGTGATGCCGACGCCGCCGAGCGCCAGCGCCAAGCCAGGCTCCGCGTCGGCGCGGCGCGGCATGTGAATTTGCGCGCCGGCGTCGGTGAGCGCTGCTTCGAAGCGTCCAGCGCCAATGCGATCCAGAGTCGCCACCGCCGGCAGATTGAGCGAATGGCGCAGCGCATCTTCGAGCGTGACGTCGCCGTGGAAGCGGCGGTCAAAATTTTCCGGCAGATAACCCCCGAACCGCCGCGGCGCATCGCGCACCAAAGTCTCGGGCGCCGCGATGCCTTCGTCGAACGCAATCGCATAGAGGAACGGCTTCAGCGTCGAGCCGGGCGAGCGGATCGCGCGCGTCATGTCGATATAACCCCCGGCACGATCGCGGCCGGCGCCCCGACACGGGCGCGGATTTCGTGACTGGCGACTTCGACCGCTATGATCGCCACCTGCGCGTCGCGCTCTAAGAGCACGGCGCGCCGCCGCGCCAAAGCTTCGAGATCGCGCTGCAGGCGCGCATCGATAGTGGAGCGGATGACGCTTTGCCCCGGATGCGCTGTTACCAATTCTTCCGCCGCGCTCGGCGCTGAGTACGGGAACGGTGCGCGCGACGGCACCGCGCTCTGGCGGCCTTCGGCCGCGCGCTCCGGCGAAATCGCGCCGATGCGGACGAATTCGTTGAGTACGCGGTTGCGTGCGGCGCGTGCGATCTGCGGACGGCGATCCGGGCGCCTGCCCTCGGGCGCCTGCGGCAGCGCAATCAAGAGCGCCATCTCCGCGTCGTCGAGCCATTGCGGATCACGCTGGAAGTAAGCGCGGCTCGCGGCGCGCACGCCTTCGAGATTGCCGCCGTACGGCGTCATGGTGAGGTAGGCGGCGAGGATTTGCCGCTTGGTTAGCCGCCGCTCGATCTGCAGCGCGCGAATGATCTCGATCAGCTTCGACGCAATCGTGCGCGGCCGCGGCTCCAGCAAACGCGCCAGCTGCATGGTGATGGTCGAGCCGCCCTGCGTGACGCGCCGGGTACGCAGGTAGGACGCGGTCGCGCGCACCAGCGACACGGGATCGACGCCGGGATGCACCCAGAAGCGCGCATCCTCGATCGCCACCAGGCGGCGCGTGAATTCCGGATCGATTTCATTGAGCCGCGCTTCCAGGCGCCATTTGCCCTCGCGCGTCGTGAACGCCATCAGCCATTCGCCGTTGTGGTCGACGACCACCGGCGACACCTCGCGCACGCGCTCGAGCGGCGGTGGAAACGCCAGATCGAACGCCAACAGCGACAGCATCACCGCGATCGCGCCTGCCGCCCAACGCTTTTGCGTTGCGTTGAGCGGCAGCGCGTACGGCGTTCCGCGTCGCGTGCGCGGCGTTTGGCTCATCCGCCTCGCGGCGCGATGTTGATCACGCCGGTGGAAGTGCGCGCCATCACGCCAGGACGATACATGTCCTCGACTTGCGCGGCGGGCAGCGTGTAGCGGCCCGGGGTTACAGCGCGCGCGATATAGGCCCAGCGGAACGGATTGTGCAGCGTGGCGGAGGCGACGTAGCGGTCATCCCGCTGCTCTTGCACTTGCGTGTAAGAGATCTCGCCGACCCACGCGAACGGCCCGCGCCGCGCGACGCCATCATAGTTTGCCCCGGCGCCGTCTTCCGGATTGAGCAGGCTTTCGATTTCGAGGCCCGCCGGCAAAAGATCGACCAGCACGGTGGGATACGAACGCGCGCCTTCCGGTTGACCCGATAGCACCACGACAACGCGATCGCCTTGGCGGATCGAATTGAGGTCGGCGATGGTTCCGTCCAGACGGAAGACGCGCTTGTCGATCGAGAAGCCCGCCGCCATTGCCGGCGGCGCCTGGATCGGCGCGCCCGCACGCGACATCGAGCGCCACACCGGTCCGCGCGCCAGGTTCTGGAAGACGAGGCCGGTTGCGAGACGGCGTGCGTCCGCAACGATGCGCCGGTCGTTCATTGCCTGGCCGTTCAAGCTGACATTGAGCGGCCCGGAGCGTTGCAACAGCGCGTTCGCGGCGAGCAGCAATTGCACCTGCTCTTGCGTCATCAACGAATTCGCATCCGGCGCATCACGTTCGAGGCGCCGGCGCAAGCGATCGACCATGGAGGTCTCGCCCGCTTCCGCCGCCAGCGCCATCACCCCCGACAGATCGCGCAATGGCGTCTGGTACCAGTCGCCGATATTGCGATAGCCGAGCGCGTTTTCGGCCATCTGGAACGCGTGCCGCGAACGGACGCGGTCGCCCATGAAGGCGAGTGCGGCGCCAATCTGCGCCCGCGCCAGCGGCGAAGGCTCGTTGTTCAAGCGCGTATCGTGGAAGTAGCGCAATTGCCCGATATCGGCCTGGCCCGCGCGCGCGAGCACGTAGAGTGCGTAGGCCGCCGAACGTGAGCGCAACAGCTCCTTGGTGTCGTTGGAGCCCGGCCAGGCATAGACTTCGGATTGGTAGCCCACAGAACCGAAATCGTTCAGCCGGGCGACGCGCCGGAGCGCGCCATACGCCTGCTCCATCGGCGCACGCGGCACGGCGTAGCCTTGCCTTTGTGCGCGATAGAGGAAGTCGGTCACATAAGCGCCGAGCCACGGCGTCGCTTCGCCGTCACCCGCGTGCCACAGACCAAAAGCGCCATCCGGCCCTTCGCGATCGAGCAGCGTCGTCACCGAGTCCTGCACCCGGTTATGGATGCGCGGATCGACGCTCTGGTTCGCCTCGGATCGGAGCGTATTGTAATAGAGCAGCGGCAGCGCCACGGACGTCATTTGCTCCGAGCAGCCGTACGGATAACGCCAGAGTGAATCCAACAACGGCACGGGATCCATTCCCGCCAAGTTTGAAAACGAGATCGAGGCGCTGGCATTCGCCTGGAAACTCGCCAAAGCATCGCGCGGCGCTTGCCATTGTGCTTGCGGGGCAAGCGAGGCGGTATCGACGAGCGTGATCGGCAAGAACGCCGCGCGCGTCTGGATATCGTAACTGCGCTGGATCGGCGCAAATCCGCCCGGCCCTTCAAGACGCAGCGTGATGCGCCCGACGCCCAGGCCCCCGCCCGTGATCGGGATCAGCGCCGTTTGGCGCTGGCCGCGGCCGAGTTGGAAGCGGCGCGGGGCTGATTGCACTTGCGCTGTCGGCGAGCCGCCGACGCTCACCGTATACGTACCCGGCGGACCTTCGACGTTGTCGATGTTGAGCGTGCCTTGCGCCTGGTCTCCCGGCGAAAGGAAGCGCGGCAAGATCATTTCCGCAACCACCGGATCGCGCACGATCAATTCCTGCGCATCCTGGCCCATTGCGGTTTCGCTCCACGCCACCGCCATCAAGCGAAGGGCGCCGTTGAAATCCGGCACATCCACTGGGATGACAGCGCGTCCGCCGCGCACTTCAACGATGTCGGAGAAGATGGCGACAGTTCGCGTCGGCACGACGGTGAGGCCTTCGCCGCCGAGATTGTCGCCGCCTTGTCGCGCGATCGCCGGCGCGCCGAGGTTCGGATTGAGTAACCGCCCGTAATCGTCGCGCGTATCGACGCCCAGCGCGCGCCGGCCGAAGAAATAATCGACCGGGTTGGGGCTATCGTACTTGGTGATGTTGAGGATGCCCTCGTCCACCATCGCGATGGCGACGCGTACATGTTCGCCCATCGGTGCGTTGCCGACTTCGACCGGCACATTGATGTGAGTATTCGGCCGCACTTGGCCCAAGCCCCGCCCCGCATGCACTTGCAGGGTGCGGTTGGCCATGTCGACCGGCACGTAGGCCACGCCAATCGCGCGGCGCGGCACCGGCAAGTTCGCCGGATCGCGCGGCGTCATCACCGTGACGAGCACATAGGCGCCCGAGCCCCAATCCTGGTTGACGCCAAGATCGATGGTCGTGCCGCGCGGCGTCACGTGCATGGTGCGGGTTTCGATCACGCGATCGGTCGCCACCACGATTTGCGCTTCGCCTTCGTATGGGGCGCGGATCTGCACCCGAGCCCGCCCGCCAGGCCGCGTCGCCTGCGTCGGCGCCACAACGCTGACCATGTCGGGCGTCTGATCGTCGTCCGCCGGGCCGCCCCAGCCTACGCCGAAGCGTTGCGACGTCACCGCCCCGCTCGCGTCATCGGTGAGGACCAGGCGATACGAGCCGTCACGCAGGCCATCCTTGGCAATGCGCAGCGGTTGGCCTGGGCCGATATTCGCCGTCGCGCCGTCGACGGGAATGTCGCGGCCGGTACGGCGCCAACGCCATTGGCCGCCATCGAGGTACCAATCGTAATTCCAGTCTTCGCGCACCAGCTGCCATTGCACGCCGTTCAAGCCGACGCGTTGGCCCTGTGCATTCACCGCGATCACGTCATAGGCGACGCGTTCGCCCGCGCCGGCGCGGCGGTTTTCGAACGTTGGTTTTAGGCCAATGTAGAGGTTCGACAGCCGCACCGGCACAGCGAAGCTCTCGCGCACCATGCGTCCGCCCGGGTCGGCGACGCTTGCGACAATGCGCGCGCGCAGCGGTAGCGTCGTGCGCGGCGTGTTCTGCAATTGCAGCAGCAATTGCGCGTGGCCTTGGCCGTCCGTCACCGAGCCCGGCAGCTGGAAGACCTGTTCGTCAAAGCTCTCGTCAGCGCGTCCGAACGAATAGCCTTGTTGATCCGGGAACGGATTGGGGTCGACCATCAGGCGCCCTTCCGCTTCCACATTCAAGCCAGCGCCGGGCGCCCCGTACAAGAAGTCCGCTTGCACGCCGACCGCTTGGCTTTGGCCTGCGCGCATGACGAAATGCTGCGCCTGCAATTGCTCTTGCGTCGGGCTGAAGCGCACGCGCAAACGCTGCGGCACGAAATCTTCGACTGACCAGCTGACATTGCCGGCGACCGCATCCTGGCCGTCGACTGTCAGTTCAGCGCGCCATTGCCCGCGCGGCGCGCCGCGATCGATTTGGATATTCTTCGCAATGGCGCCGCCATTAACAGCCGGCTCCATGCGAATGCGCCGCGCTTCGGTGCCGTTCGGACGATAGACGACGAGCGTCGATGGCCTATCCGCGATGGCGCGGCCGATCTGATCACGGATGAGCCCGATCAAGCGCACGGTTTCGCCGGGGCGATAGACGCCGCGTTCAGTGTAGACGTAGGCGTCGATATTGCCGGGCGAGTGGCGCCCATCGATGCCGCGATCGGAAAGATCAAGCGCCGGACGTTGCAGATCCTGGGCCGCGAAGTCGCCCTGCTGACCGTACGCCATCACGTAGCGGGCCTGTGCGGGGCCATCGCCATGGATCAGCGCATCGTCAAAATGCACGCGGCCATTGCTGTCGGTACGCGCACGCGCGAGCTCGTCATTGTTCTGCGCGATGAGCGTCATGGTCACGCCGGCCATCGGCCGCGCCGTCCGCAGCGAGCGCACGATCACGTCCATCCCGGTTGCGCCCGAAAAGCTCTGCAGCGCCATGTCAGTGTAGAGAATCCAGCGGAACGCCGAGGCCGGGCTGTCGGCGCCGCTGCCCTCGTCATCGTCGCCGCCCTGCCGCTGACCTGCGCCCGGCGAGCCGTCGCGCACTTTCACGATATAGGCGCCGGGCCGCAATTCATGCAGCGCTGAACCCAATGCAAACACGGTCGTAATCGCGATATTGCGGCGGTTGCGCGTGTCGATATTGACTTCGCCCTGATAGACGCGAACGCCGACATTGCTTCCAGCGTCGTTGAATTCCCAATTGCCGTAGCCGCCTTCGTCGTTCTGCGATCCCTGGCTGATTTCGTATTGCGAGAGGATACGATCCGGTACGCGCAGCACTTCGATCTTGAGCTTCGAGACGTTGACGGTCTCGATGGCGATGCCGTCCGCTTCTGAACGCGGCAGGATGATGCCCCCGCCGGCAAAGCCGACATAAGCCGGGCGATCGCCGAAGGTGAGCGTGAAGGTTTCATCGTAGGTCGTGCGTTCGCCGCTGGCCGAGGGCAGGCCGCGCTTCACCGTGACTTGCCGCTCCGGATTAAGCGTCAAGCCGCCGAGGCAAAGCAGATTGCCCGACACGTCGACCGAATAGGGCGCGGCCGGATCGATGGTCAGATAGTCGGCGTAATGGATGGACGGGTCGCGGGAGAGATTTTGTGAGAACTCCAAGCACGCGCGCGGCGTTGCTTGATTCATTTCCGTACGCAGGCGCACGAATTGCATGCCCGCGACGTGCGGCAGGCCCGCGCGCGGCGCGTTCTCGGCGCGTATCGGCTGCGATGATCCGACGGTGCCGACAGAGGTGAGATTGAACACCGCGCCGCCGCCGCCGGCGCCCAAAACCGCGCCGCCCCACAAACCGACAAGCAGCGCAAGCGCCGTCGATAAAATGGTTGTGCGGTTGGCGACAGCGAAGTCGCGCATCTGCGCATAAGCCGGCAGCCGCAGCTTGCGTGGATCAAGCCGCTCCAAGAGCGATTTCCAATTCAGCGCCATGACGCGCGTCCTCCCGTCCGCCCGGACAATGCACATGCTTGCCCGAGGCTCGCGCACCCCGCAAGGAGCATTAAATTTCGGCAAAGTATTGTCGGACGCGCCAGTTGCTGTGCGCTTCGCGACGTGTTTCAACAGCAGCAATCAAAAAATGACGCAGGCGGCGCCTTTGGGCGCGCAATGCGGGAGGACAAACGCATGACTGCCGACGGCGCCAAGCCCGGATTTCCCGCCATGTCCATCGCCCAGGCGCACGCCATGCTCGCCGCGCCGGGTACGATGCTGGAAGTCGGCGAGGAGACTATCCGAGGCGTCACGCTGAAGGTCTGGAAGAACGCGCCGCCGACTTTGAACGCAATTTTCGAACTGGCCGCGGTGTTTGGCTCGCGCGACCACCTGGTTTTGGACGACGAGCGCGCCACGGTCGCCACTTTCCGCGCTGCAGCAATCACCATGGCGCGCAAGCTGATCGACGACGGCGTCAAGCCGGGCGACCGGGTCGCCATCATCATGCGCAACCTACCGGAATGGCCGGTGGCGTTCTGGGGCGGCGTGCTGGCGGGCGCGATCGTGACGCCGCTGAACGCATGGTGGACCGGGGCGGAGCTGGAATATGGCCTGCGCGATTCCGGCGCCACTATCGTCGTCATGGATATCGAGCGCTACGAACGCGTACGCGAGCACCTCGATAAGTGCCCCGACATCCGCAAGGTCTATGTCTCTCGCGCCGGCGAAGAACTGGCGGATCCGGAAGTCCATCGCCTCGAGAGTGTGATCGGTAAGACCAATTCCTGGTCCAACCTCATCGCCGCATCGCCGCGTGCGGGCGAAGATCCCTTCCCGATGCGCAAGCCCGAGGACGACGTCGCCCTCTTCTATACCTCCGGCACCACCGGAAATCCGAAGGGCGCGATCATCTCGCACCGCAACATCATTTCCAACATGTTCAATTCTGCCTCCGCCCAGGCGCGCGCCTTTCTGCGTCGCGGTGAAGCCCCGCCCGCGCCCGATCCGAACGCGCCGCAGAAAGCGTTTCTGCTTTCGGTGCCGTTTTTCCACGCCACGGGCTGTTTTGCCGTGATGATCCCGGCCTTCATGGCAGGCCACAAGATCGTGCTGCAGCGGCGCTGGGATTGCGACGCAGCGCTCGAAATCATGCAGCGCGAGAAGATCACCCACTTCGGCGGCGTGCCGACCATTGCCTGGCAGGTGCTCGAGAACCCACGCCTCGATCAATACGATCTCTCCTCGGTCGAGAGCGTCGCCTATGGCGGGGCGCCCGCGGCGCCGGAACTGGTCAAGCGCCTCAAGCAGAAATTCCCGAAATCAACCGCCGGCCAGGGCTGGGGCATGACGGAAACCTCAGCCACCGCCGTCTCCAACACGGCGGAGGATTATGAACGCAAGCCCGCGAGCACCGGCGTCGCCTCCGCCACGGGCGAAATCAAGATTGTCGGCGACAAGGGCCAGGTGCTGGCGGCCGGCGAAGTTGGAGAGGTTTGGTATCGCGGCCCGATCGTCGTGCGCGGCTATTGGAATAATGAGAAGGCGACGGCCGAGACCTTCATCGACGGTTGGATCAAGACCGGCGATCTCGCCAAACTCGACGACGAAGGCTTTCTCTATATCGTCGACCGCGCCAAGGACATGCTGATCCGCGGCGGCGAAAACATCTACTGCGTCGAAGTCGAGAACGCGCTTTACGATCATCCCGCCGTGATGGACGCCGCCGTCATCGGTCGCCCGCATCAGACGCTCGGCGAAGAACCAATCGCAATCGTGCACCTGAAGCCCGGCACGGCGGCGAGCGTGGAAGAACTCCGCCACTTCGCCGCGCAAAAGATCGCCGCGTTCAAAGTGCCCGTCGACGTAGTCTTCTGGCCCGAAACGCTGCCGCGCAACGCCAACGGCAAGATCGTGAAGAAGGAACTCAAGGAGCGCCTCAAGAACGCGGCCTTGTGATCGCCCCTGACTCGCAAACAGAATTGCGAACAGACTTGCAAACGGACTTGTGGACGGCAATCTCTGGGCCAGGAGGCGCCCATGACCAAGATCGTCTATCACATCATCCAGCATGACGGTGGCTGGGCGTTCAAGCTCGGCGACACGATTTCCGAGACGTTCCGTTCGCACGATGCGGCCTATGCCGCAGCCAAGCGCGTTGCACTCGAACAGATGCGCCCTGGCGAGACGGCGGGCATTTCGTGGGAAGATACACGCGGCCGCTGGCACGATGAAATCTCAGCCGGCGACGATCGCCCGGACGTCGACGTCGAAGACGATTGATGGAGAATTGGCGCCAATGGGCGGTGCGCGCGGCAGAATGGGGCGCCGATTATCGCGCGCGCATCCGCGCGCTGCCCGTGCGCCCGCAGGTGCAGCCCGGCGAAATCGCCGCGCAGATCGCAGCCTCGCCGCCGGAGCAGGCCGAGGCGTTTGAAGCCATCTTCGCCGATTTCGAGCGCATTATCGCCCCGGGCATGACCAATTGGCAGCACCCGCGTTTCTTCGCCTATTTCGCTTCCAATTCCGCCCCGCCCTCACTGATCGCGGAATATCTGGCGAGCGCCATCAACGCCGTATGCATGCTATGGCAGACATCGCCCGCCGCGACCGAACTTGAAACCAAGGCCATCGACTGGCTGCGGCAGGCGTTCGGTCTGCCCGACGTGTTCAAGGGCTGCATTCAGGATACAGCCTCCACCGCAACGCTTGCCGCCGTTTTGGTGATGCGTGAGCGGGCGCTCAATTTCGCGGGCAATGCGCGTGGTCTTTCTGGCGCGCCGCGCCTGCGCATCTATTGTTCGCCGGAGGCGCACACCTCCATTGATCGCGCCATTTGGTTCTCCGGCATCGGCGCCGACAATCTGGTGCGCATCCCGATCAAGGGCCCCATGCGCGGCGCCGATCCTGATGCGCTGCGCCAGCTCATCAGCGAGGACATCGCCGCCGGCTTCAGGCCGGCAGGCGTGATCGTCAATGTCGGCGCCACCGGCGTTGGCGCGTGTGATCCCGTGGCCGAACTGGCGGCGATCGCGCGCCAGCACGATCTCTATACCCACGTCGATGCGGCCTGGGCGGGCTCGGCGATGATCTGTCCTGAGTTTCGCCCGCTCTGGGCGGGCGTCGAAGGCGCGGACTCGATCGTTATCAATCCGCATAAATGGCTTGGCGCACAAATTCATTGCACGGCGCATTTCGTGCGCGATCCGGGCTCGCTGACCCGCACACTGGCCGCGCGGCCGGATTATTTGCACACGCTCGGCCACGCCGAAGTGGTCAATTACAGCGAATGGGGCGTACCGCTCGGGCGCCAATTCCGCGCCTTGAAGCTTTGGTTTCTGTTGCGCGCCTACGGCCTTGAAGGCCTTCGCGCCATGATCCGAAATCACATCGCCTGGTCGCGCGAACTTTGCGACAAGCTGCGCGGCGCGGGCGCCTTCGAGATCGTCACCGAGCCCATGTTTTCGCTGTTCTCGTTTCGCTACGCCCCGGCGCGCGCGCGCGATCTCGATGCGCTCAATCTCCAGCTCGTAGAAGCCATCAATGGCGACGGGCGCATCTATCTCACCCAAACGCGGGTCGACGGCGCCGTCGCCATCCGCTTCCAGGTCGGTCAGTTCGAATGCACGCGCGAGGACGTCATCAGCGCCTATGACGTGATCACGGAGATCGCAGCCGGGCTTTGACTATTGCAGATGCAACTCGACGAACCACAGGTCCTTGTCGATGGAGCGCGACACGCTGGTGAAGAGATCAGCGGTGTCCTTGTCGCCTGCTTCATCGGCGGCGTCGATCGCTTGCCGCGCCAGCTTGCCATAGGCCGCGAGATGATCGGAGACGAGCTTAAGATGCTGCTTCTCATCGCTGACGTCGATGGGATAGGCGGCCAGGGTCGTGGTCTTCGCCACCATTTGCAGCGCGCCGTTGGCGTATCCGCCGAGCTGCATCGCGCGCTCGGCGATGTCGTCCGCGAACGTATCCACGCGGGCTTGGATTTGGTCGAACAATTCGTGCAACGCGATGAAGGTCGGCCCCTTGATGTTCCAATGCGATTGCTTGAGCGAGAGGCGCAGATCAATCGTATCGGCTAGGCGCGCATTCAACAGCGCGATCATGGCCTTGCGGGTGTTGTCGGGGAGATCGTTGCGGGTGGTGGGCATGGGCGTGCTCCAAAATGCGCCAGCACAATCTGGGACGCTAACATGGAGCCGGCAACCGCCTCCCCCATAGAATGAGCGAGAATAGCTTATCGAGCCGCTCTATTCCTTAGGGCGTCATGCTTTAGAGCGTCGCTAGCCAATCGATGATGAGGCCGGTGGTGACGTCGGGCGCTTCCTGCTGGGTCCAGTGGCCGATGCCCGGCAAGACGTGGAAACCGCGCACATCGGTGCAATTCTCGCGCAAACGCGCTTCCGCCTGGCCCGCGTCGCCGCCGAACATCTTTAAGACCAGGTCGCGGTCGCCACAGACGAAAAGCGCCGGCTGATGCACTTTGTGGTCCTTCACATTCTGCATCAGCGCCCAGTCGCGTTCGCCGTTGCGATAGCGGTTGAGCGGGCCGCGAAAACCAGATTGCTCGAACGCGCCGACATAATAATCGATGTCGGCGGCGCTCAGCCATGACGGGAACACGTCGGGATCGACCATGCCGGTGAGCAGGTCGTCGCCGTGCTTCTTCTCTTTGCCGCCCCAGGCAAGGCCGCTTTCGCCGCAGCCGGCAAAATAGAGTTTGCGCAAGCCGCCGCGCACATCGGCCTCGAACGCCGCTTCGGCGACGCCTTCGTCCTGAAAATAGACCATGTAGAAGAAGCGGCCCTGGTCGGTGAACATGGCTTTCATGATCTGCGGCAGCGGCACAGGCGGCACGCCGTAATACGGCACCGACAGCCCACACACGGCGCGCACTTTCTCGGGATGCAAGACCGCTGTGTGCCACACGATCGGCGCGCCCCAATCGTGGCCGATGAGCACGGCGCCTCGGCCTGGCGACAGCGCATCGATGACGCCGGCGACATCCCCTGTCAGCGCTTCCATCGCATACGCCTCGACTGGATGGGGCTTGTCCGAGCCGCCATAGCCGCGCACATCGATCGCACATGCGGTGAAGCCGGCGGCAGCCAGCGGCGCCAGCTGATGGCGGTACGAGTACCAGCTTTCCGGAAAGCCATGCACCATGACGACGAGCGGCCCCTCGCCCTCTATTGCGGCGCGAATTTTCACGCCATTGGCGTCGATGGTGCGAAGGCTTGGCTCGGTCATTGCAGGTCCGATGGCAAGGTGGGTTGAGCAAGAATGCTGAGATAGGCGCGCCAGTGCGCGGCCGCGTCGGCGCCTTGGCGGTTGGCGTAGGCGCGGATCAGATCTTCGCCACTGACATAATTGATCACGTAGGAGCGATAGTGGTCGATGAAGGCCACCGATTGTGCGGCGCGGTCATGCGATATGAGCTGATAATGCTGCAAGAGCTCGATGGCGCGATCGCGGCCGATCTGGTTGTCGAGATATTGCTGCGCGACGGTGAGGCGCGCCCCATCGAGCTCCTTCACCGCATCATCGAAGGCTTCGAACGCCGGCGCGCTTGCCGGATTGAGACCGGCGAGCGGATAAAGCGTCGACTGCTCGAATTGCAGCTTCTCCTGGCCCGGGAAAGCAAGCTCGACGCCATAATCGCCGCCGCCCTCGTTAAGCGGCCCTTGCGGCGAAAACAGCGGCGCCACCGAATATTCGGAATAGCCGTTCTGACGATAGAGTTTCTCGGCGTAGATGCCTTGCACGTGATGGCCGGGGTAACCCTCGTGACAGCCCAAACCCACGGCGCGATTGATCGCGAACGGCTGATCGGTGTTGACTTGGATTTCACTCTGATTGGCGCCTTTATAATAATTGTACGCGCTCCAGCTCTGATGATTAACGAAGGTGAGCGCGAAATGTTCGCCCTGCGGCAGCGCGATATGCGCGAGCGTGCGGCGCCGGCATTCGTTGATGGCGGCGTTCATCACCGCTTCCATGCGCGCACGCGGAACGATGTAGCGGTTGCGGAACGCCTCGACGCGCGCGGCGAGGTCGCCTGAGCCAGGGACGATTGTCTGCATGCGCGCGAGTATTGTGTCGTAATAAGAGAGCGGCCGTATTTCGGGGCGCAGCGCAAACAGCCGCTCGGCTTCGTCGACGAACGGCTCGCGTGCGCCATCCATCATATCGAGCCGGAAGCGTGCACTGGCGATGTAGGCGCCAAGCGTGTGGGCGCGGCGGCGCGTGGCGGCGTCCGCCGCGGCGCGCTCAGCGGCCTGCACTTGCGTGTGCAGCTGGTCCATCACGGTCTTCAACTGCGCGGTGGTGCGCGGGTGGGCTTCAGCCTGCGTCTTCCATTCGGGAGGACCATAATAGGCGTCGATATAGCCCTCTTCGTGTGTGCCCATTTCGAGCGAAGCGCGCACATATTGCTCGGCCAGCGCATTAAGCGATGGCGCAGGCGGCGCCGGCGGCGTGCAGCCTAAAAGCGCGAGCGCGGCAATCACGATGAGTGAACGCATGCGAAGTCCCTTCTCCTCCCGCATGCAGGTTAGCCAAGAAAACGCCGAGCGATACCCCCCGCGTTTGTCGCATCGGGTTTGTCGGATCAGTTTCGTCGCATCAGGCGGAATCCTCGCCAATGGCTTCGGCGGCTTCCTCGTTGAGCGCTTTGGGATCGCGGCGCGGCGCCCGGTACGGTTCGGGTTGCGGGGTTTGCTGGTTGTTGCGCATGAGCGAGCGCCCAGCGGTCAGGCCGCCCGTGATCTGCAGCGCGAAGCGTTCGGCATCGCGCGAACGCACATCTTCAATGGTTTCGGCGATATCGACGTCGCTGACGCCCAAATCACGCAGCACGGCGCCGCCGAAGGCGAGGGCGGATTCGAACGTCTCGCGAATTTCGTAGTCGACGCCGGCTTTCACCAGCCGCAGCGAATGGCCGCGATCGAAGGCGCGCGCGAAAATCTTGGCGTTTGGAAATTCGGATTTGACCAGGGCGACGATGCGGTCGGTGACATCCGGCCTGTCGACGCACACGCAAATGGCTTCCGCCCGTCCCGCGCCCGAGGCGCGCAACACGTCGAGCCGCGTGCCGTCGCCATAATAGACCTTGAAGCCGAAATTGCCGGCGGCGCGGATCATTTCCACGTCAGTCTCGATCAGCGAAACGTCAATATCGCGCGCCAGCAGCGCCTGGCTGACGACCTGCGCGAAGCGGCCGAAGCCGATGAACAGCACGCGCCCGCTGAGGTCGTGCGCATCTTCGATGCCGTCGCGCGATTCTTCGGCGGCCGGCGTGAGGCGCTTCTGCAGCACGACGATGAATGGCGCGAGCGCCATGGAGAAGATGACGACCGCGGTCATCACTGCGGCGGTTCGTGGATCGATGACGCCGACCGCGAGTGCTGCGGCATAGATAACGAACGCGAACTCGCCCCCTTGCGCGAATAGCGCGCCGCGATGCACGGCTTCGCGGTGATCCGACTTGAAGAAGCGCGCGACCGCGTAAACGGCGCCGGCCTGCACCGCCATGAAGATGACGACACCGAGCAGGATCATCTGCCAATCCGCCAGCACCAGCGGCAAATTGAGCGACATGCCGACGCCCATGAAGAAGAGGCCGAGCAATAAGCCGCGGAAGGGTTCGATGTCGGCCTCAAGCTGATGGCGAAATGAGGATTCCGAGAGCAGGACGCCGGCGAGGAAGGCGCCCGTCGCCATCGAGAGCCCGCCCCACTGCATGAACAGCGCCGCGCCGAGCACAACCAGCAACGCCGCTGCCGTCAGCACTTCGCGCGCGCCAATATTGGCGAGGATGCGGAAGAGCGGATTGAGCAAATAGCGCCCGATCGCCAAGACGGCGGCGATCGCGATCAAGGCAAAAGCAGCACTTTGCCAGAGCGGCGGCGCATTGGCGGCGTGGCCGCTCGCGGCGCCCAGCAGCGCCACCAGCGCGAGCAGCGGCACGATGGCGAGATCTTGCAGCAGCAGAATGGAGGTGACGCGCTGGCCGGCGGGCGTGGCGACTTCGCCGGCGTCTTCCATCATTTTCATGATCACGGCGGTCGATGACATCACGAAGCCGGCGGCGGCGATTAGCGCGACGGGCAGCGAGCGGCCGAAGCCCATGCTGACGAGCGTCAGCGCCACACCCGAGACGATGACTTGCACAAGGCCGAGGCCGAAAATCTCGTTGCGCAGTTTCCACAATTTGCTTGGGCGCATTTCGAGCCCGATCAAGAACAAGAACATCACGACGCCGAGTTCGGCGACGCTCAGAATGGCGCCCGGATCGGTGATGACGCGCAGGCTATGGGGCCCGATCAGCACGCCGGCGGCGAGGTAACCCAGCACCGAGCCCAGCCCCAGCCGCAGAAAAATCGGCGCAGCCACAACGCCCGCGCCGATGACAGCGACGGTTCGCGCCAATTCCAGTCCCGTTTCGTGTTCCATTCAAACCGTCCGCAGCGAGCGCAAGTGGGGCCTCCTAGCACGAGATGGAAGGTTGCGGCGCCGAACACGTTGCGGGGCCGCGAATCCATCTATGTTCCGCCCCTTCCCAAAAGGAAGTTCGGCGGAGCGCGCGATGATCGAGAACACCAGGCTGACGGCGCTTGTCGCCTCGCGCATCTGCCACGACATGGTCGAGCCCATGTCGGCGATCATTCAGGGCCTTGAGATGATCAAGGACGGCAATGGCAAGCTTGATCCCGATGCCTTGTCGCTTTTGGATACCGGTGTGGGCAAGGCTTGGGCGAAGCTCGAATTCTTCCGCTTCGCGATGGCGGGGGCGATGGCCGAGGGCAATTCGACGCTCGAAGAAGGCCAGGCGGTGGCGACGAAGCTCTATGGCGTGCTGAAGCCGGAACTCATCTGGAATGCGCCGAACGTGGCGATGCCGCGCCCGGCGGTGCGGGTGATCGTCAATTTGTTGCTCATCGCCAACGAATGCCTGCCGCGCGGCGGCACAGTCGAGCTGACGGCGGCAAAGACCGCCGAGGGCGGCGAAGTCGTTGTCACGGCGAAAGGGCCGCGCGCGAAGTTGCGCGAAGCGACCGCCATTGCGCTGCGGGGGGATGAGGGCGAGCTTTCCGGGCACACCATCCAGCCGACGCTGACGGGGCTGTTGGCGCGCCAGGGCGGCGTTGAGCTGATCGCGCGCGAGGGCGAGGAGCGCGTCGAGCTTGTTGCGCGTTCGGCCAACTTCAAACTTTAAGCGGCATTAAGATTTTCAGCCGCACAGTTCCCGGCGATTCCGCCGGAGTTTTTCCACATGAGACGGTGTCTCGTCGTTGACGATAGCCGCGTGATCCGCAAGGTCGCGCGCCGCATCCTTGAAGACATGCGCTTCGAGATCGAAGAGGCCGCCGATGGGCTCGAGGCGCTGCAGGCGTGCCGGCGTCAGATGCCGGAAGCGATCCTGCTCGATTGGACGATGCCGGTGATGAGCGGAATCGAATTCCTGCGCCAGCTTCGCGCCGAGCCGAACGGCGACAAACCCACAGTGGTCTTCTGCACGACGGAAAATGACGTCGAGCGGATTTCCGAAGCCTTGAAGGCCGGCGCCGACGAATACATGATGAAGCCGTTCGACGGCGACATCCTGCATTCCAAATTCGCCGAAGCGGGCCTCATTTGATGCTGAGCGATGCGGAGTTCGCCCTCGTCGCCCGCGAAGTCAAGTCGCGCTCGGGCGCGCTGATTACGCGCGAGATGATCGGTGCGGCCGAAATGCGCCTGCAGCCGATCGCGCGGCGCGAGAATTTCTCCAGCGTCGGCGAGTTGGTCGCCGCGGCGCGCATCCGCCCCGACGGCTATTTCTGGACTTTGATCACTGACGCGTTGGCGCTTTCCGAAACGCGCTTCTTTCGCGACCGGCAGATCTTCGCGCGCCTCACCAGCGACATCATCCCGGCCGCCCTTACGCGGCGCGGGCATGAGCGCGCACGCATTTGGTGCGCCGGGGTCTCGACCGGGCAAGAGGCCTATTCGATCGCCATGATCATCGAGGATATGCGCGCCGAGGGGCTCAATCCCGCAGCCGAGATCATCGCCAGCGACTTTTCCGAGCGCTTGCTCGATAAGGCGCGCGCTGGGCTCTACACCCAGTTCGAAGTGCAGCGCGGCCTGCCGATCCGCAAGCTGATCGCGCATTTCGAGAAGGCCGGCGACCTCTGGCGCATTTCCGATCGCCTCCGCGCCAGTGTGAAGTTCGACAGCCACAATCTGATGAAGCACCCCGGCGCGCTGGGCGCCTTCGATATCATCATGCTGACGCATGTGCTTTCGGCGTTCGACACCCAAATGCGCGCTGAAGTATTCGAACGTGTCGCCGATGCGCTGGCGCCCGAGGGCGCGATCGTGCTGGGCGAAGGCGAAGCGTTGCCCGAGGGCGTCGAGGGTTTTGCGTTTGCCGGCGGTGTGGCGACGCGCACGAAAAGCGCGCGGGCGGCTGCGTAATTCACCGCGCGCAATTCAAAGTCGTCGTTTTTTCCGATTAAAGGCAAGGCGAAGCGCTGGCGGGGATCATCTCATCCAAGATGAACGGACCGCTTATATAAGGCGACAGCGGGCCAACGCTGTGCTAGGCTTCTGCCCATTCAGCAAAAGAAGCACGTTTTCGGCCGCGCACGCGCGCGGCCTGGGCCTGCTTGGACGTGGCCCATGACAAACACAAGAAATGCTCTCGATGCGCTCGCGGAAGGCCCGCGGCTCAACCTCCTCGCCGCCGTCGCGGTGAGCGACGTTAACGAAGCGCACCTGATCGTGCACGGCGTGCTGGCGCGCGCACTCGGCGGCGCGCTCAGCAGCGCCGCGTTTGCGGACCTTGAGGGAGATTTGGCCAGCGCGTTGGTTTTGCATGCGCGGCAAAACGCTCTCTCGGCGGCGCTGACATGAGCCCGCTGCAATCGACGTTCGAGCTCACCCAGCGTCACGGCATCTGGCGTGTCACCCTCGATGGTCAGTTCTTCGGCGACTACCGGTCGAAGGCGGGCGCCGTCGCCAGCATCGGCGAGTCGGAACGCGCCCTCGGTGCGACGGGCCGCTTCGTGAAGATCGTCATGCCGGAAGAAGAGACTTGGTCGTCTACGGGGCGCGCGAGCGCCGGCCGCGCACGCCGAAGCTAGAAAAGTTGGACTTTATGAAAACCGTCTTAGCGGAAGAAGGAGCCTGATCGGGATGGCTTTCATCGTCAATTCAGCGCCGGGCGCGGGCTTGCGCTTCGAGCCGAGCGCTACCCTGCCGGACGCGAAAGCCGCGCTCAGCCACGCCGAGGCGCTGTCGCGGCGCGGCATGCGCAAGATCATGATCCGGAACACCGAGACAGGCGAAGTGTTCGAAGAGCGGGCGCTGCGCGATCAGGTGCAAGCGGCGGCAAAACAAAAGTAGCGCGCCTCGCGCGCGATGGAGCAGCATTATGCTTGAAGAAGAACGCCACGCCCTGACCGCAACGGATTTTGCTGCGGCCGGCGTGGAAGCGCCGAACTGGGCCGGGGACCCCATCCCCAGCCTCGAAACATGGCGACGCTGGCGCGCGGCCGAGGAACAGGCGCTTGCGCATATTCACGCGCAAAGGCGCGCCGGTGAGCAACAGCAAGACCAGCCGAGCACGGAAACCCATGCCCTACACGATTGAGTATCTGGCGCGCGGGGCTGTCGTGCACGTGAAGACGCCGTTCGCGGCGAATGTGGAGAGCGTGACCAGCGAAGCGCGCAACGGGGCTGCTACCGCGAAGGCTTTGTTCGGCGCCGACGGCTTTCAGATCCGCGACGTCAGCGAGACTGACAAGGTGATCTTGTCCGAGACCATGGGCTAAGGCGCCTAACCGCCTCCCAATTCGTCCTCCATCTCCAGGTCCTTCTCCACGCGCAGCGCGGTGATCTGGTTGCGTTGGCGGCGCAGCACTTGGAAGCGATAGCCGTGGAAGGCGAAGCGCTGGCCGGGATCGGGAATGGCTTGGGCTTCGTGGATGACGAGACCGGCGACGGTGACGGCGTCTTCGTCAGGCAGGTCCCAATTCATCACCCGGTTCAAATCCCGGATCGGCACCGTGCCGTCGACATTGACGGCGCCGTCGGGCTGAGGCCGCACGCCTTGGGCTGAAATATCATGCTCGTCTTTGATGTCGCCGACGATCTCTTCGATGATGTCCTCTAAGGTGACGAGGCCCATCAGCGCGCCGTATTCATCCACCACCAGCGCGAAATGCTCGCGCCGGCGCAAGAATTCGGCGAGCTGATCCTCGGCCGTCGTCGTCATCGGCGTGAACCAGGCGGCGCGCTTGACTTCGTTGACGTCAAAGCCGTCGCGCCCGTGCTCGGCAATGGCGCGCAGCAAATCGCGCGCATGGAGAATGCCGACGATGTTTTCTGGATTGTCCTTGTAGAGCGGCAGGCGCGTGTGCGAGCTCGCCTGGGCGATGGCGATGATCTCGCGCGGCGGCAGGTCGATGTCGATCATCTTGATGGCTTTGCGGTGGATCATCACGTCGGCGACGGTGAGGTCCGAGAGGTCGAGCGCGCCGACGACGCGGTCGCGCACGTCCATCTCGAGTGCGCCGTGCTCGGCGGAGGTCTCGACCAGGCCTTCGATCTCGACATTGGTGAGGATTTCATCGTGGCTGACTTCGCGCACGCCCAGCGCCCGCAGGATGCCGCGCGCGGCGTTGTTTAGAAGCCAGTTGAGCGGGTAAAGCAGAATGAAGGACGCGTGCAGCGGATACGCGATCCAGAGCGATACAGGCTCGGGGTTGCGGATAGCGAAGGTCTTGGGGACCTGCTCGCCGATGACGATGTGAAGCGAAGAGAAGACGACGAAGCCGATGAAGAAGGCGATCAGGTGGATCAGGTCTTCCGGCATGGCCAGCGGCTGCAAGAGCGGGCGCACGATGGCGCTGACCGTGGGCTCGCCTACCCAGCCGAGGCCGAGCGAGGCCATGGTGATGCCGAGCTGGCAGCAGGCGAGATAGGCTTCGACGTTCTTTAGGATGGTTTGTGTGAGTGCGGCGCCAAAGCGTTTGTCTGCGGCCATCGCGTCGATGCGAAAGCCGCGGCTTTTCACCAGCGCAAACTCGGACGCGACGTAGAAGGCGTTAAGCGCGAGCAGAAAGAACGCCCAGAGGAGACTCATCAGGGCTGTCATGTCGCCTCTCGTTGCAGGAAAGCGCGCAGGGATTGCGTGTCCGCGTGCTTCTGCACGAAGGCAAGGCCAACGCCGCGGGCGAGGATCAGCGTCAGCGCGGCGGATTGGTTTTTCTTGTCGGCGGCCATGAGGTCAAAAAGCCTGTTGGCGTCGTAGGGGGCGCCCGGGAGCTTGCGGAGATCGGTGACGAAGCCCGCGCTTTCAAGATGTGTGCGCACGCGGGCGGCGTCTTGGGGCGCGCAGAGCTTGCATTCCGCCGAGTACGCGAACGCCAGCACCATGCCGGCAGCGACAGCTTCGCCGTGGAGGAGCGCGCCATCGTAGGCGCCATAAGCTTCCAACGCATGCGCGAAGGTGTGGCCGAGATTGAGCAGCGCGCGCACCCCGGCCTCGCGCTCGTCGGCCGCGACGATCGCGGCTTTAGCAGCGACGGCGTGGCGGATGGCGTGGGTGAGCGCTGCTTCTGATGCTTGTAATGTTTCTGGCGTTTTTGGCGCCAGGAGCGCGCCGGCGTTGGCCTCGCACCATGCGAAGAAGGGCGCCTCGCTGATAAGCCCGATCTTGACGATCTCGGCATAACCGGCGCGCAATTCTCTTATCGGCAAAGTCCGCAGAAGCTGGGTGTCGGCAAGCACCAGGCGCGGCTGATGGAAGAGTCCGATCAAATTCTTGCCCTCAGGCGTGTCAATGGCGGTCTTGCCGCCGACGCTGGAATCGACTTGCGCCAGCAGTGTCGTCGGGATCTGCACGAAATCGACGCCGCGTTTGAGCAAACCGGCGGCAAGACCGGCGAGATCGCCAATGACGCCGCCGCCGAACGCAATGATGAGATCGCTGCGCTCAACGCCCGCTTGCAGCAAGTGCCGCGTCAGCATTTCGAGGCCGGAGAAGCTTTTGGCGCCCTCGCCGGGGGCCAGCGTGATGGTCCAGTTCTGCAAGCCCGCCGCTTCCAGCGACGCAATCAGCGCCGGCCGGTGCAGGCGCGCGACGTTTTGATCGGTGACGATGAACACGCGCTTGGCCTTCGCGAACGGCGCAATGAGTTCGCCGGCGCGGGCAATGAGCCGCTGCCCTATCAGCACGTCATAGGAGCGCGCGCCCAGTTCAACTTTGACGGCGTCGCTCATTGCTTCTCCGCCAAATAGCCGCGCAGCGCTTCGATGATGGCGCTGACGGCGGTGTTGTGGGGCCCGTTGCCGGTTTCGACAATGAGATCGGCTTCGGCGTAGATAGGATAACGGGCGTCCATCAATTGTTGCATCACGGCGCGCGGATCGTCCTCCTTCAGAAGCGGGCGGTTGTCGCGCCGTTGCACGCGCTTCATCAGCACGTCGATCGGCGCCTTCAGCCACACCGAGATCGCCTTCTCCTTCATCACCGCGCGCGTGCGCGGATCGATGAAGGCGCCGCCGCCGGTAGCGAGCACGTGCGGTTGCGCGTCGAGCAAACGCACGATGACGCGCCGCTCGCCACGGCGGAAATCGGATTCGCCGTGGGTGGCGAAGATTTCCTCGATGCTGGTTCCGGCCGCAGCGACGATGGCGTCGTCTGCATCCACAAAGCGAAGGCCCAGAGCCCTGGCCAGACGCCGTCCGATCGTGGTCTTTCCCGCCCCCATGAGGCCGACGAGCGCCACGGTGCGGTCCACCTTCAGCCCGGCGGCCTGGCGGCGCAGCTCTGCGGCAGCGTCTTCACGCTCGCCGGTATCGCTGCTGTCCGCGCGCGCCACGAATCACCTCAAAAGGTCCGATAAGGTAAACGCGGACCGGGTTCAAAACCTGCCACATTTTGCGGGCAATCTGTCCGGCTCGCAACGGCAGGGGTGCGACGAGGCGATATGTTCAGACGTAGAAAACGACGCAGCAGCTTCGCGCGCCCCTCCGTGATCAAGCCCTGGATGATAATGAGCGCGGGCGGCGTCGTCTTTATCGGGCTTTTCGTGTTGCTTATGCGGCAGGCGCAAACACATCCCCCGCCACAACAGGAAGTGCGCATCGACGTGCCCCTTAACGGTTCGAATTGATGCGGCGGCTTTTGCTCACAGCAGCGGCGATCGCGGTGCTGGGGCCGGCTTCGGCGCTGGCGCAATCGTCGTCGCTGCCGGCGCCGGTGGATTCCCAAGAATTGCGAAGTCTCGACGCATGGAGCGTGAGCGCGTTTGGCCGCGCCCAAGGCGCGCTCTCGCCGGATCTGTGGGCGCACAGCGATGCGGCCACGATCGGCGCTTTGATGGCGCGCTTGCCCGGAATCTATGAATCGCCCGCAGCGCAACGCATCGCCCAACGTGTTCTCTTCTCGGGCGGCGAGGGTCCGAGCGGCGACGCCCAAGGCGCGGTGCAAGAGCGCTTCGAGACGCTCGGCCGTATGGGCGCAGCCGATCAGCTCGCAACCATGGCGGCGGGCGCGCCCGATGCGCTTCGCGACGCGACAATCTCTCAATATGCGGCGCAAGCGGAATTGGCGCGCGGACGGCGCGCAGACGCATGCGCGCGCGGACGCGGCGCGACGCTGGGCGACAATCCACCAATCTTCCTGGTGCGCTTGCGCGCTTATTGCTCGGCGGCGAGTGGTGATCGCGCCGCGGCGGACTTGGCGCTTGAGATGGGTCACGGTGCAGCGGCGGATGACGCCTGGTATCGTGCGGCAATCGCCGCCGCTGCGGGCGCGCCCGGCGCGCGGGCGCCAGCGGCGCGTTATGACAATGCGCTCTCGACTCAGATTTCATTGGCGGCGCATTTGCGCCCGGCGGCGAGCGCGTTGAACAACGCCTCGACATTGGCGTTGCTGGCGCTGGCGCGCAGCGACGCGGCGCCCCAGCCGCAACGCGCGCAAGCGGCGACGATTGCGCTGCGACGCGCGGCGCTGCCGCCGGCGGAGGCGCGCACGATCTTGGCGGCGACCCCGGCCACGGTGACGACGGGCGCACCACCCCTGCTTGCAACTTTTCGTCAGGTGAGCGGCGGGCCGGATACGGTTGAAGCGGCAACGGCGATCGCAGGCCTGTTGCGGCAGGCGCCGACACTGGCGGACTTCACGGCCGCAGCACGCTTCTTCCGTACCGAGATCAATGCTCTGCGCACCGCGCCGGATTCCGCGGCGGCGATTCTGCTCGCGCGCGCGGCGCTGATGAATGGCGATGCGCCGGACGCGCAGCGTCTCATCGTGAGCGCACGCCAGGCGGGCGCCAATGAAGCGGCGCTGGCTTCGCTGGATGCGGCGCTGGCGGCGCTGACCGGCCCGCGCGGCGCGGACGGAACGCTTGCGCTGAAGCGGCGCATCGATGCGGGCGGCGCCAGCATGGCGCGGGCGGCGGCGCGCGATGTCGCCCTGCTCACAGCGCTCGGCGCCCAAGGTGATGAGGCCACCCAAGCATTCTTCACAGCTACGCCGCCGACGGGCGGCGCCGCTGCTGATGCAGCGACGATGACGGCCTTGGCGGACGCCGTGCAGCGGCAAGCGACGGGTGAAGTCGGATTGCTGGCGGCGCTGGCGCTGCATCCGCGGCCCGGGCGATTGAATGCGGAATCACTGGCGCAAATCATCGGCGCCTTGCGCGCGGCGAGGCTCGAGAACGATGCGCGCCGCGTTGCGGTTGAAGCCATCCTTGCGGGCCCCCCGGCAGCGCCTGGGCCAGCGCGGCGGGCGCCGGCGGCGAGACGCACGAACTAATCGTTGCGGGCGAGACAGATCGGCGCGGGCCGTCTAGCGTCGCCGGCATGATTTCCCAATTCAGCGACGCCATTGTGCGCGAACCAGCGCAATCGGTCGTGCATGGCCTGCGTGCAGTGGATATCGGCGCGCCGAGCTTGGCGGGCGTGAAGGCCGAGCAGGCGGCCTATATCGCGGCGCTCGAAGCTGCGGGTGTGGCGGTGGAGGTGTTGCCGGCGCTGGAGGGTTTTCCGGATTCAATATTCGTGGAGGACGCGGCCTTGGTGTTCGAGGGCGCGGCGATCGTCCTGCAGCCGGGGGCGCCAAGCCGTCACGGTGAGGCGGACGCAATCGCGCCGGTGCTGGCGCGTCGGTTCGAACGCGTGCTGCGCTTGCAGCAAGGCTCTGTCGACGGCGGCGACGTGCTGATGGCGCCGGGAAAGGTGTTCATTGGCCAATCGGCGCGCACGAGCGGAGACGGCGCGCGCGCATTGTGTGTCTTGTTGGCGGAGCTTGGATTAGAAGCCGCCCCGGTGGCGACGCCGCGGGGCGTGCTGCACTTCAAGTCGGATTGTTCGCTGCTCGACGAGGAAACCATCCTGGCGACACCGCGTTTGGCGGCCTCGGGCGTGTTCGAGGGCTTTCGCATCGTACTGACGCCTGCGGGCGAGGAAGGCGCGGCCAACGCGGTGCGGGTCAACGATTCTGTGCTGATCAGCGACGCGTTTCCGCGCACGGCCGATGCGCTCAACACGCTGGGTTATCGGCTGGCGACGCTAGCGACCCGCGAAATCGCCAAGATCGACGCCGGATTGTCGTGCATGTCGCTGCGCTGGCGCGCCCGTTAATCGGGCGTTTGCGCCTTTCGGATTATGGGAAGGCATGAGCGATGGCGCGCTGATCGAGGCGTTTCTGGAAATGCTTTCGGCCGAACGCGGCGCGCGGGCGAACACACTCGACGCCTATGCGCGCGATCTGGAGGACGCGCGCGCGGAAATGCGCGTTGGTCTGCGCGGCGCGAACGCAGACGCCATCGAGCGCTACGTCGCCGGTATGGCCAAGCGCGGGCTTTCGGCGGCGACGGCGCGGCGGCGCATCTCGGCGCTCCGGCAATTCTATCGCTTCCTGCTCTCGGACAATCTGCGCAGCGACGATCCGACCTCGCGATTGGATGGCCCCAAGCGCGCGCGGACGCTGCCGAAAACGCTTTCGCTCGAAGAGATCGAGCGGCTGATCGCGGCGGCCGCGACGGTGCGTGACAAAGCGCTGATCGAACTCATGTACGGGGCGGGTTTGCGGGTTAGCGAACTGGTGTCGCTGCCCTTGCGCGCGGCGCCGAAGCCGGGCCAAGAGCACATGATCATCGCGGGCAAAGGCGGCAAAGAGCGTTTGGCAGCGCTTGGGCGCCCTGCTCTGGCGGCGCTGGCGCTGCACTTGGAGGCGCGCGCGGGCGCGCTGCCGAAAGCCGAAAAACAGCGCGAAAAGGCCCAACGCTGGCTCTTCCCGTCGACAAGCGCCGCGGATGGCAAACTGACGCGCCGGCGCGTGGCGCAAGTTTTGGAGGCGGCGTCGGCGAAGGCTGGCATCGATCCCGCGCGTGTCAGCCCGCATGTCTTGCGCCACGCCTTCGCAACGCATCTGGTTGAAGGCGGCGCCGACCTGCGCACGGTGCAGACATTGCTCGGGCACGCCGACATCGCGACCACGCAAATCTATACGCACGTGGCGGAAGGCCGATTGCGCACGCTCGTCGAAACGAAGCATCCGCTGGCGCGCCCGCGCAAGGCGTGAGACAAGGCGCTCGCCATGAGCAGCCTGAGCCCTGCAAGCGAACCCGGCCGCGGCGCGGCGTTCTTGGTTTACGGGCTCTATCTGCTGAGCATCCCGAGTGCTGCGATCTTCGCGCTGATCGGCGTCATCGTGGCGCTGTCGAGCCGGGATGGCGCGGGTTCAGTGGCGCGCTCGCACCTCGACGATCAGATTCGGATTTGGATGATCGCCTTTTGGTGGGGCGTATTTCTGGTGGTCGCCGCGATCGCCGGCGCGCTGCTCACGGTGATTCTGGTTGGGTTTCCGATCCTGTGGCTGGTCGGCGCCCTGGGTTTCCTGGTGATGGTCTGGTTCACCATCAAAAGTGCGTTAGGGCTTCTCAGTTTGCTGGACGGGCGTCCGCGCTGACCACCTTTCGCCCTTGAAACCGCCGCAGGCTCATGGTGTCTAGAGGTGGGGACAGAAGGCGCGGGCCACCCGCGTTTGGCATCAAAGAGTGGAGTCCATGAGAAAGGTATTGATCGCGGCGGTGCTGTTCGCCGCTACGGCGAGTCCGGCTGCGGCCTACACCGGATTCCTGCTGCCACAGGATTTTTGGCCGTCGGGGGCAAATGAATCCGTCCAGGCCTCGTACGCAACGCAATTCTTCACGCCCTCCGTGGCGCTTGGGGGCGATTTCCAAGTCCTTCAGCCAAACGGGCAGCCGGGCGTGCTGAGCACGGTCGAAGTTGGCGCCGACGCGACCGCGCTTACGGTCGAGACGCCTGACGCCGGCACATATCTGCTGACCACGGGCGAACAATTGGGCCGGGTGACGACGCTGGTGGCGACGCCGGACGGGCAATGGCGCCCGTTGGGTCAAGGAGAGACAGCGCCAGCAGGGGCGCAGACCAACACGCTGCAAACGGTGACGGTGTCGAGCGTCTACCTTACCCGCGGGGCGCCGAACCGCACGGCGGTGGATCACACTGTCGGCCGCTTGGCGTTGCACCCGATCACCGACCCGAACCAAATCGTGCAGGCGAGCGGCTTCCAAGTTGAGCTCTTGTTCGACGGTCAGCCGTTCCCGAACATGCCGATCGTGATTTACGGAAACGCCGATCCGGACACCAAGCTGGACCGCTTCGTGGTGACGGGAACCGATGGGCGCGCCAACATCACCTTCGCGCAGCCGGGGCGCTATGTGCTTGCGGTTCGCCATCGCGCCAACGCGGCGGCGGGATCGGCGGCGAATGTTCAAAGCTACACGACAACGCTGACAATCGACGTGATGGCGTCGGAACACGCACTCAGCCGCGTAGAGCCGCCTGCCCGCGTGCAGCGCCGGCCGCCGCCGCCGCAATATCGCCGTGCGGGCCGTCCGGACCGCTAGACGCGGACGAGAATGCCGTAGGCGACAAGTTTGGCGGCGAATTCCTCCGGGGATTCGCCGCCAATTTCTTTTGGCGTGAATGGCGCGCCAGAGAGAGCACGTTCGAGCCGGGCGCGCTCGGAAATTGGATAAGTGAGTTCGCCGCCAGGCGCGATCAGCACGAGATTGTCGCCGTCCTGCGCCAAGCGATGTGGTGCAAAGGGGTGGCGGCGCACTTTCTCCGTGCTGGCGAGACCCTTGTCGGCGAAAATGATGGCGCCGCTATTGTCGGCAGCCCGCGAACGGATGAAAGCGTCGGCGGTCAGGTCAAGCGCTGGATCAAGATCGGCATCCTCGGCGAGCGCCAGCGCCAGTTTGCGCAGATGGGCGCGCCAGGGTTCGCGATCAAAGCCGGGATTGGCGTAGCCGGCAGGCAAGCTTCGGCGCGCTTCGGGATTGCGCAACGCCGCTTCCGAGACGACCTCGAGCATGAGATCGGCCCAGGTGCGCGTGATCAGACCGACGGTGACATGCAGCGACGGCTCGTCGCCGGACGTGATCGCGTCGTGCATCATGCCGCGCGGGATGTAAGCGCAATCGCCGGCCTTCAGAACGAATTCCTGTTCGAGCGGGCCGGCTTGGTGCACCTCGCGCTGGAATTCTTCGCCACGATAGGGCGTGTCGACGGGCTTGTTGTAGAGCCGCCAGGCCTTCTCGCCTTCCATTTGCAGGACCAAGACGCAGTGGTTGTCGTAGTGGGTGGGAAAGCCCTGAGCGTGCGGCGGCGTGAGATAGAGGTTGGTCTGCACGTGGCAGCTGAAAATGTATTCGAGGCCGCGGCAGAAGCGGCCGAGCGACGGCTCAAGCTGATGCGCCTGCTGCAGGACAATGGTGGCGCCGCCGCGATGGAAATCGGCGACAGCGCCACGATCAACATAACCGGCGGCGTCGATATAATCGGAACGCTGCAAGCGCCGCTCCGATGAGGCTTGCGCAAGGTCGAGCTGACCCTCTTTCAGATCGACGCTGGTGACGAGACGATCGACAGCGTCGATCGACATTAGCCCTTTGAAGCGGCCGGGCGCGTTGTGATGAACAACGAGCGCTTCTTTTTCGTAGACGCAGGCAAGAAAATCTTCGACCCGCTCGGTACCGATGAGGTAACCGAGCGGGTCGTCGAGCCAGACTTCAGGCATGGCCTAGCTTTAAGTGCCGCGGCCGTAGCCGGGACGGTCAGCGTGGCTGCCGCTGTCGCTATCGGTCAGGCCGGTGTGGCCGCGGCCAGTGCCGCGTCCGTAGCCAGCGCGATCGGCGTAGCGGCCGCTGTCATTGTCGGTGATGCCTGATTGACGGCCGCGGCCGTATCCGGCCGGATCCGTCGGGTCGTTGTCGTTATAGCCGCTGTAGCCGCTGCGCCGGCCGCAACGGCGGCCATGACCGCCTGGGTCGGCATTGCCGCCGCTGTCGCTATCGGAGCAATTCGAAGAACCCCGGCCATTGCCTGCACGGTCGCTTGAATCGCTGTCGGTGACGCCGGTGCCGCGACCGTTGCCGGCGCGATCGGCGTTGGCGCCGCTGTCATTGTCGGTGATGCCGCTGCCGCTCGTGCCGCGGCCGCTGCCGGCTTGATCGGCATTGGCGCCGCTGTCGCTGTCGGTCGTTCCCGACCGTGAGCCGCGTCCGTAACCGGCGCGGTCGGCGGCTGCGCCGCTATCGTGATCGGTCACGCCGGTGGGGCGTCCGCCGCGGCCACGCCCGACCGGATCGCGGTTAGCGCCCGTGTCGTTATCGGTGATGCCGGTGCGCCCGCCGCGGCCGCGGCCAGCCGGATCGGCGTAGCGGCCCGTGTCGCTATCGGTGATGCCGGTGTTGCCACGGCCACGTCCCGCCGGATCGGCGCCGACGCCGGTGTCGTGATCGGTGACGCCGGCGTGCCCGCCGCGCCCGTAACCGGCGCGGTCGGCGCCCGGCCCAGAATCACTGTCGCTCAGCCCAGTGCGGCCGTAACCGGAGCGGTCAGCATTGCTGCCGGAATCGCTGTCGGTCCGGCCGGTATAGTTTTGCGCCTTTGCCGTGCCCGTGACGATGCCGGCAGCGCCGCCCGCGAGGACCGCCGCGCCGGCGACGCGGCTCATGAAAGAGCGGCGATTCAAACGCTTCTTCGAGTCAGACATTCAACATCCCCTGCGCAGTGCGCACACGTGCATTTGCGAGCCGTTCGCAAATTCCACGTCCCTCTCAGGGGAATTGGTAGCACGTGTTCGCGCACTGGCAATCTGAGAGTAATTCGCAAAACAGTTTTTCAGCGCGGGATGCCGCAATCGCCCAAATCCCGGCAAGCAAACGTCATGATCGGCTCACTGAACGGCGTCGTCGCGGCGGTCGGCGAAGACACAGCGCTCATTGAAGTCGGCGGCGTCGGCTATGTCGTGCAAGGCGGTGCGCGCACGCTTGGGCGCCTGCGCGTCGGCGAGACAGTGAAGCTCTTCATCGAGACGCATGTGCGCGAGGACGCCATCCGGCTGTTCGGATTCGACAGCGAAGAAGAGCGCGCATGGTTTGCGCATCTGCAAACCATTCCGGGCGTGGGCGCCAAAGTGGCGCTGGGGATTTTGGACGCAATGGCGCCCTCGGTTTTGATCGACGCCGTGGCGCTGCAGGACAAAGCCGCGTTCGCGCGGGCCAATGGCGTGGGACCGAAACTCGCGGCGCGCCTGGCGACCGAACTCGCGGCCAAGCAAGGGCCGAAGGGCTTTATCGCCATCAATGGCGGCGCATCGGCTTCACGTGTCGTCGTAGCCGCCGCGACGGGATCGCGCGCGGAAGCGGTCTCGGCTCTCGTAAACCTTGGCATCGATCAATCGAGCGCCGCGCGCGCGGTGAGCGCGGCGGCGAAACAGTTCGATGCCGACGCCCCAGCACCTGAACTGATCCGCGCCGCCCTCAAGGAAGTGAGCCGCTAGGGCGCCCAGGAGCCCGCGATCTGGCCAGTGGTGACGTTGATGCGGTTGAACAAATTGGTAACCGCCACGTGCAGCACCAGGGCCGCCAGCGCGCGTTCGTCGAAGAGCTCCCGGACTTGACTCCAAATGCTGTCGGGAACCGGATTTGCGCGATCGCTCAAGCGCGTCATAGCTTCGGTGAGCGCAAGCGCTGCGCGTTCGGCGTCGCTGAAATACGGCGCCTCGCGCCATGCGGCGACTGCGTGCAGCCGCTGATCGGTTTCGCCGGCGCGCCTGGCGAGGATGACGCCGCCATCGATGCAGGCGCCGCAGCCGTTGATCTGGCTGGCGCGCAAATGCGTCAAATGCAGCACCGGTTCCGGCACGCCGCCCTTCGCGACAGCGGCGTGGGCGGCCATGATGCCTTCGAAAAAGCCCGGCAAAACCGCCGCAGGGTTCTTCATGCGTGCTTCCATAAGTCTATCTCCTGTCACATCGGCTGGGTCCGAGCCGTCATGCCGTTGACGCAGCAGAGCCACGGGATGTGACCGGATGAGCGAACAAAGTTTTCTGGCCGAGCAGTTCGAAACCCAGCGCGGACGTTTGCGGAACGTGGCTTACCGCATGCTCGGTTCCGCGCACGAAGCGGACGACGCCGTGCAAGAAGCGTGGTTGCGCCTCAGCCGCAGCGACATGGGCGATGTGAACAATCTCGCCGGCTGGCTGACGACAGTGGTGGCGCGGGTGTGTCTCGACATGTTGCGTGCGCGCAAGACGCGCCGCGAAGAAGTGATGGATGACGGCGTGACGCAGATTGCCGCCAATGACGCGGGCGCCGAACAGAACCGCATGATTGCCGACAATGTCGGCCTTGCCATGCTGGTGGTGCTCGAGACGCTGACGCCGGCCGAACGCGTCGCTTTCGTGCTGCACGACATGTTCGACCTGCCCTTCGATGACATCGCGCCCATCGTTGGACGCACGCCGGAAGCCACGCGCCAGTTGGCGAGCCGCGCCCGCCGGCGCGTGCAAGGCGGCAGTCGCGCCGTCAATGCCGGCGAGCTTGTGCGCAAGCAGGACGAGCTTGTGCGCAAACAGGAAGTGATCACCGCGTTTCTTACGGCTTCGCGCACCGGCGATCTCACCGGGCTTCTTGCCGTGCTCGACCCCGACGTGGTGCTCCACGCCGACGCAGCCGCCGTGACCATGGCGGCCAGCACCGGCGGTGCGTTCCCGATCTCGCCGGTCATCCGCGGCCAGGATGCAGTGGCGGACACGTTCAGGGGCCGTGCGGGGGCTGCGCGTCTGGCGGTCGTCGACGACGATGTCGCGGCCATCTATGCGCCGGGCGGCAAGCCCCTCGTCGTGTTCAGCTTCAGCATCGAAAGCGGCCGCATCGCCGCCATCGATATCATTGCCGAGCCGGCGCAGATCGGCGCGATGGATATTGGGCCGATCGGTTGAGCTGGCGGCTGTTCTGGCAGCGGTCGCTCTCGCCTATCCGCGTCGCGTGTGTAGAGCTACGCGACAAGGATTGGTTGCCGACCGCGCATGGGAACAGAGCCTGAAAGCAAACCCGAAAGCCAACAGGGGCGCGCGCGCCAGGACCCCGCGCTCCTGCGCCGGCTCTTGCGCGCGAAGGATCGGATGGACGCCGCTTCGCACGAAGAATGGCCCGTCGAGCGGCTCGCGCGCGTCAGCGGGGTTTCCGAAGCGCATTTCGCGCGCTCGTTCAAAGAGGCCTTTGGCGCCCCGCCGCATCGCTATCTGCTGACGCGCCGGATCGAGCGGGCCAAGGCGTTGCTGCGCGACACCGACATACCGATCATCGAGATCGCGCTCGATACCGGCTGGCAAAGCCTCGGCACCTTCGGTCGCCAATTCCGCGATATCATCGGTGAAAGTCCAAGCGGCTTCCGCGCCGGCGAGCGCGCCGCCCATCACGCCCTGGAACAGGTGCCGCATTGCTATGTGAGCGCCGCTTATCGGCCAAATCTCACAATGGCAGTTTCGGAGAAGCGCCGGCGGGAGGGCTCGGATAATAAGAACGCCGAAGACGAAACGGAGGCTCCCAAATGACACAAGGTGTTGGCGTCGCTGGCGTTTACGTGCGCGATCAGGATGAAGCGCTCGCTTTCTATGTCGAGAAACTCGGATTCCGCGTCCACACCGACGCGCGCAACGGCGAGTATCGCTGGCTCACCGTGCAGCATCCCGACCAGCCATCTTTCCAGCTGGGTTTGTTCAAGCCACAGCCGCCCACCATCGACACGGCGACCGCGCAGATTGTGGGTGAAATCGTGGCCAAGGGCGCCATGCCCCCGCTTGTGCTCATCGTCGAGGATTGCCGCGCCGCCTACGACCGCATGCGCAATAAGGGCGTTGAATTTACGCAAGAGCCAGTCGAGCGCTACGGCGCAGTGGACGCCAGTTTTCGCGATCCGTCCGGCAATGGCTGGAAAATGATCGAGGCGCGCTCGTAATGTATGCGCAGCATTTTCGGCGCGATTCAGGGCGCGATTAGCGCGCGATTTTGGGCGCGATTTTGGGCGCGATTCAGGGGAGGCTCGCGTGAGCAAATTCATTCGCCAGTTTCATCGCTGGATTGCGATCGCCTTTACTCTCGGCGTCATCGTCAATACGGCCGTCATTGTCTCGGCGCAGGGACAGCAACCTGATGCGTGGGTGTACTTATTGGCGCTGATCCCGCTCTTCTTGCTGCTGTTCTCGGGTCTTTACCTGTTCGTGCTGCCCTACGCCGTGAAGTGGCGTGCACGCGCCGCGCGCGCATGAGGCCGCAGGTCATGCGCCCGTTGAAGAAGAAGAGCGCGAAGAAGACCGCGAAGAAAGCGGCGGCGAAGAAGTCGAGCCAGCCCGCGCTCCTAGCTGGCGGCAATCCACAGATCGCCAAGGCTTATGGCGATGCGCCGGTGCAAACCTATATCGCTGCGATGCCCGGCTGGAAACGCGATCTAGGCCGGGCCCTCGATGCGCTCATCGCACGCGCCGCGCCGCGCGTGCGCAAGGCGGTGAAATGGAACTCGCCTTTCTATGGCGTCGAGGACGGCGTGTGGTTTCTCAGTTTTCATTGTTACACGAGGTTCGTGAAAGTCGCCTTCTTCCGCGGCGCAGACTTGCGCCCGCTTCCGCCCGGCGCGTCCAAGCACAAGCATGTACGCTATCTCGACATCCATGAGGGCGCCTTCGACGAGGCGCAGTTTGTCGACTGGGTGAAGCAAGCCAGCAAACTGCCTGGCGCGCCCATGTGAACTCTATTGCTTCACCCAGAATGCGTTGCCGTCATATTCGGCGATTTCGTCTGTGACGCCCAAGCGCGACCGATAATTCTCAACCGCTGCTCGGCAGCCCGCGAGGTGCCAATCGTCGATGATGATCACGCCGCCCTTCGACAGCAACGGATACAGATATAGAAGCGATTCCTCGACTGAATCGTATGAAGTCTGAAATCCAGCCTGATCAGCGCAAATCTCTCCTGCGCGAGCGCTTTCAGGCTGTCGGCGAAGAAACCAACGACAAATTTGACCTTGTCGTCGAGCAGGCCAAAACGAGCGACGTTCTGCTGCACTTCTGCAAGTGGCGCGACCCAGCGGTCGCGCCACAGATCCACTGGATCATTGGTCGCGCGAACGTTCTTGGGGATGCCGGCAAAGGAATCCGCGGCGAAAATCCTCCGCCCCGAGATTTGGTGCGCATTCATCAGCGCGCGCATGAGAATGATGACGCCGCCGCGCCAGATACCGGCTTCGATGAAGTCGCCGGGCACGCCGCGCGCCTCCACGAGGAGCACAGATTTTTCGACCAGATCCAATTGGCTCTTGCTGAGCAGCGTGATGGGGCGCGCCAGCGGGTCGATTTTCCAGCGCGCCTCCGGAACGTCGTAATGAGTCACGCAGCGGAAATTCTCGAACGGGGTATCGCCGCCGAGATAGGCGTAGTTCGTGATCGTTCGCTTGATCAGGTCGACATAAGCGTCGCGATTGAAAGGCTCAGACGGCGCGGTCATTGTGGTTCGCCTTCTGAGGGCTCAGCGTTTGGCGCGTTTTGCGACAGCTGGACCCTGCCCGACAGACGCCGTGCGACCGACGCCGCTCGTCGTAGACGAACAGCAGAAACCTATCGATCGACGGCGGACGCAACGGAGTGAGCACAATGGCTAAGACGTCAGCAAAGGCCGCAAAGAAAGCGTCAAGGGCGCCTGTGAAGAAATCCAGCAGCGCCGGCGCCCATGAGGGCGATTGGCGACGCGCGACGCTGGCGCGCATGCGCGCGCTCTTCGAAGAAGCCGACCCCGAAGCGGTAGAGGAAGCAAAATGGAAGAAGGCGTCCAATCCGGCCGGCGTACCGACATGGTCGCACCACGGCATCATCTGCACGGGCGAGACCTATAAGGACAAGGTGAAGCTGACGTTCGCTCGGGGGGCGGCGCTGCCAGACCCGGCACAGCTCTTTAATTCGAGCCTCGAGGGCGGCACGCGGCGCGCCATCGATTTCCACGAGGGCGACACAATCAATGAGAAGGCGCTGAAGGCGCTCATTCGCGCCGCCGTGGCGCTCAACGCTGCGAAGAAGCCGCGTCTTGCTCCGAAGAAGAAGGCAAAGCGTCCTTCTAGCTGATTGCTTCGATTTCCAGTTCGTGGCCGGCGACGCGGACAGTGTCGCCCACGCTCTTGTCCATAAGCGCGCGGGCGAGCGGCGAGACGTGGGACAGCGTGCCCTTTTCGGGATCGGCCTCGTCTTCGCCGACGATGCGGAAGACTTGGCGGCGGCCGTCGTCGCGGTCGAGGGTGACGGTCGAGCCGAAATGCACGGTGTCGGCATCCGGCGGCGCCGGCATGACATGGGCGCTGCCGCGCCGCGCGATCCAATAGCGTTGATCGCGGCCGATGCGGTTGCGTTCGGCGCGGTCGTCGCCTGCTTGCGCCATCGCCTCATTGAGCGCGGCGATCTCGCCTTCGATGGCCGCAAGGCCTTCGGCGGTGACGAGGTTAGGCGCCGTCGAGACCGGCCGCTCGGGCAGATCTTCGACGGCGTCGTCGTGTTCCTTCATGAACGCGCGGCTCATAGCTCATGATATGCGCCGGCCGGGCGGATGCGGCAACTCAGACGTGGTTCGCGGGCGCGTCCACCATTTCACGCATTTCACAAACGCCCTCCCAACCGTCGCCGTAGCGGACGTGAAGTTCCATGAATTGGCGCATGGATTCGATCGCCGCTTCGCGCGTCGGGTGTTCGAAAATAGCGTAACCGCCCATCACTTCTTTGCTTTCCGCGAACGGGCCATCGGTGAGTGTGAGCTTGCCGGCTTTGACGCGGGCGCGAACCGCCTGGTCGATCGTCTTCAAGCCGCCCCCCGAGAGCATGTTGGTTTGGACGGCGGCCATTTTGCCGACTTCCTCCATCAGCCGCTGCGGCGGCGGGCCGGCCATTGTCTCGGGGCTGGCGTAGATCAGGTACATGTAGCGCATGCGAAACTCCTATGCGTGCAGCCCGAGGACGTTGCCCGAGCGACAAAGCCGACATTTTCGCAGCCGGCAAATTCTGCAGCGGCGCCGGTCTGAACGAATTGCGAACCCCGAATCGGCTATGGCTGTCTCATGGCCGAGCCAGCAGAACGCATCACCAGCCCCGCCCGCCTGCCCGGCGAAGGCGCCGACCGGGCGCTTCGTCCGCAGGGGTTTGATGAATTCGTCGGCCAGCCGGCGGCAAAAGCCAATCTGCGCGTTTTCGTCGACGCCGCGCGCAATCGCGGCGAAGCCATGGACCACGTCCTCTTGTTCGGGCCGCCGGGCCTTGGCAAGACGACGCTTGCGCAAATCATCGCGCGCGAATTGGGCGTCGGCTTTCGCGCCACCAGCGGACCGGTGATCGCGCGCGCTGGCGACCTCGCGGCGCTGCTGACCAACCTCGAGCCACGCGACGTGCTCTTCATCGACGAGATCCATCGCCTGGCGCCGGCGGTGGAGGAAATCCTCTACCCCGCCATGGAGGATTATCACCTCGACATCATCATCGGCGAAGGGCCAAGCGCGCGCTCGGTGCGCATCGATCTTTCGCCCTTCACTTTGGTGGGCGCGACGACGCGCGCGGGGCTGCTCGGCACGCCGCTGCGCGATCGCTTCGGCATTCCGGTGCGGCTCGAGTTTTATGGACCGGAGGAATTGCTCGGCATCGTGACGCGCGCGGCCGACAAGCTCGGCGCGCCGATCACGGCGGAAGGCGCGGTGGAGATAGCCAAACGCGCGCGCGGCACGCCGCGTGTGGCGGTGCGTCTGTTGCGGCGCGTACGCGATTTCGCCGATGCCGGCGAAAGCGCCATCGACGCCAAGCTCGCCGATCGCGCGTTGAAGCGCTTGGACATCGATGCCGACGGGCTCGATCTGCTCGACCGGCGCTATCTTGAAGCGTTGATCGACAATTATGGCGGCGGCCCGGTGGGGGTCGACACGCTGGCGGCAGCACTGGCCGAGGCGCGCGATGCGATCGAGGACGTGATCGAGCCGTACTTGATGCAGCAAGGTTTTGTCATGCGCACGCCGCGCGGACGCATGGCTGCGCCGAAGGCCTATGAGCGGCTGGGCAAAAAAGCGCCGCCGGTTCAGCCGCAGTCCGGAGCGTTGTTCGGGGAAGAATAGTCCTTCTAACGGATTCTTTCGATCGGGTGCAGTCTTGTCCTTCGCCCTCGTGCAGCCCATTTTCAAGGTGGGAGGACAGCGGTGCGCCTGATGCGCCGCCACATGCGCCCCCAGATGCCCACTCAATTTAGCGCTGTTCGGTGCGCCGCTAATGCTGCGTCGGCAGCAGGCACGCTTCCATGGATTCGGCGTCTCTGCGCCTCAGATCGTCGAGCGTGGCCGGCAGAATGACCGCGCCGGTCCAGATCATCGAGAGGCGCACCTGCGCGCCTGGGCGCGCAACGATATCGTCGTGGGATTGTTGCGTCAGCCGGTAAGATTGTGATGCTTGCACCGAAGCGCCGCCGAAGCCCTGCCCCGTGGGATACTCGCTGTTCACCGCACAGGCGATAGACCGATCGGGATTTGCCGTGCAGCACAACACCGCGATGCCAGAGAGGTTCTGCTGTAGCGCATGGGGCGGGTAGCGCCTGATGATGTCGGCAGGGGTTGGTTGCGCCTCCCACTCCGGCACGAACATCATCGGCGAATTCTCGGGTCCGTTCTGGGGTCCGTTCTGGGGTCCGTTCTGGGGCCCGTTCTGGGACGCGTTCTGATCCTGCGCAAAAGCGATGCCGGCGGCGCAGCCGAGAACAGCAAAACAAGACAAGAGGCGCATGCATTGATGGTAGCGCAGCGCTGGGTTGGACCGCTAGCCCTCACGCGCTTAGCTCAAAGTGAGCGCATAGCGGAACGTCCACGCGAACTGATAGAGAAAGCAAACAATCGCGAAGGCGCCGTGAAAGCACTCGTTTCGGATCGCGCCAGCCACGAGCGCTAAGAATCGTGAACGAGACGGTTGCGACCGGGTACTCCAGACCGAAGCTCATGAAATGAGCCGGTCCCTTCAGGAAGGTGTCGACGAGATCGATCAACAAGTAGGCGGCGAGAAGGCCGAAGAACCAGGCGCGCCGCGCGTAAAAATAGTTCTTGTAGCCGCCGTGTTCTTCCGCTTGCGCGGGGAAGAGCCACGCGCACGTCAGATAGATGATAAAGCCGTACGCCAGCACAAACAAAAAGAGCTGGAAGGTCCAGACTTCAACCGTGCGGAAGCGAAACTCAAACCACCACCACATCACGGGCCGTCAGAAACATGTACGCCACCCACGCGAGGTGGATCCAATACGGTTTGGCGCGTCCTGCGGACGTGACGAGGTGCGACACGCCGAGCAGCAGATGCGTGAGACCAAGCCCACAATAATGGACGCCAGCACCATCACGTATTCGAACATCGCCAAGGCAGCCCTGCCTCAGCCCAGCGTTCGCCCCAGTTTCTTCGGCGCGACTGCGAGGTAACTCTGCTTCAGCCAGCCTTTGAGTGTGTCCATCTCGGCCAGGATGTCATCCCCCGCCCCAAAATGCGCCGTCACCCAATTGTGCTGTTTGTACCAGCCGCGCGCGGGACGCACGAACGCCAGCTCTTCGGCCATCTCCGCCGAGATTGGCAGCTTCATGACAATCGTCAGCGCATCGAGCGGTTCACCCTTGGCGCCGAATAGGGCGAACGTCTTTCTGCGCACATCGAGAGCGCGGAGTGTCGCCCAGCCCTGGCCCAGCGTCGTCTCCGGAAACGTGAGGCCGTAAGAAGTGAGTTCAGCCTCGGCGCGCTGGTGTGGCGTTGTGGACATGCGCGCAAGCTCATAGCGCAGCGTTGACGGCGCATCCACGCCCTGCGCCCGGCGCATCTTCCGGAAGACATCCGTTTGGGGATGGCGTTGGAGATGGCGTTTGGGCCTAGAAATGGCGGAAACGCAGAAGGATGCGGCGCGCGTGGGCTATGCCGTGGGCTACGAAAGCGCATTGCAATTCAGCCGCGAATATGCGCGCCAATTCGGCTTGCCCCCGGCGCGCGACGCTCTACGTCTGCGCATCGGCGCCTTCGCGGCAGATGCCGGCGCCTGAGTTGGAGGCGTTGAGCCTGAAGCCTTTCTCTCGCCGTTCCCTGGCCGCTCTCTGGCCGCTCTCTGGCCGTTCTCTGGGGATCGCACATAAGAGCCGCTCACCACGGAAGTTGTTCGCCGGTGCCGGCGTGCCAGAAGCGGCCGGTCGTCTCCGTCGTGATGGCGTCGATGCGGGCGACTATGCCGCGCGCCGCATCGGCCGGCGCAATGCCATGTTTGCCGGTCATGTCGGTGGCGACCATGCCTGGATGGATGAGCGCCACCGCAATGCCGCGGGAGGCGACATCGCGCGCGAGCGAGACGCCGGCGGCGTTCACCGCCGCTTTCGACATGCGATAGCCGTAATAGCCGCCGGAGGAATTATCCGCGATCGAGCCCATGCGGCTGGTGATGATGGCGATCTTGCCGCCTTTGGCGATGCGCGGAAGCAATGCTGACGAGACCCGCAGCGGACCAAGCGCATTGACTTCGAATTGCTGCTCAATGCCGTCGAACTTCAAAGCGTCGAGGCTTTCGCCGCGCAGAATGCCGGCATTGTTGATGAGGACGTCGATGGTCACGTCCCTGAGCCGCGTTGCGAGTTCGCGGACCGCGCTCGCATCGCTCACATCGACGCCGGCTTCGACACGTACGCCGAGCCCGTCAAGTTCGGGCGAAGAGTGACGACACACCGCGATCACATCGTCGCCGCGCGCTTTCATTTGGCGGCAGAGTTCGAGGCCAATACCGCGATTGGCGCCAGTGATGAGGGTTGTGGTCATGGATGCTCCTTCGGCTCGCGCCGCTGCAGACCATTTCTCCAACAACTAGCGAAACGGCCACTACACATAGAGATAAAGCGCTCAGGGCTCTCTCCAAACGAGAGAATTAAAGGCATCAGCGCCTCTCTAAATCTGAATTAAGTAGGCATTCCAAGAAGAAGGTGCGCCGACTAAGACCATTGCAGGCTGCAGAAAATGCAGATTGTGGGGAGCGCAATGCAGAGTAAATTATGGCGTCGACGCTTGGCGTCGGGCGTATCACACCGCTTGCTGGTCGCCGCGTTGGCGGCGGGCGGGGTACTTGCCTTTGGCGGCAAAGCTCTGGCGCAGGACACGACGGCGCCGGGCCAGGATGAGACCATTGTCGTAACGGGCTCGCGGATCCACACCGATCCGCTGACCAACCGCCAACCGGTGACGCAACTCAGCGACGAAGACATTGCGCGCACGGGCCTGTCTGCAACGGCCGACGTGCTGCAGCGGCTGCCGGTCTCGGGCGGCGGTTTGAACACGCGCAACAACAATTCCGGCAATATCGGCAACCCGCCCGACGGCGGCGGCGTCGGCGCCGGCGCGGCGGAAGTCGATCTGCGTTTCCTCGGCTCACGCCGCGTGCTCGTGCTTGTCGATGGCCAGCGTTGGGTGGCGAGCACGTCCGGCTCCGGCATTCCGGGCTCGGTCGACCTCAACACCATCCCCTCTTCGATGATCGACCACATCGAAGTGCTGCAAGAGAGCGCGTCCCCGATCTACGGCTCTGACGCCATTGCAGGCGTCGTGAACGTCATCACACGCCGCCACCAAGATGGTTTCGATGCATACGCCCAATACGGCGGCTACATCGAAGACGGCGACGGCCAAACGCAGGACTATGGTTTGAGCTGGGGTTGGAACAACCCGGGCACGCACATCGTCTTGGGCGGAAACTACACAAAGCAAGAGCTCATCTCCTCAGCCGATCGCGCGCTTTCGGCATGGCCGGCGCCCTATGGGTCGAGCTGCGCCGATGGCGGCTGCAGCTCTGGCGCTGTGAACGGGCGGATCGATATCATCCACCCAGGCCTGGTGCAGCCAAATATCGACCTGACCTTTGGCGCCACGCCGGGGGTTGACGCACCCGCGTTCGACCCGACGACTTGTACGGCAGATCCTCCGGTTCCGCCCGCCCTCACGTCGACGAGTTCATCGTGCGTGCTTTCGCCAACGAGCACCTTCCGCGACTTCACCACGGCCGACCGGTTCAATTTCGGACCGTCGAACTATCTGTTGACGCCCTCCGAGCGCTTCGGCGCCTTTGCGTCTTGGGAACAGGACCTGGCGGACACCATGCGGTTCCGTTTGCGTGTCGCTTACACGGATCGCCGTTCATCCAACCAGGCAGCGCCGCTGCCGCTCTTCCTGGGTCAAGACGCCGGCAACGGCACCATCCTGGACGACACCGTCATCGACGCCACCAACCCGTTCAATCCGTTCGGCTTCACGCTGGATACGAGCACCTACTCGTTCATCGGTCGCCGCATGGTCGAGGCCGGCCCGCGCCATTTCGACCAGGAAGTGCAAACCTGGGACGTTGCGGCCACGCTCGAAGGACAGTGGAATCTGTTCGGACGCGACTGGTACTGGGACGCCAACGCCACCTGGGGTAACAACACCGCCGCGCAAGAATTCACTGGCGACATCAACGTCGCCAAGGTTCAGCAAGCGCTGGGCCCGATTGCCGGGTGCACGGCGCCGTGCGTGCCGCTCAACGTCTTCGGCGGCCTGGGGACCATTACCCCGGAAATGCTGGAGTTCATCGGTTATACCGAACGCAACTCGAGCGAAGCGGAGCTTGCCGACTTCACCTTCAACGTCACCGGCAATCTGATGGACCTGCCCGCGGGTCCATTGGCGATCGCCACGGGCTATGAGCACCGCCGCGTATCGGGCAGCTTCGATCCCGATCCGGTCACCGAAGCCGGCCTCACGTCGGACATTCCGGCGCGCTCCGGCAGCGGCTCCTACGACGTGGATGAATTGTACGCAGAATTGCGCGTGCCTATCCTCGCCAACCATCCCTTCGCTTATCTGCTCGAAGGCTCGCTCGCCGGGCGGGTGTTTGACTATTCGACCTCAGGCCAGGATTCGACTTACTCAGCCGGGCTCCGTTGGCGGCCGATTGAGGAAATCCTCTTCCGCGGTTCGTGGGGCCAAGGCTTCCGCGCGCCGTCTGTTGGCGAACTGTTCGGGGGCGGCTCGCGCTTCGACGCGACGATCGTCGATCCGTGCAACAATTTGAGCGGAACCACGCCTGCAAACGTCTTCTTGAATTGCACCAATAACGGCGTGCCCAGCGACGGCTCCTACGCGCAGCGCAACGATCAGCTGCCGGTATTCGTCCGCGGAACGGCCACGCTGCAACCAGAAACCAGCGAAGCCTGGAACGTCGGCGCTGTGTGGCGTCCGCACTGGTTCGACGACACGGCGTGGAGCGACAGCATCACGTTCGAAGTAAACTATGCAAGCATCCGGATCGACCAGGCAATCCAAGCCGCAGATCCCAACACCATCATGCAGAACTGCGCCAACAATGGCGATTGTTCAGCGATCACGCGTTCAGCAAGCGGCGCTGTGCGAGCGATCGACGATCCGCTCACGAATGGCGGTTTCGTGAAAACGCATGCGGTCGATTTCCAGATCAATTGGACATCGCCGGATTGGTCGATTGGCCGCTTCAGCGCGTCAACCAACATCAACCATCTGATCGACTTCATTGACGGCGCCACTATTCCGGCGGTGCATCGCGAAGGCACTGAGCGCGGCAGCCCCTCGCAAGGCTATCCGGAATGGAAAGCGCAAACGACTGTGAACTGGGACTATCACGATTGGGGCGCTTCGATCACCAATCGCTACGTCTCATCGATCACTGAAACCGCCGCCGATCCGGTTTCGACGATCGAACTCGGTCTCCTATTGGGATGTGCAGCTTCGCTGGTCGCCATCGCAATTCGGCGGTGGCCACGTCCAGCTTGCGCTCGGCGTGAACAACATCACCGATGTCGACACGCCCGGCTGCTTCAGCTGCGACGTCAACAATATGGACCCGACGCTTTATGACTTGCCTGGCCGCTTCGCCTACGCGCGGATCGCCTACAAGCACTAAGTCTCGACCCAACTTGAAACCATGCTGGCCGAGGCTCACGCCTCGGCCAGTTTGTTTTTGCGGACGCCGGCTTGGTCAGTGCGCGGGCGCTGCGTCATGGGCGCTGTGACGGCGCACATGCGCGATGCCCTTCACAACGCGCGAAAGAATGTCGCTGAAAAATGTCGCAGCGATTGAGCCGGCGGCGATGATGGTGACGAGTTCGAGCATAAGGTCAGACTCCATGGGTCAGGCTTCGAAGATCAGCCTCGCTTCAGGCGTTTGCCCGTTAACTGAACGGCGCCGATTGGGTTCCTGATGTTCCCGCTGCGACGCCTCGAAAAAGCCGGGAGATTCTGTGGCGAAATGTGTCAAGCGCGTGGGCTGACACAGCATGGCGCCACCCTGAGCGAAAGCTAAGTGGCTGTTCCAGCAGCGGTTCAGAGCGCCTACCCCATTGTGCGCGTCAACGAGAGACAAGCTTCGTCTCAATCGTTGAGGAGCGAAAAATCATGAAACGCATTCTTCTCACTGGCCTGAGCGCGCTGACCCTTGCGGGTTCGTTTGCCACCACAGCTTCGGCGCAGGATTGGAACCGTGGCGACGATCGCCGTGGCGATTGGAGCCGCGATCACGACCGCCGTGACAACGACCGCCGCGACAACGACCGCGGCCGATTCGAACGCGGCCGGTACGACAACCAGTTCAACCGCAATTGGCGCCGCGGCGAGCGGTTGCCGTTCGGATGGCAAAATCGCTATCGCGGTGTCGACTATCGCTACTATCACCTGCGTCCGGCGCCTTACGGCTATCGCTACGTGCGCGATGATAGCGGCCGCATCCTGCTCGTCGGCCTTGCGACTGGCGTGATCTTGAGTGCGATCCTGAGCAATTACTAGGAACGCCACGACTAGCAACGCCAATACTAGGAACGCCAATACTGGGAACGTCAGTTCGACGTGACGCTTGCGCCCCGGAGCCTCGCTCCGGGGCGTTCGCTTTATGCGGTGACTTTTCTGCGAAAACCGCCATGCGCCGCGTGGCAGAGCGCCACGCCCAAAGCGTCGGCGGCGTCGGCTGAGACGTCGCCGGCCGTCGGCAGCAGGCGGCGGACCATGAAAGAGATCTGGGCCTTGTCGGCGGCGCCGGAGCCGACAATGGCCTTCTTGATTGTCGCCGGCGCGTATTCCGCCACCATCACGCCGCGGCGTGCGGCGGCGGCGAGCGCGACGCCGCGGGCCTGGCCCAGCGCCAGCGCCGCGCGCGCGTTGGAGTTCACGAACGTCTCTTCGACGGCGCATTCGTGCGGTTGATGCTCTTCCATAACAGCACCCAACGCTTCGAAGAGATCGTAGAGACGCGAGGCGAGCTGTTGGTCGGCGCGCGGCTTGATAACGCCGTGCGCGATGTGGCTGAGGCGCGCGCCATCGCTCAGCACCACGCCCCAACCGCAACGGTTGAGGCCGGGATCGACGCCGAGAATGAGAACGCCGCTCATAGCCCTGGCCTGCGCTGCAATCCTTGCCAAAGCGCTAATGGGCACGCATGACTGGGCAAAACAAAGGCAAGGGGACGCCGATGGCTTGGAAGGTTGTGCGCGCGCTGGCGATGGGCGCGGCGCTGGTCGTGTGCGGAGCAGCGCAGGCGCAAACGCAAACTGCGCCAGCCATGGCCGCGCCCGCCGATGAAGCGTCGCGGACTTTGGCGCGGGAGATTTTCCAACATGTGATCGGCATGGAAACGTCGGTCGAAGGCCATCAAGTCCCGCAGATGGCGGCCTATCTCGCCGGATTGTTTCGTCAGGCGGGATTTCCCGAGAACGACATTCACGTCGTGCCTGTGGGCGACACCGCATCTTTGATCGTGCGCTATCGCGGCGACGGGTCGGGCGGGCGGCCAATCATTCTGATGGCGCACATGGATGTGGTGACCGCGCACAGGAGCGACTGGCAGCGCGATCCTTTCACGCTGGTGGAAGAGAATGGCTATTTCTTCGGGCGCGGGGCGAGCGACATCAAGAATGGCGTCTCGATCCTGAGCGCGACGCTGCTGCGGCTGAAAGCCGAGCACTTCGTCCCGACGCGCGATCTCATTTTGTATTTCAGCGGCGATGAAGAAACGTCGGGCCAGACGACGATCGCGGTGCTGCGCGATCATCGCGATCTGGTGGATGCGGAATATGCGCTCAACTCGGATTCGGGCGGTGGCTCGCTCGATGAAGCGACGGGACGGCCGCAGCTTTACACATTCCAGGCGGCGGAAAAGACGTTCGCGAGCTTCACGCTGACGGCGCACAATCCGGGCGGCCATTCCTCCCAGCCGCGTCGCGACAATGCGATCTACGAGGTCGCCGACGCGCTCGAGCGCGTGCGCGGCTACCAATTCCCGGTGATGTGGAACGACATCACGGTGACGAGCTTCCGCATGGCTGGGTCGGCGACGCCAGCGCCAATCGGGCCGGCAATGGTGGCGTTTGCGCGTCATCCCGGCGATCGGCGCGCGGCGGAAACGCTGTCGGCGAGCCCCTTCTATGTCGGGCAAGTGCGAACGACCTGCATTCCGACGCTGATCCAAGGCGGGCATGCCGACAACGCGCTGCCGCAATCGGTCGTGGCGACGGTGAATTGCCGCATCTTCCCGGGTGTGCCGATCGCGACTGTGCAGGCGCAATTGCAGCGCCTGGCAGGCGATCACATCGCGGTGGCGCCGCTCGACGAGTATCATTCAAGCGACGCCTCACCCCTGCGCCAGGATGTCGTCGACGCTGTCACGCACGCTGTGCATGCGCGCCATCCAGGCGTGCCGATCATTCCGTCGATGGCCGCGGGCGCCTCGGACGGCGTGTTCTTCCGCGAGGCGGGCATTCCGACCTATGGCGTGGGCGAGGCGTTCATCAAGGAAAGCGACGATTTCTCGCACGGACTGAACGAGCGGATCTCGGTCGAGGCATTCTATGACGGGCTCGTGCACTGGCGCATTTTGATCAACGATCTGGCCGGGCGACACTGAGCGTGGGCGCATTGGGGCGCGCTGGGGCGCGCTGGGGCGCGCTGGGCGTTAAGACATCTTAAACGTTCGCGTTAACGAGCGTTTGCACATTTGCAGGCAGGGTCCGGCTCAGGATCGCCCCACCCAGCTCATGAGCAACGCCACCTCCCTCGGCCTGCCAATCGTCGACTATCAGTTGGCGACGACGAACCAGGCCCAGCTTCTGGCGCAGTTCCAGAAGAGCTCGACCACGAGCGCGGAGATCGCTGCCTATCAAGCGGGGGTGACGAAGATCACCACGGTCGATCAGTTCCTCAACAATTATAAAGTGCTGAACGTCGCGCTGACGGCCTACGGCATGCAGGACGTGATCAGCCAGAAGGGTTTGCTGAAGCAATTGCTGACCCAGGATCCGAGCGGGTCGACAGCGCTGGCGCAAAAGTTTGGCAAGGCAAGCTATCTCGCCTTCGCGCAGGCCTATTGGTCGCTGAGCACGGACGGCGGCGCAGGACTGCAAAGTGCCGCCAGTCTCAACACAACAGCGGCGCGCTACACCAATGCACAGTTTCAGCAATGGCAAGCAAACCGCAGCAACGACCCGCAGCTGGCCACAGCGCTCGCAGCACGACAGACGCTGCAGGACGCGGTCGACATCTCCAATGTGGGCGCATTGTTTGCGAAATATCAGCAGACGCCCGACGTCCAATCGGCCACCACCTATTATCAGAGCAATATCGGCAACGTGAAAACGCCGGCCGATCTGATGGCCGATCCGAAACTCTTGAACTACGCGCTCAGCGCGTACGGGATCGATGCGACGACGGTCTCCAGCGACACCGTGCAGAAGCTGCTTTCGCAATCGCCGGCGGTGACGACCTCGGTGGCGGCGAACAATCCGGCCTATCTGCCGTTCGCGAACGCGTTCAATTCGCTCTTTTACGACAAGGGCGCGGGCATTCATGACGCGACGGCGATCAGCAAGGTCGTGAGCAAGTATCAGCAGCAGACGTTTTCGTCGGCGCTCGCCAACAACACCGACGACCAGAACGTTCATATGTTCGGCGCGGCGGGCGCAAAGCAGATCAAGCAGATCAAGGCCGGCGCGCTGGCGCAAAACGGCGCCACGCTTGCCACCAGCTATTATGCCTCGCACATCCGCAACGCCACCACGGCAGCGCAATTCACCGCCGACAAACAATTGAGCAGCGTGGCGACCGCCGCGTTTGGCCTTGGCAACGTGCCAGCTGACACACTTCAGAAATTGCTGACGCAAGACCCGAACGCCGCTGCATCATTGGCGCAGACCAGTCCGCAATACACAGCGTTTGCAAAGGCGTTTTCGTACTATCCGTCGCTGGCGGGCAGGACCAGCGACGATACAGACAAGATCGCTTCGGTGCAGAGCGCCTTTCAGGCCAATACGCTGGTGACGATTATCACCAATGACGTTTCGCTGGCTGCAGCGCAAAAGACGCGCAATACCAATGTGCACGAGAATGCCAGTGCGCCGCTCAACCTCTATCAGATGCTGGGCAACTCCAATGTCTCGACCGTCATCCTCGGCGCGCTCAACGAACCCGTGATCGTCGGCAGCTACGAGCCCGATCAGCAAGTCGAGATTGTCTCGCATGCGGGCTTTGAGGCGGAGAGCCTGAATTCGACGGCGGCGATCAACTCGCTGATCAAGCGCTACATGGCCAATGTCGGAGCCCAGAACGCGCCGACTTCGCCGCTCCTGAGCCTCTTCGGCACGACACCGGCGCCGGGCCAAATCATCTCGCTGGACCTCGCCTCGATCCTCGGCGGCGCGTCGGGCGCCAGCGCATCGCTGAGCAGCAGTCCAACGGGTTATTTGTTGAATTTGCTCTAGCTCGCGCGGCAGACCACGCCGGCCTCGTCTTCCCAGCGTAAGGCGCTACATTCGAGCGTGACGGGAACGCGAAAGCGGAGCGCTGTTTCCGGAGAGCGTTTTCCGAGAGCGTTTTCCCGGGAGCGTTTTCCCGGGAGCGTTTCGAGGGAGGCGGACGTGCTCAGCCTCGACAAAGAGCGTCAGCGCATGGTCGAGCGGCAATTGGCGCGCCGCGGCCTCGACAATGCTGATGTGTTGCGCGCCATGGCGGAAGTTCCGCGCGAAGCCTTTGTGCCCGCGGCGCTGCAGCAGCACGCTTACCGGGACATGCCATTGCCAATTGCCGCGGGACAGACGATCTCCCAGCCCTATGTGGTGGCGCTGATGATCGACGCCGCGCAAGTTGGCCCCGGCCAGCGTGTCCTCGAGGTGGGCGCCGGTTCCGGTTACGCGGCGGCGGTGCTGAGCCGCATTGCCGCGCGCGTCTACGCTATCGAACGGCATGGGGAATTGGCGACGGCCGCGGCGGAGCGGCTGCGTCAGCTCAGCTATGACAATGTCGAGGTCCGCGCAGGTGATGGCGCGCACGGCTGGGTAGAGGCGGCCCCATTCGACGCCATTCTCGTATCCGCCAGCGGCGAAGCCATTCCGCAGGCCTTGAAAGAGCAGCTCGGCATCGGCGCCATGCTGGTGATGCCGATTGGACCGATGTATGGCCAGCGGCTGATCAAGGTGCACAAGAGCAGCGCCAAGGCCTATGAGGAAATGGACTTGGGCGCGGTCAGCTTTGTGCCCCTGATTACGGGCCGCTGATCGAAGGAGACTGAATTTGCGGGCCGGCGACTAAAGGCGAGAGCTGGCGCCTAAGCGCTCAACGCCTCGGCGCCGTGGCAGTACTTGAATTTCTTGCCAGATCCGCACGGGCACGGCGCGTTGCGCGAGACCTTGCCCCAGGTGCGCGGATCTTCGCGGTCGAAACCATCCGGCGCGAGCGGCGGAACGTCGCCGCGCGCTGCCATTTCGTTTTCGCCGGTGTCGGGGTTCTGGTGGATCTCGTAGGTTTGCGTTGGCAGCCGCGGCTGCGGAATTTGTTCGTCGGCCTGGCCGATTTGCAGCTTCAAAAGCATGCGCGTGACTGTCGTGCGCAGGTCCAGCAGCATGCGCTCAAACAGCGTGAACGCTTCGGTCTTGAACTCGTTCAACGGGTCGCGCTGCGCGTAGCCGCGCAAATGGATAACCGACCGCAAGTGATCGAGGAAGCTCAAGTGCTCGCGCCAGCGCATGTCGACGACGGAGAGCAAGACTTGCTTTTCGACTGCGCGCAGACGCTCGGCGCCCAGCGCGGCGGCTTTTTGCGCGTAGGCCTGGTCGACTTCGCGGATCAGGCGGTCGATGATTTCCTGCTGCGCGATGCCCTCTTCGGAAGCCCAGCGGTCGAACGGAATTTGCAGGCCGAAAATATCGTCGGCCTCCACCGCGAGCTCCGGCACGTTCCATTGCTCGGGATAGGCCTTCTCCGGCATGTGCCGCCAGACCAGCTTCTCGGCGACGTCATGGCGCATGTCGCGGATGATCGGGGCGACGTCGGCGGTGCGCATGAACTCGATGCGCTGTTCGAAGATCGCCTTGCGCTGATCGTTGATGACGTCGTCGTAGCGCAGAAGATTCTTGCGGATCTCGAAGTTGCGCTGTTCGACGCGGCGCTGCGAGGTTTCAAGCGCCTTGTTCATCCACGGGTGGACGATGGCCTCGCCCTCTTGGATGCCGAGACCGCGCATAATGGCGTCGAGACGTTCGGCGGCGAAAATGCGCAGCAGATCGTCTTCGAGGCAGATGTAGAATTTCGACTTGCCGGGGTCGCCCTGGCGACCCGTCCGGCCGCGCAGCTGGTTGTCGATACGGCGGCTTTCGTGGCGCTCGGTGCCGAGCACGTAAAGGCCCCCGGCGTCCAGCGCGACGCGCTTCTTCTGCTCGATCTCGGATGAGATCTGGCGCTTCAGCGAGGCGATCTGGTCGGGCGTCTCATCGCCCTTCAGCGCCGCCTTCAACCGCATGTCCAAATTGCCGCCAAGCTGAATGTCGGTGCCGCGGCCGGCCATGTTGGTGGCGATGGTGACCGCGCCCGGTACGCCGGCCTGGGCGACGATGGTGGCTTCCTGCTCGTGATAGCGCGCATTCAGCACCTGGTGCGGGATGCCGCGCTGTTTGAGCAGGCTGGAAAGGTATTCCGACTTTTCGATCGAGACAGTGCCGACCAGCACGGGTTGTTGCTTGCGGTGCGTCTCTTCGATGTCGGCGATGATGGCTTTGTATTTCTCAGACGCCGTGCGGTAGACCTCGTCGTCGTCATCGGCCCGCATCACCGGCTTGTTCGTCGGAATTTCGACGACGTCGAGTTTGTAGATGTCGCCGAATTCCTGGGCTTCGGTCGCAGCCGTGCCGGTCATGCCCGAAAGCTTGTCGTAGAGACGGAAGTAATTCTGGAACGTGATCGAGGCCAGCGTCTGGTTCTCAGGCTGGATCTGCACGCCTTCCTTGGCTTCGATCGCTTGGTGCAGGCCTTCGGAGAGACGCCGGCCATGCATCATGCGGCCGGTGAACTCGTCGATGAGAACGACTTCGCCGTCCTTGACGATGTAATCCTTGTCGCGCTGGAAGAGCTTGTGGGCCCGCAGCGCCTGGTTGGCGTGGTGGACGACGGAGATGTTTGACGGCTCGTAGAGCGAACCTTGCAGCAGGCCGCGCTCGACCAGCATCTCTTCGATGCGTTCCGAGCCCTCTTCCGTGTAGGTGATCGAGCGCTGCTTCTCGTCGTGCTCATAGTGTTCGGGCCGCAAGAGCGGGATGACGGCGTCGATGGATTTGTAGAAGTCGCTGCGGTCTTCGGTCGGGCCGGAGATGATCAGCGGCGTGCGCGCCTCGTCGACCAGGATCGAGTCGACTTCGTCGACGATGGCGAAGCGGTGACCGCGCTGGACCATCTCGCCCAGCGAATATTTCATGTTGTCGCGCAGATAGTCGAAGCCGAATTCGTTGTTGGTGCCGTAGGTGACATCGGCTGCATAGGCTTGCCGCCGCTCGTTGTCGTAAAGGCCGTGAACGATGACGCCGACAGAAAGACCGAGGAAGCGATAGAGCTGGCCCATCCATTCGCTGTCGCGCTTGGCGAGATAGTCGTTGACAGTGACGACATGCACGCCGCGGCCTTCGAGCGCGTTGAGATAGACCGGCAGCGTGGCGACCAGCGTCTTGCCTTCACCGGTGCGCATTTCGGCGATCTTGCCCTGGTGCAAGAACATGCCGCCCATGAGCTGCACGTCGAAATGGCGCATGCCGAGCACGCGCTTGGAGGCTTCGCGCACGGTGGCGAACGCTTCGGGGAGCACCTCGTCGATTTTGGAGCCGCGCGCCAGGCGCTGGCGGTACTCGCTTGTCTTGTTGCGGAGGGCCTCATCGGAGAGCGCCTCGAAGGTTCCCTCGAGCGCGTTGATGCGCTGAACCATCGGCCGCAAGATGCGCACCTTGCGCTCGTTGACGGAGCCGAAAATCTGCTTGGCGAGGTTAAGCATGGGGCGCGATCTTAAATCCGGTGCGCCGTCTAATTTAAGGCGCTGAGCATTTCGTCGAGTGCGTTGAGCTTATTGACTTTTTTGTGGCTCTCCGCCGCGCGCCCGCGTGCGAAAACACTCTCGACTCGTGCGCTGGCGAGACTTAAGAGCGGCCCCGGGCGGTGTCAATGCGGCCTCCAGGGCGCGCATTTTGCACGCTGCCCGGAACTCTAAGGACGCTAGACACGCATGGCCTCGCCGAAGCGCGCCCCCCTTTTCGCTCTCTTTGTACTCGCCCTCGGCCTTGCAGGCTGCGGCCTTGGCCGGGACCAGACCGGCGACAATGGCGCGGTCCGCAACCCGATTGTCGCCGCCACCGTGAACGGGCGGCCGATCTATGTCGAAGACGTGCGTGCGCACGCTGTCGCGCGTGGGTTGTTGCAGGAAGGCCAAGATCTCGACGCCAATTCCGACGCTTTCTATTTCGCGCTTGAGGAACTGATCCAGGTGCGCCTTTTCGCCATGGAGGCGGAAGCGCGCGGGCTCGATCGCCAGCCTGACGTGCGCCGCCAACTGGAGAATGCGCGCGAGCAAGTGCTTGCCAACGCCGTCTATGAAGAGATCGACGAGCGCGCCACCAACCCGCAAGCGATTGGGCGTCTCTACAATGAAAACGCCCAGCGGCTTGGTCAGGGCCAGGAAGTGCATCTGCGTCATATTCAATTTGATACGCGCGAAGCAGCAGACGCCGCCAAGCGCCGTCTTGACCGCGGCGAACGCTTCGAAGCGCTGGCGTTCGAGCTCTCGACCGATCGCGACTCCGCGGCGGACGGCGGCGACATGGATTGGGGCTCTGTCACCGATCTGAACGCGGGTTTCCGGCAAGCGACGGAGCACGCAAACGTCGGCGATCTGGTTGGACCGGTTCAGATCGACGGCAAGTGGGAGCTGATCCGGGTAGACGATCGCCGCGAGCGCGGCGTGCCCAGCCTGGAGACGCTGCGGCCGCGCATCGTCGACTGGCTGCGCTTCCAGGAAATCACGCAATTGCAGGAGCGCCTTGAACGCAACGCGCGTATCGAACGTTTGCGCGAGCCTGAACAAGGCATGGCGCCAACGCCGCAGACCCCTGCGCCGCCGGATGCAACCCGGACGCCGCCCGCGCCAAGTCCGCATGCGGCGCCCGACGTCTCGGCGCCGCCCGGACAGAACCCGCCGCCTTTCCCGTTCCCGATGGGGCCTGGCGGGGTGACCGGCTCGACGCCGCAAACGCAATCGCCCCCGCCGTCGCGGGTGACGGCGCCGGTTGTGGCCCCGCCGGCGCGTTCGAGCGGAACCCAAACCTCACCCTCGACCACAACCTCGACAACAACGAACCCGGGCCCCTCGCAGTGAGCGCGCCGTCAGCGCAAGTCTCACCGCTTGCGCCGAAGAGCTTTCCGGATCTGCCCGCCATCGCCGGCGTCGAGGCGGCGATCGGGCGCGCAGGTTTCTACAAGCACGCGCGGGCGGATCTGCTGCTGATGCGCTTTGCCGCCGGCGCGCGCGCGGCGGGCGTGTTCACCACCAACGCCGTGGGTTCAGCGCCAACCGATTGGTGCAAGCACGCGCTTTCGGCGGGACGCGGCAATGTGCGCGGCTTGCTCGTGAACGCAGGCTGCGCAAACGCGTTCACCGGACCCGCGGGTGATGCGGCGTGTAAGCGCGCACTAACCGAGGCCGCAGCGGCGCTTGCGGTTGAACCGCGCGAAATGCTGGCCGCGTCCACGGGCGTGATTGGCGTGGTGCTCGACGACGCAAGGATTGCGCCGGCATTGCTTCACATGAAGCTTGCGGCGGTTGACTGGCCGAGCGCGGCGCGGGCGATCATGACGACGGATACCTTCGCGAAGGGCGCCGCCGCGACCTGCGAGATCGATGGCGTAAAGGTTTCACTCGCGGGGATTGCCAAGGGCTCAGGCATGATTGCGCCCAACATGGCGACAATGTTGGCGTTCGTGTTCACCGACGCGGCGCTCTCGACGCCGGTGCTGAAAACGCTGCTGCGGGCGGAGACGGAAACCAGCTTCAATGCGATCACTGTCGATGGCGACCGCTCGACCAATGATTGCGTGCTCCTGGTCGCAACCGGCCAAGCCAAGGTCGCGCCGATCGCCGAAGCCAAGGATGCGCGGCTCGACGGTTTCCGCGCCGCGCTTGGGCAAACGCTGCGCGATTTGGCGATCCAGATCGTGCGCGACGGCGAGGGCGCCACGAAACTGGTGGCTGTGAACGTCGACGGCGCGGCGAGCGATGCCTCGGCTAAGGCGATCGCACGCACAATTTGCGAGAGCCCGCTGGTCAAGACAGCAATCGCCGGCGAAGACGCCAATTGGGGGCGCATTGTTATGGCGATCGGGCGCGCCGACCAACCGATCCGGCGTGAGATGATCGCAGTGCGCTTCGGCGACCTTGTCGCGGCGCGCGACGGCATGGTCGCCGCCGAGTACGACGAAGCAGCAATGAGCGCTTATATGAAGCGCGACGTGCTGGAGATTTCAGTGACCGTCGGCGCCGGCGCAGGCCGCGCCCGGATGCATACGTGCGATCTGACTAAGCGCTATGTCGAGATCAACGGCGACTATCGCAGCTAGGTGCAGCGCTGCGATGTGCCGACTGAACCATTCGGATTGGTGATCCGCAGCGTGTTTTGATCAATCACGTCGACCTCGACCGCGAGGGTCTCGGCCTTGCCGACCATGCGCATGGTCGAGCCATTTAAGGACCACTCCCCTCCGCCGCCGGTGTAGGAGGTGAAGCTGCCGTCGGCGTTGAGCGTAACATCCTTGCTGCAATCGCCATTGTCGCCCCAGCGGCCGACCAGAAACGCCCGATCCAGGATCGGCGTCGTTTGAACAGCGGCATCGGCGCCGGGCTTGGCGGACGGCGAAGCCGGCATGGCGGCGGCGCCTGTCTGGTTTGGCTGGTGCGTCTGGGATGGCTGCTGTTGTTGTTGCTGTTGCGGCGCTTGCGGCATGCAGGCGGGCGCCATGAGCGCCGCGGCGAAAACCAGAATTCTCATGACACGCCTCCCCGCCGCGATCTTAGCAGGCGTCGTGGAACTTTCGATCTTTTTGTCGCGTTGGCGTATTTGCGCGGCTACCTACATCAAGTGATGAATGCCGAAAGCGCATTGAAGACGCAAATCGTCGTCGTCGGCGGCGGGGCGGGCGGTCTCGAGCTGGTGAAGAAGCTCGGCGTGCGTTTCTCACGCAAGCATTTCGACATCATCCTCGTTGAGCCGCATCAGACGCATGTTTGGAAACCGTTGCTCCACGAAGTGGCGGCGGGTTCGCTTGACGCCAATCTCGACGAGGTCGGCTATCGCGCGCATGCGCGGCGCTGGGGTTATCGCTTCTTTCAAGGCAAGGTTGCAGGCATCGACCGTGAAGCGCGGCGCGTCATGCTTGCTCCAATCCTGGATGAGGACGGCGCGGAAGTCATCGGGCGCCAGACATTGCGGTACGATTACCTGGTGATGGCTGTGGGTTCGGTGACCAATTCCTACAACACGCCGGGGGCCCAGAAATATTGCGTCTTCCTGGATGATCGTGACCAAGCCGATCGCTTTCGGATGAAGCTGTTGAACCAGTGTCTGCGGGTGTCGCGGCAGATGAGCGACAATCCGGAGAGCGATGCGCATGTGCGCGTCGCGATCGTCGGCGGCGGCGCGACAGGCGTGGAGCTGGCGGCGGAACTCTACAATGCAGCGGCGGGCCTTCGCTATTATGGGCTCGAAGTGTTCGATGAAAGCCGGCTAGCGATCACGCTGATCGAAGCAGGCCCGCGTATCCTGACGCAATTGCCTGAAAAGCTCGCCGATGCGGCGCGCGAAGAGTTGCAGGCGCTGGGCGTGCGCGTGCTGGAGAATGCGCGGGTGGCGGAAGTGCGCGGCGATGCGGTGGTTATCGCGAGCGGTGAAGCGATCGCCGCGGACCTGCGCGTGTGGGCCGCCGGGGTAAAGGCGGCGGACTATCTGAAAGACATTGGCGGGCTCGAAACTGATCGCGACAATCGTCTGGTTGTGAGGCAATCGCTGCAAACGACGCGCGACGAGCGCATCTTTGCGTTGGGGGATTGCTGTGCGTGTCCCCAGCCCGGCAGCGACAAGCCCGTGCCGCCGCGCGCGCAGGCGGCCCATCAGATGGCCGATACGGTGTTCTCAAATCTCTGCCGCGCGGTCAGCGACGAGCCGCTCGTCGCATTCAGATATCGCGACTTCGGTTCGCTTGTTTCGCTCAGCCATTATTCGACAGTGGGTTCGCTGATGGGCGGCTTGATCGGCGGCAGGCTGGCGATCGAAGGCCGTTTGGCGCGGCTTGTCTATGTGTCGCTCTATCAGCTGCACTTGCTCGCCATTCACGGCTGGTTACGCGCCCTGACGCTGATCGCGATTGGCCACGTCAATCACGTCATCCGGCCGCGGTTGAAGCTGCATTAGGCGGACGCGGGCGCCTCCGAGACGCGGCGGAGATCGGCGAGCGTCCTGCGCACGCCGTTGATGAGCGTCGATTGCGGAACCGAGACGGCGCCATTGATCGCGGCGCTGATATGGTAGGTGACGTGGGCGCCGCGGCCGTTGTCGATCGGCGTCAACGTCCATGCTCCTTGCGAACGCGCCCAGTCACCCGAGACGCGATGGAAAGCCAGACGGCGATTTGGCGTCAGCGTCACACGCAGCACGTTGCGCATGACCGGGCGCAGAAGCCAGCCGCGGATGCGATGTTCACGCAGCTCCCAGCCGCGGCCGCGCTCAAGAACACGGCAAGAGATCAGATCGCGCATGAAGCGGCGGGCGTGCGCGCAGTCGCTCAGCACAGACCAGACGCGCGCGGGCGGCGCATGGATATCGACGGACGCCCGCGCTTCTCCGCCATTGCCGGCGCGATGGGCTGTGACGACTGGCGGCGCATTATAGTTTGCGGCGAACGCCGGCGAGGCGAGAAAGACAAAAGCGAGAGAGATGAAAAGACGGCGCATTCCCGTATCAATGCGAAAGCGTCGAAGGCGTTCCCGGAGGGAACGGGCACATCACTGACACTTGAGTGCGCAAGGCATCAGGCTAGTTTCAAGACATGAAGCTCTATTATTCGCCGGGCGCCTGTTCGCTGGCGCCGCACATCGTCATTCGCGAAGCCGGGCTCGATGTGAAACTCGACAAAGTTAGGTTTGGCGAACGGCGAACCACCGAGGACGGCCAGGACTTTTACGCCATCAACCCGCAAGGTGCAGTGCCAGCGCTGGCGCTGGATAACGGCGAAGTGCTGACAGAGAACGCAGCCTTGCTGCAATATCTCGCGGCGTTGGCGCCGGAAGCCAAGCTTGCGCCACAGGACGGCATGGCCCATTGGCGCTTGCTGGAAACGCTTAATTTTATCGCAACCGAGTTGCACAAGGGCTTCAGCCCCCTCTTCCACAAGCCTTCACCCGAGGTGCGTGCGGCGCTGGTTAAGCAATTGCAGAACCGACTGGCGCTCCTGCAGGACAAACTCGGCGATCGATCATTCTTGCTTGGCGATCGGTTTACCATCGCCGATGCCTACGCGTTCGTGGTGCTGCGCTGGGCGCACAAATTCGCGATCGACATCTCGGGCCTGCCAGGCCTTGCGGCCTATTTCGAGCGCCTGTTGGCGCGCCCCTCGATACGCGCGGCGCTCGAAGAAGAAGGCCTGCCCACTTCGTGAAAGCGCGCTAAGCTTAAGCCCGGTTCAACCATTCCGGCTCACGGCTTCTTCATGCAAATGGGCGATGCTGGCGCTTCATCGCGGCGCCTCCTTTTGGTGGCGGCTGCGGCTTTGATCGACGCGTCGGGGCGCGTCTTGCTCACGCAACGCCCCCAACACAAGCAGCTCGGCGGCCTTTGGGAGTTTCCCGGCGGCAAGGTCGAGCCCGGAGAAGCGCCAGAATATGCGCTGATCCGCGAGCTGAAGGAGGAACTGGATTTGACCGTCGAGCCTGACGCTCTCGATCCATACGCGTTCGCTTCGCACGCTTATCCGGACTTTCACTTGCTGATGCCGCTCTATCTGGTGTCGCGGTGGGCCGGCGAGCTGAAGCTCGATCCGCAAGCGGCGCAGGCCGTGGCGTGGGCGAAACTGAGCGAGCTGCGCGCCTATCCGATGCCGCCGGCGGATTTTGTTCTCGTCGATCGGCTGATGGAACGGAGCGCAACATGATCCGCGCTTTCCTTCGCAACGAACGCGGCGCGACCGCGATTGAGTACGCCGTGATCGCGGCGCTCATCTTCCTGGCGATCGCAGCGTCGATCATCCCGGTCGGCCAGGCCCTTTCGGGCATTTTCGGGCAAGCGGCCGCTGGTCTCGCCGGTTAAGAACTCGAGTTCGACGTCCCAGTACAAATAGTCCATCCACGTCTCGTGCAAGTGGTGCGGCGGGAAACGCCTGCCCACATGCTGCAGCTCGTGCATGGTCGGACGCCGCGGCCTGCGGCGCGGACGCATCGCGGCGTGGTGGGCGTACTTGCCGCCCTTGCGCAGATTGCACGGCGCGCAGGCGGTGACAATGTTGTCCCAGGTCGTGCGCCCGCCCCGTGAGCGCGGCACCAGATGGTCGAAGGTTAGATCGTCGTGGCGCCCGCAATATTGGCAAGAGAAGCCGTCGCGCAGGAAGACGTTGAACCGGGTGAATGCCGGCGGCCGATCCTGGGCGACATAGTCGCGCAGCGAGATCACCGACGGCAGCTTCATTTCGAGCGACGGCGAATGGATCGTCTTGTCGTAGTGGGCAACGACGTCGACACGCTCGAGGAAGACGGCCTTCACCGCTTCCTGCCAAGGCCACAACGACAGCGGATAGTACGACAGCGGCCGGAAATCGGCGTTCAACACCAGCGCCGGAAAGCCGGCCAAGGGGGCGCTGGAGACGTTCATTTCGTGCGGCCCTGGTGAGGCCGCATGGCGATCGCCTGATCGGGGGTCAACGCGGGTGGACTGAAGACACGGCTCCTGTTCGACGGCGAGTATATCGCAACTGGCGCCGCCGGATTCCAGCCTTAACTGATTTGGGGCGACAGGTTCGTGACAGTCCGGCCACTTTCAGCGGAAAAATGTCAGCGGGGGCCAAGCCTGATCACGTTTGTTTTCAAGCAGCTGGCGAGGAAAGCGCCGCCAAGATCGAGGCCATCCTGGCCAATGGAATGCGCGACGCCGTAGCTCACGTGCCACTGGGCGCCGTGCTCGGCCGCCGCAAGCTGCTCGGCTGCGTCGAACATGGCCGCGATCGGGATGGTGGGATCGCGGTCGCCATGGACGAGCAGGACCGGCGGCTTGGATTTCATTTCGTCCTTGAGCTTGCGCCCGACAAGCACGCCGGAGAAGCCCAGGATGGCGGCGACGGGCTTGGCGCGCCGGAGACCGGTATAGAGCGCCATCATCGTACCCTGACTAAAACCAACCAGCGCCAGACGGCTTTCGTCCAGGCCGTGCTTGTCAAGTTCGCGGTCGATGAAACGATCAACGGAGAGTGCCGCGTTCTTGGCGCCCTGCTCCATCAAATGCGGATCGAGGTTGGAAATCGGAAACCATTGATAGCCGCCTGGGACTTGCGCGACGTTTTCAATCGCATTGGGCGAGACGAACGCGGCGCCCGGAAGCGCCTTGGCCCAATATGGCGCGAGGCTGATGAGGTCAGCGCCATTGGAGCCATAACCGTGCAGGAAGATCACCAGCGCATCGGCCTTGCCGCCGCGCGCGGGCGGCATGCGCGGACCATCGAGGAAGACTGTCATGGGGGCGTAGCTAGCGGCTCGCGCGGCGCCGCGATAGCCTCCTTGCCTGATGAGTTTCGTCACACGCTTTGCGCCTTCGCCAACCGGCTACTTGCATCTTGGGCATGCGTTTTCGGCGCTGACGGCGTTTGAGGCGGCGCGCGCTGCGGGCGGACGCTTCTTGCTGCGGATCGAAGATATCGACCAGGGACGCGCGCGCGCGGCATTCGAGGCGGCAATCTATGAGGATCTGGCCTGGCTCGGGCTTGAATGGGAAACACCGGTGCGGCGCCAATCCGAGCACATGGCGGACTATGCCGGCGCGCTGCAGCTCTTGATCGATCGCCAGCTCGTCTATCGATGCTTCCGAACCCGGCGCGACGTCGCCGAGGCGATCGCCAACGCGCCGCATGGGCCGAGCGAGGATGTGTTTCGCGGCGAAAAGTTGCCGGCTGAGGAGGAAGCCCAGCATTTGGCGGCGGGGGAAGCGTTTGCGTGGCGTCTTTCGCTAAAAAAGGCGCGCGCGGCGCTGGGGCCGGCATATTTCGCGCTCGTCTTCGAGGATGAAGCAGGCGCCGTGCGCGCCGATCCAGACAAGCACGGCGATGTTGTGCTGGCGCGGAAGGATTTTCCGGCGAGCTATCATCTGGCGTCGGTGTGGGACGATGCGCTGCAAGGCGTGACGCACGTGATCCGCGGCGAAGATCTGGGCGATGCGGCGCATCTGCATGCGTTGCTGCAGCACCTGCTGGAATTGCCGCAAACGATTTATCGCCATCATCGGCTCATTGTGGGCGAGGACGGCAAACGTCTGGCCAAGCGCGACCAGGCGGCGACGCTGCGGGCGCTGCGCGAAAGCGGCAAAACGCCCAGCGATATTCGCGCGATGCTCAAGATGAACGCGTCTCAAGGCTAACGCTCATTCACTGCGTATGCGCGCAGGTTTGAACGGTTCTGAAAGCATCTTGGCGTAGGCTTCGTTACATTAAGAGGAGTAGCCAGCCCCAAAGGCGGGCGAACGTACGCCATGCGTTGGGTGGATTGCTGTTCGTATTGCGGGCCCGACCGCCGGGTCGCCCCGCGCGGGCTGCGCATACGCGAACGCCGGCGCAGGGATACCGCCGATCAACCCCCTCCGCTCGAGCGCGAGCTGCGGCACTTGCGCCTCATGGTGCTCGACGCGGACGACGAGCGCGGCGTCAACGCTTTTGCCGATCGCGCTGCGAGCGTGGCTCTGCTTGCGCACGCGAGCGGTGAACGCGGGATCGCTGACATTCTGACCGGGCTGACGGAGTCGCTGGTTCGCGGCCATGACCGCGATCCGAGGACGTTCATCTACGAACAACTCGATCGCCTGCACACGGCGCAAACGCCGCACTAATCTGGCGCCGCACTAATCTGGATAGTGGCGGTCGCCCGTCCAGGCGTTCATGGCTTCGATGGTTTCGTGCGCGGATTCCAGCTTGTGATCGGGCACATTGGAGACGCGCGCGGCATTGATCCAGGCCTGGATCGCGGTCGGCGCCAGCCGATCGCGTGCGCACAGCACAAACACGGGTTCGTCCTTGCCGACCGCGGCGAGTGAACCGTTCTCGATCTCATGGGCCAGGAGCTTGTAGCCGGAGGCGGCCAACAGCCTGGCGCATTGCTTCATCACATCATCCACGCGCGCCTCCTGGGTTTGCGGCCTCTGTCCGGATTGCGGGAAACGCAGATATGACTTTCGCAAGCCAATCGCCGAGGGCGTCCCAATGAGAGAGATTGTCGTCGAAGTGACCGAGACGCACAACCACCATGTCGCGCGCCGGCGCGACGATGATCATCTGCCCTTCGTGGCCTTGCGCTGAGAACGTGTCAGCCAGTGAATTGTCACGGATGGTGGAATGCATGGGCCGGCCCGTGCCCGTCGACGGCGTCAGCCACCAGCCGGCGCCGTAGACATCAGCGTTCACGTCCGTGCCGCGGGTGCGGGCGAAATCGACCCAGCCTTGGGGCAAGATGCGCTGGCCGCTCCACATGCCGTCGCGCAGATAAAGGTAGCCAAAGCGCGCATAGTCGCGCGCCGTCGCCCACACCAGCGCGCTGCCATAAAAAGTGCCGGCCGGATCGAATTCGACGACCGGATGCATGCCGATCGGGCCGAACAGCGATTGCTGCATCCACGCGCGCATGCGGTTGCGGCGGTCGGTCGGGCTTTGCGGATTGGGCGCGATGGTGCGCGTCAGCGCATCGGCGAGAAGCACGACGCCGGCCGAATTGTAATTCCAATGCGTGCCAGGATCGTGGATGAGCGGCAGGCCCGCAGCCCAGCGCGTCGTGTCCATGTGGCCTTCGCCGTAGAGCATGCGCGCAGCACCATTGCCGAGCACGGTGGTGACGCCGATCTCGTGATAGTCCTGGCCATCGACCATCTGCATCCATTGCCGCCACGTGATCGAAGCGCGGCGGTCGCCTGCGCTCCACAACGGATTGCCCATGGGTGCATCAATGGGGACGCGGTTCTGCAGCACGGCCGCGCCGACGAGCGCCTGCGTTACCGACTTCGCCATCGACCAGGAGATGAGGCGCATATTGCGACCATAGCCGTCGGCGTAACGCTCGAAGACGATGCGCCCGTGCTGCACGATCAGCACGGCGCGGGTTTCGCCGTAGCCATCGTTGGCGCCCGCGAACGCCTCGGTCATTGCGAGGTCGAAGGCCGGGCGATCCATGTTCTCCGGCAACGGCGCCTCAGCCCATGCATGTGTGGGCCAGGCCAAGCCCGCCGGTTGCGGCGGGAGCGGCGCAAGCTGCTGCGCCTGCGCCACGCTTGAAGCGGCAAGAGCCAAAATCCCCGACACAATCGCGCCGCGCAGCATGACGCATCCCCTCGCCTTCGCTATGCTGGGTCAGCATAGGGGGAGGCGCCGGTGTCACGCAAATACTGGTTGATCGGCGGCGCCGTTATTCTTGGGGCGCTCATCGCGGGCGGCGCTTACGCGGCGCGCGACCCTGTTGCTTACGCCCATGTGGCGACGTCCTACGCGGCAAAGCAGCTCTGCTCGTGCCTGCATGTGAGCGGCCGCACGATGGATTCGTGCATGGCTGAATTTCCGCAAGGCGCGCGCGGCCAGTTCGCCGTGACGTCAAGCGGCAACCGCGTGCACGCCAGTGTGCTGTTCAACGCCATCAGCGCCGACGCCGTCTATGAAAGTGAGTACGGCTGCCGGCTGCTGGATTAGAGCTACACCGCGATTGTGACGCGCAGGAACGTCGCCGGGATGCTGGTGAAGTCCTTGCGGCCGCTGGTGTTCTTGGCCTCGAACAGTTCGGTCAGTTCGCGCTGAAGATCTTCCACGAGGCCGGCTTTCCAGGCGGCGTCGAAGGCGTTCATGGTTGGGCCGTAATAGTTCTTGAACGCGTCAAGGAATTGCGCGGGCGAGCCGTTGAAATTGAAGACGTAGGCGTCACGCAGAAAAGAAATCTTGTCCTTGGCGATGCCGGCGCCGCCAAAGCGTTCAATGACGTTGTCTTCAACACCCCATGTCATCGGGCTGATGAAGCCTTCGGGCGGTGGCGGCGTGTAGCTGGCGCTTATTTTCAGAATCTGGGCAACAAAAGTTGGGTCGCCAGGTATCCAATTGCCCATGACGATACGGCCGCCCGGCCTTGTCACGCGAACCATTTCCTTGGCGACGTCATGGGGGCGCGGCGCGAACATGGCGCCAAAGATACTGACGACGAGATCGAAGCTGCGCGCCTCGAGTTCACGCAATTGAGATGCATCGCCTTCCTGGAAACGCAAATTCGCGAGGCCCGCCGCGCGGGCGCGCCTGTTACCGGCCTCGACCAGATTGGCGGCGATGTCGACGCCCAAAACATCGGCGCCAAGCTTGGCTTCCGGCAGCGCCGTGGTGCCGTCGCCACAGCCGAGATCAAGCACCTTCATGCCCTTCGTCACGCCAATGTTGGCGACGAGCCGCTCGCCGCTTTCCCGCATGGTGTCGGCGATGCGCGTGAAATCGCCCTTTTCCCAAAGCGCCTTGTTCGGATTCATGTGTGCCTCTCCTTTCCCTTCTCTGCCGCGCTGGCGGGCGCTTTGCTTGGAGAGGAGTTGGAGAAGTCGCGGAGATTGCGCCTAGAGCAGCCAGCCCTTCGGGTTCCAGACCGGGCGGCGCATCAAGGCCAGCACGAGGCCGACGCCGGCGCGGAGCACGGCCCAGATGACCACAAGTATGCGTGTATAGAATCCAACGATGACAAGCGCGCCGTTCACAAACGCCAGCGCGCTGCCGATGGTCCAGATTGCAAAGCCAATGATGAGCGTGCGCAGCGCATGTTCGTGATGCGTGGTCGCCCAAGGCATGGCGTCGTAGCGGTTCGGCATGGCGAGCGCGACTGCCGCCAAGGCAAGCGCCAGCGAGACGCAAGAAGCAAGGACGACCTGGATCGGCGCCCCCGGCGGCGCCGGAAATGGAAACAGGAAAGCCGAGACGTAGGTCGCCAGCGTCAAGAGCTGCACCAGCACCGCCTTGCCGCGGTGGGTCTTAAAGCCCAGGCCGCCCTTTTGCTGCTTCTGCTGCACGCGCTTGGGCGGGCGGCGGAAAGGCGTGACGTTGTCAGACGGCATGGTCGAAGATTTGGCCCGCGGCGCTCCGGAGAGCAAGCGCGCTATTTGCGCGCTGGTTTCAGATGGATTTCCACGCGCCGGTTGCGGGCGCGGCCCCATTCGCTCTCATTGGAGGCGATCGGCTCCCACTCGCCGCGGCCGCTGGTGGCGATGCGGTCATAATCGACGCCGAAATCCATCAGCGCCGCGCCCACAGAATGCGCGCGGCGTTCGGAAAGGCGCTGGTTGTAATAGTCCGAGCCAATGGCGTCGGCGTGGCCGACAATGTCGATCGCAAGGCCCGGATGGCGATCGAGCGTCTGCGCCAGGTTTCGGATCACCGGCTCGAATTGATAACGAACATCAGCGCTGTTGAACGCGAAAGTGATATCGGACGGCATGCTGACGACGATCTCGTCGGGCGAACGCCGCTCAATCGTGGCGCCGGACGCTTGCGGCGTGGTCGCGCGAAGATCGCTCTCGGCGCGATCCATCTCGGTTTGGGCTTGAGCGAGAACAGGCGCGGCCGACGCGCAGAACAAAGCGGCTGCGAGAATAAATGAGCGCATGTGTTTCCCCTATTGGGCAACGCCTGCGCTCAGTCTTTGGCAAATCTGCGGCTTACAAGTTCAACAAATGCGGATCGCCGCCCTGGGCGGCGATATTGACGCTGGTGGCGCGTTCTTCGGCAAAGCGCGGCAAATAGTTCGGGCCGCCGGCTTTGGGGCCGGTGCCCGAGAGGCCCGAGCCGCCAAACGGCTGCACGCCGACAACGGCGCCGACAATGGTGCGGTTCACGTAGACGTTGCCGGCAGGCACCGCCGCCTTCACCGCCTCGGCGAAGCTTTCGAGGCGCGAATGGACGCCGAGCGTGAGGCCGTAGCCCTTCGCCGCCAGCTTCGCGCCGACATTGGCGATGTCGGCTGGATCGTAACGGACGATGTGCAGAATCGGGCCGAACACCTCGCGCTGGATCTGGTCGAGCGAATTGAGCTCGACTACGGCCGGGCCGAAATAGTTGCCGCCGAGGTTCGACACATCGAGCTGCTTTAATACTCTCGCTTCGCTTTTCATGCGCGCGATGTGCTTGTCGAGATTGGCTTTGGCGTCAGCGTCAATGATGGGGCCGATGTCCACGCGCGGATCGGCGGGATCACCCACTTTGAGTTCATCCATGGCGCCGAGCAGCGTCTCGAGGACGCCGGCGGCGGTGTCGTGCGGCAGAAACAGAATGCGCAAAGACGAGCAGCGCTGGCCGGCGCTGTTGAAGGCGGAGACGCAGACGTCGTCGACCACTTGCTCCTTGAGAGCGGTGGTGTCGACGAAGAGACCATTCAAGCCGCCGGTTTCGGCGATCAGCGGCACGATCGGGCCGTCTTTGGCTGCGAGCGTGCGGTTGATCAGACGTGCGACTTCGGTCGATCCGGTGAAGGCGACGCCGGCGATGCGCGGATCGGCGACAAGGGCGGCGCCCACTTCGCCGTCGCCGATAGCAAGTTGCAGAACATCACGCGGCAGGCCGGCCCGGTAAAAGAGATCGACGGCGGCCTGCGCAATGCGCGGAGTTTGTTCGGCGGGTTTGGCGACGACTGCGTTGCCCGCGGCAAGTGCTGCGGCAAGCTGGCCGGTGAAGATCGCCAGCGGGAAATTCCACGGGCTGATGCAGACGAAGACGCCGCGGCCCATTAGTTCGAGCTGATCGGTTTCACCCGCCGGGCTCGGCAGCGCCAGGGGTGCTGCGAACAAGCGCTCGGCTTCGGCCGCGTAATACCGGCAAAAATCGACGGCCTCGCGAACTTCGTCGATCGAGTCCTGATAAGAGCGCCCCGCTTCGCGCACGGTGAGCCCCACGAGCTTGTCGTGATTGGCTTGCAGCGCATCGCCCATGGCGCGCAGGATGGCGCCGCGCGCCGCGCCGCCGGCTGCATTCCAATGTTCGTGCGCCGCCAGCGCCGCGTCGACCGCGGCTTTCGCACTGAGTGTAGACGCCGCGGGCGTGACGTTTGCGGCTTGCGCGGCTTTCGCCATCGCGTCGCGATCGCTGCCAATGGAGATGTCGCGGCCGGTCGAATTGCGGCGGCTAGCGCCATAGAGTTGCGACGGCGGCGGCAGGCGCCGATGGCGGTGCGGATTGGCCTCAAGCGTCGTCAGCGGATCGGCGGCGACGACATCTGGCGAGACGTCGTCATCGAGGAAGGAGTGAACGAAGGAGGTGTTGGCGCCGTTCTCGAGCAGGCGCCGCACGAGATACGGCAGCAAATCCTCGTGACCGCCAACAGGCGCATAGACACGAACCGGCAGCGGCGGTTCGGCAGCGGCGTAAAGCGCCTCGCCCATGCCGTGCAGGCGCTGGAATTCGAAAGCCTTCAACCCCGCGCTCTCCGCCATGCGGCGCACCGCGGCGACCGTGTGGGCGTTGTGGGTGGCGAATTGCGGGAAGATCGCGCCGCCGGCGGCGATGAGCGCTTTGGCGCAGACGAGATAGTTGACGTCGGTCGCGGCTTTGGTGGTCCAAACCGGAAAATCCGGGCGGCCCATGATTTGGGCGCGCTTCACTTCGCCGTCCCAGTAGGCGCCTTTGACCAGACGCGTCTGAATCGGCGCGCCACGGCGGCGGGCGAGCGTCGTCAGCTTCTCGATCACGGTGCGTGTGCGCTTTTGATACGCTTGCACCGCAAGGCCTAGCCCTTCCCAGCCGGCGAGCGACGGCTCGAACGCAAGCCGCTCGAACATCTTCAATGAAATGACCAGGCGATCGGCTTCCTCTGCATCGAGGGTGAAGCCGATATTGCGACGCTTCGCCTGCTCGGCCAGCTGCAACACACGCGGATAGAGTTCAGCCCAGATGCGATCTTCGAGCCGGGCTTCGTAACGCGGATGCAGGGCCGAAAGCTTCACCGAAATGCCGTTGGAGTCTTGCGGGCCAGCGCCGGCGGCGTGTTGGCCGACAGCGTCGATGGCGTCCGCATAGCTCTTCACGTAGCGTTCGGCGTCGGCGGTGGTGCGCGCGCCCTCGCCCAGCATGTCGAAGGAGAAACGCGTGGCCGCCGCACCGCGTTGCATCGACGATCCGCGACGCAGCGCTTGCTCGATATCGCGGCCGAGAACGAATTGTTCGCCGAGGATGCGCATCGCTTGCATGGCGCCGGCACGCACCACGGGCTCGCCCGCGCGCGAGACAAAATTGCTCATGAAGCGGTTGGGGTCGTCGCGAACGTCATCGGGCAGTGCGACGAGGCGCCCCGTCAGCATCAGCCCCCAGGTGCCAGCGTTGACGAGCCAATGATCGGATTTGCCGACGTGCTCGGCCCAATTGCCGCTGCGCACCTTCTCGGCGATCAGCTTGTCGGCGGTCTCTTCGTCCGGCACGCGCAGCAGCGCTTCGGCAAGGCACATGAGCGCCAATCCCTCGGCGTTGGAGAGGCCAAACTCTTCGAGGAAGCTTTCCATCACGCCCTTGCGGCGCTTCAGCGAGCGGGCCTTGGCGACCAGCGCGCGCGCCTCAGCGGCGACACTGGCGCGGGCGGCCGCGTCGAGCGGCGGCTCGCCAATCAGACGAGCCACGGCGGCGTCCTCGTCGATATATTTCAGGGCGTCGAGTTCATCCCAGGCGAGCGAGGGCGGCGTCATTGTCACGGGCGCAGATTGCATGGCCGCTAGATGCGCGCCTCGTGGAAATAGGGCAAGATCGGCCAGCGCATGGCCGACATCGAACCACGCGAACCGCGCATTCAGGTTGCCAAGGACGTCGCCATGACGGCGGTCTATGTCGTAGGCGGATTGCTTGGCCTCCTGCTTTTGCCTCCTGCTTTTGATGGTGCTCGGCCTCATCGCCATGCTGGCCATGATGTGTGGGAATACCTACTGCGCCATCTAACCCTTTCCCTTGCACTCCCCAGCAACGCATGGTGAAGAGCGCCCGGTGAGCACGGAAGTTCAAGCGCCCCCGGTTGAGGCGGCCAGCCCCGAAGGCGGAGGCGACCGGCCCCCCCTCCCGGCCAAGATCATGCTGGTGACGGACGCCTGGGAGCCGCAGGTGAATGGCGTGGTGCGCACGCTCGCCAGCACAATGGATGAACTCAGGGCCATGGGCTGCGAGATCGAGGTGGTCTCGCCGGCGGACTACCCCAACAGCGTGCCGCTCATCACCTATTCCGAAATTCGCTTGGCGCTCGGCGCGCGCGACGACGTCGAGGAGCGCTTCCTCACCTTTGCGCCCGACGCCGTGCATATCGCCACCGAAGGCACGCTGGGTTGGGACGCCCGCGCGGTTTGCCTCAAGCACAAGTTTCCGTTCACGACGAGCTATCACACGCAATTCCCGGAATACGTGACCGCGCGGTTTGCCTGGATCCCGCTCTGGGCCGGCTACCGCTTCATGCATGCGTTCCACGACAAGTCGGGCCGGGTGCTGGTGGCGACGCCGACAATGCAGGAAGTGTTGCGCATCCACGGTTTCCGCAACACCGCGATCTGGTCGCGCGGCGTCGACGTCGAGCTCTTCCATCCAAGCAAGCGCGGGATTGACGGCGGCTTATTTAAAGATCTGCCAAAGCCCGTTTTTGCCTATGTCGGACGCGTTTCGGTCGAGAAGAATATCGAGGCGTTCTTGAAGCTGGATCTGCCCGGCTCAAAGGTGGTCGTGGGCGGGGGCCCAGCGCTGGAAGAGCTGAAGACGAAATATCCGGACGCGCATTTCACCGGGCCACGGTTCGGTGAAGAACTGGCGCGGCACTATGCCGACGCGGACGTGTTTGTGTTTCCGAGCTTCACCGACACGTTCGGGCTGGTGATCCTGGAAGCAATGGCGTGCGGGACGCCGGTGGCGGGGTACGTGGCGCCTGGACCGCAGGATATTATTCCCGGCAGCCATGCGGGGGCGATCAATACTGATCTGCAAATCGCTTCGCTCGAGGCGCTCAAGTGCAATCGCGGCGTGACGCGCGCTTATGCGGAAAACTATTCCTGGCGCGCCTGCGCCGAGGAATTCCGGCGCAATCTTGAGCCGCTGCCAAAGCCGGAGAAGAAGAAATTCTGGCTGCGGCTGAAGGCAGCGCGCCTGCGCGCGCGCGAGCGGCGCAGGCTCAATCGGGAGCGGCGGGAGAAGCGGCGCGCCGAACGGGCCGCGCGCGGCGGCTAGCGCTTCGTGATCAAATGGTGCGAGGCGCGGCTGACGATGTTGAGGATCAGCACCGCCACCGTGATGATAAGCGCGCCGGCCCAGGCCAGACGATGGTGTTCGTCATAGACGCCCGCGGCATAGCGATAGATGGCGATCGGCAGGCTTGCCATCGGATGCCAGAGATCGCTCGACCAGCCGAAGCTGCCGAACGAAGTGAAAATGAGCGGCGCTGTCTCACCGGAGATGCGCGCAACCGCGAGCAGGATGCCGGTCAAGATGCCGCCGAAGGCAGCGGGGATCACCACGCGGATGATAGTGACGCTCTCGCGCGCGCCGAGTGCGATGGAGCCTTCGCGATAGGCATCGGGCACGAGCTTGATGATGTCTTCAGTCGTGCGCGCAACGACTGGCATCGCCAGCAGCGCGAGCGCGACGGCGCCGGCCATACCTGAGAAACCGCCGTGCAGGAATGGCGCATGCGGCACGACCAAGATTTCGTAGACGAACAAACCAATCAGGATTGAAGGCGCCGAAAGCAGGATATCGTTCACGAAACGCACAATTGCCGCGAAGCGCCCATTCTGACCTACTTCGGCGAGATAGACGCCAACGGCGATGCCAAGCGGCGCGCCAATGAGCGCGCCAATCCCGGTTTGAATCAAGCTGCCGACAATGGCGTTGGCCAAGCCGCCGCCCTGTCCCGGCGTCGCGCGCATGGCATGGGTGAAGACGTTGAGCGACATGCCTTCGAGACCCTTTTGCACCAGGGTAAAGAGGATCAACGCCAGCAGCACCAGGCCTGCGAGCGCGGCCAAGCTGCACAAGCCATCCATGATCGCCGAGAAAATGCGGCGGCGCGCGTAATTGGCGGGATTGATCGCGGCGATGCTCATGCCGTCATCCGTCCTTGTCTCAAGAGCAGGCGCGCGAGCGCCAGCACGAAGAACGACACCACGAAGAGGATGAAGCCGAGCGCGAACAGCGCCGCGAGCTTCATGGAGCCTACGTCAGCCTCTGGGAAGGTGTTTGCCACAATCGACGCGATGCTGGCGGTTGGGGCGAAGAAACTGTCGGGCAAGCGATTGGCGTTGCCGATCACGAAGGTGACCGCCATCGTCTCGCCCAGCGCACGGCCGAGACCGAGGAAGACCGCGCCGAAGAGCGATCCGCGCACCGCTGGAATAACAACGCCGGTCAGCACTTCCCAGCGCGTCGCACCCATGGCGTAGCCGCCGTCCTTCAGCAATTGCGGCGTGGTGAGGAGGACGTCGCGCGAGGTCGCCGCGATGAACGGCAGGATCATGATCGCAAGGACGACGCCGGCGGTGAGCAAACCGACGCCGACCGGCGCGCCTTGAAACCAGAACCAGAGCGGATTGCTTTCGTCCGGCAGCACCGGCAGCCAGCCAAACGTTTCCGTCAGCCAAGGCTCGATCGTCGTCGACATGAACGGCGCGAGGATAAAGAAACCCCACATGCCGTAGACGATGCTGGGAATGGCCGCGAGCAGCTCGATTGCAATGCCGAGCGGCGCACGCAAAACGCGCGGGCAAATCTCAGTCAGGAAGTAGGCGATGCCAAAGCCTAACGGCCAGGCAATGGCGAGCGCGATGGCGGCTGAACCCAAGGTGCCGGCGATCGGCGCCGCCGCGCCATAAAGATCGCGAACCGGGTCCCATTGATCGGTCCACAAGAACTGGACGCCGAAATGCTCGAACGCGTGCTGGCCCGACACAAACAGAATAATGAGGATGGCGCCGAGCGTAATGAGCACAATGAACGCGGCGACGTAGAGCATGATCCTGAAGAACGATTCTCCAAGATGAAGCTTGCGCGAGTTCTCAAAGGGGACCGCACTCATGTCCTGCCGCTTAGCCCCATCCTGGAGCAGAAAAAAGGGGCGGAGCTGGATAGCTCCGCCCCCGATTTGAGTTGAGGGCTGTCAGTGGCAGCCGCTCCACACCGGCGCGCTGCCAGATCGGACCTGGCACCAACGCTGGCGCACTTGGTTCTGCACCGCCGCTGGCAGCGGGATGTAGTGGAGCGCGTCCACCGCGCCCTGCCCGCTGCGGAACGCCCAATCGAAGAATTGCATCACTTTCAGCGAGCGGCCGGCGTCAGCAGGGTTCTTCGGCAGCAGGATGTAGGTGGCGCTGACGATCGGCCAGTTGGGGGCGCCGGCAGTGTTGATCATGCTGGCGGCCATGTTCGGCGCACTCGCCCACGGCGCTTGCGCGGCGGCGGCGGCGAAGGCTTGCACGCTCGGGCGCACGAATTGCCCGGAGCGATTTTGCAGCATCGGCGTTTGCATGTTGTTTTCGGTGGCATAGGCGTACTCGACGTAGCCGATGCCGCCGCGGGTGTTGCGGACTGCGCCCGCGACGCCCGCATTGCCCGGAGCGCCGATGCCAGCGCGGAAGGAAACTGACGAACCCGCGCCAATCGTGGTGTTGAAGGCGAGGTTCACCGACGACAGGTAAGTCGTAAAGATGCTCGTTGTTCCCGAAGAATCGGCACGGTAGGCCGGCGCGATCGCAACCGCCGGAAGATTGACGCCCGGATTCAGCGCCCGAATGCGCGGATCGTTCCACATGCGCACGCGGCCAAGATAGATATCGCCGACAAGCGAGCCGGTAAGCTTCAGGGCGTTGCCGTCAACGCCGGGGATGTTCACGGCGAGAACCACCGCGCCGATGACAGCAGGAAATTGCAACAGGTTGTTGGATGCCAAGCGCTCCGGTGCGACCGGCGCATCGGAAGCGCCGAAATCCACCGTGCGATTAATGATCTGCGTCTGGCCCGCGCCGGAGCCGATGCCTTGATAGTTTAGAGTGTCGCCGCCTTGCGCGGCATATTGCTCGGCCCAGCGGGTATAGACCGGTTGGGGAAACGTCGCGCCGGCGCCGGTGATGTCGGCATAAGCCGCGCCGATGCCTGCGAGCGCCGTGATCGCGGCGATGGCGCCGACGACCGTGCGCCGCACTGTGGTCTTGTTGAATCTCATTTCAAAACTCCCGAACTTTGAAAAGTCCACTTCTGTGTTGTCCCTCAATGAAGCCGAAGCGATGCGCGAGATTTCTTCTCGCGCATCGCGCTGCTTACCAATCGAATTGCGTGCGGAAGGTCACCGCATCGATATTGTTGTCGACGTGGCCCACAGCGCTCACGTAGTCGATCTCGGTCTGCGAATAATTCGCTTGGAATTTGACGTGCGCGATCGGGACCCAGGTCACGCCGAGCGTCCAGGCTGTCGTTTCGTTGGCGTTGGCGCCGAACGCACCGTCGGTGGCGTCCCAGTTTTCGTAACGTCCGCTCAGCATGATGTGGCCGATGCCGCCGTCAGACCCGAGCGTGCGGCGCGGCGCGATGGCCCCGAAGCTGCCATCGGCTGCGTTGTAGCGGCGGCTTTCGCCGGTTGGCGACCAGAACACGTCAAAATAGTAGCCGGTGATCGTGCCGTCGCCGGTCTGCGATCCGCCCGGCGCATCGCGAGCATCGATCTGGCCATACTCGGCCTCGGCGCCGAATGCGTTCCATTGAAAGGCAGCTTCAAGGTCCCAGAAAACGTCGCTTTCGGCAGCGCCAACACCGGCATTGTTGTTGGACTTGTTGGAGAGTGCGTTCGGGCTGTAGCTCAACGTATTGTTCAAGACGTTGCCATTGCCATCGCCGATGTCGCGATAGCGGCCATAGAGGCCAAGATGCAGCAGAGTTGTTCCGTCGGGCGTCTGTTCAAAGATCGGCGCCCAGGTTGCGCGACCGCCAAAGAACCACGATTCTTGACCATTGGCGGCTGTATCGGTGGTGTCGAGCGTGTCGTTGGACGACAAGTTCGCGCCGAGGGACCAGTTGCCGCCATTGGTGATCAAGGCGACCCCAGGGCGCTTGCCGACGCCGGAGGAGCTGATCAAAAACGAGCGCTCGTTGAACGGGATGTTCAGCGACGAGTCGCGATCTTCCATCGGCGAGATGGCGTTGTTGTTGCCGACGACAAATGAGAAATCCTGGCCCGCATATTCCAGATAGAGGTCATCGGCGCGAACGCTCGGCGAGCCCGACACATTGAAGTCGAGCTTCACATTGTAGCGCCAGTTGGTGGTGAAGCGCCCATCGACGCCCAGGAAAAGACGGCGGGCGTAGGAGCGGATGCCTGACTCGTTGACGCCGGTGCACGCGGCATTGGCGCAGTCCGCATCGGTGTATGCAAAGTCATATTGGAAGCGGCCGTTGACGTGGAAGCGGCGGTCTTCCTCGCGGGTTTCTGTCGCGCCATTCCAGACTGTCGTCGCCTGCGCCGACGCCGTGCCCGTGCTTGCGGCGACACCGGCCGCCATGCCGAGCGCACTCAGCGCAGCCGTGATCAGAGCTTGTGATTTGTTCATCGAAAGACCCCCTGGTCGAACCTGCCCAATCCCCAGCGGCGCAAGTCAAACCGACTCGGGCTTCAAGCGCTGGGGCCGTGAGGCGCGGGGTATCCTTCACCGATGAAGCGGCTGCGACTGTTCAGCGACGCGTCGGCGACAGTTCGTTTTCAGTTTTGTGACGTTGCTTGTCAGCACTGCATCGTTTTGGGGACGCAAGGGAATTAACCATGCTTGCTACTTTACATTGGGGAACATTTTCCATATTTCGAATCTCACCGGCGGACCTGGAAACAGCGTCCACTAACGCCCCCTCGGCCCAGGCCACCTGGGGGACCGCAAGCAACTGGGAGCAGGAAGCTCTCTGGCGGTTCCTCGGCGCAAGCTCCGCTCAAAAAGCGGCGTAGGGAGCGGACCTGACATTAGGCATGTCCGACTAACGCCGGCCTGGGTTTAACAAGCACTGCCTCGAAAGAGGGTGCGTTGTTTGAGGAGTTGCCGGATGGACTCTGTCCTCTCGCCACTCGAGCTCGTGACTGGAGCCGCGCCCGAAGGGCCGGTTGCGATCGCGCGCCCGCATCGAGTAGCCGCCGCCGCGAAGTGGTTCCGTTCCCACTTCCCCGGTGAAGTCTTCTACGCCGTGAAGGCCAATCCAGCCCCTTGGGTGCTGGACACGCTGTGGGCCGCCGGCATCAAGAATTTCGACGTCGCTTCGGAAGCTGAAGCAGCACTGATCGCTGAGCGCTTCCCTGGCGCGCAGATCGCCTTCATGCACCCAGTCAAGTCGCGCCGCGCCATTGGGCGGGCCTTCCAGGACTTCGGCGTGAAAACCTTCGCGCTCGATAGCGAAGACGAGCTCGACAAGATCCTGCAGGAAACCGGCGGCGCAAAGGACCTGACCTTGATGGTGCGCTTCGCCGTCTCCGGCGACGGCGCGGCCTACCCACTCACCCGCAAGTTCGGCGTCAGCACCGAAGAAGCGCCGGCGCTGCTGCGCCGCACGCGCGGCGTAAGCGAAGAGATGCTGGGCGTCTCCTTCCATGTCGGCAGCCAGTGCATGCGCCCGGAATCCTTCCGCGAAGCGATGGAAGCGGTGAACGCGGCCATCGTGAAGGCCGGCGTTGTCGCCGACATCGTCGACATTGGCGGCGGCTTCCCGGCGATCTATCCGGGCATGAACCCGCCGCCGATGATCGACTACATCGCCACCATCAAGGGCGCATTCGAAGAGATGTTCGTGACCCAGAACGCCAAGCTCTGGGCCGAGCCCGGCCGAGCGCTGGTGGCAGAAGCGGGTTCAACGGTGGCGCGCGTCGAACTGCGCAAGGCCGATGCGCTCTATCTCAATGACGGCGCCTTTGGCACGCTCTTCGATGCGACGCACTTGAATTGGTCGTTCCCGGCCAAGCTCCTGCGCACCGAACCGAGCCGCGCCAAGAATGCGCCGTTCCGTTTGTTCGGACCGACCTGCGATTCCATGGACGCGGCCGCGGGGCCTTTCATGTTGCCCGCAGACATCCGCGAAGGCGATCTCATCGAGATCGGCTCGCTCGGCGCTTACGGCACGACGATGTCGACGCGCTTCAACGGCTTTGGCGACGCGGTGACGATCGAGTTGAAAGACGCGCCGTGGCCGTCAATGTACGGCCAGGTCATCGCACCGGTGACGGCGATGCCGAAGCGCAAGCGCACGCGCAAGCCGAAACAAGCCTGAGCGCGGCTTTAACCACGTTGGCGCTGTAATGCACCGGAACACGGCACCTCAATCCCGCGTTCTCGCCAAAGGGCCTGCGCGGGAGTTATCCGCCATGATGGGTGCGTTTTCGGACATCGCGTTCTCGACGGAAACAGCCAAGGCGCTTGCGCGCACCGATCATTTGAGACGAGATTGGCTCGCAGACAGCGGGCACTCCGGCACCATGCTAACCAACAAAGCGAAATACGCGCTCAGAGCCATGATCGATCTTGCCGCCGAAGGCGGGCTCGAAGCTTGGGATCGCCCGGCCTTCATCGGCGACATCGCGCGCCGGCAAGACATACCGCGCCGGTTCCTTGAGAACATATTGCTCGAGCTTCGCAAGGAAGGGTTCGTCGTCAGCCATCGCGGAAAGCACGGCGGTTACGCACTCGCGCGCACGCCGACAAAGATTTCTTTCGCTGACGTCATTCGCGTCATCGACGGGCCGCTGGCATTCACGCCGTGCACAAGCAAGACCGCGTACGAACGCTGCGAAGATTGCCCAGACGAGGCGACGTGCGCGATCCGCAAACCGTTGAAGGCGGCGCGCGCGGCATGCGCGCAAATTCTGGAACAAGCGACGCTGGCGGAGGCCGCGGGCCTTAATCAAAGCGGACGACGGGCCAGAGTAGTTAATCTCGATTGACTTAGTCGAGATTGTACGCTGCATTCACGGAGAGCACGAAAGGGACCTCCATGATGCAGTCGCGTAGAACTGTTCTGGGACTTTCTCTTGGCGCATTGGCGGCGGCGTGCGGCAACGGCTCGCAAAGCAATGGCGCCGGCGGCGTCGAAATTCTCAACGTCTCTTACGATCCTACCCGCGAACTTTATCGCGACATCGACGCCGCGTTCGCTCGGCTTTGGGCGGCCGCGCACAACGGCGCCCAGCTTACAGTGAGCATGTCGCATGGCGGTTCGGGCCGCCAAGCGCGCGCGGTGATCGACGGCTTGCAGGCCGATGTCGTCACACTGGCGCTGCAATACGATATTGATCAGATCGCAGCACAGGGATTGATCGCGCCGAACTGGCGCGCGCGTTTGCCCAACAATAGCACGCCATTCACGTCAACCATCGTGTTTCTGGTGCGCAGGGGCAACCCAAAGCAGATCCACGATTGGAGCGATCTGGTGCGGCCCGGCGTGCAGCTCATCACGCCGAATCCGAAGACGTCCGGGGGCGCGCGCTGGAACTATCTCGCCGCTTGGGGGTACGCCTTGCGTCAGCCAGGCGGAACCGCGCAGACGGCGCGGGCTTTTGTGCACCACCTCTATGCCAATGTTCCGGTTCTTGACACCGGAGCGCGCGGAGCGACCACGACATTCGCCCAACGGGGCATTGGCGATGCGCTGCTGGCGTGGGAAAATGAAGCGCATCTGGCCGTGGAAGAGCTTGGCGCCGGGCAAGTGGAGATCGTGACGCCGTCCGTAAGTATCTTGGCTGAGCCGCCGGTGGCGGTCGTGGATCGAAACGTCGATCGCAAGCACACGCGCGCGGCGGCCGAAGCTTATCTCCAATTCCTGTACACAGCACCGGCCCAGCAGATCGCAGCGCGCCATTATTATCGGCCGTTCGATGCAGCGACCCTCGCCGCCAACACACAGCGTTTCCCCAACATCCCGCTGATCAAGATCGATGAAGTCTTTGGCGGCTGGACTGACGCCCAGCGCACCCACTTCGCCGATGGCGGCTCCTTCGATCAGATCAACACCCGAACGCGAGAATGACCGCGGTTGCACCCCCTCGGCCGCGGCGGTTTGTGGAGCCGAGCGCGCTCGGGGGCTTTTGGCCCGCGCTCGGGTTCACGCTTTGCTATTTGAGTTTCTTTGTTTTGTTGCCGCTCGCCGCTTTGGCGCTGCGGCCGTGGGAACTGGGCCTCGACGGCGTGTGGCGCATCTTGACCGCGCCCCGCACACTTACCGCGCTGGAGTTGAGCTTCGCCGCCGCCTTCATCGCGGCGTGCGTCAACATCGTCTTCGGCGCCATCGCGGCTTGGTCACTGGTTCGCTACGAGTTTCCGGGAAAGCGGATCCTCGACGCCCTCGTCGATCTGCCGTTTGCGCTGCCCACGGCGGTGGCGGGTATCGCGCTCGCCGCGATTTACGCGCCGAACGGCATTATCGGTCAATTGCTGGCGCCGCTCGACATCAAGATCGCCTACACCCCGATCGGCATCGTCATCGCGCTCATCTTCGTCGGCTTTCCGTTCGTGGTGCGCTCGATCCAGCCGGTGTTGGAGGATCTCGATCCGGGCGTGGAGGAAGCGGCGGCGACGTTGGGCGCCACGCGCTGGCGCACACTGACCCAAGTCGTGTTCCCCGCCATCACGCCAGCGATCCTGACCGGGTTTGCACTCGCCTTCGCGCGCGCGGTCGGCGAGTATGGTTCCGTCATCTTCATTGCGGGTAACATCCCGCAGGTTTCCGAAATTGCGCCGCTTTTGATCGTTATCCGGCTGGATGAGTTCGACTATGCGGGGGCGGCCGCCGTCGGCCTGGCGATGCTGACGATTTCATTTCTCATCCTGTTCGTGTTGAATTGGCTGCAGGCGGGCCTCCTCCGCCGCGGAGCGCAGCATTGAGCCGAGCGACGAGCCTGGAGCGACGCTCCCACGCCGCGCGCGATCCCGGAGCGCTGGCAGCACTTTTCATTACACTGACCGTCGCGTTCATGGCTGTGGCGCTGATCCTGCCGCTGCTTGCCGTGTTCACCGAAGCGCTCAGCAAAGGCTTCGCGCTCTATCTCAGCAGCATCACCGAACACGATGCGCTGGCGGCGGTGCGCCTGACATTGCTGGTCGTGGCGATTGCCGTGCCGCTCAACACCGTCTTTGGAATCGCCGCTGCGTGGGCGGTGACGAAGTTCGAATTTCGCGGCAAGCAAATCTTGCTGACCCTGATCGATCTGCCGCTTTCGATTTCGCCGGTAATTTCAGGGTTGGTGTTCGTGCTGCTCTATGGCGCGCACGGCTGGTTCGGCCCGGAGCTGCGCGCGATGGGCATCCAGATCATTTTCGACGTCAGCGGCATCGTCATCGCCACGACCTTGGTGACGTTGCCGTTCGTGGCGCGCGAGCTCATTCCGCTGATGCAGGCGCAAGGCAAAGACGAGGAATCCGCCGCAGCGACGCTCGGCGCCTCGACCTGGCGGACCTTCTGGCAGGTGACGCTTCCCAACATCCGCTGGGCGCTCTTGTATGGCGTGCTGCTGTGCACGGCCCGGGCCATGGGCGAGTTCGGCGCGGTGTCGGTGGTGTCGGCGCGTGTGCGCGGCGAGACCGCGACAATGCCTCTCGAGGTCGAGATCCTCTACAACGAGTACAATGCGACCGGCGCATTCGCGGTCGCCTCGCTTTTGGCCCTGTTTGCGCTGGTGGCGCTCGCGGCCAAAGCCGTCCTCGAAAACCAGTTCGCCGGCGATCTCGCCGCGCAGCGCCGGCACTGAGGCGCAATGGCCCTCAGAATTGAAAATATCTCGAAGAACTTCGGGGCGACCGAGGTCCTGCGCGACATCTCGTTGTTCACCGAGGACGGTGAGTTTTTGGCGCTGCTGGGTCCCTCTGGCTCCGGCAAGACAACCCTACTGCGCGTTATCGCTGGCCTCGAACTTCCTGATGCCGGCGCCGTGCGCTTCCGCGACCAGGATTTGCTGGCGCGGCCGGTGCGCGAACGGCGCATCGGCTTCGTCTTCCAGCACTACGCCCTCTTCAAACACATGACGGCGACGCAAAACATCGCTTTCGGGATGCATGCAAAGCCGTGGCGGCAGCGTCCCTCGAAACGCGAAATCCGCGATAAGGTGGCCGAGCTCTTGGCGCTGGTGCAACTCGACGGCTTTGGCGGGCGTTATCCGACCCAGCTTTCCGGCGGCCAACGCCAGCGCGTGGCTCTGGCGCGGGCGCTCGCGATCGAACCTGATCTGCTCCTGCTCGACGAACCGTTCGGCGCGCTAGACGCCAAGGTGCGGCGCGAATTGCGCCGCTGGTTGCGCGATCTGCACGAGCGCACGGGGCTCACGACGATTTTCGTGACGCACGACCAGGAGGAAGCACTGGAGCTCGCCGATCGGGTGGCGCTGTTGCGCGACGGCGCACTCGAACAGATGGGCACGCCGGAGGAGCTTTATCACGAGCCGGCCAGCGCCTTCGTGTTCGACTTCCTGGGCGATAGCGTGCGCCTGCCCTGCGAGGTTAAAGGCGCCATCGCGGTGATAGCGGGCGCCGGCGTCCCCATCATCGGCAAGCGCGCCGGACAAGACGGACCAGCCACGGCCTATGCGCGCCCCAACGAGTTCGACGTGACCGCCGCCGATAGCGCGGGCCTGGTCGGCAAGGTCCGTAGCGTATTGCTTGCGGGACCGGATGCGCGCGTGGATTGCGTGCTTGACGACGGCAGTGCGATCGAAGTGCGCTTGCCGCTGGACGCCGCGCGCAAGCTCGCGCCGCGAGACCGCGTCAGCGTGAAGCCGCGCACTGTGCGGGTGTGGTAGTTTCCAGAAACACTTGCAATCTGTGCACAATCCCCTATTTGACCCCGCGATCGCGCGTGGGCGGAGCGTCCGTGTGATTCGCTGATTTCGACGCCGCCGTTTGGAGACCTCCAATGGCTACGCCTGAAAAGACCGACAACCGCAAAGCGGAACTTCTCTCGAGCCCCGTCGAACACATCGACATCGCCTCGTTCGACGCGCGCCCGATCATCGACGCGTGGGGCAAGATGAGCTTCACTTCTCGCGACGCTGCGCGAGCGGCCGCGATCCTCAACATGGCGCTCGAAGACTCGAGCTGCTCGACATGGCTGATCATGGCGGGCTCGACCGGCGCGGCCGGCTGCTTGCATGTCTGGCGCGATATGGTCGAATACAACATGGCCGACGCCATCGTGGCCACCGGCGCCTCGATCATCGACATGGATTTCCTCGAAGCGCTTGGTTTCAGGCACTACCAGGCCAAGGAAATCCCGGACGACAACACGCTGCGCTCACTTTACATCGACCGCATCTACGACACCTACATCGATGAAGAAGAGCTGCAGCACGTCGATCACACGATCTACGAGATCTGCGAACAGCTCGAGCCACGCGCCTATACCTCGCGCGAGTTCATCCACGAGATCGGCAAGTGGCTCGCCGCCGGCAACGCCAAGAAGAAGGACTCGCTGATCCAGCGCGCCTTCGAAAAGGGCGTGCCCATCTTCGTGCCGGCGTTCTCGGATTGCTCGGCAGGCTTCGGCATCGTCAAGCACCAGGTCGAGCGCCGCAAAGCGAAGAAACCGTATGTCACCATCGACAGCGCCGGCGACTTCCGTGAACTCACCGAGATCAAGCTCGCTGCCGGCACCACCGCCCTCTTCATGGTCGGCGGCGGCGTGCCGAAGAACTTCGCGCAAGACACCGTCGTGTGCGCCGAAATCCTCGGCCACGACGACGTCGAAGTGCACAAATACGCCGTGCAGATCACGGTCGCCGACGTCCGTGACGGCGCCTGTTCCTCTTCAACGCTGCAAGAAGCCGCAAGCTGGGGCAAAGTATCGACCGTGCACGAGCAAATGGTGTTCGCGGAAGCAACGTCGGTTGCGCCGATCATCGTCAGCGACGCCTATCATCGCGGCGCTTGGAAGAAGCGCGAAGCGCGCAATTGGGCGAAGCTGTTCAAGTAAGCGCAACGCTTGCCACCAAACCCTTTAGCTGGATGATGCCTTCTTAAACGCCGCCAACTGCGCCGCGAACGCGCGCTTGTATGCGGGCCGCTCTTTGGCCCGGGCGATGTAGGCGGCGAGGTTCGCGTATTCGTTCAACAGCCCGGTGTCTTCCGTGCGCCGCAGCACGTGCACCATCAAAATGTCAGCCGCGCTGAAGGCCCCGTCGAGCCATTCGCTGTCGCCGAGTCGCGCGGAGAGTTGGTTCAGCCGTCCGCGAATGCGCTCATCGACCATGGCGTAGCGTTCGCCCTGCCAGCTCTTGCCTTCCTCCATATATTCGACGATTTCGCGATCGACGATCGGCGGCTCGATCGTTGAGAGCGCCGCGAACATCCACATCACCGCCCGCGCCCGCGCATTCGCATCCTGCGGCAGCAATCCGGGAAAGCGCTCAGCAATGTGAAACACGATCGCGCCCGACTCGAACAGCGTGAGATCGCCTTCCTCATAGGTCGGGATCTGCGCGAACGGATTGCGCGCTAGATGCGCCGGCGCCTTGAACGCGCTCCACGGCACGAGCCGAACTTCGTAGGGCTGCCCCACCTCCTCCAGCGCCCAGCGCACGCGCATGTCGCGCGCCAGCCCCCGGCCTTCATCGAGCGACACTTCAAAGGCGGTGATGGTGATGGTCATCTTTTCAGTCTCCTGAACTCATTCTTTTCGGTCTTCTCGGTCTTCTCGACGTTCTCGGTCGCTCAAAGACCGATCCAGCAATGCCGTTGCCGACAATTACGGTAACATTGGCAGGCGCGCGCGCCCGTGCGATCGACGGCCTGATAACGGTTTTCGGAGCATTCGTTCACGCTGATGGGCTTGGTGCTGGGACTGGCCCTCGCCGACGTGCTGAGCGGTTTCATACGCACAGTGCGCGCTCGCTGTCTGAAGATGCTCGGTCTACTGACGCCGATGCTCGCAATCTTCGTCGTCCTCGACGTCACCACGTTCTGAGCCATCGTCTGGGAGATGCGATCGATGTTGACGTCGATCTGGCCGGTGCTCGGAATGAGCCTCGTGCTCTGCTGCACCTATTACATGGCGGCTTACATGGCGGCGTCGTTCGTGTTTCCAGACTCGCTCGAAAAAATGGCCGGATCTCGACGTGTACTACATCAAGCATCGCCGCCTGGTGCTGGGACTGATGCTGTTTTGTTTCCTTGTCGTGGTTGCGTTCCGGAGCGCTATCGACGTCTGGGCTTTCATTCCAACCGTTTAATCGGGCCCGCGAGGCCAAAGGGCGCGGGGTCGCCACAAGCCACTGTCCCAGCCACTACCAATGTGGGGCGCAGAAAACCGGCTTCAAGAATTGCGCGCGCGCTGGTTTTGGCGAAGTTTGCGCCCGGTTTTGGAGGCGTTCGATGACGAGTGGAGCCACGACTTTTGCGCAATCATTCTTCCACGGGACCAAGGCGAATTTGCGAATTGGCGACCTGATAGCGCCTGGATATGCGTCCAATTATGGGCAGCGGAACACTTCCGATTTCGTCTACCTCTCAGCCACGCTGGATGCGGCGGTCTGGGGTGCGGAGCTAGCCGTGGGTGAAGGCGGCGGGCAAATCTATGTCGTGGAACCCACTGGCGCGTTTGAAGACGATCCGGATCTGACGGACAAGAAGTTTGCCGGCAATCCGACAAAATCGTACCGCACCTGCGATGCGCTGCGCGTCATTGCCAAGGTCGTCGATTGGGTGGGACACTCGCCCGAACAGCTCAAGGCCATGAAGGACCACATTGCGCAGATTGAGCAGGCTGCGCGCTCTTAGCAATTCCTGCGCGCGGGAACGCTCGCGCGCGGCAACGGTTGATCGAATTAGCAAAATAGGAGCCTCCGATGAACAAGAACACCATCTGCCTCTGGTACAATGGCGAGGCCGAAGACGCAGCGCGCTTCTATTCTGAGGTCTTTCCCAACAGCACACTTGGGGCGGTGCATCGCGCCCCGGGCGATTATCCCAATGGCAAGAAGGGCGATGTGCTGACCGTTGAGTTCACGGTCGCCGGCATTCCCTGCATCGGTTTGAATGGCGGGCCAATGTTTCCACAGACCGAAGCCTTCTCTTTCCAAATCGCCACCGAAGATCAAGCAGAGACCGACCGCTATTGGAATGCAATCGTCGGCAATGGCGGCCAAGAGAGCATGTGCGGCTGGTGCAAGGACAAATGGGGTTTGAACTGGCAGATCACGCCACGCGTGCTGAGCGAAGCGATGGCGGCCGGCGGCGACGAAGCCAAGCGCGCCTTCGATGCGATGATGAAAATGAAAAAGATCGACGTGGCTGCGATCAAAGCTGCGCGGCGCGGCTGACGCTGAGAACGCGAAGTGCGCTCTCGCAAAGACGGCCCTTCCCGCTTGGCGAATCGGGGATGGCGTTTGCCGGCGGCCGGAACCATAAACGGCGCATGACGGGAGACAATTCGGTAAGCGCGCTGAAGGCGGCGCAGGCGCAGGCAAAGTTGCGCGAAGCGCTGAGGCTTCATCAGGCCGGTCAGTTGGAGCAGGCGCGCCAGCTTTACGAAGCTACGCTGAAGATTGACCCTCAAAACCCCGACGCTCTCCATCTGCTCGGCGTCGCCTCGGCGCAGTCCGGCGATCACCAGCGCGCGATCGACCTCATCGGCAAGGCCATTGGCGTCAATGCAAACAATGCAGTGTATTACTACAATCGCGGCGCTGCACTGCAGAAGCTGAACCGCCTCAATGAAGCCATTGCAAGCTACGACAAAACGCTGGCGCTGAAGCCGGACTTTGTCGACGCCTACAATAGTCGCGGCAATGCACTGCAAGACCTCAAGCGCTTCGAGGAAGCGATCGCATGCTATGACCGGGTGGTTGCTCTCAAGCCCACACATGCCGAGGCCCACATCAATAAGGGCAATGCGCTGCTCGCGGTCAGACGGTTCTCCGAAGCGGTCACCAGCTACGACAAAGCGCTCAAGGTTCAATCAAACTATGTCGAGGCCCATGCCAATCGCGGCCTCGCACTCTTCGAGCTGAGGCGCTTCGAAGACGCCGTGGCCAGCTATGACAAGGCCCTCGCACTCCAACCCGACAATGCGGATGGGTATTGCGATCGCGGCCATGCCCTTCAGCAGCTCGAACGTTTCCAAGAGGCTATTGCGAATTACGACGCCGCTCTCGCGGTCGCGCCGGACCATCCAGACGCGCACACAAATCGCGGGAACGCGATGGCGGCCCTGAGGCGCTTCGATGAGGCGATCGCCAGCTATGACAAGGCGATCACGCTCAATGCGAACAACGCCGAGGCGCACTACAACCGAAGCAATGCGCTCGCAGCGTTGCAGCGGCTCAGCGAAGCCGCCGCGGGCTATGACAGAGCGTTGCTGCTCGATCCTGATAATATCGAGGCGTATCTTGGCCGAGGGCGCGCCCTTCACGGTTTGAAACAATTCGACCGCGCCGTCGCCAGCTACGACAAGGCGTTGGCGCGCAAGCCGGAGAGCGCCGAGGCGCACACTGACCGTGGACTTGCACTGCAGGAACTGAAACGGTTCGAGGAAGCTGTCGCGAGCTACGATAAGGCGCTGGCGCTCAATCCGAACAATGCCGAGGCGCACAACAACAGGGGCGTCGCGCTGCACGCGCTGAGGAGATTTGACCCAGCAATCGCAAGCTTCGACACTGCCTTGGCGTTGGCGCCGGACAATGCCGAAGCATACAGCAATCGCGGCAACGTCATGCAGGAACTCAGGCGTCTCGATGAAGCGCTTGCCTGCTACGACCAGGCGCTGGCGCTGACGCCAGACAACGCCGGACTGCATAGTAATCGCGGCGTCGCTCTGGAGAAACTCAAGCGCTTGGACGAAGCGATTGCGAGTTACGAGCGCGCGCTTTCGTTGATTTCTGAAGAGGCCGACGCCGGCAAGTCGACAGCGGCGCCGGAGTTCTTGCTGGGAACATATTTGCACACGAAGATGCAGGTTTGCGATTGGGCCGGGTTCGCCGAGAATATCAAGAAACTTGCGGACAGCGTCTCCAACGGCAGCAAGGTAACCCCGCCTTTCGCGGCGATGACTTTGCTCGACGAGCCCGATCTATTGCTTGCCGCCGCCACAATCTGGACAGACGCCAAATATCCTAACGCCGGCGCGCATCGCCAATTTCGAAATCGCGGCCCATCCGAGAAGCTGCGCATCGGCTATTATTCGGCTGACTTTCACGATCATGCCACGACACATCTGATCGCCGAGCTATTTGAAGAACACGACCACGAAAAGTTTGAACTTTATGGGTTCTCCTTCGGGCCTGACAGCGACGACGCCATGCGCCACCGTGTGGCTTCGGCGTTTGACCGCTTCATTGACGTCAAGAGCAGCAGCGATCGCGAAGTGGCCGAATTGTCGATTGAACTGGGCATCGATATTGCCGTCGATTTGAAAGGCTTTACCGGCGACTCAAGGCTCGGCGTCTTCGCCGAGCGATGCGCACCCATCCAGGTCAATTATCTCGGCTTTCCGGGATCCATGGGCGCAGACTTCATCGACTACATCATCGCCGATCGGATTTTGATCCCCGCCGACGGCCACTCGAATTTCTCCGAGAAAGTTGTCTACCTGCCGCCCAGCTATCAGGCAAACAACTCGAAACGGCGCATATCGGAGCGCGTCTTCACCAGGCAAGAGCTTGGGCTTCCTGAAGCCGGTTTCGTGTTTTGCTGCTTCAACAACAACTACAAGATCTTCCCTGCCATGTTCGACGCGTGGATGCGGATCCTACGCGCAGTCGACGCAAGCGTGCTGTGGCTCCTCGAAGACAATCCAACAGCAGCGAAAAACTTGCGGCGGGCAGCGGAAACCCGAGGCGTGGACGCCGACCGATTGGTGTTTGCCCCGCGCATGCAATCGGACGACCATCTCGCGCGCCAAAGACACGCCGATTTGTTCTTGGACACGACGCCGTGCAACGCCCACACCACCGCAAGTGATGCATTGTGGGTCGGGCTGCCGGTCTTGACGCTTCCAGGCAAGACCTTCGCCGGCCGTGTCGCCGCGAGCTTGTTGCATGCTCTCGAATTGCCGGACTTGGTCGCAAGCACACAGGATGCCTACGTTGCAAAGGCGGTTGCGCTTGCGGCAAGCCCGCAAGAAGCGCGCGCACTGAAAATGAGGCTCGCGCAAAACACGATGACCTCGCCCCTCTTCAAGGGCGCGGTCATCGCCAGACACATCGAGGCCGCATACGAGGCAATGTATGCGCGTCACCAAGCCGGCTTGGCGCGGGATCACATCGAGATTGAGCGGCAACCCTAACTCCTTTCACAAGCGCTTCGATTTCACCCTGCCATGCGAGCTGCTCGATGCGATGGAACCGCCGTGCCGTTCGACAGCTTGCCTTGCTGGCCTGGACCCGCCGACTTAATTGCTTCTCCGTCACTGTTTTCCTGGGGAACGCCGATGGCACGTGGCCGCCTAGTCTTCACCTCTTTGTTCAGCGCGATCGCGCTGGGCGTCTCATTGGGCGGCTGCTCGCCGCCGGCGCCGACGCGTGCGGCCCCCACGATTGGCATCAATCCAGCGGCGATGGACACAAGCGTGGCGCCGGGGAACGATTTCTACGCTTACGCCAACGGATCCTGGCAGCGGACCACCGAAATTCCCGCCGATCGTTCAGGCATTAGCGCGTCCTATCGGGCGTTTCTCGAGACCGAGCGGCGCAATCGCGAACTGGTGGATGGCATCGTCGCCTCGCGTCCGGCGGCGAACACGGATGCGGGGCGCATCGCCAATTACTATACCGCCTACACCAACAGGGCGGCCATCGATGCGGCTGGCATGAGCCACATCCAGCCTGACCTGCAGCGCTTCCAGGCGATCGCGGACAAGCGCGCGCTTTCGGCGGCTTTAGGCTCGCAAGTGCGCGCCGACGTCGATCCGCTGAATGCGACCAACTTTTGGACGCAAAACTTGTTCGGCGTTTTCGTCACGCAGGGTCTGGCAACCCCGGGCGAAGTGCTCCCCTACATCCTCCAAGGCGGCCTCGGCTTGCCGGAGCGCGAATACTATCTCTCCAGCGATCCGCACATGGTGCAGATCCGGACGGCGTATCGCGCCTATATCGAGCAGATATTCACGCTCGCCGGCATCGACGATGCGGCCGCACGCGCACAACGCGTCTACGATCTCGAGATGCGCATTGCACGCGCGCACAATACGCGTGCGCAAAGCGAGAACATGGCCGCGTCGTCGGCTGTGTGGACGCGCGCCGAATTGCTGCAGCGCGCTCCCGGGATTGACTGGGACGCGTTCCTAGACGCCGCCCAGCTTGGCAATCAGCAGCGTTTCGCCGCCTACCACGCCAGCGCCATTACAGGGCTTTCCGCGTTGGTAGCCTCGCAGCCGCTGCAAGCATGGAAGGATTGGCTAGTCTTCCACCAGATCAACGCACATGCCGATGTGCTGCCCTCAACGATCGATCGCGCATCGTTTGCGTTCTACGGCACGACGCTGTCGGGCACGCCCCAGCAACGTGACCGCGCCAAGCGGGGGCTGGATTCGCTCAACATCTATCTCGGTGATGCGCTCGGCAAGGCCTATGCCGAGCGCTACTTCCCTGCTTCGGCGCGCGCCGAAGTCCAAACCATGGTCACCAATATCAAGGCCGCCTTCGCGCGCCGTATTCGCGCGCTCACTTGGATGGCGCCGGCGACACGCGAGCAGGCGTTGCAAAAGGCCGAAGGCATCGTGGTGGGCGTCGGCTATCCCGACACCTGGCGCAATTATGCGAATTACGCGGTCACGGCCGACAATGCCTACGCCAACCAGATCAACGGTTCACGCGTTGAGTATGCGCATCAGCTGGCGAAACTCGGCCATCCGATGGATCGCGATGAATGGTGGATGAACCCGCAGACGGTGAACGCGGTAAATCTGCCGGTGCAGAACGCGCTCAACTTCCCCGCCGGGATTCTGCAACCGCCGTTCTTCGATCCCGCGGCCGACCCCGCTTACAATTATGGCGCCATCGGCGCGGTGATCGGCCACGAGATCAGCCACAGCTTCGACAACAACGGCGCTGATTTCGATGCGCAAGGCGCGCTTAGGAATTGGTGGACGCCGGCTGACCTCGCCGCGTTCCGTCGCCAAGGCGAAGCGCTCGCGGCGCAATACAGCAGCTACGAGCCGTTGCCTGGCTTGCACGTCAACGGACCGTTGACGCTGGGCGAAAACCTCGCCGACCTTGCAGGCCTGCAGGCTGCCCTCGACGCCTATCACGCTTCGCTCAATGGCCAACCCGCGCCGGTCATTGACGGGCTCACCGGCGACCAGCGCTTCTTCATCGCTTTCGCGCAAACCTGGGCGACGAAGTTGCGCGATGCGGCGCTGCGGCAACGCATCGCCACGGACGGTCACGCCCCGGGCATGTATCGCGCGCTCACCGTGCGCAACATCGACGCGTGGTATCAGACGTTCAACGTGCAGCCGAACGAAAGGCTCTACTTGACGCCGCAAAACCGCGTGCACGTCTGGTAGTTTTAGGCCGCACCGCGAACAGAACTGTCGCTACGCCGCCGGCCTGACCCCCTGCCGGCGGAAATGATGCCAGCGCGGCGGCAGGGACCGATATAGCCCTCCTCCTCGACAAAGGGGCGCGGGTTGGCGACGACCTTCTTGATCGTCGTCAGGACGGTCGCGTTGGACACCGGCATGCCGATGACGGCGTTGGCCCCAGAGAGCCTGCACGCCTCGACCACTGAGGCCGTCAGCTTGCGGGCGAGCAAGAACACTAAAGCCCGCCGCGAGCGCGAGGTTCGATTGCGCCGCAGGGCGCGCACGAATTCGAGACCCGAACTCGGCTGCGCGTCGAGATCGACGAACACGATACTACTGGCGTCACGCGCCAGCAGATGAAGCGCCTCGTCGCTGTCTGAAAAAATGGAAACGCGCCGCGCCCCTGCGGTGCGCAGCAGATCGTTCATGATCTTCGCCTCGAAGCGATTGGGCGAAACGATTGATATTGACCATTGGGAAAACATCGGCGCGCCTCTGATAGGAGGCGATCATCGGCGCGAGTGCTTTATGTAATGTTCGCTTTGGCTGGGGCTGCGCCCTCTCGAAACTATGACTTTCGGCCTAGGACGACCTTGAGGCCGGGTTAACCCTAGTCCCGTAAGGTGCGCTCAACTCGACTTTTGTCGGGCAACTCAAGAACCAAGGCGCGCGGATCGCACCCGATCCGCGCGCTTTCTTTTGCGTCCCTTCAAAGCCGCTTATTCAAAGCCGTTCTTAAAGCCATCCTTAAAGCCGTCCTTAAAGCCGTTCCAGCGGCGCGATGAAGTGCGCCGGCGCGCGCACCATCCTCTCTTCGCGGATCTGGCGCCAGACTTCGATCGCTGAAAATCCCGCGGTCAGCGCCATTCCAAACTTCATCGTCTGATCGGTCTGCGCGGCTTGGAAGATATCGCCCGCAAGGATGACCCATACGCTGACGATGCAGATCAGCATCGACGCGACCAGTTCAAGCTGGCGGGTGAGCTTGCGCCACCGGCCCTCAATGGTCGCCCACGCAAAAAGGATGAGAGATGCGGCAAGCAACGACCACAGCACCGGCGCACGCGCGCGGCTGAACGTTTCGTCGTAAGTGAAGGCGTGCCGCAACGCTTCGGGGGCTTGCCCGCCAAACAGCAGGTCGAACGCAGCCACGGGCTGCATCAGCACCAGGAAACCCAAGCTCCACGCCGCCAGCGCCGCGATATAGCCCGCACGATTGACCTGATCGGGATCGTGTATGGCGGGCAGCGAACGCGGCGTCCAAGCCGCGAGCCAAAGATGCCGGCGGCGCGCGGCGCCCAGCAACCAAAACACGACAAGCAACAGGCCAAGCACCTGCAGCGCAGCGATCAAGTATTGATTGGTCACGCTCGCGGCGATGGCCTGCCAATCATTGCTCGCTTCGTGCGGCGCGGCGAGGATCACACTCGCCGCCAAGACCGCGAGCGCGATCAAGAGGCCGGACGCCAGCTTCGTGAACAGAGGTGCATCGCGCGGCTCGACAATAACCGGCGGCGCACAATAGCTGAGCGCCAACGCAGCCGGCGCGCCAAGCGCGACGAGATAATCCGACACCGTTTGTTCGTCTGGGGCGCGCCCGGCTGCGCGCTCGTTTACGCTGTCTGTAATCAGCGTGCGCAACTCCGTGGCCACATCGGCGCGCATCCGCCGCGGCAAGCGGCGCGCAACGGCCTGCACATAGCGTTCAATCAAGTCTTGCGGCGTCATCAGGCGCTTCCCTCTTCAATCAAATCGTCCATGACGCCGCTCAGGCGGCGCCAAGATTTCAGCAGTTTCTGGTAGAGCTTGCGGCCTTCGGGATTGAGCACGTAATAGCGGCGCGGCGGACCGCTCTCGATGCGCCACTCGCTCGTCAACAGCCCCTGGGACTCAAGGCGCCGCAGCAGCGGATAGAGCGTGCCTTCGTCGATCTCCATGCCGCGTTCGCTCAATGCCTGGCGCAGCGAATAGCCGTATTGCGCGCTGCGGAGCTGCGAGAGCGCGGCCAGCACGATAACGCCGCGCCGCAGCTCCAATTCGAGCTTTAGAAAGGCTTCCGTCGCTTCAACCTCTACCATATGCCGCACTATACCATGCGCCACACAGTATGTAAAGGGCAACAAAACCGCCAACAAAAAAGGGCGGCGCATCGCTGCGCCGCCCCCGCTTGTAGGCTTGGCTCAGGTTCACTTCTTCAGATCGAACCGATCCAGGTTCATCACCTTGCCCCACGCGGCGACGAAGTCCTTCACGAACTTCGCCTTGCCGTCGTTTTGACCATAGACTTCAGCCAAAGCACGCAATTGCGCGTTCGAGCCAAAGACAAGATCGACGCGCGTTGCGGTCCACTTCACTTGCCCCGACTTGCGATCGCGGCCTTCGTAAGCGTTCTCGCCGGTCGCTTTCCACTCCGTGCTCATGTCGAGCAAATTGACGAAGAAATCGTTGGTCAGCGTTTCGGGCTTTTGGGTGAACACGCCCGCCTTTGAAGCGCCGGCGTTGACGCCAAGCACGCGCAGACCGCCAACAAGAACCGTCATTTCCGGCGCCGTCAAAGTCAGCAATTGCGCGCGATCAACCAGCGCCTCTTCTGGCTGCATGAATTGCGTGCCCTTGCCGACATAGTTGCGGAAGCCGTCGGCGCGCGGTTCAAGCGGTGCGAACGACGAGGCGTCCGTTTGCTCTTGCGAGGCGTCGGTGCGGCCAGGGCTGAATGGCGCCTTCACATCCTGGCCCGCGGCTTTCGCTGCCTTCTCGACCGCGGCGTTGCCGCCAAGCACGATGAGATCGGCGAGCGACACTTTCTTGGCGCCGGCATTGAACTCCTTCTGGATCGCGGTGAGCTTGGCGAGCACCTGCTCCAATTGCGATGGAGTGTTGACCTCCCAATCCTTCTGCGGGGCCAAGCGAATGCGCGCGCCATTGGCGCCGCCGCGCTTGTCGGAGCCGCGGAAGGTCGAAGCCGACGCCCAGGCTGCACCGGCGAGCTGCGACACAGAAAGCCCCGAAGCTAGAATTTTCTGCTTCAACGCTTCAGCGTCGTTGGCGTCGATCTGCGCCCCGGCCGCTTCCGGAATCGGATCCTGCCAGATCAGCACTTCCTTGGGCACGAGCTTGCCGCGATAGCGCACGCGCGGACCCATGTCGCGGTGGGTGAGCTTGAACCACGCACGCGCGAACGCGTCGGCGAATTGCTCCGGATGCTGGAGGAAGCGGCGCGAGATCTTCTCGTACGCCGGATCGAAGCGCAGCGAGAGATCGGTGGTCAGCATGGCCGGCACGTGCTTCTTCGACGGATCGTGCGCATCGGGAATGTCGGCGGCGGCGTCCTTGGCGCGCCATTGCGGCACCCCGGCTGGGCTCTTGGTCAGCTCCCACTCATACTTGAACAGGTTGTCGAAGAAGTGGTTGCTCCATTTGGTGGGAGTTTGCGACCAAGTGACTTCCGGTCCGCCGGTGATGGTGTCGCCGCCCATGCCCTTGCCGTGCTTCGAGCGCCAGCCGAGCCCTTGATCCTCGATTTGCGCAGCTTCCGGTTCAGGACCAACGAAAGAGGGATCGCCCGCGCCGTGGGCTTTGCCGAAGCTATGGCCGCCAGCGATCAGCGCGACGGTCTCTTCATCGTTCATCGCCATGCGCGCGAAGGTTTCGCGAATGTCCCTTGCCGCGGCGACCGGATCGGGATTGCCGTTCGGACCCGCCGGATTGACGTAGATGAGGCCCATCTGCACGGCGCCGAGCGGATTTTGCAGATCGCGTTCGCCGCTATAGCGCTCATCGCCGAGCCACGCCCCTTCGGGGCCCCAATAGAGTTCTTCCGGCTCCCATTGATCAGCGCGGCCGCCGCCGAAGCCGAACGTCTTGAAGCCCATCAACTCGAGCGCGACGTTGCCAACCAAAACGTAGAGGTCGGCCCACGAGAGCTTGTTGCCGTACTTCTGCTTGATCGGCCAAAGCAGACGGCGCGCCTTGTCGAGGTTCGCATTGTCCGGCCACGAATTGAGCGGCGCGAAACGCTGCTGACCGCCGCCGGCGCCGCCGCGTCCGTCAGCGACACGATAAGTGCCGGCTGCGTGCCAGGCGAGGCGAATGAACAAGCCGCCGTAATGGCCAAAATCCGCTGGCCACCATTCCTGGCTTTCGGTCATCAGCGCTGTCAGGTCCTTGACCACCAAGTCGAGATCGAGGCTGTCGAATTCCTTGGCGTAATCGAAGTCCTTGCCCATCGGGTCGGCCGACGGCGACTTCGCGTGCAGACCGCTCAGGTCAAGCTGCTGGGGCCACCAATCGCGATTGCGGCGCCCGCGCCCCATTGGGCATTTGGAGTCGTTTCCGTCGGCCATGTTCGTAGTCCTCCTGACAGGGTTCGGTAGCGCCCAGCGAAGCGCGCGCCTAATCGCTTTCGCGAGACCGACCTATAGAGCGGCCCTATAGGAGGAACCGGCCGCGTTCGCTTTCGCGACAATCATGTTATGGCTCGAGGACTTAGCGTGCCCGCGCCGGTGCGGGAATGGGTGGGACATGATCAATCTGAAATCCTTGGCGCTGGCGACGGCTGTCTTGGCATTGGCAAGCACGGCCAGCGCGCAAACAGCGCAGCCGGCGCCGACACGTCCGATCGTGAACGCCCCGCCGCCGATCGACGCGCCAGCTTTGATCGGTCCAGCGCCGGGTGCGAACTCGGTGCGCGCCGCCGCAGACAGGCTGTCCATGCGCGGGCAAGTCAGCGCCGAGCGCCTGGCGCGCGCGAACGCCGATAATCCCTGGACGCCCTGGGTGGCTATGCAGCCAGTATTCGGGACAAGCTTCAGCGAACAGCGCCTGCCGCGCACGGCGCGGGTGTTCGCCGATGTGTTGCAGGGTCTGTCGCCGGCGATCGGAGCTGCCAAGAACGCCAATGCGCGCCCTCGCCCGCTCATCACCGACCCGAGCGTCCTGCGCTGTGGCGCGCTCGATCCGGCGGTGGCCGCACAAAGCTCGTACCCGTCGGGCCACGGGGCCGGCGGCTGGGCCTGGGCTCTGGTGCTGGCGGAATTGGTCCCCTCCCGCGCCGATGCAATTCTGCAGCGCGGGCGCGACTTCGGCGATAGCCGCGTACTCTGCGGCTACCACTACCCGAGCGACATCGAAGCCGGCCGCACCATTGCGGCGGGTGTGATCGCGCGCCTGCACGCGGACGCATCATTCCGGCGCGATCTGGATGCGGCTC
>CAWIND010000005.1:0-129463 GCA_963837475.1 uncultured Pseudomonadota bacterium
ATCCAACGCCTTCGCTCTTCCAATCGATCTCGGCGAACGAACAGGCCCAGTGCTTCTCTTCGAATATTGGCCAGTGCTTCTCCACCATCGGTCGATCGAAGGCTGCATTATGCGCAATGACTATGTGGGCGGGTTCGATCAGCGCGCGGATGCGCGCCGCGTCGATCACTCGGCCTGCCACCATCTGATCGGTTAGCCCATGAATCCTGCTGCTCTCCGGCGGAATAGGAAAAGTGGGCTGGCGAAATGCTGAGAGCGCAGCATCCTGATCCACGCGTACAATGGCGCCCGTATCGCGCTCGTACTCAAATGGGAGCAAAGCCAGTTCGATAACTTCGTCGACATCGGGGTCGAGACCCGTCGTCTCGGTATCGACGAAAACGCCGCGCCGGGTTTCGCCGTGAGCGGCGGAGAGAGGCCAAGCGCCTTGCGCCGGCACGCGCCGCAGCAAGCGGAAGTCGGGGCTGGCCTCGATCAGGCGCGCGGCGTCGGTGATATCCATGGCTGATCACAAGCGCGGCAACCGGGTGAGCGCAACCCTTGTTCTCGTCGGTTAGATACTCGGACGTCAGTTTGGCGGAAGGCGAAGGCCCGTTCTTGGGATTGAACGGCACAAGGCGACCGACCTCGGCGCCCGCGGCGGGTATCGAAACAAGGTTCTATAATCGCGTCACGATGGACATCATCGCCGCCGGCGGCATCGCATTCTGGGAGGGCGGCAGTCCTTGGGTATTCGATGTTCCGGGGGCCCAACGCGCCTGCCCGCAATGACCTGCATTCACACCATGCGTTTCAGCTCACGTTTTCGCCTCAGTTCACGCGGCGAGCTCGCGCAGAGCAGCTCGCATTGCATTCAATGCGACGACCCAAGCCTCGTGGTCACCGCCGTCGGCGAGGTCCGTCGCGGCTGTACGCGCACAGCGCTAGTGCCTTTCGCCACCTGCGGACGTCTGCTCTGAGCGCCTCGGCCCCGGTTCTGGAAGCCGCCATCAAGGACAAACGGCGCAATTGACGACTCTGCGCGATTTCTCGCACCATTACGGCCATGCCCAACGGCGCCGCCACCGCTCATATTCTTCGCCCGAAACTGATCACTGTTCTGAATGAAGGATATGGCGTCGACACTTTCCGCCACGACCTGGTGGCGGCCGCAACCGTCGCTGTCGTTGCGTTACCGTTATCGATGGCGATTGCAGTCGCCTCTGGCGTGTCACCCGACAGAGGACTCATAACCGCAATCATTGGCGGCTTCGTTGTGTCGGCTCTGAGCGGGAGCCGGTTTCAGGTGGGCGGTCCGGCGGGCGCTTTCATTGTTCTCGTCGCAGCGACGGTCTCGCAACTTGGGTTGCAGGGCTTGCTCGTCGCGGTGTTGCTTTCGGGCGTGATGCTTGCGGCTCTGGGTTTGCTCCGCATCGGCTCTTGGATTCGCCATATCCCTCATGCCGTGACGGTTGGATTCACCTGCGCTATCGCCGTCACCATCTTGGCAAGTCAATTGAAAGATCTGGGCGGCCTTACGCTTCATGGCGCCGAGCCGGGGCCGGTGATTCCCAAGCTGGCGGCGCTGGTTCAGGCGGCGCCAACATTCAGCCTCATCGCATTCGTGCTAGGCGTCGGCACTGTAGCGACAATCTTTTTGCTGCGCGCTTCGCGGCCGTCATGGCCGGGTATGCTGATTGCCGTCGGTTTGAGTGCGCTCATTGCTGCATTCTTGCATTTGCCGATTGAAACCATCGGCACGCGTTTCGGCGGCATTCCTGGTGGGCTTCCCGCGCCTGTTTTGCCGCAGCTCTCCTGGGAGATTGTCTTACGCAGTCTGCCGGCAGCGCTTTCGTTCACGCTGCTCGGTGCGGTCGAGAGCCTTTTGTCGGCTAAAGTGGCTGATGGCATGACCGCACGTAAGCATCGCTCGAACATGGAATTGATCGGGCAAGGCCTGGCCAATGTCGCCTCGGCCTGCTTTGGCGGGATTTGCGTCACAGGCACGATCGCGCGTACGGCGACCAACATCCGGGCCGGCGCAAAGAGTCCGATTGCTGGCATGTTGCATTCGGTTTTGCTGCTTCTCTTCATTACCTTTGCGGCGCCGCTGGCGAGTTACGTTCCCTTGGCGTCGCTCGCAGGGGTCCTGGTCGCTGTTGCTTGGACGATGGCGGAGAAACAGGAGTTCGTGCGCCTGCTTAGGGCGTGGCCAACCGCGCTCGTCTTGATCGCTACCTTTGCGCTGACGGTCATCCAGGACTTAACCACGGGCATCGTGGCGGGCTGTGCGGTCGCTGCTCTGCTTGCCTTGTTGCGACAGCCAACTCCGGAGGAGGGTGCTTGAACTTGGCGGAGCGTCCGCTTTCAGGCTGACACTTGAGACGCCACTGGATGTCTCTTCTCGGCACGAGCGGCAGCAGCGTTTATGATGCGCCACGGCCCGGCTTATCGATGTACTCGAAAAAGTGATGAGCTTTTCTGGCGAACGGATCGGGAGACTAATTGAACGCGTCGTTGCCTTGGACCAGTTTGGTTTCCGAGGAGCTCCATATGCGACACGCTTGCGATATCGTCGATGCGGACGCCTTCAACGTTTTGTCACTCTCGCTCATTGAGCAGATGTTGGATCACCTTCCGCGCGCACCCTTCTTCATCAAGGACAGCGGCCTCCGGTACGTCTCCGCCAACCAATCCATGCTTGATCTGTGCGGCGTTCATAGTCGAACTGACTTCATCGGGAATACGGTGCGCGACTACTTCCCCGAGAAGATGACCAGCCGATACGAGCATATGGATCGCCAGGTCATGCGCACACGCCGGCCAATCCGCGACCAACTGGATCTCTCGGTGCGTATTCGAGGCGTGCCGGTGTGGCTATTGTTCGGGAGATGGCCCGTTCTGGCTTCACGTGGGAATGTTGTCGGCGTGGCCGCCATTGCCCGGGTTCTCGATGCTCCAGATCGACGCCATCCGATTTATGAACGGCTCGCCTTGGCGATAGAGCACGTGCACAAGAATATTCAATCCGCATTGGATGTTTCTGATCTCGCGCGCCGCGCAGGCGTTTCGGTGTCCCAGCTTGAGCGCGATTTCGTAAACCTGTTTGGGTTGCCGCCCCGTCGCTATTTGACGAAGGTGCGCATCGACACAGCCCTTCACCTACTGGAAAGTTGCGACGATCCGATTGTGAGCATCGCGCACGCTTGCGGGTATGCAGATCAAAGTGCGTTCACACGCCGCTTTCACGCTGCTGTGGGCGTTTCGCCAAGCGAGTATCGGCGCACGCATCGGGCGCGATAACGCTCGTACTCCCCATTCCTGCATCGCATCGAGCGAGTCGCCATTTGCTGCCGCGACTGAATTCTCGCTTGCCGCCTTCGCGCTCGAGCATTGTGCCGATTTAAGCGTGAGATGGTTCGAAGTCCGCGCAAGACCCCGGCATTTGTGCGGCCCATGATCCTTAATGTGAGGGCGTGCGAGACCTCTTGACGTGGTGCGGCCGGAATTCGAACCCCCGCCGCTCTTTTGCGCCCTCACGCGGACTAGCGGGGAATCTGCCGAACGGCGAGGGGATAGCGATGACAGCAAACAACAGCATTTCGAACAAGGGGCGTAGATCTCTGCTTACGAGCGTTTCGATGCTTGCGGCAGCTGCCGCTGCGGCGGCTACAACACCGGCAATGGCGCAGAGTCAAAGTGCGGCCAGTTCGAGCGACGATGAAGCCATCGTCGTCACCGGCACGCGCCTTGTGCGTCAAGACTTCGAAGCAATCAGCCCGGTTACGACCGTCGGCGCCGAACAGCTCGAACTGACCGCGACGCTTACGCCGGAGTCGCTGCTGAACGAACTCCCGCAGATCGTTCCGGGCAACACCCGGACGTCCAACAACGCAGGTGGCTTTGCCTATTCAACCGTTGATTTGCGCGGTCTTGGCCCGAACCGCACGTTGGTTCTGGTCAACGGCGAACGCGTTCCGGTCAGTTCGACGCTCGGCGCGGTCGACTTGAACACGATCCCCGCTTCCCTGATTTCGCGGATCGAAGTCGTCACTGGCGGTGCGTCCGCGGTTTACGGTTCGGACGCTCTTTCGGGCGTCGTCAACTTCGTGCTGAAGGACGACTATGAAGGCGCCGAAATCAACGCCACCTACGGCTCCGAACTGAGCACGGGCAATGCCTCTGAGTTCGAAATCAATGGTCTCGTCGGCGGCAACTTCGCCAACGGCCGTGGCAACATGACCGCCTACGGCTCCTACTATAATCGCAATGGCGTCTTCCAAAGCGCGTACGATTATTCGCGTACGTCGGCGGCGCTCTGCTATGACGGCAAGAACGTCGGCGGCAAATATCACGTCGTGGTTTGCGACAACACAGCAACAGCTGCGGCAAACGGCTGGTATCCGCTCTTCCCGGGCGGCTCCGGCACCCCGCCATGGGGTTGGGTCGCGAACAGCGCCCCGGGCAAAGGCGCCGACGGCATCGCCTGCACGGGGGACGACATCCTCGGTAACCCGTTCGGCGGCAACCCGACTGGTTGTACGCTCGGCAAGGACGGCGTCGCCGGCACGACCGACGACGCTTTCACCTGGACGGCGGGCGCAGGCCTCGACGGCATTCTTCCGGGCAATTTCGCGGCCGGCAACACCGACACCAATTGCGATGGCGTCGCGGGCGGCCGCTACAGCTCGGGCAACCTCTCGTTCAACGATGCGGGCGAGCTCACGCCGCGCAACGTCGCGTTCCTGTGCGCCATCCCGGAGCGTTCCAACGGAACGTCCCGCTACAACTACGCGCCGGACAATTACATTATCATCCCGGCCGAACGCGTCGCTCTGACGACGAGCGGCCACTACGACATCAATGACGATCTGCGTCTTTCAGTTTTGATGAGCTACACCAACAGCCGGACGCTGATTCAGTTGGCGCCGACGCCGGCGACGAACATTGTCGTGGCGATCACCGATGATGGCGCGGGCAACGGCAGCGGGCCGTTCATCTCGGCCAATCACCCGGACTTGTGGGCCGCACTGCAAAGCCGTCCGGATCCGACCGCTCCGTTCGTGCTCAATCGCCGGACGACCGAGGTCGGCGCCCGCGTTGGCCACTTCGAAAGCAACAACTTCTACGTCATGACGTCTCTCGATGGCAGCCTCGGCGACAATTGGGATTGGAACCTGACGGCTTCTTACGGCCAGGTCCTGTTCAACACGCGGACCGAAAACAGCGTGAACTTGACGGCGATGAACCAAGGTCTGGCGGGCTGCCTCGACTCAAGCGGCAATCCGCTTGGTTCGGCTGCACTCCCAGGCTGCGTGCAGCTCGATATGTTCGGCGCGGGAACGCTGACGCCGGAAATGGCCAACTTTATCCGCGTCACCACCTTCAACGACACGATCATCGAAGAAAACCGTGTCGCCGGTTACGTTCGCGGCAATCTGTTCCAGCTGCCGGCTGGGCCGGTCAGCACGGTGTTCGGTTTCGAATATCGCGACACGTACTCGGGCTCGTTCAACGACAACGAACAGCGGATGGGCAACATCGCTGGCTTCAACGCGGTCCAAGACCAAGAAGGCCAAGTCGATGTGTACGAACTCTATACCGAGTTCGCCATTCCGTTGGTGAGCGAACAGCCGTTCGCCTATTATCTCGGTTTCGAAGGCGGCTATCGCGCCTCGCAATACTCGTCCGTCGGCAACGTCGAGACGTGGAAGGCAGGCGGCGAATGGGCGCCGACCCGCTGGCTGCGCCTCCGTGGCATTTACAACGTCGCCACGCGTGCACCGAGCGTGTTCGAACTGTTCCGAGCCGGCGATCAGGGCTTTCCGGCATACAACGACCCGTGCGCGCAGGTAGCAAACGCCGCCAATTGTGCGACGGCCGGCGGCGTCACCGCCGCGCAAAGCCCGATCACCGTTTCGCAAAACAACGCGCAGGTGCAGGCGTTCGCATTCGGCAACACCAACCTGGCGCCTGAAACAGCGGACACCTGGACGATCGGATTGGTATTCCAGCCTGACTGGTTCCCGATTGGCGATTTGCGGGCGACGGTCGACTATTTCGACATCCACATTGACAACGTCATCGCTGGGGTCGGCGCCCAAGTCATCATTCGCAACTGCTATCAAAACAATGATCCGAGCTTCTGCAATAGGATCGTGCGCGACCCGTTGAACGGCTTCAACATCGCCTCTGTCGATACGACCGTGGCAAATCAATCGTTGTTGGAGACGAAAGGCACGGACATTCAAGTCGAATGGTCGGTGCCGATCGGGCCGGGGCAGTTGTCGATCAACGAACTCTACTCGATCCTTAACTCCTTCCAGCTCAACTCGGTCGAGTATGCGGGCACAACGGCCGCTGGCGTCAACACGTCGGCGCCCGACTTCAAGTCCGTCCTCTCGGTGACCTACACCTTGGGCGATTGGACCCTGTTCGGCCGCTGGACCTATACGCCGTCGATGGCTTCGTTCGGTACGTGTGCTGCCTACTTCGCGTGTGACGATGCGCCGGCTGCAAGCTACGTCGACCTCTCGGCGCGCTGGAATGTGACGGACAACTTTACGCTGACGGGCGTCGTCTCCAATATCTTCGACGATTACCCGCCGCAAACAGCGGAGGGTGTGTTCAGCCAAGCCAACACGGATCCGCAAGTCTACCGCGTACTTGGCCGCACGTTCGCCATCTCGGGCCGCCTGCGGTTCTAATCGCGGCGACCACCTTCGAGCTTTTTGGGGCGGTCCGCGAGGGCCGCCCCATTTTTTTCAAGAGTCCGGGAAAAGGGCAGGCGTCTTGCAACTCGCTCAGGTTCTCGCCGGCGGCCGTGTCGCTAAAGGACGCTTGCAGCGATGTCGTTCTCTACGCCCTTTCTCGGTCCGGCCGAGCGGGAGCAACGTTTCGGGCGCCCATGCCAGGCGCCGACGAGGCGCGCATCGTTCGACTATTGCAAAATGCGTGGCGATCGCGCCGTTCAATCGGAAGTCCTCGGCTACATCGCGACCGACATAGCCGGCGCGCTCCAACGCATGAACGCGCCGGGGATCGACAGCGCGTCGATCGCCCTTGCTCATATGCAGCGTAAAGCCAAGCTTGTCCCTCGCGAATGGGGGCAACATTTCTATCCCGTCCTGAGCGAGGAGGTTTTGCACTGCCGCAGCATCGTAATGCGCGGCAACGCTGCTCATGCCTCCGTCGAGAATCAATTCTCCGTGCATGGCGCACCAAAGACCAGATTGGCCGTGCCACGTTGTTGGAGAGAGCCGAGTCTGGCCGAGGCTTTCTGTTGTGTCGCCGGCGGTTGTATCCACCTTCAGCAAGACGAGGGCCTGTGGCGACCGGCGCTCCATGACAAGCGCAGCGCGACCAGATTCAGCCCCTGGACCAGCGCCTGGTCCTTCTAACAGGGTATCCTCACGCCGAAATCCAAGCATCTCGAACAGATGCACACACGCATTGAGCTGTGCGCGTGAGCACTCGTACGAATGATATTCCACATTCGACCAGCCAATGCCGAGTTGGGATTGCCGGCGGAAACTGAGGTATCCCGCTTCACATCGCGACGCCCAATACTCTCTTTCTGCACAAAGAAACAAAGCACTCGCCCAGCCACTGCCGATATCGGCCGCCGCCGCGTGCAGCATACGCTGGGTCGAACTCGATGCCGCCTTCAGCGCTTTTGAAGTGGCGAGGGCGGGTTCTGAAAAGCTGCCGGTGAAGCTGAGCGCGGCGAATAGTTCGGGCCGTCGGAGGTGCGCATAGACCATCCCAACATGCATCGGCAATCGCCTCAACGACGATTGCGGAATTCTCATATAGCCGAAGGCGCTCTCCCATCCACCGCGTCGAATGATCGGTGAAGGTGCTCCGGACTGCGTTCGCAAATACCCGGATATCATCGACGCGTAAGGCAAATCCGAGTTTTTCACCGACAACGACATCGGGAATTGACGAATTGGGGTGTCGCCAACGGCGCTCGCCTATCTGAGACCAGCCAAAGACGTCGAAATCGGCGTTCGGCAAGATCAGGTGATCGACGATATCGAGGCAGCGAACACCACAACGTGTCTGGAGCAACTCTGCGAAGCGAAGCGCCGCCGGACAGTTTCGTAAAACTGTTTCGACTAAGGACGCAGCGTGCGCGGCAGCATCGGAATCTCGATTGCGCTCGGCGGCTATCGTATCGCTCTCCACACACCTGGACTAGCAACGCAAACGTCGCGCGTCTTTGCGGACTTCAATGCTGTAAGCGCTTATTTCGACCTATTGCCCGTCAGCCTTGATTTCGCCAACCAAGGGTTTCGTGTGAGGGCCTACGGACATAGCGCGGGTCTGCTTGGGGGATATCTCAGACTGACCCAAAAGCGGCCGCCAGGCCGCTATCGCGCGGCCATGACCTGACACGAACGCTGATCCAGCGGCGTCTCGATGCGATCGATCGACCGCCAACGAAAACATAGAGTTCGTCCTGTTCGTGTGGCGTTTGTTGGTTTGGAGGCACAGGGACAGAGAGCTTTACGTCAAGCGTGCCGCTAACGCCCAGGAGTTCGCCAGCGCGCCGCGGGCGTTAGCCATCATCCATGACCGTGGTGATCATGGTCGTGATCGCCGTCATGGTCTCCGTGATCATGGCCTCCATGATCGCGGTCTCCGTGATCGTGGTCTCCGTGATCGTGGTCTCCGTGATCGTGGTCTCCGTGATCGTGGTCTCCGTGATCGTGGTCTCCGTGATCGTGGTCGCCGTGATCATGGTCTCCGTGATCATGGTCTCCGTGATCGTCGCCAGGCGGACATGGCGGCGGTGGAGGTGGCGGTGGCGGCGGTGGCGGCGGTGGTGGTGGTGGTGGTGGTGGTGGTGGTGGTGGTGGTGGTGGTGGTGGTGGTGGCGGTGGCGGCGGTGGCGGTGGCGGCGGCGGTGGCGGCGGCGGTGGCGGCGGCGGTGGCGGCGGCGGCGGCGGCGGCGGCGGTGGCGGTGGTGGCGGTGGCGGCGGCGGCGGCGGCGGTGGTGGCGGTGGCGGCGGCGGCGGCGGTGGTGGTGGCGGCGGCGGCGGCGGCGGCGCTACCGCATCGCGTGCCGCAAGCTCTGCCGTGCGATTAGAAGAATCGTCAGCATCCGGGGCGCCTTCGCGCTCAGGCATATCGGCGAATGCATTTCCATAGAGCGGAAACGACGTCGCGCGATGACCCGCTTCATAGCGACCGCGCCAAGTCATCGGCGCCGAGGAGGATCCGTTTGAGAAAAACTCGAGCGCGGTGCCGGGCTCCGTCAATTCGACAACGCGACCGCTGTCGAGCGTGAACTGGGCGCGCCCTTCATCAAGGATGGCGAAGGCACGGCCATTGATAAAGAGGAAGTCGACGATAGTGCCGCGGATGCCAATTGTGGCGACTGGCGTTCTGATCGAGTAGCTGTGCGGATCCTGCGATCCCGTGACGAAGCGCAGCGCTCCTGTCGTGAGCGAGACCGCCACGTCTCCGACCGAGCGATGCGGATCGTAGACATAACGGTCGAGGGTGACCTCGGACCGCGGGCCGACGCTCAACGTGGTTTGATCGGCGAAGAGAAGCTGCGCGACGCTGTTCACGCCGGTGCGGATGCGCTGATCCTGGAAGATACCAGCGCCAACAAGGAGCGGGCGTTCCTGGGCGGCCTGCGTTGCGGTCACTTGATTGCGGACGGCAGCGGCTACGCCGATCCGCGTTTGCGCCTCCGCCTGCAGTGCAGGCAGCCAAAAGGCTGAGAGCGCCGTGCTGAGCGCCAAGAGCGATAGCCGCGTATTCATCCCACTGCCCAAAGGACTATCGAGCATCCCAGCACGACAGCCCATTCCACCCCAACTCGCTGGGCGACCCTATGCGCATTCTGAGGACTGGCAACCGCTTCAGCAAGAGTGCGGGAGTTGTTCGCCTAGGAGGTGATTGGACCTATACCCTGGTTGAGGGATGAGCGGTGCGCCGTCCCTGGCGCGATTGCGCCTATTAGGCGCATTTCTCCCTCCCACGAGAAAACCGGCTTGTAGTTCGCAGTCATTGGGAATTGACTGCCGAGGCTGATGGCGCGGAAAGACGCGCTTGGGTGGGTGGTTCGTAGATTGACAATGACGCGAGGACCGGCGCCTTGCCGCGCGATGCTTCTTGCGCTGAGCATGGGGCTCATGACGCTATGGGCGGCCCCTGTACGCGCTCAGGCTGCAGATGAGCTCGCGTCGCTCAACGAGCAGATCCTGGAAAACCCGCAGGATGCAAATCTCAATCTCCGCTACGCGCGGGTAGCGGAAGCGCAAGGCAAACTCCGCTTGGCGCTGACGGCCTATGAGCGTGTGCTCATCAACCAGCCGGACAATCTCGAAGCCCAGCACGGCTATGAGCGCATGCGTCGTGTGATTGAGCCGGCTTATGATTCATTGCGTGTCGAGTTCGGAGAGCAATGGGATTCGAACGCGCTTGACTTGAGTGAAGACGAAGAGAGCGCCGCTACGACGTTCGTGAGCGGGACTTGGGTGGATGAGCGGCGGTTTGGCCCGCGCCGGTGGCGCACCTACGCCACCTTCCAAGTGGAGATCACGCCAGAGATCGACGAACTCAATTACGGCTATGTCGGCGTTCAAGCGGGCCCGTTCCTGGATTTGAGCCCGACATCGGCGGCGATCCCGTCGATTGGCGTCGCCGTGTCGAGCTTCGCAAACGAGTTCTACTATGGCGAGGTCAATGCCGGCGTGACCATCGAAGGCCACCGCGATAGCACGACCTATTGGGGCCGTCTGCGCAGCGGCTATCGTCAGTACGGCGAGAGCTCGACCGCGAACCAGGGATTCTACGGCGAACTTATGGGCGGCATTTCAGTGCCGAACATCGCCAGTGCGAACGATTGGATCGTGGCGGTGCCATGGATCCGTTGGAGCGGGATCGAAGGAAGTACGATAGACTTCCTGAACGACCCGATCGCGCCAGGCCAGTATGCCGAGTATGGGCTCGATGCCTCCTACAACTATCGGATCAACGATCACATCTCGCTTGGAATCGGCGCGATGGGACGCGACCGCTATTATTTGCAGACTGAAGTGGCGGCGAATAACCGCCATGACACCTTTATCGCCCCCAAAGCGAGCGTGACGTTCTGGAATTTGATGTCTTGTTCTTGCGGGCTAAAGCTCAGCTACGAGTATCGCGCCAATCAATCGAACGACGCTTTCTCCGAGTATCAAGGCGACGAAGCCTCGATCTCGCTCATCAAGCACTTCTAGATGCGGCCGTCTCTCAGGTGTGGTCGCCTCTGAAAGAGCGCGAAGGGGCGTTTTTTATGACCCTCCGACGCTCGCGCCCAGAGTGATGAGAAGCTCATCTAGTTGCGCGAATGTCTCGACCATCGCATCCGCCGCCCCGGCGCCGGCAGCGTCGAGAGCTTCCTTCGAGGGATAAAGCTCGTGCATGACCAGCAACGTCTTGCCGTCTTTTTCCTCGAAGGTCACTGTCGTGACGGATCCCTCGTCACTCTCCTCATTGGTCCAGACGAGGCGCGAGTGCGGTGTTACTTCCTTGTACGTGCCGAAGAACGCCGACTGTGAGTCCCCGTGTGCGAACTCCAAACGGTACTTGCCCCCGACACGAACATCCATTTCGCAGGAAAGCAGGGACATTCCCATCGACTTTGGCGCCCACCACTGCCTGAACAGCTCGGGTTTGGTCCACGCCTCGAAAACGATGCGCGCCGGGCCGTTCAAGGTTCGCCTGACGACAAGCTCACGTTCCGACGTCCGTTCGACCGTCGTACGGCTATCGCTTCTTTCGCCCATTGGCTTTCTCCTTCCGTCTCAAGTCCTCGACAACCTTGTCCAACGCGTCGAAGCGCGCCTCCCATAGGCGGCGACGCCTATTGATCCAGGCAACCTCTTCCTCCAGCCCACGCAGGCCGAGCTTGCATGTCCGCACGCGCCCGACCTTCTCCGTGGTGACAAACCCCGCCTGTTCCAGGACGCCGACGTGCTTCTTCATGCCGGTGAGGGTCATGCCGAACTTCTCGGCAAGCTCCGTGATCGAAGCGTCCGCGCGTTCGAGCTGCTCCAGAACGCCGCGCCGGGTGGCGTCCGAGAGCGCCGCAAACGACGTATCGAGACGGATCGCAATATACTGAACCATATGGTTCAGTATAGCTCTCGGATCGGCGAACTCAAGAGAGGTTGAGCGATCATGAAGTAATTGTCCTGCATTTTTAAGAATCGCAAAAATGTGGGGTAATGGCGTCGCATGACGGTGGAACCGTTTTGCGAAGAGCAGGCGCGCGCTTTAGCCAATCTGGAGCGACGCTTTTCTCAGACTGGCCGCGACCAGCCCTTTTGGCATCGGGCGCGACTGCGAGCGTGTGGGCGCGCCGCTCACGCACGAACGCGGATGATGGTCTTGCCTGAGCGTCGCTCGGTGGTGTTGAAGGCGGCGACGGCATCCTCGAGGCTCGAAACGGCGCCAATGTTCGTGCGCAGTCGACCGTCCCGCACCCGCTGGACGATCTCATTCAGTTGGGCGCGATCGGACTCGACGACGAAGTCGATCGCCAGGCCCTCGGCGGGACGCGCCTCGGACGGCCCGACAATAGATACCAGCGTTCCTCCGGATCGAACCAGGCGCGCAGACCGCTTCCCGATGTCGCCGCCGATGACATCGAACACCAAATCGACGCCGCCGACGTCTTCCAAGGCATCGCTCTCGAGGTCGACGAATTCCTGTGCACCGAAGTCGAGCGCCTTCTGACGATCGGCGGCGCGTCCGGCGCCGATCACGTAAGCGCCCGCCAATCGTGCGAGTTGCGTGACCATTGACCCGACTGCGCCGGCGGCGCCATGCGCGATGACGCTCTGGCCTGCCCGAAGCCGGCCATGCTCGAACAGACCCTGCCATGCCGTCAGGCCCGAGATCGGCAGACTTGCGCCCACCGTGAAGTCAACGTCGCCCGGCAGTGGCGCGAGATTGCGCGCCTCGACGGTCGCGTACTCCGCCAAAGCGCCGTCGCGATACCAATCCGTGAGCCCAAACACGCGCTGTCCCACCGACAGCCCCGTCGTGCCATAGCCGAGGGCGGTGACTATTCCGGCTAGCTCGTGACCAGGAATCGACGGTGTCCGGTCACGGTCGAGGCGATCGGTCCAAGTCGACGGCCACGCCAACTCGGTCCCAACAAATCCTGACGCATGAACCCGAACGACGACGTCGTTGATCGCTGCCTGCGGCTTGGCTCGCTCCACCAACTTCATCCCGCGGGTTCCCGCAGCCTGGTCCGTCACAACGATTGCCTTCATGGTCCGCCTCCTTGCAACTCAAAGACCGGCCGGCATGGAGAATGTCTCGCACCGCATCGACGTCACGCGCTGCAATTGCCACGATCCCCAGCCGCTGTGCCTTCCAATGAAAGAAGACAACGCGGTGGCGGGCGAGACCGTTCCCGGTCTGCGGTGGAGCAAAGCAATTGTTTGCTTCTGGCGGAAGCGACGCCACCTTCCGGCCCGACGATACCTACGGCTCGATGCGCGAGAAGGCGCGGGCCCCGAGAGCGAGCAAAACGAGCGTGATGGCGCCGAGCACGGCGAAATCAACGCCGAGGCCGAAATGGCTCGCGCCGCTGAGCAATCCCCTGAAGGCGTCTACGCCGTACGAGAGTGGATCGAAGCGGGCGATCAAGGCCAGCAGGCTCGGCACGTTGTTGAGCGGAAACATCGCGCCGGACAGAAAGAACATCGGCATCACCAGGAAATTCATGATCATCTGGAAGCCCTGAAAGTCCGAGAGCATGGCGGCAAACCAGGTGCCGAGCGTGGTGAAGAGCAGCGCCACCAGAAACATCGCCAGCACAGCAGGGACCAGCATCCACCAATCATGCGGGCGAAAGCCGAAGATGATTGCAAGCACGAGAACGATTGCGGCCTGGAAGGTCGCAACAGTCGCGCCGCCGGCGGTGCGTCCGAGCATGACATTGAGGCGCGACACCGGCGCGGCCAGCGTCTCCTTCAGGAAGCCGAACTGCCGGTCCCAAATCAGCTCCATGCCGGAAAAGATCGAGGTGAACAGGATGCTCATACCGAGGATGCCCGGCGCCAAGAACGCGAGATAATCGCCTTGACCGGCCATCTGGTAGATGCGCCCGAAGCCGTAGCCGAACGCCAGCATATAGAGGAGCGGCTGCGCGAGCGCGGCGACGATCCGTGGCGGCGAACGGAAGTAGCGGATCATCTGCCGCAGCCACATAATGTAGATCGTGCTCATGAGGGCGGCCTAGCGTTTCCGGTTCTGAAAGCCGCGCATCATTGTGCGCATCCGGTCTGTGGAGGAGGCGTCTTCCTCACGGATAGAGTGACCGGTGAGCGCGAGGAATGCGTCCTCGAGCGTTTGCGCTTTCTGGCCCTCTTTTACTTCGGCCGGTGAACCCATGGCGACGATCTTGCCATGATCGATAATGGCGATGCGCTGGGCGTTGCGATCCGCTTCTTCCATATAATGGGTGGTGAAGAAGACGGTCGTGCCTTCGTTCTTGTTCATCTCATGGAGGTAGGCCCACATCTGATTGCGGGTTTGTGGATCGAGGCCGAGCGTCGGCTCGTCGAGGAAGATGATGGTCGGATGGTGCAATAGTCCACGCGCGATCTCCAAACGCCGCTTCATGCCGCCCGAGAATTTCTGCACTTGCGTTTTGCGCCGATCGTAGAGGTCGACAAACCTCAAGAGCTTCTCGATCTTCGGTTTCGCATCCCTAACTTTGTAGAGAGTGCCGTGGATTTCCATGTTCTCTTGAGCCGTAAGCTGGTCGTCCAGGCTCGGATCCTGAAACACGATGCCAAACGAGCGCCGCACTGCGAGTGAATCTTTCTGCGGATCGAGCTCATTGACGCGAATTGTTCCGCTGGTGGGCCGTAGCAGCGTCGTCAGCATCTTTATGGTGGTCGACTTGCCGGCGCCGTTGGGTCCTAGGAACGCAAAGATTTCTCCGCGCTTCACCGAAAATGAGATGGCGTCGACAGCGGTCACTTCGCCAAATTTCTTGGTGAGGTCGGCGACCTCGATCATAGCGTCGGTCATGGCTAGGCCGCACCTAGGCGCTTTCATGAGCACTGACAAGAACGCGATCGCAGCGAACCGATCTCACCGGTGTCCGGCGTCGGAAAGGAGGTGGCCAACGAACGGTAGAATAGGGGAGCTATTCCGCCATTGTTTGTCGACGGCACGATCGGCCATGATTGGCAAATCAACATGATGATTAGACGCGCCGCGGCGAGCCCGAGAGAGCCGGTCCGGAGTTTTGCCCTAACGTGAAAACGCTACCGCGCGAACAAGAAGCGTCCGAGCACATCGTAGGTCGCCACGTCGGTGTTTGTGGAACCGTCCGCCAAATTCGGCGGGCGCTCTGCCAATCGAGCGTCAGCGTTCCCCAATGGCCGAGGTCTATTGAATAGGTGAGACCGACATCGACGCCATCGGTGATGATTTCGCCGAGATTGGCGTCGGGCGCGAAGATGAGATTGATCTGCCCTGTGCTTGGTCCGGACGGGGCGCGCGTGATCAGTGCGCAATACGGGCTGGTGAGACCGGCCGTCTCGTAGCACTGGTCGGGAATGAAGTTCGGATTGGTGTCGGCAAGCGAGTTGATCGCATCCTTGATGCGGATGCGGGCTCATCGATCGAGGCCCAAATTCTTCGTAATGCTCTTCTCCACGCCGCGCCCAAAGTTGAAATCAAAAGCGCGCCCGTTGACTTGGCCCCAGTCGACTTGGCCCGAGACGAATTGATTGAGCGCGCGGTCCATCTCCGGATGCCAGGGCGCAAGCGTTGCGGTGCGATCGTGGACGATGAGCGCATAGGAGCGCTCGTGTGTGTGGATGCGCCTGACGAACAGGCCCTCGACCGAATCGCCATCGCGCGCGAAGTGGGGGATGCATCCCGTCTCGCACTCGATGGTTTGTCTCAGATCGTCTCGTTCCATCGTGCGCAGGCGGTGTTGGGCATCGGCAACAATGGTGAAGCCATCCGGCGCGTCGTACCCAAGACCAAGCGACTTCAATGTCGCTTCGCGCTCCTTGCAGGCGGCGCGCGCCTCTTCGCCGAAGCCTTCTTGCGCGAGCTGGCTCTTGTCCTCAACCACCATGCGATCGAGCCAAGCGGGTCCATGATGGCGCGCTTGCGTCTCAAGCGGATTGGGGTCGAGCAGCGTCACCCGTGCGCTCTCGCGTCCACCACGTCCTTCACGGGCGAGGACTTGCGCCTCGTAGTCGCGGGGGAGGTGGAAGACCTCATTGCCGTCGCGATCGACGATGCCTGCCCTGTGCAGGGCGTCGAGCCGGCGCACATGCATCTGGATGTAGGTCTCGCGATCGGTTGGGACCGTTACGCGATGGCGTTCGGCTGAGTATTCCCGGGTCTCACCGGCAATCTCGAGGATGGTGTGGTCGGAGCGCCGCAATTGCGCCTTCGCGCGATCGAGTTCGATGACGGCGCCGGGCTCGACGCCGTTCAAGCCGCGCAGATCTTCGGCGCGCGCGACCCGCGCCGTCCAGAACTTCCCGTCAATGCCTTCGAGGCCGATGAGATGGGGGCCGCGTGGGTTCGAACCCATTTGCTCGAACCCAACTAGACGGCCTTGCATGCGTTGCAGCGTATGGGCTTGCTCCAGCGCGCGCGTGCGCTCGGGCTCAAGGCCGCGGTCTTGTCGAGCCATGAGCCGCGCGGTGGCGCGCTCGCGGTCGCGCGCGTCGCCCAGGCGGATGAGCTTGTCTTCGATCTCAGAATCGAGCCGCCAGCGATCAGGCGCGGTTCGCTGCGCGAGCTTCAGTTCTTCCAGGCGATTGAGCCTTTGCACCAATGCGTTCCGCATTCGGTTCTCGCCGGGCAGGGCGGCGATGCTGATTTCGGAAGCGCGGGCGTGTCCGCTCAGCACCTCGTCGAGATGTGTCCAGCGTTCGAGCTTTGCGGCGCGCACGCTGACGCGATCGAGTTCGAGACCCATGCTTTGGTCCAGGCGCGGCCCCAACTCCCGCGTCGCGATCTCTTCGGCGCGACGCCGGAAACCATGGGAAAAGTACGCGCGGGGCATGACCAGATCGCGACCATCCTCGTGCCGGCCTCGCAGGAGCAGATGGATATGGGGCCGCCCGGTGTCGTGGTGCCCAGCGGCGATCCAGTCGATGCGGGTGCTGAGGTCGCCTTCCACGCGTTCGACGAGTTGGCGGGTGTAGGCCTTGAGATCGGCAAGCTCGCCGCCGTGTTCGGGCGAAATGATCACTCGGAAATGGCGGCGGTCATGCTCACAGCGTTCGACGAAGGCGCGGCCATCGGCGCGGTCGAGGTCGCGGTCAAAGATCTGGACCTGATCGCCGTCGCGCCCGGCGCCATCGCGTTCGACATAGAGGGCGTGGCGCATCAAGCCGCCGGCGCCGCCCCGGCCGCGGACCTTGGCGTGGACGATCGGCTTGATCTTTACGATTACCCGCTGGCTTGCCGCATCGCGCGGCGTCGCCAATTTGACCGTGCCCGCGCCCCGCGTGCGATTGAACCAGGCCGCGCGCGCCCGTTTGCTTGATCCGCTTGTGGAAACGCCCGGAAATTCTGCCAGACCGGGCGGCGATCGGCGCCGCTTGCCGAATTCGCCTTCAAGTTTGTCTTCGTCGCGAGAAACGGTCATTCCAACGCTCCATAAGTGCGTCAGCCGCTCGCTATTTGTCGCCTACCAGCAACACCACGGCCTTCGCGCGCTGGCCCGAGGCGGATGCGAAAAAGATGTTTAAGCAAGCCGCTCATGCGTTTCAGCACTGCGGCGCAATCTAGATTGCCCTCAACGCTTCGTCCTTTCTCGCGTTATTCCTATGCTTTCCTCGTTCTGCGACCTGCTGTTCGCAAACCGGATTGTCCACTTCAACTACGTCGTTCCCATCGGCACGCGTTCGATACGAGCGACGTCAGCGCCGGGCGGATGCTCGAGTTCTTCTTCCACCATCTTGGCGATGTCCTGCAGCATCTTGAGCTGGGTCGGGCTCAAACTGCGCGGCTTGTGATCGACGATGCAAAAGGCCCCGACGGGCGTGCCGTCAGCGGTGCGGAGCGGAACGCCGGCATAGAAGCGCACGCGTGGATCGCCGACCACGGCGGGATTGTCTGCGAAACGGTCGTCCTTGAGCGCATCGTTGACCACAAGCGGCGCGTTTTCGAGGATGGCGTGCGAGCAGAAGCCGATATCGCGCGGGGTTTCGCTGAAGTCGAAGCCCTGATGTGACTTGAACCATTGCCGCTCGCGATCGACGAGCGTGACCAGCGCAATCGGCGCGTCGAGCGCCGCGGCGGCAATGCGGGTGTGGCGGTCGAAGCGTTCTTCGGCGGCGGTGTCGAGGAGGCCCAGATTGTGCACGGCCTCGAGCCGCTTTTCTTCGTTGGCGGGGAGTGCTGCCTTACGCCAGCGCAGCATGGAGCGCATCAGCCACGCGCGCATGCGCGAGCGGGCATATTGCATGCTGAAGGGGCGCGTCAGCCAATCGGTGACGCCGGCTACTTCGCCGCGATCGGCCGAGACATTGGTCTGTTCGGTGATGACGATGATCGGCACGTCGCGCGCCTCACCATCCATCGCGCGCAATCTCTGGCAGAGCAGCAGCGGATCGACGTCGCTATCTGCGTCGCCAAGGAAGATGAGCGAGGGGTGTCCGTTGGCGAGCGCTTCGCCGACCTTATCGGGAGCGACGGTGACGCTTGGAATGCTGTCGGCGTCGGCCGCTTCCTTCAGGATGGCGCGCTCTTCATCGCTCACCCCGGCGATCAGGATAAGCTCCTTCAAGACGTCGCTCGCCGGATTGACGAGGCTTGATGGCATGTAGGGCGAGAATTTCGGCTCTTCGGCGCCTTGCAGATTGAGCTCGGCGCCTTCCGCCGCGGCGGTGATGAGAATTTTGGCGCCCGCCGCGGCAGCGCGATCGCGCGCCGCGCTGATGAGGGCATCGACCGCGTCGTCGCTGCGGGCCGGATCGTGATGGAAGAGGACAACGTGCTTCACATTGCCAGCAATGGCGGCGTCGACAACGTATTCGACCGTGCTGTGGCCCCAGCCCACCTTCGCGGGATATTCGGCAGCTGTGTATTGGGCGTCATGGATAACGACGTCGGCATCGCGGATGAAGTCGACATGGGCAATGTCGCCCGTCTCCGCCGCGTGGGCATGGCCGCGCCCAGCATCGGGGCTGTGGGGCTCGTGATCCGAAGCATAGACCAAACTCGCGCCGTCGGCCTCGATGCGATAGCCGACTGTCAGCGCCGGGTGGTTGAGGTAATGGGTGGCCACGCGCACATCGCCGAGCTGGAAGCCGCCTTCCACGACTTCATGGAAATGCACTTCGGCCGCGAATGAATTCAGCGCGACAGGGAAGTAGGCGTACTCCATCTGCCCGGCCAGCACGTCGCGAAGCGATTGGCCAAGGCCCCGCGGCCCGTAAATGTGCCACACATTGCCTGGCGCGAAGAGCGGCGCGAAAAACGGCAAGCCCTGAATGTGATCCCAATGCGTGTGGGAGATGAGGATGTGTCCCGAGCATTGCTTGGCTTGTTCTTTCAGCGCTTGCCCGAGCGCGTGGGCGCCGGTGCCGCAATCGATCAGGATGACTTTCCCGGAGTCCGATCGAACTTCGACGCAGGACGTATTGCCGCCGTAGCGCACCGTGGCTGGACCTGGCGTGGCGATCGAGCCCCGTGTGCCCCAAAATCGGACCTTCATGGGCTGCCTTTCTCAAAGAGATGGCCCGGCCATTGTGCGTCCGGCCTGGCAAGGCGGCAAGGGCTTAGCGGCGATCAGTTGGAAGCGAGATCGAGACAGCCGGTGTTGACGACAACCACCGTCTCGTTTGGCGGAATTTGGTCGGCACGCTCGAGATAGAGCGCCAAGCCGGCAACGCCGGAGACGTCGCTGCGAATAGCGCTATAGGCGGCGCGCACTTCGGGCGCCAATGCCTGGCGCTGGATGGAAAGCAGCGCCTTCTCGGCGAGACTGTCGTCGATGGCGAAGACGCCGGATTGTTCGCCGAGTGCGCCTGCGGCCTTGAAATCGCTCAGCGTTTCACGCAGCCGCCGCAACACCGGGCGCCACTTGGCGTAGAGCATCACCATTTTCGAGTTGGGGTTCTCGGTGGTCGCGCCATAGATGTTGATCTGCTGGATCGGCGCGCTCAGGCGTTCATCCCACGCCCGCTCGCAGACGTGGCGGTGGATGACGAAAGCGAGATTGCTGAAGAGTTCGCCGGTGCCGACGGGCACGAAGATGTGGCGCGGGGCGAGATTGAGGATCTCATAGGCCAGCCAGTCATAATAGGTGTTCCGGTCGGCCGTCGTTATGTGCCACGAGGTGGCGTCGATGCCATCGGGGTAGTTCTTGGTGACCTTGAGGACGTCGTCGCTGGTGAGTTCGTGTTCTTCCAGATCGACGGGGAAGACGATCGCCCCCAATTGCTCCAGCCGCCCGATGACGTCTTCCTTGGCGCGCGCCTCATCCATCACCACGCGCAGATCCGGTAAATTGAACTGGCGCAGGAAATATTGCAGCGCCACCGCGTCACTGCCTGACGAGATGATGGAATAGGAAGGGAGCCAGAGCGGACCGTCTCGGCTCAGGCGCTCTTTGATGATGCTCTTGTAATCGACAATTTTCTCCCAGGCGCGGCGCGCCTTGTGTGTGCCGGTTGGGAGTTCGCTTTCGTCCTTCAGCAATACTTCGCGGCCGTTGATGACAAGACGCTTGGTGTTGGTCGAAGGAAAGCGCCGGTTGAAGGGCGGAAACTCAGGGAGATCGACCTTGTTCGCCGTGCGCCCGCCAATGGCCGCCAAAATATCGTCGAGCGCCGCGCGCGTATAGGTGCGCCGGGAAAGCGAGCGCGAGCCCGTGGCGGTCGCCGCTTCCGATGAAAGATCGAAACTGTCGCCGAATTCGCGCGCCAGCACCGCAATGTCATCGGACTCCGGGAAGAGCTCGTTGATCGCCACGAGCAGGCAAGACAGCGAGCGCGGCTTGCCACGCAACGTGTTTTGGACGTCGGCGCTCTTCTCACCGAAGCGTTCAATGGTGCTGAGGGAGGGCACCCAGAAGCCCGCGTGTGCTTCGGCAATGGATTCGCAATGCCGATGCAGCTTGCGATCGGAGACCGCGCTCGCCGACTTCAACTGCTGAAAAGCGATGCGCAGGCGCCCATAGCGCTGGTCGGACCACCATTTCTCCAGGTCTCGCACTTTGGCGGGCGACATTCGCGCTCCTCGTTGCCATCCTAACACGCCCGGGCGTGCATGCGATGGCGTCCCATTGATGCGTCTTTGACGCGCTTGGCGCCAAAGCCGCGAACTAGACGCTCACTTGACCCTCGCCAGGCCTGCGCTGTGAAGCGGATATGCGGCGGGGAGGCGCTCATGAGCGATCAAAGCGCGCGTGCAAACGCGAACGGCCCGTCATTGTTGGCGCGGCTCGGACGGCGCAAGCGGGTGGAAGACCTGCACGCCGTGCACGCGTCGGGCGAATTGAAGCGTGTTCTCGGGCCGCTCAATCTGACCTTCCTTGGCATCGGCACCATTATCGGCGCCGGCATCTTTGTGCTGACGGGTCAGGCCGCAGCGCAATATGCCGGGCCTGGCATCATGATCTCGTTCGTCATCACCGGCGTGCTCTGCGCTCTGGTGGCGCTTTGCTACGCCGAGCTTGCAGCGGCGATCCCGGTATCGGGCTCTGCATATTCGTACTCGTACGCGTCGGGCGGCGAATTCCTTGCCTGGATCATGGGGCTCTTGCTTTTGCTCGAATACGGCATCGCCGCCTCGACAGTCGCTGTGAGCTGGGCAGGCTATCTGGTGAGTTTGCTCGGCGATTTCGGTTTGCACATCCCCGGCGTGCTCACGGCCGGCTATGGCGTCCCCGTAACCGATGCGATCACAGGTCAGCCCACGGGCGGCGTTGGCTTGTTCAATGTGCCTGCCGTCATCGCGCTGCTTGCGGTGACAGGGTTGCTGGTGATGGGCGTTTCGGAATCGGCGACCGTGAACAACATTATCGTGCTGATCAAAGTCAGCGTCGTCATCGCCTTCATCGTCATCGGCATCCGCTTCGTCGATTTCCATCTTTGGAGCCCGCTTATCCCGCCGCAAGTGCCTGCGCCGCCGCCCGGTTCGGACATGAGCTTGTGGGGTCAGATCAGCCGCGCGTTCGTCGATGTCATCACCGGAAACAACACCGCACAATATGGCATTGGCGGCGTCATCGCGGGTGCGGCGCGAATTTTCTTCGCTTATCTCGGTTTCGAGGCGGTCTCGACCGCGGGCGCGGAAGCCAAAAACCCGAAGCGCGACATGCCCATCGGCATTTTGGCCTCGCTCGCAATCTGCACCGTGCTCTACATTCTGACCGCCGGCGTGCTGGTTGGCGTCGTGCCGTACACGAGCCTCAATGGTCCCGCGCCGATCGCAACAGCAGTGAACCATATGGGACTGCAATGGTTTGCGGTGCTGGTGAAGCTCGGCGCCTTGTGCGGCCTTTCTTCGGTGATGCTGGTGCTGCTCTATGGCCAGACCCGGATTTTCTACACCATGGCCAAGGACGGCTTGTTGCCGTCCGTGTTCGCGCGCGTGCACGGGAAGTTGCAGACGCCTTGGATTAATACGCTGCTCGTTGGCGCTATCGCTGCGGCCTTTGCTGGCGCGCTCGGCATTAGCGATCTTTCCAACTACACCAATGTCGGCACGCTGGCGGCGTTCGCGATCGTGTGTCTCACCGTGCTTTATCTGCGCGCATCGCATCCAAAGCTGGAGCGGCCATTCAGGACGCCTTTGTTTCCGGTCGTGCCGATCCTGGGCGCTGCGATGTGTCTGCTGCTGATTATGTCGATCATGGCCGACGTCAAGACACGCTATTTCTTCGGCTGGTATCTCGGCGTCGGTATAATTGTCTATTTCCTCTACAGCATGCGCAATTCGCAACTGGAACGTGAGCCAAAGAAGATTGCGTGAGCCTCAGCGCTCAACCAAGCCCGCTTGCCGCATCCGCCAAACCAGGTGCTCAAGACGATCCTGGCCGAAAAACGGTTCCTCGTTGAAGACGAACAGCGGCACGCCCCAATGGCCGGCCTTGCGCTGATCGACTTCGTTGGCGGCGATCTCGGCGTCGATGGCTTCCGCATCGCGTGCGGCGATGGCTTCGACCTCTGATGCATTCAATCCAGCATCCGCCAGCGCGCGCGTGAGGTGATCGCCTTCGTGCCAGTTGTCGACTTCGCCGCTCCAGATCGTGTGCGCGGCGCGGCGGACGAACGCAAAGCCCTTGCCTGCGTGCGTGGCAGCGACGCCGAGCCGGCTCACCCGATAAATGTAGCCCTGCTCGGCGGCGACTTCGCCGGAGGCGATGTTCATGACGATCGGGTCGGGGCGCGGCCAGCGATAGGGGATGTTGTGCATCTGTGAGATGCGAAACGTGTCGCGCAACAGATAGGGCGGCCAGAGCGGGTTCACGCTCTTGAAGAAGCCCGGGATGCGAATGGCGATGGGCAATACGATGCGCATCCGCGGCGCCATCGCAAACCGCCGGCACAGCGCCTCGACTTGCGGCGTCGCCAGGTACGAATACGGACTGCGAAACGAAAAATAGAAATCGAACGAGAGGTCCATCGCCGCCCCAGCTTTGACCTGGCCCGAAAGTAATGGCACTAACAGCGCCAATACTAGCTGTGGCCAGATGCGGAGGGCAAGCCATGAAGGTGTTGAGGACGCCGGACGCACGGTTCGCGAACCTTCCTGATTGGCCATTCGCGCCGCATTACGAGGTGATCGACAGCGGCGAGGGCGAGAACCTGCGGCTCGCCTTTGTCGATGAAGGGCCCCGAGCGGCAGCACCCATTCTGCTCATGCACGGCGAGCCATCCTGGTCGTACCTCTATCGCAAGATCATTCCGCCGCTCGTAGCGCTGGGCCATCGTGTTGTTGCGCCCGATCTCATCGGCTTTGGACGATCGGATAAGCCGGGCGCGCGCAGCGATTATACCTTCGAGCGCCACGTCGCCTGGATGTCGCAATGGCTCAAGGCGCTCGAACTCAACAACATCACGCTGTTCTGTCAGGATTGGGGTGGGCTGATCGGCTTGCGTTTGGTGGCGGCGTTTCCCGAACGCTTCGCCGCGGTGATTGTCGCCAATACCGGTCTGCCGACGGGGCACGGCATGACCGAAGGCTTTCAGCGCTGGCTCGAGTTCAGTCAGAAGATTCCCGAGCTGCCGGTCGGCGGCATTCTCAAAGGCGGCTGCGCCCGCGATCTCACCGATGGCGAACGCGCGGCCTATGACGCGCCCTTCCCGGATGAAAGCTACAAGGAAGGCGCGCGGCAATTTCCAACTCTGGTGCCGGTGACGCCGGAGCATGCCTCCGTCGCCGAGAACCGCGCGGCCTGGACTGTGCTGGAGAAATTCGACAAGCCCTTCATCACCGCGTTCAGTGACGCCGATCCGATCACCAAGGGCGGCGAGGCCGTGTTCAAGGCGCGCGTGCCGGGCGCGAAGGACAAAGAGCATGTGACGCTCAAGGGGAGCCACTTCCTGCAAGAGGACTGCCCGGGCGACATTGCGGCTTTGATCCATCGTGTGGCGCAGCGCTAATGCGCTGGGTTCCGCGCGGCGTTCTCGGATTGATGGGGCTCATCAATCTCGGGCGCGGCGCCATTCACGCGTTTGCGCCGGACGGCGGCGCCCATTCGATCGCCGGCCTCGATCTTGGCGATGACAGCGCAACGATCCTGTCGCTGTTTGCAACGCTTGGATTGCAGCAAATCGTATTGGGGCTGTTCGAGCTCTACGCATTTGTGCGCGCGCCGCGTCTGGTTATGCTTTTCCTGGCGCTGCAAACGCTGACGACGGCGGTAGCGCTGATCAATCTCTACGCCTGGCGGCCGCTGCCGGTCGTCGTGCCGGGGCAGCCGTTCAACATGGCGCTCTTCGCCGTCCAGCTCGTTGCCCTGGTGATGGCGTTCACCGAGCGCAAGCCGGCTTATTCGCCGCCTTACTCGCCGCCTGCTGCGTGACCCTCTTGGCGGATCGCTCTTGAGGTGAGCCAGACAATCGGAATGAGCGCCAATGTGATCCAGGCCGAGACGCGGAAGAGGTCTACCGTCGCCAGGAAATAGGCCTGGTGGATCACTTGCTGCATCATCGCAGCCATCGCCTGCGCGGCGCTCGCGCCATGTTGCTGCAGATCGTGCAGCGCCGCTGTCCAGAGCGGATTGCCAGCAGAGCCGGTGGTTTCGGCCAGCCGCGTTTGGTGCAAGGCTTCGTAATTATCCCAGATCGTGGTCGTAATCGAAGCCGCGAAGCTGCCCGCCGTGATGCGCGCGAAATTGCTGAGGCCCGTGGCTTGCGGGACCTGCTGAGGCGGCACGCCATTCAAGGCAATCGTCACCATCGAGATAAAAAAGCCGCTCATGCCGAAGCCCATCACCAAAGTGGGGATGACAAGCTCGTAGAAGTCTGCGTCCGGCGCGTAATTGGAGCGCATGTAGAAAGAGAGCGCAAAGGCGCCGAGTGCGACCGTCGCGGTCCACCGCGCATCGATTTTGAGCCGCGCGACGAAGGGCGTCATGATGACGGCGACAACGCCGGCGGGTGCGGCGACCAGACCGGCCCAGGTCGCTATGTAGCCCATTTGCGTCTGCAGCCAGAGCGGCATCAGCAGATTGTTGCCAAAGAAGACTGCGAAACCGAGCGACAGGGCGATGGTGCCGAGCGCGAAGTTGCGCTGGCGGAAGAGCGAAAGGTCCACGATCGGATGCTTTTCATTGAGCTCCCAGATTACCCAGGCGATGAAACCGACGAGCGCCACCACACCCAGCACAACGATGGCGGGCGAGGCGAACCAATCGGCGTTCTTACCGGTGTCGAGCATGACCTGCAGCGCCCCCACCCAGACCACCAGCATGGAAAAGCCGATCGTGTCGACCGGAAGCTTGCGTGTCGGCGTTTCGCGTTCGCGCAGATTGGTCCAGCAGATGAAGGCGCAAATGATGCCGACTGGCAGGTTGATCAGGAAGATCCATGGCCAGGTGAAATTGTCGGAGATATAGCCGCCGAGGATTGGTCCACAGATCGGCGCGACCAAGGTCGTCATTGACCAAATCGCGAGTGCGGTCGCCTGCTTGCCGCGGCCGAAGATCATGATCAGCAGCGCCTGCGAACCGGGGATCATCGGGCCTGACACCGCGCCCTGCAGGATGCGGAAGACGACCAAAGAGGGCAGATTCCAAGCCACACCGCAGAGGAAGGAAAGCACGGTGAACGCAATCACCGACCAGACAAAGGTCTTGACGATGCCGAAACGCTGCATCAGCCAGCCTGTCAGCGGCACCGCGATGCCGTTGCTGACGGCAAAGCCGGTGATGATCCAAGTGCCTTGATCGACGCTGGCGCCCAGATCGCCGGCAATGGTCGGGATCGAGACATTGGCGATCGTCGTATCGAGCACTTGCATGAAAGTGCCGAGCGCAAGCGCCACCGAAGTAAGCGCGAGCGTTACGCCGTTAAGTGGCGGCGGGCCTTGTTGGGCGGTCTCGCTCATGGCTAGCGGCTCAGCGGCGTGCGTCTGAAACGTCGCGTGCGTCTGAAACGTCGATCGTGGCGCTCATCGACATGCCCACGCGCAAGGGATGCGATAGGAGCTCTTGGCGGTCGAGCGCGATCCGCACCGGCACGCGCTGCACGACCTTGATCCAGTTGCCGGAGGCGTTCTGCGCGGGGATGAGCGAAAACGCAGCCCCGGTGCCGCCGGAAAGCCCAGTGACCGTGCCGTGATAAGTGACGTTGTCGCCGTAGAGATCGGAGTGCAGCGTGACGGACTGGCCCGCATGCACGTGGCGCAACTGGCCTTCTTTGAAGTTGGCGTCGACATAGGCGTTGTTGATCGGCGCGATGACCATGAGCGGGGCGCCGGCCTGCACTTGCTGGCCGATTTCGACGTGCTTGTTCGAGACAACACCCGCGATCGGGGCGCGGATCGCGGTGCGCGAGAGCGCCAGCTGCGCCGATTGCACGCGCGCTTGCGCGGCAAGCAGGGCGGCGCGCGAGGTTGAGGCGGCATTCTGCGCCGAACTCAGTTCGTCAGCCGAAACCGCGCCTTCCGGGGCAAGCGCGCTGCGGCGGCGGAGATCGATGCCGGCTGTGGCGGCGTCGGCCTGTGCGCGCGCAAGATCGGCTTGCGCTTGCGCCAAGGTGAGGCGCGCGTCGGCATCGTCGAGCTGCACCAGCACGTCGCCGGCGTTGACGTCTTGGGTTTCGCGCACCAGCACTTGCGCGACGGGCCCGTTAATCAGCGGCGTGACGGTCGCGGTCTCAGCGCCGACATAGGCATTGTCAGTGCTGACGAAGCGCGAGGCATAGGTGAAATAATAGGCGCCGTAGCCAATGGCGCCGAGCAGCACCACAACGGCGAGCAGGCTCAGCAAGCGCGAGCGGCGCGATTTTGTTTTTGTCGCCGTGTCGTCGGTTTCAACGGTGCGGGTTGCGGTATCGGCCACGAGAATTTCCCCTCAATGAGTTTGATCGGCGCGAGTCTGATCGGCGTGAATATGGTCGCCTTGAATCTGGTCTGAACTGAAGCCGCCGCCGAGCGCGCGCACGAGGGCGACATCGAGCGCAAAGCGGCGGTTTTCGAGGTCGGCGACCGCCATGCGTTGCGTGAGCACAGCGTCTTCGGCGATCAGGACAGTTTGATAATTGGTCAGGCCGCCATCATAGCGGTCATGCGCGACGCGATAGGCGGCTTCGTTGGCGGCCAGTGCCGCCCGGGTTTCGTTCAAGCGGGTGTCGAGCGCACGTTCGCTGGCGGCGACATCGGCGATCTGATGCAGCGCCTCGGTGAGCGTTGCATTATATTCCGCGACCGCGGCGTCGCGCTCGGCGTCGGCGCGATGAAGATTGGCGCTTAAGCGGCCGCTGTCGAAGATCGGCAAGCTGATGGCCGGGCCGATCGAGCCAATGTCGGACCCTTGCGCGGTGAGATTGCCAAGCCCGAGCGACTGGATCCCCAGAAACGCGATGAGGTTCACGTTCGGATAGAACGAAGCTTGCGCTTGCTCGGTGCGCTGGCTTGCTGCTTCCGCGCGCCAGCGTGCTGCGACCACATCAGGCCGGCGGCCGATCAGATCGACCAAAAGATTTTGCGGCAAGCCAAAGGCAGGCAGCGTCGGTTGCGCCGGCGCCGTCAGTGTCGCCCCGCGATCCGGTCCGGCGCCGAGAAGTGCTGCAATGCGGTTGCGCGTTTGGGCCAGAGCCTCGTCGAGTGCCGCGATCTGGGCGCGTGCAGCCGGCGGGCCGGCTTCCGCCTGGCGTTGCGTGCCGAGATTGTCGAGGCCGGCGGTGACACGATGGGTGACGAGCTGCGCTGTCTGGGTGCGCACTTCGAGCGTGCGCGCGGCAATTGTGCGTTCCGCTGTAAGCCGTGCGAAATCGGCATAGGCTGCAGCGACGGCGGTGGACAGCGTCAGCCGCGCTTCGGCGGCGTCGGCTTGCGCGGCGCGGGCTTGCGAGGCGGCGGCGGAAATCGCGGCGCGATTGCGGCCCCAGAAATCGAACTCATAATTGAAGTCGAGCGTCGCGCGGCCGTAATCGTTGTAGCCCTGCGGGACGAAAGCCGGCGGAATGCCGACATTGTAGCTCTGCTTTTGTTCAACCGCGGACGCGTTGGCCGTGAGACTTGGGCCGGCATTGCCGCGCGCGCCTTCGACCCCGGCGTTTGCAGCGCGCACGCGCGCTTCCGCTTGCGCCAAGGTCGGCGAGTTCGCCAGCGCTTCACTGATCAGCGCCGAAAGTTGGGTATCGTTATAGCCTTGCCACCAATTCGCTTGCGGCCACTCGGCCGCAGGGGCGCCAAGCGCTTGGGCGGCTGCGTAATGGTCGCCTGTCATGGCGCGGCTTGCCGGGACGCGCTCGGGCAGGGTGGCGCACGCCGCCAGGGCGGCCGCCGCGACCGTGGCCGCCAACGCCTGACGGCTGCCGCGGCGCGGCACAAACTGGGTGAATCGGCTCAAAATCCAGGTCCCCTTTGGGTCTTGATGGCGGGTCTTGATGGCGGGTCTTGATAGGCCTTGAAATGACCGTACGGTACGGTCAATATAGGATGGGAGAAGGTGAGAGAATGATCAAGGGCGTCCCGGCGACTTTGCAGAAATATTCATCTTCCGAGGCGCTTGCGGCCAAAAAGGCCCGGGGCGCCGATGCCGATCGCCGCTCCGCGATCATGGATTGTGCTGAAGATATCTTTCTGGAGGAGGGCTTCCAGGCCGCCTCGATGTCGGCGATCGCTGCCAGCCTCGGCGGCTCGAAGGGCACGCTCTATAATTACTTCGAAAGCAAGGATGACCTCTTCCTCGCCTGCGTCGCCCGACATTGCGAACAATTGCACGAGGCGATGTCGTCGCTTCTGGTCGAAGGCAGCGACCTTGGCGAGACCCTAACCAAGATGGGCCGGCGCTATGTCGAGTTCGTCGCCTCAGACGAGACGGTGCGAAAATTCCGCATGATCGTGGCCGAGGCCGATCGCGTGCCGGTCATGGCGCGCACATTCTACGAAACCGGTCCGGTGCGCGGAGTAGCAAAGCTTGGCGCTTATCTCGAACGCGCGATGAGCGATGGTCTTTTGCGCAAGGCCGATCCCGAGCGCGCCGCCCAGCACTTCCTGGCGCTCTGCCAAAACCGGCTGGCGAAATCACGTCTGTGCAATTACGAACCGGCGCCCAGCAAGAAGATGATCGAGCGCGATGTCGATGACGCCGTGCGCATCTTCTTGGCGGGTTATGCGCCCGGTAATGCGCCCTAGGACATTTGCTGCAGGATCGACCTGATCTCGATCAGCGAGAAGGCAACCGAAGAGTCCGCCACGCCATAGGGCAGAAACAGCCAGTCGCCGTGTTTCATCGCACCGCACGTATAGACCACATTGGGCACGTAGCCTTCGCGGTTCTCGTTTGAGGGCGACAGCAGTGGCGTCGAAAGGCGCGCCAGCACTTTGCGCGGATCTGCTTTATCCAAGAGGGCCGCACCGATGCTGTATTTGCGCATGGCGCCAACGCCGTGCGTCAACAGCAGCCAGCCTTCGTCGAGTTCGATCGGCGAGCCGCAATTGCCGATCTGCACCAGCTCCCAGGGGAAGACGGGGGCCAGAATTTTCTCGCCGCCGTTCCAGGCGAGCAGATTGTCTGAGCGCATGAAGTAGATATTTTCGCCATCCTGACGGCCGATCACGGCGTAATCGCCGCCGATGCGTTTTGGAAACAGAGCCATGCCCTTATTGCCGGAGGCGCTGCCGTTCATCGGCTTCAAGTTGAAGGTGCTGAACGCATCGGTCTGCAGCAATTCCGAGCCGATGTGGGTGCCCGAATAGGCAGTATAGGTGCCAAGATAAGTGAACGAAGCGCCGCCTTCCTCTTCGAAGCGCACCAGCCGCAAATCTTCCAAGCCGTTGCGCTGTGCGTTCGTAAACGGAAACAGCACCGTCCCCGAGATGGGAGATTCACCTGGACGGTGCGCGACGATTTCCCCCTGCCGCTCAGGATGCTCGGCTTCCGCCGCGATCGAGAAGCCTGGCTGCGGCCATAAGCTCAGCTCATTGGTTTCGTTCAGGATGCCTTCGCGAAACGTGATCGACGAGATATGGCCTTCACCGACGGTGCGCAGCGAAAGCACAAAGCGTGTGTCGCCCTTGCGCAGCCCGGACTGGTCGGGATGGGGCACGACGCTCGGGTTCATCACGCCGGCCGCGGCGTACGAATATTCGTGACAGAAATAGGCGCCGATCAGTTCGCGATGTGGTTGGTCGATGTCGGCCTTGCATCCGATTTGCGCTGCGATCTGTTCGAACCGCCGCTCATACACGGCTTGGATTTGCCAATGCCGCGCTTCGAAGTCGGCGTCGACGATCGCCAGCTCGCGTTCGCATTCTTCCGTGCTCAGCGCCAGCACGGCGTTGACGATGCGCCGCGCGCGCTCAGATTGGGCGGGCTGACGTTCCGGAGCGATGTGAAACGGACGGATCACCACCCGCGCGGGTTCGGGCGACAGCCTCAGATCGAAGTCGCGAATGTTGAACCGCATCCCTCAGCCCGAAAGCGCCCCTAACGGACTGGAGTTCGCCCGCCGCGGCCGTTCTCGCACACGCATCGCGCACAGCGCTAGCTGGTACGACAGTACCGATTCTGCGCCCTGATTGCGATTCACGCCATCGGGTGTGACGCCATCGTAGCAACCGCCACGTTCCACATCCGCAACGCGCACGCCGAGATCATTTTCTCCGAGGAACCAGCTGAAGGCGCGATAGGCTTCTTGCCGCCAGCGTTGATCGCCTGTGATATCAAACGCGGCCCAGCATGCATCGACGGCCGCCGCCGCCTCCAGCGGCTGCTGATCGAACAAAGCCGGCAATTCGTAGGGCTTGCCGAAGCTGAGCGAACCGACAGGCCGGAAGCGTCCGCTCGGTGCTGTATGAAGTTGGGTCAGCCAATCGAGCGAAACGATGCCTGCGTCGCGCAATTCGTTGTCGTTGAACAACGCCGCCGCGCGCAGCAGCGCCTCTGGCACGCGCGCATTGTCGTAGCCCAGAATCGGTTCGAACCAGGTCCAGTCGGGTAGGCGGTCGTCGCTGAGCGCCTGCAGCAAACGCTGCGCCCCGCGCCGCGCTGCATCGCGTGAGAGTTCATCGCCGGCGGCCGCCAGCGCGCATTCACCCAGGACGCAAAAGGCCGTTGAACGCAGCGACTGCATCGCTTCGGCGTGCGTGAGCGAGCGGTCGCCCAGATGCAGCGCCCAATCCTTCAGCTCCGGATCGGTCGCGAGCAGAGCGGTTTCGCCGATCGACCACAGCGTGCGCCCGAAGCTGTCTTGCGAGCCCTCTTCCTCGAGCCAGCGCCGGTCATAACTCATGAAATTGCGGAAGCGGTTGCGGTCAGGATTCCAAGCGTGCTCGACGAAGCTGGCATAGATGTAGGCGAGCCGATCCACCGGCGGTCCCTGCAAGCCTGCCGCCGCCATGCGCTGGGTCAAGATGAGCGCCCGCGCATTGTCGTCGACACAATAGCCGTGATCGCGATCGGGCACGCTATAGCGCGAATGCTGCAGCATGCCGGTTGCGTCTGTCATGCGTTCGATCGCCTTCAGCGACATCGCCGGCAGCGGCACGCCGCGCTTGATCTTCGCGGCCTGTGCGGCCCGCCACTCGCCGCGCGCTTCTTCGAAAACATCGAGATAGCGCTCGCCGACCTTGTGCCAGATGGTCTCGCGGCCGCGCTCATAGGTGCGCGCGGCTTGATCGGAGCGCAATTTGCTGTCGCTCAGCAGCCGGGTGACTGCGGCGGCAATCGCGTCAGAGTCGTTGAAGGGCGTCAGTTCGCCGACGCCGTCCTGGAGCAATTCTTCCGCATGCCAAAACGGCGTCGACACGACCGGCTTGCCGAGTGCGACCGCATAGGCGAGCGTGCCTGACGTGATCTGCCCACGATTGAGATAGGGCGTCACATAGACATCGGCCGCGGTCAGGTAGTCGAGCAATAACTCGGTATCGACGAACGCATTGACGAACAGGATATTGTTGGTGACGCCGAGTTCCTCCGCCAGCGCCATAAGTTGATTGCGATAGGCTTCGCCTTCGCGCGCCAACAGACGCGGGTGGGTTGCCCCGACTACCACGTAAAGCGCGTTCGGCCGCTCTGAGACGATATGGGGCAAGGCGCGGACGACGCTTTCGATGCCCTTGTTCGGCGAGAGCAGGCCAAAGGTGAGGAGCACGTCGCGATCCTGCCAGCCGAAGCGGCGTTTCATCGCTTTGGTGGACTGTAACGGCCGGTCCGGCGCGCCGTGGGGAATAACGGCAATCTTGCCGCGCGGGGCGCCGTAGACGCGGGTCATGATTTCGCGGCCCTTGCGAGACATCACAACCAGCCGCGAGGACGCAGCGATCAGCGTATCCATGACGCGCCGCTGCTCTGCGCTCGGGTTTTCGAGCATGGTGTGCAGCGTCGTCACCAAGGGCATGCGCAGGCCTGCAACAAATGTCAGCAGATGCGCCCCGGCGACGCCGCCGAAAATCCCGAACTCGTGCTGCAAGCAGGCGACTTGCGCGCCGCTGCGATTGAGCGCGTCGGCGGCTTCCACGTAACGCCGCGCATCGTCCTGATCGATCTCGAAGGTAACATCGACGCTATAGGCATAGTCCTCGGCGCCGTCATTCATGGCGATGACTTGGCAGGACAGCTCTGGCTTCGCCGATTTCAGCGCCTCGAACAGGTCGGCCGTGAACGTGGCGATACCGCAGCGGCGGGGCGGGAAATTGCCGATGAGCGCGACATTATTCAGAGCCTGGCTTGCGGTTTTTTCTTCAAGAAGCGCCAAATTCTTCTGAACACTCGCATCAAACATGGTGTTGGTCCCATCGCCGGGGTTCGACGCAAAAAGCGCCGATGACAGCATCAGCGAGATGTCTGCGTGAAAGCGATCAGTGAACGTGATAGAGAGGCGAATTGTTCCCGTCAAAAGAACGCACTGGCATGGGCGTTGCTTCTCTGTAATCTCGTAGCATGGCGCGGACGCAAGCGGCGGATTACGATGAAAGAAAAGAGGCGATCGTGGAGGCGGCCGCTGCCCTCTACGCGCGCCGCGGCTTCAATGGCGCATCGGTCGCGGACTTGGCCGAAAGGTGCAAAACCTCGAAATCGCTGATCTATCATTATTACCAGTCCAAGGAGGACATCCTCTTCGACGTGATGATTTCGCACGTTCGCGCTTTGGATGAGGCCGCGCGCGAAGCGGCAACAGGCGAGGGCGCGCCGGCTGAGAAGCTCCGCCGCTTAGCGCATGCTTTCATGGCGCTTTATGTCGGCGCCGCTGACCGGCACAAAGTGCTGCTGAACGAACTCGACAATCTTGACGACAAGCGCCGCGCCGAGATCGTCAAGACCCAGCGCGGACTGATCGAGATCGTGCAGCGTTTGCTGGGGGAGATCGAACCCAAGCTGAGGCGGCGCAGCAGCGAAGGCTACGCCGCCGCGATGCTCTTCTTCGGCATGATCAACTGGACCCACACCTGGTTCGACCCAAAGGGGCCCGTGAGTGCCGACGCCATCGCGGACATGGCCGCGGATCTGACGCTCGGCGGGATTGCGTCGGCCGGCCAGTAGTTTTCATCAACAATGAATTTCATCACTTAGGCGTCGTATGTGAGTGCGACGTCATCGGTCAGCGGCGTGGCTTGACAGGTGAGCACGTAACCTTCGGCCAGTTCCTCTTCGGAAAGCCCGTAATTCACTTTCATGCTGACTTCGCCGGCGGTGACCTTCGCCCGGCAGGTGGCGCAGACGCCGCCCTTGCACGCAAACGGCGCGGGCAGACCCGCGGCGCGGACATTGTCGAGAATGGAATGCTTCTCGGGATCGAAGGTCACGTTCATGCGGCGGCCATTGAGCGTGACGCTCATCTTTCTGCCTGCCGCCTTTTCTTCAAGCGCGCGCGCCGCGGCCGCTTGCGCTTCGGAGAGCGGGCCGGTGGTAAAGCGCTCAATCAGGATGCTGGGCTTGTCGACGCCCCGCGCCGTCAAGTGTTTCCTCGATCGCGTCCATCATCGGACCGGGGCCGCAAATGAAGAAGACGTCGGTCGCCTTCACATCGACCAAATGATCGAGGATCTGGTCGACCTTGGGGCGATCGAGCCGGCCATTGAAAAGCTCGATCTCTTCTTCCTCATCCTCGAGGAAGTGGATCACTTGCAGGCGCTCCAGATACTTGTCCTTCCACGCCGCCAGTTCTTCCAGGAACATGATGCCAAGCGACGTGCGGTTGCCGTAGAGGAGCGTGAAGCGCGATTTGGGCTCCTGCGTCAGCGCCGTTTTCATGAGCGACAGGATCGGTGTGATGCCGCTGCCGCCGGCAAAGGCGACATATTCGCGCCGCGCGTCGGGATCGAATTCCCAGCAGAAGCTGCCATGCGGCGCCATCACCTCGAGCACGTCGCCGGCTTTGAGTTCGTCATTGACCCAGCCCGAGAAGGCGCCGCCGGCGATCTTCTTGACGCCGATCTTGAGCACGCCCTCGGCCGGCGAGACGCAGACGGAATAATTGCGCCGCAACTCTTCGCCGCCGACTTCGCGGCGGAACGTAAGGTGCTGGCCGGCTTTGAATTTGAACCTCCCCCGCAGCTCTTCGGGCAGCTCGAAGCGCACCGATACGGCGTCCGGCGTTTCGCGCTTTACTTCAGCGACGCGCAATTTGTGAAAGTCGATTGCCGCCATCAGTGACACTTGAAGCGGTCGAACGGCTCCGCGCAGGCTTTGCAGCGCCAGAGCGCCTTGCAGGGCGTGGAGCCGAAGCGGGAAATTTCTTCGGTGTTAGACGAGCCGCATTGGGGGCATTGCGCGGCTTGTTGGTTCTTGAGCGAAGCAGCGTCCGCGCCCTTGGGCGGGGGCGCAATGCCGTATGCGCGCAGCTTTTCGCGGCCTTCGTCGCTGATCCAGTCGCTGGACCAAGGCGGTGAGAGCGTCGTCTCGATGCGCACGCTTGAGAGGCCGCTCAAATCGAGCGCTTCGCGTATCATGCGCTCGATGGCGATGGTTGCGGGGCAGCCGGTATAAGTCGGGGTTATGGTGACGTGATCGTCGGCGATCTCGCGCACAATGCCGAGATCGATGACGGAGACGCACGGAATTTCCGGATCGGGCACTTGAGCAAGCACGCAGCGCACGCGATCAGTATTGGTGATTGTCACGGCGCTCACCACGTCGCGCCCGGATAGGCGCGTTGCAGGAATTGCATTTCCGTCAGCAAATGGCCCAGCTGTTCGCTGTGATGGCCGGCGCGGCCGCCAGTGATGGCCCGGCGCGGGGCCGGGCGCTCGAGTGTTGCTTCAGCAAGCACCGCATCGATGCGCCGATCCCATGCCGGTTTCAGTGCAGCTTTGTCGATCCCAAGGGCTGCATCGATCTTGTCTGTCACGAACAATTCGTCGGCAAACCGCCACATCCAGTCGAGGCCATCGACCATCCGGACTTTGCTTTCCTCAGTCCCGTCGCCCAGGCGCACGACCCAATCGCTCGCGAGCTTGGCGTGATAGGTGACTTCTTTGACAGCCTTTGCCGCAATCGCTGCGAAACGTTCGTGCTTCGAAGCGGTCAAGGCTGCGAACAGCAATTCCTGATAATGCGAGAACAGAAACTGCCGCGCGATCGTGTGCGCGAAGTCCCCATTCCTCTGTTCGACCAGCAGGCAGTTGGTGAAATCCATGACGTCGCGATGGAAGGCGAGGGCATCGCCATCGCGACCCTTGCCTTCAAGTTCGCCAGCCAGACCCAAGAAATGCGTGGCTTGTCCAATCAGATCGAGCGCACAATTGGCCAGCGAGAGATCGACTTCCAGCGCCGGCGCGTGCCCACACCACTCGGACAGGCGCTGCCCAAGGATCAAGCTGTCATCGCCAAGCCGCAGCGCCGAAATGGCAAGCGCGTCCATCAGATGTGCTTCACGGTGTCGGGGATCGTGTAGAAGGTCGGGTGGCGATAGACTTTGTCTTCCGCCGGTTCGAACAATGCCGCTGCTTCGCCAGGATCGGACGCGGTGATCTGCGCGGAAGGGAGCACCCAAAGGCTCACGCCTTCCATCCGCCGCGTATAGGTGTCGCGCGCGTGCTCAATCGCCATCTTCGCGTCGGCTGCGTGCACGCTGCCGACATGGCGATGCGAGAGACCGCCTTTGCCGCGTACGAACACCTCCCAGAGCGGCCATTCCTTGTTGCTCATGCCTTTACTCCGCCGCCACTTTCGCGAGCGCGCGCTTCTCGGCGTGCACGCGCGCTGCCTCGCGCACCCAGGCGCCGTCTTCCCAGGCTTTGACGCGCGCTTGCATGCGTTCTTTTGCGACCGGGCCTTCGCCGCGGACGACGGCATAGAATTCTTCCCAATCCACTTCGCCGAAATCGTAAGCGCCGCGCTTTTCGTTCCACTTGAGCTTGTCGTCCGGCACTTTGAGGCCGATGGCGTCGGCTTGCGGCACGGTGATGTCGACGAACTTCTGCCGGAGTTCGTCATTGGTGTCGCGCTTGATGCGCCAGCGCATGCTTTGCTCGGTGTTGGGGCTCTTGTCGTCGGGGGGGCCAAACATCATCAGCGACGGCCACCACCAGCGGTTCAGCGCATCTTGCGCCATACGCTTCTGTTCGGGCGCACCGGCCGCGAGGTGCATCATGATTTCGTAGCCCTGGCGCTGGTGGAAGCTTTCTTCCTTGCAGATACGCACCATGGCGCGTGCGTAGGGGCCGTACGACGTGCGTTGCAGCGGCACCTGGTTCATGATCGCCGCGCCGTCGACGAGCCAACCGATCGCGCCAATGTCGGCCCAGGTCAGCGTCGGGTAATTGAAGATCGTCGAATACTTGGCTTTGCCGGAGAGGAGCGCCTCGGTCATTTCATCGCGCGATGTGCCCAGCGTTTCGGCGGCCGAGTAGAGGTAGAGTCCGTGGCCGGCTTCGTCTTGCACCTTCGCCAAGAGGATCGCCTTGCGGCGCAGGTTCGGCGCGCGCGTGATCCAATTGCCTTCCGGCAGCATGCCGACGATTTCGCTGTGCGCATGTTGCGACATCTGCCGAACCAGCGTCTTGCGGTATGCCTCCGGCATCCAATCCTTCGGCTCGATGAACTCGTCATTGGCGACGCGCGCTTCGAAGGCGGCGAGCTTTTCGGGATCTTCCGCGACGGTTTCGGCCTTTTTCTTGCCTTGGCCGCTCAAGTCGGTGGTGTACACGCGCAATCCTCCAACTTCGCCATTATAGCATTAGCCGACCGATCGGTCAATTAATTATGGCGCCGCCAATAGTGCGGGAAAGACCTGTAAATTCAGCGATCACACGGCCGTCCGCACTGCGGACACTGACCTGATACACACCACTCTTGCCCGCGCGCGAGAGTTCCGTCGCCTCGGCCACCAGGACCTCGCCCAGCTTCGAAGCCGCCAGGAACGAGATCGTCGCGCTCTGCGCCACCGAGGTTTCGTTGCGCGAATTGCAGGCATAGGCAAAGGCGCTGTCGGCAAGCGAGAAGATCATGCCGCCATGCGTCATGGCGTGGCCGTTGACCATGTCAGCACGCACAGCCATGCGCACACGCGCATAACCTTCGCGCGCTTCTTCGATCGCGAGGCCCCATGCCGGCCCGGCGCCTTCGCGCGAGAGCATCGTGTCCGCTACTTTTCGCGCCAAGGCGTCTGCTTCTCTCGACATCCAAGCTCCGTGAATTGACCGTCTGCCGGTTCTAGCATAGGCCACCGCTCTCGCGAACAAGCGGAGACGGCGTCATGGATTTTGAGACGATTCTGCTCGAAATCGGCACGGGCGTCGCGCGGCTGACGCTCAATCGTCCCGATCGGCTAAACAGCTTCACGGTGCAGATGCACGATGAGGTGTCGCGCGCGCTTGAGGCGGTGACCAAGAGCGACGCGCGCGTTTTGGTGCTGACAGGCGCAGGTCGCGGTTTCTGCGCAGGGCAGGACCTTGGCGATCGCGCTGTCGCGCCGGGCGGCGATGGCGTCGACTTGGGCGAGTCGCTCGAGAAGCGTTACAATCCGCTGATCCGGCGTTTGACGTCGCTGGCAATGCCGGTGGTCTGCGCCGTAAACGGCGTGGCCGCCGGCGCGGGCGCAAACATCGCGCTCGCTTGTGACATTGTCATTGCGGCGAAGAGCGCGAAATTCATCCAGAGCTTCGCAAACATCGGCCTCATTCCAGACAGCGGCGGCACCTGGACATTGCCCCGCCTCGCCGGCCAAGCCCGCGCCATGGGCTTGGCGCTCACCGGCGAGCCGCTCACCGCGGAACGCGCCGAAGCCTGGGGCATGATCTGGAAATGTGTCGATGACGATCAGTTGCAAGGCGAAGTCGACGCGCTGGCGGCGAAGTTCGCAGCCGCGCCGACGCGCGGCTTGGCCGAAACCAAGAAGCTGATCCGTGAAAGCGGCACGCGCGCGCTCAACGATCAGCTCGAACGCGAACGCGATGCGCAGCGCATTCTCGGCCGCACGCATGACTACAAGGAAGGCGTCGGCGCTTTCATGGAAAAGCGCACGCCGAGATTCACTGGAAGCTAATCCCCCCCTGGAAGCCAATTCCCCTGGAAGCCCCCTGGAAGCCCCCTGGAAGCCAAGCCATGAAGCCGATCACCTTGCAGAACTTTGCCGAAGGCCGCTGGGTGACCGGCGCTGGTGGGATGGCCGAATTGCGTTCCGCCGTGAACGGCGATGTGGTTGCGCTTACGTCCTCGCAAGGCCTCGACTTTGGCGCGATGGCGAAATTCGCGCGCGAGAAAGGCGGCCCGGCGCTGCGTGCGTTGAGCTTCCATGAGCGCGCCAAGATGCTGAAGGCGCTGGCCGAAGCGCTGACCGCCAGGAAGGAAGAACTCTACGCGCTCAGTTACAATACCGGCGCCACCAGGGCCGATAGCGCAATCGACATTGACGGCGGCATCGGCACATTTGCCGTTTATCAGGGCAAAGGCCGGCGCGAACTGCCGAATGACGCGATTCTGATCGACGGCAATGTCGAAGGCCTCTCGCGCAATGGCACGTTCCAAGGCCTGCACGTCTACACTTCGCTGCAAGGTGTGGCCGTGCACATCAACGCTTTCAATTTCCCGGTCTGGGGGATGTTGGAGAAGCTCGCGCCGACCTTGCTTGCGGGCGTTCCGGCGATCGTGAAGCCGGCGAGCGCGACGAGCTATCTGACCGAAGCGGCCGTGCGCATTATGCTGGAGGCAGAGGTGCTGCCGGCAGGGACGCTGCAGCTCGTGGCCGGTTCGACCGGCGATCTCTTCGATCACCTCATTGCGCAGGACGTGGTCTCGTTCACGGGTTCGGCGCAGACGGCCTCGAAGCTGAAGGGCCATCCCGTGATCGCACGCGAGAGTGTGCGTTTCGTTGCGGAGCAAGATTCGCTCAACGCCTCCGTGCTCGGGCCGGACGCCACGCCCGATAGCCCGGAGTTCGATCTCTTTATCAAGGAAGTTGCGAAAGAGATGAGCGTGAAGGCGGGACAGAAGTGTACCGCCATCCGGCGCGCCATGGTCCCGGCGAAGCTCTTGGATGCCGCACAAGAAGCGCTTTCGGCGCGGCTGTCGACGCTCATTATTGGCGATCCGCGCGATGAAGCAACCAGAATGGGTGCGCTGGTCAGCGTGGCGCAGCGCGAAGATGTGCGCGCGAAAATCCGCGAGCTTGCCGGCGACGCGAAGATCGTGGTTGGCGATCCCGATGCCGTCGTCGGCGACGCCAAAGGCGCATTCATGCAGCCCGTGCTGCTCCGCTGCGAGCGCCCATGGGAGGCGCGCGCGGTACATGACGTGGAAGCCTTCGGCCCGGTCTCGACGCTCATGCCGTATAAGGATGGCGCCGACGCCATCGCGCTCGCCAATCGCGGCAAGGGTTCGCTGGTGATGAGCGTATTTAGCTACGACACCAGCTTCGAGCGTGATGTTGTGCTCGGCGCGGGCGCGTTCCACGGCCGCATCGCGTTCGTTGATCGCGACAGCGCCAAGGAATCGACCGGTCACGGTTCGCCGATGCCGCATATGGTACATGGCGGCCCCGGCCGCGCCGGCGGCGGCGAGGAGATGGGCGGCATTCGTGGCGTCACCCATTATATGCAGCGCACGGCGTTGCAGGGTTCGCCGCGCGTGCTGTCGGCGATCACGCAGCGCTACATGGCGGGCGCGCCCACGAGCAGCGGTGAGCATCCGTTCCGCCGCAAGTTTCACGATCTGCCGATCGGCTATCAGCTCAAGACCAAGGCGCGCGAGATCAGCTTGGACGACATCGAGCACTTCGCGCACTTCACCGGCGACACCTTCTACGCGCACATGGACGAAGACGCCGCACGCGCCAATCCGCTGTTCGGCGGGCGCGTCGCGCACGGCTATCTCATCCTTGCGTTTGCCGCTGGTCTTTTCGTGGATCCCGATCCGGGTCCGGTGCTGGCGAATTACGGGCTCGACAATCTGCGCTTCGTGAAGCCGGTAAAACCGGGCGACCAGATCCAGGTGGCCCTGACGGTGAAGGACAAGACGCTGCGCAAGCCGGATCAGGGCGAGGTGCGCTGGGATGTCGTCGTCACCAACCAGAATGGCGAACAGGTCGCGGGCTACGATCTCCTGACGATGAACGCAGCTTAGCGTGCGGTGACTTCCTGAAGCGCTTCCAGAAAGCGCGCCGTTTCGTTCTCGGGCAGGCCAGCGACATTGATGCGCGCAGCATCGGTCATGTAGACGCCGAATTCCTTGCGCAGTGTCACCACTTGCTCTTCGCTGAGGGGCAGCGTCGTGAACATGCCCTTTTGCGAACCGATCAAATTCATCGGTATCGAATTGATGCGCGCGGCGGCAAGCGTGGCGCGGGTCTTCTTCATGTGGCCGCGGATTTCATCGAGTTCCGCGCTCCACACCTGGCGCAGCTTCGGATCACTCAGCACAACGCGCACGCAGGAGGCGCCGTGATCGGGCGGCATGGAATAATTGGCGCGGGCGAGCGCAAAAAGATTACTCTGCGCCGCTGCGCGCGCCGCCGCCGGCGTTTTCACAAACAGTGCGCCGACACGTTCGCGGTAAAGGCCAAAATTCTTGGCGCCGGAGAGCGCGATGAGCGCGTCCGGTACGCGCGAGAGCAGCAGTCGCGCGCCTTCGACGTCTTTCTCGAGGCCGTCGCCGAAGCCTTGATAGGCAAGGTCGATGAACGGGATAATGCCGTGCTTGTTGACGGCGTCCGTGAGCTGCTCCCACTGCGCCAGATTGAAATCGGCGCCGAGCGGATTGTGGCAGCAGCCTTGCAGAATGACGGCGTCGCCGCGTTCAACTTTCGAGAAGCCCGCCATCAAGCCATCGATGTCAATTTGCTGGCGCGCAACGTCGAAGAAGGGGACGTCCACTTCTTCGAGACGCGCCGCTGCAATGATGGCCGGATGGTTCGGCCACGATGGCGTCGGCAAGAGCACGCGCTTGGCGCCGGCATTCTTCAGAAGATCGCAGCCGAGCCGCAATGCGCCCGTCCCGCCGACGGATTGGATTGAAACCAACTCCGCAGATTGGGCGCCGAACGTCAGCTCACCGAACAGGCGCAGGAATTCCACATCGCCTTGCTGGCCGACATATGTCTTTGTCGGCTGTTGCGCCACCAGCTGGCGCTCCGCTTCCTTCACCGCCTTCATCACCGGCGTGTTGCCGTTTTCGTCGCGATAAACGCCGACGCCGAGATCGATCTTGTCGGTTCGCGGATCCTCGCGGAACATCTTGATGATCTTGAGGAGCGGATCCGGCGGTTTAACCACAAGGTCTTCGATCATGGGCTATCTTCCGACTATTCGTCTTGGGGCCAGGTTTGCAGAATCTCGACAAACCGCGTGAGCCAGGCATTGGTTTGGTGGCCGTCGAGCACGCGATGGTCGATGGTGAGCGAGACGTAGGCCATCGGGCGGATAACGATGGCGTCGCTGCCGTCGATCTCGCGCACGACGACGCGCTTTTCGAGCTTGCCGATGCCGAGGATCGCCGACTGCGGCTGATTGATGATGATGGGCGTCGCAACCAGCGATCCAGAGACCCCGTGATTGGAGATCGTGAACGTTCCGCCTTGCACGTCGGCGGGCTTGAGCGCGTTGGTGCGCGCGCGTTCGGTCAGATCGCCGAGCTTGGCGGCGGTTTGCTGCAGCGACAGCGTCTGGGCGCGCTGGATGACGGGAACAATCAGACCCTTGTCGCCAAGCGCCACACCCATGCCGATGTTCACGTCTTCAAACACTTCGAGGAAATCGCCGTGCCAACGCGCATTGACGTTCGGCGAAACCTTCATCGCCTCGGCGGCGGCGCGCACGACATAGGCGGAAAAAGTCAGTGGCGCATTGGCGCGCGCATAAGCCTCTTTGTGTTTGGCGCGATGTGCGGCGATGGCCGAGAAATCCGCCTCGAACACGGCCGTGACGTGCGGCGCGGTAGCGACCGAACGCGCCATGTGCTCAGCGATGGATTTACGCATCGCATCATGGGGGATGCGGCCGCCTTTGATCGAAGCGGTAGGAGCAGGCTTCAGCTGCGACGGTTTGGCTTTGCCGCGCGCGATGAAATCCTCGACGTCCCTGTGAGTGATGCGGCCATCGCGGCCGGAGCCTTTAATGGCGCCGGCGGAGACGTTGTGCTCGGAGAGCAGGCGCTTCACCAGAGGTGACAGGCGTTCGCCGCCAGTGCCTGGCGTTTGCGCTGTTGCAAGCGAAGCGCGCGTGGCTGCGGCAGGCGCGACGGACGCAACCGACGGCGCCAAGTTGCAGCACGCCGAGCGTTGCGCCAGGCGCCGCCTCATCGCCTTCGTTGAGCGCAATAGCGCTCAGCACCCCGTCCGCGGGCGAGGGCACCTCGACGGCGACCTTGTCTGTTTCCAATTCCACGATCGGCTCGTCACGCTTCACCGGCTCGCCGATCTTTTTCAGCCAGGCGCGAACGACCGATTTCGAACCTTCCTGCTCCATCGGCATGACGATGTTGGCGGTGTCGGCCATCAAAACCCCACCAGATGTTCGATCTTCGCCTTGATTTTCGCCACCGATGGCAACGCCCATTCCATCAGCTCGGGGTGATGCGGCGAAGGAATGTCCGGCATGGTCACGCGCGCAATAGGCGCGTCGAGATCGAGGAATGCCGCATCGGCGACGATTGCCGCGATCTCGGCGCCGAAGCCGGCCGGTGCCAAGATCTTCGTGCACGATGAGGCAGCGATGCGTGCGTTTCACCGAAGCGAGCACCGTGGCGCTATCCCATGGCGCTAGAGTGCGCAAATCGATGATGTCGGCGGAATAACCTTCCGCCGCCGCCTCGCAGCGTTCGACCATCGCGCCCCAAGTGACGACGGTAATGTCGTTGCCGGTCTTGGTGAGCTTGGCCTTGCCGAACGGCAGCGCGAAATCGTCACCAGGATAGGGACGCCGGGCGCTGGCGGCGTCGAGCATGTTGCGGTGTTCGAGGAACATCACCGGGTCGTTGCCGCGCAAAGCCGTGCGCAACAGGCCAACGGCGTCTTCGGCGTTTGAGGGCGCCACAACGCGCCAGCCCGGCGTGTGTACGAATTGCACTTCGTTTGTCTGCGAGTGCCAGGGATCGCCGCATTTGAAGAAGCCGATCGGCATGCGCACGACCATCGGTGCAGCGAAGCGATTGGCTGTACGCCAGCGCATCGAGCCGCAATCGCTGATCTGTTCGCAAGCCGGCTCGGCGTACTTGCGAAACTGGATCTCCGGGGCCGGCATGAGGCCGGCAATCGCCATGCCGACGGCGCGCCCGATAATGCCTTCCTCGGAAAGCGAGGTGTCGAAAACGCGCTCGACGCCAAACTTGTCTTGCAAGCCGAGGGTCACGCCGTGCACGCCGCCTTTAGGGCCGACGTCTTCGCCGAACACCAGCACGCGCGGATTGACTGAAAGTTCGTGATCGAGCGTACGCCGGATCGCGGTGATCATATTGATGCGCGCGCCTTCGGGTTTTGGCTCATCGAGCATGCGCGGCGGCATGTAGCCGGCATTGTGCTGACCGCCCTCGGTTTGCATTTCGCCTTCGTCGAAGACGTGGCGCGTGACGTGCTCTGGATTGGCGACAGGGCGCTGTTCGGCGATTTGTGCGGCGCGCTTTACGCGTTCCTTCGCGTCGGTTTCGAGCCGGCCCCACTCGTTTTCGTTGAGCAGTGAAGGCACGACGTGCGCCTTCAGCTTCGGCAGCGGATCGCGCGACCATTCGGCCTCGATCGTTGCCTTCGACTTGTACGCTTGCGTATCTTGGAAGGAGTGTCCCTCGAGGCGCGGCACGTTCAGGTGCAGCAAGCACGGGCCTTTGCCGCCGCGCACATGCGCGACCGCTTCGGCGATAAGGTCTGAGGCTTGCGCTGGGTCTGTGCCGTCGCCATCGAGAATGTGAAGGCCGCTGAAGCTGGCGAGATTCTTGGCGATGTTTTCGCCTGGCGTTTGGAATGTTCCGGGGACGGAAATGCCATAGCCATTGTCTTCGATATAGAAGAGCATCGGCAAGCGCTGCGTCGTAGCGATAGTAAGCGCCGACCAGAAACCGTTGGTGGCGACAGAAGCATCGCCGCCAAGCACGACGGCGATGGCGCCGTCATAGGCGCCATCGCCCAGAACATTCTTCTGATACTCGATCGCCTGTGCGTAGCCTGCGGTTGGCGTGTATTGGGCCCCGACGCCGCCGCACATCGGCAAAGCCGAAGCGCCGGCAGCATTTGGGTAGTTGAAGACGACGCCGATATCGCGCCCGTCGCTATAACCACCGGCGCGCCCCATGGCCGACCCAAGCGCATCTTCGAGCGCAACCCCGAGCGACAACAGGATCGGACGCGAGCGATAATAGCCGCAGATTGCATCCTTCGGGTGCGTGAGCAGCAGGCCCAGCAGCACTTGCGCCATGTCGTGGCCACGCGCGCTGAATTGATAGAAGATCTTTTTCCCCGGAACGAGTTCGGTTTCCTCGATGGCGTCCATGGCGCGCGAGCACAGCGTCAGCTCGACCACGCGCTTCCAATCAACCGCCGTGGAGGTCCGGCTTTGCGCCGAAGGCTTCAATTTTGCGCTCATTGGGCGACACAATACTCGCCTCCGGGCGCAATTTCAGTTCCATTTGCGGTGCCTTAGTGCGATATCATGCATGCATAGTGCATGATTTTCTGAAATTGGCATGAAACGTGAATTGGCTGCCATTGACGAAGCGGATCGGCGCCTTTTGCAGGCCGTTCAGCGCGATGCCTCCGCCTCGCAAGCGGAATTGGCGGAAGCAGCTGGCGTTTCGCCGAGCCTTGTTTCGCGCCGCCTCAGTCGGCTGCGCGAAACCGGCGCATTGCGCGCCATTGTCGGCCTCGTCGACCCGCAGAGCGCCGGTCTTTCCTGCGGCGCCATTATCCGCATTCGTCTCAAGGATCACGCCGCCGCCAGCGTGAAGCAATTCCGCGATCTGGTGACGCGCATGGAGGAGGTGACGCTGTGCGTCATGCTCACCGGCGAAGCTGATTATCTCATCAAGCTGATCGCGCGCGACCTGCCGCATTTCCAAGAAATCGTACAGCAGAAGCTTCTCCGCTGTCCCGCGATCGCCCACCTCGAGTTCGAGCATCATCCTCGAATATTTGAAGGATACCACCGAGCTGCCGCTCGCTTAGTGCTGATGTTCTGGCGCCGTGCGCGAAACCGGCAGCTGTGCTGAAACCACGCCCGCGTGCTCGAATGTCAACTGCAGCGGGATGCGCTCGCCTTCAGTGAACGGCGCGGTCACGTTGTTGAACATCAAATGCAGTCCACCCGGTGCAAACGTGACACGCCCGTGTGCGGGGATGGCGATCGGACCGCTCGTGCGCATACGCATCACCGGACCATCCATGCTCATTTCGTGCAGATCGACGCTTGCTGCGCGCGCGCTGGATGCGGCAGTGAGCCGGTCGGCGACGTCGCTGTCATTCACGATGGTTAGATAGCCCGCCGAGACGGCGACGCCGCCCGGCGTGGGCGAAGCCCAAGGGTTTTCGACATGCAAGCCTTGTGTCTGCGCAGCGCCGCACGCCGCCAAGGCAAAGACCGCCACAACCAATAATGTTTTCATGTGCGGCAGCCTATCGCTCGCCTGCCGCGCGGCAAGCAAGCGCCGCGTTGCCGCAGATGACCGATTAGTTGAGCGGACCGGTGCTCTCGAAAAAGAGCGCCTGGCTCACGGCCGCACGCACCATGTCGGGTGAGTAGGGCTTAGTGATGAGGAAGGTTGGCTCGGGCCGCTCGCCGGTGAGCAGGCGATCCGGGAAAGCGGTGATGAAGATCACCGGCACTTCGAACGACGCGAGAATATCTCTGACCGCGTCAATGCCCGAAGAGCCGTCGGCCAATTGGATGTCGGCTAACACCAGATCCGGACGCTCGCGCTTGGCGGACGCCACGGCTTGCGAAGCGGTCGTCGCCGTGGCCACCACTTCGTGGCCGGCATTGGTGACGAGATCGCTCAAATCCATGGCGATGACGGCTTCGTCTTCGATGATCAGGATGCGGGCGCGGGTTTGTTCGTCGAGTTCGTCGATCGCGTCTTCGAGCAGCGCGTTCACGACGTCAGACGACCGGCCGAGGATTTCCGCGGTTTCTGGCACGGTGAAATTCTCCAGTGTCGTCAGAAGTAGGGCCTGACGGGAGAGCGGCGAGAGCGCGCGCAGCCGCTCATGTGCTTTCTTCTCGCCCTTGGGCGCGTCCTCGTCTTCATCGTCGACTTCGATATTGGCGCTGGCCCAGATGCGATGGAACGTCCGGTAGAGGCCCGTCCGGGGGTCGATCTCGCGCGGGAATTCCTCGGGTTTAGCGACAATGGCCTCCAGCGTTGCAGCGACGAAGGCGTCGCCACTGTCCTGGGCGCCGGTCAGGGCGCGGGAATAGCGGCGCAGAAGCGGCAAGTGCGGCGCGATTTCCCTGGCCAAACTCATGTATAACCCCTTGTTGTCTTTGCCTAAATTAGGCTCCGCAGCCTCAACGCGCATGGATAGTCTCCCATCCCCTCTGAGGCGAGAAAACGCTCGCTGTGCATTTTGGTTCCCTTAGGCTGGGAACCGGTCTGCGCCCAAAGCGTTGTGGTCGCCAGAGGGTTCCCTCGGAACCTGTCGCGCGGGGAAATAACCGACTATGAGGCGAAAGGGCGATATGGACACGCTAGTGGGAAGAAAACCCCCTCATTCCGGCGGTTCTGGGAAGCCGCCCGGAAAGGCGTCAGCGACCCACAAGGCGCTGATCACACGCAACCTGAAGCTCGCGTTTGGACCAGTCACAAACGAAAAGCTTCCAGACCACTGGCTCGAGCTGCTCGATGAAATCGACAGCAACGAGGACAAAAAGTCATGACCGCGCCTCCGGCTTTCAAGGCGGAGCTGATTGAGCTCCTGCCCAGCTTGCGAGCGTTCGCGCGTTCGCTGGCTCACAACGCCGCGCAGGCCGATGACCTCGTGCAAGATACCCTCGTCAAAGCGCTCGCCAACGTCGATCGCTTCGAGCAGGGCACCAATCTTCGCGCCTGGCTCTTCACCATCCTGCGCAATCATTATTATTCACAGCTGCGCAAATCGAAGCGCGAGATCGAGGACGCCGAGGGCCGTCACGCCGCACGCATTGCGGTGCGGCCTGAACAAGACGGCTCCGTTGATCTCGAAGACTTCAAGGTGGCGTTCGCGCAACTGGCGCCCGATCACCGCGAAGTGCTCTCGCTCGTCGGGGCCTCAGGCTGCTCGTACGAGGAGGCGGCCCAGATTTGCGGCTGCGCAGTAGGCACCATCAAGAGCCGGGTCAACCGCGCCCGTCGCAAGCTTTCGGATCTGTTGGGTCTCGAAGACGAAGGCGACGCGATAATTCCGGAAGGTAGCGTGCTGCAGGAAACCGCGAGCGTGTGAGAGCGCCTGGGGAAAGGTTACTCAAGCTTTGGCCCCGCGCATGGTCGTTGCGGTCCATGCGCGGGCGCATGGCGTTACTGCTTGGCCTGGCGATGCTGCCCGCCGGCGCCATCGCCATGCAGGTTGGCTTGAACGCCGTCGCTGCGCGCCAGGCCGCCTACGAAGAATCACTGAGCCGGCGCGCACTGCAATCCATCTCGGTGGAACGCACCACCATCGATGAAGTACGCGAAATGTTGCGCGTGCTTTCCACCTCGCCGGCGCTGCAGCAGATCGAAACCGGCGACTGCCGTGAATGGCTCGGCAGCGTCAAGGAGCGATATGCCTATCTCGCCGCGATCGGCGTCACCGATAATGCCGGCACTGTGCTCTGTAGTATTCCCGCGGCGCCGCGTAACTTCCGTGCACCGCGGTCCGTCACCCGATCGCGCGCCACAGCGCGCGACGGCTTTGCCATGGGATATGTTGCAAACGCGCCGTTGGTCGACGAACCGGTGCTGAGCGCCATGGAGCCCATTCGCGATTCCACTGGCCGGCGCATTGGTTTCATTGGCGCGGCCATCCCGGCGCACAATTTGGTAAGTTTGCTCGATCGTACGCGCTCGCTCTACGGCGCGCGCGCGGCGCTGGCGGATTCCACTGGATTTATTATCGCCCGATCGACGCCGGATAATGCTTCAGCGCCCGACTTGCCGAGCGCAGCGCAGATCCGCAATCGCCTCGGCCCCGATCCAGCCTTCGTGCCGGTGCACGATGGCGCGGCGGTCATCGTGCCGCTCAGCGCGCCGGATCTCTACGCCATCATGTCGTGGCCGCCGGATCAGCCGGTATGGCAACGCTACACGGCGCTCGGCATTTCACTCGCCGCGCCGCTTTTGATCTGGGCGCTGGCCATGGCGGCGGGATGGTTCGCCATTGAGATGTTTGTCGCGCGACCCTTGTCCGATCTCGAGGGCGCCGCGCGTTCCTATGCGCGCGGGGAGGAAGTTGTCGAAACCGAAGCGCTGGAAAACGCACCCGACGAAATCCGCTCGCTCCGCCGCACCATGGCGGCGATGGCGAAGACATTGCGCGGCCGCGAGCAACGCCTCGTCGAGGCCCTGGGTGAGGAGCGCGCTCTGCTCCGGGAAGTGCACCACCGCGTCAAGAACAACCTGCAAATGGTCGCCAGCCTACTCAACATCCAGGCGCGGGGCGCGCGCGATGACAGCGAGGCCTGGGGCCTTGCGCGCGCACACGACCGTGTGCAGCTGCTCGCGCTCGTGCACCAACGCATCTACGCCACCGGAGAATTGCGTGGGTTGCGGCTCGACGACCTCATCGCCGAAATCGCGCGCCAGCTTGTGCAGGGGCGTGGCGCGCAAACCAAGGACCTGCGCTTGACCACGCATCTGTCGCCGGCGCGCGCAGACACCGATCACGCCATGCCGCTGACCTTTCTTGTCGGCGAGGCGATCTCGTTTGCGCTCGATTGCTGTTCTGGATCCGACGAACTCAGCATTTGGCTTGCCCAAGGCGATGGCGGCGAAATCCGCTTCGCCATCGATTGCGACGCCGGCGCGAGTGGCGCACCCGGGTCAGGCGCGCGCCTCATTGATGCTTTTGCCCGCCAATTGGGGGCCGATATCGGGCGAAATCCCGAGCGGCCGGCAGCACTTTGGGTGCGCGTGCCGCCCATGTCTTCATCATCCTGAGAGGCTAGTGTCGGCGGAGCATCAAGCCGAGCAAGACGCCAACGCCGAGGGAGGCGCCGATCGCCGCATAAGGATGCGTGCGGACCTGTTCGCCGAGAAGTTCGGCGCGCTCAGACGCTTGGTTGCGTAAATCCGCAGTTAATTGGCCGACGCGGCTTCGCGCAAACCGCATTTCGGAGCGCGCTGCTTGGTTGGCGGCGTCATAGAGACGGCCGACATCTTTCCGCAATTCCGCGAAATCCTCCATCACGTCGTCCGCGCGCGATTTCAGCGCTCCACGCGCGGCGCCGTTCGACTTTCCACGAACCAGGCGCTCAGACGCTTGAGCCATGATTGCTCTCCTAAAAATTCCCACGGCGCTGCCCGCCGCATGCGTAAGAACAACTTGTGCACGCGCGCGAAAGTTCCGTGTTGCTGCTGGGAACTCCAGTTCGCGGAGGGGCGTTGCGAACATGAACAAGGAATTCGATCATGCTCGGCTGGACTCTTATTTTCGTAATTGTCGCGCTGATTGCGGGCTATCTTGGTTTCTTCGCGCTTGCGGGCGTCGCTGCCGGCATCGCCAAGATACTCTTCCTGCTTTTCCTGGCGCTCTTGGTGATTTCTTTCGCCATGCGCGCCTTCCGCGGCGATTTCTGTTCTCTGAGGATTCTGAGATGAATTTGGGCGAAGTCATTTTCGGCGCGACGCCGTCGTTTGCGCGGTCACCGGTCACCATCAAGACGCCGCCGCGGCATGCGCGCTGGCGTCAAGTGCGCCCGAAGCGGGTCGGCGAGCGCGTGCGGGCCCGTCGCGCCGAGGCCGATCACGATGTCGCGACGGCGCACGGAAAGCTGCGTGCGCGCGGCGGCAAGGATTTCATCGTCACCTATGCGGCGGGTGAGGATGCGGTTGTTCGCGGCGATATCTTCGAAAACACCTACGAACCGGATGGAATTGGCGTCTACAAAAAACGAAGCGATATCGTGCTCCGCTACTTCACACTCGAGCGTCCCGCCTTAATTCATACGCTGGAAGGCGTGCAGCGCGCCGAGCCGGGCGATTGGATCATGCAAGGCGTCGCGGGCGAGCTTTGGCCTGTATCGGCTGACAAGGCGCTGCAAAAATACGATCCGCTCTAAGGCGCGGAAAAGGAGCAGCAATGATCAAACTTCCAGACCTCCCGTTCAAGCCGGAGGCGCTTGAGCCTGCAATGTCAGCGGCGACGCTGCGCACGCATCATGACAAGCACCACGCGGCTTATGTGAAAAAGGTCAACGGGTTTCTCGAAGAACGCGGCGGTGAGAAGCCTTCAGCCCTGGAAGCAATCGTGCGTCTTGCGGCCAAGGAAAAAGATCAGAAGCTTTTCAACAATGCGGCGCAGGCCTGGAATCACGCCTTCTTCTGGCAGTCGCTCTCGCCAGGGGCGCAGCAGGGCCCGAGCGGGGCTCTCGCGCGCATGATCGAAAAGAAATTTGGCTCAAGCGACGCTTTCGCCGAGCAGTTCGCCACGCAGGGCGAGGGGCATTTTGGCTCAGGCTGGCTCTGGCTGGTGGCGGACGCAGAAGGTCAGGTCGATCTCAAGGACACCCATGACGCGCACACGCCGATCGCGGACGGCCAACTGACGCCGCTTTTGACCTGCGATCTCTGGGAGCACGCTTATTACCTCGACTACAAGAACGAGCGGCGCAGATACCTTGAAACCTTCTTTACAAAGCTTGCCAATTGGCGCTTCGCCGAGGGTCAGTACGAGGCAGCGCGCAACAATGCGCCGACCTGGACCTACCCGAAATAGGAACTTTGGGCCGCAGCTGGCGTTGCTCGGACATCCAAACCAGGAGACATGCAATGCTCAGTTGGGCCCTTATCTTCTTTGTCGTCGCGATTATCGCGGCGGTGTTCGGCTTTGGCGGTATCGCCTCCGCTTCGGCCGGCATCGCGCAAATCCTCTTCTTCGTTTTCCTCGTGCTGTTCGTCGTCAGCCTGATCATGGGCATGGCGCGGCGCGGCGGTCCGCCGCTCACCTGAGGCGGTTCCGCGCAATGGACTAAGCCGGAACAAGGGGCCATAAAGCCCCAAAATTCCGGAGGCCCCGATGCGCGCGATCGAAAACTTTATCGCTGGAAAAACCGCGCCCGCCACTGGCGGGCGCGTTGGCGTTGTCTACAACCCGAATACCGGCGCGCAGCAAGCAGAAGTCGCGTTCTCGACGGCGAAGACCGTGGATGCGGCCGTACAAGCGGCGCTCAAAGCGCAGCCCGGTTGGGCGGCGATGAACCCGCAGCGCCGCGCGCGCGTGATGTTCGAGTTCAAGGCGCTCGTCGAAAAGAACATGGACGAGCTCGCGCACATGCTCTCGTCGCGAGCACGGCAAGGTGATCGCCGACGCGCGCGGCGACGTGCAGCGCGGCCTCGAAGTGATCGAGTTCGCCTGCGGCATCCCGCATGCTCTGAAGGGCGAATACACCGAAGGCGCGGGGCCGGGCATCGACGTCTATTCGATGCGCCAGCCGCTCGGCGTCGTCGCCGGCATCACGCCGTTCAATTTCCCGGCGATGATCCCGATGTGGATGTTCGGCGTCGCCATCGCCTGCGGCAATACCTTCATCCTGAAGCCGAGCGAGAAGGACCCGTCCGTGCCGGTGCGCCTGGCGGAGCTGATGATGGAAGCGGGCGCGCCGGAAGGCGTGCTTGAATGTGGTTCACGGCGACAAGGAAGCCGTCGACGCCATCCTCGCGCATCCCGACATCAAGGCGGTGAGCTTCGTCGGCTCGTCCGACATCGCCCACTACATCTACTCAACCGGCACTGCGAACGGCAAGCGCGTGCAGGCCATGGGCGGCGCCAAGAACCACGGCATCGTCCTGCCCGATGCCGACATGGACCAGGTGGTGAAGGATCTCGTCGGCGCGGCCTACGGCTCGGCCGGCGAGCGCTGCATGGCGCTGCCGGTGGTGGTGCCGGTCGGCAAGAAGACCGCCGACGAATTGCGCGAACGCCTGCTGCCGGAAATCGAGACGCCTGAAGGTCGGCATCTCCACCGATCCCGATGCGCAATACGGCCCGGTCGTCACCGCCGCGCACAAGGCCAAGGTCGAAGACTATATCCGCATGGGCGAGGACGAAGGCGCCGAACTGGTGCGTCGACGGCCGCGGCTTCAAGCTGCAAGGCTATGAGAAGGGCTTCTTCATCGGCCCGTCGCTGTTCGACAGCGTGAAGACCGGCATGAAGACCTACCAGGAGGAGATCTTCGGCCCGGTGCTGCAGATCGTGCGCGCCGAGACGTTCGAAGAGGCCGTCGCGCTGCCGTCAAACCATCAATACGGCAACGGCGTCGCCATCTTCACGCGCAACGGCCGCGCCGCGCGCGAGTTCGCGGCGCGCGTCAATGTCGGCATGGTCGGCATCAATGTGCCGATCCCGGTGCCGGTCGCCTATCACACCTTCGGCGGCTGGAAGCGCTCGCGCCTTCGGCGACACCAACCAGCACGGCATGGAAGGCGTGACGCTTCTAGACCAAGGTGAAGACCGTCACCGCGCGCTGGCCCGAGGGCGATGTCGGCGACTCAGAGCTTCGTCATTCCGACGATGCGGTGAGGTTCGCCTTGAACAGAAGTCTAGAGCGCGCGGCCGGGGCGTCACGGTCAGACCGGGTTGCGCATGTCTGACGTCGTCAGCTCCGTCACGGCGGGTCTCGGACGCATAACCTTGAACCGTCCCGAAGCGCTGCATGCGCTGACGACGCACATGTGCGCCAACATGACCCAAGCGCTGCTCGCTTGGCGCGATGACGCGAGCGTGCGCGCGGTGATGATCGATCACGCCGACGGCACGCGCGGGTTCTGCGCCGGCGGCGATATCCGCGTCATCGCCGAAAGCGGCAAGGGCGATGGCCGCGCCGCGCGCGAATTCTTCTTCACCGAATATCGGCTCAATCATCTGCTGTTCACATACCCAAAGCCCGTCATCGCCGTCATGGACGGCGTCACCATGGGCGGCGGCGTCGGCATTTCGATGCCGGCGAAATTCCGCATCGCCACCGAGCGCACGACCTACGCCATGCCCGAAACCGGCATCGGCCTTTTCCCGGATGTCGGCGGCGGCTGGTATCTCCCGCGCAAGCCAGGGCAGGTGGGCATGTGGCTTGCACTCACGGGCGCGCGGCTGAAGGCAGGCGACTGCATCGCGGCTGGGATTGCGACCCATTATGTGCCGAGCGCAATCCTTGGCGCTGCGAAAGCACAGATCGCGGGCGCGGCTCAAACCCACGATCCCGATCGCGCTTTGCAAAGCGGCCTCGATGCACTCGCCGAAGAACCGGACGCTTTGAAAGAGCTCACACTCGAAAATCGCCAACGCATAGACCGCATCTTCGGCCTCGATTCGGTCGAGGCGATCGTCGCGGCGCTTGAAGCGGATGGCTCGGACTGGAGTAAAGCCCAGCGCGCAACGCTCGCGACCAAGTCTCCGCAGACGCTGAAAGTCTCTTTCCGGCAGCTGCGCGAAGGCGCGCGCATGGCAAGTTTTGCCGACGAGATGCGCCAGGAATATCGCATCGCCGCCCGGGTTTCGCAGCGGCGCGATTTCCTCGAAGGCGTCCGCGCGCTGATCATCGACAAGGACAATGCGCCGAAATGGGATCCGCCCACGCTCGCGGGGGTAACCGACACAATGCTGGACGAAATCTTTGCGCCAATGCCGTCCGGCGACGAATGGACGCCGCTCGTCTGATCTCACTCAGTCGTGATTGGCCGCGGGGCCCACCCGCCACGAAAGTTCAACGCCAAACGAGGGGGACATCTTCATGCGGGCATTGATTTTCGCTGTCATGGCGTTGGCGGCGTGCGCTTCCACGCCGGCGCAGGCGACCCAGCTCCATTACACAGCGACGCTCAGTGGCCATCAGGATCCAACCAATACAGGCTCGCCCGCCACCGGCATCGCGCGCATCGATGTCGACACCGCGACGCAAACCGTCGATGCCCAGATCGAAATCCATGGCTTGCGCATGTCGGAATTGGCCGCGCATCTGTCGCACGCGCCGATGGGCCCGATGCATCTGCATCGTTATCAGGGCGACGACGTCACGCTCATCCTGCCATTCCCGATGGGTTCGACTTACGCCGAAACCGCCGACGGCTTCACCGTCACGCTGCGCCACTACGCCTATGCCGATGGCGCAGCGATCGTGCAATCGGGCTTGAGCTTTGACCAATTCCTGGGCGCGCTCGTGAGCGACCCGATTTTTCTCAACATCCACACGGAGCGTTTCGGCGAAGGCGAAATCAGCGGCCGTTTGGTTCCCACGGCCTAATCGGCCCAACGGTCTTGCGCCCTCCGCGCGCACGCTTATGACAGCGCCCAATAACAGGAGCGCCTTCATGACCCGCGTCGCATTCATTGGCCTTGGCAATATGGGCTCGGGCATGGCCGCCAATCAGGCCAAAGCCGGGCGTGAAGTCGTGGCTTTCGATCTCTCCGCCGACGCGATGAAGCGCGCGACCGAGCAGGGCATGAGCGGCGCCGCGTCCGCCGCAGACGCGGTGAAAGACGCCAATATCATCATCACCATGCTGCCGGCCGGCCAGCACGTGCGCGATGTCTATGACGAGGCGATCCTGCCCAATGCGCCGAAAGACGCTTTGCTGATCGATTGCTCGACCATTGATGTCGACAGCGCCCGCACCGTTGCGCGCGACGCGGCCATGCAGGGTTTCCGCGCCGCCGATGCGCCTGTTTCCGGCGGCACGGCGGCGGCGACCGGCGGCACGCTCACTTTCATGGTCGGCTGTCGCGAGCAGGACTTCGCCGAGATGGATGAGGCCATAAAGCCGATGGCCAAGGCGATCATCCGCGCCGGCGACGCGGGCGCGGGGCAGGCCGCGAAGATCTGCAACAACATGCTCCTGGGCATTTCGATGGTTGCGACCTGCGAAGCCTTCGTGCTGGCTGAGCGTCTCGGTCTCGATCCGCAGAAATTCTTCGACATCTCCTCGAAAGCGTCAGGCCAGTGCTGGTCGCTGACATCGTACTGCCCGTGGCCTGGGCCGGTGCCCGCAGCGCCCTCCAACCGCGATTATGAAGGCGGCTTCGCGGCCGCGATGATGCTGAAGGATTTGAAGCTGGCGCAGGAAGCGGCGATGGGCTCGGGCGCCGACACGCCGCTCGGCGGCGGCGCCCAGGCGCTTTACGCCGAGCTGGTCGATCGCGGCCACGGCGGCAAGGACTTCTCGTTCATGCTGCAAATGTTGCGCGGCGCGATCCAGTGACGCTGAGAAGAGCAAAGTAAAAGGGCCGGAGCAAAGCTCCGGCCCTTTGAGTTTCCCCTGTTTTGACCGCTTACCAGCGGCCGCGCAGTTCAATGCCGACTGTGCGCGGTTCGCTCGGATAGATGACGTAGGAGTTCTTGCAGCGGCGGTCGAGAACGCGCCGATATAGTAGAACTCGTCGGTGAGGTTGCGCGCCCAGAGTTCGACCGACCAATGGTCGTCGCGCGGGCCGATGCCGATGCGGCCGTTGAAGACGGCGAACGCCTGTTGTCCGTGCGGCCGAGCGGATCGCGCGCCAGCGTTTGCGTGCGATAGCCGTCGTTCCAGCGCCCGTCGAGATAGAACATGGCGTGGATGGTTGGCGCCGAGGCGCAGTTCATAGTTGATCCCGCCAGTGACCACCCACTTCGGCGCGAAGGAGAGTTCCTCGCCGCTGAACACCGCGTTCGGGTCGGCGGCGCCAAGTGGTGCGGTCAACGGGCTGAAGCGAACTTCGCTGTCATAGTAGGCGTCGTTATAGGTGACGCCGGCGGTCAGCGAGAGGCCTTCCATCGGGTCGAATTGAGCTTTCGACTTCCACGCCCTGCGAAATCACTTCCGGCACGTTGCGGGTGATGAAGTTGAAGCCGTTGAAGGCGTTCAGCTGATAGTCGTGGATCTGTTCGTAGAACGCGGTGACGTTGAACGTCGATCCACGGCCGAACGGCGAGGAGCGGAAGCCCGATTTCGTAGGAATCGGTGAATTCCGGATCGAAGTGCAATTGTCCGGTGTTGAGCGAAGCCGACGACAGTGGATGCTTGGGAGCACCGAGAAGCCCGAACGGTCGACGTTGTAACCGCCCGCCTTATAGCCGCGCGAGTAGCCGGCATAGACCATCGTGTCGTCGTTCAGGTGGTAGGAAAGCGAGGCGAGATAGGTCCAGAAGCTCTCATCCGCGCTGCCCGACCACAGGCCCATTCGAGATCGGTGTTGACCGCCGGATTGCAGGCCAAGGTTCATAGTGCTCGAGAGCGCGCCGGCCCGGTTCCGAGATTCACGTTGTCGATGAACGTCACGACACCGGTCCCTGGCGCGCCAAACAATCCGATGGTGGCGGTTTCCATGTCTTGCAGCGATGTCGCAGGACGTGGCTGATCGAGTTCAGATCTGCGCCGAGATCCTTGGTTTCGCTGTTATAGCGTGCGCCGACCGTGAGCTGCAGACGATCGGTGATGTTGAACTCGTCGTGCGTGAAGATCGCCCAATTCTGCGTGTGCACTGACCAAATATCGGCTTGCTGGCCTGCACACCGCTCGAGGCAATTCCGGCAGGATGTAGCCGCCGTTGACGTGTTGACCGCGTGTAGCGGCGGCACGTTGCCGGCTGGCAGGCAGAAAGCCGACCAGCGCATTGGAAAATTGAGATGGCAGGCGAGAAATTGAAGAGTTCGCACGCCGCCGGCGATCGCAGAACGACGTGCCGCCGGCCACCGCGAAGACTGGTGTAGTGTATTCGCATCGTCGCCGACGCGGATGGTGTCGGTCTGGCGTAGCTTTTCGTCGCCATAGTATCCGCCGACCAGCCAGTTCAGCGGGCCCAGTCGCCTTGCAGCCGGATCTCTTGCGAGAAGTTCTGGAAGGCCACGCGCAGGCCGTCGCGATAAGAGATGTCGATGACGTTGAAGTCGATGTCCTGATCGCGAACCGACTGCCAGCTGCGGTCGGACGGTAATCGAGGTCAGGTGGCCGAAGCCAAGATCCCAATCGAGCTGGGCTGAGATGCCTTGCTCTTGCGTGCGCTCGTTGTAGTCGTGGCCGGGCGTGACCGTCATGCATGCGGTCTTCGACTTGGGTGTTGATCCCGATTTGGGTGGCCGACGGTTGGAAGCTGGCCGGGCACCATGCCGGCCGGGCTTGAGCAGAGCCGCCCACGAAGGTCGATGACGCGCTTGCGCTCGGTCCATAGACCAGCGGTGTGATGCCGCAGCAGACTTCGTCTGTCGCCGCGCCGTCAGCGATGATCCGCAGCGTCGCATCCGGCGAGATATCCCAGAGCATTTGCGCGCGGCCGGCCCAGCGGTTCTTGGTATTGATGTCGTCGCCGCTGGTGAAGTCGGTGATCTAGCCGTCGCGGCTGCGCACCGAGCCATCAAGGCGGAACGCCAGCGCATCGTTCACTGGCACATTGACCATGCCGCGCGCGCCGTTTTCGTTCAGGTCGCCATGGATGAGGTCCATCGAAACGCCCGGCGTGAAGTCCGGCCCCGCCGTCACGACGTTGATGGCGCCGGACGAGGTATTGCGGCCGAACAGCGTGCCTTGCGGGCCGCGCAGAATTTCAACGCGCTCGAGTTCGGGAAGATCGGAGAGCGCAGCACCCGCGCGCGCACGATAAACGCCGTCGATGAAGATACCGACGGCGCCTTCGAAGCCTGGGTTGTCGGAGCCGGTGCCGATGCCGCGGATGCGGGCGATCGTACCTGAGGAGTTGGACTGGCCCGTGCCCATCTGGAAGGACGGCGCCAATTGCGTGAGGTCGCGCAGATCATGGGCGCCGCTGTTTTCGACTTGGCCGGCGCCGATGGCCGTCACCGCGACCGGGACGTCTTGCAGAGCGGCCGCGCGGCCGGTGGCCGTCACGATGATCTCGTCGGAGTTCTGATCGGTCGCCGTGTTGTCTTGCGCCAATGCCGGGCTGCTCAACGCCCCCATTGCCGCCAGCGACGCGCCGGAAAGCAGAATCTTCCAACCCAATTTCTTGCTGCTCATTGCCGTCCTCCCAGTGCCCTGGCCGCCTTCTGATTGGGCGTCCCGCGCAGAACTCGACATTGGCTAGAAAGAGCGGAGTCCCCCGCGCCCCCTGCCTGTCCTCATCAGCTATAGCAGGCAGGGTCCCGGCGGCTGTCAACGGTGCGCACGGGCATAACTTGACGCGCGCGTCATCGGCTTTTTGCGTGAGGCGCCCGTGTCACAGTGCCGTAGGGTGACAGCACGATCTTGGCTTCGCCAAAATCATGTTTTCTATATCGGACGTTATAGAAAATGCTGCACTGCACAACAAACATCGCGTTATACACAAGCGTCCCGTGTCGCAAACCGCTCTCGTTCTTTTTTCGGCTGGCCAGGATTCGGCAACCTGCTTGGCGTGGGCGCTGACGCGCTATGAGCGAGTCGAGACCATCGGTTTCGCCTACGGCCAGCGCCACGCCATTGAACTCAATCAGCGGCCAGCCCTTCGCGAAGAGATCGCGCGGACGCTCGGGGGTTCGCCTGGGGGTTCGCCTGGGCGTTCGCCTGGGAGTTCGCTTGGCGGCGATGTCATGGTCGATCTGCGCGGCTATGGCGCTCTCGCGGAGAGTGCGCTCACCTCTGAGCGCGCCGCGGAATGGACCAATAACGGATTGCCGCCGACCTTTGTGCCGGGCCGCAACCTTGTCTTCTTCACCGTCGCTGCCGCACATGCTTATCGGCGCGGGATTTCCACGCTCATTGGCGGCATGTGCGAGACGGATTTTTCCGGCTACCCTGATTGTAGGCGCGAGACCATCGACGCCATGCAACGAACGCTTTCCCTTGGTCTCGATGCGCCCATCACTATCGAAACGCCGCTGATGCATCTGACCAAAGCCCAGACCTGGGCGCTCGCCCTTGAAGTCGGCGGGCAAAAGCTTGTCGCAACCATCGTCGAACACTCTCACACCTGTTACGAGGGCGACCGCACCCATCGCCATGAATGGGGTTACGGGTGCAACGCCTGCGCTGCCTGCCAACTGCGCGCCAAGGGCTGGCGCGCATGGACCGCCGGCGCATGACCTATGCCGTCAAAGAGATATTCTTCACGCTGCAAGGCGAGGGCGCGCGCACTGGCCGGCCGGCCGTCTTCGTGCGCTTCGCCGGGTGCAATCTGTGGAGCGGGCGCGAGCAGGATCGCACCGCTGCGGTCTGCCAATTCTGCGACACCGAATTCGTGGGCACGGACGGCGATGGCGGTGGAAAATTCGAAACCGCGGCCACGCTCGCGGCGGCCACGCTTTCAAAATGGCCAGGCGGCGGCGATCCTTACGTTGTCTGCACCGGCGGCGAGCCGCTGCTGCAACTCGACGCGGCGCTGATCGAGGCCCTTCACGCCTGCGGCTTCGAGATTGCGATCGAGACCAACGGCACGCTTTGCGCGCCGCCCGGGATCGATTGGATTTGCGTCAGCCCCAAGGCCAACGCCGATTTCCTCCAGCAGCACGGCGATGAGTTGAAGCTGGTTTTCCCGCAGCCGGGCGCAGAGCCGGAGCGCTACACGCGTCTGCCGTTCGCGAATTTCTTCCTGCAGCCCATGGACGGCCCATCGCGCGAAGCAAACACGCGCGCGGCGATCGCGTACTGCATGCGCAATCCGCAATGGCGCTTAAGCGTGCAGACACATAAACTGCTGGGCCTGCGTTAGCCGGGCGTGAAGACGCGCGGAGGTGCTAGGGCGGGTCGGGTATGAACGGGCAGGCCCGCCCTAGCGGCCGACTTAACGCGCACCCGTTTGGGCGACGTAGGCGTCGGCAACCCGCTCTGCGAATTGCGAAATGCTGCGGCCGGCGGACGTCCACATCGCCGGCGGACCGACAAGGTCGGAGAAATCGTGGTCGTAGTAGCTATGAACCACTTCGGCCAATGTCGCCCCGCTCGATGAGCGCAGCACCGCATCCAATTCAGCGCCGCCGAGCTGGACCGTGGGACCGGGATCGACACGATAATTCGAACGCAAGCTTTGGATCGTTGCGCGGTTCGGGACGGCGTTGACAATATCCACCTGGATCGTCACCGGCGCGCCTTCTGAAATGCTGGCGCCGCGCCGCGTCAGTGCGGAGCCAATCGCGTGCTCGACGCGCGTGCGCAGCACCGCGCCCTGATCGGCGCCGATCTCATTGTCGACCTTGACTTGAAATTCCGGTGCAAACGAAACCGGCGTCAGCGATACGCTCTGCGCCGAAGCCATCTGCGCGAACGCCAGGGCCGCAAGACTCGCAGCTGCAAACACTAGACGCATGGAGTGCTCCCTCGATGCTTCGACATCTCGTATGCCGCTGAATCGAGGCGCGCGCTATTCACGTTCTCGTCACGACGCGCACTCAGTCGTGATGCTCGGGGTCCTTGTCGCGATCGCGATGCGGGGTCACCGCCCCGACAACGGCGCCGGTCGTCTTAACCGTGGCGCCAACGACGGCGCCGGTCACGTGAACGGCCGCGCCGGCCGCCGCACCGGCCGTGCCTATGGCCGCGCCGGCCAAACATGAAGCCAGCGGCAACATCAAGAGCGCCGCAATGAGCATTCTGATCATGGAAATCGTCCCGCCGTTTGCGGGAGTAAACGCCGCCTGCGGGCGCCAGGCAACCGCGCGCGGCAGTCGCGCGCGGCAGTCACGCGCGCCAATCAGGCCCGGCAATCAGGCCCAGCAATCAGGCCCAGCAATCAGGCCCAGCAATCAGGCAATGTTGCGCAGGTCGTCGTCGAGATCGAACGTGTCAACGCGGCCATCATCGCTGGCGCGCCGGAATGGCCCCACATACCACGGCAGTTGCGCGTGGCGGCGGTCAGGACCGAAGAAGGTCTCGGCGCGCACGAACTGGCGCCCGTCGGTCAATGCACTGGCGATGCGGTCGAAGAGAAGCCGCGTGCTGATCGGCTTTTTCAGAAATCCCGTCACGCCCGCATCGCGCGCGGCCGCGACCCGCGAGGCTTCGGTGTGCGCCGTCAGCATCAGGATCGGGACATAAGGGTTGGGACTATCGTTATTCCAGCGCACCATGCGCGTGAAGGAGAGCCCGTCGGTCGGGCGCATCTTCCAATCGACCATGACGAGATCGACAGGCGTTGCACGCAAGACTTCGATGGCGCGCGCCGCCGTGTCTGCTTCTGTCGTGTTGACGAGCCCGCCCGCACGCGCCAGCGCCCGGATGAGCTGGCGCATGGGCGCGTTGTCATCGACCACCAGCACATGGATGTCGTTGAGCGACGTCATTGGCCCCCTGCCAAGGTGAGGAAGGATCGGCCCCAACCCCCAAACAGGGCGTAAATTTTCCAAGCTTTGGCGACGATATCGAGCGGCTCGGCGAAGTATTCGAAGGGTGGGCCGCTGTGGCGTTACCGCTTTTTTCGTATCGGTTCACAAACAGCGAAGATGACGCTCCACCCGGTTAGGGCGCGTCGACGAGCACGATCTCGGAATCATCGCTTGCCGAGACGCGGATTTCGGCTTCGTCGCGGATTGCTGCGCCATCGCGCGCCCCGAGCTCGACCCCGTTTACGTTGGCTTTGCCCTTGGCCACGGCCAAATAGGCGTGGCGTCCGTCCGCGAGCGGGTAGGCCACACTTTGGCCAGGCTGCAACGTCGCAGCCAGAATGCGCGCATCCTGTCGGATCGGCAGCGCGCCTTGCGCTTGATCCGTCTCGAAGCCGGAGGCGAGCGTCACCAGCGATCCCGCGCGATCGCCTTTCGGGAATTTCGCCGCGCCCCAATACGGCTTGCCGCCGCGCGCCTTCGGCAGAATCCAGATTTGATAGAGCGTCGTGGCTTCGTCTTCGAGATTGTACTCTGCGTGGGTCACGCCCGCACCTGCGCTCATGACTTGCACATCGCCCGCTTCGGTACGGCCTTTGTTACCCATCGAGTCCTGGTGCGTGATGGCGCCGGTGCGCACGTAGGTGATAATCTCCATGTCCGAATGCGGGTGCGGGGGAAAGCCGGTCTTCGGCTGGATAGTGTCGTCATTCCACACGCGCAGCGCGCCCCAATGCACGCGCGTGGGATCGTGGTAGCCGGAAAAAGAAAAATGATAACGGGCCGCGAGCCAATCGGCGTCGAACTTGCCCAAGCTGTCAAACGGACGTTTCTCGATCATGGGACCATACCTCGTTGACGTGTCATGTGGCGCCGCACAGCGCCGGTGAAAAGCCCGGCAATCGTGCATCAGCCCCGCCGCGGCGCTTGACGCCACGCTGCGCGAGGAGTGGAACAAGCAGCGAGGGAGGCACACCCATGAACCTGAGGATGATCGCTGCAACCGCCGTGCTGGCGCTAGCCGCATGCGGGCAGGCGAGCGACGGCGCCAAACAGGAAGCGACAACGGCCGCCGCGCCACAGGGCCTGTTCGAGCAGCTCGAACGCACTGCCCCCGAGATGCAGCCGGTGACAGCCTGGCAGCAATTGATGACGCACGCCGAGACCATGCCGGCGTGCCGAGAAGTTCGCCGCACTGAATTGAAGGGGATCGTCCCTGACAACGTTGCGCCCAATTCAGCCTATGCCGGCCACGCGGGCGAGTGGGTGTTCGTGATCCAATGCGGCCCGCAGCTCACGACTGTGCGCCCCGATCCCCATCAGCATTGGCTGATCTTCTTCGCGCCGGGTGCGGCGACATCGACGATCGTCAATTGCGCGCAAGGCACAGCCGACCGATGCCTGCTCGCGCACATTCCGACGGCGAGTGCTGCGACGACCACCGCACCGTGACGAAACGTCGTGGCTGTCGTCCTTGTTTGCTGTACGCGATCGACTAAGGCCGACTTCACCTACGGGACGGCCATGGGTCGCTCGCTGCATCAGACCTTCAAGGCCTATCCCATCAAGCTGCGCTTGTTTGCCGAGAACAGCCGCGGACTGAGTGAGTGTTATAACGACGCCATCGAAGAGCGCGGCGATGGCGAGGACGTTCTCGTATTCGTCCACGACGATGTCCTCATCATTGATTATTTCTTCCTCGACCGTCTAACGCACGGGCTCGCGCGCTTCGATCTTCTGGGCGTTGGGGGCAATAAACGCCGCCTGCCACGCCAACCGGCCTGGGCTTTTGTCGACGACCAGTTCACCTGGGATGACATGGCGTTTTTGAGCGGCGCCATTGGACACGGCAAGGAATTCCCGTGCCCGCTCTCAATCTACGGACCGCCGTTTCAGTCGTGCAAATTGCTGGACGGGGTTTTGCTCGCCGCCAAGCGAAAGTCGTTTGCCGAGACCGGCATCCGCTTCGATCCGCAGTTCAAATTCCATTTCTACGACATGGACATCTGTCGTCAGTTCGAAACGAACAATCTGCGCATGGGCACTATCCCGCTCAGCATCGTGCATGAAAGCGGCGGACCTTTTGGCACGCCATCATGGCGCGAAGGCTACCAACGATATTTGGCCAAATGGGGTGAATAAAGTGGGTGAATAAAGTGGGGCGAGTAGGGTGGGGTGAATGCACTTAGCGGCGCTCGGCGGCCCGGAAGCGTCCGATCTGGTGCTGTTGTTCGTCGAGCAGCACCAGCGCGTCCTGGTCATAATGGGCGTAGCGCGTGGCGCCCAGCATCGCCAGGAAACGCCGCTCAACCGCCCCGGCTGATCCCGCTTCACAGGCGCGCCGTGTTGTGCCAACCATGCCGAAGCGCAGCGTTTCGCCGTCTTGGCTCACGCCCGCGAACCATTGATTGCACCCGTCAAAGCCAGATGCGCGCGCGTCTTCGAAGTTCATTGTCGGATAGTGCGGCGAAGCCTCGACGTCCTCCATGATCCAATGCGTGCCGGCAAGGTGATTGGCGCCTTGCGGCGGCGGCGCGGCAGGCGTCGCGCACGCCGCCAGGACAAGCGCAAGCAAGAGGGCGCGCATCAGACCGGATCCCACGGAAACACGTTTTGCGAGGCGCCGAGATCGGTGTAGTTGGCGCGCATTGCCGGGAGCGCGTGATCGATCAGGCTCTCCGGCGTCCAACCTTCGACCTTGGCCATGCCGCGCACCGGCCGCGGCTGGTTGAACAGGAACACTTCGTTGCCGCGCACCGCGAAGATCTGGCCGCTCGTATCCTTGGCGCCGTCGGCGCAGAGCGCCACCGCCAGCTGCGCCACTTGGTCGGCGCGCATGGTTCGCTGGAAGCGTTCGACGCGCTTTTGCGACGCTTCATCCTTGACCGGGATCGAAGCGATCATCCGCGTCCAAGCGAACGGTGCGATGATGTTGGAGCGCACATTCTTCGACTGGCCTTCCATCGCCACGATGCGCGAAAGGCCCATGACGCCAAGTTTGGCGGCCGCATAATTGGCCTGTCCAATATTGCCGATCAGGCCGGATGTCGAAGTAAAAAGAACGTACGAGCCGTTCTGCTGTTCGCGGAAGTACTCGATCGAAGCGCGGCAGACATTGAACGCGCCGTGCAAATGCACGTCGATCACCGCCTTCCAATCTTCGGGCGGCATTTTGTGGAACATGCCGTCGCGCAAAATTCCCGCCGGATTGATGATCGCATGCAGGCCGCCGAATTCCTTCTTCGCCTGCTCGACCATCGCGACCACCGCGTCGTAATCGCTGACGCTGTCGCTGTTGGAGATCGCCTTGCCGCCGGCGGCTCGGATTTCCTTGGCGACGTCTTCAGCCGGTCCGCTCGAGCCCGCGTCGCCGCCTTTGAGGCCGCCGCCCAGATCGTTGACCAGCACCGAGGCGCCTTCGCGCCCCGCCAGCAGCGCGCATTCCTTGCCGATGCCATTGCCGCCGCCCGTGACGATGACGACTTTTCCACTCAACACGCCCATGTCTTCTCCTCGCACGTCTGCGCTCATAAGCTGCGCTCATGGCGCATGGTCAAGACAGTCCAGCTCCGCACCCGGACGAAACGCATGTTTCACCCGACGGCGCCCTGACGTTGCTTGTCTTCTATGGCGACGATCCGATGGTCGCCTTCGCTGGCCATGCCTGGCACGTCCACGGCGAGATGTTCCCTGAACTCGGCTTGCCGCATGACGCCATCGCCCACATCGTGGCCGACATCGTAAGCAGCAGGCGTCCGATCATCGAATGCTGGAAAGGAGATCAGCGCGTCGATGCCTGGGCGCCAGAAGACAACGACTTCGACTTTGAAGCCTTCCTCGCCAAGGATAAAAGCTATCGCGCGCACGGCGAAGACTGGCGCTTACGCTTCTGGTCGTCATAGCAGCATTGGCAAACGCCATTGCCGGGCCGTTGCCTTGGGCGCATCATGCCGTCCTCAGCATGAGGAGAAGGGCGATGACTGCATTCAACGCCGTGCGTTTCCGCGTCAAACCGGGCCGCGATAAAGACTTCCTCGAGGCCCACAAAAAGATCGACCGCAACTGGCGTGGCCTACAACATGTCAATGTCATCAAGACGGGTGAGCACACCTATTGTATCATTGGTGAATGGACCGACATGGCCGCCATGGCCGATGCGCGGCCCGAGATGATCGCGACTTTGGACACTTTCCGCGACACGCTCGAAGATCTCGGCAACGGCCTCGGCGTCACCGATCCGGTGTCGGGCGAGGTGGTGCTGTCGCTGAAATAGGGCTCAGCCGCGAGAAGCGGTGAGGATGCGTCCCGCCGGCTCGCGATTGCGCGCCACGGTTTCCGGCGGCCGCTGCTGTTGGGGCCGCTCGCGCCGCTCCGGCGGCGGCAGCGCCATTGTGCGCGCCTTGATGGAGGCGGCGAGCGCCGGAAACGCGTCGATGCCGGTCATGGCGCGCAATTGCGCGATGGAGACGAGGCGATAAGTGGCGCCTGCGGCGTTGTCGGCTACATAGGCCGCTGCCTGCCTGCGGCGCGGGTCGTAGATCGCCTTGAATACGGCGCTGGGCACACGCACGCGGCCGTTCAGCGCCGCGGCATCGGTGTTGAAGATCGGTCCGGTGACGACAAAGATCTCGCCATCAGCATCGGCGAGATTGCGAACCGCTGTTTCGATCTCCTCCCAAAGCCCGCGATTGAGCGAGGCGGCCTGGGGAACCATGTTCGCCAGCGTAAAGCTCTGCGCTTGTGCTTGCGGGGTCGGCATATCGCCGCTCGGCGCCATGTGGCCGCGATCGTAACCGGAGCGGCGATAGTCGGTCAGCTCGGCGCGTTCGTCATGCGGGAGCGATGCTTCCGCGTGGAACGCATCGCGCCGGTTCAAAGTGCGCGCCGCGTCGACTTCGCCTGCTGTCAAATGCTCGGCCGACCAGAGCGGCGTGTGCGTCACGCCCGAATGGCCGACCGCAAAATCGTCGTAGCAGAGCTCGCGCAAATCGCGTGCGGCGCTCTCCATCACGCGTGGGGCGCCGCCGCGATAATATTCATCCGCGCAATTGGCCCATGCCGGCGCGGCCAGCAGCAGAAGCAATGACGCGAAGAATGCGGCGCGCATGCGGACCTCCGTCCGCAAAGCTCCTGCGCGCCGTTTAAGACCCCGTTAATGGCTGGGAACGGCGCTTTTCGCTAGCGTTGCGGCTCCGCGCCTCGCAAGCATACAATGAGGGAGGTGGCTGATGCCCAGCCAACAATCCGCGTTCGACGTCCATAAGAGTTTTCGCGCTGGCGACGCTTCGGGCCACGCCGCCGATATCGACCGCTATTTGGCGACCGTCCACGACGCGCCGATCTGGAAGCTCAGCCGTGAGGCGCGCCTCGCCATGGCGTCGATCCGCGCGGGCTATCAAGCAGGCTTCGCGCAAGTCGATGTCGAGCCGGTGATGGTTCCCGGTCGCGACGCAGACGCATGGCGGGGCGCGTCGAACGCCGATTTTCACCTGCAGGAATTGGTGAAGGAAGGCGGTCTCGCAGCCGACGCCGCAGAGCAATGGCTGGCGGGCATTGAACGCCTGGCCGCGAACGGCGAATTCCTTGGTGTAGCGACTGTCGTCAATCTGGTTGCGACAAAAGCGTAGATCTTATTGGGCGCCGCCGGCGGGCGATGTTTCCGCAGCGGCGGCGGCAAGCGCTTTTGCATGCGCGCCCGGCGCCAGCGGGGGTTCGAAGCCGTCGGCTGTCCGCAAGTGCGGGAAGAGGCGCATCCACAGCGCCGATGCACTTACCGCGAGGACGCCGCCGACCACCACCGCGGCCACCGGTCCAATCAGGCGCGCGACCACGCCGGATTCGAAATCGCCGAGCTCATTTGAGGCGGAGATGAACACAAAGCTCACAGCCGACACGCGGCCACGCATTTCGTCGGGCGTTGCCAACTGGATTAGGCTTTGCCGCACATAGACGGAGATCATGTCGACGCCGCCCGCCACCGCAAGCGCCGCCACCGTCAGCCAGACGTTGGTGGAAAGGCCGAACACGATCGTCGCCAACCCGAACGCGATGGTTGCGCCGAACATCCAGCGTCCGACATTGCGCCGCAGCGGCGCGGCCGCAATCCAAAGCGCCACAAACGCCGCGCCCGCGCCCATCGCCGCGCGCAAAACGCCGAGTTCGCTCGGGCCCACATGCAGAATGTCGCGCGCGAACACAGGTAGCAGCGCCACTGCGCCGCCTAGCAGCACGACAATCAGATCGAGTGAGATCGCGCCGAGCACAATCTTGTTTGACCACACATATTTGACGCCCTCGATGATCAGGCCGATCGTTCGAGTGTCCGTGACCGGCGTTTGTTTGGGTGGCTTGATGCCCAACATCAGAAAGGCGCCGGCGCCAAGCAGCAGGAATGTGGCGCCATAGGCGGCGGCTGGTCCAAATGCGTAAAGCAAGCCGCCAATAGCGGGACCGACAATCGTGCCCGATTGGAACGCCAGCGAATTCCAGGCGATGCCTTGCGGCAGCTCTGCGCGCGGCAACAGCATCGGCATGAACGCCGACGCCGCCGGAGGCAGGAACGCATTGATGGCGCCGGAGAAGGCGGCGGCGGTGAGGACGGTCGGGATGATCAGCGGCGTATGATTGAGCGAGACAATCGCAAGGCCAGCGGCAATCGCGCATTTGGCGGCAAAACAGGCGACCAGAATGAATTTGCGATTGTAGCGATCCGCTGCTTGGCCGCCGAACAGCGAGAGCACGAGAAGCGGCAGGAATTGCGACAAGCCCACCATGCCGAGCACGAACGACGCTTGCGGAATGCTCTGCCCCTCCGCGCGCGCCGCGTCGTAGACTTGCCAGCCCATCGCGGTGAGCTGCATCTGCACGGCGAGCGTCGCAAACCAGCGGCTCAGGATGAACTGCGTGTAGAGGCCGTGTCTGAAGATCGCGAGGGAGGGAAGGCGGAGCGCGGGCAAGCGCTGGACCATGCCGTCCCAGCTGGGGTTTCGCAATGCGTCGCCAGCCCAGGTTGACGCCTTGTCCGTCGGGCCCTAAGCGCGCCGCGCGAGGACGACTTGGCTACATTGACTGCTGAACTGCCGGAGCACCATGAGGCGATCGAGCATGTGCTCGACGCCGCCTTTGGTCCTGGGCGATACGCAAAAACCTCAGAGCGCGTGCGTGAACGTGGCGCGGTGCTCGAGCCTTCGCTGACGCGCGTTGCGCTCAACGCCGCAAAGGAGGTCGTCGGCGTTTGCCGCATTTGGAGCGTGAGCGCCGGCCAGCAATTCTATTTCCTTGGGCCGCTCGCGGTTGATCCAGCAGCGCAGCTCGCGGGCCTGGGGCTTACGCTCACGCGCGAAGCAGTCGCTGCTTGCCGCGCGCGGGGCGGCAGCGGCGTCGTGCTCGTCGGCGCCGAGAGATTTTTCAAACCGATCGGCTTTAGCATCGTGCCGCGTGGGCGCTTGAGTTTGCCCGGGCCCGTCGATCCGGCGCGATTGTTGTGGCTCGAACTGCGCCGCGGCGGGCTAAGCGGCGCGCACGGCGAAGTGGGTCCGCCATGAGCGAACAGAAATCCCTCGCCGATCGCGTCGCCTGGCTGTTCGTCGGCCCGCAAGGGTTGCGCTTGCCGTGGAGTATCCTGCTTGTCCTGATGGCGATCGGCGCCGTGCAGATCTTGAGCGTCGTCCTGCTGCAAGCGTTTGGCGTGCACATGCAGGATCTCGACGACGAAGGCATGACCGCCTTGGGCGCCATCAAGGGCGCCTCGCTGGTGCTGGCGTCGATCATTGGGGCAACCCTGTTCATGGCGGTGATCGAGCGCAGGCCGCTCGATGATTATTACCTCGCCGGCGCCAAGCCCGTATTGCGCGCGGCGCAGGGCGCCGCCATCGGCATCTTGCTCATTGCGCTCCTCGTTGGCGGCGAGATCGCGCTCGGGGTGATGCGTTTTGATGGCGTCGCAGCACTCGGGCAGGCGGCGCTGGCGTCCGGTGGCCTGTGGGCGATCGGGCTGATCATGGCTGCACTGCTCGAGGAGATGGCGTTTCGCGGCTATCTGTTGGCGCGGCTTGCGCGCAGCTTTGGTTTCCGCTGGTCCGCGATCGTCACCACGGTTCTGTTTGGCGCGGCCCATTTCTCCAATCTTGGCGAGGGTGCGCTGGGGCTGACCTCCGTCGTCCTTGCCGGCCTCGTGTTTTGCTACGCGATCTGGAAGACAGGCTCATTGTGGTGGGCGCTGGGTTGGCACGCGGGATGGAATTGGGGCGAAACCTATGTGTTCGGAACCGCCAATAGCGGCGCTGCCTCCAGCGGCAATCTCCTGATCACCCATCCTCAGGGTCCAGAATGGTTGAGCGGCGGCGCCACTGGACCCGAGGGCAGCGTGCTCTGCTTCGCGGTGCTGGGACTAGCAGGACTCTACATCTATTTCCTGCTGCCGAAGCGCACCTAGCCGGTCTCGCGCCGCCAACCGAGCATCAACAACGCGACACCAAAGAAGGCCCACGCCCAGCCCGGGCCCAGCGGCGTCGCCACGGCGGCGCGCACCACGTAAGCGCCGTTGCGCTCGATGCCGATCCAGCCATCGCCGCGCGCGCGCGCGCCGCGATCGACACGGCGAATTTCCGGCAGACGCGAACCGTCCTCGCCGGTGAGCACGACGCTGCCGCCGGTCGCCTGCGCGTAGGGGCGCAAAATCGTCGGGTCCGCAGCGATCGCGTTGGCTTCGCGCGGATTGAGCGGCCCCACCGCAGCAAACGCGCGCAGCGCTCCTTCGTGCGCTTCGTAAAGCCCTTGCTCCACGGCAAGGGCCTGTCCGCGAAACACGCCAGGCGCTGTCTGACTCAATGTCAGTGTGCTCCGGCGCCCCGACGGTGAGATGATCTCAACCGGATCGGCGCTGTTGCTCAACGTCGCGCGCTCGATGGATAGGCCTTGCGCATCGGGGTCGAGCGTCAGCCGCTCCTCCTCAAGTTCCGGCTCCTGCATCAGCCAGTGCACCAAGCGGCGCAGCAATTCGCCGTGCGGTCCGCCGCCATCATAGCCCCGCGCCCACAGCCACGCTTGGTCCGACCACAATTGCGCGACGCGGCCGCGGCCCGCGCGGTCAAGCACGAGCAGCGGGCGGCCATCGACGCCAGAAAGCACGGTTTGTCCGCTGGTTGCGCGCGCATCCACCTCGCGCGTCCAGCGCCCCCAGCGTTCAGGCGTCGGCAGACCGCGCACCACGGGGTGTCGCAAACCAAGTGCGGTCGGCGTTGGCCGGTAGGGTCGCGTGATGACATCGCCCAGCGGCTGCGACGGCAGCAGGCTCGCCAGCGTCGTGCGATAGACGCCATTTTCGCCCGCTTCGGAATCGCCGGCCGTGATCAGCAGCGCGCCGCCTTCCTCGATGCGCTGGGCGATGTTGGAGAAATAATAGGGCTGCAATATCCCGCGCCAGCGTGAGCGATCGAAAATGATGAGATCGAATTCGCCGAGGCGGCGGTTGAACAATTCCTCGGTTGGGAAGGGGATGAGCGCCAGCTCGTTGAGCGGGGTCATGAAATCCTGTTTTTCCGGCGGTCGCAATATCGTGAAGTGCACCAGATCGACGGCCGGATCCGACTTCAGCAGATTGCGCCACACGCGCGCGCCCGGGTGCGGTTCGCCAGTGATGAGGAGCACGCGCAGCCGGTCGCGAATGCCATTGGCGGCGAATGCGGCGCGATTGTTGGCGAGCGTGATCTCGTGCGCCCCGGGATCAGCCTCGACGATGACCATGTTGCGCCCGCGTTTGGGCAAACGCACATCGACACTGAAGGCGTGATTGGCGGTGGCTAGCGTTTCCGTCGCCGCCACGCCGTCGATCGACACGCGCACGCGCACAGGCATGTCGCCATTGTCGATCACGCGCCCGGTGATGCGCATCGGCTCGCCGACGATGCCAAAGGTCGGCGCTGCATCGAGCACGAGACGGCGGTCGCCGCGCGTAGGGTCGCCGACAATCAAGATGTGCGCCGGCCCCAGCCTGGAAAGCCGTGATGGATCGCGCGGCGCGTCGGCCGCTTGACCGTCGGTTACAACGATGACGCCAGCGATGCGATCGGGCGCCACATCGGCGAGCGCATCGTCGATCACCGACGTGACCATGGTGCCGTCGGGTCCCCCACGGGTTTCGCGCGTGCGCACGTCGAGCCCCTGCTCGCGCGCCAGCCGCTGGGCGATGGCGTCGCCGGCGCGGCGCGCCGCATCGAGGCGGCCGGCGAGATTGAGGCTTTCGCTCTGATCTACGAGCAGCAGCGCGACATCATTGGCCGGCTGGCGCTGCTCACGCACCCATTGCGGTTGCATCAATCCGAGCAGCACGAACGCAATGCCGAATGTGCGCAGGATCGGCGCGCCGCCGCCGCGCCACACATAAACGCCAAGCGCGATCAACGCTGCGAGCGCGAGTGCGATGATGACGCCCAGCGGCAGCGCCGGATCGAAACCGAGACGCGCGGCGCCAATCATCGCGATTGTTCGCCGAGGCGTTCGAGCAGCGTCTGCACGTGCACCTGATCGGATTTGTAGTTCCCGGTCAGCGCCACCATCACCATATTGACGCCGAAGCGGAGCGCCATTTCGCGCTGGCGCCCATCAATGCCGGCTTCGCCCGCCCATGCGCTCGCCCAGTCGCCGTCGCCGACGAAGAGAGATGCAACACCATCTCGCGCCGACGCCGCCGAGGCGGTTTCGGCCCACAGCCGCGGCGAGGCGAAGCGGCCGGGAAAACTGCGCATCAGGTAAAAAGAGCGCGCAACGACGTGTTCGCTGTTCACCAGTTCCAAGGGCGGCACATCGACCCCAGCAAGCATCAGCTGCGCCGGCCGCGAACCGGTGTTCGCGGCGCGTCCCGCGTCGCGGGTGTCGACCAGCAAAAGCCCGCCAATGGCAAGGTAGTGGTCGAGGTTGGCGAGTGCTGCATCGGAGAGATGCTGCGGCGAAGAAGGCGCTGCCCAATAGAGGAACGGATAGGCCGCGAGATTGTCACGCGCGAGATCGACGCCGATCGGCGGACCCGGCTCGACCGAGGTGCGATTGACCAAGGTTTGCGTCAATGCTTCGAGACCGGCGGCGCTGGTGCGATCGGCGCGCCCATCACCAGTGCGCACGTAGGCTAGGCGTACGACCAAGGTCGGATCGTCGCGCGATTGCGCGTGCGCATCAGGTGGGAGGAGAAGGCCGGCGAGCAAGAACGCAGCCGCGCTCGCGCGCACAAAGCGCGGCAGCCGGCCGAGCAGGAACAGTCCGATGAAAAGATCGAACGTCAACATCAGTGCGGCCGCGGCGAAGAACCAGCCGGCGAGCGGCCGCTCGATATGCGCGTCGAGCCCAGCGCGCGCGACCCCCGGCAATCCCGGCAGCGGCGTCAGCGCTTCGTCATTGCGTGCAGCATCGATGGCGGCGGAGACGCCAGCGCGTTCATAGAGTCCGGGCGGCGTCGCCGGCGATGGTTGCGCCAGCGCAAAACGCTCCGGCGCGATCGCTTGCAGGTCGGGCGGCGGCGGCGTGAGACCCCCGAAGCCATCGAGCACGCGCTGGGCCACGTATGGACCGCCGGTGATGGCGCGTTCGCCGGCGCCGGCGTCGCGGGCCGTGAAGGCAAGCGTCCGCCGCAGCATTTCGACGAAGAGGCCTGAAAGCGGCAGATCGGACCAATCCGGTCCCGCGCTCACGTGAAAGAGCACGATGAGCCCGTGGCCGCGCTGGCGCGCCGTCACCAGCGGCGAATGATCCGTCAGCGTCGCCCACACATGCGCTTGCTCGATCGAAGCGGGCTCGGCCAGCACTTGCTGGCGAATGCGCACATCATTTGGCGGCGTGATTCCGGCAAACGGCGAGTCCGGCGAAAACGGCGCCACTGCCAGCGGCGTCTCCCAAGCGAGCGCACTGCCAAGTGCGCGCGAACCGGGACGCAAGCGCACAGGCAATAGATCGTCGGCATCGTTGGCAAGCCGCGGCCCCGCGAAGCGGATGAGCAACCCGCCGGAATCAATCCAACGCTCAAGCGCCGAGCGATCGAGCGGGGAGACACGCCCGGCGTCAGGCAGGATCAGCGCTTGTGCGCGGGCACCGATCAATTCGCCGACGCTGCCGCGCTGCAAGCTCGCATAGGGCTGCAATGCGCGGTCGGCATAATAGAGTTCGGAAACGAGGGGCTGCCCCGCGCCGCCCGGATCGATGAGCCCAACGAACGGCCGCCCCGATCCCGCCGGCAGCAAATGCACGGCGCCGGCGCTCTGCTCGCCGACGATGCGCACGCGCGCCGCACGCGCGGCGATCTCCGGCGGCAATTGAATGCGCGCGCCTGCGGTGAGGTCGGCCGGACCGAAGCGCAACTCCGCCGCGCCGAGCGCGCGGCCATCGGCTGTTTCAGCCGCGATAGCGGCGAACGGTTCGCCATTGGATGCGCGCCGCACGCGCGCCTCAACGCCTTGTGGCGTCACCGCGCCGGAAACAATGGCGCGCGCCGTGTGCGCGGGCACGCGCACCGTGACCGGTCCGCGCTGCCTCAGCACTTGCGCCAATGTGTGCGCGCCGGGATCCTCGAGACCGTCCGAGATCCAGACGATGCGATCGAAGCGCATTTGGGTCTGCGCCAGGCGCCGGGCCGCGTCGGCGCGATCGGGCCGCCAAGCCTTGGGTTCAAGGCGGGCGATGCGCGATTTCGCATCGCCCGCCGTCAACGCTTCGCCGGGATCGCGCGCGGGGATGGTCGCCGCTGTCGTCAGCAGGAAAATCGGCGCGCCCGAGCGTTCAGCTTGCGCGATCGTGGCGGTTGCCGCGGTGCGCACCTCACTCCAGTTCGGCGCGGCGGTCCAACCGTCATCGATCACCAACAAGGTGCGCCCGCCTTGCGCTTGGGCGGCGGCGGTGGGCGCCAGGCTTGGGCGCGCGAACGCGATGATCATCAGCGCCGCGGCGAGCGCGCGGAAGAGCACCAACCACCACGGCGCCCGTTCGCGGCTCTGTTCGTCGGTGTGCAAGCCCATGAGCAGGCGTGTTGGCGGAAACTGCGCGCGCTGCGGCGGCGGCGGCGTGGCGCGCATCAGCCACCAGAGCAGGGGGAGCGCTGCAAGCGCCGCCAGCGCCCAAGGCGCGCCGAACAGGAACGGGCCAATGGTCATGCGAACCGCTCGGAGACAAGCGCGATCAGCATCGACAAGGTTGGCGCCGCCGCATGATCAGTGCGATGGACCAGCGAGGGAAAACCGAAGCGCGCGCCGAGTTCATGCAGATCGCGGCGATGCGTTTCCAGGCGCTCGGCGTAGTCAGCGCGCGCATTCTCGGCGCGGCCGATCAAGGCTTCGCGATGAGAGCCGGGCTCCTTGAAGAGCGTCCTCCCCTCGAAGGGAAAATCCTCCTCGGCCGGATCGGCGATCATCACCAGCGCGCCGCTTGCGCCTGCGCTTGCAGCAGCGCTCACGCGCGCGCGCCATGTCTCGATCGGCGCGTAGAAGTCGGAGACGAAGACGATGCAGCTTTTGGTCGGGGCCTCGGCGTCGGCCATCGGCGTCAGCAAGTCGAGCGCCAGCCGATCGGGGCCACGCGGGCCGGACCGCGGCGGCGAACCCAGCGCGCCAACCCGCTCACCGCCGCGCGTCAGCAATATCGCCAGCGCCAGCGCCAGCGTGCGCGCGCGGCGGAGCTTGGTGGTGCGCGCCGGATCGGAGCTCCAATCGAAACCGGGCGAAGGGTCGATCCAGAACCAGGCAGTCTGGGCCGCTTCACGCTCACGCTCGCGGACATAGAACCTGTCCCCGCGGGCAGAGCGGCGCCAATCGACGAGGCGGGCGCCATCCTCGGGCCGGTGGTCGCGGTACTGCCAGAACGCTTCGCCTTGGCCGGCGCGGCGGCGGCCGTGGAAGCCCGGCGCCGCCGCCGCCAATCTGCGTGCATCGAGCAAAACGCCGGGCAAGTCGCCCGCCAGCGCGAGCGCGTCGAGGCGCGCGGCGTCGGTTTGCGTACTCAGGCCGCGCGCTCCGCCAGTTCATCGACAAGCGTGTCGATGTCCAAGCCTTCGGCGCGGGCCCCAAAGGAAAGCTGCATGCGGTGCACAAGCGCCGGGCGCGCCAGCGCCACCACGTCATCGATCGCCGGGGCCAAGCGCCCACGCAAGAGCGCGCGCGCGCGCACGGCAAGCATCAGCGCTTGTCCGGCGCGCGGGCCTGGACCCCAGGCGACGTGTTGGTTCACGCGCTGATCGTGGGTCGAGCCGGGTCGCGCCGAGCGCACCAGTTCGAGAATGCAGGCGAGCACTTTCTCGCCCACCGGCATGCGGCGAATGAGTTGTTGCAAGCGCATCAGACCTTGGGCGTCGAGCACGGCTTGCGGCGTCACGTCGGCCAAGCCTGTCGTCTCGATCAGGATGCGCCGTTCGATCTCGGCGTCCGGGTAAGGCACGTCGACTTGCAACAGGAAGCGGTCGAGTTGCGCTTCCGGCAGCGGATAGGCGCCTTCGTGCTCAATCGGATTCTGTGTCGCCAGCACGTGGAACGGCTTGGGCACGTCGTAGGCCTGACCTGCCACCGTCACGTGATATTCCTGCATTGCCTGCAAAAGCGCCGATTGCGTACGCGGCGAGGCCCGGTTGATTTCGTCGGCCATCAAAAGCTGCGTGAAGATCGGGCCCTTGACGAAGCGGAATTGCCGGCGCCCGCCGGCGTCCTGATCGAGAACTTCAGAGCCCAGAATATCGGCCGGCATCAGATCGGGCGTGAATTGCACGCGCGCCCAGTCGAGCCCCAGCACGCGCGCCATCGCTTCCACCAGCCGGGTCTTGGCCAAGCCCGGCGCACCCACCAGCAATACGTGCCCGCCCGCCAGCACCGCGGCCAAAGTCATCTCGATCACGCGTTCCTGGCCGAAAACCGACTTGCCGATTTCCTCGCGCACGCGCGCCAGCGTTTCGCCGGCCCGCTCGGCTTCGCCGACGACCGCCTGGGCGTCTCGCTCCGTCACATTGCTCATGCGCGCGAACCTCGCTTGTATGGCGGCTGTTTTAAGGCCGTTCCCTTCCGGGGCCCGACCAATTTCACCTGCGGGATCATGCGAAACGCCGAGCCCTCTCAGACTTCGTCCCTGGAGCAATTGATCGTCGCCCTCAAGGCCAGCGCGACGGACGGGGCGGCGTCCGAAAAGCGCCTTGCCCCAGTCGAGCTTTGGAATCCAATTCATTGTGGCGACGCCGGCCTCGAAATTCTCCGCGACGGAACGTGGCTGCATGAGGGAACTCGCATGACGCGCGAGAGCCTGGTCCGCCTCTTCGCCTCGATCCTCCGCAAGGACGCGGACGGGGAGACGTATCTGGTAACGCCGGCGGAGAAGATCCGGGTCCGTGTCGAAGATGCGCCGTTCTTGGCGGTACGCGCCGATCGCGACGGGCAAGGGCGGGCGCAGACCATCGTGTTCACGACGAACGTGGGCGATGTGGTGGTCGCGGGACCGAATAATCCTATCCGCGTGCATTACACAGCTGAGGAGCCCCGGCCCTACGTTTTGGTGCGCGGCAGGCTTGAGGCGCGCATCCTGCGCGCGCCATTTTATGAAATGATCGAATGGAGCGAGCAGCAGGACGGCGCTTCGGGCGTTTGGAGCAATGGCGCCTGGTTTGAGTTGGGGCGCGCTGGCTAATCCAGCGTCGCTGACACTCAAGAAGGTCGCGATAGATTTCTGCCCGCGAACTGCTCGTAGAACCGAACGTCGTCGGCCAATAGATCGCGCAGCTCGCACAACGTTTTCGCCGACGCCATGATTTCATCGTGCTCATGGGAGGGCGGTGTGGCGTTCACGTGCACATCGTCGAACGGAGCCAGCTCGAGCAGATCACAGAGGATGGCGTTGGTCTCGACGCGGCGTTCGTGAATGCCAATGAAGTCGAATGTCTCCATGTCGACGCCGCCGAAATAAGCGTCGCTCATCAGCCGTCGCAACAGCGGCAGGCGCGCCATTTCAACGACGTTCAGATTCTCGCCGATCACGTACTGATGCAACAACCCCTGCGGCAAAGGCGGCGTGCTGCGGAAGTAACAATAGATCGAGACGATATTGGCTACCGGATCGCGCAGAACCGTAAAGCGCATCGCATTCAAGTGTGCGTACTTCGCCGGATGGAAATGACCGAAAATGCATGCAGCGCCCGTAGGCGGCTCATCCCGACGCGCCATATAACGATCTGGGTCCAGGTGCCGCTGCGCCTGCGGCAGCGCCGGGGGCTCTGCGTAGTCGACAAACAGCGCCTCGCCGTAGCGCGCTATGAGCGCAACAAGCAGCGAATTGCCGGCAGCCTTGGGGAAGTGAACGCCAAGCGCAAGCATGGGTTAAGCTTTAGCACCTTGCAGCGGCAAGGGAGGCAACGTCGAGTTGCGGTGGATTTTGCACGCGATGAATGAGAAGCTCGATGAGCCCCGTGTCCTTTGAACCGAAAAACTTCGAATCGCTCCTGCGCGCCAAGCTCGATCCGCTTGATGGCGTCGCGCACGAGGTCGCGCATGGGGGGGCGCGCACGCGCAGCGACAATGACCTCAATCCCGGCTGGGACAATCATCCTGAGACGCGCCCGGCCGCTGTGCTGGCGCCGATCATCAAGCGCGCAGACGGCTGGACGATGCTCTTCACCGAGCGCGCCAAGGAGACCCCGGCCCATCCCGGCCAGATCTCGTTCCCTGGCGGTCGCGTGCAGGCGAGCGATGCAAGCGCGGTCGACACCGCACTGCGCGAAACGGCTGAGGAGATTGGGCTCTCGCACCGTTTCATCGAACCCCTCGGCGCCTGGGACCGCTACGACACCATTACCGGTTATCGCGTCACGCCGATCGTCGGCTTGGTAAATCCGGGCTTTGAGCTGAAGCTCGATCCCCGCGAAGTCGCATCAGTGTTCGAAGCGCCGCTCAGCTTCCTGATGAATGCCGCCAACCACGAAACCCGCGAAGCACAATGGCAGGGCCGCACCCGCTATTATTATGTCATGCCCTATGAGGGCCATCTCATCTGGGGCGCAACCGCGGGCATGATCCGGGCGCTATACGAGAGATTGTACCCTTGAGGTCGACGCTCGGCTTTGGTTGAAGGGCCGCGCGAACTGCGCGAAGACAAACGCCGATGACCCCATCCATCGCCCATGCCGCGTGGCTCAAGACGCCGGAGACGCGCGCGCTGATGGACGCCTTGGAAGCTGCGCGCGCCGGAAGCGCCCGCTTTGTGGGCGGTTGCGTGCGCAACACCTTGATGGGGCGCGAGGTCGATGACATCGACATCGCCACGCAGTTGACCCCGGACCAGGTGACGGAAATTGCGACGAAGGCGGGCTTCGCCGCGCACCCCACCGGCATCGAGCACGGCACAATCACGGTCGTCGTCAAACACAAGCCGTTCGAGGTGACGACCCTCCGGCGCGATGTTTCGACCGATGGCCGCCGCGCCACTGTGGCGTTCACGGAAGCTTGGGCCGAGGACGCTCAACGCCGCGACTTTCGCATCAATGCGCTTTACGCCGATGCCTCAGGCCAAATCCACGATCCCACCGGCGGCGGTCTTGACGATGCGCGCGCGGGGCGCGTCATTTTCATCGGCGACGCGCACCAGCGGCTGCGCGAGGATTATCTGCGCGTCCTCAGATTCTTCCGCTTCAACGCCTGGTACGCCAAAGGACCCATCGATCCCCATGGGCTGCAAGCCTGCGCGGATGAAGTGAAGGGGTTGGATTCGCTTTCGGCTGAACGCGTCTGGAAGGAAGTGAAGAAGCTGCTTGCCGCGCACGATCCCCGCGCGGCCTGGGAAGGCATGGAAGCGATCGAAGTGCGCGCCCGGGCGCTGCCGGAAATGAAAAATCGCACGCGGCTGAAGGCGCTGATGTCGCTGGAAGCTGATCTGATGCTGCCGATCGATGCGATGACGCGCGTGGCGGCGTCATTGCCGGATCAGGAGGCGGGCAGGATCCTCGCCCAGCGCCTCAAACTCTCGAATGAAGAGCGCGATCGTCTGGTCGCGGCGCTCGGCGACGAGGTGAAGATCACCTCGTACATGTCGCTGCGCGAAATGCGCCGCGCCATCTACACCATCGGCAACGCAGCCTTCCGCGACCGCGTCATGCTCACTTGGGCCGCGGCCGGTGGCGAGAAAGCGCAACAATGGCGCGCACTCGTCGCCCATGCGCAAATGTGGACGCCGCCGAAACTTCCGCTCAGCGGCGACGAAGTGATGGCCGCGGGCGTGCCGGCGGGGCCGAAGGTCGGGCAGGTGATGCGCGAAGTCGAAGCCTGGTGGATCGACGCCGATTTTCCCGACGACAAGCTCTCGGTGATCGAGCGGCTGAAAGCCGTGGCGCAGGGAATGGCCTAAAAAGCCGGTCTAGGGATTGGTTATAACAAGTGTTATAACCTATGTTCGGCTTATGACCAAGAAGCCTGGAAAATCTGGCGTTTCCGCTAGCGAACGCGCGCCTTTCAAGGCCGATGCGCCCGAGCCGAGGGGCCGCACGCTCAAAGTGCGCCGGATCGGCAACTCACTCGGTGTGGTGCTGCCGAAAGCAGTGCTGGCCAAGCTCCGCGTCGGCGAAGGTGCGGAACTCATTGTCACCGACACGCCCGACGGCGTGGCGCTGAGCCAAGGCGACAGCGAGACAGCCGAATTGATGCGGCTGGCCGAGGACATCATGCGCAAGCGGCGCAAGCTGCTGAAGGCGTTGGCGCAGTGAGGGAGCCGCGCTGGCTCTCCAAAGACCTCGTCCTCGCCATCCACAATCGCCAGCTTGCGGAGCATGGCGGGGCCGCTGGCGTCCGCGACGAGGGTTTGCTTAGGTCCGCTCTGGTGCGGGCGCAAAACCAGTTTGCCTGCGGCGATCATGATGTGGTCGCCCTGGTGGTCGCCCTGGCGGCTGCCTATGCTTTCGGCGTCGCGCGCAACCATCCGTTCATCGACGGCAACAAGCGCACGGCGTTTGTGGCATGCGAATTGTGCCTCGCGGCCAACGGCCACGAGCTTGTGGCCCCCGACGAAGAATGCCTGGCGATGATGCTGTCGCTCGCCTCATCCGAAAGCGGTGAAGCGGAATTCGCAGCTTGGCTGCGTGACAACGTACGCAAACAGAAGCGCTAGACGTTCAAGGCCACTTCGCCACCGGCGGCATGGACGAGAGGATGCTTTCGACATTGCCGCCGGTTTTGAGGCCGAAGGTCGTGCCGCGATCGTAAAGCAGGTTGAACTCGACGTAGCGTCCGCGCTGGATGAGTTGCTCTTCGCGATCGGCCTCGGTCCAGGGTTTGGCCATGTATTTGCGCAAGAGCGGCGCGTAGGCATCGAGGAACGCGCGCCCGACATCCTGGGTAAAGGCAAAGTCGCGCTCCCAATCTCCGGTGTTGTGGCGATCGTAGAAAATGCCGCCGACGCCGCGCGGTTCGCCGCGGTGGGGGAGCCAAAAATATTCGTCCGCCCATTTCTTGTAGTGCGCGTAGAGATCGGGTCCGTGTTTGTCGCATGCGGCGCGATAGGGCGTTTGGAAAGTACGAGCGTCGTCCGAGTTTTCGTCGCGCTGATAGTTCTGTGTTGGATTGAGATCGCCGCCGCCGCCGAACCACCATTGCGTAGTGACGAGATGGCGCGTGTTCATGTGCGCGGCGGGGCAGTGCGGATTGCGCATGTGAGCGATAAGCGAAATGCCGGAGGCCCAAAAACGCGGATCGTCGGCCGCGCCCGGTATCTGCGCTGCAAAGTCGGGACCGAACTGGCCGTGCACGGTCGAGACATGCACGCCGACTTTTTCGAAGAAACGCCCGCGCATCATGCTGGCGACGCCGCCGCCTTCGTCGGCGCCGCCGTTGCCGCGCCGCCAGGGCGTTGGCGTGAACTTGCCCGCCGCACCGGGATAGAGTGCGCCCGGCGCTTGCGCCTCCAGCGCCTCGAACGCGGCGCAGATCTGGTCGCGCAGGCTTTCAAACCAGGCCTTGGCCCGCGCCCTTCGCGTTTCGGCCTCGCTCAATCCAGTTTCTCCCAGGCGCCCGTCTGTCGCATCGCTTCGGTCAATACCACCGCCGCGGCGGTGACTACATTGAGTGAGCGCAAACCGCGAACCATGGGAACACGCACGCTCGCTTGCGCGGCGGCATAGAGTTCGCCCGGCGATCCCGCACTTTCGCGCCCAAAAAGCAGCGTGTCGCCTGTGGAGAACTCGAAGTTCTGGAAGCGTGTGGCGCCGTCGGTTTCCACCAGCACCAGCCGGCCGCCTTCGCGCCCCGGCGCCGCGACGAAGGTTTCGAAGCTGGCATGACGCAGGATGCGCGCTTTGTCCCCGTAATCGAGTGCTGCGCGTTTCATCGCCGCGTCCGTAAGCGGAAAGCCGCATGGCTCGATAATGTCGAGCCACACGCCCAAGCACGCGCAGAGGCGAATGGCCGCGCCGAGATTTTGCGGGATGTCCGGTTGATAGAGGGCGAGCCGCACGTTATGGCCTCCACAGTCGGAGAATCGGGGCGAAATCGGGGACTTGATCCGGCATGCGGCGACGGGCCGCGCGCTGCAAGCACCCCGGACTAGCCTAGCTTCACCGCTAAACGGAAGCGGAGAAAGTAGCGGTGGCTGAAGCAACTGCGGACGGTGCGCACGGGACCCCAAGCACGACACACGAGACCACGCGCCGCGACTTCATCTTCATCGCCGCGGGCGCTGTCGGCGCTGTCGGCGCCGCTGCGACCATCTGGCCCTTCGTCGATCAAATGAATCCCGCCGCTGACACGCGCGCGATGTCGACGACAGAGGTGAATTTGAGCCAGATCCCGGTTGGCCAGGAGATCAAGGCGATCTGGCAGGGCAAGCCAGTGTTCGTTCGCCATCGCACGCCGGCGGAGATCAGTCAGGCGCTGCGCGACGACTACGCACAGCTCAAAGATCCGCAAATGGACGAAGACCGCATCAAGCAATCGAGCGGGGCGGCCGGCAAACCCGAATGGTTGATCCTGCAGGCGAACTGCACCCATTTGGGCTGCATTCCGCTGCCTTCCTACGATCCCGGTTTCCGCGGCCATTACGGCGGCTGGTTCTGCCCATGCCACGGCTCGGACTACGACACATCCGGGCGCATCCGTCAGGGTCCGGCGCCTAAGAACCTCTTTGTCGCGCCGTACGTCTTCTTGAATGACACATCCATCCGCATCGGCTGAGCTGCCGGGGAGCGAAATAAGTGAGCGGACCTTCGACCTACGAGCCGAGATCGGGCTTTACGCGCTGGCTCGATAAGCGCCTGCCGATCATACGGCTCACGCACGACAGCTTCGTTGTGTACCCCGTGCCGCGGAACCTCAATTATTGGTGGACCTTTGGCGCCATGCTGGCGCTCTGCCTCGGCGTACAGATCGTCACCGGCATCGTGCTGGCGATGCACTATCAGGCCAACATCCACGACGCTTTCGCGAGCGTGCAGCGCATTCAGCGCGATGTGCCGTTTGGCTGGCTCCTCCAGAACATCCACGCGGTCGGCGCCTCGATGTTCTTCCTCGCCGTCTACATCCACATGTTCCGCGGCATTTATTACGGGTCCTACAAAGCGCCGCGCGAAGTGCTCTGGATTCTGGGCTGCCTCATCTATGTGTTGATGGTCGCGACCGCGTTCCTCGGCTACACGTTGCCATGGGGCCAGATGTCGTTCTGGGGCGCCACCGTCATCACCAATATTCTGGGCGCGATCCCATTCATCGGCGAAAGCATCCAGGTCTGGATCCGCGGCGGCGGCGCCATCGACCAGCCGACGCTCAACCGCTTCTTCTCCTTGCACTATTTGTTGCCGTTCGTGATTGCCGGCGTCGTGGTCCTGCACATTTGGGCGCTGCACGAAGTAGGCCAGAACAATCCAACCGGCGTCGAGCCGAAGACCAAGGACGACACCGTTCCATTCACACCGCACGCGACCATCAAGGATCTGTTCGCGACGTCGCTGTTCCTGGTGTTGTTTGCGGCGTTCGTATTCTTCATGCCGCAAGCGCTGGGACATGCGGACAACTTCATCCCGGCCAATCCCCTGCAGACGCCGCCGGAAATCGTGCCGGAATGGTACCTGCTGCCATTCTACGCCATCCTGCGTGCATTCGACTTCAATATCGGACCCATCAATTCCAAGACGGCCGGCGTGTTCGCGATGTTTGCGTCGATCGGCGTGCTCTTCATCCTGCCATGGCTCGACACCTCGCGCGTGCGCTCGATGCGCTACCGTCCGGCGGCGAAACAGTTCTTCTTCATCTTCGTCATCGTCTCCATCGCGCTCGGTTGGTGCGGCGGACAAAACCCGGGCAACGTGCTGGCGAAGGGCGGGGCGTTCAGCGCCACGCTGACTTGGGTGGCCGGCGGCCAAGCAACGACGCAAGAGGTCCAAGTACAGTCCGCGTCGCTGTTCCAGGCGGCGTCGGATGCGGCTGAAGCGCAATTGCGCGCGGGCGGCGCGACGATGACGGCGGTGAACCGCGAAAGCGGCACGCATGCCATTGTTGTCGGCGTGAGCGGCGGCACGCAGCAAACGCAAACCCTGAGCGCGGATAATTCCGACGATCTCGAAGCCCAGATTACGGCTGCCAAGACGCGGATTGGCGCCTCGGCGCCGTTCGTGGAAGTCGCACGCAATACGCCGTTCCTGTTCACCGTCACGCGCTTTGCGCAGCTGCTGACCTTCTATTACTTCCTCTTCTTCATCGTGATCTTGCCGATCCTGGGTTTGCGCGAAACCCCGAACCGCGTGCCGGACACCATCGCCAAGCCTGTGCTCGGCCAAACGCAGGGAGCGTCGTGATGTTGCGGGGGATAGCAATCGCTGCTGTTGCGTCAGCGACGCTGCTCGCCGGCGTCGCGTTCGCGGCGAACGAAGCGGAGAAGCCGGAGCCGCACCATTTCAGCTTCGATGGGCCGCTGGGCTCTTACGACATGGGCGCGGTACAACGCGGCTTCCAAGTCTACGCTCAGGTTTGCTCCACCTGTCACGCGCTGGAGCATTTGTCGTATCGCAATCTCGGCGAGCCGGGCGGTCCGTTCGCGGTCTACCGCCTGCGCAACCACCAAACCGGCGAAATGGAAAATCACGTCGGCCTGCCGGCCGGCGAGCACGGCGAATATGTCGATGTCGTGAACAATCCATATGTGCGCGCGATCGCGGCCGGCTTCCAGGTGCCGGACATCGATCAAGCGACCGGTGAAACCACCCAGCGTGCGGCGCGCCCGTCGGATCATTTCCGCAAGCCGTTCGCCAACGAATATGCGGCGCGCGCGGCCAACAATGGCGCGCTCCCTCCGGATTTGTCGGTGATCGTGCTCGCGCGCGAAGGCGGGGCGCCATACGTGCGCTCGCTCCTGCTGGGCTACACGGGCGAAACGCGCGGCACGCAATACGTGAACAACCATTTCGCAGGCCATCTCATCTCGATGCCGCCGCCGCTGGCGAGCGATGGTTTGGTCACTTATTCCGACGGCACCCGCGCCACGCGCCAGCAGATGGCCACCGATGTCGCCACCTTCCTGCAATGGGCCGCCGATCCGCACATGGAAGAGCGCAAGTCCATGGGCGTGCAAGTGGTGATCTTCCTGCTCGTGCTCTGCGGCCTGCTTTACCTCGCCTATAAGGCTGTGTGGCGCGGCCAAAGCCACTGAGAGCCTCTTTGAGAGCGACGAGGAGCCATTAGTGCACGGTTGGATCGCATCCAGCCGTCGCGGTAACCGCATCTCTCGGGCTTCGGGAGGTGGTCGTGGCGCCAGCGCAGAGCATGCATTCGAAGGCGCCGGCAATTGCCGCGGGCGTCTATGTGGCGGTGTGGAGCGCGGCCTTAGCCTATCTCGCGCGCGCAGGCGCGGGCTGGACCGACGCTGTGTCGGTGTTTGCCATCTTCGGCGTTGCGCTGACTGGGCTTGCTTGGCTGCTCACCCGCGGCGCCGATGCGCCGCCCATCTCAGTCGCGCGTCCCGCATTCGAAAGCGGCGTGGTCCTCGTCTATCTCGCGCTCTACGCCGTTGTGTTTCTCGTCTTCGGCATGAACTGGGCGCGCCACGCCCTGGCGCCGGGCCGCGAGCAAGAGCTGCTTGTGCTGGCGCTCAAGCTCGCCGTCCACATTGTCTTGCCTTGCATTGTGTTGGTTCTCCTCGGCGCCAGGCTCAGCCCGCTATTTCAAGCCGGTCTCACCGGGCGCAAATTCTGGCGCGCCTTGATTGTGTTGGGCGCGGTTTTCCTTGCGTTGCTCAGCCTTATCTCTCCGAGCCTGGCCCAAATTCGAGCGCTGCACCCCAGTGCGGCGCTGCTCGCCTGGGCAGCGCCCGCAAGCTTTGTCTGGATTGCGCTCGAGGCGGGGCTGAACGAAGAATTCCTCTACCGCGCCGTGCTACAGACGCGCCTTGCCGCGCTTTTTCGCTCGCCCGCGGCCGGGGTCGCCGCCACAGCGCTGCTGTTCGGTCTCGCGCACGCGCCGGGCCTCTATTTGCGGGGAGGGCCGGGCGTCGATGGCTGGTCGCAGGATCCCATTCAGGTGGTTGCCTACACGATCACCACGCTCTCGCCGCTCGGCTTGTTGTTCGGTGTGATCTACATGCGCACCAAGAGCCTCTTGTTGGTGGTGCTGCTGCATGGGCTTGTCGACGTGCTGCCGAACCTGGCGGACTTCATCCAAATCTGGGGATAGCGTTTGCGCCGGGCTTTTTAGCCGCCGCCGCGTCCGGGTTGCAAAATTTGAGTCACAAAATCAATTGCCGCGACCGATGCGGTGTTTGTGGCGCTACCACCGGGCCGATCATGCAAGACCATCCCCGATTGCTACTGAAGTCATTGTTGTAAGAGACATTTTTCAATTTCTCGAGATCGACGGATCGCGCTCCCGCATCCGTTTGACCTGTCAGAGATGACGGTGTGCCCTGAAAATCACTCGCGCTCGGCGTGTGTCGTGACCTATGGCGCTGCCGCCACGTGAAGTGCTAGGCGAAAGTGTCGTTGCGGGACGATTCCGGGGGAGGGGCGGAATGGATGTGCTGAAGCGTGCGCATGCCGTTCTGGCGAACGAGAACGACCTTAAAGCCTTCTATCGCGACAAATGCGTCGTCATCACGGGCGCGGCGGGAAGCATTGGGTCAGCCATTGCGGAATATTTGGCCGGCTTGTCGTGCGGCCGCCTGGTTTTGCTTGACCAGTTTGATCATGGTCTGCTCGACATCCTCGAACGCGTCGGCCGCATTGACCGCCGCTTGGATGTCGTCGACGCGCTTTGCGATATCCGCGACAGCGTTCGGCTCGAGCGCTGGTTTGGGCGCGTGCGTCCCGACGTCGTCATTCACGCAGCCGCGCTGAAGCACGTCCATCTCGGTGAGCGCCATCCAGGCGCTTGCGTGCTCAGCAATTTGGTTGGCGTCCGCAATTCACTTATCGCCGCGCACAAGGCCGGGGCGCAAAACTTCACTTTGGTTTCGTCTGACAAGGCGGCTTCGCCGGTTTGCGTCATGGGCGCCACCAAGCGGCTGGCTGAATTGCATCTGCTTGGATTTGAACTTGAGCATGGCGCGGCCATGACGGCGAAGTCGGTGCGCTTTGGCAACGTCATCGGCTCGCAAGGCTCGGTGCTGCCGCGCTTCTCGGCGCAAATCGCCGCCGGCGGGCCGCTTGAAGTGACGCATCCGGAAATGGAGCGTTTCTTCATGTCGGTCGAAGAAGCGGTGGCCCTCATCCTCAGCGTTACGCGCAGCGAAGATGGCTCGGGCGCCTATTTCATGGAAATGGGCGAGCCGGTCTCGATCCTGGAGCTCGGGCGCGAGATGATAGCGCGGTCTGGCCGCAAAATCGGCATCGAGTTCACCGGTCTGCGCCCGGGCGAGAAGCTCAAGGAAGAATTGTTCGACAGCGCCGAAGCCGTGGCGCCGGTGTCGTTGCCGGGCGTGTTCAAGGTCGCGCCGCGTTCAGCCGACGCCGCGCTGAGCACGCGCGAGGTGAATGAGCTGGAACGGGTCGCGCGCATGGCCGATGACGCCCTCGTGCTGCAGCGTGTTTTCGCTCACCTCGACGCGCGTCTCGAGCGCGAAGACCGCGCCGCAGGCTAGGTCGCTGTCGTCTACTGGTCATTGGCCATTGGCGAGGAAGGGCAGGTTAGCCTGCCGAATCTTGGCCGCCGCATCATCGTACAAGAACGGCAGAAACGCGTAGCGCACGCCTGACGTCACCGGCGATGCCGTGTGCAGCAATGAGCACGAAAACACCACCGCGCATCCCGGTCTCGGCTTGAGCGAACGATGCCCGTATTCCGGAAAGCTGAGCGCGCCGCCGCAGAAACCGTCGTTGAGATTGATGGTGACCGCAAAGCGGCGATGGGCGGTGCCCTTGGTTGTATTGTCGCGGTGCGGACGGAAGTGCCCGCCCTCGTCGGCGCTGTAGCATCCGACGAGATAGCGCTCCATGCGCGTCACCTGGAATTGAAACGCTTTGGCGATTTCCGGCGCGATGCGCCGCTGTACGCGCTGCTGCAAGGTTTTGATGAGCTCGCTATCCTCGACAACAAAGTCGCGGCGGCGCTTGTGGGTGTGATCTTGCACCAGCACGGTCTTGCCGCCGATATCGCGCATGAAGCCGGACGGTTCGCCGCCATGGGCTTGATAGGCCTTGATCAGCGTCTCGCAGAGTTCGCCCTCCAGCACGTTGGGCAAGACCAGCACGGGCGGAAACGCTTCCCCGCCATTGTAGTGTGACGGCGGCGGCAATTGCTGAACCAACGCCGCCAGCTGTTCGGCATGCGCATGGTCGGGCGAGAACGGCAGCACGGCGATCACGCGCATGGCGGGATCCAAGACCATCCACATACGGCGATAAAGTTCGGCGTCCTCCATCGCCCGTGCGCCGTAGGCCGCCGAGATTGCGCCATCGAAATCCAGAAACCAGCGAACGCCGGGGATGCGATCGCAGACCCGCTCTTCGTCCGCCGGCTCAATTGTCACGCCGAAGAATGACGCATGCGTGTCATTGAACGCGGGCGTGTTGGATATCGTTGTGATGGCCGCTGTCGCAAGCGCATCAGACGCCGTGCCGAAGAAGCCCAATACGAGATAGCGGCCCGCCGTGGTGTCGAAAGCGAAGTCCGGCCGGGAAAGCGAGCGTGCGCGGAACCAGGGCGCGGGGTCGCCCGGCGCTAGGACCTTGAACGTGGCCACGACAGCCTGATCCTCAACTTGGCCCTCACCTTGGTCCTCAACTTGATGCTCAACTTGGTGCTCACGGGCGCGGGCTCAGCGCATCGAGTGAAAGCACGCCGGTATCCGCAAGCAGAGTGTAGGCCGAAAGCGCCGAGGCGGCGTCGGCGCGCGCGAGTTCGATCTCCGCGTCGCGGAATTCCTGTTCGGCATTGAGCACGTCGAGGGTGGAGCGAAGGCCAAGACCGCGCTCGCGCTCGGCGCCGTTGAGCGCGTCTCGCGCCGCCGCGACCTGGTCGCGGGCGGCGCCGACGACGCCCTGATAGGCCGTGTAGTCGGCCCAGGCGCCCGTTGCAGAGGCGACGACTTGGCGGCGTTCCTCTTCGACACGCGCATCGGCGCGCGCTTCGTTGAGCCGGCTCTGGCGCACCCGTGAGCTGTAATAACCGCCCTCATAGAGGGGCACGGAGAGGTTCAAAGTCGCTGTGGCGCCATCGCGCTCCTGGTCGGCGAAGTTGCTTTGATCGAAGTGATCATAGCGCCCCGAGAGCGAGACCTGCGGATAAAGGCCCGAGCGCTCGATGGTCGTGCGCGCGCGCGCGGCGCGTTCATCCGAACGGGCGCGCAGTAAATCGGGGTGGGCGGTCTGGGCCCGCTGCACGGATTCCTCAAGCGTTTGCGGCAAAGCCGGGATCGTTGCCGGCGCCAGATCGTGCGGCTGATAACCGATCACTGCTGTGTATTGGGCGCGTGAGCGCTCCAGATCGGCGCGCGCCTGGGCGAGTGCGGAATTGGCGCCGGCAAGGCGGGTCTGCACTTGCGCAACATCGGTGCGGCTGACTTCGCCGACATCCAAGCGCCTTTGCGTTCCCGCGAGCTGACGCGTGAGCGCCTGGACGTCTTGCTCGCGCAAGTCGACGATGCGCTCGTCGCGCTGGACGCTGAGATAAGCGTCGGCGGCCGCCAGCAGCACTTGCTGTTCGGTCGAGCGCAGATTGTTGCGGGCGCTGTCGACGCCGGCGTGCGCCAGTTGCGATTGGCCGGTGAGCCTGCCGCCGGTGAAAACCTGCTGCGTGACCTGCGCAGTCTCGGTTTCCGGATGAAGGGTCTGCGGCGTCGTGATGGCGCCAAAGAAGGGCGATGGCGTGCGCGTGGTGAAGTCCTGATAGCCGTAACTGCCGTTGAGCGAGACCTGCGGCAAGTAGCCGGCCCGCGCCTGCACCCGGTCTTCGCGCGCGGCGCGCACTGCCAGGCGCGCTTGGTCGAGCGTCGGGTTATTGTGATAGGCCGCCGTCATTGCGTCGATCAGCGTGTCGGCATGTGCTGCACTCGCCGCAGCCAAGCTCGACCCGACGATGAGGGAAAGCCGCCAGGCGCTCATCTCACTGCTCCCGCATCGAGCGCCAGAGCGCCTGGTTGAGCGGTTCGAGCAGGAATTGCAGCGCCGTGCGCTTGCGTGTCGGCACCACCACTTGCGCCGGCAAGCCCGCGCGCAAATGGCGTTCGCCAGAGGCTGGATCGGCAAGTTTCCGAAGCTCGGCCGGCGGGACAATTACCCGCGCCAGGAAATAGCCATGCCCGGAATGTTCATCCGTGAGCCGGTCGGCGCTGACCGTTTGCAGCACGCCATGCACAAGCGGGAGGTTGCGGCCGCGGAAGGCGGTGATGCGCACTTCCGTGGTTTGACCGGGCCGCAATCCGTCGGCGTCTTCGGGGCGCACCTGTGCTTCGACGACGAGGTTGCTGTCTTGCGGCACGATATCGAGCACGCGCTGGCCCGGCGAAATCACGCCACCGACTGTGTGTACTTGCAGGCCAACAACCACGCCATCGACTGGCGCCCGCAGCCGCGTGCGCTCGAGCCGCTCGCGCGCACCGGCAAGCTGCGGCGTCAGTTCAGCAAGGCGCGCATCGACGGTGCGCATCTGTTGCAGCCGATCTTCCTGCGTGGCCGCGATTGAAGCCGTCAATTCGGCGCGGCGGCCCTGCAACTCGGCCAGTGATTGCTCGAGTGCGCGCACCCGCGTTTGCGGCACCAGCTGTTCGGCGGCGAGCTGACGCATGCCGTTGAGCTCGTCTTGCAGCAGCGCTTCTTGGCGCCCGATGGCGGCGATTTCGCCGTGATAGCCCGCAATGCGGGTATCGTAGACGCTCCACATGTTGGCGCGCCCGGCGGCGACTTCGTTCTGATTGCGGGCGAAGGCCGCGTCCGCGATGGTTTGATCCTCCGGCGGCAGCGCTGCCCATTCCGCCGGTCGCTGCAATTGCGTGGCGTGGTTTTCTTCTGCGCTCAGCCGTTCGCGCTGCATCTGCAGGTCGACGACCTGCGAGAGCAGGGCGCGCTGTTGGGCGACGAGTTCAGGTGCGCCCAATTCGATCAGCACTTGGCCCTGCCGGACATGGTCGCCGTCCTGCACCGCAAGCCTGGAGATCACGCCGCCTTCTGGGTGCTGCACGGTTTGGCGGTTGCCGGAAACAACGACGACGCCAGGCGCCGTGACGGCTGCGTCCAGCGGCGCGATAGCCGCCCAGCCCAGAAACCCGCCGAAAAAAATCAGAAGCGCGAAGATGCCGGCGCGAATTTCTCTCTTGCCGGAATCGTCATCCAGCGGCGCGGGAATGTCTTGTGCGGTCATGACCGCCCCGCTGGTTCGCTCGACGCCACGACCGCCGGCCGCGCGCCCGCAAGCCGTGCTGCGACTTGGTCGCGCGGACCGAAGGCTTCGATGCGCCCTTCGCGCACGACCAGGAGCTTGTCGACGACGGCGACGAGATTGGCGCTGTGCGCGACGATGAGCACCGTGGCGCCGCGCTGACGCACTGCGTCCAGCGCAGCGATGAGCGCGCGCTCGCCGTCATTGTCGAGGTGCGCGTTGGGCTCGTCGAGCGCGAGAAAGGTCGGGTTGCGATAGAAGGCGCGCGCCAGGGCGACGCGTTGGGCTTGGCCGACCGATAGGCCGCGCCCGCCTGAGCCGATTTCGGTGTCGTAGCCCCGCGCCAGCCCCAGGATCATCTCATGGGCGCCGACGGCTTGTGCGGCAGCGACAATGTCAGCATCGCCGCGATCGTCCTTTTCGCGGCTGAAGCGGGCGATGTTGTCGGCGACGGTGCCGGGCAGGAGACCGATGTCCTGGGGCACATAACCGATGTAGCTGCCGAGCTTGTCGGAATCCCAATCCGTCAGTTTCGCCCCGTCCAGCCGCACCGCGCCCTGATCGCAGACAATGGCGCCGCAGAGCGCGCGGAGCAGAGTTGATTTTCCCGCCCCGCTCGGTCCGACGATGCCGACGATCTCGCCCGCCGCCACGCGGAAAGACGCGTTGAAGAGGAGCGCGCGATCGCTGCCCGGAGCGCGGATGGAGACGCCCTCGACGATGAGCGCGCCCTGCGGCGCAGGCAGGCTCGTATGCACGCGCTCGCCATCCTCGGTCTTGAGCACCGCCTTCAAGACGCCATAGGCCTGCCGGCCCTGCTCGAATTGCGTCCATGCGCCAACGATCAGTTCGATGGGCTGAAAGGCGCGCGAGGCCAGAATCGAAGCGGCGACAATTGCGCCCGCGGAGATTTGCTGTTCGAGCGCCAGCAGAACGCCGAGACCCAGGGCCGAGGATTGCAGCAGCAGACGGAAGAACTTGGTGGAAGACGTATAGACAGCGCCGCTGCGCGCTTGCTTGCGCATCGCCTCCGACATCTGTTCGCGGGCGCGCAGCTGTCGCGTCACGAGCGCCGAGCGCATGCCCATGGCGCGCGCCATTTCCATTTGTGCGGCGTCGGCCTGCTGCAGCGAGTACATGGCGCCGCTCGCCTGCAAATTGGTGCGCAAGGCGCGTTGCGTGGCGCGTTGATTGATATAGGCGATGAGCAGCAGCAGCATGCCCCCGCCCAGCGTCAGCACGCCAAGCCAAGGGTGGATGATGAAGCAGACCGCGATGTAGACAGGAATCCATGGTGCATCGATTGCGGCGAGCGCCGGCGGTCCCGAAACCGCCGTGCGCAGCGTGTCAAGTTCGCGCATAAGCTGGACTTGCCCGGCCGCAGCGCGCCCTTCCTTGCGCAGCGCTGCGTGAAGAATGTGCGGCGCCACCAGGCGGTCGAAGCGCTTTGCCATCGCCGCGAGCAGGCGAATGCGCGTCCCATCGAGAAAGGCGAGCGTGCCCAGCGCGATCACCAGGACGACAAGCAAATAGACAAGCGTCAGCACGTCGCCCGAAGCGAGCACGCGGTCATAGACTTGGAGCATGAACAGGGACGGCGTCAGATAGAGGATGTTCAGCGCCATGCTGAACAAGATGACGTAGCCGATGTGGCGCCGGCACGCCGTCAGCGCCTCGCGCAGGACGTGGCTATCCGTATTGTCGATGGAAGTTCTGGCCATTCCTCCCGGATCCCCAACACCTGCCGCCCAACACCTGGCGCTCAGCCGGCCCCCCAACACTGCCCTGCCCGAAGACTTCTTAGATTGCCGCCGTCCTTGGGTCAGCCTGCCACACCGCGGCAGGTTGGTCGCGGCCCCGCTGCACCTCGATCTGGAGCGCCCGCGCGCTAGGCGCTTTCCACCAGGTCGGCGGCGTAATCGCCAATGGCGAGGGACGCGGTAAGGCCTGGGCTCTCAATCCCGAACAGGTTCACCAAACCCTCGATCCCATGAAGAGCAGGCCCGTCGATGCGGAAATCAGCCGCCGGTTGTCCAGGGCCGGAAAGCTTCGGGCGGCAGCCGGCGTAGGCCGGGGTCAAGGCGCCATCCGGCAAGGCCGGCCAGTAGCGGCGGATGGCGGCGTAGAACGCTTGCGCGCGCTGGGGATCGACCGCGTAATCCACGCCCGCGCAATCATCGCCCGTAAGCCATTCGACGTCCGGGCCAAAGCGCATCTGCCCGGCAAGGTCTAGCGTGAGGTGCACGCCCAGCCCCCCTTCGACGGGCGCTGGATAGATCAGCCGTTTGAAGGCTGGCGCCCCGGTGCAGCCGAAATAGGAGCCTTTCGCCAGCACCAGCGGCGGGACGGTCTCGCTGCTCACACCCTCGATTGCACGTGCGACGCTCTGTGCGTGCAAGCCGGCGGCGTTGATCACCACTTTGCATTTCACCAGTGCAGGCGCGGCGCCGCCAATGCGGACCTCGAAACCGCCGGACAGTGCGCGGCCGCCGAGCACGGGCGCATCGAACGCCACCACGCCGCTATTTGCTTCGAGATCGCCCTGCAGGGCCAGCATGTAGCCGTGACTGTCGATGATGCCGGTCTCCTCCGAGAGCACGGCCGCAATGCAATGGAGCCTTGTCTCAAGATCTTTCGCCTGTTTCTCGGTCAGCGGCCGCATGCCTTCGACGCCATTCTCCAGCGCGCGTTGGTGAAGCGCTGCAATCTGGGTCTCTTCTTGCGGCGAGGTCGCCACGATCAGCTTGCCGCATTTCCTGTACCCAACGCCGCGCGCGGCGGCGTAGGCGTAAAGCTTGCGCCGGCCGGCGACACAGAGGCGATGGCGGAGGCTCCCTGTCGGATAATAGATGCCGGCATGGATGACTTCGCTGTTGCGCGAGGAAATGCCTGAGCCGATGGCGCTTGTCGCTTCAACGACGAGAACCTCACGGGCGCGGCGCGCCAACGCCGCCGCGCACGCCAAGCCGACCGCGCCTGCGCCGATGACGAGGCAATCGATATCGTAAACGTCCGCGCCGGCCATGACAGAGCGCTTCTAGCGGACTTCGCCGCGCTTTTGCGAGATGGTTCCCGCGCTGCGCTGCGTAATGGTCACGCATTGGCCTTGCGGCGAATGCTGTTAAGTAAACGCCCAGAGCGAACGTCCAGAGCGAACGCCCAGAGCGAACGCCCAGAGCGAACGTCCACAGCGAACGCCCAGAGCGAACACCAAGAGCGAGCCAAAGTGAAAGGCGCGTGCGATGCAGATCGGAATTGTCGGATTGGGCCGGATGGGCGCGGGCATCAGCCGCCGCCTCATGCGCGATGGGCACCAGTGCGTCGTCTATGACGTCAGCGCCGAGGCGATCGCCGCTGTCGTGACGGACGGGGCGCAGGGGGCTTCGAGCATCGCCGACCTGGCTGCCAAGCTTTCCGCGCCGCGCGTGATCTGGATCATGTTGCCCGCGGGCGAGATTACCGATCACGCCGTGAGCGAAGCGGGCGCGGCGTTGAGCGCCGGCGACATCGTCATCGATGGCGGCAACACGTTTTACAAGGACGACGTCCGCCGTGCCCAGCAGCTGGCCGCCAAGGGCGTGCGCTATGTCGATATCGGCACTTCGGGCGGCGTCTTTGGTTTGCAGCGCGGCTTTTGCATGATGGTCGGCGGCGAGACGCAGGCGGTTGCGCACATCGACCCGATCCTGAAATCGCTGGCGCCGGGCGCCGGGAGCGCGCCGCGCACCGAACGCGCCGCTAGCGCCGATCCGCGCCCCGAGCAGGGCTACATCCACGCAGGGCCCGCCGGCGCCGGACACTTCGTGAAGATGGTGCACAACGGCATCGAGTATGGGCTGATGCAGGCCTATGCCGAAGGTTTCGACATTCTGGCGCGCAAGAATGCCGACGTCTTGCCGGAAGACGAACGCTACGATTTGAATTTGGCTGACATCGCCGAAGTCTGGCGCCGCGGCAGCGTGGTCTCGTCCTGGCTCTTAGATCTCAGCGCACAAGCGCTGGCAAAGGACGGCAATCTAAGCGGCTTCAGCGGCAACGTTTCCGACAGCGGCGAAGGCCGCTGGACGCTTGACGCTGCTATGGAAGAGGCGACACCCGCGCCCGTACTCGCCGCGGCATTGTTTGCACGCTATCGCTCACGCATCGAACACACGTTCGGCGAGCGCTTGCTCTCGGCGATGCGGCGCAGTTTCGGCGGACACGTAGAGCCGAAAAAGTAGCACGAGCGGCCAGGTGCGGACCCATAGCTCGCCAGTAACGCTAGGCGTCAGTAACGCTAGGCGCCAGCGACGCTGGGTGTCGGCAACGCTAGCCGCCGGCCTTCGCGAACGCTCGGATCGCGCCCGCGATCTTGGTTTGCGTTTGCCCGTCCAGATACGGATGCATCGGCAGCGCCAGTACGCGATGCGAGATGGTCTCGCTGACCTTGAGGCCCCCGGCGCCGATTGGGAATTTCTCGTAAGCGGTCTGCTTGTGCAGCGGCTTTGGATAATATTGTGCGGTCGGGATTTCGTTGGCGCGCAGATGTGCTGCGAGGCCGTCACGATCGTCGGCCTCGATCACGTATTGGGCCCAGGTCGAGACGCCGCCATCGATGACGCGCGGCGTTTTCACCACGCCTTCAAGCATGTGCGCGTAACGGTCGGCGACTTCGTTGCGCGCGCGGATTTCGTCGGCAAAGATGGCGAGCTTTTCGATGAGAATAGCGGCCTGAATGGTATCCAGGCGCGAATTCATGCCGATGCGGGCGCAATTGTATTTGTCATCGCCACTGGCGCCGTGGAAGGCGATCGAGCGCATCAAAGTTGTGTCGGCATCGTCGTTGGCAAGTGTCGCGCCGCCGTCGCCATAGCAGCCGAGCGGCTTGGCCGGGAAGAACGACGTTGTCTGCACGTCGGCCCAGTGCATGGGGTGCTTGCCGTCGAGGGTCGCGCCAAAGCCCTGCGCACTGTCTGCGATCAGCTTCAGGCCCTCGCGCTTAGAGATCGCTTGAATGGCGGGATAATCCGCCGGCTGACCGAAGAGATCGACGGCGATCACCGCTTTCGGCTTCAGCTTGCCGTCTTTCTTGACGCCGGCAATCGCCGCCTCGAGCGATTTCGGATCCAAATTGTAGGTATCGGGCAGCACATCGACGAACACGGGCGTGGCGCCCGTCCACGGCACGATCTCGGCCGTCGCCGCGAACGTGAAGGAGGGGCAGAAGACGGCGTCGCCTTCGCCCACGCCCCATGCCCAGAGCGGCAGCACCAGCGCGTCGGTGCCGTTGGCGTTGCCGATACAGTGCTTGGCTTGCGCGAACGCCGCGAGTTGGCCTTCGAGCGCCTTCACTTCCGGACCAAAGATGAATTGGCCGTGCGCCAGAACCTTCGCGATGCCAGCGTCGATCTTGTCGGCAATGCGTGCGCGCTGCGCCTGCAGGTCGATGAAAGGGATCATGGTCTTTTCCTAGCTAAGCGACGGCAGGCCGGACGCCTTGTCGATGTCAAGCGCCAATTCCAAAACCGCAAGCGCCTCGGGTCCGGTGACCACGGGCCGTGGCGCCACGCCGAGCACGGCGTCGATGAATTGGGCGACATTGGCGCCGAGCGGATCGGCGCCAATACGGGTTTCCGCAAAAGCGGCATTGAGCGCAGATTTCGTGGTGTTTTCAAATGAGCGGGCGATGAAATCGATCTTCACTTCGCCTGAGGGATAAACCGCGCGCATGGTCCGCCGACGCGCGCCCGCCACACGGCTCGATATGAACACGGCTTCAGCGCCCGCAAACGCAAGTTTGGCTTCCACCGCGTCGGCTGTGCGGCCGTGCTCGCTGCGCGCGGTTGCATCGATGCGCAGGGGTTTTGCCTTCAAAAGCTGCAGCGCCAGATCGAGATCGTGCACCATGAGGTCGAGCGTCACCGAAACATCGGCGCTGCGGCCCGTCCACGGGCCTTCACGCACGCTTTCAATATAGCTTGGCCGTTCCGGCGCATCGAGCAGACCCATGGCCTGGAACACCAGCCGCTCCTGATGCCCGCAGCCGAGCACCAGCTTTCTCTCCGCCGCCAAATCCACCAGCGCCTGACCGGTCGCGACATCGGTTGCGAGCGGCTTTTCGATCAACACATGCTTGCCTGCGCCGAGCGCTGCGCGCGCCGCTTCGCCATGGAAGGAGGGCGGCGAGGCAATAGTGATCACATCGACGACGCGCAGCAATTCTTCCGCCGAAGCGAACGCTTCGACGCCGTGCGTGTTGGCGAGTTCCGTCGCGCGCTCATCGTCGGGATCGTATACGCCCTCTAGCGTCACGCGCGCATCCTCGGCGTACTTGCGCGCATGGATGCGCCCAAACGCGCCCGCGCCCAGCACGCCTGCCCTAAGACGCATATTGGGTTTGGTCATTCCACCGTCACCGACTTGGCGAGATTGCGCGGCTGGTCGACGTCGGTGCCTTTGAGCACGGCGGTGTAGTAAGCCAGCAATTGAATCGGGATCGAATAGACGAGCGGCGCGACGAACGGATCGCAGGCCGGCGCCAAAATGTGCTTGTGGGCGACGTCGCCCGCAGCCGCAACGCCGGCCGCGTCCGAGATCAGGATGATCTTGCCGCCGCGCGCGGACACTTCCTGCATGTTGGACAAGGTCTTTTCGAACAAGGCGTCGTGCGGGGCGACAACGACAACCGGCGTTTCTTCGTCGATCAGCGCAATCGGTCCGTGCTTAAGCTCGCCGGCGGCGTAGCCTTCGGCATGGATATAAGAGATTTCCTTGAGCTTCAGCGCGCCTTCAAGCGCGATCGGATAGTGCACGCCGCGCCCGAGATAGAGCACGTCACGCGCATGCTGCAGCTCGGTCGCGATGGTTTCGATCTCCGGTTCTGACTTCAGCGCATCGGCAATCAGACGCGGCGTTTCCATCAGCGCATGCGCAAGGCGGGCTTCTTCCTGGCTCGACAAAGCGCCGCGCGCGCGGCCCACCGCAATGGTCAGCGCAGCCAGCGCCGAAAGCTGGGCGGTAAAGGCTTTGGTGGAGGCAACGCCAATTTCCGGACCGGCCAGAGTCGGCAGCCGCGCATCGGCTTCACGCCAGATCGTGGATTCCGGCACATTCACGATCGCCAGCGTCTTCAGTTTCTGTTCTTTGCAATAGCGCAGCGCCGCCAGCGTGTCGGCGGTCTCACCCGATTGCGAGACGAAGACGCCGAGGCTCCTTTTGGCGAACGCCGGCTTGCGATAGCGGAATTCGCTGGCGATGTCGGTCTCGACGGCGAGGCCCGCAATCTGCTCTAGCCAGTATTCCGCGACGCGGCCTGCATAATGGGCGGTGCCGCAGCCAATCACGATGGCGCTGTCGCAGGCGAGATCGACGCCGTCGAGATCCGGCATCTCCACGCGTTCGTCGAAGGCGTTGACGTAGCGCGTGATCGTGCGGCCGGTGGTTTCCGGCTGCTCGTAGATTTCCTTCTGCATGAAGTGGCGGAAGTTGCCTTTCTCCACCGCGGCGACGCCGCCGGCGAAAGTGTGCACTTGCCGCTCGGCCAGCATGCCATTGGCGTCGAGGATTTTCGCTTTCGTGTGCGAAAGAATGGCGATGTCGCCTTCCTCGAGGAACATCACGCGGGTGGTGAACGGCGACACCGCGATGGCGTCGCTGCCCAGATACATTTCGCCGTCGCCGATGCCGACCGCGAGCGGCGAGCCCTTGCGCGCGCCGATCAAGACGTCGTCTTGGCCTGCGAACAGAACCGCGATGCCGAACGCGCCCTCGAGGCGGCGCACGGCGGCGATGGCGGCTTGTTCCGGGGTCTGACCGTTATCGAGGTTAGCGGTGATGAGGTGGGCGATAACTTCGCTGTCGGTCTCGCTCGCAAACGTGTGGCCGGCCTTGATCAGCTCTTCGCGCAACGTGCGGAAGTTTTCGATAATGCCATTGTGGACGATGGCGACCTTGTCGGTCGCGTGCGGGTGGGCGTTGCCGGTTGTGGGCGCGCCATGCGTGGCCCAGCGCGTGTGGCCGATGCCGGAGACGCCGGCGAGCGGATGCTTTGCTAATTCGACTTCCAGGTTTGCAAGTTTGCCGGCCGCGCGGCGGCGCTCAATCTTGCCATGTTCCAGCGTCGCCACGCCGGCGGAATCGTAGCCGCGATACTCCAAACGCCGCAGCGCCTCCACGAGACGCGGCGCAGCCGGGGCGTTGGCGCCCAGGATTCCGATGATGCCGCACATGGTTAAGCTCTCGTCCCTCCCGGCGATATGGCGCCGGGCATGCTTGTCTTTGCGCCGCCCGTGCGCTTCATGCCACGGCGCTGTTGATTTGCACCTCAATTAGCATTTCAACATGCGACGGAATTGAGGAGATTTCACTGCATGACCCGTGCCTATTTCGGCACTGACGGCATCCGCGGCACCGCCAACCGCTACCCAATGACGCCGGAAGTCGCGATGCGCGTCGGCTTGGCGGCCGGAAAACGGTTTATGAGCGCCGACGATCGCCGCCACCTCGTGGTGATCGGCAAGGATACGCGCCTTTCAGGCTACATGCTGGAGCCGGCATTAACCGCGGGCTTCACGGCCGCCGGGATGGACGTGGTGCTGTTTGGCCCGCTGCCGACGCCGGCAGTGGCGATGCTGACGCGCAGCCTGCGCGCCGATCTGGGCGTGATGCTCTCGGCTTCCCATAACAAGTTCGCCGACAACGGCATCAAGCTGTTCGGCCCTGACGGCTACAAGCTTTCCGATCAGGTGGAGACCGAAATCGAGCGGCTGATGGACGGCAAGCTCGACGAGCACTTGGCCGACCCATCAAAGCTCGGCCGCGCCCAGCGCATCGACGACGCCCAGGCCCGCTACGTCGAGATCGTCAAGGCGACCTTCCCGAAGCGGCTGTCGCTGAAGGGGTTGCGCGTCGTGATCGATGCGGCCAACGGCGCGGCCTACAAGGTCGCGCCCGTCGCGCTCTACGAACTCGGCGCCGAGGTCATCAAGATCGGCGTCGAGCCGAATGGCTTCAACATCAATGAGGAAGTTGGCTCCACCGATACGCGCACGCTGAAGGACGCGGTTTTGAAGTATCGCGCCGATCTCGGCATCGCGCTCGATGGCGACGCCGATCGCGTCGCCATCATCGATGAGAAGGGCCATTCGATCGATGGCGACCAGCTCATGGCGCTGATCGCCAAAAGCTGGAAGCAGAACGGCACGCTCGCCAAGCCTGGCATCGTCGCCACCGTGATGAGCAATCTGGGCCTCGAGCGCTTCCTCGATGGGCTCAAGCTCAAGCTTGAGCGCACCAGTGTCGGCGACCGTTATGTCGTCGAGCAGATGCGCGCCAAGGGCTACAATGTCGGCGGCGAACAATCTGGCCACATCATCCTGTCGGATTTCTCGACCACGGGCGATGGGCTCTTGGCGGCGCTGCAAGTGCTGGCTGTCATCGTGCAGTCCGGCCGTCCCGCGAGCGAAGTATGCAAGCTCTTCGATCCAGCGCCGCAAGTGCTCGAGAATGTCCGCTACGAGCGCGGTAAGCCCGATCCGATGGAAGCCGTGGGCGTCAAGGAAGCGATCAAAGCCGCCGAAGCCTCGCTCTCTGGAGGCAAAGGCCGGCTGCTGGTGCGAAAGAGCGGCACCGAACCGCTCGTGCGCATCATGGCTGAAGGCGACGACGAGAAACTGGTGCGCGGCGTTGTCGCGGATGTGAAGAGCGCCGTCGTGGCGGCCGCGAAGGCGGCTTGAGCGCTGGACCTAGCCGGCGGGCTGTGTCGCCGGCGGCGGCAATTGCGAGCGCGGCACCACGACTTCATCATTGTCGGGATCGCAATCGCTGATACGCGCCGCATAGGGCGAGTTGCTCTGGGCGAAATTGATCCTGAGCCGAAGCGGCCACCGGCGCGCGGCTTCCGGGAAAGTCATGCGCATGTAACCGCGCCAGCTTTGTCCCTGCGCCAGCGTTATGCCTTGCGCCGAAGCTTGCGTCGTTCCCGATGGGGCTGCCGGCAGCGGCATGGCCGCGACCTGATGCACGCCGCTCGGCGTTGTGTATTCGAGCGACAGCGCTTGTGAGGCGCCGCTCGGCGCGACGTACATGGAGGTGCCGGCATTGTGCACGTCGTACTGGAGCGCGACTTCGCCAGGCGCGAGCGGGGCGGCGCCCGGAATTGTCGAGACAAACCCAAGCGTCGTCACCGCGAGGTCAGCACAACGCGGGACCGGCGTCGTGGTCGGCGTCGGCGTGGGCGGCTGGTTGCGATTGCGACTGTTTTGGTTCTGGTTCGACAATTGATTGAGATGAGCCTGCCCCTGCGGATCGGTGAAGGGCTGCTGCTGTTGTTGTGCCGAAGCGACGCCCGCCACTGCGAGGCCGATCAAACTCAGAATGAGCGCTTTGCGCATGCACGTCCCCATCAGCGCCGCCCTGGCCAGGCCGCGATCATCCCTCCCGGCCTGTCTTAGCCGATCAGGGACGCGCTTGGAACGGGGTTCAGCCGTTCGGTTTGAGCCGGCCGATCCAGGCTTTGGTGCTGGGATCCAGATCTTGTGGCTCGCCGCCTCCCTCGAGCGGCGCGGCCAGCTGGTTGGCCATCTCCTTGCCCAGTTCGACGCCCCATTGGTCGAAGGAATTGATCCCGGCCAGAACACCCTGGGTGAATGTGCGATGCTCGTAGAAGGCGATGAGCGCGCCCAGCGCTTCCGGTGACAGCGAGTCGATGCAGAGCGTCGTCGAACTGCGGTTGCCGCTAAAGGCGCGATGCGGCGCGAGCTGGTCTGCCTCCGCAGCGCTCATGCCTTTGGCGATCATCTCCGCGCGCGCACGCTCGGCGCTCTTGCCGACCATGAGCGCCCGCGATTGCGCCAGCGCGTTGGCGAAGAGCTTGGCGCGATGGGCGGGGGGACCTTCGTGGCCGTCTCTGAAAAGCACGAACTCGACTGGAATCTCGTCTACCCCTTGGTGAAGCAGCTGGAAGTAGGAGTGCTGGCCGTTAGTGCCAGCCGTGCCCCAGGTGACGCCCGCCGACGCCCGCGTCAGAGCTTGGCCGTCGCGCGTGACGCGCTTGCCGTTCGACTCCATTTCGAGCTGCTGCATGTAGACCGGCAATTGCCGCAGACGCTCGGAATAGGGCGCCAGCGCATAGGAGCCGCGGCTGCGGGCTTCGCGGTTCCACATCTGCACGGCTGCGGCGATTGCCGGAAGGTTGGCCTCGAACGGCGCCGCTTTGAAATGGGCGTCCATGTCGGCCGCGCCCGCCAGCAGGCGATCGAAAGCGCCGTCCGCCAGTGCAATGACGCAGGCGAGACTAACGCTCGACCATAGCGAGTAGCGCCCGCCCACCCAATCCCAGAACGCGAACACATGCTCTGGCGGCACGCCCCAGGCTTGCGCCTTCTCTGGTGAGGCTGTGGCGGCAGCGATTTGAGCCGGTCCCCATGCGCGCACGAAATTGGCGTTGGCCAGCGTCTCCTGCGTCGTGAAAGTCTTTGAGACGACGATCAGCAGCGTTCGCTCAGGCGCGAGGCCCTCGATGGCGTCGGCCACATCGGCGCCGTCGACATTGGCGGCAAAGCGCACCTCCAGACCAGGGCGCCGCAGCGGCTTCAGCGCATCCATCAGCAGACGCGGACCAAGATCGGAGCCGCCAATGCCCAGATGAATGATGGCGTCGATCTCGGGCCGGATTTTTTGCGCGAACGCCGCCATGTTCTTGCGCACGGCTGCGACTTCCGGCGGCGGTTCATGGGCGCGCAGCTTCCAATGCATCACCGCGCGATGCTCGGTCGCGTTCACTTCCTCACCGGCGAACATCTTGGCGCGCCAGGCGTCGAAGTCCGCCGCTTTGGCAAGAGCGGTGAGCGCTGCGAGCGCGCCGGCGTCGATGCGCTGCTTGGAGAAGTCCGCGATCAGGTGCGGCGCTTCAAAGGTCAGCGCCTCTGCGCGCCTCGGGTCGGCGGCAAACAAATCCAGCAGACGCGCACGCGCCAGCCGCGCGGCCTCCTGCTCAACCTGGGTCCAAGCCTGCGCGGTCGCGGAAAAGCCAGTGGCGCTCATGGGCTCAGCGTCTAGCAGCGCGCCGCCACGGCGACAAATTCTGTCAGCTTCTGGCGACTTCTGTCGCTGGCGGCGCGCCGCTGGGCGCCAAAGCGGGCCGGGCGGAACTGCTCGTTTCCGCCCTAGCGCGCGTTGATGATCAGGTCCGCGATGACGCCCGTTGCGATCGCCGCGAGCAGGAAGTCGCCGCGCTCGTCGCGCACCCAGTAATAGCCGCGCGGCGGCGGACGCAGGCGATAGGCGCGATAGTCAACATAGTAGCGGCGATCGAAATAATAGCGCGGCAGCACCGAACCGCGCGTCCACGCGCGATAGCCAAGCGTAAGGCCGGGGCGCCCGTAATAGGCTGGAGGCGGCGGGCCATAAAACCAGCGCCCGCCATACCAATATCCGTCGCGACGCTGCGCATCCCAACGCGCTTCGCGGCGGTCGTCGCGCCATTCGCTGCGGTCGTGGCGCCAATCGCGATCAGCGTGATCGCGATGGTCATTGTCGTGATCGTGCTTGTGATCGTAGGGGTCAGCGATGGCAGCGCCGGTGTAGAGCGGTGCGCCCAAGCTGAGCGCGGACAAGGCCAGAATCAGGTTCTTCACGGAACTCTCCCAAATATCCTCGCCGGGAGAGATTGCAGCGCTCTGGCTCGACGGCATCTCGCGCGAACCTGACAAAATCGCCAGGCGCGTGTTCCGCTCGCCTGTTCCGCTCGGACATTCTTCTGCGCGCCGATTAGCTCGGCGCCGCAAGCGCTCGCGTCAGTTGGTCGTAGGCCGCCTGCCATTGCGCGCGCTTTGCATCGCCGCACGCGGCGTCGCATCGGCTGAGCAGGGTCTGCAGGGCCGCCTGTTGCGCGGTCGCGGCGTTGCGATCGCCAAGCTCAAGCGAAATGAGGCCAAGCTGCAGATAGGCCCCTGGCGGGGCGTTGCGATCGCGGACGGCGCGGGTGAACGCCTCACGCGCATCCTGCTTTTGACCAGCGCCGATATAAGCGAGCCCCAAGGCGTAATTGATGCCGCCATTGCCGGGGGCGGACGTGCGTGCGGAGCGGAGCTGGCGGATCGCCTCGGCATAATCGTGCGCGTTATAGGCGGCGATTCCGGCGCCATAGGCTTGTTGCGGATCTGGCCCCGACGAGGTCATGCCGCCGCCCATTTGCGCCAGCGCAGGCGATGCGGCGAGCGTGAGTGCGATGAGCGCAACGAGAGTTCGCATTCCTGTCCTCCACCCATTCCTCTCCAGGGCTTCCCGCCCTTCACCTGTGGGCATGAGAGGACCGTGGGGACATCCCGCATTCTTGGGCGATCTTGCGCGCCGTCATCGCGTTTGCGTGATCTGTCGCGACTTCCAGATCTCGCCGGCCATCAGCCAGGCAGCGCCGGTGAGCGCCGTTGCATGGAAGAGCATCGTCCATTCAATACGGTTCGCCGGGTCGGCCAGTACGCGCGGAATGTGCAAGAGCAGCACGAACAAGCTGAACATCGCCGCCAGCAGCGCCGAACCAAGCCAGGCGAGAGATGCCCGCGATCAAGCTCAGTCCAGCGGCGATGTGGCCGGCGCCGGTGATCGCCGCAAGCGGCAGGTGAAATGGAATGAAGCTCGGGATCATGTTGGCGGTGAAGGTCAGATAAAGGAAATGCGCCGCGCCGAAGGTGAGCAGGCAGACGCCGAACAGCATTTGGATGGGACGCTTGCCCTTCTCCGCGAGCCCCGCGATCCAAGCGCCGGCCGCCACCGCCAGCACCTCGGCCGGGGCGAGCCACGCCGCTTCTGCACCCGCAATGATGCGCGGCACGGCGAACGCCAGCACCCACAACGCCAGGAAAGATGCGAGCCCATAAGCAGCGATGCGCTTGAAGCGCGGGAGGAGGAGCGCCGCGCTCAATGCGATCAGCAGTCCGCCATTGAGATAAGCGAGGGCAGGGCTATCGAGGCCGCGCGGGGGATGCTGCCATTGCGGATCAAGTCCGGCGTATAATAGGCAAAGCGCGCCTGTGCCCGCGAGCCCGAGCACCAACGCGCCGCGCCCCGCAGCTGACATGAGCCCGGCAATCGCCATGCCACTCCTCGCCAAACCGGCGGAGGAGAGCCCAGCGCGAAAGCGAAATCTTGGGCGTTATTGCGCTAATGGGCGCGCCGCCATTGGCGCGGCGTGACACCCAAGGCGGCCTTAAAGCAATAATAGAAGTGCGAGATGTCGTTGAAGCCGACATCGAAGGCGATCTCGGTGATCGGCGCTGCATTCGTCGCCAGCAGATCAGCGGCCGCGCGCACGCGCGTGTTGATCAGATACTGGATCGGACTCTGGCCCATAATGGCGGTGAAGGCGCGTGCGAGCTGGTAGCGGCGCGCATTGGCGACGGCCGCCAAGGTCGAAAGCCCGCACGGTTCGGCAAAGTGGGCTTCGATGTAGCGCGCGGCTGCAAGCACGCGCGCGCGTTCTTGCCTGCTCATGCGCACGGCATTCTCTTCGGACGCCGGCGTCGCAAGCGCTGCTTGCGCCAGCGCGATCTCACAATCCTCAGCGACTGCACCGCCGACGGCGAGGCCGCGCATCCAGGCGTACATGCGCGTCGCATCGGCGCCAGGCGGCACCACAATGGCGCCAAAACGCGGATCTTCGAGACCCGTGTCGCTGGCGATCCCATCCAAAATTTCCTGTTTCAAGAGCACGACAAGGCGCTTGTTGCCGTTGGCGTCGTGATGGCGGACGTTGAAGTGCTCGCCTGCATTGCCGAGCACAACCGAACCTGGCGCGGCAAGGGCGCTGCGCCCCTCGACCAGATAATCGAACCACCCTGAAAGCACGAACCCGATCGCCGGCGCTCTATAGGTCCAGTCTTTCGCCGGCGCTGCTGGATCGCCGATGCAGAGATCCTCGTGCGCGCATGAAGAGGGCGCGCCGGAATCGGGCGCGCCAGAATGCAAGTCAGCCTGCGATGGCGCCGGCGGCCAGGCGGTCGGTTCGAGTTCTACCCTCATTGCCGAAGTGTGTGTCGCGTGGGCGGCGCGGGCAAGCGGCGGCGCGATCGAAGCGCTCACATCATTGTTAGCTAGATGGCCATCTTTGGCCCAAGCCTAGTGGCTCGGTCCGACGCTGAAGGAGAGGATACGGCTGACGTCGCGCTGGGCCAGACTGCTTTCGCTGGTCCAGGCGTTGAACGCGGCTTGCACCGCTTTCATGTCGGCCTTCGAGGTCGGCGCCTTGGCCACCACCTTCTCGCCGATCAGCGCCTTGGTGACGTCCTGCGAAAGGATGAACGCGTCCCAGCCGTTAAAGCGCAAGAAATACATCGCCCCAGTGGGGCCAAGGTGAGAGGCGTGTTTCTTGAAGTATTCCAGCAGGCCGACCTGATCTGTCGTTGGCCAGTTGGTCAGGAATTTGCTGAACGAGCCGTGCGCTTTCGCCGTGTCCACAACAAAGCGCGCGTTCGCGATCGTGGCCTGGATCTTTGCGCCATTGCGGACGATGCGTGTGTCCTTCAACAGCCGCGCCAGGTCGCGATCGGCGTAGAAGGCCACCTTGTGGGGATCGAAATGCTCGAAGGCTTCCTCGAAGCCCGGCCATTTCTTTTCGATGACCTCCCACGAGAAGCCGGCCGAGAACACCGCCTTCGACATGCCCGCAAGGAAGCGATCGTCGCTCTGCTTCAAGCTGCCCGGCTTGCCGTAGCCGTGCTCGGCAAGCTTGGCTTTGAGGCCGGCCTTGCCGTGATGCTTCTCCGCCCGTTTCACGATTTCGGAGAATTTGGCCAGCGCCATCTCAACGCCTCGCTTAGGCTCGCCCGACGCTCACATAGGTGAAACCCTTCGCGCGCATGTCTTCTGGACGGTAGATGTTGCGCAGATCGATCACCACCGGCGCCTTCAAAGCATCCTTGATGCGGTCGAAGTCGAGCGCGCGGAATTGGTCCCATTCCGTAATCATCACCACCGCATCTGCGCCCTGCACGCAATCATAAGGCCCGGACGCGAAGGTCACGTCCTTCAGCATGTGCTTGGCTTCGTTCATGCCTTCGGGATCGAACGCGCGTACGCGTGCGCCCTCGGCTTGCAGCGTCGGGACGATTTCCAGCGCTGGTGCGTCGCGCATGTCGTCGGTGTTGGGTTTGAAGGTGAGGCCGAGCACCGCGATGGTCTTGCCCTTCACGTTGCCGTCGAGCGCCGCGATGATCTTTTGCGCCATTTTCTGCTTGCGCGCCGAGTTCACGCGCACCGTTGTTTCAATGAGTTCAATCGGGGCATTGGCGTCGCGCGCCGTTTTCATGAGCGCCAGCGTATCCTTCGGGAAGCACGAGCCGCCATAGCCCGGCCCGGCGTGCAGAAATTTGCGGCCGATGCGATTGTCGAGACCGATCCCGCGCGCCACTTCCTGCACGTTGGCGCCAACCTCTTCGCAAAGATCCGCCACTTCGTTGATGAAGGTGATCTTCATAGCCAGGAACGCATTGGCTGCGTACTTGATCAGCTCCGAGGTGCGCCGTTCTGTAAAAATGATCGGCGTCTCGTTGAGGAAGAGCGGCCGGTAGAGATCGCGCATGCGTTCACGCGCACGCTCATCATGGGTGCCGACCACCACGCGGTCGGGGCGCTTGAAGTCGCTGATCGCCGCGCCCTCGCGCAAGAATTCCGGATTGGATACGACGGCGAATTGCGCGTCGGGCCGGCGCTTCTTGATGATTTCCTCCACTTCGTCGCCGGTGCCGACGGGCACCGTCGATTTGGTGACAACGACGGTGTAGCCGTCCATCAGGCCGGCAATGTCTTCGGCGGCTGCATAGACGTAGGAGAGGTCGGCGTGGCCATCGCCGCGCCGCGACGGCGTGCCGACGGCGATGAAGACGGCGTCGGCGCCGCGGATCGCCTCGGTCGGATCGGTCGTGAAGAAGAGCCGGCCTTGCTCGACATTGTCCTTGACCAGCTCGTCGAGACCCGGTTCGAAAATCGGGATCTCGCCCTTCTTGAGCCGGTCGATCTTGGAAGCGTCCTTGTCGACGCAGGTCACCGTGTGCCCGAAATCCGCGAAGCAAGCGCCTGAAACGAGGCCGACATAGCCCGTGCCGATCATGGTCACGCGCATGAATCAAATCTCCTGATTGTAAGCGCCGACTTCGGGGAAGCGGGCGAGGCGCGGTTTTACTTCATCGCGGAAGAGCGCGCGCATGTCGTCGTCGCTGGTCATGCTTTCGACCACGACGACCAATTCGGGTTTGTTGGAGGAGGCGCGCACGAGCACCCAGGCGCCGTCTTCCAGCGTGACGCGTGCGCCGTTCACGGTGTTCACGTCGCGAATGGCGCGCCCGAGGATCTTGCCGCCGCTCTTGGCTAGCTCTTGGTATTGCGCGACCACCAAATCGACGATGGCGTACTTCTTTTCGTCGTCGCAATGCGGGCTCATGGTCAGCGAGGTGTACGAAATAGGCAGCGCCTTGCGCAGATCGGAAAGTCTCTTGTCGCGATTGCGGTCAAGCATTTGCAGCACAGCGATGCCGGCGACGATGCCGTCGTCGTAGCCGCGCCCGAGCGGCGGGCGGAAGAAGAAGTGACCGGATTTTTCGAAGCCTGCGAGCGCGCCGAGCTCGGTCGTGCGGCGCTTAATGTAGGAATGGCCGGTCTTGTAATAATCGACCTTGGCGCCATTGGCCTTCAGCACCGGGTCGATCGCGTAAAGTCCGGTCGACTTCACATCGACGACAAACGTGGCCCCCTTGTACTGTGCGGACAGATCGCGTGCGAGGATGAGACCGATCTTGTCGGCAAAGATTTCCTCGCCTTGATCATCGACGACGCCACAGCGGTCGCCGTCGCCATCGAAACCGAGTGCAACGTCCGCGCCGTGCCGCTTCAGCGCCGCCATCATGTCATGCAGCATTTCGGCGTCTTCGGGATTGGCGTTGTAGTTCGGGAAATTCCAGTCGAGCTGCGTGTGCAACGGGATCACTTCGGCGCCGATGCGCTTCAGCGCTTCGGGCCCAAACGCTCCGGCCGTGCCGTTGCCGCAGGCTGCTATCACTTTGAGCGGACGTGTCAGCTTCACGCCTTTGGTCACTTCCTCGAGATAGCGTTCGCGGAAGTTTTCGACCCGGAAATAGGCGCCGCCCGCGTGCGGCTTGAAGGCGCCGCCGATGACGATGTCGCGGAGCTTACCCATTTCGTCCGGGCCAAAGGTGAGCGGCCTGTTTGCGCCCATCTTGACGCCGGTCCAGCCGTTCTCGTTGTGGCTCGCCGTCACCATCGCAACGCAGGCAATGTCGAGCGCGAATTGCGCGAAATACGCAACCGGCGAAAGCGCCAGCCCAATGTCGTGCACTTCCATGCCGGCCTGCATGAGGCCCAGCGTCAGCGCTTGCTTGATCGTCAGCGAATAGGAGCGGAAGTCGTGGCCGACCACGATCTTGCGCTCGACGCCCATTTCACGGATCAACGTGCCGAGCCCCAAGCCCAAGGCCTGGACGCCTAGCAAGTTCAACTCCGGCGCTTTCTCCGATCCCGCGATCCCGAACCACCAGCGCGCGTCGTACTCGCGGAAACCAGTCGGCTTCACGAGCGGCAGCGTTTCGAACTCAGCTGTGTTGGGCGCAAGGCTTGCGCGGGGCGCAGGCAGCATGGGTTAGAAATTCCAGAGGGCCGGGAAGAGCCGGGTGTTTGGGCGAAAAGCCCGCAAAGTTCAATGCGAGACTGTGGTTTACGGGTGCGGCGTGATGGAAACGCGCACGATTTCGAGCCCATAGGCTTCGGGCTGCTGGGCGTTGCCGTTAATGGTGCGCAGTCCAATCGCGGTGACGCCGGTTTGCGCCGGAACCTCGAAGCGAAGCGCTGCGTGTTGGGGCGGCGCAGTCAGCGTGACCCATTGGGTGGGACCGGCCCCCTGCAGGCTTACTGCAAGCCCAGTCGCGGCGTTCACGGCGAGGGGATTGTAGGTCACAACGATTGTAGCGGGGCGCCCGCTGAGTTCGGCGGCTGCCTGCGGCGTCAGCAGAATGCGCACGCCGTGATCGTTGGCGCCAGGTGCTGCTTGGTTCGGCAACACCGCAATCCGCAGCGCCCGCGGTTGGCCGAGGAAATTGCGGGTGACATAAAGGTTCTGCTGCGGGTCGGGCGCGGGCGCTGCAAAAGCGGCCTGCGCCAGCACGATGGCAGAACCAGCGCGCTGTCCGGCCACGGGCGCCGCTGGGCGCGGCCACGATAAAGGTTTGGCGCTGACGGCAATCACAAGCACGGCGAGGAGCACGGCCAGTGGATAGAAGATGATGGGGTGGAGAAACCAAGTGCGCATCCGCTGCCGGTTTAGCCGCCCCGTCCGCGTCCGCCTAGGCGGGTTCGGCTCCTGACGCCTCTTGAGGCCCCTTGACGCATCTGGGCCAGCCTGAAAGGCAGGCCCCCATGACGTTTCTTGCTCTGCTTCGCCACGGCCAAAGTCAGTGGAATCTGGAAAACCGCTTCACCGGTTGGGTCGATGTGGATTTAACCGCGGAGGGAGAAGCCCAAGCACGCCGATCCGGCGGGTTATTGGCCGCAAACGGCGCGTCGTTTGACAAGCTCTATACCTCAGTGCTCACCCGCGCGATCCGCACCGCCAATCTCGCGCTCGAATCCGCCCATCTGACCTGGCTGCCGGTCGAGAAGGATTGGCGGCTGAACGAACGTCACTACGGCGCGTTGACCGGCGGCAACAAGGCCGAAGCGGCCGCCAAGTTCGGTGAGGACCAGGTCAAGGTTTGGCGGCGGAGTTACGATGTTCCACCGCCGCCATTGCCGCCGGGCGGCGAATACGATTTCAGCAAAGACCGCCGCTATGCCGGCGTGCGCGATCTGCCGGCGACGGAATCGTTGAAGACCACGCTCGAACGCGTGCTGCCATATTGGAACGAGGCCATTGCGCCCGATATTCGCGCCGGCAAGAACCTGATCATCGCCGCGCATGGCAACTCGCTGCGCGCGATCGTAAAGCACCTGTTTGCGGTTTCGAACGAAGCGATCATTGCTGTGGAAATGCCCACCGGCAATCCGCTGCTGATCGAACTGGACGCACACTTGAAGCCGCGCGCCGCGCGCTATCTCGACGAAGCGCGCGCGGAAAAACTGCCGCCGCCGTGAGCGATGACGCCTTCATGCGCCGCGCTCTGGCGCTGGCGGCGCCCGGGGTCGGGCGGACCGGCGACAATCCCTCCGTCGGTTGCGTGATGGTGAAGGATGGCGCGGTGATCGGCGAAGGCGCAACCGCGCACGGCGGCAGGCCACACGCCGAAGAGCTGGCTCTTGCCGGCGCCGCTGAGCGTGCGCGCGGCGCTGTCGCTTACATCACGCTTGAACCCTGCGCCCATCGCTCAACTGGCGCCACGTCCTGTTCGGATCTGTTCATCCAAGCACACCTCGCCCGCGTCGTGATCGCCACACGCGATCCCCATCCGATGGCGGCGGGCGTGGGCATTGAACGCTTGCGTGCGGCGGGAATTGCGGTTGAGATCGGCTTGCTGGAAAGCGAAGCCCGCGCCCAGAACGCGGTCTTCTTCGTCAAATGGGATAAGCCTTAGCGTCCAACGATCAGCGGATCGCCTTCGCGCAGCAGGCCGTCAAAATAGGCGATCGTGCGTTTTAGACCTTCGCGCAGTTCGATCTTCGGGGCCCAGCCCAGCACTTCTTTCGCCTTGGCGATGTCGGGTTGACGTTGCTTGGGGTCGTCGCTCGGCAGCGGCTTCGAGATTTTCTTCGATTTCGAGCCGGTGAGATCGATCACCGCGTCGGCGAGCGCGATCATTGTGAACTCTTTCGGATTACCGAGATTGATCGGCCCCGGCAGATCGCCATCCTTGTCCATATAGGCGGTGAATGCGTCGATCAGATCGTCGACATAAGCAAACGATCGCGTCTGCTGACCGTCGCCGTAGAGCGTGATGTCCTGGCCCTTCAGGGCCTGCACGATGAAGTTCGACACCACCCGCCCGTCGTTTGGGTGCATGCGCGGACCATAGGTGTTGAAGATGCGGCCCACGCGAATATCGAGCCGATGCTGCCGGTAATAGTCGAAGAAAAGCGTCTCGGCGCAGCGTTTGCCTTCATCGTAACAGGATCGGACGCCTATCGGATTGACGCGGCCCCAATATTCCTCGCTCTGGGGATGCACGTCTGGGTCGCCGTACACTTCCGAGGTGGAGGCCTGGAATATCCGCGCCCGCAGCCGCTTGGCCAAACCCAGCATGTTGATGGCGCCGTGGACGCTCGTCTTGGTGGTCTGCACCGGGTCGTGCTGATAGTGCACCGGGCTTGCCGGGCAGGCGAGATTGTAGATCTGGTCGACCTCGACATAGAGCGGAAACGTCACGTCGTGGCGGAGGAATTCGAAATTCGGCTTGTCGAGAAGATGGGCGATGTTGCGCTTGCGCCCGGTGAACAGATTGTCGGCGCAGACGACGTCATCGCCCCGCGCCACCAGCTTGTCGCAGAGATGAGAACCCAAAAACCCGGACCCGCCGGTAACAAGAATGCGCCGCTCGAACATGGCAGGGCTTTAGCAAGGCGGTTGGGGCGGCGCCAGCTTGGTCCCGTCAGCTCACCTTGGCGGCGTCTTCGGCGGGTGCGCCGGGCGCCGACGCGAGACGCTTCAGCGCGCGCTCGGCGACGACGAGTTCGTTGTCTTCAGCTTCCATGTCGGAGCGCAGCTTTTCGAGGCCCGCGAGCTCGCGCGCGATCTGCATCCGACGGGCCGAGACAGTATCAAGGTCCGGCTTGTTCATGACGCGAACGTAACGCGATGCCGAGGCGCTTTGTACTTTGCGCGCGGGCGAGGCGAGAAACCGGCAAGAACACGCGCGGCAGGCGCGTGCCGCCGCTTAAGTCGTGCGTCTTTCAACTGCCGAGCGAACGAGATCGAGCGCTCTGCGCCCGCCGGACAACCCACGCTCCAGCAAGGCGTGCAGCGGGCCACCGGCCTGCGGCGCCTCCTCGATGAGGGCGGGTTCGCCATAATGCAGTTCAGCGAGCCGGCACAGGACGCGCTCAGTCACTTCGAGGTCCTGATCTTCCTCGATAAGCTCGAGGCGCGTCCGGTCGAGCTTCGCCAGCTCGCTTCCGAGCCTGGCGCGGCGCGCAGCGACGGCTTCGACGTCCGATCCGCTCATGGGGCCATTTTAGCCGCGCCCTTTGGATGGCCAACCGGTTGCACACCTGAGGCGTGCGCGCGCCGGGCGCTAACCCCAATCGCGCGTCGCTTCGCTTCAGTTGGCGTAGGCGACGTCGCGGCGCGCCGACACCACCATGATCCAGCCGCCGATCATGAACTCCAAGAGCGCCGCCGCCGTCAGCAGCAGGAATGTCGCGGTCGCAAACGGCGCAAACATGAGAAAGAGAACGAGGTAGACGACCGACAGGACCGCATCGACGCACAGATGCACGATCGAGCTCGTCGCGGTGTCGGAGGCCGCGCCGAGATCAATCGCCAGACATATAACCGTCGCCAGCGCGACGATGTCGGCGGCATTGATTGCGACCACCGCCCCGGTTGTCATCGTCAAATGCACCATCGGCGGATGCCCCGAACTCAGCGCGGCGGCGCCGCCGGCCAGGAACAGCAAATAGAGGACAAACGGGAAAATCAGGGTCGGGAAGACCCGCAACACCTGCATCATGGCGCGCGCTCACTTTGGGCCGCTGCCGCCCCGTACCGGCGCTGCCGTCACCTGAATTCGCGCCTCATGACGCGGCAATTGTATGGCTATGCGCTATTATGCGCCGCCGGCGCGTTATTCCGCCGCGACCGCCGCCGTTTGCTTCGCCAGCCGGTCGAAGGCCACCAGATCGCGCACCAGCTCCTCGAGCTGCGAAAATGGCACCATGTTCGGGCCGTCGCTCGGCGCGTTGTCTGGATCGGGGTGCGCTTCAAGGAACACTGTCGCCACACCGATCGCTACCGCCGCGCGCGCCAGCACCGGGACGAACTGGCGTTCGCCGCCAGAGCGGTCGCCTTGTCCGCCGGGCTGTTGCACCGAGTGCGTGGCGTCGAACACAACCGGGGCGCCGAAACTCTTCAGGATCGGCAGCGCGCGCATGTCGGAGACGAGCGTATTGTAGCCGAAGCTTGCGCCGCGCTCGCATGCCATCACGTTCGGATTGCCCGAGCCGGTGATCTTGCCGAGCACATTCTTCATGTCCCACGGGGCAAGGAATTGACCCTTCTTCACATTGATCGGCTTGCCGGTTTCAGCGGCCGCAATGAGGAGGTCCGTCTGCCGGCAAAGGAAGGCTGGGATTTGCAGCACATCGACGACGGCGGCGACATCCTCGCATTGGTCGGGCAAGTGCACGTCGGTCAGCACAGGCACGCCCAGCTTGGTGCGAATTTCTTCGAAGATCGGCCCGGCCACCGACAATCCTGCGCCGCGCTTGGTGTGCAGGCTGGAGCGGTTGGCCTTGTCGAAACTGGTTTTGTAGATGAAGCCCGCCCCGGCGCGGCGGAAGAGCTCGCGCAGGAATTCCGCCGTCTCGAGCGCGTGCTGGCGGCTTTCAAGCTGGCAGGGGCCGCAGATGAATGTCAGCGGTAAATCGTTGCCGATCTCGATCGGCGTCGATTCAACGCGCGGAATGCGGATCGTCATCGCGGGAACGGCGGTGGCCATCAATTGTCCTCTTGAGCCCTCACGACATAGGCTCCCCCGGGGCGGCGCTCAACCGCATGGCTGTCCTGCGGGCCAAGGCAGAGTGGATGAACTGTCCCGCCATCAACACAACGACAACCCCTAGAGCAATGAAAGGCAGCGTTCGGCGCGCCTCCTCTCCCATCGCGGCGCCAAGCGCATGGAAGACCGCAAAGATGACGCCTGCGTAGACAAAGGCTGTCCCGACGATGAAGGCCGCGACGCGTTCGAACGGGGCGTGAAAGAGCCCTGAGGCAATGAAGAGGGGAATGCGCGTGCCGGGCACGAAGCGGGCGATCACCAGCGTCAGTCCCAACCGCTTTAACACCCGCTCGCGTGCGGCCAGTACATCAGCACGCGCCGTCATCCGCCGCGTCCACGCAAAAGCGTGCGAGGCGCGGCCGATCCAGTATTTGAAGAGGTCGCTGCCGGTGATGCCGAGCACCAGCAGAAGATAGCACGCGAGCGGATTGGCGCCGGAGATCGATGCGGTCGCTGCGCCAATAACAGCCGTGTCTTCCTGAACGAACGGGGTGACAACGATAAGGAGATATATGCTCCACGGCAGGGTCGTGGCGAGGTGCGTCAAATCCATGCCCTAGCTCGGCGCAGCGATGGTGTGGCTGACCGGACAGGGCGGCTCTTCCTGCGCCGCGCGCGCCCCCAGCCAATCGCGCACATAGGCCGCGTCGGGATTGGCGCTGCGTCCGGGCGGCCAGGCAAGCCAGTAGGAGAAGTCGTCGCGCACCGAGATATCGAACGGCGTCACCAGGCGGCCGGCGCGAATTTCATCGACCGCAAGCCAATGGCGCCCGAGTGCAACGCCTTCGCCTGCGAGCGCGGCGCGCAGCAATAGCGGCGAGTCGTCGAACATCGGTCCGCTCGATGGTTCGCCCCAATCCAGTCCCGCCGCGCGAAACCATCGCGCCCAGGATGTCCACACATTGCGCAAGAGCGGCACGCGGCCGAGATCTTCGGGCCTCCTCAAGGCGTGACGCTTCAGAAACTCCGGCGAACACACCGGCGTCAGCGCCTCATCGAACAGTTTCGCCGTATTGAGGCCTGGCCAGCCGCCAAGGCCAAGCCGAACGCCAATATCGATGCCTTCACGCTGATAATCTGCGAGCGCCTCGCTTACGCGCAACTCGATGTCGATTTCCGCATGCTCGGAGCGAAACTCGGTGAGCCGCGCGAACAGCCACGTCGATGCAAGGCTTGGTACGGCGGTGATCACGACGTGCCGGCGTTTGGCGGCGGCGCGCTGGCGCGGGGTTGCAAACGCCTGATCGAGCAAGCTCAGACCGCCGCGCACTTGCGCCAGCAATTTCGAGCCCGCTTCGGTGGGCGCCATGGTGTTGCCGGCGCGCCGGAAGAGCTTTGTCCCCATGCGCTCTTCGAGCTCGCGGATGCGATGGCTGACCGCGCCATGCGTCAGACCGAGCTCCTCGGCCGCCTTGGAATAGGACTGCAAACGGCCCGCGGCCTCGAAGGCGCGCAGCGTCTGCAGAGAAGGCAAGTGCGCCACTTTGAACCCCGTCTCGGGAACCCCGCCTCGGGATGTGAAATCCGCTCACATCCAGGTCGTGAACTGATCGTTCGTGGTCAAGGGGGGCTGCGCCCATCTCTCTCTTGGCGCCGGTGATTTCGGTGTCTCCGAACCGGCGACACGGGAGATTTGGAAATGCGTAATGGTCTTTACATCGATGCGCTTGAGCACGGCACGCCGCTCGCGGTGAAAGCGGCTTCTTTGGCGGTCTCGGCACTCCTCGTGCTCATCATTGCTTTGCCAGTCCTGGCCGTCGGCGCGCGCATCTTTGCGTAAGCGCCGGCAACTCTGGCGGGGCCGTCATGGGCCCCAAACCGCTAGCCCCCCGGTCCCGCCAGTTCTTTCGTCTTCTCTTTTTCGTCCGCCACACGCAGCAAGTGCTCCTGCAAGCGGCGCGAGAGTTTCTGCAGATTGAACCGATCCAAGGCCAGAGCGCGCCCGGCCTCGCCCATCGCCCGCGCGCGCGCCGGGTCATCAAGCATCCGCCCAATGCGATCAGCCAGGCCGACGTCATCGCGCTCATCGACGAGATAGCCGGTTTTACCGTCTTCAACGCATTCAGGGATGCCCGCGTGCTTTGTCGCCGCGAGCGCACAGTTCGAGAGCATCGCTTCGACGCAGACGAGCGGGAGGCCCTCGGCGTCGCCGGATTTGGCGCGCTGCGAAGGTACGCACACGATCGTTGCTTCGGCGAAGTGCTTTGGCATTTCGTCGGCGGCAATCCAGCCCGGCAATTCCGCTTGCACGCCGGCGGCATTGAGATGCGCCACCAGCGGCGCCTTCAGTTCGCCATCGCCGAGCAAGCGCACGCGCCAGCCCTTCAGCTTCGGCCCGAGCCGCGACAAGGCTGAGATCAGCGTGCCGATGCCCTTCTTTTCGGTCCAGCGCCCGGCGAAGAGCAGGATGTTGCGCTTCTCGCCTGGGCTAAAGCGATCTGGATCGGCGGAATTGTAGTGAACGACCATCTTGTCGTTCGGACAGGCGCGCATTTTCAGTTCGCGGCGGATAAAGTCAGAGCAAGGCAGGATCAGCGCCGCCTCGCGCCACATCTGCTTCCTGTAGCGATTATAGACACGAACAGGATTATCGCTCGTGTTCATCTTCTTGGTGGCGTCGCCGCCATAATAGGTGACCACGAGCGGGACATTCAGCGCTCGCGCCAGCGGCATGGCATAGACGCCGCCCTTGCCGAAATGCGCGTGGATCGCGACCGGCTTCTCAGCCGCGAGCCGCTGCTTGAGCTGCTGGGAAACCGCGCCCAATTGTTTGAACCCCGCTTCGCCGCCGGGCCCATGCAGCGGTCTGATGTCGATAACACGCGCGCCTTCCGGCGCGGGGCTGCGTTGGTGGTTGCCGACGAAGATCGGCGTCAAGGTATCGAATGCACGATAGGCGCGGTGCACGAAGCTTTCCGACGGCGTGAACATCTCGTCCACATAGGCGAGTATGTTGGCCATCAGCGGGCGCGGTCCGTCTGCGCCCACGCCCAAGCGGTGCGGATGATGTTGTCTATGGACGAATGCTGCGGCTTCCAGCCCAGCACATTCTCCGCTTTTGCCGCGCTCGCCACCAGGCTCGGCGGATCGCCGGCGCGCGCAGGCGCAAGCTTGCGCGTGATCTTGCCGCCGGAAATGCGTTCCACCGCATCGGCCAGCTCCTTCACGGAGGTGCCCACGCCCGTACCCAGGTTGAACACCTGGCTTTCCTTGCCGCGGCCAAGCCAATCCAACGCCCGCAGGTGCGCATCCGCCAGATCCGTCACGTGCACATAATCGCGCACGCACGTGCCGTCGCGGGTGTCGAGCTTGTCGCCAAAGATGGTGAAAGTGAAACCGCCATCCATCGCGCCTCTGATGGCGAGCGGGATGACGCGCGGATCGTGGCTATTGCGCTCGCCGGTCTCAAGCGCCGCATCGGCGCCGGCGGCGTTGAAATAGCGAAGAATGACAGAGCGAAGCCCATAGGCGGCGCCGAAATCCTGGATCATTCGTTCGCCGGCCATCTTGGTTGCGCCATAAGGATTGATCGGGGATTGCCGCGTCTCTTCCGTGATCAGCGCGCTATGCACGCCAAAGGTTGCGCACGATGAGGAGAATACGAGCTGCTCGACCGCGGCTGCGCGCATCGCGGCAAGCAAATTCCGCGTGCCTTCCACGTTGATGCGATAATAGAGATCTGGCTCGCGCATCGATTCAGGCACCGAGGCGAAGGCGCCATAGTGCGCGACGACGTCCGGCTCTGACCGTGCCAGCGCTTCGATCAGCGTCTTTTCGTCGTTGAGATCGCCCTCGATCAGTTCGCCCCAGCGCACCAGGTCGCGATAGCCGCGGCTCAGATTGTCGTAGACGACGACGCGCCAGCCCGCCTCGGCGAACGCCTTGCAGCTATGGCTGCCGACATAGCCGGCCCCCCCGGTGACGAACACGGTGCGCATGAAAGCGGCTCTGGTAGCGGGGCCGGGGCAGGCGAGCAACTGCGCCCACGCAGCGCGGGCGCGACGCCCGTGACAAAGTTCGCGTAACGGCTAGAACGCGGCCCCATGACCATGAACCTGGATGCACGCGCCGCTATTGCTGCGGGGCAGGAGACCATCCGAACCGAAGCGCGCGCGCTCGACCAATTGTGCGAGGCGCTGGCGGGCGCGCTTTCCGAGCCGTTCGCGCAAGCCGTCGCGCTGCTCGCCGATACCAAGGGCCGCGTCATCGTCTCCGGCATGGGAAAGTCCGGCCACATCGCCCGTAAGATCGCCGCTACTTTGGCCTCGACCGGCAGCCCGGCGCAGTTCGTTCATCCCGCCGAAGCCAGTCATGGCGATCTGGGCATGATTGTCGAAAATGATTGCGTGCTGGCGATTTCGCGCTCGGGCGAGACAGCAGAGCTCTCCGATCTGCTCTATCATTGCCATCGTATCGGCATTCCCATCATCGGCATGACGTTCAAGGTGCAGTCCACGCTCGCGCGCGCCTCGACCGCGGCGCTGATCATGCCCGATTGCGGTGAAGCCAGCGAGGACGCCCCGGCGCCGACCACCTCAACGACGATGTGCCTGGCGCTGGGCGATGCGCTTGCCGTGGCGCTGTTGAAGGCGCGCGGTTTCACCGCCGACCATTTCGGAGCGATCCATCCTGGCGGCAAGTTGGGAGCGGCGCTGAAGCGCGTGCGCGATATCATGCGCGTTGGCCAAAGCGATCCGCTGATTTCGCCGTCGACGCCTGTGCCCGAGGCCCTGAAAGCCATGAGCGTCGGGGGCATTGGCGCGGCCGGCATAGTCGAAAACGGCAAGCTTGTCGGCATCATCACGGACGGCGACCTTCGCCGGCGGCTGACGCCTGAAATGTTCGCCAAGGATGCGCGCGCCCTGATGACGCCCGATCCCAAAACCATCGCGCCGGATGCGCCAATTGCTGACGCCATCGCCATCATGAACGCCCAGCGGATCACGCTTCTTTTCGCTGTAGAAGACGGAAAACCGGTGGGTGTCGTGCACATGCACGACCTGCTTGGCGCCGGGGTCCGTTAGCCCGTTTGGGGTAGAGGCGTAGAACCAAGCTTTGCTTAGACTTTGCCATGGCAGAAAGGCCCTATGCGCCTCGGACTACATGGTCGAGGCGACCCGACCCGCGCTCCTCCCACGCGCCGGCTTCGTTCTTCGCAAGGTCCACACGCCAAAGCCGCGTTGGCCTTGGCGTGAATATCGAGGAGTGAAGTGATGGCTACAGGTACTGTGAAGTGGTTCAACATGGCTAAGGGTTTTGGCTTCATCGCGCCGGATGGCGGCGGCCAAGACGTGTTCGTGCATGTGAGCGCTGTCGAACGTTCGGGCCTCAACGGTCTACGTGAAGGCCAGGCGGTGAGCTTCGACGTGGAAAATGATCCGCGCAAGAACAAGCCCGCCGCAGTGAACATCAAGCCGGTCTGAACCAAGAGACTTTGCAGAATTGAACTTCGATCGCCGTACGGTCTAAGCCGTGCGGCGATTTTGATTTGGAGACACGCTCATGACCGCCCCGTTCCGCCTTTATGGCGCGGAGCTTTCACCGTATTCGCTGAAAGTGCGTTCGTACCTGCGCTTCAAGGGCCTGGACTTCCAATGGCTGACGCGTTCGAACGCGCGCCAGGAAGACTTCGTCCGCTACGCCAAACTGCCGCTCATCCCGGTTTTGGTCGACGCTGATGAAACGGCGATGCAGGATTCAACTCCCATTATCGAGGCGCTCGAACGCGAGTATCCCGATCCTTCGATCACGCCTGCGGACACGTCGCTCGCGTTCGTCTCGGCGCTGCTCGAAGACTATGCTGACGAATGGCTCAATAAGGCGATGTTCCATTATCGCTGGAGCTATCCGGAAGATCAGGACAGTGCGTCGCGCCGCATCGTCGAAATGATCTTCGACGGCGCGCCAGCGCCGGAGGATGCCGAGCAGGGCGTGCGCTCGCGCATGGTGGCGCGCTTGCACCATGTCGGCTCTTCACCCGAGACTGCACCGGTGATCGAGGGTTCGTTTGCGCGCCTGCTTGGGCTGCTCGAAGCCCTGCTCGGCGACAAGCCTTATCTGTTCGGCGGCACGCCGAGCTTGGCTGACTTTGGTTTTGCCGGGCAATTCGCGCAATTGCTCTCCGACCCAACGCCCGGCGCGATGATCAAAAGCCAGGCGCCCAGGCTCGCGGCCTGGGTGGAGCGCATGGACAAGCCACGGGTTCAGGGAGCTTTTGGCGCGCTGGGCGATGTTCGCGACGCGCTGCTCGCCTTGCTCCGCGATGAAGTCGCCGGCGCTTATCTGGTATGGCTCAGCGCCAACGCCAGCGCGGTTGCAACCGACGCGCCCGCCGTGAGCGTCGAGATCGCGGGCGGACGGTTCACGCAGAAGCCGCAGCGTTATGCCGCCAAGGCATTTGCTGAGCTGCGCCGCAAGCGCGGCCAGGTCGCCAATGATGCGCTCGCCGAACTGCTGGAGGAAAGCGGCTGCGACGCCTTCCTCAAACTTCCCGCTGCTGTCACCGCCGGGCCGGAACCGGACGATGCGAGCGACGAGTCCGACGACGCCCCCGACGACGACCCAGACGACGGCCCCGACAACGCCGAAGAATGACGACGCCGAAGACCTAGAGAAGAAGCGGAATAGAAAAGCGGCGTGCGCCTGGGGAACGCACGCCGCTTGGCTCTTGGTTTGCGGGGGGTTTGCCCGGAGGGTTTGCCGGGGGGTTGCCAGCGGGCTTGTCCGAAGAAGGGCCCGCCGCGCAGCTCGGGGGGAGGGGGAATGCCGCGCGGCGGGCGAAGCAGCGCGTTACGCCGCTTCTGTCTCGTCATTGGCCACTTTGGTTTCGACCACTTTGGGCTTCGCCGCGGCGGCACTCGCAGAACCGATCTCGATTTTGCGCGGCTTCATGATCTCAGGAAGCTCGCGCACGAGATGGATGCTCAGCAAGCCGTTCTCAAGCTTGGCGCCGCCGACCCGGACATGATCGGCGAGACCGAAACGGCGTTCGAAGCTGCGCTCGGCAATGCCGCGATGCAGGTAGTTGCGCTGCGTTTCAGGTTGCTTGCGCGCACCGGAAACGGTCAGCAAATTCTGTTTGAACTCAATCGACAGATCGCTCTCGGCAAAACCCGCCACGGCGAGTTCAATGCGGAAGGAATCTTCGTCGACCTGTTCGATGTTGAAAGGCGGATAGCCGGGCGCTGCGTCGAGGCGCGATGCCTGGTCCATCAGCGATGCAATACGGTCGAAGCCGACCAGCGTACGGTAAAGGGGGTTGAGTTCGTTCGTAGCCATGATTGTCCTTTCTCTAAGCGACACTCAGGCCCTCCCTGGAAACCCATTTGGGCAACCCGTTTGGGAGGGCGGGATTTTGCGAAGGTTCCGTCCCCGAAGGCGACGGCGGACCCCGCTGCCCGGCCCCAATTGGGCGCCGTGCAACGCCCAGATGGGCGCCCATAAGCCCCATTCAAGTGCGGCGGTTTTGACATTCTTAGCTGTTGGCGCTTAGCGCTGGCGCATGCTTTCGCTCACCCGCCGCCAAGCCGCGCTGATCCTGGCAGGCGCGCTCGCCGCCTGCGACCGCGGCCCGGAGAGCGATCCGGATGCGCCGCCCGCCGGTTCGCTCGCCTGGGCCATTTCAGGACCATGGCGGATCGATCCGGAGCGCGATGAATGGCGCCATCCCTTACCGACGCTGTTGTTCTGGGGTCTCGTCGGCGACATGACCGTGCTCGAAATCCTGCCGGGCCTCGGCTGGTACACTTCAATCCTTGCGCCGTACCTCAACGCCAATGGCGGCCATCTCATCGCCGCGAGCTTCGATCCGGACAATGGCACCATGGCGGAGCGCGAAGTGCTCGCCAATTGGGAAGCGCGCTTCACGCACAATGCGCGGCTCTATGGAAACATCAGACGCACAATTTTGTCGGACACGCAGCCCAGCACGCTTGCGCCGCAAAGCAGCGTCGATCTCGTCATCCTCGCCAACAACATTCATACCTTGATGGCGAAGGGCATAGCCGAGCGCGTGTTCGCGGAGGTCTTTCGTGCGCTAAAGCCGGGAGGCGCCTTCGGCATCGAACAGCACCGCGCCGCCTCCACCGGCATCCAGGATCCGCTCGCTGGGACGGGTTACGTTCAGGAAGCCTACGTGAAGCTGCTGGCGCAGGAGGCGCACTTCGAGTTCGTCGCCGCCAGCGACGTCAACGCCAATCCACACGATCAGCGCAATCATCCATTCGGCGTCTGGACGCTGCCGCCGACGCTGCGTACCGCGCCGCTCGGTCGACCGGACAATCCGCGCTTTGACACATCGCGCTATCGCGCTGTCGGCGAGAGCGACCGGATGACGCTGAAATTCCGCAAACCGTCTGGTTCTGATGGTGCGAGCGCCCCCGCCAACGGCGTCGGTCCGCCGCCTTAAACGCTTCCTGACGCCACCGTCACTCTTGCGGCCCGCGCGCCGCTGGTGTGTAAGGGGCCGACCCATTTCGGCCGGAGGACAGGCTCATGAACTACAACGATATCCTGCAGCGTTTCCAAAGCGGCAACGTCACCGTGCCGGGCAAGAAAGTGAAGTTCGATTTTGGCGACGCCGGCAAGATCTATCTCGACGGCGTCGGCAACAAAGTCACCAATGAAGACGGCGCGGCCGACACCACGATCAAGGTGAAGCTCGAGGATTTCGTCGACATGGCTGGCGGCAAGCTCGATCCGACCGCCGCCTTCATGCAGGGCAAGCTCCGCGTCGAAGGCGACATGGGCGTCGCCATGCAGCTGCAAGGCGTCATGGCCAAGTTGAGGGGCTAAGGCGAACGCGCGATGGCGTTTGTCCGCGTACCTGGCAACGAGATTCCGGACGGCGCGGAAGAGCACTGGCTGGAGGGCCGCGGCGGTGTGAAGGTGCGGGTCATGACCGCGCCGTCGACGCGCGGCGGCCCGCGCGGCTCGGTCATTGTGGCGCCCGGCCGCACCGAGTTCATCGAAAAGTATTTCGAAGTCATCCGCGAATTGCAGAGCCGCGGGTTCGCGGTGTTTTGTATCGATTGGCGCGGGCAGGGGCTCTCAGGCCGCGAAGTCGACAATCCGCAAAAAGGGCACCTCGTCGCCTTCGACGATCCGGTCAACGATCTCGCCACTGCGCTGAAGCTTCTGGCCGACAAGCTGCCGCGCCCGCACATCGTGCTCGCCCATTCGATGGGCGGCGCGATTATCCTGCGCGCGTTGCAAACACGGCGCATCGAAGTCGACGCAGCTGCATTCTCGGCGCCGATGTGGGGCATCGCTGGCTTGGGCAGGACCGCCAAGTGGTGGGTCCGTTTCATGACCTCGGTCGGGGCTGGCGGCCAATTCGCACCCAGCGTCGAACACAAATGGAAGCGTGAGACCTTCAAGAAAAATCCGGTCACCCACGACAAGGAGCGCCACGCGCGCTGCCAGGGTTTGATCGCCGAAGAGCCGCGGCTCGCGCTGGCCGGTCCCACCAATGGCTGGGTGGCCGCCGCCGCCGACACCACCGAGGCGTTCATGCAGCCTGGCGTGTTCGCTAGCATCCGCATCCCGATTCTGGTCGCGACCGCCGGACGCGAAGTTCTGGTCGACAACGCCAGCCACGACGCGGTCGTCGCGCAGCTGCCAAATGTCCGTCACATCACCATCGACAATGCCAAGCACGAAATCCTTATGGAGCTCGATCCGCTGCGCGACCAATTCTGGGCGGCGTTCGACGAGCTCGTGAACGAAGTCGCGCCGGCGCACGCAATCGCGCATTAGGAGGCCGACATGGCCGGAGAAACAATTCTCGTCACTGGCGGCACTGGCTTCATCGGCGCTCACTGCATCATCCAGCTGCTGCAGCAGGGCTATAAGGTCCGCACCTCTGTTCGGTCTCTAAAGCGCGAAGCAGAAGTGCGCGCCATGTTGAAGATCGGCGGCGCCGATGCGAATGCGCCGATTGGTTTCTACCAAGCTGATTTGACCAACGACGCCGGTTGGGCCGAGGCGGTCGCGGGCGCCGATTACGTATTGCACGTGGCCTCGCCGTTTCCGGCAACCATTCCCCAGCACGAGGACGACCTGATCGTGCCCGCCCGCGATGGCGCACTGCGTGTGCTGAAAGCGTCGCGCGACGCAGGCGTGAAGCGCGTGGTGCTGACCTCATCGTTCGCGGCGATCGGTTACGGCCAGAAGCCGCAGAACAAGCCTTTCGACGAAACCAACTGGACTGACCCAAATGGCGAGGATGTTCGCGCCTACGTGAAATCCAAGACTATCGCCGAAAAAGCTGCTTGGGATTGGGTGGCGAAAGAAGGCGGTTCACTCGAACTCAGCGTCGTCAATCCGGTCGGCGTGTTCGGCCCGGTGCTTGGCCCCGATTATTCGACCTCGATTTTGCTCATCCAGCGGCTGATGGACGGCGCCATGCCTGGTTGTCCGCGCCTCTATTTCGGCGTCGTCGACGTGCGCGACGTCGCCGATCTGCACCTGCGCTGCATGACCAATCCGGCCGCCAAGGGCGAACGTTTCCTGGCCGTCAGCGGCGACTTCATGTCCATTATCGAAATCGCCAAGACGCTGCGCGCGCGTTTGGGCGAAGCCGCCAGACGGGTCCCGAAATCGCAAATCCCGGACTTCGTCGTGCATCTGGCCGCGATGCGCGATCCGGCCGTGAAGCAGATCCTGCCGGAGCTTGGCAAATACAAGAACGCGACAAACGCCAAGGCCGCGCGCTTGCTCGGCTGGCAGCCGCGCTCGCGCGAAGACGCCGTTGTCGCCACCGCCGAAAGCCTTGTTCAGCTTGGGCTTCTGAAAAATTCTTCGCAAAAAGCGGCATGAGCTGTCGAAATCGCCGAATGGTCCGCGTCATGGGAATGCGGGCGCTCAGCCCGCGCTGAAATCGCGAGGAAGACCGATGCGCTACATGTTGCTCATTCATTCTGACGAGAAGGCGTGGGGCGCGATGTCGCCGGAGCAGGCTGCCGGCGCCATGGCCGCCTACATCGCTTACGGCGACGCGCTGCGCAAAGCCGGCAAGTACGTGGATTCCTACCAGCTGCAGCCGACGTCGACCGCGAAATGCATTCATGTTGAAGGCGGCCACAAGGGCGTCAGCGACGGCCCGTTCGCAGACACCAAGGAAGCGCTTGGCGGCTATTATCTCATCGAATCCACCGACATCGCCGAAGCCACGGATTGGGCGGCCAAGTGCCCGGGCGCGAGCCATGGTACGATCGAAGTCCGCCCCGTTGTGCTGCGCTGAGGAGGGCGAGCGATGAAATACATGATCCTCATCTATAGCCGTGAAGACAGCTGGTCCGACATTCCGCAAGCCAAGATCGGAGAGATCATGGCGGCGTACGGCGCCTACACGCAGAAACTCAAGGGCGCGGGCGTCCATATAGCCGGCGATGAGTTGGACTTCGTCTCCAAAGCCAAGAGCATTCGCGGCGTCGGCGGCGCCGAAGTGGTCGATGGCCCGTTCGTGGACACTAAAGAACAGCTCGGCGGCTATTACCTGATCGACTGCGCCAACGAATCGGAAGCGCTCAGCTGGGCCAAGCAAGCGCCCACCATGCTGCACGGCGGCGGCGTCGAGCTTCGTCCGCTCATGGTGCGCTGAAACGGCGTGGACGCAGCGCGCCTCGCCGAGCGCGTCGCGCGCGAGAGCTACGGGCGATTGTTGGCTCTGCTCGCGGCGCGCACACGCGACGTCGCCGCTGCCGAAGACGCACTTTCCGACGCCTTCGCTGCGGCGCTCGTCGCCTGGCCACGCAGTGGCGCGCCGGACAACCCGGAGGCGTGGCTCTTCGCTGCCGCACGCCGCAAGCTCATCGACGCAGCGCGCCGCGCCAAGACCGCAAGCGAGGGCGAAGCGGAAATCGTCCGCGCCATGGAGGAATTGGAGGCCGAAATGGCCCAAGCTGATGGGCCCGATCGTCGTTTGGGTCTGATGTTTGCCTGCGCGCATCCGGCGATCGAGGAAAGCGTACGCACGCCGCTGATGCTGCAGGCCGTGCTCGGTTTCTCCGCTGAACGCATCGCTGGGGCATTTTTGGTCGAACCCAGCGCCATGAGCCAACGCCTGGTGCGCGCCAAGCGCAAGTTGCTCGACGCCGGCATCGGTTTCGAGGCGCCTGAGCCCGAGGCTTGGAGTGATCGCTTTAGCGCGGTGCTCGACGCCATCTATGCGGCCTATGGCGCCGGCTGGAGCGATCCCCTTGGCGCCGATCCTGAGCGGCGCGATCTATCGGAGGAAGCGATCTGGCTTGGCCGCGTACTTGCCTCGCAGCTGCCCGCTGAGCCGGAGGTTTTAGGCCTGCTTGCGCTCATGTTGCACCTCGATGCGCGCAAGCCCGCGCGCCGCGACGGGGACGGCCGCTACATTCCGCTCGACGAACAGGATGTATCAAAATGGCGCCGTCCCGAAATGGATGAAGCCGAGCGCTTGTTGCACGCCGCTAGCAAAGCCGACCAGATTGGCCGCTATCAGCTCGAAGCCGCCGTCCAGTCCGCGCATGCTGGGCGCGCTTATGCTGGCGGCGCCGATTGGCTTGCGATCGTGCTTCTCTATGAGGCGCTGGCCAATCTCACCGGCTCTCCCATTGCACATTTGAACGCCGCCGCTGCGATCGCGCGCCGCGACGATGCCCGCAATGGCCTCATAGCACTGACGCGCGTCGTCGAACGTTTCCCGGGGCTGCAGGACTATCAGCCATACTGGGCTCTGCGCGCCGATCTCTGCGCCAAACTCGGCCGCCGCGAAGACGCCCACGCCGCCTATGACGAGGCCATCGCCCGCGAGAGCGATCCAGCTGTTCGCGCTTTCCTCGAGCAACGGCAGACACGTTTGTAAGCCGAAAACGGCTCAGCCGGTCAGAGCGTTCTTGTATTGCAGGCGCACCGAGGGGATCAGCCCGAGCTCGATCTCGATGTGCGTGAATGCAAAGCCCGCAACCTTAATCTGCTTGTGCACCTCGCCCGCCTTTAGGAGCGCGACAAGGATCATCATCCCAAGCTTGTTGTCCTTCAGCATCGTGCGCGCCAGATCGACATCTTCGGCGCTCTTGGCTGCGTGCCGGAAGTGGGGAATGAGCTTCGGCGTGACCCCCAGCTCAACCTCGAACTCGGTCATCTCGTAGCCCGCCGATTTGATCGCCGGCAGGGCTTGCTGGAAGGCGCTCATCAAGTCCTGGATCTTTTGCGAACCGGCAGCGGACAGTTCGTTGAGCTTCTCGTTGGCAAGGGTGCTGAAGCTCTTGCCGGACCCAGGTACAGACGCAGGGACAGACACAGGGACAGACACAGGGGCAGGCGCGGGCGCGCTTTCCGCCAGCGCGGCTTCGGGCAGCGCGCTTTCCGCCAGCGCGAGCTCCGTCCCTTCAGCGGGATCTTCGCTCTCGACGGCCGCCGCAGCCGGGGCCGAAGCGGCGCCCGCGGGCGTGCCGGCGGCAGCCGAAAGCGCGCTCGCCGCTTCCTGGGCTTTCTGTGCGGCCGTGTTGGCCGCTTCCTTTGCGCGATCGACGAAGCCCTTCAGATCCATCTCGCTTTTCCCCAAGAGGAAAACTCACCAGCAAAGCTTACCGCGAATCGCCCGCGGA